>NZ_CP178378.1:0-2310000 GCF_047225135.1 Pseudomonas sp. YJ42 | reverse complement strand
CGGTGGTTCTGTATGGAAGGGCCATCGCTCAACGGATAAAAGGTACTCCGGGGATAACAGGCTGATACCGCCCAAGAGTTCATATCGACGGCGGTGTTTGGCACCTCGATGTCGGCTCATCACATCCTGGGGCTGAAGCCGGTCCCAAGGGTATGGCTGTTCGCCATTTAAAGTGGTACGCGAGCTGGGTTTAGAACGTCGTGAGACAGTTCGGTCCCTATCTGCCGTGGACGTTTGAGATTTGAGAGGGGCTGCTCCTAGTACGAGAGGACCGGAGTGGACGAACCTCTGGTGTTCCGGTTGTCACGCCAGTGGCATTGCCGGGTAGCTATGTTCGGAAGAGATAACCGCTGAAAGCATCTAAGCGGGAAACTTGCCTCAAGATGAGATCTCACTGGAGCCTTGAGCTCCCTGAAGGGCCGTCGAAGACTACGACGTTGATAGGTGGGGTGTGTAAGCGCTGTGAGGCGTTGAGCTAACCCATACTAATTGCCCGTGAGGCTTGACCATATAACACCCAAACAATTTGATGTTTGCGTGTCAGACGGTTGAAGTCGACAAACAAACCGAAAAGACGCATCGCTCGCAAGCGAAACCAATACAGCAACACCATCACATACCCAATTAGGGGAAGCGACTGAACACCGACTCCCCAACCGAATTGCTTGACGACCATAGAGCGTTGGAACCACCTGATCCCATCCCGAACTCAGAAGTGAAACGACGCATCGCCGATGGTAGTGTGGGGTCTCCCCATGTGAGAGTAGGTCATCGTCAAGCTTCTACACCAAACCCCCGATCATCGAAAGATGACCGGGGGTTTGTCTTTGGGCGCGGGAAAACTCGCTGGGCTTTGGAACTGCAGCTATCATGCCTGGCTTGCTGGTTAGGGGACCTTATGAGTGAATTACTACGGCTACTTGGTGACGGTCGTTTTCATTCTGGCGAAGAGCTGGGTGCTGCTCTTGGTGTGAGTCGGAGCGCTGTATGGAAATATCTGCAGCGACTTGAGGCCGAATACGATATTGAGCTGTTCAGAGTGCCCGGGAAAGGTTATCGGCTGGCAGAGCCGTTTTCGTTGCTGAACTATGAGTCGTGCTCTGCCGCACTGGCGCATTTAGGCTGGCAGCTTTGCTTCCGAGACACAGTGGACTCTACTAATGCCGAAGCATTGAGGCTGCTGCGCTCAGAAGTTGCAGCGCCGTTCGTAGTATTGGCTGAGAGTCAGATCAATGGCCGAGGCCGCAGGGGGCGAGTATGGGTGAGCCCGTTTGGGAGAAACCTCTATTATTCCTTGGCGCTGAAAATTGCAAATGGCTCTGAGGGGCTGTCTGGCCTGAGCTTGGTCGTAGGTTTGGCCGTTCTCCATGCTCTGCGTCGGGCAGGAGTTGAGGATGTCGGGCTTAAGTGGCCCAACGATCTTTATGTCAGCGGCAAGAAGATAGCTGGAATCCTGTTGGAGCTGACCGGGGACCCGGCCGATGTATGTCACGTCATTATCGGCATCGGAATAAACGTAAATATGATTTCAGATGGCCTAGATATAGATCAGCCTTGGACGTCGGTCAGAGCCCAGACGGGAGTCTTGGTGGATCGAAGTGAGCTGGCAAGTTTTGTCAGTGAGTCGCTGCATCATTATGTGAATCTGCACGCCCAGCAGGGATTTTCCTCGCTGCGGGGCGAATGGGAGGCGAATAATGTCTGGCAGGGCAAGCGCTGTGTTTTAAGTGCGGGCGCCCACCAGATTAAAGGCCTGATGCTCGGTATAGATGAGCATGGCGCTTTACGGCTATTGGTTGATGGTCAGGGGGAGCAGCGTTTTAGCGGGGGAGAACTAAGCTTGAGGATCGATCATGATTCTTGAGCTCGATTGCGGAAACAGTTTTATCAAATGGCGCGTTGTTTCTGGCGCTAATAAAGCCGTATTAACTGAAGGCATTGCTACTCATGTGGCGGATGTTGTCCGAGATCTGCTCGATGGGCGCATCGGGAAAATCACCCGCTGCCGGCTGGTTAGTGTCAGAAGCGATGCTGAAACCACGGCGTTAGTGCATGTGCTTTCTAAGGCATTGGGCGTGAACGTGGCCAGAGCGCGCCCGGCCGACCGTTTTGCCGGCGTTGTGAATGGCTATCGTGACCAGCAGCGTTTAGGGTTGGATCGTTGGCTAGCTGTTCTTGCTGCCTATGACCTGTGTAGGGGCGCCTGTTTAGTTATCGATTTAGGTACGGCTATTACCGTAGATCTCGTTGCTTGCGATGGGGTGCATCTCGGCGGCTACATAGCTCCAGGAATCGCTCTGCTGCGAGCGCAATTGGTCGATCACACTCGCCGTATCCGATACGACGTGGCAGAAGCTGCGCTCGCGTTGAGTGATGTTGCTCCTGGTAGGAGTACCGCCGAAGCCGTTGAGCGGGGCTGTCTAATCATGGTGCGCAGCTATCTCTCTAGTCAAATTTCCTTTGCCAATAGTCACTTAGGTGACGACTTTACTATCTACGTCACCGGGGGGGATGCCGCAATAGCAGCGGATCTTCCGGGTGTAAGATGTGTGCCAGATTTGGTTTTCAGAGGCCTGGCGATAGCCTGTCCCTAAAGAGGTATCGATGCGCTGGCTTTTAATGCTTCTAGTGATACTGAATCTGCTGCTTTACTTGTATCACCTAAACCAAACTCCGTCGGTGGTAAGTGAGGCTTCAGGGCAGCGAGTACCTCCAAGAGATGCTGGCATCAAGCTGCTGAGTGAAACGAAGCCTTTGGCGCGCCGTGAGTCAGAGCAAGATGTGGATAGTGCCTGTCTGTTTCTGGGAGGCTTCGATGAGGAATCAATCGCACTGGCTGTTGAGCAGCGTTTGTTGAGTCTAGACATCGATTCCCGCGTCGAGCCTGTAGATGAGGCCGCTGGCGTTGACTACTGGGTGTACCTGCCTCCGCTTGTGTCTCGGCAGGCATCGCTGCGTCAGTTGCGAGAGCTGCAATCTCGCAATATCGACAGTTACATAATCACTGTTGGCGATCTGTCTAATGGGATCTCTCTCGGGATATTTTCTCGTAAGGATTCTGCTGAAAGTGTCGTCAATCGTTTGCAGGGTGTTGACTATGCGGCGTTGATTCGTGAGCTGCCCAGAACCCATCGTCGTTATTGGGTCCGGGTGGCGGACGTTCGTCAGCACTTATTGAACGGTTCATTGCTTGCTGAGCTTATGAGGGATTTTCCTGAGCTTGAGCATCGACAAATGCCTTGCTCAAGCATTGCAACTTCAGAGTAGTTTACATAGAATGGCGCCCGCTCAGCAGCATACCCCTCAGGGGCGCTACTTAGCGCTGTCAGCTAACCTCAAGTTTTTAATGAGAAAATGCTTGACAGTGAGGAGGTTGGCAATGAAAATGCCGCCTCGTTTTGGAGGGGTTCCCGAGCGGCCAAAGGGATCAGACTGTAAATCTGACGTCATCGACTTCGAAGGTTCGAATCCTTCCCCCTCCACCAGATTTTAGCGTAGGCCTCGGCTAACGCGGGTATAGTTTAGTGGTAGAACCTCAGCCTTCCAAGCTGATGATGCGGGTTCGATTCCCGCTACCCGCTCCAGGTTTTAAGCATCTATGCGACAAGATTCGCTCATGTAGCTCAGCTGGTAGAGCACACCCTTGGTAAGGGTGAGGTCAGCGGTTCAAATCCGCTCATGAGCTCCAACCCCAAAGGCAGATATGTAAATATCTGCCTTTGTTTTAATGGTGGCGTGACTAGCTCAATTCAACGATGGGAGACGGTCTCGATGGCTAAAGAAAAATTCGAACGTAACAAACCGCACCTGAACGTCGGTACCATTGGTCACGTTGACCATGGCAAAACCACGCTCACCGCTGCGCTGACTAAGGTCTGCGCGGAAACTTGGGGCGGCTCTGCGCGTGACTTCTCGCAGATCGACAACGCGCCGGAAGAGAAGGCTCGTGGTATCACCATCAACACCTCCCACGTTGAGTACGATTCCTCGATTCGTCACTACGCTCACGTCGACTGCCCAGGTCACGCTGACTACGTGAAAAACATGATCACCGGTGCTGCGCAGATGGACGGCGCGATCCTGGTTTGTTCCGCTGCTGACGGCCCGATGCCGCAGACGCGCGAACACATCCTGCTGTCCCGTCAGGTAGGTGTTCCTTACATCGTTGTCTTCCTGAACAAGGCTGACATGGTGGATGACGCCGAGCTGCTGGAACTGGTTGAGATGGAAGTGCGTGACCTGCTGTCGACCTACGACTTCCCGGGTGACGACACGCCAATCATCATCGGCTCCGCGCTGATGGCCCTGAACGGTCAGGACGACAACGAAATGGGTGTGTCGGCCGTGCGCAAGCTGGTCGAGACTCTGGATAGCTACATTCCGGAGCCTGAGCGTGCCATCGACAAGCCGTTCCTGATGCCGATCGAAGACGTGTTCTCGATCTCCGGTCGCGGTACCGTTGTGACCGGTCGTGTTGAGCGCGGCATTGTCAAGGTTCAGGAAGAGATCGAAATCGTTGGTATTCGTGCCACGACCAAGACCACCTGCACCGGCGTTGAAATGTTCCGCAAGCTGCTCGACGAAGGTCGCGCTGGTGAGAACGTGGGCGTGCTGCTGCGTGGCACCAAGCGTGATGACGTAGAGCGTGGTCAGGTTCTGGCCAAGCCGGGCACCATCAAGCCGCACACCAAGTTCGAAGGCGAAGTCTACGTACTGAGCAAGGAGGAAGGCGGTCGTCACACGCCGTTCTTCAAAGGCTACCGTCCGCAGTTCTACTTCCGTACTACTGACGTGACCGGTAACTGCGAGCTGCCGGAAGGCGTAGAAATGGTAATGCCGGGCGACAACATCAAGATGGTTGTCACTCTGATCGCTCCGATCGCCATGGAAGATGGTCTGCGCTTCGCGATTCGCGAAGGTGGCCGTACCGTTGGTGCCGGCGTGGTTGCCAAGATCATCGAATAATCGATTGATCTGATCAATTCGGGCCGGCATAATAGTCGGCCTGACTCTTGTTAGGCCAGTAGCTCAATTGGCAGAGCGGCGGTCTCCAAAACCGCAGGTTGGGGGTTCGATTCCCTCCTGGCCTGCCAATTTCAATATCGAATTTGGCAGTTTTTACAGGGTTCTAGCAGATGAATATCAAAGCAGAAGCCAAAGACACGCGCTTCGATCTGGTGAAGTGGCTTGTTGTGGCTGCTTTGGTTGTTGTGGCGGTGGTTGGTAATCAGTATTACTCCGCAGAGCCGATTCTGTATAGAGTTCTCGCGTTACTCGCTTTCGCTGTAGTCGCTGCTTTTGTAGCGTTGCAGACGTCAAAAGGTCGCTCCTTTTTCGTTTTGTTGAAAGAGGCGCGCGTCGAGATTCGCAAGGTCGTTTGGCCGACTCGTCAAGAAACCACTCAGACCACGCTGATAGTTGTGGCTGTTGTGCTTGTTATGGCGCTGCTGTTGTGGGGGCTCGATTCCCTGCTCGGTTGGCTGGTTTCCATGGTTGTAGGTTAAGGGTGTCCCGTGGCTAAGCGCTGGTATGTGGTTCATGCTTACTCGGGTTACGAGAAGCACGTCATGCGCTCGCTGATTGAGCGTATCAAGCTTGCTGGGATGGAAGATCATTTCGGCGAAATCCTTGTTCCCACTGAAGAAGTGGTCGAGATGCGTAATGGGCAGAAGCGCAAGAGTGAGCGCAAGTTCTTCCCCGGTTACGTGCTCGTCCAGATGGATATGGCTGAAGGTGCCTGGCACTTGGTGAAAGACACGCCTCGTGTGATGGGGTTTATCGGTGGTACCGCAGATAAGCCTGCGCCGATCACTGATAAAGAGGCTGAGGCAATTCTCCGGCGTGTTGCGGATGGTAGTGACAAGCCGAAGCCCAAGACCTTGTTTGAGCCGGGTGAGGTTGTCCGTGTTGCGGATGGGCCTTTTGCTGATTTCAATGGCGTGGTTGAAGAGGTCAACTACGAGAAGAGCCGCATTCAGGTGGCTGTCCTCATATTTGGTCGTTCAACGCCGGTAGAGTTGGAGTTCAGTCAGGTCGAGAAGGTCTAGCTGAAGAAAGCATCCCACACCCCGCAGCTGCTGGCTGCGGGGTTTTGTCGTCACTGGGATATTCAAGTAGATAGGGGAGCCGTAAGGCGTTAGCACCCGGAACGGAGTAGTTATGGCTAAGAAAATTCAAGCTTATATCAAGCTTCAGGTAAAGGCCGGTCAGGCCAACCCGTCGCCGCCCGTAGGTCCCGCGCTGGGCCAGCATGGCGTCAATATCATGGAATTCTGTAAGGCATTCAATGCCCGCACTCAAGGCCAGGAGCCTGGTCTGCCTACGCCGGTGATTATCACCGTTTACAGCGACCGTAGCTTCACCTTCGAGACCAAAAGCACCCCTGCTGCAGTTTTGTTGAAGAAAGCTGCAGGCATCACCAGTGGTTCTGCTCGTCCGAACACCCAGAAGGTCGGCACTGTTACCCGTGCTCAGCTGGAAGAGATCGCAAAGACCAAGAACGCTGATCTTACCGCCGCTGATCTTGAGGCGGCCGTGCGCACTATCGCCGGCTCCGCTCGCAGCATGGGCCTGAACGTGGAGGGTGTGTAATGGCTAAGTTGACCAAGCGCCAGAAGGCTTTCGCCGAGAAAGTCGAAGCTGGCAAGCAGTACTCGTTCGAAGACGCCGCGACCCTGCTGACTCAGCTGTCGGCTGTGAAGTTCACTGAGTCTTTCGACATCGCGATCAATCTGGGAGTGGATCCGCGTAAATCCGACCAAGTCGTGCGCGGCGCTACCGTTCTACCGAACGGCACCGGCAAGACCGTTCGTGTTGCTGTATTTACTCAGGGTCCTGCTGCTGAGGCGGCACTGGCTGCCGGCGCCGACCGTGTCGGCATGGACGAGTTGGCTGCTGAAATGAAAGGCGGCGATCTGAACTATGACGTGGTTATCGCTTCCCCGGATGCTATGCGCGTAGTCGGCCAGCTGGGGCAGATTCTCGGTCCTCGCGGCCTGATGCCGAACCCGAAGGTTGGTACCGTGACGCCGGACGTTGCGACCGCAGTCAAGAATGCCAAGGCTGGTCAGGTGCGCTTCCGTACCGACAAGAACGGCATCATTCATAGCTCTGTGGGCAAGGTCGGTTTCGAAGCTGGTCAGCTCAAGCAGAACGTTGAAGCGCTGCTTTCGGACCTCAAGCGTCTGAAGCCTTCCACTTCCAAAGGTATTTATGTCAAGCGCGTGACCCTGAGCACCACCATGGGGCCGGGACTGATCATCGATCAGGCTTCTCTCGACGCGTAACACTAGCCGCTCCGGTTGCCGGAGCGGTGCAAAATTGGGGTCCCTGCCTGGCGGGGGCTATCCAAGACCGTAGGCGGCGCAAGCCTTAAACCGCTGGAGTTCGCTTCTTCAAGCCTACGCAGAGGTGCTCCCGATTCGTACCGAATCAGACACCAAAACCCGTCCGGTTTCGACCGGATGAACCGGTAACATCCAGGAGTAAAACCCGTGGCAATCAAACTCGAAGACAAGAAAGCCATCGTCGCTGAAGTCAACGAGGCTGCCCAAGCTGCCCTGTCCGCTGTCGTGGCTGATGCCCGTGGCGTGACCGTGGGGGCCATGACCGGACTCCGTAAAGAGGCCCGCGAAGCTGGCGTGTACGTACGTGTCGTACGTAACACTCTGCTGCGCCGCGCCGTTGAAGGCACTCAGTTCGATGTGCTCAACGACGTGTTCAAAGGCCCAACCCTGATCGCTTTCTCCAATGCACATCCGGGCGCTGCTGCCCGTATTTTCAAGGAGTTTGCCAAGGGGCAGGACAAGTTCGAGATCAAGGCCGCTGCGTTCGAGGGTCAGTTCCTCGCAGCCAATCAGATCGACGTGCTGGCAACCTTGCCGACCTATGACGAAGCCATTTCGCAGCTGATGAGCGTGATTCAAGGCGCTACTAGCAAGCTGGCTCGTACTCTGGCGGCCGTTCGTGATCAGAAAGAAGCTGCAGCCGCCTAAGCGCACAGCAACTTTCGAATCTCTTTTGAATTAGACGACCCCAGGTCGTCACCTATATATACAGGAACTAGAGTCATGGCTCTGACCAACGAAGATATCATCAACGCCGTTTCCGAAATGTCCGTGATGCAGGTTGTTGAACTGATCAAGGCAATGGAAGAAAAGTTCGGCGTTACTGCTGCCGCCGCAACTGTTGCGGCCGCTGGCCCGGCCGCTGCCGCTGCTGAAGAGCAGACCGAATTCACTGTCGTGCTGACCGAGGCTGGTGACAAGAAGGTTAACGTCATCAAGGCCGTTCGTGAGCTGACTGGTCTGGGCCTGAAAGAAGCCAAGGCGGTTGTTGACGGCGCCCCGGGCGTGGTCAAGGAAAGCGTTTCCAAGGACGAGGCTGAAGCGGCGAAGAAGGCTCTGGAAGAAGCAGGCGCCAAGGTCGAGCTCAAGTAAGCACGACCTTGCGTCTACAGCCGAAGCGACTCGCGTAAGGCTGATGGCTGGTGGCTTTTGCCACCGGCCTTTTTCCGTTATAGCTGCCTGATGCTCGTTGGCCGCTAGTACGGAAAGAACCGCTCCGGTGGGCGGTGCGAATCAAGGGATTCGCAAGATTTTCTGGCTGCTCCCGTCGGGAGGAGCCAAACAAGCAGGTGACCAAGCTGGGGAACGCTGATGGCTTACTCATACACTGAGAAAAAACGAATCCGCAAGGACTTTAGCAAGTTACCGCACGTTATGGACGTGCCGTATCTTTTGGCCATCCAGCTGGATTCGTACCGCGAATTCCTGCAGGCGGGAGCGACCAAGGATCAGTTCCGCGATATTGGCTTGCATGCAGCCTTCAAATCCGTTTTTCCGATAATCAGCTATTCCGGCAATGCAGCGCTGGAATACGTCGGCTATCGCTTGGGCGACCCGGCTTTCGATGTCAAGGAATGTGTCCTGCGCGGCGTGACCTTCGCGGTTCCGCTGCGGGTAAAAGTTCGCCTGATCATTTTCGATAAGGAATCGTCGAGCAAGGCGATCAAGGACATTAAAGAGCAGGAAGTTTACATGGGGGAAATCCCCCTGATGACGGACAACGGTACCTTCATCATCAACGGTACCGAGCGCGTCATCGTATCTCAGTTGCACCGCTCGCCAGGCGTCTTCTTCGATCACGACCGAGGCAAGACCCATAGCTCGGGCAAGCTCCTGTATTCCGCCCGTATTATTCCGTACCGTGGCTCCTGGCTGGACTTCGAGTTCGATCCGAAGGATGCCGTCTTCGTGCGTATCGACCGTCGCCGCAAGCTGCCTGCCTCGGTGCTTCTGCGCGCCCTGAACTACAGCACTGAAGAAATTCTCGATGCGTTCTACGACACCAACGTATTCCACGTTAAGGGTGATGCGTTGAGCCTTGAGCTTGTGCCGCACCGCCTGCGCGGCGAGATCGCGTCGTTCGACATTAAGGATGAGAACGGCAAAGTCATTGTCGAGCAAGGTCGTCGCATTACCGCGCGCCACATTAATCAGCTCGACAAGTCCGGCATCAAGGCGCTCGATATGCCGATGGACTATGTGCTGGGCCGCACCACGGCCAAGGCCATCGTGCACCCTGCCACTGGGGAGATCATTGCTGAGTGCAATACCGAACTCACCGTTGAGGTTCTGGCCAAGCTGGTCAAGGCCCAGGTTGTGCGTTTCGAGACTTTGTATACTAACGACATCGATTGCGGTCCGTTCATTTCCGACACGCTGAAGATCGATTCGACGACTAACCAGCTCGAAGCACTGGTGGAAATCTACCGCATGATGCGTCCTGGCGAGCCGCCAACCAAGGACGCCGCCGAGACGCTGTTTAACAACCTGTTCTTTGCCTCTGAGCGGTACGACCTGTCCGCTGTGGGTCGGATGAAGTTCAACCGCCGTATCGGTCGTACCGAGATCGAAGGTTCCGGCGTGCTCAGCCGTGAAGACATCGTTGCGGTACTGAAGACTCTGGTCGACATTCGTAACGGCAAAGGCGTCGTCGACGACATCGACCACTTGGGGAACCGTCGCGTACGTTGCGTGGGTGAAATGGCCGAAAACCAGTTCCGTGTAGGTCTGGTTCGTGTTGAGCGCGCGGTCAAGGAACGTCTTTCAATGGCCGAAAGCGAAGGCCTGATGCCGCAGGACCTGATCAACGCCAAGCCGGTCGCGGCGGCGGTGAAGGAGTTCTTCGGTTCAAGCCAGCTCTCGCAGTTCATGGACCAGAACAACCCGCTCTCGGAAATCACCCATAAGCGTCGCGTCTCCGCACTCGGCCCGGGCGGCCTGACTCGTGAACGCGCCGGCTTCGAAGTGCGCGACGTACACCCGACCCACTATGGTCGTGTGTGCCCGATCGAGACTCCTGAAGGTCCTAACATCGGTCTGATCAACTCGCTGGCTGCCTATGCCCGTACCAACCAGTACGGTTTTCTGGAAAGCCCGTACCGCGTTGTGAAGGAAGGCGAAGTTACCGACGAGATCGTGTTCCTCTCGGCAATTGAAGAGGCGGACCATGTCATCGCCCAGGCGAGCGCCAAGCTGGACGGCCGTAAGCTGGTCGACGAGCTGGTCGCCGTACGTCATCAGAACGAATTCACGGTCAAAGCTCCGGAAGACGTGACACTGATGGATGTATCGCCAAAGCAGGTCGTCTCCGTAGCGGCATCGCTGATCCCGTTCCTCGAGCACGACGACGCTAACCGTGCTCTGATGGGCTCGAACATGCAGCGTCAGGCCGTTCCGACCTTGCGCTCGGATAAGCCGCTGGTAGGCACCGGTATGGAACGCAACGTGGCGCGAGACTCCGGCGTCTGCGTCGTTGCCCGTCGTGGTGGCGTAATCGATTCGGTCGATGCCAGTCGTGTCGTTGTGCGTGTGCATGATGCGGAAGTCGAGACCGGTGAGGCCGGCGTCGATATCTACAACCTGACCAAGTACACCCGTTCCAACCAGAACACCTGCATCAACCAGCGTCCGCTGGTCAGCAAAGGTGACGTGGTCGAGCGCGGTGACATCATGGCTGACGGTCCCTCCACCGATATGGGTGAGCTGGCGCTCGGTCAGAACATGCGCGTCGCGTTCATGCCGTGGAACGGCTATAACTTCGAAGACTCCATCCTCCTGTCGGAACGTGTGGTTCAGGAAGATCGTTTCACCACCATCCATATTCAGGAACTGACCTGCGTGTCGCGCGACACCAAGCTTGGCCCAGAAGAGATCACGGCGGACATTCCGAACGTGGGCGAAGCTGCGCTGAACAAGCTGGACGAGGCGGGCATCGTCTACGTTGGTGCCGAAGTCGGCGCGGGCGACATTCTGGTCGGCAAGGTCACGCCGAAGGGCGAAACCCAGCTGACGCCGGAAGAGAAGCTGCTGCGCGCGATCTTCGGTGAAAAGGCATCGGATGTTAAGGACACGTCCCTGCGCGTGCCGACGGGCACCAAGGGCACCGTCATCGACGTTCAGGTGTTCATTCGTGACGGCGTCGAGCGTGACTCCCGTGCGTTGGCCATCGAGAAGATGCAGCTCGACGAGATTCGCAAGGACCTCAACGAAGAGTTCCGCATCGTCGAGGGCGCCACCTTCGAACGCCTGCGTTCCGCTCTGGTCGGGGCGTCCGCCGAGGGCGGTGCCGGCCTGAAGAAGGGTACCGTCATCACCGACGAGATCCTCGACGGGCTCGAGCATGGCCAGTGGTTCAAGCTGCGCATGGCCGAAGATGCGCTGAACGAGCAGTTGGAGAAGGCCCAGGCCTATATCTCCGACCGCCGTCAGCTGCTCGACGACAAGTTCGAGGATAAGAAGCGCAAGCTGCAGCAGGGCGACGACCTGGCGCCGGGCGTGCTGAAGATCGTCAAGGTCTACCTGGCGATCAAGCGTCGCATCCAGCCGGGCGACAAGATGGCCGGTCGTCACGGTAACAAGGGTGTGGTCTCGGTGATCATGCCGGTCGAAGACATGCCGCACGATGCTAATGGCACGCCGGTCGACATCGTCCTGAACCCGCTGGGTGTACCGTCGCGGATGAACGTCGGGCAGATCCTCGAGACCCACCTGGGCCTCGCAGCCAAGGGCCTGGGTGAGAAGATCAACCGCATGCTCGACGAGCAGCGCAAGGTGGCCGAGCTGCGCAAGTTCCTCACCGAAATCTACAACGAGATCGGTGGCCGCCAGGAAAACCTGGACGAGTTCAGCGATCAGGAAGTGCTGGATCTGGCCAAGAACCTGCGTGGCGGCGTACCGATGGCGACGCCGGTCTTCGACGGTGCCAAGGAGCGCGAGATCAAGGCCATGCTGAAGCTGGCGGATCTGCCGGAAAGTGGCCAGATGCAGCTGTTCGATGGCCGCACGGGGAACAAGTTCGAGCGCACGACCACGGTCGGTTACATGTACATGCTCAAGCTCAACCACCTGGTCGACGACAAGATGCATGCGCGTTCCACCGGTTCCTACAGCCTGGTCACCCAGCAGCCGCTGGGTGGTAAGGCGCAGTTCGGTGGCCAGCGTTTCGGGGAGATGGAGGTCTGGGCCCTGGAGGCTTACGGTGCCGCCTACACCCTGCAGGAAATGCTCACGGTCAAGTCGGACGACGTGAACGGGCGGACCAAGATGTACAAGAACATCGTGGACGGCGATCACCGTATGGAGCCCGGCATGCCGGAATCCTTCAACGTGCTGATCAAAGAGATCCGCTCGCTCGGTATCGACATCGATCTGGAAACCGAATAACCACGCACCGCCTAAGCGGCGTCCGGCATCAGCCGGTCGTCGCCGGTCCGTGAGGAGGAAAGGCCTTGAAAGACTTGCTGAATCTGTTGAAAAACCAGGGTCAAATCGAAGAGTTCGATGCCATCAAGATTGCATTGGCTTCGCCCGAGATGATCCGTTCCTGGTCCTTTGGTGAGGTCAAGAAGCCAGAGACCATCAACTACCGTACGTTCAAGCCCGAGCGTGATGGCCTGTTCTGCGCCAAGATCTTTGGCCCGGTCAAGGATTACGAGTGCCTGTGCGGCAAGTACAAGCGCCTCAAGCATCGTGGCGTGATCTGCGAGAAGTGCGGTGTCGAGGTTGCACTGGCCAAGGTCCGTCGCGAGCGCATGGCGCATATCGAGCTGGCGTCGCCAGTCGCCCACATCTGGTTCCTGAAGTCGCTGCCGAGCCGTATCGGCCTGCTGCTGGACATGACCCTGCGTGACATCGAGCGCGTGCTCTACTTCGAGAGCTATGTGGTGATCGATCCAGGCATGACCACGCTCGAGAAGGGTCAGCTGCTCAATGACGAGCAGTACTTCGAGGCGCTGGAAGAGTTCGGTGACGATTTCGACGCTCGCATGGGTGCCGAGGCCGTGCGCGAGCTGCTGCACGAAATCGACCTGGAACACGAGATCGGTCGCCTGCGCGAAGAGATTCCGCAGACCAACTCGGAAACCAAGATCAAGAAGCTGTCCAAGCGCCTGAAGCTGATGGAAGCCTTCCATGGCTCGGGCAACCTGCCGGAATGGATGGTGCTGACCGTTCTGCCGGTATTGCCGCCGGATCTGCGTCCGCTGGTTCCGCTGGATGGTGGCCGCTTCGCGACCTCGGATCTCAACGATCTGTATCGCCGGGTGATCAACCGTAACAACCGTCTTAAGCGCCTGCTCGATCTGTCGGCGCCGGACATCATCGTGCGCAACGAAAAGCGCATGCTGCAGGAAGCCGTCGACGCGCTACTCGACAACGGCCGTCGTGGTCGCGCCATCACCGGTTCGAACAAGCGCCCGCTCAAGTCCCTGGCCGACATGATCAAGGGCAAGCAGGGTCGTTTCCGTCAGAACCTGCTCGGCAAGCGCGTGGACTATTCCGGTCGTTCGGTCATCACCGTCGGCCCGACCCTGCGCCTGCATCAGTGCGGCCTGCCGAAGAAGATGGCTCTCGAGCTGTTCAAACCGTTCATTTTCGGCAAGCTGGAAATGCGTGGCATGGCGACCACCATCAAGGCCGCCAAGAAGATGGTCGAGCGCGAGTTGCCTGAGGTCTGGGACGTCCTGGCCGAGGTCATTCGCGAACATCCCGTGTTGCTCAACCGGGCACCGACGCTGCACCGTCTGGGTATCCAGGCGTTCGAGCCGGTCCTGATCGAAGGCAAGGCGATCCAGCTGCACCCGCTGGTCTGCGCCGCGTACAACGCCGACTTCGACGGTGACCAGATGGCCGTTCACGTGCCGCTGACACTGGAAGCCCAGCTCGAAGCGCGCGCGCTGATGATGTCGACCAATAACATCCTGTCGCCGGCCAACGGCGAGCCGATCATCGTGCCGTCGCAGGACGTGGTCCTGGGTCTGTACTACATGACCCGTGAAGCCATCAATGCCAAGGGCGAAGGCCGCGTGTTCGCTGACCTGCAGGAAGTCGACCGCGTGTTCCGCGCCGGCGAAGCGTCGCTGCACGCCCGCGTCAAAGTGCGCATCAACGAGACCATCAAGGATCGCGACGGCTCGATCACCAAGAACACCCGTATCGTCGACACCACTGTCGGTCGTGCGTTGCTGTTCCAGGTGGTTCCGGCCGGCCTGCCGTTCGACGTGGTCAACCAGCCGATGAAGAAGAAGGCGATCTCCAAGCTGATCAACCTGTGCTACCGCACCGTTGGCCTGAAGGATACCGTCATCTTCGCTGACCAGCTGATGTACACCGGTTTTGCCTACTCGACCATTTCCGGCGTGTCGATCGGTGTGAACGATTTCGTCATCCCGGACGAAAAGGCGCGCATCATCGATGCCGCTACCGAGGAAGTGAAGGAAATCGAGTCGCAGTACGCCTCCGGCCTGGTGACACAGGGTGAGAAGTACAACAAGGTCATCGACCTCTGGTCGAAGGCCAACGACGAAGTATCCAAGGCGATGATGGCCAACCTCTCGAAAGAGAAGGTCATCGACCGCGACGGCAACGAAGCCGAGCAGGATTCGTTCAACTCGATGTACATGATGGCCGACTCCGGGGCGCGGGGTTCCGCTGCCCAGATTCGCCAGCTGGCCGGTATGCGTGGCCTGATGGCCAAGCCGGACGGCTCGATCATCGAGACGCCGATCACCGCCAACTTCCGTGAAGGCCTGAACGTACTGCAGTACTTCATCTCCACCCACGGTGCTCGTAAGGGTCTGGCGGATACCGCGCTGAAAACCGCGAACTCCGGTTACCTGACCCGTCGCCTGGTCGACGTGGCGCAGGATCTGGTGGTAACCGAGATCGATTGCGGCACCGAGCAGGGCCTGCACATGACGCCGCACATCGAAGGCGGCGACGTGGTCGAGCCGCTGGGTGAGCGTGTTCTGGGTCGTGTGATCGCGCGTGACGTACTCAAGCCCGGCACCGACGACGTACTGGTTCCTGCCGGTACCTTGATCGACGAGCAGTGGGTCGACTTCATCGAGCTGAACAGCATCGACGAAGTGATCGTGCGTTCGCCGATCAGCTGCGAAACCCGCTATGGCATCTGTGCCAAGTGCTACGGTCGCGATCTGGCCCGCGGTCACCAGGTGAACATCGGTGAGGCTGTCGGTGTCATCGCCGCGCAGTCCATCGGTGAGCCGGGTACCCAGCTGACCATGCGTACGTTCCACATTGGTGGTGCGGCGAGCCGGACTTCGGCGGTCGACAACGTGATGGTCAAGAACGGCGGTACCATTCGCCTGCATAACCTCAAATACGTCGAGCGTGCTGACGGAGCACTGGTCGCGGTTTCGCGTTCCGGTGAACTGGCGGTAGCGGACGACTACGGCCGCGAGCGCGAGCGCTACAAGCTGCCGTACGGTGCGGTGATTTCGATCAAGGAAGGCGACAAGGTCGATGCCGGCACCGTCGTTGCGAAATGGGATCCGCACACGCACCCGATCGTGACCGAGATGAAGGGTGTCGTGACCTTCGCGGGCATGGAAGAGAACATCACCATCAAGCGTCAGACCGACGAACTCACCGGTCTGACCAACATTGAGGTGATGGATCCGAAAGATCGTCCGGCGTCCGGCAAGGATATCCGTCCGGCGATCAAGATGGTCGATACCAACGGTAAGGAACTGCTGTTGCCGGGTACCGACGTACCTGCCCAGTACTTCCTGCCGGCGAACGCGCTGGTTGGCGTGGCCGATGGTGCCGAGATCAACGTCGGTGACGTTATCGCGCGTATCCCGCAGGAAACGTCCAAGACCCGCGACATCACTGGTGGTTTGCCGCGCGTTGCCGACCTGTTCGAGGCGCGTCGTCCGAAAGAGCCGTCGATCCTCGCGGAAATCAGCGGCACGATCTCCTTCGGCAAGGAAACCAAGGGCAAGCGCCGTCTGGTCATCACGCCTACCGATGGAACCGATCCTTACGAGGAGCTGATTCCCAAGTGGCGCCACCTCAACGTCTTCGAAGGCGAACAGGTGAACAAGGGCGAAGTGATCTCCGACGGGCCGAGCAACCCGCACGACATCCTGCGCCTGCTGGGTGTCAGTGCGCTGGCCAAGTACATCGTCAATGAGATCCAGGACGTCTACCGCCTGCAGGGCGTGAAGATCAACGACAAGCACATCGAGACCATCCTGCGGCAGATGCTGCGTAAGGTCGAAGTGGCCGAGTCGGGCGATTCCAGCTTCATCAAGGGTGACCAGATGGAGCTGACCCAGGTGCTGGAAGAGAACGAGCGTCTGTCCGTGGACGACAAGTTCGGCTCCAAGTACGTGCGTGTGCTGCTGGGTATCACCAAGGCCTCGTTGTCCACCGAGTCGTTCATTTCGGCGGCGTCGTTCCAGGAAACCACTCGCGTCCTTACCGAGGCGGCGGTTACCGGCAAGCGCGACTACCTGCGCGGCCTGAAGGAGAACGTCGTGGTCGGTCGTCTGATTCCGGCCGGTACCGGTCTGCAGTATCACAGCGAGCGCAAGCGCAAGCGTGATGCCGAAAAACCGGTTCGTGTGAGTGCCGATGAGGTCGAAGCGGCGCTGACCGAGGCGCTGAATTCCAGCGGCAACTGATTGGAGGCAGCCCTGGCTCGAGCCGGGGCGCGCCTTGACGGTGTGCAAGAAGCTCTTTAGACTCTTGTACCCCTAATTTGGCGGGGCTTTGCGCCCTGCCATTTTTCGTTTGTGTCGAAAGACAACAGTGGAGCTAGTAGATGGCAACGATCAACCAGCTGGTACGCCAGCCGCGCAAGCGCGTCGTCGAGAAAAGCGACGTCCCTGCGCTGCAGAACTGCCCGCAACGCCGTGGCGTGTGCACCCGCGTGTACACCACCACGCCAAAGAAACCGAACTCTGCACTGCGTAAAGTATGCCGTGTTCGCCTGACCAACGGTTTTGAAGTCGCCTCCTACATCGGTGGTGAAGGTCACAACCTGCAGGAGCACAGTGTCGTGCTGATCCGTGGCGGTCGTGTAAAAGACCTTCCGGGTGTGCGCTATCACACCGTGCGCGGTTCGCTGGACACCTCCGGTGTCAAGGATCGTAAGCAGGGCCGTTCCAAGTACGGCGCCAAGCGTCCGAAGTAATCGTATTTTTATTTATCTGAGTCGATAAGAGTAAGGTCGGGCGTAACCTCGTCGTTATAGTCCCGAGCTAACCTGAAGACCGTTTGAGGGCTTATCAATGCCAAGACGTCGTGTAGCAGCCAAGCGCGAGATCCTTGACGATCCGAAGTACGGAAGTCTGATCCTTGCCAAGTTCATGAACCACGTGATGGAGAGCGGCAAGAAGGCCGTTGCCGAGCGTATCGTTTATGGTGCTCTGGACAAGGTCAAAGAGCGCAAGAACAGCGATCCCCTGGAAATCTTCGAAAAAGCACTCGACGCCATCGCTCCGCTGGTCGAAGTGAAGTCCCGCCGCGTAGGTGGTGCGACTTACCAGGTTCCGGTCGAAGTTCGTCCTTCCCGTCGTAACGCGCTGGCTATGCGCTGGCTGGTAGATGCTGCGCGCAAGCGTGGCGAGAAATCCATGGCCCTGCGTTTGGCGGGTGAGCTGTCGGATGCATTTGAAGGTAAAGGCGCCGCTGTGAAGAAGCGTGAAGACGTGCATCGCATGGCTGAGGCCAACAAGGCGTTCTCGCACTACCGTTTCTAATTTTGGCTCCATTCAACTTGCGAGGGCTTTATGGCTCGTAACACAGCAATTAACCGCTACCGCAACATTGGTATTTGTGCGCACGTTGACGCGGGCAAGACCACTACGACCGAGCGGATCCTGTTCTACACAGGCCTTAGCCACAAGATGGGTGAGGTGCACGACGGTGCGGCTACTACTGACTGGATGGTGCAGGAGCAGGAGCGTGGTATCACAATTACCTCCGCTGCTGTTACGACCTTTTGGAAGGGCTCCGTAGGTCAGTACGACAACTACCGCGTAAACGTTATCGACACCCCCGGTCACGTTGACTTCACCATTGAAGTAGAGCGTTCGTTGCGCGTGCTGGATGGCGCTGTCGTTGTATTCTGCGGTACTTCCGGTGTTGAGCCGCAGTCCGAGACCGTTTGGCGTCAGGCCAATAAGTACGGCGTTCCACGTGTCGTCTACGTGAACAAGATGGACCGTGCTGGTGCTAACTTCCTGCGCGTCGTTAGTCAGATCAAGAATCGCTTGGGTCATACCCCGGTACCGATTCAGCTCGCTATTGGTTCAGAGGATAACTTTCAGGGTCAGGTTGATCTGATCAAGATGAAGGCTATCTACTGGAACGACGATGACAAAGGCACAACCTATCGCGAGGAAGAGATTCCTGCCGATATGCTGGAGCTGGCTGAAGAATGGCGCTCCAACATGGTCGAGGCTGCCGCTGAGTCCAGTGAAGAGCTGATGAACAAGTACTTGGAAGGCGAAGAGCTGACCAACGAAGAGATCAAGGCTGGCCTGCGCGCGCGTACTCTGGCTAACGAGATCGTTCCAGCTGTCTGCGGTTCTTCGTTCAAGAACAAGGGTGTTCCCCTGGTTCTCGACGCCGTTATCGAGTACCTGCCTGCTCCGACTGAAATTCCTGCTATCAAGGGAATTCATCCTGACATCATCGACAAGCCGAAAGAAGAGCTCGTTGATGCTGACTATGATGAGCGTCATGCTGACGACGCCGAACCGTTCTCGGCTCTGGCGTTCAAGATTGCCACCGACCCATTCGTTGGCACTCTGACGTTCGTGCGTGTTTACTCGGGCTTCCTCAGTTCGGGTGACTCGGTGATCAACTCGGTCAAGGGCAAGAAAGAGCGCGTTGGTCGTATGGTGCAGATGCATGCCAACCAGCGTGAAGAGATTAAAGAAGTGCGCGCTGGTGATATCGCTGCTCTGATTGGTATGAAAGACGTCACCACCGGTGACACTCTGTGCGACGCAGACAATCCAATCATTCTTGAGCGTATGGATTTCCCTGAGCCGGTCATCTCGGTAGCGGTAGAGCCTAAGACCAAGGCCGACCAGGAGAAGATGGGTATCGCACTGGGCAAACTTGCCCAAGAAGATCCGTCATTCCGCGTCAAGACTGACGAGGAAACCGGGCAGACCATCATCTCCGGTATGGGTGAGTTGCACCTGGACATTCTCGTCGATCGTATGCGTCGCGAGTTCAACGTTGAGGCGAACATTGGTAAGCCTCAGGTTTCCTACCGCGAGAAGATCACCAAGAACTGCGAAATTGAAGGCAAGTTCGTTCGTCAGTCCGGTGGTCGTGGTCAGTTCGGTCATTGCTGGATCCGCTTTGCGCCTGCTGATGAAGGTCAGGAAGGTCTGGTGTTCGTGAACGAAGTCGTGGGTGGTGTGGTTCCGAAGGAATACATTCCGGCCATTCAGAAAGGTATTGAAGAGCAGATGAAGAACGGCGTTGTGGCCGGCTATCCGCTCATCGGCCTGAAAGCGACCGTTTTCGATGGCTCCTACCATGACGTCGACTCCAACGAGATGGCGTTCAAGGTGGCCGCTTCCATGGCGACCAAGCAGCTGGCTCAGAAGGGCGGCGGTGTAGTGCTTGAGCCGATCATGAAAGTCGAAGTGGTAACCCCTGAGGACTACATGGGTGACGTGATGGGTGACCTGAACCGTCGTCGTGGTCTGATCCAGGGCATGGAAGACACAGTGTCCGGCAAGGTAATCCGTGCCGAAGTACCGCTGGGTGAAATGTTCGGTTATGCGACCGACGTTCGTTCCATGTCTCAGGGTCGCGCGAGCTACTCTATGGAATTCTCCAAATACTCCGAGGCTCCGTCGAATATCGTCGAAGCACTGGTTAAAAAACAAGGTTGATTCAGCCCTTTAAGTAAGAGGTTTACTGTCGTGGCTAAAGAAAAATTCGAACGTAACAAACCGCACCTGAACGTCGGTACCATTGGTCACGTTGACCATGGCAAAACCACGCTCACCGCTGCGCTGACTAAGGTCTGCGCGGAAACTTGGGGCGGCTCTGCGCGTGACTTCTCGCAGATCGACAACGCGCCGGAAGAGAAGGCTCGTGGTATCACCATCAACACCTCCCACGTTGAGTACGATTCCTCGATTCGTCACTACGCTCACGTCGACTGCCCAGGTCACGCTGACTACGTGAAAAACATGATCACCGGTGCTGCGCAGATGGACGGCGCGATCCTGGTTTGTTCCGCTGCTGACGGCCCGATGCCGCAGACGCGCGAACACATCCTGCTGTCCCGTCAGGTAGGTGTTCCTTACATCGTTGTCTTCCTGAACAAGGCTGACATGGTGGATGACGCCGAGCTGCTGGAACTGGTTGAGATGGAAGTGCGTGACC
Source organism: Pseudomonas sp. YJ42 (assembly GCF_047225135.1). Taxonomy (NCBI): domain Bacteria; kingdom Pseudomonadati; phylum Pseudomonadota; class Gammaproteobacteria; order Pseudomonadales; family Pseudomonadaceae; genus Pseudomonas; species Pseudomonas sp. YJ42. Next base: position 2,289,268 of record NZ_CP178378.1, on the reverse strand, counting down.
TGCTGTCGACCTACGACTTCCCGGGTGACGACACGCCAATCATCATCGGCTCCGCACTGATGGCTCTGAACGGTCAGGACGACAACGAAATGGGTGTGTCGGCCGTGCGCAAGCTGGTCGAGACTCTGGATAGCTACATTCCGGAGCCTGAGCGCGCCATCGACAAGCCGTTCCTGATGCCGATCGAAGACGTGTTCTCGATCTCCGGTCGCGGTACCGTTGTGACCGGTCGCGTTGAGCGCGGCATTGTCAAGGTTCAGGAAGAGATCGAAATCGTTGGTATTCGTGCCACGACCAAGACCACCTGCACCGGCGTTGAAATGTTCCGCAAGCTGCTCGACGAAGGTCGCGCTGGTGAGAACGTGGGCGTGCTGCTGCGTGGTACCAAGCGTGATGACGTAGAGCGTGGTCAGGTTCTGGCCAAGCCGGGCACCATCAAGCCGCACACCAAGTTCGAAGGCGAAGTCTACGTGCTGAGCAAGGAAGAAGGCGGTCGTCACACGCCGTTCTTCAAAGGCTACCGTCCGCAGTTCTACTTCCGTACTACTGACGTGACCGGTAACTGCGAGCTGCCGGAAGGCGTAGAAATGGTAATGCCGGGCGACAACATCAAGATGGTTGTCACTCTGATCGCTCCGATCGCCATGGAAGATGGTCTGCGCTTCGCGATTCGCGAAGGTGGCCGTACCGTGGGTGCCGGCGTGGTTGCCAAGATCATCGAATAATCCTTTCGATGTGGGAAAGGGCCCTTCGGGGCCCTTTTTCTATTGTTGATCATTTATTGACACCCCCTGGACGCATCCGTACAATTGCGCCTCCTTTTACCGGGCGTATTGCGTTTGGTAGGGATGGCTAATTGGAGTCTGAGGTCAAAATGCAAAACCAACAAATCCGTATTCGGTTGAAGGCTTTTGACCATCGCCTGATCGATCAATCAACCCAGGAAATCGTGGAAACCGCGAAACGTACTGGTGCTCAGGTGCGTGGTCCGATTCCACTGCCGACCCGCAAAGAGCGGTTCACTGTTCTGGTTTCTCCGCATGTCAACAAGGATGCGCGCGACCAGTATGAGATCCGTACTCATAAGCGTGTGCTGGATATCGTCCAGCCGACCGACAAGACTGTCGATGCGCTGATGAAGCTTGATCTTGCGGCTGGCGTGGAAGTGCAGATCAGCCTCGGCTAAAACCTCGAGTTTTAGTCGTGTAACGCTCTGAAATGGGCGGCCATAGCGGGTGAAAGCCCCGTACACTCAAGAGGTTACAACATGACTATTGGTGTAGTCGGTCGTAAATGCGGCATGACCCGCGTTTTCACCGAAGATGGTGTCTCTATTCCGGTTACGGTCATCGAGATCGAGCCGAATCGCGTCACTCAGTTCAAGAATGAAGAGAGCGATGGCTATCGCGCTGTACAGGTTACTGTCGGCGAGCGTCGCGCGTCCCGTGTTACCAAGGCTCAGGCTGGCCATTTCGCCAAGGCGAACGTTGCTGCCGGTCGTGGTGTCTGGGAATTCCGCCTCGATGGCGAGGAGTTCCAGGTTGGTGACCAGATCAACGCTGAAATCTTCCAGGCTGGACAGATGGTGGATGTCACCGGTCAGTCCAAGGGTAAAGGCTTTGCCGGTACCATCAAGCGCTGGAACTTCCGTGGTCAAGACAATACCCACGGTAACTCCGTATCCCACCGCGTTCCGGGTTCGATTGGCCAGTGCCAGACTCCTGGTCGTGTTTTCAAGGGCAAGAAGATGTCCGGGCACATGGGCGCCGAGCGCGTAACCGTGCAGTCCCTGGAAATCGTGCGTGTCGATGCAGAGCGTAACCTGCTGCTGGTGAAGGGCGCAGTGCCCGGCGCCACGGGTGGTGACGTTGTCGTGCGTCCGGCCGCCAAGGCTCGCGGGTAAGGGGAGTTCACATGCAATTGAATGTAAATGGCGCACAGGCCATCGAAGTCTCCGAGCAAACCTTTGGTGGTGAGTTCAACGAGACCCTGGTGCACCAGGCTGTCGTCGCCTATATGGCTGGCGGTCGTCAGGGCAGCAAGCAGCAGAAGACTCGCTCCGATGTCTCGGGTGGCGGTAAGCGTCCCTGGCGTCAGAAAGGTACTGGCCGCGCGCGTGCGGGTACCTCGCGTGGTCCGATTTGGCGTGGCGGTGGCGTAACCTTCGCTGCTCGTCCGCAGAACCATGAGCAGAAGCTCAACAAGAAGATGTACCGCGCAGCGCTGCGTTCCATTCTTTCCGAACTGGTTCGTTCCGAGCGTCTGGTCGTCGTTGAAGATTTCGCCGTCGACAGTCCTAAGACCAAGCTGCTTGCCAACAAGCTGACCGGTATGGGCCTGAATGACGTACTGATCGTTTCCGATGCTGTCGATCAGAACCTGTATCTGGCGGCTCGCAACCTGCCGCACGTCGATGTTCGTGACGTTCAGGGTTCCGATCCAGTCAGCCTGATCGCCTATGACAAAGTGTTGATCACCGTGTCGGCTGTGAAGAAATTCGAGGAGCTGCTGGGATGAACCAGGAACGCGTATTCAAAGTCCTGCTTGGTCCGCACGTCTCCGAGAAGGCAACCATGCTGGCTGACAGCAAAAGCCAGTTCGTTTTCAAGGTTGCTACTGATGCAACCAAGCTGGAAATCAAGAAGGCCGTCGAAAGCCTGTTCAACGTGAAGGTAGCCAAAGTCAGCACTCTGAATGTTCAGGGCAAGACCAAGCGCACCGCTCGCGGGCTGGGCAAGCGCAACGACTGGAAGAAGGCGTACATCGCGCTTCAGCCGGGCCAAGATCTCGATTTCTCCGGCAACGCTGAGTAAGGAAGGGGTGCATCATGGCAATCGTTAAATGCAAACCGACTTCCGCGGGCCGCCGTTTTGTGGTCAAAGTGGTCGGTCAGGAGCTGCACAAAGGCGCTCCTTATGCTCCGCTGCTCGAGAAGAAGTCGAAGTCAGGCGGTCGTAACAACAACGGTCGTATCACCACGCGTCATATCGGTGGTGGTCACAAGCAGCATTACCGTCTGGTCGATTTTCGCCGCAACAAGGATGGCATTCCTGCCGTCGTTGAGCGTGTGGAATATGACCCGAACCGCACTGCGCACATTGCGCTGCTGAAGTATGCGGATGGTGAGCGTCGTTACATCATTGCGCCTAAGGGCGTAAGTGCTGGTGACCAGCTGCTTTCCGGCGTCAACGCGCCGATCAAGGCTGGCAACAGCCTGCCGCTGCGCAACATCCCGCTGGGTTCAACCGTTCACGGTGTCGAGCTCAAGCCGGGCAAGGGTGCTCAGATCGCCCGTTCTGCCGGTGCGTCGGCTCAGCTGGTCGCGCGTGAGGGTGCTTACGTAACACTGCGTCTTCGCTCCGGCGAAATGCGCAAAGTGCTGGCCGAGTGCCGAGCGACTCTGGGCGAGGTCTCGAATTCCGAGCACAGCCTGCGTTCGCTGGGTAAAGCGGGTGCCAAGCGCTGGCGCGGTGTTCGCCCGACCGTTCGCGGTGTGGCAATGAACCCGGTCGATCACCCCCACGGTGGTGGTGAGGGTCGTACCTCCGGTGGTCGTCATCCGGTGTCGCCATGGGGCTTCCCGACTAAGGGCGCGAAGACTCGTTCTAACAAGCGCACCGATAACATGATCGTCCGTCGTCGCAAGTAACTAGAGGGATACGACAGTGCCGCGTTCTCTGAAAAAAGGTCCTTTTATCGATCTTCACCTATTGAAGAAGGTCGAAGTGGCGATGGAAAAGAATGATCGCAAACCAGTTAAAACCTGGTCGCGTCGTTCGATGATCCTGCCGCAAATGGTCGGTTTGACCATCGCTGTGCATAACGGTCGTCAACATGTTCCCGTTCTCGTGAACGAAGACATGGTCGGTCACAAACTCGGCGAGTTCGCTGGTACCCGCACCTATCGCGGGCACGTAGCGGACAAGAAAGGCAAGCGCTAAGGGGTAAGGAAAGATGGAAGTAGCCGCTAAGTTGTCGGGCGCTCGCATCTCCGCCCAGAAAGCCCGCCTGGTCGCCGACCAGATCCGCGGGAAGAAGGTGGGCGAAGCGCTCAACCTGCTGGCTTTCAGCAGTAAGAAAGCCGCCGAGATCATGAAGAAAGTGCTGGAGTCGGCCGTGGCCAACGCCGAGCACAACGAAGGCGCTGACGTGGATGACCTCAAGGTTTCCACGGTCTTCGTCAACGAAGGGCGTTCGCTTAAGCGCATCATGCCGCGTGCCAAAGGCCGCGCTGATCGCATCGTCAAGCGGTCTTGCCATATCACTGTCAAGGTTGCGGACAAGTAACGGAGTCGATCAGATGGGTCAGAAAGTACATCCCACTGGCATTCGCCTGGGAATCGTCAAGGAGCACACCTCCGTCTGGTACGCAGACGGACGTACGTACGCCGATTATCTGCTTGCAGATCTGAACGTGCGTGAGTACCTCCAAGACAAATTAAAAAGCGCGTCCGTAAGCCGTATCGATATCCATCGCCCGGCTCAAACCGCACGCATCACTATCCATACCGCTCGTCCCGGCATCGTGATCGGCAAGAAAGGTGAGGATGTTGAGAAGCTGCGTCAGGACCTGACCAAGAAAATGGGTGTGCCTGTGCACATCAACATCGAAGAAATCCGCAAGCCGGAACTCGATGCAATGCTGGTAGCACAGAACGTCGCTCAGCAGCTGGAGCGTCGCGTAATGTTCCGTCGCGCCATGAAGCGCGCCGTACAGAACGCGATCCGCATTGGTGCCAAGGGCATCAAGATCCAGGTGAGCGGTCGTCTGGGTGGGGCTGAAATCGCCCGTACGGAATGGTATCGGGAAGGTCGTGTGCCGCTGCACACCCTGCGTGCCGATATTGACTACAACACCTACGAAGCACACACCACTTACGGTGTGATCGGCGTCAAGGTTTGGATCTTCAAGGGCGAAGTTATTGGTGGTCGCCATGAAGAGCTCAAGCCGCAAGCGCCTGCGCCTCGTAAAAAAGCTGCCAAGTAAGGAGTACGCCAAATGTTGCAACCCAAGCGTACAAAATTCCGTAAGCAGATGACTGGTCACAATCGTGGCCTGGCTCAGCGCGGTAGCAAAGTCAGCTTCGGCGAGTTCGCTCTGAAGTCTGTCGCTCGTGGACGTCTCACTGCACGCCAGATCGAGTCCGCACGTCGTGCGTTGACCCGTCACGTGAAGCGTGGCGGTAAAATCTGGATCCGTGTGTTCCCCGATAAGCCTATCTCCAAAAAGCCTCTGGAAGTCCGGATGGGTAAAGGTAAGGGTAACGTCGAGTACTGGGTGGCCCAGATTCAGCCGGGCAAGGTGCTCTACGAGATCGAGGGTGTTTCCGAAGAGCTGGCGCGTGAGGCATTCGCCCTGGCTGCTGCAAAGCTGCCGCTCGCCACCTCCTTTGTTAAGCGGACGGTGATGTGATGAAAGCGAATGAGCTTCGTGAAAAATCCGCTCAGCAGCTGAACGAGCAACTGCTCGAGCTGCTGCGCGACCAGTTCAATCTGCGTATGCAGAAGGCAACTGGCCAGTTGGGGCAGTCTCACCTGCTCTCGCAAGTCAAGCGCGACATCGCTCGTGTCAAGACTGTGCTCAACCAGCAGGCAGGTAAGTGATCATGGCTGAAGTTGAAAAAACTGTCCGCACGCTGACTGGCCGCGTCGTCAGCGACAAAATGGACAAAAGCATCACCGTTCTGATCGAGCGTCGTGTTAAGCACCCGATCTACGGTAAATACGTGAAGCGTTCGACCAAACTGCACGCCCACGACGAAACCAACCAGTGCCGTATTGGCGACAAGGTCACTATCCGCGAGACTCGTCCGCTGGCGAAGACCAAGTGCTGGATGCTGGTTGATGTCGTTGAACGTGCCGTCGAAGTCTAAGGGCTAGGGGTCGGAGAAATTATATGATTCAGACTCAATCAATGCTCGATGTGGCGGATAACAGTGGCGCTCGTCGCGTCATGTGTATCAAGGTTCTCGGCGGTTCGCACCGCCGTTACGCCGGCATCGGCGACATCATCAAGGTAACCGTCAAGGAAGCGATCCCGCGTGGCAAGGTCAAGAAAGGCCAGGTGATGACTGCTGTCGTAGTCCGCACTCGTCACGGTGTTCGTCGTCCGGACGGCTCCATTATTCGCTTCGATGGCAACGCTGCTGTTCTGTTGAACAACAAGCAGGAGCCGATCGGCACCCGTATTTTCGGGCCGGTGACACGTGAGCTTCGTTCCGAGAAGTTCATGAAGATCGTCTCGCTCGCGCCTGAAGTGCTGTAAGGAGAAGCCGCATGCAAAAGATTCGTCGCAACGACGAGATCATCGTCATCGCCGGCAAAGACAAGGGCAAGCGCGGTAAGGTGCTCCGGGTTCTCGCTGACGACCGTCTGGTCGTCGGTGGTATCAACCTCGTGAAGCGTCATACCAAGCCGAACCCGATGTCGGGCGTTCAAGGCGGTATCGTCGAAAAGGAGGCGCCTCTGCACGCCTCTAACGTCGCTATCTTCAACGGCGAAACCAACAAGGCTGACCGTGTTGGTTTCAAAGTAGAAGACGGCAAGAAAATTCGTGTCTTCAAGTCGACCCAAAAGCCGGTTGAAGCTTGAGACTGCTAGGTAGATAACCATGGCACGACTAAAAGAAGTTTATCGGAAGCAAATCGCTCCCAAGCTGAAAGAAGAGCTTCAGCTTGGCAACGTGATGGAAGTTCCGCGCATCACCAAGATCACCCTGAACATGGGTATCGGCGAAGCGATCGGTGACAAAAAAATTATCGACAACGCGGTTGCTGATCTGGAAAAGATCACCGGCCAAAAGGTCGTCGTGACTCACGCACGCAAGTCCATCGCCGGCTTCAAGGTCCGCGAAGGTTGGCCGATCGGTGTCAAGGTGACCCTGCGTAGCGATCGTATGTACGAATTCCTGGATCGTTTGCTGTCGATCTCCCTGCCCCGGGTTCGCGACTTCCGCGGCCTGAATGCCAAGTCCTTCGACGGACGTGGTAACTACAGCATGGGCGTGAAAGAGCAGATCATTTTCCCGGAAATCGATTACGACAAGATCGATGCGCTGCGTGGTCTGGACATCACGCTGACCACTACTGCTCGAACGGATGAAGAGGGTCGCGCACTGTTGCGTGCCTTCAACTTCCCGTTCCGTAACTAATTGGAGTAGGAAATGGCTAAGCAAAGCATGAAGAACCGCGAGCTGAAGCGTCAGCAGACGGTTGCCAAGTACGCCCAGAAGCGTGCTGCGCTGAAAGCTGTCATCGCTAATCCCGAGTCGTCTCCAGAGGCGCGTTGGGAAGCTCAGGTTGCGCTGCAGAAGCAGCCTCGTGATGCCAGTGCTTCGCGTCTGCGTAATCGTTGCCGTCTGACTGGCCGCCCGCATGGTGTGTACCGCAAGTTTGGTCTTGCGCGTAACATGCTGCGTCAGGCTGCGATGCGCGGTGATGTGCCGGGTCTGGTGAAAGCCAGCTGGTAATAACGCTCCGGCAGTTGTTGTCGGAACTGCAGTTGTCGAATCAAGCCCCTTATGGGGCTTGATTCGTTTCTGAACTGTCTCTAGAATGTCCGGCTCGCCCGAGCCATGCCTGTTAGGCGTTCGCTCATTTAGTAGCAGGCGACACGAGCCCTAGCGGGCTTATTTTTTTGAATTAGGAGCCAAGAGCCCATGAGTATGCAGGACCCGTTAGCGGACATGCTAACTCGTATCCGTAATGCCCAGATGGCCGAAAAGTCCGTCGTAAGCATGCCGTCTTCCACTTTGAAGGTGGCTGTAGCCAACGTTCTTCAGGGTGAGGGCTATATCGCAGGATACAACGTCAGCAGCGACGCCAAACCGCAGCTGTCTATCGAGCTCAAGTACTTCGAAGGCCGTCCGGTTATCGAAGAGCTGAAGCGCGTAAGCCGTCCTGGCCTTCGCCAGTACAAATCCGTTGATCAGTTGCCGAAAGTTCGCGGCGGTCTGGGTGTTTCGATCGTATCCACCAATAAAGGTGTGATGACGGATCGGGCTGCTCGCGCTGCTGGCGTTGGCGGCGAAGTGCTCTGCACAGTGTTCTAAGGGGGGATAAGCATGTCTCGCGTTGCTAAGAACCCCGTCAAGCTGCCCGCTGGTGTTGAATTCAACATGGCCGGCCAGCAGCTTTCGGTGAAGGGTGCCAAGGGTACTCTCGAACTGAACGTGCACTCGTCTGTGGAAGTGATCCACGAGGCCGGTGAGCTCCGTTTTGCTGCGCGTAATGGCGATCAGCAGAACCGTGCCATGGCCGGTACCACCCGTGCGCTGGTTAACAATATGGTGATCGGCGTCAGCCAAGGCTTCGAGCGCAAGCTTCAGCTGGTTGGTGTTGGTTACAAGGCGCAAGCCAAAGGTCAAGTGCTGTCCCTGGCTCTCGGCTTCTCGCACCCGGTGGAGTATGAACTGCCGCAAGGCGTTACCGCTGAGACCCCCAGCCAGACCGATATCCTGATCAAGGGTGTCGATAAGCAACTGGTCGGTCAGGTGGCTGCTGAAATCCGTGATTTCCGCCGTCCTGAGCCCTACAAGGGCAAAGGCGTGCGTTACTCGGACGAAGTGGTCCGTCGTAAAGAAGCTAAGAAGAAGTAGGGCATAGCAAATGAGCGTAAAGAAAGTTACTCGTCTGCGTCGCGCTCGCAAGGCACGCCTGAAGATGCGCGAGCTGGAAACCGTACGCCTTTGTGTGTACCGCTCTTCCCAGCACATCTACGCCCAGGTCCTTTCGGCCGACGGCGGCAAGGTCCTGGCCAGTGCCTCGACTCTCGACAAAGAACTGCGCGACGGAGCCACCGGCAACGTCGACGCTGCCAAGAAAGTTGGTCAGCTGGTCGCTGAGCGTGCTAAGGCCGCAGGTGTCACCCAGGTGGCGTTCGACCGTTCTGGCTTCAAGTACCACGGTCGTGTCAAGGCACTGGCTGATGCTGCTCGTGAAGGCGGGCTGGAGTTCTAAGTTATGGCATATAACGAGCAAAAGCGCGACGAAGGCTACATTGAGAAGCTGGTTCAAGTTAACCGCGTCGCCAAGACAGTAAAAGGTGGTCGTATCTTCACATTCACTGCGTTGACCGTAGTGGGTGATGGTAAGGGTCGTGTAGGTTTCGGTCGTGGCAAGTCGCGCGAAGTGCCGGCTGCCATTCAGAAGGCTATGGAAGCGGCTCGCCGCAACATGATCCAGGTCGATCTGAACGGCACGACTCTGCAGTACGCGACCAAGGCAGCGCATGGCGCTTCCAAGGTGTACATGCAGCCTGCTTCGGAAGGTACCGGTGTTATTGCCGGTGGTGCGATGCGTGCCATTCTTGAAGTGGCTGGCGTGCAGAACGTCCTGGCCAAGTGCTACGGCTCTACCAATCCAGTGAACGTGGTCCATGCCACTTTCAAGGGATTGAAGGCCATGCAGTCGCCTGAGTCGATCGCTGCTAAGCGTGGCAAGAGCGTTGAGGAGATTTCCTGATCATGGCTAACACCGTCAAGGTCACGCTGATCAAAAGCGTCAGCGGTCGTATCCCCAATCACAAGCTTTGCGTCAAAGGCCTCGGTCTGCGTCGCATTGGTCACACCGTCGAAGTCCAGGATACTCCTGAAAATCGCGGCATGATCAACAAGGCTTACTACATGCTCCGTGTGGAGGGCTAAGCCATGCAACTGAACGATCTGCGTTCTGCGCCAGGCGCCCGTCGCGAAAAGCTGCGTCCGGGCCGTGGTATCGGTAGCGGCCTCGGCAAGACCGGTGGTCGTGGTCACAAGGGTCAGACTTCCCGCTCTGGCGGCAAGATCGCTCCCGGTTTCGAAGGCGGCCAACAGCCTTTGCATCGCCGTCTGCCTAAGTTTGGCTTCGTCTCCTTGAAGGCTATGGATCGTGCTGAAGTACGTACCTCCGAGCTGGCAAAGGTTCAGGGCGACGTCGTAACTCTGCAGAGCCTTAAGGATGCCGACATCATCAATCAGAACGTACAGCGCGTGAAAGTCATGCTGTCGGGTGAGGTTGGTCGTGCGGTAACTCTGAAAGGCATCGCCGCCACCAAGGGTGCGCGTGCGGCTATCGAAGCAGCTGGCGGCAAGTTCGAGGAATAAATGGCTAAGCAAGGTGCTCTCTCCGCGCTGAATAGTGGCGGGCTTTCTGAACTTTGGGCTCGTCTGCGTTTTCTGCTGATGGCGATCATCGTCTATCGTGTTGGCGCACACATCCCGGTTCCGGGAATCAATCCCGACAGGTTGGCCGAGCTGTTCCGTCAGAACGAAGGGACCATCCTTAGCTTGTTCAACATGTTTTCCGGTGGTGCGCTGGAGCGCATGAGCATCTTTGCCTTGGGGATCATGCCGTATATCTCGGCATCGATCATCATGCAGCTCATGACGGCTGTCAGTCCCCAGTTGGAGCAGTTGAAGAAAGAGGGCGAGTCCGGTCGTCGCAAGATTAGTCAATACACGCGCTACGGTGCTTTGGTGTTGGCTATCGTGCAGGCCATCGGTATGTCGGTCGGTCTCGCCGGCCAGGGTGTCGCCTTCAGCACTGACTTCGGCTTCTACTTCGTAGCTGTCACTACCTTTGTGGCAGGGGCGATGTTCATGATGTGGCTGGGGGAGCAGATCACCGAGCGGGGTGTCGGTAACGGCATTTCGATGTTGATCTTCGCTGGTATCGTTGCCGGTCTCCCTGGCGCCCTGGGGCAGTCGTTCGAATCTGCGCGGCAGGGCGATGTCAACATCATCGCACTGCTGGCCGTTGGTTTGCTGGCGATCGCCATCATCGGGTTCGTTGTGTTCATCGAGCGTGGTCAGCGGCGAATCGCCGTGCATTACGCCAAGCGTCAGCAGGGCCGCAAGGTCTTCGCTGCGCAGACGAGTCACCTTCCGCTGAAGGTGAACATGGCGGGTGTCATCCCTGCCATTTTTGCCAGCAGCATTCTGCTGTTCCCTGCTTCCTTGGGACAGTGGTTCGGACAGTCGGAGAACATGGGATGGCTGGCTGATATTTCTCAGTCGATCGCCCCTGGTCAGCCGTTGAATATCCTATTGTTCAGCGCCGGCATCATCTTCTTCTGCTTCTTCTACACGGCATTGATGTTCAATCCGAAGGATGTTGCAGAAAACCTGAAGAAGTCCGGTGCATTTATCCCGGGGATTCGGCCTGGTGAGCAGTCGGCACGCTATATCGATGGTGTGTTGACTCGTTTGACCATGTTCGGCGCCCTATACATGACGGCTGTATGCTTGCTACCGCAGTTTCTTGTGGTGGCAGCAAACGTGCCGTTCTACCTTGGCGGGACGTCGTTGCTGATTGTGGTTGTGGTTGTAATGGACTTCATGTCCCAGGTTCAATCTCACCTCATGTCTCACCAGTACGATTCCCTGATGAAAAAAGCCAACCTGAAGGGCTATGGCAGCGGAATGCTCCGCTGAGGTCAGCCCGTAAGGTTCCAGGAGTTGGTCATGAAAGTTCGTGCATCGGTCAAAAAGCTGTGCCGCAACTGCAAAATCGTTCGTCGCGAAGGCGTCGTTCGAGTGATCTGCAGCGCAGAACCGCGTCACAAGCAGCGCCAAGGCTGATTGTGAGCTAAGGCTCGAGCCCGGCAGCTAGTGCGCTGCCGGGTTGATTATTTGTTATTACAGCGTTAGTATCTCGCGCCCTTTTCTTGGCTTCCGGGGCGTTGGGTAGCTGTCAATTGGAGTTTCACTGAATGGCCCGTATTGCAGGCGTAAACATTCCGGATAACAAGCACACTGTTATCTCGCTGACCTACATCTATGGTGTCGGTCGCACTCGTGCGCAGACTATCTGTGCTGCTACCGGTGTAAATCCGGCAGCGAAAATCAAGGATCTTTCCGACGAGCAGGTCGAACTGCTGCGTGGTGAAGTGGCCAAGTTCATCGTTGAAGGTGACCTGCGTCGCGAAGTCAACATGAAGATCAAGCGCTTGATGGACCTGGGTTGCTATCGCGGCCTGCGTCATCGTCGTGGTCTGCCGGTACGCGGTCAGCGCACCAAGACCAACGCTCGTACCCGTAAGGGTCCGCGTAAGCCGATCCGCAAGTAATCGCGTTAGCGCATCGACAGGAATCTAATCATGGCAAAACCTGCTGCTCGTCCTCGTAAGAAAGTAAAAAAGACGGTGGTTGATGGCATCGCCCATATCCACGCATCTTTTAACAACACCATCATCACTATCACCGATCGCCAAGGCAATGCATTGTCCTGGGCTACGTCCGGTGGTTCCGGTTTCCGCGGCTCCCGTAAGAGCACTCCGTTCGCTGCCCAGGTGGCTGCCGAGCGTGCTGGTCAAGCGGCACTGGAATATGGCCTCAAGAACCTCGACGTCAACGTCAAGGGTCCTGGTCCGGGCCGTGAATCTGCCGTTCGTGCATTGAACGGCTGTGGTTATAAAATCGCCAGCATCACCGACGTGACGCCAATCCCGCACAACGGGTGCCGTCCGCCGAAGAAGCGCCGCGTGTAATCAGGAGACAGTGAGAAATGGCTCGTTATATTGGTCCCAAGTGCAAACTGTCTCGTCGTGAAGGCACCGATCTCTTCTTGAAGAGTGGTGCGCGCGCGCTCGAATCGAAGTGCAACATCGAAACCCCACCGGGTGTTCATGGTCAGCGTCGTGGTCGTCTGTCTGACTACGGCACGCAGCTGCGTGAAAAGCAGAAAGTTCGTCGTATCTACGGCGTACTTGAGCGTCAGTTCAGCGGCTACTACAAAGAAGCTGCCAGCCGTAAGGGCGCTACCGGCGAAAACCTGCTGCAACTGCTGGAATGCCGTCTGGATAACGTGGTTTACCGCATGGGCTTCGGCTCTACTCGTGCCGAGTCGCGTCAGCTTGTTTCCCACAAGGCTATCAGCGTTAACGGCAAAACCGTGAACGTTCCGTCCTTTCAGGTGAAGGCCGGTGACGTGGTTGCCGTTCGTGAGAAGTGCCGTAACCAGCTGCGCATCGCCCAAGCCCTGGAACTGTGCGTACAGCGCGGTCGCGTTGAGTGGGTCGAAGTAGACGCCGACAAGAAATCTGGTGTTTTCAAGAGTGTTCCGGCTCGCAGTGATCTGTCCGCCGACATCAACGAAAACCTGATTGTCGAGCTCTACTCCAAGTAAGGGCTAGAAAATAGGTGTATCCATGCAGATTTCGGTAAATGAGTTCCTGACCCCCCGCCATATCGATGTGCAGGTGGTCAGTCCGACCCGTGCCAAGATTACGCTCGAGCCTCTCGAGCGTGGTTTCGGCCATACCCTGGGCAACGCGCTGCGTCGTATCCTGTTGTCCTCCATGCCCGGCTGCGCTGTGGTCGAGGCTGAGATCGACGGTGTGCTCCACGAGTACAGTGCTATCGAGGGCGTGCAGGAAGATGTCATCGAAATCCTGCTGAACCTCAAAGGTATCGCCATCAAGCTGCACGGCCGTGATGAAGTGACCTTGAGCCTGGTGAAGAAGGGCGCGGGCGCTGTTACCGCTGCCGATATCCAGCTGGATCACGATGTCGAAATCGTCAATGGCGATCACCTGATCGCCAACCTGGCGGCCAATGGCTCGATCAACATGAAGCTTAAGGTCGCACGCGGCCGTGGCTACGAGCCGGCTGATGCACGTCAGAGTGACGAAGACGAGAGCCGCAGCATTGGCCGTCTTCAGCTCGACGCGACATTCAGCCCGGTTCGTCGCGTAGCGTATGTTGTCGAAAACGCTCGTGTTGAGCAGCGCACCAACTTGGACAAGCTGGTCATCGACCTGGAAACCAATGGAACCCTGGATCCCGAAGAGGCGATCCGTCGTGCCGCGACCATCCTGCAGCAGCAGTTGGCCGCGTTCGTCGACCTCAAGGGTGACAGCGAGCCGGTCGTAGTCGAGCAGGAAGACGAGATCGATCCGATCCTGTTGCGTCCGGTTGACGATTTGGAACTGACCGTACGTTCGGCAAACTGCCTCAAGGCAGAAAACATCTACTACATCGGTGACCTGATCCAGCGCACCGAAGTCGAGCTGTTGAAAACGCCGAACCTGGGCAAGAAATCTCTGACCGAAATCAAAGATGTTCTGGCTTCTCGTGGTCTGTCCCTCGGCATGCGCCTCGACAATTGGCCGCCGGCCAGTCTCAAGAAGGACGATAAGGCTACGGCCTGATCGACCATAGTCACCGAACTGATCGTTTGGTAAGGAATTTCAATCATGCGTCATCGTAAAAGTGGCCGTCATCTCAGCCGCACAAGCGCTCACCGCAAGGCCATGTTTCAGAACATGGCGGTGTCGCTGTTCGAGCACGAACTGATCAAAACAACCCTGCCCAAGGCCAAGGAGCTGCGTCGTGTTGCTGAGCCGCTGATCACCCTGGCCAAGGAAGACAGCGTCGCCAACCGCCGTTTGGCTTTCGACCGTACTCGCTCGAAGGCTATCGTCGGCAAGCTGTTCAACGATCTGGGTCCGCGTTACGCCACCCGTCAGGGCGGTTATCTGCGTATTCTCAAGTGCGGCTTCCGCGCTGGAGACAATGCTCCGATGGCTTACGTTGAACTGGTTGACCGTCCGGTTACCGGTGAAGTGGAAGCTGCAGAGTAAGCATTCGCTTGCTTGAAAAAACCGGGCGATCGCCCGGTTTTTTTTTTCATTTTTTAGGCTGGATCTATCGCGAAGGCCCGTTCAATGAACGGTGTGCTGCGGCCGTCTGGTTAGATTCGATCCTCAGCCTGCGAGACCAAAGATAAGCGAGCGCCTTTGTTCTTGCACTTATCAGCGGCGGGGCGATCAAGGCTCAGCTTGATATTGAACATCCGCTCAGATATCGGCGCCATGAGGCCAGTGATATTCAGCCCGTCAGCCTGGATATTTCTTCCAGGCCAACCAGGTGCATGGTGTTGGTATCGTGGAGGGGTTGGAATTCGATCCTGATGAGGCTAGCTAAGAGCAGAAAAATAAAGCCGGGCGCAAGGCCCGGCTTTTTCTTACCTGTGGGTCAGGCTTTGTCGCGGTCGAGCAGAGGCTTGAGGAAATGGCCAGTATGAGATTGGGGCATCGCGGCAACCTGTTCCGGAGTGCCTGTCGCGATGATCTGGCCTCCTTTCGAGCCGCCTTCGGGGCCGAGGTCCACCAGCCAGTCGGCCGTCTTGATGACATCGAGATTGTGTTCGATGACCACTACCGTATTGCCGTGATCACGCAGCCGGTGCAGCACATCCAACAATTGCTGTATGTCCGCGAAGTGCAGGCCGGTAGTGGGCTCGTCGAGGATATACAGTGTTTTGCCAGTGTCACGTTTGGACAGTTCGCGTGACAACTTGACCCGCTGCGCCTCGCCGCCTGAAAGCGTGGTCGCGCTCTGGCCCAGCTTGATATAGGACAGCCCCACATCCATCAAGGTCTGAAGTTTGCGCGCCACGGCTGGTACCGGATCGAAAAACTCCCGAGCCTCCTCGATGGTCATGTCCAGCACTTCGGTAATGCTCTTGCCCTTGTATTTCACTTCCAGCGTTTCACGGTTATAGCGCTTGCCCTTACAGACGTCGCAGGGCACATAGATATCCGGCAGGAAGTGCATTTCTACCTTGATCACCCCATCGCCCTGGCAAGCCTCGCAGCGGCCACCCTTGACGTTGAAAGAGAAACGTCCAGGGCCGTAGCCACGCGAGCGGGCCTCTGGTACGCCGGCGAAGAGTTCCCGGATTGGCGTAAACAGTCCGGTATAGGTAGCCGGGTTGGAGCGCGGCGTACGGCCGATCGGGCTCTGATCGATATCGACGACCTTGTCCAGATGCTGCAGGCCATCGAACGAATCATGGGGCGCCACTTCCAGCGTGGTCGCGCCGTTCAAGGCGGTGGCGGTGATGGGGAAAAGTGTGTTGTTGATCAGCGTCGATTTGCCGGAGCCGGAAACCCCGGTGATGCAGGTGAGCAGCCCGACAGGAATCTCAAGGTCGACGTTGCGCAAATTGTTGCCGCGCGCGCCTTTGAGCTTGAGCAGCTTGCTGGCGTCGCGGGGCGTGCGTTTCTCTGGATAGAGGATCTTCACCCGACCAGAAAGGTATCCCCCGGTTAGCGAGGCGGGGTTGTTCATGACCTCGTCCGGTGTGCCTTCGGCGACGATCTGCCCGCCGTGCACGCCCGCCCCGGGGCCGATGTCGACTACATAATCGGCAAGGCGTATGGCGTCTTCGTCGTGTTCAACGACAATCACTGTATTGCCGATGTCGCGCAGGTGACGCAGGGTGCCCAGCAGGCGCTCGTTGTCGCGTTGGTGAAGGCCAATAGAAGGTTCGTCGAGGATATACATCACCCCGACCAGGCCTGCACCAATCTGGCTGGCCAGGCGAATTCGCTGCGCCTCTCCCCCGGACAGGGTATCGGCACTGCGGTCGAGCGTCAGGTAGTCGAGTCCTACGTTGACTAGAAATTGCAGGCGCTCGCAAATCTCCTTGAGGATCTTGTCGGCAATCTCTCCTCGCCGGCCGGACAGCGAAAGCCCACCGAAATACTCGGTGGCATCGCCAATCGGCAGCCCGGTCACCGCCGGCAGCGTCTTGTCACCTACCCAGACATGGCGGGCTTCGCGACGCAGACGGGTACCGCGGCATTCCGGGCAGGGCTGAGTACTCAGGTACTTGGCCAGCTCTTCGCGCACCGCGTTGGATTCGGTTTCCCGGTAACGGCGTTCGAGGTTGGGGATGATTCCCTCGAAAGGATGGGAGCGTTTGACGATGTCGCCGCGGTCGTTCAGGTAGCGGAAGTCAACGTTTTCCTTGCCACTGCCGCGCAGAACCACCTTCTGCTGCTCTGCCGGGAGGGAATCGAATGGTTTATCGAGACTGAAACCGTAGTGCGAAGCGAGTGAGCCGAGCATCTGGAAATAATAGACGTTGCGCCGGTCCCAGCCGCGGATGGCGCCCTCGGCCAAGGTCAGCTCGCCATTGACCAGGCGCTTGGCATCGAAGAACTGTTTCACACCAAGGCCGTCGCAGGTCGGGCAGGCGCCGGCCGGGTTATTGAATGAAAACAGTTTGGGCTCAAGTTCGCTGATGGAATGCCCGCAGATCGGGCAGGCGAAGCGGGCGGAGAAGATCATCTCCTCGCTGTCGTCGCCTTCCTCCATCGAGGCGACCAGCGCGATGCCATCGGCGAGCTTCAACGCGGTTTCGAAGGACTCGGCGAGACGCTGCTGCAAATCGCCGCGCACCTTGAAGCGATCCACCACGACGTCGATCGAATGCTTCTTCTGTTTATCGAGTTTTGGCAGTTCGTCGAGCTCGTAAAGCCGTCCATTGACCCGAGCGCGCACGAAGCCTTGAGCGCGCAGCTCGTCGAACACCGCCAGATGCTCCCCTTTTCGCTCGCGGATGACCGGGGCGAGAAGCATCAGCTTACGGCCCTCCGGCAGTGCCAGTACCTGATCGACCATCTGGCTGACCGTCTGGGCTTCGAGCGGCGCATCGTGGTCAGGGCACCGCGGTGTGCCTACGCGTGCATAGAGCAGGCGCAGGTAGTCGTAGATTTCGGTGATGGTGCCGACAGTCGATCGCGGGTTATGCGATGTCGATTTCTGCTCGATGGAAATGGCGGGGGAGAGCCCTTCGATGGTATCGACGTCAGGCTTTTCCATCATCGAGAGGAATTGCCGCGCGTAGGCCGAAAGAGATTCAACATAGCGGCGTTGCCCTTCGGCATAAAGCGTGTCGAAGGCCAGCGAGGATTTGCCGGAGCCGGACAAGCCGGTAATCACGATCAACTTGTCGCGCGGCAGAGTGAGGTCGATGTTCTTCAAGTTGTGGGTGCGAGCCCCACGAATCAGAATCTTGTCCAAAGCAGCCTCGCGTGGCGGGCGAAAACCCGAAAGTATACGACCAGGGGCGACATCGCGGCAAAGTTGCGAGCCTGTGCCGAGCCGGGGATGGCTGCTAGAATCGCCGCCGGTTCATTCAAGCGAGTCCCGCAATGCACGATCCCTACAGCGAGCGCATGAGCGTCAGAGAAACCCGCGCCGCATCCGGGCTGGCCCTGGTTTTCGCGTTTCGTATGCTCGGCATGTTCATGGTGCTGCCAGTCCTGGCGACGTACGGCATGGATCTGCGGGGAGCGACACCGGCACTGATTGGCCTCGCTATCGGTGCCTATGGTTTGACCCAGGCTGTGCTACAAATTCCGTTCGGCATGCTCTCAGATCGAATCGGTCGGCTGCCAGTGATCTATTTCGGTCTGCTGATCTTCGCTGCTGGAGCCGTGCTGGCGGCGTCGGCCGACTCCATTTGGGGCGTCATCGCCGGTCGTATCCTGCAGGGGGCGGGGGCCATTTCGGCGGCGGTGATGGCTCTGCTATCGGATCTCACTCGCGAGCAGCATCGCACCAAAGCGATGGCGATGATCGGCATGAGTATCGGTATTTCATTCGCTGTTGCCATGGTCGTCGGCCCGCTGTTGACCCGCGCATACGGATTATCCGGCCTGTTCTGGATAACGGCTGGAATGGCGCTGTTGGGCGCGCTCATTGTTGCGACGCTACCACGGGCTCATCGGCATTTGCGCCATCGCGAATCCGGCGTGGCGAAGCAGGCGCTCGGCGTTACCGTGCGTGATCCCGATTTGCTGCGGCTCGATTTCAGTATCTTCGTTCTGCACGCCATTCTGATGGCGAGCTTTGTTGCCCTGCCCCTGGCTCTGGTCAATAACGCAGGCCTTCCCAAGGATGAGCATTGGTGGGTCTATCTCACGGCGCTGGTGGTTGGCTTCTTCGGTATGGTGCCTTTCATCATCTACGGTGAGAAGAAGCGTCAAATGAAGCGCGTCGTGCTGGGCGCCGTGGGTGCACTGGTCCTGACCGAGCTGTTCTTCTGGTTGTTCGGTGACCGCCTTTGGTCGCTGGTTGCTGGCATGATCGCGTTCTTCATCGCGTTCAATCTGCTGGAGGCTTCTCTGCCTTCATTGATCAGCAAGGTGGCACCCGCTGGCGGCAAGGGCACGGCGATGGGGATTTATTCCACGAGTCAGTTTCTCGGTTCCGGCTTGGGTGGCGTTCTTGGTGGCTGGCTTTATCAACTCGGCGGTTTAGGGCTGGTCTTTGCCGGTTGTGCGGTGTTGTGCACGCTGTGGCTGCTGGTTGCCTGGGGCATGCGGGAGCCGCCTTATGTAACCGGGCTGCGCCTGCCGCTCTCGATCGATGCAGCGCGTAATCCGGCGCTCGCCGAACAGATGCTGGCGGTTCCAGGTGTCTCGGATGCCGTGGTGATCACCGAGGAGTCGGCCGCCTACGTCAAGGTCGACATGCAAGCGCTGGATCGGGCTGCGCTCGATCGGCTAGTCGCCTGACTGGCTTCTGGGATTGCTGCCCGCGTCGGGATGCTTAGTGTCCCAACGCCCAAGCTCGCGCCGGTTGGCCGACTTGGGGTGGTAAGGTAAGATTCACGGTCATTGGTTTTCCCGGTCACGGGGATTCTCTCCAATGAGCCAACCCAATTCACGTTCAAACTAAGGAGTTACCTCATGGCCAGAGGGGTGAATAAAGTCATCTTGATCGGTAATGTCGGCGGCGACCCGGAAACCCGCTACATGCCCAATGGCAATGCGGTGACCAACATCACGCTGGCCACCACTGACAGCTGGAAGGACAAGCAGACCGGCCAGCAGCAGGAGCGCACCGAGTGGCACCGCGTCGTGCTGTTCGGCAAGGTTGCCGAGATTGCCGGCGAGTACCTGCGCAAGGGCTCGCAGTGCTATATCGAAGGCCGCCTGCAGACCCGTGAATGGGAAAAGGATGGCGTCAAGCGCTACACCACCGAGGTGGTAGTGGACATGGGCGGCACCATGCAGCTGCTCGGCGGCCGCGGTGGCAGCTCCGACGATGCGCCGCGTCAGTCGCAGCCGCGTCCTCAGCGTGAGTCGCAACCTCAGCAGCAGTCGCGCCCGCAGTCTCAGCCGCAGCCCGCGCAGCAACCCGCTCCGGACTACGACAGCTTCGACGACGATATCCCGTTCTAGAGTCCACCTCCATGCGAATGCGCCTGATGCTGTTGGGCGGCGGCAATGCCCTGGGTCAGGCGCTGATCCGCCTGGGTGCGGAGGAAGACATTGGCTTCCTCGCGCCACGCCCGCCCGATCAGGGGTGGGATGCGCCTAGTCTGACCAATCTGCTCGACGACAATCGTCCGGACGTCGTGATCAACCTCGCCTACTACTTCGACTGGTTTCAGAGTGGTTATGTCGAGGGCAACGTGCTGGCCAGTCAGGAGCGGGCGGTAGAGCGGTTGGCCGAACTGTGCCAGCACCACCAGTTCGTCCTGATGCAGCCCTCCAGCTACCGCGTATTCGATGGCGCTCGTACCAGCGCTTACAGCGAGAAGGACGAAGTCGCGCCGCTGGACTCGCGCGGCCAGGCGCTCTGGCGTATCGAGCAGAGCGTTCGCGCGCTCTGCCCGCGCCATGTTCTGCTGCGGTTCGGCTGGTTGCTCGATGACAGTTCGGACGGTTTGCTGGGACGATTTCTTCAGCGGCTCGAACAGAGCGATGAACTTTGCCTCGCCGATGATCGTCGTGGTAATCCGACACCGGTCGAAGACGCCGCGCGGGTCATCTTGGCTGTGCTGAAACAGTTGGACTGCCAAGCGCCGCTGTGGGGGACTTACCACTATGGCGGACACGAGGCCTCGACTCCGCTGGTGGTCGGTCAAGCGCTACTTGCCGAAGCGGCTCACCATCGGCAGCTGAAAGTCAGTAGCTTGACGCCCGTCGCACACGCGGCGTGCCCGGACGCAGCAGACGAGCCGCAGCATGGCGTATTGGCCTGCAAGAAAATCTTCAACACCTTCGGTATCAAGCCGCGTGCCTGGCGCACCGGGCTGCCGAGCCTGCTGGAGCGTTACTACCGTCATGGCTGACTCACCGATTCTGGTTACCGGGGGTGCCGGCTTCATCGGCTCCAACCTGGTCGATGCGCTTGTTGCTCACGGTTATGCGGTGCGGGTGCTGGATAATTTATCAACCGGCAAGCGCAGCAACCTGCCGGATAGCGCCAATGTGGAGCTGATCGAAGGCGACGTGGCTGATGCGCAGCTCGTGCGGCGCGCGGTTCAGGGATGCCGGGCCGTGGTGCATCTCGCCGCGGTGGCTTCGGTGCAGGCTTCGGTCGATGATCCGGTCGGCACGCACCAGAGCAATCTGGTGGGCACCCTGAACCTGTGCGAGGCGCTGCGCGAGTTTGGCGTGCGCCGAGTCCTTTTCGCCTCGAGTGCGGCGATCTATGGCAATAATGGCGAAGGGCAGTCCATCGACGAAGAAACACCGAAGGCTCCGCTGACTCCTTATGCCGCAGACAAGTTGGCCAGCGAGCACTACCTGGATTTCTACCGACGCCAGCATGGTCTGGAGCCTGTGGTGTTCCGCTTCTTCAATATCTATGGGCCGCGCCAGGATCCTTCTTCGCCCTATTCGGGAGTGATCAGCATCTTCACCGAGCGCGCGCAACAGGGATTGCCGATCACCGTGTTTGGCGATGGCGAGCAAACTCGCGACTTTCTCTATGTGGGCGACCTGGTCGAAATCCTGTTGCAGGCATTGGAGAGTCCGACTGTTGAAGTTGGAGCGGTCAACGTCGGGCTGAATCGCGCCACCAGTCTGAACCAGTTGCTGGCAGCGATCGGTGATGTATTGGGGCCGTTGCCGCCCGTCAGCTATCAAGCGGCTCGTGGTGGAGATATCCGCCATTCACGGGCTGATAATACGCGCTTGCTGCAGCGATATCGTCTGCCGGAGCCGGCGACCGATATGCGTACAGGACTGGCGAAGTTGCTGGAGCGCTAGCGAAAGTTAAAAAACAAAGGCGCCGTG
The DNA here is from genome assembly GCF_047225135.1 of Pseudomonas sp. YJ42. Classification (NCBI taxonomy): domain Bacteria; kingdom Pseudomonadati; phylum Pseudomonadota; class Gammaproteobacteria; order Pseudomonadales; family Pseudomonadaceae; genus Pseudomonas; species Pseudomonas sp. YJ42. Next base: position 2,267,464 of record NZ_CP178378.1, on the reverse strand, counting down.
GGCGCCTTTGTCGCCTCTACGGTCCGGTAATGTACCGGATTCGTCAGAACTTATAACCGAGGCCGACCATATAGACCATCGGGTCGACGTCCACGTCGACCTTTACTTTGGCTCCGCCAAAGCTGGTGGTGCCGGTGGTATCGATGTCGATATAGCGAACCTGGGCGTTGACCATCAAACTGTCGGTCAGCATGTAGTCCATGCCCACTTGCGCCGCCAGGCCCCACGAGTCCTTCATGTCCAGGCCGCTAAAGCCCTTGCCCTCGGCTTCGCTGCTGAGTTTGTCATCGAAAAACCAGGTGTAGTTGATGCCGGCGCCGACATAGGGCTGGAACGCCGACTTGCTGTCGAGCGGGTAGTACACGACGCTGAGGGTCGGTGGCAGGTGCTTGAGTTCGCCCAGCTTGCCATTCAGTGATGCAAAACCGCCGGGCATGCCGGCCACGCCTACGTCATGGGTAAAAGGGCTCGCTGCGAGCAGCTCAATGCCGATCTTGTCGGTAACCATGTAGGCGAAGTTCAGTCCTAGCTGGGTATCGCTATCAAGCGTGGCCTTGGTCCCCGCAACGCTCGTGGAGAGAGCACCTACATAAATGTCACCGCTTTCTTCTCGCGGATCAACGGTGATCGCACCGGCGCGAACGACTACATCACCAGCCTGATGGGCCTGGGCGAAGGGGGCGGCCAGGGCTACGGCCAGCACGGACGCGGTAAACAGGGTCTTGCACATAATGGACTCCATCGAGACATGGTGTGTTGCGTTGGCGCCCATGTTAGAGCTCTCCCTTGGGTCCATTTTGATCTAGCTCAACAAAGCCTCCGGCTATGTTTCGCCTGTTTGATCTGGTTGCTTTGTGCTCTGCTTGCGGATGATAATGTTCCTCTTTCTGAACCGCAGTGGTCTCAGGTAGGTATCGCAGGTGAGGGAATAGGCTGCGAGACTATCGTCAAGTGTTATAACATAACGCTTTTGAAGCCGCCGTGAACCGAGGATCCGCTCCGCATGAATCAGTACCCGACTCGCTTGCTCGCAGGCGTGCTGTTGTCGTTATGCCTGCCGCTTAATGCGGCTCCGCTGGACGCTGCACTGGAAGAAAGCCAGCAACTGGCTGCTGAGGCCCAGGCGTCCCAAGCGCGCATCGAGCAGCTCGATGACACCGCTCGGAAAATGCTCACCGAATACCGCAATGCCGTCCAGCAAGCGGAGGCTTTGAAGGCATACAACGAGCAATTGGTCGAACTGACCGCTGCGCAGCGCAAGGAGCTGGACGGGTTTCAGCGTCAGTTAGACAGCATCGAGCGTACCCAGGAAGCCGTTGCACCGCAGATGGGGCGGATGATCGAAGTGCTTGAAGAGTTCATCGCGGCAGACCTTCCGTTCCTTCCAGACGAGCGCGCCGATCGCCTGGCCAGCTTGCAGGACATGCAGGCGCGCGCCGACGTCAGTCTCGCTGAGAAATATCGCCGCATCCTTGAGGCCTATCAGATCGAGAGCGACTACGGCCGCACCTTGGAAGCCTGGCGCGGAGAGCTACCGGTCGAAGGTGGCAGCCGCAGCGTAGAGTTCCTCCGACTGGGGCGTACGATGCTTTATTACCAGACGTTGGATGCCCATGAGAGTGGTTGGTGGAACCCCAGGACTCGCGCGTGGGAAGCGCTGGACGGCAGTGCCCGTCGACCAATCACTAAGGCGATTGCGATTGCTCGTCAGCAGCAGGCACCGACCTGGCTGGAACTGCCTGTGAAGACTTTGGCCAAGGAGGCTGCGCAATGAGCCGCTTGTTGACGTTGTTACTCATCGGCCTGTTGCCGACAATGGTTCAGGCCGCCGAGCCCTTGAGCCCTGATCAGTTGCTGCAGCGCATTCGCAGCGAGCGCGCTGCGGAAGTCGATGCCATGCAAGCACGCGAGCAGGCGTTCATCCAGAATCGCGGCGAACAAGCGCAGCTGCTGGCGCGAGCCAATGCCGCGCTTGAAAAGCAAAAAGCCGAAGCCGAGCGCCTGAAAGCTGAATTCGATCGCCAGGAAGCCGAGCTGGCCGAACAGGAAAAACTGCTGGCGCAGCGGGTTGGCCACCTTGGCGAATTGTTCGGAGTAGTGCGGCAGAGCGCTGGCGATATCGCCGGCCAATGGCAGGACAGCCTGCTCAATGCGCAGTATCCAGAGCGACTCAAGCGGCTCAAAGCGCTGGCTGAAAGCCGCACGTTGCCCTCGGCCGAGGATCTGGACAGCTTCTGGATGACCCTGCTTGAGGACCTCACAGCCAGCGGTCAGATCGAGCGCGTCGAACTGCCGGTAGTAGGTGTCGACGGGCAACGCAGCGAGCAATCGGTCCTGCGTGTCGGCAACTTCTCGGCTTTCACTCAGGACAATTTCCTGCGCTACGACAGTGACGCTCGCGAGCTGCTGACGCCCAGCCGTCAGCCGGCCGGCATCGGGCAGGTGAGTGACTACCTGAGCAGCAGTGACGCGCTGGCGACGCTGCCGATCGACCCGAGCCGCGGCTCGCTGCTGGCTCAGTTGCAGCGCCAGCCACAGCTGTGGGATCGCCTTCAGCAAGGCGGGCTGGTGGGTTGGGTCATTTTGGTCCTGGGCGCCATCGGGCTTGTCCTTGCGGTCTGGCGCATGATCTATCTAGCGGGCGTTGGCCGTGCGGTAAGCCGTCAGACCCGGGAGCTTCATCAGCCGCGCGATGACAATCCGCTAGGCCGCATCATCGGGGTGCTGGGACCCAAGCCACAGCTGTCGGACCTCGAAACTCTGGAGCTCAAGCTCGACGAGGCGATCCTCCAAGAAACACCGCCTCTCGAGCGCGGCCAGCCACTGCTCAAGCTGCTCAGTGCGGTCGCGCCGTTGCTCGGTCTGCTGGGCACGGTGACCGGTATGATCGTGACGTTCCAGGCGATCACCCAGAGCGGCGGTGGCGATTCGCGGCTAATGGCCGACGGCATCTCTCAGGCGCTGGTCACCACAGTGCTCGGCCTGGTCGTGGCGATTCCGCTGCTGTTCCTGCACAGCCTGCTGGCCAGCCGCAGCAAGGCGCTGATCCAGCTGCTCGAGCAGCAGAGCGCCGGGTTGATCGCGCTGCACTTGTCGGGAACACAGCGCCGTGACTGACCTGCACGGCCAATGGCTACGTCTGGTCGACAGCGCTTACTCGCTGCTCGACTTCATGGCGGCGGGCGGCGCGGTGATGTGGGCGCTGGCGGCGCTGTGCGTGCTCTATTGGACGCTGGTGTTCGAGCGTCTGTGGTTCATGCGCCGCGTGTTTCCACGCTGGGTCGAAAGCCGGCGCCAGGCCTGGTCGCAGCTGGGCAACGAATCCGGCAGCTGGCAGCGCGCGGTGCGCAGCGCCTGGCTGGCCCAGGCCCAGCAGCAGCTCGCAGGTCCCTTGCGCATGAGCAAGACTCTGGTGGCCATGTATCCGTTGCTGGGCCTGCTCGGTACCGTCAGCGGCATGATTGCTGTATTCGATGTGCTGGCGCTCAACGGCACCGGCAACCCTCGCGGCATGGCCGCGGGCGTCTGGCAGGCGACCCTGCCGACCATGGCTGGCATGGTGCTCGCCATCACTGGACTGTTCAGCCTGGCGCGTCTCGAACGTATTTCGCGCCAGGCTCTCGACCGGCTGGCCGACCAGCTGCGTCACGATTGAGGATTAACGGATGCGTATGCGTCGTCACCATTACCAGCAGGAAGAAGACACCGGCATCGATCTGACGCCGATGCTCGACGTGGTCTTCATCATGCTGATCTTTTTCATCGTCACCAGCTCGTTCATCAAAGAGTCCGGCGTCGAGGTTCAGCGGCCTCAGGCCGACACCGCCAGTGCGCAGGATAAGGGCAACATTCTCATCGCGGTCACGGCAGATGGTCAGGTCTGGATCGACAAGCAGGCCGTGGATGTACGCAGCGTGCGTGCCCATGTCGAACGCATGCGCGTCGACCAGCCGGAGGGCGCCGTGGTGGTCCAGGCCGACCAGGATGCACGTACCGGTCTTGTCGTCCAGGTTATGGACCAGGCGCGTCTGGCCGGGGTCCAGGACGTGGCGCTTGCCGCTACGTCGGGAGCGCCGTGATGGTTCGTGGGTTGACCCGCGTCGGGGTGTCCTTCGTCGCTGCCTGCGTGGTGGCGCTGCTGTTGTTTGCGCTGATGCTGAGCATGGTCAACCCGCCGCGTAACGAGGTGACGGACGATCCAGTAGCCATCGCCAATTTCGTGCGTATGGACAATCGAGACGAAAGTGCGGCGACGCGCTCGCGGCAGCAGGCACCACAACCGCCGCAGCCGAAGACGCCGCCGACGCCCACGCCGCCGACACCGAGTATGGCCAGTCCCAGTGCCAATCTGCCCAAGCTCGATCTGCCGCTGCCGAACATCGATACTGGCGTCTCGGTTGCCAGCGCGCCGGCACCGAGCCTTGCCGGGCTGACGGCCGCGTCCGCCCCAGCAGCACCTCCAGCGCCGGCGGCCCCTTCGGCCGACGAGACGGCAGGCCAGTCCGGCCCCGAGCAGGAGGTCATGCCGCTCAACGATGTGCGTCCCGAGTACCCTTATCGGGCACGTCAACGCGGCATCGAAGGCCACATCAAGCTCGCCTTCACCATCACGGCAGCGGGCAAGGTCGAAAACATCCGGGTACTGGACGCCTCGCCGCCGAATGTCTTCGACCGCGAAGCACGTCGTGCCGCCGCTCGCTGGCGCTTTACGCCGCGTACCGAGAACGGCTCCGCGGTATCGCGCGAAGCCGTCAAAACCCTGCATTTCCGCCTGCAAGGAGAACGCTGACATGCCCCGTTTGCTGTTACTGATCTCGTTGTTGTTCGCTCTATCGGCTCAAGCCGCCCAGAGCATCGATCCTGGCGTATTCAAGGCATTGGAACGCGCGCAAAGCGCCCAGGAGAGAGGGGATTTCGGCGCCGCGCGAAGGGCGCTCGAGCAAGCCGAAGCCAAGCCAGGTAGCGCCGAAGAGGCACTGCTATGGCGCAGCCGCGCTTATCTGGCTTGGGCGCAAGGCAACAACCGGCAGGCCCTCGAATTACTCGAGAAAGCGATAACCAGCGGCAAGCTGGACGAGTCGATACTGACGAACGAGCGGCTCAACCTGGCGAAGCTCAATCTGATCGAGCATCGCTACGACAAGGTGATCAGCCTGCTGGGCTCGCCTGACCAGGCGAACGAAGAAGTCCTGCAGATGCTGGTCCAGGCCTATCAGGGGCTTGGGCAGCACGCCAAGGCACTGCCGTTGGCAGAGCGCTATGTCCAGGCCAACCCCAACGCGGCCGATACCTGGTTGCAGTTCCTGGTGGCCGGCAACGCCGAGTTGAAGCGCTACGAAACCGCCGAACGCTGGCAGAGCCGACTGCTTGTGCGTCACCCTAATCAGGTCAAGAGCTGGCGTCAGTTGGCGAGCTTGCAGCAGATGGCAGGTGACGAGGACAAGGCGCTCGCGACCCTGCGTGCCGCCCATGTCAAAGGGCTGCGTTTCAGCGAGGCGGAGCTGGACAATCTGGTGCTGTTGGCCGGGGCCGCTGGCCAACCCTGGCAAGGCGCGAAACTGCTCAAGGGCATGCTCGAGTCGCGTCTGCTGCCCAGCGATGCCACGCGGCGTGAACGTCTGGGCATGCTCTGGTGGCAAGCGCGTGAGCGCTCGGAAGCGGTGCAGATTTACCGCGAGCTGGCGACACAGTCCGGCAACGCCAAGCTCTGGCTGAATGTCGCGCAGCTGGAGCTGGAGCAAGCTCGCTGGCAGGCCGGCCTCGATGCGCTGAAACAGGCCGAGCGCGCCGGCGCCGAACGCCGCAAGGTGCGGGCCTGGCGGGACTGGGCCGAGGGTGAGCTGAGTTTCGAACGGCAGCGCCAGATTGCAAGTGTTCGCTAAGTCCAGTGCATGGAGTCGCCCGGCCGGGTGACTCCGCGCTTCCTGATGCTGCTCCGGCCTCGGTAGCTCGATCTATCGAGGACCCGGGGCCGGCGGCGACCCTTACTCCAGCTCGTAGAGATAGATCTTCTGGGCTTCCATGCGATAGCCCGCCTCAGCCAGTTCGCTACTGGCGTGCTCGACTTTCAACGGGCCCTCGATCCAGAACGGCTGATACAGCTCATCAACCTTGACGCCCAGTTCGCTGGTTGCATGGACGATCTGGTTCGACGGCGGCGGTGGTACGTGGATGCAGGCGCCGAAATAGGGTACCAGTAGAAACTCGATTACCCGCCCATCCTCGCCGACCTCCAGCGGCACGATATATCCCGGCAGTTTGACCTGCACGCCATCGAGTTCTTTGACCACTGGCTCGGCAGGCGATTGCTGAGCCGCTGCCGGGCCCGCTTCGGCTGCCAGCACATCGGCCAGCTGGGACATGTCATGCATCGCTATGGGGGGTGGCGGCGGAGGCGCATCCGCCGGAATCAGGTCCGACCACTGCAGTTCGCGGACATCGGCAGCGGCGAAGGGGGCCGCAAGGGCGAGCAGGGCGGCGAACAGCAGGCGAGACATGGAGTTCCTCATAGTCTGATCGACAGGCCGTCGGCCAAGGACTGCCGGTAGGCGCGCCAGGCCGGCACGCCACCCATCAGCAGCCCGGCCAGCAGTATGCCGGCAAGCAACGACCACTCATAGGCGCTGGGCAACGCCAATGGCAGGTAGAGTCCATAGTGACTCTGCAGCGGACCTTGGGCGGCCGCAATCGCGGCGTACAACAACAGCAGGCCGAACAACACGCCTGCCAACGCCAGGCTGAACGCCTCAAGTATCAGCAGTCCGGCGATATGCCAGGGACGTGCCCCCACCGAGCGCAAAATCGCCATTTCCCGACGTCGCTCGTTGAGGCTGGTCAGGATCGCCGTAAGCATGCCGATCAATCCGGTCAGTACGACGAACAGCGATACCACGAACAGGGCCTTTTCCGCGGTGCCCATCAGGCCCCAGAGCTCTTGCAGGGCAACACCCGGGAGAATCGCCAGCAGCGGCTCGCCGCGATACTGGTTGATTTCGCGCTGCAGGCTGAAGGTGGCGATCTTGCTGTTGAGGCCGAGCATGAAGGCGGTGATCTGCTTGGGCTGCAAATCCATATGACGCGCCTGTGCAGCGTCGATGCGCGCCGCGCCGCGCGCCGGCATGCCGTTCTGCCAGTCGATGTGCAGCGCTTCCATGCCGGCCAGATTGATATGCAGTGTGCGATCCACCGGAGTACCGGTGCGCCGTAGAATGCCGACTACGTGAAACGGCTTGTCGTCATGCTTGACCAGGCTGACCGTGGCGACGCCATGCGCCAGCACCAGCTGGTCGTCCAGCTTGTATTTCAGCGCTTCGGCCACTTCGGCGCCTAATACCACTTCGAACGGGTCTTCGGCGAACGGCCGACCTTGCGCGAGTTGCAGCGGTTGCTTACGCCCGTAGCGGTAGTGTTCGAAATAGGCGCTGCTGGTGCCCATGACGCGATAGCCGCGATGGGAATCACCCAGCGAGATGGGAATGGCCCAGCTGACCTGCGGGTGTCGGGCAAAGTGTTCGAAGCTGTCCCAGCGAATGTTGTTGGTCGCGTTACCGATGCGGAACACCGAGTACAGCAACAGATTCACCGAGCCGGAACGGGCGCCGACGATCAGGTCGGTGCCGCTGATGGTGCTGGCGAAACTGGCTCGGGCTTCGGTGCGCACGCGCTCGACGGCCAACAACAGGCATACCGAGAGGGCAATGGCGAAGACGGTGAGCAGGGCGGTGAAACGGCGGTTGTTCAGGCTCGCCAACGCCAGGCGCAACAGGTACATGGCCTATATCTCCGGGGTGCGAGCGGCGCGGTTGAGGTCCGCCAATGACAGGCTGCGGTCGAATAGCGGCGCCAGACTCTGGTCGTGGCTGACGAACAGCAGGCTCGATCCGGCCTCCCGGCATTCGGCGAAGAGCAGTTGTAGGAAGGCTTCCCGACTGTCTGCGTCGAGTGCCGAAGTGGGCTCGTCGGCGATCACCAGCTCTGGCTGGCCAATCAGTGCGCGTGCGGCAGCGACGCGCTGTTGCTGGCCGATCGACAATGCTTCGGCACGTCGCTCGAGCAGGCTCTTGGATAGTCCGAGATGCTGGAGCAGGCTTGCCGTTGCTTGCGCAACGCTGCCATGCCGCTGACGGGCGCGCTCGGCGCGAGCCTTGGAGAAGTGACAGGGCAAGCCTACATTCTCGGCCACCGAGAGAAACGGCAGCAGGTTGAACTGCTGAAAGATATAACCGGTGTGGTCGACGCGAAAACGGTCCCGTGCGCCGGCCGAGAGCGCCGCGAGATCGCTGCCAAGCAGGCGAACCGTCCCGCGCTGCGCTTTATGCACGCCGCCAATCAGTCCGAGCAAGGTGGTCTTGCCGCTGCCGGACGGGCCCTTGAGGAACAGGCTCTGGTTGCGTTCCAGCTTGAAGCTGGGGATGTCGAGCAGTTCTGCCTGGCCGGGCCAGGCAAAACCCAGGTGGTGGAGATCGAGCAAGGGTGCGGTCATCGAGATGATCCGTTTCAGGCGAGCCGGTGAGTTTACTGCGTCGGGCCGGGCGGCGGCAGGCCACGGGGGTCAGAAGGTCGCGCGCGGCTGGCTGGCGTCAAGTTGTGCGCCGCGTTGCCCATTCGGGCCGATCAGCTGAGCCTGGATTTTCTTAGTGCCGGGAAAAGCCTTGAACAGTTCCTGCAGGTCGAGTGCTTGAATCGTTTGGGGTGTGGCGCAATCAAAGTGGTAGTGCGCGTGGATCTCGCTGTGCTGACCTTCCTGATCATCGTCGTGCTCGTGCTCGTGCTCGTGCTCGTGCTCGTGCTCATCGCCATGATCATGGTCATGAGCTGCGCCTTCGAACAGTGGGCTTTCCAGCCCGGTTTCGACCAGTTTGCAGTTTGCCGCGGCTGGCAGCCCAAACAGCGTATCCGGTTGTTCCAGCCATTTGCGGGCGTCGGCGATCTTGCGCTTGTCCGCGTCGCTGCTCGGCGCGTGTTCGAAGCCCACTAGGTTCATCGCCGGGCTACGCAGTTCGATTTCCAGCGTCGAGCCTTCCAGCGCGGCGTCCAGCTCGGCGGCGCCGTGCTCATGGGCGCCGAGGCTGTCATGGTGATCGTGGTCATGATCGTGATGTTCGGCGGCCAGAGCGAAACCGGGCAGCAGGGCGAAGGGCAGGGCAAGCAGCAAGCGGCGCATAACGAACTCCAGTTGAATTGTTGGTTACGTTATAACAAAAAATGACGCTGGCTAGCCAGCCTGCTTGGAGCGTGGGAGCATGCCATCCGGAACGTTCAGGAGAGTGGGGATGATTCGAATTCGTGGGTATGTAGGCGAATGGCCGGTTGACCTCAGCATCGAGATGGATGAGCACGACTGGACACAGCTGGCATCCCAGCTGCGTACGTCAGAGGTTGCTCCGGCTCAGGCGCAGGCCGATCCGCACTGGCTGAATGCGCAGCAGCTGCTGCGCGATGCAGGGCGAATGGATGGACCGCAGTTGCTGGCGGAGCTGGAAGCGCTGACGGGCAGTGCGCAGGCGGGCAAGCGCTTGCTGGTGCGCCTGCGCCACAGCGCTCAGGTGAAGATTGACAGCGGAGGCGACGCACCGGTGTACCGCTGGGTCGGCTGACGGCGCTGACCACGACCGGATTAGAGTCGTTGCGCCTGGAACGTATCGCAGCGTGCCGGCTCGCCGCTGTCGAAGCCGGTGCGGAACCATTTCACCCGCTGTGCCGAGGTGCCATGGGTGAAGGCATCCGGCACCACGCGACCCTGACTCTGCTTTTGCAGACGATCATCGCCGATGGCGTTGGCGGCGTTCAGTGCCTCCTCCAGATCGCCTTCCTCGAGCCAGTCATGGCGCTGTTGGGCATGGAAAGCCCAGACACCGGCGAAGCAGTCGGCCTGCAGCTCTTGGCGAACCAGCAAGCCGTTATCCCCTTCCATGCGTGCCCCGCGTTGACGTGCCGCCTGCATCTGCTGCGAGACACCTAACAGAGTTTGGACGTGATGACCGACCTCGTGTGCGATGACGTAGGCCTGGGCGAAATCTCCGGCGACGGAGAAGCGCGAGGCCATTTCGTCGAAGAACTGCAGATCGAGGTACACCTGCCGGTCGCCCGGGCAATAGAAGGGGCCGACCGCCGATCTGGCGAAGCCGCACGCTGAATTGACTCCGCCGCGAAAGAGCACCAGCGTTGGGTCGCGGTATTGCTCGCCGGACTGCTGGAACAGTGCGCGCCAGGTGTCCTCGGTGTCACCTAGAATGGCCTGGACGAATGCCACTTGCGGGTCGTCGCCGCGGGCTGGCGTGGTGCTCTGCTGAGTGGGGCCGGAGCCGGTCTGATTGGCCAGCTGACCGAGGATCTGCATGGGGTCCTGACCGGACAGCAAGCCGATCACTACCACGACAGCCACCCCGGCCAGACTCAGGCGCCCGCCACCAATGCCGCCGCTGCGCCCCCGGGCATCTACTACGTTGTCGCTGCGACGTGCTTTCTTCCAACGCATATACGAATCCCTTTACAGGTGTCTGCCGCTGGGTAGACCCGATATGCCGCCCGTTAATTCAGCAAGCGCTTGGCGTTTCGTCTATTTCTCGATCAGTTCGCCGGGTAGTCGGCCAGCACCGATTCCTTGCCCTGGTTGCTCAGCCCGATCACCTTGAAGGCATCCTTGCGGTCGCCCATCTCCATGCCCGGCGAGCCCATGGGCATACCGGGCACTGCCGCGCCGATCAGCTCCGGTTGAGCACGAAGTTTGAGGATGTCGCGGGCCGGGACATGCCCTTCGACGAACTTGCCGTCGATCACGCCGGTGTGGCAAGAGCCCAGCCGCTGCGGCACGCCGAGGCGGGTCTTGACCGCGATCATGTCGGCCTCGACGTGGTCGTTGACCTGAAAACCGTTGTCTTCGAGATGCTGGATCCATGCGCGGCAGCAGCCGCAGCTGGCGTCGCGGTGAACGTCGATGGCGATGGGTTCGGCTGCCTGAGCCAGGCTGGCGAAGAGGGTAGTGACGAGTAGCAGATGGCGCATGGTGTTTTACTCCGGCGAACTCACTGCAGAATACCGCCAACCGGGCACGTGGCCCAAGTGCCCTCCCATGTGCGATCACCGCACCACTACCGCGGTCCTGCGGGCGAACCAACGCCCGCCGCTTCGGTCGGATGTCTACCGTGGTACGGAGCCGCTATCAGGAGAGTTTTCGATGCGTTTTGCCCGTTTCGTTCTGGTTGCCCAGGCCGTGATCATGATCGGTTTCAGCCTCGCCTACTGGCTGCGCCCTTATGAGATGGCCAATCTGAACGGGATGCTGTTGATGGAGACCGCCTCGGTCAGCCATATGCGTGTCTATTACGGCGGATTGCAGCTGGGTATGGCGTTGTTCCTGATCTGGGCGATGCGCGAGCCGGAGCGCGCCAGGGCGGCGCTGGTCATGCTGGTTATCACCATGCTGGCATTGGCCGCTGGACGGCTGGGATCATTGTGGCTCGATGGCGGTGAGCTGATCGGCTTCGATCTAGCCTCGTTGATTTACCGGGTATGCGCTGCACTGCTTGCCGCGGTTGCGCTGCTGTTCATGCGCGAGCGAGCAACACCTGAAACACCGGCGGAGCGGGTCGGGCCGCCGACCCGTCGGCTGGTGGACGAAGCGCCGCAGCCGTTCCGTCTGGGCGATGCCCGGCCGGAGCCGGAACCGCCGACCGAGCCGATGCCGTTTCGCCGTGATGATGCAGCGCCCTGATGCTGGCTGGATCACGTCCCGGCTGGCCAGTTACCTAATGTCCGTAGCCATTACTTCCATTCAACGATCTGATGCTGACATTCACGTCACCGCGTAGCACCCAGGATGACGGGGCACTCGAGCCGATCATCGCGTGCCCCTGCGTTCTGCTTCTTCGCATGCTGTTCCGCCAGGGTTGCCGGAACGCCTCCCGCGGCTTCGAACACGGAGCAAGGTAGCGACTATTAGCGGGCTGCCGCGACCCTTGGCCGCAACCCGCAGCAGGTCGCTGCGCAAACGGCTAGGGTAGGTGGAAACACCCCGACGGGGTGCCCCCGGTCCCGCGCAGGTTCGGCCTGCCGCTATTTTCCTCGGAGCTTGGAGCCATGGCTCACCTACCCCAGAACGAATTCCAGCCGCCCCTGAGCGCCTGCGGTTGCGACATCAGTGGTCTTAAACCTGTGGACGAGGCGATCGATGAGTTGCTCGCCCGCGTCCCGCCGTTACCCGCGGTGGAGCGTGTGGCGTTACCCGATGCTCTCGGTCGGGTGCTGGCGGAGTCGCTGAACGCGCCATTTTCGATACCGGCGTGGGACAACAGTGCAATGGACGGCTACGCGCTGCGCGCCGCCGACCTGCCCGCCGAAGGCGGCTGGCTGCCGCTGCTCGGGCGCATCGCCGCCGGCGATTCGGCCGATCAGCACCTGCCGGTGGGGCATGCGGTACGCATCTTCACCGGCGCACCGCTGCCGCCGGGCGCCGACACCGTGGTGGCCCAGGAAGACTGCCAGATCGAGGTTGACCGCGTGCGGCTTCCGGCGGTCAACCTGGGCATGCATGTGCGCCGCCGGGGTGAGGAGCTGGTGACCGGTGCGCCGGTGCTGCAGGCCGGCAAGCGCTTGCGACCGCAGGAGCTGGGACTGCTGGCGAGCCTGGGCGTGGCCCGGGTTGCGGTCTATCGACGGCTGCGCGTCGGCCTGCTCTCCAGCGGCAACGAACTGCGCGAGCCGGGCGAGCCGCTAGCGCCCGGGCAGATCTACAACGCCAACCGCTACGCGCTGCTCGGGGTGTTGCGCAGCCTCGGGCTGGAGGTGCACGACTACGAAATCCTCGTCGACGAGCTGGCCGCCAGCCGCGACGCTCTGGCGCTGGCTGCCTCTGAGTGGGACGTTCTCATTACCTCCGGTGGCGTCTCGGTTGGCGAGGAAGATCATCTCAAACAAGCGATTCGGGAGCTGGGCGAGTTGCACCTCTGGCGCCTGGCGATCCAGCCGGGCAAACCGCTGGCGTTCGGTGAGGTCAACGGCAAGCCGTGGATCGGCCTACCGGGCAACCCGGCGGCGGCGCTGATCACTTCGCTGGTGGTGGCTCGGCCGTTCCTGCTCAGTGCCCAGGGTTGCACCGAGGTGCTGCCCAAGCCGCTGCACCTGACCGCCGGCTTCGTCTGGCGCAAGTCGAACAACCGCCGCCAATACCTGCGCGCGCGGCTGGAGCAGGTCGATGGCGAGCTGCGCGTGTGCCTGCACCCGCGGCAGGGCTCGGCGATGCTGACCTCCGCTAGCTGGGCGGAGGGCTTAGCGATCGTCGAGCCTAACCGCACGCTGGAAGCGGGTGAGACGGTGGAGTATCTGCCGTTCAGCGAACTGCTCGGCTGAGACATGAAAACGCCCGGTCGATGATGAGTCGACCGGGCGTTTTGCGTCTGCGCTTCAGGCCTGGTGGCGCTGCGGCAGCATGCGCAGCAGGGTGCCGTCGTGGCGCACGTAGTGATGGAACAAGGCTGCCGCCGCATGCAGGCCGATCAGCCAGTAGCCGGCCACCGCCAGCGTTTCATGCAACTCCTTGAACTCACCGGCCAGCTCCTTGTTGGCGCCGATCAGCGCCGGAAGTTCGAGGCCGAAGAAGGGAATCGGCTTGTCCGCCGCGCTCAGGGTCAGCCAGCCGAGCAGCGGCAGGCCAATCATCAGGCCGTACAGCGCCAGGTGCACCAGCTTGGCCAGCGCGCGTTCCCAGCCCGCCCCGGCGACTGCCTTCGGTGCCGGACGCAGCCATCGGGTAAGCAGGCGCAGCCAGACCAGTGCAAACACCGTCAGACCCAGCATGAAGTGCCATTGCTTGAGCACTTCGCGCGGTTCACTGCCCTTGGCGAAATTGCCTTTGAGTTCGATGGTCGCGTAGACCGCAGCGATAAACAGCACCATCAGCCAGTGCAAGGCGATGGACAGCCGCCCGTAGCGTGCCAGTGGGTTCAAAACAGTCATTTCACACACTCCGAGTAGGGGATTTCGCCAGTCTAGGGTGACAGGCTTAAGCAAACCATTGGCGAATGGCCGTTTCGCCTGCGGCGGACGGTCGCGGCGTTGCACGAGTCGATCACTGCGGCGGCCAAAGCCTTGCTGTTGCCCACCAGATAGGAGATCTGCGCCAGGCCGTCGGTATAGATCGGCTCGAAAAACCAGCATGTCCCCACCTCCGTAACGGCTCAATGGTTACGAATGTGGAAAGCCAGCGGGTTACCGGACGTTCACTCGGCGATCACCTGCGAACCAGCAGCACGCCTGACTCCATGTGGTGCGTGTAGGGAAACTGATCAAACAGCGCGCAGCGCTCGATGCGGTGGGTGTCGTGCAGCTGGGCAATATTCGCCGCGAGGGTTTCCGGGTTACAGGAAATATAGAGGATGCGCTCGAAGCGGCGGGTCAGTTCGCAAGTGTCCGGATCCATGCCGGCGCGGGGCGGGTCGACGAAGACGCTGCCGAAGTTGTAGCTCTTCAGTTGGATGCCGGCCAGGCGGCGGAACGGGCGCACTTCGTTCAGCGCTTGGGTCAGCTCTTCAGCGGACAGGCGTACCAGGCTCACGTTGTCGACGCCGTTGTCGTCGAGGTTGGCCAGGGCAGCATTAACCGAGGATTTGCTGATCTCGGTTGCGAGTACCTTGGGCACACGCGTTGCCAACGGCAGCGTGAAGTTACCGTTACCGCAATAGAGCTCGAGTAGGTCGTCGTCTCGTTCTCCAAGCACGTCGTAGGCCCAGTTCAGCATCTTCTGGCACACGTCGCCGTTGGGCTGGGTAAAGGCGCCTTCGGGTTGCCGGTAGCTGAAGGTGCGGCCGGCAACGGTCAGCTGCTCGGTGACATAGTCGCGGCCGATGACGATGCGCTTGCCCTTGGAGCGGCCGACGATGCTGGCGCCCAGGGCAGCGGCCAGCTGCTCGGCTTCGGCCTGCCAGGCGTCGTCCAACGGCCTATGGTAGGCGAGGGTGATCAGCGCATCGCCGGAAAGCGTGGTGAGGAACTCGACCTGGAACAGCTTGAAGCTCAGGGTCTCGCTGGCTTTCCAGGCGGCTTTGAGCTGCGGCATCAGTTCATTGATGCGACGGCTGGCGATGGGGAACTCGTCGATCAGAATGGGCGTGTGCTTGTCGCCCTGCTCGAACATTGCGTAGTGACGCTGGCCGTCCTCACGCCACAGGCGAAATTCGGTGCGCAGCCGATAGTGTTCACGTGGCGAGTCGAAGACTTCCGGGGCGGGTGCGTCGAAGGGCGCCAGCAGCTCAACCAGCCGTGCGGCTTTCTCGGCGAGTTGGGCATCGTAGGTGGCGGGGTCGAATTGCGGAGCGCTCATGAAGACTCTTGGGAAAATTGAATGAATCGTAGGGTGGATCGGGGCGCGCAGCTGACGCTTTACCCATCCACCGTTACCGCACGGCAGGTGAATGATGAAAGCATCATCGTGCCCATGGCGCTATCAGCCGGCAAACCAGCCCAGCTTGATCACGAACAGGATCGAGAGGATCCACATCGCCGGGCTCAGCTCACGCCAGCGGCCGGCGAGCAGCTTGATCGCAGTCCAGGCAATGAAGCCGAAGGCGATGCCGTTGGCGATGGAGAAGGTCAGCGGCATGGCCAGCGCGGCGATGGCCACCGGGGCGGCGACGGTAAGGTCTTCCCAATCGATGTTGGCGAGGCTGCTCATCATCAGCACGGCGACGAACAGCAGCGCCGGTGCTGTGGCGTAGGCGGGCACGGCACCAGCCAGCGGGGCGAAGAACAGGCTGAGCAAGAACAGCAGGGCGACCACGCAGGCGGTCAGCCCGGTGCGGCCACCAGCGCTGATGCCAGCGGCCGATTCGATGTAGCTGGTGGTGGTCGAGGTGCCGAGCGCGGCGCCTGCCATCGTCGCGGTGCTGTCGGCCAGCAACGCACGGCCGAGGCGCGGCATGCGATCGTCCTTGTCCAACAGGTTGGCTTTCTGCGCCACCCCGATGAGGGTGCCGGAGGTGTCGAACAGGTCGACGAAAAGGAAGGCGAAGATGACGCTGAGCAGGCCGATGTCCAGCGCGCCCGCGATATCCAGCTGCAGCAGGGTCGGCATCAGCGATGGCGGCATCGAGACAACGCCGTTGAGTTCGGAGAGGCCAAGGACGATCGACAGGGCGGTGACTGCCAGAATGCCGATCATCACAGCGCCGGTCACCTTGCGGTAAGCCAGCGCGGCGATGAGGAAGAAGCCCAGGCAGGCCAGCAATGGGCCGCCGGCGGTCAGGTCGCCGAGGCCCACGAGCGTGGCCGGGTTATCGACGACAATTCCGGCATTCTTCAGCGCGATGATCGCCAGGAACAGGCCGATACCGGCCGCGATACCGGAACGCAACGCCAGCGGGATGCTGTGGATGATCCATTCGCGGATCTTGAAGATCGACAGCAGGAAGAAGATCGCACCCGAGAGGAACACCGCGCCCAGCGCCGTCTGCCAGGTGTAGCCCATGGTCAGCACCACGGTGTAGGTGAAGAAGGCGTTCAAGCCCATGCCCGGTGCCAGGGCGATCGGGTAGTTGGCGACCAGGCCCATGATGGCCGAGCCGATAGCGGCGGCCAGGCAGGTGGCGACGAACACCGCGCCGTGATCCATGCCGGTTTCGGCGAGGATGCTCGGGTTGACGAAGAGGATGTAGGCCATCGTCAGGAAGGTGGTGAGACCGGCGAGGATCTCGGTGCGCAGCGTGGTGTTGTGCGCCTTGAGTTGGAACAGCTTCTCCAGCATGGTCAATCCTCGTGTGTGCCGGTCAGGGGTTGGCGGTTGGTCTGCCTGCCTCTCTGGGCAGTTCATTCGCTATAGCAAAGCCTATCGAGGCCTTGCCCGCAAAAGCCGCGCATCTTACACCGGCCCTGCATCGGGTTGAATTTTCCGTTGCGTGACTGGTGGGTTCCGGCTGATCGGCTGCTGCGCTATGGTCGGCGCCATCGATACAACCCCTTCATTGAGAGCACATTGGCTGAATGAGTGAGAAAAAATGAGCGGCATGACTGTGCGAGGAAACCGATCCGCTTGCCATAGGAATCCCTTTGCATACGGCACTCGCCAGCAGGTCGCGGCAGGGCGGCGTTGTGCCTGATTCGACTGAGGGCGTTTGCGCCATTGTCCTGGCTGCGGGACAGGGCTGCCGGTATCGCGAACATCGCGACGAGGACAAGTTGCTCGCGGCCAGCCGTGACGTCAGCGATGCGCCGCCAGTGCTGGCCGAGACCCTGAACGCCCTGGCCGGGATGACCGAGCGGTTGTTGGTGGTCACCCGCGACGACAACCCTGGGCTGCTGGCCTGGCTCGAATGCCACGCTGGTAGATTCGACGCGGAAATCCTGGCAGTGCGGACCAATGGCCTTGGCCATAGCCTGGCGCAGGCGGTGGCGCACCGGTCGGCTCGTCGTGGCTGGCTAGTGGTCCTGGGCGACATGCCCTACGTGCGGCGCGACAGCATCGCCCGCATCGTCACTGACATTCAGCCGCAACGGCTGGTGGTGCCGACCTACCAGGGTCGCCGCGGCCATCCGCGGGGGATTGGTGCCGACTATCTCCATCGCTTGCTCACGCTGGAGGGTGATCGAGGCGCGCAGGAGCTGTTCGCAAGCGCGGCGGTGGAAGAGATCGAACTGAACGATCCGGGCGTGCTGCAGGACATCGATCGCCCGGAAGACCGCCGTCACCGTTGAATTTTTCCCATGATCCGCCCGGCGGGCCAAGTGAGATCCCGTCGGTCATGAATGCCCGCGCGGTGCTTGGCTCTTCCGGGCTTCGCCGCCCTCCGCCCGCCACCCCGGCTGAACATTCTTTCGCCTGTGGCAGTCGTACCCCCTAGACGCACGGACAGCGCACCCAATGCCTGAGGTCTTCGGCAAACCTGCACAGAACAGGTGCCGGACGGCCCCCAACCGTGAGGCTGCCATGAGCGAAACATCTTCTCCCGCAGGTGGGATCGCCGCCTGCCCGATCACCCTTGAGTTGAACGGCCAGACCCGCCAGGTCGAGGTATATCCCTGGGCCACATTGCTCGATCTGCTGCGCGAACAGCTGCATCTGACCGGCACCAAGAAAGGCTGCGACCACGGCCAATGCGGCGCCTGTACGGTGTTGCTCAACGGCAAGCGGATCAACAGCTGCCTGACCCTCGCAGTGATGCACGACGGTGCCGAGTTGACCACCATCGAAGGCCTGGCCCAAGGCGAGGTGCTGCATCCGATGCAAGCCGCCTTCGTCAGCCATGACGCCTTTCAGTGTGGTTATTGCACGCCCGGGCAGATTTGCTCGGCGGTCGGGTTGGTGGCTGAAGGCCACGCACAGACCCGCGATGAGCTGCGCGAGCAAATGAGCGGCAACCTCTGTCGCTGCGGCGCCTATCCGAACATTCTCGCGGCGATCGAAGAGGCTATGCCACAGACCCGCGATCGCCTCACGGCTGTGCGGGAGGTGAAGCCTTGAATCCGTTCAGCTACGCACGTCCGGTTGCCATCGATGAAGCGATCGGCCTGTTCCGGCCGAACAGTCGTTACATTGCCGGCGGGACCAATCTGCTCGACCTGATGAAGGAAAACGTCACCCGTCCGGAGCAACTGATCGACATTACCCGGCTGCCGATGACAGATGTCGAGGAGACGGCTGAGGGCGGGCTGCGCATCGGTGCGCTGGTCAGCAATGCTGATCTGGCCTGGCATCCGCTGGTGCAGCAACGCTACCCGCTGCTGTCCCAGGCGATTCTCGCCGGCGCTTCGCCACAGCTGCGCAATATGGCCAGCACCGGCGGTAACCTATTGCAGCGCACCCGTTGCTACTACTTCTACGACAGCACCACACCGTGCAACAAGCGCGAGCCTGGCAGCGGCTGCTCGGCGCGCGATGGGCTCAATCGCATCCATGCGATTCTCGGTCACAGTCAGGCGTGCATCGCGGTGCATCCGTCCGATATGTGCGTGGCCCTCGCCGCTCTGGAGGCGGTGGTGCAGGTACAGGGCCCACAAGGCGAGCGCCGTATCGCTTTTGCCGACTTCCATCGACTACCGGGTGACACGCCAGACCGCGACAACACACTGGTCGATGGCGAGCTGATCACCGCGGTCGAGCTGCCGGCGCAGGGTTTCTCTGCCCACAGCAGCTACCTCAAGCTGCGTGATCGCGCTTCCTATGCGTTCGCCCTGGTGTCGGTGGCAGCGGCGCTGGAGATGGATGGTGCCGGCATTCGCAACGCCCGCATCGCCATGGGCGGCGTAGCGCACAAACCTTGGCGCAAGGCCGAAGCGGAGGCGGCGCTGATTGGCAAGGGGCCCGGCGAGGCCGCCTTCACAGCTGCGGCGGGCATCCTCCTCGAGGGTGCCAGCGGCTTCGAACACAACGCCTTCAAGATCGAACTGGGCCGGCGCGCCATCGTGCGTGCCCTGAGCGATGCCGCCAAAGGAGACGCCCGATGAAACCAGCCACTTCTCCCTTCGGCCAGCCCATCGATCGAGTCGACGGCCCGCCCAAGGTGACCGGCCAGGCGCAATACGCCGCCGAATTCCATCTGCCCGGTTTGCTCTACGGCAGCGTGGTCAACAGCAGCATCGCGCGCGGACGCATCGTCTCCATCGATGCCAGCGCAGCCGAGGCGGTGCCCGGCGTCAAGCTGGTGCTGACTCACCAGAACCGCCCACCGATCGCCAGTTACGACGAGCCGTACGAAGACGACGATGCCGCCGAGGGCTCGCCGTTCCGGCCGCTGTATAACGATCACATCCTCTACAGCGGCCAGCCGATCGCGCTGGTGGTCGCGGAAAATCTCGAACTGGCCCGTTATGCCGGCAGCCTGGTGCGGGTGGAGTACGAGCAAGAGCCGCATCGGACCGATCTGCTCAGCGAACTGGACACCATGCACAAGGCACCGGCCGAGCTACCGCCGGTCCGCGGCGACGTGGATGCCGCCCTGCGCGGCGCCATGCTCAGGCTCGATCTCAAATACAGCACGCCGGTCGAGCACCACAACCCGATGGAGCCGCACGCATCCACCGTCCACTATTTCCCGGAAGGCAACCTGGAGATCCATGACAAGACGCAGGGCGTGCAGAATTGCATGCGCTATCTCGAAGACGTGTTCGGCATGAAAGGCCGGATTCGGGTGCTGTCGCCTTTCGTTGGCGGTGCCTTCGGTTCCGGGCTGCGCCCGCAATATCAGCTGACGCTCGCGGTGATGGCGGCGCTGAAACTGCAGCGCTCGGTGCGCGTTGTGCTCAAGCGCCAGCAGATGTTCACCTTTGGCTATCGACCGCGCACCCTGCAGCGCATCTCCATCGGCGCTGCACCCAACGGGCAGTTGGAGGCCCTGACCCATCAGGCGATCGGTCAGACGTCGAGCTTCGAGGATTTCACCGAGCATGAGGTCGAGTGGTCCGGGATGCTCTATCAGTGTCCCAATGTGCGGCTGGATTACCAGCTGGTGCCGCTGGACGTCTACACCCCGCTGGACATGCGCGCGCCGGGCGCGACCATCGGCGTCTACGCACTGGAATGCGCGATGGATGAGCTGGCCTATGCCGCCGCCGTCGATCCGCTGGCGCTGCGCCTGACCAACTATGCCGAGCGCAACGGCAACGAGGGCAAGCCGTACTCCAGCAAGGCGCTGCGCCAGTGCTACGAGCAGGGCGCCGAACGTTTCGGTTGGTCACGTCGCTCCATGGAGCCGCGCAGTATGCGCGACGGCAATCAACTGATCGGCTGGGGCATGGCCACCGGCGTTTGGGAGGCGATGCAGATGCCGGCCAGCGCCAAGGCCTGCATGGAGCCCGATGGTCGGTTGGTGGTCAGCAGCGCCACGGCTGACATCGGCACCGGTACCTATACGGTGATGACCCAGATCGCGGCGGCGGCCATGGGGCTGCCGCTGGAGCGTGTCGAGTTCCGCCTGGGGGATTCCAACTTTTCCCAGGCGCCGCTGGAAGGCGGATCGGCGACCGTGTCCTCGGTCGGCAGCGCCGTGCAGCAGGCCTGCGAAGGGTTGCGTCAGAAGATACTGGACGCGGCTCAGCAGTCGCCGGTATCGCCATTTACCGGGGCCAAGCTCGACGACGTTGAGTTTGTCGAAGGCCAGATGCGGCTGAAGGCCACGCCCGCCCACAGCGTAGAGGTCGAGCAGATCGTTGCCGTCAGTGGCGTGCTCGAGGCCGAGGCGAGCGTCAAGCCCGGAGAGGAGCGTAACGCCTATTCCACCGCCACGCACTCGGCGGTATTCATCGAAGTACGGGTTGATGAGAACCTGGGTACGGTCAAGGTCAGCCGGGCGGTGAGCGCCGTGGCCGCCGGGCGGGTAGTCAATTCCAAGACCGCCGGCAACCAGATCGTCGGTGGGGTGGTGTGGGGCATCGGCCAGGCCCTGCATGAGGAAACCATGATTGACCACGCATTAGGTCGTTACATGAACCACAACCTGTCCGAATATCACGTCCCGGTGAATGCCGATATCGGTGAGATCGACGTGATTTTCGTCGAGGAGAAGGACGAAATCGTCAACGCGCTCGGCTCCAAAGGCGTCGGCGAGATTGGCATCGTCGGTGTCGCTGCAGCGGTCGCCAACGCGATCTATCACGCCACTGGCAAGCGGGTGCGGGATTTGCCAATCACCATGGATAAGCTGTTGTAAAAGGCAGGGCGGCGGAAGGCTTCGCCGTTTTCCACCCTACGGTTGGGCATCAGTATGTAGGGTGGACCGGGCGGCGCTCCGCTTCAGCCCCCAGCGAAGTCCAAGCTCTAAAAACGGGCGCGAGGGGGGTACGTTATTCCGCCTCGTTTCGACGTTAATCCAGATCGCGGTGCAACTGGTCGCGGTTGGCCAAGGTTGGGAAGAGTTTCATCCAGGTGCCGGTGATGATCAGCGTTCCGACCCCGCCGATCACTACAGCTGGCACCGTGCCGAACCAGTGTGCGGTCAGGCCGGATTCGAATTCGCCGAGCTGATTCGACGCGCCGATGAACAGTCCATTGACCGCGCTGACCCGGCCGCGCATGGCGTCCGGCGTTTCCAGCTGCACGAAGGCGCCGCGTATCACCATGCTGATCATGTCCGCCGCGCCGAGTATCACCAGCACGCCGAGCGACAACCAAAACGAGGTCGATAGGCCGAAGGCGATGGTGGCCAGGCCGAATACCCCGACGGCGGCGAACATCACCCGACCGACCTGCCGGTTGATTGGATATCGCGCCAACCAGAACGACATCAGCAGTGCGCCCACCGCTGGCGCCGAGCGCAGCAGCCCGAGGCCCCAAGGCCCGGTGAGCAGGATGTCCTTGGCGAACACCGGCAGCAGCGCCGTGGCACCACCGAGCAGCACGGCGAACATGTCCAGCGAAATGGCACCGAAGATGTCCGGCCGGCTGCGGATGAAGCGCATGCCGGCGAGCAGGTTGTCCATCGCCGGGCCGGTCTGTTTCGATGGGGCCGGGCGTTTCGGCAGGCTCAGCATCAGGCTGCAGGCCAGAGCGAAGAGGAGTGCCACCGGGCCATACACCCACAAGGGGCCGATGGCAAAGAGCAACCCGCCAAGCGCCGGGGCGACGATGGTCGCTGTCTGCATGGCCGAAGACGAGGCGGCGACCGCCGCCGGAAACAGCTGCGTCGGCACCAGACTCGGCAGTAACGCCTGGGTAGCAGGACCTTCGAAGGCTCGCGCGGTGCCCAGCAGGAAAGCTAGCACGAAGATCATTTCCCGCGTCACCCCGAGCCCCCCGGCACCGAGCACCAGCGACAGGGCGATCAGGCCTTGCAATCCCTGACACAACGCGGCGACCCGGCGGCGATCGAAGCGATCGGCGACATGCCCGGTCCAGAGGATGAACAACAGACGCGGAAAGAACTCGGCCAACCCCACCAGGCCGAGATCCAGCACGCTGCCGGTCAGTTCGTACATGTGCCAACCGATGGCCACCGCCAACATCTGAAAGCCGCTGGCGGTGAATACGCGCGCAAACCAGAACTTGATGAAGGGGCGTTGGTGGCGCAGCAGGAGTTTGGCGTGGGTCGACATCAGGCAAGCGCAAGAACGGCAGGGCCGGGCAGATTAGCACGCAGCCAATGCACGCGAGGCTCGCGTTTGACGGTGGCGTTCGTTGTTCGCACCGGTTCGATCATTGCTGCTACCGGCCCAGCCTACGCAATGATCGGCGTCTGAGCTGTCTTGCGCACCATTCAGCTGTCACCCGATGCGTGGGGCAGGACACCACGTTCGTCGAACACTGCCTTGGCCGTCATCATGCCGTTGAGCGCCGCAGGGAAGCCGGCATAGACGGCCATCTGAATGATCACCTCGACCACCTGCTGCGGCGTGCAGCCGACGTTCATCGCGCCGTGGATATGTACCGCCAACTGCGGCTGGCAATGCCCGAGTGCGGTCAGCGCCGCCACCGTAGCAAGCTCGCGTTGCGGCAGGTCGAGGCCGGGGCGCTGGTAGATGTCGCCGAAGGGAAACTCGATGACGTAACGGGCCAGGTCCGGGGCGATGACTTGCAGGCTGTCAATGACCTTGCGGCCAGCCTCGCCGTCGATCTGTTGGAGCTTGGCCAGGCCTTCGGTGTAGCGGGTCGATGCAGACATGGAGCGTTCCTCTCGATTGGGTAGAGGAAAGCCTGCGGGTTGGAGCGGACTCCAGGTCAAGCCATTGTTTGCTGGCGATACAGTTCGATCTTCGCCTGCAGTGCATCGAGGTGCTCGCGGTCGCGCTCAAGGCGTGCCTGCAGCCTGGCGGCGTGCGCTTCGAGCAGGACCTGGCGCGCGGCGAGCGTCGCCTCTCCCTGTTCGCGTAAATCGGCATAGCGGGTGATGTCCTCCAGCGCCATGCCCGTTTCCTTCAACCGAAGGATGAACGCGACCCACTCCAGGTCACGCGGACCATAGACACGAAAGCCGCTGGCGTCCCGCGCGACCTGGCGCAGAAGGCCAATCTTCTCGTAATAGCGCAGGGTATCGGCGGACAGCCCGGTGCGTGCGGCGAACTGCTGGATGCTCAGCCTGGCCGGTGCTTCGCTCACGGCTTGATCGCCCTCAGGATGACGAACTTGGGCGTCGCCGCGACCTGTTCGACCTTGCCGAACAGGCGCTTGAGCTTGAGGTGATAGCTGAGGTGGCGGTTGCCGACGATCCACAACTCGCCGCCTTTCGCGAGCGCGGTCTTGCCCTGGGTGAACATGCGCCAGGCGAGAAAGTCGCCGACCACCTGCTGCTGGTGAAAAGGCGGATTGCACAACACCAGATCCAGCGAGGCGGGCGGCTGTTCGGCGAGCCCGTCGCCAGCTCGGATATCGGCCGGACGCTCGCCGAGGATCGCCTGCCAGTTCTCCTCTGCCGATTGCACCGCCATGTAGCTCTCGTCCACCAATGTCATCTGCGCCTGCGGATTGCTCAGCGCGTAGACGATGCCGAGCACGCCGTTGCCACAGCCCAGATCCGCCACGCGCAGGTTGCCGAGCGCCTTGGGCAGGTGCGGAAGGAAGGCGCGGGTGCCGATGTCGAGTTCTTCGCGGCAGAACAGGTTGGCGTGGTTGAGCAGTTCGATGCCCGGCTGATCGAGGCGGTAGCGGGTCGGGTAGGGCGACACGGGCGCTGGCTTGTCGCTCGGTATGGCAATCAGCAGGCGTGCCTTTTTTACCGCCAGTGAGGCTTGCACTGGGCCGATGTACTTTTCCAGCAAGTCGCCCGCTGCACGTGGCAGATGTTTGATCATCGCGCCGGCGATCACCTGCGCACCCGGTGCAAGCTGGCCGTGCAGGCGGATCAGTTGTTCCTCCAGCAGCGCCAGGGTTTTGGGCACCCGAATCAGCACGCGGTCGAACGGCCCTCGCGCAACTTCGCTGGCAGGAACGAAAGTCACCGCGTCACCCGTCAGGTCGTTGCGTTGCAGATTCTTTTCCAGCGCCAGGTGCGCCAGGTGCGAATCGCCGCTGCTGGTGACCTGGGCGTGCTGCGCCAGCGAGCACGCCAGCGCCCCGAAGCTGTCGTTGAGGATCAGCACCCGGCTATCCGGCGACAGGTCCTGCTCATGCAGCTGCGTCAGCAGATACTCGTCGGCGGCGTCGAAGGCCTGCAGCGGCTCGTTGGGCTGCTCGGGCTGACGGATCAGGTCGAGGCGGGCGAAAGGCGATTCGAGAATAGGCATAAGAACTGGCGGTGTTTGTGGGCGTCGGAATGGAGTATCAAGGAATCAAACCGTTGAAACGATCGGCGTCGCTATACGCATCGGCAGCGTAGCCTGGTCGGTTCAGAACGGCTTGACGCTGCTTGCTCTGGCTGTCGGGTGGCGTACTTGCCTCGCCAAGGTTATTCAGTGGCCTGATGAGCCTCAATCCGCAGAAGTCCGCGAAGGGAGCGAAGTATGACCGTCAGCGAAGAGAAGTTCACCCGTCAACGTCTGCTCGAGGTGCAGACGCTGACGCCCAGCCTGTTCACCCTGCGTACCACTCGCGATCCCGGCTTTCGGTTCACGGCGGGCCAGTTCGCCCGTCTCGGTGTCCGCAAGCCCAGCGGCAGCATCGTCTGGCGGGCCTATTCGATGGTCTCGGCGCCCCATGACGAGTTTCTCGACTTCTTTTCAATCGTGGTGCCGGATGGCGAGTTCACCAGCGAGCTGAGCCGCCTCAAGCCTGGCGATGAGTTGCTGGTGGACAAACAGGCGTTCGGTTTTCTCACCCTGGACCGCTTCATCGATGGTCGCGACCTGTGGTTGCTCGGCACCGGGACCGGCATCGCGCCGTTTCTCTCGATTCTGCAGGACTTCGAGGTCTGGCAGCGCTTCGAACGGATCATCCTGGTCTACAGCGCGCGGACCGCATCCGAACTGGCCTACCAGGCGCTGATTCGCGACTTGCCGCATCGCGACTACCTGGAAGGCCTCGGTTCGAAGCTTACCTACCTGCCGGTGGTGACCCGCGAACGGATCCCCGGCGCGCTGCACGGGCGCGTCACCACGCTGATCGATAGCGGCGAGCTGGAGCGTGCCGCCGGCCTGGCGCTGGAACCGGAGCACTCGCGGATCATGCTCTGCGGCAATCCGCAGATGATTGAAGACACCCGCGCCATTCTCAAGGCCCGCGAGCTGAACCTCGCCTTGACCCGTAAGCCCGGTCAGGTGGCGGTGGAGAATTACTGGTAGCGCATGAGCTGGATGTTCGTTGGGGCTTTAGCCTGCCGTGGCCGGATCGAAACCTCCGTTGGGCTGAAGCCAGTCTGAGGTCTGTGCGACGCACTATCTGAACCAAAAAGCCCCCGCCGGACGATCCGGCGGGGGCTTTCGTTCGAGTGGCTCCGCCTGAGGCTCGCCGTTCGACCCTGCTTAGACCACGCCCTGGGCCAGCATGGCATCGGCGACCTTGACGAAGCCGGCGATATTGGCGCCTTTCACGTAGTTGGTGCGGCCGTTTTCTTCGCCGTACGCCACGCAGGCATGGTGAATCGACTGCATGATGCCGTGCAACTTGGTATCCACTTCACCGGCGGTCCAATGCATGCGCATGGCGTTCTGGCTCATTTCCAAGCCGCTACAGGCCACGCCGCCGGCGTTGGACGCCTTGCCCGGGGCGAACAGGATGCCCGCTTCGAGGAACAGGTCCACCGCTTCGAGCGTCGAGGGCATGTTGGCGCCTTCGGCAACGCAGAGGCAGCCGTTACTCAACAGGGTGCGCGCATCCTCGCCATCGAGTTCGTTCTGCGTGGCGCAGGGCAGGGCGATTTCGCAGGGCAGGCTCCAGGGACGCTGATCGGGCAGGTGGGTGACATCGAAATGCCGGCCCATTTCCTCGAGCCGCCCGCGACGGACGTTCTTCAGGTCCATCAAATATTCCCACTGCTCGTCGCTCAGCCCATCAGGGAAGTGCAGCGTACCCCCTGAATCCGATAGTGAAACGACCTTGCCGCCCAGCTCCATGACCTTCTGTGCGGCGAATTGCGCGACGTTACCCGATCCGGAAATCGCCACACGCTTGCCATCGAAACTGGCGTGGGAGGTCTTGAGCATTTCTTCGGCGAAGTACACGCAGCCGTAGCCGGTGGCTTCCGGGCGGATCAGGCTGCCCCCATAGGACAGGCTCTTGCCGGTCAGCACCGAGGTGAACTGATTGGACAGGCGTTTGTACTGGCCGAACAGGTAGCCGATCTCGCGTGCGCCAACTCCGATGTCGCCGGCCGGTACATCCAGGTCGGCGCCGACATGGCGGAACAGCTCGCTCATGAAGGACTGGCAGAAGCGCATCACTTCACCGTCGCTCTTGCCTTTGGGGTTGAAGTCCGAGCCGCCCTTGCCGCCGCCCATGGGCAGCGAGGTGAGGGAGTTCTTGAATACTTGCTCGAAGGCGAGAAACTTCAAAACGCCCATGTTGACCGAGGGGTGAAAGCGCAGGCCGCCCTTATAGGGACCGATGGCACTGTTCATCTGAATCCGAAAGCCGCGGTTGACCTGGACCTGCCCCCGATCATCGACCCACGGAACGCGGAATAGAATGGCCCGCTCCGGCTCGACCATGCGCTCTAGGATGCCGGCCTGCCGGTACTTCGGGTTCGCTTCCAGAAAAGGCCAGAGACTGCCGAGTACCTCTTCGACGGCTTGATGGAATTCTGGTTGGTGAGGGTCGCGCTGCTTCAGGCGGTCAAGAAACGCATGGACGGTTTCAGTCATTCGAATGGCCTCGGAATACCGCGGTAGCGGTCACGAAAAAGGGATAAGGCCGTCGACTCTAGCAAAGCGGGTTTGCCCCGCGATAGTGCATGTAATGCGCTACGCACATTATTGGTGCGTGATCATGGCCGTGTCCTGCTCCTGTGAGCGGATGGGCGTTGGTGATTCAGACCTGGCCAACGTCGCTGGCCAACTCGGCCTGCAGCCAGGTCACGAAGCTGCCGATCAGGCGTTGGCGTCGTTTGCGCTCAGGCAGCACGACGTAATAGCCGAACTCGGTTCGCACGCTTTCATTACAAACCCGGCAGAGCAGACCCTGAGCCAGGAGATCATCGACCAGATGACGCCAGCCGATGGCCACGCCTTGGCCGGCAATCGCCGCCTGGATCAGCAGCGTGTAGTTGTCGAAGCGCAACATGCCCGCGCCAGGTGTCTCAGTGATGCCGAACGCGCGAAACAGGCTGCTCCAGTCGAGCCAGCGTGAGCGGCTTTCCGGGCGCAGATGCAGCAGCGGCAGCCGCGAAAGCGCTGTCGGCGCCAGGGGCGTCGTCTCATTCTTCAGCAGCAGCGGGCTGCAGACGGGATAGACCTCCTCGTGAAACAGCAGATGCGCCTCGCCATGCTTGGAGCGACCGTCGCCGAAGACGATGGCCACGTCGGTTTCCGATGGCAGCACGCCGAGGCCGCGCTCGCTGGTCACCAGGCTGACATCCACTGCAGGATGAAGCTGATGAAAACGCTCCAGGCGCGGCATCAGCCAGTACGCGGCGAAGGCGAAATCGGTGGCGACCTGGAGCACCTCATGCTGCTGCTGCGCGGTCACCGCGGCGAGGCCGGCGTCCAGCGCGCCCAGGCCCTGCTGCACATAGCCCAGGAGCAGCTCGCCGGCCTCGGTGAGGACGATGCCGCGGTAGACGCGATCGAACAGCCGGATCGCCAACTGCTGCTCCAGGCGTTTGATCTGCTGACTGATGGCCGGCTGCGTGCTGCCCAGCTCCAGCGCAGCGGCGGTGAAGCTTTGTTGGCGAGCCGCGGATTCGAAGACCCGCAGTGCATCGAGGGGGATCTGATCGATTCGATTTGGCATTAGCTGTGCTTATCCTAGGCATATGTCGCAGCCGGGTTTACCGCAGCGCTACAGGGTCCAGACTGTGTTCCAGGCAATCTCGCATAAAAACAAGGCATGGACCATTCGCATTATGAAGCGCCCCAATATCCTGTTCATCATGGCCGACCAGATGGCCGCTCCCATCCTGCCGATGCATGACCCGGCGTCGCCGATCCAAGTGCCGAACCTAGCGCGTCTCGCCGCCGAAGGCGTGGTGTTCGATTCGGCCTATTGCAACAGCCCGCTCTGCGCGCCGTCGCGCTTCACCCTGGTCAGTGGGCAGCTGCCGAGCAAGATCGGCGCTTACGACAATGCCGCCGACTTCCCAGCCGACGTGCCCACCTACGCGCACTACTTGCGGCGGCTCGGTTATCGCACGGCGCTGTCCGGCAAGATGCATTTCTGCGGCCCGGACCAGCTGCATGGCTACGAAGAGCGGCTGACCAGCGACATCTATCCCGCCGACTACGGCTGGGCAGTGAACTGGGACGAGCCAGAAGTCCGCCTGAGCTGGTACCACAATATGTCGTCGGTGCTGCAGGCCGGGCCCAGCGTGCGTACCAACCAGATGGATTTCGATGAAGAAGTGGTGTTCAAGGCGCAGCAGTACCTCTACGACTTCGTTCGCGCAGACGAGGGCCAGCCGTTCTGCCTGACGGTTTCGATGACCCACCCTCACGACCCGTACACCATTCCCGAGGAATACTGGAACCGCTATCAGGATGAGGACATCCCTCTGCCGCGCCAGGACATCGACCAGGACGAGCAGGACCCTCATTCGCAGCGCCTGCTCAAGGTCATCGATCTTTGGGGCAAATCACTGCCCGAAGAGAAAATCCGCGATGCCCGCCGCGCCTATTTCGGCGCCTGCAGTTATATCGACGACAACGTTGGCAAGCTGCTGAAAACGCTCGAGGCGTGCGGCCTGGCCGAGGACACCATCGTGGTGTTCTCCGGAGATCACGGCGACCAGCTAGGCGAGCGTGGCCTCTGGTACAAAATGCACTGGTTCGAGATGGCCGCTCGCGTGCCGCTGATCATCCGTGCCCCGGGAATCGACCCGGCACGGGTCGGTGCTTCGGTATCGACCGCCGACCTGTTGCCAACCCTGGTCGAGCTGGCGGGCGGCACGCTGGAAGCCAATCTACCGCTCGATGGGCGCTCGCTGCTGCCGCACCTCACCGGCCACGAGGGCCATGACGAAGTGATCGGCGAATACATGGCCGAAGGCACTACCAGCCCTTTGATGATGATTCGGCGCGGCGCCTACAAGTTCATCTATTCGGAGCAGGACCCTTGCCTGCTGTTCGATGTGGCCGGCGATCCGCTGGAGCGCGAAAACCTGATGAACTCCCCCGATCACCAGGCGCTTGCCGAGGCCTTTCTGACCGAGGCGCGGAAGCGCTGGGACATCCAGGCCATCCATGATCAGGTGCTCGCCAGCCAGCGTCGTCGGCGCCTGGTCAGCGAAGCGCTGAGCCTGGGCAAGCTGACCAGCTGGGACCATCAACCCTGGGTCGATGCCAGCCAGCAATACATGCGCAATCACATCGACCTGGACGATCTCGAGCGCAAGGCACGTTACCCCCGGCCTTGAGCGCCAATCGGCGGCGAGCCCGTGTCACCAAAGGAACTTTCGAACAGAGAGAAGGCAGACGGACATGAATAAAACTATAAATGCGGTTGTGGTCGGCAGCGTGTTGCTGGCCGTCACGAGTCTCCAGGCGCAGGGCGCGGTCGAAGGCGAGCAGTGCTCTACGGTGCGCCTGGGGGATCCGGGCTGGAGCGACATCGCGGTCACCAATGGCATCGCCAGCCTGCTGCTGGAGGGCCTCGGTTACAAGCCGAAGGTCATGACGCTGGGCGTGCCGATCATCTTCGCCGGGCTGACCAAGAATCAGCTCGATGTCTTTCTCGGCAACTGGATGCCGGCGCAACAGGACAACTACGACAAGTTCGTGGCGACCGGTGAAATCGAAGAGCACAGCGTCAACCTGACCGGCACCGAATACACCCTGGCGGTGCCGACCTCGGTGTGGAATGCCGGCGTGAAGCGTTTCGAGGACCTCGACTCGCACGCCGAGCTGTTCGACAAGACCCTCTACGGGATTGCCGCCGGTGCGCCGGCGAATCTGTCGATCCAGAAAATGATTGATCAAGATGAGTTCGGGCTGGGCGACTGGCGACTGGTGGAATCCAGCGAGCAGGCGATGCTGGTGCAGGTGGGGCGCGCGGTGAAGCGCGATAAGGGTGTGGTCTTTCTCGGTTGGACGCCACACCCGATGAACGTGCAGTTCGACATCAAGTACCTCAAAGGTGGCGAGGCCTATTTCGGCGAGAGCGGCACGGTCAATACGCTGGTACGCAAGGGCTATGCCGCGCAGTGCCCGAACGTTGGCAAATTGCTGAGCAACCTGAAATTCACCCAGGACATGGAGAACGCCATCATGGACGAGGTGCTGGCCAGAAATGCCAGCAACGACGCGGCGGTGAAGGCCTGGGTGAAGGCCCATCCCGAGGTGCTCGAAGGCTGGCTGCAAGGCGTCACGACCCGAGAGGGTGAAGACGGATTGGCCGCGGTGAAAGCCTCGCTCTGAGGTTAGCTTCGTAGGGTGGATCACGCATCATCGATCCACCAGGCGACCGCAACGGTGGATGAAAAGAGCGTCATCCACCCTACGCAGGACGTTTGGTTGAGCGTCGCCTGATTCCTGAAGCGCACACGCGAGAACTTCGTAGGGTGGGTCACGCTTCATCGATCCACCAGGCGACGGCAACGGTGGATGAAAAGAGCGTCATCCACCCTACGTAGGACGTTTGGTTGAGCGTCGCCTGATTCCTGAACGCGCACACGCGAGAGCTTCGTAGGGTGGATCACGCTTCACCGATCCACCAGGCGACGGCAACGGTAGATGAAAAAAGAGCGCCACCCACCCTACGTAGGACGTTTGGTTGAGCGTCGCCTGATTCCTGAACGCGCACACGCGAGAGCTTCGTAGGGTGGATCACGCTTCACCGATCCACCGGGCGACGGCAACGGTGGATGAAAAGAGCGTCATCCACCCTACGCAGGACGTTTGGTTGAGCGTCGCCTGATTCCTGAGCGCGCACACGCGAGAGCTTCGTAGGGTGGTCACGCTTCATCGATCCACCAGGCGACGGCAACAACGGTGGATGAAAAAAGCGTCATCCACCCTATATCGCCCCCCTAGACCTGAACGCTTTGCGCCTTCTGCGCGGCTGCCGGCTGTGCCTGCGCCGCGTTGCGCACCGGGTCGGATCCCGCGACGTAATAGGGCGCGGTGCTGCGCGGCAACGGCGTGCGCCCGCGAATCCGGTCGGCGAGCTTCTCGGCCATCATGATGGTCGGCGCGTTGAGGTTGCCGGTAGTAATCAGCGGCATGATGGAGGCATCGATCACCCGTAGCCCGTCGAGGCCGTGCACCCGGCCCTGGCCGTCGACCACGGCCATCTCGTCTTCGCCCATCTTGCAGGAGCAGGACGGATGGAAGGCGGTTTCGGCGTGCTGGCGGACGAACTCATCCAGCTCGGCATCGCTGTCGATGTTGACGCCGGGGCTCAGTTCTCGGCCGCGATAGGGATCCAGTGCCGATTGCGCCATGATTTCCCGGGTGATCCGGATGCCGTCGCGGAACTCCTGCCAATCCTGCTCGCACGACATGTAGTTGAACAGGATGCTCGGGTGCTGGCGCGGGTCCCGCGAGCGGGCATGTACACGCCCGCGGCTGGGCGAGCGCATGGAACCGACGTGGGCCTGGAAGCCGTGCTCCTTTACCGCGTTGCTGCCGTTGTAATTGATCGCCACCGGCAGGAAGTGGTACTGGATGTTCGGCCACTCGAACTCGGCGCGCGAGCGAATGAACCCGCCCGCCTCGAACTGGTTGCTGGCGCCGATGCCCTTGCCCAGGAACAGCCACTCGGCGCCGATCAGAGGCTGGTTATGCAACTGCAGCGCAGGGTAGAGCGAAACCGGTTGTTTGCAGGCGTACTGCAGGTACATCTCCAGGTGATCCTGCAGGTTGGCCCCGACGCCTGGAAGATCGTGGACGATCGGGATGCCCAGTTCGCGCAGCAGCGCGCCCGGGCCGACGCC
Source organism: Pseudomonas sp. YJ42 (assembly GCF_047225135.1). Lineage (NCBI taxonomy): Bacteria > Pseudomonadati > Pseudomonadota > Gammaproteobacteria > Pseudomonadales > Pseudomonadaceae > Pseudomonas > Pseudomonas sp. YJ42. The sequence continues at coordinate 2,234,594 of NZ_CP178378.1, read as the reverse complement.
AGAGCGCTGCAGGATCTGTGGCGAGGCGATGGCGCCACTGCACAGCAGCACTTCACGCCGGGCATGGACGATCACTGGCGTGTCGTTGCTGCCATGCAGGTAAGCCGCCCCGATGGCCCGCTTGCCGCTGAACAGGATGCGATCGGTCAGCGCATGGGTCACGATGGTCAGGTTCGGTCGGCCACGGGCCATGTCCAGATACCCACGCGCGGTGCTGGCGCGACGCCCCTTGGGCGTGACCGTGCGATCCATCGGGCCGAAGCCTTCCTGGCGATAACCGTTGAGGTCGTCGGTTTCTGGATAGCCGGCCTGTACGCCGGCCTCGATCATGGCGCGGAACAAGGGATTGTTGCCGGGCTTGGGCGTGGTCACGCTCACCGGGCCGTCGCCGCCATGGTAGTCGTTGGGGCCGATGTCACGTGTCTCGGCTTTACGGAAATAGGGCAGGCAGTCGAGATAGGTCCAGTCTTCCAGACCGGGCGCCTTGGCCCAGCCATCGTAGTCCATGGCGTTGCCTCGGATGTAGCACATGCCGTTGATCAGCGACGAGCCGCCCAGGCCCTTGCCTCGACCGCACTCCATGCGGCGATTGTTCATGTGCGGCTCGGGATCGGTCTCGTAGGCCCAGTTATAGCGCCGCCCCTGCAGCGGAAAGGCCAGCGCGGCGGGCATCTGGGTACGGAAATCCATCCGGTAGTCGGGACCTCCGGCTTCGAGCAGCAGCACGCTGACATCAGCGTCCTCGGTCAGGCGAGTCGCCAGAACGTTACCGGCCGAACCGGCACCGATGATAATGTAGTCGTATTCCATGAGCAGCGTCCTTGGGATGGACGCTTCAGGCCTGAAGCCGCGAGCAACAGTGAGCGCTGTCCTGCCTGAAGCGTGTGGCTGGCAACGGTTTAGAACACCGAGGCGAAATCGCCCAGTTCGACCTGGATCGACTTGGTGCGGGTGTAATGGGCCAGGGTCATCAGCCCGTTCTCGCGGCCCACGCCGGATTGCTTGTAGCCGCCGACCGGCATTTCGGCTGGCGATTCGCCCCAGGTGTTGATCCAGCAGATACCCGCTTCCAGGCTGTGGATCACCCGGTGGGCGCGGGCCAGGTCGCGGGTCACCACGCCGGCGGCCAGCCCGTAATCAGTGTCGTTGGCGCGGCGAATCACCTCCGCTTCGTCGTCAAAGACCAAGATGCTCATCACCGGGCCGAAGATTTCCTCGCGCACGATGCGCATGTCGTCCCGGCAGTCGCTGAACACGGTCGGCGCGACGTAGGCGCCCTTGGCGTACTCGCCCTCGGTCACCCGCGTTCCGCCGCAAAGCAGGCGCGCGCCTTCGGCCCGACCCGACTCGATGTAGTCGAGCACGCTGTCCATGTGCGCATAGCCCACCAGCGGACCGAAGTTGGTCGCCTCGTCCAGCGGATCGCCCAATCGAATGCGCTTGACGCGTTCGAGCACCTTGGCTTCGAACCGCGCTTGCAGCGAGCGATGGACGAACACGCGGGTGCCGTTGGTGCAGACCTGGCCCGAGCTGAAGAAATTGGCCATGACCGCGATGTCAGCGGCACGGTTGAGGTTCGCGTCCTCGAAGATGATCAGCGGCGACTTGCCACCCAGCTCCATGGTCACGTCCTTGAGCGAGGAGCTGGACGCGCTGGCCATGACTTTCTTGCCGGTGCTGGTGCCACCGGTGAAGGAAATCTTCGCGATGCCCGGGTGCTCTGTGAGCCAGGTGCCGACTTCCCGGCCACTGCCGGTGAGTACGTTGAACACACCGTCCGGTACGCCGGCCTCGGTATAGACCTCGGCCAGTTTCAGGGCGCTCAGGGACGTCATCTCGCTGGGCTTGAAGATCATCGCGTTGCCGGCTGCCAATGCTGGCGCGGATTTCCACAGGGCGATCTGGATCGGGTAGTTCCAGGCGCCGATGCCTGCTACTACACCCAGCGGCTCGCGGCGGGTATAGACAAAGCTGGTGTCGCGCAACGGGATCTGCTCGCCTTCGATGGCGGGGATCAGCCCGGCGTAGTACTCGAGCACATCGGCACCGGTCACGATGTCCACCGCCCGGGTTTCCGCTAGAGGCTTGCCGGTATCGAGGGTCTCCAGCTCGGCCAGTTCATCGTTGCGTTCGCGCAGGATATCCACTGCCCGACGCAAGATGCGCGAGCGCTGCATGGCGGTCATCGCGGCCCAGACCTTCTGTCCCGCGGTGGCGCTGGCGACAGCTTTATTGACATCGTCCCGCGACGCGCGCTGTAGCTCGGCAAGCACTTCGCCGGTCGCTGGATTGACTGTCTCGAAGGTGTCGCCGCTAGTGGCCTCGGTATAGCGGCCATCGATGTAGAGTTTCTGTTGTTCGAAACGGGGCATGGTCATCCTCGCGGTGCATAGTGAAGGAGGGGGATCAGTGCACCTGCTTGGTCAGTAGCTGATCCAGGTAGTCATAGGCCAGTTGCAGTGCCTGTTCGATATCGAAGTCGTCGCTGGCCAACGCGCCGCGCAGCCACAGGCCGTCGATCAATGCCGCCATGCCTCGCGCGGCCGAGCGTGCTTGCTCCTTTGGCAGAACGCGGCGGAACTCGCAGCAGAGATTGGAATACAGGCGGCAGTCGTTGATCCGCTGCAATCGGTGCAGGGCGGGTTGATGCATGCTGAACGCCCAGAACGCCAGCCAGGTTTTCATCGCGGGTCCGTTCACCTGGCTGTCGTCGAAGTTGCCCTCGATGATCGCTTTCAGGTGCGCGCGCGGACTGTTGTCGGTCAGCGCCTCGCGGCGTATACGAACGGCCTGATTCAGCGCCTTCATCAGATGCCGCATGGTGGCTTCGAGCAGGCCGTTCTTATCCTGGAAATAATGACTGATGATGCCGTTCGAGACGCCCGCCAGTCGCGCAATCATGGCGATGCTGGCGTCACTCATACCGACCTGGTCCACGGCCGCGAGGGTGGCATGGATCAGCTGTTTGCGTCGGATGGGCTGCATTCCAACCTTGGGCATTGGAGGCTCCGGGAGGATGATGAATGCTGTACACCCTAGTTTTTATTGATTGATCGATCAATAAAAAAACAAAGGGCTGTCGGGAATGGATATGACTATGTCGTGCGTCGCAGACGCAGATGTGAACGAGCCCAAAGGCGGGTTGGGACAGCTAGCCGGTTTTCCCGATGGCAGTGTTGCCTGCGGCCCAATCGAAGGCCGCCGGGCACTGCCACGACGGCGTTCGGGGGTAAGGTGCGGGCGCGTGAGCGCCCGTACGGGTGCTGCTTACAGGATGTCCAGTGGGTACTCGGTGATCACGCGCAGTTCGTCGATGTCGCCGGCGAAGCCGCGCGCAGTGGCGTAACGCACACGCAAGGAGAGGTCTTTGAGGTCACCGTCCTGGACCACGTACTTGGCTTCGAGGTCGCGCTCCCATTCCTTGCCCTTGCCGGCGGCTCCGGCGTAGTAAGCGTAGGCGCCATCGGGATCGACGCTCGCGCCATCAATGTCTCCCTTGATGTACCTGGCCATCAGGCTCAGACCCGGCACGCCGTAGGTCGCCATGTTGAGATCGTAGCGGGCCTGTACCGACTTCTCGCCGGGCGCGTTGAAGTCCGACCACTGCGAAGAGTTGGCCAGATAGATGGAGTCGCCGGCGTTGGTGCCGTCCATGCTGATGTAGTCCATGGGCGCGTTGCCGTTCACCTGCTGATGGGCGAGGGTGAAGCTATGCGCGCCGATCGAATAGCCGGCGGCCAGCGACCAGGCTGTGGTGTTGATGTCCCCCGCCAGGGCGGACCCTTCGTCACGGGTGTCATAGACGTTGAAGTCGAACGACAGTGCCTGACCTTCGGAGAGCGGCAGCGCGTAGTTCAGGTTGCCGTAGTACTGGCTCCAGACGTCCTCGTACTTGGAACCGTAGAGGGTCGCGCTGAGGCTGTCGGTCAGCTGGTACGTGCCGCCCAGATAACTGACGGTTTCCGAGTCGATGGCGCCGGCATAGACCAGGGTGATCTCGCCGTCGTGGTTGAGCGAGCGGTTGCGATCGCGAATCGAGGTGAAATAGCCCGCGTCGACGGTCAACTGATCGAGCTCGTTGGACGTCAGCTGGAAGCCAGTGGCGGTGCTGGCGAAGATGCGCCCGGTGCCTGGGGAGAAGACCGGGGCGGTGGGCGTCAGGTCGCCATACTTCAGGGTCGTGTTGGAAACACGTACCTTGACCGCGCCGCCAGCGAAGCCGAAGTCGTCGGCGGCACGGCCGTCGCTGTCCACTGGCAGCAGGCCAGTGCCGCTGGTGCCTCGACCGCTGTCGAGCTTGATCGCACCACCGGCATGAAGGTCGACGCCGAAGCCGACGGTGCCCTGGGTGAAGCCGGATTGATAGGCGAGCAGCAGGCCGTGGGCCCATTCTTCCCGGCGGCTCTGGGCGGCGCCAGGCGCGTGGTTGTCGCGGGCGAAGTAGTAGTTCTTGTTCAGCAGCGTCAGGTCACTGCCTTCGACGAAGCCGGTGGCTTCCGACTGTTCGCTGGCTACGGCCAGCTGGCTGACCGCGGTGGTGACGGCCAGCGCCAGGGTGGTCCATTTGATTGCGTGCATGCACACGACTCCATTGCTTCGAGCGGCGCTCGTTCAGGGCGCCGGTCGGGGTTGGGTATAGGGGATTGCGAGATCCGATTATTCGAGCCAGCTGGCGACGCGTTCCGGGTGGTTCTTCACCCACTCACGGGCGGCAGCGTCCGGCTTGGCGCCATCACGTATCGCCAGCATCACTTCACCGACTTCTTCAGGACCCCAGTTGAACTTCTTCAGGAAGGCTTCGGCCTCGGGAGCCTTGCTGGCGAGCGCTGGGTTGGCGACCGTATCGACGTGCTCGTCGTCACCGAAGACCTTCTTCGGATCTTCCAGGAAGCGCAGTTTCCACTTGGCGAACATCCAGTGCGGGATCCAGCCGGTAACGACGATCGGCTTCTGCGCTTTTTCCGCGCGGGTCAGGGCGGTGGTCATCGCTGGCCCGGAGCTGGGCATCAGTCGGATGTTCAGGTCGTATTGTTTTATGGCGTCTTCGGTGCGGCGCATGACACCGGCGCCGGCATCGATGCCAGTGATCTTGCCGTCGAATGCGTCGCTGTACTTGTTGAGATCCTCGATGCTCTTGGCCTCGACATAGTCCGGCACGATCAAGCCGATCTTCGCGCCTTCATAGTTGGTGCCGAGGACCACGACCTTGTCCTTCAATTTCTCGAAGTACTCACCGTGTGTGGCGGGCAGCCAGGCGGAGAGGGTGGCGTCGAGATCACCGCGTGCGACGCCCTGCCACATGATGGCCGGCTCGACCGGCTGCAGCTTGACCGGGTAACCCAGGTTGCTCCCGAGGATTTCACCCGCCACGTGCGTGGCGGCGACGCTGTCGTCCCAGCCGTTGACGTAGCCGATCTTCAGCTCGGGCTTGTCCGCCGCCATGCTGGTGGCCATGCCGAGCGCCATGCTGGCGGCGCCGAGACCACAAAGAAGGTGCTTGATTAGATTCATGCGTTTAGCTCCATGTAGGAATATGGCAGTGATGCCACCGTGGTCCCGTTCTGCGAGGGACTGCGGTTTTGTTGCAGGGATCTCAGCGATTGAGCGAGGTCCCGTGCACGGTTCGGCGCGCTGGTTCTGCTTGCGCACCGGCGAAATGAAAGGTGATCGGTTGTGTTGTGGCTGCGGAGCAGGCTCGTCTCGGCACCTGAGCCGGGACGGGCCTGCTGGCTACTGTTGCCTGGCCCTGTTCTGCGCGATGGCGTTCAGGCAGTCAGAGGCCGACGAACTTTTTCACCGCAGCGACCGCGTCCTGGCCGTCGTAGGTGGTCACTCCGGCCAGCCACTGATCGAGCGCGCCCGGGTTGGCTTTGATCCACTTCTTCGCCACGGTTTGCGGATCGTCTCGTTCGAGCGCCATTTCCATCAGCTCGCTTTCGATGGGGACGGTGAACTGCAGGTTCTGTAGCAGCTTTCCTACGTTTGCGCAGCGCTCCACATAGTCCGGCGGCACGACGGTAAACACCTTGGCCGCACCGAAGTCGGGGCCAAACACTTCGTCACCGCCTGCCAGGTAGGTCAGGTCGTACTGCGTATTCATCGGGTGCGGAGCCCAGCCGAGGAAGACCACCGGTTCTTTCTTGCGAATCGCACGTTGCACCTGAACCAGCATGCCGGCTTCGCTGGACTCGATCATGCGGAAGTCGCCGAGGCCGAACTGATCGTTCTTGATCATCTTCTCGATCAGCAGGTTGCCGTCGTTACCCGGTTCGATCGCGTAGATTCGGCCGCCCAGCTCGTCCTTGAACTTGGCGATGTCCTGGAAGCTTTTCAGTCCCGCCTCAGCCGCATAGGTCGGTACCGCCAGGGTGTACTTGGCGCCCACCAAATTGGGCGACTCGAGCACCTTGACGCCGCCGTCCTTGGTAAACGGTTCGATGACCGCATCCATGGACGGCGACCAATAACCGAGAAAGGCATCGATCTGCTTGTTCTTCACGCCGGTGAAGGCGATCGGCACCGAAGCCATTACCTTGCTCGGCTGGTAGCCCAGACCCTCGGTCAGAACCATTGCCACGCCCGTGGTCGCGGCGATGTCGGCCCAGCCGATTTCGGCGAAACGCACCTTTTCGCAGCTCGCTGGCTCCTGTGCCCAAGCTCCCTGCATCGCTGCGCAGGTGAGCAGGCCGACGGCAGTCGTTATCGTCTTGAAAGTATTCATCCTGATTTCCCGTGTCTGCGGTTCGTGGTGCTATTGGCGCTGCAACTTGAGCTTGGTGCTCACCCAGGTGTACCAGGTGGCCTTTTGCGTGGCTCGCTTGGTGCTGCCGAAGCTCTCGGTGATGCGATCGAGGATGATTGCCAGCAGTACCACGGCCATGCCGCTTTCGAAGCCGAGACCGATGTCCAGTCGCTGAATACTGGCCAACACGTCGTTGCCCAGGCCTCCAGCACCTACCATCGAGGCGATGATCACCATCGACAGCGCCATCATGATGGTCTGGTTGACCCCCGCCATGATCGAGGGCATGGCGTTGGGCAGCTGCACCTTGAACAACAGCTGCCTGCCGTTGCAGCCGAAGGATTGCCCAGCCTCGACGATCTCTTTGTTGACCTGGCGGATGCCGAGGTTGGTCAGGCGTACCGCTGGCGGCATGGCGAAGATCACCGTGGCGATGATGCCGGGCACACGGCCGAGGCCGAATAGCATCGCGGCCGGGATCAGGTAGACAAATGCCGGCATGGTCTGCATGAAGTCCAGAATCGGACGGATGATCATGGCGACCCGCTCACTGCGCGCCGACCAGATGCCCAGCGGAATCCCCAGCAGCAGGCTGATCAGCGTGGCGGAGAAGGTCAGGCCGAGGGTCACTACGGTCTGTTCCCAGAAACCGGTGAGCACGATGAGAATGAAGGACACAGCGGTGAAGACGGCGAACCGGGCACCGATGCGCCACAAACCGAGGCCGACGAAAATGGCGATGAGCAGCCAGGCCGGCGGCAGCATCAGCAGCGCTTCGACGCCCTCGGAAAACCCGCTGACCACGCCACCGAGGCTGTCGAAGGCGCCGCTGTAGTTTTCCAACAGATGCTGGACGACGTCGTTGACCCAACTCCCCAGATCCAGATCTTTGCTCATGTTCAGTCCTCCTGCAGGCGAGTCAGAAGGCGGCCTTTGCTGATGGCGCCCGCGTAGAACCCTTGGCTGTCCACCACGGGCATCGGTCCCTCGTTGTCCACTAAGCGTTCGATCACCTGATCGAGTGGCTGGTCTTCGGTAAGAGGATCGATCTGTTTCAACACGTCCGCCTCGAGGGCGCAGGTCTGGCCGTTCTCGACCAGCAGGGCGATCCGCTCCAGGCTGATGGAGCCGCGGAATCGTTTGTCTTCGTCGACGATGAAGGCGTAATGCTTGTCCATCGCCTGCAGTTCCTGGCAGACCTGCAGGGCATCCGGCGCTTTACCGTTGTGCACATAGAGCGGAACGCTATCGGACTTGAGCTGGCCGGCGGTGAGGTAGCGGCTGGTGTTGACGGTGTCGAAGAAATTGCGCACGTAGTTGTTGGCGGGGTTATCGATCAGTTCCTGCGGCGTACCGACTTGAATCAGCTTGCCGCCTTCCATGATGCCGATGCGGTTGCCGATGCGCATGGCCTCTTCGATGTCATGGGAGACGAAGATGATGGTGCGTCGGTGAGTCTTCTGCAGTTCCAGCAGTACGTCCTGCATTTCCCGGCGCTTGAGCGGATCGAGGGCGGAAAAGGCTTCGTCCATGATGATCATCGAAGGGTTGACCGCCAGCGCTCGGGCGAGGCCGACCCGTTGTTGCATGCCACCGGACAGTTCGTGGGGATACTTCTGCGCGAAGGTGTCGAGACCGACCTGTGTGAGCACCGCCATGGCGCGCTCCTCACGCTCCTTGCGCCCGATGCCGGCGACCTCCAGCCCGAAAGCCGCATTGTCCAGCACCGTGCGCGACGGCATCAACGCGAAGGACTGGAAGACCATGCTCATGTCGCGGCGGCGCAAGTCGATGAGTTGGGCGTGGGGCAGTTTCGCCACGTTCTGCCCGTCGATGAAGACGTCACCGGCGCTGGGTTCGATCAGGCGGTTGATCAGTCGTATCAGCGTGGATTTGCCGGAGCCGGACAGGCCCATCAGCACGAAAATCTCCCCTTCCTCGACACTGAACGAAACATCACTTACGCCGATGACGGCGCCGCGCTCGGCGAGAATCTTGTCCTTGCTCCAGCCTTGCTTGAGCAAGGCGATGGCTTCTTGTTCTTGTGGGCCGAATACCTTGTACAGGTTCTCGACGACGATTTTTCCAGACTGCATGGGATGGTTCCCCTCAGTAGACATCCAGATCAGCTAAACGGAGTCGAAAGCGCCTTGCGACGCCGTCGGCTAGTGCCAACTGCTATGGCTTTTGGGTTGACATGTTCTTGGACGGAAGCGGTGTCGCGGTGGCTCGACGGGCCGCAGCTGTGCAGGCGAGATGAGTGGTCATCTCGAGCATCGGCTGGCTCGGTATCGTTGTGCATTCACCGTGGTGTCGTAACCGCTTCCATCCTTTGGCAGTGCTAGTAAGCTCATCGTGGTTCGTACGCTCCGTACGGAGCGGAACCGGTACCCATTATTGTTATGTGCACACCCGTTTGGGACGGCTGTAGCTATAGTCGCGCAAGGCATCCAGTGGCCAACGCTATGGCTGGCGGCTGAGGGATATGGCTTAACGATATCCCCCTCTGGCGGCGGCAATTGTCGAGTTACGACGCTTGCATACTGAACGGCGACATGCACTGCCTTAAAAACCATAACAGAAAAAAATTCATCATGGCATCGCTGGGCTTTCAAGCCGTTCCATGGGTTAAGCCTCGATTTTGCTGATGGTCTGCAATGGCGTGGCTTGTAGCGGCCCTTATCATTATGAAAAAAATTCACTGCCCCGGTTGGTTTTATCCGTCTGGGGCCGTCCCTTGGCGGTTTTTCGCCGCATTTTCAAGTGCTCTTGACGTCATAACGCCAGCCTTGTTGCGCCTGCGGCACGAGGTGCGAAGCGCGTTCTTCAGCCGCTTCATTCATTAAACCGTTACGGTTTCGTGGTAGGCGTCGGCTGGCCGCGACGGCCCGGCCCATTCCTTCCAAAAATGCGCTCGCGCGACTCGCCAATAAGGCCCACCGATGGCGCCATCTCGATGGCTGGGTGACGACTGCGCTACTACTGTTCGAGCGGAGCGGGTGACAAGACTCGCGGGTCATTTAGGAGGCAATCTGGCGGATTTGGACATGACTACGTCGGTGCCAGACGTCTATTCGCCCGCAAAACCACCATGATGGCGCCTGTCTTTGAGGCATCCCGTGGAGCGTGCAGCGTGGCGATCAGCGTATTCGACCTTTTCAAAATCGGCATCGGGCCGTCCAGCTCGCATACCGTTGGCCCCATGCTCGCCGGTGCGTTATTCGTCGGCTCCCTGCGCGAGCGTAAGCTGCTGGAGCAGGTCTGGCGTATCGAGGTGCGCCTTTATGGCTCGCTGTCGGCCACCGGGGTCGGGCATGGCACCGACAACGCCGTGATAATGGGGTTGATGGGCGAGCGGCCTGACCTCATCGATCCGGAGCAGATCGCACCGCGCATCGCGGCGCTGCGGTCCTGCGGGCAGCTACGGCTGGACGGACATTGGCCGGTCGCATTCGACTGGTCGAAGGACCTGCTGCTGCTCGAGGAAAACCTGCCTTATCACCCCAATGCCGTCACCTTTATCGCGCACGGGCATTCCGGTGTGCTGCACGAGGACACCTACTATTCCGTCGGCGGCGGCTTTGTGGTCAACGCCGAGCAGGCTGCGGCCGGGCAGCTGGACCAGGACCACACCGTGCTGCCATACGATTTCTCCAATGCCGTCGAACTGCTGCAGCTGTGCAAGCGCCACGGCCTGCGCGTCAGTCAGCTGATGATGGCCAACGAGATGGCTTGGCGCAGCGAGGCTGAGATTCGCCAGGGGCTGTTGCGCCTGTGGGAGGCGATGAAGCTATGTGTCGCCAATGGCTTGCGTCACGAAGGCATACTGCCCGGCGGGCTGAAGGTGCGGCGGCGTGCCGCCAAACTGCACCAGAGTCTGTTGGAGCTGGGTAAGCCGAACGTCATCGGTTCGACCATGAGCGCGATGGAGTGGGTGAACCTGTTCGCCCTGGCGGTCAATGAGGAAAACGCGGCGGGAGGGCGCATGGTTACGGCGCCCACCAACGGCGCGGCGGGCATCATCCCCGCGGTGCTGCATTACTACATGAAGTTCCATCCCGAAGCGTCCGACGACGACGTGGTCAACTACCTGCTCGCCGCTGCATCGATCGGCATCCTGTGCAAGAAGAACGCATCGATCTCTGGCGCTGAGGTGGGCTGCCAGGGCGAGGTGGGTTCCGCCTGCGCGATGGCGGCAGCCGGCCTGGCCGAACTGCTCGGCGCGACGCCGGAGCAGTTGGAAAATGCCGCGGAAATAGGCCTCGAGCATAACCTGGGGCTGACCTGCGACCCCGTCGGCGGCCTGGTGCAGGTGCCCTGCATCGAACGCAACGCCATTGCCGCCATGAAGGCAATCAATGCGGCGCAGATGGCGCTGCGTGGCGACGGTGAGCATTTCATCTCGCTGGATCGCGTTATCCGCACGATGCGCGATACGGGCGCCGATATGCACGACAAATACAAGGAAACCTCTCGTGGCGGCCTGGCGGTCAGTGCGATCGAGTGCTGAGCCGAAGGCGAGCACCGGGAGCACCGCGATGTCCTTCTGTGGTGCGTTTTCGCCGAGTGCGCGAGATGGTATTTGGCCATCTCTCGCGCTGGCCGTTACCCGGTCCTGTTACCAGGCTGTGACAGTGCGCGGATTATGCCGATGGGTATCGCCGACACTGCTACGAAAGTGCTCACAGCGGGTAACGCCCCCGCCTTCCCGATGTTCGCTCCGCTTCCGTCGAGCCTTGTAGTACGGGCCTTTCAGCAGTTTCCGCAGTTTTATTGAACGCGCATTCAAATTAGGCATACAGTTTGCCTTGATAATTGCAAGAGCCGGCGCCGTCGAGCGTCGGAACACAAAAAAGAGTCTCGTCGAAGGCTCACGAGAAATGCCTAGCGTGAGGATCCGTCATTGTCACAGATCAACCCCGGGTTGCAGCCCCCGAATCGGCTCCCACAGACCATCGGCTTCCTGCTGTTGGATAACTTCACTCTCATCTCCCTGGCCTCGGCCGTGGAGCCTTTGCGGATGGCCAATCAGCTATCGGGCAAGGAGCTCTACCGTTGGTTTACCCTGACCCAGACGGGACAGCCGGTGACCGCCAGCGACGGGCTGCAGATCACGCCGGATGCCGGCTTTGATACTGCACCCAGCCTGGATAGCGTGATCGTATGCGGCGGCGTGGACATCCAGCACAGCGTGACTCGCGAGCATCTGCACTGGTTGCAGGTTCAAGCTCGTCACGGGCGTCAGCTCGGTGCGGTTTGCACGGGCAGTTGGGCGCTGGCCAGGGCTGGCTTGCTCGATGGTTATGATTGCAGCGTGCATTGGGAGTGTCTGGCCGCGATGCAGGAAGCTTTCCCTCGCACCTCGGTCACCCCCCGGCTGTTCTCCATCGATCGCAATCGCCATACCGCCTCAGGTGGTACCGCGCCCATGGATCTGATGCTGCAACTGATCGGCGCCCAGCATGGGCGTGAACTGGCTGCGGCAATCTCCGATATGTTCATGTATGAGCGCATTCGCAGTGAACAAGATCTGCAGCGTGTGCCGCTCAAGCACATGCTCGGCACCAACCAGCCGAAGTTGCTGGAAATCGTGGCGCTGATGGAGGCCAACCTGGAGGAGTTGATCGATCTTGACGAGCTGGCCTGCTATGTCAACGTGTCGCGACGTCAGCTCGAGCGATTGTTCCAGAAATACCTGCATTGCTCACCGTCGCGCTATTACCTCAAGTTGCGGCTGATACGTGCCCGTCAGCTGCTCAAGCAGACGCCGATGTCGATCATCGAGGTGGCCTCGGTCTGCGGCTTCGTCTCCACGCCGCATTTTTCCAAGTGCTATCGCGAGTTCTTCGGCATTCCGCCGCGCGACGAGCGTTCTGGTCAGCAATCGGCGCAGGTAGTCGCTCTGATACCTCGTCCCGATGATGGCAGCCGAAATCCCGCCACCATGGCTGCGTTGCAACGAGCCCAAGGCGAGTCGACCTTCGCCAGCGTGCGCGTCTGACGTAGCCCACGTCCTGTCCCATAACGGTGGATGACGGCGTCATCCACCTTTTTCTTAGCTTTTGGCGGCAGCTGCGCTCCGCTGTGCTTCGACACTGTGGCTATGGCAGCAGTGACTCCGCCGCGCGACTCCACAGGTGGCCAGCAAGGTCTAATTGGCCCGTACCAGTGCTGGAAGCAAATTCCGGCTGATGGCCTCACGCACCGCAGGCAGCAGGGTCGCGGAGCCGCCCAACAGTTCCTCTACCAAGCGGCGTAGCGCCTGCGCGCGCTCCTTGGATAGGCCAACGACAGCACGTTCACAGGCCTGTTCGGCCGTTGCGCCGCTGGGAATTTCAAAGCCCAGTGCCACGAGGCGATCACGGAAATCTTCTTGGTCAATCAGATCGGCATGCATCATCGTGTTTTGCTCCTTTGGCTTCGATATTTGAGGTGGCGCTGCGCTCAGCGCAGCACACCCTCGTCCAGTAGTAACTTGAAGATAGCCTCGGCACCTGCTTGCGGCGACACGTCTTGGAGAACCTGTCCGCCGCCCCCTGAGGCCTTGGCGGTGGCCGCCTTCATCCGTTCGGCGCCGGTCTTGGCCTTGATAACCTTCAGCCGTTTGGGACGTGGTCGTGCCGGTTGCAGTTGCGATTCGTCCAGCAGGCTGTCTTCGATCACGGCGACATCCTCGGCGAGCAGCTGGCCACGGCGGGCCGGACCGAAGGCGTTCTGGCGCGCCGTCGGCGCAGCGTTGTCGACGCTGGCGACAAACGGTAGCCGCACCTTTAGCCGGCGTCGCTGGCCGCGGGGCAGGGCCTGCAGCACCTGGGCTACGCCGTTGTCGACCTTCTCTACCTCTGCCAGACCGACCACCAGGGGCCAGCCCAGACGTTCGGCCAGCAGATAGGGCAAGAGCCCTGAACCTTCACCGGTTTCCGCCTGGCTGCCAGTCAGCACCAAGTGGGCGCCAGCATCCCGCAAATAGTTGTTCAACAGCGGCAGTGCATCGCAGTGGCTGGGCTGCTCGAGCACGGTCATCTCGCTCAGGCCCATGCCCAGATAGGCGCGCAACGCCTGCTCCTGTGGGTTGCCGGCGTGCAGCAGCTGCAGCCGATCGCCGGCCAGCCGCAGGCCGAGCTCGACGGCGCGGGCGTCCTGCTCGGCGCGGCGGGCGCGGCCCGAGGTCGGGTGAGCGCCGACCGAGACCAGGGTGATGATGTTCAAGTCAGTCATGGCGCGACTCCGTAGGGTGGAAGACGCTTTTCTCTTCCGCCATCAATGTGCGGCCTTCCGCGGTGAATGGGTGAAGCGCCATCCAACTTGCGAGGCTTTTACCGGCCAGCCGTTTATGCCGCATCGCGTGCGCCTCCTTGGCGATATTGCGTGACCAGCTCGATCAGCGCGGCGAGGATCTCGGTGGAGTCACCGATGACCGCCAAGTCGGCGCGTTTGATCATGTCGCAGCCAGGATCCATGTTCACCGCCACCACCTTGTCGCAGGCGCCGATACCCTGCAGATGCTGGATGGCACCGGAGATCCCCACGGCCATATAGACCCGCGCGGTGACCCAGGTGCCGGTGGCACCGACCTGGCGGTCGCGCGGCATGAAGCCGTCATCCACCGCCACCCGCGAGGCGCCCTCGGTGGCGCCGAGTGCTTCGGCGGCCTGATGGAACTGGGCCCAGTCCTTGACCCCGTTGCCGCCGGAGAGAATGAACTCGGCTTCGGCCATTGGGATCAGGGCCGGATCTACGGCCACCGCGCCGAGGTCTTCGATGCGTGGCAGGCAGCGGGTGATATTGGTTTCCAGCGGCAATGCGCGCACTTCATGGCGGGTATCGCTGACCGGATCGGCGCACTCGACGGCGGCCAGAATCAGACGCGGCGCCTTGCGTACCAGATCCTGCTGGCCGGCACCGGCGCGGCCGATGCACTGTCCGTCGGCGACCTGCCAGACGCGGGTGGCAGGGCGCTCGCCGAGTTTGGCACCGAGGCGTCTGCCGAGCTCGCCACCACCGGTGCGGCTGTCCGGTAGCAACCAGTAACGTGGCGCCAGTTGGCTTTCCACCGCGCTGAGGGCCAGTACCCGCGCTTCCGGCGCGTAGCCATCGAAGGCCTCGCCCTCGATATGCACCAGGCGGTCGACACCCGCGGTGTCGAAGGCGGTTTCCTTGTATTCGCCAAAGACCACGGCAACCACGGCGCCCGCGTCACCGGCCAGCTTGTTGGCCAGGCCGAGCAGGTCCTTGTCGTGGCTGCTCAGGCGGCCACCGACCATGTCCGGCACCACGGCAATGTAGAAGGCCGGTTGCTCGACCACATGCAACGGCAGTTGAACCTCAACGCTGGCGGCGCTGCGCTTGGCGGTGCCGCCTTGCTGGGCACCGCTGCGGTCGATGCGCTTGAGCCCGTTGGGGCCGATGAAGCCGACCGCGTGCGGGTTCTTGCGGATGATGCCGTTGGGCCCCATCCAGCTGGTTTCGGCCTTCTGCATGGCTGCGTGCAACGGATGCAAGCGGTTGCGGGCGATCCACTCGGCGCGAGGGTCGCGGCGGATGATGTCGCTCATCAGTGCACCTCCAGGGCTTCAGGCTTGGCTGTCGCGACCTTTTTTGCCGGGGCGGGTGTCTCCAGCAATACGTCCGCGACCAGCTCGGCGATGTCCTTGATCTGCGGCCGCGGTTCGACCACGCCTTCGAGCATCGCGGTGCATTGGGGGCAGCCCACGGCCACCAGTTCGGCGCCGGTTTCCTTGATGTCGACCATGCGCATATCGGGAATCCGCTGCTTGCCGGGAATGTCAGTGATCGGGGCACCGCCACCACCGCCGCAGCAGCGTGAACGGAAGCCGGAACGCTCCATTTCCTTGACCTCGATGCCGATGGCTTTGAGGACGCTGCGCGGTGCTTCGTACTCGCCGTTGTAGCGGCCCAGGTAGCAGGGGTCGTGATAGGTCACGCTGCCACCTTTGTGCTGACCCAGGTTGAGTTTCTGTCCGCTGATCAGCTCTTCCATGTAGGTGCTGTGGTGCAACACCAGATATTCGCCGCCCAGTGCGCCGTATTCGTTCTTCAGCACGTGGAAGCTGTGCGGATCGCAGCTGACGATCTTGTTGAAGCGGTACTTGGCCAGGGTCTCGATGTTGCGTTTGGCCAATGTCTGGAAGGTCGCCTCATCACCGAGACGGCGTGCCACGTCACCGCTGTCACGCTCTTCCAGGCCGAGCACGGCGAAGTCGACTTCGGCGGCTTTGAGTACCTTGACGAAGGCGCGCAGGGTGCGCTGGTTGCGCATGTCGAAGGCACCGTCGCCCACCCAGAACAGCACGTCGGCCTGTTTCTTCTCGCTCATCAACGGCAGGTTCAGGTCGGCAGCCCAGTTGAGGCGACCACCTGGGGCGAAGCCGCCCGGGTTGTCGGTGGCGATGAGGTTGTCCAGCACCTCGGCGCCCTTGTTCGGCGTGGCACCTTTTTCCAGGGTAAGGTGGCGGCGCATGTCGACGATGGCATCGACGTGCTCGATCATCATCGGGCACTCCTCGACGCAGGCGCGGCAGGTGGTGCAGGACCACAGCGTTTCCGCCTCGACCAGGCCCTTGCCCTCGGCGAACACGATGGGCTGATGTGGATTGCCGCCGTGTTCACCGACCGGAATGCCCGGATAAGGGCTGCCGAAGTAACCCTTGTCACTGCCACCGGCGAGGCCGACGACCATGTCCTGGATCAGCTTCTTCGGGTTCAGCGGCTGGCCTGCGGCGAAGGCCGGGCAAGCTGCCTCGCAGCGACCGCACTGCACGCAGGCATCAAAGCCGAGCAACTGGTTCCAGGTGAAATCCTTGGGTTTTTCCACGCCCAACGGTGCGTTCGGATCAGTCAGATCAAGGGCCTTCAGGCCGCTGGAGCGAGCCGCACTGGCATTGTGCGGGGTGCGGAAACGCTCAGGACGGCGATGCCAGGCCAGGTGCAGAGCACCGGCGAAGGCATGCTTCATCGGCCCGCCCCAGGTCATGCCGAAGAACATCTCGGACACGCCCCAGGCCACGCCCAGCGCCAGCACGGCAGCCAGGATCCAGCCGCCGAAATCTTCCGGCAGGATGCCAGCCACCGGCAGGGTGGCGATGAAGAAGCTGAACGAGAACATCAGCAAGCTCTTCGGAAGGCGCATCCAGGGGCCTTTCGACAGCCGTGCCGGCGGGTTCCGGCGGCGTTTGGCGACGAACAGCGCGCCGACGAACATCAGCACGCACGCGGCGAGTAGGGCGAAGCCGAGAATCCGGCTCTGCAGACCGAAGCCATGCACGACGATCGCCAGCAAAGCTGCCAGGACAAAGCCGCCAGCCGTGGCAACGTGAGTCTTGGACATGTATTTGTCGCGCTCAACCACATGGTGCAGATCGACCAGGTAGCGCCGCGGCATGGCCATGAGGCCGCCGAACCAGTTGACCTTCGAAGGGCGACCACGGCGCCACATGGCGAAGCGCCTGCCTGCGCCGAGTACGGCAAGCCCGAGGGCGGCGAACAGCAGGATGGGAAGAATTGTATTCAGCATTGCAGCTCACCCTGTGGGGAGCTGGAAGCAGCAAGCAAGAAGCTGGAAGCGGTTCGGGCCGCTTTTTTACTTCTAGCTTCTGGCTTCCAGCTTCAAGCTTTTCTTAGAAGTCTTTGCACAGCCGCAGCGCGTCATAGATCGCTGCGTGGGTATTGCGCTGGGCTACGCAGTCACCGATGCGGAACAGCAGATAGCCGTCGCCGCTCTGCGAAAGACAAGGTTGCGGTTGGATGGCGAACAGCGCCTCGACGTCGATCTGGCCCTTGTTGCGCGAACCTTCCTTGAGCGCGTAATACAAGGTTTCGTCCGGGCGCACGCCGTTTTCCACCACCACTTGGTCGACCACCCGCTCTTCTTGCGCGCCGGTGTATTCGTTTTCCAGGACCGCCACCACCTTGTCGCCCTCGCGGTAGACCTTTTCCAGCATCAGGTCGCCGGTCATGATCACTTCCTTCGGGTACAGGCTGCGGTAGTAGGTGGGGAAGCTGGTGCCGCCGACGGCCACGCCGGGTTTGATGTCGTCGGTGACGATCTCCACCTTGGCACCTTTCTCGGCCATGAAGTCAGCCACCGACATGCCGGTGAACTCGCAGATGGTGTCGTAGACCAGCACGTTGTTGTCGGGCGCCACCTTGCCGTCGAGGATGTCCCAGCTGCTGACCACCAGGCCTTCTTCCGCGCCCCAGTGCTCGTTCTGCTCGATGAACGGATGGCCGCCGTTGGCCAGCACCACGATGTCCGGACGCAGATCGAGAATGGTTTCGACATCCGCACCGGTGCCCAGGCGAAGGTCGACGCCGAGGCGAGCGATCTCCAGCTGGTACCAGCGGGTGATGCCGGCCATCTGATCACGTTGCGGCGCCTTGGCGGCCAGGCTGATCTGTCCTCCGAGGCTGTCCTTCTTCTCGAACAGGGTGACGTCATGGCCGCGTTCCGCCGCCACGCGTGCCGCCTCCATGCCTGCTGGGCCGCCGCCGACGATCACCACCTTGCGCTTGGGCCCGGTGGATTTCTCGATGATGTGCGGCAGGCCCATATACTCGCGGCTGGTGGCGGCGTTCTGGATGCAGAGCACGTCCAGGCCCTGGTACTGGCGGTCGATGCAGTAGTTGGCGCCGACACACTGCTTGATCTGGTCTACCTGGCCCATCTTGATCTTGGCGATCAGGTGCGGGTCGGCGATGTGCGCGCGGGTCATGCCAACCATGTCCACGTAACCGCCTTCGAGGATGCGCTGGGCCTGGTTCGGGTCCTTGATGTTCTGCGCATGCAGCACGGGGACATTGACCACTTCCTTGATACCGGCGGCCAAGTGCAGGAACGGCTCCGGCGGATAGCTCATGTTCGGGATAACGTTGGCCAGAGTGTTGTGAGTATCACAACCCGAGCCGATCACGCCGAAGAAGTCGACCATGCCGGTGGCATCGTAGTACTTGGCGATCTCTTTCATGTCCTCATGGGTGAGGCCGTCCGGGTGGAACTCGTCGCCGGTGATGCGCATGCCGACGCAGAAATCGTCGCCCACCTCGGCTCGCACGGCCTTGAGGACTTCCAGGCCGAATTTCATGCGCCCCTCGAAGGTGCCACCCCATTCGTCGGTACGCTTGTTCACGCGCGGCGACCAGAACTGGTCGATCAAGTGCTGGTGCACGGCGGACAGCTCGACGCCGTCCAGGCCGCCTTCCTTGGCGCGGCGTGCGGCCTGGGCATAGTTGCCGATGATGCGCCAGATCTCTTCCGGCTCGATGGTCTTGCAGGTGGCGCGGTGTACGGGTTCACGAATACCCGACGGCGACATCAGGGTCGGCCAGTTGAAGCCGTCCCAGCGCGAGCGACGACCCATGTGGGTAATCTGAATCATGATCTTGGCACCATGCTTGTGCATGGCGTCGGCAAGGTTCTGAAAATGCGGAATGATCCGGTCGGTGGCCAGGTTGACCGAGCTCCACCATTCCTGCGGGCTGTCGATGGCGACCACCGAGGAACCGCCGCAGATGGCCAGGCCGATGCCGCCCTTGGCCTTCTCTTCGTAATACTTCACGTAGCGCTCGGTGGTCATGCCGCCGTCGGTGGCATAGACCTCTGCGTGGGCGGTGCTGATCACACGGTTGCGGATGGTCAGTTTGCCGATCTGGATGGGTTGGAACATTGCTTCGAAAGCCATGGCGGCATCCTCTGAAAACTACTGCGCTCGGTTATGCGGCGTTGGAGGCAGAAGCGAAAGTGCTCATTTACAACAGTAAACTCCGCTCTTCGCTTCTGCCTCCGCCTTGCCTACCCTTCGCTCGCTACGTTTTCGATCACGGTTGAAAGTTGTTTTTAGAGTGGTTTGACGCGGAACAGCCCGTGGTCGTGGCCTTCCTGCGAGGCGCCATAGACCTGTTCGGCGACGGTGCGGATGCTGCTGCCCTGCGCCTGTAGAATCTGGTCCATGGCGCCGGCGAACCAGCCGGTGAACATGTAGTCCACCGGGCGACCGCATTTGCCGTAGACGTACACGAAGGCCGAGTGGTCCAGGCGCACCTCGCAGGTACCAGCGTCCAGGTCGATCGCCTGGATCTTGAACAGCCCCCAACCGCGCTGCGACAAGCGCTTCATGTAGTGTTCGAAGACTTCAACGCCGACCAGGCCGTGGCACTCGGCTTCCTTTTCGCACCAGTGCCAGGCCGATTTGTAGCCGGCCTTGTAGAGAATCTCAGCGTACTTGTCGGCGCCCAGGACTTCTTCGATACCCATGTGGTTATTGACGAAGAAGTGCCGGGGCACATAGAGCATGGGCAGGGCATCGGTGGTCCAGACGCCGGTTTCGTCGTCGACCTGGATGGGCATCTCGGGGGCATGTGTGGACATGTGGATCAACTCCGAATTCAAAAGTCAGGTGTAGGGTGGATCGGGACGCGCAGTTGGCGCCTTGTCTCCACCGCAAAGATGATTGGTGGATGAAAAAAGCGTCATCCACCCTACGTTCGTTTACTCGCCCCAGACGTCTTTGAGCACGCGCACCCAGTTCTCGCCCATCACCTTGCGCACGGTGCGTTCGGACATGCCGCGCTTGAGCAGGGTCTCGGTGAGGTTGGGGAACTCGCCCACAGTGCGGATGCCCAGCGGGTTGACGATCTTGCCGAAGCTGGTCAGGCGACGGGCGTAGCCCTTGTCATGGGTCAGGTACTCGAAGAAGTCCTGGCCATGGCCCTGGGTGAAGTCGGTACCGATGCCGATGGCGTCTTCGCCGACCAGGTTCATGACGTACTCGATGGCCTCGGCGTAGTCGTCGATGGTCGAGTCGATGCCCTTGGCCAGGAAAGGCGCGAACATGGTCACGCCGACGAAGCCGCCGTGGTCGGCGATGAACTTCAGTTCCTCATCGGACTTGTTGCGCGGATGCTCTTTCAGGCCCGATGGCAGGCAGTGGGAGTAGCAGACCGGCTTCTTCGACTCGAGGATGACTTCCTCGCTGGTCTTGGAACCGACATGGGACAGGTCGCACATGATGCCGACGCGGTTCATCTCGGCGACGATCTCGCGACCGAAGCCGGACAGGCCGCCGTCGCGCTCGTAGCAGCCGGTGCCGACCAGATTCTGGGTGTTGTAGCACATCTGTACGATGCCCACGCCGAGCTGCTTGAACACCTCGACGTAGCCGATCTGGTCCTCGAAGGCATGAGCGTTCTGGAAGCCGAACAGGATGCCGGTCTTGCCCAGTTCCTTGGCTTTGCGGATGTCAGCAGTGGTCCGCACCGGCATCACCAGGTCGCTGTTCTCGCGGATCAGCTTCTGGCTGGCAGCGATGTTGTTTACCGTGGCCTGGAACCCTTCCCATACCGAGACGGTGCAGTTTGCGGCGGTCAGGCCACCCTTGCGCATATCCTCGAAGAGCTCGCGGTTCCATTTGGCGATAATCAGGCCATCGATGACGATGCTGTCGGCGTGCAGTTCGGTTGGGTTCATCAGGTCACTTCCCCGGTGTGGCGCAGCGAATCTTTTGTCGGCGCTTTGGGGGGAGCATATCCCTGGGGGGCGGGGCGACCCGGTGCAAAAGCGACTGGGGTATTGCCGAAAACGTCAAAGGACGGTCGCGAATGGACAGGTCCGACCGTGGACCTCAGGCTGGGAGCCGGAGCATTCTGGCCAGGCTTGCTCAGCGCGCCGTCGCGAGCAGCTCGTGGCGATCCTGGCTGGGGCTGGCAGCAAAGCGCGAACGGTAGCAGCGGGAGAAATAGGAGGGCGATTCGAAACCGCAGGCCACCCCGATCTCCAGTACGCTCATGTCGGTCTGGCGCAGCAACTGCCGGGCTTTGTCCAGGCGCAGGGCCAGATAGAAGGCCGACGGCGTTTCGCTGAGGTGCTGGCGAAACAGGCGTTCCAGTTGCCGTGGCGTCACATTGACTAGTTCGGCGAGTTCCTGGGAGCAGAGCGGCTGTTCGCTATGGCGCTCCATCTCGCTGATCACCTGCACCAGCTTCTTGTTATGTATGCCGTAGCGGCTGGCGATCTGCATCCGTTGGTGGTCCTGGCGCGAGCGGATGCGGCCAACCACGAACTGTTCCGAGACGGCCACCGCCAGGGTTTCGCCATGGTCGCGGCCGATCAGCGTCAACATCAGGTCCAGGCTGGCCGTTCCGCCTGCACTGGTGATGCGCCTGCCGTCGACTTCGAACAGTTCCTGGGTCACGTTCAGGTGGGGGTAGCGCTCCTGAAAGGCGCCGATGGCTTCCCAATGCAGCGTCAGGCGTTGCGTGCCGAACAGTTCGGCTTGTGCCAGAACGAAGCTGCCGGTGTCGATGCCACCGAGCATCGCCCCCTCGCGTTCGATTCGATGCAGCCAATGAGCGAGGCGCGTATCGAAGGTCGCCAGCGGGTCGAAGCCGGCCACCACGAATAGCGTGTGGCATGCGTTCGGTGCTTCCAGCGCACCATCGACGTTGAGCGACATCCCATTGCTGCTGGCGACTGCTGCGCCATCCTGGCTTAGCAGACGCCAGCGATACAGCTCGCCGCGAAACCGATTGGCCACACGCAGCGGCTCTATGGCCGACATAAGGCCCATCATGGAAAAGCCCGGAAGCAGGAGAAACCATAGGGTTTGAGGCATCGGAAATCCCGTTCTGATGACGCTAAAAGCAGCGGTTGGCGTTGCTGGCAAGTGTTCGCTGCAGTTCACAGCAAGTGGTCGCTTCAGTTCAACAGACAGTCGCTTTAGTTCGTTTTTCAGCGCGCGCCGCTGCGTACTGTGGCCATATCGGGCGCAGTAGATACCGTTCACGGGGCGCCATTGCACCCCGCATGAGCGGATTATCTGCTCCGACAGGGAACAGAGGCCTCTGCACGACAACAAACAGGGCGCGAGCGTCCTGATAAATCGAACCCTTCAGGGGAGCGCCAATGAAAGGTCTTAGCACAATCGCCGGCTGCTGTTTACTCAGCCTGTTCAGTTCACCCCTGCTGGCCGCAGACGACGCCAGTTGCCAGGAGATCCGCCTGGGTGCGGTCGGCTGGACCGACGTGGTCGCCACCACGGCGGTCGCCAGCGAGCTGTTGGGCCGCCTTGGCTACGAAACCATCCAGACCCAGGCATCGCAACAGATCATTTTCGCCGGCATCCAGAAAAACCAGATCGATGCATTTCTCGGCTATTGGAAGCCGATCATGGACGACAACATAAAGCCGTTCCTGGACCGTGACGCGGTCAAGGTCGCGCCCGAGCCATCGCTCGATGACGCCATCGCGATACTCGCCGTGCCGACCTACACCGCCGAGGCGGGCCTGAAGACCTTCGCCGATATCGCCCGGTTCAAGGATCAGCTCGATGGCAAGATCTACGGCATCGAGTCCGGCTCCGGCGCCAACACTGCCATCCAGAAAATGATCGACGAAGATCAGTTCGGCCTGGGCGGGTTCACCTTGGTCGAGTCCAGCGAGGGCGCCATGCTGACAGCGGTCAAGCGAGCGGTGAGGGCGGAGAAGCCGGTGCTGTTCTTCGGTTGGAAACCGCATCCGATGAACATTCAGCTGCCGATCACCTACCTGACCGGCAGCGAAAATGTGTTTGGCCCCAACGACGGCGCCGCAACGGTTTCCACGGTCACGGCGCCGGACTTCGCCCAGCGTTGCCCGAATGCCGATCGGCTGCTGACTGGCTTGCGCTTCACCAGTGCCCAGGAGGCCGAACTGATGGCGCCGATCATGGACCGCCAGGCGCCCGATCAGGTGGCCCGCGCCTGGCTCAAGGCCAACCCCGAGGTGGTCAAGGCCTGGCTGGCCGGTGTCACCAGTTTCGATGGCAAGAGCGGTGCCGATGCGGTGATCGCCTCGCTCCAATAGACGACCGTCCCGAACGCAAACTGATACACCCGTGCGCGGCCCACCGCGTACGGCCTCCCATCGCCTGAAACAAGGACCTAACCGTGAACTACGAAGTCATCGTCACCTGTGCGGTGACCGGTGCTGGCGATACCGTCGGCAAGCATCCGGCCATCCCTGTCACGCCCAAAGAGATCGCCGCCGCCGCCATCGAGGCGGCCAGGGCTGGCGCCACGGTCGCGCATTGCCATGTCCGCGACCCGCAGACCGGCAAGCCGAGCCGTGATGTGGCGTTGTACCGGGAGCTGGTCGAGCGCATCCGCGAAAGCGATACCGATGTGATCATCAATCTGACCGCCGGCATGGGCGGCGATCTGGAGATCGGGCGGGGCGAGCAGCCGCTGGAATTCGGTAGCGGTACCGATCTGGTCGGTCCGCTGGAGCGTCTCAAGCATGTGCAAGAGCTGCTGCCGGAGATCTGCACGCTGGATTGCGGCACGCTGAATTTCGGTGATGGTGACTTCATTTACGTCTCCACACCGTCCCAGCTGCGCGCGGGCGCCAAACGCATCACCGAGCTGGGCGTGAAGGCTGAGCTGGAGATCTTCGACACCGGTCACCTGTGGTTCGCCAAACAGATGCTCAAGGAAGGCCTGCTCGATGATCCCCTGTTCCAGATCTGTCTGGGCATTCCCTGGGGCGCACCCGCGGACACCACCACCATGAAAGCCATGGCCGACAACCTGCCGGCAGGCGCGACCTGGGCCGGTTTCGGCATCGGCCGCTCGCAGATGCCGATGGTTGCCCAGGCCGTGCTGCTGGGCGGCAACGTGCGGGTCGGCCTGGAGGACAATCTATGGCTCGACCGTGGTGTGCATGCCAGTAACGGCCAGCTGGTCGAGCGAGCCATCGAGATCATCGAGCGCATGGGTGGACGAGCCTTGACTCCCGCCGAAGGCCGCGACCGGATGAACCTCAAGAAGCGCGGTTGAAACGCCCGTAGGCACCGAGCCCGACGTGCCGGCATTACGCCGTCGCGCCTGGCGCCTCGGCTGCCAATCGAAGCCCCGGGATTGCCGGGACACACAAGCAGGAGCCGCTATGGCCTTTGTCACCGAAATAAAGACCTTCGCCGCCATCGGAACCGGCGTGATCGGCGCAGGATGGATTGCCCGAGCGCTGGCCCATGGCCTGGATGTGCTCGCCTGGGATCCGGCACCGGGTGCCGAAGCGGCTTTGCGTACGCGCATTGCCAATGCCTGGCCGGCGCTCGAAGCGCAAGGCTTGGCGCCGGGAGCCAACCAGGCCCGGCTGCGCTTGGTCGAAACCATCGAGGCCTGTGTGGCGGATGCCGACTTCATCCAGGAAAGCGCTCCGGAGCGTCTCGCACTCAAATGTGAGCTGCACGCGAAGATCAGCGCCGCGGCCCGTCCAAACGTACTGATCGCGTCCAGCACGTCGGGCTTGTTACCCAGCGCGTTCTACGCCGACGCCGTACAGCCCGAGCGCTGCCTGGTCGGGCACCCGTTCAATCCGGTGTACCTGCTGCCCCTGGTAGAAGTGGTTGGAGGCGGGCGGACCGCACCGGAGGCCGTACAAGCCGCTGTCGACATCTATGAAGCATTGGGAATGCGCCCGCTGCATGTGCGCAAGGAAGTGCCTGGCTTCATTGCCGACCGCTTGCTCGAAGCGCTGTGGCGCGAAGCCTTGCATCTGGTCAACGATGGTGTCGCCACCACCGGAGAAATCGATGATGCGATTCGCTTCGGTGCCGGCCTGCGATGGTCGTTCATGGGGACATTTCTCACCTATACCCTGGCGGGCGGTGACGCCGGTATGCGCCATTTCATGGCTCAGTTCGGGCCGGCCTTGCAGTTGCCATGGACCTATCTGGAGGCGCCGGAATTGTCCGGCGCGTTGATCGACAAGGTGGTCCAAGGCACGACCGAACAGCAGGGCGCCCGCGGCATCGCCGAGCTGGAGCGCTATCGTGACGATTGTCTATTGGCCGTAATGGCCGCGATCAAGCAAACCAAGGCACGCCACGGTTTCGATTTTGCAGACTGACTACGCCATATGGGCAGTGCTTCATGCCGCGTGCCTAGCCGCAATGGCGTAGAGGATGAAGCCATACGCCGTTCGCTGCTAGATTGCCCGTTCGGTCTTCGAGTCCGCCGCAACGGGCTCTTGCCACTCGACTTCCGTCTCCGAGGATCACCATGCTTCTGACCAGCTACCGCACCGTCATCCCGGCCGAATGGGTGGACTACAACGACCACCTGCGTGATGCCTTCTACCTGCTGATCTTCAGCTACGCCACGGATGCGCTCATGGATCGCATCGGCCTGGATGCAGCCGGGCGTGAGCGCACGGGGCATACGCTGTACACCCTGGAATGTCATCTCAACTACCTGAACGAGGTGAAGCTCGGCAGCGAAGTCGAGGTACGTACCCACCTGCTGGCATACGATCACAAGCGGTTACACGTTCATCTGGGTCTCTATCGTCCCGGTGACGAGCAGTTGCTGGCGGCCAGCGAGCAGATGTTGATGAATGTCGATCGCGGCGTTGCGCGTTCGGCGCCGTTCGACGAGGAGGTGCTGGCGCTGGTGCAGGCGCTGCACGAGGCGCAGCGGGACCTGCCCAGGCCCATCCATATCGGACGGGTCATCGGTCTGCCAGGCTAAGTGGTGTTCGCATCGGGTCGCCGGGTGTGCATGCTCTAAGCCGGCGCTCCCGCAACCAGGCGTGGCGTTCCGACTGTATCTAGCGGGCAGCGCCCGAACAGCGAGTCGATAGGCGCTCGCCAAAAAAAGAGGAGCCGTAAGGCTCCCCAAAGTGCTTCATGTCAGGGGCCTGCGGAAGCGATCCGCAGGGAGAGTTACCTGCCGGCGACCGAGCAGGCGGCGAATCAGGCTGCGCTGAACATCTTGTGCGGGTCGATGACGAATTTCTTCGGCACGCCGGCATCGAACTCGCCGTAGCCCTGGGGTGCCTGGTCCAGGCTGATCACTTGCACGCCGACAACCTCGGCGATATTGATGCGGTCCCACATGATCGCCTGCATCAGCGCGCGGTTGTACTTCATCACCGGCGTCTGGCCAGTATGGAAACTGTGCGACTTGGCCCAGCCCAGACCGAAGCGGATGCTTAGGCTGCCCATTTTCGCTGCGGCGTCCACCGCACCCGGATCCTCGGTCACGTACAGACCGGGAATACCGATCTTGCCGGCGACTCGAACCACGCCCATCAGCGAGTTGAGCACGGTGGCTGGCGCCTCGTGCTTGGCGCCTTCATGACCATGGCCGCGAGCCTCGAAGCCCACGCAATCGACCGCACAGTCGACTTCCGGCTCGCCCAGCAGGGCGGCGATCTGTTCGTGCAACGGGGTGTCCAACGACAGGTCGGCGATCTCGAAACCCTGGGCCTTGGCGTGGGCCAGGCGGGCGGGGTTGAGGTCCCCGACGATCACCACCGCGGCGCCCAGCAGGCGTGCCGAGGCGGCAGCCGCCAGACCGACCGGGCCGGCGCCGGCGATGTACACCGAGCTGCCTGGGCCGACACCGGCGGTGACCGCGCCGTGGTAGCCGGTGGGCAGGATATCCGACAGGCAGGTCAGGTCGCGGATCTTCTCCATCGCCTTGTCGCGGTTGGGCAGCTTGAGCAGGTTGAAGTCGGCGTAGGGCACCAGCACGTATTCGGCCTGACCGCCGGTCCAGTCGCCCATGTCGACGTAGCCGTAAGCGCCGCCGGCACGCGCCGGGTTGACGGTCAGGCAGACGCCTGTGTGCTGTTCCTTACAGGAACGGCAACGGCCGCAGGCGACGTTGAACGGTACCGAGACCAGGTCGCCGATCTGCAGGTTCTCGACATCGCTGCCTTTCTCGATGACTTCCCCGGTGATCTCGTGACCGAGCACCAAGCCGACCTGGGCGGTGGTGCGGCCGCGCACCATGTGCTGGTCAGAGCCGCAGATGTTGGTGGAAACGACACGCAGGATCACACCGTGTTCGATCTTGCGCCCGCGGGGGTCCTGCATCTTGGGATAGTCGATTTTCTGGACTTCGACCTTGCCTGCGCCGAGGTAAACGACGCCACGATTGTCAGCCATCTGCCTTTCTCCTTTGTGTTTTTGTGAATACAAGGCGCGACGGGAGGCCGCGCGGGCTTGTAGTGGAGCTTTCAGTTGCCGCCTGGGTCAGCCGGCAGTTGTCTATTGCGGATCTGCTCGCCGCTTCGCGGATCGCAGTTCCATGGTGTCCGAGCCTTACAGCACTACTGTGCGGTTGGCATGCAGGAACACGCGTCGTTCGAGGAAATAGCCGACCGCCTTGGCCAGCGTCAGACATTCGATGTCGCGGCCCTTGGCGATCAGGTCTTCCGGATAGTGAGTGTGGTCCACCGGCTCGACGCCCTGGGCGATGATCGGCCCTTCGTCGAGGTCGTTGTTGATGAAGTGCGCGGTGGCGCCGACCAGCTTGACGCCTTTCTGGTAGGCCTGGTGGTAGGGCTTGGCACCCTTGAAGCCGGGCAGCAACGAGTGGTGAATGTTGATGGCGCGTCCGTCGAGCGTCCGGCACAGCTCGGGCGAGAGCACCTGCATATAGCGTGCGAGCACCACCAGCTCCGCGCCGCTGTCCTCGATCACTTGCAGCACCCGGCGCTCTTGGGCCGGTTTGTCGCGCGGATCGAGCGGGAAATGGTGATAGGGAATGCCGTGCCAGCGTGCCAGGGGTTCCAGATCCGGGTGGTTGGAAACCACGGCGGCGATGTCCATCGGCAGCTGGCCGATGCGCTGGCGGTACAGCAGATCGTTCAGGCAGTGATCGGACTTGGACACCATGATCACCACCCTGGCCCGGTAACCCGGTGGTGTCAGCTCGGTATGCATTTCGAAGGGCGTGACGCGGTCGATCAGGCCGGTGCGGAAGTCGGCCTCGTCGAAGCCGTCCGGCGCGCGAAACTCGACCCGGATGAAGAAGCGGTTGACCAGGCGATCATCGAAGCTGTGGTGCTCGGTGACGTAGCAGCCCTGTTCGAACAGGTAGCGGGTCACCACATCGACGGTGCCGAGCAGGCTCGGGCTGTGTGCGGTGAGAATCCAGGTATCGGGCGTGCGGCTCATTGTCAGGCTCCCGGTAATCGTTGCCAGGCGTAGGGTGGATGGGGCGTGCAGCTGTCCCTCCACCCATTTACCTTTGCTGTACCACGGTGGACGAAAAAGGCATCGCCCACCCTGCGCTCACGCCTCGATCGCCAGCCCGTACTCGGCGCTGGCATCCTGCAGCCAGAGCCAGATGTAGTCGGCGAAGCTGCGCCGCACCACCAATTCCCATACATGCTCGGCGGTGTGGCGAATCACTAGCTGGCTCTTGGCGAAATGGGTCCCTACCGCCTTGCCCACCGGGAAGTTGCCCGGATGCACGTCATAGGGCGTCGATTTCATCAGCAACTCACGCACCTTTTCTCCGGAGA
The DNA here is from genome assembly GCF_047225135.1 of Pseudomonas sp. YJ42. Classification (NCBI taxonomy): domain Bacteria; kingdom Pseudomonadati; phylum Pseudomonadota; class Gammaproteobacteria; order Pseudomonadales; family Pseudomonadaceae; genus Pseudomonas; species Pseudomonas sp. YJ42. The sequence continues at coordinate 2,205,543 of NZ_CP178378.1, read as the reverse complement.
GTTCGAGCAGGGTTTGTCCGCCGCTGACATTGACCACCTGGATGTGCTGCCCGGACAGCGCGTCGCGCAGCCGCTGTTCGGCGGCGAATTCCTCGCCCTGCGGCACGATCAGCAGCCATTCGTCCGGGCCCATCCACTGCAGCGAGGTCTCGCCTTCGGCCACCAGCGTCAGCGCGACCGGCAACGGGAGTCCGAGGGCCTGCTGCACGCCGTTGGCAAAGGCTGGGTCGTGGGCGTCGCCGCGCAGGGTCAGGTGACCGCGCAGCTTCTTTTCACGCAGGCGGATGCCGGCCCCGGTGCGGCCCTTGCCGACCAACTCGGCGAGGCCGGCATGGTGCAGCGGCGATTGCCCCTCGAGATTGTCCGGGCGTTGTTTGTAAACGTTCACTGCGGTCATGGTTTACCTGCCTGGCGCCGCTAGGCGCCGTTGAATTCCGGGGTGAGGTGGCGAGCCAGCCTCACGCTCACCTCACACGTTCTGCCGCTCGCCTTTCGGGTCGTAGAACACCGAGCTGACAATCTCGGCCTCGATCACGCTGCCATCGACCAGCGGTGCGAAGACTCGCTCGCCGATGCGCTTGAGGCCGCCCTTGACCAGTGCCATGGCGAAGCTGTAACCCATGGCCGCGCTCATGTAGCTGGAGGTGACGTGACCCACCATGGTCATGGGTACGGGCTGTTTCGGGTCGAATACCAGCTGCGCGCCCTCGGGCAGTACCTTTTTCGGGTCCACCGGCTTGAGGCCAACCAGCTGCTTTCGGTTTTCCTTGAGGCAATCCTCGCGGTTCATACCGCGCCAGCCGATCCAGGAGAAGGGTTTGGTACGGCCTACGCACCAGCCCATGTTCAGATCGTCCGGGGTCACGGATCCATCGGTGTCCTGGCCTACGATGATGAAGCCTTTCTCGGCACGCAGTACGTGCATGGTCTCGGTGCCGTAAGGCGTCAGGCCGTGCTTCTTGCCCGCCTCGATGATCTGCTCCCATACCCCCAGAGCGTAGTCGGCCTGGACGTTGACTTCGTAGCTCAGCTCACCGGTGAAGGAGATGCGGAACACCCGCGCAGGTACGCCGCCGACCTTGCCTTCCTTCCAGGTCATGAACGGGAAGGCGTCCTTGTCCAGGTCGATGTCGGTGACCTCGGCCAGCAGCTTGCGGCTGTTGGGACCGGACAGGGTCATGGTCGCCCAGTGGTCGGTGACCGAGGTGAAGTACACCTTCAGTTCCGGCCATTCGGTCTGGTGATAGATCTCCAGCCATTCCATTACCCGTGCCGCGCCGCCAGTGGTGGTGGTCATCAGGAAGTGGTTGTCGGCCAGACAGGCGGTCACGCCGTCGTCGAAAACCATGCCGTCTTCCTTGCACATCAGGCCGTAGCGGGCCTTGCCCACGTCCAGCTTGGTCCAGGCATTGGTGTAGACGCGGTTGAGGAACTCGCGTGCATCCGGGCCTTGGATATCGATCTTGCCGAGGGTCGATGCGTCGAGGATGCCCACCGCATTACGCACGGCCAGACACTCGCGGGCCACGGCGGCGTGCAGATCTTCGCCCTTCTTGGGGAAGTACCAGGGACGCTTCCACTGGCCGACGTCCTCGAATTCGGCGCCGTTCTGCAGGTGCCACTTCTGCATGGCGGTATAGCGCTTGGGCTCGAACAGCTCGCCGCAGTGAGCACCGGCTACGGCGCCGAAAGTCACCGGCGTGTAGTTCGGGCGGAACATCGTGGTGCCCATTTCGGCGATGCCGATGCCCATCGAATGCGCAGCGATGGCCAGGCCGTTGATGTTGCCGAGCTTGCCCTGGTCGGTGCCGAAGCCCAGTGCGGTGTAGCGCTTGACGTGCTCGACCGACTCGAACCCTTCGCGAGTGGCGAGTTTGATGCCGGCCGCAGTGACGTCGTTTTGCAAGTCGACGAATTGCTTGGGCGCACGCTCGGTGGGCTTGTCATGCGGCACATGGAACAGAGCGACGCTGGCTTCCTCGGCGCGCTGTTCGACCCTCGGCACGCTGCCGGTGACTACCTTGAAACCAGTCTCGACGGCCGCTTTGGCACCAGCCTCGAAGCCGTCGGCGAGGGCGTCGCCGAGGGCGAACACGCCGTTCACCGCACCAGCGCAGCTGCGCTGCTGGAAGCCCTCGCCGGGGACGAAGGCGAGAATATCTTCGCGCCAGATCGGACGGCCACCGAGGTGTGAGGCCAGGTGGACCACCGGACTGTAGCCGCCGGAGCTGGCGATCAGGTCGCAGTCAATCACCTCGCCAGAGCTGGTGACTTTATGGTTGGCGATGTCGATGGAGCAGATCCGTGCGCCGGTGACTCGCTTGCTGCCGCGTGCCTCGACCACTGCACTGCCGGTGAGGACACGTACGCCGCGCTTGCGCGCTTCCTCGACCCAGGCGCCACGTGGATTACTACGGGCATCGGCAACCGCCACCACCTGATGGCCGGCGTCCAGCCAGTCGAGCACCGCGCGGTAGGCATAGTCGTTGTTTGTCGACAGTACCAACTGACGGCCCGGTGCCACGCCGTAGCGGCGTACATAAGTGGAAACCGCATCGGCCAGCATGTTGCCGGGCACATCGTTGTTCGAATAGACCAGTGGGCGCTCGTGAGCGCCGGTCGCCAGCACCACACGCTTGGCTCTCACGCGGTGCATGCGTTGACGCACGATTCGCTGGTTGAACGCACCCATGGGTGCTACCTCACCGAGGTGGTCGGCCAGGCGTTGATGAATAGTGAGAAAGTTGTGGTCGTGGTAGCCGTTCACGGTAGCCCGCGGTAGCAATGTCACTTCCGGCATTTTCTCCAGCTCTGCGATGGCGCTCGCGGCCCAGTCGGCGGCGGGTTTGCCATCGAGCTTCTCGCGTGTACTGAGCAGGCTGCCGCCGAACTCTTCCTGCTCATCGGCCAGGATCACCCGGGCACCACTGCGGCCGGCGGCCAGGGCCGCTGCCAGACCAGCAGGGCCAGCACCGACTACCAAGACGTCGCAATGTTGGTTCACGTGGTCGTAGCTGTCCGGGTCATTCTCCGTGGGCGCGCGGCCAAGGCCTGCGGCCTTACGAATGTACTTTTCGTAGGTCAGCCAGAGGTTCTGCGGATACATGAAGGTCTTGTAGTAGAAACCGGGCGGCATCATTCCGCCGCCAACCTTGCCGAGAATCCCCATGAGGTCGGTGTTGACACTCGGCCAGCCGTTCACGCTGTTGGCGGTCAGGCCGGCGTACAGCGCTTGCTGAGTGGCACGCACGTTGGGGATCTGCGCTGCTTCGGTACCACCGATCTGCAGCACGGCATTGGGCTCTTCGGCCCCGGCGGCGACGATGCCGCGTGGGCGCGAGTACTTGAAGCTGCGACCGACCACATCGACACCGTTGGCCAGCAGTGCTGCGGCCAGGGTGTCGCCGGCGTAACCCTGATAGGTTTCGCCGTTGAAGCTGAAGGTCAGGGGCTGGCTGCGGTCGATGCGGCCACCTTGGGAAAGACGATTGACCTGGCTCATGCCGTTACTCCTTGGTCGACAGCCTTCTTCGCAGCGAGCGCAGCCTCAGTCACGCTGGGCCGTTCGCCGATCTTGTAGGTCTCGAGAATTTCGTAGCTCACCGTATGACGGGTGACGTTGAAGTACTGACGGCAGCCCGCCGCGTGAATCCACAGTTCGTGGTGGATGCCGCGCGGGTTATCACGGAAGAACAGGTACTCGCCCCATTCCTCGTCGGTGCAGGCGTTCGGGTCCAGCGGACGGGGAATGTGCGCCTGGCCACCCGCGTGGAACTCTTCTTCGGAGCGCAGTTCGCCACAGTGAGGGCAGAAGATGTGCAGCATGGTCGGTACCTCCAGAAAACCTTCCTCCCTCCGCCGTCGGCGGAGGGGGCACTAAATCAGTGTGCGACCCCAGCCGCGCCGTGTTCGTCGATCAAGGCGCCGTTGTGGAAACGTTCGATCGAAAACGCCTTGGCCAGCGGGTGCATCTCGCCCTTGGCCAGGCTGGCGGCGAACACGTGGCCCGAACCCGGTGTGGCCTTGAAGCCACCGGTGCCCCAACCGCAGTTGAAGAACAGGTTCTTCACCGGGGTCTTGGCGATGATCGGGCAGGCGTCCGGGGTGGTATCGACGATGCCGCCCCATTGGCGATTCATGCGCACCCGCGAGAGGATCGGGAACATCTCGACGATCGCCTGCAGCGTGTGTTCGATGGTGGGGTAGGAGCCACGCTGACCGTAACCGACATAGCTGTCGATGCCGGCGCCGATGACCAGGTCGCCCTTGTCCGACTGGCTGATATAGCCATGCACGGCGTTGGACATGATCACGGTGTCGATGATCGGCTTGATCGGCTCGGATACCAGTGCCTGCAGCGGATGGGACTCGAGCGGCAGGCGGAAGCCGGCGAGCTTGGCCATATGCCCGGAGTTACCGGCGGTGACTACACCGACACGCTTGCCGCCGATGAAGCCCTTGGTGGTTTCCACGCCGATGCACACGCCGTTTTCCTTGCGGAAGCCGGTCACCTCGGTCTGCTGGATCAGGTCGACGCCCAAGGCGTCGGCGGCGCGGGCATAGCCCCAGGCCACCGCATCGTGACGGGCGACGCCGCCGCGGCGCTGTAGCGAGGCACCGAGAATCGGGTAACGGGTGTTCTTCGAGCAATCCAGGTAAGGAATCATCTCCGCCACCTGCTTGGCATCCACCACTTCGCCGTCGATACCGTTGAGGCGGTTGGCACTGACGCGGCGCTCGATGTCGCGCATGTCCTGCAGGGTGTGGCCGAGGTTGAACACGCCGCGTTGGGAGAACATGACGTTGTAATTGATGTCCTGGGACAGGCCTTCCCACAGCTTCATCGCGTGCTCGTAGAGCTGCGCCGATTCGTCCCAGAGATAGTTGGAACGCACGATGGTGGTGTTGCGCGCGGTGTTACCGCCGCCCAGCCAGCCCTTCTCGATCACCGCGACGTTCTTAACGCCGAACTCTTTCGCCAGGTAATAAGCGGTGGCGAGGCCGTGGCCGCCGCCGCCGACGATGACCACGTCGTAGACCGGCTTGGGCTTGGGGTTGCGCCACATGCGCTGCCAGTTTTCATGATGGCTGAAGGAGTGCTTGAGCAGGCCGAAGCCGGAATAACGTTGCATGTCGATGCTCCTGAAAAACGACCGCCTCGAAGCGGTGACGCAATGCGATTCGCAAAGTGGATCGCCGGTTATCGATCCACCGAGTTGCGGTGGAAGGCAACAGCGCCTCCCACCCTACGAATCAGCGGTACACCGGATAGTCGGCGCACAGCCCAGCGACTTGTCGGGCAACTTGTGCCTCGACATCGTCATCACCGAGGTGATCGAGGATGTCGCAGATCCAGCCCGCGAGCTCGACACTCTGATCTTCCTTGAGCCCGCGTGTAGTAATGGCCGGTGTACCGATACGCAGACCGGACGTCACGAAAGGCGACTGCGGATCGTTGGGTACGGCGTTCTTGTTGACGGTGATGCCTGCACGACCCAAAGCGGCATCGGCGTCTTTACCGGTCAGGCCCTGCTTGATCAGGCTGACCAGGAACAGATGGTTGTCGGTGCCGCCAGAGACCACGTCGAAACCGCGATCGACGAATACCTTGGCCATGGCCTGGGCGTTCTTGATGACCTGGGCTTGGTATTCCTTGAAATCCGGCTCCATGGCTTCCTTGAAGCACACCGCCTTGCCCGCGATTACGTGCATCAACGGACCGCCCTGGGCACCGGGGAATACCGCTGCGTTGAGCTTCTTCTCGATTTCGGGATTGGCCTTGGCCAGGATCAGGCCGCCACGCGGACCGCGCAGGGTCTTGTGCGTGGTCGTGGTGACCACGTCGGCAAACGGGATCGGGTTGGGATACAGGCCGGCGGCGACCAGGCCTGCTACGTGGGCCATGTCGACGAAGAGCAGTGCACCGACCTTGTCGGCGATGGCGCGGAAGCGTGGGAAGTCCAGCGTCTTCGAGTAGGCGGAGAAGCCGGCGACGATCATCTTCGGCTTGCTTTCGACGGCCAGGCGCTCGACCTCGTCGTAATCGATCAGACCGGTGTCGGTGTCGATCCCGTACTGAACGGCGTTATAGAGCTTGCCGGAGCTGCTGACCTTGGCGCCGTGGGTCAGGTGGCCGCCGTGGGCCAGGCTCATGCCGAGGATGGTGTCGCCGGCGTTGAGCAGGGCAAGGTAGACGGCGCTGTTGGCCGAGGAACCAGAATGCGGCTGGACGTTGGCGTAGTCGGCACCGAACAGCTGCTTGGCACGGTCAATCGCCAGTTGCTCGACCTTATCGACATGCTCACAGCCACCGTAGTAGCGCTTGCCCGGATAGCCTTCGGCGTACTTGTTGGTCAGGCCGCTGCCCTGTGCCTGCATCACCCGCTTACTGGTGTAATTCTCCGAGGCGATCAGCTCGATGTGATGTTCCTGACGCAGTTCCTCGGCATCCATCGCCGCCAGAAGTTCGTCGTCATAGCCTTGAATTTTGTCTTGCTTGCTGAACATCGCGGATCTCCTAAAGGCGCAACGGCGCCATTCGCCTCGGTGAAGGCTTTTGTCTGTCTGGATGCGATGGTAGGGCTGGGCCTTGGCGCGAAGATGCCTGCCTGCGTCTTGTGGGAGTTCGTTTGCGACATGCTCCGTCGTTCTCGGAAACCTCGCGCAGGCCCCCGCCTGCCTGCGTCAAATTGCCGGTCACGCAGACGCAGGGCATCGCCCTCGTGATAACGGTCGAGTCATGAACCAGGCGGCGTCGAGAAGAATGCAGGGGGCTGAGCGAGTGGGCAGGGTAATGCTTCAGTGGGTGGCGGCAGTCACGCGACGATTTGGCGCTGCCGTATCAGGCTCGCGTGTCTGGCTTGGCTGCTTGGTCAATCTGCGGGCTGTCTCGCTGCCGCTCGCCTCGTGCGTGAATCGTTGACTGCGTGAGGCGTGCTAAGCAGGCCCGGCCGGGCGGCCAGACCTGCAGTGAAGGGCGGGCCGCCCTGAGGAGGGGTGGCTCAGTAGTCGATGACCACGTCGCCCTGGGGCACGCTGCAGCAGGAGAGGATATAACCCTCAGCGATATCTTCGTCGGTGATCCCGCCGTTATGCTCCATGGTCACCTCGCCGGCAGTCTTCATGACCTTGCAGGTGCCGCAAATGCCCATGCCGCACGCCTTGGGGATGTGCAGGCCGAGCTGAGCGGCCGCCGAATGGACCGTATCGCGCGGGCCGACGCGGATGCTCTTGCCGGTTGCGGTGAATTCCACCTGATTGAGGTCGGCCAGCGGCACATCGGGCGCTTCGGCGGCCTGCTCGGCCAGCTCCTTGACGTCTTCACGCACGTCGGCCGGCGTCGCGCCGAACGACTCCTCGTGATAGCGCTGCATGTCGAAGCCGTTGGCGGTCAGCAGGCGCTTGACGGCGTTCATGTACGGGGTCGGCCCGCAACAGAAGATTTCCCGGTCGGCGAAGTCCGGTGCGATCAGCTCCAGCATGCGCTGGTCGAGGTAGCCGCGATAGCCGGCCCAGGCCTCGCCCATGCCGTGCTTCTCGCAAATGATGTGCAGGCTGAAGTTGTTGACCCGCGACGCCATGTGCTCCAGCTCGCGGTGGAAAATAATGTCCTTGGGCGAGCGGGCGCTGTGGACGAACACCATATCGACGTTGGCGTTGGTGTCGAAGAACCAGCGCGCCATCGACATGACCGGCGTGATGCCGACGCCGCCGGACAGAAACAAGGCTTTGTCGGTGGGGAAATCGATAGAGTTGAACAGCCCGACCGGACCGTGCACCGGCAGCAGATCGCCTTCGCTGAGGTTGTCGTGCAGCCAATTGGAAACCTTACCGCCCGGGATACGTTTGATCGTCAGGGAAAAACTGTAGGGCACAGAAGGTGAGCTGGCGATGGTGTACGAGCGCATCACCTGTTCGCCATCGATCTCCAATTCCAGGGTAACGAACTGGCCGGGCTTGAAGAAGAACATGATCGGCTGATCGGACATGAAGCAAAAGGTGCGAACGTCCCAGGTTTCCTGGATCACCTTTACGCAGCGCACCAGATGGCGGCCGTTGGTCCAGGTCTGGGTATTGACCGGATTGAGGAAATTGCTGGACATGCTCACCTCGATTGCGCGCTGGCTACAACGGCCTATTCAGGCCCTTTTCCAGGGCTGCGACTGCCACGACGCATGGCCCTTCTGGCGCAGAATTGTGCGCAACGCGCTGCGGCGTCACTTACCTATCCGCGACATCGGCATGCTTATCGCGACCAGCCCGGTGTCACGGGGGTTCGGGAGTCGGAAACGGATGTGTGCCTGTCGCCCATGGATAAGGTTTCCCTCTGGCGCCGCGACACACTCGGTCGCAGCCGAGCTAGGGAAGGCGGTCTCGCCGGAGTCGCTTTCCTTATTGACTATATGGATGCGGTCCGGCTCGCCGCCTTGCGTAGTAACCGAATAGCCACTTTTGTCGCCAGCCACAGACGCCTGCAAGGCGCGGCCGGCTTGAGGAGCAACCGATGGATGTCACTTCCAACCTGAGCCTGGGCGATCCGCTCGAACCCGCGCGTAAGGCTACTGCCGAAATGCTGCAGACGCGTGAACGGACGTTTTCGCTGCCGCAGCCGTTCTACAACGATGAGCGGCTATTCCAGCTCGACATGCAGGAAATTTTCCACAAGGAATGGCTGATCGCAGGCATGACCTGCGAGATTCCCGCGAAGGGCAACTTCCTGACGTTGCAGATCGGCAATAACCCGATCCTGGTCATCCGCGGCGCCGAAGGCACTGTGCACGCTTTCCATAACGTCTGTCGCCATCGCGGTTCGCGGCTGTGCACAAGCGACAAGGGCAAGGTCGCCAAGCTGGTGTGCCCCTACCATCAGTGGACCTACGAGCTGGACGGCCGTCTACTGTTCGCCGGCACCGAAATGGGCGCCGACTTCGACATGAACCAGTACGGGCTCAAGCCGGTGCAGTGCAAGACGGCGGGCGGCTACATCTTCATTTCTCTGGCAGAGAACCCGCCAGCGATCGACGATTTCCTGGCCACTCTGTCGCACTACATGGAGCCGTACGACATGGAGAACGCCAAGGTGGCGGTGCAGAGCACCCTGGTGGAAAAGGCCAACTGGAAGCTGGTGCTGGAGAACAATCGCGAGTGCTACCACTGCAATGGTGCGCACCCTGAACTGCTCAATTCGCTGCTGGAATGGGACGACGTCACTGATCCACGTGCCAGCCAGGCATTCAAGGACCACGTTGCCGAATCTGCAGCCAAGTGGGACGCCGAGAAGATTCCCTATGCCCATGCCAGCTTCGGCCTGCGCAACCGTATTGTGCGCATGCCGCTACTCAAGGGCACCGTGTCCATGACCATGGATGGTAAACAGGGATGCCAGAAGCTGATGGGGCGGATCAAGAACCCCGAGCTCGGCTCGATGCGCATCCTGCACCTGCCGCACTCTTGGAACCATTGCATGGGCGACCACATCATCGTCTTTACCGTGTGGCCGATCAGCGCGCAGGAAACCATGGTCACTACCAAGTGGATCGTCCACAAGGATGCAGTAGAAGGCGTCGATTACGACGTGGCTCGCCTGCGCCAGGTCTGGGATGCCACCAACGACCAGGACCGTCGCCTCGCCGAGGAAAACCAGCGCGGGATCAATTCCACTGCCTACCAGCCCGGGCCCTACTCGAAGACCTACGAGTTCGGTGTGGTCAACTTCGTCGATTGGTACAGCGAGCGCATGCTGCACAACCTTGGCGCGGAGCCAGCGAACTATCTGCGACAGATCAACCAGTGATCCGATAGGCCGCTCGACGTCGGTGGCGTACCCGTATGCAGCGGGTGCGCCGCCAGCGTTTTCCCCAGCGGCAGACAAGCCGCTCATGCCGACGCGGACCTTGGCGGTTCGCTTGCTCCGGCAGGCACCTTGCGATACGAGGAACTTCGGTACGCCCCTGTGACCGAAGAGTGGAAGTGCTCCCGCATGGGAGCCGATGGCGTCGCTGCCGAGCACGCGCGCCATCTTTTTTCCGAAGCCACAATTGCCGCAACGACGAGGATGCCAGTGATTGTCATCATCATGGGGGTAGCGGGTAGCGGGAAAACGACCATCGGCGAGAAGCTGGCTGCTCGCCTGGGATGTGGTTTCTCCGATGCCGACGAATTCCACAGCGAGGCTAACAAGCGCAAGATGGCCAGCGGCATCGCGCTGGATGACGAGGATCGGCGGCCCTGGCTCCAGGCGATGCGCGATGCGATCGAAACGCGGCACGAGCAGGGTCACGACTGGGTGTTCGCCTGTTCGGCTCTCAAACGAAGTTATCGTCAGTTGCTCAGCGGAGGCCACGAGGGGGTCGTCTGGGTTTATCTGGACGGTTCGCAGGCACTGTTGTTAGAGCGGCTGCGGCGGCGCTCCGGGCATTTCTTCGACCCCAGCCTGCTGTGCAGTCAGCTGCAAGCGCTGGAAAAACCCAGCGAGGAAGAGGCGATAAGGGTGGATATCACCCATTCGCCCGAACAGATCGTCGAGACGATTCTCGCGCGCCTGTCGCACACCGAGGCGAGCGACTAGGGGGAACAGAATCAGTCGTCGGCCAGCTCATAACGATCGCGGCCATTGCGCTTGGCCCTCAGCAGCGCCACGTCGGCGCGGTTGATGGTGCTGGAATAGTTCTCGTCGGCGCGCAACTGCGCAAGGCCCAGGCTCACGGTGACCGATAACGAGTCGTCGTTGACTCGAACGCGCAGCTTGGCAACCGCCTGGCGCAGGCGCTCCATTACCCGAACGGCCTGTTCGCTTGTGGTTTCCGGCATCATCACCAGGAACTCTTCCCCGCCCCAGCGGCCGCACAGATCGTGCTCGCGGACTTCCGCTTCCATCACCCGCACTACATCCATCAGCACATGGTCGCCCACTTCGTGGCCATATTCATCGTTGATGACCTTGAAGCGGTCGATATCGATCATGACGATGCACAGCGGGCGCGAATAACGCTTGGCCCGCTCGGTTTCGTCGCGCAGGCGCTCGGTGAGCAGGCGGCGATTGGCGATCCCGGTCAGCGCGTCGTGGGTGGAGGCCTCTTTCAGCGCGATATTCAGGTCGCGCATCATCATCTGGTAGCGGTCGGAGATGCGCGCGACCTTTTCCAGCTGCCGCAGCTGTTTCTCGAAGCGCGCCGAAAGCGTCATTTCGCGGTCCCGGACGATGCTCTGATAGCCGTCGGAGACACGGGCGATCCGCTCGATCCGGTTGAGCAGGGCGTGATGCGCTTCCCACAGCTGGCTCAGCGCTTCATGCAGCGGATGATCCTGATTCCGGGGGTCGGACAAGGACTCCAGGACCTGGCTTTCCAGAGGCTTTTGGCCGCGCATACAGACCTTCTATTCGTCGCTGAGGATCATGAAGGGAAAGGTGCAGTCTTCCTTGAATTCCTCGGCCAGCTCCACCACCCGCTCGTTGCGTCGATCATAGTGCCAATTGACTGCAACCGGCTTGCCGTCCTGATGAGCCGCTTCGAGTAGGTCGAATATGTCCATCACCGCCTTGATGCTGCTGGTGTTCAGGTACAGGAGGTGCAACTCCAGGCGCAACGGTCGTCCGGCTTCGGCCAGATAGCGCTCGATCCACTCGATGACTTGGTGGAAAAGCTCGTAGGAGTTTTCCGGGTAGGAGTCGCCTTGCATGGCAAGCACGCCGTTTTCCCAGTCGGACTGAATGGCTGGCGATGACTGGCTGCCGACGATGGAGAAATCATTCATGTGCATTGTGCTCTTATGAGTCAGATGACCGCGCTCAGGCTGATGAACGAGCGGCCGTTGGCAACGGTTTGCAGTGATGCTTTCAGCGGCTCGCTGGATTTACGGGCGATGTCGATCAGGCCCAATCCGGCACCGCTGGCGGTGTTGTCTTCACGCGGTTTGCGCAATTGTTCCTTGTAGCGGACTTTGAGCTGGGCCTTGTTCAGGCCTGCCAGCTCTTCAATGGTGGCGAGCAGTGCTTCGCCGTCGGCGGTCTCGATCAGGTTGCCTGCGGAAACGACATAGCGGCCGTCGCTATCGTTGCGCGCTACCACCACCGTGGCGCCGGCTTCCTGGTCGGCCCAGTTGCGCACTTTGGCGTAATGTCGAATGTTCTGGGTCATCTCGATATACACGGCGAACACGTCCATGGCCGATGACGGGTTGGCATGATCGGCAGCCAGGTAGTTGCGCAACGCATTGCCGATTTCCTCGATCAGGCTGCGTGAGATCGGGCCGTTGAAGCACAGCATGATCTGCTGTCGGTTGTAGCTTTCGCGCATGGCGAACAGGTCAAGGGTTTCCATGGGGCAACTCGACTCCGGTGGATGGCGCTCAATCGAAACGGAAACACAGCATCGTGATGTCGTCACGCTGCGGATAATCGCCCTGATACTCGGCCAGGGTCGCTATGAACGCGGCGCCTTGTTCGGCCAAGGGCAGGCGCGCGTGATGCAGGATCATCTCGGCGAAGCGACTGTTACCGAAGCCATAGCCTAGCTCACCGCCTGCCTGATCGAGGAAGCCATCGGTGGCGAGGTAGAAGGTACGACCAGGCGTCAGTTCGAGTTCGGCGTTCTGGTATTCACCGGGGCGACGATCACCGATCGCGCGGCGGCCAGCCGGCAGTTCGTCGAGGGTTTCGCCGTCGCTGTAGTACAGCGCGATCTTGGCGCCGGCATAGGTCACCTTGTGGCGGTCGAAGTCGACATACGCGAGCCCCACGTCCATGTTGGTGGCCAAGGCGTGTTGGGTGGTGTCGTCGCGCAGCATTCGGCGCACGATGCCGTCTGTCCGCGCAAGGATGGCGGCCGGATCGTGCAAACTGGCGTCGGCGATGGCCTGCTCGATCGCGGCGTGGGCGAGCATGGTCATCAGCGCACCGGGCACGCCGTGTCCTGCGCAGTCGACCACGCCGAGCAGGCAGCCCTGGGCGGTCGCGCGATAGACATAGAAGTCGCCGCCGACCACGTCGCGTGGATGCCAGAGCACCGCGTGACGGTCGTCGAGGTCGGCGATCAACTGGCGCTTGGGTAGGATGGCGTGCTGGATGAGGCTGGCGTAATCGATGGAATCGTCGATTTTCTTGTGTGCCGCCGCCATTTCGCGGTTGGCCTGCTCCAGCTCGCGCGTGCGGTCCTGGACGCGGCTTTCCAGCTCGCTGGTATGGCTGCGAACCTTCTGCGCCATGCTGCCGAATGCGGCGCTCAGCTCGCCGATCTCGTCGCCGCGATGGCTTGGCAGGGCCGCGTCGTAGTGCCCGGCGGCGATCGCCTGGGCGCTCTTGCGCAGTTGCCGCAGGGGACGTAGCACGCGCTTGTCGACCAACCAGACGCCGCTGACGATCAGCAGCAAGAAGAGCATCAGCACGGCGCCGATGGCAGGCAACAGCGGTTTGATCTCGATGACCTGGGCAGTACGCAGATCGACCGCGCTGGCGACGAACCAGTTCAGCTCGGGTACCCAGCTCATCGCCAGCAGGCGCGGCTCACCGTCCAGCGTGACTTGTAAAGTGGCGGTATCGCCGGGGTGTTCCCGGCTGAAGGTCATGGCTTCCCGCAGCGCGGTGGCTTGCTCGATGTTGTCCAGCAACCCCAGCACGTTGGTGGCCAACGACCGACCTTGCGAAGTGTCGGCATTGAGTGTCACCAGGGTCTGGTTGGGGTGGATCAGGATCGAGCCATAGCTGTCGAGCACCATGGATTCGACACCGGTCCTGTCGACCTCGATGAAATCGCTGATGAAGGCGCTCAGGCTGATGCCCGAACCAACCACCCCCAATGGCTTGTCGCCGTCCCGCACGACGATGTTGAACCAGATCTTGAGGTCCTGGGTGACGACGGAGCGGTCTACGTTGAGGTGATAAGGCGCATCTGAACGCAGCGTGGTGTAGAACCACTCGTCATCATCGGCGTCGGGCGTCATCTGATAGCGAGGGGCTTCGCTGGGGCTCAGTTTGTCGCTGTTGGAATAGTAGTTGTTGCTGCTCGCTGACGCAGCGAAGTAGGCGTGGTCGCTTAGTGCCCGTTGATAACCGGCCGCTTCGTTGAAAAACAGGGCACGTTTGTCGCCATCCTCTTCATCGAGCAGCCAGGCACGGGTGATTTGCGATTCGGCCAGGCGTTGCGCCAACGCCAGTTCACGGGTGACCGGGGCGAACAGGCGTTCGCGGTTGAGCTGTACCGCGTTGCGCGCGTAGGCTTCGCCGAAACGGTTCTGTACGCCTTTGAGCGCTTCGCGGCCGACCAGCGCGGCCACGCCGATCGCGAGCAGGAAAGTCAGCAATAGCGCCAGCAGCGACTTGCCGCGTAATCCCAGTGCCGCCATGTTGACCCCGTCTTCCTTCGCGATTGCTGCTGAACCTGGCGTCGCAGAGCATGCCAGGCGGCGATAAGGCGGTGATTATCAGGTATCAGGCCAGTTGCCACCAGTGGCGGTTCGCCACGTAAAAACGGAGCCTATCGACTCCGTTTTTATTTTTTGTGCTACTGGGCCAGCTTCTTGTACTTGACCCGATGCGGCTGCGCCGCAGCGTCGCCCAGGCGTTTCTTGCGATCGGCTTCGTACTCGGTGTAGTTACCTTCGAAGAAGACGATATCGCCGTCGTCCTCATAGGAGAGGATGTGGGTGGCGACCCGGTCAAGGAACCAGCGATCGTGAGAGATCACGATGGCCGCGCCGGGGAAGTCCAGCAGCGCTTCTTCCAGCGAGCGCAGGGTTTCCACGTCGAGGTCGTTGGACGGTTCGTCGAGCAGCAGCACATTGGCGCCTTCCTTGAGCGTCAGCGCCAGGTGCAGGCGGCCACGCTCACCGCCGGACAAGTCCTTGACGAATTTCTGCTGGTCGCCGCCCTTGAAGTTGAAGCGTCCCACGTAAGTGCGCGACGGAACTTCATAATTGCCGATGCGGATCATGTCGGAGCCATCGGACACCGCTTCCCATACCGTCTTGCTGCCGTCCAGGTCCTCGCGGCTCTGGTCGACGCAGGCCACCTGCACCGTGTCGCCGATTTCGATGCTGCCCGAATCTGGCTGCTCCTTGCCCATGATCATGCGGAACAGGGTCGACTTGCCCGCACCATTGCCGCCGATCACGCCGACGATGGCGCCCTTGGGCATGCTGAAGGAAAGATCTTCGATCAGTACCCGGTCGCCGTAGCCTTTGGTCACGTTCTTGAAGTCGATGACCTTGTCGCCCAGACGCGGACCGGCCGGGATATAGATTTCGTTGGTCTCGCTGCGCTTCTGGAATTCCTGCGACTGCAACTCCTCGAAGCGCTGCAGGCGTGCCTTGGATTTGGCCTGACGGGCCTTGGCGCCCTTGCGCACCCACTCCAGCTCTTCCTTCATGGCCTTTTCATGGGCCGACTGCTGCTTGGATTCCTGTGCCAGACGGTTGGATTTGGCCTCCAGCCAACCGGAGTAGTTGCCCTCGTAAGGGATGCCCGCGCCGCGGTCGAGTTCGAGAATCCAGCCGGCCACGTTGTCCAGGAAGTAGCGATCGTGAGTGATCGCCACCACGGTGCCAGGGAAATCGTGAAGGAAGTGTTCCAGCCAGGCCACCGAGTCGGCGTCCAGGTGGTTGGTCGGTTCGTCCAGCAGGAGCATGTCGGGTGCCGACAGCAGCAAGCGGCAAAGCGCCACGCGGCGCTTTTCGCCACCGGACAGGTGTTCGACTTTGGCATCCCATGGAGGCAGGCGCAGGGCGTCGGCGGCAACTTCCAGCTGACGCTCGAGGTTGTGGCCATCGCTAGCCTGCAGGATCGCTTCGAGCTTGGCCTGTTCGGCGGCCAGCTTGTCAAAGTCTGCATCCGGCTCGGCGTAGGCGGCATAGACCTCATCGAGGCGGGCCTGGGCATCCTTGATGCTGCTGACCGCCTCTTCGACGATTTCTCGAACGGTCTTGCTCGGGTCGAGCAGGGGCTCTTGCGGCAGGTAGCCGACGTTCAGGTCGGGCATTGCCCGGGCTTCGCCGTCGAACTCCTTGTCGACGCCGGCCATGATCCGCAACAGCGTAGATTTACCCGCGCCGTTGAGGCCGAGCACGCCGATCTTGGCGCCAGGAAAGAATGACAGGGAAATATTCTTGAGAATTTCACGCTTCGGCGGAACGACTTTGCTCAGCCGGTGCATGGTGTAGACGTATTGAGCCATGGAGACGAATGCCCGTGACAGGAAAAGAAGGATAAAAGCCCGTCGCGGCGGACGGGCGAAAACAGTTCGGCAAAGCTACCGGAATGCTCCAGGCAGGGCAAACCAGCGGTCAATCCTTTTGGGTGATGGCGTTTTGCCTTATAGCAAGGCATTCTTCGCATTCCGCACCCGTTGTATGGCTATTGCTGCTTCACCAGATAGGTTCGATACGTGTGACCGACACCGATCTCTCTCAGTCGCCGGCGTCCCGTCCCGAGTGGCTTGCTGGGCTTGGCCTACGCTTGGCCCGGGCCTGCGGCCGTTTTCTGGTGCCTCGACGTTTCGCGCCTCGCTGGCAGGCGCTGCGCTATTCCATTACCGCACTGGATGCCATCGAAGAGCGCATCCTGATCAGCGATTTTTCCGGTCGGTTGCAGTACCTCAACGGTCAGGCGGCGGTCATGTTCGGCCTGAGCAATCGAGACGTGTCGCGTTATCGGCTGCAGAAGCTGCTGCCCATGCTCGATGCGCAGGCCTTCGATGCCAGCAACGGCCATGCCGATATCTGCCTGAAACCCGTACGCCTGCTGCAGAGTGGGGAGTCCCGGCTCTTTTCCATGACCCGCCGGGCATTGCGCCTGGAGGGCGATGCGCAACCCTCCGGTTTCGTTTGGGTCATGCGCGACATCACCTGCGAGCAGCAGGCGCAGACGGCGCTGGCAGAGCGCGAACGCTTCTGGTCGGAGGTGCTGCGGGCCGTGCCCGACACGCTCTATGTACAGGACGTTCAGAGCGGCAAATTGCTATTCAGCAACAATAATCTAGCGTCGCGGCTGGGCTACAGCGAAGAGGATCGTGGCGATGATGGCAATGCGTTCTGGCGCCGCATTAGTCATCCGGACGATCAGGAATACATCTGGCGACTATTGGCTCTGCGCGGCTCGATGACCGAGGAGGCCGGCCAGGAGGCGCTGCTGCGCTGGCGACATCACGATGGCAGCTGGCGCTGGTTCAGCATTCGCGAGCAAGTGCTCTCGCGTGATGACCACGGACGGATCTGGCGCCTGATCGGCGTGGCCCGCGATGTGACCGCAAAAATCGAGCACAGTCATTCGCTGCGCGACAGCGAGCGTCGTTATCGCATGCTGGCGGGCAGTCTGCAGGACGTCATTTTCACCACTGACAGCGCGGTCCAGATCGACTACGTGAGTCCGTCAGTACAAACGGTGCTTGGTTATAGCGCCGAGTGGACGATGAAGCATGGCCTAGATCGAGTTGTGACTAAGCCACGCCAGGCGGCGCGCTTCTATGAGCTGATGCGCAAGGTGCGCAAGGCGTCTTTCAATCCGACGACTCTTGCCGAGCTTGGGCAAAGCCTGCAGCGCCAGACGCTGTATTTCGACTGCATTTCCGCCGACGGGCGGCCGGTAGCCATCGAACTGCGCATCACGCTGCTCTGGAACGAGAACAACCGCTTCGACGGCGCCCTGTGCGTGGGCCGCGACATCAGCAAGCAGCGCCAGGCGGAAAAGGAGCTGCGCCGCGCGGCGACGGTATTCGAGCACTCCTCGGCCGCCATCGTTGTGACCGATCCGGCCGGAAGGATCGTGCAGGTCAACGATGCCTTCCAGCGAATAACCGGCTACAGCGGCGAGGAAGTGATGGGGCTGTGGCCGACTGCACTGAGCGCGGATCGACAGCAGGCCAATCAGATGACCTTTGTGCGTGATCAGATCCTCAGGGTGGGCAAATGGGAAGGCGAGCTCTGGCTCAAACGCAAGGACGGCGACACCTATCCGTGCTGGATCGGTATCACGGCCGTGCGCGACGCCGAGGATGATCTGGTCAGCTACGTGTGTTTTTTCAGTGACATGAGCGAGCGCAAGGCCAGCGAAAAGCGTATTCACCGCCTGGCCTACTACGACAGCTTGACCCAATTGCCGAACCGGACACTATTTCAGGATCGTCTGCACAGCAGTCTGCAGCTGTCCTCGCGGCGCGGCGCCTGGGTCGCACTGATGTTCTTGGATCTCGACCGCTTCAAGCCGATCAACGATTCTCTCGGTCATGCCGCCGGGGATCGCATGCTGAAGGAGGTAGCCATGCGCCTGGCTTCCTGCGTGGAGGAAGACGACACGGTCGCACGCATGGGCGGGGACGAGTTCACCTTTCTTCTGCGTCCATGCCCGGAGCGGGACGAGGCCCTGACTCGGGCGATCCATGTCGGCGAGCGCATTCTGGCCAGCCTCACCGAACCGTTCGTGTTGTCCGGGCGCGAATTCTTCGTCACCGCCAGCATCGGCATCGCCCTTAGCCCACAGGACGGCGATGACATCAGCCAACTGATGAAGAACGCCGACACTGCCATGTATCACGCGAAGGAGCGTGGCAAGAACAACTTCCAGTTCTATCAGGCTGAAATGAACGCCCGTGCGCTAGAGCGTCTGGAGCTGGAAAGTGACTTGCGCCATGCGCTCGAGCAGGAACAGTTCGTGTTGCATTACCAGCCGCAATTTCTCGCTGAGGGGCGGACGCTCACTGGCGTCGAAGCCTTGTTGCGCTGGCAGCATCCGGTGCGTGGTCTGGTGTCACCCTGCGACTTCATTCCCGCGCTGGAGGAACTAGGGCTGGTGGTTGAAGTCGGCGACTGGGTAATCGGTGAAGTCTGCCGACAGGTTTCTCAATGGCAGGCGCAGGGCAGGGCGGTACCGAAGGTATCGGTCAATCTGTCGGCGCGACAGTTCGCCGACGGCAAGCTCGCGCAGCGGATCGCCACGCTATTGGAGGCGAGCGGCATCGCCCCGGGTTGCCTTGAACTGGAGTTGACCGAGAGCATCCTGATGCAGGACGTGGGCGAGGCCATGCGCATGCTCGACTCGTTGAAGCAGCTCGGGCCTTCCATTGCCATCGACGATTTCGGTACGGGGTACTCCTCGCTTAACTACCTGAAGCAGTTCCCCATTGATGTGCTCAAGATCGACCGCAGCTTCGTCGATGGTCTGCCAGAGGGCGAGCAGGATGGCCAGATCGCCCGAGCCATCATCGCCATGGCGCACAGCCTGGGCATGTCGGTGATTGCCGAAGGCGTTGAGAACCAGGCCCAGCTGGATTTCCTGCGTGAGCACGGCTGCGATGAGGTGCAGGGGTTCTTCCTCGGCAGACCTGTTTCCGCCAGCGTCCTGGCCGAGCATCAAGGCTGGGCCGATTCATGTTGCACATGATCAAGGCTCATACCCGCGCTCCGGCGGATGGGTTAGAATCCGCGCCTCTCTTTACTACCGCCAGCTGATTCTCAGAGGACTGCCATGTTCAGCCGTGATTTGACCCTCGCCCGTTTCGACGCCGATCTCTTCGCTGCCATGCAGCAGGAAGCCAAGCGTCAGGAAGACCACATCGAGCTGATCGCCTCGGAGAACTACACCAGCCCGGCGGTGATGGAAGCCCAGGGTTCGGTGCTCACCAACAAGTACGCCGAAGGCTATCCGGGCAAGCGCTACTACGGTGGCTGCGAGTACGTCGACGTGGTGGAGCAGCTGGCCATCGACCGCGCCAAGGAGCTGTTCGGCGCCGACTACGCCAACGTCCAGCCGCACGCCGGCTCCCAGGCCAACAGCGCTGTCTACCTGGCGCTGCTCAACGCCGGTGACACCATTCTCGGTATGAGCCTGGCCCACGGCGGCCACCTGACTCACGGCGCCAGCGTTTCCTCCTCCGGCAAGCTGTACAACGCCGTGCAGTACGGCATCAACGACCAGGGGCTCATCGATTACGACGAAGTCGAGCGTCTGGCCCTCGAACACAAGCCGAAGATGGTCGTCGCAGGCTTCTCCGCCTATTCTCAACAACTCGATTTCGCCCGTTTCCGCGAAATCGCCGACAAGGTCGGTGCCTACCTGTTTGTCGACATGGCTCACGTGGCCGGTTTGGTCGCCGCGGGTGTCTATCCGAACCCGGTGCCGTTCGCCGACGTGGTGACCACCACCACTCATAAGACCCTGCGCGGCCCGCGCGGTGGCCTGATCCTGGCGCGTGCCAACGCCGAGATCGAGAAGAAGCTCAACTCCGCCGTATTCCCAGGCGCCCAGGGTGGCCCGCTGGAGCACGTGATCGCCGCCAAGGCGGTGTGCTTCAAGGAAGCGCTGCAGCCCGAGTTCAAGGCCTACCAGCAGCAGGTGGTGAAAAACGCCCAGGCGATGGCCGAGGTGTTCATCCAGCGCGGCTTCGACGTGGTTTCCGGCGGTACCCAGAATCACCTGTTCCTGCTTAGCCTGATCAAGCAGGACGTCACCGGTAAAGACGCCGACGCCGCTTTGGGTCGCGCTCATATCACTGTGAACAAGAACAGCGTGCCGAACGATCCGCGCTCGCCGTTCGTTACCTCTGGTCTGCGTATCGGTACGCCAGCGGTAACCACCCGTGGCTTCGGCGAGACCGAATGTCGCGATCTGGCCGGCTGGATCTGCGACATCCTCGACAACATGGGCGACGAATCGGTGATCGAGACCGTGCGCGGCAAGGTCGAAGCGGTCTGCGCCAAGTTCCCGGTCTACGGTAACTAAGCACGACAGTTGCAGCGAAAGCCCGGCTATTGCCGGGCTTTTTTGTTCGGGGCCGTCCGTCCGCCAAGCCACCGGTAGCGAAGTGCCAGTCGGCCCTGGGCGTCACGCGCCGGCTGGGTTAACGTGCAGTCCCCAACGCCCGGATTCGGGTCCTCGGAGAGGTGTGATGCAGCTCAAGCACAAGATCGCCGCGCTGAGCATCCTGCCGCTGCTGCTGGCCGTGGCGGTGGTCTGCGCGCTAGTGCTGGTACAGAACCAGCGTCTCGGCGAGCAGCAGGCGCAGCTCATCGAAAGCAGCATTCTGGCCAGCAAGCAGGCTGAGCTGAAGAACTACGTAGAGATGGCACTGAGCACCATTGCGCCGCTCTACGGCGGCGGCCTGGATGATGCAGAGACCAAGCAGAAGGTGCTCGCGGCGCTGGGGCGATTCAGTTTCGGCAGCGATGGTTACTTCTTCGTCTACGACCGCAGCGGCCTGAACCTGATGCATCCTCGCCAACGCGAGCTGGTCGGCCAGGATCTATGGGAGATGACCGACCCCAACGGCCTGAAGGTGATCCAGGCGCTGATGCGCAGCGCGGAAACCGGCAATGGCTTTCAGCGCTATGCCTGGCAGAAGCCCTCCACCGGCCAGTTCGCCGACAAGCTTGCCTACGTGGTAATGCTCGAGCGCTGGGGCTGGATGCTCGGCACCGGCATCTATCTCGAAGATGTCGAGCAAGCCATCCAGACGGTGCGTACCGAGGTGTCGGCCGGTATTCATACCACCATGCTGGCGATCGCCGGGGTCGCGCTGGTGGCGGTGCTGCTGGTTTTTGTCAGCGGGCTGACGCTAAACGTCAGCGAACGGCGGTTGGCCGACCGCAAACTGCAGGCGCTGACTCAGCGCATAGTCAGCCTGCAGGAGGAGGAGCGCTCGCGGGTGTCTCGTGAATTGCACGACGGCATCAGCCAGTTGCTGGTATCGATCAAGTTTCAGTTCGAGCTGGCCAGTCATGAGTTCTCCATCAATAGCCCCAAGGCGCTGAGCACGCTGGATGCCGGCGTCGAGCGGCTAGCCGGGGCGATCGGTGAAGTACGGCGCATCTCTCACGATCTACACCCATCATTACTGGATACCCTGGGTTTGCCGGCGGCGATTGGCCAGCTTGTGGCAGAGTTCGAACAGCGCAGTGGGTTGAAAATGCTATACAAAAACGGCCTCGGCGACAGCGATCCGGATGATTCGGTAGCGGTCGCGTTGTTCAGAGTGCTGCAGGAGGCGCTGACCAACATCGAACGTCATGCTGCAGCGCAATCAGTGCATATCAGCCTGGACGGCGATGACGCCTCGGTGCGCCTGCGGGTGCGGGACGACGGTGTCGGTTTCAATCCACGTCGGCTCGACAGCATCAAGGGCGGCGGTATTGGTTTGCGTAACATCCGCGAACGGGTGGAACACTTCGGTGGGCGTTTCAGCCTGCTATCGGCAGCCGGCGGCACCGAGCTGGACGTGACCTTGCCGGCTCGGGCCGGTTGAACCCTCGACTTCTCGAATAATAAGAGGCTCGCTCAATGAACCCGCAAGCTTGCATCAAGGTGGTACTGATCGACGACCATGTCTTGGTTCGGGATGGCATCCGCGCATTGCTGATGGCCGTGCCCGAACTGGATGTCGTCGGGGAAGCCGGCTCCGGCACCGAGGCGGTCGAGCTGCTGCGTCGGGTTCCGGCGGATGTGGTGTTGATGGATATCGGTCTGAAGGACATCAACGGGCTCGAGCTGACTCAATCGCTACGCAACGAGTTCCCCGACATCCGCGTGCTAATCCTGAGCATGTACGACAATCAGGAGTACGTGAACACCTCGGTGAAAGTCGGTGCCAGTGGTTATGTGCTCAAGGATGCGCCGTCGAGGGAAATCATCGTCGCCATCGAGGCGATTGCCGCAGGTGGCACTTACTACAGCAGAGGCATCGCCGAGAAGCTGGCCAGCAGCGGCGCCGAGGAGCGGGAGCTCACCCCGCGTGAGCGGGAGGTACTGCTGATGCTGGCTCAGGGGCACAACAACAAGACCATGGCGCGTGCGCTGCAGATCAGCGTGCGGACGGTGGAAACCCATCGGCTGAGCATCCGCCGCAAGCTCGATATCGATCGCCCCGCGGACCTGATGAAGCACGCCATGGTGCATGGCTGGCTACCGGGTCAGCACTAGCGCTTCCTCCGAGCGTCCACCGAGGCGATGAGCGCAACGCCGCTCGGCCGATACCCTGGCCAGCGCGGGCGCTGTGCCTCCCTGTTCTGTAGGATGGCGCCATCGAATACCTTTGGGCGCCCCATGACTGTCATCCCTTCTGGCGTGATGTTGCCGCCGCCGCTGATTTATCTGTTCTTCGTAGCTTGCGCTTGGGGATTGGCGCAATGGATGCCGCTGGCGCTACCGGAGCATGAGCTGTCGCGTTACGCCGGTTGGGTTTCGATTGCCGTCGGCATCGTCCTGATGCTCTGGGCGGCGCTGACGATGTTTCGTCAGCGCACCACCATCAATCCTTACGGTAAACCCAGCAGCCTGCTGCAGATCGGCCCGTTTCGCTTTTCGCGCAATCCCATCTATCTCGCCGATACGCTGATCTATTGTGGGATCGGCCTATTGCTCAACAGCCTCTGGCCCTGGTTGCTGCTGCCCTTGCTGATTCGCTGCATGCAGCGCACCGTGATCGTTCACGAAGAACATCTGCTGACGCGAACCTTCGGCGATGAGTATCGGGCCTATCGGCGGCGCGTGCGACGCTGGCTCTGAGCATGACCTCAAGGCCGTGAGGCTGACCTATAGTTAAACGAGAATTCTCGGGAGTGGTTCTGATGAATGAAACAAGCAGCGACCGTCGGCGCTTTCAGCGCTTCGCCTTCGATGCCGAAACGGAGCTGGTGCAGGGACAGCGCCGCTGGTCGGTCGAGTTGCATGATCTTTCGCTGAAGGGCTTGCTGGTGCATCGACCAGCGGGTTGGGATGCCGATCCCGCCCAGCCGTTCGAGGCACGGATACGGCTCGCCGATGACGCCGAGGTGCGCATGGAGGTGGAGGCGACTCATGACGAAGGTGAGCTGATTGGCCTGGTCTGCCGGCACATCGACGTCGATTCCATCAGCCATCTGCGGCGGCTGGTGGAGCTCAATCTGGGTGACGAAGCGCTGCTGGAACGTGAACTGGCGGCGCTCGGCGAGTCTTGAGGCGTTGGTCTTATTCGAACAAGGCGTCCAGCGCCTGTTCGAGCCGTGTCACGGCGATGACCTGCAGTCCGGCGGGCGCCTCCTTCGGCGCGTTGCCCTTGGGCACTATGGCACGCTTGAACCCGTGCTTGGCGGCCTCCTTCAATCGTTCCTGGCCGCTCGGCACCGGTCTGATCTCACCGGATAACCCCACCTCACCGAATACCAGTAGGTCAGTGTCCAGCGGCCGGTTGCGCAGGCTGGAGATCACTGCAGCCATCAGCGCCAGATCCGATGCGGTCTCCAGCACCTTGACGCCACCGACCACATTGATGAACACGTCCTGGTCGTAGGTAGGAATGCCGCCGTGGCGGTGCAGCACCGCCAGCAGCATGGCCAGACGATTCTGGTCGAGGCCCAGGGTGACGCGGCGTGGGTTGGCCATATGGCTGGTGTCAACCAGCGCCTGGACTTCCACCAGCATCGGTCGAGTGCCTTCCCAGGTGGCCATGACCACGCTGCCGGGCACCGCTTCCTGGGCGCGAGTAAGGAAGATCGCCGAGGGGTTGGTGACTTCCTTGAGGCCCTTGTCGGTCATGCCGAACACACCCAGTTCGTTGATCGCGCCGAAGCGGTTCTTCACCGCCCGCAGCAGTCGCAGGCGGCCATCCGATTCGCCTTCGAAATACAGTACGGTGTCGACCATGTGCTCCAATACGCGCGGGCCGGCCAACGCCCCCTCCTTGGTGACGTGGCCGACCAGAAAGATCGCCGTGCCGCTTTGCTTGGCGAAACGCACCAACAACGCCGCGCTCTCACGCACCTGGGCGACCCCGCCGGGGGCCGACTGCAATTGCTCGGTGAAGATCGTCTGGATCGAGTCGATCACCATCACCTTGGGCTTCTCCAGCCGCGCGGTGGCGATGATCGATTCGATGCAAGTCTCGGTCATCACCTTGAGCCGGTCCTGCGGCAGGTCCAGGCGACGCGCGCGCATGGCCACCTGCTGCTGCGATTCCTCGCCCGTGACATACAAGGCCGGGAATTGTCGGGCGATATTGCACAGCGTCTGCAGCAGGATGGTCGACTTGCCGATGCCGGGGTCACCACCGATGAGCACCACCGAACCGTCGACCAGGCCGCCGCCGAGTACGCGGTCCAGCTCGCCGGAAGCCGTGGAGAAGCGCGGTACTTCCTCGACGCTGACTTCGGCCAGCGTCTTGATATTGGCCTGATCACCCGCCCAGCCAGCGCGACCCGAGGGTGGTGCGGCGCCGTCGATGACGGTTTCCACCAAGGTATTCCAGGCGCCACAGTCACCGCACTGGCCGGCCCATTTGGGGAAGGTCGAGCCACATTCGGTGCAGCCATACATGCGCTTGGCCTTTGCCATGGGAAACTCCGCGTCGGATGAATGGAGTCGCATGATAGCGACTGACTTGATCGCCATCAGCCACAAGTGCCGTCATAGCCGCCAGACTGTAAACAAATCGAACAGGAGTCAGCGCCATGCGCCATCTGTTATTTCTGCATTTGCTGGGTGCCAGCGTCTGGGTAGGTGGCCATCTGGTGTTGTTGTGCAGCGTATTGCCCGGCGCACTGCGTGGTCGCGATGTGCAGCCAGTGCGCGCATTCGAGCAGCTCTACGAGCGGGTCGGCATTCCGGCCTTACTGTTGCAGATTGTCACCGGCATCTGGTTGGCCGGATCATGGTTGCCATACTCCCAATGGCTGGGTGACTCGCCCATCGCTCATCTGGTCCAGGCCAAGCTGGTGCTACTGGGCTTCACTGCCGTGCTGGGCGTGCATGCGCGACTGGCGCTGATACCCAAACTGGACGCGCAGCGCCTGCCGCAGCTGGGCGTGCATATCGTCCTTATCACGCTCACAGCCGTAGCGTTCGTGTGGGTCGGGTCAGGCTTCAGATTTGGTGGACTGTTCTAGTCGAACGAATGGTCGGCCGGTTGGTGGGGGAAGGGTGAGGGCGAGATTGCCGGCAAGGCCGTGCGGCGCGGTAGTTCATGGCCGCACCCGTCGCGTCAGGCGGGCCTGAGCGCACGGGTGCGGTAGCGAGACGCATCGATCAACCGCAGCAGCCGCCACAGCAGCTGCCGCTGGCACGCTTCAGGTCGCGGACGATGTCGTCCTTGAGTGCTACACGCTCCTGCTTGAGTGCGTTGAGCACCTCGTCATCCAGGGTTTCCGCACCGCCTTCGACGCGGCAGATCTGCTTGTCCAGAGCTTCGTAGGTGTCTGCTTTGCGAGCGAACGCAGGGTCTTGCTGGCGCAGCTGGTGCAGCTGCTCGCGCTTCTCGGGAAAATCCTTGATCAGTGGGTGATGTTCGATGTGCATGGTGCCGCTCCGGGTCGTGTCTGAGGGCTCGTACATTAGCTGTGCCCCTTCGCATCGCTTTTGACGGCGATCAAGACGCGGTCAATGCCTCGTTTCCGTTTGTCGTGAAACTGTCTGGCCCGGCGGTTGAACCCAACCTATGCTGCAAAGGGTCGAAGCGCTACGGCGGTCGTACCGACGGCATATTCTCACTCGAACGGGACAGATTCAGATGGGCATGATCAGCGAATTCAAAGCGTTTGCAGTCAGGGGCAACGTCATCGACATGGCGGTGGGCATCATCATCGGCGCGGCGTTTACCAAGATCGTCTCGTCGTTCGTCGCCGATGTGGTGACACCCCCATTGGGCATGTTGATTGGCGGTGTGGATTTTTCCGATCTGGCAATCGTGCTCAAGCAGGCCGTAGGCGATACGCCGGCGGTCACTCTGAGCTATGGGCGTTTCATCCAGACGGTATTCGACTTCACGATCGTGGCCTTCGCGATCTTCCTGGCGGTCAAGGGAATCAATCATCTCAAGCGCAAGGAGGCGGAAGCGCCTTCTGCCCCGCCGGCACCGAGCAAGGAAGAGATCTTGCTGACCGAAATTCGCGATGCGTTGCGTGCGCAGAACCGCACCTGAGCACGGAAGCCAGTACGCGGCCGCTCACCGGGCTCCGGTGTGCCGGCCCGATAGTGCTGGCAGGGTCGGAGTGTCGCTTGTGCCGGAGTGAAAAGGTTGCCCAGGACTGAGGCGCACATACGGCGCATGTGCCGGCAGGCAGACATCACCTAACAAGCGCTGCTGAACCTTGCGGCCAGCCGGAGGCATCGCCAGAATGGCGGCATCAATCGTGGCCATCAGGTCACCTCCAGCAAGGATTCCCAATGCCCGAAACTGTCGCTGCCGGCCTGCGCCTGGCGCCCGAAGCGCTGACCCGTCCCTTCGAACCCAGCCAATTCGACTTCAAGACTACCGATGAGCTGGAGCCTTTTCTCGGCGTGCTCGGCCAGGAGCGTGCGGTCGAGGCCCTGCAATTCGGGGTGGCGATGCCGCGCCCTGGCTACAACGTCTATGTGATGGGCGAGCCGGGCACGGGGCGCTTCTCATTCGTGCGGCGCTATCTCAAGGCTGAGGGCAAGCGTCTGGATACGCCTTCGGACTGGGTCTATGTGAACAATTTCGATGAGCCACGCGAGCCGCGCGTGGTGGAGCTGCCGCAGGGCGGTGCCGCGGAGTTCATCGCCGACATCGGACAGTTGATCGACAATCTGATGGCGACGTTTCCGGCGGTGTTCGAGCACCCGAGCTTTCAGCAAAAGAAGAGCGCCATCGATCGTGCGTTCAATCAGCGCTACGACAAGGCGCTGGACGTCATCGAGAAGCTCGCGCTGGAAAAGGAAATCGCGCTCTACCGCGACAGTAGCAACATCGCCTTCACGCCGATGAAAGACGGCAAATCGATGGACGAGGCGGAATTTGCCCAGCTGCCTGAAGCTGAGCGCGAACGCTACCACGAAGACATTTCCGCGCTGGAAGTCCATCTGAACGAAGGGCTTGCCAGCCTGCCGCAGTGGAAACGTGAATCGAGCAATCAGCTGCGTCAGCTCAACGACGAGACTATCAGTCAGGCCCTGCAGCCGCTGCTCGCACCACTGTCGGAGAAGTACAGCGAAAACGCCGGCATCGAGTCCTATTTGCAGGCCGTGCAGGTCAACCTGCTGAAGACCGTGGTCGAGCAACTGGTCGACGAGAATCGTCCCGACGCGCAGACCCGTCAGTTGCTAGAGGAACAATACAGTCCGAGCCTAGTGGTCGGACATCCGCTGGACGGCGGTGCACCGGTAGTATTCGAACCACATCCGACCTACGACAATCTGTTCGGCCGGATCGAGTACAGCACTGATCAGGGCGCGCTCTACACCAGCTATCGCCAGCTGCGGCCCGGGGCACTGCACCGCGCCAATGGCGGGTTCCTGATGCTTGAAGCGGAAAAAATGCTCAGCGAGCCCTTCGTCTGGGAGGCGCTCAAGCGTGCCTTGCAGTCGCGCAAGCTGAAGATGGAATCGCCACTGGCTGAGCTGGGGCGTCTGGCTACGGTGACATTGAATCCAGCGGTCATCCCGCTCAACGTCAAGGTGGTGATCATCGGTTCGAGGCAGCTGTATTACACGCTGCAGGATCTCGATCCGGACTTTCAGGAAATGTTCCGCGTGCTGGTGGACTTCGATGAGGAGATTCCCCTGGCCGAGGACAGCCTCGAGCAGTTCGCGCAGTTGATGAAGACGCGGACTTCGGAAGAGGGCATGGCGCCGCTGACGGCGGCTGCGGTGGCGCGCCTGGCCACTTACAGTGCGCGGCTGGCTGAACATCAGGGGCGCTTGTCGGCGCGCATCGGCGATTTGTTCCAGTTGGTCAGCGAGGCCGATTTCATCCGCCAGCTGGCCAAAGATGAGGTGACCGATGTCGGACACATCGAGCGTGCTCTGAAGGCTAAGGCCACCCGCACTGGCCGCGTATCGGCGCGCATCCTCGAAGACATACTTGCAGGCGTCATTCTGATCGACAGCGAAGGCGCGGCGATCGGCAAGTGCAACGGCCTGACCGTACTGGAAGTCGGCGATTCGGCGTTCGGCATGCCGGCGCGCATTTCCGCCACCGTCTATCCGGGTGGCTCGGGTATCGTCGACATCGAGCGCGAGGTCAATCTCGGCCAGCCGATTCACTCCAAGGGTGTGATGATCCTGACCGGTTTTCTCGGCAGTCGCTATGCGCAGGAATTCCCTTTGGAGATTTCCGCCAGCATCGCTCTGGAACAATCCTACGGCTATGTCGACGGCGACAGCGCTTCGCTCGGCGAGTGCTGCGCGCTGATCTCGGCCATCTCGCGTACGCCGCTCAAGCAGTGTTTCGCCATCACCGGATCGATCAACCAGTTCGGCGAGGTGCAGGCGGTTGGCGGCGTCAACGAAAAGATCGAGGGGTTCTTCCGTCTTTGCGAGGCGCGTGGATTGACCGGTGAGCAGGGCGCGATCATTCCCTTCGCCAACGTCACCACGTTGATGCTCGATGAGCGCGTGCTGGAGGCGGTGCGCCAGGAGCGGTTCCATATTTATGCGGTCCGTCATGTGGACGAGGCGCTATCGCTGCTGGTGGGCGAGCCGGTAGGTGCCGCAGACGAGGACGGGCAGTTTCCAAAAGGCAGTGTCAACGCCCGGGTGGTGGAGCGTCTGCGCGATATCGCCGAAATCGAGTTGGAAGACGACAACAAGGGCGACGCGGCCGCCTCGGAGCCGGCTCTGGCGACGGCACAGGCGAAGGGAACTGAGCGGAGCGAGTAAGCCTCGCGATTTGGCTAATAACTGGACGGAACGATACGGGCGGCGACGGGTCTGCAGTGGAGGAGAGTTCCCACTCTCTGTCCACATGGTTATCCACAACTTTTGGGGATAAACAGGTTGGCCGCCCATTCGTCCAGGATGGCGGCGCGCAACCTAGCGCGAGGATCGCCGTCATGTCTCACACGCTCTGTCTGAATCGCCAGTGCCTGGGCCTGGTTACCCGTATCGAATGCATTATCCGCCCACTGGCTGGAGGCAACGGCTTGTGGACGTTGCTTTGTGCGGCCGGCATCGATGCCGGTCAACCTACCGCGATCAAGGCGCAAGGCCCATTCCATGGCCCTCGCGAGGCTGAATCGGTGCTAAAGGCGATTGCGAGCAATCTCCATGGGCAGGGTTATAGCGAATCCGTTTCGCCCTCCATCTGGCAACTGCACATGCACGCGGAGCTGCGCAAGATCAACGCCAATCAGGCCCGCTATCTGGGCGGTTGGGAATCCAGGACCTGATTTTCGGTCCGGCTAGTCCGTGTCTTGGCAAGCGGCGTTTTCGATAGAACGCCACTTTGTTGGATTTCTATCCACAAGAGAAATACCTGGGCACAGCGCCTTCTTGAAGACTCTGTCGCGCTGCGTATACTCGCTTGCCGGTATCTGCCCGCAGTGAGAACAGATGGAACGATTGATCGAGAACACCATGTACGCCGCCCGCTGGTTGCTGGCGCCTATCTACTTTGGCCTGGCGTTCGCCCTGCTCGCGCTGGCGATCAAGTTCTTTCAGGAAATCTGGCACATCCTCCCGGCCGTGCTATCGCTGAGCGAAGGCGATCTGATTCTCAAACTGCTCTCGTTGATCGACATGGCACTGGTCGGCGGCTTGCTGGTGATGGTGATGCTTTCCGGCTACGAAAACTTCGTCTCGCAGCTGAATGTCGACGAAGGCAAGGAGAAGCTCGATTGGCTGGGCAAGATGGACTCCGGATCGCTGAAGATGAAAGTCGCCGCCTCGATCGTAGCGATTTCGTCGATCCATCTGTTGCGTATGTTCATGGACGCCCAGCAGCTCGAGAGCGAGCAGTTGATGTGGTACGTGATCATTCACCTGACATTCGTCTTCTCGGCGTTCGCCATGGGCTATCTGGACAAGCTCACCAAACATTGACGCCCATGTGGCTCCGCGAAGCGCTGCGCTTTGGCTTCGCACCCGGATTTAAGCGCCAGACGCCGTGAGCGCGCCAATGCTGCCAAGACAAAGCCCGGCCGCGAGCTGTGCTAGGCTGTCGGCCCTTTTTTCTGCGGAGCCCAGGCATGACCGATCTCAACCTTACCACCGACGAAACGCGCGTGAGCTACGGCATCGGTCGTCAGCTGGGCGACCAGTTGCGCGAGAACCCGCCGCCGGGCATCAGTCTGGATGCGGTGATCGCTGGCATTCGTGACGCCTTTGGCGGGGCCGCCAGTCAGGTCAGCCCGGAAGATCTGAACGCCAGCTTTGCTGTGATTCGCGAGCGCATGCAGGCCGAAGCGCAGCGCAAGGCAGAAGCTGCTGCGGGTGAAGGAAAGGCTTTTCTGGCCGAGAATGCCAAGCGCGACGGCGTTACCACGCTGGCGTCGGGTCTGCAGTACGAAGTGCTGACTGCAGGCGAAGGCGCCAAACCCAGTGCTGCAGATCAGGTGCGTACTCATTACCATGGCACCCTGATCGACGGCACCGTATTCGACAGTTCCTACCAACGCGGTCAGCCGGCCGAGTTTCCGGTTGGCGGTGTGATCGCCGGTTGGACCGAAGCGCTGCAACTGATGGGCGTGGGCAGCAAGTGGCGTCTCTATGTGCCGAGCGACCTGGCTTACGGCGCCCAGGGTGTCGGCAGCATTCCTCCGCACAGCGTGCTGGTATTTGACGTCGAGTTGCTGGCCGTTCTGTAGACCAAAGGCTACGGGCGCAACGCCCGGGCGTAGGAGAACAGGAACAGGTTGCGCACCTGCTCCTTGAGCACACAGGGTTCGCTGGTGCTCAACTCCTGCAGGTCAAGATCGCCCTGGTCACGAAGCTCCTCCAGGGCGTCTCCCTCCAGTGAAACGCATATCGCTCCGGTGTGGCGGTCGAGAATCCTCAGGTAGGGGTGTGGTCGGTCCAGCCAGGCATCGATCAGATAAGTCATGTTCACCTCCAGTTGATTTCCTTAATGAGAATAATTGCTATTTGCAAACATGCAAGCGCAAAAATCCTCAGCGTCGATCAATGGTGGGCTGGTATTCGTGCAGATCGAGGGGCGGGGCGTTTGAAAAGGGTGCCCAGACGCGCTCGCTGATGGGCTGATTCAGTGGGTGCGGGCGACAGCGAAGCGGCTGAGTTCCACCAAGGCGTCCCGATAGTCGCTGGCGGGGAGAAGTTCGAGGCAGGCAATGGCCCGATCAGCATAGTCACGCGCCAGGCGGGCGGTGTACGCAAGGGCGCCCGAGGTTTCCACCGCGTTACGAATGCTTTCGAGATCTTCGATGCCGCCCTTCTGAATAGCCTTGCGCACCAGTGCGGCCTGTTCTGTGGTGCCCTCGCGCATGGTGTAGATCAGCGGCAAGGTCGGTTTGCCTTCGGCCAGGTCATCACCGACGTTCTTGCCCAGGGTTTCAGCGTCCCCTTGGTAATCCAGCAGATCGTCGACGAGCTGAAAGGCGATGCCCAGGTAGTCGCCGAAGGTGCGGAGCGCCTCGCGCTGCTTGTCACTGGCGCCCGCCAGGGTGGCGGCGCTATGCGCAGAGGCTTCGAAAAGCATGGCTGTCTTGCCGCGGATGACCTCCATGTAAATCTCTTCCGTGGTGCTAGCGTCGCGCACCTTGGACAGTTGCAGCACTTCGCCTTCGGCGATCACCCGCGTGGCCTGGGAAATGATGCGCATGACCGGCATCGAGCCCAGGTCAACCATCATTTCGAACGAGCGTGCATAAAGAAAATCGCCGACCAGCACGCTGGGGGCGTTGCCCCACAGGGCGTTGGCCGTGGAGCGGCCACGGCGCATGCCCGACATGTCGACTACGTCGTCATGCAGCAGCGTCGAGGTGTGCAGGAATTCGATGATGGCGGCCAGCAGGCGCAGCTGCTCGCCCTTGAGTCCCAGTGCGTTACCGCTTAGCAGAACCAGCAGGGGGCGCAGGCGTTTACCGCCGGCCGAGGTGATGTAGTCCCCGATCTTTTCCACCAGCGGTACGCGGGAAGTCAGTTGGTTGCGGATGATGCCGTCAACGGCGGCAAAATCTTCAGCCACTACTTGGTAAAAGGACTGGGGTTGCATCGGGGACGAGTACTCCTCGGAGATTGCGCGGCATGCTATGGGGCAGGTCAGACACTGTCAAGGCAAGGCCCGCCGGCTATTGCGCCGGCATGGGTGGATGCGTACAATCGCGGACCCTGAACTTTCCCCCTGGGCATTTCCCTGCCTTACGCAATTGCAAGGGCGTCCCTTCCGGCCCCGAGCAGCCATGCCAGCCACCAACTATTTCACTTAAGCGCTGGGTGAGCAGGATTAACGGAGATACACAGATGTACGCAGTTATCGTTACCGGCGGCAAGCAATACAAGGTCGCCGAAGGCGAATACCTCAAGATTGAAAAACTCGAAGTTGCCACTGGTGAAGCAGTCACTTTTGACCGCGTTCTGCTGATCGGCAACGGCGACGATGTCAAAATCGGCGCTCCGGTGGTTGATGGTGCCAAGGTCACAGCTGAAGTGATTGCCCAAGGTCGTCACGACAAGGTCACCATCATCAAATTCCGCCGTCGTAAGCACCACATGAAGCGTCAGGGCCACCGTCAGTGGTTCACTGAGGTCAAAATCACCGGTATTCAGGGCTAATCGGGCCTGAATCCCCTTATAGGAGTATTGAACTCATGGCACACAAAAAAGCTGGCGGTTCTACCCGCAACGGCCGCGACTCAGAAGCCAAACGTCTTGGCGTGAAGATGTACGGCGGCCAGGCCATCAAGGCCGGTAACATCATCGTGCGTCAGCGCGGCACCCAGTTCCATGCCGGTTACGGCGTTGGCATGGGCAAGGATCACACCCTGTTCGCGAAAGTGGAAGGCGTGATCAAGTTCGAAGTGAAGGGCGCTTTCGGCCGTCGCTACGTGAGCGTCGTCGCAGCTTAACTGCGGCGTTGCTGGAAAAGCCCTGTCATGCGACGGGGCTTTTTTGTTTCTGTATCCTGTGAGGCTCTTGCAAAGAACTGCTCGGTGCTCATTCAGTTTTCGCTGGGTTTTTTGCAAGACCCTTACGTTTCTTGTTTCTTAAGCCCGTCCTGCGACGGGAGGCGTTCCCATGAAATTCGTCGATGAAGTATCGATTTTTGTAAAGGCCGGCGACGGCGGCAACGGCATGATGAGCTTTCGTCGCGAGAAGTTCATCGAGAAAGGCGGCCCCAATGGCGGCGACGGCGGCGATGGCGGCTCCGTTTATCTGGAGGCTGACGAAAACCTCAACACGCTGGTCGACTATCGCTATACCCGCCGCTTCAATGCGCCTAATGGCCAAAAGGGCGGCAGCACCGAGTGCACCGGTGCCAAGGGCGAAGATCTGATTCTGCCGGTGCCGGTCGGCACCACCGTAATCGATGCAGCCACCCAGGATGTAATAGGTGATCTGACCAAGGCCGGTCAGCGTTTGCTGGTTGCTCAGGGCGGCTGGCACGGTCTTGGTAATACCCGCTTCAAGTCCAGTACCAACCGTGCGCCGCGGCAGACGACGCCCGGCAAGCCGGGAGATGCACGTGATCTGAAGCTGGAGCTGAAGGTGCTGGCTGACGTCGGTCTGCTGGGATTGCCCAACGCGGGCAAGAGCACCTTCATCCGCTCGGTCTCGGCGGCCAAGCCGAAAGTCGCCGATTACCCCTTCACTACGCTGGTGCCGAACCTTGGAGTGGTCAGTGTCGGGCGCTACAAGAGCTTCGTGATCGCGGATATCCCGGGTCTGATCGAGGGTGCATCCGAGGGTGCCGGCCTGGGGATTCGCTTCCTCAAGCATCTGGCGCGTACGCGTCTGTTGCTGCATTTGGTGGACATGGCACCGCTCGATGAGAGCGATCCAGCCGATGCGGCCGAGGTCATTCTCAACGAGCTGGAGAAATTCAGCCCGGCGCTGGCTCAGCGTGATCGCTGGCTGGTGCTGAACAAGGCGGATCAGCTGCTTGAGGAGGATCGCGAGGAGCGGGTTCGTCAAGTCGTCGAGCGTCTCGAGTGGACGGGGCCGGTGTTCGTTATATCTGCGCTGGAGAGTGAGGGCACCGAGGCGCTGAGCCAGGCCATCATGCGTTATTTGGACGAGCGCACCGTGCGCATCGCCGAAGAGCCTGCATACGCCGAAGCGCTCGCAGCGCTCGATCAGCAGATCGAGGACGAGGCGCGGGCGCGCCTACAGGAACTGGATGACCAGCGGGCGCTGCGTCGTACCGGGGTCAAGGCGGCGGTCGATGCGGATGACGACGACTTCGATGATGACGATGACGACGAAGGCGGTGCGGAAATCTTCTACGTACGCTAAGGGTTGGTTCGCGTAGTTGCGCATCTATAGCTGGGTGGTCGTTGGGCTGCTTCGTCTGCAGCTCATCGAATGGTTTGGCCGGATACTGGATAGAAGGCGGGATCCATGCGGGACAAGGTGAGCGGCGCGCGGCGCTGGGTGGTGAAGATTGGCAGCGCACTGCTGACGGCCGATGGGCGTGGCCTCGATCAGGATGCCATGGCTGTCTGGGTCGATCAGATGGTTGCGCTGCGCCAGGCTGGGGTTGAGCTGGTGCTGGTGTCGTCCGGTGCGGTGGCTGCCGGCATGAGTCGTCTCGGCTGGACGGTGCGGCCCAAGGCTGTTCATGAATTGCAGGCAGCCGCTGCGGTGGGGCAGATGGGGCTCATTCGCGCGTGGGAGGCCAGCTTCGGTCGCTGTGATCAGCAGACCGCGCAGGTGCTGGTGACTCATGACGACCTGTCTGACCGCAAGCGTTATCTCAACGCGCGAAGCACGCTGCGCACGTTGATCGATCTCGGCGTGGTGCCGGTCATCAATGAAAACGACACCGTGGTTACCGATGAGATCCGATTCGGTGACAACGATACCCTTGCGGCCCTGGTCGCCAATCTGGTTGAGGCTGACTTGCTGGTGATCCTCACGGACCGCGATGGCATGTTCGATGCGGATCCGCGTAGCAATCCCGACGCCAACCTGATTAGCGAGGCGCGTGCCGATGACCCGGCTCTGGATGCCGTGGCCGGCGCGACGGGTGGCGCGCTCGGGCGTGGCGGCATGCAGACCAAGCTGCGCGCGGCGCGTCTGGCGGCGCGCTCGGGCGCGCATACGGTGATCATCGGGGGGCGTATCGAGCAGGTCCTGGCGCGGTTGAAAGCCGGTGAGCAGCTGGGGACCTTGCTGGCGCCCGAGCGCAGTCGTCATGCGGCGCGCAAGCAATGGCTTGCGGGGCATCTTCAGACTCGGGGCTCGGTCACGTTGGACGCTGGGGCGGTGCATGCGCTCAAGCAAGGTAATCGCAGTTTGCTGCCGGTCGGTGTCAAGGCGGCGCAGGGCGGGTTCCGGCGTGGAGAGATGGTGGTCTGCGTGGGGCCGGACGGGCGGGAAATCGCTCGAGGTTTGGTCAATTACAGTGCGGCTGAAACTCAGCGGATTCTCGGGCATGCTTCGGACGAAATCGAGAAGCTGCTCGGTTACGTCGACGAGCCTGAGCTCATCCATCGTGACAATATGATTCTGGTATGAGGTGTTCGATGCGGTTGGCGCAGGCGCTGGTAGTGCTGCTGGCTTGGCCGGCGATAGGTGTGGCGCGCGAAGTGGGCGAGGTCGACACGGTTTTCAAGTGGCTCGGGCCGAACCACAAAATCGTGGTGGAAGCCTTCGATGACCCCAAGGTCGAGGGTGTGACCTGTTATCTGTCGAGGGCCAAAACCGGTGGCATCAAGGGTGGGCTCGGGTTGGCGGAAGATCGCGCCGAGGCGTCGATTGCCTGTCGTCAGGTCGGGCCTATTCGCATGAACGACAAGTTCAAAGACGGCGAGGTTGTGTTCAAAGAGCGCACTTCTCTGGTTTTTAAAACCATGCAGGTGGTGCGCTTTTTCGACGAGGCGCGCAACACCCTTGTCTATCTGGTCTATAGCGATCGCGTGATCGAAGGCAGTCCGCAGAATGCAGTGACGGCTATTCCAATCCTGCCATGGGCGCAGCCGTAATCAGGAGCGGCGATGCTCGTTAAGCTTTTCATCGGTAGCAGTGGATCGCAGGCATAAAAAAACCGGCTCAAGGCCGGTTTTTTCAAGAACGTGCAGCTCAGGCAGCAACAGCGCCGAGGGCCTTGATATGGCCGTTCAGACGGCTCTTGTGACGAGCGGCTTTGTTCTTGTGGATGATGCCTTTGTCGGCCATGCGGTCGATGACAGGCACGGCTGCGGTGTAAGCAGTACGAGCTTTATCCAGATCTTTTGCGTCAATGGCTTTGACCACATTCTTGATGTAGGTACGAACCATGGAGCGCAAGCTGGCGTTGTGGCTGCGACGCTTCTCAGCCTGAATTGCGCGTTTTTTGGCGGAAGGGCTGTTGGCCACCGTCGAACTCCTCGAAAACGTGGGATTACAAAGCAAATAAGGCCGCGAATCATGCCGATGCGGCGTTGTCTTGTCAAGCGTGCATGATCATTCAAGGCGCTGGCCGGACAGATGGGGTGTCGCTAAACTCGCGACCTCTTCCACTGTCGTAACTGGCCATCGATTCGCTGACCAGTACCTGGTCGGAATCAAACTGCTGCAACTCTAGGAAGACAAATGTCCGAAACATCCGGCAAAGGCGGCTTGCTGCGGTCCAGTGCGGTAGTCAGTGTGATGACGCTGCTGTCCCGGGTGCTGGGCATGGTACGCGATATGGTCGTGGCGAGCTACTTCGGTTCCGGCGCGTCGGCTGACGCCTTTTTCATTGCCTTCAAAATCCCGAATTTCCTGCGCCGTCTGTTTGCCGAAGGCGCATTCGCCCAAGCGTTCGTGCCGGTGCTATCGGAATACCGAACCAAACGGACATTGGTTGAGGTCAAGCTGCTGGTCGATCGCACGGCGGGCATGCTTGGGTTGATTCTGACGGGTATTACCGCCATCGGGGTGCTGGCTTCGCCTTACGTGGTGATGTTGTTCGCGCCGGGTTTTCATGACGAGCCGGCGAAGATGCAGCTGGCTGGCGAGCTGCTGCGGATCACCTTTCCCTATCTGTTGTTGATTTCCCTGACGGCATTTACCTCCGGCGTGCTCAATACCTATGGGCACTTCGCGGTGCCGGGCTTTACCCCGGTGCTGCTCAACGTCTGCATGATCACCTCGGCGATATTCCTTACGCCCTATTTCGATCAGCCCATCATGGCCCTGGCCTGGGGCGTGTTCATCGCTGGCTTCGCTCAGTTGGCCTTCCAGCTTCCCTATGTTGCCAAGCTGGGGTTGTTGCCGCGGCCGCGAGTAAAGTTCGGTGACGAGGGCGTGCGGCGGATCATGCTACTGATGGTTCCCGCCCTGTTCGGCGTGTCGGTGAGTCAGATCAACCTTCTGCTCGATACGGTGCTCGCTTCATTCCTGCAGACCGGTAGTGTGTCGTGGCTTTACTATGCGGACCGACTTTCGGAATTGCCGCTCGGGGCGTTTGGCATCGCCATCGGTACGGTGATCCTTCCGAGTCTGTCGCGTCAGCACGCCGGCGAAGACCCGAAGGCCTTTTCCAATACACTTAATTGGGCGCTGCGCATGGTGCTGCTGGTTGGGGTACCCGCAGCGCTGGCCTTGGGGATTCTGGCCGAGCCGCTAATCGCCAGCTTGTTCTTTTACGGCGCGATGAGCGAGGAAGCGGTGGTGCAGTCGGCCAATGCGCTCGAGGCTTACTCGCTGGGCGTGCTGGCATTCATGCTGATCAAGGTGTTGGCGCCGGGTTTCTTCGCGCGGCAGGATTTGAAGACGCCGGTGCGGGTCGCAATCACCTGCATGATCGCCAACATGGTCATGAATTTGATACTCATCTGGCCGCTCAAACATGTCGGACTGGCGCTGGCAACCTCGCTGTCGTCGATGCTCAATGCCGGTTTGCTGTTCTGGGGGCTATACCGGATCGGCGTGTTTCAGCTGGCGCCGGGCTGGGGGCTTTTCCTGCTGCGTTTGACCGGCGGTTGTGCCGCCATGGTGGCGGTGGTCTGGTGGCTCAACGCGCCATCGGTCGAGTGGTTCGCCTGGGATTGGCAACGGCGCGCATTGCAGTTGGGGTTGCTGGTGGCGGCGGGACTAGGCGCTTTCGCAGCCGGGCTGGTATTGCTCGGTTTGCGGCCGCGCCATCTTCGTCACTGATCAGCAGTTCGCGTACGCCGCAAACCTGTCCGGGACCGCCGGCTCATGCGTATAATCGACGACTTTTCAAGCAAGAAGTGCGGTATGCAGCTGGTTCGAGGTCTTCATAACCTGCGGCCCCGGCATCGGGGTTGCGTCGCCACCATCGGCAATTTCGACGGGGTTCACCGGGGGCATCAAGCCATCCTGGCGCGTCTGCGCGAGCGTGCCGCCGAGCTCGGGTTGCCCAGCTGCGTGGTGATATTCGAACCGCAGCCGCGCGAATACTTTGCACCGGACAAAGCGCCAGCACGGCTGACCCGGCTGCGTGAAAAGCTCCAGTTGCTCGATGAGCATGGCGTCGACTTGGTGCTGTGCCTGGCCTTCAATCGCCGTTTGCGCGAATTGAGCGCCGCCGAGTTCGTCCACGCGACGCTGGTCGAAGGTCTCGGCGTCCGACACTTGGAAGTGGGCGACGATTTTCGTTTCGGTTGTGACCGTGCCGGCGATTTCAATTTTCTATTGAAGGCGGGCGCCGCGGAAGGGTTTACGGTCGAGGCTGCCACCACTATCGAGGTGGGTGGTGAACGTGTCAGCAGTACACGGCTGCGCCAGGTCCTCGCCGATGGCGATCTGGCATTGGCACAGAAGCTGCTCGGGCGGCCGTTCAGCATTACCGGGCGAGTCATGCACGGACAGGCGCTCGGGCGTCAGCTTGGCGCACCGACTGCCAACATTCAGCTCAAGCGCAGAAACACACCGCTCAGCGGTGTGTTCATGGTCAGCACGGATGTTGACGGCGTTGTACAGCCAGCGGTGGCCAACATCGGCATGCGGCCGTCGGTCAAAAGCGACGGCCAGCCGCATCTGGAAGTGCATTTGCTCAATTACAAGGGTGACCTCTATGGTCGTCTGTTGCGCGTGACTTTCCACCACAAGCTGCGTGATGAGCAGCGCTTCGCCTCGCTGGAGGCGCTCAAGACGGCGATTGAAACGGATATCGCCGCGGCTCGCGAATACTGGCGGGCTTCACCCTTTACCACGAGTCAGGACTGAAATGACCGATTACAAAGCGACCCTCAATCTGCCGTCCACGGCATTTCCGATGAAGGCCGGTCTGCCACAGCGCGAGCCGGAGACCCTGCAGCGCTGGAACAGCATTGACCTGTACGGGAAGCTGCGGCAGATCGGCGAAGGTCGCCCGAAGTTCGTCCTGCACGACGGCCCGCCCTATGCCAACGGCAGCATTCATATCGGTCATGCGGTCAACAAGGTCATCAAGGATTTCATCGTTCGCTCCAAGACCCTGGCTGGTTTCGACGCGCCTTACGTACCCGGGTGGGATTGCCATGGCTTGCCGATCGAGCACAAGGTCGAGATCACCTACGGCAAGAACCAGCCGGCAGACCTGACCCGCGAGCGCTGCCGTGCCTATGCGGCCGAGCAGATCGAGGGGCAGAAGGCCGACTTCATCCGTCTTGGCGTTCTAGGTGATTGGAGCAACCCTTATCGCACCATGGATTTCGCCAACGAAGCCGGCGAAATCCGCGCGTTGGCGAAAATGGTCGAAGGCGGTTTCGTCTTCAAAGGCCTGAAGCCGGTGAACTGGTGCTTCGACTGTGGCTCGGCGCTGGCCGAGGCGGAAGTGGAGTATCAGGACAAGAAATCCGATGCCATCGACGTCGCCTTCGAGGTCGAGGACGCCGACAAGCTGGCTGCTGCGTTCGGCCTGCCGAATCTGGCCAAGTCCGCCAGCATCGTTATCTGGACCACCACGCCCTGGACCATTCCGGCCAACCAGGCGCTCAATGTCCATCCCGAATTCGTCTATGCGCTGGTCCATACCGGCGAGCGTCTACTGGTGCTGGCAGAAGAGCTGGTCGAGTCCTGCCTGCAGCGCTACGGCCTGTCGGGTGAAATCATCGCCCGTTGCGAAGGCAAGGCGTTGGAGCTGATCCGCTTCCGCCATCCGTTCTACGAACGCTTCGCTCCAGTGTATCTGGCCGAATATGTCGAAACCGGCGCCGGTACCGGTATCGTCCATTCCGCGCCAGCATATGGTGAAGACGACTTCCGCTCCTGCAAGCATTACGGCATGGAGAACGATGACATTCTCGGCCCGGTGCAGAGCAACGGTGTCTACGTCTCCGACCTACCGTTCTTCGGCGGTCAGTTCATCTGGAAGGCCAATCCGGCCATCGTCGAGAAGCTGCGTGAAGTCGGCGCGCTGCTCAAGCACGAGGCGATCCAGCACAGCTACATGCACTGCTGGCGGCACAAAACCCCACTTATTTACCGCGCCACGGCGCAGTGGTTCGTCGGAATGGACAAGGTCGCCCACGATGGCAGCTCGCTGCGCCGGCGCGCGCTAGATGCCATTGAACAGACCGAATTCGTTCCGGCCTGGGGGCAGGCGCGTTTGCATGGCATGATCGCCGGGCGTCCGGACTGGTGCATCTCGCGCCAGCGCACCTGGGGCGTGCCGATTCCGTTCTTCCTGCACAAAGAAAGTGGCGACCTGCATCCTCGCACCGTCGAACTGATGGAGGCGGTTGCGCAACGCGTGGAGCAGGGCGGCATCGAAGCTTGGTCGAAGCTGGATGCAGCCGAGTTGCTGGGTGAGGAAGCGGCGCAATACGAAAAAATCAGCGACACCCTGGACGTCTGGTTCGACTCAGGCACCACCCATTGGCATGTGATGCGCGGTTCGCATCCGATGGGGCATGAAAACGGCCCTCGCGCTGATCTGTACCTGGAGGGCTCCGATCAGCACCGTGGCTGGTTCCATTCATCGCTGTTGACCGGTTCGGCTATCGACGGCCATGCGCCGTACAAGGGGCTTCTGACGCACGGTTTCGTGGTCGACGAGAACGGCCGCAAAATGTCCAAGTCGCTGGGCAACGTTGTCGCGCCGCAGGAAGTCACCGATAGCCTGGGTGCAGACATTCTGCGTCTGTGGGTCGCTTCCACCGATTACTCAGGCGAGATGGCGGTTTCCAAGGTCATCCTGCAGCGCAGTGCGGACTCCTATCGGCGCATCCGCAACACCGCGCGCTTCCTGCTGAGCAACCTCGACGGTTTCGACCCGGCACAGCATCTGGTTCCAGTCGATCAGCTGATTGCACTCGACCGCTGGGCCATCGATCGTGCCCTGCTGCTGCAGAGGGAAATCGAGGAAGCCTACCGCACCTACAAATTCTGGAACGTGTATCAGAAAGTGCATAACTTCTGCGTGCAGGAACTGGGCGGCTTCTACCTCGACATCATCAAGGATCGTCAGTACACCACCGGTGCCGACAGTCTGCCGCGGCGATCCTGCCAAACCGCGCTGTATCACATCGTCGAGGCACTGGTGCGCTGGATCGCACCGATACTGTCGTTCACCGCCGATGAGATCTGGCAGTACCTGCCAGGCAAGCGGAACGAATCGGTGATGCTCAACACCTGGTACGAGGGGCTTAGCGAACTGCCAGAGAATGTCGAGCTGGGGCGGGAGTTCTGGGATAAGGTCATGGCAGTCAAGGCTGCCGTAAACAAGGAGCTAGAAACTCAGCGCGCCGCCAAGACCATCGGCGGCAACCTGCAAGCCGAGGTCGTGCTTTACGCCGAAGACGAACTGGTGAGCGATCTGGCCAAACTGGGTAATGAGCTGCGCTTCGTGCTGATCACGTCGGCTGTGCGGGTCGTTCCGCTCTCCGCGGCGCCCGCCGATGCGGTTGAAAGCGAGCTGCCGGGTCTCAAGCTGCAGGTCGGAAAAACTGCCAATCCGAAGTGTGGGCGTTGCTGGCACCATCTGCCCGACGTAGGCACTCACGCCGAGCATCCTGAAATCTGCGGTCGCTGTGTTGAGAATATCGAAGGCGCTGGAGAGGTTCGCCGCTATGCGTGATAGCGCATCTGATTGCGCGACCCTCCGTGCATTTCTGCCGTCTGTTGCGAGTGCCGGCCTCGTAGGGTGGGCTTCGGCTCGCCGCCGTCATTCGAGGGCAGCAGCATGACCGGTCGCCTTGGCAAGCTCTCGTGGCTTTGGCTCAGCGTGCTGGTCATTGCGCTGGATCAGGCGACCAAGCACTACTTCGAGGCCAACTTCAGTCTGTACCAGAAGGTCGAGG
The DNA here is from genome assembly GCF_047225135.1 of Pseudomonas sp. YJ42. NCBI lineage: Bacteria > Pseudomonadati > Pseudomonadota > Gammaproteobacteria > Pseudomonadales > Pseudomonadaceae > Pseudomonas > Pseudomonas sp. YJ42. The sequence goes on along the minus strand of NZ_CP178378.1, from coordinate 2,162,529 downwards.
TGATCCCGAACTACTTCGCCTGGACGCTGGCCTACAACACGGGTGCCGCCTTCAGCTTCCTGGCCGACCATTCCGGCTGGCAGCGCTGGCTGTTCACGGTGATCGCCATCGGCGTCAGCGCGGTGCTGGTGGTTTGGATGAAACGCTTGAAGTCAGCCGAGACCTGGCTCGCAGTGGCTCTGGCACTGGTCCTGGGTGGCGCGCTCGGTAATCTTTACGATCGCGTGGTGTTGGGTCATGTCGTCGACTTCATTCTGGTGCATTGGCAGAACCGCTGGTATTTCCCGGCATTCAACATCGCCGACAGTGCCATCACCATAGGCGCCGTGATGCTGGCGTTGGATATGTTCCGTAGCAGTAAAACGGGAGAAACGGTAAATGACTGAACAACGCATCGGGCCGGACATGCAGGTCACCTTGCACTTCGCGCTAAGTCTGGAAAACGGAGAACAGGTCGACACCACGTTCGACAAGCAGCCGGCGACGTTCAAGGTTGGCGACGGAAATCTGCTGCCAGGGTTCGAACAGCAGCTGTTCGGGCTCAAGGCCGGTGACAAGCGCACCTTCCAGATGGCGCCAGAACAGGGTTTCGGCCAGCACAACCCGCAGAACGTGCAAACCTTGCCGCGCAGTCAGTTCGAAAATATGGAGCTGTCTGAAGGCTTGCTGGTGATTTTCAACGATGCCGCCAAGACGGAGCTGCCAGGCATCGTCAAAGCCTTTGACGACCGGCAGGTTACCGTTGACTTCAACCATCCTCTGGCCGGCAAGGCACTGACCTTCGACGTAGAGATATTTGACGTCAAGCCGGTCTGAAAGACCCAGCGGCGTACATCCACCAACAGCACATAGCCCCCGCTTAGATGATGGGCTTCACGCCGCGGCGGGCCTTGCGTCATAGCGCTGACCAGGCGTTACACTCACAACCCACCGCCTCGAGTGCCGAGAATTCACATGCAAATCAAACTCGCTAATCCGCGTGGCTTCTGTGCCGGTGTCGATCGCGCCATTGAGATCGTCAATCGTGCGCTGGAGGTATTCGGGCCTCCGATCTACGTGCGTCACGAGGTCGTACATAACAAGTTCGTGGTGGAAGACCTGCGGGAGCGGGGCGCGATTTTCGTCGATGAGCTGGACCAAGTACCGGATGGCTTCATCGTCATTTTCAGTGCCCATGGCGTGTCCCAGGCCGTGCGGATGGAAGGGGAAAGGCGGGGCCTCAAGGTATTCGACGCTACCTGCCCGTTGGTGACCAAGGTCCATCTGGAAGTGACCAAATACAGCCGGGAAGGGCGTGAATGCATCCTCATCGGCCACCAAGGGCATCCCGAAGTCGAAGGCACTATGGGGCAATACGACACGGCCAATGGCGGCTCGATCTATCTGGTGGAAGACGAGGAGGATGTCGCCAAGCTACAGGTGCGGAACCCGGAAGCACTGGCCTTCGTTACCCAGACGACCCTTTCGATGGACGACACCAGTCGAGTCATCGATGCGCTGCGCGCGCGCTTCCCCAGCATTGGCGGCCCACGCAAGGACGATATCTGCTACGCCACCCAAAATCGTCAGGATGCCGTCAAGCAACTGGCCGGGGAGTGCGATGTGGTACTGGTGGTCGGCAGTCCCAATAGCTCCAACTCCAATCGCCTACGCGAGCTGGCCGAGCGCATGGATACGCCCGCCTACTTAATTGATGGCGCGGAAGACCTCAAGCAAGAGTGGTTCGAAAACATCGACCGTATCGGCATTACGGCCGGCGCCTCGGCACCCGAGGTGCTGGTGCGCGGCGTAATAGATCGGCTGCGCGAATGGGGCGCGACCGGTATGGACGAGCTGGATGGCCGGCCCGAGAACGTGACGTTCTCGATGCCGAAGGAGTTGCGGGTGAAGACTGTCTGATGTCTGGGATTAGTCGAAAGCAAATAAGTCCTACCAGCACAGGGCTTGTGCAAGTCTGGAATCATGAGTCGACCCAGTCGCACGTCGCAAAGGGGTAAGCCTGAAGGTTCAGCCGAGTCACGTGAGGCTGGATAGCCAGCACCAGAATCCCAATTGTCGGTGAACGGGCTGCTCTGCTGACGGGCTTACTTTGGGATACCCATATGCTAGATTCCCAGGCAGTCCGTTATCCTTGATCCTATTTCCAGCAATCAGTGATCGTGCCCGTACCTGTTTCGGACTTGGCGCCGGTATTATCGATGCCGAGCGTGCCGCACAATGTGTCGCGGCTCGCCTGGGCACCTTGAGGCACAGCGGTCATGCTGTACTGAACTGTCGTCGCGCTGTTACCGATTGCCAGCTGATACAGGTTGTTAGCTGAGGCATTGCTCGTATAGCCCAGTTCCGCGGTAGTCGTTGCATAGCGGTTGTTTTGCGAAAAGAAGCGTTCCTGGCGGGCAGCCGCTTCGTTGAGTAGTCCAAGGCCTTCCGTGCGGTTCGAGCGTACTACGTAGTTCTGGTAGCTAGGAATCGCTATTGCCGCCAGCACACCAACGATGATGACCACGATCATCAGTTCGATAAGGGTGAAGCCCCCGCTTTTATTGCTCTTCATCTGTCATCGCTCGCTGCAGTGTTTCCAAATCTTCGACGGTTGGTTGCCGCAAAATCGCCATAGATTCGATTAGCGGAGGTGAGGCAGCGTCGTCCCCAGAGAACGACACCGTCGTGCCTGGCTGAAGCTGGTGGATCACCGGCCCGCCATTAGGATGCAGGCTTTCGGTAACCCTATTGGGCAGCCGGTAAAAATTTCCGTTGACGCGGATGATGGAGCCGCCTAAATCGACCGACTGAACCATGCCTATTGTTTCGTAAGGGGCGGCGACGGCCGAGCTGGCGATAGCTAGGGCGATCATGATTGCGCCTGTTGTCCTGATCATGGTCATTCTCCCATCATGCGCCATGTTTGCCGGCCTCGAGACGTTGGGCCGAAGTCAAGGACCTCCTTCTGGATGCCCGTTTCAGTGTTAAAGAATGCGTCGGTACCGACTAGGGCGGGGGCGCCGAAGCCTGGGATGCGAACACTCGATACTACAGAGCCATTTTTCGCGTCCATGGCGGTAACATAATTATTTCCAGTCATATCCAGGACGTTGAAAAGAGTGGCGCCTCCCGTGTAGCCGTCGATTGCAATAAACCAGCGATCGATACCCGAGCTGCATGGGTCTGAGTTAGGCGTGGTTGTCGCCGCGATCAGGACATTGGCACGAGACGTCATAGCTGTTGCGATCAGCTCGCCTTTTCTCGTGTTTCCTTCCTGAAGATCGAGATACCAGCCGTATTTATTGACGCTGCCGTCATTGGCGATCCACTGGACTGTATTGCGGCTGATCAGGCGGAACTCTCGACTTCTTGCAGCAGAATTATCCGACTCGCTAAACGTATCGGTCTGTGCAGCTCCCATTGTCTGCTGAACGAGCTGGCTACGGCTGAGGCTTGGCGTACTGGTAGCGCTTTCGCCTGCCGTCTGCCTATCCCAGATTCCATACATTGATTGGGCAACGGTAGTGTTGGCCTGGGCGTCAGTCGTCTCGATATATTTGCCCGTGCCGAAGCTGACGATATAGCCAGTGCCGCTAGGGTGGCGGATCAAGGCCGGAGCGGATGTGATTGCCTGGCGAGTAGTTCCGTTCGAGGCAATGGCCGTATAGAGCGGGTTGCCATTGAATGCCACTCTGAACGTACTGGCACTCACGGTGCCGGTATTGTTGAAACGTGGCGTGGTGCTTGCATCAAACAGATCGAAGCGCCAGACATTGCCAAGCAGGTCACCTGCATAGACGTAGTCGGTCACTAGGTCGCCGTTAATATCGACCGCTTTGGGGGCGGAAAGACCATTGACAGTGCCCGTCTGGCCCACTTCCAGCTTGCGAATCACACTGCCGTCCAGTGCGTCGAGCACGAACAAAGCGGCTTTGTCGTTCGTACTGTTATAACCATTGGCCACGAGCACGCCCCATTTACCATTATGCAGTTTGGTAATGACTGGCTCGGGAAATGTATATCCAAGATCTTGGTCAGTCGTCGAACTGAACTCCCAGAGAAGCGATGGCGTGTTGGGATCGGTAATATCGAGAGCGAATAGTGAGCGGCCTCCGCCACGCAAGGTTCCGATCAGAATCGTTTTCCATTGACCTGCAACGCTATCGTATACATCGTTAACGATCGGCGTTCCGTCGACATAGTATTGATGGCTAGTCTTGTAGCTCTTGTCGGTCAGTTGGTTCAGTTTGCTAATGACGGCAGTAGGAATATAAGCAAAGACCTCACTTCCGTTCTCATTGAACGCATGCAGCATGCCGTCGTTCGCGCCAACATAAATGCGCTTAGCTCGCGAGATGTTGGCAGCTCGGAATGCCGCGTAGTTCGAATAACCACTGGCATTACCAGGGTTTGCGGCTTGATCCATCATGTAGGCCAGGCGGTCTGGCGCGCCCACGACCACAGGGCTCGAGTGGACGATGTCCCCGAGTACATAGCTTCGCTCCCGAAATGTGGTGCCTTCCTGGGCTCTACTCCCACGTATGAAGTCGACTCGGGAGCTACCGAGGGTGTCCGCAACCCCTGCTGCCGTCTTATTCAAGAGCGCCTGCTGAGTCGTATCCAAGTTGGCCCAGGTAAAGTCGGCCAACGCTCCGTTCCGATTATATTTAATAGTGCGTGCGGTGCCTTGCGTCGCGAGGATATCTCGGGCATTCCAGCTAAGAGTAAGTGCGCCATTGCTATCTACGTCGTACTTGAGCAGCTCTCCGCTCCAATTATCGCTGGAAAAACGAGCGTAATAGGCTTCGTTGCCAGAAGAGGTGACCGCCGATTCCAAAGATACGGCGGACGCTGATGTCTCGCGATCAGCGATACGGCTCAGAATGGTTTTGAATGCAGTAACCATATCTTCGGGCGAGTCGACGCTGAAGAATTCTCCGCGAGAGTTCAAAGCTGCGTGCCAAAGTTCGTAAACGTTTTGGGACTGGTTGCTGCCAGGTTCCGGCCACTCGATTTCACCGCTTATTAGCCTAGAGTAATCACCGCTGTAAGTATCCCCGCTCCACTGAGGGGAGGTAAGGCTGCGCGTTAGTCCAAGGCCTAGGGTGAACGTAACTAAATGCTGCCACGTTGCCGGATCATTTCGCGGATCCCAATATTGAGTGTTGGCATTCGAGTTGGCGTAGGGAATGAATGGCTTCTGGTCATTTGATAGCGAACTGTTGGCGTCTTCCGCCCAGTACTTGAAAGCCAAGTCAGCGAGCGTGCTGCCGTAGTTACGATTGGCGCCATCGCGGTACGGTGTTTGTGCTGTGTACGTCGTGCCATCTGGCAGCGTACGATTTGTGCCGTCCACATTGCCGATGCCTAAATTGGTAGTCTCATTCCAGACGCCGTCGGTCATAAGTATGTGATACGAGGGGCGGCAAGAATAGGCTGGCGTGGAGGCTACGCCAGGGTTGTATGCCCAAGGGCTATTTTGACCGGTGGTGGTCAAGAAAGTCCCCACTCGCTGAGTTGCCGCTTTGAGCGGAGTACCCCCGTTAACTCGTGTATCCGCTAGCCAGTCGAAGAATTGTTGACGATGAGTGCCCGCAAAGTTTCGAAGCGGATTGGCATACGTCGTTCCTGATCCGCCTGAGCACGTACCATTCCCCGCGAGGTAGCAAGAGTTCAGCATCTGCCAGGTGACGCGTACGTTCTCTGGTAGAGAGAGAAACGCAAGATTGGCCGCTGACTGCGTTGCCAGTGCTCTTGTGCGATAGAACGAATACCAATTAGCGAAATTTTGCTGTTCGCTACTACTGACATTTACCTTGCGATAGCAATCATCGTCTTCGAGTTGGTCGTCAGTGGTCGATGTACAACCTTGTTGCGTAGTATCGAAAACGTAGTAATAGGCAGCGACGCCGCTAGTTCTATCGTTCCTTGAGAAATCTAGCGATGGATTGTTGGCAAAACCCTGCGATGTGCTGGTCGTTACATAGGTTTCCGTGGGTCGGTAGTTGTTCGATAGATTGACGCTTCCACGGTCTGTCCGATAGCCGTTGATATAGGCTTGGGTATAGCTCGTGCTATATTCGCTCAGGGTTATTAGCCCAGTGGAGCTACTGTAGGTGACTTTTTTAGGTAGCGTGTAGGTCGCGCTCGGATTGTAGTAGAGCGGATTGTAATGTGCTGACTTATATCGGCGTCCATCAAAGTTGCCTATATTGTCTGGCGCATAGGCGCGCTCCATCGAGCCCGAGTCATCCAATGTCACGAAAAGGTTGGGCGCGACACCCTCGGTGAGAAACAGCGGTTCCTGGCCAATTGTCAGGCCCGCTCCGTAGGATATTTGAGCGGTTGCACCGATGCCTAATACCAGTGCGCTGCTCAATGCAGTCTTGCTCATGTTTGCAATATTCATTGGTCTATTCCCGACTCAGTAGCGCTGCACGGTTACGGACTGCAGGCTGGTCATCGTCCGTGTCGAGCGGCCCTGTGAGGCCGCGTTTACCTGGTAGTAATAAGGTCCGACGCCTTTGCTGCGCAGGTCCGGGTCGGTCACTTCAACTGTTCCGTTGCTGTCTGCCGGGTCGAACCCGATAAACGCCGACTGCCAGCGAGGCGTTGATGCGACACCCAAGGCGGTACTGTCAGTTGTTGCGCCCTGATAGGTAATTGCGTTGCTTTGCCACCAGCGCCAGTCCATAAAACTTATGGAGGTAGGCGGACTTGGAAGCACACACAGAGTTGCCGCACAGGGTGTCGCTGGGGATGGCGGTCCCGCGTTGTTCGCAAGGCGCGTTTCGGCTTCGCGCAGAGCTGATTCGGCTCCATTGAAAGCAGCTTGTTGGTCGCGAACATTGCCAACGATCCGCTCTTCAAGCGCAGCTTCCCGAATGCTGGATATCGCCAGCACCGTAATGACTAGCAGGAGGATTAGCGCAATAATTAATGTGGCACCACGCTCTCGATAGGGCTGCAAGCGTTTCATGGCGCAATATTCCTCAACGTCGTTGTGCCTTGCACAGAGAGATAGAGTTTCTTATCGGTTGGGGTAGTGGCGGTTGTGCTCGACAGGGGAAAGTAGTAGCCGTCTGAACCCAGCGCCACGGAAGAGGACGTGCTCTCCACCAGCGTCGCATAGCGCACGGAAACGACGCTGGTGCTAGTCGGGATAGCGTTGTAGGCAACGTAGGCGTCTGCAGCGCGATCAGCATTAATGTCGACGCCGTACTGGAACTGGATCTGATTGACGCCCGACAACAGCGATGTCGCCGCACCGCCGTTCACGGCACATTGAATATCTCCGGTTGACGAGCGCTGCATCCGAACGGTGATAGGAGCGCTGCTTGGAATCAAGTTGCCTTGGCAATCCCGCTCGGTTGCAGCCGCGCGCTGATAGCGGAAGCAGACCCCTTGGCCATCGGTTGTTGGCTTGATTACATCACCGGCCGCAAAGGCTGGACAACCAGTGACGGTTGTGGCTGGGAACGCAACCACCATGGCGTCCTGTGGTTGCTGCCGATAGCCGGCCTTGTAAAGTTGCTGTTCGAACATCAGCTGAGCAAAGCGCGACGTCTCCTGATTTGCTGACTGGTTCTGCTGATAGGCATAGTTGCGTTTATTGTCGATGAAGATCTGGGTAATCCCAAGGATCAGAAAACTGCTGATGGCCATGGCGATCAGCAATTCAATCATCGAGAGGCCCGCTTGCAATGACGGCGAACGTTTCATGATGTTCCTCATGGCTCGAAACTGATCTGGTAGAATTCACGCCGATTAGTACTATCGACGGCGCCAGCGTCGGCACATGGTGTGTTGGCCGGGCAGTCGCTGTTTCGGCTTAACCAAGCAGTGCGGATCTTTATTGCCGAACCAACGTTGTCGCAGGCCTCCGACTCTGGCGTGCTGTCTCGGCAGATGAGATAGGTCGCTAACGTGTTGTTGTCGATCGGTAGGCTGTTGCGCACCTGCTGGGTCCAAAGGAACAGATGGTCGGTCGCCATTTGGGCAGAGGTGCAGCCGGCTGCTGTTCGGCATGCTGCGACACCAGCCGTTGGGAATGAGCCGCTCAGCGCCTTATAATAGTTCGAGGTGCTGCTTAGCTCGCCACTTGCAGCGAGCACGGCGTCTCGGTTGCTGCGTATCAGTTCCATCAAGTCGCTCGCCAGCATGGCGGCAACGTTTCGCTGCGAAGCATCCTGAGTGTACTGGATTGTTTTGCCCTGCATGGCGACGAGGCCCAGCACTCCGATGCTAATTATGATGACCGCCACTAGCACTTCGATCATGCTGAAGCCGCTTTGCTTTGATTTTCTACGCATGGTTGTCCTTACGGCGAGCATGTCGTCGGCGCGGTGGAGGATTTGCTGATCCGACCGCTGGCTTGCAATTCGATAGTACGCGCGAGAGTGGTGTCGTCGTCTTCGCATACTATGATCGTCTGCGTATTGGTCACGGCAAGGGTCCCGTTTGGTCGGAACGACAACCAGCTTGTCGCGCCGCCGGAAGCTTTCGCGGTCACTTTGGGCTGGTTGAACCCGGTGTGCGCACGAATTAGCGTGTCGGTACTGGCGTTGTAAGTTCGGTTAGCGGTGAAGTCACCAGCCGTATAGATGCGCAGGCCAAGATCCCACCGCTGACTTTGCCCCGATGTGTTCTCGACCGTGACGAGACGGTTGTTTACCACCGCCTCGCTCCTGGCAAACTGGAGCTGGCTAATCAATTCGTCAGTTGCGCTTTCCAATCGGTTGCTTGCGATCAACCGTTGAAAGTTAGGCATGGCAATCGCTGCGAAGATGCCGAGCAGTGCCAGTACGATCAACAGTTCGATCAGGGAGAAACCCGACGGAGGTGAGGCCAATGCAAGCGTCTTTTCCCCTGGTTCATTCGTGTCGCCAATCATGTCCCTGTCTTCCTACAGTTAGGCAATGAAAATCGTGCCTGCCGACGTTGCGCTTGTCGCGAGCGCGGAGATGACCGGTCTAAGTGGTGGTATCGCCGGTCGAGCAGCAGCCACTGCCTTCGTTGTCAGCGAGGCGCAGCCGGCCCTGGCGATTCAGCACAAGCTGCCAAGCGACCCCATCACTTCGACAAAACGAGAACCGACCATTGCCCAGCAGGGTAGTGCCGTTTGGGTGGAACTCGATGCTTTCCCTTGCGCCGCGCCAGCAAAGATTTGCGGACGATGCCAGCTGGTAGCGCTGAAGCAATTCGCCATCAGCTGCAGTTACTAGCCAATTACTCGCCCAATCGCCATTGCAGGTCGAGCCGTCGCTTGAGCCGCAGAGCGTATGCCCGCGACGACTGATGATTGCACGAGCCCTAGTGTCATTCAGGTAAGCCGTTAACATCTCGCGCACTGAGCGTTCCTCATGGCGTTTAATGAGCAACTGTAAGTTCGGGATGGCAACAGCCAGAAGTATGCTCAATAAGATGAGTGAGCAGAGAAGGTCAATTAGACTGAAGGCGTGCTGCCTGAAAGAACGATGCATGATGCGATTCCCTTTGCATGTATGTTGGCGGCCGTCCTGGCCTCTATTGATTGAGTGTCAAAGCTTTTTAGGCCCGAGGCACCACAACCCAAGACGTTTTAATCCACCCTTGGACTGAGTCCAAGGATGAAAGGCTGAAATTGTGAACCTGAGTGCCGGGAGGCTGAGTGAAGCAACATGTGATTGTGGTGGGGGGAGGCGTTATCGGCCTGCTGACGGCTTACAAGCTGGCTGCTGCAGGCACATCGGTAACGTTGGTAGAAGCGTCCGAAACGGGCACCGAAGCCTCCTGGGCTGGTGGAGGTATCGTTTCGCCGTTGTACCCGTGGCGTTACACCTCGGCGGTGACGGCGTTGGCGCGTTGGTCGCAGGATTACTATCCGCAGTTGGGTAATACGCTTCTGCAGCAGACTGACATCGATCCTGAGGTTCACGAGACGGGGCTGTACTGGCTGGACCTGGAGGATGAGGACGATGCACTGGCCTGGGCCGAGCGCGAAGGGCGTTCGCTGCATCGCGTTGACATGGATGCGGTGCATGCAGCGGTTCCTTCGCTTGGTGAAGGATTCTCAAAAGCCGTGTTCATGCCGGGTGTCGCCAACGTGCGTAACCCTCGGCTGCTACAGGCATTGCGGGCGGCGCTGAGCCAGCTGCCAAACGTAGACATCGTTGAGCATTGCCCCGTCACTCGATTCCTTCGTGAAGGGCAGAGGATCGTAGGTGTGCGAGCGGCCCAAGGAGAAATGCGTGCCGATCGCGTCGTCGTCGCGGCTGGAGCCTGGAGTGGCAAGTTGCTGGCGACGCTTGGGTTGGAACTGCCGGTTAGGCCCATGAAAGGGCAGATGATCCTTTTCAAGTGCGCCGAGGACTTCCTGCCGAGCATGGTGCTGGCCAAACGGCGTTATGCGATTCCGCGCCGTGACGGTCATATCCTCGTAGGCAGCACGCTGGAAGACGTCGGTTTCGACAAGACGCCTACCGAAGAGGCTCTGGATAGCCTCAGAGCGACCGCTATCGATTTGCTGCCTGCTCTGGCAGATGCTGAGGTGATCAAGCACTGGGCCGGGCTGCGGCCCGCATCGCCGGAGGGGGTTCCTTACATCGGCCCGGTGCCTGGTCATGACGGGCTCTGGCTAAACTGCGGACACTTTCGTAACGGCCTGGTGCTGGCGCCCGCTTCGTGCCAGCTGCTTGCCGATCTGATGACTGGCAACAGACCATGCATCGATCCTCAACCGTACGCGCCTAGTGGCCGGCTCTGATATCCGTACCGGTTTCGGAACCCGTTCGCGGCCATGGCGTGCGCAACCCTTCGAGTCCGCCTGTTTTGCTGTTAAATTGCGCGGCTTTGCGGCGCCTGGATAACCGCGCCGATTTCTTCGCTCAAGAGGTTCATGTGGCCAAGAAAACCACTTCCTTTTCAGGCCTTGGTGGACTGGTGTTTTCCACCGATGCCGGGCGGCACTGCCCCGATTGCAGCCAGCCGCTGGACGCCTGTATCTGCAAGCAGTCGGTCATTGCGCAAGGCGACGGCATCGCCCGGGTCCGCCGGGAGAGCAAGGGCCGCGGTGGCAAGACCGTGACAACCATTGCAGGCGTACCGCTTGCCGAAACCGAGCTCAAGGAGCTTGCCGGTGCGCTCAAGCGCCGTTGCGGGACGGGCGGCGCGCTCAAGGATGGGATCATAGAAATCCAGGGCGATCATGTTCAGCTTCTACTGGATGAACTGACCAAGCGTGGATTCAAGGCAAAAAAATCCGGCGGTTGAGGTCAGTACCTTACCCAATCACGTTTTGCGCTTATTTCTTTGCGCACAGGCTGTCCAACCGGGATAGCCTTTCTGTCGTGTTCTAGGCTCGGCAGACTCACCCTTTTCTCAGGAGGCTTAAATGCCCGTACGACGCACACGTAAAGATGACGGCAGCCAATGGACCGCAGCGGACAGCCGTAGCGTTTACGGCATTCGCCACTGGGGCGCCGGTTACTTTTCGATCAGCGACGACGGCCATGTCGAGGTGCGCCCGCAGGGGCCCGCGGGCGAGGCGATCGAGTTCACCGGACTGATCGAACAGTTGCGTGATGCCGGACTGACGCTGCCGTTGCTGGTGCGCTTCCCGGACATCTTGCAGGACCGCGTGCGTCGTCTGACCGGCGCGTTCGATGCCAACATCGAGCGCCTCGAATATCAGAGCAAATACACTGCGCTGTACCCGATCAAGGTCAATCAGCAGGAAGCGGTGGTGGAGAACATCATCGCCACGCAGAACGTCGCCATTGGCCTCGAGGCCGGCTCCAAGCCCGAGTTGATGGCCGTGCTGGCACTGGCGCCGAAGGGCGGCACCATCGTCTGTAACGGCTACAAGGATCGTGAGTTCATCCGCCTGGCACTGATGGGGCAGAAGCTCGGCCATAACGTTTTCATCGTCATCGAGAAAATGTCCGAAGTGGGCATGGTCATTGAAGAAGCCGCGGAGCTGAAGATCCTCCCGCAGGTTGGACTGCGCGTACGGTTGTCCTCCCTGGCATCGAGCAAGTGGGCCGACACGGGCGGCGAGAAATCCAAGTTCGGCCTGTCAGCTGCTCAGCTGCTCACCGTCATCGAACGTTTCCGTGCGGCAGGCGTGGAGCAGGGCGTGCGGCTGCTGCACTTCCACATGGGTTCGCAGATCGCCAACCTGGCCGACTATCGCGACGGCTTTCGCGAAGCCATCCGTTATTACGCCGAATTGCGCGCGCTCGGTTTGCCCGTCGATCACATCGATGTGGGCGGTGGATTGGGTGTGGACTACGACGGCACGCATTCGCGCAATGCCAGTTCGATCAACTACGACATCGATGAGTATGCCGGCACCGTGGTTGGCATGCTCAAGGAGTTCTGCGACCGGCAGGAATTGCCGCACCCGCATATCTTCTCCGAGAGCGGTCGGGCCATGACGGCGCACCATGCGGTGCTGGTGATGCAGGTCACCGATTTCGAGCGCCACAACGACGAGGCGCCGACGATAGAGAACTATGACGAGCTGCCCGAAATCGTGCAGTCGCTGGCCGACTTGCTGGGGCCGTCAGATCCTGAAATGGTTACCGAAACCTACTGGCGCGCGACACACTACATGAGCGAGGCCGCTGCCCAGTACGCCTCAGGCAAGCTGAGTCTGGCGCAAAAGGCGCTGTCCGAGCAGAGCTACTTTGCCATTTGTCGCCGCCTCTATAACCAGCTTAAGGCGCGCCAGCGCTCGCACCGCGCTGTGCTTGACGAGCTCAACGACAAGCTTGCGGACAAGTACATCTGCAACTTCTCGGTGTTCCAGAGCCTGCCGGATACTTGGGCGATCGACCAGATTCTGCCAATCGTGCCGTTGCAACGGCTGACCGAAGAGCCGGTGCGTCGTGCCGTGCTGCAGGACCTGACCTGCGACTCCGATGGCAAGATCAAGCACTACGTCGACGAGCAGAGCATCGAGAACAGCATGCCGGTGCATGAGATCCAGGCGGGGGAGGAATACTTCCTCGGCGTGTTCCTGGTGGGTGCCTACCAGGAAATCCTCGGCGACATGCACAACCTGTTCGGCGATACCGATTCGGTCAACGTCTATCAGCGCGAGGACGGCAGCTTCTACCACGCGGGCATCGAAACCCACGACACCATCGAGGACATGCTGCGCTACGTGCATCTGTCGCCCGAGGAGCTGATGACCTACTACCGCGACAAGGTGTCCAGTGCGCGGCTCAGTGCCAAAGAACGCACCCAGTACATCGACGCGCTGCGGCTGGGGCTGACTCGCTCCTCGTATCTCACGCCCTGATCGCGCGGCATCACCGGTGAGCTGGTTGATTGGGCTGGGCAGCAGTTTTGGGCGCAATGATCGTTCCCGTACGCACGCACGAGCGGGCACGCGGGAGCCTTAATGTCCTCCGGTCGCGCGGGGCCTGCGCTGGTAATAACGATCATGATCCCACCCCTGGTCGCTCCAGCCGCACCTTCACGCCGAGCTCCAGTCGATATCGGTAACGACCAGCCGAAGCGATATCGCCATGCCAGAAGGCCCATCCATCGTCATTCTTCGAGAAGAAGTCGCCGAATTTGAAGGCAAAACCATCGACCGCGCCGAGGGCAGCGCCAAGCTCGACAAGGCGCGGCTGGTGGGCCAGACGGTTCGATCGTTTCGCAGCTGGGGCAAGCATTTTCTCATCGAACTGGACGAGGTCTCGCTGCGCATTCATCTGCTTCTGTTCGGCAGCTATCGGATCAATGAGCGCAAGGACTCCACACCGCGCCTGAGCCTGGGTTTTGCCGATGGCGAGCTGAATTTCTACGGCTGCTCGGTGCAGCCCATCGAAGGTTCGCTCGACGAGGCCTACGACTGGAGCGCGGACGTCATGAGCGACGCCTGGGATGGCCGCGCGACGTTGAAAAAGCTGCGCGCGCGGCCACGCCTGTTGGCCTGCGACGCGCTGCTGGATCAGACGCTGTTCTCCGGTTCTGGCAACATCATCAAGAATGAAGTGCTGTTTCGTACCCGGATTCATCCGCTGTCACTTATTGGTGATTTGCCGGCGACCAAGCTGCGCGAGCTCGCCAGGGAGGTTCGCACCTACAGCTTCGAATTTCTTCAATGGAAGCGCGAGGGTACGCTCAAAGCGCACTGGCTGGCGCATACCAAATCCATCTGCCCGCGTTGCAAGGTCCCCTTCGTCAAAGCCAAGTCGCTGGGTCGCAGCAAACGCCGCAGCTTCTATTGCGAGGGTTGCCAGAAGCGGTACGGCGACAGCGACCGGGCGGTGGTCGAGGCACCGATCGTCGAAGAATAGCGCCGCCACGTTGTATGCTTCGCCGACCTGAATTTCCGGTTGAGGGCGAACCTTCAATGCGCACCGCTTTGCTGTTAGCGCTGGCCAGCCTGGCTTGCATTGGCTCCGCTACTGCCAGCGAGGTGCTGCTCGACTTACGCGTGGGTGTTGCACCTTTGCAGGCGGAGTACGCGCGCTCCCCCGCCGAGCGTGAGCGTGGGCTGATGGGGCGCGCAGAGTTGGCGGCGGACCGCGGCATGTTGTTCCGCTTCGACGATTTTCGCCGGCATTGCCTATGGATGAAGGACACGCCGCTGCCGCTGTCGGCCGCCTTCATGGATGAACACGGGCGCATTGTCGATCTCGTCGACCTGACGCCGCTGGATAAGACCATCCGTTGTTCGCAAGAGCCGGCGCGCTATGCGCTCGAGGTCAACCAGGGCTGGTATCGCGAGCATCAGCTCGAGGTGGGCGACCGGGTGACGGGTATCCCGGGGCTCGATTGACGGACAGACCCATTCGATGAGCCGACCGGCCCAGCGACGATGACGAAGGGAATTCTTATGACGGGACGATTGATCTACCTGATGGGCCCTTCCGGCGTGGGCAAGGACAGCCTGCTACAAGCCGCCCGCGAGCCGTTGCTGGCACGCGGATGTCGAATTCCCCGACGCGTCATCACCCGGTCCGCCGAAGCCACAGGGGAAGATGCCATCGCCGTGACCGAGGCGGAGTTCGAGCAGTTGCGTCATCGCGGTGCCTTCTCTCTGCATTGGCAAGCCCACGGGCTGCATTACGGTATTTCCACGCAGATCGACGACTGGCTGGCGGCTGGCGAGGACGTGCTGGTCAACGGGTCGCGGGGTTATCTGACCGAAGCGCGTAGACGCTATCCACAGCTACAGGCGGTGCTGCTTACGGTGGCATTGCCTGTGCTGCGTGAGCGGTTGCTGGCTCGGGGGCGTGAGCCGCTGGAGGAAATCGAAGCCCGTTTGGCGCGAAATGAGCAGTTTCGCTCGACGGCGGAGCAGAATGAGGCGCTGCTACTGGACAATTCCGGCCCTCTGGAGCAGACCGTACGGCGCTTGTTGCAGCTGATCCACGAGGGTCGCGAGCGCTCTTGACGGCCCTCGTTCACTCCAAATCCCCTTGCCACGCCGTTAATCCAGCGGCAGCTCGGTCGTCCGCTTCACTTCACTCATGGCGATATGACTGTGCGCTTCCTGCACATGGGGGCGCTGCAACAGCTGATCGCGCAGAAAGCGTTCGTAACTGTCGATGTCCTTGGCCACCACCTTGAGCAGATAGTCCGACTCGCCGGCCATGGTGTGGCATTCCAGCACTTCGGGATAACCCACCACGGCGCGCTCGAATTCGTCCAGGTTGCTGCGCCCGTGAGCGGAGAGCTTGATGTTGACGAACACCGTCATGTTCAGCCCGAGCTTCTTGGGATTGAGCAAGGCGACCTTGCGTTCGATCAGCCCTTCCTCCTGCATGCGGTTGATGCGGCGCCAGCAGGGGGATTGCGATAGCTCCACCTTTTCTGCGATCTCTGCAGCAGACAAATCGGCGTTGTGTTGCAGCAGCAGCAAAATCTTGCGGTCGATGCTGCTCAGCGGGGTCTGCATGGTTGTGCCTATTTTGTTGTTGTAAGTGGATGAATCATGCACCCGAAGGCGTTTACACCGCAAAAGTAGAAAGAAAATCTCTCCTCGGCACGGCCAGACTCTTATCCAACGCGCAACGGTGGGGTGATCCCCTGCCGGTCGCTGGCGTGGGACGGCTTGCCGTGCAGCCGCCCACGACTTTTTAGGCGGACAGTGAACAACACTGTCCAGACTCCGATAAAAACAAACAGGAGCGCCACATGTCACTGGCCGAGATCCGCCTGGATGACAAGTACCGGCTCGCAACCGGACATCTGTACCTTACCGGCACCCAGGCGCTGACCCGTCTGCCCATGCTGCAGCACCAGCGCGACCAGGCGCAGGGGTTAAGCACCGGTTGCTTCATTTCCGGCTACCGCGGCTCGCCACTGGGCGGCTTGGATAAGAGCCTCTGGGAGGCGCGCGATTTCCTCAAGCAGAATGCCATCCACTTTCAGCCGGGCCTCAACGAGGAACTGGCGGCGACGGCGGTCTGGGGCAGCCAGCAAACCAACCTGTTTCCCGGTGCCAAGTACGATGGCGTATTCGCCATGTGGTACGGCAAGGGCCCGGGTGTGGACCGCTCAGGCGATGTCTTCAAGCACGGCAACGCGGCGGGTGCCTCGCCCCATGGCGGCGTGCTGCTGCTGGCTGGAGATGACCACGGCTGCAAGTCATCGACCTTGCCGCACCAGAGCGAGCACGCGTTCATCGCCGCGTCGATCCCGGTGTTGAATCCGGCCAACGTCCAGGAAATTCTCGACTACGGCATCATCGGCTGGGAGCTGTCGCGCTATTCCGGTTGCTGGGTGGCGCTCAAGACCATCGCCGAGAACGTCGATTCGTCGGCTGTGGTGGAAGTCGATCCGCTACGCGTCAAGACGCGCATCCCCGATGATTTCGAGCTGCCCGAAGACGGCGTGCACATCCGCTGGCCAGACCCGCCATTGGCCCAGGAAAAACGTCTCAACCTGTACAAGATCTACGCCGCGCGGGCGTTCGCCCGGGCCAACAACCTGAATCAGGTGATGCTCGACTCGCCAAATCCGCGCTTGGGCATCATCACCACCGGTAAGTCCTATCTCGACGTGCGCCAGGCGCTGGACGATCTCGGTCTGGACGAGGCGCTGTGCGCATCGGTCGGCTTGCGGGTGCTCAAGGTCGGCATGAGCTGGCCGCTCGAACCGGTCTCGGTGCATGAGTTCGCCCAGGGCCTGGACGAGATCCTGGTGGTCGAGGAAAAGCGCAGCATTCTTGAAGATCAGCTCACCGGGCAGCTCTATAACTGGCCGGTCAGCAAGCGACCGCGGGTAGTCGGCGAGTTCGACGAACAGGGTAATTCGCTGTTGCCGAACCTGTCCGAATTGACCCCGGCGATGATCGCGCGAGTGATCGCCAAGCGCCTCGCACCGATCTACACCAGCGACAGCATACAGGCGCGTCTGGCCTTTCTCGCCGCGAAGGAAAAGGCTCTGGCGGCACGCAATTACGACACGGTGCGCACGCCGCATTACTGCTCTGGCTGCCCGCACAACACCTCAACCAAGGTCCCCGAAGGCAGCCGCGCGGCCGCCGGCATCGGCTGTCATTACATGGTGCAGTGGATGGATCGGCGTACCGAGACCTTCACTCAGATGGGCGGCGAGGGCGTCAACTGGATCGGCCAGGCGCCGTTCACCGACACGCCGCACATGTTCCAGAACCTCGGCGACGGCACCTATTTCCACTCCGGCAGTTTGGCCGTGCGTGCCGCGGTGGCGGCGGGCGTGAACATCACCTTCAAGATCCTCTACAACGATGCGGTGGCCATGACCGGTGGCCAGCCCATCGATGGCGAGCTGCGCGTCGACCAACTGAGCCGGCAGATCGCCGATGAAGGCGTGAAGCGCATCGCCCTGGTCAGCGACGAGCCGGACAAATACCCGACCCGCGACACCTTCGCGCCGATCACCAGTTTCCATCATCGCCGTGATCTGGATGCCGTGCAGCGCGAGCTGCGTGAGTTCAAGGGCGTCTCGGTGATCATCTACGATCAGACCTGCGCCACCGAGAAGCGCCGTCGGCGCAAGCGCGGCAAGCTGGAAGATCCGGCCAAGCGCGCCTTCATCAACCCCGCTGTGTGCGAGGGTTGCGGCGACTGTGGCGAGAAGTCCAACTGCCTGGCGGTCCTGCCGCTGGAAACCGAGCTGGGGCGCAAGCGCGAGATCGACCAGAACGCCTGCAACAAGGATTTCTCCTGCGTCGAAGGCTTCTGCCCGAGCTTCGTCACCGTGCACGGCGGCGGGTTGCGCAAGCCGGAAGCCGTTGGCGCCAGCCTCGATCCGGCGCAGCTGCCCGAGCCGCAGCATCCGACCCTCGAGCGCCCCTGGAATGTGCTGATTCCTGGTGTCGGTGGCAGCGGCGTTACCACCCTCGGCGCGCTGCTGGGCATGGCCGCGCACCTGGAAGGCAAGGGCTGCACGGTGCTCGATCAGGCCGGGCTGGCGCAGAAGTTCGGCCCGGTGGTGACACACATCCGCATCGCCGCCAAGCAGGACGACATCTATGCCGTGCGCATCGCCGCCGGTGAAACGGATTTGCTGCTGGGCTGCGATCTGGTGGTCGCGGCCGGCGACGATTCGCTGACCCGCCTCAACGACCAGATCAGCCATGCGGTAATCAACAGTCACGAGTCGGCGACCGCCGAATTCACCCGCAACCCCGACGCCCAAGTGCCAGGGAAGGCCATGCGTGAGGCACTGATCGACGCGGTGGGCGCGGAGAAGACCCACTTCATCGACGCCACGCGGCTGGCGACCCGACTGCTGGGCGACAGCATCGCCACCAATCTTTTCCTACTCGGTTTCGCGTACCAGCAGGGATTGCTGCCACTGTCGGCTGAGGCCATCGAAAAGGCCATCACCATCAATGGCGTATCCACCGAGCTGAACCTGCAGGCGTTTCGCTGGGGCCGTCGTGCAGTACTCGAACGCGAGGTGGTGGAGCAACTGGCGCGCCCGGCCGAGGTGGCCGAGCCAAGCCTGGCCGGACCGATCTGCCAGACCCTGGAAGAGATCGTCGACTGGCGGGTGGACTTCCTCACCCAGTACCAGAACGCGGCGTACGCCGAGCGCTATCGGGCGATGGTCGAGCGCGTGCGTGAGGTGGATACGGCCGATGATCTGGCGCTGTCCAAAGCGGTGGCGCGCTACTACTTCAAGCTTTTGGCTTACAAGGATGAATACGAGGTGGCGCGACTGTACAGCGAGCCCGAGTTCCGCCAGCAGCTCGAAGCCCAGTTCGAAGGCGACTACAAACTGCAGTTCCACCTGGCGCCCGCCTGGCTGGCCAAGCGTGACAGCGCCACTGGCGAGCCGCGCAAGCGTGAACTCGGACCATGGGTGCTGAATGCCTTCAATGTGCTCGCGAAGCTGAAGTTCCTGCGTGGGACGCCGCTGGACGTATTCGGTTACGGCCATGATCGGCGGGTCGAGCGCGAGCTGATCGGCGAGTACGAACGCAACCTCGATGAGCTTCTGGCGCAACTCAAGCCAAGCAACTACCGCACCGCCGTGGCGATAGCCGCGCTGCCGGAACAGATCCGTGGCTACGGCCCGGTGAAGGAGCGCTCCATCGCCAAGGCTCGCCAGCAGGAGAAGTTGCTCAAGGAGCAGCTAAATCGCGGCGACGAGGTGCAGACCGTGCGGCTGTTCGAGCCGGCGGCTTGAGGTTGGCCGCCATGTCCGGTCTGCTTTCGTGGGAGGCCCGCCCTCGGGGCGAAGCTTCTCGGGCGCCGAGCCGTCGTCGTTCGCCGCGGGTCGCGCCTCCCACAAGGGGAGCGTCGTGCACAGATCGCTTTCGTGGGAGGCCCGCCCTCGGGGCGAAGCTTCTCGGGCGCCGAGCCGTCGTCGTTCGCCGCGGGTCGCGCCTCCTACAAGGGGAGCGTCGTGCACAGATCGCTTTTGTGGGAGGCCCGCCCTCGGGGCGAAGCTTCTCGGGCGCCGAGCCGTCGTCGTTCGCCGCGGGTCGCGCCTCCTACAAGGGGAGCGTCGTGCACAGACCGCTTTCGTGGGAGGCCCGCCCTCGGGGCGAAGCTTCTCGGGTGCCGAGCCGTCGCCGTTCGCTGCGGGTCGCGCCTCCCACAAGGGGAGCGTCGTGCACAGATCGCTTTCGTGGGGGGCCCGCCCTCGGGGCGAAGCTTCTCGGGTGCCGAGCCGTCGCCGCTCGCCGCGGGTCGCGCCTCCCACAAGGGGAGCGTCGTGCACAGATCGCTTTTGTGGGAGGCCCGCCCTCGGGGCGAAGCTTCTCGGGCGCCGAGCCGTCGCCGTTCGCCGCGGGTCGCGCCTCCCACAAGGGGGAGCGTCGTGCACAGATCGCTTTTGTGGGAGGCCCGCCCTCGGGGCGAAGCTTCTCGGGTGCCGAGCCGTCGCCGTTCGCTGCGGGTCGCGCCTCCTACAAGGCGAGCGCTGTGCGCGGCCTGTTTTCTTGAAAAATTAAAACGGCCCCGACGAATTCGGGCCGAAGCAAAACAACAAAGAGGAATCCGCAATGTCCGTCTTCACCCATCCCGATTTCGATCATCACGAGCAGGTGGTGTTCTGTCACGACAAGGCATCGGGTCTGCGTGCGATCATCGCCATCCATGACACCACGCTCGGCCCGGCGCTGGGCGGCTGTCGGATGTTCCCTTATGCCAGTGACGACGATGCCGTGCGTGATGTGCTGCGTCTCTCGCGCGGCATGACGCTGAAATCCTCGCTGGCCGGTCTCAAGCTCGGTGGCGGCAAGGCGGTAATCATCGGCGACCCGCACACCGGCAAGAGCCAGGCGTTGCTGCACGCCATGGGCGATTTTGTCGACAGTCTCGGCGGACGCTATATCACCGCGGCTGACTCCGGCACCGGCGAGCCGGAAATGCAGGCCTTCGCCCAGCGCACGCGTCATGTCATTGGTGCAACGCCGCGCGCCACACTTGACGGCAGCATCGCCAGTGGCGACCCGTCTCCTTCCACCGCCCTTGGTGTATTTGTCGGCCTGCGTGAAGCGGTGCGCCAGCGTCTTGGTCGGGACAACCTTCAAGGGCTGAAAGTGGCGATCCAGGGCATTGGTCACGTTGGCTTCGGACTGGCCCGGCACCTCAAGGCAGCCGGTGCCGAGCTGTGGGTGTGCGACATCTTCGAGGCCAACGTACAGCAGGCGGTGGACGAGCTCGGTGCACACGCCGTGCGTCCGCAGGATATCCACGGCCTGGACGTGGATGTGTTCGCGCCCTGCGCCATGGGCGGCATCCTCAATGCCGAAACCCTGCAGACCCTGCGCGCGCCGGTGATAGCCGGCGCGGCGAACAACCAGCTGGCGAACCCGCAGATCGGCGTCGAGCTGCAGCGGCGCAATCATCTTTACGCGCCGGACTACGCGATCAACGCCGGCGGCATCATCGACGTCTATTACCAGCGTATCGGGGGCAGCGCGGCGCAGACCGACACTCACGTCAAGGGCATCGCCGACACCCTGCGCGAGATCTTCAATCGCGCCGCCGCCAGTGGCGAACCGACCTCGATCATCGCTGACCGCCTGGCCCTCGAACGGCTGCACATCGGTGAATCCAGGGTGCAGCCGAGCGAGCAGCGATTGCACGCCTAGCGATCTTCCGGGCGGCCCTGTGCCGCCCGGTTTCTGTCGGCAGCCCAGCCGTACTGCCGAGCCATTGACGGAGGCGTTGAGCCGCTCAGCCAGGCGCAGCAAGGGATGGCGTGCAGGCATCTGGCGCTCCAGGGCCGTACTCGCAAAGCGGACGGTCCTGGCTCCGCTATCGGCGTATCCGTTATACCTCCCTGACAAAAACAACAAGCAGGAATCCGCAATGACAGACAAAAGCAGCCTCATCGCCGGCACGCTCGGTGGCGCTTCCGTTCGTACTCAGCAAAGCGCGGCGCGGGGTCTCTGGTCCTCGCGCTGGGTATTCTTCCTGGCCGCTACCGGTTCGGCGGTTGGCCTCGGCAATATCTGGAAATTCCCCTACATTACCGGCCAGAACGGCGGCGGTGCCTTCGTGCTGGTGTATCTCGCCTGCATCCTGCTGATCGGTATCCCCTTGCTGATGGCCGAGGTGATGATCGGGCGCCGTGGTCGGCAGAACCCTGATGGCGCCGTTGCGCGCCTGGCCCGCGAGGCGGGTGCTAGCTCGCGCTGGCGCATCGCCGGGTGGCTCGGTGGGCTAACCGGATTTCTCATCCTGAGCTTCTACCTGGTGGTGGCTGGATGGGCCCTGGCGTACGTCCCAACGACCTTTAGCGGCGGTTTCAATGGCGTCGGTGGCCAAGCCAGTGGCGATATGTTCGGCGCCTTGCTGGCCGACCCGCTGCGGCTGATCGTCTGCGGCAGTCTGGTGCTGGCGGCGACCATGCTGATCGTCGGCCTTGGTGTGCGTGGCGGGCTGGAGCGCTCGCTGCGCTTCCTCATGCCGGGCTTGTTCATCCTGTTGTTGGCGTTGGTCGGCTATGCCGCGGTGAATGGCGAATTCGCGCGTGGCGTGGAGTTTCTCTTCGTGCCCGACTTCTCCAAGCTGACCGCGACCAGCGTACTGGTGGCCCTGGGGCATGCCTTCTTTACCCTCAGCCTCGGCTGTGGCGCGATGATGGTCTACGGGTCCTACCTGCCGGAAGGCACCTCGATCGCCAAAACCTCGATTCTGGTCGCGCTGGCTGATACAGCCGTCGCCCTGCTGGCGGGGCTGGCGATCTTTCCTCTGGTGTTCGGCAACGGCCTGGAGCCGGGCGCTGGGCCGGGGTTGATCTTCGTCACCTTGCCGATCGCCTTCGGTCAGATGCCGCTGGGCCAACTGGTCGGCGGGCTGTTCTTCGTCATGCTGGTGATCGCCGCGCTGACCTCGGCGATTTCGTTGAGCGAACCGAGCATTGCCTGGATGACCGAGCGCTTCGGCATGACTCGCTTGAAGGCTGTGCTGGCCAG
This sequence comes from Pseudomonas sp. YJ42, assembly GCF_047225135.1. Taxonomy (NCBI): domain Bacteria; kingdom Pseudomonadati; phylum Pseudomonadota; class Gammaproteobacteria; order Pseudomonadales; family Pseudomonadaceae; genus Pseudomonas; species Pseudomonas sp. YJ42. Next base: position 2,139,680 of record NZ_CP178378.1, on the reverse strand, counting down.
CGGTGCGCTGCTGTGGCTGCTCAGCCTGGGCAGCGTGTTCTCGTTCAATCACTGGGCGGAATACCAGCTGTTCGGCAAGACCTTCTTCGACAGCCTCGACTATCTGACCACCAACTGGCTGATGCCCTTGGGCGGGCTGTGCACGGTGCTGTTCGCCGGCTGGGTATTGCAGGAGAAGGTGGTGCGTGACGCCATTGGTATTCGTCAGGGCGGGCTGTTCCGCGCTTGGTGGACACTGCTGCGCTTCGGTACGCCCTTGGCCATCGTGCTGGTGTTCCTCAACCTGAGCGGGTTGATCTGATGTGTGATTACGGTTGAACGGCAGGGTAGTGGGTCCGCCTAGAGCCGATCCAGTCGGTGCGGTGCGACGGGCCGTCGCACCTGGCTGTCAATTTTTCGTTACGACTGGGCCGGCGCGATGTCGCCACCGGGCGGTTCCAGAAGGCTGTAAAGAAAAGTTGCCAGTGGGTTGGCCGTAGCGCTGTTGATGACGCTTGCAGCGGGCTTGTGCGGCTCCTTTCGCTGGTTTGTGATGGGCGCAGCCAAAACGTGCAGCAGCGCCCAAAACAAGAATCAGGAGGCGAAAATGAACGCCGTGACCAAGATCGAACAGCACAACCCCATCGGCACCGACGGCTTCGAGTTCGTTGAATTCACCGCGCCGAACGCCGAGGGTATCGAGCAGCTGCGTCAGCTGTTCAACCAGATGGGCTTCACCGAGACGGCCAAGCACCGCTCCAAGGAGGTCTGGCTGTTCCAGCAGAACGACATCAACATCGTCCTCAACGGTAGCCCCACCGGGCATGTCCACGCGTTCGCCGAGAAGCACGGGCCGAGTGCCTGTGCCATGGCGTTCCGGGTGAAAAACGCCGCCCAGGCCGCCGCCTACGTCGAATCCCAGGGCGCCAAGCTGGTCGGCAGTCATGCCAATTTCGGCGAACTGAACATTCCCTGCGTCGAGGGCATTGGCGGCTCCCTGCTGTATCTCGTCGATCGCTACGGCGACAAGTCGATCTACGACGTGGATTTCGAGTTCATCGAAGGCCGCACGCCGAACGACAACGCGGTCGGCCTGATGTGCATCGATCATCTGACCCACAACGTCATGCGTGGACAGATGGACGTCTGGTCCGGGTTCTACGAGCGCATCGCCAACTTCCGCGAGATCCGCTACTTCGACATCGAGGGCAAGCTCACCGGCCTGTTCTCCCGCGCCATGACCGCGCCGTGCGGCAAGATCCGTATCCCGATCAACGAGTCGGCGGACGACAAGTCGCAGATCGAGGAATTCATCCGTGAGTACCACGGCGAAGGTATCCAACACATCGCTCTCTCCACCGACGACATCTATGCCACCGTGCGCCAGCTGCGTGCCAACGGGGTGGATTTCATGAGCACGCCGGAGACCTACTACGAGAAGGTCGACACCCGCGTCGCGGGCCACGGCGAGCCCACCGAGGTGCTGCGCGAGCTGAACCTGCTGATCGATGGCGCGCCGGGCGACGATGGCATCCTGCTGCAGATCTTCACCAACACGGTGATCGGTCCGATCTTCTTCGAAATCATCCAGCGCAAGGGCAATCAGGGCTTTGGCGAAGGCAACTTCAAAGCACTGTTCGAGTCGATCGAGGAAGACCAGCTCCGCCGTGGCGTAATCAGCTGCGAATAAGCCGCTGACGGCGAAGAAGAAACGATTCAGGGAATGTCATGAACGACCGCGAAATGAAAGAAACAACCGGCTCACCGATGCTGAAGCTTTACGGCTACTGGCGTTCCAGCGCAGCCTACCGGGTGCGCATCGCGCTGAACCTGAAGGGGTTGGCGTTCGAGAATCTGCCGGTGCATCTGGTCAAGGACGGCGGCCAACAGCATTCGGCCGATTACAAGGTGCTCAATCCGCAAGAACTGGTACCGCTGCTGGTCGATGGCAACGAGCGCATCAGCCAATCGTTGGCGATTCTCGAATACCTGGAGGAAGTCTTCCCGCTTCCGACCCTGCTGCCTCACGATCCGGCCGATCGCGCGCGGGTGCGTTCACTGGCAATGCACATCGCCTGTGATCTGCATCCGCTGAACAATCTACGAGTACTGCAGTACCTCAGTGGACCGCTGGGCGTCGAGGATGAGGCCAAGCAGCAATGGATCCGTCACTGGATCGCCACAGGTCTGGCCGGCGTCGAGCAGGGGTTGGCCGCGTTCGACGGCAAGCTGTCACTCGGCAGACGGCCGGGTTATCTGGAGGCATGTCTGGTTCCACAGGTATACAATGCGCGCCGTTTTTCCTGTGACCTCAGCGCCTACCCGCGCATTTTGCAGATGACCGAGCAGTGCGAAACCCTCGAAGCATTCGCCAATGCCGCTCCGGAGGTGCAGCCCGACGCTCAATGAAATAAAGGTCGATCCGCCTTGCCACTCCGTCGCGTCACAAGCGCGGCGGGTTCGATTTCCGTCACAGATAACAACAAGCAGGTGACGCATGACCCGTGAAACACCCAAGAACCTCTGGCTTTCCCGCTGGGGCTTCATCCTCGCCGCGACCGGTTCGGCCGTCGGCCTTGGCAACATCTGGAAATTTCCCTACATCACCGGACAGTACGGCGGTGGCGCCTTCGTGCTGATGTATCTGGCGTGCATCCTGGCCATCGGCATCCCGGTGATGATGACCGAGATCGCCATCGGCCGCCGCGGCCGTGGCAGCCCCATCGATGCGATCGGCCGCGCCGTGCGTGAGAACGGCAGCAGCGCCCTGTGGAAGGGTGTCGGCGGCATGGCCATGGCGGCCGGTTTCCTGATTCTGTGCTTTTACGTGGTGGTAGCCGGGTGGGCCTTCGCCTACACGGTCAAGATGCTCGACGGCTCGCTCGCCGCCAGTTCCGTCGACAGCCTGGCGCAGGTATTCGAGGCACACAACGCCAACCCCTGGCAGCTCGGCGGCTGGAGCGTGCTGGTGGCGTTGCTTACGCTGTGGATCGTCGCCAAGGGCGTGCAACAAGGCATCGAAAGTGCGGTGCGCTGGATGATGCCGGGGCTGGCCGTGATGCTGCTGATCCTGGTGGGTTACGCCTTCACCAGCGGCGGCTTCGACGAAGGCTTCGCCTTCCTGTTCAGCTTCGATACGTCCAAGCTCACCGGTGAAGCGCTGCTGGCTGCGCTCGGCCACGCCTTTTTCACCCTCAGCCTGGCCTCCGGGGCGATTCTCACGTACGGCTCCTACATCCCTGACGGCCAGTCCATCACTCGCACCACCTTCATGGTGGCCATCGCCGACACCGCGGTGGCGCTGCTGGCGGGCCTGGCGATCTTCCCGATCATCTTCGCCAACGGCATGGATCCGACCGCCGGCCCCGGGCTGATCTTCATGAGTCTGCCGCTGGCCTTCCAGCAAATGCCGTTCGGCACCCTGTTCGGCACCTTGTTCTTCGCCATGGTCTCGATCGCGGCACTGACCTCGGCCATTTCGATGATCGAGGCGACGGTCGCCTACCTCAACGAGAAGCACGGCGTCAGCCGCCTCAAGGCCGCCGTGGGCGCTGGTGCGGTGTTGCTGGTGATCAGCTTGCTGGCGATGCTCTCGTTCAACCTGATGGCCGGCTGGACGCCGCTGGGCAAGAACTTCTTCGACTGGTTGGACTACCTGACCTCGCGCTGGATGATGCCGTTGGGTGGGATCTTCGTCGTGGTCTTCGCCGGCTACGTACTGCGCAGCGAAATCATGCGCGACGAGCTGGACCTGCCACCGCTGGGCTATGCGCTGTGGTTGTTCATGGTGCGCTATGTCTGCCCGGTCCTCATCACCATGGTGTTCCTGCACGCCCTGGGCTGGCTGGGCTTCGACCCGCTGGTGCGCTGGTACTGGATCGCTGGAGCCATCGGCGCGCTGACCATCCTCGGCGAGGGTCTGCGGCCACGGGTGATGCCGGCGCTGGCCGGACGCTGACTTCACCGGCCGGTTATTGAGATAGCCGAGCGGCACACCTGGCAACGGGTGTGCCGTTTTTTTGTTCGTGGCTCAGGGTGTGCTATCGCGGTGTCGGAAGTTTGCTCAGATCTCCGATCACCTTGCTAGAACGCACGGCTGACGGCACTTGAGCGCTATTCGGAAGCGATGATCGGCTGTAAAGGTTCGTTGATCGTGGCCGACAGAATGGCTAACGCAACGGATGCTTATTCGGACGAGGGATTGCCAATTCGATCCAGCCCCATCCGGACACGCACCCATGCCTAGCCGTCTCAAGTTCAGCCACAAGATTTTGCTGGCCGCGTCACTCGTAGTGATCGCGACCTTCGCTCTGTTCACGCTCTACAACGACTATCTACAGCGCAACGCTATTCAGGCCAAGCTGGAAAGCTATCTGGACGAGATGGGCAAGGTCACTGCGCACAACATCCAGAACTGGTTGTCCGGCCGCCTCGTGTTGCTGGAAAACACAGCGCAGACCATTGCCCGCGACAGTTCCGGATCGGCCGTCGAGGCGCTGGTGCAGCAGCCGGCGCTCAGCTCTACCTTCGCCTTCACCTACCTGGGGCGCAGCGATGGCGAATTCATCGTCCATCCGCGCTTCGAGTTGCCGGCAGGCTACGATCCGCGTCAGCGTCCCTGGTACAAGGACGCGATCAATGCCGGCAAGACCACGCTGACCGAACCCTATCAGGATGCGGCCACCAACGAGCTGATCATCACTGCGGCGACCCCGGCCAAGGCCGGTAGCGAGAACCTGGGCGTGGTCGGTGGCGACCTCAGCCTCAAGGTGCTGGTGGACATCATCAATGCCCTCAACTTCGACGGCATGGGCTATGCCTTTCTCGTCAGCGGCGACGGCAAGGTGCTGGTCCATCCTGACCAAAGCCAGGTGATGAAGACCCTCGCCGAGCTCTATCCGCAGAACACTCCCGCGTTGACCAGCGGCTTTACCGAGGCCGAGCTCGATGGTCAGGAGCGCATCCTCAGCTTCAGTCCGGTAGCCGGCCTGCCGTCGGTAACCTGGTACGTCGGTATCTCGGTGGACAAGCAGAAGGCCTACGCGGCGTTGTCCAGTTTTCGTACCTCGGCCCTGGTTGCTGCGGTGATTGCTGTGGTGTTCATCCTGATCCTGCTGGGTATGCTGATTCGCGTGCTGATGCGCCCGTTGACCGAAATGGGGCAGGCAATGGAGAACATCGCCGCGGGCGAGGGTGATCTCACGCGACGCCTGAAGGTCGAATCGAACGACGAATTCGGCACGTTGGCCACGGCGTTCAATCGATTCGTCGAGCGTATTCATGGCTCGATCCGGGACGTGGCGTCCGCGACCGAACAGGTCAACGAGGTGGCGCAGCGGGTGTTCGCGGCCTCCAACTCATCGATGGTCAATTCCGACGAGCAAGCCAGCCGGACCAACAGCGTTGCCGCGGCGATCAACCAGCTCGGCGCTGCTGCCCAGGAAATTGCCCGCAACGCTGCCGACGCCTCGCAACAGGCCAGTGGCGCCAGCCATCAGGCCGAAGACGGACGCAAGGTAGTCGAGCAGAACATCGAGGCGATGCGGCAGCTGTCGAACAACATCAGCGCGTCCTGTGCGCAGATCGAAGCGCTGAACAGCCAGACGGTCGGCATCGGGCAGATCCTCGACGTGATCAAGGGCATCTCCGAGCAGACCAACCTGCTGGCACTCAACGCGGCCATCGAAGCGGCCCGCGCTGGTGAAGCCGGGCGTGGTTTCGCAGTGGTTGCCGACGAGGTGCGCAGCCTGGCGCATCGCACCCAGACCTCGGCGCAGGAAATCCACGGGATGATTGAAAAGCTGCAGGTCGGCGCGCGTGATTCGGTGAGCACCATGACCGAGAGCCAGCGCCAAAGCGAGGCCAGCGTGGGCATCGCCAACCAGGCCGGCGAGCGCCTTGGCAGCGTGACCCAGAGCATCGGCGAGATCGATGCGATGAACCAGTCGGTGGCCACCGCCACTGAAGAACAGACTTCGGTGATCGAGTCGCTGAACATGGACATCACGGAAATCAACACGCTGAATCAGGAAGGGGTGGAGAACCTGCATTCGACGTTGCGTGCCTGCGGGGATCTGGAGCAGCAGGCTGCGCGGTTGAAGCAGTTGGTGGGGAGTTTTCGGATCTGATGCGGGGTTGATGACAAGGGCGCTTCGGCGCCCTTTTTGTTTAGCTGAGTTTGCCATCCGCTGCCCTACATCCGTGGGATGCCTAGTTCTCTCACTGTATCCATGCCGCTCGCCCGCTGCGCAGCGATTCCATTCGGCCTGCTGAATGGGGCATTCGGCGTTGTCTGGTAGTTCGGTGGCCAAGGATTCGGGTTCGTGGGTTACCCCGATTGGCCGGGTGGCTGAGGCATTGGTTTCGCCCTGCTGGGCGAGTCACTTTTTCTTGAGTGGCCAAGAAAAAGTAACCAAAAAGAAGGCCACCCCCTGCATCCGGGTTTTGCTTCGCAAAACTTCCCTCCCTCCGGCGCCGCTCCGGGGTCGTCGCGAAGGGACATCCATGTCCCATCGCTCCTCGCTCGGCATCCATGCCTCGCGTCCCCCTGCGCAGCACCTGCGCTCGGCCTTCTGAAGGGGATCGGGTCCGAGTCGTCTGAAGTTTTTGAACAGCGACAGCAACAAAGCACGTCAATCGCCGGAGGGCTTGGTAGGGTGGAAAACTGCGAAGCATTTTCCACCACAATCCACGCTGCAATCGGTATCGAATTTTGCCGACAAAATCGGTGGGTAAGCTTCGTGTTACCCACCCTACAGAGGGCCTCTGCAAACGCGTCGTTGCACAGCCCAACAGACGCCACCGAATCGCCCCATCAGGAGGCCGAATGGAATCGCTGTGTAGAGGGGCGAGCGGCATGGATGCCGCGAGAGCCGTGAAGGGCCATGGATGGCCCTTGCGCGGCGACCCTCGGAGCAGCGATGGAATGAGGGAAGTCGAGCGCAGCGAGACCCGGATGCAGGGGCAAGCGTTTTTGCTTACTTTTTCCGCGTTTGGAAAAAGTGAGTCGCCCAGCAGGGCGAAACCAATGCCCCAGCCATCCCGGCCAACAGGTGTAAACCAGATGACTCCAGCCCACTAAAGCTTCGCAGCCAAGGCCACTCCTATAACAGCGCATTGTGCAGGGCTCTCGAACTTGCAACAGTCTCGTCGTAGCCCGGCATTACGGCTCGTCACGGTGCCGAGTTCGTGGCAGCGGGCAACCGCGGCCTCGGCGCCACGCCCACCCGTTGACCCATTTCCTACTCCCACGGTCCAGATAAACCAAGGCCCCGCCAATCTCGGGCCACCCGACCACAGGAGACCCCCATGAAAATCCTCATCGTGCTCACCTCCCACGACAAGCTCGGCACCACCGGCAAACCCACCGGCTTCTGGCTAGAAGAATTCGCCGCCCCTTACTACGTGTTCAAGGACGCCGGCGCCGAGATCGTCCTGGCCTCACCCAAGGGCGGGCAGCCGCCGCTGGATCCGAAAAGCGATGCGCCGGATGCCCAGACCGAGATGACCCAACGCTTCAAGAACGATGCCGAGTCCCAGGCCCTGCTGGCCAACACCCGCACGCTGGACGAGGTGTCGTCTGAGGATTTCGATGCGGTGTTCTATCCCGGTGGCCACGGACCGCTGTGGGACCTGTCCGGCAATCCCACCTCGATCTCACTGATCGAATCCTTCATCAAGGCGGGCAAACCAGTGGCGGCGGTCTGTCATGCGCCGGCGGCGCTGATCGAGGTGCGCGGCGAGGACGGCGAGTACCTGGTAAAGGGCAAGCAGGTGACCGGTTTCACCAACACCGAGGAAGCAGGCGTGCAGCTCACCGACGTGGTGCCCTTCCTGTTGGAGGAGAAGCTCAAGGAGATCGGTGGCGACTACAGCAAAGGGCCGGATTGGTCATCCTACGTGCGGGTAGACGGCCTGCTGGTCACTGGGCAAAACCCGGCGTCCTCGGAAGAGGCCGCTCGGGCATTGCTCAAACTAATGAATGCCGGTTGAAGGACTTCAGCGCGGGAGGCCGTTCGGCCATACCAGGATATCGGCCTGGCTGCAGGCTTCGAACAGCGGTTTGCTGAACAGATAGCCCTGCATCAGGCTGATACCCAGATCATGCAGGGCGCTGCATTCATCCAGCGTTTCCACGCCTTCGCCGATCACCTGGATGTTCAGCTCCTGGCACATCGCAACCGTTGCCCTGACGATGGCCTGGCGGGGGCGGCTCTGGTCGATGCCGCGTATCAGGTCCATGTCCAGCTTGATGATGTCCGGCTGGAAGTCGGCAAGCAGGTTGAGACCGGCAAAGCCGGCACCGAAATCATCGATGGCGGTGAGAAATCCGATGCGCTGGTATTCGCGCAGTACTTCGGCCAGCCACTTGGCATCGCTGATGCGCTCGCCTTCGACCGTCTCGAAAATGATCCGCTCGACCGGAAAGTCATGCGCGCGGGCTGCTTCCAGCGTCGAGCGAATGCACAGCTCTGGCCGGTAGATGGCGTTGGGCATGAAGTTGATCGACAGCCGGCTTTGCATGGCGAGCTTGGCGGCGGTCTTGATCGCCTTGATCCGGCCGGCCTGGTCGAAGCGGAAGCGGTTGTCCTCGTTGACCTGCGACAGCACGCTCGGTGCGGGCTCGCCCTCAGGGCCACGGACCAATGCTTCATGAGCGAAAATCTCGCGTTTGCCTAGATCCACGATCGGCTGATAGGCATAACTGAAACGAAAGCCCAGGCGTTCGCCATTGGCGCAGCTGGGGCAGGCGCCATGTTCGCTGGCCGCATGGCAGGCATATTCGCTTGGGGCAGGGTTGCCGTCAGTGCTGCGTTGAATCATGGGCGAGCTCGCTCGAAACCTGTTGCTGAAGATAGCGGCCGGGCCGGCCGCGGCTGAAGTCCATTCGTCACCAGACGGTGCATTCCGCAAGATTGACCAAGCGTCATATTGAGTTAGAAATTCAAGATGTGATGGCTAAATGCTGCGGCCTGGCGCGGTCAGTCGAGTTCCGCCTGAGCTATCGATGTGGAGCGGCAATCATCGGAAAGATGGCCTGGGGCCCGGTTGCAGGCTTGGCCCCGGTGCGTTCGAGATGCGCAGCGCGCCCGGTCGTGACATGTCATGTCCGGCCTGCGCATAACGACGGTGTAGGGCATCCATGGCAAAAAAAGGCCGGCATGGTTGCCGGCCCGATGCTCTTCACGGGGAGTGCTTATGCCGTGACGCGTGCGATCGCCGCCGCCAGCTGATCCAGCCGCGCGGCATCCAGCCCGGCAATGTTGGCGCGGCCGCTTTCCACCAGGTACACCGAATTCTCGCGGCGCAGGCGCAGCACCTGCTCGGCGGTCAGGCCGGTATAAGAGAACATGCCGCGTTGCTGTGTAATATGCGCGAAGCGCTCGGCCAAACCGTGCGGTGCGAGGGCTTCGACCAGGCCCTTGCGCAAGCCGGCGATCCGTTCACGCTTGGCGGCGACTTCCTGCTGCCAGAGCTGACGCAGTTCAGGGTTGGCCAGGATCGTCGCGACCACGGCCGCGCCATGTGACGGGGGCGTGGACCAGAGGTTGCGTGCCACCGAAGCGAACTGGCTGCGCACGTCGATCAGCGATTCGCCATTGGCGGCCACCACAATCAGTGCACCGGTGCGTTCGCGGTACAGGCCGAAGTTCTTCGAGCAGGAGCTGGTGATCAGCACTTCCGGCAGCGCCTCGACGAACAGACGAACCGCCCAGGCGTCTTCATCGAGACCGTCGCCAAAGCCCTGGTAGGCGAAGTCGAACAGCGGCAGCAGTTCGCGCCGACGAACGATCTCCAGCACCTGGTGCCACTCGTCCCGGCTCAGGTCGTAGCCGGTGGGGTTGTGGCAGCAGGCGTGCAGCAGCACCACGTCGCCGCTGGGGATCCGCTGCAGCGCTTCGAGCATCGCGGGTACGTCGAGGCGGTTCTGCGCGTCGACATAGGGGTAATGCTCGACCTTCAAGCGGGCAGCGGCGAACAGGGTTTCGTGGATAGGCCAGGTCGGGTCGCTGAGCCAGAGGCCGCGGCTCGGCAGGCACTTGGCGATGAAGTCGCCCACCAGCCGCAGGGCGCCGGTGCCACCGGGTGTCTGGGTGCAGCCAGCGCGGTTTTCGATCAGGGCTGGCGAGCCCTCACCGAGCACCAGCTTCAGCAACTGCTCACCGAACAGCGGATCGCCATGGCCGCCGATATAGCTTTTGGTCTGCTCGCTGTCGATCAACCGCTGTTCGGCCAGCTTCACCGCCTTGGGGATCGGCGTCAGGCCCAGCGCATCCTTGTAGACGCCGACACCGAGGTCGAGCTTGGCCGGATTGGGGTCGGCGCGATAAGCGTCCAGCAGACCGAGAATCGGGTCGCCGGGAACCCGTACGACATCAGCGAAATGCTTCACTTGCGGCCCTCGGCAGTCTTGGCCACCTCATCGGTGCGCGCGGCCATGATGAAGTCGTTGCGGTGCAGGCCCTTGATCGAGTGGCTCCACCAGGTCACTGTGACCTTGCCCCATTCGGTGAGCAGGCCGGGGTGGTGGCCTTCGGCTTCGGCTATTTCGCCGACGGCATTGGTGAAGGCCAGGGCGTGGCGGAAGTTCTTGAACGCGAAGACCTTCTCCAGCTCCATGTGGCCGTCGCGGGTCTCGATGTTCCAGTCCGGGATCTGCTTGATCAGCTCGGCCAGTTCGTCGTCGGAGACCTTGGGTGCGTCGGCGCGGCAGGCTTCGCAATGGGCTTGGGTGAGAGCGGTCATGGTTGGGTCCTTGTGATGAGGTCATAGGAGTTAAGCAGCGTAGGGTGGCAATGCCGCAGGCTTTGTCCACGCGTCGGGTTCGGTCCGGCACGTTGCCGAGGGCTCATCCACCAATCGGCCGAAACGACCGGCGTCGCCGCGAGACGTCGTTGTGGCCGAAATCAACGTGTGGAAAATGCTTCGCAGTTTTCCACCCTACGCCGCTTTCGGCGGGAATTTCGGCTGGTGCAGGCCCAACTGCATGGCGGTGCGGACGTGGGCCATGATGTCTTCATGAGCGACGTCGAACAGTCGCTTGAGTTCCGGCAGGGCGAAGTACACCGGCTGCAGGATGTCGATGCGATACGGCGTGCGCATCGCTTCGACCACGTCGAAGGGCTGGTGCTCTGGCGCGTCCGAGAGGCAGTAAAGCGTCTCCTTCGGTGAGGAGAGGATGCCGCCGCCATAGATGCGGCGCCCGGCCGGCGTGTCTACCAGGCCGAACTCGATGGTCATCCAGTACAGCCGCGCCAGGTAGACGCGTTCTTCCTTGCTGGCCTTGAGGCCGAGCTGGCCGTAGGTGTGGGTGAATTCGGCGAACCAGGGGTTGGTCAGCAACGGGCAGTGGCCAAAGATCTCGTGGAAGATGTCCGGCTCCTGCAGATAATCCAGTTCCTCCGGGGTACGGATGAAGGTGGCGACCGGAAATCGCTTGCTGGCCAGTAGTTCGAAAAAGGTCTGGAAGGGAATCAGCGCCGGCACTCGCGCCACCTGCCAGCCGGTGGTGGACTGCAGCACGCGGTTGATCTCGTCCAGTTGCGGGATGCGGTCGCGGGGCAGGGCCAGCTGTTCGATACCGTCCAGATACTCCTGGCAAGCGCGACCGTCGAGTAGCTTCAACTGGCGTTCGATCAGCGTCTGCCAGACCGCGTGTTCGGCGTCCGGATAATGAATCTGGCCGTGCGCATCCGGTTCGCGGGCGACGTATTTCGTAGCTTTCATCTGACCTCCTGAGCGGGATGGCCGCGTAAATCTTGTTGTTATGGATGCCTCATCTGAACGCGCTGTAGATGCGCTGGGAAGTGTTTCGGACGGTCCTTCGCGAAAAGATATGCATCGTTTCGTAAAGAAAAGCTTACGGGTAGGCGGGTTGGCGTGATGATCGACTTGCTCGGTGCTGCTGCTGTCAAATAATCTTGACGATAATCAGCGGCAAGCGATAAAAATCGCCGGCGCTACCAACGACAACGGAGGCTTTCTCGCATGCGCATCAGGATTCTCTGCCAGAATCGCATCGGCATCCTCCGGGACATGCTCGAGTTGCTGGTGGATTACGGGATCAACGTCGCGCGTGGCGAAGTCGGCGGTGAGCACGGCAATGCGGTTTACCTGCACTGTCCCAACCTGATGAACCTGCAGCTGCAGGCCTTGCGGCCGAAGATCGAGGCCCTGCAGGGTGTGTTCGAGGTGCGCAAGGTTGGCTTGATGCCCAGCGAGCGGCACTCGCTGGAGCTCAACGCATTGCTTGGCGCGCTGGAGTTCCCCGTGCTGTCCATCGACATGGCCGGCGCGATCGTTGCCGCCAACCGTGCCGCGGCGCAGCTACTCGGGGTGCGGGTAGACGAGGTGCCGGGCATGAGCCTGTCGCGCTATGCCGAGGATTTCGATCTGCCGGAGCTGGTGCGGGCGAACAAGGCGCGGATCAACGGCCTGCGGGTGACCATCAAGGGCGACGTGTTCCTCGCCGATATCGCGCCGCTGCAATCGGAACACGACGACAGCGAGGCGCTGGCCGGTGCGGTACTGACCTTGCACCGGGCCGATCGTGTCGGTGAGCGCATCTATAACGTTCGCAAGCAGGAACTGCGCGGTTTCGACAGCATCTTTCAGAGCTCGAAGGTGATGGCGGCGGTGGTCCGTGAAGCCCGCCGGATGGCGCCGCTGGACGCGCCGCTGCTCATCGAAGGCGAGACCGGCACCGGTAAGGAACTGCTGGCGCGTGCCTGTCACCTGTCCAGCCCGCGTGGACAATCCCCGTTCATGGCCCTCAACTGCGCGGGCCTGCCGGAATCCATGGCCGAAACCGAGCTGTTCGGTTATGGCCCGGGCGCTTTCGAAGGCGCGCGTCCGGAAGGCAAACTCGGCCTGTTGGAATTGACCGCCGGCGGCACGCTGTTTCTCGATGGCGTCGGCGAGATGAGTACCCGCTTGCAGGCCAAGCTGGTGCGCTTTCTCCAGGACGGTTGCTTCCGCCGGGTCGGCAGCGACGAGGAGGTCTATCTGGACGTGCGGGTGATCTGCGCGACTCAGCTGGACCTGTCCGAACTCTGTGCCAAGGGCGAGTTTCGCCAGGACCTTTATCACCGCCTCAACGTGTTGTCGCTGCATATCCCGCCGCTGCGCGAATGCCTGGATGGTCTGGAGCCGCTGGCATTGCACTTTATCGATCAGGCCAGTCGGCAGATCGGTTGCGCCTTGCCGAGGCTGTCAGCGCAGGCGCTGGAGCGGCTGGCGGCCTATCACTGGCCCGGCAACGTTCGGCAATTGGAAAACACCCTGTTCCAGGCGGTTTCGCTGTGCGAGGGCGGATTGATCAAGCCCGAGCACATCCGTCTGCCGGATTACGGCACGCCGCAGCCGCTGGGCGAATTTTCCCTGGAGGGTGGCCTGAACAGCATCGTCGGGCGCTTCGAGAAGGTGGTGCTGGAGGCGCTTTACCAGCAGCATCCGAGCAGCCGCCTGCTGGGCAAGCGGCTGGGCGTTTCGCACACCACCATCGCCAATAAACTACGCGACTACGGGATCGGCAAAGACGGCTGAGCCGCGGCTCAGTGCACCGCTTGCTGCACCGCGTCGATCAGCGCCTGCAGATCGATCGGCTTGCGGAGGTGCAGGGTAAAGCCCGCGCTTTTGGCCTTCTCCACGTCGCGCAGGGTGCCGTAGCCGGTTAAGGCAATGCTCGGGGTCTGGGCATTTGTGGTGCCGCGTCGTATTTCGCTCATCATCTTGTGACCGTCGACGACCGGCATGCCGATGTCGGAGACGATGACGTCGAAGCGTGACTGCTCGGCAAGCTCGATACCTTCGGTGCCACCGTCGGCGGTGGTCACCTTGGCGCCTTCGCTTTCCAGCAGCTCGCGCATAGTGTCGAGAATGTCCGGTGAGTCATCGACCAGCAAAATCTTGATGCCCGCCAGCCCGCCGACTTCGGTGCCATGGGGCAGCTCGCGGAGCTCCAGTTCGGTCTGTAGATGCACCGGCAGCCAGACGCTGAAACGCGCCCCGCGGCCAATGCCCTCCGAGAACGCTTCGATTCGCCCGTTATGTGCTTCGACCAGTTGTTTGACCAGTGCCAGCCCGATCCCCAAGCCGTGCTTGGATCGTTGTGCGTGCTGCATTTCGGCCTGGCCGAACATGTCGAACACCTTCGGCAGGAAGTCCGCGGATATCCCTTCGCCGCTGTCGATAACATCCAACCGGGCCTGATCCCCTTCGCGTTCGAGCTGAATACAGATGCGCTCGCCGCCTTTGGTGAATTTCCAGGCGTTGTTGAGCAGGTTCCAGATGATTTGCTCGAGCCGAGTCGGGTCAGCATGGATGTAGATCGGCTGGTCTGGCTTGAAGGATTCGAACGTCACGTTTTCAGCCTGGGTCAGCGGTGTGAATACCGACTCGATCCCGCGCAGCACTTCCTGATATTGCAATGTCGAGAAGTGCAGCTTGAGCTTGCCGGTACGGACGCGCGATACATCCATCAGGTCATCGATGATCCGTGACTGGTTGCGGACCGCATTTTGAATCGACTGGGTCGCCTTGCGCAGGCTGGGAGAGTTCTTCGTGACCTGCGAGCGCGAAATCAGGTCGGCGTTGAGCTGGATCAGGTTCAGCGGGTGTTTGAGCTCATGCGAGAGTACCGCGAAGAACTGGTCCTTCTGCAGGTTGGCCGCCTGAATGCTTTCCAGCGCGCTTTGCTGATCGTTGCTGCGCTGCCGGTCCTCGGTGATATCCCGTGCGATCTTGGCGAAACCCGTGACCTTGCCGCTGTTATCCACCAGTGGGTTGACTAAGCCGCTGAAGAAGCACTGCGTGCCGTCTCGGCGTAAATGCCAACGCTCGTCAGCCGCCTGGCCCTGCTCCAGAGCGTGCTTGCGCTCGGCCTCTGGCACTCCGGTCTGGCGGTCCGCTTCGGTGTAGATCATTCGAATGTTCTGGCCGATCACTTCGTCTTCGGCATAGCCGAAAATATGCTCGGCACCGCGGTTCCAGGTGGTGATGAGGCCGTCGCGGTCCAGGGTGATGATGGCGTAACCCTTGGTGCTCTGCGCCAGCTGCTTCATGTGCGCCTCGCCGGCGCGCACTTGCTCCTCGGCGCGGCGACGGTCGGTGATATCGATGAAGGTCAATACCGCCCCTTGAATGCGGTCGTCCAGGGTGCGGTAGGGCAGGAAGCGCGCCAGGTAGCAGCGGTCGCCGTCCAGGTTGCCAATTTCGCGTTCCACCAGATGCAGCTCTTCGAACGCCTTGATGGCGTCCTTGTGCAACTGCGGATAGTCGAGGCGGTGCGTGATGTCCAGCAGCGAGCGGCCGGCATCGTTGCCGATCACGTTGAAGATGTCTTGCGCCCGCGGGGTGAACCATTTGATGCGCATGGCGCGGTCGACGAACAGGGTGGCGATATCGGTCGAAGAGATGAGGTTCTGCAGGTCGTCGTTGATCTTGCTGGTTTCGTCAACCTTGGTCTTGAGCTCGAAGTTGACCGTGGTCAGTTCTTCGTTGATCGATTGCAGTTCTTCCTTGCTGGTTTCCAGCTCCTCGGTGGCCGAGCGCAGCTCTTCATTGATCGCCTGCAGCTCCTCGTTGGAGGCGCGCAGCTCTTCGGTCGAGGTTTCCGAATGCTCCATGGTCACCTGCAGCTGCTCCTTGGTCTGCTGCAGCTCGGCCTCCAGCTGGGTCAGCACGCTGTCCTCGGTGGTGGGATTTTCCAGCGTGTTGCCGTCCATGCAGTCCTCGACCTCATCGAAGATCACCAGCATGAATTCGCTGCCGGCTTCGTTGTCGCGGAACGGCCGTACCACCATGTTCACGTAATAGTGCCGGCCGTCGCGCTCCAGCCGAACCCGCCTCGCCTCGACGCTCTTGCCTGTGTGGGTGGCCTGGTACAACGCAGTGCGCAACTCCAGGCGTAACTGTGGGTGTACCAGGGTGGTTAGGTTCAGCGAGGGCTCGCCGCCTACATAGCGCAGGAAGTTTCCGGCGCGGTCGGACATGTGGACGATTTCCGCCTCGTGATTGACGATCACGCTGGGCGGGGCGTACTGCTCGAGGGCTCGCTGGTGGACGTCGGCGAACGAGAATTTGCGGTTACGCCTGGGCGGTTGACTGGTGAGCGGAGATTTGCTCAGCGGTCCCGCGGTACTCATGGACTGGAACGGGCCGGCGGGCGTGCGGCGAGGCCCCGAACCGACGCTCTTGGCGCGGTAGATGCGGTTCTTCTTGTCGACCGGCTCGAACAATTGGCTGCAGGCGTCGGCAGTTTCCGAGCTGCCGAGAAACAGGTAGCCGCCGGCTTTGAGCGCGAAATGAAACATGCGCAGCACTTCGATCTGGATGTCCCGGTCCAGATAGATCATCAGGTTCCGGCAGGAGATCAGGTCCAGTCGGGAAATCGGTGGGTCGCGCAGGATATTGTGGCGAGCGAAGAGGATGCGTTCGCGCAGCTCTTTCTGCATGCGGTAGTGGTTCTGCTCCTTGACGAAATACTGGCGCAGGCGCATGGGCGGGACGTCGGTGACGATGGCCTCCGGATAGACGCCAGTACGTGCTGCTTCCAGGGAGCGGTCGTCGATATCGGTGGCGAACAGCTGCAGGGGCACTTCGTCGTTGTGGTGGTCACGTATCTGCGCATAGTCGGAGAACAGCATGGCCAGCGAGTAGGCCTCTTCGCCTGTCGAGCAGGCGGCGGACCAGATGCGCAGCGATTTGTCCTCGGCCTGAGCTTTTTCCTCAAACAACGCTGGGATGATGTCGCGCTCCAGCGCCTCGAAAGCCTCGCGGTCACGGAAGAAGTTGGTCACGCCGATCAGCATGTCCGCCAACAGCTTGGGGGTTTCTTCGGGGTGAGCCTGCAGATGCTTGGCGTAGCTGGGCATGTCACGCAGTGCGTTGACCTGCATGCGCCGTTCGATGCGACGCAGCACGGTGGCCTGCTTGTAATGCTGGAAGTCGTGGCCGGTCCGGCTGCGAAGCGCTGCGAGGATTTCCCGCAACGCCAATTCGTTGGGTTTGGACTGGGTGTGCGCACGCCCGCTTTCCAGGTCATCCTGCTCTTGCTCGGCTTGTTCAACGTCGCCGGGGGACGGAGTGGGCTGGTGCTGGGCCAGCAACTCCACCATGTTCCGTCCCAGTTCAACCAGGCGTTGTGGCATTTCCGCGACCGGCAATACGATATCGACCATGCCGGTCTCGATGGCGCTGAGCGGCATCGAGTCGTATTCGGCGTCCTCAGGGCTCTGCGCCAAGGTCACGCCGCCTTGTTCCTTGATGCGCGCCAGGCCGACCGAACCGTCGGCGCCGCTGCCGGACAGCACGATGCCGATGGCGTGGATGTGGTGCACGTCGGCCAGCGAGCGGAAGAACAGATCGATGGCGACCTGTGGCCCGCGTTCGCGGGTGGGCTTCTGCAGTCGCAGGTAGCCGTCGTTCATGGATAGATCCATCGCCGGCGGGATCACATAGATGTGGTTGCGTTCGATCGGCACCGGCTGGTGAACCTGCAGCACACGCATCCTGGTGACGTTCTGGAGAATCTTGTCGGCATTGCTTTCATGCTTGGGCGACAGGTGCATGATGACCACGAAGGCCATGCCGCAATCGCTCGGCATCTGCTCGAAGAAGGTCAGCAGTGCTTTCAGACCACCCGCCGAGGCACCGATGCCGACCACCGGATAATCCAGCGTGCTTCTGGCCAATTGGGTGTTTTTCGGCGTAGAAGGCTCAGGGCTGGTGTTCATCGATTCCTCGGCATGTGGATGCGCATTTTGTTGTTCTGGCGGCTTGGAAAGAAGACAGCAGGCCCGCTGGGCGAATTCCTCTGAACGCCGGATTTGTCGCGAAAGGGGAAGATGATACGGCTTGCCGCTGCCGATTGGCGCATTTTGCCGGGCGGTGCGACGAGCCGGGCGGCTCAGCACTCAATGATATTGACCGCCAGGCCTCCACGGGCGGTTTCCTTGTATTTGCTCTTCATGTCCGCGCCCGTCTGGCGCATGGTGCGGATCACCTTGTCCAGCGAGATGAAGTGGCTGCCATCACCACGCAGCGCCATCCGCGCGGCGTTGATCGCCTTGACCGCTCCCATCGCGTTGCGCTCGATACAGGGCACCTGCACCAGGCCGCCGACCGGGTCGCAGGTCAGCCCGAGGTTGTGCTCCATGCCGATTTCGGCGGCATTCTCGACCTGTCGAGGGTTGCCGCCCAGCACTTCGCAGAGCGCGCCCGCGCCCATCGAGCAGGCGACGCCGACCTCGCCTTGGCAACCGACCTCGGCGCCGGAGATCGAAGCGTTTTCCTTATATAGGATGCCGATCGCCGCGGCGGTGAGTAGAAACCGTACGACCCCGTCCTCGTTGGCTCCGCGGATGAAACGCACATAGTAGTGAAGCAACGCCGGGATGATTCCGGCCGCACCGTTGGTCGGTGCGGTGACTACGCGCCCGCCGGCAGCATTTTCCTCGTTCACCGCCAGCGCATAGAGATCGACCCAGTCGAGCAGGCTGAGCGAATCGCGCAGGCTGGCTTCGGGATGCTCGCTGAGCTGCCGATACAGGCCTGCGGCACGCCGTTGCACCTTGAGCCCGCCGGGCATCACCCCTTCGGTGCGGCATCCGGCCTTGACGCAGTCCTGCATGACTTGCCAGATCTTCAGCAGGCCGGCACGGGTTTCGGCTTCCGGGCGCCATGCGGCCTCGTTGGCAAGCATCAGTTCGCTGATCGACAAACCATGTTGACCGCACAGCGCCAGTAACTCGGCGGCGCTACGGAACGGGTAGGGCAGGGGGGTGCGATCTTCGACGATACGGTCGCTGCCGGCTGCCTGTTCGTCGACCACGAAACCGCCGCCCACTGAATAGTATTCACGGCTGCGCAGTTGCAACCCGGCGCCATCGAAGGCGCGCAGAATCATGCCGTTGGGGTGATAGGCCAACGGTTTGCGGATGAACTGCAGGTCGTTGCTGACTTCGAATCTGATCGGTTTCTCGCCCAGCAGTCGCAGCTCGTGGGACTCACGGATGGCCGCCATGCGCTGCGGGATGCTGTCGGTATCGACGGCCTCCGGCAGCTCGCCTTCGAGCCCGAGGATCACCGCCTTGTCGCTGCCGTGGCCCTTGCCGGTGGCGCCGAGCGAGCCGTATAGCTCGACCCTGACGCGCTCGGTGGCGCTCAGCAGCTCGTCATCGCGCAGGCCTTCGGCAAACCGCAGCGCCGCGCGCATCGGCCCCACCGTGTGTGAGCTGGACGGGCCGATACCGATCTTGAACAGGTCGAATACGCTGAGTGACATGACAGGCTCCGGGGAGAACAGACGTATATTGAGCCTAGACCCTCGGTGCCGCTCAGCTGTTGCAATCGCGTCACTGCGACTCAGCGCGTCGCCACCGAGCCGCCCCAGGGCTTGGCTTCCAGGCTGTTGTGCACCGCCGTGGCGGCCTGTGCGGCCTGACCAACGGCGACACTCATCTGTTTCAGGCCCTGGGTCACGTCGCCGATGGCGTAAAGCCCGCGCACCGAGGTTTGCATATGCTCGTCCACGCGTATGCCGCCGTCATCATCGCAACCCACATCCAGTCGCTGGGCGAGTTCCGAACGGAAGCGCGCGCCCAGACAGGGGTAGACGATATCGAAATGATAGGTGTCGCCTCGGCAGGTGATCATCTCGATTCCGGTTGTGCAAGGGCGCAGCGCTTCGACGCGATCGCTGATCAGGCGCACGTCGTAATGCTCGGCCAGGGCGATGGCTTGGTCGCAGGCATCCTGCTCGCCATGCACCACCACCGTGACCTGGTCAGTGAAGGTGCGTAGAAACACCGCATGGCCGATGGCGCATTCCGCCTCGCCGTAGACCGCAACGTTGTCACCGTTGACCTCGTAGCCGTCGCAGATGGCGCACAGCCGCAGCTTGCCATCGCCGATGGCCTGCTCCACGTCGGGCATGTCCGGCAGCGTATCTTCGATGCCGGTGGCCAGGATGATCCGTCGGGTCACACAGCTTTTGTCCCCGTAGCGCACGCTGAAGCCTTCGGCGTGGGGTTCGATGTGTTCGACTCGACCATGCTCAAGCTCTGCGCCGTAGCTGCGGGCCTGTTCACGCAGACGAATCAACAGATCGTTGCCGTTGATGCCTGGCGGGAAGCCTGGGTAGTTATGCGACCGCGGTATCCATGAGGCGCGGCTGGAGCCTGCATCGACCACCCTGCAGCTGCGGCGAAAGCGCGCCAGATAGAGCGCAGCGGTCAGTCCGCCCGGTCCCCCGCCGATAACCAGGCAGTCGATCAGGTCGGGGTTCGGTGGCGGTGGGGGCGAAACGTCGTTCATGGCAGATCGGAATGGCTGGGGATGTTGCTTGTAGAAGTGACAGGTGACCTGAAAGTTCGCTTCTTCCGATGAGTGAAATGTTCCGTTTTGAGAGCTGGTCGGACCTTCAACCCTTGTGCTAGAGCCTCTGATGGCCAAAACTGCGCCGCTCGGTGACTGGGCGGATTCAATCCGTACTGACCGGTCATCGCCATTCCAATAAAGGCCAGCCTGCGATTCGTCGCGGTGCTCTGGTCACCCGCTTTACCCATTCAGGCGTGCCACAACAGGTTCCGGCTGAACGCATATCGAACCGCAATACACCACTCGAACGGTGCTCACGAGGCGCCGCATCGAGCTTATTTCCCGTGGGGGTCAAAATGTTCAAATCATTCTTCGTTGCGCCTTGTACGGCGCTTTTCCTGTTGTTCGCGCCAATGGTGGCCAGCGCCGCGGAGCCCATCGTGATCAAGTTCGCCCATGTGGTCGCGGACGACACGCCAAAGGGCAAGGGCGCCTTGCTGTTCCAGAAACTGGTTCGCGAGCGGCTCGCCGGCGCGGTGGAGGTCGAGGTCTATCCGAACTCGACGCTGGTTGGCGATGCCGATGAGATGCAGGCGCTGCTGGATAACAAGGTGCAGATGCTGGCGCCTTCGCTGTCCAAGTTCACCGGGTACTCACCGAAGCTGGAAGTCTTTGACCTGCCGTTTCTGTTCGATGACGAGGCGGCAGTGGCGCGCTTCCAGAAGCGCGAGATGAGCCGCGAGCTGCTGCGCTCGATGGCCCACCGTGGGATCTACGGTCTGGCTTACTGGAATAACGGCCTCAAACAGTTGTCGGCCAGCCAGCCATTGCGCAGTCCGGCGGACGCGGCGGGTCTGGCGTTCCGTATTCAGCCCTCATCGGTGCTCGAGGCGCAGTTCGCGGCAGTGGATGCCAAGACCATCCGGTTACCGTTTGCCGAAGTGGCCAAAGCCATGCAAAGCGGTACGGTGCAAGGCACCGAGGGCCCCTGGTCCAACATGCGCGGACAGAACGCGGGCGTTAAACGGAGCTACGTCACCGAAACCAATCATGGCGTGCTCAATTACATGTTGGTGACTAACTCCAAATTCTGGACCAGCATTCCTTTTGCGGTGCGCTCCGAGCTGGAAAACATCCTGCTCGAAGTGACACAGACCGTGAATGCAGAAGCCGCGGCAATCAACCAGCGCGAGCGTGAACGCATTCTGGCCAGCGGCAGCAGCACGCTCGTTACGCTAACCGCCGAGCAGCGCCAGGCCTGGCGAGACAAGATGCAGCCGGTATGGAAATCCTTCGAGTCGCAGATCGGCGCCGACGTCATGCGCGCGGCGCTGACGGTCAATCGCCGCTAACGCGGTCTGCGCCGGCGTCCGTATGGAGGCGCCGATGCTTCAGCACCCCTGCCGAGCGCGCACTCATTCGCGCGCTCAATCAATGTGTCGTTTTGAGAGCTGGTTGGACTTTCTGGCCTTGTGCCACGCCCGGTGATCGCGAAGACTTCCGCTCGGTTGGTAAAGGCTCTAGCGCTCTGCTTTTCGCCAACCGCATTCCAATAAAGGCCAGCCGCCGACCGCCGCAGTCGAGATGATCTGGCCAACTCGAACTGAAAAAACGAACCGACCACGCCGCTGCGTGAGTCAGGCCTTATCGTTGTCGACTAACCACTCGAACGGTGCCCACAAGGTGTCGCTTCGGGCTTTTCCCGTTGGGGGGTAGATGTTCAAGTCTTGTGTCGCTGCGCTGGTCGCAGTTATGTGTGGGTTGAGTGCCTCGGTCATGGCGGCCGAAGGCGAGCCGTTCGTCATCAAGTTCGCTCACGTGGTGGCCGATGACACGCCCAAGGGCAAAGGGGCATTGCTGTTTCAGAAGCTGGTGCATGAGCGCCTGGGTGGCAAGGTCAAGGTCGAGGTCTATCCGAATTCGACATTGGTTGGCGATGCCGACGAGATGCAGGCGCTGCTGAACAACGACGTCCAGATCCTCGCGCCTTCGCTGTCCAAGTTCGGCAAGTACACGAACAAGTTGCAGGTCTTCGATCTGCCCTTCCTGTTCGATGACGAAGCGGCGGTTCAGCGCTTCCAGAAGCGCGAAATGAGCCGTGAATTGCTGCGCTCGATGGCCGACTCCGGCATCTATGGCCTGGCGTACTGGAACAACGGCCTTAAGCAGCTTTCCGCCACCAAGGCGTTGCATCTGCCCGAAGATGCCGCCGGATTGGCGTTTCGCGTACAGCCTTCGGCGGTACTGGAAGCGCAGTTCAACGCGGTTGGGGCCAAGCCGGTGGTGCTGCCTTTCGCCGAGGTGTACAAGTCGCTCCAGGCTGGCGTGGTCCAGGGCGCGGAGAACCCATGGTCGAACATTGCCAGCCAGAACATGCACAAGGTCCAGCCGTTCATCACCGAGAGCAATCACGGGGTGCTCAACTACATGCTGGTGACCAGTTCGAAGTTCTGGATGAGCATGCCCTTTGCGGTGCGCTCGGAACTCGAGGGCATCATTCTCGAAGTGACCCAGGCGGTGAACCGTGAGGCTGCGGCGCTGAACCAGCGTGACCGTGACCGCATCCTCGCCAGTGGCAGCAGCAAGCTGATCACACTCACGCCGGAGCAGCGTCAGGCCTGGCGCGAGAAGATGATGCCGGTGTGGCAGTCCTATGAAGCGCAAATCGGTGCAGACGTAATCCGCGCAGCACTGACGGTCAATCGCAAACGCTAACCTCGTGCCTTCCGCTCGCCGGCACTGCCGTGCGGCGAGCTCGGCGCACCCGCGCCGCTTCCGTTCCCCTTCTTTCCTCTCCTTGCGGGCCTGTCCACACCGGGCGTTTGCTGCGGTGCATCAGCAGACTAACGCTTGTCAAGGCCCGCCCCGCCGCCTGACGGTTCTAAGCTTGTCGATGCCGGTCCCTGAACGTTGGGCTTGATACCTGGCTGCTAGCATCATCTAGCAGGCGGAACCAGCCCGGTTGCAACAGGGGGCTTGTTCGTCCGTTGTGCGTGTGTTTCGAAGTGCCAACCAAGAATAAGGAGAACAGCAGGTGGCGACTAATCCTGGAAAGAACACGGCGTCGGCCGTGGAGAGTATCCCCGCCCCGACCGGGGCGGCCAACCTGATCGATACCGACTACGTCATCGGTCAGGACAACATCAAACGCAAGTTTTTCGACATTCATGGCAAGGTTTTCACTATCTCCGCCCTGACCATCGTGCTTTTCGTGGTCGTTACGCTCGCCCTGCGCAGCGATGTCGAGCCGCTGTTCACTGCGCTTCGCGACTGGCTGACCAGCAATCTGGCCTGGTTCTTTCTCGGCTCGGCGAACATTTTCGTCCTGCTGTGCCTGGGGCTGATCCTTTCGCCGTTGGGCAGGGTACGCCTGGGCGGCAGGGACGCGACCCCGGATTATTCCTACACGGGCTGGTTCTCCATGCTGTTCGCCGCCGGCATGGGCATCGGCCTGATGTTTTACGGCGTCGCCGAACCCATGTCGCATTTCTCCACGGCCATGGGGGGAACCACCGTCGAGAATGGCGTGCGAACCGACTGGGCTCCCCTGGGCGCCGCGGCGGGCGATGCCCAGGCTGCTGCCAGCCTGAGTATGGCTGCCACCATCTTCCACTGGGGCCTGCACCCCTGGGCAATCTACGCCATCGTGGCCTTGGCCTTGGCGCTGTTCTCCTTCAACAAGGGATTGCCGTTGAGCATCCGCTCGATCTTCTACCCGCTGCTCGGTGAGCGGGTGTGGGGTTGGCCGGGCCATATCATCGATATCCTGGCGGTGTTCGCGACCCTGTTCGGTTTGGCCACTTCGCTGGGCCTGGGTGCGCAACAAGCAGCGGCCGGTCTCGAGTTCCTGTTCGACATGCCCAATACGGATACCAGCAAGGTTCTGCTGGTAGCTGGTATCACCGTGATCGCCCTGATGTCGGTGCTGGCCGGCTTGGACAAGGGGGTCAAGCGCCTGTCGGAAATCAACATGGTGCTGGCGCTGTTGCTGCTGTTCTTCATCATCGTAGTCGGGCCGACCCTTGCGATCGTGACCGGCTTCTTCAGTAACCTGGGCAGCTACCTGACCAACTTGCCGGCACTGTCCAATCCGATCGGTCGCGACGACGCCAACTTCAGTCAGGGCTGGACAGCGTTTTACTGGGCCTGGTGGATCAGCTGGTCGCCCTTCGTCGGCATGTTCATCGCCCGGGTCAGCCGCGGCCGTACCGTACGTGAATTCCTGATCGCCGTGCTGCTGGTACCGTCGCTGGTATCGGTACTGTGGATGACCGCGTTCGGCGGCACGGCCCTCGGCCAGTTCGTCACCGATGGCTTCACCGGGGTGCAGGATGCGGCGCTGGAACTGAAACTGTTCGCCATGCTCGGCGAGCTGCCGCTGACGCAGATCAGCTCCTTTGTCGGAATCGTGCTGGTGGTGGTGTTCTTCGTCACCTCGTCGGACTCCGGTTCCCTGGTGATCGACACCATCACCGCCGGCGGCAAGGTCAACGCGCCGGTTCCGCAGCGGGCGTTCTGGGCCGTGTTGCAGGGAATCGTGGCCATTTCCTTGCTGCTCGGGGGCGGCCTGGTCGCGTTGCAAGCCATGGCGGTATCGACTGGTCTGCCGTTTACCATCGTGCTGCTGGTGGGCTGCGTGTCCATCGTCAAAGGTTTGATGAGTGAGCCGCGGTAGTTAACGGACGTATCCGGGGGTGCATGCCGATCAGGTGTGTACCCCAGTGTTCTACAAAGAAACGCGACCCATGGCGGTCGCGTTTTTTTAGTTCCAGAGATCGCCCACCGCCGTCGTCGGTGGATAGTGCCTGGCCGCCTGCGCCTGCAGCAGTTCGGCGGTGGCCAGGGCGTCGGTCAGGGCATGGTGTGCCTGGTACAGCGGCAAGCCGTAGCGCAGGCGGCTGTCGGCCAGCCGGATCGATACCGGCCGCTGCTTGTCGATCAGACGGCGCAGCCAGCCGGGCCGGCGTCGGCGCGGATGCAGCCGTGCTTCAAGCTGCATGGTGTCGATCACCGGGAATTGCAGCCCTTCACCCAGCAGGTGGCGCACCGCTTGGTCTAGAAAACCCCGTTCGATGTTGCGGTAATGCACCACCACGATCTTGCCGGCCATGGCGGCGAGCAGCTCGTCGAGCACGGTGGCCAGTCGTGGCGCCTCGCTGATATCCGAATGGGTGATGTGATGGAAGGTGACCGATTGGCTGCTCAGCTCGCAAATCGGTTTGACCACCCAGTAACTGGCCTCGCGGCAGCGGATGCGGCGCAGGTCGAAGGGCACCAGGCCGAGACTGACGATCGAGTCGCGCTGACTGTCCAGGCCGGTGGTCTCGACATCCAGCGCGAGCAAGGGCACCTGCTCCAGGGGCGTGTCAGCGCTGACCGTGCCGGCTTGGTAGAAGCGTACCAGGCGTGGATCGCGTGCCGTTTGCGCCAGTTGGGCGAACAGGCTTGGCCAATCGGGGGTTGGCGTATGGGCGTTACGCTTCATAGTGGTCGGCTTTGAGCTTGACCAGGGTAGCGGAAGCGCAGGAACTGCTGCGCATTGCTCAACACCTGGAAGGCCGACTTGAGGTTGTGTCGTTCGTTGGCTGACACCTTTTCCGGTTCTATGTAGTTATCCGGCTCGCGCCCCTCCAGCAGGTCCATGGCCTGATGACGGATGCGCACGATCGAGAGGAACTCCAGGGCATTGCGCAGCTGGGTGATAGCGTCTTCGGTCAACAGTTTGGTGGCGGCGATGGCGTCCAGGCGCTCCAGCGAGTTCTGGGCTTTGGAGCCGACGGCCAGGGCGTGTACCCGGATCAGGTCGGTCAGAGGCGCGGTGCCGCGGCCCTTGAGGTTGATGATGTTGTTCTGCTGACCGTCCTTTTCCATCACGAAGGTGCGAAAGAAGCCCAGGGGTGGTGTGCGGTTGAGCGCGTTGCGTGCCAGGCTGGCGAGAAACAGCGGGTTGCTGCTGGCTTTCTGCGCAATCAGATCCTTGAGGCCTTCCACCAGGCTGGCCTCGCCGTAAACACTGTCGAGGTCGAAGAAGATTGAACTGTTGAGCAGGGTTTCCGGGTTGGGCTGCTCGATCCACTGGGTGAAATAGCTTCTCCAGACCCTCAACGGCTGGCGCCACTTGGGGTTGCTGGCCATGATCCCACCCTTGCAGTAGCTGTAGCCGCAGGCAGCCAGACCGTCGCTGACGAAGCTCGCCAACTGGAGGAAATACTCGTCGTGGATTCGCGGGTCGAAGCGGTTGTCGATTACCAGGGCATTGTCCTGGTCGGTAACGATCAGCTGTTCGTCACGCGCCATGGACCCCAGGACCATGTAGCAGTAGGGCACCGGCGGTGGTCCCAGCCGTTCCTCGGCCAGTTCCAGCAGGCGATGGGTCAGGCTGCGGCCGATCCCTGACATGGCGCTGCCGATCATGTGCGCGGTGGCCTCTTCATTGACCATGCGCAGGAAGGTTGCGCGCAGGTCCGGCAGCAGGGCCTGCAGTTCGGCCACCGATTGCTTGTTGAAGATGCTGTTGACCAGATACAGGCTGCTTTGCGATTCGTACTTGATGATGTCCGACAGGTTGATCACCCCAACCGGGCGCTGGCGATGCATCACCGGCAGATGATGGATGTTATGGCGCAGCATGCACAGCATCGCCTCGAATACCGAGTCGTCGGCCTGAATGGTGATCGGGTTGGGTGACATCACCTGGTCGACCGGGGTATCCAGTGCCAGGCCTTCGGCTAATACTCGAGTGCGCAGGTCGCGATCGGTGGTGATGCCGGTCATCATCTGGATGCTGGACGGCGCGGAAGCGGTCGCTGGTGGGCCCAGGATCACCAGCGAGGAGACCCCATGTTCGGTCATCACCTGCGCCGCCTCCTGCACGCTGGTGCCCAGCGGTACGCTGACGGTGCGCCGGGTGATCAGCTTGCGCACCTTGATCTTCATCAGCTCGCTGGCCTTGCCGTTCGGCTCTTCCGGCTTCAACCGCGACTGACCTTCGGCCTCGACGAAGTCGGCGAAGGCGTCATGCGCCTCGCACAGCTGTTCGAACAGCTGGCCGGGAATGAAGTAGATCAGGCTGTCTTCGATCGCCCGTGCCGGCAGGCGCACCCTGTGTCCGCGCAGCAGGCCGAACTGGCCAAACACCTCACCCTCGGACAGGCGGTTGTACAGCTCGCCGTTGCGCCGGTAGATTTCCACCGCGCCGCTGCGAATGTAGTGCAGGTCCTCGATCGGTTCGCCATAGCGGAGGATGTCGCTGCCGGCCTTGAAATAGCTGACCTCGACCTGCCGGGCGATTTCGTCGAGGGTGTCGTCCGGCAGTCCGTCGAAGGGGGCGAAGCGACTCAGGTGGTCGCGTATCTCTATCAGCTCGACCTGCATGCAAATCTCCTGGCAGCACGCTCACGCTATTGAATGCATTGAACCATAGCCGCGGCTCTCAGCGTCGGGGCGCGGTGGCGCGAGTCGTTGGCTGGCAGCTGCATGTCGTTCGGTGGCGCGCTCGGGTTCGTTTGAATGCTGGTGCGAGGATATCCTGTGCTATGGCCGTCGTATGACGCGCAAATCAGAGCCGACGTGATGCGTGCGCTGACGGTCAACCGCAACCCTGCCCCTCACGCCATCCGCTCGCCGGCATAGCAGGTCGGCGAACTCGGCGCGCCACGCCGTTCCAGCTCTTCCTCCAGCCATTCGGCCAGTACTCGCGCGTTGTTCTGCTGCTCGTCGCGGGCGGCGTAGATCAGCGTCAGCGGGCCTTTAGTGGCGATGTCCAGTAGCGGCCACCAGTGCTCCGGGTGGCCCGCCAACTCTCGCCGGTAATCGTCTCGAAAGGTCTCGTATGCCTTTTCGCCTGCCTTGAACGCGCGTCGCAGCTCGGTCGAGGGCGCCAGATTCTTGCGCCAGTCATCCAGCGCCAGCGCCTCCTTGCGCAGGTTTCGCGGCCAGAGCCGATCAACCAGCACACGATGTCCATCGTTGGGTTCCGGAGTCTCGTAGGCGCGTTTGCAGCGGATCATCGGCCGGCTCCATCAGCATGAAATATAAGGCGATCAAATAAGGGTTAAAAAAACTTATCGCTAGGTCGTTATAACCATATGGATGGGGGTAAAAAGTACATCATCTGTTTCAGGTGTTTGAAAAATAAAGAAATTAAAAGCGGCACGTTTCGTGATTGTCATCAAGGGAACGACACAACACCTTGAAGGAGCATCGCATGAAAAATCTAGTCGCTTTGGTTACCTGTGCAACCCTATTGTCCAGCTCGCTGGCTGTCGCTGATTCGGTGGTAACGGCGCAAGAGGACCGCGTCGTCGGCGGCGGTTTCGGCGGGCTCAGTGGATTCATGCTCGGGGCCGCTGCCGGTGGGCCAATCGGCGCGCTGGTCGGCGGTGGCTTGGGCTATTTTGCCGGGCAGGGCGTGCAGAAGGCGGCGGGGCTCGAACAGACGCTCTATGTCGTTGAGCACGAAGATGGCAGCCAATCACGCCTACGCAGTTCTCACAATGGCCTGGTCGCCGGGGAGCAGGTACAACGCGACGGCACGCTCATCAGCGCAGACAACCGCTAGGGCCCCGCAGCGCAGGTCTGCCGTTCTGATAGGCTGGCCGGCATCAGACGCGAAGGAGCCGAGATGAGCTACTCCTTGTTACACATCACGCATCTACTGGCGGCGATCTTCTTTATCGGCGCGCTGTTCGTCGAGGTCGCCGTGCTCGCCCGGGTGCGCCAGCAGATCGAGCCGGCGACCATGCAGGCCGTCGACAAGGCGGTCGGTGCGCGCCTGCGGGTGGTGCTGCACTGGGTGGTGGTGTTCGTCTATGGCGCCGGCATCGGCCTGGCCTGGCATCACCGCCAAGCGCTCGCCGATCCCTTCTCCAGCAGCTTCGCGACGTTGTTGTCGTTGAAAATCCTGCTGGCGATCGGGGTGTTCTTCACCTTCGGCCTGGTCGCGATGTTGCTGCGCAGCGGGCGCATGACGCCGGCGCGCTATCGGCGCGTTCATTGGGCAATATTTGCCCAGATGATTGGCATCGTGCTGCTGGCCAAGGGCATGTTCTACCTGCACTGGTAGCGGGCCGCGGCCGCCCAGGCCGTTATCCCCAACGGGCCTCACTGCGGGCCTTCGGCTTGTGCCTGTTGTCGATCGGGCGGTTTATGCCAGTCGCGTCTCTACTGCATCGACACAGGGTCGGCGATGACCTCGGTCAATCCCCATGCGCTATCGGCTGGCGTGATTGTGGGCAGATTCAGCCGCTTTAGCCTTGTTTGTTTCGGCTCCCATCGCGCCTATCGTCAGCGCATCCCGGCCCGTCAGATCAACGAGGTATCCGATGAATTTCGACTACAGCCCACGTGTCGAGGCCTTGCGCCAGCAGCTACTGGCCTTTATGGATGAGTACGTTGTGCCGCGTAACGGCGCCTGGCACATGGAGGTCGCCGCCGGCGCCTACCCGGTGTCGTTCATGGAGGATCTGAAGGCGCTGGCACGCTCTGAAGGGTTGTGGAATCTGTTCCTGCCTTCGCTCGGCGAGGACGAACCGGGCACGGGTCTGAGCAATCTCGAATACGCCCCGCTGGCCGAAATCATGGGCCGTGTGCATTGGGCATCGGAGGTGTTCAACTGCAACGCGCCGGACACCGGCAACATGGAGCTGCTGCACCTGTTCGCCACGCCGGCGCAGCGTGAGCGCTGGCTCAAGCCTCTGCTCGAGGGCGAGATCCGCTCGGCCTTCGCCATGACCGAGCCGGACGTGCCATCCTCCGATGCTACCAACATCCAGACACTGATCCGCCGCGACGGCGACGACTACGTGATCAACGGTCGCAAGTGGTTCATCACCAATGCCTCGCACCCCAACTGTAAGCTGCTCATCGTCATGGGCAAGACCGACCCGGACGCCGATACCCATCGGCAGCAGAGCATGATCCTGGTGCCGTTCGACACGCCCGGTGTCGAGCGAGTGCGCAATATCCCGGTGATGAACCACGTCGCGCCGGAAGGCCACTGCGAGCTGCTGCTGCGTAACGTGCGGGTGCCGGCCACCAACTTGCTGGGCCAGGAAGGGCAGGGCTTCATGATGGCCCAGGCTCGGCTCGGACCAGGGCGCATCCATCATTGCATGCGCTCGATCGGCATGGCCGAGCTGGCGTTGGAGTTGATGGTCGAGCGCTGCCAGGAGCGCAAGGCGTTCGGCAAGTACCTGCAACAATATTCGAATATCAGCGACTGGATCGCCGAGTCGCGTATCGAGATCGAACAGGCGCGGCTGCTGGTGCTCAAGACCGCCTGGATGATCGACGAAGTCGGTGCCAAGGCCGCGCGCAAAGAGATCGCAATGATCAAAGCGCTGGTGCCGCGCATGCAGACGCGGATAGTCGACCGCGCCATGCAGGTCTATGGCGGCATGGGGCTGACCCCCGATACGCCGCTGGCCGACATGTGGACCGCCGGCCGTGCCCTGCGCTTCGCCGACGGTCCGGATCAGGTGCACCTGCGCAGCATTGCGCGGATGGAGATCAAGGCCAGCGAAGCCACCCGCGGTGCGACCATGGTCTACCTCACCCCGCCCGGACGTCACGGCGTGTAGCTGGCTGGTGGGCTGAAGCGGAACGCCGCTCGGCCCATCCTACCGGGTGCGAATCCTTCATTCACGGTGAGCGCCAGACCGCCACGGTCAATGCTCGATGGTCATTGCGACTGAACCGCGAGCAGACCAGCTAACCGCTCTTGCTTCGGACGGGCGCGAGACTATCGGCGCTCCGCCAGATCCCGTCTCGTTGACATGGCTCAATGCAATCAGGGTTACCCGTGCAAGCTTGATCCGAGTCAAGGAGAGCGCCCGACCCACTCCCTACCATCGCTTCACATTCGATAAGTGAAAGTGGGTAGGTCATGAAGTCCCGTCTATCTCTCGCAGTAGCTGTCAGGCGTGCATGGGGGCTTGGCTTCACTCTGCTGATGACGTTGATGTTGGGCGCCGTAACCCTCGAGGCCAAGGAATACGAAGCCGAACAGCAGCGACTCGAACAATTCTTTCCTGGCACCAGCCTCTCCGCGCCCGAGGGCGACTATCAGGTGCGCACCATCCGCAAGGCTGACGAGGTGCTCGGTTACGCCTTCCAGACCATCAACGTGGTCGACATTCCGGCCTATTCCGGCAAGCCGATCAATATCCAGGTGCTGCTCGATCCGCAGGGCGTGATAGTCGATGCCTATGTGCTTGAGCACCACGAACCGATCCTGCTGGTGGGCATCCCGGTGGAGAAGCTCCACGCATTTACCGCCAAGTACCAGGGCATCAAGATCGATCAGCGGGTGGTCGTTGGCCATTCCAGTGACGAAAAGGCCGTCACCATCGATGCCGTGACCGGCGCCACGGTCACTGTGATGGTGGTCAACGAGATCGTCATGCGTGCCGGTCACGACGTCGCGGTATCGCTCGGGCTGGTCGAGGACAAGGGCGGCGCGACGCAGAAACCGGCCACGATTCGCCAGGATGACTATCAGCCGGCCAGTTGGAGCGAGCTCACCGGCAACGGCGCGATCCGCCGATTGCACCTGACCAAGGGCGACATCGACCAGGCGTTCAAGGGCACCGACGCCGAGGGCATCGACGAAGCCGCCCCGGAAGCTGCCAACGAGACCTTCATCGACCTCTATGCCGCCGAAATCAACCCGCCGACCATCGGCCGCAACCTGCTGGGCGACAGCCAGTACCAGTCGCTCATGGGAGCGCTGAAGCCGGGCGAGCATGCCGTTGCGGTGATGGCCAGCGGCGAATATTCCTTCAAGGGCTCGGGGTACGTGCGCGGTGGCATCTTCGATCGGGTGCAGCTGCGCCAGTTCGGCAATGTCATCAGCTTCCGCGACATGGACTTCCAGCGCCTCGATGACGTCTATGCCGAGGGCATGCCGGATTTCGGTGAAATGGCCGTGTTCATCGTCCGCCAGCACAGCGCCTTCGACCCCGGCTCACCCTGGACGCTGGAGCTGCTGGTGCGGCGCCAGACTGGCCCGGTCAGCGGCGTGTTCACCAGTTTCGAGCTGCCGTACCAGATGCCCGAGGCCTACCTCGATCGCCCGCAGCCGAGTGCCGAGGAACTGGCTGCGGCCGAGGAGGCCAGCCGGCCGATGTGGGTCAACATCTGGTACCAGAAGAGCTTCCAGATCGGCGTGATCCTGGTCGCCCTGGCGTTGCTGACCGTCATCCTCTTCCTGCAGGACACCTTTACCCGGCGCCCACGCTTCATGCACTGGCTGCGTCGCGGCTACCTGGTGTTCACCGTAGTGTTCATCGGCTGGTACGCCTTAGGGCAGCTGTCGGTGGTCAATGCGCTGACCTTCGTCCATGCGCTGTTTCAGGATTTTCGCTGGGAGCTGTTCCTCACCGACCCGGTGATCTTCATTCTCTGGACCTTCACCGCGGCGAGCATCCTGCTCTGGGGACGCGGTGTGTTCTGCGGCTGGCTGTGCCCCTTCGGTGCCCTGCAGGAGCTGATCAACGAGGCCGCGCGCAAGCTGAAGATCCCGCAGTACGAACTGCCGTTTGCCGTGCATGAGCGGCTCTGGGCGATCAAGTACATCGTGCTGCTGGTGCTGTTCGGCATCTCGCTGGAGTCGATGATGATGGCCGAGAAGGCCGCCGAGGTGGAGCCGTTCAAGACGGCCATCACCCTGCACTTCGATCGTCAGTGGTGGTTCGTCGCTTACGCGGTGGCGCTGCTGGTCATCAACGTTTTCACCCGCAAGGTGTACTGCCGCTACATCTGCCCGCTGGGCGCGGCGCTGGCGATCCCCACCAAGTTCCGCCTGTTCGATTGGCTCAATCGACGCAAGGAATGCGGCAACCCCTGCCAGCTGTGCGCCAAGGAATGCGAAATCCAGGCGATTCATCCGGACGGCCACATCAATGCCAACGAGTGCCATTACTGCCTCGATTGCCAGATGACCTACCACAACGAAAACAAGTGCCCGCCGCTGATTCTGAAGAACAAGCGCACCAAGCGCGGCAAGAAAGCCCCTGCCGGCCCGACGCTGATTCCCGTAGTGCAAGTGATGGACCCCGCGAGCGAGGCGCCGTAGCGCGAAAGCTCGCAATGATCCTCTGACCAAAAGCTGTCCCCTAAGGAGCAATCACATGAGCGACAAAGAAACCAAGAACCCCCAGGCGCTGGAGAAGAGTGGCCTCAGTCGCCGCGGCTTCCTCGGGGCCAGCGCCATGACCGGCGCGGTGGTAGCGGCTACGGCCCTGACCGGCGGCGTGATGACGCGCGAGTCGTGGGCGGCTGCGGTCAAGGAAGCGAAATCGAAGATCCACGTCGCGCCCGGTGAGCTCGACGATTACTACGGTTTCTGGAGCGGCGGCCACCAGGGCGAAGTACGCGTGGTGGGCGTGCCGTCGATGCGTGAGCTGATGCGTATCCCTGTGTTCAACGTCGATTCGGCCACTGGTTGGGGACTGACCAACGAAAGCCGCCACATCATGGGCGACAGCGCGAAATACCTGAACGGCGACTGCCACCATCCGCATATCTCGATGACCGATGGCAAGTACGACGGCAAATATCTGTTCATCAATGACAAGGCCAACAGCCGCGTCGCGCGGATCCGTCTGGACATCATGAAGTGCGACAAGATGCTCACCGTGCCCAACGTCCAGGCCATTCACGGCCTGCGTTTGCAGAAGGTGCCGCACACCAAGTACGTGTTCGCCAACGCCGAGTTCGTGATTCCGCACCCCAATGACGGCAGCAGTTTCGACCTGCAGGCCGAGAGCGCCTACACCCTGTTCAACGTCATCGATGCCGAGAAGATGGAGATGGCCTTCCAGGTCATCGTCGACGGTAATCTGGACAACACCGACGCCGACTACACCGGCAAGTATGCCGCCTCCACCTGCTACAACTCGGAAAAGGCCTACGACCTGGGCGGCATGATGCGCAACGAGCGCGACTGGGTCGTGGTGTACAACATTCCGCGCATCGAGGCCGCCATCAAGGCCGGCAAGTTCAGCACCATCGGTGATTCCAAGGTGCCGGTGGTCGACGGTCGCGCAGGCTCCGAGTTCACCCGCTACATTCCGGTGCCGAAGAACCCGCACGGCTGCAACACGTCCTCCGATGGCAAGTACTTCATCGCAGCCGGCAAGCTGTCGCCGACCGTCACCATGATCGAGATCGCCAAGCTCGATGACCTGTTCGATGGCAAGCTGAAGGATCCGCGCGATGTGGTCGCCGCCGAACCGGAACTGGGCCTCGGCCCGCTGCACACCACCTTCGACGGTCGCGGCAATGCCTACACCACGCTGTTCATCGACAGCCAGGTGGTCAAATGGAACATGGCCGACGCGGTGCGCGCCTACAACGGCGAGAAGGTCAACTACATCAAGCAGAAGCTCGATGTGCAGTATCAACCGGGCCACCTGCATGCCTCGCTGACCGAAACCAGCGAAGCCGACGGTCAATGGTTGGTGGCGCTGTGCAAGTTCTCCAAGGATCGCTTCCTCCCGACCGGGCCGCTGCACCCGGAAAACGACCAGCTGATCGACATTTCCGGCGACGAGATGAAACTGGTGCATGACGGCCCGACCTACGCCGAGCCGCACGACTGCATCCTCGCCCGTCGCGACCAGATCAAGACGCGCAAGATCTGGGAACGCAACGATCCATTCTTCGCGCCGACCGTCGAGATGGCGAAGAAGGACGGCATCACCCTGGAAACCGACAACAAGGTCATCCGCGACGGCAACAAGGTGCGCGTCTACATGACCTCGTCGGCACCGACCTATGGCCTGACCGAGTTCAACGTCAAGCAGGGCGACGAAGTCACCGTGGTCATCACCAATATCGACCAGATCGAGGACGTGTCCCACGGGTTCGTCATGACCAACCACGGCGCGAGCATGGAGATCAGCCCGCAGCAGACCTCGTCCATCACCTTCATTGCCGATAAGCCGGGCCTGCACTGGTACTACTGCAGCTGGTTCTGCCACGCGCTGCACATGGAAATGGTCGGCCGCATGCTGGTCGAGCCGGCGTAACACGACCGGGCGGGGGCGATCGCTCCCGCCTTTCACCTGCCTGGAAGCTGAAGAGGAACAACGCAGTGCTCAGATCTCAGGCGATATCCAGGCTTCAACCGCTGGCAGCGCTGCTGCTGGCACTGTTCTGCGGGGTGGCCGTGGCGGCCCCGCAACCCATCACCGTGCTGCCGTTACAGGCGGACGGCGAACAGCGCTGGCGCTTGCCCGCCGGTGAGTACAGCGGCTCGTTCAGTATCGACGAGTCGCTGCAGATCCGCTGCGAACCCGGTGCGGTCATCGACGCACAAGGCGAGGGCAACGCCCTGACCATCACCGCACCCGACGTCAGCGTCGAGGGCTGCGCCCTGCGCAATTGGGGGCACAACCTCACCGACCTCAATTCCGCCGTGTTCATCGGACCGAAGGCGCACGGCGCGGTGATCGAGGACAACCGGATGCAGGGCCCGGGCTCGGGCGTCTGGGTCGACTCCACCCACGACGTCAGCCTGATCGGCAACCGCATCCAGGGCGACCCGAACATCCGTTCGCAGGACCGCGGCAACGGCATCCATCTGTACGCCGTGAAGGGCGCGCAGGTGATCGGCAACCACGTGCGCGAAACCCGTGACGGCATCTACATCGACACCTCCAACGGCAACCTGCTGCAGAACAACGTGCTGGAGGATCTGCGCTACGGGGTGCACTACATGTTCGCCAATGACAACCGGGTGATCGGCAACATCACCCGTCGAACCCGTACCGGTTATGCGCTGATGCAGAGCCGCAAGCTGGAGGTCATCGGCAACCGCTCCGAGCAGGACGAGAACTACGGCATCCTGATGAACTACATCACCTATTCGACCATTCGCGACAACGTCGTCAGTGACGTGCGCAGCGGCTCGACCGGCGACAGCATGATCTCGGGCGCCGAGGGCAAGGCGCTGTTCATCTACAACTCCTTGTTCAACACCATCGCAGGCAACCGTTTCGAGAAAAGCGCGCTGGGCATCCACCTGACTGCGGGCTCGGAAGACAACCGCATCTCTGGCAATGCCTTTATCGACAATCAGCAGCAGGTCAAGTACGTGGCCACTCGCACTCAGGAATGGTCCATCGACGGCCGTGGCAACTACTGGAGCGACTACCTGGGCTGGGACCGCAACGATGATGGGCGGGGCGACGTAGCCTACGAGCCCAACGACAACGTCGATCGTCTGTTGTGGCTCTACCCGCAGGTGCGGTTGTTGATGAACAGCCCGAGCATCGAGGTGCTGCGCTGGGTTCAACGGGCCTTCCCGGTCATCAAGTCGCCTGGGGTGCAAGACAGCCATCCGTTGATGAAGCCGCCAACCGAACCATTGATGAGCAAAACGCAGGAGCCAACGCCATGAGCGCTGTAGAAATCCAGGGCGTGAACCAGCGTTACGGAAGCATGACCGTGCTGCATGATCTGAACCTGACCCTCGGCGAGGGCGAGGTGCTGGGCCTGTTCGGCCACAACGGCGCCGGCAAGACCACCAGCATGAAGCTCATCCTCGGCCTGCTGATGCCCAGCGAAGGGCAGGTGCGGGTGCTGAGCCATGCGCCGAACGACCCGGCGGTGCGCCGCCAGCTCGGCTATCTGCCTGAGAACGTGACCTTCTACCCGCAGCTCAGCGGCCGCGAAACGCTCCGGCATTTCGCCCGATTGAAGAGCGCGCCGCTGAAACAGGTCGACGATCTGCTGGAGCAGGTGGGCCTCGCCCATGCGGCCGACCGGCGGGTCAAGACTTATTCCAAGGGCATGCGTCAGCGCCTCGGCCTGGCCCAGGCGCTGCTCGGCGAGCCGCGCCTGCTACTGCTCGACGAACCTACCGTGGGCCTTGATCCGATTGCCACCGGCGATCTGTATCAGCTGATCGACCGCCTGCGTCAGCGCGGCACCAGCATCATTCTCTGTTCGCACGTGCTGCCTGGCGTCGAGGCGCACATCAACCGCGCGGCAATCCTCGCTAAAGGCCGCTTGCAGGCGGTCGGCAGTCTGGCGCAATTGCGTGTCGAGGCGGGCCTGCCGGTGCGCATCCGTGCCAGCGGCATGGACAACGGCGCGGCCTGGGTCCAGCGCTGGGATGCGGCCGGTCACCCGGCCCGCACGCTGGGCGAGCGCAGCGTCGAGGTTTCCGCCATCAACGGCCACAAACTGCCATTGCTGCGCGAGCTGCTCGGCGAAGGCGAGCCGGATGACATCGAGATCCATCAGCCTTCGCTGGAGGACCTGTACCGCTATTACATGGAGCGCGCCGGCGACGTCCGCGCCTCGGAGGGCACGCTATGAACCAGGTCTGGAACATCGCGCGCAAGGAACTCAGCGATGGCCTGCGCAACCGCTGGCTGCTGGCGATCAGTCTGCTGTTCGCGGTGCTGGCGGTGGGCATCGCCTGGCTCGGCGCCGCGGCGTCCGGTCAGCTCGGCTTCACCTCGATCCCGGCCACGGTCGCCAGCCTGGCCAGTCTGGCGACTTTTCTGATGCCATTGATCGCACTGTTGCTGGCCTACGATGCCATCGTCGGCGAAGACGAGGGCGGCACCCTGATGCTGCTGCTGACCTATCCGCTGGGGCGCGGGCAGATTCTGCTCGGCAAGTTCGTCGGCCACGGCTTGATTCTGGCGTTGGCGGTGCTGATCGGCTTCGGCTGCGCGATGCTGGCCATCGCGGTGCTGGTCGACGACATCGAGATCGGCCTGCTGCTCTGGGCGTTCGGTCGCTTCATGGTGTCTTCGACGCTGCTTGGCTGGGTATTTCTGGCCATGGCCTATGTGCTGAGCAGCAAGGTCAGCGAGAAATCCAGTGCGGCCGGCTTGGCGCTCGGCGTGTGGTTTCTCTTCGTGCTGGTGTTCGATCTGGTCCTGCTGGCGCTGCTGGTGCTCAGCGAGGGCGCCTTCAGCTCCGAGGCGCTGCCCTGGTTGCTGCTGCTCAACCCCGCCGACATTTACCGCCTGATCAATCTGTCCGGTTTCGAAGGTGGCAACGCCATGGGTGTGTTGTCGCTGGGCGGCGATCTGCCGCTACCGGGTGCCGCGCTCTGGCTATGCCTGCTGCTCTGGGTGGGCGTTTCGCTGCTACTGGCCTATGGCGTGTTCCGCCGCCGTTTGGCATGACTACGAGAAGGAAACTGTAACCATGAATGCGCTATATATCCGTTCGTCACGACTGCTGCTAACCGCGGCGCTGCTGTTGGGTTTGGCTGCCTGCAACGAGCCGGAGACCAACGAACAGGCGCTGGCGCCGGTGGCCTTCCATGCCAGCGATGAGTGCCACGTTTGCGGCATGGCGATCAGCGATTTCCCCGGCCCCAAGGGAGAGGCGGTGGAGAAGGGCAAGGTGAGGAAATTCTGTTCCACCGCGGAACTGCTCGGCTGGTGGTTGCAGCCGGAAAACCGCACGCTGCAGGCCAAGCTCTATGTTCACGACATGGGCCGCAGCAGTTGGGAGAAACCCGATGATCACTACCTGATCGATGCAACCAGCGCCTACTATGTGGCCGGTACGAAACTAAAGGGCGCGATGGGCGCGGTACTGGCGACCTTCGCCAAGGAAGCCGACGCACAGCGCCTGGCAGCCGAGCAAGGTGGGCGGGTGCTGCGCTTCGACGAGATCGACCAGGCCGTGCTGCAACCCCAAGCCACCATGTCCATGGACATGACCGATCATCAACAGGCCCACAGCGGCCACTGATCGGCCGTCGGCACCGGCCGATCAACACAACTTGAAACGAGGTATTTGCAATGATGGGTATCAGTATCTGGCAACTCCTGATCGTGCTGATGATCGTGGTCATGCTATTCGGCACCAAGCGCCTGCGCGGCCTGGGCTCCGACCTGGGCGGCGCGATCAGTGGCTTCCGCAAATCCATGAGCGACGGTGAAAACACTGCGGCCGATGCGGTCAAGCACGAGCCGAAATAGCGTCGCAACCGACTGTCTTTGCGCTTTTCCTGTAGGAACCGCCCTCGGGGCGAGGCTTTTCGGCGCTGACTTGGCGCCATTCGCCGCGGGTCGCGGCTCCCACAGAAAAAGTGTGCGACCTGCACAACGCAGCGTCACGCACGGGCTCGATTAGTGGAAGCCCCGACCCGGGGCGAAGCTTTTCGGTGCTGACTTGGCGCCATTCGCCGCGGGTCGCGGCTCCCACAGAAAAAGTGTGCGACCTGCACAACGCAGCGCCACGCACGGGCTCGATTTGTGGGAGCCCCGACCCGGGGCGAAGCTTTTCCAGCACCGAGTTGCGCCATTCGCCGCGGGTCGCGGCTCCCACAGAAAAAGCGTGCGACCTGCACAACGCAGCGCCACGCACGGGCTCGATTTGTGGGAGCCCCGACCCGGGGCGAAGCTTTTCCGGCACCGAGTTGCGCAATTCGCCGCGGGTCGCGGCTCCACAGAAAAAGCGTGCGACCTGCACAACGCAGCGTTACGCACGGGCTCGATTAGTGGGAGCCCCGACCCGGGGCGAAGCTTTTCCGGCGCTGACTTGGCGCCATTCGCCGCGGGTCGCGGCTCCCACAGAAAAAGCGTGCGACCTGCACAACGCAGCGTCACGCACGGGCTCGATTAGTGGAAGCCCCGACCCGGGGCGAAGCTTTTCGGTGCTGACTTGGCGCCATTCGCCGCGGGTCGCGGCTCCCACAGAAAAAGTGTGCGACCTGCACAGCGCAGCGCCACGCACGGGCTCGATTTGTGGGAGCCCCGACCCGGGGCGAAGCTTTTCGGTGCTGACTTGGCGCCATTCGCCGCGGGTCGCGGCTCCCACAGAAAAAGCGTGCGACCTGCACAACGCAGCGCCACGCACGGGCTCGATTTGTGGGAGCCCCGACCCGGGGCGAAGCTTTTCGGTGCTGACTTGGCGCCATTCGCCGCGGGTCGCGGCTCCCACAGAAAAACAAGCCACCTGCATAAGTCGGCGCCACGCACGGGCTCGATTTGTGGGAGCCCCGACCCGGGGCGAAGCTTTTCCGGCACCGAGTTGCGCCATTCGCCGCGGGTTGCGGCTCCCACAGAAAAAGCGTGCGACCTGCACAACGCAGCGCCACGCACGGGCGCGATTTGTGGAAGCCCCGACCCGGGGCGAGGCTTTTTCGGCACCGAGTTGCGCCATTCGCCGCGGGTCGCGGCTCCCACAGAAAAAGTGTGCGACCTGCACAACGCAGCGTTACGCACGGGCTCGATTAGTGGGAGCCCCGACCCGGGGCGAGGCTTTTCCGGCACCGAGTTGCGCCATTCGCCGCGGGTCGCGGCTCCACAGAAAAAGCGTGCGACTTGCACAACGCAGCGTCACGCACGGGCTCGATTTGTGGGAGCCCCGACCCGGGGCGAAGCTTTTCCGGCGCCGAGTTGCGCCATTCGCCGCGGGTCGCGGCTCCCACAGAAAAACAAGCCACCTGCATCAGTCGGCGCCACGCACGGGCTCTCATGAAGAGCTGCGTAGGGTGGATGTCGCCTTTTACATCCACCGTGGCTCGGCAGTCGGCGGCTCGACGAGGCGTGGCGCCGCTTGCCGGATGCCGGCTGCAACCCTGCCACGGCCTGCCAGCGGGACCCTCAGCAAAAACTGATTGCAATCAAGTCTGGGAACGCCTCCTACCCTGTAAAAAGTAACCCTGGCTCCGGGAATCTCGGCGCCCTGGTTCCTCGGTCCGGCGGCTTACTGCTTCGCCGGCCGTTGCAGAATGAGTGTCAGGAGGCCCCGTGCAAGTCATCGATCGGCGAAAAGCCCTCAGTATCCCGCCCCTTTGGCGGCTCGCGTTTCGTCCATTCTTTCTCGCCGGCAACCTCTTCGCGATGCTGGCGATCCCGTTGTGGATCGGGGCCTGGACCGGACTGTGGTCGGGCTTTCACCCCACCGGCGGCTGGCTCGCCTGGCACCGCCACGAAATGCTGTTCGGCTTCGCCATGGCAATCGTCGCTGGCTTCCTGCTGACGGCGGGGCAGACCTGGACCGGCCAGCCCGGCGTCTCCGGCAACCGGTTGGCAGCGTTGGCGGGCGTTTGGCTGCTGGCGCGGCTGGGTTGGTTGCTGGGTGCGCCGATCGGCCTGCTGATCGTGGCGGACCTGCTATTTCTGCTCGGCGTGACCGGATTGATGGCGCGCATGCTCTGGGTGGCCAGGCAGAAACGCAACTACCCGATCATCGCCGTACTCACCCTGATGACCTGTGCCGATGTGCTGGTGCTCTGCGGCGTCGCCCTGAGCGACGATGGGCTGCAGCGCCAGGGCGTGCTCGCCGGGCTGTGGCTGGTGGCGGCGTTGATGGCCATCATCGGAGGCCGGGTGATTCCGTTCTTCACCCAGCGCGGCCTCGGTCGCAGCGAAGCCGTGAAACCCTGGCTTTGGCTGGACGTGGCGTTGCTGGTCGGGACCGGCTTGGTCGCTGCGCTCTATGCCGCCGGCGTCGCGCTGCTACCGAACGTGTGGCTCGGTGTGCTGTTTCTCGCCATCGCCATCGGCCACCTGCTGCGCCTGACTCGCTGGTACGACGCGGGGATCTGGCGAGTGTCGTTGCTCTGGTCGCTGCACCTGGCAATGCTCTGGCTGGTGATTGCCGCGGCAGGCCTGGCACTGTGGAATTTCGGCCTGCTGGCCAACTCCAGCGCTGCGCTGCATGCACTCTCGGTAGGCTCGATGAGCGGGCTGATCCTGGCGATGATCGCGCGGGTCACCCTTGGCCATACCGGACGCCCATTGCAGTTGCCGTCGGGCATCGTCGCCGCCTTCGTGCTGTTCAACCTCGGCGCCGTCTCGCGGGTGTTCCTCGCCAGCCAGTGGCCGATGACCGGGCTCTGGCTCGCCACCATCTGCTGGGTGCTGGCGTTCGCCCTGTATGCCTGGCGCTATGCGCCGATGCTGGTGACTGCGCGGGTCGACGGTCACCCTGGCTGATCGTTGTCCTGGCGCCTTCTCGGTTTCCCTGTTCACCCACTGAAAAACCGCTGCCTGCCCATCCTGGGACGGGCAGCCTGCGGCTCGGCGAACGCCGGCATCGGAGATGATGATGAAAACTGAATTCAAGGACCGTCTGGCCGTGGTCACCGGAGCCAGCTCCGGGATTGGACTGGCATTGTGCGCGGCGTTGCTGCAGCGTGGCGCTCGCGTATTGGCCATGTCGCGCAACCTGGGCGGTCTGGGGCAGCTGATGGAAACCTATTCCGAGCAGCTGCACTGGCTGGCGGGTGACGTGACCTCTGCGGACGCTTTGCTGGCGCTGAGCCGGCGTGCTGCCGAACTCGGGCCGGTGGACTATCTGGTACCGAACGCGGGCATCGCCGAGCTGGGCGACAGCCTCGACATGACCTGCTTCGATCGTCAGTGGGCGGTCAACGGCGCCGGCGCGTTGAATACCCTGGCGGCACTGCGCGCCGAACTGGCCAAACCCGCCTCGGTGGTGTTCGTCGGCACCTTCCTGACGCGCGGGACCTTTCCCGGCCTGGCTGCCTACATCGCTACCAAGGCGGCATTGGTGGCCCAGGCGCGCACCCTGGCGGTGGAATTCGCGCCCCTGGATGTGCGCATCAACGTGGTCTCGCCGGGCCCGACCGCCACGGCGATATGGGGCACCCTGGGGTTGCCCGACGAGCAGCTCGAACAGGTCGCCGAAGGCGTCACCAAGCGTCTTTTGCCGGGGCACTTCCTCGAATCGGCGGCGGTTGCCAATGTCATCCTGTTCCAGCTGTCCCAGGGCGCTCGCGGCGTCTACGGCCAGGACTGGGTGGTCGATAACGGCTACACGCTCAGCTAACCTCGCGGGGCTGACGATCATCTTCGGATGCAAGCGAACCGTTCGCGAACGGTCTCGATCAGGTGTCGCACCAGATCGAGACCCTGGCTACCCATTCGCGGGAAATCAACGGCATCGTCGATCTCAACAGCGGCATCGCCAACCCGCTCGCGCTCAACGCCGCCATGAGACGGTGATGGCGAGGCTGCAGCAGTGGATTGTTAGCAAAATTATTGCATCGAAGGATCAATAGGATTCATTGGCGGCGCTGACTCGACGCACCGACAATGTGCGGCTGGGCTGGCTGTGCCTCTTTTTCGTGCACCGGTAAGCAGCCCGATTGCGGTATCGCGTCCTGCCGGACGACCGCAGTACGTCCTCCCTTCGATCAAGCAGGCCACATGCAACAACGTCTTCTCGACTGGTGCCGATCCTTCGCACCGGCGCCGCTTTCGGCACGTCCCGCGGAATGGCTGCGCGCGGCAATCGGTATTGGTCTGGCGCTACTCGTGGTTATCCCGGCCGGAGCCCTGCTTTTCGGTGTCTCGATCACCCTGCCATTGGCAGCGCCGACAGCCGCGTCGGCTGTATTGTTGTTTGCCGCATCGTCGAGTCCCTTCGCCCAGCCATGGTCGGTGACCGCCGGCAATCTATTGGCGACTGCGATTGGTGTCGCGCTGGGCGCCACTGATCTTCCGGTGGCGACGGCTGCCGGCCTGACCGGAACCTTGACGATCGTCTGCCTGTTCGGCCTGCGTTGCCTGCACCCGCCCAGCGCGGCGCTGGCGTTGGTGGCGGTGATTGGCACCCCGGAGCTACATGCCTACGGTTTTCAGTTGCTCTATCCGGTCGCATTCAACTCGCTGTTGTTGGTCACGGTTGCGTTGATCTACAACAACCTCAGCGGACATGCCTATCCGAAACCGCGCCCGCAAAAAGACAACCCGCATCACACCCATGATCCCTTGCCCAGCGAACGCATGAGCTTCAGCGAGGACGACGTCGAGCAGGCGTTGGCAGACTTCGGTGAGTACGTCGACGTGACCCGGGACGATCTCGCCCAGCTGATCAAGCAGACCGAAAAACATGCATTGCGGCGCAGCATGGGCGAGATCACCGCGGCCGATATCATGTCCCGCGATCTCTACTGGGGCACGCCGGATTGCTCGATTCAACGGGCCTGGCAAACCTTGCGCGAACACCGCCTGCACTCCTTCCCGGTGCTGGAGCCCGACAGCCAACGGCTGGTGGGTATCGTCACCCTGGTCGATCTGCTCAAGCACTTCCAGCCAGCGTCGGCACGGATCAAGTTCGGCCAGCTCAAGTTCCTTCGCGGCGTCCAGTTACGCACGATCATGAGCACGCCCGTGGTCTCGGTAACCCAGGACTGCCACATGGTCGACCTGGTGTTCCTCCTCTCCGACCGCGGCCTGCATTGCCTACCGGTGGTCGACGATCAGCAGCGGCTGGTCGGCATGATCACTCAGACCGACCTCATTGCCGCGCTCTACCGGAACTGGCTCAAGCATCTGCCCGACTGACTTGCGCCCTGCTGGTGCAGGCGGCAAGCCTACCCCTCGGCGAGCAAGCAGAGCCCTTGCGAGAGCGC
The DNA here is from genome assembly GCF_047225135.1 of Pseudomonas sp. YJ42. NCBI lineage: Bacteria > Pseudomonadati > Pseudomonadota > Gammaproteobacteria > Pseudomonadales > Pseudomonadaceae > Pseudomonas > Pseudomonas sp. YJ42. Next base: position 2,095,012 of record NZ_CP178378.1, on the reverse strand, counting down.
CTGAACCATTGGTTGCGGTCGTGCATTCGTCTCCGCCGGATGTTCTAGAAGCGCTGAATCCGCCCTGCCTACCCGTGGCGATCCGGCTCATTGACGGGGCGTCAGCCGGAGCGATTCGCCCCCACGTGTAAGCGCGCTGGATGAAGTGGGCCGAGCACTCGAGGGCCGTGCCGGTTCAGATTTCATAGGTCCAGCGCGACCAGTCGTAATCGTCCCGGGCGACCTCGCGTAGCAGCTCCAGCGCCTTGAGCAGCGCCGGCGATTGCGCCGCACGAGAGTGGACCAGATAGACCGGATAGCTGAATTCCGGCGCCTGCTCGACGCGCTTGAGCACGCCCTCATCGAGATAGCGCTGCACCACACGCGTGCGGAAGTAGCCGCGCCCGCCGCACTGGACCAGATACTGCAGCGCCAGCGGGCCCAGGCTGAACGACAATGCGGCGCGCATGTGCCCGGGCAGCGACAGGTCGTGCTGCTGACGAAACGCCGGACCCCAGTCGACGTAGAGATAAGGATCCGGCTCGCTCGCATGCACCACCTGGATAAGTTTTTCCTCCAGCAACTGCTCCACCTGCAGGCCCGGCCAGTATTCGGGCTGATGCAGCAATGCCGCGTCCAGCGCGCCCAGATCGAGCTGCTTCTGCAGCTCATCGCCGCTGGCCACCTCGTTGCGCAGCGCGTGGTCGGGCATCACCTGGCGCAGGCGCTGCACCCAGGCGAGCATCAGCGGGTTGCACAGGCTCATCTCGGCACCGAGTGACAACAGCTTGTCGTAGCCACGCGGCAGCGGCAGGTCGCGTCGCGCCGTTTCCCAGGTCTGCACCAGCTGCGTGGCGTAGGCGACAAAGCGCTCCCCATCGGCGGTTAGCCGCGCCCCGGCGCGATTGCGTATGAACAGTCGGCAACCGAGCTGTGTTTCCAGGCTACGTACCCGCGCGGTCACCGCCGTCTGGGTGATGTGCAAACGGTCGGCAGTAGCGATGAAGCTGCCGCTGCGAATGATCTCGAGAAAAGTACGGGCGAGATCGATGTCCATGGGAAGGACTCATATCAAAGGGAATGATATGAAAGCAGGTTGGAATGATAAAAAACAACCGCAGACGCTAGGCCTCAGGCGCGGATAACCGCCTGAAGCCTGAGCCGATCTAGTGGGAGGTGCCTTCGGCAAACTCGATCTTGTTGCCGACGTTGTACTTGCCAGAGGGCTTGTTCATCGGGATGCGCTTGATCTCCTCCAGGGTCTTGGCGTCGTAGACGATCAGCGCGCCATTGGTATCCCAGACGCTGAGCAGGGCATAGCGGCCGTCGTTGGTGAACTCGACATGGGCGGCGTTCTTGCCAGGCATCGGACGCAGGGTATGGGCGACTTCTAGGGTCTGCTTGTCGATCAGGTGTACGGCGTCGTTGTTCGGGCCGAAGAACACGTCGGTCCAGGCGTATTTCGAGTTCAGGTGGCTGCGCATGAAAAAGCCCGGCCCTTCGGTGGGAATCTCCTTGACCAGCCTCCAGGTGTCGAGGTCGAGCACCGAGATCAGTCCCTTGCTGACGTTGGGTGTGGCGAAGATCCACTGGCCGTCGCGTTTCCAGTAAATGCCCGAACCGAGGTGCGGCATGCCCGGCAGCGGAATGTCAGTGACCGCCTCGCCGGTGTCCAGATCGATGACCTGGCCGCCGAGGGCCTTGCGCGAGGTGGCCAGCAGGTAGCGGTAGTCCGGGGTAAAGGAAAAGTCGTCAAGAAAGTCCGCAGCCGGGATGCGCCGTGGCTGGAAGTTCGGTGTGCCGGCATAGGACAGCTCCCAGGCTTCCTTAACGTCCTTCAGCGCGACCACGAAGCTGTCTCGCGGCGGCGCGGTGTAGACCGCGCTGACCCGCGACGGCGTGCCGTCGACGGCGACCGCCGGGATGTGCTTGACCAGCGACAGGTCACGGGCGTCGAGCAGCACCAGATTGCCTGGCAGGTAGTTGCCTACCAACACCCAGCGGCCATCATTGCTGACGGCCAGGTTGCGGGTATTCAGGCCGGCGCGCACCTCGGCGATCATGGTCAGGTTGTGAAGGTCGTAGACGCTGACCCAGCCGTCGCGCGAGGCGAAGTAGACGAAGCGGCCGTCCGGCGAGAACTTCGGCCCGCCGTGCAGGGCGAAGTGCGACGGGAAGTTGGCCAGCTCCTCGAAGCGATCACCGTCCAGCACGCGAACGTGGTGATTGCCGGCCTCGACCACGACGAACAGGTTGAGCGGATCGGCGCCGTGCTGCGGCGTGCTCGGCAAAGCCTTCACGTCGGCAAGGATTCGGTGGCTGGTGCGGATGTCATCGTCGCTCCAGGTCGGCGGGGTGGCGGCCGGCTGGTAGAGGTAGTTGACCAAGCCGTCGATCTGAGCGGCGTCGAGGCGATCGCCAAAGGCCGTCATCTGGCTGGCTGGCCGGCCGTCATGGATCACCGCGCGGGCCTCGTCCGGCTTGAGCCGGCTGAGGCTTTCCGGCAGCAACGCCGGGCCGGCGCCGCCGAGGCGGTTGACGCCGTGGCAGCTCAGGCAATGCTGCTCGTAGAGCGTGCTGGCCTGTTCCAGGCTGACCACCTCCGGCGCCGCCTGAATTGCGCCAGACCATGCCAAAAGAAGAACCGGGACTACTCGCATAGGGCCTCCTGTTGGACGGGTTGCGCCTGACATGTGGCCAGCATCCGAGCGGGGAACTCCAGTGCGGTGTCGGCGAACAGGCCGACCACCTGGCCGATCACGGTGAGCGTCGGCGGCAGCAGCTGGTGCGTCTGCGCCATGCCCGGCAGTTGCTTGAGGCTGCAGCGCACCACGCGCTGGTCGGCACGAGTGCCATTGCCGATCAGCGCGGCGGGGGTATCGACCGGAAGGCCGGCGGCAATCAGGTTGCGCGAGATCTCGCCGAGTGCGGCCAGGCCCATGTAGAACACCAGGGTCTGCTTGCCCTCGACCAGGCTGCTCCAGGGTAGTTGCAGGGCGCCGTCCTCCTGCAGGTGACCAGTAATGAACTGGCAGGAGTGCGCCAGGTCGCGGTGGGTCAGCGGAATGCCGGCATAGGCGCTGCAGCCAGCCGCTGCGGTTACGCCCGGCACCACCTGACCATTGATGCCGCGCTTCAACAGATACTCGAGCTCTTCGGCACCGCGGCCGAAGATGAAAGGGTCGCCGCCCTTGAGCCTCACCACACGCAGGTTCTGTTGCGCCAGGTCCACCAGTAGCTGATTGATCTGTGGTTGCGGCAGGCTGTGGTAACCGCTGGTCTTGCCGACGTAGTGGCGAACGCAGCCGGCCGGCAACAGTTGCATCAGATCATTGCTGACCAGGCGGTCGTAGACCACCGCATCGGCCTGTTGCAGCAGGCTCCAGGCCCGCAGCGTGAGCAGCCCGGGGTCGCCGGGGCCGGCGCCGATCAAGGCGACTTCGCCCGGGGCCAACGTGGCGCCGAGCGAAGCGGGGAGGGTGATTGGCTGATCCATGCGAACTCCTGAAATCTCGTCGGACTGCGGTAGGTCTTGGGCGGCCTCGGGGCCGCGCTCGGTATCAAATGGAGAGGCTGGGGATGCGCTGCGGTTGCGGCAAACCGATCTCCTGATCGCTGAGGTAGCAACCGGGGTCTTCGCCCCAGAGGTTTCCTTCGGCCCAGGCGCGGGTGCGGGTATTGCCGTTGCAGATCGACAGCCAGCGACACTCGGCGCAGCGCCCGCCAATGGCGCGCGGATGCTGGCGCAGCTCGGTGAGCAGCGGCTCGGGCTTGTCCAGCCACAGCTCGCGGAACGGCTGTCGGCGCACATTGCCGACGGTGTGCTGCCACCAGTAGGTGTCCGGGTGCACGTCGCCGATGTTGTCGATGTTGGCGATGCCGCTGCCCGAGGCGTTGCCACCCCAGGCACGCAGCATCCGCTCCAGGCGGTCACGGTGCTCCGGCAATCGCTGCTCGACCCAATGCAGCAGGAGCACGGCGTCGGCGTCGTTGTTGCCACTGACGAAATCGGTTTCGCGGCCGTGTTGCACGTCGGCCCAGGCCTGCTCGAACAGCTGGTACATGGCGTCGCGGGTCATTTGGTGATGGGCGTCGGCCTTGCGGCTGCGTTTGCCGCGCCCGCTGTAGTTGAGGTGCGAGAGGTAGAACTTCTGCACGTCGTGCTCGCGCATCAGCGCCAGCAGAGCCGGCAGTTGCGGGTAGTTGTTCTGCGTCAGGGTGGTGCGCAGGCCGACCCGGATGCCGTGCTGGCGGCACAGGTCGATGGCGTGCATGGACGCGGCGAAGCTGCCCTTGAGCTGGCGCCAGTCGTCGTGCACTGCTTCGAGCCCGTCGATGCTGATGCCCACGTAGTCGTACTTCGCCGCGGCGATCCGCTCGATGTTGCGCTCGTCGATCAACGTGCCATTGGTTGACAGCGCGACGAAGAAGCCGCGTAGGCGCGCGTACTCGGACAATTCGAAGATGTCCTCGCGCAGCAGCGGCTCGCCACCGGACAGGATCAGTACCCGTACGCCGGCTTCATGCAGATCGTCGATCACCTTGAGTGCTTCGGCGGTGCCCAGCTCATCGCGGAACACGCTGTCGGCGGAGGTCGCGTAGCAGTGTTTGCAGGTCAGGTTGCAACGGCGCAACAGGTTCCAGATCACCACCGGCGGGCGCGCCGCACCCGTGCTGCGCGCGCCCAGTACCGGCATGGCGGGCCGGGCGAGGGCGCGCAGGTAATGGCTGATTCTCAACATGAGCGTCTCTCCCCGCGTCACGCGTCTTGCGTGGTTCGATGGACGCAGCATCTCCGAGCGACACCGTCCAATCCTTGACTGGAAACAATAAAAGCCTTGGTCCTGGTAAGGACATGCGCCTTGAACAGACCTGAGCTGGGTTTGGCCTTCTTCACAAACGGAACGCGTGCCCATGATCTGTGGTGGACGCAAAGAAATCGGTCCCGATAATGTCGCAAGCGTCCCGTTTGGATGGGATGCGGATAAACACCTGGCCGGGTTCCCCGGCTTCCTTGCAGGGATTTTCAGGACACGCTGAATGAGCACCACCGAATTCGTTGCGCTTTACCTTCTCAACAGCGCGTTTTGGAAATGGATCATCAGTTGGGGCGGGGCCCAGTGGATCGAGGGCTGGAAGAGCATGGTCGTTCTGGACTGGTTCGCCTGGCCTTGGAATGCCGAGCAGATCCGCCTGTATGCGCTGGTAATGTGGGGCTTCTCCACGCTCTTCTTCGTGGTCGGTCTGTTCAAGCCCGAGTGGCGGTTCTGATGGCCCGGCTGCAGCGCGTTAGCGGCAGCGCTAGCGAGGGCTGCCCACACGCAATCCGGTCTTCTTGAGGATACGGCTGCTGACCAGCATCTCGTCGGCGCGACAGGCACTACCGAGCAAGGCGCGGATCTGCGCGCGGTAGCCGTCGATCTCTTCTGCGCTGCGGCCGTGCACCATGGCGAACAGGTTGTAGCGCCAACCGTCCTGCCGTGGCCGACGGTAGCAATGGCTGACGAAGGCCTGCTCGCCAATCAGCGGGCCGAGGCGGGCAAGCTTGGTGTCGTCCACATCCCAGACGGTCATTCCGTTGTGGCGATAGCCCAGGCGGTAATGGTTGGGAACCGCGGCGACGCGGCGGATAGCGCCGTCGGCCTGCAGCTGCTGCAACAGCGCCAGGGTGGCGTCGGCGCTGATGTCCAGACGCTCGGCGAGCCAGCCCCAGGGATCGTCCACCAGCGGCAGCCCGCCTTCGGTGAGCGACACCAGGCGGCCGGCCAGCTCGGCCTGCTCGGCGGGATCAAACGGCGAAGTGCAGGCCGACATGGTAGGTCTCCTCCTTGGGCAGGTTGAGCACCGGCAGGCCGGTCTCGGCTTCGATCCGCGCAATGGTCTCGGCAATGCCCTGCGGCGTGGCGCAGCCGAGCACGAACCACATGTTCCAGACGTGTTCGCGGCGGTAGTTGTGCGCTACTTCGGGCATGGCCGCCAGCTGCTCGGCGATACGATCGAAGCGCTCTTCCGGCACCGAAAGTGCGGCGAGGGTAAAGGCGCCGCCGAGGCGTTCGATATCGAACATCGGCCCGAAGCGGGTCAGGGTGCCGTCATCGAGCAGGGCCTGGACGCGTTCGCGCAGCAGCTCGGTGTCGGCATCCAACTCCTCGGCCAATGCCTGCCAGGGACGGCGGACCAGCGGCAGGCCGTGCTGCAGGCGATTGATCAGGCGCCGGTCGAGCTCATCCATGGGCGGCCACCGGGCGCGCGGGTGGGGCGTAACGGCCACCGCATTGCTTGAACGCACGGGTACTGAACAGCAGCTGGTGCGGCACGTCGCTGAGCCCGTGTTCGGCGAGCAGCGCGGCGATCAGCCGGCAGACCTGCTCGCGCTCGCGGCCGTGGACCATGCAGAACAGGTTATAGGGCCAGTCCGGCAGACGTCGCGGCCGCTGATAACAGAGGTTGATACCGGCGGCCTGGCCGAGACTGTGACCGACCGCGTCGACGATCTCGTCCGGGATATCCATCACCAACATGGCGTTGGCGCGAAAGCCCAGGGCGCGGTGCTTGATGACCAGCCCCATGCGGCGAAACAGCCCGCTGTCGTTCCAACGCCGGACCTGCTCCAGCACCGTCTCTTCGCTGGCGCCAATGCGCTCGGCCAGCAGCTGATAGGGGCGGGCGGCCAGTGGCAGGCCCGCTTCGAGCAGGCGCCGCAATTGCAGCGTCTGAAGATCGTCGAGCAGGGCGTTCATGAGGCGTCTCCGATGGGGAAGCCGAGGTCGATGCGGTAGGCGGCCTGCATCGGCAGATCGAGCGGCGTGAGTTCGGTTTCCGCCTCGATCCGTGCCAGCAGCGCATCGACGTGGGCGCGGTCGGGGCCGGTTACCACGAACCAGAGGTTGTAGCGATGCTCGCGCAGGTAGTTGTGGTTGACTTCGGGATAGCTGTTGATACGGGCGGCGACCGACTCCAGGCGCGCCTCTGGGACCGCCAAGGCGACCAGGGTGCTGGCGCCGGCGCGGCTGTGCTCGAACACCGGACCGACGCGCGACAGGCCGCCGCCGTGCTCCAGGCGTTCGAGGCAGGCAAGGACCTCGGCTTCGCTGCAGTCCAAGGCGTCTGCCATGGCGCGGTAAGGCTCGGCGCACAGTGGCATGCCGTGCTGGAAGCGGTCGATCAGGCGGCGGCTGAGCGGATCGATCTGCATGTCACAACCCCGTCTCGTGGGCGCGGCTGGTGAAGAAGATCCCGCTCGGGCTGTCGGCCGGCAGGCGCTTGATCAGCTTCAGCGCATAGGGATCCCAGACCTGCACCTCGTTGCCGTCGCGCACCGACAGCCAGAGCTGCTCGCCGCGTGGAGTGAACTCCATATGCAGCACCGCCGGGCCGGGTTCCAGCGTGCTGATGATCTCGTGGGTTTCGCTGTCGATCACCTGCACCTTGCCGTTGTCGGGGTGGGCGAAGTTGACCCAGATCTGCCGAGTGTCCGGACGCGACATGACGAACACCGGCTGGCCGGCCACGTCGATGGCATCGGTCTGCTTCCAGCTTTGCGAGTCCATCACCAGCACCCGGTGCTGACCGATGGCGGGCACGAAAGTCTGGTTGCCGGCGACCGTCCAGCCTTCAAGGTGCGGCATCTTGTAGACCGGCAGCTTTTCCTGGCCGCGGCCATAGCCGTCGATGATTCGCTCGACGCCGCGGGCGGTGTGCCAGAGGTCTATCTTGGCCATGCCGTCTTCGCCGAACAGACCGGCGATGTAGTAGCGCCCGTTGGGGGTCAAGAGGCCGTCATAGGGTTGTTTGCCGACGCCCTCGAAGCGGGTGATGGCCGGCGTGTTGCCCTGGCTGAAGTCCAGCAGCCAGGTTTCGTTGGTGTCGAACAGGCTGTAGATGAAGCGCCGCCCAGGGGCGTCGATGACGCCGACCACGCGGGAGTTGCGGCTGCCATCGGCCAGCGGTGTGGCCGGAATGTCAGCCACCAGCTCAAGGCTATCGGCGTCGAAGACCTTGACCCCGCCTGGTTCATAGTTACCGACGGCGATCAGGTGGCCGTCCTGGCTGATGGCTCCGCCGATGCTGTTGCCGCCCTGGATGATGCGCTTGTCGATGCGCTGGCGTAGCAGGTCGACTTTGGTCAGCCCGCCGTCGCGTCCGAAGACATAGGCGAAGCGTTCGTCGCGGGAGAACACCACCGACGCGTGCGACAGGTCGCCCAATCCTTCAATCCGGGCCAGGCGCGTCTGGCCGGTTGTTTCGACGATCTGCAGGGCGCCAGTGGCACGCTCTACCACCACGCCAAGGTCACCGGTGCCACGTAGCGGTTGTGCGGCGCAGGCACCGAGGAGCAGGCTGGCGGCGGCCAGCAACAGGGATGGGCGCATCATGGCGTGGATTTTCCTTCGATCAATCGGTCGACCAGCCAGACGATGTCCTGCTCGCTGAGCAGCGCGCTCCAGCCAGGCATGGCGGTATCGGGTCTACCGTGGGTGACGGTGGCGATGAGGATGTCGCGGGGTTTGCCGGCGATGGCGCTGCGGGTCAGAGCCGGACCCAGGCCACCGGTCAGACGCAGGCCGTGGCATGAGCCGCAGTCCTGCACGAGCAGATGCTCGAGTTGACCCTGGCGTTCGGCTGTAGGGCCGTCGGCCAGGGCAATGGAAAAGGGGAAGAGGGACACCAGGGTGAGCCCCAAACCGATGACTGCATGTCGGGACCGAATCATGATGTCCTCCTGGGCGTTACTTGAGGCTAAGAACCCACTCGGCGAGGGTTTTGGCTTCTTCTTCGGTGACAGGGTTTGGCGGCATCGGGATCTGGCCCCAGGCGCCTACGGTGCCATTCTTGATGTGACCGGCGAGCAGATCGGCAGCGCCGTCCTGTCCGGCGTACTTGGCGGCGACTTCCTTCAGTGCAGGGCCAACCATCTTGGCGTCGATGCTATGGCATGCAGCGCAAGGCTTGCTCTTGAACAGTGCTTCACCGTCCTGCGCCATGGCGGGCTGGAACAGCATCGCGCCGCCTAGGGCGAGCAGTGGAACCAGTACTTTCTTCATGAGTTACTTCCTCAAGGCTAGATGGGGGAGTCTGCGCTCCCCCGATGGGGCACTCAGTACACGTCGTGCTGAGTGTTGTAGACGTTAAATTTACCGGTTGGGGTGATCAACCTTTTGTCCTTGATCACCTTTTTCAGTTTTAGCGTCTTGTCATCGACCACCACGATCGCCGATTGCTCCTCTTGGCCGCTCCATACCGAGAACCAGACTTCGTCGCCGGCTTTGTTGTACTCCGGCTGCACGACGCGCTTGGCGCCTCCGGTCAGGCCCGACCATTCGCCAATCGGCAGCACAGTGTATCCGGCCCCCAGATCGTTGATGTCGAACACCGCGGCCGACTGGCTGATGTTTGCGTCAGGGTTGAATGTGGTGTCCAGGTAGATGTGATTGGATTTCGGGTGGGTCTTGATGAACAGCGAGCCGCCGCCTTGGCCCTTGAGCGTTTCGACCACTTTCCAGGCCTGGTTCGGGTGTTTCGCCGGATCGGTACCGATCAGCGAAATGGTTTCATCGCCCAGGTGGCTGGTGGCCCAGACCGGACCGAACTTGGGATGCACGAAGTTGGCGCCGCGGCCCGGATGCGGGATCTTGCCGACATCGACCAGCGCGGCGAGCTTGCGGTCCTTGGAGTCGATCACCGCGACCTTGTTGGAGTTGTTCGCCGCCGTCATGAAGTAGCGATGGCTGACGTCCCAACCGCCGTCGTGCAGGAAGGGCGCGGTGCCGATCATGGTGGTGGAGAGATTGTCGATGTCCTCGTAGTTGACCAGCATGACCTTGCCGGTTTCCTTGACGTTGACGATGAATTCGGGGTGCTCGTGTGAGGCAATGATCGCCGCTACGCGCGGTTCCGGATGGTATTCCTGGGTGCCGACGGTCATGCCGCGTGTGGATACGATCTGCAGCGGCTCCAGCGTTTCGCCATCCATGATGGTGAACTGCGGAGGCCAGTAGTCACCGGCGATCACGTACTTGTCTTCGTAGCCCTTGTATTTCGAGGTTTCCACCGAGCGGGCTTCGATGCCCACCTTGATTTCCGCAACCTTGATCGGCTCTTTGGCCCAAAGGTCGATCATGTCGATTTTGGCGTCGCGGCCGATCACGAACAGGTAGCGGCCGGAGGCGGACATGCGTGAGATGTGCACGGCATAGCCGGTGTCGATGGTCTTGACGATGTCCTTGGTCTTGCCATCGATCAGGGCGATCTTGCCATCGTCGCGCAGGGTGACGGAGAACAGGTTCGGCAGGTCCAGCTTGTTCATCTGCTTCTTCGGGCGGTCCTCGGGTTTGACCAGCACCGTCCAGGAATCCTTCATCTGAGCCATGCCCCACTCCGGCGGAGTCGGCGGGGTGTGCTGGATGAACTTGGCCATCAAGGTGATTTCATCCTTGGTCAGCGCATTCGACGTCCCCCAGTTGGGCATGCCGGCAGGCGAGCCGTAGGTGATCAGCGCTTCGAGATAGGCCTGTCCGCGTGCCTGAGTGATATCCGGGGTCAGCGGCTTGCCGGTCGCGCCCTTGCGCAGGACACCATGGCAGCCTGCACAGCGCTGGAAGTAGATCTCCTTGGCTTTCTCGAATTCGGCGGCGTTCAGATCCGGTGCTCCGGGCGAATGGACCACTTGGGCGCTGGCTGGGTCGACGGCAGAGGCCTGGCCCTTGTAGGCGGCATCGGCGTTTTCCGGATTCACGGCCGCCTGGGCAACTGCCAGACCGAGCAGCGAAAGGCCGGCGACGAGGCCTGCCAGTATTGGTTTGCTCATACTCTTATCTCCTCTGACCGCTTCGTGCGGTTCCTGCTAGTGACGGCGATGTGGCAGTTCCCGGGTCTTGCTGTGTGCGGTTGCATCCTATGGCGGGCTTTGGGCGATTGCGCTTGATGGCAATCAAGAGACCTGCCGTGATGCCCGGGGCGTGACGCCGTGTCGCGGGGGCCTGGCGAATAGGGAAGAAAAGCCGGCCGAACAGGGTTGTCTGTCGGCTCGCGAGGGCTCATTTGAGACTGGGCTTGACCGTAATCAAGCTTCGCTCGTGGATGCCTTGAGGGACGTATGACCCGACGGTTAGTTTGGCGGCAGATGCTTATCCAACCGTTGCCGTGAGGTATTGCCAATGAACGCGCCCGAGAATTTTGCCGACTTGCCTGGTGCTCCGTTCTACCAGTCGCTGGGCAATGAAGAGGTGCTCTTCGAGCAGGCCTGGCGGCACGGCATGCCGGTGCTGATCAAAGGCCCGACCGGCTGTGGCAAAACGCGTTTCGTGCAGCACATGGCGCACCGGCTGAACCTGCCGCTGTACACGGTGGCTTGTCACGACGACCTCAGCGCCGCGGACCTGGTCGGCCGCCACCTGATCGGCGCACAGGGCACTTGGTGGCAGGATGGCCCGCTGACCCGAGCGGTACGCGAAGGGGGCATCTGCTACCTGGACGAAGTGGTCGAGGCGCGCCAGGACACCGCCGTGGTGCTGCACCCGCTGGCCGACGATCGCCGCGAGCTGTTCATCGAGCGCACCGGTGAGGCGCTCAAGGCGCCGCCGGGCTTCATGCTGGTGGTCAGCTACAACCCCGGTTACCAGAACCTGCTCAAGGGCATGAAGCCCAGCACCCGCCAGCGCTTCGTGGCCATGCGCTTCGACTATCCGGCGGCCGCCGAGGAAGAGCGCATCGTCGCCAACGAGGCGCAGGTGGACACGGCCCTGGCGAAGCAGGTGGTCAAGCTGGGGCAGGCCTTGCGTCGCCTCGAACAGCATGATCTGGAAGAGGTCGCCTCGACTCGTCTGCTGATCTTCGCCGCGCGAATGATCCGTTCCGGCATGAGCCCGCGTGAAGCCTGCCTGTCGTGCCTGGCCGAGCCGCTGTCCGACGATGCGCAGACCGTTGCGGCGCTGATGGATGTGGTCGATGTCCATTTCGCATGAAGCGAGCGCAGCGACCCGGCGGCTGCCAGGCGACCTGGCCATGTGGTTTTTCATCCTGGCCGAGCTGACCGTCTTCGCCATTCTGATCCTCGTCTTTGCCGTGGCGCAGTGGCTCAACCCGGCGTTCTTTCGCGAGAGCCGGACGGCGCTGGACAGCTCCATCGGGCTGGCTCTGACCCTGAGTCTACTGACTTCCGGTCTGTTTGCCGCCCTGGCGGTCGAGCAGGTGCGCATGGCGCAGCCGCGTCGCGCGGCGGTGCTGCTGCTGACGGCGCTGATCAGTGCCTGTGTCTATGTGGTGCTCAAACTCAACGAGTACGGCCATCTGGCCGGGATGGGGCTGGGGTTGGAGCACAACACCTTCTTCACCCTGTATTGGATTCTCACCGGCTTTCACTTCCTCCACGTGCTGCTGGGCATGGTCATTCTCGGCTGGATGGCCGAGCGCTGTCGCCGCCGCGCCTACGCGGCGACAGACTGCTCCGGGCTGGAGTCCGGCGTGCTCTATTGGCACATGGTGGATATGGTCTGGGTGCTGCTGTTCCCGCTCGTTTACATCATCAATTGAGGAGGGGCGGATGTCCGCGTCGATCGTGCTGATCCTCTGCTGGCTTGGGCTTGCGGTCCTGACCACGCTCACCGTGCTGCTGGGCAGTTCCGGCTCGACCCTGCTGCTCGCCGCCGGGGTGCTGGCGGTTGCGCTGGTCAAGGCCTGGTTGATTTCCGACGGCTTCATGGAGCTGCGTCATGCGCCACGGATGTGGCGCTTGCTGCTGTTCTGTTGGCCATTGGTGATGGCAGGCGGGATTCTGTTGGCGATCAGCCTCTGACGGTTGCGTAGCCAGGGCAACCCGCGCAGCTCTGTCGTTACGCTTGCTCTGCCGTAGCGTCTGGTGGGCTGAACCCCACCGTAGCTACACGCTCGGCTTTACGCTGCGTCCACGCCGTGATGGAGAGCACGATCGTAGGGTGGATCACGCTTCACCGATCCACCAGACCTAAGCTCGGTGGATGTAAAAAGCGACATCCACCCTACGTGTGCAAAGCCCGCCCCGCGCGGGGTGCGGCCGGTTGCTCGTTTCGTTGGTCGCCTGCGTTGAGCTCCATCGTTCAGGGCGGTAAAGACCAACTATCACGTTCAGGTTTTTCTTGATTGTCATCAAGCAGGTTTCGATAGCCACCTTCTTAAACTGGCCACGCCAACGCCATGAGGAGGCGACCATGTCCGAGACCTTTACCAAGGGAATGGCCAGAAACATCTACTTCGGGGGAAGCGTGTTCTTCTTCCTGGTATTTCTGGGCCTGACCTATCACACAGAGCAGACCTTTCCAGAGCGATCCAATGAGTCGGCGCTGACCGAATCGGTGGTGCGCGGCAAAGCGGTCTGGGAAAACAACAACTGCATCGGCTGCCACAGCCTGCTTGGTGAAGGTGCCTACTTCGCGCCGGAGCTGGGCAACGTCTTCGTTCGTCGCGGTGAGGATGCGGCCTTCAAGCCCTTCCTGCACGCATGGATGAAGGCACAGCCACTCGGCGTTCCAGGGCGCCGGGCGATGCCGCAGTTCAACCTGAACGAGCAACAAGTTGACGATCTGGCCGAGTTCCTCAAGTGGACATCGAAGATCGACACCAACAACTGGCCGCCAAACAAGGAGGGCTGAGAGATGAGCATCATGAATCCGCATCTCAAATTCCAATCGCAGGCTGTCGCCAAACCCTACTTCGTGTTTGCGCTGATGCTGTTCGTCGGTCAAATCCTGTTCGGCCTGATCATGGGTCTGCAGTATGTCGTCGGTGACTTCCTGTTTCCGCTGCTGCCGTTCAACGTGGCGCGGATGGTTCATACAAACCTGCTGATCGTCTGGTTGCTGTTCGGCTTCATGGGTGCGGCTTACTACCTCATCCCTGAGGAAGCGGACCGCGAACTGCACAGCCCGAAACTGGCGATCATCCTGTTCTGGGTGTTCGCCGCCGCCGGCGTGCTGACCATTCTCGGCTACCTGTTCGTGCCCTACGCCGGCTTGGCCGCGCTGACGCACAACGAGCTGCTGCCGACCATGGGCCGCGAGTTCCTCGAACAGCCGACCATCACCAAGATGGGTATCGTGGTGGTCGCCCTGGGCTTCCTCTACAACATCGGCATGACGCTGCTCAAGGGTCGCAAGACTGCGATCAGCATGGTCATGATGACCGGCCTGATCGGCCTGGCGGTGTTCTTCCTGTTCTCCTTCTATAACCCGGAAAACCTGGCGCGCGACAAGTACTACTGGTGGTTCGTGGTGCACCTGTGGGTGGAAGGCGTGTGGGAACTGATCATGGGTTCGATGCTGGCCTTCGTCCTGATCAAGATCACCGGCGTGGACCGTGAAGTGATCGAGAAGTGGCTCTACGTGATCATCGCCATGGCTCTGATCACCGGCATCATCGGCACCGGCCACCACTTCTTCTGGATTGGTGCGCCTGAAGTCTGGTTGTGGCTGGGTTCGATCTTCTCTGCGATGGAACCGCTGCCGTTCTTCGCCATGGTGCTGTTCTCGCTGAACATGGTGAACCGTCGCCGTCGCCAGCACCCGAACAAGGCTGCATCGCTCTGGGCCATCGGCACTACCGTGACAGCGTTCCTCGGGGCGGGCGTATGGGGCTTCCTGCACACCCTGGCACCGGTGAACTACTACACCCACGGCTCGCAACTGACAGCCGCCCATGGTCACCTGGCGTTCTATGGTGCCTACGCGATGATCATCATGACCATGATCAGCTACGCCATGCCGCGCTTGCGGGGCCTGGGTGAAGCGCCGGATGCCCGCGCTCAGCGCATTGAGATCTGGGGCTTCTGGCTAATGACCCTGTCGATGGTTGCCATCACCCTGTTCCTCACCGCCGCTGGCGTGGTGCAGGTCTGGCTGCAACGGATCCCGGCGGACGGGGCGGCAATGTCCTTCATGAACACCGTGGACCAGCTGAGCGTGTTCTTCTGGCTGCGGTTGATTGCCGGGGTGTTCTTCATGATCGGCCTGGTCTGCTACCTGTACAGCTTCAGGCAGCGTGGCCGGGCGACTGCCGACGCGACTGCAGCTGTCGCTGCAGCCTGAGAGTGATTGCAACATGAGCAACGGCCCGGCTGACCCAGCGGGCCGTTGCCGTTTTTATACGGCGCAACGGAGTGATTGAGCATGGCTTTTACCATTGAAGTCGAAGAGTGGGTCGGCAGTGTCTGGCACCGCTTCATCACCCGTCGCGCTAGCCCGGATTTTCCCGAGGCGAGCGTCGCGCTGGAGAGCATGCAGCGGTCGCTGTCGGTGCTGTTCCGCGCCATGGGTGGCGCCAGCGGCGTCGGCGTCGAGGCTGCCAATGCGCGCGATTTGATGCTGCGGCGCAACCTGCTGCAACAGGTCGCCGGGACCTGTAAACAACTGCCGGTGGCGTGGTGCGACGCGAACAACCTGCGCTTACCGCAACGCCTCGCGGTCTATCCCGAAGTTTCACTCAATCAGGATCTGTATCGCTGGCTGGCGCTGCTCGCAGCGCAAGCGGGCGAGATGCGTCACTGGGCGCGCGACAACCAGCGCTGGACCCAGTCCATCCTCCAGCGCTTCCCGGCCATGCGGCCGCGCTATGAACGGCTGGTCGAGGCGCACCTGCAACTGCGCCCGGACCCGGCCAGCCTACCGCGTGCCGAGGGCGCGCTGGAGCGGGCGCTGTGCCAGGCCTTGCGCGAGCCGGGCAGTGTCACGCAGTTCCCGCGCAGCGAAGTGGCGCCATGGCCGCTGCCGATGTGGCTCTATCCGGCGGAAAATCTCGGCGTGCCGCAGGCCACCGAGCTAGCCGAGGAGGATCAGGACAACCATCTGCAGGCCCCGCCCACCGAGCAGAAAGGCCTGCGTAAGCGCGCCAAGCGGGTCGAGGACAGCACCAGCAAGGGTGGCCTGATGCTGTTCCGCCTGGAAAATCTGTTCAGCTGGTCCGAGCACGTCGAGCTCGATCGACAGGGCGACGACAGCGAAAACGAGGATGCCTCCCGCGTCGCCGAAGACCTCGACGAGATCGCCATGTCGCGCCAGCGCATGCGCAAGGGTGGCGGCCTCAAGCTGCACCTCGACCTGCCGCCAGCGGACGTCGATGACATCCCGCTGGGCGAGGGCATCAAGCTGCCGGAGTGGGACTATCGCAAGCAGCGCATGCAGGAGAACTTCGTCAGCCTGCAGACGATGCTGCCGCGCGGCTCCGAGCCCATGGGCCTGCCGCTGCGGCTGAGCCCGCTGGCGCGCAAGCTGCGCCGGCAGTTCGAGCACCTGCGCAACGACCGCCAATGGCTGCGCGGGCAACCCCAGGGCTCGGAGTTGGACATGCAGGCCTGGCTCGACTTCCACGTGGAGCGCCAGCACGGCCAGTGCGCCGAGCGCGGGCTGTTCATGGAGCAGCGGCAGAACCGCCGCGACCTGGCCTGCCTGCTGCTGGCCGACCTGTCGATGTCCACTGATGCGCACCTGGACGACGAGCACAAGGTGATCGATGTGATCACCGACAGCCTGCTTCTGTTCGGCGAGGCGTTGTCGGCGGTCGGGGACGATTTCGCCCTGTACGGATTTTCTTCACTGCGCCGCCATCAGGTGCGCATGCAGGAGCTCAAGAGCTTCAAACAACGCTACGGCGACGACACCCGTGGGCGCATCCAGGCGCTCAAACCCGGCTACTACACCCGCATGGGTGCGGCCATCCGCCAGGCCACCGAACTGCTCGGCAACTGCAAGCAGCGGCGCAAGCTCTTGCTGCTGGTCACCGATGGCAAGCCCAACGACCTGGACCTGTACGAAGGCCGCTACGGCGTCGAAGACACCCGTCAGGCCGTACTGGAAGCTCGGCGCCAGGGGCTGCTGCCGTTCTGCATCACCATCGATCAGGAAGCCGGCGACTACCTGCCCTACATGTTCGGCGCCAATGGCTACACGTTGATCAAGGACCCGCAGCAGCTCCCGTTCCGCCTGCCGCAGCTGTACAAGCAGCTGACCCAGCGGTAAGCGCCAGGATGGAAAACGGACGAGGCGCGGTGTTAAGAGATGCGCTTTCGGAGGACTGGAGGACGCGTCCATCACTCAGTGGCCGGTAGGGTGGATGTCGCGCTTCACATCCGCCGTGGCTTCGCTCGGTGGATGGCCACCCCGTGGATCGGTGAAGTGTGACCCACCCTACGATGCTTTTGCGGGAGCCCTCGGGGCGAAGCTTTTCAGACACCGAGCTGCGGCCATTCGCCGCGGGTCGCGACTCTTACAAGGGCGGCGGCATGCACGACTGCTTTATTGTGGGAGCCCCGCCCTCGGGGCGAAGCTTTTCAGACACCGAGCCGGCGCCATTCGTCGCGAGTCGCGACTCCTACAAAGGCGGCGGCATGCACGACTGCTTTTGTGGGAGCCCCGCCCTCGGGGCGAATCTTTTCAGACACCGAGCCGGCGCCATTCGTCGCGAGTCGCGACTCCTACAAGGGCGGCGGCATGCACGACTGCTTTTGTGGGAGCCCCGCCCTCGGGGCGAAGCTTTTCAGACACCGAGCCGGCAGCCATTCGCCGCGGGTCGCGACTCCTACAAGGGCGGCGGCATGCACGACTGCTTTGTTGTGGGAGCCCCGCGCTCGGGACGAAGCTTTTAGCACCGAGCCGCAGCCATTCGCCGCGGGTCGCGACTCCTACAAAGGCGGCATACACGACTGCTTTGTTGTGGGAGTCCCGCGCTCGGAACGAAGCTTTTCAGACACCGAACCGGCGCCATTCGTCGCGAGTCGCGACTCCTACAAGGGCGGCGGCATGCACGACTGCTTTTGTGGGAGCCCCGCGCTCGGGGCGAAGCTTTTTAGCACCGAGCCGGCGCCACTCGCCGCGGGTCGCGACTCCTACAAAGGCGGCATACACGACTGCTTTGTTGTGGGAGCCCCGCCCTCGGGGCGAAGCTTTTCAGACACCGAGCCGGCGCCATTCGCCGCGGGTCGCGACTCCTACAAGGGCGGCGGCATGCACGACTGCTTTGTTGTGGGAGCCCCGCCCTCGGGGCGAAGCTTTTCAGACACCGAGCCGGCGCCATTCGTCGCGAGTCGCGACTCCTACAAGGGCGGCGGCATGCACGACTGCTTTTGTGGGAGCCCCGCCCTCGGGGCGAAGCTTTTTAGCACCGAGCCGGCGCCATTCGCCGCGGGTCGCGACTCCTACAAAGGCGGCGGCATGCACGACTGCTTTTGTGGGAGCCCCGCGCTCGGGGCGAAGCTTTTTAGCACCGAGCCGGCGCCACTCGCCGCGGGTCGCGACTCCTACAAAGGCGGCATACACGACTGCTTTGTTGTGGGAGCCCCGCGCTCGGAACGAAGCTTTTCAGACACCGAACCGGCGCCATTCGCCGCGGGTCGCGACTCTTACTGCTTTTGTGGGAGCCCCGCCCTCGGGGCCAAGCTTTTCAGGACGGCAGGATAGGCAAGCGGCGTTCCGCTTCTGTGCATCACGCGGGCAGTGTGGCCGCCCCTTAGAAGAAGTGGCGCGGCAACCAGACGATCATCACGGCACAGAACACCGTCAGGCCGATGCAGAACCAGAAGAATTTGCGTTGGCGCCGTTCGCCAGCGGTATCGGCGTGGGCGGGGAGGGGCATACCGCAGTTGCTGCATTCGGCTTCCTGCGGCGGGTTGGGTTGCTGGCAGTACAAGCACTTGGGCATGGGCGGCGTCCTCTTTACGTCAGGTCCAGCTTGCCATCCCTGGCGACCGATCAAGGTTGACCGCAATCAACCGCCTGAAAAAGCCGCTCGGCCTGGACGGGCAGCCGACCGGGGGGAGCGGGCGGTTGCTGCCGATCACTCGAACTGTTCGAGGCGCTGGCGATCGAGGATGGTGATCTGCCGGCCTTCCTGGATGATGATGTCTTCGTCGATCAGGCGACGCATGATGCGCGAAAAGGTTTCCGGCTGGATCGACAGGTGGCCGGCGATCAGCTGCTTGGCCATCGGCAGCTCGAAGCTGTTGCTTTCGTCCTTGAGTCGCGCCAGCTGCGTCATCAGGTAGCGCACCACGCGGTGGGTGGCGTTCTTCAGCGACAGCGTTTCGATCTCGTTGATGCGCTGATGCAAGCGCACGCTGAGCTTGCCGAGTAGCGCGAAGGACAGCTTCTGGTTGGCTTCCAGCAGACGCATGTAGGCCGTATTGGAGAACCGGTAGACCTGGGTCGGGCAGACGGCCTGGGCCGAGGCGACGTAGTTGGGTGTGTCCATGAGCATCATCGCTTCGGCAAAGGTCTGCCGGTTGCCGATCACCTCGAAGACCTTTTCCTGCCCGTCCGGGGTCAGCCGGTAGATCTTAACCGCCCCGGAAATCACGAAGTAGAACGAATGGGCCGGTTCGCCCTGATGAAAGAGGTTGTCGCCCTTGTCGAGATTGAGCAGCTGGCTGGCGCTCATCAGCTGGTCCATCTGTTCGTCATTCAAGGGCTCGAACAGGTGATGGCTACGGAGGATCTGGTTGTGTACGCGATGAAGCACCATGCAAGGCATCCTGTTTTCTAATAATCAACCGCCCTCGGACGGGTGCCGTACCGGTTCACAGGTGTCGGCGTCGAGGTTTTACTGAGCCTAGCCCAGGCGTGGGACTGAAGTATTGATGCATGCCAAGTGTTGAAACGCATGGCATCAGGCCCGCCAGGGTGAGAGCGTTTTCGTTCCGCTGACGGCTGCTTGTGTGGGGCTGACGACCAGATCGAGTGCCACACCGCTGGCCAACGCCAGCATCGACGCCATGGCCAGGCCCCACACCAAGGGCTGAATCACTGCTTTCATACCGCCTCCGTTACTACAGGATGGGGCCATCTGGCCCGCGTGGCTCGTTGTCGCCTCAATGTGCAGCGGCGTTGACGAACAGGATGTTGTTCTCGAGATGAATGTGCTGCATCAGGTCGTCGCGCAGCTCCTCGAGCCCGCGATAAAGCGCGCGCCAGGTGTTGCAGGCGTTGGCCGGCGGGGTGATGTCATGGGTCAGCTCGGCCAGGCGCTCCAGCGCGGCGCCGTGCTGGTCGTGCTCGTAGCGCATCACCGCGATCGGGCCCTGGGTCGGCGACAGTTGGATGTTGCGGCGCAGCATCGGGAACAGAATCTGCTCCTCCTTGAGCATGTGGCTTTCCAGCTCCTGCTGCATGCGCCAGAGGTGTTCGGCGAGCCCGGTCGGACAGTCAGCCTTGTTGCCGTGTACCTGCTCGACGCGGCTGGCCAGGCGGATCAGCTCTGGGAGCTGTTCACGATGCCGTTCGTGAAAGCGTTCGAGAATGTATTCGATGAGCTCGGCGACCGATTCATTGCGCCAATCCAGCTCGGTTGTCGAGTTGATACTCAGTGCCGCGAGCTCGTTGGCTATGGTTTGCGCGTCCAGGTTGCGCTGCAGCGCCGCGTCGCGCAGCGGGATGTTGCCACCGCAGCAGAAATCCAGTTTGTACTGGCGGAACACGCGGGTGGCGCCGGGGATGAGGCAAGCCAAGCTGCCCAGGGTCTGCTCGGTAAGCGCGATGTTCATGGCGGCGTATCCGTGAGTGGAGATACAGGAGAAGGGCAAGCTCCGTGCCATAGCTAACCGGTTGATTCATAAGGACCTAAATTTAGGCTTGGTGAAAACTACCTGACCGGTATAGGGTTTAAAAAACCTTGAGGGTAGTTCGCACCATGATGGAAGAAGCACTGCTGGCCGATCTTGTCACCGAGCTGCCCAATGCGGTTCGCCTGCAACGACTGGTGCATACCCTGCACGAACGCTTCCGCTGTGGCGCGGTGGTGTTGCTGCGCCTCGATGACGACACGCTGCGCCCGTTGGCCGCGGTGGGGCTGGTGCAGGAGGCGCTTGGCCGGCGCTTCGTGGTGGCGCAACACCCGCGGCTCGCTGCGATCCTCTCGCAACGCGAGCCCACCTGGTTCGAACCCGATAGCCGGCTGCCGGACCCTTACGACGGGCTGCTCGACGAACGTGCCGGCGAGCCTTTGCCGGTACACGATTGCATGGGCGTCAGCCTGTTCGTGGAAGGCAAGCTATGGGGCGCGTTGACCCTCGATGCGTTGCACGCCGGAACCTTCGATGACGACGCGCGGCGCGACCTGCAGCGCTATACCCTGGTGATCGAGGCGGCGATTCGTATCACCCGGCTGGAGCACGAAAATCGCGGCCTTCGGCTGGCTCGCACCGATGTGCTGGAACCCACCGAAGTGCCGGGTGACGGTGAGATTCTCGGCCAGAGTCAGGTGATTTCCGAACTGCTGCGGGAACTGAAAGTGGTCGCCGACTCCGAACTGCCGGTGTTGCTGCTGGGCGAGACCGGCGTGGGCAAGGAGCTGTTCGCCCGTTGGTTGCACCGCCATTCGCGCCGCCGCAACAAGCCCCTGGTGCTGGTCAACTGCGCCGCATTGCCTGAATCGTTGGCCGAAAGCGAGCTGTTCGGTCACGTCAAAGGTGCGTTTTCCGGTGCCACCACCGATCGGCCCGGCCGTTTCGATGCAGCCAACGGCGGCACTCTGGTGCTCGATGAAGTGGGCGAGTTGCCGCTGGTGGTCCAGGCCAAGCTGCTACGCACCTTGCAGAACGGAGAAATCCAGCGTCTCGGGGCCGACAAGCCGCGGCAGGTCGATGTGCGGATCATCGCGGCGACCAATCGGAATCTGCGCGAGAGCGTGCGCGACGGGCATTTTCGTGCCGATCTCTACCATCGCTTGTCCGTCTACCCGGCACCGATTCCGCCGCTGCGCGAACGCGGCAATGACGTGCTGATCCTGGCCGGCTACTTTCTCGAGCTGAACCGCGCCCGGCTGGGGCTGCGCAGCATGCGACTGTCACCTGCCGCCGAGCGCGCGTTGCTCGGTTATGGCTGGCCGGGCAACGTGCGCGAGCTGGAGCACGTGATCAGTCGCGCGGCGCTGCGACTGCTCAGCCGTGGCGCGTCACGCAGCGAGATCCTCACCCTGGAGCCCGATCTGCTCGATCTGGACAGCACGCATGCCGCCTCGCTTGCGCCGATTGCCGAGGCCCAGCCGCAACCGACGGAAGTGGAAATCGTCTCGCTGCGCCAAGCCGTCGATGACGCTCAGCGCCTGGCGATCGTTCGCGCCCTGGAGGCCAGCGGCGAGAACTGGGCACAGGCAGCCCGCTTGCTGGATGTCGATTCCAGCAACCTGCACAAGCTCGCCAGACGGCTGAAGCTCAAATAGCCCCGACGTGGTTGCAACCGTTTCATCGCAATTGCCGCCAATCGGCGCGAGTCGTCTCGACAGCTCGCTGGTCTAAGCTGCTGACATGACCTATCGAGGAGACTTCCATGGCTCTGGACCATGACCAGTTCGACGCGCTGCTGACCGAGGCGCTGGCGCATGCCGAGCGCGCCGCCAGCGAGAATAATCCACAGCACTACCAACAGGCCTTCGTCGCCAGCCTCAAGGCCATGCGTCTGCTGGCGGACGAATCCGGTGCCTGGCGGCAGATGGTGGCGCGCGCCACCGAGGAATTCGAAGGCGACGAGGGAATATAGACCGAGGCGCTGGAGGCTGGCAGCAAAAGCAGAAGCTGGGCTGTCGGCGGATCGGCATGCGCGGCTTAGCGAGCTTGTGGCGAAAACGCAGCCGGAGCCTCGTGAACAAGCCGCGCGCCCATGGCGTCTCGCCCCGCGCGAACTGCATGGCATGCAGAACAACATCGACAATATCCGAATGAAGCCCAGCCCTGATTAGCTTCGAACGTCGAGCTTCGAGCGCTACCCCTCCTTGACCTTTATCAATGCCGACCTCGGGTCGTCTACCTAGACTGCCGGCTTTCCGTCCGGCCCGGACGGCGCTGCTGCCATCGGCACGGCGCGCATGAACCGCACGTCTAGGAGTTGCCATGCATTTGGTCTGTCCAGCAGGTAGCCTGCCGGCGCTGAAGGCCGCCGTCCAGCAGGGCGCCGATGCCATCTATGTCGGTTTTCGCGACGACACCAACGCCCGCCATTTCGCCGGCCTCAATCTCGATGACAAGCAGCTCGACAAGGGCCTGCAGTTGATCCGCGAGAAGGGCCGGCAGCTGTATATCGCGGTCAATACCTATGCGCAGCCCGACGGTTGGAGCCGTTGGCAGCGCGCCGTGGATCAGGCCGCCGCCATGGGCGTCGACGCACTGATCGCCGCCGACCCTGGCGTGTTGGGCTATGCCGCCAAGCGCCATCCGCAGCTCAACCTGCACTTGTCGGTGCAAGGCTCGGCGACCAATGCCGCGGCGCTGGCGTTCTACCAGCAGCGCTACAACATCAAGCGCGCCGTGCTGCCTCGGGTGCTATCGCTCAAACAGGTCAAGCAGGTCGCCGCCAGCAGCCCGGTGCCGATCGAAGTGTTCGCCTTCGGCAGCCTGTGCATCATGGCGGAGGGTCGTTGCCATCTGTCTTCATATCTCACTGGCGAATCACCGAACCTCTGCGGCGTGTGCTCGCCAGCCAAGGCAGTGCGCTGGAGCGAGGAGCCGGAAGGACTGACCTCGCGCCTCAACAACGTGCTGATCGACCGCTACGCCGAGGGCGAATCGGCCGGCTACCCGACGCTGTGCAAGGGTCGCTTCATGGTCAATGGCCAACGTTTCCACGCGCTGGAAGAACCCACCAGCCTGAACACCCTGGATCTGATCCCCGAGCTGTCCGCCATCGGCGTCACCGCGATGAAGATCGAGGGCCGCCAGCGCAGCCCGGCCTATGTCGAGCAGGTCACCCGGGTCTGGCGCGCGGCGCTGGACAGCTACCTCAAGGCGCCGCAGCGCTACACGGTCGAACCCGGCTGGCGGCAGGTGCTGGACGGCCTCTCCGAAGGCTCGCAAACCACCCTGGGTGCCTACCACCGGGCTTGGCAATGAACGAGGAGTCACCCATGAAACTTTCTCTGGGCCCGGTGCTGTTCTACTGGGATCGCCAGCAGACGCTGGACTTCTACGCCAACATGGCCAGCCAGCCGCTGGATGTTATCTACCTCGGCGAAACCGTTTGCTCCAAGCGCCGCGCGCTGATGCTCGACGACTGGCTTGGTCTGGCTCGTGATCTGGCCGAAGCCTCCTCGGCGCAATTGGTATTGTCCGGCCTGACCCTGGTCGAAGCCGCTTCCGAACTGTCCAGCCTGCGTCGCCTGTGCGACAACGGCGAACTGCTGGTGGAAGCCAACGATATGGGTGCGGTGCAGCTGATGTCCGAACGCAAGTTGCCCTTCGTCGGCGGCCCGGCGCTGAATCTCTACAACGGCCATGCGCTGGCCGAGCTGGTGGCCAGCGGCATGAGCCGCTGGGTGCCGCCGGTGGAAGCCTCCGGCAAGCTGATCAAGAGCGCCCGCGCGCAGCTGCAGGAGCTGGACGTCACGCTGCCGGAAATCGAGATATTCGCCTACGGGCACCTGCCGCTGGCCTATTCGGCGCGCTGCTTCACCGCCCGCGCCGAGAACCGGCCGAAGGATGACTGTCAGTTCTGCTGCCAGAACTACCCCGAGGGCATTCCGTTGCTCAGCCAGGAAGGTGAGGCGCTGTTCACCATCAATGGCATCCAGACGATGTCGGCCTCGGTCAGCAACCTGCTGGCCGACTATGTCGGGCTGGTCGACACTGGCGCCGATCTGTTGCGCCTGAGCCCTCGCGCTGCCGGCATGGAAGAGGTGATCGGCGCCTTCGATGCGGTGCGCAAGGGCGCGCCGCCGCCGCTGGCGGTGGATGGCTGCAATGGTTATTGGCATGGCCAGCCGGGCATGCTGCGTGCCGAGGAGGCCGGATTATGTTGAGCCCGCGTGGCCATCTGGTGAATCTCGGTGGGCGGCTGCTGCCGCTCGCCGCCAAGACGCCGTTCCTGTTGCAGCGTCTGGCGCTGGAGCGCAGCCTCAATCAGGTATTCGCCGAAGCGCTGAGTGACGGTGCCTTCGATGTGCTGGACGATCGCTGGTTGAAGCTCGAAGTCGCCGACCTCGGTCTCGCCTGGTGCCTGACCTGCGAGCGCGAGCAGCTGCGCATCGCCGCGCAGGTGCCAGTGGAGGTGACGATTCGCGGCAACTGGCGTGAGTTCCTGCTGTTGGCCAGCCGTCAGGAAGACCCGGATACGCTGTTCTTCCGTCGCCGGCTGGTCATCGAAGGCGATACCGAGCTGGGCCTGGCGATCAAGAACCTGATCGACAGCCTCGACCCCGACTCGCTGCCGAGCTGGCTGTGGAAACTGCTGCAGGGCGCCGGCGAAGAAGTGGCCGCGGCCGGGCGGGCCCAGGCGGCTGGTGCCTGATCCGACTAGCAGTGCTAGGGGTGCGGCGTTGGTCAAGGTGGTCTTCAGTGTTGCGCCGTAGGATGGGCTCAGTCCGCCGCCCTGGCTGATCGAGTCGCCGACCAGCGATGTGTGGTTTCACCCCGCGCGCCGCTGCATCCGATCGCTGGCGATGATGGCCTTCATGTCCACGAACAACGCGTCGGCTTCGGCCTCCGAGCAGTCCTCGCGATAGCGCTTGCGCAAGCCGTAGCTGCTGAGCGTGATATGGACATCGGCGGTCACTTCGTGGAGCGCCAGGCAGGCTTGTACGCAATGCAGCGGGCAGCCGTCGATCGCCAGAATCGGTCGGCCCGAGTTGGCCTTGTTGACCAGCGAGCTGACTCTTCCGCCGACACCGGCAATGCAGGACATTTCTGCCAGCCCGGCACGATCGAGGCGCACCGCGAGGGTGTTGGCCAGCTGCGCCACGTTCGAGCAGCCTGAACAGGCGTACACCAAGGGTAGGCGCGACGTCGACATGCTGTTCTCCCGATCCGATAGGTCTGTCGGCAAGTATCCAAGCCTGGCGGATCTCTGCCTTTGACGATCATCAAGAAGCTGGGGCGATTGGTCGCAGGTCACTCCTGATAGGCAGCCAGGCCTTGATTGTCCAGGATCTCGATGCGGCGGCGTTGCACGCTGATCATTCCCGACTCCATCAGCCGGTGCAGGATGCGCGAAAAGGTTTCCGGCTGTATGCCCAACTTGGAGGCGATCAGGCGTTTGGGCACGTCCAGCGTGACCACGCCGCTGTCGTCCGCCTGTGACTGATAGAGAAAGCGCACCACGCGATGGCTGGCGTTGGCCAGGGTAAGGGTGTCGATTTCGTTCATGCGCTGATGCAGACGGATACTGAGCGTGGCGAGGATGTCCAGGCAGATGCTCGGGTGCTCCTCCAGCATGCGCCGATAGTGCGGGCCATGCAGGCTGGCGATGAGGCTGGCCTTGAGCGCCGTGGCACTGACCGGGTAATTCGGCGCGCCGGTGAACAACAGCGCTTCGGCGAAAGATTCGCCGCTGCGAATGACCTCCACCAGTTTCTCCTGGCCGTCGCAGACTACGCGATGCAATTTCACCTGACCGCTGAACAGAAAGTAGAAGCGCTCGGCCTTGTCGCCCTGGTGAAACAGCGAAGCGCCAGCGGGCAAACGCTTGAGATTGGCCGACGCACAGACCTCCTGCATCGCCGCCTCGGGCAGCCGGCTGAACAAGTGATGGCGGCGAAGCTCCGCAACAAGGGATGTTTCGGTGAGCATGGTTCCTCCGCCGGTACGCGTCCGGGATTGTTCGAAGCTGCATCCTAGAAGTCCCGGTGGTCGCGCTTCCTTGACCTCGGACAAGATCGTCCGCCGCGGTTGGCTAGGCCAGATGTTGAAAAAACACCGAGGACGAATTGACGATGGTCAATTCGTTCCAGGCCTCGATTCTCTACATTCACACCATCTTGTGTTTTTGGATTTTTTGCTTACTACATATGGTGATGGAGGGGTGATGCTCAGGCTTGAGGAGGTGAACCATCCTGTCTCGCTGCGCAAGCGCGATGGGCGGCTGGTAGCGTTCGAACTGGACAAGATTGGCGCCGCAATCGAGGCGGCCGGTCTGGCCACGGGTGAATTCGACCAGACCGCTGCCCAGGCGCTGGCTGCCCAGGTGCTGACGCGCTTGCAGCAGCGGGTGGTAGCGGTGGAGCAGGCGCAGGATGCCGTCGAACGCGTACTGATGGAGGCGGGGCATTACGCGACTGCCCGCGCTTATATCGTCTACCGGGAGCAGCATGGCCGGCTGCGCCGCGACCACAAGGCGATCGTCGATGTCGCCGCCTCGATGAACGAGTACCTGTCTCGTGAAGACTGGCGCGTACGGGCCAACGCCAATCAGGGCTATTCGCTGGGCGGTCTGATCCTCAACGTGTCGGGCAAGGTCACCGCCAATTACTGGCTGGACGAGGTCTACAGTTCGGAAATCGGTACCGCGCATCGCGAAGGCGATCTGCACATCCACGATCTGGACATGCTGGCCGGCTACTGTGCCGGTTGGTCGCTGCGCACCCTGCTCAACGAAGGATTCAACGGCATTCCCGGCCGGGTCGAGGCGGGGCCTCCCAAACACCTGTCGAGTGCGCTGGGGCAGATGGTCAACTTCCTCGGCACGCTGCAGAACGAGTGGGCCGGCGCGCAAGCCTTCAGTTCCTTCGATACCTACCTCGCGCCGTTCGTGCGCAAGGACAATCTGGGCTTTGCCGAGATCCGCCAGGCCATTCAGGAATTCATCTACAACCTCAATGTGCCGTCGCGCTGGGGCACCCAGACGCCGTTCACCAATCTGACGTTCGACTGGGTCTGCCCGGAAGATCTGCGCGAGCAGATCCCCTATATCGGTGGTGAAGAGATGCCGTTCGCCTATGGCGAGCTGCAGGCCGAAATGGAGCTGATCAACCGCGCCTACATCGAGGTCATGCAGGCGGGCGACGGACTTGGTCGGGTGTTCACCTTCCCTATACCGACCTACAACATCACCCATGATTTCCCCTGGGACAGCGAGAACGCCGATCGCCTGTTCGAGATGACTGCGCGCTACGGGCTGCCGTACTTCCAGAACTTCCTCAATTCCGACATGCAGCCCAATCAGGTGCGCTCGATGTGCTGCCGGCTGCAGCTGGATGTGCGCGAGTTGCTCAAGCGAGGCGGTGGCCTGTTCGGTTCGGCCGAGCAGACCGGTTCCCTCGGCGTGGTGACGATCAACTGCGCGCGCCTCGGCTATCTACATGCCGGCGACTGGTCCGGGTTGCTCGAGCATCTCGATGCGCTACTGGAAATGGCCATGCAGAGCCTGGAGATCAAGCGCAAGGTGATTCAGCATCACATGGACGCCGGGCTCTATCCCTACACCAAGCGCTACCTGGGCACCCTGCGCAATCATTTTTCAACCGTCGGTGTGAACGGCCTGCACGAAATGGTGCGCAACTTCACGGAGGATGCCGAAGGGCTGCATACATCGGCGGGGCGGCAGCTTGCGATCGACTTGCTCGACCATGTGCGTGCGGTGCTGGTGCGCTTCCAGGAGCAGACCGGTCACCTCTACAACCTCGAAGCGACGCCGGCCGAGGGCACCACCTACCGGTTCGCCAAGGAAGACCGAAAGCGCTTCCCGGACATCTTGCAGGCAGGTTCGGCGGATGCACCGTACTACACCAATTCCTCGCAGCTGCCGGTGGGCTTCACCGATGACCCCTTCGAGGCCCTGGCGTTGCAGGACGAGCTGCAGACCAAATACACCGGCGGCACCGTGCTGCACCTGTACATGGCCGAGCAGATCTCGTCGGCGCAGGCCTGCAAGAACCTGGTGCGCAAGGCGCTCGGTCGGTTCCGGCTGCCTTACCTGACCATCACCCCGACGTTTTCCATCTGCCCGGTCCACGGCTACCTGAGCGGCGAACACGAGTTCTGCCCGAAGTGCGACGAGGTATTGATTGCCAAGCGGCGGGCCGAATGCCCCTGCACGGCGTGACACGAGTTCTAACCAACCCAGAGGAGCGACACATGACCCAAGCCACCCAACTGCCCGAAGCCCAACGCCAGCGCTGCGAAGTCTGGACCCGTGTGATGGGTTATCACCGCCCGGTAACCGCCTTCAACCCGGGCAAGCAGTCGGAGCACCGGGAGCGCAGGCACTTCACTGAA
Source organism: Pseudomonas sp. YJ42 (assembly GCF_047225135.1). Taxonomy (NCBI): domain Bacteria; kingdom Pseudomonadati; phylum Pseudomonadota; class Gammaproteobacteria; order Pseudomonadales; family Pseudomonadaceae; genus Pseudomonas; species Pseudomonas sp. YJ42. The sequence goes on along the minus strand of NZ_CP178378.1, from coordinate 2,066,103 downwards.
CAGGCGGCGCGAGTGACCGTTGCGTGAACGCAGCGCTTCGGGTCGGGGGGCTGGTCCCCCTGACCACATTGGATTTTCCAGACCATCTCGCCTGCGTGCTGTTCTGCCAAGGTTGCGGCTGGCGCTGTCGCTACTGCCATAACCCCGGGCTGATTCCAGCCTGTGGGGAGCAGGAAAAGCCTTGGGACGGGATTCTCGATTTTCTTCGGGAACGAGTCGGACTACTCGAAGCGGTCGTTTTCAGCGGCGGCGAGCCGACCCTGCAATTGGCGCTACCCGAGGCGATTGCCGAGGTGCGCGCGATGGGTTTCAAGATCGGCCTGCACAGCGCTGGCATCAAACCCAGGTTGTTCCGTCAGGTGCTATCGCTGGTGGATTGGGTGGGCTTCGACGTCAAGGCCCTGCCGGAGCACAGCATGCTGATCACCGGAGTCGAAGGCAGCGGCAAAGCCAACTGGAAAAGCCTTGAGCACTTGCTGGAAAGCGGTGTTGCCCACGAATGCCGGACCACCGTGCATTGGCAGCTGTTTGATGCCGACCACCTCTGGGACCTGGCCCAGCGTCTTCGCGCCCTGGGTGTCGAGCGCTTTGCGGTGCAGTGCGTGCGCACCGCCAGGATGTTCGACAACACCCTGCCCGACAGCCGCGCGCCCTATGACCAGCAAAAACTCTGGGATCGGCTGGGGATGCTGTTTCCGTCGTTCGTGCTGCGAGGGTGACGTCAAGCCTCTTCGCAGCATTCCGGCTCCCTCCGGATGCTTCGGGGCTGGCAACGATAACGACTCGTGGCGAGCGAACTTGCTCGCGATCAGGGTGAGCATCGGAGGTTTTGTATCAAGCCGGTGCTGGCGATTCCTGAGCGGCGTTTAGGCGTGTTACTCACGCTTCCGGCGCATGCCGATGTGCGGGATCCCGTCCTCGACATACACCTCGCCCACCGGGTCGAAGCCGTAACGCCTGTAATAGCCTTGCAGGTGGGCCTGGGCGGACAGGAAGATCGAGTGCCCCGGCCATTGTTTCTCCGCATGGTCGAGTGCATGCACCATCATTTCATGGCCGATGCCCTGACCGCGGGCCGAGGGCGCGGTCACGACGCGGCCAATGACCACGTCGCCATCATGCTGGATAGGGGCGAGCAGGCGCAGGTAGGCCGCTAATTGCTCGTCGCGCCAGGCCATCAGGTGGCAGGTGTCGCCTATCAGGTCCTGGCCATCAACATCCAGGTACACGCATTGTTGCTCGACTACGAAGACGTCCGCGCGCAGGCGCAGGATGGCATAGAGTTCTTGCGTGCTGAGTTGGGTGTGGTGTTTGCAGATCCAGTTGATTGACATGACGCCGACTCGTAGAAAATACCTGCGCTGATACTAAACGTATCCCACGCCAAACGCTGTCGACAGTCCCTGCAAGCAGCAAGCAGCCTCCCCGACGCCCTGCGTGAGCGGGTCGGACTGCTGGAAGCCGTCGGCGTTGGCACTCGCTCTTGCAGGAGCGAGCCTTGCTTGCGATCAGGGCGAGTATCAGAGGGTCCGCTTTGTTTCCGAATGCGGCTGGGATCGCCAAAAGAAGGCTGGGCGGAGCCCGACAGGGCGCCTGTTCAGCTCCAACCCCAGAACTGCAAATACCAGCCGTAACCCACCACCGCAGTCGCCAGTCCCACGCAACCTAACGCACTGAGCCGTCGCAGGCCATTGGCCCCATGGCGGCTGATTACCCGCCACGCCAAGTACAGGCTCCAGCCGATAGCACCGGCCAGGAGCAGTGCGCGGGTCGGCTGTGCCCAGGCGAGGATGAACCCTTCGTAGCGCAACAGCTTGATGGTGGTCGCCGAGAGGCCGAGAAACAGCCCAGCACCACCCAGGGGCGTGAGCGCAAGCGCGAGGTGTTGGAAAACCTCATCGCGGCGGTTCATCAAGCGCACTGCGCCACGCAACAGCAACCACAGCGCACCACCGATCAGCAGCGAGCTGGCACCGATGTAGGTAAGGATGGCTGCACCATCGAGCCAGGTGAAGGCGTCGTTGACCTGCGGATAGTGGGTCAGCAGCCACCAGGGCGCGTTGGCCTCCAGCGGCCAGAAGATGTCGCGATCGACCAGCCACTCGGCGGCGGTCTGCTTGAGGGTGATGAACCAGGGACTGACCGTCCATTGGAAGGCGCCCATGGCCAGGCCGATCATGCCGAATAGCAGCAGCGTACTGTCCCAATGGCCGTGCTGCGGCTGGTTGCCGACGATGAGGATTTCATCGTTGGGCGAACGGGCGGCGAGGGCGACGGCCCCACGTTGGCCACTGCAGCGACCGCAGGCGTGGCATTCGCTGTTTCCCTGCATGCGGCGGATGTCGATCAGCAGCGCGCAGTTGGGGGTCGCCAGCTTCGGTCCTTGGTTGGCCTGCCAGCGTTGCTCGTCGACCCTGTAGTGCATCGGCGCCAGACGCGCGAGCAAGCCGAACACACCGCTCACCGGACACAGGTGGCGGCACCAGACGCGTTTGCCGCGTCCGTAGAGGAAGCCGACGATCATCGCCGCGACGGTGGAGCCGCCGAGGATCAATGCGGCGGCCCGACCATAGTCATAGACGCTGATCAGCTGGCCGTAGACGGTGGTCAGCACGAAGGCGATGGTCGGCCAGCCGCTCCAGCGGATCCACTGCGGCGTGCGCTTGTTCAGCCCGCGCCAGCTGATCCATTCGCTGAGCGCGCCTTCCGGGCAGAGCACGCCGCACCAGAGTCGGCCGAAAATCACCATCGACAGCAACACGAACGGCCACCACAGCCCCCAGAACAGGAACTGCGCGAACACCGTGATGTTGTCCAGCATGCGTGCCTCGGAAGGCGGCAGCGAAAGCACGGCGGGCACCAGCAACAGGACCAGATAGAAGCCGACCACCAGCCACTGGATCAGGCGGATGGTCTTGGCATGCTGGCGCAGCAGGTCGCCGATACGCGCCAGCCAGGGAGCGTTGGCTATCATGCTGGATGCGCCTCCAGACGAGCCTCCGCCTTCGGCCGCAACCAGGCCCAGACGGCCAGCCAGTACAAGGCCATGAGAATGACCGCCGCCAGCGAAGGCATTGCTCGGTAGCCGGTCAGCCCGGCGATGGTGCTGCCCAGGGTGCCGCCGTCATCGAGCAGGACGGAGGTGTCCCATAGCGGATCGCCGAAGGCTGTATAGAACAGTTCCGGTACGTCCATGCCCATCAGTTGACCGCTGAAACGGTCGAGTCCGGCCATCAGCAGGGCGGCGCCGAGCAACAGCAGCAAGGCTTCGCTGATCTTGAAGAAGCGTTTCCAGGAGAAGAACCGGCTGCCCGCCTGCAGTGCGGCGTAGCTGAGCAGTGCCAGGCCGAAACCGAGCAGACCGCCAATGACGAAGCTGGTCAGGTCCATGCCCTGTTGCTGATGGCCGATGCCGTACAAGAAGACCACCGTCTCGCTGCCTTCACGCGCCACGGCAAGCATGGCCAACACCAGCAGTCCGACACCGTTGCCCTGGCTCAGCTGTGTGCTGGCGCTGTCGATCAGATTGCGTTTTAGATCGCGTCCGTGATGATGCATCCAGCCGACCATCTGCAGGATCAGCACGCTGGCAACCAGCAGCATGGCGCACTGGAACCATTCGCCCGCCGGGCCGGCCAGCCAGTCCCCGGCGCTGAGGATGCCCCAGGCCAGCAACGTCGCCAGGCCAAGGCCTGCGCCCACACCAGCCCAGAGCATACGCAGCGCGTGGCGATTGCCGGGTTGCTGGCTCAGCCAGGCGTGCAGAATGCCGATGACGAGCAGCGCCTCGACGCTTTCGCGCCAGACGATGAACATTGATTGGCCCATGTCGCTTCTCCTGTGAAGGAACTACTTGGCGATGATTTCCCCTTCCGGGAGGTCCATGTGGAACTCATCGAAGAAGGGGTAGCGGCCCGGCTTGAGCGGATGAATCACGACAAACGAGGTGACGCCGGGCGAGAGGACCTTTTCCACCCGCAGCGGCGTGCTTTCGAACTCGGTCGGCCCGCTGCCGGCATTGATGACGACGATCTTGAAGCGCTGGCGAGCCGGCACTTCGATTGTCGCCGGCTCGAAATGGCCGTCACGGATGGTCAGTTCGTAGGTGGGCAACCCGGCTTGGGCGCCGCCGGCGAAACCGGCAGCGAGCAGGGCGAGGGTAGGGAGCAGGGTGCCTCGCATGCTGACCTCCGACTCAATAGCCGCCTTTCTTGCCGATGCCGGCGTAGGTGAACTCGTAGTTCAGCTTGCAGGTCTCGAACCAGGGCGCGACTCCGGTTTCCTTGTCCACGTGACGGCCGAACATGCTGTGCTTGCCATCCGGCGGCGAGATGGTGAAAGTCAGCTGGTACTTGCCCGGCCCCATCAGCTTGACGTTGTCGCCGTAGTGCGGGCCGTCGTTGGCAACCATCGGGTGGAAGTCACCCTCGATTTTCTCATCCGAGCCTTTCTTGGTCAGCGCGTAGCTGATGTTCAGGTAGGAGACGAAGCTGCCTTCCTGCCAGCCGTTGGGGTTGTTTTCCGTAGCGGAGATATCGGCTTCCAGGTGCACGTCGGATTTGGCCGCGTCGAGCATCATTCCGGCCGGCTCCATTTCGACTGGCTGCAGGTACACGGCACCGACTTCCATACCGCCGCATTGCTGCGGTTCGCCGATGGGGTATTCCTTGGCCTGAGCGAGGGGAGTGAGTAGCAACGAAGCAACGGCGAGGGTGGCAGGAATGCGCATGAAGCCTCCGAAGAGCAGAGATGGAATGTGTGGAGAGGTTCGCACCTGTGATACTTAACGATAATGATTCGCGTCAATTCTGATCGAAATACTTTGTTACGTATAGCCCGAATGGGTTGTGTCCGACGCTCCACAGAGCCTGGATGCTCCGCGTGCTGTGTCCTGGAGCCGTTGGGTGCGTTGAGTTGTCGCACCGGGGTGGGCGCTGAAGTGGTTGGCCTCGGCATGCCAGGGCAGCCCTGTCCGGAGTGTTTATGAGGCTCGATAAAAGCTGCGGGAGATATCGTTAGCGGCCTACCATATGTATTTTCGAGTCGGGGAATTCTATGCCTCAAGCCATCGCACTGGATGCTCGATCCGCCCGTGTATTGCCCTGGCTGGTCGCCATCGCGTTCTTCATGCAGACCCTCGATGGCACCATTCTCAACACGGCGCTGCCCGCAATGGCCCGTGACCTGGCCGAGGACCCGCTGCGCATGCAGGGCGTGGTCATTGCTTACATGCTCACCGTGGCACTGCTGATTCCAGCGTCCGGATGGGTGGCGGATCGCTTCGGCACTCGACGCATCTTTTTCTCGGCCATCGTGTTGTTCACGCTCGGCTCGTTGCTCTGCGCGATGAGTGCGAGCTTCAATCAGCTGGTAATGGCTCGCGTGGTGCAGGCTATCGGGGGCGCGCTGATGCTTCCGGTCGGGCGTCTGGTGGTGCTGCGCGCCTATCCGCGCAGCGAGTTCGTGCGGGTGATGACCTTCATTGCGTTACCGGGCATGGTCGGTCCGCTGATCGGCCCGACCCTCGGTGGTTGGCTAGTGGAATACGCCTCCTGGCACTGGATATTCCTGATCAACCTGCCAGTCGGGTTGGTTGGCTGCATCGCCGCGCTTCGCTTCATGCCCGATCTGAAGAGCAGTGAGCGGATGCGTTTCGATACGGTCGGCTTTTTGCTGTTTGGTGGCTCGATGGTGCTGATCACCATTGCGCTCGAAGGCCTGGGGGAAATGCAGATGCCTCACGCCCGCGTTCTATTATTAATGGTGATTGGCAGCGCTTGCCTGGCGGCCTATTGGTTGCGCGCCGGGCATGTCGACGAACCCTTGTTCAGCCCGACGTTGTTCCGCACGCGTAGTTTCGCCGTTGGCATTTTCGGTAATCTGTTCGCACGCCTAGGCAGTGGGGCGCTGCCTTTCCTGCTGCCGTTGCTGCTGCAGGTCGCACTGGGCTATTCGCCGGCGCAGGCGGGCATGAGCATGATCCCGCTGGCACTAGGTGCAATGTTGATCAAACCCCTGGCCAAACCGCTGATCGACCGGCTCGGCTACCGGCGCATCCTGGTGGGTAACACCTTGTTGCTGGGCAGTCTGATCGCGAGCCTCGCGACAATCGACGCACACACACCGACAGTGCTTCTGCTGCTGCAGCTGAGCCTGATCGGCATGGTCAATTCGATGCAGTTCACCGCGATGAACACCGTGACCCTGGTCGGGCTCAGCAACCAGAATGCCAGCAGCGGCAACAGCCTGTTATCGGTGGTGGTGCAGTTGTCGATGAGCCTGGGGGTGGCTTCGGCGGGCGCATTGCTGGGCGGCTTCACGGTCCCGGGCGCTGACGGCGAGGCCGTGCTGCAAGCGTTCCACTTGACGTTCCTGTGCATCGGCGGGATGTCGATGCTGGCCGCCACATTGTTCTTTCAGCTCGACAGCAAGCAGGTCATGGCCGCCCGACTCATCGACGACGAGTGACAGATCAGCCGATACAGAGATCGGCTTCTTCTTCCTCGGGTATTTCGTCAGTCACGATCACCCGCGCGTGGTAGTTGTTTTCTTCCTCCATGCGCAGGCCGAAATAGCGGGTGTCATGCGCATCCCAGAACGCCTCGACCTGCTCCATTGTGGCGGCCTCAAGGAGTACCTCCAGACTATGTTCCAGAACAATGGTGTAGAGTTTTTCAGAAGACATGGTTCGCAGGCTCATGCTCGGATTAGAAGGTGGCTGCTCGTCTGTAGCAGTGATGTCATTCTGACAGCTGGCGCTTTGTTATCCGTGCCCGCTCATCGCCTTACCACCGCGTTCCGCTGAACGGTCTATCGATGCGGTGGTCGCGTTTCCGGCAGATGCTTTATCCAGCCCGGCTTGAGCGCTGTTCGGCTGCGCTATGATGGCGTCCGTCAGGTCGAGGAGTGGGAAATCCCATGAGTAAGCCGGGTCAGCGGGTCTTGATCGCGCTGCGCAAGATGATCGCCTCCGGGGAATTGGTGGCGGGTGAGCGCATCGCAGAGATTCCTACGGCGCAATTGCTGGAAGTATCCCGCACGCCGGTGCGCATCGCCTTTCGCACCCTGGAACAAGAGGGCCTACTGGCCAAGAGCGCCGGGCGCGGTTACACGGTGCGCGCAGTCAGCCCCGTGGAAATTGCCGGCGCGGTCGAGGTACGCGGAGTGCTCGAGGGGCTGGCCGCGCGCCAGGCCGCCGAGCGCGGCATCGATGCCGAGGTGCGTCAGTCTCTACGCGAATGTCTGGAGCAAGGCGACCGGCTGTTCGGCAAAGGCTACGTCACGGAGGAGGATCTCGAGGCCTACCACGAGCTGAACATGCACTTCCATCAGCTGATCCTCGAAGCCAGCGGCAACCCTGCCATCGCCGACGCCCTGTCGCGCAACGACCACCTGCCGTTCGCCTCGGTCAGCTCGCTGGCGGTCGACCTGCATGATATGGCGCGCGAGTATCGCCGCTTCAATTTCGCTCATATGCAGCACCACGCGGTGTTCGACGCCTTGATCAACGGCCAGGGTGCCCGGGCCGAAGCGATCATGCGCGAGCATGCCAACGCGACTCTGCGCTACGCGGAGATCTTCGGACCGGCCAAAACCGCCAGTGAAGGGCTCAAAGTGATCCACAAGAGCCAGGCGGACGAAGCTGGATAAGCGCCAGCCTAATTCGGAAGGCGGCGGCGCCTGCGTAGTACGCTTTACAGATCCAAAACCAGCAACGGACTTTTCGCCCGCGAGCAGCAAGGGGTGAATTGGTCGTTGCGTGCCTGTTCTTCTTCGCTGAGGTAGAGATCGCGGTGTTCCGGTTCGCCGGCCAGCACGCCGGTCAGGCAGGTGCCGCAGATCCCCTGTTCGCACGACAACGGTATCAGGATGCCGGCGGCGTCAAGGGCCTCGGCCACGCTCTGGTCGGCAGGGATCTGGATGATCTGGCCGCTGCTGGCGAGCTGCACGGCGAAGCTGCCGTCGTGCGCATGGTCGACGGGCGCGGCGGCGAAATACTCGCGGTGCGCGCGTTCGTCGGCCCAGCCTTGGGCTTTGGCGGTATCCAGCACGTGGGCCATAAAGCCGCCCGGTCCGCACACGTACAGGTGTGTATCGGCGCCGGGCTCAGCCAACAGAGCGCTGGCATCGAGCCGCTGTGCGGCCGCGCCATCGTCGAAATGCAGCTGTACCCGGTCGGCGAATGGCGCTGCCCGCAAGCGGTCGAGGAAGGCTGCTCGCTCGACCGAGCGAGCGCAGTAATGCAGCTCGAAATCGGCACCGAGCTGGTGCAGACGTTCGGCCATACACAGCATCGGTGTGATTCCAATGCCGCCGGCGAACAGGAGGCTGCGTCGGGCATCTTCGGTTAGGGGAAACAGATTGCGCGGCTCACTGATTGACAGCGTCTGGCCGACCTGTATCTGCACGTGCATGGTCTGGGAGCCGCCGCGCGAAGCGGGATCCTTTAGAACGCCGATCAGGTAGCGGTGGTTTTCGTCCGGGTGGTTGCACAGCGAATACTGGCGGACCAGGCCGCCGGGCAGGTGTACGTCAATATGCGCGCCGGCCGTGAATGCGGGCAGCGGTGCGCCGTCGGCTCGGGCCAGTTCGAAACTGCAGATGTCCTCGGCCTGGTTGTGGCGCGCAATCACTATGACTTCGATCACGGTCGGCTCCTTGATCGGTAAGGGGATGGGCTATGCCGGGCCTGATGATCAGCTACTGGCGATCAGCTCGGGCAACGTGGCCTGGGTCCGTTCTGCGGCGATCAGTCGTTCAAGGATGCGCCGCGCCTGCACGCCCCCGGCGTCGATATTCAGCTTGAGCAGTTGGCGCTGCGGGTGCGCCAGCAGGTTGGCCTGCTGCTGCTCGAGCATTTGCAGATCCTCGGAGAAAATCTTGCCCTGGCCTTCGCGGATGCTTGCGGTGAGTTCCTGATCGTCGGGCTTGAAGCTGCGCGCCATGCCCCAGAAGTACCAGATTGAGGTCTCGGTCTCCGGGGTGATGAAATCCACAACGATGCTCGCCGCCTTGTCGGCCTCCGCCGCTTCGTAGCCGCCCTTGCCGGCGTGAGCCACGCCCACCTCGATCAGCACATGGCTCGGTGGGGTGAAGCGGCAGATCTGCCAGCGATCCACTGGGACGTCGTCCGCCAGGCCGTTGCCGCGCAGGGCCATGCGCCAGAACGGCGGGGCCATGATGTTTTGCATGTGCCGGCTGGTGATTACGCTGTCGCCCTCGACGGTGGTGGCCGGCGCGACCTCGTCGATTTCCTTCTGGCCGATGCTCGAGGCGTGGACATAGGTCTCGTGGGTCAGGTCCATCAGGTTGTCGATCATCAGGCGATAGTCGCAATTGATGTGGAACAGCCCGCCGCCGTAGGCCCAGTCCGGGTTGTCGGCCCATTCCAGATGGTGGATCAGTGCGGGGTCGGCCTGCTCGGCGTCGCCCGGCCAGACCCAGATGAAACCGTAGCGCTCCTCCACCGGGTAGCTGCGGATACATGGGAAGCCGCGCACGCGTTGGCCCGGCATCGCGGCGGTCTTGCCGTCGGCGCCCATACTCAGGCCGTGATAGCCGCAGATGAGTTGTCCATCTTCGACGAAACCCAAGGACAGCGGCGCGCCACGGTGCGGGCAGAAATCCTCGACCGCCGCGACCTTGCCCTGCGGGCCGCGATAGAAAGCGATTTTCTCGCCGCAGATCAGTCGGCCGAGCGGCTTCTCGGCGATCTCGTCCGGGGTGCAGGCTACATACCAAGTGTTTTTTGGAAACATGAGAGGATCTCCAGCACAGGCTGTGTTTGTTTTTATTGGATCCAATAGTTTCCTTGCTTTAGGTTGATGTCAAATAAAAGCCCGATAAATGTCCGATTATCGCCCTTATTCGGCTTAAAACGTTATGTTTTCCGGAGGGCAATAGGTGAGGTGAATTCCAATGGATCCATTATTGGATTTGTCAGATGCTCGCATCGCCGCGCTGTAAGGGCTGGTAATTAAGGTGGTTATGCGTGCAGCTATGCCGTAAGGGCTCTCCTGCAAGGGCAGGTCGCTGCCAACGAAGAACTCGGCGTTGAGGTCGGTCAGATCCGCTTCGGCGTCTTACCATTCTTCGGCGGGGTTACGGCTCAGGCGGCAGATGACGGAGCCCGTGGGGGATTCGACGGAAATGGCCGCGCAGGTGCATGAGCGGATCCAGATTCCATCCAATCAGGCTCGCAGGCATGAGGCTAGGCGTGTAGTTCAAAGGCAACGCCAGCGGAAGGCACACGGGGACTTTCACGCGCATCACAGCGCGGCGGACAGGTTCTGCCTGCCGCCATACTCCTGTGCCCGTTTTCGTGTAGTCGAGCAAACGGTGCGTCGGGGCGCTCAGCGGTCGCGGCCGGACGCTTCCCGTGATCGCACTGCTCCGTCCTCTGCGCCAGAAGCGGCAGGCGTCTCAGCCTCAGCCGGTTCGGTACTCGGCTCGCTGGACGGCACCGCCGTCGGCGTACCGACACTCTGGTTGGCGGCACGGCAGGTCAATTCCGCGAAGGGCTTGTCGGGCGAATAGTCTCCCGGTACCCGCTCGACCCGCTGGCTGTTCGAGGTAACGGTGAAAACCGGTGGGGCCGAGGTATCCGCGCGTGCTTCATCCGGCACGTGGAATTCGCAGGTCACGGTTTCTTCGCTCTTGTTCATGACCCGAACCGCCCGAATGCCCACCAGCTCGACACCAGCCTCGGCGCTCGTCGAGGTGGGCACGCCCATGGCGCTGACCTCGACATCGAGCCCGTTCAGGTGCGTGATGACCTCGGGTTTCGGTGTCTGGGCAAAGGCCATCGGCGCGCAAAGGGCCAGGCCGCAGGCGATGAGAAGTGGTTTGGTCATGGGAACCTCCTGGAGTCGTGTGTGCTTAGAAGGGTTCGATGGGCGAGGGTTCGGCGCTGGTCATTGGATTGGTTGCAAAATGATTGTGCCGCGACAGCGGCAGCGACGCTGCACATGCGATGCGGTGTGGGACCTGAATGGCTGAAAGGCTATTTGGAAGATTTGAGATTGCGTGCGTAAAGCGCCTTGCCACCGGTCGAGGTCGTCCCGCGGGATTCCAGCTCGAAGCGCTTGGGCTGGGACTTGATCAGGTCGCTGAGTTTCTTGAAGCCATAAAGCCGCGGATCGAAAGCTGGGCGGAGCTTGCTGATGTTCGAGCCCAGAAGGCCCAGTTGGACCCAATCATCTTCATCGTCGGCAATGTCGCTGAGCACCTTGGCGATGAAGTCCACCGGCACCTTCTGCGATTTGACCTGAGCGCTCTTGTCGGCGGCCTTGGTGTCTTCCTCGGTTTTTTCCGGCGCTGCCGGCGTAGGAGACTTCTCACCATTGCTGGGTGGTTCCTGAGAGGTCTTTGGTGCGTCGGCCCGGAGGATTTCGGTGTAGATGAACTTGTCGCACGCGGAGACGAACGGCGAGGGCGTCTTCTGTTCGCCAAATCCATAGACGGTCAGGCCCTCCTCGCGCAGGCGGGCGGCCAGGCGGGTGAAGTCGCTGTCGCTGGAAACCAGGCAGAAGCCATCGAAGCGCCGGGTGTAGAGCAGATCCATGGCATCGATGATCAGCGAGCTGTCCGTGGCATTTTTGCCGGAGGTATAGGCGAACTGCTGAATTGGCTGGATCGAATAATCGAGCAGTACCTTCTTCCAGCTGCCGAGGTTGGGCTTGGTCCAGTCGCCGTAGATGCGCTTGACGCTGGCGACGCCGTACTTGGCGATTTCCTCGAAAAGGCCTTCGACAATGGCCGCAGGCGCGTTGTCGGCATCGATCAGTACGGCGAGGTGAATCTGCTGGCGGGTGCTGCTGGGCTTGGCGGCCATGAGGTCGTCCCTGAGTGGGTTTGGGTCGACCTTAACGTCAGTGGCGGGGCGTCGGCCAGAGGCAATGTACGTGGTGGGGGTTCATGCCTTACTGCGCAATCACGCCGAACCCCCGCGCCATCAAGGTGGCCAACAGGGGGATCAGCAGCAGGGCAAGGAGTTCGACGCGGATGATCAGCTTCACCCATCGGGTGGTCGCTGGGCTGATGGCCGGAGGCTGGCCGGCCTTCAGCGCTGGACGCCAGCGCAGGAAAGTGACGGTGGGGTAGATGGACAACAGCGCGACGGCCACGAACACACCGATCTTGGCATGAAAGAAACTGTTGTTGAGGTAATAGTCCATGCCCTTGCCGTAGCGCATGGCGCGAGCGGCGCCGGTGATCAGTACCAGCCCGGCGACGATGCCGAATGCAATATCGGTGCGGAACAGGCTGCGAGCCCGCTCAAGACTCAGTGGTTGGCTGAACAGCTGATGCTCAAGCACCAGCAGGGCGAAGAGCAGGAAGATCGCTACGAAGTGCAGGTAGGCCGCGACGGCGTAGGCCATTTTTCAGTGTCCTTTCGATAGGGTTGCTGCGGGTGCCGCATGGGTCGAGTGGAACCATTGCCGCTGGCGCTGCAGGCGTCGGGCGATGCTGGCAAGGCAGATACCCCGCAGCAGCATGAAGGCGAGAAAGGCCAACCACAATCCATGATTGCCCATTGCTCGCAGCAGCCAGCCCAATGGTAGCGAAATCGCCACGGCAAGAAGCATCGCATTGCGCATTTCTCGCGCCCGGGTGGCGCCGATGAAGAGGCCGTCGAGCAGATAGCTCCATACGGCAACCAGGGGCAGCGCGGCGAGATAGGGCAGGTAGACGATGGCCGTTTCGCGTACTGCGGGTATATCGGTCTGCAGGCCGATGAACAGCTCGCCGCCCAGGAGAAAGAACAGGCCGAAGGCGAGGCTGGCGAGCAACGACCAGCCACCGGCTACCGTGAGGATACGGCGCAACTCGGTCCGATTCTGCGCGCCGATGGCGTGACCGCTGAGGGCTTCCACCGCATGGGCCAGCCCGTCGAGTGCATGGGCGGTGAGCATCAGACCGTTGAGCAGCAGCGCATTGGCGGCAACGGTGGCATCACCCAGGCGGGTGCCTTGCACCGTGATCAGGAAAAACACCAGTTGCAGCGCCAGCGATCGCAGGAATATGTCGCGGTTGACGGACATCAAGGGTTTCCAGCTCGCCCAGCGGCGCAGTGCGTGGCTATCCAGGCGGCCGCGATAGCGCGACAGGGCGCCACGGGTGAGCACCACGCCGATCACCACGCCGCTCCACTCGGCGATCACCGAGGCGCGTGCGGCACCGGCCACGCCCCAGTCCAGGCCGATGACGAACCAGAGATCCAGCGCGACGTTGGTCAAGTTGGTGGTCAGCAGGATCGCCAGCGGCGCACGGGCATTCTGGGTGCCGAGAAACCAGCCGATCAGCGCCAGGTTCGCCAGCGCGGCGGGCAAGCCGAACAGGCGGGTGTGGAAGTAGTGCTGGGTAAGGTCATTGAGCTCGGCCGAAGGCTGCATCAGCTGCAGCGCATAACCTTTGAGCGGCAGGGCGATCAGGCTCAGCAGCAGGGCGAATCCCAGCGCGAGTAGCAGTCCCTGCAGCAGCACCTGGCGCAACGCACCTCCGTCCTCGCGTCCCGCGGCCTGGGCGGCGAAGCCGGTGGTGCCCATGCGCAGAAAGCCCATGACCCATACCAGCAGGGTATAGAGGCTAGCGCCCACCGCGACCGATGCCAGCTGATGAGCATGCGGCAAATGGCCGATCACCGCGCTGTCGACCAAGGCCACCAGCGGCACGGACAGGTTGGACAGAATCATCGGCGCAGCCAGCGCCCAAACTCGTTTATGAGTGGGGACGTGCTGCCAGGCGGTCAATAGCCGTGACATGTATAGCTCCAGGACAGCGGGGCATGATACGTCGCGGCGAAGCGAGCGGCCAATCGAGGGATGAGGTGGCGGGATAAGAACACTCAGGTTTCATCGAAACGCTGAGCTGATGGTTCGCTCGCGCGTTGGCTTCCAGCTTCCAGCTGTCAGTGAATCAGCCAGCTCAACAGCCAGAGGCCCAGGAACAGATAGATCACACCGGCGATGATCGAGCGCCGGAAGAAGGCGCGAACGGCCCCGACCAGCAACATCAGGCCGATCGCCAGGGCGATCAGGCTGATCAGTGAGCGGTCCATGCCCAGGGTCCTGGACAGCCCTTCCAGGAAGTTGGCCCCGGCGTCGGCGAACAGGCTGAAAAAGCCGCTGAGTGCGTCGACGATGTAGCGAATCACTGTGCCGAGCGCCTGGCCCAACCATTCGAAAAAACTTTCCACCCGCATGGTGCTCTCCTGCCGTGATCGGAGCTGCAAGCGCAGCCGTTCCTCGGGGCATTGGGCTATCAATCCGTCCGGCAGTTCCCACGGCCCGGGTTGAACCGGTAGTCAAATGGTGGGTCAGTACAGGCTGATGAGTGCCGTATCGGTCGCCGTCATGCAATTGCAATCCTTCCCGAGCAGGCTGTAGCCGTTGCTCCAACGAGAAAAAATATGCCATCCGTTACTGATGTGCGCCCCCAATGGCTACCGGGCGCACGCCCCGGTGCCTGGGCGCTGGGTCTGCTGGCTGCCGGGTTGTTCTACACGGCGGCGACCTTTCACCTCGATGAGCGGGTGTTCTACTCGTTGCAATCGGCCTGGCACGAAGACAGTCGCCAGGCGCGCAGCCTCTGGCTGCCGGAGTATAAGGTGCGTGTCGAGGCGCAGCCGGTAACGTCGGTGGGTAATAACCTCTCCGGGTTAACGTTCGACGATCGCCGCAAGCATCTATGGGCGGTGGTGAACAATCCAGAAGAGTTGGTCGCGCTGGACCTGAACGGCGAATTCATCGCACGTTACCCGCTGAAGGGCTTTAGCGACGTCGAAGGCATTACCTACCTGGGCGACAACCTGCTGGCGGTCGCCGAGGAGCGCAGTCAGTCGATCGTGATACTGCCGGTCCCGGCGCAACCCGGTAATTTGCAGCGTGCAGACTATGCGTCGGTCTCGTTGCCGGCGGAGGCGTCGGATAATTCGGGGTTCGAGGGCCTGGGCTACGATCGTGACGGCGACCGCCTCTTCGTGGTCAAAGAGCATTCGCCGCGCAAGCTCTACGAAATTCAGGGTATCAAGGCAAGCCTGCACGGCCAGCTGAACTTGAAAATCATCGATCGCGAGGCATGGATCGCTGACAAGGACATGGCCAGCGATCTGGCATCGGTACACTTCGACGAGCGCACCGGCCATCTGGTGCTGCTCAGCGACGAAGCGAAGATGGTGCTGGAGCTCGACGGACAAGGCGATCTGGTCAGTTTTCGCTCATTGTGGAGCGGTTTCGCGGGGCTGAAAAACAGTGTGCCGCAAGCCGAGGGCATGACCTTCGATGCGCACGGCAACCTCTATTTGGTCAGCGAACCCAACCTGTTCTACGCCTTCGAGCGCAGGTAGCCGTCGGCATCCGCCGAGATTCCACCAGGCGTAGACGGACATAGGAATCAAGGCCCGCCGAGACACAGCAGGCCGATGGCGACTGCTCAGTGTGGCGGGTACTGCGAGAGCACCTTGGCCACGGTCTCGCGGAACATCCCGGCGCGTTCCTGTGGGCCGCCGGGATCGTCGCGCAGGACCTGCTCGGCACTGCCGCGCCAGACGAGTTTGCCGTCGGCCGCATCGTAGAAGTCCACCTGCAAGGTGCCGACCTGATAATGGATGGTGCGCGTGTCGGTGAACATCGGTCCGCCCCAGAAGCCGTTCCAAGGACTGCCCCACGCCCCCATCGAGGTGGTGGTGTACTGCTGGGAGCGCTGATCGACGATGAACCAGGCCTGGATCAATACATCCGCCTGGTTGCCGGCCGGGGCCTGGCGCAGGCCGCGCTGATCGAGCTGTTCGCTGACCGCGCTGCGAATACGCTGCTCGGTGAGGTCGCTTTTGATCCGGGGGTCGTCCGGGCGATATTGCAGCGCCGGCTCTTTCCAGCTCCAGCTGCGGTATGCGGAAAAGTCCCGCTGTGGATCGAAGTCGCGTTGCACCTGTGTGCTCTGGCAGGCCGCCAGGAGCAACAGCAGGGGAAGCATCATCAATTGCCGCACCATATCGATCTCCTTGAGGCACCTGCGTTCAGCGCGGAGGATAATCCGCCAACGCGCGATTCACCGCATCTCGCGCCGCGTTCTTGCGCTCGGCCTGCTTGCCGCCGCTGCGGGCTTCGGCGCGGTTGCTCCAGACCGTCTGGCCGGACGCGCCGTCGATCATCTCGACGCGCACGGTGACGACTTCCTCTTCATAGTTGCGTACCACCGGTGCGCTGACGCCAAAGCCGGAACCGTAGCCGGGGCCGTAACCGCCATAGCGACCGGCACCGATGTGAGTGCCATAGTCATCGTAGACCTGTCGCACGCGCGTCTCCATCCGGGCGCTGGCGCTGATCTGCACGTCGCCGTTGCTCCCCGCGGGCGCCGGGCGCAGACCGCGCTGATCGAGGGCGCCGGCAATCATCTCCTGCAACTCCTCGCCGGCAAGCGATGCGCTGCCTGCTGGCGGGTTGCGCCAGCTCCAGCTCTGGTACGCGGAAAAATCCCTGGGCGCGGCCGGGTAGGTGGGCGACTGGATCTGTTCGACCGGCGGCGCCGGCGGAATTGGCGCGGACTCGCTGCGGTAGGGGTTGCTGCTCTGGCAGGCCGTGAGACTCAGGCAGAGCAGGGGCAACGCAGCACGCATGAACATGATGTCCTCCTGGCCGGCGCTCAGCTCGGCCGGCACATCCAGTGCAAGTAACGTCCGAGCTTGGCGAACGCGGGATGACGGCGATAGGCCAGTTCCATCTCGATCAGGTCGGCCGGCTCGGTGCGGGCCTGGAAATCGGCGGGCATGTAATCGTGAAACACCCGCACGCCGCTTTCTGATTCGACCCGCCAGTGCGGTGCGAGTTGCGCCGCCAGCTCTCTTGGGTCGAGTGGCTGCTGCGGCGTCAGGCTCTGGCGCTCACCGGCAAAGGATTGCGTGCGCAGCTTCTTGAAGTGTCCCTTGAGCAGATTGCGGTAGATCAGCGCGTCGCGGTTGTAGAAGGCCAGCGACAGCCAGCCGTCGGCTGCGGCCAGGCGATGCAGTACTGGCAGGATCGCCTGTGGTTCGGCCAGCCACTCCAGCACGGCGTGGCAGATGACCAGATCGAACCGGCCCTCGACCTGGCTCTCCACTTCTTGCCAGGGCGCCTGGATAAAGGTGGCGTGCTGGCCTGCTTCGGCAAATCGCTCGCGTGCACCTTCGAGCATCGGTTCGGCTGGTTCGGCGAGGGTCACCTGATGGCCTTGCTGCGCCAGCCAGAGGCTCATGTGGCCGAGACCGGCACCGATGTCCAGCACCTGCAGTGGCCGCTCGGGGAGGATCTCCGTCAGGTCTGCCTGTAGCACGGCGAGACGGATAGCGCCCTTGGCGCCACCGTAGATCTTCTGCGCGAAACGCGTGGCCAGCTCGTCGAAATGGCGGTCGCTCATCGGGCGAACCGCCGCTCGTTGTCGGCCAGCTTGGCCAGCAGCGCCTGTTCCATGTCGATGCCCAGCTCGCTGCACATCAATAGCAGATACATAAGGATGTCGCCGACTTCCTGTCCGACGTGTTCACGCGTGTCGTCCGGCAGCTGGCGCGACTCGTCCTCGTTCAGCCACTGGAAGATTTCCACCAGTTCGGCCATTTCCACGCTGGCGGCCATGGCCAGATTCTTCGGGCTATGAAAGCGCTGCCAGTCGTTGCGATCGCGGATCGCATGCAGGCGTTGGGTGATCTGTTCGATGTTCATCAGCAAGCGGCTCGTTCGGAGGCGGCTAGCTTCCGTCACTGCGTCGCTGCCCGCAAGGGGTAGGCGCCTCAGGCCGGCGCGTCTGTGCGGCGAACCTTGAGCACCCGTGCCACGGCACGTTCTCCCGCTTGGTAGTCGCCGTGCTCGATGGCGCGAATCGCCTGGTCGAGCGCCAGATCGGCGATCTGCGCGTGCTGTTGGGAGATGGCGTTGACCCGGATCGGCAGGAAATCGAGCAGCTGCGCGTCGCCGAAGGTGCCCAGGCGCAAGGCCTCGGGCCATAGCAGTTGACGCTCCTGCAGGGCATCGAAGACGCCTTCGAGCAATACATAGGCGGTGGTGATCAGGGCATCGGGTAGCGGTCCGCGGTCGAGCAGAGCGAGCATCTGCTCGCGGCCGCAGGCACGGCTGAACTGCTCGGCCTGCAGCACGCTGACCTGACCCTGGTGATGCGCAAGGGCCTGGCGGAAGCCTTGCTCGCGCTGCTGGCTGATACGCAAGGCCGGTCGCGCGCTGATGAGCGCGACATGGGCATCTACCGGCGCGTGCAACGACTGCGTCAGCTGTGTGGCCGCTTCCTTGTCATCGCTGACCACCGAACAGAAATGCTCGGCGTCCAGCGCCCGGTCGAGGGCGATAATGGGCGTGCCACCGGTCAACAGTTTGCGGTAGCTGGCATCGTCCGCCGGCAGGCAGCTGGCGACGATCAGCGCATCACAGCGGCGTGAGCGCAGCACCTGAATGACCTGGCGCTCGGTGTCCGGTTCGTCATCGGAGCCGACGATCAGCAACTGATATCCCCGTTGACGGGCGCGCTGCTCGAGCAATTTGGCCAGGCGTGCATAGCTGGGGTTTTCCAGGTCCGGGACGATGAAGCCGAGCGTTCGCGACAGCCCGCGGCGCAGACCGGCGGCCTGCTGGTCAAGCTGGAAGCCCTGCTGCTCGGCCACGGCCATTACTCGCTCGACTGTGGCCTGGCTTATCCGCCGCTGCGCCGCCTTGCCATTGAGAACGTAACTGGCGGTGGTCAGTGAGACGTTGGCGAGGCGGGCGATGTCGATCAGTTTCAAGAGAGATCCTGCGGCCTGAGACGGGTGGTATGCATTCGGGCTTCTAGAATTACTCAATATTGCGTAATGTGCCAGCCTGAGGTGAAACGTTTCAGCATTGGTTCGGTCATAAGCGCCAGCCCGGAATCCGGTGATGCCGGCACCCTGTCGGTCATACCGCACCGGCTATAAAAACAATCGCGAGCCTGCAAGGAGCCTTCCATGCTTGAGTTGAATGCCCAGCACATCCACATGCATCAGACGGCAGCCGACAAGCCTGCCGCCCTGGCCCTGCTTAGCGAGGTGCTGGTGGCCGACGGGTTGGTGGCACCCGGTTACCTCGACGGGCTGCGCGCACGCGAAGCCCAGGGCTCCACCTTTCTTGGCCAGGGGCTTGCGATCCCGCACGGCACGCCGGATACCCGTGATCAGGTGTTCACCACTGGTGTGCGCTTGTTGCACTTCCCCAAGGGCGTCGACTGGGGCAACGGTCAGCAGGTGTACCTTGCTATCGGCATCGCCGCACGTTCGGATGAGCACCTGCGGTTGCTGCAGCTTTTGACCCGAGCGCTGGGGGAGGGCGATCTCAGCGAGGCGTTGCAAAAGGCCGAGTCCCCCGAAGCGATCATCGATCTGCTGCAAGGCGCGCCGCAGGCGCTGGCGCTGGATGGCGAACTGGTGGGGCTGGGCGTCGCCGCAGATGATTTCGACGAGTTGGCCTGGCAAGGCGTCAAGCTCCTCAAGCGTGCCCAGTGCGTGGAGCCCGGCTTCAATGCCGGGTTGGCCCTGAACCAGGCGCTGCCGCTGGGCGATGGCCTGTGGTGGCTGAGCAGTGAGCAGTCGGTGCTGCGGCCCGGGCTGGCGTTCGTCACACCCGCCGCGGGTCTGACTCACCAGGGCCAGCCCCTGAATGGATTGTTCGTGCTCGCCAGTCTGGGAGAAGCGCACCGCGCGATGCTCGAGCGATTGTGCAATCTGCTGATCGAGGGGCGTGGCCAGGAGCTGAGCCAGGCGACTTCCAGCCGCGTGGTGCTCGAAGCCCTGGGCGGCGAGGTCCCGGCTGACTGGCCCAGTGCGCAGGTGCCGCTCGCCAATCTGCATGGCTTGCATGCGCGACCGGCCAAGCAACTGACCGAAACCGCCCAGGCGTTCGACGGCGATATCCGTGTGCGCCTGGCCGGAAGCGAAAGCCTTGGCGTGTCGGTCAAGAGCCTGAGCAAGCTGCTCGCGCTGGGCGCACAGCGTGGTCAGGTGCTGGAGTTCATGGCCGAGCCGTCGATTGCCAGTGATGCGTTGCCCGCGTTGGTGCGCGCAGTCGAGGAGGGCCTCGGCGAAGAGGTCGAGCCGCTACCGGCAGCGGGCGAGGCGAGCGAGCCGCCGGCTATCGCGGCGCTGCCCGATGAGGCGCTTATCGAACAGGCGGTACTGCGCGCCGGGGAGAGGGTAAGCGGCATCGCGGCGTCGCCCGGAATTGCCATTGGCCCGGTACTGGTGCGCAAGCCTCAAGCGATCGACTACCCCGCGCGTGGCGAGTCGCCGGCCGTCGAACTGCAGCGGCTGGACGCGGCGTTGGACAAGGTGTTTCGCGAGATCGGCGTGTTGATCGAGGAGAGCCAGGTCGCCAGCATTCGCGAGATCTTCACCACCCACCAGGCCATGCTGCGCGATCCGGCGTTGCGCGAAGAGATCCAGGTGCGCTTGCAGAAGGGGCTCAGCGCCGAAGCGGCCTGGATGGATGAAATCGAGAGCGCGGCGCAGCAGCAGGAAGCTCTGCACGACAAGTTGCTGGCAGAGCGCGCGGCGGATCTGCGCGATGTCGGCCGTCGCGTGCTGGCCTGTCTGACCGGCGTCGAGGCCGAACAGGCACCAAGCGAAGCCTACATTCTGGTGATGGACGAGGTGGCACCTTCGGATGTCGCCACGCTGAACGCCCAACGCGTCGCGGGTATTCTGACTGCAGGTGGTGGCGCCACCTCGCACAGCGCCATCATCGCCCGCGCACTGGGCATTCCGGCAGTTGTCGGGGCGGGTCCGAGCGTGCTCGGGTTGGCGCCGAACACCCTGTTGCTGCTCGATGGCGAACGCGGCGAACTGCTGGTCTCGCCGACCGACGCGCAGCTCGAGCAGGCACGCAGCGAACGCGCCACGCGCGAGGAACGCAAGCGGTTAGCTAACGAGCGACGCATGGAGCCGGCGACCACCCGTGACGGCCATTCGGTGGAGATCGCCGCCAATATCGGTGCCGCCGGTGAAACGCCCGAGGCCGTGGCGATGGGCGCCGAGGGTATCGGTCTGCTGCGCACCGAGCTGGTCTTCATGAACCATTCCCAGGCACCGGATCAGGCAACCCAGGAAGCCGAATACCGCCGTGTACTGGACGCGCTCGAAGGGCGCCCGCTGGTAGTGCGCACGCTGGATGTCGGCGGTGACAAACCATTGCCCTACTGGCCGATGCCGACAGAAGAAAACCCCTTCCTCGGTGTGCGCGGCATTCGGCTGAGCCTGCAACGCCCGGACATCCTCGAAACCCAGCTGCGCGCCTTGCTCGCCTCGGCCGATGGCCGCCCGCTGCGGATCATGTTTCCCATGGTCGGCAACATCGGCGAATGGCGCACCGCCAAAGCCATGGTCGACCGTTTGCGGGTGGAGCTGCCGGTGGCCGATCTGCAGGTCGGCATCATGATCGAGATTCCGTCCGCTGCGCTGATCGCACCGGTGCTGGCGCAGGAAGTCGACTTTTTCAGCATCGGCACCAACGACCTGACGCAATACACCCTGGCCATCGATCGCGGCCATCCGAGCCTGTCCGGCCAGGCGGATGGGTTGCATCCGGCAGTCCTGCGGTTGATCGGCATGACCGTCGAAGCGGCCCACGCGCATGGCAAGTGGGTCGGTGTCTGCGGCGAGCTGGCGGCCGACGCCCTGGCGGTGCCGATGCTGGTGGGGCTGGGCGTCGATGAACTGAGTGTCTCGGCGCGCAGCATCGCATTGGTCAAGGCGCGGGTGCGCGAGCTGAATTTCGCCGCCTGCCAGCGGCTGGCCCAGCAAGCGCTGATGCTGCCGGGCGCGCATGAGGTGCGCACCTTCGTCGGGGAGCACTGCTGATGGCCCGTGTCCTGACTGTCACCCTCAATCCCGCGCTCGACCTGACCGTGCGGTTGCCGGCGTTGCGCCTGGGCGAGGTCAACCGCAGCGACAGTCTGCAGGTGCATGCCGCCGGCAAGGGGCTCAACGTGGCCCAAGTGCTGGCCGATCTCGGCCATCAGCTGACCGTCACCGGCTTTCTCGGCGAAGGCAATCCGCAAGCGTTCGAGCAGCTGTTTGCCGCGCGCGGCTTCAGCGACGAGTTCGTCCGCGTCGCGGGGGACACCCGCAGCAATATCAAGCTGGCCGAAGCTGGCGGACAGGTTACCGACATCAACGGCCCGGGATTGGCGGTGAGCGAGGCGCAGGGCGACGCGTTGCTGCTGCGGCTCAAGCGGTTGGCTCCGGACCATGAACTGGTGGTGGTCGCCGGCAGCCTGCCGCGCGGTGTGGATAGCCTGTGGTTCGTCGAACTGCTGCGCACGCTCAAGCAGCTCGACGCGCGGGTCGCGCTGGACACCAGCGGTGCTGCGCTGCGCGACGGGCTGACGACCGCACCCTGGCTGATCAAGCCCAACGAAGAGGAACTGGCCGAGGCGCGCGGAATTCCGCTCGCCGAATCGCAGGCCCTGGCCCGCGAGGCCTGGCGTCTGCAGGTCGAGGGCGTCGAGCACGTGGTCGTTTCCCAGGGCGCAGAAGGCGTCAGCTGGTTCTCGCCGGGCGCGTCCTTGCATGCACAACCGCCCAAGGTCCAAGTGATCAGCACGGTTGGCGCTGGCGACTCGCTGCTGGCCGGCATGCTCCATGGGTTGCTGGAAGGGTGGCCTGGTGAGCGCACTTTGGCGCACGCCACCGCGATTGCCGCGCAGGCGGTCGGTCAGGTCGGCTTCGGGATCAGCGACCCGGCTCAACTCGCCGAGCTGGAGGCTGCGGTCCGGCTTCAGCCGCTCAGCCAATAATTCGAATAAGAGGTGAAGGAATGAATCTTCTCATCGTCACGGCCTGCCCCAACGGAATGGTCACCAGCGTGCTCACGTCACGCCTTCTCGAAGCGGCCGCCCATCGTCTGGGCTGGTCGACCTCCGTGGAGGTCCACGATCCCAAAGCCATCGGTTCGCCGCTGACCCCTGCGCAGATCGCCAGTGCCGACCTGGTCGTCGTGGTGAAGACCGGGCCGCTTTCGTTGCAGCGTTTCATCGGCAAGCGTGTCGCTCAATCGACGCCGTCCGAAGCTCTGCTCGATCCCGAAGCGTTCCTGCGCAGTGCCGCGGACGGGGCCACCGAGTTGCAGCAGGACGACGGAGCGGATGCCGTGCACACCAGCGGCAAGCCCAAGCTGGTCGCCATCACCGCCTGCCCGACCGGCGTTGCGCACACCTTCATGGCGGCCGAAGCCTTGCAGCAAGCGGCCGTGCGCAAAGGCTACGCCCTGCAGGTGGAAACCCGTGGCTCGGTGGGCGCGCGCAATGTGCTCGAGCCGAAGGCCATCGAAGAGGCGGACGTGGTCTTGCTGGCTGCGGACATCGAAGTGGACGTCGCCCGGTTTGCCGGCAAGCGGGTGTTCCGCTGCGGCACCGGTGTCGCGCTGAAGCAACCTGATGCGACCCTCGACCGCGCGCTGGAAGAGGCCGCGGTGCTCAGCGGCAGCGTGGCTGCCAGTAGCAGCGGAACCGAGCAGAAGGGCGAGAAGACCGGTGTCTACAAACACCTGCTCACCGGCGTGTCCTACATGCTGCCGATGGTCGTGGCCGGTGGCTTGCTGATTGCGCTGTCGTTCGTCTTCGGTATCGAGGCGTTCAAAGAGGAGGGCACCCTGGCCGCAGCCTTGATGCAGATCGGTGGCGAGACGGCATTCAAGCTGATGGTGCCGCTCCTGGCCGGCTACATCGCCTACTCGATAGCCGACCGGCCGGGCCTGGCGCCGGGGATGATCGGCGGGCTGCTGGCCGGCACTCTCGGGGCAGGCTTCATCGGTGGGATTATCGCCGGCTTCGTCGCCGGTTACGCGGCCAAGGCGGTCAATCGCTGGGTTCCGCTGCCGGCCAGTATCGAGTCGCTCAAGCCGATCCTGATTATCCCGCTGCTGGCCAGCCTGTTCACCGGTCTGGTGATGATCTACATCGTCGGCACGCCGGTAGCGAAGATGCTAGCCGGGCTCACCGAGTTCCTCGACACCATGGGTACCTCCAACGCCATCCTGCTCGGGCTGCTGCTCGGCGGCATGATGTGCGTCGACCTCGGCGGCCCGGTGAACAAGGCGGCCTATGCCTTCTCGGTTGGTCTGCTCGCCTCGCAGAGCTACGCGCCGATGGCCGCCACCATGGCCGCGGGGATGGTGCCGCCGATCGGCATGGCCATCGCCACGCTGATCGCTCGGCGCAAATTCGCCCAGACCGAGCGCGAAGCCGGCAAGGCCGCGCTGGTGTTGGGCTGCTGCTTCATTTCCGAGGGCGCGATCCCCTTCGCCGCAAAAGACCCTCTGCGGGTGATCCCGGCCAGCATTGCCGGTGGCGCCCTGACCGGTGCGCTGTCGATGGCCTTCGGTGCGAAGTTGCTGGCGCCCCACGGCGGCCTGTTCGTGCTGCTGATTCCCAACGCCATCAATCACGCGCTGCTGTATCTGCTGGCGATTCTGGTAGGCAGCCTGGTGACCGGGGTGATCTACGCGGTGATCAAAAAGCCCGAGGTACAGCCGCTGGCTGTTGGTGCGGTGGCTTGAGCGAGTGCGTAAAAAGCGTGAACTAAGGCCTCGCTGTCGTATCCACTAATAGCTGGCTGACGCTTTGTATCAGAACGTTTCGCCAGCCGTTTGTAAATGAAATCGGCAGGAGAGTCTGGATGAGTATCGAATACGGGCCCCGCCCCTTGCGTATCACGCTGACCGCCATTGTCGTGCTGGTGCTGGGCGCGCTGATGGCCGTCGGTGGCGGCTACCTCGCGACGTTGGGAGGATCCTGGTACTACCTGGTCGCCGGCATCGGCCTGCTGGTGGTCGCCGCGCTGCTGTTCCTCCGGCATCGTGCGGCGATCTGGCTGTACGCGTTGCTGCTGTTGGGAACGCTGGCCTGGACGGTTTACGAGGTTCGTTTCGACTGGTGGCAGCTAGCGCCGCGGATCGACCTTTGGTGCATCCTCGGACTTTGGCTGATCCTGCCTTTCGTCAATCGCTATGTGGATGACCGCCTGGTTTGGCGCGACGGCGCCAGCGGTTTGCTCGGTCTAGGGTTGCTGGCCGGTGCGCTGATGGCAGGCTATTCGCTGACGCAGGATTACTCATCGATCCAGGGTGAGTTCAGCGACGCGCAGATGCAGGGCGCTAGTCCCGACGGACAAGCCGGACGTTCGGCGAGTGGTTGGCCGGCCTACGGGGGCTCGGCCCAGGGCGATCGCTATTCTGCCGCCGATCTGATCACCCCCGAGAACGTCGGAACGCTGGAAAAGGCCTGGGAATACCACACCGGCGACCTGCCCGGACCGAACGATCCCGGTGAGTTCACCTACGAGGTGACGCCGCTCAAGGTCGGTGACAACCTCTTCATCTGTACACCACACAGCATCGCCATCGCGCTGGACGCCGACACCGGAGAGGAGCGCTGGCGCTTCGATCCGAGCATCAACCGCGATGCCGAGTATTACCAGCACATGACCTGCCGCGGCCTCGCGTTTCACGACGCCACGGCCTATGGCGCGGGCGCGCCTGCACAACCGGATCAGCCGACGGCGCGCTGCGAGCGTCGGTTGTTCCTGCCCACCAACGACAGCACGCTGATTGCCCTCGATGTCGAGGACGGCAAGCCGTGCGAAGACTTCGGTGATGGCGGTGTGGTGGATCTCAAGGCCGGCCTCGGTGAAGGCGCGCTGGGCGTCTACCTGCCAACATCGCCGCCGGTAGTGACCGAGAAACTGGTCATTGTGGGCGGATCGGTCACCGATAATGGTGCGGTGGATTCTCCCGGCGGCGTCATTCGTGCCTACGACGTACGCAATGGTCGGTTGATGTGGAATTTCGATCCGGGCAATCCCGACGCCACCGAGCCTTTGGCGCCGGGCGAGACCTATGTACGCAGCACCCCAAACTCCTGGACTGTCGCCACCGCGGATGAATCGCTGGGCCTGGTGTACATCCCCACCGGCAACCAGACGCCGGACCAGTGGGCTGAACCGCGCACGCCGGAGGCCGAGCGCTTCACCGCGACCCTGGTCGCGCTGGATCTGGAAACCGGCAAGGTGCGCTGGGAGTTCCAGACCGTGCACCATGACTTATGGGACCGCGACCTGCCCTCCCAGCCGACCCTGGTGGACATCGACGGGCCGCAGGGCAAGGTTCCGGCGATCATCCAGCCGACCAAGCGCGGTGACCTTTACGTGCTCGACCGTCGCACTGGTAAGCCCATCGTACCGGTCGAGGAGTTTTCCGTGCCGCAGGGCACCGATTATGGTGACTTTACCGCCCCGACTCAGCCGGCGTCGGCGCTCAGCTATGCGCCTGACGAACCGTTGCGCGAGCGCGACATGTGGGGCGGCACGCCGCTTGATCAGATGATGTGCCGCATCCAGTTCCGCAAGCTGCGGTATGACGGTGACTTCACGCCGCCGTCGCAGAAGGGCTCGCTGATCTATCCAGGCAACGTCGGCACCTTCAACTGGCCATCGGTTGCGGTTGACCCCAGCCGGCAACTGTTATTCGGCGCACCGAACTATCTGGCATTCGTTTCAACGATGGTCAAGCGCAGTGAGGTCGACCCTGACGAGCGTTCCGGTGGCGGCGAGACCGGTCTACAGCCCAACCTTGGCGCACCTTACATGGTCAGACTGGGGCCGCTGCTGTCGGTGCTGGGCCTGCCATGCCAGACGCCGCCGTGGGGCTATGTCACGGCCGTCGACCTGCGCACCATGAAGAAGGTCTGGATGCACAAGAATGGCACCAGCCGCGATAGCGCGCCGTTGGGTATTCCGCTGCCCGTCGGTACACCGGCGTTGGGCGGGCCGATCGTGACTGCTGGCGGTGTCGCCTTCATGAGCGGCACCCTGGACTACTACCTGCGCGCCTATGACATGCAGAACGGCAAAGAATTGTGGAAAGGGCGCTTGCCCGCCGGCGGCCAGGCGACGCCGATCACCTATGTGTCGGAAAAGACCGGCAAGCAGTACGTGGTGCAGATGGCCGGCGGGCATGGTTCGTTCGGCACCAAGATCGGCGACTCGGTGATCGCCTGGACGCTCGACGAGGGCGAGAAATAGGACGATTGGGAGAAGACACAATGGCCACACCCTCTTCCTTCTAGTCTCGCTAGGGAAGAGGGCGGCTGGCGGGTATCACCGCGTTGGACACGTGAGATTCCCGGTCACTCAGCAGGGCTGCCCGTGGTATCTGCGGTTATCACTGGGCTCCACGCATTGCTGTTCCGTATGCTGCTCAAGCCGTGGGGACTTGTCTCGCAGGCTGGATGTCAGGCTGTTCAAAAACTTCACGGCCCTTGCCTGGTCTTCGAAGCGCCGCGCGCCGTTCAGTGAGCCCGTGTAGCTGCCGTTGCTGGCGGCGTAGCACTCTTGATTGTTGGCACAGGTCAGACCGACGACCCAGTACGGGCTATTGATCAGCACCCCTGCCTGAGCAGCAGAGGCGGTGAGTGCGAGAGAGGCGATGAGTGAAGAAACGAACAGATAACGCCGCATGGGAGTGCTCCTGGATTTGACACTGCGAACATAACCCATCGCCGGATTCATGAGTGTGTGCCACATCGCGACCGGTGCTCTTTCGGGGTGAAGCTCAGGTCTCGCCGGCTTTTGGGTGACGGTCGCAAGTCCTGAACGGCTCGATGGCATGTGTACCTGAATCGATAGGTACGTTTTTTTGACGACCGTTCGTCTGTGCGTCACGGTTCTGTCAAGCGTGTCGCTTAAACCCTTCTTCAGCCACAGTCGAAGGGGACCGATCATGACCGAACCAACCAATAACGAACTGGACCGCACACGCCGCCGTCTGGTGCAGGGCATCGGCGCTGGCTTGGCGCTACCGGCGCTTGGCGTTTCGCCTGCCATCATCGCGGCACCCACGGCGCGCCCCTGGATCACCGACGGCGTTCAGTCCGGTGATGTGCTGGCCGATCGCGCGGTGATCTGGAGCCGCTGCGATCGACCTGCACGGTTGGTGGTCGAGTGGGACACCACTAGCGGTTTCACCAATCCCCGGCAGATGAGATCACCGGTCACTGACGAGCGCCTGGACTTCACTGCGCGGATCGATCTGCGCGGCCTGCCCTCGGATCAGTCTATTTTCTACCGCGCCTGCTTCGAAGACGCCCGCGACCATGTCCGGAGCGAACCCTGGCTGGGGCATCTGCGCACTGCGCCCCGGCGCGCGCGCGACATCCGTTTCGTCTGGGGCGGCGACACCTGTGGCCAGGGCTGGGGCATCAACGCCGATTTCGGAGGTATGCGTATCTATGAAGCGATGCGCCAGCGTCGCCCGGATTTCTTCCTCCAGAGTGGCGATGCGATTTACGCCGATGGTGTGATCCAGGCTGAAGTGCAGGCCGAAGACGGGCGTCTCTGGCGCAACATCGTCACTGAGGCCAAGAGCAAGGTGGCCGAAACGCTCGACGAATTTCGCGGCAACTATCGCTACAACCTGCTCGATCATAATCTGCGCCAGTTCAATGCCGAGGTGCCGCAGATCTGGCAGTGGGACGATCATGAGGTGACCAACAACTGGTCGCCGGGCAAGACGCTGGACGAGCGCTATCAGGTCAAGGACATCGAGCTGTTGGCCCGTCGTGGCCGCCAGGCATTCCTCGAATACGCGCCGATGCGCCTGGTAGGCCGGGATGCCTCGGGGCGTGTCTACCGCAAGATCGCCTATGGCCCGCAGCTGGACGTGTTCGTGCTGGACATGCGCAGCTATCGTGGTGCCAATACGCACAACCTGCAGCCGGAACAGAGTGCCGAGACCGCGTTCCTCGGTGCCGAGCAGCTGGCCTGGCTGAAGCGCGAGCTGCGCCGTTCACGCGCGACCTGGAAAGTCATCGCGGCCGACATGCCCATCGGCCTGCACGTGCCGGATGGCACCGATACCGCCGGCCGGCCGCGCTGGGAAGCGATCGCCAATGGCCAGGACGGCCCGGCGTTGGGACGGGAACTGGAAATCGCCGAGCTGCTGGGCTTCATCCAGCGATATCGGGTGCGTAACACGGTCTGGCTGACGGCTGATGTGCACTATTGCGCGGCGCACCACTATCATCCCAACCGCGCCGCCTTCCAGGAATTCGATCCGTTCTGGGAATTCGTCGCCGGGCCCCTGAATGCCGGCAGCTTCGGGCCCAATCCATTGGATGCGACCTTCGGTCCGGAGGCGGTTTTCCAGAAGGCGCCGCCGACCGCCAACGCATCGCCTTATGCCGGTTTCCAGTTCTTCGGTGAAGTCGAAATCGATTCACGCAGTGGCACCCTGAGCGTCACCCTTCGAGACATCGACGGCGCTTCGGTCTTCTCCAAAACCCTCGAACCCCAACACGCCTGAGCCTACGGAGCGACACCCATGCGCCGCAATGTCCGTTTCATGCCGCATCCCCTGGCCGCCGCACTGCTGGCAGTCGTCTCGCTGGGCGCGCAGTCGATGGCGTCCGCCGAGCTGCTGATTTCCGAATACATCGAGGGCAGCGGCAATAACAAGGCGCTGGAGTTCTACAACCCCGGCGAGACGGCGGTCCCGCTCGACGGCTATAGGATCGACTTCTATTTCAACGGATCGACCAGCAGCGGGCGGAGCATCGGCCTGGCCGGTGAGGTCGCGCCGAGCGGCGTGCATGTGCTGGTCCATGAAAGCGCCGATTCGGCCCTGCAGACCATGGCGAATCAGCGAGGCAGCGGCAGCTGGTACAACGGCGACGATGCCATCGTGTTGCGCGGGCCGTCCGGGGAGATTCTCGATAGCATCGGCCAGCTCGGCGTCGATCCGGGCAGCGCCTGGGGATCGGGGCAAACGCAGACGGCCGATCGTACCCTGACGCGCAGGGTGTCGGTCTCAACCGGTGATCGCGACCCCAGCGACACCTTCGATCCGGCCACGGAATGGCAGGGTTATGCCGTCAATACCTTCGCCCACCTGGGCCAGTACGGCGAAGGCGAGCCGGGCGGGGAAGATGCGGGGCGGCGCTCGATTGCCGAGGTGCAGGGAACGGGTGATAGCAGCCCGCTAGTCAATCAGTCGGTCATCGTCGAAGGGATCGTGGTAGCTGATTTTCAGAACAATGGCCAAGACGAAGGCGAGTTGGGCGGCTTCTTCATCCAGGCGCCGGACAGCGAGACGGATAACGACCCGCTCACCTCCGAGGGCCTGTACGTCTATGGGAAAGGCAACGGCGTGGATGTGCAGGTGGGCGATCGGGTCCAGGTACGCGGATTGGTCACCGAATACAACGGCCTCACGGAGTTGACGTCTCCTCAGATCAGTCTGGTCGCCAAAGCGCAGCCGCTGCCCAGCTTGGCGCAGATCAGCTTGCCGCTTGCCTCGCCCGATGAGCTGGAACGGTACGAAGGTATGCAGGTGCGCCTCACGCAGACCCTCACCGTCAGCGAGGTATATGACCTGGGCCGCTATGGCGAGGTGGTGTTGTCGTCCGGTGGGCGGCTGTGGATTCCGACCAACAAGGTGTCGCCCGGCGAGCCGGCGCAACGTCTGCAGGCACAGAACGACCTCAACCGGATCATCCTCGACGACGGGCGCAGCGGGCAGAATCCGGATCCGATCCGCTACCCCTCGCCCGAGCTCGATGCCTACCGGACGCTGCGGGTCGGCTATGAGGTAAGCGACGTGCGCGGTGTGCTGCATTACCTGGCCAGTAGCTACCGGGTGCAGCCGACGCAACAACCGCAGTTCGTGGCGAAGAACCCCAGGCCGGACTCGCCGGAGCCTATCGGCGGGCGACTGCGGGTAGCGAGCTTCAACGTGCTCAACTACTTCAACGGTGACGGTCGCGGTAGTGGTTTCCCGACCTCGCGCGGCGCCCACTCCCTGGAAGAGTTCAAACGTCAGCGCGACAAGATCATCGCCGCGATTCTTGGCGCGGACGCCCATATCATCGGGCTGATGGAAATCGAGAACGACGGCTACGGTGAGAAAAGCGCCATCGCCGATCTGGTGGTCGGCCTCAACGCGGCCTCACCCGAGCGCGATCGCTATGCCTTCATCGATCCGCGGCGCAATCGGTTGGGCACCGACGAGATCGCTGTCGGCCTGATCTACCGCACGGACATCGTCAGCCCGCACAAGGATGCCGCGGTGCTGGACGGTTCGGTCGATCCGCGTTTCAACGACACCCGGAACCGCCCGGCGCTCGCGCAGACCTTCCGCGAGCGCCGCAGCGGCGAGCGGCTGACCGTGGTCGTCAATCATTTCAAGTCCAAGGGGTCGAGTTGCGATGACATCGGCGACAAGGACATGGGCGACGGCCAGGGCAACTGCAACCTGACCCGCGTGCGGGCCGCCCAGGCGTTGGTCGACTGGCTGGGGCGCGATCCGACCCGATCATACGATCCGGATCGCCTGATCCTCGGCGACCTCAATGCCTACGCCAAGGAAGATCCGATCAATGTGATTCGCGCGGCGGGCTATACGGATCTGCTGGCGCGCTTCGGTGAAGGCAACGCCTATTCCTATGTGTTCGCCGGACAGTCGGGCTACCTCGATCACGGTCTCGCCAGCGCCAGTCTGGCAGCGCAGGTCAAGGACGCCACCGAGTGGCACATCAACGCCGACGAGCCGCGGGTGCTGGATTACAACCTGGAGTTCAAGACGCCACGCCAGCACTCGTTGCTGTACAGCAGCGAACCCTATCGGGCCTCGGATCATGATCCGTTGGTGATGGGGATCGATCTGAGCCGCGAGTAAGTAGAGCAGGGTGCAGGCGCCAGCGGGCGATCGATCCGGACGCGGTCGGGTCGCTCTCACGCTGGCCTGTAGGCGTGTGCTCGTCAGACCTTGCGTACGAACTCGGACTTCAGCTTCATCGCGCCGATGCCGTCGATCTTGCAGTCGATGTCATGGTCGCCATCTACCAGGCGGATGTTCTTGACCTTGGTGCCGACCTTGACCACCAGCGACGAGCCCTTGACTTTGAGGTCCTTGATCACGGTAACGGTGTCACCGTCCTGCAGGGTGTTGCCCACCGAATCCTTGATTGCCTTCTGCTCATCACCAGTCGGCTCGGTCGCGTTGGCAGACCACTCGTGCCCACACTCCGGGCAGACCAGCATCGGGCCGTCTTCGTAGGTGTATTCGGAGTTGCATTGGGGGCAGGCTGGCAGAGCGCTCATGGCGAATCCTCGGATGGCGGATGCGAAAAGCCGCGAATTGTATAGGGTTTTTTTGCTGCCGTTGCGGTCTCGCTTCACAGGCGCCGCCGTCAGGTCCCGCGATAACGTTCGCGGGACGGTGCGTTTGCTCGCCTCAGTAGTCGTCCTTGATCGCCCGGTAGCGCTCTTCCAGCTCGCGACGAATCTGCCGGCGGTGCTGCGCCTGGGCGAAGCGGCGCTTCTGATCGGGGGTTTGCGGCTGCAGGGTGGGCACAGGCGCGGGGCGACCGTCTTCGCCGACCGCCACCATAGTGAAGAAGCAGCTGTTGGTGTGGCGAACGGTTTTCTGCCGGATGTCTTCGGTGATGACCTTGATGCCGATTTCCATCGAGGTGGTCCCGACATAGTTGACCGAGGCGAGAAAGGTCACTAGCTCGCCGACGTGCACGGGCTGGCGAAAGTTGACCTGATCCACCGACAGCGTGACCACGTACTGCCCGGCGTAACGGCTGGCGCAGGCGTAGGCGACTTCATCGAGGTACTTCAGCAGCGTGCCGCCATGGACGTTACCGGAAAAGTTGGCCTTGTCCGGGGTCATCAGTACGGTCATGGTCAGTTCGGCATGTCCATCTAGCATGGTGCGCGGCTCGTGCTGGCAAAAAGGGCCGCTACTTTAGTCGAATACGAGGCGGCTGTGTGCATTGCGCATGCGACGGCTTCAGTTTTATCTCATCGGGTCAATGTGGCAATAACGCGCAGTGTGGCGCATGGGGCATCGACGAGATGCGGCGGTGCGGTGTGCGCTATTTCGGAGCGATACGCACGATGAACAGTGCGAACGAATTCCCGATGCAGGCCGGTGTGCGCTGCAGTGTGCGTCTTTATTGACTTGAGCCAGTGTCGAGGCTGTTTTTCTCCTTATAGTCCGGGCTGCTACGCGTTTCGATATTCACCCGTGCCGGACCTCCCATGCGCTTATTCATCCTTGTTCTGCTCAGTTGCCTCGCTCCTTTCGTCCACGCCAGCGAGGAGGCGATGGAGCGCTTCCGATACCTGATGGACGATACCGCGCGGCGTGAACAGGCCTATGCAGCCGGCCAGGAACGCATGCTGTTCTGCGGCTATTGCCATGGGGAGAACGGCAACAGCAAGCGTCCGCATATTCCCAACCTGGCCTCGCAGAATCCGGTCTACTTGTTCCACTCGTTCGAGAAATTCGCCAACGGCGAGCGCATCGACTTCGTAATGTCGAAGCTGGCGAAGAACCTGACGCTCGAAGACCGCGTCAACATTGCCGTCTATTTCAGCCAGCAGAAGGTCGTGCCCTCCGCAGTTACCGGCGATGCGGCGCAGATCCAGCGTGGCGCGGCGCTGTTCCAGCGTACCTGCACCGGTTGTCACGGCGCCCATGCGCAGGGCCGGGAGACCATACCGCGGCTGGCGGGGCAGCCTGCCGAATACCTCAGCAAGGCGCTGAACCGTTTCCGTACCCAGGACCCGAGCCGAGCCGATTCGGTGATGATCGGCATCGTCGACAAGCTGTCCGAGGCGGACATCGAGGTGCTGGCGGCCTATCTGACGCAGCTGCGACTGAGCGAGGAACAGGAGCAGCAGGCCAATGCGCAACTGCTCGGCACGAACGTGCCCTGAGGCCCTGCCTCGCTGATCGGTCAGTAGCTCTTGTAGGGCAGGAACTTGCCGGAGAGCACCACATTGACACGGTCTCCTTTAGGATCCGGTTGGCGCTGAATGTTCATGGAGAAGTCGATGGCGCTCATGATGCCGTCACCGAATTCTTCATGGATCAGTTCCTTGATGGTGCTGCCATAGACGTTGACCAGTTCGTACCAGCGATAGATCAGGGGATCGGTGGGCACCGTGGTCGGCAGTGAGCCTTTATAGGGCACGATCTGCAGCCAGGCCACGGCCTCGTCAGGCAGCTCGAACAGCTTGCCAAGGGTTTCCGCCTGAGCCTTGTCGAAGGCCATCTGGCCCAGGCAGCCGGCTGTCGTCCACTCCTTCGACATGCCCATGGACTCGGCGATATCGCCCCATCTGAGGTTTTTCCGCACCTTGGCGGACACGATCATTTGGGTGACTTGGCTGCGGCAGGAAATCATCGGCGATACCTCTCGAGGTGGACTGGCGAGTCGGACTGGGCGGGCCGCATGCGGCGGCCGGTCTGTCCTGCTTTGCAGAAGCTATGCCAAAGGGGCTGTTCGCTCAGTCGTATTCCGAGGCCTCGTGCTCGCCCAGCAGGCGTCGCTGCCGGGGTGTGGCCGCCCCCAGCACGTCGGGATTGAAATGCCACTGCAAATAGGGCGAGAACTTCTGCGCGACCATGCGCCGGCCGTAGTGCACCTGCAGCAGATAGCGGCTGCGGTCGGCGGTGCGGTTGCGGCTGCCGGCGTGCCAGAGGTCGCTGCGAAACAGCAGGACGTCGCCCGCATCGCAAAGTACCGGCTCCGGCTCACGGCCCTTCCAATCGGTTTCGCCCATGCGCGGTTTACGACCGGCGCGGTGACTGCCGGGAATCACGCGGGTGGGGCAGAGGTCCGCATCGATCCGGTCGAGATAGATGTGCGCCGTGCAAACCTGCATCGGTAGCCTGAAGGTGGGGTCGGCCAGCAACGCCTCCGGCAATTCCATCGCCAGGTAATCGGCGTGCAACTCACCACCGACGAAGCCCGGATGGCTGCGCCAGGCGGTTTGGCCGATCACATGGCAGTCCGCGCCTAGGCAGGCTTCGACGAGCTCGATGACGCCTGGCAGGTCGAGGTAAGGCAGCCAGAGTGGGTCGCGATTGAAGACGCATTTGTAATGGTCATCCACCAGCCCTTGATAGTCCCAATGGATAGGTTCGAGGCGGTCGATGGCGGCGCGCACCTCGTCGATCTGCCGTGGCTGCAGCACCTCGCGCAACAGCACGTAGCCTTGTTCGTGCATGGCACGCAGCGCGTCGGTGGTGGGTTGGGTTCGTGGCATGGCGGCAGGCTCGGCAGGGCTCAGATTATCGACAGCTTGTTGAAAGCTTGGGTTCGTATGCTGCCGCCGTTCGCGATGACCTGTTGTCGCGGCAGGCGCACGGCCACAAGCGGTGGGCCCGTTTCACCCTTCCTCGTGCGGAACCTGGCGGCGCCGCCACAAGCGACGTCTGCCGGTTTCGTTTTCACTTCGCACCAAGGCCGGTTGCTCAGCCGCCCCCTCCGGTGATCCGCAGGCCGCTCTGGCCGCTACCCTGCCGTTGCACCTGGATCTGCACCGGAATCCGTTCATGCATTTGCGCTACGTGCGAAATCACCGCGACCTTGCGGCCCTGGGCTTGCAGCGAGTCCAGCGCGTCCATGGCGATCTGCAGCGATTCGGGGTCGAGGCTACCGAAGCCTTCATCGATGAATAGCGATTCGATCTTCAGCTTGCTCGACGCCATCGACGCCAGGCCCAGCGCGAGTGCCAGCGAGACGAGGAAGGTTTCGCCGCCGGACAGCGAATGCACCGAGCGCAGCTCGTCGCCCATCTCGGTGTCCATCACCAGCAATCCCAGCGGACTGCCGCCGCGCTTGAGCCTATAGCGCCTGGCCAGCTGGCGCAGTTGCACGTTGGCATGCTGCACCAGGAGGTCGAGGTTGTAGGCCTGGGCGATCTTGCGGAAGGCTCCGCCGTCGCTGGTTCCGATCAAGGCGGCAATACGCCCCCAGCGCTGGCTTTCGGCGGTCGCGTCGGCGATCTGCTGGAGCAGCGCCTGGCTCTGGTTGCGCCGGCGATCGTCGTCGAGCAGTGCGGCGCGGGTTTCGGTGCTGCGCTGCTCGGCCCTGTCGCAGCTGGCTTGCTGACTACTGAATTGGGTTTCCAGCGTTTCGGCGTCCGGTGGGTTCGTCTGTCCAGACTGGTGTGCCTTCAGCCTCTGCTCGCAGCCGTCGAGGCGCTCGCGACCACGGGCGAGCTGTTCGGTGTTGGCACGCAGACGTTCACGCGCTTCGGCGAGCAGCGTGTCGTCCAGCTGCAATAGCTGCTCCAGGGTTGCATCGTCCAAGTCGGGATGCGCGGCGCGCCAGCTCGCGAGTTCTTCGCTGAGCGTGCTGCGCTCGGCCAGCAGCTCGGCACGGCGCTGAGCGCAATTGTGCTGCTCGCTCGCGAGCCGGGTCAGCTCGAGGCGCGCCTCGTTCAGTTGCCGGTCGATTGCGGCCTGCTGATGACGGGCGAGCTGGATGGCCTTTTCCAATTGCTGCTGCCAGGCCTGGGCGCTGGGCCGTTCGCCGAGGCTTTCGCGCAGGCTCTGGCGACAGGCCTGTTCCCGTGTTTGCAGCTCGGCAAGACGGGTGGTGCAGGCCTTGTGCTGGTCGAGGCGATGCTGTTGTTGTAGCTGCTCGCGCTCCAGTGCTGCCTGGCGCTGCTGTTGTTCGTCTGCCAGCTCGGTCTGCTGCTCGAGCTGCTGGCGTCGGGCCTCGACCTGGCCGTCCAGTTGCATGAACGTATCGGCAGGCGCCTCGCGCCAGCGCGCGAGCAGGGCGGCTGGCATCAGATCGGCGAATTCGGCCAGCTCTTCTTCTAGTCGCGCGTTGTCGCGGGCGATGGCATCGCGCTGCCCGGCCAAGGCCTGGGTGGCCTGAACGCAGGTTTCGCGGGCCCGCTGCGCAGCGTTCAGCAGTTCTTCGCTGCGCTGTTGCAACTTGAGCAGCTCACGTTGACGGCTATTGGCGTGGGCAATGTCGGCCTTGAGCGAGGCCAAACGGCTGTCGAGCCAAGATTGGCGATCCGTTTCCGCCTGGCTCAGCAGGTCGGAATAGCTGGGCAGGGCGCAGAGTTGAGCCTCCAGCTTCGCCAGCTCATCGGCGATTTCCCCCTGTCGCTGACCGTTCTGTTTGATCCCGGTGGAGAGGACGATGTGCTGATCGCGCAGGGCTTGCAGTTTTTCGTCCTGGGCGGCGAGGTGGCGTTGCGCCTGCTCGACTTCGCCCTCATCGTGCTGATCGAGGGCGGCGAGCAGCGCGTCGCCGTCGTGCCAGGGATGCTCGGCGCTGCCGCATACGCTGCACGGCTCGCCCGGTACCAGCGCGGCGCGCAAGGCCTCGACATTGGCGCTACGGGCCAGGCGCTGGCGATCCAGCAGCGCCTGCAAAATCTTCAGCGTCTTCTCCGCTTCGTCGCGCTCGCCGCGCGCCAGCTTGCCGGCCTGGGTGAGGGCATCGAGTTCGTCCTGCTGGCGGCCTTGTTCGCTTTGCAGAGCGCGCTGCTGATTGGCCAACTGTTGCTGGCGAGACCATAGGTTGTGCAGGCCTTCAAGTCCGCGCTCGGCCTTGCGGGAGGCTTCGAGTCCAGTCGTCAGTTTGGCAAGCTGCTCGCCGAGGCTCGTTTCACCGCCGATTTGCTTCTGCAGCTCTTCGAGCGCCTGGCGGGCCGTGGTTTGCGCGGCTTCGGCAGCAATGGCGGTGGCTTCCAGCGCCGGCAATTCCTGTCGACCTTGTTGCAACCGAGCCGCAATCTGCACCGCTTGTTGCAGGCGTGGCCGGTAGCCGCTCCAGGCTGCGCACAGCGGTTGCAATTCGGCGCTGCGCATGAGCGATTCGACGAGGGCGCCGAGCTGCGTGGCCGTCTGTTCCTGTTGCTGGCGCAGCTGGGCCAACGTTGTGTCGCCGGCCTGGCTCGCCAGTTCGGCTTGTTCGGCTTGCTCGCGCGCTTCCCGCAGATCGTTGTCGAGGTGGCTCAGGCGTTCTTCTTCACGGCGAGCCCGCGCGAGCCCGGGCTCGGCGGCTTTGTGCTGCTGTTCGGCGGTTTTCAGCGCCTCGGTCGAGGCGCGGCAGGCCTCTTCCAATTGCCCGACGCAGCGCTCCACGTCCGTGTGCTCGCGCTGATGGCGCGCCAGGGTCTCGTCGACCTTGGCCAACAATGGCGCCAGTTCACGTTCACGAATAAAACGATGGCGTTGCGGTGCCAACTGGTCGAACAGCCCGAGAATGCGCCGGGCATCGGCTAGGTTTTGCTGCTCTTCTTCGGCCTCGGCGAGCTGGCGCCGGGCATTGTCGCGCTCGCCTTGCAGACGGGAAAGGTCCTGCAACCATTGGCGCTGTTGCTTGAGCGCTTCGAGCTGCTGTTGCAGGGTCTTGAGTTCGGCCTGTTGTTGCTCATGCAACGCTTCCAGCG
This sequence comes from Pseudomonas sp. YJ42, assembly GCF_047225135.1. Lineage (NCBI taxonomy): Bacteria > Pseudomonadati > Pseudomonadota > Gammaproteobacteria > Pseudomonadales > Pseudomonadaceae > Pseudomonas > Pseudomonas sp. YJ42. The sequence continues at coordinate 2,027,840 of NZ_CP178378.1, read as the reverse complement.
CTTGGCGCGCCTCGGGTTCCAGTGGCTGTACGCCGCCGGCCTGTTGTTGCAGCGCAGCCAGCGCTTCGCGGGCGCGCTTGGCCGCTTCGAAGGCAGCCTGGCCCAGGCGGCTGTAGAGCCCTGTGTCAGTGAGCTTTTCCAGCAGGGTACCGCGGTCGTTGTCGTCGGCCTTGAGAAACGCCGAAAACTCGCTCTGGGCCAGCAGCACCGCGCGGGTGAACTGCGCCAGGGTCAGGCCGAGCTTGGCTTCCAGCAGCTCCTTGAATTCACGCTTCTTGCCGCTGGCCAGCAACTGGTCGCGGTTCAGGTCCAGCAGGCTCTGGTTGCTGGCCTGCAGACGGCCGTCGACTTTCTCGCGGGCGCGCTTGACCTCCCAGCGGGCGCGGTAGCGATGCTGGTCGACGCCGACGAAATCCACCTCGGCATAGCCACTGGCGCAGCCGCGGCGCAGCAGGTTGCGTTCGTCGCCGCTGCCGATCTCGTCGTTGCCGTCAGGCACCTTGCTCAGCAGCGAGGCGCCGTCGAGTCGTGGCGTGCTGCCGAACAGCGCCAGACACAAGGCATCGAGGATGGTGCTCTTGCCCGCCCCGGTGGGCCCGGTGATAGCGAACAGGCCGGCGCTGGCCAAGGGTTCGGCGGTGAAATCGATCACCTGCTCGCCAGCCAGAGAGGCGAGGTTTTTCAGGCGGATGGCGAGGATCTTCATTTGCCGTCTCCTTCGCTGGCGAACTCGACGCTTTGCAGCAGACTGGCGAAATCGTCCAGCGCCTGCTCGTCCGGCGGGTTGCCGAACTGTTCTTCCCAGGCGCGGGCGAAGAGTTCCTGTGGCGTGATCTGGTCGAGGCCGAGCAGGACCTCCGAGTCGGCCTCGCCGCGTTTGCCGGCGTATTCGCTGGCGATGCGCACCAGGCGGCAGGCCTTGCCGGCGAGCGCCACTTCGATGCGCTGGCGCAGGTCGGGCTGAGGCTCGTCGAGCTGCACCCGTACTTCCAGCCAAGGCAGGTTCTCGGTGAACAGGCCCACCGGCGGTAGGGCTTCGAGTTGACTGATCACCTCGGCCAGCGGGGCGCGGCCGATGCGGATCATCGCCACCGCGCGTGGCACCGGCAGGCTTTCAATCCGGCTCAACTGATCGCCATCGAAACTCACCAGCAGCACCTGATGCGGGTAGTTGATCTCGCCGAACGACAGCGGCAACGGCGAGCCGCTGTAGCGAATACGCTCCTGTCCGGCGACCTTCTGCGGCTTGTGCAGGTGACCCAGGGCGACATAGGCGACGGGTTCAGGAAACAGGCTGGCCGGCAGCGCCTCGGCATTGCCGATGACGATGTTGCGTTCCGAATCCTCCGACACTGCGCCACCGGCCATATGCGCGTGGCTCATGGCAATCAGCGCCTGGCCGGGCTGGCGCTGCGCTTCGGCCGCGGCAATCAGGTGCTGGTGCACATGGCGGATGCCGGCCATGTAGTCCTCACCCGTCTCACCGCCGGTAACCTCCGCCGGGCGCAGAAAGGGCAGGGCGAGGCACCAGCCGGCGACCTGGCCCCGGGCATCGTGCAGCGGCACCAGCAAGCGGCCGTGGTCGAGTTGATGGTCAGCCAGCCAGCTGATGCGGCCGATAGCGTGGGTGTTCAGCCGTCGCATCAAGGGACCTGGGAGTTCGATGCGCCCGCCAGAATCGTGGTTGCCGGCGATCATGACGATGTCCAGCTGCGGCAGCTTTTCGTGGGCGCGGACGATGAAATCGTAGAGGCGCTCCTGCGCCTTGAGCGGCGGGTTGACGGTGTCGAAGATATCGCCGGCGATCAGCAGTGCGTCGGGCTGATGGACGATCAGTTGGTCGAGCAGCCAGGCGAGGAACTGCGCATGTTCGTAGTCGCGGTCCTGGCCGTGAAGGGTTTGGCCCAGGTGCCAGTCGGAGGTGTGGATCAGGCGCATACGAGGGGTCTTTTTTCGTTGGAGTCGCGGCGGGGCGCGACTGGATGCGAGGCTGGGCGCAGAATTTGCGAGATGCTTTTGTAGCCGCGAGGGGCGCGCCGAGTCCTTGCTTGCGAGGTCTTTTGGCCTTGGCTTTGTCTTTGGGTTCGCTGAGTGATACCCATTGGCTGGGTTGGCTGGGGCATTGGTTTCGCCCTGCTGGGCGAGTCCCTTTTGGCAGTCGCCGGATGGCCGGCCCCGCCCAAAGGAACCAAAAGGTCTTGCCCCTGCATCCGGGTCTCGCTTCGCGAGACTTCCCTCATTCCATCCGCGCTCCGGGGGCCGGCGTACAAGGGCCATCCATGGCCCTTTACGCCTCTCGCGGCATCCATGCCGCTCGCTCCCCTCCGCGCGGATTCCATTCGGCCTCCTGAAAGGGGCGTTCGGCGTCGTCTGACGGCCTGTTCGTCCTCAAATGAGGAAGGCGCTTTGTTGCTGTCGCTGCTGAAAAACTTCCAGACGCCTCGGTCCCGAGTCCCCTTCACGAGGCCGAGCGTAGGCGTTGCGTAGGGGGACGCGAGGCATGGACGCCGAGCGAGGAGTGATGGGCCAGGGATGGCCCTTCGCGACGCCCCCCGGAGCGGCGCCGGAGGGAGGGAAGTTTTGCGCAGCAAAACCCGGATGCAGGGGTGGCCTTCTTTTTGGTTACTTTTTCTTGGCCACACAAGAAAAAGTAACGCGCCGTGCGAGGCGCAACCTGCAGTGACGACCGATGAAAGTGCGGCGCCGAACTTCGGTGTCGAAGCCGGTAATGCTGCGCGCCCAAACGCGCCCCTATAAAAAGCCAAGAAGCGATATATCTCCCGGCTCGTTGCCGTCCCCCTCGCAACCGGCCAGACGGGCGAAGATGGACGGATAAACTCGCCTCTATGCACGACGCTGCGCAGCCGAGTCATGTGTACAACCACCCCTTCAACCCCTGCAGATTCCTCACCTGAATCTGCTGCGCCGCTGCATTGGCCTGCACGGTGTTGGGATCGATCTGATACCGCTGCAGCACGTATTGCACCAGCGCACCGCGCGTTTTAATCAGTAACTCACCGTTCTCCATCCCATAATCGGTTGCGATGATCGCCTTCTGTTCCGGCGTCAGGCGCGCATCGGGCTCGATGATCACCTCGACCGGCGTGTTCCAGGCCTCGTCGGCGTCCTGGGTGTTGTCACTTTCATCCATCAGGTCCGGCTCGCCGCGAAAGCGGCTGAGCACGAAGTCGCGGAAGCCGCGGTTCTTCTCGCAGTAGGCGCGCACGTGCCAGCGAGTTCCGGTGAAGACCAGGGTGTGCGGTGCCATCACACGGATTTCGACGTCGGGGTGGGCGAGGGACACGTATTCGGTTTCCAGCCGCAACCCTTCACGGCAGGCTTTCAGAATCGGCCGCAAGACTTCCGGGCGGATGCTGCGGTCAGGCATGTGCAGCACCTCGGTATGCGCGTAGGCCAGCGCCAGGCCTTCGATATGCGGCGCGCGGTCGCGGTTCTGGTCGAGCAGGTGCAGGTAGGCGCCGGCGCTGCCATCGATGAACAGCGGGGTGAACCCCTTGCTTGGCTTGTAGCCCTTCAGATGGCGGTCATATGTAAGGTTTTTCGGCGCATGCTCGTTCAGGTAGGTGTTGATGTCCTTCGAAGCCTGTTGCCGGCTGATGCCGAAACTCTGCATCAGGTGTCCGGTCGTCAGACGACCTTCCCACCAGGCCACCGTCTCGATCAGGCGATAGCGCAGCGCCAGGTCCCAGCGGATCTGGCTGATCGATTGCTTCCTTTTCATGTTCGCCTCATCTGCTGGAAAACTTTACACGCGACTATCGGGTGGCTCGACGTGTCGCGCGAAGCTACATATATTCGGGGCGTACATCAAGCGAGCCAAACGAGGACGATGACATCATGAGCCTGTTATTGAACGCGCTGCTGCTTTCCGCGACTGCCTTTGCCGGCATGGGTGTTCTGGCCTGGCTGGCCTACGGCAGAGACGAGGGAAAGTGAACCTGGGCGGACGCGCTCGTTACAGTTTTTTGTCGACCGACGGTCATCCGATGAGTGGTTCGGAATCTCCGAGTGCATTGCCAGGTCTTTGTTTCAGACTCAGCGCACGAGGTCTTCATGAAAACCCTGTCCCGTCACCTTGCCGACAACTTTCCGGCTGACTACAAAACTCGCGTGGAGCCGCAGGACGATGGCTATCTGGTCGTTCGCGTCGGCTACCCCATCAACGGCACCGAAGCCATTCGAATGGTCTCCGGTCGTCAGGTACAGAACGGCCTGTTGGTGGAAACTATCCTGGAAGATATGCGTAACGAGCTGGCGCGCGGCCAGTAAAAACCTCGCCGATCCGTCTGTTCCTGACCCCCTGGTTATTCTTTGCGGCGCGGCTGCGTCGACAAGTGAACGCTTGCCCGCAAACCGCCGAGCGAACTTTGCTCCAACGATAGCCGACCGTTCCAGGCGGCCAGAATATCCCGCACGATGCCAAGCCCCAGTCCGTGTCCTTCGGCGCGCTCGTCGAGGCGAATACCGCGTTCCAGTACCGCTTCGCGTTGGTCTTCTGGAATGCCCGGTCCGTCATCTTCTACCCGAATGAGGTAGCCGCCCGGCGTCCGATCGATGCTCAACAGCACTTCCGAGCGGGCGAATTTGCAGGCGTTGTCCAATAGGTTGCCGAGCAGTTCGAGCATGTCTTCTCGATCCCAGGGCAGGCGGCAATCTTCATGCGTGTGCCAATGCAGATGAAGATCGCGGCGGTGGATCATGTTCAGCGTCTCGAATAACGGCGCGAGTTCTTCGGCGCAATCGAAATAGGCGCCGGGTAGCACGTCGCCGGCCAACCGTGCGCGCCCCAGCTCACGGGCGACGCGTTGCTGGATCTGCTCCAGCTGATCGCGAAGAGCCGCCTGCAACTGCGGATGAGGCTGTAGTTCCTCGTGTCGGATGAGGCTGCCGAGCACCGCCAGTGGCGTTTTCAACGCGTGACCCAGGTTGCCCAAGGCGTGCCGCGAGCGCTTGAGGGTCTCGTCAGTGTGCGCCAGCAGGTGATTGATCTGTTCCACCAACGGCTGCAATTCGAGCGGCGCCTGGATGTCCAGCTGTTGACGCTCGCCTTGCTGCAGCTGAGCGATCTGCTGGCGCGCGCGCTCCAACGGGCGCATGGCGAGCTTAACCGCATAGCGCTGCAGCAGCAGAAACACCAGCAGCGCCAAGCCGACCAGGCCCAGTCCGCCCAGACGAACCTGGGCGAAGCTCTTGAGCACGGGCGTGTAGTCGCGCGCGACGCTGATGACGATGGTCTGCCCGCCGCGCCGGTATTCGGCACGAAAGCTCAGCAGTTGCTGATCCTGCGGGCCTTCGAGGAGGTCGCTGGCCAAACCGTTGGTGGTGGGCCAGGCCGGTTCGGCATCCCACAGCGAGCGGGATCGCCAGCTGCGCGTCGGCAGATCGATGCGAAAATAGTGGCCGGAAAACGCCCGCTGATAGCGAGGATTGAGCCGGTTCGGGTCCAGCTGGAAGCCGTCCGTGCCTTGGACCATGGCGATCAGCAGGCCCTCGGTCTCTTCCCGCAGGTCGATCGCCAGGTTGCGCCGCAGGCCGGCTTCGAATAGCCACAGACTGGTCTGCACCAATAGCAGACCGACCAGCAGCAGGCCTGAAATCAGCCCGAGGCTGAGGCTGCGCTGAATGGACTTCAAGACGCGCCGCCGAAGCGATAACCCTGGCCGCGACGAGTTTCGATCAGCTTGCGACCGAGCTTGCCGCGCAGTCGGTTGACATGCACTTCGATGACGTTGGAGTCGCGCTCGGTTTCGCCGTCATATAGATGTTCGGCCAGCTGGGTCTTCGACAGCAGCTGGCCGGGATGCAGCATGAAGTAGCGCAACAGACGGAACTCGCCGGCGGTCAGTTCGACGTCCTGGCCATCCTGGCTGCAACGCTGGCGCGCTTCGTCCAGGGCCAGCCCGCCGACCTGCAGTAAAGGTTGATTGGCCACGCCGTGGGCGCGCCGCAGCAGCGCCTGGATGCGCAACTGCAGTTCTTCCGGGTGAAAGGGTTTGGTCAGGTAATCGTCGGCACCGGCCTTGAGGCCTTCGATGCGTTCGGCCCAGGAATCACGCGCAGTAAGGACCAGCACCGGCGTGGAAACACCGCGTGCGCGCCAGGCGCGCAAGACCTCCAGCCCCGGCTTGCCAGGCAGGCCGAGGTCCAGAACGATCAGGTCATAGGGCTCGCTGCCGCCCTGGTAATCGGCGTCGCGACCATCGGCCAGCCAATCGGTGGCGTAGCCTTGGCGGCCAAGGCTGGCGATCAGTTCATCGGCCAACGGCACATTGTCTTCGACCAACAACAGGCGCATCAGTCTTCTTCGTCCTTGAGCAGGCGGCCGTCGCGCGCGTCCAATTCAAGTTCGCGGGCGACGCCGTCGGCTGTGAGCAATTCGATTTCATAGACGTAGATCCCATCTTCTTCTTCCAGTTCGGCTTCCAGCAGCCGAGCGCCTGGATAGCGCTCCATGGTGCGCTGCACGAGCGCCTCCAGCGGCATGATCAGCCCTTCGTGGCGTAGCTGCAGGGCTTCGTCCTGATCCAGGTCACGGCCCGCCGCCGGGGTGGCGGCGAGCAGTATGGTCAGGGGAACGCTGAGAAGAGTGGTGGGTCGCATCAATCGTCCTGATGGTCCTTGAGCACTTCGCCGGTCTTGGCGTCGAGCTCCATGTCCCATTGCACACCTTTGTCGTCACGCAGTTCAAGCTGATAGATGTGGCGGCCGTATTCTTCCTCCAGCTCGGTTTCCTCGACAGTGGCGCCCGGATGCTTGGCCAGCGCTGCCTCGTTGAGCTTCTCGAAGGATTGAATGGTGCCGGCATCGCGCAGCTTGAGCGCTTCGTCCGGTCCAAGGTCGCGGGCCATGGCCAGGTTGGCGCCGAGGGCGAGGGTGGCGGCGGTAATCAGGGTAGTCAGTGTTTTCATGGTTTGGTTTTCCTGTGTGGGTTTCGACGATTCACAGATTACGGAACGTGGCTTACGCGAAGCTGAACGAGCGCGATGCCGGGAAAATCGCCCGCTAGCAGTAATCGTCGAGGCGCTATTGTCCAATGCAGCGTACGTCCACCTGTCCCGGGAGGCCTGTCATGAAACCGCTTCATTGCGTCGCGCTCAGCCTGGTGCTGCTCGTTCAACCGGTAGTGGCGCAGGATCTGCTCAAACCGACGGAGCCGGCAGAAGCACCGGAAATCGACGCCGGGCCGGCTACCGAGTTGATGTCCGAGCCGGTCATGCGGGCCACTGGCACCATCGAGGCCATCGATCACGAGCGCGGCGTGGTGACCATCGCCCACGGCCCGGTCCCCGCATTGAAATGGCCGGCCTCGAGCATGGAGTTCCAGGCCAGGCGCGAGCAACTCGACGGCCTGGCCGTAGGCGACGAGGTGCGGATCGGCTTCCAGAGCGAGGCCGGTGAGGCGGCGCTTGTTTCCATCGACAAGCGCTAAAAGTCTGCTTCGCTTCAGTCCGCCTCACCCCACCAGAATCCAAATGCGATCGGCGGTGCGGCAGGCGATGGGCGGGATGACCTGTTGGCGCCAGGACGCCCGCTCACTTCCGGTCCTTGCCCTTGTCTGCGTGGCGGCCCGGCAGGACCTTGCTGAGCACCTGCTTGGCCGATTGCTTGATGATCCCGCCCTGGTCCGGGTCGCCATGCAGCAACGCCGACGCATAGGCCTTGGCCTGCTCCAGCTTGATGTGCGGCGGCAGCGGCGGCACGTCGGGGTCGGTCTTGAATTCGAGCACCACCGGCCGGTCCGCGGCGAACGCCTCGTCCCAGGCGGCCGCGACCTGATCTTCACGGTCGACGTAGATGCCCTTCAGCCCGATGGACTCGGCGAAGCGGTGGTAGGGTACGTTGGGAATATCCTGCGACGCCTCGAACTTCGGATCGCCTTCCATCACGCGCTGCTCCCAAGTCACCTGATTGAGGTCCTCGTTGTTGAAGACGCAGCAGATCCACTGCGAGTTCTGCCACTGCTGCCAATATTTGGAGACGGTGATCAGCTCGGCCATGTTGTTCATCTGCATCGCGCCATCGCCCACCATCGCCACGACCGTGCGTTCCGGGTGCGAAAACTTGGCGGCTATCGCATAAGGCACGGCTGCGCCCATCGAGGCCAAGCCTCCGGACAGCGAGCCCATCATGCCGCGGCGCATCTTCACGTCGCGGGCATACCAGTTGGCGCAGGAACCTGAGTCGCTGGTGACTATGGCGTTATCCGGCAGGCGGGGCGATAGCTCGAAGGCGACGCGCTGCGGGTTGATCGGATGGGCCTCGACCATGGCGCGGTTTTCCAGCAGATGCTCCCAGTCCATGCGCCACTCTTCGACGTGCCTGCGCCATTTTCGCTCGGTTTTTTCCTGCAGCAATGGCAGCAGCGCGCGCAGGGTTTCGGCCGAGTCGCCTTGCAGATTCACCTCCATCGGGTAGCGGATGCTGAGCATGTCGGCCTTTAGGTCGATCTGCACGCCGCGCGCCTGGCCTTCCTTGGGCAGGAATTCGGAGTAGGGGAAGCCCGAGCCGATCATCAGCAGAGTGTCGCACTCGGTCATCAGCTTGTAGCTTGGCTCGGTTCCGAGCAGGCCGATGGAGCCGGTGACCCAGGGGAGGTCGTCAGGCACCGCGGCCTTACCCAATAGCGCCTTGGCTACCCCGGCACCGAGTTTGTCGGCCACGGCGATCACTTCGTCGGTGGCGTTCAGCGCGCCGGCACCCACCAGGATGGCCACCTTCTCGCCGGCATTGAGCACTTCGGCCGCGCGTTGCAGATCTGCGTCGTAAGGCACCATCTTCGGTCGGGTGTAACCGACACCCGAATGCACGGCGCCGTGGGCCCGCGGCGGCTCGCTGTACTCGGCCTCCTGCAGGTCGTTGGGCAGAATCACCGTCGCGACCTTACGCTCGCCCACCGCGGTGCGGATCGCCCGGTCGATCAGGTGTCTGACCTGGGCGGGTGCACTGGCCTGTTCGACGAACGCGCCGGACACGTCCTTGAACAACGCAGGCAGATCGATCTCCTGCTGATAATGGCCGCCCAGCGCAGTGCGCGATTTCTGCCCGGTGATCGCCAGCACCGGCATGTGATCCAGCCGCGCATCGTAAAGGCCGGTGATCAGATGCGCGGCACCTGGGCCGGACGTGGCGATACAGACGCCGAGGCCGCCGCTGAACTTGGCGTCTGCCGCGGCCATGAAGGCCGCCATCTCCTCGTGCCGAGCCTGGATAAAGCGAATCTTCTCGTTGGCACGATTGAGAGCGCCGAACACCCCGTTGATACCATCGCCGGGGTAGCCGTAAATGCGGCGAACGCCCCATTGGTAGAGGCGTTCGATCACGTAGTCACCCACTGTCATTGCCATGGAAACCTCGCTTGATTCGGCTGAGAACTCTTCAGGCCAGTAGGGCTGGGGTATCGCAGGCGCCCAAACAATCACAGTACGCGTGGGATAAGCGGCTTGGGCAGCCCTAGAACATGCCTGGTCGTTCTAGTCTGGACCGGGTAGTGCGGTGAGGGTTTCCCGAGAATTCCTTGCGGCGACGGCGAGCGTTCAGGTGCGATGGCAGCAATCCGCCGATCCCCGATGGTCGCTTGAGCTGACGCGCCCAGTCGAGTCGACGCGATCGTCGCTGTCGTAACGGTCGTGATGGCGAACCCAGTCGGTCAGGTTATGTTGCGGCCCGTTTTCGTTACGCCCATTGGGTGTCATATCGAGCAGCACATAGCTGCCGAGCAGCTCTTCGGCACCACGCCCATAAGCGGAAAAGGTGTGGAAGATGCGTCCGTCCTCGTCGCGATAGAACACGCTGAAGCCCGACAGCTCTTCGCAGACGAACGGCTGCCAGGTGAAGTTATAGAAGACCTTGCCTTCGACGATGTCCTCGGGATCGAACGAGACATGAAAGTCGCGGTTGAAATCGCTGCCAGCAGACGATACCCAGCGGACTTGCCAGCCCATGCGTTGGCGGAAGACTTCGAGCGCCGCGAAGGGCGCCCGCGACACCGCGGCGAAGCTGACGTCATGGTGGGTCAGGTGCACCAGTGCGCCTTGCAGATGGTCCATCTCGAAGGAACAGCCGACGCAGCCTTCCTGCCAGTCGGGGCCGAACATGAAATGCTTGATGATCAGTTGGTTGCGCCCTTCGAACAGCTCGGCCAGGCCCACCGAGCCGTGTGCGTCTTGGAATCGGTAGTCTTTGTCCACCAATGCCCAGGGCAGTTCGCGGCGGGCGGCTGCGAGGGTTTCGCGCTGGTGGGTGACCTGCTTTTCTCTGAGCAGGTGTTCGCTGTGGGCGGCCAGCCATTGCTGACGGGAAACGATCGGATGGTTGTTCATCGTAAACCTCCGCTTGCGGGACGAGCGAATGAAGCATCGATGGTTTTCGATGCATGCTCGGATGGTCGATCGACACCGAGCCAAATCGACACCACCAATGGTGAAATCGATATGAACCGACGGTCGGCACGATGCAGTCGGGTATCATCGCTGGCCAATTCCCATGTGCGTCGTCGTCATGTCCGCCACTGCCCACAACGCCCGCAGCACCCTGCATCTGCCCCAGGGCGACTGGCCCTCGGTGCTCGATTGCTTATGCGCGCATTTCCCCGCGATTGATCGCGCCACCTGGCTGGATCGCTTCGCCAGAGCACGCGTGCTGGGCGCCGACGGGCGGCCGCTCGCGGTTGATCATCCCTATCAAGTGGGGCTGAGGGTTCACTACTTTCGTGAAGTGCCGGAGGAAAAGCCGATTCCCTTCGCGGAGCAGGTGTTGCACCTCGATGAGCATCTGCTGGTGGCGGACAAACCGCATTTCCTGCCGGTGATGCCGGCCGGCGAGTACGTCAACGAAACCCTATTGGCGCGTCTGAGCAAACGTCTGGGCAATCCCGATCTGGTACCCATCCACCGCATTGATCGGCTGACTGCCGGGCTGGTGCTGTTCTCCACCAATCCCGAAAGCCGTGGCCGCTATCAGGCGCTGTTTCGCGAGCGCCGGATCGACAAGCGCTACGAAGCGATCTGCCCGGCGCTACCCGCTCTCGACTTTCCGCGGCAGGAGCGGTTGCACATGGTCGAGGGCGATCCGTTCTTTCTGATGAAACAGGGTGATGGCGCGCCCAACAGCGAGACGCGTATCGAGGTGTTGGAGCGCCGCGGTGCGTTCTGGCGCTACGCACTTTTCCCAGTGACTGGACGCAAGCACCAATTGCGTTTGCAGATGGCCACGCTGGGAGCCGGAATCTGCAACGATCCCTTTTATCCGGAGCTGATCGAGCGCAGTCGTCGTGATCAGGACGACTACGCCAACCCGCTCAAACTGCTGGCACGCGGCCTGGAATTTCGCGATCCGCTGAGCGGCGAGCCACGCCACTTCGAGAGTCGCCTGGCACTGGATTGGTAGAGGGATTCGAATCGTGCGACGGGATGCGCAGGCCGCGGTGTCTTGCCTCGCTGAAGGCCAATCCCGCTGGTAACTTCAGGCGCCACTCTCGTAGGCACCAGGCCGGTGCCTACGAATGATCGCCTGTCAGTGATGCTCGCGCGTCGCCCTGAATTTCACATCCGGCCAGCGCTCTTCCATCAGGCTCAGGTTGACCCGGGTCGGTGCCAGATAGGTGAGGTGGCCGCCGCCGTCGAGTGCCAGGTTCTCGTAGGCCTTGTCGCTGAATTCCTTGAGCTTCTTCTCGTTGTCGCACTCGATCCAGCGCGCCGACCAGACGTTGATCGCCTCGTAGGCGCACTCGACCTTGTATTCCTCCTTCAGGCGGCTAGCGACGACGTCGAACTGCAGCACACCCACCGCGCCGAGGATGATGTCGTTGTTGCGCTCGGGGAAGAACACCTGGGTCGCGCCTTCTTCGGCCAGTTCCTGCAGGCCCTGGCGCAGCTGCTTGGACTTCAGCGGGTCCTTCAGGCGTACGCGGCGGAACAGTTCCGGGGCGAAATGCGGGATGCCGGTGAAACCGAGGTTTTCGCCTTCAGTGAAGGTATCGCCGATCTGGATGGTGCCGTGGTTGTGCAGACCGATGATGTCGCCGGCCCAGGCTTCTTCCAGTTGCTCACGCTCGCTGGAGAAGAAGGTCAGGGCATCGGCGATACGGATGTCCTTGCCGATGCGCGCATGGCGCAGCTTCATGCCTTTTTCGTATTTGCCCGAACAGATGCGCATGAAGGCGATGCGGTCGCGGTGCTTGGGGTCCATGTTCGCCTGGATCTTGAAGACGAAACCGGTGAATTTGTCCTCGACCGGCTCGACAACGCGCTCGTTGGCGGCACGCGGCAGTGGGCGCGGCGCCCAGTCGACGACCGCATCAAGCACATGGTCCACGCCAAAATTGCCCAGCGCGGTGCCGAAGAACACCGGAGTCAGTTGGCCGCTGAGGAACTCGTCCTGGTCGAACTCATGACAGGCACCCTGGACCAGCTCCAGCTGTTCGACGAAGCGGTCGTATTCGTCGCCGATATGTTTGCGCGCCTCGTCGGAGTCGAGCTTCTGGATGATCTTGACGTCGGTGCGCTCATGCCCGTGGCCCGGGGTGTAGACGATGATGTAATCGTCCTTGAGGTGATACACACCCTTGAAGTCGCGGTAGCAGCCGATCGGCCAGGTGATGGGCGCCGCCTTGATCTTCAGAACCGCTTCGATCTCGTCGAGCAGCTCGATGGGGTCGCGGATGTCGCGGTCGAGCTTGTTGATGAAGCTGACGATGGGCGTGTCGCGCAGGCGGCAGACGTCCATCAGCGCGATGGTGCGTGGTTCGACACCTTTACCGCCGTCGAGCACCATCAATGCCGAGTCCACCGCGGTCAGGGTGCGGTAGGTGTCTTCCGAGAAGTCTTCGTGGCCGGGGGTATCGAGCAGGTTGATCATGTGCTCGCGGTAGGGGAACTGCATCACCGAGGTGGTGATGGAAATGCCGCGCTGCTTTTCCATTTCCATCCAGTCGGAGGTCGCGTGACGGTCGGATTTGCGCGACTTCACGGTACCGGCCACCGCAATCGCCTTGCCCATCAGTAGCAGCTTTTCGGTGATGGTGGTTTTGCCCGCGTCGGGGTGGGAAATGATGGCGAAGGTGCGGCGCTTCGCGACTTCGGCGGCCTGAGAGGTCATGGCGGTCCCGGTATTGAAAGCGTGTCGGAAAAAGCCGGCGATTATAGCGCAAAGGGCGCGCTCGGGCGTGGTCCGTCACGGGGCCGTCGATCCGCAGCGGGGCGAGGCGGATGGAACATCGCCGCAGCACATCTGTCGGTTTGAGTAGGGTAGGTTCGCCGATGCGGCAAAAAATGGAACGAGCGTGGATTTTTCATTGATCTGAAACAGCTGTGGTTCTACAGTTCGCGCCCGAACGTCCATGCTGGCAACGATCCATCCGGCTCAAGTACTGACGACGAGAGATCAGGATTCACCAAGTCACTGCACCTGTGCTGTCGATTTGGCCGTGATACTCGGCGACATGCCTTGGGAAGTAGGCGAACCAAAGTGGGGAAACTGATCAGGCGTTCTTGCTTACCCCTAATCCGACTTTACGTTTCCCGATTTGGAGCCATGCATGTCGATCAAGATCGAAGACTACTATTCCCGATCCACCTTCCAGAAGATGAAGACCTTCGCTGACCAGCACGAAACACCGTTCGTGGTCATCGATACCGAAACCATCGACAAGGCATACGACGATCTGCGCGCCGGTTTCGAATTCGCCAAGGTCTACTACGCGGTCAAGGCCAATCCGGCGGTCGAGATCATCGACCTGTTGCGTGACAAGGGCTCGAACTTCGACATCGCCTCGATCTACGAGCTGGACAAAGTCATGTCCCGCGGCGTTGGCCCGGAGCGCATCAGCTACGGCAACACCATCAAGAAAGCCAAGGACATCCGCTACTTCTACGACAAGGGTGTGCGCATGTTCGCCACCGACTCGGAAGCCGACCTGCGCAACATCGCCAAGGCCGCACCGGGTTCGAAAGTCTATGTGCGGATTCTCACCGAAGGTTCGACTACGGCTGACTGGCCGCTTTCGCGCAAGTTCGGCTGCCAGACCGATATGGCGATGGATCTGCTGATCCTGGCGCGCCAGTTGAAGCTAGAGCCCTACGGTATCTCCTTCCACGTGGGTTCCCAGCAGCGCGACATCTCCGTATGGGACGCCGCGATCGCCAAGGTCAAGGTGATCTTCGAACGTCTGAAAGAAGAAGATGGCATCGAACTGAAGATGATCAACATGGGTGGCGGCTTCCCGGCCAACTACATCACCCGCACCAACAGCCTGGAAACCTACGCCGAGGAAATTATCCGCTTCCTCAAGGAAGACTTCGGTGACGACCTGCCGGAAATCATCCTCGAACCGGGCCGCTCGCTGATCGCCAACTCGGGCATTCTGGTCAGCGAAGTGGTGCTGGTGGCACGTAAGTCGCGGACCGCCGTCGAGCGTTGGGTCTACACCGATGTGGGCATGTTCTCCGGTCTCATCGAAACCATGGGCGAAGCCATCAAGTTCCCGATCTGGACCGAGAAGAAGGGCGAGATGGAAGAGGTGGTCATCGCCGGCCCGACTTGCGACAGCGCCGACATCATGTACGAGAACTACAAGTACGGCTTGCCGTTGAACCTGGCCATCGGCGACCGTATGTACTGGCTCTCCACCGGTGCCTACACCACCAGTTACAGTGCGGTGGAGTTCAACGGCTTCCCGCCGCTGAAGGCCTACTACATCTAAGCCTCCGCGTTACGCAAAACGCCGCGATTTTCGCGGCGTTGTTGTTTCTGCGGTAACGGTTACGCGGCGCTGTGTATGCCCGTGCCAGGTGCAAACGAGCCGAGACCGCATGGCCTCGGCTCGTCACCGTGGCGGTGTCGAATCAGGGCATCTGCACTTCGATGACGCCGTCGGCACTGACGCTGACCTGGCGGGTTCCGGCCTCTACATCGGGTGTCGGCATCGCCTCCATGCTCTTCATGGCGAAGTTGCGCATCACCGGTTGATAACCGCCGCCGCTGCCCAGGTTGAGGTTGACTATGCGGTAGTCGGTGCCACCCAATGCCTCGGTGGCCAGTTGGGCTCGGGCGCGGAAGGCGGCGACGGCATCTTTGAGCAGGGCGTCTTCGTTCTGCTTGCGGATCGCGTCGGAAACGCTGAATTGCATACCGCCCATTTTCAGGTCCTGCATCAGCTCCCCGGTCAGCTTGGACAGCGCGGCGAAATCACCGCTTTCCAAGCGTAGTTCGGCGCGTTCGCGCCAGGCGGTGATCTGCTGGCCCTTTTCCTCATAGACCGGATAGCTGCTGCGGCTGCCCTGGCTGATCACGATACCTTTCACCTGACGCGCATGTTGCAGAGCCTTGTTCATGGCCTGGGTGGTTTGCGCGGCCAGTTGCGCCGGGTCTTCATGCTGGGCCTCGCTGTACAGCGTGACATGCATGCGGTCATGAGCGACTTCGCTGCTGGCCTCGGCATGCAGCGAGATCTGGTTGTAATGTTGCTCGTCGGCAACAGCGGGAAGGCAGGCGATGCAGGCCAGCAGAGCAAGGCTGCGAGGGGCGGAAACGAACATGAAAGCTCCTGGATTCGATAGCACCAGCGGTGCGGCGCAGAGACTTTAGCGGGTTGACGGCCTCCGTGCAGGTTTTCGTGCGTCGCGTTGCCGCAGATCAGTTGTCGTTCAGGCGGCTTGGTTATACTCCCGACTCCTTTGGAGAACCCATGTACGCATCCGTTCACCTGCTGTCTGCCAGTCGCCAGAACCTCCGTCTGCTCACCCTGATCCGCATCCTCGTGCTGGGTGCTCAGGCGGGCGCGGTGGGGCTCGCCTACGCTACGCAGCTGTTCGGTCTGCCCTGGTTTCATCTAGGGGTCACGCTGGCTGTCTCTGCACTGATCTGCCTGGGCACGGCGTTGCGACTGCGCGGCCCCTGGCCGGTGACCGAGTTCGAGTACGCCGTGCATCTGGCCACCGATCTGCTGATCCACAGCGCGCTGCTGTACTACTCGGGCGGCTCGACCAATCCGTTCGTTTCCTACTATCTGGTGCCGCTTACCATTGCCGCGGCGACACTGCCCTGGTTGTATTCGGTGGTTCTGTCTGGCCTGGCGCTTGCGGGTTATACCCTGATGCTGGTGTGGTATGACCCGGTCATCGTGCCACCGGTCGATCGCACCACGCTGCTGGTCTACGGGATGTGGCTGAGCTTCGCGTTGGCTGCGGCATTGATCACCTTCTTCGTGGCACGCATGGCCGAGCAGCTGCGGCGCCAGGAACAGCTCCAGGCCCAACGGCGTGAGGAAAGCATGCGTGACCAGCAGCTGCTGGCCGTGGCGACACAGGCGGCGGGTGCCGCGCATGAATTGGGAACGCCCCTGGCGACCATGAGCGTGCTGCTCAAGGAACTGCGTCAGGAATACCAGCAAGCTCAGCTGAACGAAGATCTGGCGCTGCTGCAGTCGCAGGTGCAGTTGTGCAAGGAAAGTCTGCGCCAGCTTGTGCGTGCGGCGGAGGCGGACCGTCGTCAGGCGGTCGTCGAGCAGACCGTGCGCGAATGGGTCGAGTTGGTGCTTCAGCGTTGGCATCTGATGCACCCTGAGGCCACCTATCGTTTCCAGTGCCTGGGCAAGGGCACCCCGCCGCGCCTGATGCCACCAGCGGATCTTGGGCAGTCGCTGCTCAACCTGCTGAATAACGCCACCGATGCCAGCCCGGACAACCTGGACATTCGTCTGGACTGGGACGCGCAGTGGATCAAACTGACCATTCGAGATCATGGCGCTGGCGTACCTCTGGCCATCGCCGAGCAGATCGGCAGACCCTTCATCACGACCAAGGGCAAGGGCTTCGGCCTCGGTCTGTTTCTGAGCCAGGCCAGCGTTACCCGCGCCGGCGGAACGGTGAAGCTCTACAATCACGAAGACGGTGGCACCCTGACCGAGTTGCGCTTGCCGCGTGGTTCGGTACGGGCCTGAATCTGACGTGACCACAATGCGAGGAATGCGAACATGACCGAAGAGTTGCAGCACGAAGGCGAAGAACAGCCTCATCTGCTGCTGGTGGATGACGACCCGACATTTACCCGGGTCATGGCCCGAGCCATGAGTCGCCGGGGCCTGCTGGTCAGCATCGCCGGATCGGCCGAAGAAGGCCTGGAGCTGGCGAAGCAGGAACTGCCCGATTACGCGGTATTGGACCTGAAAATGGAGGGCGACTCCGGATTGGTCCTGCTGCCCAAGCTGCTCGAACTGGACCCGGAGATGAAGGTACTGATTCTCACCGGTTACTCGAGCATCGCCACGGCCGTCGAGGCTATCAAGCGTGGCGCCTGCAACTACCTGTGCAAGCCCGCCGACGCCGACGATGTGCTGGCGGCGTTGCTTTCCAAGCATGCCGATCTGGATACGCTGGTGCCGGAAAACCCGATGTCGGTGGATCGCTTGCAGTGGGAACACATCCAGCGCGTGCTCGCCGAGCATGACGGCAATATCTCCGCCACGGCGCGCGCACTGGGCATGCATCGGCGGACGTTGCAACGCAAACTGCAGAAGCGGCCGGTAAGGCGGTAAAAAGCAGCTTGAAGCTTGAAGCGAGTCGTCTGGCGCCGGGTGCATGCACAGCAGCTGAAAGCGGCAAGTAAAGTTGACGGAATTCAAAGCGGACCGAAGACTTTCCAGCTTCCAGCTTCCAGCTTCCAGCTTCCAGCTTCCAGCTTCCAGCTTCCAGCTTCCAGCTCATAAGCGACTACCATAGGCGGCGTCTCTGCCGCCGAGCCCATTCATGCTTTCAGTTGCCATCCAGACCCTGAGCATTACCGCCCCGGTCTTCGTCATGCTGTTCATCGGTGTCGCGCTCAAGCGACTGGGCTGGATCGATGCTGCCTTTATCCAGACGGCTTCGGCGCTGGTATTCAAGGCCACGATGCCAACGCTACTGTTCATATCGATCATCCGCGCCGATCTGAACGCCGCGCTGCAGCCGGCGCTGTTGAGCTACTACGTCATCGCCACCGTGATGACCTTCTTTCTGGCCTGGGCCTGGGCGCTCTGGCGCTGCCCGCTGGTGGACCGCGGCGTTTACATTCAGGGCGCATTTCGCGGCAATAACGGCATCGTCGGCCTGGCGCTGGCGACCAGCCTCTACGGGGACTACGGTTTGTCGCTGGGAGGCGTTCTGGCGGGTCTGGTGATACTGGTCTACAACAGCCTCTCGGCGTTGATTCTAGCCATCTACAACCCGGACGGGCGTGCCAGCGCCGGCGCCATTCTGCTCAGCATCCTGCGCAATCCTTTGGTCATCGGAGTGACGCTGGCCGTCCCCTTTGCCTATTGGCGGATCCCGCTACCGGACTGGCTGATGACCTCGGGTCAGTATTTCGCGCAGATGACCCTGCCGCTGGCGCTTATCTGCATCGGCGGCACGCTATCGCTCTCGGTGCTGCGCGAAAGCAGTCGCATTGCGATGAGTTCAAGCCTGATGAAAATGGTCTGGCTGCCAGCGCTGGCGACAGTGGGAGCCTGGCTGTGCGGTTTCCGTGGCGCGGATCTGGGTATCCTGTTTCTCTACTTTGCTTGCCCCACGGCCTCAGCCAGCTTCGTCATGGCACGGGCGGTGAACGCCAATCACCAACTGGCCGCGATCATCATCGTACTCACCACGCTGATGGCGGCGCTGAGCATCAATGCCGGGCTTCTCCTGCTCGGCTGGCTGGGCTGGATCTAACCCGGTCCGTCGGGATTGTGATCGATATCGGCTTTTCGGCCTTTGGGCTTAAGAGGCGCTCTGCAATGGTCGCAATCGGTCAATAGGCCTCAGAAAAAAATAGCCGCTTCGGTCACATTGCTCTGGATGCCGACGGCCGCCTGCCGAGGGTGGCCGCCTTGTTTTCCGGGGATTGCACGATGCCGTTTTTCACTCCTTCGAACCGTTCGTTGACCCGCGATGCCGATCGTGTCGTCAGCCTGCGCCGTAGGCTCGTCCCAGGGCTGGCTTTGTTGTTGCTGGTCAATCTCGGGACCTTCGCTGGCGGCGTCTGGATCGGGCGGGATATTGGCTCAGTGGAGGAGTCCGCCCGCCTGGGCGAGCCTGGTCTGGACAGCGAAGGTCGTTTTGCCATTGCACGCGTAGGTAAGGTGGTCGGTCGGTTGAAATCGCTGCAGTCCGATGTGCTCGCGCTGCAGGAAATGATGGGTGAGCAGCGGATCCTCAGCGAACAGCTTTCAGCCCTCGATCCAACACTTCTTCCACTTTTGGTGCCGGAGCAGCCGACCGACAGCTCAGGGCAGGGCGGCATCCTGCTGCCGCCACAAGGCTGTCCGGATGAGCTGTCACTGGCCGACAGCGTATCGCTGGATGATCTGCAGCGCACCGAGACCTCCGCGCTCTGTTTGCGGGTGGTACTCGACGGAATGATGGCGCGCGTGGCCGAGCGCAATGCCGCGCTCATGGCGATTCCATCTCGCCGTCCTGTCGGTGCGGCGCGGCTGGGGTCGGCCTATGGCAATCGAATCGACCCGTTCAAAAAGCAGGTCGCCTTTCACTCGGGAGTGGATTTCGCGTTGCACGCCGGTTCCGATGTGCTCGCCGCGGCCGGAGGGCGGGTTCGTTTCGCCGGTACCCGCGGCGGATACGGCAAGGTGGTGGAAATCGACCACGGCAACCAGCTCGTGACTCGCTACGCGCATTTGTCTCGACGGTACGTGCGGGCCGGAGATCTGGTAACCCCTGAGCAGCGGATTGGCGCGGTCGGTTCCACCGGTCGCTCCACTGGTCCGCACCTTCATTTCGAGGTGTTGCACAAGGGACGCTTCGTCGATCCGCAGCGCTTCCTCGCCCTTGGCGATCTTGAACGGGCCGACGATGCTCAGGCCGATGATTAGAAGGTCCAATACGCGCGAATTGGTGCGTGCCGAACACCGTTTGCTGGCCGCACGTCCCATCCGCCCATGGCTTTTGCTCTGCGTTGCGAAGCTGTGTCTGATCGCCGCCTTGCTGTACCTGCGGGACCATGAACACGCCGCGTACGAGCAACGGCTTGCCACCCTCGGCGCTGAAAATCTGATGCTTCAGGACGCACTCGAACAGGGCCGCTTACAGCGGCAGGAAGCCGAGGCGACGCAGGAGCAGTTGCTCGGGCGCATCGCCCGGTTGTCCGCGCAGATCGAGCGACTACAGACGGATCTGGCGTTCTTCCGGCAGCAGAAGAAAGCCCGTTGATACTTTGGAGTAGATGATGTTCAACAAAAAGAAGGCGGTGCGGGTCAGCATCGACCAGTTTTCAAGCCTGATTTCCAGCAATGTCTCGCTGATCGGCGATATGGAGTTCGAGGAAGGGCTGAAAGTCAGTGGCACCGTAAAGGGCAACGTGTGCCACAAGCCAGGTACCCATAGCCTCCTGGCACTGAGCACCGATGGGCGGATCGAGGGTAACGTCAGCAGTTACGATGCGCTGATCGACGGCACCGTCGTTGGCGACATGGTGGTCGAGCATCTGCTTGAGCTGCATTCCAACGCGCGAGTGCGGGGCAATATCCGCTACCGCCAATTGAGCATGGAGAACGGTGCCGTGGTCGATGGCACGCTGAATCGTATGGGTGACGAAGAGACCGCACAGGTGGTCGAACTGCCACGGCTGCAGGTCCGCGAGGGCTGATCAGCGAGCAACGCGCGGCGGGCTTTGCGGCCCGTCTCGGCGCGTTTGCCGATCAAGCTCTCTAGAAAGCACTACGGGTTCAACGTTGCTTCCGCCAGGCCCGGCTGGCGATCACCAGCAAGGTCACGGTGGTCAGCGGTACGGCATAGCCGATCATCGCATCGCCAAACGTCTCGGCAAAGGGACGCCCGGTGCTGACCATCACCAGGTAGAGCGTATAGGCGATGTAATAGGCCAGAAACAGCAGGCCTTCCCAACGGTTGATGCTATAGCCGGAGAAAAAGATCGGTAGGCAGGCCAGGGCCACCGCAATCATCACTGGGAAATCGAAGGCCAATGCATTGGCGGCCACCCCGATCGCTTCCGGCGACACCAGCGAGGCCAGCCCGAGGACGCAGAGCAAATTGAATATGTTGCTGCCGACGATGTTGCCGACGGCGATATCACGTTCGCCGCGGATAGCGGCGAGTATCGAGGTGGCGAGTTCTGGAAGCGAAGTGCCGACGGCAATGACGGTCAGGCCGATCACCAATTCCGACAGACCCAGCGCTCGGGCCAGCGATACCGCACCTTCCACCAGAAAATGGGAACCGCCCACCAAGAGCACCAAGCCGGCTATCACCAGGCCCGCGTTGATCAGGCTGGCGTAGGGCTTGGGTTGGGCATCGAGGCCAAATTCTCTGGCGAACTCATCGTCGGCGGTTGCAGCTGCACTGGCGCGGCGGCTGCTGATGATCAGGAAAAACGTGTAGCTGACAACCAAGGCAAATAGCAGCGCGCCATCGAGCCGGCTTAACGTACCGTCCCAGGCCAGGGCGTAGGTGAGCAAGCTGGCGCCGATCATGATCGGTACATCGAGGCGAATCAACTGACGGGAAACGATCAGCGGCGCGACCAGCGAGGTCATGCCGAGAATCAGCAGAACGTTGGCGATATTGCTCCCGAGCACGTTGCCGATAGCGATATCGCCGCTGCCGTTTATCGATGCCTGCACGCTCACCGCCGTCTCCGGCGCACTGGTACCAAAGGCCACGACGGTGAGGCCGATAATCAACGGCGGGATGCCGAACTGGGCTGCCAGTTTGGCCGCGCCGCGCACCAGAACCTCGGCGCCGGCGACAAGAAGCACCAGACCGGCTATCAAATAGACGAACGTCATCAGGGACACGAAAGGGCGCTCCAGGAGTGAAAGGCATCGCTCAGCGCTGGTATTTCCAGGCGCGCAGAAAGATCACCAAAAGCGTGATGGCGGTCAAGGGCAATACGTACCAAGTCATTGCATGACGTAGCAGATTAATCGCCGGTAGGCCGGTGGAAAACAGCACCAAGTAGAGCGTGTAGGCCAGGTAGTAGCCGAAGAACATCGTGCCTTCCCAGCGATTGATTCGATAGCCAGAGAAGAAGATTGGCAGGCAGGCGGCAAATACCGCGAGCATGACCGGCAGATCGAAGGCCAGAGCATTGGGCGAAATGGACAGGCCGTTGGTCGACACCAATGCCCCGGCACCGAGCACCAGCAACAGGTTGAAGATGCAGCTGCCAACGACATTGCCAACAGCGATATCGCGCTCGCCGCGGTACACGGCCAGCAATGAAGTCGCCAATTCGGGCAGCGAGGTGCCGACGGCAATCACGGTGAGGCCGATGACCAGCTCCGACAGGCCGAGCGCTCGCGCCAAGGCCACCGCGCCTTCGATCAGCAGGTTGGACCCGGCAA
Organism: Pseudomonas sp. YJ42; assembly: GCF_047225135.1. NCBI lineage: Bacteria > Pseudomonadati > Pseudomonadota > Gammaproteobacteria > Pseudomonadales > Pseudomonadaceae > Pseudomonas > Pseudomonas sp. YJ42. Next base: position 2,005,489 of record NZ_CP178378.1, on the reverse strand, counting down.
CGAGCAGGCCCAGCCCAAGCAGGATCAACAACAGCTGCAATACCCAGCCGAATGGCTTGGCCTGCTCCTCGGCGCCATACTCCACGGCGAACTCGTCCCGCTGCGCACGTTGCGTCTCGCGTTTGCTGGCAATGACCAGAAACAACGTATAGGCCAGGAGAAGCGCCAGCAGAATGCATCCGTCCAGACGGCTTACGGTGCCATTCGAAGCGAGGCCGAAGGTCAGCACTCCGGCAGCGATCATCACCGGCACGTCGAGGCGCACCAGCTGACGCGACACCAGCAACGGAGCCACCAGTGCGGATAGCCCGAGAATCAGCAGAATGTTGGCGATGTTGCTGCCGATTACATTGCCGACGGCAATGTCACCGCTCCCGTTCAACGAGGCCTGGATGCTGACCGCCGTTTCCGGTGCGCTGGTGCCGAACGCGACGACGGTCAAGCCAATGATCAGCGGCGAAATACCAAAGCGCGCGGCCAGCTTCACGGCTCCGCGTACCAATGCTTCGGCGCCTAGCACCAGCAATACCAGTCCGCCGATCAGATAGGCGAATGTCAACAAACTCATCGAAACTCCGGATGTGGGACGTGCGTGTTCTATCGGTTCACTTTTTCGATTTTTACCCTGGCGATGCCATCTTCGAGCAGGTCGATCCTGGCAGCAGCGACCTTCGATAGATCGATTATTCGTCCTGGTTCGAACGGGCCGCGATCGACGATTCGCACCGTAACCTGTCTTCCGTTGTCCAGGTTGGTTACCTTCACCTGCGTACCGAATGGCAGCGTCTTGTGCGCAGCGACCAGTTCGTTCTGGTTGAAGGTTTCGCCGCTGGCAGTCTCCTCGCCATGAAAGCTGCGCGCGTAGTAGGAAGCCATGCCTTGCTGGGTAAAACTGTTTCTGGCTTTGGAGTAGGCCTCCTGGGTGTCGCCACAACCACCAAACAGCGCCAAGGGCAGTGCAATGAGCAGCAGTCTGGTTCGCATGCGTCAATCCTTCCCGGGCGGGACTGATCAGTTCTATGGCCTGGAAAGCTTTTGAACGTCAACCCAGACAGCCGTTCAACCTGTCGCCGCTCGTCGAGCGGCGCGGTGCGCGGCGGGGCAAGCGGGGCGGGCCTGACGACCCGCCCCGTCAATCAGCCTTCCAGCTTGCTTTTGAGCAGCTGGTTGACCTGGCCGGGGTTGGCCTTGCCCTTGGACGCCTTCATCGCCTGGCCGACGAAAAAGCCGAACATCTTGCCGCGCTTGGCTTCATCGCTGGCGCGGTATTGCTCGACCTGCTCGGCGTTGGCGGCGAGCACCTCGTCGAGCATCTTCTCGATGGCACCGGAGTCGGTGACCTGCTTGAGGCCCTTCTTCTCGATGATCTCATCGGCTGAGCCTTCGCCGGTCGCCATGGCTTCGAAGACCATCTTGGCGATCTTGCCGCTGATGGTGTTGTCCTTGATGCGCAGGATCATGCCGCCCAGTTGCTCGGCCGATACCGGCGACTGGTCGATCTCAAGGCCTTCCTTGTTGAGCAGGCTGGAGAGTTCGCCCATGACCCAGTTGGCGGCCAACTTGGCGTCGCCGCAAGCCTGCTGTACCGCCTCGAAATAGTCAGCCATTTCGCGGCTGGCAGCCAGGACGTCGGCGTCATAGGCCGACAGGCCGAATTCGCGCTGGAAACGCTCGCGCTTCTCTACGGGCAGTTCCGGCAGGCTGGCGCGCACCTCGTCGAGGAAGCTCTGTTCGATTACCACCGGCAGCAGGTCCGGGCAGGGGAAGTAGCGGTAGTCGTTGGCTTCTTCCTTGCTGCGCATCGAGCGCGTCTCGTCCTTGTTCGGGTCGTACAGGCGGGTTTCCTGCACCACCTTGCCGCCGTCCTCGATCAGCTCGATCTGGCGCTGTACCTCGTGGTTGATCGCCTTTTCGATGAAACGGAAGGAGTTGACGTTCTTGATCTCGGCGCGGGTGCCGAACTCGGCCTGGCCTTTGGGGCGTACCGAAACGTTGCAGTCGCAACGCAGCGAGCCTTCAGCCATGTTGCCGTCACAAATCCCCAGGTAGCGCACCAACGCATGGATGGCCTTGACGTAGGCCACCGCTTCCTTGGCGCTGCGAATGTCCGGCTCTGAGACGATTTCCAGCAACGGCGTGCCGGCGCGGTTGAGGTCGATTCCGCTCATGCCGTGGAAGTCTTCATGCAAACTCTTGCCGGCGTCTTCTTCCAGATGCGCGCGGGTGATGCCGATGCGTTTCTGCGAGCCATCTTCCAGGGCGATGTCGAGGAATCCCTTGCCGACAATGGGGTGATCCATCTGGCTGGTCTGGTAACCCTTGGGTAGGTCCGGGTAGAAATAATTCTTGCGGGCGAAGACGTTCTTCCCGGCGATCTCGGCATCGATTGCCAGACCGAACTTGCAGGCCATGCGCACGGCTTCGGCGTTGAGCACCGGCAGCGTGCCAGGCATGCCCAGGTCAACCAGGCTGGCCTGGGTGTTGGGTTCGGCACCAAAAGTGGTGGCACTGCCGGAGAAAATCTTCGACTGGGTTGCGAGCTGTGCGTGGATTTCCAGCCCGATGACGGTTTCCCATTGCATCTTCTATCTCCTCAGAATCCGCTCGGTGCTTGTTTGTGCCAATCAGTGACCTGCTGGTACTGGTGCGCCACGTTGAGCAGACGCGCCTCCTGGAAATAGGGCGCCAGTAGCTGCACACCGACCGGCAGGCCATCGATGAACCCCGCCGGCATCGAGAGCCCGGGGATGCCGGCCAGGTTGGCGGTGATGGTGTAGATGTCCTCCAGATAGGCCGAGACCGGGTCAGCGTTCTTCTCGCCGAGCTTCCAGGCCAGGTTGGGCGTGGTCGGGCCGAGAATTACGTCCACTTCGTCGAACGCACTGACGAAGTCGTTCTTGATCAGCCGGCGGATCTTCTGCGCTTTGAGGTAGTAGGCGTCGTAGTAGCCCGCGGACAGCGCATAGGTACCGACCATGATCCGCCGCTTGACCTCGTCACCGAAGCCTTCGGCGCGCGAACGCTTATAGAGATCGGTCAGGTCGGTCGGATCTTCGCAGCGATAGCCGAAACGCACGCCATCGAAGCGCGATAGGTTGGAGCTGGCTTCGGCTGGCGCGATCACATAATAGGAAGGGATGGCGTGCTGCATGTTCGGCAGGCTGATTTCTTTCACCGTTGCGCCGAGCTTCTTCAGCGCATCGACCGCAGCCATCACCGCATCGGCGATCTTCGCGTCCAGGCCGGCGCCGAAGTATTCCTTTGGCAGGCCGATGCGCAGGCCGGTCAGCGGCTTGTCGAGGGCGGCGAGGTAATCATCCAGCGGTTGATCGACGCTGGTGGAGTCCTTCGGATCGAAGCCGGCCATGGTGCCGAGCATCAGTGCACAATCTTCGGCTGTGCGGGCCAGCGGGCCGCCCTGATCGAGGCTCGAGGCATAGGCGATCATGCCCCAGCGTGAAACGCGTCCGTAGGTCGGTTTGAGGCCGGTGAGGTTGGTCAGTGCCGCGGGTTGGCGGATCGAGCCGCCGGTGTCGCTGCCGGTTGCGGCGGGCAACAGGCGCGCCGCCACTGCCGCGGCCGATCCGCCGGAAGAACCACCGGGCACTCGGGTCAGGTCCCAGGGATTCTTCACCGCGCCGTAGAAACTCGACTCGTTGGCCGAGCCCATGGCGAACTCGTCCATGTTCAGTTTGCCCAGCGAGACGGAGCCGGCTGCAGCGAGTCGCTCGACGACCGTGGCATCGTAGGGCGATTTGAAACTGTCGAGGATCTTCGAACCACAGCTGGTGCGTACGCCCTCGGTGCAGAACAGATCCTTGTGACCGATCGGTGCGCCCAGCAGCGAGCCGCTTTCACCATTGGCGCGGCGTGCATCGGCTGCTCGGGCCTGAGCCAGGGCCTGCTCTTCGGTCACGGTGATGAAGCTGTTCAGTTGCGGGTCGAGCGTCTGGATGCGCGTGAGCAGCGCACGGGTCAGCTCTTCGGCCGAGAAGCGCTTGTCGGCCAAAGCGCGAGCGATTTCGGCGAGGGTCAATTGATGCATGTCGGCGTCCTTCATTACTCGATCACCCGCGGAACCAGATACAGGCCGTCTTCCACGGCCGGGGCAATGGCCTGGTAGGCGTCGCGCTGATTGCGTTCGGTGACGGCGTCGGCGCGCAGGCGCTGATGCGTTTCCAGCGGATGAGCGAGCGGCTCGATGCCGGTGGTGTCGACCGCTTGCATGCGATCGACCAGGCCCAGGATGTTGTTCAGGGTCTCGGTGGTGCGGGGCAGGTCGGCTTCATTCAGGCCTAGACGGGCCAGATGAGCGATCTTTTCCACCTCGGAGCGTTCAAGCGCCATCGGGATTCTCCAGCGGGAAGCGAATCGGGTACGCCTTCCGTCGGCAAAGGCCGACGCAAGAGCAGCAGGGTGCGAGCCGCAGCAGCGGGCATTCGAGCCCGGAAAAGCCGTCAATCTTACATGTCTGCGGCGCTTGCCGGTAGCGCGGCTGCGGCTTGCCGCTCATCCGGCGGGTTTTTGCGGTTGGTTATATTTTGGGCAGTGGCTCACGTATGGCCAGACGCGCGTCTACGAGCGCCTTGCCCTAAGTTCGCACCATTGTTAGAGTTTGCGGCACTTTTTTCCCCACGCGTTTGCCCCAGGGCCCTTTCCCCATGTTCAAAAAACTGCGTGGCATGTTTTCCAGCGATTTGTCGATCGACCTGGGCACTGCCAATACCCTCATTTATGTGCGCGACCGTGGCATCGTCCTGAACGAGCCGTCAGTGGTTGCCATTCGCTCCCACGGCAACCAGAAAAGTGTTGTCGCGGTGGGCACCGACGCCAAACGCATGCTCGGCCGGACCCCTGGCAACATCAACGCCATCCGCCCGATGAAAGACGGCGTGATCGCCGATTTCAGCGTGTGCGAAAAGATGCTGCAGTACTTCATCAACAAGGTTCATGAAAACAGTTTCCTGCAGCCCAGCCCGCGTGTTCTGATCTGCGTGCCCTGCAAATCGACCCAGGTCGAGCGCCGCGCGATTCGGGAATCGGCACTCGGTGCTGGCGCACGTGAGGTGTTCCTGATCGAAGAGCCGATGGCCGCGGCCATCGGCGCTGGACTGCCGGTCGACGAAGCGCGCGGTTCAATGGTTGTCGATATCGGTGGCGGTACCACCGAGATCGCGCTGATTTCCCTCAACGGCGTGGTCTATGCCGAGTCCGTGCGTGTAGGCGGCGACCGCTTCGATGAATCCATCGTCACCTATGTACGCCGCAACTATGGCAGCCTGATCGGTGAATCCACCGCCGAACGGATCAAGCAGGAAATCGGCACCGCGTTTCCGAGCAGTGATGTGCGTGAAGTCGACGTTCGTGGCCGTAACCTAGCCGAAGGTGTGCCGCGCAGCTTCACGCTCAACTCCAACGAGGTCCTCGAAGCGCTGCAGGAGTCGCTGGCGACTATCGTCCAGGCGGTCAAGAGCGCGCTGGAGCAATCCCCCCCCGAACTGGCTTCGGATATCGCCGAGCGCGGCTTGGTACTGACCGGTGGCGGCGCATTGTTGCGTGATCTCGACAAGCTGTTGGCGCAGGAAACCGGCCTGCCAGTCATCGTGGCCGAAGAGCCGCTGACCTGTGTGGCACGTGGTGGCGGTCGAGCGCTGGAAATGATGGACCGTCATGCCATGGATCTGTTGTCCACGGAGTGAGTGACAAGCGCTAGCAGGCCGTTTAAAAACTAGCTGCGTTGGCAAATACTTCGTTGAAAACAGCCTCAGAATGCTCATTTAGAAACCTAAACTGCGCTTCTTCGGCTGTTTCCGCCTCGTCTTGCCTGCCTCGCCTACGTTTTTCAACGGCCTGATAAGCTCCAAGCGCAAGCCGATAGCAGGGGCCGCTCTGCTCTCGGCTTGTCGCGTTTAGTTTGAAGCCTGCAGCTGCGAGGACCCGCCCATCAAACCACTGTTCGCCAAAGGACCCTTGCTTGGAGTTCGCCTGCTGGTGCTCTCCGTGCTCTGTGTCGCGTTGATGGTAGTGGATGCTCGCTTCGAGACCCTGAAGCCCTTGCGCAGCCAGATGGGACTTGTGCTGACCCCGTTCTACTGGCTGGCTGACCTGCCGGTGCGGACCTGGCAGCGGGCCACCGAGCAGATCAGCAGCAGCACCAGCCTGGTGGCCGAGAACGAGAAGCTCAAGGCGGAGGCGCTGTTGATGCAGCGGCGCCTGCAGAAGCTGGCGATGCTCACCGAGCAGAATGTGCGCCTACGCGAGCTGCTCAATTCCGCCGCCCTGGTCGACGACAAGGTGATCGTCAGCGAGCTGATCGGACTGGATCCCAACCCCTTCACTCATCGCATCTTGATCGACAAGGGCGAGCGCGACGGCGTGTTTCTCGGTCAGCCGGTACTCGACGCCAGCGGATTGATGGGGCAGGTCGTCGAGGTCATGCCCTACGCTGCCCGGGTGCTGCTGCTGACGGACGTGACCCATAGCATCCCGGTACAGGTCAATCGCAACGGTCTGCGCGCGATCGCGGTAGGCACCGGCAGCCCCGACTATCTCGAGCTGCGCCATGTCGCCGAGACAGCCGACATCAAAGAGGGCGATTTGCTGGTGAGCTCTGGGCTCGGACAGCGCTTTCCTAGCGGTTATCCGGTTGCGCAGGTCACCGAGGTGGTGCGCGGTTCCGGGCAGCCTTTCCTGATCGTCCGCGCCATCCCCACCGCCATGCTCAATCGTAGCCGCTACCTGTTGCTGGTCTTCAGTGATGCGCGGACGCCGGAAGAGCGCGCCACTGCGGCCGCGAAGGCTCAGGAATCGGCCGACCGCGAGGCAGCGCAGGCGACAACTGACCCCACAGATACAGCGGCTCCAGACGCGGCACCACCGAGCAACGAGGAGCGGCCATGATCCATGGGCGGCTGAATAACGGTTGGGTCATCTGGTTATCGATGGTGCTGGCCCTGCTGCTCAGTGTCGCTCCCATGCCCGCCAGTCTTGGTTTGGCGCGCCCGCTCTGGCTCGGCATGTTCATCGCTTATTGGGCGATCACCTTGCCTCATCGCGGCGGCATGGCGGCGGCATTCTTCTTCGGGCTGATGCTTGATGTGCTGTCTGGCACCTTGCTCGGGCAGAACGGCCTGCCGCTGATTCTGATCACCTTTCTCGTATTGAGTCTGCAGCAGCGACTGCGGATGTTTCCGCTGCTGCAGCAGAGTCTGGTGTTGCTGGTAATTCTTGGGCTCGGCCAGCTGGTGCAGTTGTGGCTCAACACGCTGACCGGTAATCGCCCACCGACGCTGTTGTTCCTCGTCCCCGTGCCGGTCAGTGCATTGCTATGGCCGTGGGTGTTCGTCGCCTTGCAATGGGCGCGGCGGCGCTTCAACGTCTACTAAGCCGTTGCCGATTGCTGCTGGGTTGCTTCCGGGGCTCGCCTGGATGTGCGAATCTGCTCCGCTCGTTGCACCCAAGGAGCTGGCATGTCCGAATTGTTTCTCGCCTCTGCGTCCCCGCGACGTCGTGAACTGCTGACGCAGATCGGCGTTCCGTTTTCCCTGATTTCGGTGTCCGTCGACGAAACGCCGGCAGCGACGGAATCACCTGACATCTACGTTCAGCGCTTGGCTCGCGAGAAAGCCCTGGCCGGTCTGTCACTGGTCGACCGTGACTCGGCGTGCGTGCTGGGCGCTGATACCACGGTGGTGCTGGATCAGCGCATCCTTGGCAAACCGGCTGGCAAGGCGGATGCGCTGGCGATGCTGCAGGCATTGTCCGATCGCCAGCATGAGGTGATGACCGCCGTCGCGTTGGCCAGCACGTCGGGCTGCGTGACGCGTCTGGTCACCAGCCGGGTGCGCTTTCGGCCGATCGGGGTCGACGAAGCCGAGGCCTACTGGGCCAGCGGCGAACCGCAGGACAAGGCCGGCAGCTACGCCATTCAGGGCTGGGGGGCGGTCTTCGTCAGCGAGCTGGAGGGTAGTTATTCGGCTGTGGTCGGCCTGCCGCTATGTGAGACGGCCCAGCTGCTCGACGCCTATGGGCTCCGGTACTGGTGTAAAAGCTTGGTATAGAGCCTGGGGCTTGGCGGCGTATGCCGTTAGAATCGAGCCAACTTGTCAGCTTCGGCTGCTATCAGGCCATTGAAAAACGTAGGCGAGGCAGGAAAGACGAAGCAGAACAGCCGAAGGAGCGCTGTTCAGGTGCTCTAAATGGGCATTTGATTGGGCTGGTGATCCGGACTGTTTTGACGACGCACTGCCAACGCAGATAGTTTTTCAGCAGCCTGGCATACCCCACCGCCATCAGCCGAGAACAATAATGAGCGAAGAAATCCTGATGAACATCACCCCCATGGAGTCCCGGGTGGCGGTGGTGGAAAACGGCGTCCTGCAGGAGGTGCACGTCGAGCGTACCCAACGCCGCGGCATCGTCGGCAATATCTACAAGGGCAAGGTAGTGCGGGTGCTTCCCGGTATGCAGGCGGCCTTCGTCGACATCGGCCTGGAGCGCGCGGCTTTCATCCATGCTTCGGAGATCTCCAGCCGTGAAGGTAACGCCGTCGAACCCATCAGTGCGCTGGTTCATGACGGGCAGGCGTTGGTCGTGCAGGTTACCAAGGACCCGATCGGCACCAAGGGCGCCCGACTGACCACGCAGCTCTCGATACCTTCGCGTTATCTGGTGTACATGCCCAAGACCTGCCATGTCGGCATCTCCCTGCGCATCGAAGACGAGGCTGAGCGCGATCGTCTCAAACAGGTGGTCGCCGAATGCATCGAGGCTGAAGGCATCAAGGAAACCGGCGGCTTCATCCTGCGCACCGCCGCCGAAGGCGCCGGCAGCGATGAAATACTCATGGATATCCGCTATCTGCGTCGCCTGTGGGAACAGATCGACGGTCAGATGACGACCGCCGGCGCGCCCTCACTGATCTATGAAGACCTGTCGCTGGCCATGCGCACCCTGCGTGATCTGGTCAATCCGCGTATCGAGAAGATCCGCATCGACTCACGTGAAAATTTTCAGAAGGTCAGCCAGTTCGTCGGTGAGCTGATGCCCGAGCTGAGTGAGCACCTCGAACATTACCCTGGCGAGCGGCCGATCTTCGATCTCTACAGTGTCGAGGACGAAATCCAGAAAGCCCTCGAGCGCAAGGTCATGCTCAAGTCAGGCGGCTATCTGATCATCGATCCGGCCGAAGCGATGACCACCATCGATGTGAACACGGGGGCCTTCGTTGGCCACCGCACCCTTGAAGAAACCATTTTCAAGACCAATCTCGAGTCGGCTACCGCCATCGCCCGTCAGCTGCGGCTGCGCAATATCGGCGGCATCATCATCATCGATTTCATCGACATGGAGGACGAAGAGCACCGGCGGCAGGTCCTGCGCACCCTGGAAAAGCAGCTGGAGCGGGATCACGCCAAGACCAACATCATCGGCATCACCGAGCTGGGACTGGTGCAGATGACCCGCAAGCGCACGCGCGAGAGCCTCGAGCAAGTACTGTGCGAGCCCTGTCTGTGCTGCCAGGGACGCGGCAAGCTGAAAACCCCGGAAACCGTCTGCTACGAGATCTTTCGCGAAATTCTTCGCGAGGCTCGCGCCTATCAGCCCGAAGGCTATCGCGTGCTGGCGAACCAGAAAGTCATCGACCGGTTGCTCGACGAAGAGTCCGGCAGTGTCGCCGATCTCGAGAGTTTCATTGGGCGCTCGATCAAGTTCCAGGTGGAGACCATGTATTCCCAGGAACAGTACGACGTGGTGCTGCTCTGACTAGATGCAAACCTGGCCATCCGGGCTCGGGTGTGCGGAGCGTACCCAAATGAGTCGGCTGCTGGCCCTTGTTCTCGTCTTCCTGCGCCGCAGTCTCTGGCTGGGTGCGATCGGCCTGATGCTGCTGGCGCTCTATGTGAGCCTCGGTCGGCAACTGGTGCCGCTGGTCGCCGAGTATCGCCTCGAAGTCCAGAACAAGGCGCGCGAACTGTTGAACGTGCCGATCGAACTCGGCAACTTGGAAGGCCGCTGGGAGGGTTTCTCGCCGAGGTTGCTGGCCCACGATGTGATCCTCGGCGAAGGCGACATGGCGATGCGGCTGGACCAACTTGCGCTGGTACCGGATATCGCTGCCAGTCTTCTGTCTCGTCAGCTGCAATTGAGGACGGTGGAGTTCGTCGGTGCCCATCTGAGCCTGGTCCAGGGTGCCGATGGTAGATGGCGCGTCGGCGGTCTGCCCGAGCGCGACGATCAGGGGCCGATTGACCTGCCGAAGCTCTTGGGTGAGTTGCAGCGGATTCAATATCTGCGATTGCTGGATAGCCAGATCACGCTTGAGGCGCACACCGAAGCGCCAGTCACCCTGACCTATGCCAATCTCGAACTGCACACTGCCGGCAAGCATTTGCGCCTCGACGGGCGCGTGTTGCTGCCTGACGGGCAGCCGCTGAGCACGCATGCTCAGGTGCGGGTGCAGGCCGATGACTGGCGTGCCAGTGAGGCCGAGCTCTACCTCAGCCTGCCGCAGAGCGACTGGGCGGCCTGGTTGCCGGCGAGCCTGACCGGTAGCTGGGCCTTGGATCAGCTCCAGGTCGGCGGCGAGGTGTGGCTTGACTGGCGTGAGCATGAGTTGGCCCGCGCGGTGGCTCGACTGAACGTACCGATACTGCGTGTGGGTCGATCGCAGCGGGAGCCGGTTCGGATCGAAGATCTGGCGGTGAATGCTTATCTCGACCGAGGGGTCGAAGGCTACCGGCTGCAGCTCGATGGCCTGGCGTTCACGTTCGCAGGAAACCGTTGGCGGGACACGGCAGTGCTGGTCCAACAGAACATCGCTGAGGATCGCTGGCGCCTGCAGTCCGATCACACCGCCGTCGGACCGATAGCGGCACTGGTTCATGCCGTGGTGCCATTACCTGAACTGGCAAACGAATACCTGCTCGGGTTGGCTCCGAGTGGAACGCTGCGCAATCTTCAGCTCGACTACCGGCCGACGGCACCCCGCGACGAACGTCTGGCATTCACTGCCAACCTCGATGCGGTCAGCATCGCCGCGCACGATTGGGTGCCCGCCGTGCACAACGTCAGCGGTGCGGTACAGGGCAATCTCGCCGGCGGGGAGCTGCGCTTCGATAACCGGGATTTCAGTCTGCATCTGGCTCAGTTGTTCCCGCGGCCCTGGGACTATTATCGTGCTCGCGGTCGCTTGCGTTGGGCGCTCGACGATCAGGCCGTCACGCTTGCCTCGCCCTATTTGCAGGTCGAGGGCGAGGAGGGGCAGATCGCCGGCGACTTTCTGATCCGTCTGATGCGCGATCCGGCGGCTGAGGACTATATGGATCTGCGCGTCGGTATTCGTGACGGCGATGCCCGCTTTACGGAGAAGTATCTGCCGACGCGCTCTCCGGCGCTGAGTCCGGCGCTAAGCGAGTGGCTGAACACGGCGATTCGCAGCGGCACTGTCGAACAGGGCTATTTCGAGTACCAGGGCTCGATAAACAAGAACGCCGACGATGCCGCACGCAGCTTGAGTCTGTATTTCAAGGTGAAGGATGCCGAGCTCGCATTCCAGCCCGGCTGGCCAATACTGCGCGAAGGCAGGGGTGAGGTGTTGATCGAGGACAGCGGCGTGCGGATCCGTCTTGCCGATGGGCGGATGCTCGACAGCCGGTTACATGACGCCACAGCTGAAATACCTCACGTTGCGGGCGATCAGACACTGCGCCTGGGCATCGAGGGACGTGTGGACGGCCGTCTGCGCGATGCACTGACGCTGATGCAGGTGGCGCCGATCGGCACGGGCGAGCTGTTCGCAGGTTGGCACGGCGAGGGGCCATTGAGCGGCACGCTCCAGCTGAACATCCCGCTGGCCAAGGGCGAGCAACCTCAGGTGATTGCCGACTTTTCCAGTACCGATGCCGCGCTGTTCATCAGGCAGGCGGACCTCCAGCTCGACGCATTGAGTGGCGAGTTTCGTTATGACAGCGAACGGGGCTTCAGCGCTAAGGCGTTTCGCGGCCGGACGCTGGGCAGTCCGATACAGGGCAAGGCCACCGCCACCGGGGCGCCGGGCGACCCGTCCACACGGATCGAAGCGTCGGGCACGGTAGCTCTGCAGCGACTTCTGGCGTGGCGCAAGATCGAACAGCCGCTGCCCCTCTCTGGAGAGCTGCCGTTCAGGCTGAGCCTGAACCTGAGTGGCGCCGACAACCAGCTACAAGTCGATTCGTCCCTGCTGGGTACCGCTCTGGCGCTACCGGTGCCGTTCGGCAAGCCGGCCGAACAGCGGCGCGACACCACGTTGCGTATGACCTTTGGTGGCGATCGACAGCGCTACACGCTGCGACATGGGACGCTGGCAGCACTGGCATTCGTCGTGCCAAACGGTGACTGGACCGAAGGTGGCGGCGAGCTGGTCTTGGGCGGTGGAGCGGCGAATCTGCGCACCGATCAGGGCCTCTATGTGCGAGGCGAGCTGTCGCAGCTCGAGCTGGGTGCATGGCAGGCGTTGTTGGAAACTTATGGCCAATCTTCGGCGGATCAGACCGGCGCCTCGATGCTGCGACAGGCCAACCTCGACATTGGTGCCTTTGATGGCTTTGGTACACATATCGACAACCTCGCCGTCGAGTTGCGGCGCTACTCCTCCGGATGGCTGCTTGGGCTGGACAGCGAGACGGTGGCCGGAACCGTCCGCTTGTCAGATACCGACGGCGAGCCCATCGCACTGGAGCTGTCGCGCGTGCGACTTCCTGCTGCCGAGCCGAGCAACCCCCAGGTGCCGCCTGGCGATGCGCTGGCAGCCGTCGATCCGAAGCGCTTGCCCGCGATGGATATCAGCGTGGCCCAGGTGCTGCGGGGCGAAGAGTTGATGGGGTCTGGATCATTGAAGATGCGGCCGAGCTCGGATGGCGTGGCGTTCTCGAATCTCGCCCTGGATCTGAAAGGTCTGAAATTGGGCGGCGCCGGCGGTTGGAATGCCACACGGACCTGGTACAAGGGCCGGCTAGAAGGCGAAAACGTGGCCGATGTATTGCTGGCCTGGGGGTTCGCGCCTTCGACCACCAGCAGGGATTTTCGTCTGGATGTGGACGGCAGCTGGCCCGGCTCGCCGGCATACTTCGCCCTGAACCGGTTGTCCGGCAGGCTCGACGCTCGGCTGCGCAAGGGCCAGCTGCGCGAGGTGGATGGTGGCGCGCAGGCGCTGCGGGTTTTCGGTCTGCTCAACTTCGACTCGATCGGCCGGCGTCTGCGGCTGGATTTCTCGGATCTGTTCAGCAAAGGTCTGAGCTACGATCGTATTCAGACCGAGCTGGTTGCGACCCATGGGGTTTACGTGACATCGCAGCCGCTCACGGTGGCCGGGCCGTCCAGCAATCTGGAGTTGAATGGCCAATTGGATCTGGTCAGGGATCAGATCGATGCCAAGTTGCTGGTGACGCTTCCTGTCAGCAACAACCTGCCATTGGCAGCGCTGATCGTCGGTGCTCCGGCCATCGGTGGTGCTCTGTTCGTCGTCGACAAGCTGCTGGGCGATAAGGTCGCCCGCTTCGCCACCGTTCAATACAACGTCGAGGGGCCATGGCAGGCGCCCAGGATCACCTTCGACAAACCCTTCGAGAAGCCCAACTGAGTGCCATTTGCAGCGAGCGGCTGAGCGCCGCAGGGGGTAGTCAAGCATGAGCCTCGCCGTCATTCAGATGGTCAGTCAGGCCGACATTCAGGCCAATCTCGCCAATGCCAGGCGGCTGTTGGAACAGGCCGTCGAGGGCGGTGCGCGGCTCGCGGTCCTGCCGGAAAACTTCGCCGCCATGGGGCGGACCGACCTGCCGGCGGTGGGCCGAGCCGAAGCCGAGGGCACCGGACCGATCCTGCCATGGTTGAAACAGACGGCCCGCGACCTCAGGTTATGGATAGTCGCCGGCACGCTGCCGTTGCCGCCGGATGATCAGCCGCAGGCGAAGGTCAGAGCCTGTTCGTTGCTGGTCGATGACCAAGGCGAGCGGATTGCGCGGTACGACAAACTGCATTTGTTCGACGCCCAGATCAGTGACGCGCGTGGCCGTTATCGGGAGTCGGACGACTACGCGGCGGGCGAGCGGGTGGTGGTCGTCGATACGCCGGTGGGACGACTGGGCATGACGGTCTGCTATGACCTGCGTTTCGCCGAGCTGTATGCGGCCCTGCGGTTGGCCGGCGCCGAGTTGATCAGCGTCCCGTCGGCTTTTACCACCGTCACCGGCCAGGCGCATTGGGAGATGTTGATACGCACGCGGGCCATCGAGACGCAATGCTATATGCTGGCCGCAGCACAGGGGGGCGAACACCCTGGCGGACGGTTGACCCATGGTCATTCGTCTATCGTGGATTACTGGGGGCGTGTGTTGGGCGAGCAATCGACGGGCGAAGCGGCACTGGTAGCCGACCGAGATGCGGCCGATCAGGCTGCGACGCGTCAGCGCATGCCCGTGCTGGACCATCGCCGATTCACTGCGCCCCGCATTGTCTCGGGCACCTTGGAGTAGATATGAGTGAACTGTTGTTACCTGTCACCGAGCGCCTGCTGACACCGGGTGGGTTGGAACTCGATGACCTGCCGGGTTTGCTCGGCGAGTTGGCCGGCCCCGGCATCGATGCCGCGGATCTGTATTTCCAGGACCAGGTGACCGAGTCCTGGGTGCTGGAAGACGGCATCGTCAAGGAAGGCGGCTTCCACCTGGAGCAAGGTGTGGGCGTGCGCGCGCTGTCCGGTGAAAAGACCGGTTTCGCCTACAGCAACGCGATCACCGCTGATGCGCTGCGCCAGGCCGCCGAGGCCGCGCGCTCGATTGCCCGCGGCGGCCAGCAAGGCCGTGTGCAGGTGCTGTCGAAGGCCGACTTCGCGCCGCTGTATGGCCGAGACAACCCGCTGGACGGGCTCGGTCGAGCAGAGAAAGTCGAGCTGCTCAAGCGGATCGACGTCGCGACGCGGGCCCTGGATCCGCGTATCAAGCAGGTCACGGTCAGCCTGGCGGGCGTATGGGAGCACATTCTGGTGGCCGGCCTTGACGGCGGCATGGCAGCGGATATTCGCCCGCTGGTGCGCTTCAACGTCAGCGTCATCGTCGAGCAGAACGGCCGTCGTGAGCGTGGCGGCCAGGGTGGCGGCGGGCGTACCGGATACGATTACTTCCTCAGCGAAGACCGGGCTATGGGCTATGCGCGCGAGGCGCTGCGACAGGCGCTGGTCAACCTTGAGGCCGTGGCGGCACCGGCCGGCACGCTGCCGGTGGTGCTCGGGCCAGGCTGGTCCGGGGTATTGCTGCATGAGGCGGTAGGTCATGGCCTGGAAGGTGACTTCAATCGCAAGGGCAGTTCGGCCTACAGCGGTCGGATCGGTCAGCAGGTGGCGTCCAAACTGTGCACCATCGTTGACGACGGCACGCTGGCCAACCGCCGCGGGTCGCTCAGCGTAGACGACGAGGGCACGCCTACTCAGTGCACCACGCTGATCGAGAACGGCATACTCAAGGGTTACATTCAGGACAAGCTCAACGCGCGCTTGATGGGCGTCGCACCTACCGGCAACGGCCGACGCGAGTCCTATGCTCACCTGCCGATGCCGCGGATGACCAACACCTACATGCTGGCCGGCGAGAGCGATCCGGAGGAAATCATTCGCTCGGTGAAAAAGGGCATCTACTGTGCGAGCCTCGGCGGCGGGCAGGTGGACATCACCAGCGGCAAGTTCGTGTTCTCGACCAGCGAGGCTTACTTGATCGAGGATGGCAAGATTACCGCGCCGGTGAAGGGCGCCACCTTGATCGGCAATGGACCGGAGGTAATGAACAAGGTCTCGATGGTCGGTACCGACCTGGCGCTGGATAGCGGCGTTGGCACTTGTGGCAAAGACGGCCAGTCGGTACCGGTCGGTGTGGGTCAGCCGACCCTGAAGATCGATGGCATCACGGTTGGTGGTACAGGGGCTTGACGCAGCGTCGGGTCATGACGATGTGCCAGTACCTAGCGCAAGCCGCGCAGGGTCTCGTCCAGCCCGCGGATGTACTTGAAGATCTTGCGGCTGGCTGCAGGCGGCTTGTTTCGTGCCGCTTCGTGCTGAGCGTGACGGATCAGGCCACGTAGATGCTGGCGGTCGGTCTCGGGATACTCGGTAATGAAGGCTTCGAGGGTTTCGTCGTTACCGGCAATGAGGCGGTCACGCCAGCGTTCCAGCGCATGGAAGCGTTCGTTGTATTGCCGAGTGGAGGCGTCGAGCTGGTCAACCAGGGCCAGGATGGCGTCGACATCCTGATCACGCATCAGTTTGCCGATGTACTGCAGGTGGCGTTTGCGTGCGATGTGCGCGGTGTGCTTCGGCGCATCGCCCAGGGCCTTGCGCAGGGCATCGGTGAGCGGTAGGCGGTCCAGGACGTCGGGCTTGAGGGTCGTGAGGCGTTCACCCAGCTCCTGCAGGGCATGCAGTTCACGCTTGACCTGGGTTTTGCTTTTTTCCTCGAAACCGTCGAGATCGGAAATATCAGACATGGGGTTGGTCCAGTAGGGAATGCCGCCATGATAACAGCAGCCTTGCCGTGGAGCTCAGCCGAGCGCGGTGGTTGCGATTGGATCGAATCAGTTGTTGGAGTGTTTATGAGCGAGATTGAGGGGATCGGCCCGCATGCGTTGCCCGGATTGCGTGAAAAGGTCGCGCGGATCATAGAGGAGGCCAGCCGGCAGGGTGCCAGCGCCTGCGAGGTGTCCGTCTCGATGGAGCAGGGCCTGTCGACCACGGTTCGTCAGCGAGAAGTGGAGACGGTCGAGTTCAATCGGGATCAGGGTTTCGGCATCACGCTGTACGTTGGTCAGCGCAAAGGCTCGGCAAGTACCACCGGTAGCGGCGATGAAGCGATTCGCGAAACCGTGGCAGCCGCGCTGGCGATCGCCAAGCATGCCTCGGAAGACGAGTTCGCCGGGCTTGCCGATCCGACGCTGATGGCCAAGGACGTGCCTGATCTCGATCTCTATCATCCGTGGGACATTTCCCCGGACCAGGCCGTCGAACTGGCGCTTAGCTGCGAGGCAGCTGCGTTCGACACCGACAAACGCATTCTAAATGCTGACGGCACCAGCCTTAGCACCCATCTGGGCTGCCGCGGCTATGGCAACAGCAACGGTTTTATCGGTACCTACTGCAGCACTCGTCACAGCCTCAGCAGTGTGATGATCGCCGAAGCCGATGGGCAGATGCAGCGTGACTACCACTACGACGTCAGTCGTGTCGCGGGTGACCTGGCGTCCGCCGAGTCGATTGGCCGGCGTGCCGCCGAACGCGCCGTCCGCCGTTTGGGCGCTCGTCCCGTACCGACCTGTGACGTCCCGGTGCTGTTCTCCTCGGAACTGGCGACGGGGCTGTTCGGGCACTTCCTCGCCGCGATTTCGGGTGGCAACCTCTATCGCAAGTCCTCCTATCTGGAAGATGCGTTGGGGCAGACGCTGTTTCCCGAGTGGTTGAGTCTCGACGAGCGCCCGCATTTGCTCCGTGGTCTGGCCAGTTCGTCCTATGACGGTGATGGTCTGGCGACCTATGCCAAGCCATTCGTCGAGAAGGGCAGGCTGCTTTCCTATGTGTTGGGAACCTACTCCGGACGCAAGTTGGGCATGCCCAGCACCGCCAACGCGGGCGGTGTACACAACCTTTTCGTTACCCATGGTGATGAAGATCAGACCGCACTGATCCGTCGTATGGGGCGTGGTTTGCTGGTCACCGAACTGATGGGGCAGGGCTTGAATCTGGTGACCGGCGACTACTCACGCGGCGCCGGAGGTTTTTGGGTGGAGAACGGCGAGATCCAGTTTCCGGTCCAGGAAGTCACCATCGCCGGCAACCTGCGCGATATGTTCCGTCAGATCGTCGCGGTGGGCTGTGACGTCGAGACGCGCAGTAGCATTCATACCGGCTCGGTGCTGATCGAACGGATGAAAGTGGCGGGCAGCTAGCTAGAACGGCAACGCGTTTCTTGACGTGGCTTTATTCGCCTTCTTCGAAATAGTTTTCGATCAGCGCGATCAACGCCTCGAGTGCCTCCTGCTCCCGCTCACCTTCGGCGTGCAGGTGCAGGATGGTGCCTTTGCTGGCGGCGAGCATCATCACGGCCATGATGCTCTTGCCGTCGATGAGGCTGGCCGGACAGCGTCCGACTCGGATGTCACAGGGGAACTGGTTGGCAACACCGACGAACTTGGCCGCCGCGCGGGCGTGCAGCCCCAGCTTGTTGATGATGGTGATCTCGCACGAGGGCATGTGTATTCCTAAGCCAGATCGCGGTGGCGGACCTGGACGTTCTTCAGTGGTTCGCGTAGCGCCTGACCGAGCCGCTCAGCGAGATAGACCGAGCGGTGATGCCCACCGGTGCAACCGATGGCGACCGTGACATAGGCGCGGTTGCTGGCGGCGAAACGCGGAAGCCATTTACTCAGGTAGGCCAGAATGTCCTGGAACATCTCTTCGACGTCCGCTTGTGTCGCGAGGTAATCGACAACGGGCTGATCCAGTCCGGAAAATTCACGCAGGTCGGCTTTCCAGTAAGGATTGGGCAGGCAGCGCACGTCGAACACCAGGTCGGCGTCCACTGGCATGCCTCGTTTGAAACCAAAAGACTCGAAGAGAAACGCCGTGCCCGGCTCAGGTTTGTTCAGCAGGCGCAGTTTCAGCGTGTCACGTAGCTGATAGAGGTTCAGGTGCGTTGTGTCGATCTTCAGATCGGCGTGGTCGATGATGGGCGCCAGTAGCAGCTCTTCGTCAAGAATGGCTTCGGCCAGGGAGCGATTCTGATTGGTCAGTGGATGTCGCCGTCGCGTTTCCGAGAAGCGCTTGAGCAGCGTCTCGTCCGCCGCATCGAGATACAGCACGTCGCACTGGATATAGCGGGCGCGGACATCTTCGAGTAGTTCCGGAAAGCGCTTCAGCTGGCTCGGCAGATTACGCGCGTCGATAGATACCGCGACCTGCGGCTGCAGCAGCTCCGTATGCAGCAATGCACGTTCCGCCAACTCCGGCAGCAGGCCCGCGGGAAGGTTGTCGATGCAGTAGAAGCCGTTATCCTCGAGCACGTCGAGCGCCGTGCTTTTGCCCGACCCGGACCGACCACTGACGATGATCAGGCGCATCGCAGCAAGAGGTCCGGCAGAGCGGGGGCTCGAACGCCTTGCAGTACGTAGCGCAGGCGGGTTGGGTGTGGGCAGATAGAAGGCACGTCTCTTTCCTCACTCAGCGTAGGCAATGCCGTTGCGCTAGCGACCGCTCTGAATATCGACGATAGCCTGATACAGATGCTGTCCCGTTGGGGCCTGGCGTAAACGTTCACGAACGTCCTCGCGGTCCAGCATGCTGGCGATCTGACGAAGCAGTTCGAGGTGTTCGTCGGTCGCCGCTTCCGGCACCAACAGCACGAATAGCAGATCGACCGGCGCGCCGTCGATGGCATCGAAGTCCACTGGCGCATCGAGCCGCAGCACCGCGCTGAGCGGTGATGTACAGCCGGGCATGCGGCAATGGGGGATGGCAATTCCGTTGCCGAAGCCGGTGGAGCCAAGTTTTTCGCGGGCGATGAAGCTCTCGAAGATGGCTTGGGAGTCCAGGTCTGGAAGGTCTTGGCCGAGCACCTTGGCGATCTGTTCCAGGACGCGTTTCTTGCTGCCGCCCGGTACGTTCACCAAGGAACGACCGGGGGTCAGAATGTTTTCGATTCGGATCATGATGGGTCAGCGAGCTAGGACGCCCTGGTTATGGTCGAGCTGTTTTTCTTTGTGCTTGATAAGCTGCCGGTCGAGCTTGTCGGCAAGCAGGTCTATGGCGGCGTACATATCTGCGTGTTCGGCGTTGGCGACGACTTCGCGCCCGGCTACGTGCAGCGTGGCTTCGGCCTTCTGCTTGAGCTTTTCGACCTGGAGAATCACCTGGACGGCAATGATGCGGTCGAAGTGCCGTTCCAGTCTGTCGAATTTTTCCTCGACGTAGTCACGCAGGGCTTCTGTGATTTCCAGGTGAAGGCCAGTGATGTTGACTTGCATACTGCATCTCCTTTTTGCCACGTGCGAATTGGCGAGCTGAGCACCCGCCACCGGAAGAAATCGACCAGGTCGCCTGGCATTTACATCAACCGCTTACGCTCGCTGGACGGCGCAATACCGAGTGATTCGCGGTACTTGGCGACGGTGCGGCGTGCAACTTGAATACCCTGTGCCTCCAGTAAACCAGCGATCTTGCTGTCGCTCAATGGCTTTTTCGGGTTTTCCGCGGCGACCAGCTTCTTGAGGATCGCGCGTATGGCGGTAGAAGAGCACTCGCCACCTTCGGCCGTACTGACGTGGCTGGAGAAGAAATATTTCAGCTCGTAGATGCCGCGAGGCGTGTGCATATATTTCTGGGTCGTGACCCGCGAGATCGTCGACTCATGCATGCCTACCGCCTCGGCGATGTCATGCAATACCAGCGGCTTCATGGCTTCATCGCCATGCTCGAAGAAGCCACGCTGATGCTCGACGATCTGCGTGGCGACCTTCATCAGCGTCTCGTTGCGACTGAGGAGGCTCTTGATGAACCAGCGCGCTTCCTGCAGCTGGTTGCGCATGAACGTGTTGTCGGCGCTGGAGTCGGCACGCTTGACGAAGCCGGCATACTGCGGATTTACCCGCAGGCGCGGCATCGCCTCTTGGTTCAGTTCGACCAGCCAGCGGCCATTGTGCTTGCGCACGATCACGTCGGGCACGACATACTCGGGCTCGCCTGCTTCGATCTGCGAGCCGGGCCGTGGATTGAGTGTTTGAATGAGGTCGATGACCTGACGCAGCTCGTCTTCCTTGAGCTTCATTCGGCGCATCAGCAGGCTGTAGTCGCGTCCACCGAGGGTGTCCAGATGGTCACTCACCAGCCGCATCGCCTCGCCCAGCCAAGGGGTCCGCTCGGGGAGCTGGCGCAGTTGCAGCAGCAGGCATTCGCGCAAATCACGCGCACCGATCCCGGCAGGTTCGAATTGCTGGATGCGGCGTAGTACCACTTCGATTTCGTCGAGCTCGATTTCGAGTTCAGGATCGAAAGACTCAAGGACTTCCTCGAGGGTTTCGTCGAGATAGCCCTGGGGGTTAATGCAGTCGATCAGGGTGGCTGCAATGAGGCGATCGGTGTCGCTCATCGGGGCGAGATTGAGTTGCCAAAGCAGATGGCTTTGCAGGCTCTCTCCGGAGGAGGTGCGGGTGGTGAAATCCCATTCGTCGTCATCACTGCTGGGAAGGCTGCTGGCGCTGGTCTGATAGATATCTTCCCAGGCGGTGTCTACCGGAAGCTCTTCAGGGATGCGATCGCCCCAGTCGCCTTCCTCGAGGTTCTCCACCGTGTTGATGGGCTCTTCGTAATGGTTATCCGGCTCGCTCTGTTCGCTCGAAGTGCTTTCCGGCTTCTTTTCGATGGACTCGGCCATCGGATCGGAGTTGTCGAAGTCGTCTCCGTCCTCTTCACGCTCGAGCATGGGATTCGAGTCCAGTGCTTCCTGAATCTCCTGCTGGAGATCGAGCGTGGACAATTGGAGCAGTCGTATGGCTTGTTGCAGCTGCGGTGTCATCGTCAGCTGCTGGCCCATCTTCAGGACTAGCGATGGTTTCATGGCAGAGGACTTCGAACCTTGTTTGCCGGCGCAACCGCGCCTGTTCCGATTTCGCTGACGCCGCGGGCGCCAATGTAAGCAAATTATATGCCTGCTAACGAAGCCTTTGCCTAGCCCTAGATGTTCGCCTCGATGGAAAAATTGGCATCAGAGTCGGAATTCGTGTCCGAGGTAGACTTCCTTGACCAACTGATTGGCCAGGATCGTTTCCGCGTTGCCCTCGGCAATCAGTTGGCCGTCGTTGACAATGTAGGCGGTTTCGCAGATATCCAACGTCTCGCGCACGTTGTGGTCGGTGATGAGCACGCCGATGCCCTTCGCTTTGAGATGGTGGATGATCTGCTTGATGTCCCCGACCGAAATCGGATCGACGCCGGCGAAAGGTTCGTCCAGGAGGATGAATTTGGGTGCGGTAGCCAATGCTCGAGCGATCTCGACGCGGCGCCGCTCACCGCCGGACAGGCTCATACCCAGGCTGTCGCGGATGTGGTGGATGTGGAATTCCTGCAGCAGCCCTTCCAGAGCCTGTTGGCGACCGCTGCGATCCAGATCCTTGCGGGTTTCCAGGATCGCCATGATGTTGTCGGTCACCGACAGCTTGCGAAAGATCGAGGCTTCCTGCGGCAGATAGCCGATGCCGGCCCGGGCACGGCCATGCATAGGCAGGTAGGTCACATCCTGGTCGTCGATCAGCACTCGTCCCTGGTCGGCCTTGACAAGGCCAACGATCATGTAGAAACAGGTGGTCTTGCCGGCGCCGTTCGGTCCGAGCAGGCCGACGATCTGCCCGCTTTCGATGGACAGGCTTACATCGCGCACGACCTGTCGGCTTTTGTAGCTTTTCGCCAGATGCTGGGCCTTGAGAATCGCCATTACTCGGTCTGCTCCGCGGCCTGTTGGTCCTTCTTGCGCGGCTGAATGACCATGTCCACGCGAGGGCGCGGCGTAGTGACATCGGTATCGGTGGCGCGGCCGGCATTGACGATCTGCCGCTGTGTGTCATAGACGATTTTCTCGCCTTCGAAGGTATTGCCTTCCTGCACGACTTTCGCCTGGTCGATCAGCACGATGCGTTCGTTGGCGGCGAAATACTGGATGGTCAGGCCATACGCCTTGACGATTTCCTTGTCCGCTGCCGGCTTCTGCTCGTAGTACGCGGGCTTGCCGATGGAGGTGAAGACCTCGACATCACCGTTCTTGTTCTGAGTGATGGTTACCGTATTGCCAGTGATCTTCATGGTGCCTTGGGTGATGACCACGTCGCCGCGATACACGGCAACGCCCTGTCGATCGTCCAGTTCCGCTGTATCGGCCTGCACGCGGATCGGCTGATTGCGGTCCTCGGGGAGCGCATGGGCGTTCGCGCCGAGCAGGAAAATGCTCACACCGAGCAGGAAAGGAAGGGTCTTAACGCAGCTCATGCTGGCCTCTTACATTGGATAGCAGGAGCATCCTGCCTTCGTTCAGGTACGCTTTCATACCCGTCGCGGTCGTTACGCCGTTTGCGGCGACGATTCTAACGGGTTGGCGGGTCTCGGCGTAATCCTTCTCGGGAAACACCGTCATTCGACTGGAAGTGATAATCGTAGGGCGTCCCTTGGCGTCGTTCCGCTCGACCCTGACGTTGTCGATCAACTCGACTTCCTCGCCCTGTGGGCCGACTTCACCGCGCTCACTGGTCACATGCCACGGCAGATCGGAGCCCCTGTAGGAATGAAGGTCGGGGCGAGTCAGCAGGCTGACGTCACTGGCCTTGATGTGCTCCACCTTCTCGGCGGACAGCTCGTAATTGCGCTTGCCGTCTGGCTGATACTGAATGGTCCGAGAGTTGACGACATAGAAATCGATCGGCGTTTCGCCGCCCTGGCTCACGGGAGCTTCCTGCATGAAGCTCTCGGGGCGGATGTTCCAGTAGCCGACTGCGATCAGCAGCAGGGCGATCAGCAACAGGATGACAGGAAGACGGATTCTGCTCAGCATTGAAACCTCTAGAGGTAGGCGGCCTGGGCTGCATCGAGACTGCCCTGGGCGCGCATGATCAGTTCGCAGAACTCTCGTGCCGCGCCCTCGCCACCGCGGGCGGCGGTGACCCCGTGCGCATGCTGGCGGACGAAGGCATCGGCGCTGGCCACCGCCATGCCCAGGCCGACACGGCGGATTACCGGCAGATCGGGCAGATCGTCGCCCAGGTAGGCGACCTCAGCGTAGTCGAGTCCGAGCTCGGTGAGTAACTCATCGAGGACCACCAGTTTGTCTTCGCGGCCCTGATACAGGTGCTGGATACCGAGGTTCTGCGCTCGGCGCTCGACGACCGGCGTCTTGCGGCCGCTGATGATAGCGGTACGCACACCCGAATTGATCAGCATCTTGATCCCGTGACCATCAAGGGTGTTGAACGTCTTGAATTCGCTACCGTCGACTAGAAAGTACAACTTGCCGTCCGTGAGCACGCCATCGACGTCGAAAATGGCCAGGCGAATATCGCGGGCGCGCCGCAGTAGATCGTTCACTTACATCACTCCCGCACGCAGCAGATCGTGCATGTTCAGCGCGCCGACCGGTCGGTCGCTCTCATCGACCACTACCAGCGCGTTGATCTTGTTGTCTTCCATGATCTTCAGTGCTTCGGCGGCCAGCATGTCGGCATGGGCGGTCTTGCCGTGAATCGTCATGACCTGGTCGATACTGGCCTGACGCACATCGATACCTTTGTCCAGTGTGCGGCGCAGATCGCCGTCGGTGAAGATTCCGGCCAGGCGGCCGTCTGCTTCCAGCACCGCTGTCATGCCCAGTCCTTTCTGGGTCATTTCCAGCAGTGCATCGCGCAGCGTTGTGCCGCGGTTGACCAGCGGCAGGCGATCACCGGAATGCATGACATGTTCGACTTTCAATAGCAGACGCCTGCCCAGTGCACCGCCCGGATGCGAAAAGGCGAAATCCTCCGCGGTGAAGCCGCGGGCTTCGAGTAGGGCAATCGCCAGCGCGTCTCCAAGTACCAGACTGACCGTGGTCGACGAAGTGGGCGCAAGGTTCAGTGGGCATGCCTCGATGGCAACGCTCGCGTCGAGGTTGACTGATGCCGCCTTGGCCAGCACCGACTCGGGGTTGCCGGTCATGCTGATCAGGGTGATGCCGAGGCGCTTGATCAATGGCAGCAGCGTCACGATTTCGCTGGTGGTGCCCGAGTTGGAAAGCGCCAGCACGACATCATCACGGGTGATCATGCCCATGTCGCCATGACTGGCTTCGGCCGGATGAACGAAGAATGCGGCGGTGCCGGTGCTGGCGAGCGTGGCGGCAATCTTGTTGCCGATATGTCCCGACTTGCCCATGCCGACCACGACGACGCGGCCTTTACACTGGAGAATGAGCTCGCATGCCTTGACGAACGGCGCATCAACCCGTGTCGTGAGTTGCTCGACGGCCTCTAGTTCCATGCGGATGGTGCGCTGTGCCGTCTCGATCAGCTGGCTGCTCTGACTCATGTTCACGTCGTCGCCTGAAAATGGAAACGCGGGATTATAACGGTAAAACCCAGCGCCGCTCACCGAAAAGCTTTCGAGCCGATCGTGGTCGTTGGAGCTGAACCGAAGCTGAACGAATGTGCGCTCGTTCATGCGCCGATACAGGCCTTTGCTTGGGACGTCCCGAGGGCGGTGCTATAGTTCGCGCCGCCAAAACGGCTCTGCGAAGTATCTCCCCAAGATCGGAGGGCGTCTGATTCGCAGGCTGTATCCAAGGAGATCCGATGAGCGCCGCCAACGCTAACGCCGTCGAGCTGAAGGGTGTGACCTTCATGCGCGGGGAGCGGAGCATATTCAACAACGTCGATATCGCCATACCGCGAGGCAAGGTGACGGCCATCATGGGCCCGTCCGGCTGTGGCAAGACCACGCTGTTGCGGCTGATCGCCGCCCAGCTCAGGCCCGCGCGCGGAGAGGTGTGGGTGGCCGGCACCAACCTGCCGACCCTGTCGCGCCGGGAATTGTTCGACATGCGCAAGCAGATGGGCGTGCTGTTCCAGAGCGGAGCCCTGTTCACGGACCTCGACGTGTTCGAGAACGTGGCCTTCCCGCTGCGCGTGCATACCAAGCTGCCGGAAGAGATGATCCGCGACATCGTACTGATGAAGCTTCAGGCAGTGGGGCTGCGCGGCGCGGTCGAGTTGATGCCCGACGAACTGTCCGGAGGCATGAAGCGTCGTGTGGCGCTGGCGCGCGCGATCGCACTGGACCCCCAGATCCTGATGTATGACGAACCTTTTGCCGGTCAGGACCCGATTGCCATGGGAGTTCTGGTGCAGTTGATTAGAATGCTGAACGACGCCCTGGGCATTACCAGTATCGTGGTTTCCCATGATCTGGCTGAAACCGCGAGCATCGCCGATTACATCTATGTGGTGGGTGACGGTCAGGTGCTGGGGCAGGGAACGCCCGCCGAGCTGCGCGAATCGACCAGCCCGCGAATTCAACAGTTCATGAAAGGGGCTGCGGACGGGCCGGTGCCTTTCCATTTTCCGGCACCGGCCTATGCCGAGGATCTGCTGCGAGGCTCCGATGCGTAAGCGTTCATTGATCGAGCGAATCCGGATGTTTGGTGAGGGCGGGCTGAACGTGGTCGCGGCGCAGGGGCGGGCGACTTTGTTCCTGTTCCATGCGTTGTTCGGGCCCAGTGGGTTGAGCAATCGCTTCTCGTTGCTGGTTCGGCAGCTTTACTCGGTCGGCGTGCTCTCGCTGGCCATCGTGGTGGTGTCCGGTATCTTCATCGGCATGGTGTTGGCGCTGCAGGGCTACAGCATTCTCAGCAGCTACGGCTCCGAGCAGGCGGTGGGGCAGATGGTGGCGCTGACGTTGCTGCGTGAACTGGGACCGGTGGTCACCGCCTTGCTGTTTGCCGGGCGCGCCGGGTCTGCGCTGGCTGCGGAAATCGGCAACATGAAGTCCACCGAGCAGTTGTCCAGCCTTGAAATGATCGGCGTCGATCCGCTGAAATACATCATCGCGCCGCGGTTATGGGCCGGCTTCATCTCTCTGCCGTTGCTGACTGTGATTTTCAACGTGGTCGGCATCTGGGGCGGGGCGATGGTGGCCGTGGACTGGCTCGGCGTTTATGAAGGCTCGTTCTGGGCCAACATGCAAAACAGCGTCACCTTTACCTCTGACGTGCTCAACGGCGTTATCAAGAGCATGGTGTTCGCCGTGGTGGTCACCTGGATCGCGGTGTTTCAGGGCTATGACTGCGAACCGACCTCCGAGGGCATCAGCCGCGCCACCACTCGAACCGTGGTTTACGCCTCGCTGGCAGTACTTGGCCTCGACTTTATTCTGACCGCCTTGATGTTTGGAGATTTTTGATGCGTATCCGCACCCTGGAAATCGGTGTTGGCCTGTTCCTGCTGGCGGGCGTTCTGGCGCTCCTGTTGCTTTCACTGCGGGTCAGTGGGCTGAACGTCGACAGTGCAGACACCTACAAGCTGTACGCTTATTTCGACAATATTGCCGGTCTCAGTGTCCGATCCAAGGTCACCATGGCTGGTGTGACCATTGGCAAGGTGACCGCGATTGATTTGGACCGTGAAAGCTATACCGGCCGTGTCACGCTGGATATCCAGAAGGACATCGACATTCTTCCGGTCGACTCTACGGCGTCGATTCTGACCGCCGGCTTGCTGGGCGAGAAATATATCGGTATCAGCGTCGGTGGCGAAGAGGAAACTTTGGCGGACGGCGATACGATTCGTGATACCCAGTCGTCCTTGGTTCTGGAAGAGCTGATCGGCAAGTTTTTGCTTAATTCGGTCAATAGAGAGTGAGGAGTATCCACATGATGAATGCCCTGCGTCGCGGCTTGCTGGTGTTATTGGCCACCCTGCCCATGTTGGCTCTGGCGGCCCCTAGCGCTCACGAAGTGATCCAGAAAACCACCGATGAGCTGCTCGCCGATCTCAAGGCCAACAAGGATCAGTACCGTCAGGACCCGAATGCGTTCTACGAGTCGCTCAACGACATTCTCGGTCCGGTGGTCGATGCGGAAGGGATTTCCCGCAGCATCATGACGGTGAAGTACTCGCGTAACGCCAGTCCGGAGCAGATGACTCGCTTTCAGGAAAACTTCAAGCGCAGCCTGATGCAGTTCTATGGTAACGCCTTGCTGGAATACAACAATCAGCAGATCCGCGTGTTGCCGTCCAGTGGCAAGCAGGATGCCGAACGCACCAGCGTTGGTATGGAAGTGACCGGCCGCCAGGGCGAGATCTATCCGGTGTCCTACACCATGGTCAATCAGGGCGGTGAATGGCGTGTCCGCAATGTGATCATCAACGGGATCAATATCGGCAAGCTGTTCCGTGACCAATTCGCCGATGCGATGCAGAAGAACGGCGGAAATTTGGACAAGACCATCGATGGCTGGGCTGAAGTGGTTGCACGAGCCAAGGATACCGAGGCCGGCCAGCAGGCGGCGGGCGATGAGTGAGGCATTGGTCGAAGGTGGCGCCGATGGTGAGCTACGGCTTTCCGGCGTGCTCGACTACCAGACCGGGCCGACCCTGCGGCGCACCGGCCAAGACCTGATCCGCAAGGGCAAGGCAAGGCGGGTGCTGATCGATTGCACTGCCGTGGAGAAGTCCAGCAGCGTCGGGCTTTCATTGCTGCTTGCCTTTACCCGCGACGCCATGGCGGCGGGTCGTGAGGTATTGATCGTCGGCATGCCGGAAGACATGCGAGAAATCGCTCGGGTATCCGGCCTGCTGGACGTTTTCGCTTTGGCGGACGAAGCACGAGGAGCTGTCTGATGTTGCTGCGATGGGCCGAATCGACGCGAGCCAAGGTGCATCTGCTTGCGGAGTCGCTGGGCAACCTGTTGGTCGAGACGTTTCACTACCTGTCGCTGTTCGCCATTGGCGCCATCACCGCATGGGCCGGCTTGCTGACCTTTCTCGACATGCTCGGCAAGGGCAGTATCAGCGTCGATGACATTCTGTTGCTATTCATCTATCTCGAACTCGGCGCGATGGTCGGCATTTATTTCAAGACCAACCATATGCCGGTGCGATTCCTGATCTACGTGGCGATCACCGCGTTGACCCGGCTGCTGATTTCTGACGTTTCGCACCATCATGCTCCTGACATGGGCGTCGTCTATATTTCCGGAGCGATTCTGTTGCTGGCGATGGCCATTCTGGTGGTGCGCTTCGCTTCTTCTCGTTTTCCGGCGGTTTCGGCTCCTGGCCGGCACCCGCTGCGGCGCGACAACGATGCCGAAACCCTCGATTGAGCGAGTTCGTCAGGCAGGGCGGCTTCGGGGTTCGCAGCCTTCGGGCTTTTTTGTATGATGGCCGGCCGCGCGCGTCCGGCGCCGATCGAGGTTGAACATGCAGGCCGTAGAAGTTAAGAATTTTCTGGAACAGAAGCTTTCAGGTGCTCAGGTGGAAGTCGAAGGCGAAGGCTGCAACTTCCAGCTGAACGTGATCAGTGACGAGCTGGCTGGTCTGGGGCCGGTCAAGCGTCAGCAGCAAATTTACGCGCATCTGAACCCATGGATCGCCGATGGCAGCATTCACGCCGTCACGATGAAATTCTTCAGCCGTGCCGACTGGCTTGCACGCAGCTGATCGCCGGTCGCGACAGATATCTTTCAGCCCGTGCGCAGGCGGTGACGCCGTGCACGGCTCCTCTTCGCAAGCGCTTCGCGCCTGCGGGTTACGGGAACATCCATGGACAAATTGATCATTACCGGCGGTGCCCGCCTCAATGGCGAGATTCGCATCTCCGGTGCCAAGAACTCGGCCCTGCCAATTCTGGCCGCCACGCTGCTGGCCGATACGCCAGTTACCGTCTGCAACCTGCCGCACCTGCATGACATCACCACCATGATCGAACTGTTCGGTCGCATGGGTGTGCAGCCGGTCATCGATGAAAAGCTCAGCGTTGAAGTCGACGCCAGCAGCATCCAGACGCTGGTCGCGCCTTACGAGCTGGTCAAGACCATGCGCGCCTCGATCCTGGTGCTCGGGCCCATGGTGGCGCGCTTCGGCGAGGCGGAAGTCGCCCTGCCGGGTGGCTGTGCCATCGGTTCGCGCCCGGTCGACCTGCACATCCGCGGCCTGGAAGCGATGGGCGCGCAGATCGATGTCGAAGGCGGCTATATCAAGGCGCGGGCGCCGGCTGGCGGCTTGCGTGGCGCGCATTTCTTCTTCGATATCGTCAGCGTGACCGGCACCGAGAACATCATGATGGCGGCGGCGCTGGCCAATGGCCGCAGCGTGCTGGAAAACGCCGCCCGTGAGCCGGAAGTGGTCGACCTGGCCAACTTCCTCAACGCCATGGGCGCGCAGATTTCCGGTGCGGGTACCGATACCATCACCATCGACGGCGTGAAGCGCCTGGGTGGTGGTCGCTACAGCGTGATGCCGGACCGTATCGAGACGGGCACTTACCTGGTCGCCGCTGCCGCAACCGGTGGACGAGTAAAGCTCAAGGACACCGATGCCACTCTGCTCGAGGCGGTGCTACACAAGCTCGAGGAGGCTGGTGCTCACATCGACACCGGCAGTAATTGGATCGAGCTTGATATGAAGGGTAATCGGCCGAAAGCGGTGAACGTCCGTACGGCACCTTACCCGGCCTTTCCCACCGACATGCAGGCGCAGTTCATTGCCATGAACGCGGTCGCCGAAGGCACTGGCACGGTTATCGAGACGGTGTTCGAGAATCGCTTCATGCACGTCTACGAAATGAACCGCATGGGCTCGCAGATTCTCGTCGAGGGCAATACCGCGATCGTGACCGGTGTACCGAAGCTCAAGGGCGCACCTGTCATGGCGACCGATCTGCGCGCTTCGGCGAGCCTGGTGATCGCCGGTCTGGTCGCCGAAGGCGATACTCTGATCGATCGCATCTACCACATCGACCGTGGTTACGAGTGCATCGAAGAAAAGCTGCAATTGCTGGGCGCCAAGATCCGCCGCGTACCGGGCTAGCGATTGGCAATAGGCCATAGCCGCGTGCTCCGTCGAGCCTCGGCCATGGTCAAAACTTGCAATCGCTGCTTCCGCCTGCGCCAAGGCCGCCATCAACAGGCTCCAAGGAATAACGTCCATGCTTACCATCGCCCTTTCCAAAGGCCGCATTCTCGACGACACCCTGCCTTTGCTGGCCGCGGCGGGTATCGTTCCCACCGAGAATCCGGAGAAAAGCCGCAAGCTGATCATCCCGACCACGCAAGATGACGTGCGTCTGCTGATCGTGCGTGCCACCGACGTGCCGACCTATGTCGAGCACGGCGCGGCGGATCTCGGCGTAGCGGGCAAGGACGTATTGCTGGAATACGGTGGGCAGGGCCTGTATGAGCCGCTCGACTTGAAGATCGCCAACTGCAAGCTGATGACGGCCGGTAAGGTGGGTGCAGCGGAGCCAAAGGGGCGGCTGCGGGTGGCGACCAAGTTCGTCAATGTCGCCAAACGCTACTATGCCGAGCAGGGTCGCCAGGTCGACATCATCAAGCTCTACGGCTCGATGGAGCTCGCACCGCTGGTAGGGCTGGCGGATAAGATCATCGACGTCGTCGATACCGGCAATACGTTGCGAGCCAACGGGCTGGAACCGCAGGAACTGATCGCCATGATCAGTTCGCGCCTGGTGGTCAACAAGGCATCGATGAAAATGCAGCACACGCGGATCCAGGCATTGATCGATGCGTTGCAGCACGCGATAACGTATCAACGCTGATTCCTCTGCGGCGGCTGATAGCCGGCTCGCCTATCCGTGTCATAGCCTAAATTCTCAGGTGCCCGCACGGCTGGCTTGTTAATCTAGAGGCGCCTGAAAACCCGCTTGTAAGCATTCTCATGAGGCCTGTTATGACCGCTCCCATCGACATCCGCCGACTCAACGCTGCCGATCCTGATTTCTCGCGACACCTGGATCACCTGCTGAGCTGGGAAAGCGTGTCCGATGACGGCGTCAATCAGCGTGTGTTGGAAATCATTCAGGCAGTACGTGAGCGCGGCGATGCTGCCCTGGTTGAGTTGACCCAGCGTTTCGACGGCCTCGAGGTGGCCTCGATGGCCGACCTGATCCTGCCGCGCGAACGCCTTGAACTGGCGCTCGAGCGTATCAGTCCAGCCCAGCGCCAGGCCCTGGAGGCCGCGGCGGAGCGGGTCCGCCGTTATCACGAAAAGCAGAAACAGGACTCCTGGACCTACACCGAAGCCGATGGCACCGTGCTCGGCCAGAAGGTCACGCCGCTCGATCGCGCGGGGCTCTACGTGCCCGGCGGCAAGGCGTCATATCCCTCGTCCGTGCTGATGAACGCCATTCCGGCGAAGGTCGCCGGTGTGCCGGAAGTGGTCATGGTCGTGCCCACACCGCGTGGCGAACTCAACGAGTTGGTGCTGGCGGCCGCCTGCATCGCCGGCGTCGATCGGGTCTTCACCATCGGCGGAGCCCAGGCCGTGGCTGCGCTGGCCTATGGCACCGAGAGCGTGCCGCCTGTGGACAAGATCGTCGGCCCGGGCAACATTTATGTCGCCACTGCCAAGCGCCACGTGTTCGGCAAGGTCGGCATCGACATGATCGCCGGTCCCTCCGAAATCCTGGTGGTCTGCGACGGCCAGACCGAGCCTGACTGGATCGCCATGGACCTGTTTTCCCAGGCCGAGCACGACGAGGATGCCCAATCGATTCTGGTCAGCCCGGATGCGGCATTCCTTGATCGCGTCGCCGAGAGCATTGCGCGTCTGTTGCCGACCCTGGAACGTAACGAGATTGCCCGGGCGTCGCTACAGGGGCGAGGAGCACTGATCCAGGTTGCCGATATGCAACAAGCGATCGAAGTCGCCAACCGCATCGCGCCCGAGCACCTTGAACTCTCCGTCGCGAATCCCGAACAATGGCTGCCTGAGATCCGCCACGCCGGTGCGATCTTCATGGGGCGCTACACCGCCGAAGCCTTGGGCGACTACTGTGCCGGGCCGAATCACGTCTTGCCGACCTCGGGCACAGCGCGATTTTCCTCGCCGCTGGGGGTTTACGATTTCCAGAAGCGCTCGTCGATCATCAATTGCTCGGCTGCGGGCGCTTCTGAGCTGGGTAAGATCGCCTCGGTGCTGGCTCGCGGCGAGTCGCTGACTGCACACGCGCGCAGTGCCGAATACCGGATAAAGCAGTAAGACCGATAGCGGCGTTGAACTGCTAGGACTTGAGCGAAGGAGACGGCTCGGTGTAGCGAAACATCTTGGGTGGGTGTCGCTTTCACATTCACCGAGGCGTCACGCAACACCTTCGTCGTTCAACTCCTGCGATCCATTGATTGATAGCGAAGGAGATAAAGGGCAGTGAGTAAATTCTGGAGTTCCTTCGTCAAGGAACTGGTGCCCTACGTGCCGGGTGAGCAGCCGAAGCTGCCCAACCTGGTCAAGCTCAATACCAATGAGAACCCGTACGGCCCATCGCCAAAGGCGATCAAGGCGATGCAGGCCGAAGTCAGTGACAGTCTGCGGTTGTACCCTGACCCGAACGGCGATCGCCTCAAGCATGCGGTTGCCGATTATTACAATGTGCAACCAGGGCAGGTCTTTGTCGGCAACGGATCGGACGAAGTACTCGCCCATGCGTTCCACGGCCTCTTTCAGCACGGCAAGCCGCTGCTGTTTCCCGACGTGACATACAGCTTCTATCCGGTCTATTGCGGTTTGTATGGCATCGATTTCGAGGCCGTTGCGTTGGATGGGCAGTTCCAGATCGACGTCGACGATTATGTCCGGCCAAACGGCGGGATCATATTTCCGAATCCCAATGCGCCGACTGGCTGCCTGCTGGCACTCGATGCGATCGAGCGGCTGCTGCAGGCCAATCCGGATTCCGTCGTGCTGGTGGATGAGGCCTACATCGATTTCGGCGGTACCTCGGCCA
The DNA here is from genome assembly GCF_047225135.1 of Pseudomonas sp. YJ42. Taxonomy (NCBI): domain Bacteria; kingdom Pseudomonadati; phylum Pseudomonadota; class Gammaproteobacteria; order Pseudomonadales; family Pseudomonadaceae; genus Pseudomonas; species Pseudomonas sp. YJ42. The sequence goes on along the minus strand of NZ_CP178378.1, from coordinate 1,971,954 downwards.
TTGCGTTGGTGGACCGCTACCCGAACCTGTTGGTCACCCAGACGCTGTCAAAGTCGCGCTCGCTGGCAGGCCTGCGGGTCGGCTTGGCTGTTGGGCATCCGGATCTGATCGAGGCATTGGAGCGCATCAAGAACAGCTTCAACTCTTATCCCCTGGACCGCATCGCCATCGCTGGCGCCGCGGCTGCGTTTGATGATCGCGAGTACTTCGAGCACAGCTGTCAGCGAGTGATCGCCAGCCGCGAGGCCGTGATCGCCGCGATGCAGGACTTAGGCTTCGAGGTGCTGCCGTCCGCGGCCAACTTCATCTTCGCCCGGCATCCGCAACGCGATGCTGCCCAGCTCGCTGCGGCGCTCCGCGAGCAGAGCGTGATCGTGCGGCATTTCAAGCAGCCGCGCATCGAGCAGTTCCTGCGGATCACCATTGGCGCACCGGAGCAGAATCAGGCCTTGCTCGAGGCGTTGAAAGGCATCGTCTGATCGTCCCGATCGCAAGCAACGTAAGATTGCTTGCGATCTATTGAGGACTCTTTTCTACCAACGGCCGCATCCCGACCTCGGCGGTCAGCGTCATTGGCTTGCCGTTGCGCAGGATATCGATGTCGATGTCGTCGCCAGGGCGCGCGCGGGCGACCTGGTTCATCGAACTGCGGCCGTCGACAGCTTGCTGTCCATCGATGCTGAGAATCAGGTCTCCTGGCAGCAGCCCGGCGCGTTCTGCTGGACCATCGCGATAAACCCCTGCTACGACGATTCCCGGCCGTCCGGCCTGGCCGAACGACTCCGCCAATTCAGGGGTAAGGGATTGCACCTCCACGCCGAGCCAACCGCGAATCACCTGGCCATGCTCGACAATGGATTTCATCACTTCCATCGCAAGCTTCACCGGAATCGCGAAACCGATGCCCTGCGAGCCGCCGGATTCGGAGATGATCGCCGTGTTGATGCCGATCAGGTGCCCCGCGGTGTCGACCAGCGCGCCACCTGAATTGCCCCGGTTGATGGCTGCGTCGGTCTGGATGAAGTCCTCGTAGGTATTAAGGCCCAGCTGGTTGCGCCCTGTGGCGCTGATGATGCCCATGGTCACGGTTTGACCTACCCCGAACGGATTGCCGATCGCCAGCGTCACGTCGCCAATGCGGATACCGTCGGAGCGGCCGATGGTAATCGCCGGAAGATCCGCCAGATCGATCTTCAGCACCGCAAGATCCGTCTCGGGGTCGCTGCCGATCACCCGCGCAAGCGTTTCCCGACCATCTCGCAAGGCCACGACGATCTGCTCGGCGTTGGCCGTGACGTGGTTGTTGGTCAGCAGATAGCCCTCTGGGCTCATGATCACCGCTGAGCCCAGGCTCGACTCCATGCGGCGCTGCCGCGGCAGGTTATCGCCGTAAAATCTCCGGAACAGTGGATCGTCCTTGAGCATCGGTGGCTGGCTGGAGCTGTCGATCACCTTAGTGGTGTAGAGATTGGCGACCGCCGGCGCTGCACTGCTGACCGCGTTGGCATAAGAGTAGGGGCCTTGCTGCGGTATGCCCACCAGCGGCGTTTGCTGCAGCTTATATTCCGGCTCGTCGCTAAGGCCCACCAGATGCGGGTAGCGCTGAATGATCAGCAGGGCCACTAGCAGGCCTACCAGCAACGGCCAGCCAAAAAAACGCAGGGCATTGATCATCGCGATTGAAAATCCGGACAGGTTGCGGAGGGCTATAGCGCCCCCTTAAGGTGGCGGCATTATACGAAGCTGGCGGCGAATTGCAGCCTTGCCGATAGTGAATCTGTGCGGATTGGCGAAGCGGTTAGCCATGTCGTTTTGCAGATGGGCACCTGTACGGTCTTTCGCCTTCGATAGCCAGCGTTGATTAATCAATTTTCTTTACGAGGACTTTCCGCATGGCCGTTGCGCTAATTACGCTGGTCGAAGAGGCTGATCGCTACCTGAGCGCCGCCAAGATCTCCGACTATTGCCCCAACGGCCTGCAAGTGGAAGGGCGGCCGCAGGTGCGCCGCATCGTCAGCGGCGTAACCGCCAGCCAGGCGTTGCTCGATGCGGCGGTTGAGGCGCAGGCCGACGTGGTGCTGGTGCACCACGGCTATTTCTGGAAGAACGAGGACCCACGCGTCGTGGGCATCAAGCAGCGCCGACTGAAGACGCTACTCAGCCACGACATCAGCCTACTTGCCTACCATCTGCCTCTCGATGTGCATCCAGAGGTCGGCAATAACGTGCAGTTGGCGAAGATGCTCGGGCTGACCGTGGAGGGGCCTCTGGAGCCTGACAACCCCCGCTCGGTTGGCCTTGTCGGCTCCCTCGATTCGCCGCTCGCCCCTGCCGACTTCATGCGTCGGGTAGAATCGGCGCTCGGGCGCGAACCGCTGATGATCGAAGGGGCAGAACCGATCAGGCGGATTGCCTGGTGTACAGGCGGTGCCCAGGGTTATATCGATCAAGCCGTGACGGCTGGTGTCGATGCCTATCTAACGGGAGAGGTTTCAGAGCCCACGGTGCACATCGCGCGGGAAAACGGACTGAGCTTTTTCGCCGCCGGCCACCACGCCACGGAGCGCTACGGGGTCCAGGCGCTTGGCGAGTATCTGGCGAAACGATTTGCCATCGAGCATCTATTCATCGATTGCCCAAACCCGGCCTGACCGGCGATGCCGATTGTCCTGGACCGCGTTCCATGAGGAATGGGGCGCGGATTCGCCGGCATAAACCTAGATCATTTAGATCTAACAGACGACCTGATTAGAAGTTTGTGCCGTGTTAAAGTTGCGCCCTCGTTCCGGCCGTGCCGGCCGTCCACCTGCAAATTCGTGAGTAGCCATGGTCGACAAACTGACGCATCTGAAACAGCTGGAGGCGGAAAGCATCCACATCATCCGTGAGGTGGCCGCCGAATTCGACAACCCGGTGATGCTCTATTCCATCGGCAAGGATTCGGCCGTGATGCTGCATCTGGCACGCAAGGCGTTTTTCCCTGGCCGGTTGCCGTTCCCGGTGATGCATGTCGACACTCGCTGGAAATTTCAAGAAATGTACCGCTTCCGCGAGAAGATGGTCACCGAGATGGATCTGGATCTGATCACGCACATCAACCCAGACGGTGTCGCGCAGAATATAAATCCGTTCACTCATGGCAGCGCCAAGCACACCGACATCATGAAAACCGAGGGCCTGAAACAGGCGCTCGACAAACATGGCTTCGATGCAGCCTTCGGCGGCGCCCGGCGTGACGAAGAGAAATCCCGTGCCAAGGAGCGTGTGTACTCCTTCCGCGACAGCAAGCATCGTTGGGATCCGAAGAACCAGCGCCCCGAGTTGTGGAACGTCTACAACGGCAAGGTGAAGAAGGGCGAATCCATTCGGGTCTTCCCGCTGTCGAACTGGACCGAGCTGGACATCTGGCAGTACATCTACCTGGAACAGATTCCGATCGTGCCGCTGTACTTCGCTGCCGAACGCGAGGTCATCGAGAAAAACGGCACCCTGATCATGATCGACGACGAGCGGATCCTCGAACACCTCACCGACGAGGAAAAGGCGCGTATCGAAAAGCGCATGGTTCGCTTCCGTACCCTCGGTTGCTACCCGCTGACCGGCGCGGTGGAGTCCACGGCCTCGACATTGCCGGAGATCATCCAGGAAATGCTCCTGACGCGTACTTCCGAACGTCAGGGCCGCGTCATCGATCACGATGGCGCAGGTTCGATGGAAGAAAAGAAACGTCAGGGCTATTTCTAAACGCAGCTGAAAGCTTGAAGCCGGAAGCTTGAAGCGAGAGCAGCAAGGAGCGCTGCATGAATTTTGAGAATCTGGACGTGTGGAAGAGATCGGCAAGGCTGTCCGTCAATCTGTATCGACAGCTAACCGACTCTCGCGAGCGCGGGTTCAAAGACCAAGTTACGCGTTCGGGCTTATCCATCCCAAGCAACATCGCCGAAGGCATGAGCCGGGAAGGTATGAGAGAAAAGGTGCGCTTTCTGCTGATCGCCAAAGGCTCCTGTGCGGAGCTTCGAACGCAACTTTATATTGGTCGGGAGGCAGGCTTCGTATCCGAAGAGTTTGCGAAGCCGAGCATTCAGGAGACCCGAGAAATCGCCGCCATGCTGTCCAGCTTAATTCAAACCATTCGTAACGACTGATAGCAGAGCACGCTGCTGGTGTGAGGGGCTGTTACTTCCAGCTTCCAGCTTCCAGCTTCCAGCTCGGAGAATGCAATGAGCCACCAATCCGACTTGATTTCCGCCGACATCCTCGCGTACCTGGCCCAGCACGAACGCAAAGAGCTGCTGCGCTTCCTCACTTGCGGCAACGTCGACGACGGCAAGAGCACCCTGATCGGGCGGCTGCTGCACGACTCGAAGATGATCTATGAAGATCACCTCGAAGCGATTACCCGTGATTCGAAAAAATCCGGCACCACGGGCGATGACGTCGACCTGGCACTGCTGGTCGACGGCCTGCAAGCCGAGCGCGAGCAGGGCATCACCATCGATGTCGCCTACCGTTACTTCTCCACCGCCAAGCGCAAGTTCATCATCGCCGACACCCCCGGCCATGAGCAGTACACGCGCAACATGGCGACCGGCGCCTCTACCTGCGACCTGGCGATCATCCTGGTCGACGCCCGCTATGGCGTGCAGACCCAGACCAAGCGCCACAGCTTTATCACTTCACTGCTGGGCATCAAGCACATCGTCGTGGCCATCAACAAGATGGACCTGATGGACTTCGATCAGTCCGTTTTCGAGCGCATCAAGGCCGACTACCTGGCCTTTGCCGAACGCATCGAGCTGCAACCGACGTCCTTGCACTTCGTGCCGATGTCGGCGCTCAAGGGCGATAACGTGGTCAATCGCTCCGAGCGTGCGCCCTGGTACGAAGGCCAGTCGCTGATGGAAATTCTCGAGAGCGTTGAGATCGCCGGCGATCGCAACTTCGACGATCTGCGCTTCCCGGTGCAGTACGTCAACCGGCCCAACCTCAACTTCCGCGGCTTCGCCGGCACACTCGCCAGCGGTGTCGTGCGCAAGGGCGACGAGGTGGTGGTTCTGCCATCCGGCAAGCGCAGCAAGGTCAAATCCATCGTCACCTTCGATGGTGAGCTGGCACAGGCCACGCCGGGCGAGGCCATTACTCTGACCTTGGAAGACGAAATTGACGTGTCGCGTGGCGACATGCTGGTCCATGCTGACAATCAGCCCCGCATCGTCGATAGCTTCGACGCCATGTTGGTATGGATGGCCGATGAGCCGATGCTGCCGGGCAAGAAGTACGACATCAAACGTGCTACCAGCTACGTGCCGGGTTCGATTGCCAGCATTACCCATCGGGTTGACGTGAATACCTTGGAGCATGGCGCGGCCAGCAGTTTGCAGCTCAACGAGATTGGCCGGGTCAAGGTCAGCCTGGACGCCCCGATTGCCTTGGATGGTTATGCGCAGAACCGCACCACCGGCTCGTTCATCGTCATCGATCGCCTCACCAACGGCACCGTGGGTGCGGGCATGATCATTGCCGATCCGGTTGTTCAAGGCTCATCAGGACACCACGGTGCACTGGCGCATGTCTCCACTGAAGAGCGTGCGAGTCGCTTTGGTCAGCAGCCTGCGACCGTGCTGTTCACCGGCCTTTCAGGCGCGGGTAAGAGCACACTGGCCTACGCGGTGGAGCGCAAGCTGTTCGATATGGGCCGAGCGGTCTATGTTCTTGACGGCCAGAACCTGCGCCATGACCTGAACAAAGGTCTGCCGCAGGATCGTGCGGGCCGTACCGAAAACTGGCGTCGGGCCGCGCATGTAGCGCGCCAGTTCAACGAGGCGGGCCTGATTACATTGGCAGCTTTTGTCGCACCGGATGCAGAAGGGCGCGAGCAGGCCAAGGGGCTGATCGGAGCCGATCGAACCATTACCGTCTACATGCAAGCCTCCCCGCAAGCCTGCCAGCAGCGCGATCCGCAGGGACTGTACGCGGCCGGTGGGGATAACATTCCGGGTGAATCCTTCCCGTACGACGTGCCGGGCAATGCGGACCTGGTGATCGATACCGAGTCGTTGACGGTGGAAGAGGGTGCCAAGCAGGTCATCGATCTGCTGCGTAAGCGCGGCGCGATCTAAGACGTCGCGGTAACAAAAACGCCCTGCGGATGCAGGGCGTTTTGTTTATAACGGTTGCTTTGCTTGTGTAGGAGGCGCGCCCTCGCGGCGAATGCAGGCAATCAACCTTGCCGATATCGCTAGCTATCAGTCGCGACCCACGTACGTAAAATCTCCACCACTTGCTCCGTGGTAGTAGCCCAAGCCATGGCGGCTGCGTCGACTTCCTTCAGTGGATGCACGATGTCGTCGCCATGGAGCGCCACATAAGGCTTGCCCGGAGCTGCGCAGTAACCGGCGTCGAATGCGGCGTTCCATTGCTTGTACTTGTCGCCGAAGCGCACCACCAACAGATCGGCTTGGTGGATCAGCGTCTTGATCGCATTGACCTTGGACGACTTATGGTCGCGCCAGAAGCCATTGGGCTCGGCACCGAGGCTGTCCCCGGCCGCATCGCTTGCCTCATGATCGGTTACGGAGGGCTATCGCGCCACCCGCTCGGTCAGTGCCACGCGGACCGACACGCCCATCCATTAAATTCCGCAGTCGATTAGTGTTTTGCCTGCACAGATGGTGCAAGATATCGGCGCGACGTGGCTCGAGGATGCGCTGGACTATGCGGGTGGTGTCGAGCGGGGCAACAACTTCGGCGGCCAGGGGCTGACCGAGTTTCTAGTGCGAGGCTTCAACTCCCAAGAGTTCTACCGCAATGGCTTTGCCATCAACCGCGGCTATCCCAACATGCCGGCGGACGTGAAGACCACGTCTAGCTCGCCGGCAGCAGCGCCACGCTTGATCTCGTCACGCCAGTCGGTGTGGATTTCGCCGAATAGGTAAACGTAAAACTCAGAGTTCCTCCGCTTATTCATGTCCAATACTTTCGCTGCCTGGAGGTTAACAAGTCAGGCGCAAGCATTTCTGACTTTCTTGGTTCGAAATATGGCATTCCGATAGGTCCTCCGCACTGAACGGTCTTGATATCCGCTCCGATCAAATTGCGGTGCTCCTTTGGTGGTTTGTTTACTACCCGTGCGCTGGCTCATCGGCCGCTTTTAAAGAACGTAAAGCCAAGAATGGGCGGAATATCTGTCATGTAGCGAGCGTGCCCAAATAAGCATTACGCAAGGCTTAGGGTGGGGGCAACCCGCCGCCTAATTCCATGGTTGAGCGTTGACAATAGCGATAACTTCGCCACTATTTTTAACCAATACCACCATGTCTTGTTGGTTGGTCTTTAAGGGCAGCCAGGCGCTTGCCTTAGGGTAGTTTTCGATAATGACCTCGACAGCCTCTGGGGAATTGTATTTCTCAAGTAACGTCAAAGGTTTTCCTGCTTTCTGCACAGCGGGTTTGACAATGCTCAGCGAATGGTAAAGATTGGGGCGCTGTGAAATATCGACACCTGCCAAAACAGACTCAAATAGCAAATCGCTTCTTTCCTCGGCCCTTTCGGGTTCCAGCACCGAGACCCACTTCGGTCCCACCCAAGAAGGGTTTCGGTATTCCATTTTTGCCTTATCCAATTTGCGCTCGTCAATTTCATTGGCGCGCACGAGATGGAAGCGATCGTCAGCGAAAACCAGCCATGCAGGTCGACCATCGGCCACAGCATGTAGCCCGTACAACAGCGCGCCAAATTGCAGCACACAAATTATCGAGAGATCCATGACCAAGGTTTTCTTGCCCTGTTTGTACACCAGAAGAGTTAGGCAAGGGCCAAGAACCATATCAATGCCTATCAGCATAACAAATATCTTGGTCACGCCCATCGCAGTGTGTAGCGGGCTGGGGTACCAGATAAAGAACACCAGGCAAAGAACCGCCAGTGCTAAGCAGGCAGAGAGCAGCAAGTGAATAGAAAAAGCCTTGAAACGTGGATTAGACATACAGAGCCTCACATCGGAATCCAGCCCTGGTCCCAGAACCTAGGCGGGCTGCCTATATTGTGTTCTTCATAAAACTTTATGGATGTTTCATGCAACAGCGGAGCATCCACAATTAAGATGCGCACAATGACGGCTATGGACAGCAGCAAAAGTATGGAGAAAATTCCACGTCGTATCGAGCAGGCTATGGCGGTAGTACTTGCAGGGCTTCCCCAGCGTGCCAGGGCCAGCCCGACAAGAATCGCCAGCCAGCCTTCTGAATAGGGCATGGCAAATACACCATCAACCTGAGCAAGCGTTAATGAAGCCAGCAGAGCCATCCATAACGCGGCATCAAGTAAATTTGTGTTGTTACGAATCCTATTCATCCCTCGCAACATGCCGGCCATTATGCTGAACATGAATAGTAACGTTGCAGGAATGCCCCATTCAGCAAGAAACTGCAAGGTCGCCTGATGTGGATGTGCGCCGATGTGGTTCCACACAGCCGAGTAGTGCAACGGCCCGACACCTAACAACGGGTGGGTCTGTATCATTTCCCATGCGCCCTGCCATAGAACATCTCGCTTAGAAAGACCAAACCTCAACCCGGAAGGCACGTCTCTGGCCAGCCCCGCCCACTCGGGAATGCAGAAAAAAAGCACAAAATAAAGTGCTGCACCGGCCACGGTGAATACCAGAACCTGCAGCAGCAAGGCCTTGTAGCGAGCTCCGGTAGCCAGTAACGTGATCGCACACGCAGTGCAGAGACCGAGTACCACGCCCCGCCCAGCCAGGGCCCAGACAATACACCACTGCAATAAAAGAGCTAGATAGATGATGTTCTGGTTGAACAGCTTCTTGTGCCAGCCCTGCTGGAATGACAGACCGTGCAGAATAGGAATAAGCATTATTTGGAACTGGCCGTAGAAGCGCGGATTATCAAAGCCTGGATACATCAAATAGGGGTTAACGTCGCGTGTTCCGGTAAAAAAAGAGGCCAGGTAAAAAGCAAAAAATTGAACTGCCAACAGTACTGACGTGGTTAGCAGGAGGAATAGCACCACTTGCTGAGCGGCCATTTGGCGAAGAACATGGCCGAGATAAATCATCAATGCCAGGCTGGCTGCATATTTTGCCCACTCCTTAAATGCCCATTGCGGGTATTGAGATAAGAGTGCGGAATTCAAACCCAAGATAAACGCTAACAAAACGATATTGCTGGGTGCAGGAAAGACGCCAGGGTAGCGTATGTAACCCAGCAGAAGTGCCGCTGAGGCGGCGGTCACGAGCAGTAGTTGAGTGATTCGTTGCTGCTCAAGCCAGCTGTAATCAAGCAGCCAATAACTGACGCTGGTGCTTGAAAAAACAAATAGAAAAAATGCCGTGATAAGCATTTCTTTATCTTTCAAGAAGAACATCTGGTGAAGCTCATTAGCAGAGGGTTTAGAGGCATTTCCCTGGCTTATACTGGCTGTCCAGGTCGCTGGTGCAGCCCCACAAGCCCTCCGCCGTGCGGGTGAGGGAGATAATTTTTCCGTTGAACCGCCCTGGCATGCCGTTCTGGGTGGTGCAGGTGATTGATCCCGGTGCCGCGGCAATGAGAGTTACTGTGCAGTAGCTGGTGCTCGCGCCGATGCCGATAAAGCCCGGCAGACTGGAAACAAGTGAAGGGGTATGGCCTTCGCTGATGGCCTGCTCGAAGGCGGCCTTTGCTGGAGTGATTTCGGCCAGGGCGGCAGCGGCTGTCGAACGCACGGTGTGGTTCTGATAGGCGGGAAACGCGATGGCCGCAAGAATTCCGATAATAGCTATCACGATCATCAACTCAATCAGAGAAAAGCCGCGGCACGACATTTTCACAAACCTCATATTTTCTCCAAGTAAAAAGCAGACGAAAAAAAAGAGCGGTCAAAGCCGCTCTTTTTTCTTAGGCTCGATTAGGAACACTTGCCTGGCTTGTATTTGGCGTCAAGGGTACTGGCGCAGCTCCACTCGCCGTCAGCGGTACGATTAAGCGTAATTGTTTTGGTATCAAACTTGCCAGCATTGCCGCCTTTGGCAGTACACTGGATGTGACCATCCGCAGCAGTATCCAGCGCTACGGTACAGTAAGAAGTCGAGCTGGTGATACCAATGTAGCCTTCGTCAGTAGAAGTAAGCGACGGAGTTTTACCCTCGTTGATCGCCTGCTCAAAGCCGATCTTGCCGGGGGTGATTTCGGCCAGGGCAGCGGCGGCGTTGGAGCGTACGGTGTAGTCCTGATAGGCCGGCAGCGCAATTGCAGCCAGAATGCCGATGATCGCCACAACGATCATCAATTCAATCAGAGTAAAACCTTTTTGCATCTGAGCTTTCATGTGTATCTCCTTGAAATGGTCAGGCAGTTGAGCCTGCTATCCCTTCTGCAGCCGGCGTGCCAACTTTGTCAGCCCACGGCTTGCGTGGCTCTGCGACGCGATGTGAACCATGCACGCTGCCTGGATTCGCGCGCTTCTGACAAATTTCGTCACCTGTGACGACGCCGTTTGGCACGCCTGGCTATCTGCGTTATAAGGCGGGCATTAATCCAGAAGAACCATGCCCATGACCGACAACGTTGCCCTTTCCGGCCTGGCGAAGCAGATGGTGCTAACCGGCCTGCTCGACAACAAGACTGCGCAACAAGCGCAACAGCAAGCGGCACGCAGCAAGCTGTCGCTGGTGACCTATGTCGTGCAGAACAAACTCGCCAATGGCCGGGCGGTAGCTGAACTGGCAGCTGAACAGTTTGGTGTCGCATATATGGATCTCAACGCGCTGGATAAGGAAAGCCAGCTAAAAGACGTGGTTTCTGAAAAGCTGGCGCGCCAACATCGCGTATTGCCGCTGCTAAAGCGTGGGCACAAGCTGTTCGTGGCTGTATCGGATCCGACTAACCAGCAGGCTGTAACGGATATTCAGTTCAGTACCGGGCTTACGGCCGAGGCAATCTTGGTCGAGGATGACAAGCTTGGGCAGGCCATCGACAAATTTTTCGAGAGCTCGACTTCCGGGCTAGAGGATCTGGGAGATGTAGATCTGGACGGCGTTGACGTCCAGACCGTATCGGATGATGGCGCAAACGACGATACGATCGAGGCTGCCGATGATGCGCCCGTCGTGCGCTTCGTCAACAAGATGCTGCTCGACGCTATTCGAGGCGGCTCATCCGACCTGCACTTCGAGCCTTATGAAAAGGCTTTTCGGGTACGGCTCCGTACGGATGGCATTCTTCACGAAGTGGCCCGCCCTCCGATTCAGCTGGCGCCGCGTATATCGGCGCGCTTGAAGGTCATGGCTGGCCTCGATATATCCGAGCGGCGTAAACCGCAGGACGGCCGGATCAAGATGAAGCTGTCCAAGACCAAGGCCATCGACTTCCGCGTCAACACATTGCCGACCCTCTGGGGTGAGAAGATAGTCATGCGGATTCTCGATCCGTCTAGTGCACAAATGGGCATCGATGCGCTGGGTTATGAGGAGGATCAGAAAGAGCTGTATATGAATGCGCTCAAGCAACCACAGGGCATGATTCTGGTAACCGGGCCGACCGGATCGGGAAAGACCGTTTCGCTTTACACCGGCTTGAATATTCTTAACACGGTAGACGTGAATATCTCCACGGCGGAAGACCCTGTGGAGATCAACCTTGAGGGGATCAATCAGGTCAACGTCAATCCCCGTCAGGGCATGGACTTCTCGCAGGCGCTGCGTGCATTTCTGCGCCAGGACCCTGACATCATCATGGTGGGGGAGATCCGGGACTTGGAAACCGCCGAAATTGCCATCAAAGCCGCGCAGACCGGGCATATGGTGATGTCGACGCTGCACACCAACAGCGCAGCGGAAACGCTGACGCGGCTACGCAACATGGGCGTTGCGGCTTTCAATATCGCCACCTCGGTAAACCTGATTATCGCCCAGCGCCTTGCGCGCAAGCTCTGTAACAGCTGCAAGAAAGAAGTCGAGTTGCCGCGCGAGGCATTAATGGAGGAGGGCTTCCCTGCCGATAAGATCGGCACCTTCAAAGTTTACGGGCCGGTGGGTTGCGAAAACTGCAAGGGAGGATACAAAGGTCGTGTCGGTATTTATGAAGTGGTTAAAAACACGCCTGCCTTGGCCAGGATTATCATGGAGGACGGCAACTCCATCGACATTTCCACCCAGATGCGCAAAGACGGCTTCAACGATCTGCGAACCTCGGCCTTGGTCAAGGCCATGCAGGGCGTGACCAGCCTGGAAGAAGTCAACCGGGTGACCAAGGATTAACATGGCGCAGAAAGCGATAAAAACCAGTGTATTCGTCTGGGAAGGCACCAACAAACAGGGAGCGAAGATCAAGGGGGAGCTGAGCGGCGTGAGCCCCGCCTTGGTCAAAGCGCAACTGCGCAAGCAGGGTGTCAATCCTCAGAAGGTGCGTAAGAAGTCGGTGTCGTTCTTCAGCGCTGGCAAAAAAATCAAGCCGATGGACATCGCCTTGTTCACGCGTCAAATGGCGACAATGATGAAAGCCGGTGTTCCGCTGTTGCAATCGTTCGACATCATCGGGGAGGGTTTTGATAACCCGAACATGCGTAAGCTCGTGGACGATCTCAAGCAGGAAGTCGCCGCGGGTAACAGCTTTGCCACGGCACTGCGTAAGAAGCCCCAGTACTTCGATGATCTCTATTGCAACCTGGTCGATTCGGGCGAACAGTCAGGCTCATTGGATACTCTTTTGGACCGGGTCGCGACCTACAAGGAAAAAACCGAGGCGCTGAAAGCAAAGATTAAGAAGGCCATGAACTACCCCGTTGCGGTCGTGCTGGTGGCTATCATTGTTTCGGCGATCCTCTTGATCAAGGTTGTCCCGCAATTTCAAGATGTGTTCGCAAACTTCGGTGCGGAGCTGCCAGCGTTTACCTTGATGGTCATTGGGCTGTCAGAGATGCTGCAAGAGTGGTGGTATTTTCTGCTATTTGGCTTGTTTGGTGCTGCCTATGCCTTCAAGGCGGCGCACAGTAAATCTGAGCGGTTCCGAAACTGGTTCGATCGAGTTTTACTGAAGGTCCCGGTAGTCGGCGATATCCTGTACAAGTCGGCGGTAGCGCGCTTCGCTCGTACGTTGGCAACAACCTTTGCCGCCGGTGTGCCGTTGGTCGATGCACTGGATTCGGTCGCGGGTGCAACCGGTAACGTGGTTTTCCGCAACGCCACGATGAAGGTCAAGAGCGATGTTTCCAGCGGTATGCAGCTTAACTTCTCGATGCGTACGACCGGTACGTTTCCAAGTATGGCCATCCAGATGACGGCTATTGGCGAAGAGTCTGGCTCGCTGGATGAAATGCTGGCCAAGGTGGCAACATTTTACGAAGACGAAGTCGACAATATGGTTGATGGGCTAACAGCTCTAATGGAGCCGATGATCATGGCGGTTTTGGGTGTGCTAGTAGGTGGTTTGATCATCGCGATGTACCTGCCAATCTTCCAGTTGGGCTCTGTAGTTTAAGAATGAATGTCGTTGAATTCCTGGCCAGCAACCCGCTGGCCTTTGTTTTATGTGCACTGGTACTCGGCCTATTGGTCGGCAGTTTCCTCAACGTCGTCATACACCGCCTGCCGATCATGATGCAGCGGGATTGGCGCGCTCAGGCTCGAGAGTTTCTTGATTTACCTGCCGAGTCAGTCACGACGTTTAATCTGATCCTTCCAAATTCCCATTGCCCCCATTGCGATCACGAGATTCGTCCGTGGGAGAACATCCCGTTGGTGAGTTGGCTGGCGCTGCGCGGCAAATGCTCCTCGTGTAGGGCACCAATCAGTAGTCGCTACCCGCTTATCGAACTGCTCTGTGGGCTGTTGTCCGCCTATGTCGCCTGGCACTTCGGTTTTTCCTGGCAGGCTGGTGCGATGTTGCTGTTGACCTGGGGGTTGCTGGCGATGAGCATGATCGACGTCGATCACCAGCTGCTGCCTGATTCCATCGTGCTGCCGCTGCTTTGGATGGGGTTGATCGTCAATCAGTTCGGGCTGTTCGCTACGTTGCCTGACGCGCTTTGGGGGGCGATTGCCGGATATCTCAGTCTTTGGTCGGTGTACTGGCTGTTCAAACTGGTGACTGGCAAGGAGGGCATGGGCTACGGCGATTTCAAGCTACTGGCGATGCTGGGAGCGTGGGGCGGCTGGCAGGTTTTGCCGCTGACCATCCTACTGTCATCTGTAGTGGGCGCAGTGCTGGGTACCATCATGCTGCGCATGCAAAAGGCGGATAGTGGTACGGCCATTCCTTTTGGGCCCTACCTGGCGATCGCCGGCTGGATCGCCTTGCTTTGGGGGGATCAGATCACCTCGAGTTATCTGCAGTTCGCCAGGCTCTGAAAGGGGATATCCTACAAAACGAAATCAAGTCCCGCGCCCACTGCTTTTCGCGGGAGGCGCGTCCCGCGGCGCGCGGGTTTTCTGCCGGTGCGCAGTTCAGAGCTTCGCTCCGGGTCGGGCCTCCCACAATAAAGCCAAAGGCTTCGCCCCGGGGCGGGCCTCTAACAAGGAAGCCAAGAGCTTCTCCCCGAGGGCGGGCCCCCACCAGAAAGCCAAAGAGCTTCGCTCCGGGGCAAGTTCCCCACAAAGCCAGAAGCATCGCCCCGAGGTGGGCCGATGTTGGTCGCTGAATCGGGCGTGTGTGACCCTTGCGCTTGCATCCTCGCTTTTCAGGCGTTACTACTGCGCGTCGTTTTCCGGGTTTGGGCGGTACGTGATGAAGCCTTGGGTGCTTGGTTTAACGGGGGGCATTGGCAGCGGCAAGAGCGCTGTGGTGGACGAGTTCGGCAGGCTCGGCGTGCATTGGGTCGATGCCGATCAGGCTGCGCGCTGGGTCGTTGAGCCCGGCAGACCTGCGCTGAGGGAGATCGCCGGACGTTTTGGCGAGACCGTTCTGGCCGCTGATGGCAGTCTGGACCGGGCAGTGCTGCGCGAGCTGGTGTTCCGCGAGCCGGAACAACGCAAGTGGCTTGAGGCGCTACTGCATCCGCTGATTCGTCAGGAAGTCGCTGAGCATCTCGCGCGGGCCACCTCTCCTTACGCCATCATGGTCTCTCCGCTACTGGTGGAGTCCGGTCAGTATCGCCAGGTCGATCGCGTGCTGCTGGTCGACGTGCCTGAAGCATTGCAGTTGGAGCGTGCTGTCCGGCGTGATCAGTCCAGCGAGGCGCAGATTCGGGCCATTCTCAAGGTCCAAGCCAGTCGCGAAGAGCGCTTGCAGCACGCCGACGATGTGCTGGTCAACGATCGCGATATGGCGTGGTTAAGAAACGAGGTGGAGCGTCTGCATAATTTCTATCTGACGCTACGAGGAGGTCAGGAATGAGTAGTACGGTTGTCGAATGCCCGACTTGTGGCGCGCCGGTTGAGTGGAGCGTGAAAAGCCCGAGTCGGCCGTTCTGTTCGGAGCGCTGCAAATTGATCGATCTCGGCGCCTGGGCTTCGGAAGAGCATGCGATTCCAGGCAATGACCTTGAAGATGATTTGTTTTCCGAGGATAAGCCGCCGCGCCAACACTGAGCGAGGCGCCTGGCAGGGCGGGTTGCCATTCTGGCTGGTTGCAGTATCTGGTCAGCTCAAGCCTGTTTGTTGTTGTCGTCCTTCCAGGGCGCCTGCAAATAGCGGCTGCGATTGAACGTTTCCATCCAATCTGGATAGAACACGACCAGTGCGCTAACGACGGTTCCGTTGATGAACGCCTCGGGAAACATCACCAGCCAGATATAGCCTGCGAAGTCGTCCAACCAGGGTGGCATCGGATAGCGACCGTCAGCCAGCAGAACCCCCAGTCCGGCCAGTATGCAGAGAAGCGCCGCGAGGCCGGCTGCAAAGAATCCGGAAAAGAAGATGTAGACGAAGAGGTTGCGCGGCTGAGTGCGTTCGACTGCAATCGCACAGAGCTCTGTCACCGTAACCGGTATCAGCACGAGCAGTACGCCGTTCAGGCCGAGGGCTTCGAGCTGTTGGTGGCCGGTTATGGTCAGGCCAAGCTGGGCGACAAAAGCGGCCAGAATCGCCAGTGGCCAGTCTAGTAGCAGCGTAACAGCCGTCAATCCGATGAAATGGAAGGACAGCCCGGAGTCGAAGTCCCGGCGAACCAGCCAAAGCAGGAAGATCGCCAATATCGCGCCGAACAACAGATGCTGACGACGGCTGTCGCTGAACAGCTCCACCCAGGGTGCCCGCAAGCAGGCCAGGGCCAATCCGGCTCCATAGAGCAACCAGCCTAGCAGTAAGCTGGAGGAGGCGAGCAGTTCTGCGGCGATCATTTTCAAGTCTCCTCGCGGCGGGGTTGACTTCTGGCGGTCATGGTGGCGCCGCTGCGGGCGCTAATTCGACCTCCGCACTACATGCGAACGGTTGCTCCGGGGTTACTCAAGGGGCGGGGTTGGGTTGCTCGGTGTGAATAGCTTCTATGGCTTCGAGTATCTCGACTGGCAGTCGCAGCTCGATGCTGGCGATGTTGCTATCCAGTTGTTCGAGTGAAGTGGCGCCAATGATATTACTGGTAACGAAGGGCTGCTGGGTCACGTATGCCAAGGCCATCTGGGCCGGATCCAGGTTATGTTGCCGTGCCAGCGCTACATAGCGAGAGCAGGCCGTTTGCGCCTGGGGATTTAGGTAGCGTGCAAAGCGGCTGAACAGCGTGATTCGCGCGCCGGCCGGCCGCGCTCCTTGCTCGTATTTGCCACTGAGCATGCCGAAGGCTAGCGGTGAATACGCCAGCAGACCACACTGCTCGCGAATGGCGATTTCGGCCAGGCCGACCTCGAAGGATCGGTTGAGAAGGTTATAAGGATTCTGGATGGAAACGGCGCGCGGCCAGCCTCTGGATTCTGCAAGCTGCAAAAACTTCATGGTGCCCCATGGGGTTTCGTTCGAGAGCCCGATGTGGCGGATTTTTCCAGCCTTTACCTGCTCATCGAGCGCCTCAAGGGTTTCCTCGAACGGCGTAAAATCCTGCTCTTGGTGACGGTAGCCGAGCTGGCCGAAGAAGTTGGTGGTGCGTTCCGGCCAATGCAATTGATATAGGTCGATCCAGTCCGTCTGCAGGCGCTGCAGGCTCGCGTCCAGCGCTGCGACAATATGCTTGCGGTTCATTTTCAACTGGCCGTCACGGATGTGGCTGATACCGTTGCCAGGCCCGGCAATTTTGCTGGCCAGTATCCAGTCCGCACGGTTTCCACGGGCCTTAAAGTAGTTGCCGATGTAGCGCTCTGTAGTGGCGTAGGTCTCCGCGCGCGGTGGCACCGGATACATTTCGGCGGTATCGATGAAGTTGATGCCTGCGGCCTTGGCGCGATCAAGCTGCGCGAACGCCTGATCCTGATTATTTTGCTCGCCCCAGGTCATGCTGCCCAGGCACAGCGAGCTGACTTTCAATTCAGTGCGGCCGAGTTGGCGCCGTTCCATGCAATATCCTTCGTAAGTTGGGGTTGAGGATCGGATTGTGAGACAGGTCGAGAAGTTTCGTTTCGGCCATGCCTAGAGCCGAGCGTGGCGCTCGATTATGCCCTCGCGGCAGTGGAGGCGAAATCCTTGGACGATTCATCGTTCATCGTGCTTGCTATTTCGCTGGTAATCCGGATAATTCCGCAGCCTGTCGCCGGGGATGCCTAGCCCGCTGACGCAAAACCAAGGTAGGGGATGCCTAGCCTACCGAACACTGCCGTAGCGGACGCGCTGACCCGAGCCCCCGATAGCGTCTGTTTCCGGCTGTCCTGGCCTTGCCAGGGCGAGCACCATTCAGTAAGATTCGCCGTCTTATTTTCAGGGCGGCCCCTGAGGCTATAACGAATGAAGACTTTTACTGCTAAACCGGAAACCGTCAAGCGCGACTGGTTCGTCGTCGACGCTGCCGGCCAGACCCTGGGTCGTCTGGCAACCGAAATCGCTAGCCGCCTGCGTGGCAAGCACAAGGCGGAATACACCCCTCACGTCGATACCGGTGATTACATCGTCGTTATCAACGCCGAGCAAGTGCGTGTTACCGGTGCGAAGACCACCGACAAGATGTACTACTCTCACTCCGGTTTCCCGGGTGGCATCAAGTCGATCAACTTCGAGAAGCTGATCGCCAAGGCGCCAGAGCGTGTGATCGAGACCGCGGTCAAGGGCATGCTGCCTAAGAACCCGCTGGGTCGCGACATGTATCGTAAGCTGAAGGTGTACAAGGGTGCCAATCACCCGCATACCGCTCAGCAGCCCCAAGAACTGAAGATTTAACGGAATAGTTCATTATGTCGGCGACTCAAAACTACGGCACTGGCCGTCGCAAGACTGCAACCGCGCGCGTATTCCTGCGCCCGGGTACTGGCAAAATTTCCATCAACAACCGCGAGCTGGATAACTTCTTCGGGCGTGAAACCGCTCGCATGGTGGTTCGTCAGCCTCTGGAACTGACCGAGACTGTCGAGAAGTTCGATATCTATGTCACTGTTCTCGGTGGTGGAGTGAGCGGTCAGGCGGGTGCGATCCGTCACGGTATCACTCGTGCCCTGATGGAATATGACGAGACACTACGTCCTGCTCTGCGCAAGGCTGGCTTCGTTACTCGCGATGCTCGCGAAGTTGAACGTAAGAAGGTTGGTCTGCGTAAGGCGCGTAAGCGTCCGCAGTACTCGAAGCGCTAATCCCGCTTCACAAAAAAACGCCCAGCTTTATTCGAAGCTGGGCGTTTTTTTATGGGCTGGTTTTTATCCGTGCGACAGCGTGTCGCGTTTAGGAAGCCCCTGTTTTCGGGGCTTAGCGCTGGGGTGTATCCGGTTATTACCTTGTCATGCGAGGGGCTTTTCTTTACCATTTGGCGAATTTTTTCGCGGCTGTTTTACGTAGTAGACGCCTGCTTTCGGTAGGCCATAAGAAACTGATGGGAGACGACTGAATGAGCAATGACGGCGTGAATGCTGGCCGGCGTCGCTTCCTCGTAGCCGCTACTTCGGTAGTAGGAGCTGCAGGAGCGGTGGGTGCCGCGGTCCCGTTCGTGGGATCGTGGTTCCCGAGTGCCAAGGCCAAGGCAGCCGGTGCACCGGTTAAGGTAAATATCAGCAAGATCGAGCCAGGCCAGCAGATGGTTGCCGAGTGGCGTGGTCAGCCGGTGTTCATTGTGCGTCGTACCGAGGAGGCCCTGGCCAATCTGGACAAGCTCACCGATACGGTCGCTGATCCGAAGTCCGAAGCATCCGAGCAGCCGGCGTACGTGGATCCGGTGGTGCGCTCGATCAAGCCGGAGGTGCTAATTCTGGTTGGATTGTGCACGCATCTTGGTTGCTCTCCGTCCTTCCGTCCTGAAGTAGCGGCGCCCGATTTGGGTGCAGATTGGCTTGGGGGCTACTTCTGCCCTTGCCATGGTTCGAAATATGACATGGCTGGCCGCGTCTACAAGGGGCAACCTGCTCCCTTGAACCTGCCGGTTCCCCCTCATTCGTACGAGACCGACTCTTTGGTGGTCATCGGCGTGGATCAGGAGAACGCGTGATGAGCAAGTTCATGGAATGGGTCGATGCGCGCTTCCCCGCGACCAAGATGTGGGAAGACCATCTGAGCAAGTACTACGCACCGAAGAACTTCAACGTTCTGTACTTCTTTGGCTCGCTGGCCTTGTTGGTGCTAGTCAATCAGATCCTTACCGGTATCTGGCTGACAATGAGTTTCGAGCCCTCCGCTGAGGGGGCATTCGCTTCTGTCGAATACATCATGCGGGACGTCGAGTACGGCTGGATAATCCGCTATCTGCACTCCACTGGCGCTTCTGCGTTCTTCGTCGTCGTATATCTGCATATGTTCCGCGGCATTCTGTACGGCTCATATCAGAAACCTCGTGAGCTGGTGTGGATCTTCGGCATGATGATCTATCTGGCGTTGATGGCTGAAGCCTTTATGGGCTACTTACTGCCATGGGGGCAGATGTCGTACTGGGGCGCTCAGGTGATCATCTCCTTGTTCGGTGCGATACCGGTCATCGGTGGTGATCTAACCCAGTGGATTCGCGGTGATTACCTGATTTCAGGTATCACGTTGAACCGCTTCTTCGCGCTGCACGTCATCGCTCTGCCGATCGTCATTCTCGGTTTGGTCGTTCTGCATATCCTGGCTTTGCACGAAGTGGGTTCGAACAACCCGATGGGTGTCGACATCAAGAAGTCAAAGGACGAGGCTGGCGTACCGCTTGATGGTATCCCCTTCCATCCGTACTACACGGTGAAGGACATCGTGGGTGTAGTGGTGTTCCTCTTCGTCTTCTGCGCCATCGTGTTCTTTTTCCCGGAGATGGGCGGCTATTTCCTTGAGAAGCCGAACTTCGAAGTGGCGAACGCGTTTAAGACTCCTGAGCACATTGCGCCGGTTTGGTACTTCACGCCTTACTACGCAATCCTTCGGGCGGTGCCGGACAAGCTACTTGGCGTTATCGCCATGGGTGCTGCAATCGCTGTTCTGTTCGTGCTGCCTTGGTTGGACCGTAGCCCGGTCAAGTCCATGCGCTACAAGGGCTGGATGAGCAAGATCGCGCTAGTGTTGTTCTGTATTTCCTTCGTCATCCTTGGCGTGCTAGGTGTGCTTTCTCCTACGCCTGAGCGCACGTTGGTATCTCGGATCTGTACTGCTATCTACTTCGGTTACTTCATCCTGATGCCGTTCTACACCAAGCTCGAGAAGACCAAAGTAGTTCCGCAAAGGGTGGATGGCTGATGAAAAAGCAATTTGCTGCATTAATTCTTGCGCTGGTGCCAGCGTTCGGGTTCGCCGCTGGTGGTGGCGTACACCTGGATAAGGTCGACATCGACCTGACCGACAAGGTGGCCCTGCAAGATGGCCTGAAAACGTTCGCCAACTATTGCATGGGTTGTCACAGCGCCCAGTACCAGCGTTATGAGCGTGTGGCGACGGACTTGGGTATTCCAGAAGAAGTCATGCTCGATAACATCGTTTTCAGTGATGCCAAGATCGGCGATCACATGAAGATCGGCATGAAGCCGGAAGATGCCAAGACCTGGTTCGGGGCGGCCCCTCCAGATCTGACCCTGGTGGCGCGCGTGCGTGGAAACGACTGGTTGTACACATACCTGCGCAGCTTCTATGAGGATCCTACACGTCCTTATGGAGTGAACAACACCGTGTTCCCTAACGTAGGCATGCCGCATGTGCTGGCGCCGCTGCAGGGCCGTCAAGTGCTGCCGAGCAAGCTGCCGGAAGGTGAGTCGGTAGCATGTAAGCAGGTTCAGGTCGTCGAAGATGGACGCAAGCAATTCGATCCGCTGACCGGGACGCCGATCACGCATGAAGATTGTCATGCGATGACGATAGTGCCAGGCACTGGTGAGCTGACCGAGGCGGAGTACGACGAGAAGATCAAGAACCTGGTGACCTTCCTGGCCTACTCGGCCAATCCGGTCAAGCTGGAAAGCCAGCGCATCGGTACCTATGTGCTGCTGTTCCTGGCGTTCTTCTTCGTATTCGCCTACCTGCTGAAGCGTGAATACTGGAAAGACGTTCACTGATCCCACGCCGTTTTGCGGTACCCTGCGCGCGCCCTTATGGGCGCGTGCTTTTTTCTGCAGCGTCATAATTCCAATGAGGAGGGACCCAATGGCCGCTACCAATCGGTTGGCCTGTTATTCCGATCCCGCCGACCATTATTCGCACCGTGTGCGCTATGTCCTGGCCGAGAAGGGCGTCAGCGTCGAGATAATCGATGTCGACCCGGCGCGTTGTCCGGTCAGATTGACCGAGGTAAATCCCTACGCCAGCGTGCCGACGCTGGTGGATCGTGACCTGGCTCTGTATGAGCCAAGCGTGATCACCGAGTATTTGGAGGAGCGTTATCCGCACCCTCCGTTGCTTCCAGTGTATCCGGTGGCCAGGGCTAATACCCGGCTGCTGGTGCATAGGGTTCAGCGGGACTGGTGTGCGCTGGTTGATCGGATCGCTGATCGACGTACTCCCGATGCGGCGCGGATCCAGGCGCGTAAGGAGTTGCGCGAGAGTCTTACAGGTGTATCGCCTGTCTTCGCCGAAAAGGCGTTCTTCATGAGTGATGAGATCAGTTTGGTAGATTGCTGTCTGTTGCCTATTCTTTGGCGTTTGCCCAAACTCGGAATAGAGCTGCCGCGGCCGGCGAAACCGCTGCTCGATTACATGGAGACCAATTTTGCTCGCGAGGCCTTCCAGGTCAGTCTATCCGCCGTTGAGCGCGGCATGCGCTAAGAGGGGCTGTATATGACTTCAAGCCGTCCTTATCTGGTTCGGGCGCTGTATGAGTGGATCGTCGACAATGACTGCACGCCGCATTTGTTGGTCAATGTCGAGCATCCGAGCGTTAGGGTGCCCGATGGTTTTGCCAGTGATGGTCAGATTGTGCTGAACGTAGCGCCAAGCGCGGTCCGTCATCTGCAGATGGACAACCAATCGATCAGTTTCGAAGGTCGCTTCGGTGGGGTTCCCCACAGCCTGCATGTTCCATCTGCGGCTGTCATGGCGATCTATGCGCGGGAAAACGGGCAGGGAATGGTGTTTGAGATCGAGCCCACTCCGCCTGACGACGGTACGCCCGCTGACGACTCGCCCGCTGCTTCAAGTGAGGCATCGCCGCGTCCTGCTTCGGCAGGACGTCCAAGCCTGAAAGTCGTGAAGTAGCGGCGAGCCTCAATTCAGCCGGCAGGCGGTTCGTTGGTTCCGCTCTGGCTGGATTGAGGCCTTGAGGCTGCCTCTTAATCGATGTATTCAAACAGCTTAACAATGCGTTGCACGCCGGAAACGCCTTGCACCACGCTCGTGGCGCGATTGCCTTCCTGGCGGGTGACGAGACCCAGCAGATAGACGATACCGTTCTCGGTAATGACTTTGATGCGTGAGCCGGGGACGCTTGCGTCGGCGAGCATCTGCGTTTTGATTTTGGTGGTCAGCCAAGAATCATTGCTGCGAGCCAGGGCAGATGAGGGCTTGAGCACCTGAAGCTCGTTGTGTACACGTTTAACGCGCTGCACTGAGCTGGCGGCCTGTTCGGCCAGTTGCTTCAGCTCCTGACGCGGCGTCTGACCGGCCAACAGCACGACCCCGTTATAGCTGGCGACTATGATATGCGACGCCTGGCCCAGATCCGGATGGGCCTTGGCGATATTAACGGATGCTTTCGTTTCGATGAGGGAATCATCGATGGTGCTGCCTATGGTGCGGGTTCCCCGGTTGTCGTTGATGGGGTCATCGCGGGTGGCCGTGAGTACCGAGCTGCAGCCAGTGGCGGCCAGGCATAGTGCAAGCGTGAGCGCGTGCAGGTGAACCGGAATCATTCTTCGCTCCCGAACAGTTGATTGTCTATCAGATCGCATAGGCAATGGATGGTCAGTAGGTGGACTTCCTGTATGCGTGCGGTCACTTTCGCCGGGACGCGTATCTCGACGTCTTCAGGCAGTAGCAGTGAGGCCATGCCGCCGCCGTCACGGCCGGTGAGTGCGACCACAACCATCTCACGGTCATGAGCGGCCTGTATGGCTTGGATCACGTTGGCGGAGTTGCCACTGGTGGAGATCGCCAGCAGCACATCGCCAGGCTGACCCAGCGCCCGGATCTGCTTGGAAAAGACTTCGTTGTAGCTATAGTCATTGGCGATTGAGGTCAGCGTTGAGCTGTCTGTCGTCAGCGCGATCGCGGGTAGGCTTGGGCGCTCCCGCTCGAAACGGTTGAGCAACTCCGAAGAAAAATGCTGAGCGTCGCCGGCCGACCCGCCGTTGCCGCAGGTTAGGATCTTGCCTTCGCTGAGCAGCGTATTGACCATGACTTGTCCGGCCTGCTCGATGCTGGGCGCCAGCACCTCCATGGCGTTCTGCTTGGTCTCGATGCTGGCCTGGAAAAGCTGACGTATACGGGATTGCATATCCATCGGTGTTTAACCTTCAGGTAACGGGCTGGGCTGCTGGGCCGCGCCGTAGAAAATCTTGAGGACAGAGGAAGGTCGCCGAGCGCTGCGAAAGTGATCCTGGTCTAGCTATCGAACGCATTTCGGATCCAGTTGGGCTGTTCTGCGGTGCCGGTGGTCGCCTCTATGGCGACTACGTCAAAACGACAGGGGTGTCTCGCCCAGTGGCTCTCCTTTAGCAGGAATAGCTGAGCTGCCTTGATCAGCTTCTGCTGTTTGCGCAGGTCAACGCTTTGCAGCGCACCGCCCCATGCGGCATGGCGTCGGTAGCGAACCTCGACGAATACTACTGTATCGCCATCGAGCATGACCAGATCAAGCTCGCCGCTACGGCATGTCCAGTTTCTATGCAGCAGGCGCAGTCCATGAGTTTGTAGATGACGCTGCGCGAGATCCTCGGCGAGCTGTCCGCTGATCTGTTTGCTGGTCCTCAATCGGGCGTGTCCGCTAGCCGTTGGACCTGGCCGTCGTGGAATTCGGCCCATGGAAGGCGTCGCTCGATTCGCTGCTCGGGAGTGATGCTGAGCGTGCCGGACAGTCCGTCGAGTTGCGTCTCAGGCAATACCAGGAGCTGGTTCAGGCTCGGCGCCAGCAGATAGGCGTCGGCTCCCATGGCGTACAGCCTGCCTAGGCTGCCGCGGGCTTGCGGCCATTTGCGCTCGATTTCCTGGCGAAGAGGAAGTTGAGGGTTGAGCAGCCAGGGCGTTTCGGTGAATCGAATGCCTTCGAGATCGAGATATTGGGTGCGGTTGTCGGTGGCCGCGTGCAGGTGCGAAGTCGCATAGACGGGTAGGTCGCCAGCGTATTGGAATATTAACGTGGGCCTGACCTGCTGTGCTTGCTGCGGCGTTGCAGCGAGGAACAGGAAGTCAATGTCCTGACTACGTGATGGCTGCGACTCGTTGCCCTCTCTGCTGCGAACTTGCAGTAGGTCGGCTATCTGATTAGCCAATTCGATCGGCTCAGCGAGAGACTCTGCGGCGACGACTGTTCCACCCAGGTCCTGCCATTCTTGGCGAAAGGCTTGGAGCACTCTATTGCCCCAATCGCCGCGAGGCGTCAGGGCTACCGCGCGACGGTGCCCATCGGCCCAGGCTCGACGTGCCACTTCGCGCGCTTCGTCTTCCGCAGCCAGGCCGAACTGGAACAGCTGAGGTGGGGTCTTTTGGTCTGCATCGCTGTAGTTGAGGGCGAGGGTGGTTATCGGTAGCTGTTCGCGGTTGGCCAACTGACGGACCATATCCTTTTCCAGTGGGCCGATGACCAGCTCGACGCCAGAGGCCGCCGCCTGTTGGTAGAAATCATCCAGTGAGGAAAGGCGGGTGCTGTCGAACAGCTCGATTTTCAGGTCGTGCCGTGCCGCGAGGTGAGCGGCAAGAAATCCGTCACGTAACGCGCGCGCTACGCTGGCCAGAGGACCGTCCATGGGCAGTAGCAGTGCCACGTGCGAAAGGGGTTTGTCTGCCAGTTCTCGAAGCTTTACCAATGATTCCGGCAAGCGTCGCGCGGCTGGGTGGTTGGGGTTTTGCTGTATCCAGGCGTCGATCGCGCGTTGTTGCTGGCCAAGGGTGCCGGCCTGCTTCACCGTTGCTGCCAACGATAACCAGCCGGAAAGATCAGTGTCCGCGGTTGGCTGTAATTCATCGTCTGGCAGGCTCGATACGAGCGACCAGATCGCTTCATGATTCCGCTCGGCTGCTTCGCCGCTCAGTAGTGGTGCGATGAAGCTGCGCTCGCGTGCTGCATCGAGGGGCTGGTCATTGGCTTCGAGTGCTTGCGCGCGCGCCAGCTGGGTGCGCAATTGCTGTTCCACAGGCAGTTCTGCGAGGCGCTCGAAGGCTGGGTGTTGCAAGGCTTGGAGGGCGCGCTGTGGTTCGTTGCCGGCCAGTGCCAGTTCTGCTTCCAGGGTTTTGGCGAACATCTGCTGGGCCGGCTTCAATTGCTCGATAGCGACCTGCTCGAGTATCTGCCGAGCCTGTGCCTGGTTGCCCTGTCGCATGCTCTGGTCGGCAGCTGACAATCGCAATAAGGCGGCCTTGGCTGGGTCGCCGGCATCGGCCTCTTCCAGCATTTGTTGCGTTGATGCCTGCGGGGTCCGAGGCAGCTCGCCCAGCGTCGAAGACGGTGAGCTGGCACAGGCTGAGAGTAAGGCGGCAATGCATAAGAACAGAAGCGGGCGAAAGCGAGCCATCATGTAATAGATCCTAGAGGCGCTGGGCGAGTGTTCGTGGATTGTACCCAAGCACCGTCGGGGCTGCGATGTCATGGCGGCTAAACGGGCTACAATGCGCGTTTTCATAAATTGAGGTATGCCCTGTGACTGCGCCAGGTGATGTGAATTCCGCTGCAGGCACGCTCTATGTCGTCGCCACGCCAATCGGCAATCTTGAGGATGTCAGTGCACGGGCGCTGCGCGTGCTCGGCGAGGTGGGGCTGATCGCAGCAGAAGACACCCGTCACTCGGCCCGGCTATTGCAGCACTTCGGTATCACTACTCCGCTGGCAGCATGTCATGAGCACAATGAGCGGGACGAAGGCGGCCGCTTCATTAGGCGGCTTCTAGCAGGGGAGGACGTGGCGCTTATTTCCGATGCTGGCACGCCGTTGATATCCGATCCGGGCTACCACCTGGTCAGACAGGCACGCTCGGCAGGCATAAGAGTCGTTCCGCTACCTGGGGCCTGTGCGCTTATTACTGCGCTCTGCGCTGCAGGTTTGCCTTCCGATCGCTTCATCTTCGAGGGGTTTCTGCCTGCCAAGCAGGCCGCGCGTCAGGCGCGCCTGGAGCATTTGCGCGAGGAGTCGCGCACGTTGATCTTCTACGAAGCGCCGCATCGTATCCTTGACACGCTGGGCGACTTGGCGACGGTATTCGGGCCGGACCGTCCCGCTGTGTTGGGGCGGGAGTTGACCAAGACATTCGAGACCTTGAAGGGGCTGCCGCTGGGTGAGTTGCGTAATTGGGTGGAGTCCGACAGCAATCAGCAGCGCGGTGAATGCGTACTCGTGGTTGGAGGGTGGCAGGCGCCACAGGGCGACGATGCTATCGACGCAAACGCGCGCAGAGTGTTGCATTTGTTGCTGGCAGAGCTGCCCGTCAAGCGAGCGGCGGCTGTTGCTGCGGAGATAA
The DNA here is from genome assembly GCF_047225135.1 of Pseudomonas sp. YJ42. Classification (NCBI taxonomy): domain Bacteria; kingdom Pseudomonadati; phylum Pseudomonadota; class Gammaproteobacteria; order Pseudomonadales; family Pseudomonadaceae; genus Pseudomonas; species Pseudomonas sp. YJ42. The sequence goes on along the minus strand of NZ_CP178378.1, from coordinate 1,944,912 downwards.
CGGGAGTCAGAAAGAACCTGCTGTACCAGCTTGCATTGCAAGACAAGAGCGCGAATGAAACGAAGTTGCCGTGACGGCAAGCAGGCCTTGGGTAGCTATCAGCTTGCAGGCGTGGGCGCGGCAAAGTACCCTGGCGGTCGGAGAGTCGATCGGACAGTCGCTGTCTCTTTTTGTTCAACGAAAAGGGAGGGAGGAAAGTCCGGGCTCCATAGGGCGAAGTGCCAGGTAACGCCTGGGAGGCGTGAGCCTACGGAAAGTGCCACAGAAAATAACCGCCTAAGCGCTTCGGCGCCGGTAAGGGTGAAAAGGTGCGGTAAGAGCGCACCGCACGGCTGGCAACAGTCCGTGGCTAGGTAAACCCCACTTGGAGCAAGACCAAATAGGGATCCATTGGCGTGGCCCGCGCTGGATCCGGGTAGGTTGCTAGAGGCAGTCAGTGATGGCTGTCGTAGAGGAATGACTGTCCTCGACAGAACCCGGCTTACAGATCGACTCTCCGACCCTTCCGCAATGCCCCCGTCTTTTTAGTCCAAAATATTCTTGCTCTTAACAAAGTACTTTAACTTTGTGATGCAGCCTTTTGGCTCGCTTGAATATGTCTTCTCTGTCTGCGCTCCGCGTTGCCGTTTATCTCCTATTTGCTCGCTAAATTACCGTCCCATAAGGGTTTTTCCCGTCAGGCTCACCTTGACGGTGGGGCTGCTGCGTTTCTATAGTGCGCAGAAGTGGCGGAAAGTGGAATGAAGTGGGTAATTATGGATATGAATAGCTAGTCAAGGGGAGCGCAGCCGTGTTTCGCGGAGCAAACGCCATCAGTCTCGATACCAAAGGGCGGCTAGCTATGCCCAGCCGGTATCGTGACGAGCTCGTTTCGCGCTGCGAAGGCCAGCTGATCATCACCATCGACGCCGTTGATCGCTGCCTCTGTATATATCCACTTCCAGAATGGGAGCAGATCGAAGCCAAACTCCGCGAACTTCCTTCGCTGCGAGAGGAAAGTCGGCGGTTGCAGCGTTTGCTGATCGGTAACGCGGTGGATCTGGAAATGGATGGCAGCGGCCGGGTGTTGGTGCCGCCGCGTTTGCGGGAATACGCGGGCTTGGACAAACGGGCCATGTTGGTTGGTCAGCTGAACAAGTTCAGCCTGTGGAACGAGGACGACTGGAACGCGCAAGCAGATGCGGACCTGGCGGCCATTAAACAACCCGGCGGCTTGCCGGAAGAATTGCGCGACTTAATCCTGTGAACCAGACCAGCAGCTATAACCATGTGACCGTGTTGCTCGACGAGGCCGTTGCGGCGCTCGCTGTGCGCGCGAATGGCCGCTATCTGGACGGTACCTTCGGGCGTGGAGGGCATAGCCGCCTGTTATTGCGGCAGCTTGGGCCTGATGGTTGTTTGCTGGGCTTTGACAAGGACCCGCTAGCAATCGCTACGGGGCAAGCACTGGCGGCCGAGGATGGCCGCTTTGTCGTTGTGCAAAGAAGTTTCGCCGAGCTCGGCGCCGAGGTTGCACAGCGTGGCTGGACCGGCACCATCAGCGGTGTACTGCTGGATCTCGGTGTGTCTTCACCGCAACTAGATGATCCCGAGCGCGGCTTCAGTTTTCTCAATGATGGTCCTTTGGACATGCGCATGGATCCCAGTCGCGGGATTAGCGCCGCCGAGTGGATCGCCACGGCCAGCGAGGACGATATCGCCCGGGTACTCAAGGAGTACGGCGAGGAGCGTTTCGCCAAACGCATGGCGCGTGCTGTGGTACAGCGTCGTGTCGAACGGCCCTTCGAGCGCACGGCCGATCTCGCTCAGGTGCTCACCGTCGCCAATCCTGCCTGGGAAAAAGGCAAGAACCCGGCGACTCGTGCATTCCAGGGTCTGCGCATTTTCATCAACAACGAGCTGGGCGATCTGGAGGCGGGGCTTGAGGCTGCGCTCGAGGCACTCGAAGTTGGCGGTCGGCTGGTCGTGATTAGCTTTCATTCGCTCGAAGACCGCATCGTTAAGCAATTCATGCGTCGTCATGCCAAGGGTGAGGCCGATAGCCTGCCGCGTGATTTGCCGATCATTCCCGAGAAATTCGTGCCACGCCTGAAGTTGCTGGGCAAGCCGCAATATGCGTCACCCGAAGAGGTCAAGGCCAATCCACGCTCACGCAGTGCCGTGATGCGCGTCGCGGAGAAGTTGCGGTGAACCAGCTCCGGCGCGCCATGCCCAACGGCAGCCTGCTGATGCTGGTGCTGTTTATTGCCGTTCTGCTGTCGGCGATAGCTGTCTCCTATAGTGCGCACTGGAATCGCCAGCTGCTCAATGAGTTGTATGGCGAACTCAGCGTGCGCGACAAGGCGCAGGCTGAATGGGGCCGTCTGATTCTGGAGCAGAGCACTTGGACGGCTCACAGCCGCATCGAGACATTGGCCGCCGATCAGTTGAAGATGCAAATCCCGGCAGCGGCTGAAGTCAGGTTGGTGGCGCCATGATGAGGCTTGAAGGGGCGCTCTATCCTTGGCGTTTTCGTATCGTTCTCGCCTTGTTGACGCTGATGGTTGGTGTCATCGCGTGGCGAATCGTCGATCTGCAGGTAGTCGACCATGGTTTCTTGAAAACCCAAGGCGACGCCCGCAGTGTGCGGCATATTCCCATTCCAGCGCATCGCGGGCTGATTACCGATCGTCATGGTGAGCCCCTGGCTGTGAGTACGCCGGTAACCACGCTCTGGGCTAATCCGCGCGAGCTCCAGGCCGCTCAAGGGCGCTGGGCAGAGCTGGCTGAGGCCCTTGGGCAGGAGCCGGCATCTCTTCAGCAGCGTCTCAAGGACCAAGCCGAGCGCGAGTTCATCTATCTGGTGCGAGGGTTGACGCCAGAGCAGGGCCAGCGTGTGTTGGATCTGAAAATACCTGGTGTCTATTCACAAGAAGAGTTTCGCCGTTTCTACCCGGCTGGAGAGGTTGCGGCTCAGGTGGTTGGATTCACTGACATCGATGACCGTGGTCGTGAAGGGCTGGAACTGGCGTATGACGAGTGGCTGGCGGGTGTCCCTGGCAAGCGCCAAGTCCTCAAGGACCGCCGCGGGCGGCTGATCAAGGACGTACAGGTAGTCAAAAATGCCAAGGCCGGCAAGGCTCTGGCGCTGTCCATCGACCTGCGTCTGCAGTACCTGGCGCACCGAGAGCTACGCAATGCGTTGCTGGAGTTCGGCGCCAAGGCGGGCAGCTTGGTCATGCTCGACGTAAAGACGGGGGAAGTGCTGGCCATGGTCAACCAGCCGACCTACAACCCGAACAATCGCCGGAACCTTCAGCCGGACGCCATGCGAAATCGGGCAATGACTGACTTGTTCGAGCCGGGTTCGACCATGAAACCTATTTCCATGAGCGCGGCCCTCGAAACGGGCCGCTGGAAGCCCAGCGATGTCGTCGAGGTCTGGCCAGGATCGTTGCGCATCGGGCGCTATACCATTCGCGACGTCTCCCGAACCGAAGGTCGCGAGCTGAGCCTGACCGGCATCCTGATCAATTCTTCCAACGTCGGCATGAGCAAAGTTGCCTTCGATATTGGCGGTACGGCGATTCATGAAGTCATGCGCAAGGTCGGCTTTGGCCAGGACACTGGCCTGGGTTTTCCCGGTGAACGAGTCGGCAACCTACCCAGCTACCGGGAATGGCGTCAGGCGGAGACCGCCACGCTTTCCTATGGTTATGGCCTCTCGGTAACTGCCGTGCAGCTGGCGCACGCTTACAGCACGCTGGCCAACGATGGCCGCCTGGTGCCAATGTCGCTCACGCGCGTGGATCGGCAGCCCGAAGGCGCCGAAGTGATCTCGCCTAAGGTGGCCGAAACCATCCAAGGCATGCTTCAGGAAGTCATCGAGGCTCCGCGTGGCGTCTTTCGCGCCCAAGTGCCGGGTTATCACGTGGCCGGCAAGAGCGGCACCGCGCGTAAGGCCTCTGCCAGCAGTCGGGGCTATCAGGAAAATGCCTATCGTTCGATGTTCGCCGGTTTCGGGCCTATGAAAGATCCACGCATTGCTGTTGCGGTGGTCATCGATGAGCCAAGCAAGAGCGGTTATTACGGCGGTCTGGTATCTGCTCCGGTGTTCAGCCGTGTGATGTCCGGCGCGCTGCGTTTGATGAACATCGCGCCTGACAACCTGCCTCCTCCGGAAGAAATCCAGACGGCCGAGACGGCCAAGACGAAGGGAGGGCGGATCTGATGCCTATGCCCCTGAATCAGCTACTCCCCCAGGCTGCGAGCGGTACTCTCATTCGCGAGTTGACCTTGGACAGTCGCAAGGTGCGCCCGGGCGATCTTTTTCTGGCTGTGCCCGGTCACCAGCAAGACGGCCGCGTGCACATTGCTGATGCGATTTCCCGTGGCGCGGCGGCGATCGCCTACGAAGCCGAAGGCGCTACTGAAATGAGCGCGGCGAGCGCCGTGCTGGTGCCGGTCCGTCACTTGGCGGAGCAGCTCTCCGCCATTGCTGGACGATTCTATGGAGAGCCAAGCCGCAGCCTGCATCTGGTGGGTGTCACCGGCACCAACGGCAAGACCAGTGTGACCTACCTGATAGCCCAGGCCCTGGATCGTCTGGGCGAGCGTTGCGGCATCATTGGCACCCTTGGCACTGGCTTCTATGGCGAGCTGGTGCTTGGCCAGCACACCACTCCCGACGCCATCGGCGTACAGGCGAACCTGGCCAACCTGCGCAAGCAGGGCGCGCGAGCCGTAGCGATGGAGGTCTCGTCCCATGGCTTGGCGCAGGGGCGGGTTGCCGCCTTGGCGTTCGATGTGGCTGTCTTCACCAATCTGTCTCGCGACCACCTGGATTATCACGGCTCCATGGAAGCCTACGCGACGGTCAAGGCTCAGTTGTTCAAGATGCCTGGGCTCAGCTGCCGAGTGGTCAACCTGGATGATTCCGTCGGGCGTGCTCTTGCGGCAGAGCGTTCGGAGTCGCGGCTCATCACCTACAGCCTGGACGACGCCTCCGCCTACCTTTATTGCCCGGAAGCGCAGCTGGACGATAACGGCATTCGTGCCCGTCTGGTTACCCCTCAAGGTGAACGCTCTCTGCGTAGCCCGTTGCTGGGTCGCTTCAACGTGAGCAACCTGCTCGCAGCGGTGGGCGCTCTGCTGGGAATGAACTACCCGCTGGATGAGATTCTCGCCGTGCTGCCGGAAATTCACGGGCCCGTCGGTCGTATGCAATGTCTTGGTGGCGGCGACCGCCCCTTGGTGGTGGTTGATTACGCCCATACGCCCGATGCTTTGGAAAAAGTACTCGATGCCCTGCGTCCGCATGCCCGGGGCAAATTGCTATGCCTGTTTGGCTGTGGCGGCGATCGTGACCGCGGCAAGCGAGCACTGATGGCCGATGTGGCCGAACGGTTGGCTGATCGCATCGTGGTGACCGATGACAATCCGCGCAACGAAGATCCATTGCAGATCCTCGACGAGATTCGTGCCGGCTTCAGCGATCCCGAACGCGCCACCTTTATTCCCGGTCGCGCCGAAGCGATTGCCAAGTGCATTGCTCACAGTGCAATGGACGACGTCGTGCTGCTGGCCGGCAAGGGGCATGAGGATTATCAGGAGATCAAGGGTGAGCGCCTCCCGTTCTCCGATCTCGACCAGGCCTCGATTGCCTTGGCTGCCTGGAGGGGGTCCGATGCTTGAAGCCATGCGCCTGAGTGACCTGATCGAGCCGCTATCGGCCAAATTGATCGATGCCAATGTGGCGTTCAGTTCGGTTAGCACCGACAGCCGCGCCATTGAGCCGGGACAGTTGTTCGTGGCCTTGACCGGTCCTCGTTTCGACGGTCATGCCTACCTGGCCGAAGTCGCGGCCAAAGGGGCCGTTGCCGCCTTGGTCGAGCGGCATGTGGAGAGTGTTGCATTGCCCCAGTTGGTCGTCGCGGATAGCCGCATAGCGTTGGGCCAATTAGGCGCACTGAACCGTGCCGGGTTTGCTGGCCCGGTCGCCGCGATCACCGGTTCCAGTGGCAAGACCAGCGTCAAGGAGCTGCTCGCCAGCATTCTGCGCGCGGCCTTTGGTGCCGATGCGGTATTGGCCACCCGCGGCAATCTCAACAACGATCTTGGCGCTCCGCTGACGCTGCTGGAACTGGCTCCCCAGCACAAGGCTGCGGTTATCGAACTGGGTGCGTCGCGTGTTGGAGAGATCGCCTATACCGTCAGCCTGACGCAGCCGGATGTCAGCTTGATTACCAATGCCGGCACTGCGCATGTGGGCGAGTTCGGCGGGCCTGAGAAAATCATCGAGGCCAAGGGCGAGATACTCGACGGGCTCGACGTCAATGGCGTCGCGGTGCTCAATCGCGACGATCGCGCCTATCCGACCTGGGAGCGGAGGGCGGCGGGCAAGCGTGTGGTGAGTTTCGCGATACAGAGTCCGCTGGCTGATTTCCATCCCGCTTCGATTGCCTATGATCAGCGTGGTTGCCCGAACTTCGTCCTGACCGGCCCATCCGGGTCCGTGCGTATCCAGCTCAACTTGCTCGGCCGCCACAGTGTGGCCAATGCGCTTGCCGCTGCAGCCGCGGCGCATGCGCTGGGGGTCACGCGCGAGCACATAGTGGAAGGACTCGAAAATCTGCAGCCAGTCAAAGGCCGAGGCGTCGCGCAGATGCTCGGCAATGGCGTACGCCTCATCGATGACACCTATAACGCCAATCCGGCCTCCATTTGCGCGGCCATCGACGTGCTGGCCGGCTTTGCCGGACGCACCGTGCTGGCGCTGGGCGACATGGGCGAGCTGGGTGATTGGGCTGAACAGGGGCATCGCGAAGTGGGCAGTTATGCCGTCGGCAAGGTCAGCGCCTTGTTTGCGGTTGGGCCGTTGATGACGCACGCCGTCAGTGCCTTTGGAGCCGGAGGCCGTCACTTCGCCGATCAGCAAAGCCTGATCGAAGCGCTGCGGCTGGAGCAGGGCAACGCCACCACCATTTTGATCAAGGGATCACGGAGCGCCGCGATGGACAAGGTCGTCGCAGCGCTTTCCGCGTCCGGCATGGAGAAACACTGATGCTGCTGCTACTCGCCGAGTATCTGCAACGATTCCACACGGGCTTCGCGGTCTTCCAGTACCTGTCGCTGCGTGGAATTCTCGGCGTACTGACGGCGCTGGTCCTCTCGCTGTGGATGGGACCGTGGCTGATCCGCACGCTGCAGTTGCGCCAGATCGGCCAGGCCGTAAGGACTGACGGTCCGCAAACGCACCTGTCGAAATCCGGAACGCCGACCATGGGCGGTGCTCTGATCCTCAGCGCCATTGCCATCAGCACTTTGCTCTGGGCCGATCTGGCTAACCGCTATGTATGGGTGGTACTTGCCGTCACGCTGCTGTTCGGCGCGATCGGTTGGGTTGATGACTACCGCAAGGTGATCGAGAAGAACTCGCGTGGTCTGCCGAGCCGCTGGAAGTACTTCTGGCAATCGGTATTCGGTCTCGGCGCCGCAATCTTCCTTTATCTGACAGCGCAGACGCCGGTCGAGACAACTTTGATCCTGCCGCTGCTGAAAAACATTGAGATTCCGTTGGGAATCGGCTTCGTGGTGCTGACCTACTTCGTCATAGTCGGCTCCAGCAACGCGGTCAATCTCACCGATGGGCTCGACGGCCTGGCGATCATGCCGACGGTGATGGTCGGAGGCGCGCTCGGCATCTTCTGCTATCTGTCCGGCAACGTGAACTTCGCCGACTATCTGCTGATTCCCTACATCCCCGGCGCGGGTGAGCTGATCGTGTTCTGTGGGGCGCTGATCGGTGCCGGACTCGGCTTTCTTTGGTTCAACACCTACCCGGCGCAAGTATTCATGGGCGATGTCGGCGCTTTGGCGCTCGGTGCCGCGCTGGGAACCATTGCGGTGGTAGTTCGACAGGAAGTCGTGCTGTTCATCATGGGTGGCGTATTCGTGATGGAAACCCTGTCAGTGATCATCCAGGTGGCCTCTTTCAAACTGACCGGTAAGCGGGTCTTCCGCATGGCGCCGATCCATCACCATTTCGAACTCAAAGGCTGGCCCGAACCTCGGGTAATCGTGCGCTTCTGGATCATTACGGTGATCCTGGTGCTGGTCGGTCTCGCTACGCTGAAATTGAGGTAATACAGAGTGCTCATCGCTTCCGATCAGTTCCGCATCGTCGTAGGTCTCGGCAAGAGCGGTATGTCCCTGGTTCGCTACCTGGCGAGCCGTGGGGTACCGTTTGCCGTTGCCGATACGCGCGCGAACCCGCCGGAGCTGGCCACTCTGCAGGCGCAATACCCGACCGTTGAAGTTCGTTGCGGCGAGCTCGATCCGCAGTTTCTTTGCCGGGCCAGCGAACTGTTGGTCAGTCCCGGGTTGCCGATCAGCACACCGGCTCTGCAGGTCGCCGCATCGAAAGGCGTGAAGCTGGCCGGTGATATCGAGTTGTTCGCCCGCGAAGCCAAGGCGCCGATCATCGCGATCACTGGTTCGAACGCGAAAAGTACGGTGACCAGCCTTGTTGGTGAAATGGCAGCAGCTGCCGGTCGCAAGGTGGCCGTGGGGGGCAATCTGGGCACGCCGGCATTGGATCTGCTCGATGATGACGTCGAACTTTACGTGCTCGAGCTTTCTAGCTTCCAGCTGGAAACGACCGACCGCTTGAATGCTGAAGTCGCAACCTGCCTGAACGTCAGCGAAGATCACATGGATCGCTATGACGGATTGCCGGCCTATCACCAGGCCAAGCACCGAATTTTCCGCGGTGCGCGGCAGGTTGTGATCAACCGCGACGATCGCCTCAGCCGTCCTCTGATTGCTGATGATGTCCCAGCATGGTCGTTCGGCCTAGGCAAGCCCGACTTCAAGGGCTTCGGGTTGTTCGAGGAGAACGGCGAAAAATACCTCGCCTTCCAGTTCGACGCGTTAATGCCAGTTAATCAGTTGAAGATTCGCGGCGCCCACAATCAGTCCAACGCCCTGGCGGCCTTGGCTTTGGGGCACGCGGTGGGGCTGCCGTTCGAGCCGATGCTCGCTACTCTCCGTAATTTCGCCGGGCTCGCCCATCGCTGCCAGTGGGTCGGTGAACGCAAGGGCGTCAGTTATTACGACGACTCCAAGGCGACCAACGTCGGTGCTGCGCTCGCCGCCATTGATGGCTTGGGTAGCGATATCGGCGGCGAGTTGGTCCTGATCGCTGGAGGCGACGGCAAAGGCGCCGATTTTTCGGCATTACACAGCGCGGTCGCGCGTCATTGTCGGGAAGTCGTGCTGCTGGGACGCGATGCCGATCAGCTCGCAGCGGCACTTGACGGGGCTGCGCCGATTCATCGTGTCCAGACCCTTCAGCAAGCCGTGCAACTGGCATCCAAGCTGGCACAACACGGTGATGCGGTGCTGCTTTCGCCGGCCTGCGCCAGCTTTGACATGTTCGAAAACTTCGAAGATCGCGGACGCCAGTTCGCCGCTGCGGTGGGGGCGCTCAGCTGATGCTCTCGTTCCTGCGCAACGCACCATCGCCGCTGTTCGGCCGTCGAGGTGTGGATCTTGATTTTCCGATGCTCGCCGGCTGCTTGGCGCTTCTGGGCTTGGGCCTGGTCATGATCACCTCGGCATCTTCCGAAGTCGCCGCGGTAAATACCGGCAACTCGATGTATCACATGGTCCGTCATCTGGTGTATCTGCTGCTTGGCCTGGTCGCAGCCGCTGCTGTGCTGCTGGTGCCGCTGTCAGCCTGGCAACGGCTGGATTGGATGCTACTGCTGGGCGCTTTCGCGCTACTGATCCTTGTATTGATTCCGGGCATCGGCCGCGAGGTCAACGGCTCCATGCGCTGGATCGGCTTCGGCGCCTTCAACGTGCAGCCTTCCGAGCTGGCCAAGCTCTTCGTCGTGGTTTACCTCGCCGGCTACCTTGTGCGCCGACAACAGGAAGTGCGCGAGAGTATGTGGGGCTTCCTCAAGCCGTTTCTGGTGTTGCTGCCGATGGCAATGCTGCTTCTGCTCGAGCCAGATTTCGGTGCGACCGTTGTGATGATGGGCGCGGCGGTGGCGATGCTCTTTCTCGGCGGGGTCGGTTTGATCCGGTTCAGCCTGTTGGTCCTGCTGGCTGTCGGCGCGGTATTCATTCTGGTGCAGACTCAGGAATACCGCCTGCAGCGGCTGATTACCTTCACCGATCCCTGGGCCGACCAGTACGGCTCCGGCTATCAATTGACCCAGGCCCTGATCGCGTTCGGCCGTGGCGAATGGCTAGGCGTCGGGCTGGGCAACAGCGTCCAGAAGCAGTTCTATCTGCCCGAAGCCCATACCGATTTCGTCTTTTCCGTCCTGGCCGAGGAGCTGGGTATGGTTGGGGCGCTCCTGACCGTTCTGCTGTTCGCCTTTGTGGGTGTGCGCGCCTTGTACATCGGGCTGGCGGCCGAGCGAGCACGGCAGTTCTTCGCGGCTTATATCGCCTGGGGTGTGGCGTTCCTCTGGCTCGGACAGTTTCTGATCAATGTCGGTGTGAACATCGGTTTGTTGCCGACCAAGGGGCTCACCTTGCCGTTCCTCAGCTATGGCGGCAGCTCGCTGGTTGTCACCTGCGCCAGCGTGGCGTTGCTGCTGCGCATCGAGTGGGAGAGCCGCACCGTACTGGGCAGCGAAGATGCTGAGTTCAGCGAAGATGATTTTGCCGAAGTGCCTGTGCTGAAGGGCAAGGAGGCCATCCATGGGCGCTAACGTGCTGATCATGGCTGGCGGGACTGGTGGACACGTGTTCCCGGCTCTGGCCTGCGCCCACGAATTCCAAAGTCGCGGCTACAGCGTGCACTGGCTGGGAACGCCTCGCGGCATCGAAAACGAAGTGGTTCCCGCAGCAGGTTTGCCGTTGCATCTGATTCAAGTGAGTGGTCTGCGCGGCAAAGGCTTGGTTTCTCTACTCAAGGCGCCGTTCCAGCTGCTGCGTTCGCTCGGTCAGGCACGGCGCATCATGCGCGACATCAAGCCGGTCTGCGTGCTGGGGCTCGGTGGTTACGTGACCGGTCCCGGTGGCCTGGCAGCGAAGCTTGCCGGGGTGCCGCTGATCATCCATGAGCAGAACGCCGTCGCTGGAACCGCCAACCGTAGCCTGGTGCCTTTTGCGCAGCGGGTCTGCGAGGCTTTCCCGAATACCTTCAGCGAGAGCGCCAAGCGGCGTACGACCGGCAATCCGGTGCGTCACGAGCTGTTTCTCGAAACGCCCAGGCAGACGCTGCTCGGCCGTAGGCCTCGGCTGTTGGTGCTGGGGGGCAGCCTGGGTGCCGAACCCTTGAACAAGCTACTGCCGGAAGCGCTCGGCCAGATGCCAGAGGAGTTGCGTCCCGAAGTGTTCCATCAGGCCGGCAAGCAGCACGCCGATCTCACACGGGAGCGCTATGTCGCTGCGGGGATCGAGGCCGAAGTTGCCCCCTTCATCAAGGACATGGCACGTGCCTACGCCTGGGCCGATCTGGTGATCTGCCGCGCTGGCGCCCTGACCGTATGTGAACTGGCGGCGGCCGGATTGCCGGCTTTTCTGGTGCCGCTGCCGCATGCGATCGACGATCACCAGACCCGCAACGCCGAGTACCTGGCGAAGGAGGGCGCAGCCGTTCTTCTCCCCCAAGCAAAAACCGATGCTGCCGTGCTGGCCGCGCAGCTGACCGAGGTAATGATGCAGCCGGAAAAACTCAAAGCCATGGGAGCCACGGCACGTCGCCTGGCTCGACCGGATGCCACCCGCACTGTCGTCGATATCTGCCTGGAGGTGGCGCATGGCTAAGTCCCCAGCAGCGGTCAAGGCTGAAGTCCGGCGCATGCGCCGTATTCGCCGGATTCATTTCGTCGGGGTTGGCGGCGTCGGCATGTGCGGTATCGCCGAAGTGCTGCTCAACCTTGGATACGATGTCTCAGGTTCTGATCTGAAAGCCTCCGCGAGCACTGAGCGCCTGCAGAATTTCGGTGCGCAGATCTTTATCGGCCATCAGGCCGGCAACGTAGCCGGGGCTGATGTACTGGTGGTCTCCAGTGCGGTAAACGCGGCCAATCCCGAGGTAGCGTTCGCCCTTGAGCAGCGGGTTCCTGTGGTGCCTCGCGCCGAGATGCTCGCCGAATTGATGCGCTATCGTCACGGCATCGCTGTCGCCGGCACCCACGGCAAAACCACGACCACCAGCCTGCTGGCTTCGGTGTTCGCCGCCGGCGGGCTGGATCCGACGTTCGTCATTGGCGGTCGTCTGACCGCAGCGGGTACCAATGCCCAGCTTGGCACCAGCCGCTACCTGATTGCCGAAGCCGATGAGAGCGACGCCAGCTTCTTGCATCTACAGCCGATGGTCGCGGTCGTGACCAACATCGATGCCGACCACATGAGCACCTACGGCGGTGACTTCGGCAAGCTGAAGCGGACCTTTGTCGAATTCCTGCACAACTTACCGTTCTACGGACTGGCTGTGCTTTGCGTGGATGATCCGGTGGTGCGCGAGATCATTCCTCAGGTGGGTCGACCCATCACCACCTACGGTACCCGTGAAGATGCTGACGTACGGGCCATCAATATCCGCCAGGAAGGGATGCGCACCTACTTCACCGTACTGCGCGATGGTTTCGATGCGCTCGATGTCTCGGTCAACATGCCAGGCAACCACAACGTGCTCAATGCCCTTGCCACCATCGCCATCGCAACCGATGAAGGCATCGACGACGAGGCCATCGTTCAAGGGTTGTCGCAGTTTGGTGGCGTCGGCCGGCGCTTCCAGGTTTATGGCGAGCTGCCGGTGGACGGCGGCAGCGTGATGCTGGTCGATGACTATGGCCATCACCCGCGTGAAGTGGCTGCCGTGATCCAGGCGGTTCGTGGCGGTTGGCCCGAGCGCCGACTGGTCATGGTCTATCAACCCCATCGCTTTAGCCGGACCCGCGATCTGTACGACGACTTCGTGCAAGTGCTGAACGACGCCAACGTGCTGCTGCTGATGGAGGTTTATCCTGCCGGCGAAGAGCCCATTCCGGGAGCCGACAGTCGTCATCTGGCGCACAGCATCCGTCAGCGCGGGCAACTCGACCCGATCTATATCGAGCGGGGTATCGAGCTCGCCCCGTTGGTCAAACCGCTGTTGCGCCCGGGCGACATCCTGCTTTGCCAGGGCGCTGGCGATATCGGCGGATTGGCCCCCCAACTCATCAAAAGCCCCCTGTTTGCTGGCGATACAAGCGCCACGAGGAAAAGCGAATGACTGCCCTGCAATCGACTCGTGATCCCCAGGCATTCGGCCGGGTTGCCGTGCTCTTCGGCGGCAAGAGCGCCGAGCGCGAGGTGTCCTTGAAATCTGGCGCCGCGGTGCTAGCTGCGTTGCAGGCTGCGGGCGTCGATGCGTTCGGCATCGATGTCGGTGAAGACCTGCTGACGCGCCTGAGCAGTGAGCACATCGACCGTGCATTCATCGTACTGCACGGGCGCGGCGGTGAGGACGGCAGCATGCAGGGCCTGCTCGAATGCGCCGGGATTCCCTATACCGGTAGCGGCATCCTCGCCTCGGCGCTGGCCATGGACAAACTGCGTACCAAGCAGGTTTGGCAGAGCCTCGGCCTGCCCACGCCGCGGCATGCCGTGCTGGCGAGCGAGGCTGATTGCCAAGCCGCAGCAGAAACGCTGGGCTTTCCATTGATCGTAAAGCCGGCGCATGAAGGCTCCAGCATCGGTATGGCGAAGGTTGGCGGCATCGCTGAGCTGATCGCTGCCTGGCGCGCAGCGAGTGCCTACGATGCTCAGGTGCTGGTCGAGCAATGGATCCAGGGGCCTGAATTTACCATCGCCACGCTGCGCGGCGCAGTACTTCCACCGATTGGTCTGGGCACCCCTCACACCTTCTACGACTACGACGCCAAGTACGTGGCCAACGATACCCAGTACCGCATTCCCTGCGGTTTGGACGTGGTCAAAGAGCAGGAACTCAAAGATCTCTCCGCGCGTGCCTGCGAAGCCGTAGGGGTCCAGGGCTGGGCCCGTGTCGATGTCATGCAGGACAGTGCCGGCGCTTTCTGGCTGCTGGAAGTGAACACCGTGCCGGGGATGACCGATCACAGCCTGGTGCCGATGGCGGCGCGTGCTGCGGGGCTGGATTTCCAGCAGCTGGTGCTGGCCATTCTTGATGCCAGCCTGACGGTAGGGAACTGAGCCATGATCACCACGCTGCGTCACTCGCAACCCACCACCGGCCGTGCGTCACGCAAGCCGGCGCAGCGGGGCGCGAGCCGCCTGGTGCAACGTGAGCCGCTTTCGGCGCGCTTGCCACGGCCCAGCCTGAGTTCCTTCAAGCGTGTCCTGTGGCCGGTATTGCTGGTGACCCTGGTCGTGGGGCTTTACGAGCTGGGTCAGCGTCTCGCGCCCTATGCTGATCGGCCGATCGCCAAGGTCAGTGTTCGGGGCGAACTGACCTATGTCGATCAGCAGGCTGTGCAGGCGCGCATGGCACCGTTCGTCGAGGCCAGTTTCTTCAAGGTTGATCTCGACGCATTGCGTCACGACCTTGAGCAGATGCCGTGGATTGCCCATGTCGAGGTGCGTCGGATTTGGCCGGATGAGGTCCTGGTGCGTCTCGACGAACAGCTACCGGTCGCTCGCTGGGGCGATGAGTCATTGTTGAACAACAATGGCCAGGCCTTTGCACCCAATGATCTGACTCAATATGAACACTTGCCGCAATTGCATGGTCCGAAGCGGGCCCAGCAGCGGGTCATGCAGCAGTACCAGATGCTCAGCCAGATGCTGCGGCCGCTCGGTTTTTCCATCGCTCGCCTGGAGTTGCGAGCACGGGGCAGCTGGTTCGTGACGACCAAGCAGGGCGTCGAGCTGTTGCTGGGAAGAGACCAGATAATCGAAAAAATGCGGCGCTTCACTGCCATTTACCAGCAAGAGCTGGCGCAGGAGAGCGACAGAATTGCGCGGATCGACCTCCGCTACGCCAACGGCCTGGCTGTGGCATGGCGCGAGCCGAGTCCGACCACGACGGATGAACCCGTCGTTGCGAAGAATTGAGGAATGAAACACATGTCTAGCGTGCAAAGCGGCAAGATGATCGTCGGTCTCGATATCGGCACCTCCAAGGTGGTGGCGCTGGTGGGCGAAGTGACGCCGGACGGCGAGCTCGAGATCGTCGGGATCGGCACCCATCCATCGCGCGGGTTGAAGAAAGGCGTGGTGGTCAATATCGAATCGACCGTTCAGTCGATCCAGCGCGCTGTCGAGGAAGCCCAGCTGATGGCAGGCTGTCGTATCCATTCCGCGTTCGTCGGTCTGGCTGGCAATCACATACGCAGCCTCAATTCTCACGGAATCGTTGCCATCCGCGACCGCGAAGTCAGCAGCGCCGACCTCGAACGCGTGCTGGACGCCGCGCAAGCCGTGGCCATCCCGGCGGACCAACGGGTGCTACACACTCTGCCGCAGGATTATGTGATCGATAACCAGGAAGGCGTTCGCGAGCCGCTGGGCATGTCCGGCGTGCGTTTGGAAGCCAAGGTTCATGTGGTGACCTGCGCCGTCAATGCGGCACAGAACATCGAGAAATGCGTGCGTCGCTGTGGGCTCGAAGTGGATGACATCATCCTCGAGCAATTGGCCTCGGCGCATGCCGTGCTGACCGACGACGAGAAGGAGCTGGGCGTCTGCCTGGTGGATATCGGCGGCGGCACCACCGACATCTGCATCTTCACCGAAGGCGCGATCCGGCATACCGCGGTCATCCCAATCGCCGGTGACCAGGTCACCAATGACATCGCCATGGCGCTGCGTACGCCGACGCAGTACGCCGAGGAAATCAAGATCCGTTATGCCTGCGCACTGGCGAAGCTGGCCGGGCCAGGCGAAACCATCAAGGTACCGAGCGTCGGTGATCGTCCGCCTCGGGAACTCTCGCGCCAGGCACTAGCCGAAGTCGTGGAACCGCGTTACGACGAGCTCTTCACACTGATCCAGGCTGAACTGCGTCGCAGCGGTTACGAGGATCTGGTCCCGGCAGGGATCGTTCTCACCGGCGGCACAGCGAAGATGGAAGGTGCCGTCGAGCTGGCCGAGGAAATCTTTCACATGCCGGTGCGCCTGGGCGTACCGCACAGCGTCAATGGACTCACCGATGTAGTCCGCAACCCCATCTATTCAACGGGCGTGGGCCTGTTGCTGTACGGGATGCGTAAGCAGACCGATGGCGTCTCCATGTCCGGTCTCGGCCATTTCGCCGAAGAACCCAAAACATCTGTCGTGGACCGGCTCAAGAGCTGGATCCAGGGCAATTTCTGAGCAGTGCGGCTGTACCTAAAACTAGAAAGCTGGAAGGAGAGAGGGAAATGTTCGAACTCGTAGATCATACCCCGCAAAGTGCAGTGATCAAGGTCATTGGCGTAGGCGGAGGCGGCGGCAATGCCGTCAATCACATGGTGCGCAACAACGTTGAAGGCGTGGAATTCATCTGCGCCAACACCGATGCCCAGGCGCTGAAGAAAATCGAAGCACGAACCGTGCTGCAGTTGGGTTCCGCCATTACCAAGGGTTTGGGTGCAGGCACCAATCCCGACATCGGTCGTCAGGCCGCGATGGATGACCGCGAGCGCATCGCCGAGGTGCTGCAGGGCGCCGATATGGTGTTCATCACCACTGGCATGGGTGGCGGCACCGGCACCGGCGCCGCGCCGGTCATCGCTTCGGTTGCCAAGGAAATGGGCATTCTCACCGTTGCAGTCGTGACCCGTCCGTTCCCGTTCGAAGGCCGTCGTCGCATGCAGGTCGCCGACGAAGGCATCCGCCAGCTGTCGGAGTGCGTCGACTCGCTGATCACTATCCCCAACGAGAAGCTACTGACCATCCTGGGCAAGGACGCGAGCCTGCTGGCCGCCTTCGCCAAGGCGGACGACGTGCTCACCGGTGCTGTACGCGGCATCTCCGACATCATGCAGCGCCCCGGCCTGATGAACGTCGATTTTGCCGACGTGAAGACCGTTATGGGCGAGATGGGCATGGCCATGATGGGCACCGGCTGCGCAACCGGACCCAATCGCGCTCGCGAAGCGACCGAGGCGGCGATTCGCAACCCGCTGCTGGAAGACGTCAACCTTCAGGGCGCCCGCGGCATCCTCGTCAATATTACCGCCGGTCTGGATTTGTCCCTCGGTGAGTACGCTGCGGTGGGCGAGATCATCGAAGCCTTCGCGTCCGACGAGGCGACCGTCAAGGTCGGTGCCGTTATCGATCCTGATATGCTCGACGAGTTGCACGTTACCGTGGTCGCGACTGGCCTTGGTCCGCGCAACGAAAAGCCGGTCAAGGTCGTCGACAACACGTTGCAGACCGCTGCCGTAGCCCCTCAGGCCGCGCCCGCGCCGCGTCAGGATCAAGCAGCGGTGAACTACCGTGATCTGGATCGCCCGACCGTCATGCGCAATCAGGCTCATGCAGCGGCCACGGCGGCGAAAATGAACCCACAGGAGGACCTGGACTATCTCGATATTCCGGCTTTCCTGCGTCGTCAGGCTGATTGATTGAATGCATCAGCAGTATTGGGGTGATTGGTATTCAGCAAACAGGGGTTCTGCTATGATCGCCACCTTTGTTGGAAACCATTCGCAACAGCGCAATAGCGAAACCAAGCCATGATCAGACAACGCACCTTAAAGAACATCATTCGCGCCACTGGCGTCGGCCTGCATTCGGGGGAGAAGGTATACCTGACCCTGAAGCCGGCACCCGTGGACACCGGAATCGTGTTCTGTCGCACCGATCTCAACCCGCCGGTACAAATCGCCGCCCGGGCCGAGAACGTTGGCGAAACGACCATGTCGACAACGCTGGTCAGCGGCGAGGTCAAGGTCGACACGGTGGAGCATTTGCTGTCGGCGATGGCTGGACTTGGCATTGACAATGCTTATGTCGAGCTTTCAGCGTCGGAAGTGCCGATCATGGACGGTAGCGCTGGCCCCTTCGTATTCTTGATTCAATCGGCCGGCCTGCAGGAGCAGGACGCCCCCAAGAAGTTCATCCGTATCATTCGCGAAGTCTCGGTGGAGGATGGCGACAAGCGCGCTACGTTCCTGCCGTTCGAAGGTTTCAAGGTGAGTTTCGAGATCGATTTCGACCATCCGGTATTCCGTGGTCGCACCCAGACCGCCAGTGTGGACTTCTCCAGTACTTCCTTCGTCAAGGAAGTCAGCCGTGCGCGAACCTTCGGCTTCATGCGCGACATCGAATTCCTCCGCTCGCACAACCTGGCCTTGGGTGGCAGTGTCGAAAATGCGATCGTGGTCGATGAAGACCATGTGCTTAACGAAGACGGTCTGCGGTATGAGGACGAATTCGTGAAGCACAAGATTCTCGATGCAATCGGTGATCTCTACTTGTTGGGTACCAGCTTGATCGGCGAATTCCGCGGCTTTAAATCCGGACATGCATTGAACAATCGTTTGCTACGCGCCTTGATGGAACAGAAGGACGCGTGGGAAATGGTCACGTTCACTGACTCCCAGACCGCACCGATCTCCTACATGCGCCCGGCAGCTGCCGGCTGAGCAGTACTCTCTTTCCTTTTTAAGGCCACCCCAGGGTGGCCTTTTTTTTTATCCAGTGTCCGCCGCGCTTGTGAACATGTCGAAGCGCTCAGTTCATGCCGTCGAGCAGGCTGGCCATATCGTCGGCGTGCTCTTCTTCCTGGGCGAGGATATCTTCGAAGATCCGTCGCGTGGTTGGATCCTTGTCGCCAAGGTATTGAACGATTTCACGATAGCTGTCGATGGCGATGCGCTCGGAAACCAGATTTTCAAAGACCATGTCGCGTAGGCCGTTGCCCTCGGCATACTGGGCATGCGCGCGCTCGGATAGGCTGTCCGGGTTGAAGTCCGGTGCGCCGCCTAGCTGCACGATGCGTTCGGCGAGCCGGTCGGCATGCTCCTGCTCTTCATTGGCGTGCTCGAGAAACTCATCGGCGGCAACGCTTGATTTCAGGCCGGTGGCCATATAGTAGTGGCGTTTGTAGCGCAGGTAGCAGACCAGCTCGGTGGCCAGTGCCTCGTTGAGCAGATTGATCACGGTGTCGCGATCAGCCGAGTAGCTTTCAGTCACCGCACCATTTTCGACATGCTGGCGGGCGCGCTCACGCAGAGTCTGTTTGTCGCTCAGTTGAACGTAGCTCATCACGGTCTCCTTAAAATATATAGGTAGTTATTGTCCAGCCACGCTGGTCGTTGCGCCTGGCGGCGTCTCGCTGGACCTAGAGCTCTATCCAATAGGAGTGGAGGTGGAGAGTTTTAGCCAGCCTCGCTTTTCTCCGGGCGCTCCGGCTTGCCGGGTTCTTCGATGGGAACCGGCTCGCCAGGTTCCTTGCGCTCGGGTTCGGGAATGGGACTTGGCGTTCCGTCATCCCCTGGATCAGGATCTTGCATAGGAATTCCTTCAGCTGAGCGCCTTGATTAGCTCGTCCTTGCGCATTTTCGAACGACCGTGAACGTCACGCTCACGCGCTTTTTGCATCAGCTCGTCGCGGGTGAGGTCGGCGAGCGAAGTGCTGCCTGAGCGGTTACTGCGTGCCGAGCCTTTGTTCGGTGACTCGCCGGAACGAGCTTTAGCTGCCCGATGCGCCGAATCCTTGCGGTCGGCCCGCTTGGTTGTCTCGCTTTTCTTTTGGCCAGAACCTCCCTTGCGCTCGCCACCGCCTGATTGCTTGTTGACCGTGGCCCAGGCTCGGGCTTCGGCTTCTTTCTCCGATACCCCACGCTCCTCATAGCTCTCTTCGATATGTTCGGCTTTGCGTTGCTGTTTGTCGGTGTATTTGGATTTTTCACCTCTGGGCATGATGGCTTTCCTCGTGCCGGTAGAACGATGCGGGCCCGCAAGATCTCGCGCCGAGATGTTCTGCGCGACGACGCCTGTCCTGTTTGGTCCTCGTAGCAGGCCCTGAGTTTCACCCGTGCTAGCATTGCGCGTTTTGATCGGCACTGATGATGTCCGGCCCGCCAATAATTCTTAGTTTCACTTTGGCGGAACAAAATTCGTTTATGCTGGCCTGAACGAAGCATGGACCGCGCTATCTCGGTAGTTCTGGCGCGATTCACTGTGTTGAATCTGTTTTACAATCCATGCTTGCCGTAACCGATAAGCTTTGAATGAGGCGATAACCAGATGCGAATCCTTGTATGCGGAGCCGGTGGCCAGGTTGGTCACGAGTTGGTAGACCGTGCTCATGCGTATGGTCTCGAGGCGCTTGGCATGACTCGTGCGCAACTGGACATCACCGATGCTGATCAGATTGCGGGCGTTGTCGACCAGCTCAAGCCGGGGTTGATCATCAACGCGGCTGCCTACACCCACGTGGACAACGCCGAGACACACAGCGAGCAGGCTTACGCGGTCAACCGTGACGGTGCCGCGAGGCTTGCTGAAGCCGCCCGGCGACTCGCTATTCCCTTGCTGCATATTTCCACCGATTACGTGTTTTCCGGCGAAGCCCGTGAGCCTTATCGCGAAGAAGATCAGGTCTCACCAACAGGCGTTTACGGCGCCAGCAAGCTGGCAGGCGAAGCCGCCATCCAGGCTGTGTTGAATGAACATTTGATCCTGCGGACCAGTTGGGTATATGGCGCGCATGGCCACAACTTTGTCAAAACGATGCTGCGCCTGGCGCACCAACGCGACTCGCTCTCGGTCGTCGCTGATCAGTTTGGTTGTCCTACACAGGCCGGCGGTATTGCGGATGTACTACTGCAACTGGCCCAACGTTATTCACGGGAAGGCACGCTTGCTTGGGGGCTTTATCACTACAGCGGCCGATCACCTTGCACGTGGTTCGATTTCGCGGTGGAGATTTTTCGTCAGGCTGAGGCCAAAGGCATGCTGGCCAAGCAGCCGCAGGTGTCCTCGATCACGACGGCACAGTACCCGACACCCGCGCGCCGACCCGCGTGGTCGGTGCTCGACTGCGGCAAGTTCGAAGCTACCTTCGGTATCGATACGCACGATTGGCGTGACGATCTGTCGGTTGTGCTCGATGTACTGGCGGCAGGAGAGACAGGTACCGCCGCTGGCACCGTGCAGCATTCTCAAGCCTGACTGGCAGAGGCCCTAAGGCCGATTGGCCTATGGCGCGATGGTCGCGCGCTATTGGGTGATCTGGATTGCGACTCGGAGTATTCTTTGCGGCCTTTTTTCGGGGCGGCATGACGTCGCGCCGGTTGCTGGAGAAGCCGCGTGGTCGTGTTCCAGGCAATTCTGCCGATCTTTGGCTTGATCATGCTCGGCTATCTGCTGGGCTGGCGACGCTGGCTCGCTGGCGAAGCGGCGACCGGGCTTGCCAATATCACCTTCAAACTTTTCATGCCGGCGGTCCTGTTCTCCGGTATCGCTCGGGCGCAGCTGAGCGACGGGATGTCGCCCATGCTGTTGCTGGGATATTTCGGGCCAGTGCTGGCCATCTTCGTACTCGTAGGGCTAGTTGCACACCGCCTGCTCGGGCGCGCATCACCGCTTGGACTGACGGCAGCCTACTCCAATAACGTGCTGGTCGGGATCCCACTGGTGACTACGCTGCTCGGGTCGGAAAGCCTGGTGTACGTGTTTGCCATTTTGGTGTTCCATAGCCTGATTTTGTTTTCACTGCAAAGCTTCTACAACGCTTTCGGCTCAGGTCAGAAAGTCAATGGCGCTGCGCTGCTGAAAAATCTTGCCAACCCGCTTATCGTGGGCCTCTCATTGGGCGCCTTGCTGAGCGTCTCGGGCCTCGAGTTGCCGCAACCGTTGTGGCGCGTGGCTGACTGGCTGGCCCAGGCGGCCTTGCCCTGTGCATTGATCGTGCTGGGCATCAGTCTGTCACGTTATCGCCTGCGCCCCAGCGGTACGGCATTGGCGCTCACCCTGGTCAAGTTAGGCCTGTTTCCGTTACTGGTGTGGTATCTGGGAGGACTGTTGCCCGGTCTGAACCACGAGGCGCGCAGCGTGCTGGTGCTGCTCGCGGCCTGCCCAAGTGGGGTCAATGTATTGGCCTTCGTGATCAATCAGGAAGATACCCGCGCGGTCAGCTCGACCGTGTTTCTCTCGACCCTGCTCGCGGCGATCAGCCTGCCATTGTGGATGCTGCTGATGTCGAGGTGAGCGGTCAGATATCTTTGTCAGGCCGATCGGCATGCGTATGGGCTGCGATGATGTCCTCGAGGCGCAGTCCGGTCAGACCATGGATGGTACGCCAGAGGTAGTAGAAGATGGCCATCATCATCGCCATACTCGGGATCGCGATCATCGGATAGCTGAGCAAGGTCATGCGTCCGAGCTCGGCATTGAACGCCTCGCTACCGGCCGGGCTGTTTACGATCCATTTGGCCAGCACGTAGTTCATGAAGGACGAAAAGAAAAAAGTGCCGCTAAGAAAGTAGGTGGCACGCAGCAGCCGTGTTTCGAAGTGAGCGGTCTGCCCGTTGCGTTCGAGCTGTTCGTGAACTTTCTCGACGTTGAGCACCTTGGGGTTGTAAAGCAGCGTGCGGATCAATGGAAAGCGAGTTCGGGTCGACGCTAACACGACGATGCCGATGACGCCGGGAATCATCGCCTCCTTGATGGCCAGCCATTGAGGGTCGAGCTGTAGCAGGCCGATGCCTCCGGTCAGCAGCACGCTGACCAGGCCCAGGAGCGCGATCCAGTTGAACTTGCGGTATTTCGCCAGCTCGAACAACCCCCAGCCGAGCGGAAAGGCCAGCGCCAGCAAGAGAGCACCGTCTGCGCCGAGACGATGTTCGCCGCTCAGTTTCATCAGAATCAATGACGGAATGACGATGCTTATAGCCAGGTCGATCAAGGGCCGAGGTTTGTGCTCGGCCGGCTGCTCGGGGCCGGGTGGGTTGGTACGGGTATCGGTCATGTGCTCGGTTTCGTTTCGGAAGAGGCCGAATGATCGCTCGGCAACGCACGCATAGCCATAGTGCAATGGTGGTGTTCGCGACAGCAGGTTATTGACCGACGGTAGCTTTGCGCCGTCGCTGCGACCATTGCGTCGTTTCGAATATCGCTACCACCATAATCGCAAGGGCAAATGGCACCAACAAGTAGAACGCCCTGAATACGATCAGCGCCGCCAGTACATCCGCGGTGGGCAGTTCCGGCAGGGCGGCGAGAAACGTCACCTCGAGCACGCCGAGCCCTCCAGGTGCGTGGGATAGCAACGCGAGCGAGAAGGAACCGAGAAACACCCCGAACACTACCAGGTAACCGGGGTTCTGCGCCTCGGGAAGGGCGAAGTAGATTATGGCAGCAGCGCAGGCGAGCTCCAGCGGTGCGGCGATCAACTGGCGACCGACGATTGGCAGGCGCGGATAAGTGATTCGCCACTTGCCTATGTGCATCGGCGCGAAGTGTCGCCAGGCGCCAATCACATAAAGGCCAACCAGGCACAACAGCGATGCGCCAATCGAGGTCGATAGCCATGGATCGGCCTCGATGAGCCTGTTCAGCAAATCCGGCTGTAGGATCAATACAATCCCGCCCGCAATCAGAATGCCGAGGAGAAACGTCAGCGAACAGAACACGATCAGCACGCCGATTTCGTGGGGCGTAAGCCCTTTACTGCGGTACGCGCGGTAGCGCACGACCGCACCGGAAAACACCGATGCCCCTACGTTGTGCGCCAGGGCGTAGGTGGTGAACGAGCAGAGCGTGATGAACCACCATGAGATGCTCTTGCCGAGATGAGCGATGGCGATTCGGTCGTACCAGGCTAATGCACTGTAGGCGCCAAGTGTCGCAAGTCCTGCCAGCAGCCAGTTGCGATGACTGATGGCCTCAAGGCTGTCGGTGAGTTCAGCCAGCGAAAGATTACGTATCTCCTGATAGAGCAAATAGCCGGAAAGCAGTATCGCCATGATGCCGACAAGAGTCCAGGCGACATCGCTCCTCTTCATCATTGCATGGGCTCCTTGGCGACGGCATTTGCCTCGAAGCGAAGGTTCGGACAATTGGATGAAACACCCGTCGCGGAATAATTCGGCCGGTCTTTTATCGGCAGCGGACCGCGCGATTTGTTCATTCTCTTTCAATTGCGGGGCGCAAGGGCACCTGGGCAACGGTATGAGGTCCACCGACAAATCCAATCCATAGAGGTGTACTTATGCCGGATATCCCGCGCGACTCACAGGCGGAAAGTTCGCTGTCGTTGCTTGGCGAAGGTTACTCGTTCATTTCCAGCCGCTGCCAGCGGCTCGGATCGGACCTGTTCCAGGTTCGTCTACTGATGCAGAACACCATATGTATGCGAGGCGAGGAGGCGGCGAAACTGTTCTATGACGAGCAGCTTTTTCAACGTGAGCGCGCAGCGCCACGCATGCTGCAGAAAACGCTGTTCGGCCAGGGTGGCGTGCAGGGGCTCGATGACCAGGCTCATCGGCATCGCAAGCAGCTTTTCCTCTCGCTACTGACCGAGGGGGCGGTGGCCGATCTGGTGCGGCTGAGCGAGGCCAATTGGCAGGCAGCCATCGAGACTTGGCAACAGGGTGATCGCGTGGTGCTCATGCCCGAGGTGCAGGCGATTTTCACGCATGCTGCGTGCGACTGGGCAGGGGTGCCACTTGCGCAAGGCGAGCTAACGCATCGTCGTGATCAACTGGCTGCAATGATAGATGGGGCCGGTGGAGTCGGTGCGCGTCATTGGCGTGCGCGCAAGGCCCGTAAGGAGGCCGAAAGCTGGATGATTGATCTGGTCAGCCGTGTGCGCGCCGGAACGCTGGTGGTTGATGAGACCCGGCCGCTGGCAGTGGTCGCTCGGTACCTCGATCTTGACGGGGTGGCGCTGGAAGAGCGGGTCGCTGCAGTGGAAATGCTCAATCTCCTGCGTCCGATCGTGGCGGTGACACGATTCGTCATCTATGCGGCGCTGGAACTACTGGCACACCCTCAATGGCGTCAACGGCTTCAGCAAGAAAACGCTGCGCTGGAGCTCTTTGCACAGGAAGTCCGGCGGCTTCACGCCTTCTTCCCCTTCACGGCGGCGCGTGTGCGGAGGGATTTCGAATGGAAGGGCTACCATTTTCCGAAAGGCACGCGGGTGTTGCTGGATCTCTACGGTACCAATCGAGACGCACGACTCTGGGCGCAACCCGAGGCATTTCAACCCGAGCGCTTCGCCAATTGGGATGGCGGTGCATTCAATTTCATTACTCAGGGTGGCGGCGATGCCGCGAACGGGCATCGTTGCCCTGGGGAGCCTCTGGCAATCGCGTTGCTGACGAGTGCGCTGCGCATGCTGACCCGTCGAATGAGTTATGCGGTACCTGCTCAGGACTTGCGCCTGGATGCCTCACGAATGCCTGAGCAACCGGAAAGCCTGCTGATCATCAGCGACGTCCGGTCCATACCGTCGGGCAACTAGGGTTGCAATCCTGAAGCGGCGCGCGTGGTTAGCGTTGGTACGGACTATCGATCTGCTGTCGCCTCCCTGATGCGGACCCAGTGCTCGATCAGCTCGCGTAACTGGGACATCTCGACAGGTTTGGCCATGTGACCGTCCATCCCTGCATCGCGGGCACGCTCACGGTGTTCGCTGAGAATATGGGCGGTAAGAGCCACCACTGGCGTTCGCGGCCGGCCCTCGGACGCCTCCCAGGCACGTAGCCGCGCGGTGGCCTCGAAGCCGTCCATGATCGGCATTTCGCAATCCATCAGCACCAGATCATAGGGTTGCTCCTTGATCGCTGCGAGTGCCTCTTCTCCATTGCTGGCCGTATCCGGATTGAGGTTGAGCTTGCTCAACATGCCTCGAATGACCTTGGTGGAAATACTGTTGTCCTCTGCGACCAGGATGCGGAAGTCGTCCGGCACGGAAAGTGGCGTGCTGGCTTGGGTCGTCGCGGATCGCGCGATGGCGCTGGTGCGACGAGCCAGCTCATCCGCCAGGGTGGTCTTCAGAGTATAGCCGGCAACGGGTTTGGCCAGGATGCGCTTGATCCCGGCGTTACGCGCGATGATCTTGCTCGGCGCGTTGCTCATGCCGGTCAGCATGATCAGTAGAATGTCATGATTGAGGCTGAAGTCTTCCTTGATTCTGCTCGCCAGTTGCATGCCGGTCATGCCGGGCATGTCCTGATCGAGCAGGACCACGTCGAAATATTCGCGCAGATGCGCCTTGGTGCGCAGAAGCGCCAGCGCCTCCTTGCCCGAGGCCACCGCACTGACTTCGAATCCCCAGCTGCTGCACTGCTGACTGAGCACCTTTCGGCAGGTATCGTTGTCATCGACTACCAAGAGCCGCGAGCCTTTCAGCTGATTGTCCAGATCGCTGCCGGGTTGCTCCGAAATGTCTGCGCCCAACGGCAGGCTGATCCATAACGTATTGCCGGCGATGCCACCGGTCTGGATGCCGAACTCGCCATCCATCAGGTGGACAAGCTGTCTGGCGATAATCAAGCCGAGGCGGCCACCGTGGCGGGTCGCGGCAAGGAAGTCGCGGCTATCTAGGGCGGCATTGAGCAGGGCATCGCGTTCTTGTGTTTCCAGCGGTCGTCCGCTGTCCTGTACGGTGATACGCAGCCGCGGCGCCTCCTCATGACCATCCACCGCCGCTATCAACAGCACCTCGCCTTCTTCGGTCTGCTTGAAGGCATTTTCCAACAGGTTCAGCAGGGCCTGGCGCAAGCGGGTTGGGTCGCCTTCAACGACGTGCGGCATCTGCGGCTGGACGAAGCTGATCAGCTCGACTTTCTGCTGCTCGGCCTTGGCGCGGAAGATGCTCAGGCAGTCTTCGATCAATGCGTTGAGGTCGAATTGCACGTCGTCCAGTTCGATCTGCCCGGACTCCAGTTTAGAGATGTCGAGAATCTCGTTGATCAGGTTGAGCAATTCGTTGCCGGAGCTATGAATCGTCTGCACATAGTCGCGCTGCTTGGCCGACAGCGAGGTGCTGAGCAATAGCTCGCTCATGCCGAGTACCCCGTTCATCGGGGTACGAATTTCATGGCTGATCTTTGCCAGGAAATCCGCCTTGGTCCGTAGCTCGGCACTGGTGACCGCTTCGGCAGTGTGCTGATTGCGGCTGTCCGATTGGATCTGACGCTGCCGCTCGAGCAGTGCGAAGCTGAGAATCAATCCGGAGCACGTGGCCACGCTGAACATGATGCCGGTCAGCCAATCCGGATCGAATTGATTGAAACCCAGCAGGATCGGCAGAACGAAGACGAAGCCGCCATTGAACAACAGCATCCCGGCGACGAGCAGGCGGGCTGGGTCATAGCGCTGCCGCCAATGGTGGATAGCCACCGCGGTGACGCTGACGGCGGTGGCCAGCACCATGGCGTAGATCAGCCAGCTGAACCAGAGCTGACCGGTAAGCAGTATGGTCGCCGCCAACGCGCTGACGAGACCCGCTTGCAATGCGAGCAGCCAGGTAATCCAGGGTGTCCTGCGATGATGAAAGAAGCCGAACGTGAAGGCCAGCAGCGAAAGACTGGTCGCCAATGCCGCGATGTCGGCAATCAGGGGTTGGCTGTAGATCAGTTTCGGCGACCACACCGCCAGCAGTCCGAGGTTCGCCACGGCACAGGTCAGCAGCGCCCCGTGCAGCAGGGCGAGCCACACATGGCAGTAATTGAAGGTATAGGCGAAGCGCAGCAGGTTGTAGATCATCAGCAAGGCGAGGGCGCCGAACAGCGCCCCGAACAGGTAGGCCGGGCGCGTCTGCTTGACCAGCCCAATCTCATCTACCGTGTGGAACCAGGCCATGATTGGGTGTGACGACTGCAACCGGATATAGGCTTCGCGAGGCACGTTGTCGTTGGGCAGGGAAAACAGGTACGCGCGGGTAGGCAAGGGGCGGGATTCCAGCGGCCGCAACTCGCCGGTTTCCACATGGCGCTCGACCTGGCCGTCACGTAGTAGATAAAAATCGAGATATTGCACGCGTGGGGCAAAAATCCACAGCCAGTTCGGCTGGGCGAAGGCGGGCAAACTCACCTGTAGCCAGACGGCGTTGTCGCTCGCCGGAGCGGCGTACGAGCGTTGGTCGATTCGCTGGAACAGAGTGCGTTGTTCCAGGATTTCCGCAAGGGTGAGCCGGTTTGATTGGTCGATGAGCAATCGCCAGTTGGGCTCTGTCCCCTGCGTGGCGTCAATGACTGCCGAAGGCGAGGATGGCTCGGTGATCGCGGCGGATGCGCTCAACGCAGCCAGTAATAGACTGAAGGTAAAAGCAATGGCGACCCAGAGTCGACGCACGATTGAAGTCCCTTCATCTGTGTGACGATGGATTATAGCCATCGCAAAGACCCCCGGTAATGTGCGCAACGAAAGATAAGCTCGACCGTTGCGCGCATTGCGGCGATCTTCTCGCTCAGCTCTCGCCTTGTTCGCGCGCAATGGCACGATATCCGATGTCGTGGCGATAGAAGTGGCCGTCCCACTCAATGCGAGCGGCCAGCGCATAGGCATTCTGCTGGGCTGCTGACACGGTGTCGCCCATGGCCGTTGCGCAGAGCACGCGGCCGCCGGAGGTGGTGACCGCTCCGTCTTTCAGAGCCGTACCGGCATGGAAGACCTTGCCTTGCAACTGGGCGGCGGATTCAAGGCCGCGAATCGCTGCGCCTTTGCCGTAGTCACCAGGATAGCCACCTGCGGCAAGTACGACGCCCAGGCTCGGGCGCGGATCCCACTGCGCTTCAATCTTGTCCAGCGCCTTGGCCAGCGCTGCTTCGACCAGCAGCACCAGGCTGGATTGCAGGCGCAACATGATCGGCTGGGTTTCAGGATCACCGAAGCGGCAATTGAACTCGATTACCTTGGGCGCGCCATGGCGGTCGATCATCAGGCCTGCATAGAGAAAGCCCGTGTAGACATTGCCCTCTGCCGCCATGCCCTTGACGGTTGGCCAGATGACCTCGTCCATGACGCGCTGATGAATCTCATCGGTAACCACCGGGGCCGGAGAATAGGCGCCCATGCCGCCAGTGTTCGGGCCGGTGTCGCCGTCCCCTACGCGTTTGTGGTCCTGGCTGGTGGCCATTGGCAGCACATTGGCGCCGTCGACCATGACGATAAAGCTGGCTTCCTCGCCGTCGAGGAATTCTTCGATTACCACCCGTGCACCCGCATCGCCAAAGGCATTGCCGGAGAGCATATCGCGCACGGCGTCCTCGGCTTCTGCCAGCGTCATGGCGACGATCACACCTTTGCCAGCCGCCAGGCCGTCGGCCTTGATCACGATCGGCGCGCCTTTCTCCTGGAGATAGGCGAGAGCCGGTTCGATCTCGGTGAAGTTCTGGTAGTCCGCCGTGGGAATCTTGTGGCGGGCCAGAAAATCTTTGGTGAAGGCCTTGGAACCTTCCAGCTGCGCGGCAGCGGCGGTCGGCCCGAAGCAGTCGAGACCGCGTGCGCGGAACAGGTCGACCACGCCTTTGACCAGCGGGGCTTCGGGGCCGACGATCGTCAGTTGTACGTTTTGCTCGGCGAAGTCTGCCAGCTGTTCGATGGCAAGCACGTCGATGGCGACGTTTTCGCACTTCGCTTCGGTTGCGGTGCCGGCATTACCCGGGGCAACGAAAACTTTCTCGACGCGTGGATCCTGTGCAACTTTCCACGCCAGCGCATGCTCCCGGCCGCCGCTGCCGATGATCAGTACGTTCATTTCTCTCTCCCAATGGAGGCGGGCCGGTAGCCCGCTTGGTGGATAAGCGAAGCGTTATCCACCCTACGAATACCGAGGTCGCGATCGGGCTGGTAGATGCAAGGCGCCCGATTCTTCACCCAGCGGAGTTGCCTTCTGGCAATGAGCATGGGGGAAGAATTGGGCAACGCCGCAGATGCCTGTCCGAGTGCGGCCGATTTTAGTGCCTAAAGTGGCGCATGCCGGTGAATACCATGGCAATGCCGGCTTCGTCTGCAGCGGCGATCACTTCGGCGTCGCGCATCGAACCGCCGGGCTGGATCACCGCGGTGATGCCGGCCTTGGCAGCGTTGTCGATGCCATCGCGGAAGGGGAAAAAGGCATCGCTGGCCATCACCGCGCCCGGAACCGGCAGCCCGGCATGCTCAGCTTTGATCGCGGCAATACGGGCGGAGTTGACACGGCTCATCTGGCCAGCACCAACGCCTACGGTCTGACGGTTCTTGGCATAAACGATAGCGTTGGATTTGACGAACTTGGCTACTTTCCAGGCGAAGATCAGATCATGAATTTCCTGCTCGCTGGGTGTGCGCTTGGTCACGACCTTGAGGTCGGCTTCGCTGATCATTCCGATGTCTCGGCTCTGTACCAACAGCCCACCATTGACGCGCTTGAAGTCCCAGCCAGGCGCGCGCTCGGCTGGCCATTGACCGCATGCAAGCAAACGTATATTCGCTTTGCTCGCGACCACGTCGCGGGCCTCGGCAGAAATGCTCGGTGCGATGATCACCTCGACGAACTGACGCTCGACGATGGCCTTGGCTGTTTCACCGTCCAGCTCTCGGTTGAACGCGATGATGCCGCCGAAAGCCGATTCGCTGTCGGTGGCGTAGGCCAGTTCGTAAGCTTGGCGAATGCCGCCTTCGTCGTCCGGTACCACGGCAACGCCGCAGGGATTGGCGTGCTTGACGATGACACAGGCCGGCTTGACGAAACTCTTCACGCATTCCAGGGCGGCGTCGGTGTCGGCGACGTTGTTGAAGGACAGCTCCTTGCCCTGCAACTGGCGGGCCGTGGCGACACAGGCTTCATCGGCCGTTTCGACGTAGAACGCCGCGATTTGATGCGGATTCTCCCCATAGCGCATGTCCTGCGCCTTGACGAACTGGGTGGTGAAAGTGCGCGGCAGGAGACTACGGCCTTCGGTGGAAAGCGTTTCGGCGCTTTGGTCGACGGTGCCCAGGTAGTTGGCAATCATGCCGTCGTAGGATGCGGTGTGCTCGAAGGCTTTGAGCGCCAGGTCGAAGCGCTGGGCATAGGTCAGGCCGCCGCTCTGCAGGTTCTCGATGACATTGGCGTAGTCATCGGCATTGACCACGATGGCGACGTCCTTGTGGTTCTTCGCGGCGCTGCGCACCATGGTCG
Source organism: Pseudomonas sp. YJ42 (assembly GCF_047225135.1). Classification (NCBI taxonomy): domain Bacteria; kingdom Pseudomonadati; phylum Pseudomonadota; class Gammaproteobacteria; order Pseudomonadales; family Pseudomonadaceae; genus Pseudomonas; species Pseudomonas sp. YJ42. The sequence goes on along the minus strand of NZ_CP178378.1, from coordinate 1,913,897 downwards.
GCCCGCCAATGTCGATGTTCTCGATGGCATCTGGCAGGGAGCAACCAGGCTTGGCGACGGTAGCAGCGAAGGGGTAGAGATTGACTGCGACCAGGTCGATGGGGTTGATGCCATGCTCGGCCATGACCGCCCCGTCCATATCGCGCCGGCCAAGAATTCCGCCGTGGATTTTGGGGTGCAGGGTCTTCACCCGGCCATCCATCATTTCCGGGAAGCCGGTGTAGTCGGCGACTTCTACCGCAGCGATGTCGTTCTCACGCAGCAGCTTGAAGGTGCCGCCGGTGGACAGGATCTCGACGCCGAGCGCGACGAGCTCGCGGGCGAATTCAACGACGCCGGTCTTGTCGGACACGCTGATCAGCGCGCGGCGGACGGGGAGGCGAGTGCTTTGGTCGGTCATAGACATTTCCTAGGAGCTACAGGCTGCTGCGGGAAGCCCCAGGTGGAACGGCTTGCTACCGTTCCTTCGGAGCTTGCCGCTGTGTCAGAGAAGATCGTACTGCTTGAGTTTCTTGCGCAGGGTGCCGCGGTTCAGGCCCAGCAGCTCGGAGGCTTTGGTCTGGTTGCCTTTTACGTAATTCATCACGGTTTCGAGCAGCGGCGCCTCTACTTCGGAAAGCACCAGGTTGTAAACGTCTGTGACGTCTGCGCCTTCGAGGTGGGCGAAATAGTTGTGCAACGCCTTTTCCACACTACCGCGCAGGGTCTGGCCTGCTTCGCTCGGTGTGTTGAGGTGTTGCTTGAGGTTCACGTTGTCGCTCACGGATGATGTTCCAGTTACCAGTGTTTCGTTCAACAGCGTCATGCAGCCACCCCTTTTCCATCCCCTGAATCAGGGCCTGTTCGGCGTTCGGCCAGAAATGCCCGAACACTGGCGCATTGCGCGTCCCTGTCTTCCAAACCATTGAACCGGCCACGGTATTCGCGCGCGCCGGGTTGTGTTGCGAGGTACCAACTGACGTGCTTGCGCGCGATCCGCACGCCCATGACCTCGCCGTAGAACGTGTGAAGCGCACCCAGGTGCTCCAGCAGGATGCTTTCGACTTCGGCCAGATCCGGCGGAGCCAACAGCTCTCCGGTGGCGAGGTAGTGATTGATCTCGCGGAATATCCAGGGCCGCCCCTGGGCCGCACGACCAATCAGCAGTGCGTCGGCACCTGTGGCTTTAAGAACCTGACTTGCCTTAAAGGGTGTATCGATATCGCCATTGGCGAACACCGGAATCGATACCGCCTGTTTGATCGCCGCGATGGTGTCGTATTCCGCGTCGCCCGTATAAAGATCGGCACGTGTACGGCCATGCACCGCCAACGCTGCGATTCCGCATTGCTCGGCAATCTTTGCCACCGTAAGTCCATTCTTGTTTTGCCTGTCCCACCCGGTGCGGATCTTCAGCGTCACCGGTACATCAACCGCTTCGACCACGGCCTCGAGTATCTCGCGGACCAGTCGCTCATCTTTCATCAGCGCCGATCCAGCGGCCTTGTTGCAGACCTTCTTCGCTGGGCATCCCATGTTGATGTCGATGATCTGCGCACCCAGCTCGACGTTACGAACGGCAGCCTCGGCCAGCATCTGAGGATCACCCCCGGCGATCTGCACCGACCGCGGCTCAGGATCGCCCTCGTGCAGCAAGCGTAGACGCGACTTGCGACTGTTCCACAGGCGTACATCACTGGTCACCATTTCCGAAACCACCATGCCGGCACCGAGGCGTCGGCACAACTGGCGGAACGGCTGATCGGTCACGCCAGCCATGGGCGCTAGTATCAACCGATTTGGAAGGGTGTAGGGGCCGATGCGTACCGCTGACATGAAGATTCCCTGCTTGGAGCCTGCTTGTTAGGTCGATCGGGACAGCAAAAAAGGGTGTGCATAATACCCGCTCCGGATGACGGGTTAAAGGCTGTTCTGAACAAATTCTGAACAGCCTCTGGCATATAACCCGCCGTGATAGAGGCGCCGATGCGACCGGTGGCAGCGTGCGACATGGCGTTTCGGAGGAAGGGATGGTTAGTCAGGCGAGCGGAAACTCAGGCTGTAATTTACCGCTTTGGTACCTGGATCGAGAATATCCAGCGCGATGTGGATGGGAATCTGCGAGGGCATTTCTCGCTGGCCGGCGAGCTCGCCGGAGAGGTACTCGCCGGGTTTGAAGGTGCGCTGTGCCAGTGTCTGCCCCTGGATATCGGCGAAGCGGACTTCCAGCAGCGGGAATGGTTGAGTGAAAGACGCGCGGTTGTAGATGATCGCATCGACAACCAGCGCTCCAGCGAAATCTGGATGGCTGCGCACCACCAGATTGCTGCTCTTTATCTGGCTGATATCGACCCTGGGCGGCAATTCACAACCCAATGCAGGGCAGAGGCGCTCGAGCCACGGGCGGTATTCGTTTTGCCGCGCTATCTCGTCGAAGTTGTAGGCCACGTACTGGCTCGCGAGCGCAAGCAGGGCGATCAGGTTCAAGAGCCCCCACCCCAGCCAGCGTCCCCAGGGATGCTTATGCTCTTCCCAGTCGAGCTGCAATGGCTCGTCGTCGAGTTCGAATAAAGGTTCTTCGCGCTCTTTATCTGACGAGCGTCTCGGTTCGGACTCGTGTTCAGCCTTGGCGTGGTTCGCTAACGTAGGGCTCAGTGTCTCCTCGTCGGGCTCGATTAGACCGTCGAGGACGGGCTCGACGCGTTCCTGTGAATCGAGTCGCTCGTTTAGCGGGCCGCGAGGGGCCGCAAGCGGGCTTGGCGGAGCAGGTCGCTCATCGCTAACGGGAGTGAACCGCAAATCCGCTGCATAAGAGCTCGGCTTGACGGAGGGCGGCTCCGTCTGCGTCCGGTGGTTCGCCGTCGGTGTGTCGGTTTCCGCGCTCAACAGCCGCTCAGCCCAGACCTCGTCGTCGGCGGCTGATGGGCCTTGGCGTCGCAGGTCGTTGCCGGTTTGCGGCTGAAGCTCGAGGAACTCGCGCGACAGCTCCAGCTCCTGCCGTTCGAGCTTTGCCAATTCCTCATCCAGATCCAGGCTGTCCAAGTCCAGATCATCGTGGATCCACAGCGTGCTCTCGTCTGCCGTGGAACTTGTCAGTGGCGTTTGGGCTCGCAGGGGCTGATGCTCAGCGACCGCTGAGCCTGAGTTCAGGTCACTGGCCGTATCGCCCCCCTGTAGATGGCGAGCAGCATTGAAGAGCTCCATGCATGCTCCGCAACGCACCACGCCACGGGCGGCGGCGAGCTGGGCGCGGCTGACGCGGAAGCTGGTGCGACAATGCGGGCACTGGGTGACGAAGCTGGTCATGCGTTGGTCCGGCGGAAATGCCGGTATTCTAGCGCATGCGCACCGATGAGCGGCAGTGGCGACACGCGTCGCACATCGAGGCATCGCGGTAATGCTAGCGCGATGCCTCCTTTGTCTCAGGGGCGGCGGATACCGGTGATGCGTACCCAGCCGTCCTTCTCCGCGGTTGGGTCGAGGTCGAACTGGTCCGAGTAGGCGGCACGGACTTCTTCGGCCTGTTCGGCCAGAATTCCGGACAAGGCCAGCCGGCCACCGGGTTTGACCCGCTCGATGATCCGTGGTGCCAGCGCCACCAGGGGGCCGGCGAGGATATTGGCGACAACCACGTCGGCCTGGCCCTCCGGTAACTGCTCGGGTAGATACAGTGGGAAGCGTGCCGGGTCGATAGCGTTGCGCCCGGCGTTGTCACGTGAAGCCTCGATGGCCTGTACGTCGATGTCGGTGCCCACCGCCTGCTTGGCGCCCAGCAGCAGAGCGGCGATGGCTAGAATCCCCGAACCACAACCGAAATCCAGGACCTGCGCGCCTTCCAGCGACTGTGCATCCAGCCACTCCAGGCAAAGCGCGGTGGTGGGGTGGGTGCCGGTGCCGAAGGCCAGCCCAGGGTCGAGCAGCAGATTCACCGCGTCCGGCTCGGGCGCGGCGTGCCAGCTGGGTACGATCCACAGCCGGCGGCCAAAACGCATCGGATGGAAGTTGTCCATCCAACTGCGCTCCCAGTCCTGGTCTTCGATGCGCTCCAGCTGGTGCGCGGGCAATTCGCCTTCGATCAATAGCTGAAGGTGGGCGAGTAGGTTGACTTCGTCGACATCGCCTTCAAACAACGCCAGCAGGTGGGTATGCGACCACAACGGCGTGGTGCCGAGATCAGGCTCGAATATAGGCTGGTCTTCAGCATCCATGAAGGTGACCGAGACCGCGCCGACGCCCAACAGCGCGTCTTCGAGAGCTTGCGCCTGTTCCGGAGAGATGGCGAGACGAAGTTGTAACCAGGACATGAAAGACCTCATGGAGTAGCGACCGCCATTGCGCTGCGGCCCGAAAAAGTGGGCGAGCTTACTGCGTAGCTGCGCCGGCATCCAATATTGAGCGTGGCAGAAACGACAAGGGCTGCCATTGGCAGCCCTTGTCGACGCAGCACCGAATCAGTGCTTGTCCATTCCCAGCTTCTTTTCCAGGTAATGGATGTTCACGCCGCCCTTGCAGAAACCAGGGTCGCGAACCAGATCCCGGTGCAGCGGGATATTGGTCTTGATGCCATCGACCACAATTTCGTCCAATGCGTTGCGCATTCTCGCCATGGCCTCGTCCCGCGTGGCCCCGTAGGTGATCAGCTTGCCGATCAGCGAGTCGTAGTTCGGTGGTACCGAATAGCCGCTGTACAGATGCGAGTCGACCCGTACGCCATTGCCGCCTGGTGCATGGAAATGCTTGACCTTACCCGGGCTGGGCAGGAAGTTCGACGGATCTTCGGCATTGATTCGGCATTCCAGCGAATGGCCGCGAATGACAACGTCTTCTTGGCGAATCGACAGTTTGTTGCCGGCGGCGATGCTGAGCATTTCCTTGACAATGTCCACTCCAGTGACCATTTCGGTTACCGGGTGCTCGACCTGCACGCGGGTGTTCATTTCGATGAAGTAAAACCGGCCATCTTCATAGAGGAACTCGAAGGTGCCGGCTCCACGGTAGCCGATTTCGACGCACGCATCGGTACACCGCTTGAGCACTTCCGCGCGTGCCTTTTCGTCGATGTAAGGGGCTGGCGCCTCTTCCAAGACCTTCTGATGGCGGCGCTGCAGCGAACAGTCCCGGTCGCCCAGATGAATGGCGTTACCCTGGCCATCGGAGAGTACCTGGACTTCCACGTGACGAGGATTGCCGAGGAACTTCTCCAGATAGACCATCGGGTTGCCGAATGCCGCGCCCGCTTCGGTGCGGGTCAGCTTCGCCGACTTGATCAGGTCTTCTTCTTCGTAGACAACGCGCATGCCGCGCCCACCGCCGCCTCCGGCTGCCTTGATGATGACCGGGTAACCCACTTCACGGGCAATCGCCAGTGCCTTTTGCTCGTCTTCTGGCAGTGGCCCGTCAGAGCCGGGCACCACGGGCACGCCAGCTTTGATCATGGCGTCCTTGGCTGACACCTTGTCACCCATCAGGCGAATGGTTTCGGCTCTCGGCCCGACGAAGGCAAAGCCAGAGTTTTCCACCTGCTCGGCGAAGTCGGCGTTCTCGGCGAGAAATCCATAGCCTGGATGAATCGCTGTCGCGCCGGTCACTTCCGCCGCGGCAATGATCGCTGGAATGTGCAGATAGGAGTTGGTCGCAATGGCCGGGCCGATGCAGACGGACTCATCCGCCAGGGCCAGGTGCATCAGCTCGCGATCGGCGGTGGAGTGCACCGCGACGGTCTTGATACCCAGCTCTTTGCAGGCTCGCAAAATCCGCAGGGCGATTTCACCGCGGTTGGCGATTAGTACTTTTTCCAACATCGCTGGCTCTCCGCGGTTCAAACGATGGTGAACAGCGGCTGGTCGTATTCGACCGGCTGACCATTCTCCACCAGGATGGATTCGATGGTGCCGCTGGTTTCGGCCTCGATGTGGTTCATCATCTTCATGGCTTCGACGATGCAGAGAATGTCGCCCTTCTTAACGCTCTGGCCGACTTCAACGAAGCTGGCCGACTCCGGCGAGGAGGCGCGGTAGAAGGTGCCGACCATCGGCGAGCGAACCACGGTGCCGTTGAGCTTAGGTTGCGCCGGCGCGGCGTCGGCGGCTGCGGGGGCAGCTGCCGGAGCAGCGGCAGCAGGAGCGGCCATCGGTGCTTGAGCGTAGTAGGGCTGCTGCATCGCCACTTGCTTGCTGTGGCGGCTGATGCGGACGGATTCCTCGCCCTCGTGAATTTCCAGCTCGTCGATCCCGGACTCCTCCAGCAGTTCGATCAGTTTCTTGACTTTGCGAATATCCATGAAGCGGTGACTCCCAAGTAAGTTCAAAGGGCATTGCTGCTCGCTCTTCGGGGCCGGGCGCGTGACGCGCGTGGTCCTGTCAGGAAGCAGCGAGTTGTTCCAGGGCGGCCTCCAATGCCAGGCGGTAGCCGCTGGCGCCAAGACCGCAGATCACTCCTACCGCGACGTCCGAGAAGTAGGAGTGATGGCGGAAAGGTTCACGCTTGTGCACGTTTGAGAGGTGCACTTCGATGAATGGGATGCTCACCGCCAGCAACGCGTCACGTAACGCAACGCTGGTATGCGTAAAAGCGGCGGGATTGATCAGAATGAAATCCACGCCTTCGCTGCGGGCGGCATGGATACGTTCGATAAGCTCGTACTCGGCATTGGATTGAAGGTGCAACAGGTGATGCCCCGCATCGCGGGCCCGCTGTTCCAGATCCTGGTTGATCTGCGCCAGCGTGACTGCACCATAGACGCCGGGTTCGCGGGTGCCGAGCATATTCAGATTCGGGCCGTGGAGGACCAGAAGCGTCGCCATGAGTATTCCTTGTTGTTCTGTCCGATCAGCGTCCTCGACGGCCGCAGATGGGTGAAGGGAAAAACTATGCACGAAGCGAGGGCTGACTGTCCAGTCATGTCTCAATCGGCGTAAATGCCGGCATTATGACTGGAGATTGCCGCAATGATCCTTTGTCAGAGCGACGCCTCGGCGCGGTTGAGTCGTTCAGCGAACTGACTCGCGTCGATTTCGCCGACGACCCTTATGTCGGCCAGTTCCTGCCCGCTTCGACCAAAGAACAGAATCGCAGGAGGGCCGAAAAGAGAATAGCGGTCGAGCAGCGCGCGCTGTTCCGGATTGCTGTCGGTGATATCGAAGCGAATCAGGCGGTAGTTCGCCAGGCGGGGAGCGATCTGCGGATCGGCGAATACCTCACGCTCGATCACTTTGCAGCTGATACACCAGTCGGCATACCAGTCGAGCATCAAGGGTTGCCCTGCTACACGAGCCGCGGCGAGTTGGGCGTCGAGCTCAGCAGGTGTGGAGACCGTGTGCCAGCCTTCGGTTGCGCGGGTCATGCTGTCATCGGCCATTGATGGCATGCGTGGCAGCGGCCGCAGCGGATCGGAGCCTCCTTGCAACGCGCCGATCCAGGCGGCCAGCGCATAGACCAGCAAGGCCAGGCCAAGCAACTGAGCAAGTTTTTGCCGCGGCGCCTTCTGGGTGAACTCCAGCGTGCCGAGAAACAACGCCGTACCGGCGGCCAGCAAGCCCCACAGTGCAAGGGCCGCAGAGCCAGGCAGGACGCGCTCGAGCATCCACACTGCAACCGCCAGCAGCAAGACGCCGAAGACGTTGCGCACGGTAACCATCCAGGGACCGCTCTTGGGCAGTAAAGCGCCACCGCCGACCGCGAACAGGATCAGGGGCGTGCCCATGCCGAGGCCGAGCGCGAACAGCTTCAGGCCGCCGCCCAGGGCGTCGCCGCTAGCGCTGATGTACAACAGTGCCCCCGCCAGAGGCGCCGAGACGCATGGCGAGACAAGCAGGCTGGACACGGTGCCCAGTAGCGCCGCGCCCATGAAGGAGCCGCCCTTGGCGCTGCTGGCAATGCGCTCCAGGCGCGAGCTCATGACCTGGGGCAGACGAAATTCGAACAGACCGAACATTGCCAAGGCAAAAGCGACGAAGAACAGTGCGAAGGGCACCAGAATCCAGGGAGATTGCAGCCGTGCCTGCAGATTCAGCTCCGCTCCGAACACGCCCATCAGCGCGCCCAGCAGGGCGAAGCCGGCGGCCATAGGCAGCACGTAGGCGAGTGACAGGAAGAAACTACGGGTACCGCCGATCTGCCCGCGAAGGACCACCCCAGAGAGGATTGGCAACATCGGCAGCACACAAGGCGTGAAAGTCAGACCCAGACCGGCGAGGAAGAACAATGCCACCGAGCGCCAGGACAATGGGGCGTTGCCATCGGCTTCCCCATCGAAAGCGGGTGGTGCGGAAGTAGGCGCTGGGGAGTCGCCAACCGTCAGTGACTCCGTTTCCGGCGGATAACACAGGCCTTTGTCGGCGCACCCCTGGTAGGTGATCTGCAGCGTAAAAGGGTGGCTCCCGGAGTTCTGCACCGGGAGTTCGACGTCGAGCACGCCGTAATAGACCTCGACCTCACCGAAGTAGTCGTCGGTCTTCTGCTTGCCGGCCGGTAGTTTCGCCTCTCCAATGGTTATGCTGGGGTCATTGGCTTTGAATTGAAATCGGTGCCGGTAGAGGTAATAGCCCTCCGCGGCGACGAATCGGAGCTTGACCTGCTCGGGCGCCGCGTCCACTAGGCTCAGGCGAAAGGCCTCGCGGACCGGAAGAAAATCCGCGCTGTTGTTCAGTCCGCCCAGAGTGGAGCTGGGGCGGCTATCGAACAGGCCTGCAGCGGCAGGAAGGGCGAACAACAGGGTCAGCAGACTCAGCAAACGGCGCATGGTCATCTCACAGGGTGCAGTGGCGCCATGATACCCAACGCGGCGGATCGTCGCTCGGGCGCAACGTCGCACTAGTGCTCGTTTTGCAACCAGATAATGCCGTCGCGTTCAACGCTTGTCAGAGCGCGCAGGGCTTGCCCGGCGCAGGGGCCGGCCACACATTCGCCGCTATCGATGAGAAACAGCGCGCCATGAGTGGCGCACTGGATCAGGCTGCCACTGCTGTCCAGAAATTGATCTGGAAGCCATTCCAGCGGTATGCCGCGGTGTGGGCAACGATTCTCGTAGAGATGCAAGACTCCATCCTTGCGCACGGCGAGCAGGCGCTGGCCCTGTATTTCGAAGCCCTTACTCTGACCTTCTTTAATGTCGCCCGTGGCGCACAATCGAATCATATTCCCCCCTTGAACGCTCGGATTATCGCCCAGGCGTCCTGTTTAGCGTAGAGCTGGGGCCGATTAGAGCTGGCGGACTGATTGGCTGGCTTTTATCCTTCGCGTCGAACCTCGACTGGCGGCATTTCGATGAGCCCAGTGCTATCTGCACGCTCCCTTTTTCTTTCGCTGGGCCTGTTATGGCTGATTGCGTTCTGGCTGGCACTGGCGCTGGGGCCGGTCAGTCTGTCATTCGGCGAGACGTTGAACGCCATGCTTCGCCTGCTTGGCGTTCCGTTGGGCGGCGAAGACATCGGCCAAGCCGAACTCATCCTGGGGCAGATACGCTTACCGCGTGCGTTGCTAGGAGTGAGCGTGGGTGCGGTGCTGGCTCTGTCCGGGGCCGCCATGCAGGGCTTGTTTCGCAATCCGCTGGCGGATCCTGGCTTGATCGGCGTATCCAGCGGCGCCGCGCTGGGCGCGGCGGTGACAATTGTTGGCAGCGAACTGATGGGCGGCGTCCCCTCATCGCTTGAGCCTTATCTGTTGTCGCTGAGCGCATTCGTCGGCGGTCTCGGCGTTACCGCTCTGGTCTATCGCCTCGGCCGACGCGATGGCCGCACCCATGTGGCCACGATGCTGCTCGCCGGTATCGCGCTGACAGCCTTGGCGGGCGCCGCGATCGGACTCTTTACCTATATCGCCGACGACAGCACGCTGCGCACCCTGACGTTCTGGAACCTCGGCAGCCTCAATGGCGCCAGCTATGCGCGGCTCTGGCCGCTGCTGCTGGTGACCTTAATGGTCAGTTTCTGGTTGCCGCGCCGCGCTCGCGCGCTGAATGCGCTACTGCTCGGCGAGTCGGAAGCACGGCACCTGGGGTTCGATGTCGAACGGCTCAAGCGTGAGCTGGTGTTCTGCACTGCGCTGGGGGTGGGGGTGGCGGTGGCGGCGGCCGGCATGATCGGTTTCGTAGGATTGGTGGTCCCGCATCTGGTGCGGCTGCTGGTCGGGCCCGATCATCGCCTGCTGCTCCCTGCCTCGGCCCTGGCCGGAGGAAGCCTGTTGTTGCTGGCCGATTTGCTGGCGCGGCTCATGCTGGCACCTGCGGAATTGCCTATCGGAATCGTCACTGCGCTGCTGGGCGCGCCTTTCTTTCTTTACCTGCTGCAGCGAGGGCGCCGGTGATGTTGCGAGCCCAAGGGATTACGGTGCGCCGTGGTGCTAAGACAGTGCTCGCCGAGATCGATTTGCAGCTGGCGCCTGGCGAGGTGTTGGGGGTGCTGGGCCCCAACGGGGCGGGCAAGAGCACTTTGCTAGGAGCACTGAGTGGCGAGCTGCCGGTCAGCGCTGGAGCGGTGTTGCTACATCAGAAGCCGTTGCACAACTGGAGCGGCCCTGAGCGCGCGCGTTGCCTAGCGGTGCTGCCACAGCATTCGACGCTGAGTTTTGGTTTCCGAGTCGATGAAGTGGTAAGCCTGGGCCGCCTTCCTCACGCCAGCGGTCATGTGCACGACACGGCGATCGTCACGGCTGCGCTGCAGGCTGCCGATGTAGCGCATTTGGCCCCGCGCAGCTATTTAGCCCTGTCTGGAGGCGAGCAGCAGCGCGTGCATCTGGCTCGGGTTCTTGCGCAGCTGTGGCCGGGCAGCACAGGGCAAGTACTATTGCTCGACGAGCCCACGGCGATGCTCGACCCGTTGCATCAGCACGGTATCTTGCAAGCGGTTCGGCTGTTCGCGGGGCAGGGCGGCGCGGTGCTAGTGATCCTTCATGATCTGAATCTTGCGGCACGCTATTGTGATCGCCTGTTGTTGCTCTCCGATGGACGCGCCCGCCTGACCGGCACGCCAGCACAGGTGTTACGCGCCGAGCCGCTGAAGTCCGTGTTCGGTCTCGACGTGCTGATCCAGCAGCACCCTGATCGGGGCCATCCGCTGGTCATTGCCCGCTGAGGAACTACTGATGCGATGTCTGCTATTTATCACTGCGGTCCTGCTCGCTGCCTGTCAAGCGGTGCCCCCCGTACCGCCATGGCAGAGCCCAGAGGGTCTGAAACATCCTGATCTAGGGCAGATCATCGACCTCCGTCACGGTACGAGGATTTCGGTTCGACAGCTGATCCAGGAACTGGCCGGCGCGGATCGCGTACTGGTGGGTGAGCGCCATGACAATCCCGACCATCATGCCCTGCAGCTCTGGCTTCTAGAGGCGCTGGCCCAGCGACGAGAGCAGGGCAGCTTGCTCCTCGAGATGCTCGACCCCGTTCAGCAGCAAAAGGTGGCCAGCGTGCAGGCGTCGATCGATCGGGGGCAATGGCCGTCGGATCTGCCGGCTACGCTTGACTGGCAACAAGGGTGGGATTGGAAGCTGTACGGGCCGCTGGTCGAGTATGCGCTAGCACAACCCTATCCAGTGCTTGCGGCGAATCTGGATCGCGCCGAGATCAGCGACATTTACCGTCGCGCACCGACAGTGACCGGTGCCGCGGCGACTGAACATGTACGCAAAGAGTTGTTGACGCAAATTCGGATTTCCCACTGCGACCTACTGCCCGAAGCACAACTGCCAGCAATGCTTGCCGTGCAACAGCAACGTGACCGGCGAATGGCCGAGCGGCTGGATGCAGCGCCGAAGCCGGCGATACTAATGGCTGGTGCTTTTCACGTGCGGCGTGACTTGGGGATCCCCCTGTATCTGGCAGATCAGGGCGATATCCGCAGTACCAGTGTGTTGATCCTTGCGGAAGTGGGCGAGGATCTACAGGCAGAGCAGGCCGATTTCGTCTGGTTTACTCCAGCTCAGCCGCAGCAAGATTATTGTGCCGGGCTCCGCGGAACGGCTGAATGACGGTCAAGCGGCGCCTATATCGAATCGTGCGAAGCAGCTGTGCTCGATCATTCTGCGCTTTCGCAAGATCTGATCCGCCAGGCTTTATGCGAGACAAAAAAAGACCCGGCAAGAGCCGGGTCAAAACCGTGATTAGCCTGATGAGGAGATAACCTGAAAGTCCAACTGCCTGGCCTTCCAGCTTACCGGCTGATCTTGCGACCAGTGGTGCTAATAATAACAATTCTCATTCAGTCGTCAATAGCTGATGCGAAATAAATTCGCATCGCTCAGTGCTGCCCCTTTCGTGGGTTATGCAGTGAGCGGCAAGCGCAGCTGGGTGACTTCCTTGTTGAGCAAGTCGATACGCCGGGCCATGCTTTCTATCAGGCTGTGAGCAATTTTCGGATTGCTCTGCATCAGGCTGAGGAACTGGTCCTTGGGAATCAGCATGACGGTGCAGGCCGAGGTAGCAACAACGGTGGCGCTGCGCTTTTCCTGGGTGAATACCGCCATGGCGCCGAAAATTTCATCGCGCTGGACGTCGCCGACTTTCTGTCCGTCGACAATCGCTTCTGCATGCCCTTCGATGATGATGAAGACGTTGTCCGCGTCATCGCCTTGGCGAATCAGTTCTTCGCCAGCGGCGAAATGCTGGAATCCGGTGGTGGGGTGGATTTCGGGTTGTTTGAGTCGCGCCAGCGCATCGGATAACAGCGCCGTCTGGCCAATGAGGTACTGGGTAAAGAGCTCCTGACGGCGTTGATCGGCATGGATATGTTGAAATACAGCGCTGCGCAAATAGGGAATCAGGCGAATCGATTCGTCGCTGCGATAGCGGCAGACCGGCAGTTCGATACCCTGGCGCAGCCCGAGAAGATCCCCTTCCTGCATGTAGAACAGTGGTTTTTCATCCACAAGCGCATGTAGAAGTCCGCTTTCGATGATGAAAAGTTGCTGCTCGGGTAGCGCGGCTGTCAGATCATCGGAGCCTTTGACCTCGACAGGCGGAGCAGAAGGTGTCAGGCCTTCTAGCAGTTGCGCGGGGATCCCCTGCAGACGGTTGATCAGCTGATCGGCGTAAGCCGGTTGTTCCCCGAGTAGATACATGACGGCAGTCCTTGGACAAGCGGGCTCACAAAGGTAGAGCGATGCGCGTGCTCACAATAAGATCGCAGCAGCCTAGAGTAAATCATGCCGCGCAGAGGTTGTGAGCTAGCTCTTGTCTCGGTGATCGCAACTTGCCAGGTGCTGGTTTAGCTCGCTCTTCAGTGCATCTGGCAGTTCCTTCCAGTTGATGTCCCGCAGTGCACCTTCAATGGCATAAAGCAGCACGCGCGATGCGCTGAACCCTCGCGACTTGACCGCCTGGTAAGCGCTGACCGCGCCGAGTCGGCGCAGGTCCTCGGCCGTGTGGATGCCGGAGGCGTGCAGCCATTGTGCGGATGTCTTGCCGAGATTTCTCAGGGTCAGCAACTCGTCGTGCATGCTCGCTCCTATCGGCCCGGATAGCCGGCGAGAAAATGAAGCGGCCAGCGAATCCTGCGTTGCCGCTCCGGGTCGCCCCATCGCTGCGCAAGGTCGGGTTCCAACTGAGCCACCGGATCCATGTCGTAGGCTTGCTGCCATTGTTTGACGGCCGACCAGGTGCGCAGATAGCCAAGCAACTGGGGCAGGTTCCAATGGACTTCGATGGCGAATTCCGGGGGCTCGATCGTTTCGAACGGAGCCCGGATGTCCTGATAGCCCGCATCGACGCTTTCACGGCCTCGTGGCCAGTAACCCTGTAACGTTTCGCCATGCAGGCGACTGATGACCTCGTCCAGTGCGGGATCGATGCGAAGTAGGCTGTAGCACCACGCGCAGAACAGGCCGTTCGAGTCGAGCACTCGCTTCGCCTCGGCAAAAAATGCAGGGGTTGCAAACCAGTGCAGCGCTTGTGCGACGACCATCAGATCGACTCGTCCATCGCGCAGCGGCAGCCGCTCGGCCTGGGCGGCGAAGCGCTGCACCGATTGCCAGTCGGCGCTGCCGCTCAGTTGATCGGGGCTGGCATCGCAGCTAAGAACACGGTCGAAATGCCCTAACAGAGGGAGCGTCGCCTGACCGCTACCCGCGGCCACGTCGAGAGCACAGCGTGTGCGCGGACACTGCTCGGCGAGCCAACTGAACAGGCTCTCCGGATAAGACGGGCGGAATTGAGCGTAATCGACGGATCGAATCGAGAAAAGCCGGACGCTGTCACTCATGGTGGCGGTCCGGCAAAACAGGCGGCAGAACGCGATGCGGCATGGTCGACTTCCATAGACAGACCTGTCGAAGTATAGAACCACCGCCGGGTTCTGCCCTCGGCGGTGCTTGGACACTGCTGGTTACGTCCGACGCGATTGCGTCAACCCAAGCGCTAGAGCCCTGGCAGCCGTTGGCGAATCGCACTGACCAGCGCGTCGAGACTGCCGGCCTCGGGCGTATCGATTTGTCGGTTGAGCAGTTGCTCGCTTTCGCTCAGCGGGTCGCGCGATGCCTGCTGCGCCTTGATCACAGCCATGGTCGCATCGGAGGGATCGCCGCCTTGGGCTTGCCGTTGGGCGAGCCATTGTTCGATAACCGCATTCGGCGCCTCGCAGGTCAGAATCATGAAAGGCACGCCGGTTGATTCAGCGACCTGCCAGCCCGCCTGGCGATATTGTTGCTTGAGGTAGGTCGCATCGATGACCACCGAAAAGCCTGCGTTGAGGGCCGTCTCGGCCAGCATATGCAGGCGATGATAGGTAGCGTCGCCAGCTTCCGTGCTGTAAATACCAGCATCCAGTTCGGCTGCGAGGGCTTCTGGTTGCGCGCCATGCAATCGCTTGCGTTCGACATCCGAGCGTAACCTGATCGCCCCCAGCGCCTCGACCAGGCGCAGCGCGACCTGGCTCTTGCCTACTGCCGACACGCCGTGAGTGATGGCGAGGAAGCGAGACGGAATGGCGCTATAGCTCTCTGCCAGATTGGCGTAGCCACGGTACTGACGCAGGATCACCCGGCGCTGTACCGCATCTTCTTCCTGATGCAGTCGGAACAGGTTGACCTTCGCGCGGACCAGTGCCCGATAGGCTTTGTAGAGGTTGAGCAATTCGAGCGCGGCGTAATCACCGGTACGTTCCAGCCAACCGTTAATGAAGCGTCGCGCCTGGCATTTCAGTCCGCGGTCCTCCAGGTCCATCGCCAGGAAGGCCGCGTCGGAGGCGATGTCGATCAGGCGGAAGGGTTCGTTGAACTCAATGCAATCGAACAACACCACCCGATCATCGATGAGGGTGGCGTTGCCCAGATGCAGGTCACCGTGGCATTCGCGGATAAAGCCCTGCTGGGTGCGCTGTGCCAGCAGTGGCTGCAAACGGGCGATACTCGTTTCGGTCCAGTCGAACAGCGCGTCGAGCTGTTGCAGATCGGATTGCTCGGTCAGCAACGGACGGATCTGCTCGAAGTTCTGCCGCATTGGCGCCACGATCGCCTCGGCACTGTTCAGAGGGTGCTCGGCCGGCACCTGCGGAATGCTCAGGTGGAACTGGGCGATTTGTTCGGCGAGAGCGTCTATATGCGCGTCGGTCAGTTCGCCCCGAGCCTGCACTTCGGCCATCAACTGTGTCTGTGGGAATTCCCGCATTTGCAGGAGGTACTCGATCGGCTCGCCGTCCCCGTCGATCACCGGGGCGTCGATGCTGCCGGTAATGGGCAGGACACGCAGATACAAGTCCGGTGCCATGCGTTGGTTCAGGCGCAGTTCTTCTTCGCAGAAATGCTTGCGATCCGCCAGGTTGGTGAAGTTGAGAAAGCCGAAATCCACCGGCTTTTTCATCTTATAGGCATAGGCTCCGGTGAGGATGACCCAGGAGATGTGGGTTTCGATGATCCTGAAACCGTCGACCGGGTGGGGATAGAGGGCCGGATTTTGCAACGCGGCGATCAATGCTTGGCTCACGGTCATTCCTTGCAGATTGTTGGGCGGGGCGTGTGAGCAATCGCGACGCGGATCACACACTCGGAAAACGGTCCATTATGTCTTTACGCGCGGTGCCTGCAAACCGCCAAGAGGCCGTCTGCCGAGTAAATCAAAGTGCGTATAATGCGCCGCCATGACTAAAGCACGCTCCTCTCGTTCCCGTTCCAAACGCCGTTCCGGTGGCGCCCGTCCCTGGCTGGGCTGGATGATCAAGCTCTCCATCGTGGGCCTGGTGGTATTAGCCGGCGTGGCCGTATACCTCGATGCCGTGGTGCAGGAGAAGTTTTCCGGCAAGCGCTGGACCATTCCCGCTACGGTTTATGCAAGGCCTCTCGAGCTCTTCGTTGGGCAGAAGCTCGCCAAGGAAGATTTCCTGACCGAACTCGACGCGTTGGGGTATCGCCGCGAAAAGGCTGTTAATGGTCCTGGAAGCATGTCGGTGGCCGCCAACGCGGTGGAAATGCATACCCGCGGATTCCGGTTTTACGAAGGGGCCGAAGAGTCACAGCGTATTCGGGTGCGTTTTTCCGGCGACTTCGTGGCCGGACTAACACGCAGCGACGGGGGAGCGCTTCCGGTGGCGCGGCTTGAGCCTGTCACCATCGGCGGGCTGTATCCTGCGCACAACGAGGACCGAATTCTCATCAGGCTCGACCAGGCACCGCCTTACCTTGCTGAAACGCTGGTTGCCGTCGAGGATAGAGAATTTTTTGATCACTTCGGCGTGTCGCCTAAGGCCGTCGCACGGGCTGTCTGGGTCAATCTCACTGCCGGCGAAGTGCGCCAGGGTGGCAGTACGCTGACCCAGCAGTTGGTCAAAAATTTCTATTTGACCAACGAGCGCAGCCTCAGCCGCAAAGCCACCGAGGCGATGATGGCAGTGCTACTGGAGCTGCATTACGACAAGAATGAGATTCTCGAGGCCTACCTCAATGAGGTGTTTCTCGGTCAGGACGGCCGACGGTCCATTCATGGGTTTGGATTGGCCAGCCAGTATTTCTTCGGTCGTCCGCTCGCCGAATTGAAAGTGCAGCACATCGCGCTGCTGGTCGGCATGGTGAAGGGGCCGACCTACTACAACCCGCGACGTCATCCGGAGCGAGCCTTAGAGCGTCGGAATCTTGTGCTCGACCTATTGGAAGAACAGCAGGTTTTGACACCAGAAGAAGCTGCAGCGGCTCGGCAGACGCCACTTGGCGTCACGCAGCGGGGTAGCCTTGCCGACAGCTCCTATCCGGCGTTCCTCGATCTGGTCAAACGCCAGCTGCGCGAGGATTACCGCGACGAGGATTTGACCGAGGAAGGATTGAGGGTGTTCACCAGCTTCGATCCGATCCTCCAGCGCAAGGCCGAGCAGGCCATGACGGAAACATTGAAGCGTCTTGGCAAAGCGGCAGAGGGCGTCGAAGGAGCGATGCTGGTGACCAATCCGGAAACCGGAGAACTTCAGGCGATGCTGGGCAGTCGTCAGCCGGGCTTCGCCGGGTTCAATCGGGCGCTGGATGCGTCGCGACCCATCGGATCGCTGATCAAACCGGCTATCTATCTCGCGGCGCTGGAAAAGCCTAGTCAGTACACCCTGACCACTCTGTTGGATGACGAACCGTTCTCGGTCAAGGGCGCCGACGGCCAAGTCTGGAAGCCTCAGAATTATGGGCGCACCGCTCACGGCACGGTTTATCTCTACCAGGCGCTGGCCAACTCCTACAATCTGTCCACCGCGCGCTTGGGGCTCGATCTCGGAGTCCCTCATGTGTTGAAAACACTTGAGCGATTGGGCGCTTCGCCGCAGTGGCCGGCTTATCCGTCGATGCTGCTGGGGGCCGGTGGTCTGCGACCGATCGAGGTCGCCGGCATGTACCAGACGCTCGCCAATGGCGGCTTCAATACGCCGCTGCGCGGTATTCGCAGCGTTGTGGCGGCTGACGGTGAGCCGCTCAGTCGCTATCCGTTCAAGATCGAGCAGCGTTTCGATGCCGGTGCGATCTATCTGACACAATACGCCATGCGACGCGTCATGCTCGAAGGTACGGGGCGCTCGGCCTACAATTACGTGCCGAAGTCGTTGGCGCTGGCAGGTAAGACGGGTACCACCAACGACTCACGTGATAGCTGGTTTGCCGGGTTCAGTCAGGACCTTTTGGCAGTGGTTTGGCTAGGTCGTGATGATAACGGCAAGACTTCGCTGACCGGCGCAACCGGGGCATTGCAGATCTGGGCGGATTTCATGCGTCGGGCTGATCCATTACCGCTGCAGATGCCGTTGCCCGAGAACGTCGAGCTGGCCTGGGTGGATGCGCAAACCGGGCAGGGTACGTTGGAAAATTGCCCTGACGCCGTACAGATTCCCTATATCCGCGGCAGCGAGCCCGCGCCGGGGCCTGGTTGCGGTATTCGAGCCCCAGCTGAATCGGTCATGGATTGGGTTCGCGGTTGGTTGCCCTGAGTGGTCCCAGCTTAATGGAATTTCAAGAGGTTCGAGTATTGAGCAAGCAATGGATGATGGTTGTGGCGGTCGCGGTACTGGTGCAGGGGTGCGCGACGGTTAAGCGAGGGGCGATACCCGTCGTCGATTCGGGTGCGCCGGTGTCGGAGGAGGTCTCGGCACGGCAGCCTTATCGCACTCCTGGTCCGTCTGTTTCCGCAGCGCAACCTACGCAAGATTCAAGCGTCATGGTCATGGTGCCGCAGCAGAATTCGGAGCCGTTGCAGGTCTTCGCGGCGCCGGATGCTGCATTCTCCAGAAGCACGGAGCCGGTACCTGGTGCGCCTGGGCAGTGGACCGCGCCGCAACCGGCCCCGACACCTGCACCAAGCCAGTCCATGCCCAGCGGCATCCCCTCGAATAGCGGAACGCTGTCGGCTGACGAACGGCTTGATGGGCCGGTATTGGCATTGCTTACGACGGCTCAGCAGCAACAAGGCGGGGGTGACCTGAACGGTGCCGCCTCCAGTCTTGAGCGCGCTCAGCGGATTGCTCCGCGGGAGCCTCAGGTGCTTTATCGTCTGGCTCAGGTACGCCTGGCCCAAGGCGACGCCGTGCAAGCCGAACAGCTTTCTCGACGGGGACTGAGCTATGCCAGCGGCCGGCCCGCGTTGCAGGCGAGTCTATGGGAGCTAATCGCCCAGGCCCGTGAGCGCCAGGGTAATACAGCGGGTGCCGCGCAGGCCCGCGAGCGGGCCAAGGTGGCGATGTGATGGATCGCCGCGTTGCCGAGCTGGCCGATCAGTTGCTGCTTATCGAACGTGAATTGCGCGTGCATGACTTATGGGCCTCGTCGCCGCCGGATGCCCAGGCGCTCGCCAGCCAGGAGCCGTTCTGCGTCGATACCTTGTCGTTCGAGCAGTGGTTGCAGTGGATTTTTCTGCCCAGGATGAAAGTGATCCTGGAACGCGATGAGGGGCTACCGACGGTTTCGGGGATTCTGGCGATGGCTGAGGTGGTCTATCGGGGCCGGTCGCAGCAAATGGCCGGCCTGCTGCAGGCGCTGGAAACCTTCGATTTGCTGATCAGTCGCGGCGATAAATGACGAACGCCAGCCGAAGAGCTGGCGTTCGATCCGTTGCCTTAATTGCAGGTCTCGGTGATCTTTTGCCGGGTCTCGCTGATGCGCGCCTGACGTTCCTCTTCATTTAGCCGGCGCACTTCACCTTTCTCTTCGACGCGTACACGCGGATTGTTCTGCAATTGCGCTAGATTGGTCCGCAACGTTGTGCAGTAGCGCTGCCGCTCCGCTTCCTGTTCGGCTACCTGCTGCTTCACCTGTCGATCGATCTTGCGCTGTTCCGATTCGCCCGCCGGCTCGGATTCTACAGGCGCAGCGGCCTCTGCCGCGGCAGGTCTGGGGGGCGGTGTCGCTGTGTTGAGTGTTTCGGCGGATTGGCCCTGCGGTGGCTGCGCGCCGAAATGGGTGACGCCTTGAGCATCCACCCACTTGTAAACCTGGCCAGCCATGACACTGCTGCTCAATGCAAGCAGCAGGCCGCCCGCGAGAATCGTCAAACGCATGCTAATCCCTTCTGTGGATGCAGAACCAAGCCGCTACTATACGCAAAACCCGAGCGACTCCATTCTGCGCTGGATCACAGCTGAAACAGCCCGAAGACCAACAGTGGGCTTGACTTGGCTGAGCCTAATCCGAACAATTCCATGCTTGCTGTTCTGATCGACCGGTTAAACGGGTCGTTCAGTCAATCATGAGGTGCACACCCGCGCCGACTTGTAACACCCGCAACGCGTTACCTCGCGCTGGGAGGAGCGCCCCGCAACACTTTGGGGTTCTCCTAATACTTGCTAGTCAGCAGCTGACGTAGTCGGCGACCACCGTCGCTCATGCGCTGTCTCGCAGTAAACCTATTTCTGGCCGGTCCGACGCGGGGCGGCTATCTGGCGTTCTAGAGGTGAACAACGTGGAACTTTTATCCGGCGCTGAAATGGTCGTCCGCTTCTTGCGTGACGAAGGCGTTAAGTACATCTACGGTTATCCGGGCGGCGCCTTGCTGCACATCTACGATGCGCTGTTCAAGGAAAAGGAAGTCACGCACATCCTCGTTCGCCATGAACAAGCCGCTACTCACATGGCAGACGGCTATGCGCGCGCGACCGGCAAGGCGGGCGTCGTCCTGGTGACCTCCGGCCCAGGCGCTACCAATGCCATCACCGGCATCGCTACTGCCTATATGGATTCGATTCCAATGGTGGTGATCTCGGGGCAGGTTGCCAGCAACATGGTCGGCACCGATGCGTTCCAGGAAACCGACATGATCGGTATTTCCCGGCCAATCGTTAAACACAGCTTCATGATCAAGCATCCTTCGGAAATTCCCGAGGTGATGAAGAAAGCGTTCTATCTCGCTCAGTCTGGACGTCCCGGCCCGGTTGTCGTGGACATTCCGAAGGACATGACCAACCCCGCCGAGAAGTTCGAGTACGTCTATCCGAAAAAGGCCAAGCTGCGCTCCTACAGCCCGGCGGTACGCGGCCACTCCGGGCAGATTCGCAAGGCGGCGGAACTGCTGCTCTCCGCCAAACGGCCGATCATCTACGCTGGCGGTGGCGTGATCATGGGCGGGGCATCATCACAGCTCACCGAGCTGGCGAAGATGCTCAATCTGCCGGTAACCAATACTCTGATGGGCCTGGGCTGCTATCCGGGTAGCGATCGTCAGTTCGTCGGCATGCTCGGCATGCATGGTAGCTACACCGCGAACCTTGCGATGCATCATTCCGATGTGATTCTGGCGGTCGGCGCGCGCTTCGATGATCGCGTGATCAACGGCGCGACCAAGTTCTGCCCGAATGCCAAAATCATCCATATCGATATCGATCCGGCCTCCATCTCCAAGACCATCAAGGCCGACATCCCGATCGTCGGCCCGGTGGACAGCGTGCTTACCGAAATGGTCGCCATCGTCAAGGAAATCGGCCAGACGCCAAACGCCGATACCGTTGCCAGCTGGTGGAAGCAGATCGAGGAGTGGTGCGGCAACCGCGGCCTGTTCCCCTATGACAAGGGCGACGGCACCATCATCAAGCCGCAAGCGGTCATCGAAACCCTGTGCGAGGTGACCCGCGGCGAGGCCTATGTCGCCTCCGATGTCGGCCAGCACCAGATGTTCGCGTCTCAATACTACCGGTTCGACAAGCCCAACCGCTGGCTCAATTCCGGTGGTCTCGGCACCATGGGCTTCGGCTTCCCCGCCGCTATGGGGGCCAAGCTCAACTTCCCCGAAGCCGACGTCGCCTGCGTGACCGGCGAGGGCAGCATCCAGATGAACATCCAGGAGCTGTCGACCTGCCTGCAATACGACCTGCCGGTGAAGATCGTCAATCTCAACAACGGTGCGCTGGGCATGGTTCGCCAATGGCAAGACATGCAGTACAACAGCCGCTACTCGCACTCCTACATGGAATCCCTGCCGGACTTCGTCAAACTGGTCGAGGCCTATGGGCACGTGGGGATGCGCATTACCGACCTCAAAGATCTCAAGCCGAAGATGGAAGAGGCCTTCGCCATGAAGGACCGCCTGGTCTTCCTCGATATCGCCGTCGACACCAGTGAACATGTGTACCCGATGCAAATCAAAGACGGCGCGATGCGCGACATGTGGCTCAGCAAGACGGAGCGGACCTGATCATGAGACACATCATTTCCCTGCTGATGGAAAACGAACCGGGTGCATTGTCCCGTGTGGTTGGACTGTTCTCGCAGCGCAACTACAACATCGAAAGCCTGACCGTCGCGCCGACCGAAGACCCAACCCTTTCGCGCCTGACGCTGACCACCGCTGGTCACGAAGAGGTGATCGAGCAGATCACCAAGAACCTCAACAAGCTGATCGAGGTGGTCAAGTTGGTGGATCTGTCGGAAAGCGCTCACATCGAGCGTGAGCTGATGCTGATCAAAGTGAAGGCCACCGGCGCGCAACGCGCTGAGGTCAAGCGCACCACGGACATCTTCCGCGGCCAGATCGTCGATGTGACGGCCAATGTGTACACCATCCAGCTGGCCGGTACGACCGACAAGCTGGACAGTTTCATCCAGGCGGTCGGTACCGCGTCGATCCTGGAAGTCGTGCGCAGCGGTGTTACCGGGATTTCCCGTGGCGACAAAGTGCTGAGCATCTAATTAGTTTAATGAATGGCCCGACCGGCCAGTAACAGGGGTAATTCCATGAAAGTTTTCTACGATAAAGATTGCGACCTCTCCATCATCCAGGGCAAGAAGGTTGCGATCATCGGTTACGGCTCCCAGGGTCATGCGCATGCCTGCAACCTGAAGGATTCAGGCGTTGATGTCACTGTAGGTCTACGTGCGGGCTCGCCATCGGTTGCCAAGGCCGAAGCTCACGGTCTGAAGGTCGACAATGTTGCAGCTGCTGTTGCCGCTGCCGATGTGGTGATGATCCTTACCCCGGACGAGTTCCAGGGCCGCCTGTACCGTGACGAGATCGAGCCAAACCTGAAGAGGGGCGCTACCCTGGCCTTCGCTCACGGCTTCTCGATCCATTACAACCAGGTCGTGCCGCGTGCTGACCTCGACGTGATCATGATCGCGCCGAAGGCTCCAGGCCACACCGTGCGTTCCGAGTTCGTCAAGGGCGGCGGCATCCCCGATCTGATCGCCATCTATCAGGATGCCTCCGGTAATGCCAAGAACGTTGCGCTGTCCTACGCCTCGGGTGTTGGCGGTGGCCGTACCGGCATCATCGAGACGACCTTCAAGGACGAAACCGAAACCGACCTGTTCGGCGAGCAAGCCGTTCTCTGCGGTGGTTGTGTCGAGCTGGTCAAGGCCGGCTTCGAAACACTGGTCGAAGCGGGCTACGCGCCGGAAATGGCCTATTTCGAGTGCTTGCACGAGCTGAAGCTGATCGTCGACCTGATGTTCGAAGGTGGCATCGCCAACATGAATTATTCGATCTCCAACAACGCCGAGTACGGTGAGTACGTGACCGGCCCGGAGGTCATTAACGCCGAATCCCGTGCCGCGATGCGCAACGCACTTAAGCGCATTCAGGACGGTGAATACGCCAAGATGTTCATCACCGAAGGCGCTGCCAACTATCCGTCGATGACTGCCTACCGCCGCAACAATGCCGCTCACGGCATCGAAGTGGTTGGTGAGAAGCTGCGTTCCATGATGCCGTGGATCGCTGCCAACAAGATCGTGGACAAGAGCAAGAACTGATAGCGATCCTGCTTGAAAAAAGAACGCGGCCTCGGCCGCGTTTTTTCATTGGATCTGCTGGCTTCTGGTATAAAACCGCTGCCGGCGCCTGGCTGAACCCGCAGTGCCGGGGTCTGTCGAAATCATTCACACCTGCTGTAAGGTAAAAACTACATGAGTGAGCATCCCGAAGAGCCGAACAAGCCAGTCGAGCCGGAGAGCTTGCTGCCGATCGACGAGCATGTCGAAGAAATCCAGGATTCCGAAGGGCGCAAAGTGCGTCATCGCGGCATTTACTTGCTCCCCAACCTGTTCACCACGGCCAACCTCTTCGCCGGTTTCTTCTGCATTATCACGGCGATCAACGGCAACTTTTATGTCGCTGCCGCCACGGTATTCGTGGCGATGGTGCTCGATAGTCTGGATGGCCGGGTGGCGCGCTTGACCAACACCCAGAGTGCTTTCGGTGCCGAATACGATTCGCTGTCGGACATGGTCGCCTTCGGTCTCGCACCCGCCGTACTGGCTTATGAATGGGCGTTGTCGGGATTGGGCAATGTCGGGCTTACC
Organism: Pseudomonas sp. YJ42; assembly: GCF_047225135.1. Lineage (NCBI taxonomy): Bacteria > Pseudomonadati > Pseudomonadota > Gammaproteobacteria > Pseudomonadales > Pseudomonadaceae > Pseudomonas > Pseudomonas sp. YJ42. The sequence continues at coordinate 1,889,747 of NZ_CP178378.1, read as the reverse complement.
GTCGCGTTCATTTATGTGGCATGCGCGGCGCTGCGTCTTGCACGGTTCAACACGCAGATCGGGAAAGTCGACAAGCGCTGGTTCATCGGCCTGGCCAGCCCGGCGGCCGCCGGTGTAGTTGCCGGCTCGGTGTGGGCGGTGTGGGCGCTGGACGAGCCGGGCATCCGCGGCGCGGATCTGCCGATCGCCGTGGTGATGCTGTTTGCTCTGTTGGTCGCCCTGGCCGGCCTGTTGATGGTCAGCAACATCAAGTACTACAGCTTCAAGGACCTGGATCTCAAAGGGCGGGTGCCCTTCGTGGCGATCCTGGTGGTGGTCCTGGTCTTCGCCGTAGTGTTCAGCGATCCGCCGCGTATCCTGCTATTGATCTTCCTTGCCTATGCCGCTTCCGGGCCTGTGCAATTCCTGATGCGTCGTCGCAAACGCGTCGAGAGTTGATTTCCAGAGTGATCCGCTGTCTATTGAATGGCCCAGGCCTAAGGCAGCGGAGCACATCATGCTTATCAAGATCCCTCGTCGCAGCGATTGCCATGAATCCGAGGTGACCCCCGAAGCGCTTTATCTGAATCGCCGGCAGGTCATGCAAGGGGCTGCGCTGTCTGTCGCCTGCGCGGGCTTGCCGCTGATGGCCTGCGCGCAGGAAGGGCGGTACGAAGGTGTCGACGCGGACGATGCGCCTGCTTGGTTCGATGCCAAGCGCGGTGAGGCGCGTTGGGAAGCCGTTGTCGCCAAAGGCGAGGCCATCACGCCCTATCGCGATGCGACGCACTACAACAACTTCTATGAATTCGGCCCGGACAAGGGCGATCCCGCAGCTCATGCGCCCAAGCTCGTCACCGAGCCCTGGACGGTCATGGTCGATGGTGAAGTAGCGAACCCGGGGGCCTACTCCGTCGAAGACCTGTTTGCGGCGCCCCGGCTCGAGGAGCGTATCTATCGCTTGCGTTGCGTCGAGGCGTGGTCGATGGTCATCCCGTGGCTGGGCTTTCCGCTAGCTGAACTGGTCCGCAGCCTCGAGCCCACCTCCAACGCTAAGTTCGTGCGTTTCGAGACCCTGGCCAGGCCCGAGCAAATGCCAGGAATGCGTACGGGTTTTTCGCTGATCGACTGGCCCTACGTCGAGGGGTTGAGGATGGACGAAGCGATGCATCCGCTGAGTTTGATGGTGGTCGGCATGTATGGTCGCGTACTGCCCAACCAGAATGGCGCGCCCCTGCGCCTGATTGTTCCATGGAAGTATGGTTTCAAGAGCATCAAGTCCATTGTGCGCATCAGCTTCGTTCGGGAGCAGCCGGCAACCACTTGGCAGACAATGGCGCCTCAGGAATATGGCTTCTATGCCAACGTAAATCCCGACGTCTCCCATCCTCGATGGTCTCAGGCGAGGGAGCGACGACTGCCCGGTAGTTTGTTCAGTCCCAACGTCAGGGCAACGCTTGCATTCAATGGATATGCCGATGAAGTTTCGAGCCTGTACGCCGGAATGGATCTGAGCAAGGACTATTGATGCGCTGCCCATGGTGGCGGCTGCTGTTGTTCCTGGCCGCGGCGAGCGTGCCTTGCTATTGGCTGTACTTGGGGGCTATCGCGGCACTGGGGCCCGACCCTGGCAAGGTGCTGGTGGACAACTTGGGGCAAGGCGCTCTGGTGATGCTGCTGTGCTCGCTCGCAATGACGCCGTTGCAGCGACTCACAGGCTGGTCCGGATGGATCGCATTCCGTCGCCAGCTGGGGCTGTGGTCGTTTGCCTATGCAGTGCTGCACGTCTCGGCCTATCTGTATTTTTTGCTGGGGCTCGACTTCACCGGCTTCACGGCTGAACTCGTCGAGCGGCCCTATATCGCCGTGGGCGCGATTGCGCTGCTGGGGTTGTCGGCACTCGCCGCTACGTCCAACCGTGGGAGCATGCGCAAGCTGGGCAAGCGCTGGAAGAAACTGCATCGGATCGTTTATCCGATTGTCCTGATTGTGCTGCTGCACATGTTATGGGTCGTGCGAGCTGACGCTGGGCGCTGGGCGCTTTACGCCACGGTTGCTGCTGTTCTGCTGCTGGCACGGTTGCCATCGGTAGAAAGAAAGCTCGCTGGCCGCGGCAGGGCGAAGCGAGTGCGATCTATTGATTGAAACAAAACTGAAAACAACCGTTGACGTGGTTTTGTGAGTGCCTATAATGCGCACCTTCTCCGGCGCAGGCCTTTGGCGAAACGTCTTGTAAATCAAGAAGTTAGCTAAAATAAAGGCTTGCACGGAAGGCGGCTTCGAGTAGAATGCGCCGGGCTGGCAGGGTGGAGGTTGAGTCCTGTTGGCAGCTTCGGTCGGGTTGATCGGAAGCGGTTGAAAGAGGTGGTTGACAGCGGTTTTGGACGCTGTATGATTCGCCTCCCGCTGGCGAGAGACGCTAGGTTGATCGGAAGCGCAAGCGGTTGAGAAAGAAAAACTTCTTCAAAAACAGCTTGACGAGAAACAAGGCTGCTGTAGAATGCGCGGCCTCGGTTGAGACGAAAGACTTGATCGAAACGCTCTTTAACAACTGAATCAAGCAATTCGTGTGGGTGCTTGTGAGGTAAGACTGATGGTCAGCAAGATTATCAGCATCACAATGTACTCAACGAGAAATCATTGAGTGCTCTTCTTTTAGGAGAAGAGATTTGCGATTGCTGAGCCAGGTTTAGGGTTTTCTCAAAACCCAAGCAGTATTGAACTGAAGAGTTTGATCATGGCTCAGATTGAACGCTGGCGGCAGGCCTAACACATGCAAGTCGAGCGGATGAAGGGAGCTTGCTCCCTGATTCAGCGGCGGACGGGTGAGTAATGCCTAGGAATCTGCCTGGTAGTGGGGGACAACGTTTCGAAAGGAACGCTAATACCGCATACGTCCTACGGGAGAAAGCAGGGGACCTTCGGGCCTTGCGCTATCAGATGAGCCTAGGTCGGATTAGCTAGTTGGTGAGGTAATGGCTCACCAAGGCGACGATCCGTAACTGGTCTGAGAGGATGATCAGTCACACTGGAACTGAGACACGGTCCAGACTCCTACGGGAGGCAGCAGTGGGGAATATTGGACAATGGGCGAAAGCCTGATCCAGCCATGCCGCGTGTGTGAAGAAGGTCTTCGGATTGTAAAGCACTTTAAGTTGGGAGGAAGGGCAGTAAGCTAATACCTTGCTGTTTTGACGTTACCGACAGAATAAGCACCGGCTAACTTCGTGCCAGCAGCCGCGGTAATACGAAGGGTGCAAGCGTTAATCGGAATTACTGGGCGTAAAGCGCGCGTAGGTGGTTTGTTAAGTTGGATGTGAAAGCCCCGGGCTCAACCTGGGAACTGCATCCAAAACTGGCAAGCTAGAGTATGGCAGAGGGTGGTGGAATTTCCTGTGTAGCGGTGAAATGCGTAGATATAGGAAGGAACACCAGTGGCGAAGGCGACCACCTGGGCTAATACTGACACTGAGGTGCGAAAGCGTGGGGAGCAAACAGGATTAGATACCCTGGTAGTCCACGCCGTAAACGATGTCGACTAGCCGTTGGGATCCTTGAGATCTTAGTGGCGCAGCTAACGCATTAAGTCGACCGCCTGGGGAGTACGGCCGCAAGGTTAAAACTCAAATGAATTGACGGGGGCCCGCACAAGCGGTGGAGCATGTGGTTTAATTCGAAGCAACGCGAAGAACCTTACCAGGCCTTGACATGCAGAGAACCTTCCAGAGATGGAGGGGTGCCTTCGGGAACTCTGACACAGGTGCTGCATGGCTGTCGTCAGCTCGTGTCGTGAGATGTTGGGTTAAGTCCCGTAACGAGCGCAACCCTTGTCCTTAGTTACCAGCACGTAATGGTGGGCACTCTAAGGAGACTGCCGGTGACAAACCGGAGGAAGGTGGGGATGACGTCAAGTCATCATGGCCCTTACGGCCTGGGCTACACACGTGCTACAATGGTCGGTACAAAGGGTTGCCAAGCCGCGAGGTGGAGCTAATCCCATAAAACCGATCGTAGTCCGGATCGCAGTCTGCAACTCGACTGCGTGAAGTCGGAATCGCTAGTAATCGTGAATCAGAATGTCACGGTGAATACGTTCCCGGGCCTTGTACACACCGCCCGTCACACCATGGGAGTGGGTTGCTCCAGAAGTAGCTAGTCTAACCTTCGGGGGGACGGTTACCACGGAGTGATTCATGACTGGGGTGAAGTCGTAACAAGGTAGCCGTAGGGGAACCTGCGGCTGGATCACCTCCTTAATCGAAGACTTCAGCTTCTTCATAAGTTCCCACACGAATTGCTTGATTCACTAGCGAAAAGCGATTGGGTTTCGACCCGAGAGAGACGATTGGGTCTGTAGCTCAGTTGGTTAGAGCGCACCCCTGATAAGGGTGAGGTCGGCAGTTCGAATCTGCCCAGACCCACCAATTGTCATGGGATGTGGCCGATCTGTAGATGGGGCCATAGCTCAGCTGGGAGAGCGCCTGCTTTGCACGCAGGAGGTCAGCGGTTCGATCCCGCTTGGCTCCACCATTACCTCGACATCGCTTGAAAGCACAGAAATGAATAGATTCCTTAGAGGAGTGTATTGATTTCTGGTCTTTGCGCCAGTAACTGTTCTTTAAAAATTTGGGTATGTGATAGAAGTAGATTTGGGTAATTACTTTCACTGGTGATTATTCAAGTCAAGGTAAAATTTGCGAGATGCTCGAGAGAGCAAAATGCGGATTTTCGGCGAATGTCGTCTTCACGTTATAGACAGTAACCAGATTGCTTGGGGTTATATGGTCAAGTGAAGAAGCGCATACGGTGGATGCCTTGGCAGTCAGAGGCGATGAAAGACGTGGTAGCCTGCGAAAAGCTTCGGGGAGTCGGCAAACAGACTGTGATCCGGAGATGTCTGAATGGGGGAACCCAGCCATCATAAGATGGTTATCACACACTGAATACATAGGTGTGTGAGGCGAACCAGGGGAACTGAAACATCTAAGTACCCTGAGGAAAAGAAATCAACCGAGATTCCCTTAGTAGTGGCGAGCGAACGGGGACTAGCCCTTAAGCTTCTTTGATTTTAGCGGAACGCTCTGGAAAGTGCGGCCATAGTGGGTGATAGCCCTGTACGCGAAAGGATCTTAGAAGTGAAATCGAGTAGGACGGAGCACGAGAAACTTTGTCTGAATATGGGGGGACCATCCTCCAAGGCTAAATACTACTGACTGACCGATAGTGAACTAGTACCGTGAGGGAAAGGCGAAAAGAACCCCGGAGAGGGGAGTGAAATAGATCCTGAAACCGTATGCGTACAAGCAGTGGGAGCCTACTTTGTTAGGTGACTGCGTACCTTTTGTATAATGGGTCAGCGACTTATTTTCAGTGGCGAGCTTAACCGAATAGGGGAGGCGTAGCGAAAGCGAGTCTTAATAGGGCGTCTAGTCGCTGGGAATAGACCCGAAACCGGGCGATCTATCCATGGGCAGGTTGAAGGTTGGGTAACACTAACTGGAGGACCGAACCGACTACCGTTGAAAAGTTAGCGGATGACCTGTGGATCGGAGTGAAAGGCTAATCAAGCTCGGAGATAGCTGGTTCTCCTCGAAAGCTATTTAGGTAGCGCCTCGTGTATCACTGCTGGGGGTAGAGCACTGTTTCGGCTAGGGGGTCATCCCGACTTACCAAACCGATGCAAACTCCGAATACCAGCAAGTGTCAGCACGGGAGACACACGGCGGGTGCTAACGTCCGTCGTGAAAAGGGAAACAACCCAGACCGTCAGCTAAGGTCCCAAAATCCTGGTTAAGTGGGAAACGATGTGGGAAGGCTCAGACAGCTAGGAGGTTGGCTTAGAAGCAGCCACCCTTTAAAGAAAGCGTAATAGCTCACTAGTCGAGTCGGCCTGCGCGGAAGATGTAACGGGGCTCAAACCAGGTACCGAAGCTACGGGTTCAACGTAAGTTGAGCGGTAGAGGAGCGTTCTGTAAGCCTGTGAAGGTGAGTTGAGAAGCTTGCTGGAGGTATCAGAAGTGCGAATGCTGACATGAGTAACGACAATGCGAGTGAAAAACTCGCACGCCGAAAGACCAAGGGTTCCTGCGCAACGTTAATCGACGCAGGGTGAGTCGGTCCCTAAGGCGAGGCTGAAGAGCGTAGTCGATGGGAAACGGGTTAATATTCCCGTACTTCTAGTTACTGCGATGGGGGGACGGAGAAGGCTAGGCCAGCTTGGCGTTGGTTGTCCAAGTTTAAGGTGGTAGGCAGAGGTCTTAGGTAAATCCGGGATCTTAATGCCGAGAACTGATGACGATCCTTCTTTTAGAAGGAGAAGTGGTTGATGCCATGCTTCCAGGAAAAGCCTCTAAGCTTCAGGTAACTAGGAACCGTACCCCAAACCGACACAGGTGGTTGGGTAGAGAATACCAAGGCGCTTGAGAGAACTCGGGTGAAGGAACTAGGCAAAATGGCACCGTAACTTCGGGAGAAGGTGCGCCGGTGAGGGTGAAGGGTTTACCCCGTAAGCTCATGCCGGTCGAAGATACCAGGCCGCTGCGACTGTTTATTAAAAACACAGCACTCTGCAAACACGAAAGTGGACGTATAGGGTGTGACGCCTGCCCGGTGCCGGAAGGTTAATTGATGGGGTTAGCGCAAGCGAAGCTCTTGATCGAAGCCCCGGTAAACGGCGGCCGTAACTATAACGGTCCTAAGGTAGCGAAATTCCTTGTCGGGTAAGTTCCGACCTGCACGAATGGCGTAACGATGGCGGCGCTGTCTCCACCCGAGACTCAGTGAAATTGAAATCGCTGTGAAGATGCAGTGTATCCGCGGCTAGACGGAAAGACCCCGTGAACCTTTACTATAGCTTTGCACTGGACTTTGAATTTGCTTGTGTAGGATAGGTGGGAGGCTTTGAAGCGTGGACGCCAGTTCGCGTGGAGCCAACCTTGAAATACCACCCTGGCAACTTTGAGGTTCTAACTCTGGTCCGTTATCCGGATCGAGGACAGTGTATGGTGGGTAGTTTGACTGGGGCGGTCTCCTCCTAAAGAGTAACGGAGGAGTACGAAGGTGCGCTCAGACCGGTCGGAAATCGGTCGTAGAGTATAAAGGCAAAAGCGCGCTTGACTGCGAGACAGACACGTCGAGCAGGTACGAAAGTAGGTCTTAGTGATCCGGTGGTTCTGTATGGAAGGGCCATCGCTCAACGGATAAAAGGTACTCCGGGGATAACAGGCTGATACCGCCCAAGAGTTCATATCGACGGCGGTGTTTGGCACCTCGATGTCGGCTCATCACATCCTGGGGCTGAAGCCGGTCCCAAGGGTATGGCTGTTCGCCATTTAAAGTGGTACGCGAGCTGGGTTTAGAACGTCGTGAGACAGTTCGGTCCCTATCTGCCGTGGACGTTTGAGATTTGAGAGGGGCTGCTCCTAGTACGAGAGGACCGGAGTGGACGAACCTCTGGTGTTCCGGTTGTCACGCCAGTGGCATTGCCGGGTAGCTATGTTCGGAAGAGATAACCGCTGAAAGCATCTAAGCGGGAAACTTGCCTCAAGATGAGATCTCACTGGAGCCTTGAGCTCCCTGAAGGGCCGTCGAAGACTACGACGTTGATAGGTGGGGTGTGTAAGCGCTGTGAGGCGTTGAGCTAACCCATACTAATTGCCCGTGAGGCTTGACCATATAACACCCAAACAATTTGATGTTTGCGTGTCAGACGGTTGAAGTCGACAAACAAACCGAAAAGACGCATCGCTCGCAAGCGAAACCAATACAGCAACACCATCACATACCCAATTAGGGGAAGCGACTGAACACCGACTCCCCAACCGAATTGCTTGACGACCATAGAGCGTTGGAACCACCTGATCCCATCCCGAACTCAGAAGTGAAACGACGCATCGCCGATGGTAGTGTGGGGTCTCCCCATGTGAGAGTAGGTCATCGTCAAGCTTCTACACCAAACCCCCGATCATCGAAAGATGACCGGGGGTTTGTCTTTGGGCGCGGGAAAACTCGCTGGGCTTTGGGGCTCCGGTAGCATTGGCCTAGCGAGAAGAGTTACGGCTTTGGATCCGGGCAGGCTGGCTGCGATAGCAGCAAGCCGCTCATGCATCGAGCTATCTGGCTCTGTGAATCACCAATGCCGAGGAACTGGCAGGCTAGAAGAAGCGGCTGTTGAGATAGACGCGCTCGACGACAATCGATGCGTGGCGGAGCGACGATCAATGCGGATCGTCACACCGTTTGGGAGGAGACTCATGGCTACGGGCAAACCGCACTCTTGCGTATGAGATAGCTTTGGACTAGAGGCGATAGAAAAGGCCGTTTCGGCTGGCGCCAGCCTGCGCCACCGGCAGCAGACTGGTCAGCTCTCGACCACCGCGTTCAGCTAACCGGCTCGACCTCTTTCACGGCTTTTGGATCAGAGGCGGCGATCGATGCCTCAGCCTGATCACGGCGCTTAATGAATTTCCAATCCGCTTCGTCGATATAGATTCCGGCCGGGCCGCTACCGCCTTCCAGGTCGATAGCCACATGTGCCGACACCTGCGGCTTCACCGAGGCCAGAATCGGCACGAAGCCGAGTTGCAGGCTGGTTTCGATGAGTGCCTGCTGGTTGCGTTCATCGATGTCGGCCGCCTCATCCAGGTAATAGGGAAGGCGAATACGACCGGCCTGTTCGCGGTCCATCAGGTGCAGCAACAGGTACATGTTGGTCAGTGCCTTGATGGTCATCGTCGTACCGTTGGACGCCGCGCCGTCGATGTCGGTATGGATCACCGGCTGGCCGCCCACCTTGGTGATTTCGAACGCGAGCTCGAACAGGTCCTTCAGGCCCAACTGATTGTTGTTAGCGGCAACCAAGCGTGCCAGGTATTCCTTGGCCTCCTCGTTTTTGCTGTCCTGTTCGCTGCTTTGCTGCAGGTCGAATACGGACAGCGTCTCGCCTTGCTCGTATTGCCCGGCGCTGTGGATGATCTGGTCGATATGCTTGAGCGCATCCTTGTTCGGTGCCAGGACGATGCGAAAGCTTTCGAGGTTCGAAACCTGGCGCTTGTTGATCTCGCGGTTGAACAACGCCAGCTGATGCTCGAGGCTGTCGTAGTCGCTGCGGATGTTGCGCAAGGTCCGGGCGATATCGGTGACGGCCGCGCGACGTGCCTTGGCGAGCGTCAGGGCTTCGTCCTGGCGATGCGCGTAAGCGTTCACCAGCAGTTGCAACCGCCGCTCGGGATCTTCTTCGCTATCAAACTTGGCGACGCCCTTGAGGCGCACCTGCGCGTAGAGCGCTTCGATCTGGCCGTCGACGCGTTGCAGCGCCTGCCAGCTGTCCTGATAGTCGTTGAGCAGCGGCTGGAGGTTGTCCAGCGAGTCGTCCACCGGATCCATGAAGGGCGTACCGAATGGTAGATCTGCAGGCAGCAGCTGACGGCGACGTAGCGCGTCCTCCAACGTGCGCTCCTTGGCCTCGAGATCCGCCAGCTGACGGCCGACCAGTTGCAGCTTCGCCGATAGATGTTGCACTCGCTCGGTGAAGGCATCGCTGGTCCGCTTGAGTTCGTCCTGCGCCGCCTCGGCCTGGGCCAGTTGCTCAAGCTTACTGTTCTCTTCGGCTGAGAGCGTCTGGCAACGGCGGAAGTCCTCCAAGGCTTTTTGGGCGTCTAGCACCTGCTGGTAGAGCTGTTCGGCCTGCGCCTTGCTCGCGGCGCGGTCGACCGCCACTGAATGCTGGGCCTTGAGTTGTTTCAGTTCACGCTCCAGTCGATCCTTCTGGTCACGCAATGCGGCACGATCAGCCAGCGCCTGCAGGGCCGGCGGTTCAATATGGGACAAGTCGATAGATAACCCGGGCGCCTCGAAGCGCTCGCCCTTGAAGCCGTCCAGGACCGCTTCGAGCGACTTGACCCAGGCCTCGCCATCATCCAGCGCGATGCCTTTGTCCCCTAGCGGCAGGCTGAATAGCTGCCCATTGAACAGCCGCATGAGGCGATCAACGTCCGCTTGCGAGAACTCCTCACGCAGACGGGAGTAGCTGTTGTTGTCCGCGTGGTCCAGTTGCTGCCGGACCGACTTGAGCCGCTTCTCAAGGTCGCGCAGGCGCTCGTCGAGGTCCTCGCTGGAGAACTGGCGCGACTGCGATAGCGCGCCGGCCAACTCGTCATGGGCATCCTTGGCGGCGAGCAACTGCTGCTCGAGCACATGAGCATCATCGACCAGCGCAAAGCGGTTTTTCAGCGAGGAGAGCTCGCCCAGCCAGCGTTGAATCTCACTGATCTCACGCTCCAGGCGCATCAGTTCGGAGGTGCTTCCACGTTGTTCGTTCTGCAGGCCGTCCTGCTCGCGGCGATAGTGTTCGGCCTGGATGACCAGCTCTTCCTTGCGCGCGCCAGCATAGTCCTGCCAGGTCCCGAGCAGCGAGTCGAGCAAAGGCGACAAGCGATGCAGTTTGCCGCGCAGCAGTTCTCGCTGCGCCACGCCGGCAGCGAGAGCTTCAACCAACGGCCCGGCTGCAACCAGCGCTTGATAGTCCTGCTCCATGCGGCGCACGTCGCGGAAAGCCTCTTCGGTAGCTGCAATGTAATCGACACTGCCGGAGCGCAGGCTGTGCTCGAACGCATCGAGGAACAGCTGCTTGAGCTTGGCCGCCGTTATCTCGCGCATGTGCAGCAGGTTGATGAAAAGTGCGCGGAACGTCTTCAGGCTCTGCTCGCTGGTCGAACGCAGTGGGATCAGCGTCATGTCCAGCGGGATAGCGGTGTGGCCGCCGACCAGCAGGCGGCGTAGTTCGTCCGGCTTGGCCTCGTAGGCCTTGATGCCGGCGCGCTCCAAATTGGCGAACAGCTCGCGTTGGCGTAGGCAGGTGCCGTTCTGCTGGTAGTGATCGAGATCCAGCGAGCCCTGGTAGACGAAGAACTGGTGACCGAAGCCACCACCCGGCCCGCGACCAGCAACGCCGATTACGTGAGGGCCATGGGGCAGGGCGACTTCAACGAGGATGTAGCTGGTGTCGCTGGCGAAGTAGAACTTGCGCGACTGCTCAAGGCTGTACTTGCCGAAACTCATATCCGACATGCGCGCCAGAATCGGAAACTGCAGCGCATTGATCGACGCGGACTTGCCCAGGTTGTTCGCACCGTAAACAGATAACGGCGTTTCCAGCGGAAAGATGCCGAGGCTATAGCCGGCGGTGTTCAGCAGGGCGAAGCGGCGGATGCCGTAGCGTTCCTGGCTCATGCTTCAAGCTCCTTTTCTTCGGCGATGGCGCGTGCCAGGGCATCTTCTTCGCTATCGTCAGGGTCGCGATCGATAAGAATGATGTCGTCCTCTTCTTCCTCGGCCATGAGCTGAGGTGCCGCCAGTGCTAGATCGCTGCTGTGCAGGTTCGCCGCGAGGTCGCGGTCCTGCTGGACGGATAGGCAGACGTCGAGGAAGCGGTGCATCGGCGGCAGGAAACGGTAGATGCCGTTGCTGTCTTCGGCGAAGCCTAGTTGCGTCAGGCGGCGGATCACCTTTTCTTCCAGCTCGTCCTGGGTGGTCACCTCGGCCTGCAGGAACAGGTCGCGGTATTTGTCCAGCAGCGCGGGCAGTTCGTCCCGGCCCAGGGTACCGCCGTCGAGCACCGCGAGTGGATCGCGGCCCTGATCGGCCAGATGCTCGACCAGGATGAAGGTGAACAACGCCAGGCGCTGTGCGGTCTTGTTGACCTGCGCCCCCATCTGCTCGGGGACGAAGTAGTAGAAGCCGCGTGGGTCGCAGACCAGCTCGAAGCCGAGCGCCTTGAACAGAGCGCGGTACTGGTCCTGCATGTTGGACAGCTGGGCGTAGCATTCCGGCTCGCTGCGGGACAGGTGATATCCCTTGAACAACTCGCGGAAGATTGGGGCCAACTGGGTCATTTCTTTCAGATCGATGTTCATAGGCAACTCAGGGCAATCGGCGGGTGAAAACCGCGAAGCGCTTTTCACAAAATGGGTTCGAGACAGGGCGCGCAATACCTAGTCCAGCTCGTAAGCGCTCAGGCATCGGCGTTGGCCAGCAGGGCGAAAGAGCTGAGGCTGACTTGATGCTCGCGCGTCAGGTATTCACGGCGCTCCAGCCGGTCGCGCTGGAAGCGTGCATCGCGGGATAGGCGCGAGAACCAGTAGAGCAGCTCGTCGGTTGCGCCTTCCGGTTCCTGCTCGAGCAGCCATTGCATCAGGTCAGGCAGCGGTAGCGCCTGTTCGCAGCGGTCGAGCATTTCTCGCGCCGTCAACGGCGAGCGCGGTGCGCCGGTCCTGCGCTTGCTGCCGGCCCTGGGGAATTGCGCCGGTTTCGGCTCGAAGCGGGCCAGGGCATAGACATAGGCCTCGACCTGGCTGGCCGAGCCGAGAAAGGTGCTCTGCGGGCGGGTGAACAGCGGCAACGAGGCCTGCGGCACGGCATCGAGTCCCTTCTTGCGGATGGCCGACAGCGCCAGCGCGGCACCCCGGGTCACGGCGTTATGGCGGCGCGCCTCTTCCCGCAACGGCAGCAACAGCTCGCGCGCGTGGCGCAGGGTCAACTGGGCGGTACTCTGCATCTCGAGAATGCGCGCATGGGGGCGCAGCAGCAGGTCGTCGTCGACCAGCTGGCCGAGGCGCTGCTGCTCACCGAGCAGCTTCATCAGCACCTGTTCGACGCGGTACACGCCCTGCTCGAACGCACCATCGGCCGCGACCAGCTGGATCATCGGTTCGACGTATTCATCCCAGGTGGCGAGGACCTCGGCGTAACGTTGACGCAGCGGAATCTGCCGATCGCTGGTTTTTGCTCGGTCGGCGACACCGATCAGGGCCTGCTCGTCATTGGCTAGCTTCTTCAGCACGTCGCGCACGCGCATGTCGAGCAGACGCAGCTGGCGGGCGAGGTCCTGGCCGTCGCGAATCTCGAAAGCGTCCTGGATATGCCCGGCCAGGCGTTCCAGATGGCGGAGGTAGGCTTCGATCTCCAGGCACAGGCCGAGCCGATGTTCGCGGCGCAGGTAGGCGAGGAAGTCATGGATTTGCGCGTTGAGCTCGAAGCGATTCGGGCTTTTCGCCACCGGGACCAGGATATCCAGGCGGATCCACTGATCGAGCAGGGCGGTGATATCGGTGGGCGTGCCTTCCGGCAGTTGCGCGGCGAGCTGATGACGCAGCTCGATCAGGCTCAGGGTGCCGGCATCGAAGCGCTCGCACAGTGGCTCGAGCAACGTCCAGTGTTCGGCGAGGGCACGCAGTACGCGCTTGGGTTCGATCATCTGAATCGGTTCTGTCGGCTGCAAAAAATAGTCGGCAATTGTACTGCCTGACCCAGGTGCAAATCAGCCCAAACCGATCGTTGGGATGACGCAATGAGACGCTCGGCCTTCCCGCTTTGCTGGTTTCCGGCCACAATTCACACTTGAGGCGCCGCCTGAGTCCGCAAGGCTGGCCAAGAGGAGTTCGACATGAGCAGCAACGACCGCGTCATCATCTTCGACACCACCCTGCGAGACGGTGAACAGAGCCCCGGCGCCTCCATGACCGGCGAAGAAAAGCTGCGCATCGCCAAGGCCCTTGAGCGCCTGAAGGTGGACGTGATCGAAGCCGGCTTCGCGATCGCCAGTCCGGGGGATTTCGCCGCGGTCAAAGCGGTGGCCGATCACATCAAGGACAGCACCGTCTGCAGTCTGGCGCGTGCTGTCGATGCCGATATCGAGCGCGCCGCCGAGGCGCTGGCCGGTGCTAATTCCGGGCGCATCCACACCTTCATCGCCACCAGCCCGATCCACATGCAGTACAAGCTGCGCATGCAGCCGGACCAGGTGGTCGAGCAGGCTGTGCGCGCGGTGACGAAGGCCCGCAATCTCTGCGCCGACGTGGAGTTTTCCTGTGAAGACGCAGGACGTTCGGACATCGACTTCCTCTGTCGCATCATCGAAGCGGCCATCGATGCGGGCGCCCGCACGATCAACATTCCGGATACCGTCGGCTACGCCATCCCCCATCAGTACGCCGACATGATCCGCCAACTGCTCGAACGCATTCCCAACGCCGACAAGGCCGTGTTCTCCGTGCATTGCCACAACGACCTGGGCCTGGCGGTGGCCAACTCGCTGGCGGCGGTCGTTGCGGGTGCGCGGCAGGTCGAGTGCACCATCAACGGGCTGGGTGAACGCGCCGGTAACGCCGCGCTGGAAGAGATTGTCATGGCGATCAAGACCCGCCAGGATTTGCTTAACGTGCACACTCGCATCGAAACCGAGCACATCCTCAGCGCCTCGCGCCTGGTTTCCGGCATCACCGGCTTTCCGGTGCAGCCGAACAAGGCCATCGTCGGCGCCAACGCCTTTGCCCATGAGTCCGGTATCCACCAGGATGGTGTGCTCAAGCACCGCGAAACCTACGAGATCATGTCCGCGCAATCGGTGGGCTGGAACGCCAACAAGATGGTCATGGGCAAGCATTCCGGGCGTGCCGCATTCCGTTCGCGGCTCGAGGAGCTCGGTATTGTCCTGCCGGGCGAGGGTGAGCTGAACGCGGCCTTTGCGCGCTTCAAGGAGCTGGCCGACAAGAAGCACGAGATCTTCGACGAGGACCTGCAAGCGCTGGTTTCTGACACCCTCGCCGAAGACGTGCAGGAACATTTCAAGCTGGTGACGCTAGAGGTGGCGAGCAAAACCGGCGAGGTGCCGGACGCCAAGCTCGTGCTGAGCGTGGACGGCAATGAGCTGCCCGCCTCGGCACAAGGCTCCGGGCCGGTCGATGCGACCTTCAAGGCCATCGAATCGGTCGCCAATTCCGGCGCCACGCTGCAGCTCTATTCGGTCAACGCCATCACCAAGGGCACCGACTCGCAAGGCGAGGTCACGGTGCGGCTGGAGAAGGGAGGGCGCATCGTCAATGGCAACGGCGCCGATACCGATATCGTCGTGGCGTCCGCCAAGGCCTATCTGAATGCGCTGAACCTGATGCAGGTTGGCGCCAAGGCGCATCCGCAGGTAGTCGGGGTTTGATCACCGAAAGCCGGCGTCGGGCCTTTCTCGACGCGATGCAGGTCACCACCTGGCTACCACGGGTCGAGCTTCCCTTTGCCGCGCCGTCGCGCCCGGAGCTGCTGCAGTTCGTCGAGCCCGAAGCCATGCCCGCGCCAGTCGTCGAGCTTGAGCAGCCCGTCACGCAGCCAGCCCCCTCGTCGCCCGCGCCGGTAACAGACGCGCCAGCGGCCACGGCGAGCCCGGCCGCCGATGCGGTGCGTGCGGCCATGCCCCGCATCGCCATGCCCGAGCCGAAAAAGACGTCCGCGAGGCCCACTGATGCCGAGCCGGCAGCCGCCGAGCAAAAGGCAGCCATACCGCCACCACGTTTTGCCTTGCAATTGCTACGAGCCGGTAATTGCCTGCTATTGGTGGAATTGCCCACCGGTGAGTCTTTCCAGAGCCGCGATCCCGCCTACCTGCTGCTCAAGGATCTGCTGCGCGCCGCCAAGCTACCAGACAAGCCCCAGCAGGTCGGTGACGGTGAGCCGATTCGTTGGCCATTGCTGCACCGCGGCAGTCTCGATCAGGGCGCCGAGGCAGCACGGGATTATGTGCAAGGTGTCGTGGCTGCCGAGCTGGAGGAAATGGGTTGTGCCTGCCTCTGGTTAGTGGGTTTGCCGGCGCTGCGCTTTGCCGGTGAGGTGGAGGCAGACGCCTGCTACCGCGAGCTGCATATCGATGGCATCGGCCACGCTTTGGCCATGCCCGGGCTCGAGCAGTTAATGGAGCAACCTGGCAGCAAGGCCGAGTTGTGGAAGGCGATGCGTCGCAGCATGCCGCGTTGGGTTATGGGTTTATGAGCAGTGCTTCATGAGTGATGCAGTCAGTTTTCGCCCCATGACGGCGGCGGATATCGAAACAGTCCTGAAAATCGAGTACGCCGCCTTCAGTCATCCCTGGACCCGCGGCATCTTCACCGACGCGTTGAGCGCTTATGAATGCTGGGTCATGCTCGAAGGCGAGCAGCAGGTGGGTCATGGCGTGATCAATGTCATTCTCGACGAGGCGCACCTGCTGAATATCACCGTCAAGCCCCAGAGCCAGGGGCGTGGGCTGGGGTTGCGGCTGCTTGAGCATCTGATGCAGCGGGCTCACCAGCGCGGAGGGCGCGAATGCTTTCTCGAGGTGCGCGCCAGCAATACGTCGGCCTACCGGCTCTACGAGCGTTACGGCTTCAACGAAGTAGGGCGGCGCCGTGGGTATTACCCTTCCGCTGACGGACGCGAAGATGCCTTGGTGATGGCCTGCACATTGATCGATTGATCAGGCAGGGACCGCCATACGAAGCCCGACCCAGACGATCGGGCTTTTTCCTTCTTGAAGCGGCCGCCACCCGGACCCGACACGAAGCGGTAAACAACCTTATCGTCCTGGCGCCTTGTCCCGCCCGGAGTCCAGTGGCGCGTCGCCTTCGAGTTCGTTGTCGTCCATCAGGTCGTCATTTTCATGCAGCACGGCATCGCCGCCGCCGAGCCCGGTGTCCGGGTCGCCCATCGCCGGTCCGTCCCAAGGCTTGCCGTCCAGTGGGTCATAGCGACCCTTCTCTGCCTCGTCGAGATCCACGTCGGCACCGATGCGATGTTCGGAGACTTCGCTCAGGTCCTGGTCGGCCGGGCCGCCATGGCCGCGTTCGTTAGGTGAGCGCGAGCCGTCTTCGCGAATGAGCGTCTCAGGCGCAAGGTCGTCCATGGTGGTGTCGCCATCCGGCACTTCTCCGGTGGTCATGCCCGCTTCGGCTACTCGCTCCGGCGGGAACTCGTCCTCGACTTCTTCGGCCGGCACCTCGTCACCGATACGGCCCTTGCGATCGTCGCGATGCTGGTCGAAATCGAGCTGCTCCATCGAGCCCATGCGGTCCTCGGTGTCGTCGATCTCTGTGGGTGTATAGGGCTTGCGATCGTTCATGACAACCTCCTGTGTGAGCTGCGGTCTTGCAGGTTGTGACCCGGCGTCGATGCGAAGATTCAGGCTGGCCGCTGGCCGGTTCGGGCTTTATGAACCAAGCTGCAAGGGCCGCCTGTTTAGCGCCTAAGCGCTTGTGATGACACAAAAAGCGCGAACCACCGTCGACTATCCGGAGTCTCAAGGTTCATGAACAAACCAAATGACCGACCCGGGCTAGAGGTCCGGCGCTGCGCTTTCTTTTTCGACGTCGACGGCACGCTGGCAGAAATACAGCCTCGCCCTGAGCTCGTGACCATTCCACCTCGCTCGCTGGTTGCCCTGGAGCACCTGCATCTCAGCGAAATTCCCTTGGCGGTTATTTCCGGCCGTCCGCTCAGCCAGCTCGATGATCTGCTCTCGCCACTGCGGCTGCCGGCTGCCGGCGTGCACGGTGCCGAGCGCCGCACAGCGGAAGGCGAGATGCGCAATCTGGCGCTCGACAAAGACGTGTTCGAAGCCATCCAGCGAGAGCTAGCACACGCCTGCGGTCAACACCCCGGCCTGTCGCTGGAAAACAAGACCATCGCATTCGCCCTGCATTTTCGTTTGGCCCCGGAGTTGGAAGGCACCGCCCGAGCGCTGGCTGAAGACTTCGTCGAGCGCTACGGCGACGTCCTGACGCTGCAACCGGGAAAATGCGTGTTCGAGCTAAAACCTCGCGGCGCGAGCAAGGGCGAGGTGATTCGCACCTTCATGCAGGAGGCTCCATTCAAAGGAAGGATGCCGGTGTTCGTTGGTGACGATCTGACCGACGAGGCGGGCTTCAAGGTCATCAACGAACTGGGAGGACTGAGCATCAAGGTCGGTACCGGCCCTACCGAAGCCAAGCAACGCCTGGACTCGGTAGAAGCCGTTGGCGCCTGGCTCGAACGCTTGCTCGATGCACTCTCAGAACAGCCGGAAAACCAATAGAACCAGACTGGAGCGAGAACGACCCATGAGCCGACTAGTAGTGGTTTCCAACCGAGTAGCGCCGATCAAGGCGGGGAAGGTCGCTGCTGGCGGGCTTGCAGTTGGCGTCTATGACGCGTTGCGCCAGGCCGGAGGTATCTGGTTTGGCTGGAGCGGTGACGTAAGCAGCACCCCGCAAACCAACACCGAGACCATCGGCAATATCACCTACGTGACGATGGGCCTGACCAAGCAGGATTACGACCAGTATTACCGCGGATTCTCCAATGCCACGCTCTGGCCGATCTTCCACTACCGCATCGATCTGGCCCGCTACAACCGTCAGGAATATGAGGGGTACCGCCGGGTTAATGCGATGCTGGCGGAGAAGCTCAGGCCGCTGCTCAAACCCGACGACATCATCTGGATCCATGACTATCACCTGATTCCCTTCGCCGAGGCCTGCCGTCAGCTGGGTATTCGCAACCGCATCGGCTTTTTCCTGCATATCCCGTTTCCGCCGCCGGAAATCCTCACCGTCATCCCGCCGCACAACGAATTGCTCAAGACGCTGTGTTTCTATGACCTCATCGGCTTTCAGACCGAAACCGATCGTCTGGCCTTCCAGGACTACATGACCCGTGAAGTGCGCGGCATTCTCGAAAACGATGGCAGCCTGACGGCGTACGGACAGAACTTCCGCGCCGGGGTCTACCCGATTGGCGTGGTTCCAGACGAAATCCAGGACCTGGCCGAGTCCTACAAGACCCGCCGCAAGCCTATGCGGCGTACCACTGACGTGGCACGCAAGAAGATCATCAGCGTCGATCGGTTGGATTATTCCAAGGGGCTGGTGGAGCGCTTCAAGGCCTACGAGGCCTTCCTCGAACGCTACCCGGAGCACCGCCGCGCGGTCGAGTTCGTACAGATCGCACCGACCTCCCGCTCTGACGTGAAGACCTATCAACACATCCGCCAGCAGCTCGAAAGTGCCGCCGGCCACATCAATGGCTGGCTGTCGGATCTGGATTGGACGCCGCTGCACTATCTCAATAAAAGCCATGATCGACGCGTGCTGATGGGGCTGTTCCGCAGCGCCGATATCGGCTTCGTCACACCGCTGCGCGACGGCATGAACCTGGTCGCCAAGGAATACGTCGCGTCGCAAGACCCGGAGGATCCTGGCGTGCTGGTGTTGTCGCGCTTCGCCGGTGCCGCCCGTGAGCTGACCTCGGCGCTGATCATCAATCCTTACGATTGCATCGGCATGGCCGAGGCCCTCGACCGCGCCATGCGCATGTCGCTCACCGAACGCAAGGATCGTTACGAGCACATGATGCGCGCCATCCGCGCGGCCGACCTCGACGCCTGGCGTGACAATTTCCTGCGCGATCTACGGGCGTTCTCTTCCCGCCCACGTGCGGAAGTCCCGTCGAACCCGCTGTTTACAGTCTGAAGCTGTGACGCACCGGTCTGCATGCTTGTCATAATGCCGACCGGTTCGTAACGTTTCGGATGGATGGGGTAGGCGATGAGCAACGATCTTCAACAGTTAATCGAAAACAACGCGCGCTGGGCTGAAGCCATCATTGAGGAAGACCCTGACTTCTTCACCAAACTGGCCAAGCAGCAGGTGCCGGAGTACCTCTGGATCGGCTGTTCCGATGCCCGCGTACCCGCCAACGAGATAGTCGGCATGTTGCCGGGCGATCTGTTCGTACACCGCAACGTTGCCAACGTGGTGTTGCACACCGACCTCAACTGTCTGTCGGTCATCCAGTACGCGGTCGACGTGCTCAAGGTGAAGCACATCCTGGTCACCGGTCATTATGGTTGCGGCGGGGTACGTGCTTCGATGCGCGATGATCAGCTCGGCCTGATCGACGGCTGGCTGCGCACCATCCGCGACCTCTACTACGAACACCGCGACCATATCGCCGGCTTCCCCACGGAGGAAGCGCAGGTCGATCGTCTGTGTGAGCTCAACGTCATCCAGCAGGTCGCGAACGTCAGTCATACCACCATCGTCCAGAACGCCTGGCACCGTGGTCAGCCGCTGTCCGTGCATGGTTGCATCTATGGCATCAAGGACGGCATCTGGAAGAACCTGAACGTTACCATCAGCGGCCTGGACCAGTTGCCACCGCAATACCGCCTTCGCCCAGTTCGGCCAGTGTGATGGCCAATCGTCACGGATGGGCCTTCGCCGGCCTGCTGCTCGCTGTGCTCTGCTGGAGCGGAAACGCCTTGGTGGCGCGCGCTTTTCATGAAGCCATCCCGCCGCTGACGTTGTCGTTCTGGCGTTGGGTGCTGGCGACCTGTCTGCTGCTGCCGTTTGTCGTGCGTTCGATCTGGGCCCACCGTGCGGCCCTGCGAGCGGCCAGCTGGCGCTTGCCGATCATCGCGGCGCTGGGCGTCAGCAGCTATAACTCGCTGTTGTATTCCGCCGCGCAAAGTACCGAAGCCATCAACCTGACGCTGGTGAATACCTGCCTACCGCTGTTCACCTTTATCGGTGGCGGACTGTTGCTGGGTGAATGGCCGGCACGGCGTGCCTGGTTTGGCATGGCCATCGCGGCGGGCGGCTTGATCTACCTGATCAGCCGCGGCAGCTGGGCGGCGTTCAGCAGCCTGTCATTTCAGAGCGGCGATCTGATCATGCTCGGGGCGGTGGTGGTTTGGGCGCTTTATACCCTGCTACTGCGGCGCTGGGGCGGCTTTCTACGGATACCGCCGCTGACGCTGCTGGGTGTGCTGATGCTGATCGGCACGCCGATGATTATGCCGTTTTACCTGTTCGAACTGAGTCAGGTCGGCGGTTTCACGCCCACCCCGATTAACCTCGCAGTCATCGCCTACACCGCCATCTTCGCCTCGCTGGTGGCGTATCTCTCATGGAACCACGGGGTCAAGACAGTCGGCGCGGCGAAAGCGGCCATGGCGACTTATCTGATGCCTGTCTTCACCGCATTCCTCGGCTGGCTGGTGTTGGGAGAGGGCTTGCAGGTGTTCCACTGGGTCGGTGGTGGCCTGATCTTCACCGGACTGCTGCTGGCGACCCGTCCGGCCACGCGCATGGCAGTTCGCTAGCGCGCCCACGAAAAAGCCCCGCGTTTGCGGGGCTTTTGCTTATTTGCGCTTGTGATTGTCCGGGTCGTCCTCGTCACTGCCATTCATCCGCGTATGCGTTGGCTCCAGGCTGTGACCGACCGGTTGCGTGCGCGTCGTATGGGCGGTGGTTCCGATCTCGACCTCATCGGCCGTGTTCGCCAGCTCATGGTCGCTCTTCTCATGGGGTGTCGCCTTGTCGTCTTTGGCCATGCCGCACCTCGTCATTGTGATGGACTCACAACCTTTGAAAGGGTGGGCAGGACGATGTTCTAACCAGCGGTCAGCTGTCGAGCGATCCCGACGGACGCACGCTGAGTCAATCCCGACTGATATTTGCCCGGTAATTTTTGGCCAGCTGCCGAGCCAGCGCGATGAAGTTCTGCAACGCCGGCGACTGATTGAATTCGCGGCAGACCAACGTAAGTGGCGCGACCAGACGTGGGCGGGCGCCGACAATGCGCCGGTAGACAACGCTTTCCCGGTGAATGTCGCGCATGGAGGCCGGCACCACCGAGATCCCTTCGCCCGCCGCGACCAGGCTCACGTTGGTCAGCATCCGTTCGACCTCGAAGGCAATCCGCGGCTCGAAGCCGGCTGCCTGGCAGGCATGCAGCAGGTTGGCGTACATGCCCGGTGCACCGGGGCGGCGAACGAGGATGAAGGGCTCGTCACGTATCGCCAGCAAACCCACGGCGTCAGGATAGTTAGCCAACACGGGATGACCAACCGGGACTACCAGCAGCAACTCTTCCAGCAGCAGGCGATGGAACTCGATACCGGCGGGGCGACTGACGGGCGCACGGAGGATCCCGACCTCCAATTGGCCGGCACTGGCACGCTCGGTCAGGCGGCCGGCATTGCCTTCGTCCAAAGTGATCGCTACCGCTGGATACTGCTCGCGGTAGGCGCGGATGATCCGAGGGATCAGCGGATGCGCCGCCGCCGACGAGGTGAAGCCGATATTCAGCGTGCCCTCTACGCCCATGGCGACGCGAGCGGCTCGGCGCGCGCCATCCTGCACCCGCGCCAGGATCGCCTTGGCTTCGTCGAGAAATACCGCGCCGCCAGTGGTCAGGTCCACCCCCTTGGGATGGCGCTTGAAGAGCTCGAAGCCAAGCTCGTCTTCCAAGGCGCGGATCTGCTGGCTCAACGGCGGCTGCTGCATGTTCAGGCGCGCAGCGGCACGGGTGAAATGCCTCTCCTCGGCGACCATGACGAAATAGCGGAGGTGGCGAAGTTCCATATGGCGGCGTCCTGCTAAACGCCCGCCAGCGCGTTTGGCTGACGGAGCGCCTCGATGGGGTAGGATACGGGTTCTGAAGCGACCAGCAGCCTGTTGAAAAACTGCCTACGTTGGCAATTCGTCGTTGCTTTTGCCTCGTCTTGCCTGCCTCGTCTACGTTTTTTCAACGGCCTGCTAAAACAACAACATCGCTCGGCGGCCCATGATTCTAGCCAAGCTGTACCGCAACGACACCGCTCTCATCCTGATCGCGATTGCCCTGGGCCTGTCGCTCGGTATCCTGCGGCCAGAACTGGCGGTCCAAATGAAGCCGCTCAGCGATGCATTCCTCGGCGTGATCGGCCACGCGGTGCCCCTGGTGATGTTCGTGCTGGTCGCCTCGGCGGTAGCGGCGTTCGGTGAGCGCGGGCAGCACACCCGCTGCGCCGGCCGGGTGGTGGCTTATTTCCTGATGATGGCCGTTCTGTCGCTGATCACCGGCGGGGCCGTGGGAATACTGCTTGCGCCCGGCGGCGATGCCGTGCCGCTCACCACCACAACTGGGCGGCCCATGAGCGATCTGCCGACCGCGGTGCTGACTAGCCTGGCGCAGGTCATCGGGCATACGTTCATCCTTCCGGTATTGTTGGCCGCTTTGCTGTTCGGCCTCGGGCTGGGTTGGGCAGGCGATGCGGGCGAACCGCTGCGGCGCCGGCTGGATACCTGGGTGGCATGGCTGCTCAAGGCGCTGCGCATGGTGCTTCGCTTCGCACCCTTGGCCGCATTCGGCGCGATGGCCTACACCGTTGGTCGATACGGACCGGCGTCCGCCTGGCCGCTGCTCAAGTTCGTCGGCACTGTCTACTTCGCCTGCGGTTTGTTCCTTGCTGTTGTCCTGGGCGTTGTCGCCAGGTTGGCCGGCGTCGGTTTGTTTCGACTCATCGCCTACATCAGGGACGAGCTCTGTCTGGTCGCGTTCACGGGTGCTTCGGTGGCCGCTGTGCCGGGCTTGATCGACAAGCTCGAACGCGCCGGATGCGCCCGGCGGGTGGTGCGGCTGGTGCTCAGCACCGGCTACACCTTCAATCTGGCCGGTTCGAATATCTACGTGGCCTGCGCTGCGGTGTTCCTGGCGCAGCTCGCCGGTGTCGCCCTGGATAGCACGCATGTGAGTTTGCTGCTGGTGGCGCTGCTGACCTCGCTGGGCTCGACCAGTGCGGCGGGCTCGGCTTTTCTGACGCTGACCGCCACGGTTGCTGGCCTGAATCTGGTGCCGCTGGAAGCGCTCGGTCTGTTGCTCGGCGTCGAGCGGCTGATGAAGTGTCGCTCGCTGACCAATGTGATCGGCAACGCTCTGGCGTGCGTGGTTATTTCGGCCTGGAGCGGTGCGCTGGACCGCAATGCGTTGCGCGAGGCGCTGATGCCCCGTCGGCAGGCAGCGTTTCCCGGCGCGGTGGTCGGGAAACGCTGAGGGCTTGCGGACTCTTAGTTCTTCAACAGCGCATTGAAGGCTTTGTCCAGCTCGCTTTCCGCCTTGGCCACCCGATCACGGCGCACCTTCGTCCAGTGCTGGTCGCCGGCCAAAGCCTGGTTGGCCTCCTTGAGCATCCGCTTGACCTCGGCTGGCTGCGGTCCGCCGGTGCCGACACGGGTCTTGACCATGTTCTGCGGCGACAGCGTGGCGCGGAACGCCGACTCGCTCAGCGGTAACTCCCGCGTTCTCCACTGGTACTTTTCCGCCGCCTTGGTGAACAGGCGCTGCGCCTCGGTGTAGGGGAAGTTTGCCGGCACGAAGCCTTCCTTGCGCGCATGGCCGACTACCGCAGAAGCGAAGCTGTGACCGATACGGAAGGGCACCTTATGCTCGCGCTCCAGGGTATCGGCCAATTCCATCGAGGTGGTCCATTCAGCTTCCAGTTCTTCCAGCGCGCGTTCCGGATTGATCACCAGCGCGTCCATCACATTGCCCGTGCGGACGAACATCTCATGGGCGCTATCGAACAGCCCGAGGCCGTCGAAGGCGAACTTGTAGTCGGTCATCCCGGTGGTCACGTTATGCGCACGCAGGGTGACGGTATGGGCCAGGCCGACGACGTCCGAGGCCGATTCCCGCGCCCGCATGATCAAGCCGGGGTTGCGCTTCTGTGGCATCGCGCTGCTGGTGTAGGTGGCGCCTTCCTCGAGCAGCATCCACGGACGGATCTGGTGGTACTGCGTATGGATGTCGCCCAACATCGCGCCGATACGGATCGCCGACGACGAGGCGATGCCCGCCGCTTCGATGGGAATGTCGTAGGTCGACACCTGCCCGGCATCCAGCGAGTTGTCGCGTACATCGTCGAAGCCGAGCAGCTCGGATAGCCGTTCACGGTTCAGCGGCCAGCCGGAATTGGCCAGCACCGCCGTGCCCATGGGGCTGCGGTTCAGACGGTCGTACAGCTCGCGGATGCGCTGGGCATCGCGCTCGAAAGCCGCCTCATAGGCCAACAGGTAATGCGCATAGGTGATTGGCTGTGCCTGCACACCGTTGGTGTAGGCCGGGATCAGCGTGTCGACATTGTTCTTCGCCAGCTCGAGCAGTTTTGCCCGGGTGTCGTTCATCGCGTCGGTGTAGTCGAGCAACTGGCTGCGCAGGGTGGCGAGGCGGTAGGTGGCGTACATGTCCTGGCGGCTGCGACCAGAGTGGATCAGCGAGGCCTGCGGCCCGATCTTGTCGATCATGATGCGTTCGATCTGCAGCACGTCGCTGGGCTTCTTGCCGTCGGGCTTGCTGGCCTGGTCGATCACATACTGAACGCCGCTGGCGATTTCACGGCCTTGTTTGCGGCTGACGATCTCTTCTTCGGTGAGCATCACGATGGACGCCTTGTTGATCCGGTTGACCCAGGTGAACTGGTCGTCGTGCTTGCCCGATTTAGCGCCGGAGCGATCGACCGTGGCGCCGATTTTCGCCGCCTCGGCCGCGCATTCGGCCGTAGTGCGGCAGGGCAGGTCGGCGGTGTCCGCAGCCTGTACGGTCAAGTGGCTGGCGCTCAGCGCGAACGCGACGGCCAGGGAAAGCAGCGTCTTTTGCATGATCATATTCATCTCCTGTTAAGCGACACCGTCACCCGCACGGGCGACGGGAAGGCGGGCGGCCGTTACAGCAGCGGCAAGGTGTAGCTGAGGATGAAGCGGGTCTGATCGATGTCATTGCCCGTGCTTCGGTAGGTGCCGTTACGCAGCTTCACGCCGAAGTTCTTCAGCGCGCCCTGCTGAAACACGTAACCGATATCGGTATCGCGCTCCCACTCGCGGCCGTTGCGCCCACCGGGGCCATCGAAGCCGTCACCGCGCAGATAGCGCGTCATGAAGCTCAGGCCGGGAATCCCCATGGCAGCGAAGTCATAGTCGTAGCGCAGCTGCCAGGACTTCTCGCCGGGGCTGGCGAAGTCCGCCGAAATCATCACGTAGTTCACCAGGTAGGAATTGGTACCGTTGATATGCGGGAAGCCGGTTTCGCCGCTCATCTTCTGATACGCCGCGCCGAACGCATGACCGCCGAGTTCGTAAGTGAACTTGGCGCCGAAGGCGTCGTTGTCCACGTTGGTATTGCCGGCTTCGGTGGAACGGGCGAAGCGCAGATCGCTATTGATTGCCTGGTCGTCGCCCAACCGCAGGACGTGGGCCAGGTTGAATATGTGCTGCTTGTAGTTCTGGTCCAGATGACCGTAGTGGTAGCCCGTGGTCAGGTTCTTGGTCCAGCGATAGCTGGCGCTGGCGAAATCGAATTTGTCGCTGTCCTGTCCGCCCCTGATGCCCTTGCCGGAGACCTGCATGTCGTCATTGGCGGCGGAGTTGCGCAGGCTGTTCTGCGTCAGACGCCCCGCACTGAGCGTGAGCCCATCAATCTCCTTCGACGTCAGCATCCCGCCCCGAAAGGTTTGGGGTAGCAGGCGGGAATCGTTCGGCAACACGGTCGGCAGCCTCGGCAGCAAGGTGCCGGCACGCAGGATTGTTTTCGAGTAACGCAGCTTGGCCGCTGCGCCGAGTTGGCTGTATTCATCGGGCGCCTTGTCATCACCGACCGGCAACAACCCCGAATTCTGCCGCTCCGGGCCGGAATCGAGTTTCACCCCGAGCAGCCCGATGGCATCGACTCCGAACCCCACCGGCCCTTCGGTGAACCCTGATTCGTAATTGAGCAGAAACCCCTGCGCCCACTCGTCACGCTTCGACTGGTTGGCGCCGTCCTGCCGGTAATCGGCGTTGAAATAGAAGTTGCGCAGTTCCAGCGTCGCCTTGCTGTCCGCAAGAAAATCCGCCATGACCACACCCGGCAAACCCGCACCCAGCGCAGCAACCGCAATCGCCGCAGCAAGCGGCTTCGGTGACTTGAGCATCACTGTCTCCTGTTTATTTTTATTGGAGGTAGACGCCGCTGGCGCGAGGCCGGGCGTCTGCAGTGATGCTAATCAGCGAATAAGGGGATTAAAAATATATAGATAATCTCCAGTGGATACTTTCTGAATATCTTAAGCGCAGCATCTCGTTCATCAACGCTTGTTATTGCCGCACACCATATGGCCTTTCATGGCCTCCTGCTTAACGATGAACTCACCCACCAGCGGGCGGCTGTGCAGATAGTGCTCGGTGGTCTTGTGGTGCGCGAACGCCGCTTCGTCGCGGTACAGCTCGTAGAGATAGACGAGGTCGGGATCCGCCAGATCCTGGATGACATCGAACACCAGGCAATCCGGCTCGTGCTGCACTGAAGCGGCGGCGTTGATGCGCATCGCCTCCATGAACCTGTCGAATGAGCCCGGCACGAGTTGGGTTTTCAGGATAAGGCAGTACATGTGCGCTCCATTTCGTTTTAATGTGGGAGTTAGATTGTATACAAAAAGGAGAGAAAAATGCCGCAGCGTCCCGGTCGCCTGAACGGCTTGCGTCATCTGGCGCTTACCGTGCCAAACCTTGAAGAATGCGAATGTTTCTACGTCGACGTGCTGGGCATGGAAGTCCTCAACCGCGCCAGCAAGGATCTCGTCTACCTGACCTGTGGCAACGACAACCTCTCCCTGGGCCGCGCCCGGGAAAAAAGTAGCGGCGTCCAGGCGATGGATCATTACGGTTTCATCGTCGACAGCCTGGAAGAACTGCACGCCTGGTACGAATACCTGAAAACCCAAGGCGTGACCCTGCTGGACCGCCCCTTCGCTCACAGCGACGGCGCTCATAGCTTTCATGTCCTCGATCCTGCGGGGAACACGGTTCAGCCGCTTTACCATCCGGCGATATCGGGGCAGCGTTTGCGTTGATGAGCGATGGGCAAGGTTCGTAGCGGCGTTAGCCGGGTGGCTGTGGATTCAAGAACACCCAAAGATATTTATCCGACAGCTGAAGCCGGTCCGGACCGTTTGGAGGCAATTGCCGTGCGTTAACGAGGCGGCAGCTGAACCTTGGATGCGACGGTGCGGGTGCAGCGAATGCCGGCCAGCCAGAGCGGCGGCCGGCCGATCCTCAGCGTTCGGGGGAAGCGTGGCTTGGAGGCGTTTTCAGAAGCTGATCAGCGTCTTTAGCCCGAATACAACCACGTCCTTGTCATCGTCGAAGCCGCCTGGTCGGTGGAAGTACTGGATGTTCGGCGTCAACGAAACCGCCGGTGTCAGCGCCACGCGGTAATACAGCTCGGCCGGGTATTCCACGTCCGGCACCGGTTGGCCCTCTTCGCTCAAGCGCTTGCGGGCGTCGTCGTTGATTTCCAGGCGCCCGAGGCCCAGGCCCAGCTCGTCGTTCGGGCGCGAGGCGAATGGCGCGGAGAGCGTGCCGCCAACTTGCCAGATGCGCTCGATATAGGTCACGTCCGGGTCGGACTGGATGAAGTTGGCGAACAGCTTCAACCGTCGCTCGCCTACCGTGCTGCTCTGCCAGACCTGCTGCTCGGCCATCAGGTAGCCGCCGGTGGCCTTGTCGTGTTCGGCGGCTGGCGCACCGGATAGAGCCATCGGTCGACCGGCAGCGTCACGGTAGACGTCCTCGAAGTCGCCGGTATTGCGCCACAGACCCAGCCGATAGGCGCCGGGCTGGCCGGCAAGTGTCGGCGTCCAGCCCAGCTCGGCGACCGCGTGGTAACCGGTGGTACCCGACGGGCTGCCGAAATTCAGGCGCTGGCTACGCTCGGTGAAGCGCGGATTGACCTGATAGATCGCGGTTTGCAGCGACCATTCCTCGTCCAACTGATAGCGCACGGTGGCGCCCCACTGGCTGATCGGCCAGGTGTACCAGTTCGGCGTGATGTAGCCCGGCACCGTGCCGCAGAAGCCGAGGTTCTGGAACGGGCAGGCGAAGGGGTAGATTTCCCCGCTCATGGGCAGGCGGCCGAGCTTGATCAGCAGGCGGTCGTCCAGCAGCGCCTGCTGGTAGTAGAGCTGCACCAGGCGGGTCGCGCTGCCGTAGCCATAGATTTCCTGCGGTTGCAGGAGCACGCCCAGATCGGCTTCGGCGTTGAGGTTCTCGCCGTTGCGGTTGGTCATCGTGAAGCGAAGGCCGGCACCGGACCAGCCCAGCAGTTTGTCCAGGTCCAGCGCCGCATCGAACATGATCTGGTCGGAGTAGGTGCTGGTATGGTCATCGCCACCCTGGGTGTTGCGGGCCAGTTCGTGGACATAGGTGATTTGCAGGTCGACCCCGGCCTCGTGCAGGCGGGTGCGGGTGTCGTTCCAGTCGCCGAAGAGAAACTGGTCGGGTGAATATTCGGCCGCTTGGACAGAAGTGAGCAGGCAGGCGGCGAGAAAGCCGCTGCCGCAGCGCAGGCTTATTGTCATTGTTTGATCCTTTGGATGTAACGGTGCGGGATGCAGCGAATACCGTTGGCCGCAATGCCTGTGGCATGAACGGTATTCGCGTGCGTTTCTGCTCAGTGGTAACGCCTGACTACATGGCTGGTAGGCGTTACCGATTCAGTGTTTGATTGGCGATCGACGGTTGCCGGCTCAATGTCCGCCGCCAGACTTCACACCGTCGTGTGCTTGCCTGCGAACGAAGTGACGGATGCTTTCCAGCTCTGCATCGGTCAGATCCGGGAACTTGGGCATGCCGTTGACGAGCAACGCACCACCGCGCACGACGCTTTCGAACGCCTTTTCACTGCCTGTGAGCAATAACGGCGACTCCCGTAGATCGGGCGCCTTCATACCCGCAACAGCCCCAGCGCCGTGGCAACCGACGCACAGGTTTTCAGCGAAAACACCCGCGCCCGCCTCAGCTTTTTCGGTATCGACCTTGAACTGCTCATCGATAATCGGCTTGGCGAGTTGCGGCGCAGGCTGTTTCGGAACGACCGCTTTTCCATCAAGCGAGAACGTCATGATCCGGCGCTCGTGCGCCCCGTACTTCCAGCCATGGCTTTCAAAACCCAACTCGCCGGAACCGCCGAAGTTGGAGGCCAATGCACCGCCAGGGCCCACCAGCAGGGAAACCATTTGCTTGCCATCCAACTTGTAAGTGATCGGTGGCGCAGAAATACCGAGGCCTACGTCATAAGACCAAAGTTCCTTACCGGTGCGAGCATCATATGCTTTGAACAGGCCATCAGGCTGGCCTTGGAAAACCAGATTGCCAGCCGTGGTCAAGGTACCGCCACCCCATGGGCTCTTCTGGTTTACCTGCCACACTCGCTTGTTCTTGACCGGGTCCCAGGCCTGCAAGGAGCCTCGCGACTCGTGCGGGTCCTTGGTCAATTCCCAACCGGTTAACCCCAGATAGAGTTTGTGGCTCGCCATCTTATGGCCAGGCTTCGTATTTTTACCGTCGTCCTTGAAGGTATTGCCTAGATGGTTGGTAGGAATAAAAGCGAGATTCAGCTCGGGGTTATAGGACATCGCATGCCATGAGTGCGCACCGAATGCCGATGGATAGATATTCTTCTCGCCATCGGGATACCTGGCGTCGTCGGCCACGATATGGCGCTGCTGCTTCAGGTCATACTTGGTCGACCAGTTAGCATCGGCGAATTTCTCCGCGGACAGTACCTTGCCGTTCGAACGGTCGATCGTATAGAAGAAACCGTTTTTTGGCGCATGCAATACGGCGTCAACATCCTTGCCGTCTATTTTCAGGTCGGCCAGCACGATGTCCATGTTCGAGTTGTAGTCCCAGGTGTCGCCCGGTGCCGTTTGGACATGCCACTTGTATTCGCCCGTATCCGCGTCTACGGCTACGACAGAACACAGGAACAGGTTATCGCCACCCTCTGGGCTACGCACCTTGATATTCCATGGCCCCCCGTTACCGGTACCGAAGATGAGCTGGTTGTACTTGGCGTCGTATGTCCAACCATGCCAGGCATTACCGCCACCGCCGTTCTCCCACCACCGGCCACTCCAGGTCTTGGCCGCCATTTCCTGCGCTGCGTCCTCGAACCCATCGGCGGGGTTGCCAGGGACGATATGGAAACGCCAGACCTGTTTGCCGGTTTCGGCATCATAGGCAGTCACATACCCACGCATCGGGCCAAGTTCCGTTCCGCCATTGCCGACGAATACCTTGCCGTCGAAGGCCTTGGGGTGGCCTGTGATATTCAACGGCTGGTCGTGATCGAATGTACGGGTCTGCCAGACTTCCTTGCCGTCCTTTCTGTTGATTGCAATCAAGCGGCCATCCCAGGTGGCAATGAACAACTTGTCGCCGTATGTCGAAAGGCCTCGGTTATGCTTCCAGAAAACCTTCTTCATGTTGTTGTCGAGGATCTCTTTGGAAACTTTTGGATCATATTCCCAAAGCATCTTGCCCGTGCGGGCATCGAACGCACGTGTTCTGTTCATTTCACCAACGTAATACATGACGCCATCGACAACCAAAGGCGTTCCGACGATATCGGATCGATCCCGCAGCGGCGCGTACCATTCAGGCTTGAGCTGGCTGACGTTGTCTACATTGATGTCTTTAAGGGGGCTGAATCGTTGTTCGGAGTGTGTTCTCCCGTAAGCCAGCCAATCAGTAGTGTTGGATTCATCAGATAATTCCTTGTCGGTAATGACTCTGTCTGATGCGTGCAGTGACGTCATCGCAAGAAGCGAGGCCGCCATCATTATCTGAACCCTTAGGTTTGACTGTTTGAAGTTCATTTTTATTATTTCCTTGTTTAGGGTTGTTTCTCGCTTCAGGCACGCCTCAAACGAGCATTCGCGGGTAAAGCTCTGCTGATATTTGTTTTTTTGTAAAACGACTTCAGTGCTGCCTCCTTTATGGCGGGCAACATGACGTGCGCGTATATCACTGCTTTTCAGGTTTGTTATTTAAACTGCAATAACTACAGGTCCGGTTTGGTTGCGCTTTAATTGTCAGCGTTAGTGACGGTTGCGACCCTGCGGTAAGGCTCCGCAGAGAGTTTCTGTACATCGTGCTGGCTGGGTGGTGCCGCCTTGGAGCGGGGAAGGGGGATGCTTCATGGTGTTTCCTCCGATGCATGGCCGGGCCGGATGGCCTGCCGTGTTGTTGTTATTCAAAGCAAGGGGGAGTGCCGTCCGGCGGCGAGGCCTTCGGGCGGATAAGTGCTGGCGCGGGCGCCGAGTTCCAGGCCCTGCCAGGCGAGGACGCGCTGGTAGCACTCGGGCAGGGATGTGGCGGTTGCCCAGGCGTCGGCCAGCCGCTCGCCGAGCGCCAGATGGCTCTCGGCCTGGCAGCGCAGGTCGCTGGCGCAGGCGTGGTAGAAGCGGTTCACCACGTCGGCCATGGCCTCGCGCCAGTCCTCGATCAGCAGCGCGGCGTGAGCCAGCACCACGGGGCGGCCATCGCGGCTACGCCGCCAGCGCTGGGCGGTGCCGGCCAGCTTGCGGCCCTCCAGGGTCAGGTTGAAGCGACCATCGCAAAACGCGCCCGGCACCGCGCCCACACCGGCCTTGAGCCCGTTTTCCGCGAGCCACAGCGCCAAGGGTTCGAGCAGCCGTTCATAGGCGACGTCGATGCGATTGCCGGTCTCGTCGCTGGCCGGCACGGCGAAGGCCAGCGCGATGTTGAGCACCGCCGATGATTGCGGCACCGGCTCGCCGCCGGTGTCGCGCAGCAGGATCGGCCAGCCCTGCGCCGCGCAGCGTTGGCTGGCCAGGGCGAAGCCGGGCCGGCGTTCGAAGCTGCCGGGCATCACCAGTGCCTGACCGGTGGGGCGCCAGAGCAGCAGTTGGCAGTCGAACAACCCGTCGCAGACGCGCTGCATCAAGGCCCGCTCGGCATTCAGGCCGGCGCCTACGCTGAACCGGGCGATGCCATTCATGCCGCGTGCTCCTCGATCCGCCGACACAGGTCGTCGAGAAACTCGGCCGCGGGCGATCCGTTGACGGCGCGGTGATCGAAGGTCAGCGACAGGCCCATCCACTCGACGTCCATCAGCTCGCCACTCGGCCCGAGTTCCAGGCGCCGCTGAATGCCGCCGACACCCAGAATGGCCACCTGTGGCGGATTGAGGATCGGCGTGAAGTGGTGCACCCGGGACAGCCCCAGGTTGGAGACGGTGAAGGTGGCGCCGGTCAGCTCCTTGACCGACAGTTTGCCGGCCTGGGCCTTGTCTACCAGCGTCTTGCGTGCCAGGCACAGGCCTTCGCCGTCCAGCTGCTCGGCATTGAACAGCGCAGGGGCGACCAGTAGATCGTCCGGCAGCGGGATGGCGAGGCCCAGATGCACCGCAGCGTGGCGTTCGATCAGCTCGTCGGCCAGCGTGGCGTTCAGGCCCGGATGGGCCTTGAGCGTTTCGATCACCTTGAGCAGCACGAGATCCTGCACCGACACCGCGCTGCCGGCCGCCTTGAGTTCGGCGCGACGGGCCTTGAGCGCATCCAGTCGGCATTCGGCGTGGTGAGTCAGCTGCGCGGTGGTCTGCAGGCTTTCCAGCATCTTCGCCGCGATCATCTTACGCATGCCCTTGAGCGGCACCCGTTCAGGGGCGCGCTCGATTGGCGGAATCTGCAGTTGGGTCATGGCTATTGCACCTGGGCGATGACCGCGCCCTTGGCGATCACCGCGTCTTCGTCTTCGAGGATCTTCAACACCCCAGCCACGGGCGCCTCGATCTCGAACTGGGCCTTTTCCGACATGATTTCGGCGACCAGGTCGCCCGCGGCGACTTCGGCACCGTCGCTCACCAGCCAGGAGGTGATCACTGCTTCGGCGTCGCCTTCCCAGAAGTCGTCTGCGATCACGATTGGGGTTGGGTTACTCATGGGTTCATTCCTTGTTCAGGGCGTGATAGGCGGCCACGATCTTGTCCGCGTTGGGCAGGGCCCATTGCTCCATGACCGGGGTGAAAGGGATTGGGATGTCCGGGAAGGCCACCCGCTGCGGGCGAGCCTTGAGCATGCCGATGTCGTGCTCGACGACGCTGGCGATGATTTCGCCGCTGACGCCGAAGCTGTGGTAGTCCTCGTCGATCACGATCAGTCGGCCTGTCTTGCGTACCGAGGCGATGACGTGTTCGCGGTCCAGCGGCACCAGGCTGCGCAGGTCGATGACCTCGGCGCTGACGCCTTCCTTTTCCAGCTGCGCCGCGGCGCGCAGGGCGTGGTGCACACCAGCGCCGAGGCTGACCAGGCTGACGTCGCGGCCCTCGCGCACGGTCTTCGCCTTGCCTATCTCGACGATATAGGGCTCGTCCGGTACCGGCACCGTGGCGCCTTTCTCCGTGCCCAGCCAGCCCATGCCCTGCAGTGCCTTGTGGAAGAGGTAAACCACCGGGTTGTCGTCGCGGATCGCCGCGGTCATCAGGCCCTTGGCGTCATAGGCGTTGCTCGGCACGACCACTTTCATGCCTGGCAGGTGGGCGAAGGTGCCGTACAGGCACTGCGAATGCTGGCCGGCGTCCGAATAGCCGGCACCGGTGGAGGCCATCAACACCATCGGCACCGGCACCTTGCCGCCGGAGAAGTAGGTGTTCTTGGCCATCAGGTTGTAGATGGCGTCCATGCAGACACCGAAGAAGTCGACGAACATCAGCTCCACGATCGGCCGCATGCCGTCGGAGGCAGCGCCCACCGCGGCGCCGATGAAGGCCGTTTCGGAGATCGGCGTGTCGCGGATGCGCTCCTTGCCGAATTCCTCGTAAAGGCCACGGGTGTTGCCGAACACGCCGCCAAGCTGGCCGATGTCCTCGCCCATCACGAACACCTTCGGGTCCAGGCGCATTTCCTGCGCCACTGCTTCGGCCATGGCGCGGGCGACGGTGAGTTTTCTTTCCTTTACTGCTGTGGTCATGGGGTTCTCCTATTCAGCCGGCCAGTACGGCGGGGCTGACGATGATCTTGACGTTGCGGTCCTTGTGGTTGGCGAGTTCCTCGAAGCCCCGTTCGAGGATGCTGTCCAGCCCGATGCGGCCGGTGATCAGCGGGGTGACGTCCATGCGCTCGTCAGCGATCAGGGCGATGACGTCGGCGAATTCGCCGGCATAGGCGAGCGAGCCGATCACCTGTTTCTCGGTGGCGACGATCTCGAAGAAGTTGAATTCCGAGGGCTCCTCGAAGATGCCCACCATCACGCAGCGACCGGCCTTGCGGATCACGTCGAGGGCGAGCTTGGCGGTGGCCTTGTGGCCGATGCACTCGAAGGAGGTGTCGGCGCCGTAGCCGCCAGTGAGCGCCTTGATCTCGGCGATGGCGTCGCACTCGCTGGGGTCGATGACGCGCGTGGCGCCGACTTCCAGCGCCTTGGCCTTGCGCGCGGCGGACATTTCCAGCGCGATGACCTGCCCGGCGCCGGCGGCCTTGGCGCACATGATGGTGCACAGGCCGATGGTGCCGGCCCCGACGACCACCACGGTTTCGCCGAGCAGGCTGCCGGCCTTCTTCACCGCGTGCATGCCGACCGCCAGCGGTTCGATCAACGCACCGGCCTCCAGCGGAAAGCCCTCGGGCAGGCGGTAGAGCAGCTCGGCGGGTACGTTGACGAATTCAGCGAAAGCGCCGTTGTTCATCAGCCCGGTGAAAGCCAGCTGCTCGCAGAGGTTGTACTGGCCGGTCTTGCAGAAGCGACACTGGCCGCAGTGCTGGCAGGCGTCGGCGGCAACCTTGTCGCCCGGCGCATAGCCCTCGACACCTTCACCCAGGGCAACGATCTCGCCACAGAACTCGTGGCCGAGGATGCACTGGCCCTTGATGCCGGTGAGCGGGTGCGGCGCGTCCACCGGAATGAACACCGGGCCGGCGAGGTACTCGTGCAGGTCGGACCCGCAGATGCCGCACCAGTGCACGCGGATCTGTACCCAGCCCGGTTGCGGCGCGCCGGGCAGCGGCACCTGTTCCAGGCGGATGTCCTTGCGGCCGTGCCAGACGGCGGCGGTCATGGTGGCTTGGCTGTTCATCGGGTGTTCCTCTTGTTGTTCTGGCTGGGACATGAGCTCGCTCCGGAGCGTTGGGCAGGCCCGCGGCCTGCATCGCCGCGAGGGCGCGCCTCCTACAGAAGCGGTTGGTGCTGGCCTTGGCTTCTGTGGGAGGGCCGCCCTCGGCGCGAGCTTTTTGACGCTTTGAGCAGGACCGTAGGACGTGAGCAACTCGCCAAAGCCGCTACGCGAAGACCTTCTCCAGCGCCTCTTCCGGGCGCGGATAGGGGCTTTCGCGGGCGAATTGCACGGCTTCGTCGATGCGGCCGCGTGCTCGGGCCTCGATTTCCTCGGCTTGCGCCTCGCTCATCACGCCTTCGTCGATCAGGCGTTGGCGGTAGCCGGGAATCGGGTCCTTTTTCATCAGGCCGTCCTTCTCACCCTCGGGGCGGTAGGTTTCGCCGTCGCCCATGAAGTGGCCGGCCAGGCGGTAGGTCTCGATCTCGATGAGGGTCGGGCCGCCACCGGCACGGGCGCGCTCGATGGCCTCGCCGGCAGCGTGGAATACGCCGTCCGGGTCGTTGTTCTCGACGAACACACCCGGCATGCCGTAGGCCGCGGCGCGCACATGGTGCTGCTTGATGCAGGTCGCGCTGGCCTTGGCTACCGAAATGCCCCAGGCGTTGTCCTCGATGACGAACACCACCGGCAGCTTCCACAGCGCGGCGAGGTTCAGCGTTTCGTGGAAGGCGCCCTGGTTGGCCGCACCCTCGCCGATGAAGGACACGGCCACCCCGGGCTTGCCCTGCATCTGCCGCGACAGCGCGGCGCCAACGGCCGGGCCCATGCCTTCGGCGATGATCCCCGAGCAGGAGAAATTCACCCGGCCATCGAACAGGTGCATGTGGCCGCCGCGGCCGCCGGACAGGCCAGTGGCCTTTCCGAAGATTTCGGCCATCATCTCGTTGAGGTCTACGCCCTTGGCCACGGCGATGTGGTGAGGGCGGTGCGTGGCGGTGACGATGTCCTCGGCCTCGAGGTGCGCACATACGCCCACCGCACAGGGCTCCTGGCCATTGGAAAGGTGCATCTCGCCGGGGATCGGCCCCTTGGCCATGTTGAACACCGGGGTCTTGCCTTCCATGTAGATGCGCTCGATGCACTCTTCCATGTAGCGGCTGGTCAGCATCTGCTCGTACATCCACAGACGCTGCGGGTTGTTGGGCTGGGTCATGGTGGGCTCCCTTGAAATGGCTGGTCAGATTGCGCGTTCGTTGAGCAGACGGCCGATCTGCTCGGCCTGGCGCAGGGCCAGCGCGACGATGGTGAGGGTGGGGTTCTGGCCGCCGCTGGTGGTGAACTGGCTGCCGTCGGAGACGAACAGGTTGGGGATGTCATGACTCTGGCCCCACTTGTTCACCACGCCGTCACGGGCCTTGGCGCTCATGCGGTTGGTGCCCATGTTGTGGCTGGCCGGGTAGGGCGGCAGCTCGATGACGTCGGTGGCGCCCACGGCCTCGTAGCACTTGGCGGTGGCGGCAACGCCGTGCTTGCGCATGGCGGCATCCATCGGGTGATCGCTCTTGGTCACCACCGGGATCGGCAGGCCGTACTGGTCCTTCTCGCTGTCATGCAGGGTGATGCGGTTGTTTTCCAGCGGCAGGTCTTCGCCGCACAGCCAGACGCCGGACATGTGGTTGTATTTCTCCATCCGTGAGGCGAACTGCTTGCCCCAGCCCTTGGGCGTGGGGTCGAGGAAGGCGGAGAGGAAGGGCAGGCCGAGGGCAAGGATTTCCAGTCGGTAACCGCCGACGAAACCGCGCGACGGATCGTTGTAGGACTCGTCCGAGATCACCCCGGCGCAGGTGGTGCCGCGGTGCATGTTCACCGGCTTGGGCATCACGGCGAAGATTCCGGCAGTGGTGTGGGTCATGTAGTTGCGCCCGACCTGGCCGGAGGAGTTGGCCAGCCCGTCGGGGAACATCGCCGAGGCGGAGTTGAGCAACAGCCGAGGCGACTCGATGGAGTTGCCCGCTACGCAGACCACCCGGGCCTTCTGCCGTTGGATGGCGCCCTGGGCATCGGCATAGACCACGGCGTTGACCTTGCCCTTGGCGTCGTGCTCGATGCGCAGCACCATCGACTGCGGCCGCACTTCACAGTAACCGCTGGCCTCGGCGCGGGGGATATCGGTGTAGAGCGTCGACCACTTCGCGCCCATCTTGCAGCCCTGCATGCAAAAGCCGATCTGCTGGCAGGCGGCGCGGCCGTCGTAGGGCTCTGTGTTGATCGCCATCGGCCCGGAGAGGATCTCCTTGTAGCCGACCCGCTCGGCGCCGGTGGCCAGCACCTTGAAGGAGTTGTGCCAGGGGTGATAGGCCATGCCGGTGCTCGGCCCGGTCACGCCCATGTGCTTCTCGGCCTTCTCGTACCAGGGCGCCATTTCCTCCAGCGTCACCGGCCAGTCGAGCAGGTTGGCTCCGGCGATGTCGCCGTTGATGCTCTGCATCTTGAATTCGAAATCACGAAAACGCAGGGCGATGCCGGCCCAGTGCACCGTGCTGCCACCCACCGCCTTGACGATCCAGGCGGGCAGGGTCGGATTGTTCTCTGCGAGGTGCCAGCCGCCAGCGGCCTGGCGTTTGTCGAGCCAGGAGATCTTCTTGAACATCGCCCACTCGTCGTTCTCGATGTCCTCCAGGCTGAAGCGCTTGCCAGCCTCCAGCACCACGCTGCGAATCTTCTGTTTGGCCAGCGCGTTGGCGAGCGTCCCGCCGCCGGCACCGGAGCCGATGATCACCACGACGCCATCGTCGTCCTGGGCAAAAGTTGCCATGGGGTGTTCCTCATCTTGTTCTTGTTGTTAGCCCGTACCGGCGCGTTCAGAGCCAGTTCAGGTCGTTGAAGCCACGGTTGACATAGCCGCCGTACTCCCAGGACGAGCCCTCGTAGCCGAACAGCGGGAACAGCGCCTTGTTGTCGTACAGGCCGAACATCAGGCTGCTGCGCACGGCCTTGAAGAAGGGGGTGTTTTCGATCTCGGTCAGCAGGGCCACCCGCTCGGCCTCGTCGAGCTGCTCGAACGGCGAACCGTGAACCTCGCGCGCATGCCGTTGCAGTTCATCCAGGCCGCCCGCGACCAGGGCTGGCTGCTCATCCACCAGGCCGAGCAAGGGCTGCACGTAGTGGTGGTCGCTGATGAACGTGTGGGGAAAGACGTCGCGCCCCATGCGCAACAGGCCATCGGGCAGGTCCGGCAGACGTTCCTCGGCGAGCAGGTTCACCGGGATCAGCTGCGACAGACTGAATGCCAGCAATGACTGGCCGGAAAGGGTAAGTAAGCGTCGCCGGTTTAGCGTGCCGTGCGGGCGAGCTGAATCGTGCATGACATAGCTCCTGTTTATTACCCGCAGTTCCGAGATGATCGGACTGCTGGCGATCTTGTTATGCGAAGAGTGTGTTCCGCAAAACGGTAGGAGCAGATGCCATGCCAACTTTATATGGAAGCGTTTATTTAACTTAAGTTATTGTTTAGTAAGTAATTTAAATAGCTGCCAGGTGTTGCGGTATTTAATGTGTAAAGCAGGTTACGCGTTACACCTGTAAAGCGCTGTAAAGCGTTTTACAGGTGGGCGTCAAAAAACATGTATAGATAAAGTGCTTCTAAAGTTCAGGCTGGTCTAGGCGGCTCAATGGTTTATCCTTCGTTTATTGCAGAACAATAAAAGCGTTTCGCAGGAGGCGCCCGCGTCAGGTCTTGCGCGAGCACTTCGAGGAGGAGGCATGAACCTGCTATCCAGCCCCGTCAGCCATATCGACGCCGTGCTTTCCCTGGCCAATGCGCCGCATCTGCCTGGTGACCGGGACCCGATCATCGCGCGCTCCTGGCGTCGTTGCGTGCATGACTACGGCCTGGATCCTGCACGTCCGGCTGAAGCCCGTTTCGTGCCGCGGCAGGTGCTGCGCGAACACCAGGACCAGGCCGACGAGCTGATCAACGTCGCTCGCGCTGGTGTCGAGCAGCTCTACCGGCAGATCGCCGAGCTGGGCTACGTCATCCTGCTGACCGACAATCGCGGCATCGCCGTGCAGTTTCTCGGCGACCCGGCAGACGAAAAGGCGCATCGCAAGACCGGCCTGTTCCTCGGTTCGGACTGGGGCGAAGACCACGCCGGCACTTGCGCCGTCGGCACCTGCATCAAGGAACAGCAAGCGCTTACCTGTCACCAGCACGATCACTTCAGCGTCTGGCACACCAACCTCACCTGCACAGCCGTGCCGATGTTCAACCCACACGGCCAGCTGCTGGCAGTGCTGGATATCTCCGCGCTGCATTCACCACCGACCAAGGATTCCCAGACCTTCGCCCTGCAGCTGGTCAAGCAGTACGCGCGGATGATCGAGGATGCCTATTTCATGCGCGTCTACCGCGAGCGGCCAATCCTCTGTTTCGACGGCTCCCGCGAGTTCGTCCTGATCAACCGCCGCTACCTGCTGGCACTGGGTGACGATGGCGAGTTGCTCGCGGGCAACACTGCCGCCCGTGGCCTGCTGGCCGAGCACGGGCTGATGATGCCGGGCCCCTTTGGCACCCCGGCGCAGGCGCGCATCGATCAGCTGTTCGATTGCGAGCTGGGCGACGTGCTGAGCATTCCCTATGCCAGTAACGACCAGGTCCGCGCCTTTCGCACCCATCGCCACCAACTGTTCTTCGCCGCCTTGATGGAGCCACGGCGCCAGGTAGCGGAGCCAATCGAACGCAGCACACCCGGCGGCCATTCCGCGCTCGATGCGCTGGCTGACGACGACCCGGTGATGCGCAAGATGCTCGCCCGCGCCAGGCGCCTATGCAGCGAACCGCTGAACGTGCTGCTCAATGGCGAAACCGGTACCGGCAAGGAACGGCTGGCCAAGGCGCTGCATGAAAGCGGTTGCCGGCGCAGCAAGCCTTTCGTGGCGATCAACTGCGGCGCGATGCCCGAGTCGCTGATCGAGAGCGAGTTGTTCGGCTACGCCCCCGGCACCTTTACCGGCGCACGTAGCAAGGGCATGCGCGGGCTGATTCAGCAGGCCGACGGCGGCACGCTGTTTCTCGACGAGATCGGCGACATGCCGCTGCATCTGCAGACCCGGCTGTTGCGCGTACTGGCCGAGCAGGAAGTGATGCCGCTGGGCGCCGAAAAACCGGTGAAGGTGGATATCCGCGTGGTCGCCGCCAGCCACCGCGACCTGCGGCAGATGGTCGAGAGCGGGGCGTTTCGTGAAGATCTGTTCTACCGCCTGAACGGCGCATCGCTGAAGCTGCCACCGCTGCGCGAGCGCGCCGACAAAGGCTTTCTCATCGAGCGCGTATTCGCCGAACTCGCCGAGGGCCGCCCGGGCAACCCGCACCTGCGCGGCGACGCCATGAGTGCGCTGCTGGCCTATCCCTGGCCAGGCAACATCCGCGAACTGCGCAACGCACTGCAGTACGCACTGGCGACCTGCGAGGGCAACGAAATCACCGTGCAGGACCTCCCGGACGAATGCCTGCCGCCCATCCTGGCGCGCTGCCGCCAGTCGGCACCGACATCAGAACCCGACTCGGCGGCGGCACTGCGCGACCAACTGCGCCGGCATCGCTGGAACGTCAGCGCGGTGGCGCGGGAGCTTGGCGTGTCGCGGCCAACCGTTTACCGACGGATGCGTGTGCTGGGGATCGAAGCGCCGGTGTGATTGGCGTCGGCGGTGAGGCGCGGGCGAGCTTTCGTTTGTTTGTAGCCGCGATATCGCGGTAGGGGAGAGGGCGAGGCTTCGGCGTGCATTGGGAGGTGGTTGTCGATGCGGCCTTTCAGGAGCTGTTCTGGAGAGGTTTCACTCTATTAATAATTACCCCGGCTGCTCCCCCGCCCACGGCATGACGATTTGAATATCCCCAATAAGCAGCTGCGCCGCAACCATCCAAATCACCGCACCCATCAACCCCAGCGACAGATGCCCGACCACGATGCCGATGGAGATCTGTTTCCAGAGCCCTGCGTATTGATTGGATGGGGTAGGAGCAGCGGTACGGTAGGGCGTTTCGCGCTCGGCGCGGATGTTGTCGAAATCGTCTCTCATGGTGCGCTCTCGGTGCGGTTGGCTAAACGGCGGGCACAAAAAAAGGGTTCAGCTTTCGCTGAACCCTTTTGAATTTGGTGGCTACGCAGGGACTTGAACCCCGGACCCCAGCATTATGAATGCTATGCTCTAACCAACTGAGCTACGTAGCCAAGTGGCGCGCATTATTCGCGCCGCGCGGTTGTGTGTCAACCCTCCGGGTGCGCTTTTTCTACCTGCTTTTTCAAATGCTTATGCCGCCGGTCCGACCGTTGCCGGTGCGCTGTTGATCAATCCCATTTTGGCGCGAATCCGGGGTTGGCCAGGCGCTCGTTGCGGTCCAGCGCGGCGATCTCCTGCATCTCCTCTTCGGTCAGCCGCAGCGTCTGCGCTTCCAGGTTGGCGGCGAGGTTTTCGCGCTTGGTGGAGGAGGGGATCACCGCGAAGCCCTGTTGCAATAGCCAGGCCAGGGCGACCTGGGCGGGGCTGGTGTTGTGGGCTTCGGCGATGCGCTGCAACACGTCGTCCTGCATCACCTTGCCGTAGGCCAGCGGCATGTAGGCGGTGATGTGGATGCCCTGGCTGCGGGCGAAATCGACCACCTTGCGATTCTGCAGGAAGGGATGCACTTCGACCTGGTTGGTGGCGATGTTCTCAGCGCCGATGGCATCGATGGCCTGTTGCATATGGTTGATGGTGAAGTTGGAGATGCCGATGGCGCGAGTCAGGCCGCGCTGCTTGGCGTCCATCATCCGGGCCATGTAGTCGGCAACCGCCAGCTCGTCATTGGGCGATGGCCAGTGCACCAGGGTGAGGTCTACCTGCTCCATGCGCAATTTGCTCAGGCTTTCCTCCAGGCTGGGGATCAGGCGGCCCGCGCCGAGGTTGCTGGTCCAGATTTTGGTCGTCACGAACAGTTCTTCGCGCGGGACGCCGCTCTCGGCAATGGCCAGGCCGACTTCCGCTTCGTTGTCGTAGATCTGCGCGGTGTCGATGTGGCGATAGCCGAGTTCGAGGCCCATCTTCACCGAGTCGATGACTTGCTGCTCCTTGAGACGAAAGGTGCCGAGGCCGAATGCGGGAATGGTCATTGAGCGTTCTCCTGTGGGTTCTCTGGTTAATTCAATGCGAGGCGGTAAGCACCGGCTCGTGAGTATCTGTATTGGGCGTGTGCGCTGGCGTCGCAGCGGATCGGCGATCCAGTTGGCCGCTCCAGTAGG
Source organism: Pseudomonas sp. YJ42 (assembly GCF_047225135.1). Lineage (NCBI taxonomy): Bacteria > Pseudomonadati > Pseudomonadota > Gammaproteobacteria > Pseudomonadales > Pseudomonadaceae > Pseudomonas > Pseudomonas sp. YJ42. The sequence goes on along the minus strand of NZ_CP178378.1, from coordinate 1,847,007 downwards.
TGAGCGCCAGGGCAACCAGCACGACCAGTGAGCCGATCCAGGCGGTATGGATGAGACCCACGGAGGCGACGATATGTCCGCCGAGCCATGCACCGCCGGCAATGCCGAGGTTGAAGGCGGCGATGTTCAGGCCCGAGGCGACGTCCACGGCGTTCGGTGTGTAGCGTTCGGCCTGGCGCACCACGTAGACCTGCAGGCCGGGCACGTTGCCGAAGGCCACGGCGCCCCAGAGCAGTACGGTTGCCAGCGCCAGCCAAGGATTGCTGGCGGTAAAGGTAAGCGCCAACAGGACGATCGCCAGCAGGCTGAAGATGAGCTTCAGCGCGCTGATCGGCCCGCGGCGGTCGGCCAGTTTGCCGCCCCAGATATTCCCCACCGCTACCGAAACGCCATACACCAGCAGGACCAGACTCACCGCGCCTTCGCCAAAACCGCTGATCTCCTGCAGGATCGGAGCAAGAAAGGTGAACGCGATAAAGGTGCCGCCGTAGCCGACCGCGGTCATGGCGTAGACCAGCAGCAGACGCGGCTGTTTCAGGACGGCCAGCTGCTGGACGAGTGAGGCGGGTTTGCTGTGCTGAATGCTGCGTGGCACGAAGAGCAGGCTGCCGACAAAGGCGATCACACCGAGCAGCGATACGGAGAGAAAGGTTTCCCGCCAGCCGAATTGTTGGCCAATGAAGGTGCCGAGCGGCACGCCAGTCACCAGGGCGACGGTCAGCCCTGTAAACATGATGGCGATGGCGCTCGCGGCTTTCTCTTTCGAGACCAAGCTGGTGGCGATGGTCGAGCCGATGGAGAAGAACACGCCGTGGGCGAGGCCGGTGACGATGCGCGCCAGAATCAACGATTCGTACCCCGGCGCCTGCCAGGCCAGCAGGTTGCCGGCAGTGAACAGTACCATCAACGACAGCAGCAACAACTTGCGCGGTACCTTGCCGGTCAAGGCTGTGAGCAGCGGGGCGCCGACCGCGACGCCCAAGGCGTACAGGCTGACCAGCAGCCCGGCTGAGGGCAGGCTGACACCGAGGTCTCCGGCAATGGTGGGGATCAGGCCGACGATGACGAACTCCGTCGTGCCGATGGCGAATGCGCTGAGGGTCAGCGCGAGCAGGGCGATGGGCATGGGATGAAACTCCGGTTGGATTGCATGGCGCGCAGTGTCTACCGCAGACTCATGCGGAAAAACCGGGTCTCAGGCCAAACATAATTGACTGCGAGTCACAGATGAAAACCACGCTCGACGAGTTGCAGGCGTTTACGGCGGTCATCGATACCGGCTCGATATCCAGTGCGGCGATGCAGTTGGGGCAGACCGCTTCGGGGGTCAGCCGAGCCCTGAGTCGGCTGGAAGCCAAGCTCGCCACCACGCTGCTGCGGCGCACAACCCGGCGCCTAGAGCTGACGGAGGAGGGCGCGGCCTTTCTGGTTCAGGCCAGGCGGATTCTCGAAGCGGTGGAAGAGGCCGAAGAGCAGATGTCGCGTCGCCTGCAGCGTCCGGCGGGGCGGCTGCGGGTCAACGCTTCGGCACCCTTCATGCTGCATGTGCTGGTGTCGCTGGTCGGCGGGTTTCGCGAGCGCTATCCGGACATCGAGCTGGAATTGCACAGCAGCGACCAGATCATCGATCTGCTCGAACATCGCACCGATCTGGCGCTGCGCCACGGTCCGTTGCGTGACTCCACCCTGCATGCGCGGCCGCTGGGTCGCAGCCGAATTCGTGCCGTGGCCAGCCCGGGCTATCTGGCGCGCCACGGCATGCCGCAGCAGGTGGAGGACCTGGCGAAGCACAGCCTGATCGGTTTCACCCAGCCGGAGAGCCTCAATCAATGGCCGCTGCGTCATCCCCTTGGCGAGACTTGGCCCATCGTGCCGAGCCTCTGGGCATCGAGTGGCGAGACGGTGAGGCATCTGGCGCTGGCCGGCCAAGGTATCGCCTGTTTGTCGGACTTCATGACCGCGCGCGATCGTGCCGATGGTGCGTTGGTCGAGGTGCTGGCCGAGGCGAACGCCAGGGTGCTGCAGCCGATCCATGCGGTGTACTACCGCAATACCGCGCTCGCCGCGCGCATCACCTGTTTTCTCGACTACCTGAGCGAGTGCCTGGGCGAGCAGGAATGGACACGCTAGGACGACCGGGTCGAACCATGGCAGCCCGGGCCTGCCTAACGCAGCAGGCACACCTGCGAGGAGACCATCATGCTCAGCATTACCCTCCCAAGCGATCCGCCGCTCTATCCTTGGCTGGCGGACGAGTCGCCACTGAACGACCTGGACGACGCCGAAAGTGATACCGAACTGGACGACGGCGACACGCTGCCCGACGAGGTGCTCGAGAATCTGGAGAAGGAGCCACCGCCACCGGATCCGATACCCGACCCCGGCGTGATGTAGCACCTGACCCTGGCTGCGTCGAGTTGCGCGCTATGGCCTGCGGCGGGTGCGGCCTGACGCGGGAGCGCCTGATCAACTCCGTGCGAGCCACCGTTCGCGAATTACGGGAACACGCTGACTGATCGTGCCTACGCCCCGTGTTGACCGTTCGGGGGCGGCCGCCTGCGTTTACCGCGCTGCTACCAAAACCACCTGCAGGGCTCAGCGCTCCGTGACATCATCGGGGCGCGAAGGGCGAGCTCCGACGTGCCTCGGCGGAGCGACCGCTAGATCGATCGAGCCCTACTGACCTTTTCGCACACCGAAACGCCGACTATTCAAGCAAACGGCGCGCTTCCTCACTCAAGAGACGTAACGCATGAACAGGCGGTTATTGGTTGGTGTTTTGCTGATTGGCCTGCATGTATTCATTGGCGTCACGCTGGTTTCAGATCTCTCGCTCGGGCTGTTCGGCACGGGGCTGGCGTGGGTCTATCTCGCGCTTTCGGCCGTGCTGATGCGCTATGGGGTGCTGGTGCGAGGGGCGGGCAATGCGCTGTTGGCGTGGTCCGGACTGCTCGCGATGGGAATCTTTTCCAGCCTGGCGGTTTTTTCGCTGCTGCGTGCTTTCGTGGTGGCGCTGGCCTCGCTCTGGGGCTCGGCGCCGGAGGGCTTTGCACGGGGTTCCGCGTTGGCCGTGATTGCGGCTGTCGTGGCGGTGACGCTGTTCGGCTTGCTCAACGCACGGCGCACTGCTCGGGTTGTCGAGCGCGACATCGTGGTACGCAATCTCCCCGCGGCTCTGGAGGGCTTCAACATCGTCCAGCTCAGTGACATTCACGTCGGGCCGACGATCAAGCACGGCTATATCGATGCAATCGTCCGGCGGGTCAATGGGCTCTCACCTGATCTGATTGCGATCACCGGTGATCTGGTGGATGGCAGCGTGGCAGACCTGGCGGACGACATTGCGCCAATGGCGCAACTGCAGGCACGCCACGGGGTGTATGTGGTCACGGGTAATCATGAGTACTACTCCGGTGCGGACAGCTGGATCGCCGAGTTCGAACGCTTGGGGATGCGCGTGTTGCTCAATCGTCATGTTCAGCTCGAGCACGGCGGCGCGCGCCTGGTTTTGGCCGGCATCGCCGACTATTCGGCCGAACTGTTCCGGCCCAGCCATCGAAGCGATCCGGTTGCGGCGTTCGCCGGTGCGCCCACCGATGCCCCCCGCATCCTGCTGGCGCACCAGCCGCGTTCAGCGAAGGCGGCAGTGGAGGTGGGCTGCGACCTGCAGCTGTCGGGGCATACGCACGGCGGCCAGTTCTGGCCCTGGATGCATTTCGTGCGCTGGCAGCAACCGTGGGTGGCAGGGCTGCAGCGCGTCGGCGACATGCAGATCTACATCAGTCGTGGCACCGGTTATTGGGGGCCGCCGCTGCGCTTCGGCGCACCGTCGGAGATCACGCGGATTCGTTTGGTCAGGGCCACCTAACGATCTCCCTGCGCCTGGGAGCCGGGGTCGCCTAGCCTGCGGCTCGCGCCATAGCGGGTCGTTGCCTCAGCTTCTTTATTGCGTGCGAGCTTTCTCGCGCGCCGAGCGGTTCGCTGCTGCTCGTGCCCGATGCTATGGGACGATCGCGCCTGCTCGGCTTTGGCCGATTCTTTCAGGCGTGCTTCTGGCTTAGACTGCTCCGACCATCACGCAAGGAGTGCACTATGCGGCGCGAGTCAGTGCGTTATTGCCGTTCCTTAATGACATTGCTCGTACTGACCTGTGCCACGTCATTGCGGGCCGAAGATCCGTTGCTTTCGAGCGATATTGATAGGTCGGCTATCGCCGCCGACCGCCAGGCGCGTGGCGTTTTGCGCGCGCGCGATCAGGCGGTATTGGCCAGCGAATTGGCGGGGCGGATCATCGAGATGCCCTTTGCCGAGGGGCAGCCATTTCACAAAGGTGACGTGCTGGTGCGTTTCGACTGTAGCGCCTACCAGGCGCAGCTCAACGCCATGCAGGCCGCGGCGCGGGCGGCGAGCGAGGAGCTGGCGCACAAGAAGCAACTGGCGGCGCTGAATTCGGTCGGTCGCTTCGAGGTCAGTCTGGCCGAGGCGCGCCGAGCACAGGCCGAGGCCGAGGCGCAGGTCTATCGCGTCCAGGTCAAGCGTTGCAGCGTCGCGGCGCCGTTCGACGGCCAGGTGGTGCAGCGTCGCGTGCAGCCCCACGAAAGCGTGGCCAGCGGGACGCCGATGTTGGAAGTCGTGGATAACCGCACGCTGGAAATCCATCTGCTGGTGCCGTCGCGCTGGCTGGCCACGCTTAAACCCGGGCAGCGTTTCACCTTCGTCCCGGATGAGACCGGGAAGCCGTTGCAGGCCGAGGTCAAGCGCCTGGGGGCACGCATCGATGAGGGCAGCCAGACATTGCTGCTGATCGCGGCGTTGCCTGCGGATGCCAGCGGTCTGTTGGCGGGAATGAGCGGTAGCGCGCAGTTCGAGGGGGCGCCATGACCGCTGCTCAGCAACACCCGACCGAGCGGCTATTCGCCGAATTTCTCAGCCTTGAGCGCCAGGCCCGTGCGGCGCGTGATATCGATGGCCTGGCCTACGCCCTGGTCAACGACGCCCAGGCGTTGTTCGGCTACCGCCATGCGGCATTGCTGATCGCCGGGCGAGTACGGGCGCTGACGGCGGTCAGCGTGGTCGAGCCTCATGCGCCCTTCGTCGCCTTTGTCGAGAACGCCACCGGCCAATTGCTCGCCCAGGGGCGCCTGGACAAACCGCAAGTGGTAACCGCCGATACGTTGAATGCGCAGGTTCAGTCCGACTGGCGAAGCCTGTCGGCGGAGGCGGTGTTTTGGTTGCCCCTGGTCGACCATCAGCAAAAGCCCTACGGCGGCTTGTGGATTGCCCGCGAGCTGTCCTGGAGCGGCGCGGAACAGGCGCTGCTGGTGCAGCTCGGCGATTGTTACAGCCATGCCTGGCAAGCGCTGCAACCACGCAAGCCCTGGCGGCTGCGCTGGCCGCGGCGCAAGGTCGCGATTGCGGTGGCGGCGGTTCTGGCGCTGTTGCTGCTGCCGGTGCGCCAGTCCGTACTGGCGCCGGCCGAGGTGGTGCCCCTTGACGGTCAGGTGGTCGCCGCGCCGCTCGATGGCGTGATCGCCGAGTTTCTGGTCAAACCCAATCAGGCTGTGAAGCAGGGCGACGTACTGGTGCGTTTCGATGCCACCAGCATCAAGGCGCAGGCGGACGTCGCCGAGCGCAGCTTGCAGGTCGCCGAGGCAGAATTGCGTGCCAATGCGCAGCGTGCCTTCAGCGACGCCGAGTCGGGTGCGCGCATCGATCTGTTCACCGCCCGCGTGGCGCAGAAACGCGCCGAGCGCGACTATGCCCGCGAGCTGCTGGCACGCACCGAGGTCAAGGCCGAGCGCGACGGCATCGCGGTGTTCGCCGATGCCCAGCGTTGGACCGGTTTGCCGGTGCAGACCGGCGAACGGCTGATGGTGGTGGCCGATCCAAAGCAGGCCGAGCTTCGTATCGATCTGGCCGTGGCGGATGTGCTGGCCTTCGAGCCGGGCGGTGAGGTTGCCTTGTTTCTCGACAGCGATCCCCTGCACCGGCATAGCGCCCGGCTGCAGCGCCTGGCCTATGAGCCGCAGGCCGTTGCCGGCGGCCACCTGGCCTATCGTCTGGACGCCGAATTCGAGCGGGCACCGCCGCGCATCGGCCTGCGCGGCACGGCGAAGTTGTATGGAGAGCGGGGCCCGCTGGCCCTCTATCTGCTGCGCCGGCCATTGGCGGCGTTGCGTCAGACAGTGGGGCTGTAGATGCAGTTACCGGCGCTGCGTCCCGATCTGCAATTGTCCACGGCCGCTCCGGCGCGTGATGGTGCGCCGCAATGGACTCTGGCCGACCTGCTACGCGGGCGTTACTTCAAACTGGGCGCTAGTGCGATGCGGCTGTTGCGCCATTGGACGCTGGGCGACGCGGGGGAAGTATTGCGTGCCGCCAACCTCGATGCTGGCGAACACCTGGACGCGTCGGACTTGGAGGAAATGCTGCGCTTCCTGCGTGGCCATGACCTGATCGTCGCCCAGGATGCCGAGCAACGCGGCAGCTTTGCGTCGAAGGCGGCGTCGCAGCGTCAGGGTTTCTGGAAAAGCCTGCTGCACCAGTACCTGTTCTTTCGTATTCCGCTGTGGCGACCGGATGCCTTTCTCGACCGGACCTGGCCCTGGCTCAGGCGTTACGGCCCAGGTCTGTTGCGCTATGGTCTTCCCATGTTGCTGGCCTTCGGGGTGTTCCTGGTTGCGCGCGACTGGCAGCGATTCATCGCCACCTTTCCGCATCTGTTCAGCCTGGGCGGCGCGTTGGCCTTCGGCGTAGCGCTGGTGTTCGCCAAACTCTGCCACGAGTTCGGCCATGCCTATATGGCCAAGCGCGCCGGATGTCGCGTGCAGAGCATGGGCCTGGCGTTCATGGTGATGTTCCCGCTGTTCTACACCGATGTCAGCGATGCCTGGCGGGTCAACGATCGCCGTTCCAGGTTGCTCATCGGTGCCGGCGGCGTGCTGGCCGAGCTGCTGTTGGCCTGTGTCGCGTTGCTCGCCTGGTCGCTGTTGCCGGACGGAGCGCTGCGTAGCGCTGTGTTCATGCTCGCCAGCGCCACCTGGATCACCACGGTGGCGGTCAACCTCAACCCTTTTATGCGTTTCGATGGTTATTTCCTGCTCAGCGATCTCTGGGATGTGGAGAACTTGCAGGCACGTGCGTTTGCCCTGTGCCGCTGGCGGCTGCGCGAAGCCTTTTTCGGCTACGGCGAGCCGGCGCCGGAACCCTGGCCGCCCGCGCTGCGGCGCAAGCTACTGATTTGGGGCTATGGCGCTTGGTTATGGCGGGCGGCTTTGTTCCTGGGGATCGCCCTGGCCGTGTACCACATGTTCTTCAAACTATTGGGCGTGTTCCTCATGCTGGTAGAGCTGACCTGGTTCATCGGCCTGCCGATCTGGCGCGAGCTGCAGGAGTGGTGGCGGCGACGCGCGCAGGCGCAACCGGCACGCGCGCTGCTCGTCGGGGCTGCGCTGCTGGGCGTGTTGGTGGTGTTGCTGGTGCCCTGGCGGAGCACCGTGGAAATCCCTGCGATGCTCGAGGCGAGCCGGGTCAGCGCGCTGCACGCGCCGGTCCCTGCGCGGCTGAAGCAGCTCCATGTACACGACGGCCAGACGGTGCGCAGCGGCGACCTGCTGTTGGAGCTGGAGTCGCCGGACCTCGATTCGCGTCAGCAGATCGTGCGCAGCGAGATCGACATTTTGCAATTGCAGTTACGGCGTCAGGCTGGACGTAGCGAGACGGTGGCCGACAGCGCCATCCTCGAGCAGCATCTGGCCGAAGCGGTGGCCGAATACCGTGGCTTGGCTGCGCAGCGTGAGCGTTTGCAGCTGCGCGCCTCGCACGACGGCGTGGTGCGAGACCTGCCGGCGGACTTGGCGGCGGGTCGCTGGTTGTCGCCGCAGCAAACGCTGGTGCGGGTGGTCGAGGAGCGAGCGCGCTTGCGAGGCTACCTGGCCGAGGAGTCGCTATGGCGCATCGAGGCTGGCGCGCAGGGGCGGTTCATCGCCAGTGCCGACCCCTGGTTACCTGGCGTGCCGGTGCGTTTGACCGAGGTGGATGTGACCGGCTCCGCTTATCTGGATCAGCCAGCCTTGGCTTCGGATCAGGGCGGTCCCATTGCGGTGCGCCGCGATGCCCAGCAACGGCCCGAGCCGCAGCAGGCGCAATATGGCGTACGCCTGGTGCCGCGGGACGAGCGGGCGGCGCCACGGCAATCGCTGTTGGGCGTGGTGGTGCTGGAGGGAAGGGGAGAATCCATCCTGGGCGCCATTTGGCGTCGGATGGCGGCGCTGGGGGTGAGGGAAAGTGGGTTCTAGATCGGATCGGTCGGCGGCGCTGCTGCCGATACCACTCAATCAAGGAAGCTGGTATGGCTGACAGCCCGCTACCGCTCTGTTCGCGCTTGTCCCTTCGCTGCGAGATGCCGCCGCTGCTCGAAGCGTTGCAGCGGATACCGGTTGATGCCTGGCAAGCGCATTTCAACAGCACTTACTACCAGGGCGACTGGAGCGGGGTGGCGTTGATCAGCCCCGAAGATGCGCTCCTGCCGCTCGCGCCTGGGCGTGGCGCCCCACGTCGCAGTGCCTGGTGGCAGGACGAACCCGCTTGGCACGAGGTGCTCGGCCACTTTCAAACTTCGCTGCGCAGCGCGCGCCTGCTACGTCTGGGGCCAGGGTCGGCTATCCAGGAACATTGTGACCACGATCTGGGCCTGCCCGGCAGCGATCTTCGTCTGCATATCCCGCTGCTCAGCCCAACAGGGGTCGAGTTTCTGCTCGACGGCCTGCAGGTGCCGATGCGGCCAGGTGAGTGCTGGTTTCTCGATCTGTCCCGCCCGCATCGTGTGACCAACCCCAGCGGCTCGCCGCGCGTTCACCTGGTGCTCGATTGTTTACCGCAGGCATGGCTGTTGCGGGCAATCGTCGAGTGCCAGGCAACCACACCCGTGCTGCAACCCAGTGCGGCGATGCAGGCATTCGCACGCTTGCGCCGAATCATCGCGAGCGATGCCGATCTGGCGCAGCGCCTACGTACCCTGACCGACAATGGGGAATTCATCGAGGCGACACTTAAGGTGGGAGCGGAATTGGGGTTGGAGTTTTCTGCGGCTGACGTTCGTGCGGCGATGCGTCAGGGCAGGAGTGAGTGGGCTGCGTTATGGCGAGCCTGACGGTTGCTCCCCAGACGGTCGACGAGATGCGCGGCTGGTTGCCGATCAGGGTCTGGCCAGGCGACGGCGAATGGCGTGTCGACTGGTGCTGGTTTGGCGAGCAGCAATTGACCCAGCCGTTCTATCGCGATGAGGTGGATCTGGCGCTGCGATTGCCGTTCAATCAGGCGTTTCGTCGCGATACGCCATTGACGGCGCTTCTCGACTGGCAGGCGGCGAGCCCGGGTCTGATGCCCACTGCGTTCGTCTTTCACGCGTCGCGCTGTGGCTCGACCCTGCTGGCGCAGATGCTGGCGCGGCTCGATACACACATCGTGCTGTCCGAACCGCCGCCGCTGGATCAGTTGCTGCGCGCGCATTACGGCAGCGAGCTGCATGGTGCTGAGCATGAGCAGTGCGCGGCTGTTCGCGCCATGCTCTCGGCGCTGGGCCAGCGTCGTAATGCTCAAGCGTCACACCTGGTGGTCAAGCTGGATGCCTGGAATCTTTATGAGCTGCCGCTGCTCCGTCGCTGCTTTCCCGATACGCCCTGGTTGTTCCTCTACCGCGACCCGCTGGAAATCGCGGCCTCGCATTGGCATCAGCCGGGTATGCACATGGTGCCTGGCTTGATTGGCGAGTCGCCGCTGAACCTGGCGGGCGAACCATCGACGCCGCGCGAGGCCTTCATTGCTCGTCGCCTCGGTCGGCTCCTGCAAACCGCTGTCGATCTGCATCGTCAATATGGCGGTCTGCTACTCAATTACAACGAGCTGCCAATGGCGTTGGACGGCAGGTTGCGCACGCTGTTCGGACTCGATGCCGCTCAGGTCGCGGCGGCCCTGGCGAGCAGTGGGCAAAACGCCAAACGGCCGGAGCAGGTCTTTGTCGCGGATGGCCAGGGTAAGCGTGACGGCGCTTGTGCGTCGTTGCGTGAGGCGGTCAGTCGCTGGGCTGCGGAGCCCTATCATGATCTCGAGGCGCTGCGTCTGCGGCAGCTGGGTTAAGCGCGCTAATAAGGAGTGTTGCATGAGCGATCTTTCATCCCTGGCGGACGGTATCGGTATGCGTCCGGCCAGGCCGAGCGATGAGCCTTTTCTACAACGCCTGTATCAATCGAGCCGGGCGGATTTGCAATGGATCGATGGCGAAGCCGAACTGATCGATACCGTGGTCGCCAACCAATATCAGGTGCAGCAAGCGGGGATGGGCGCCCATTACCCCAATGCCATGCATTTGATTATCGAAAAAGCCGGCTCGACGATTGGCGCGGTAACGGTCGATTTCGGTCATAACGAGGTGCGTCTGATCTACCTCGCGCTGATTCCCGCCGTGCGCGGGCGGGGTTACGGGAAGATCGTCCTGCGGGGCGTACAGCGTGCGGCGCAACAAGTCGCCAGCCCGGTTGCGGTCGTGGTGTGGCGCAACAATATGGAGGCCAGGCGGCTATATCTGGAGTTGGGCTTCCGGGTCGAGGAGACCCAGCCGGTGGCCGACCGCCTGGTCTGGTATCCCTCGGTTGCGCTCAGTTGAACAGAATCTGGAAATAGTGCTGCGTGGGGTCACGATCCAGCGCCGCTTCGCGCAACACCATCAACTGCGAGACTCGGCCCAGTTGCGGCAGCTCTACCGTGCAGCTGCCGTCCATGAATCTAGTTGGCTGCATGGCGGTCAGCCCGACCGAGAACGGCACGCGCGTTTCCGCCGAGGCACTGGGCATGCGGGCGTTGGGTTTCAGATTGACCGAGTCTACCCGGAGCAACAGTGTTTCACCCGTATCCGCGGCGAACTCGCAGACCTGGCCTTGCAGTTGGAGAAAATGCTCCGCGCTGATGAGGTTCAGCATCTTTTTTCCTTCAGACGTTCGGTGGTGGTGGGCGGCGCAAGACGCCGCGTCAGTCCATTCAAGCGAGTCAGCTCGGCCGGCTTGGCAGTTCGCCGAAGGGCGTGGCCGTGAGCCGAGATGACAGAGCGGCCCCGCAACAGTGGGCTAAGCAGCGACCTGCTCGCACAGGAGCCTGTCCTAACGCCTCTCGCTTTAAGAAGGGCCGCGCAGGTCGATTTTTGACCGCCTGCTTAATTGCGCGAAGGGAATATTCCCAGAATGGCGATGCTGAAGTTCAATGCCAGGTAGGGGTTCATGATATCCACCGGCTGGCTGTTGCCGGCCAGACCGGCCTGTGCGCCACCCATGGTGACCGGCGAAGAGAGCGTATCCGACCAGATGGCTGCAGCAGCCGGGGAACCGCCGATAGAGGCGCCGAGAAATTGATTGGTTGCGCTGGGGGCGAGGGCGGGATTGGACGCCGCGCCGCCCACTTGTACCTGCACGGCGTGGGTGTGCGTAGGCAGTTGACCGCTTGTCAGCACCGTCGAGGGCGAGCCCGAGGCTTCACCGATGTTATGGAGCGGTAAGCCTGGCCCCTGGCCCATGCCGATGGGCATACGCCCTTGCAGGTCGGGCAGGTTGAAGGTGGTTTGCCCGTTGCCACCATAGATGGTCCCCAGCAGCGAGAACATCGCGGTATTTTGGGCAATCGACATGGTCTGGCCGTTACACAATGCCCAGCCGCGTGGTGCGAAGTTGAAGGCGAAGGGTTGGATGGTGCCGATAAATACTTCCATGAATCTACTCCTGGTTCTGGATGGTCACCTGCATGAAGGGCGACATCTCCCGCGGCCATCGTAGTGGCACACTGAAGCGACGCTCGGAGAGTTTTAGTTGAAATGTCGAAGAAGTAAACGTTCGGCTAAAGCCCAGTGCTTGTTACGGCGAAGCGTGCTGGGGTTGCGCGGGCCGTGCGGGATCTTCGTAGGGCTTCGCTATTGCGCTGTTCGGCTAGCCTTCGCAGATGCGCTTCGCACCGTCCCTGTCAAAACCGGCGTCATCGCGGGGCTGCATGAGCGAGCCGAGTAGTCCTTCGCTGCTCAGCCACTGCAGCAGCCGCTCGACATTGTCCGCCACGCTGCACTTGTCGCAATCGAGTGTCAGTGCCGGGGCTTGCGGTGCTTCATACGGGGCAGAGATGCCGGTAAAACTGGGGAGTTTCCCGGCTCTGGCCAGGGCGTAGTGGCCCTTGAGGTCGCGGTGCTCACAGTTGCGCAGCGAGGCGCAGCACCAGACCTCGCGGTAATCGGCGCCCAGGCGCTCGGCCAAGAGCTGCCGATGCCTCGCCAATGGGGCGATCATGGCCATAACCACGATCATCCCCGCATTTACCAGCAGGGCGGCTACTTCTGCGGCGCGGCGCAGGTTCTCTTCACGCTCGTTTTCGCTGAAACCCAGGTCGCGACTGAGCCCGGCGCGCAGTTGGTCGCCATCGAGAACCAGACACTGCCCGCCATGCGCGAAAAGCCGTGCTTCCAAGGCATGGGCCAGCGTCGATTTACCGGCAGCGGGCAACCCGGTCAGCAAGATGGCGGTCCCGCGATGACCGTGACGTGCTTCGCGTTGCTGACGGTCGGGAGCGTTGGACGGTCCATCCAATGACATAGCAAAAGGTCTCGTGCTGGCGGAGATGGCGGACTTACCTGAAGGCCGGGCAGTCGATTTATTTTTTTCCGAGACGGAACTTATCTCTATGCGCTGGTAAGTATCAAATACCGCGGCTACGATTAGGCGATTAATGGAATAAGAAAGAGAGCAGGTAGTGCCGACGTTTCATTTCATCTCGGGTTTACCCCGGTCAGGCTCTACGCTGCTGGCCGCGCTGTTGAGGCAGAATCCGCGCTTTCATGCCGGCATGACCAGCCCCGTCGGAGCGCTGTTTTCAGGGATGCTCAATCAGTTCAGCGCCGGCAGCGAATTCGGTCCCGTTATCACCCAGGCGCAGCGCAAGCGTTTGCTGACAGGGTTGTTCAGCAATTACTACGCAGAGCAGGCTGATAGGGGTATCGTCTTCGACACCAACCGCCAATGGTGCGCCAAGCTCCCCGCGTTGATGGATCTGTTCCCTCAGGCCAAGGTGATCGCATGCGTGCGTAATGTCGCCTGGGTGATGGACAGCATCGAGCGGCTCTATCGCGCCAATCCCTACGAACATACCAAGCTGTTCGGCGACGATGTCGAGCGCAACACCGTCTATAGCCGCGTCGATACCCTGGCCCAGCGCAACCGCCTGGTCGGGTTCGCCTGGGCGGCGTTGAAGGATGCCTATTACGGCGAGCATGCCAAGTCGTTGCTGCTGGTGGAGTACGACCTGCTGGCGGCGACGCCCGAGAAGGTGTTGCGCCTGGTCTACGATTTCCTCGGAGAGCCCTGGTTCGAGCATGACTTCGAGCATCTCGAGTACGACGCGCCCGAATTCGACCAAGCCCTCGGTTTGACAGGGCTGCACAAGGTGCGGCCCAAGGTGGAAGCGGAGGCGCGCCGCACCATTCTGCCGCCCGACCTGTTCGAACAATACGCCGGGCTCGACTTCTGGAAGGACCCGCGTAGCAGTGAAGCCAATGTGATCAGGGTCGCGGAAAGCGCAAAGCATCCATAGCAAGCAGCTTGACCGGCTAAAGGTTCGGTCTGGACACCATTATTTCGAGGGACAGAATCATGTGGTGGGGTAAATCCAAGCAGGCCGAGGCACCTAAGAGCTCTCAGTCGTCCGAGTCGTCGAATGCGCATCGGCTGTCGCGCCCACATCCGCTGATGAGTGCACTCGAACCGCGCATGATGTTTGACGGAGCCATTGCCGCCACCGTGGCCAGCGATGTTCCGAGCGCCGATGACTCCGCGGACAACAGTCATGGCGATGCCACCAGCACGGTAACGAGCCAGGATGCCAGTGACAGCTCTCATGCCGGCCTGGTGCCGGATACCCAGGATGGCGGCCGTAAGGAAATGGTCTTCGTCGACACGCGTGTGCCGGATTACCAGGCCCTGCTGCAGTCCGTTTCGCCGGATGCCGAAGTGGTGTTGCTGAGCACGGATCAGAATGGGGTGCAGCAGATCGCCGATGCCTTGGCAGGTCGTAGCGGTATCGACGCCATCCATATCATTTCCCACGGCGATGCCGGGGTGCTGTTGTTGGGTAACGCGCCACTGTTCGAAGGCAATCTCGGCGATTACAGCAGCGAACTGCAGAGCATCGGCGAGGCCCTGACCACGGATGGCGACATCCTGCTCTACGGTTGCGAAGTGGGTGCGGGCAGCGAAGGGCAGGCTTTTTTATCGCAGCTGGCCAGCATGACGGGGGCCGATATCGCTGCGTCCGATGACGGAACTGGTGGTAGCGCCAAAGGCGCAGATTGGGACCTGGAAATCACCACCGGTGACGTAGCGGCCAGTTATGCGCTGAACCTTTCCCAGCTCGACAGCTACGATCACGTACTGGTGACTACCAGCGTTAACAGCGTCGCCGGGCTCAAGGCAGCGATCGCCACGGGCAACACTGATGGCATTGATGACCTGATCACCCTTACCGGCAATATCACCTTCGCTTCAGCGGCTGACACCCTGTCGATCAACGTTACCGACGGCCATACCATGAGCATCGTCGGCGGCGGCTTCACCCTGAGCGGCAACAATCTGGCACGCGTGCTGAGTGTCGCTACCTCGGGCGCTGGCTCTGCTGTGGCCATTGATAACCTGACGATTTCCAATGGATTGATCGTCGGTAACGGTGCTAATGAAACCGCAAATGCCGTTGATAGCTTGGGTGCAGGCATCTACAACAGCGGTGTGCTGACCATCAGCAATAGCACGATCAGCGGCAACAAGGCCTCGGGTGGTGGCGGCGGTGGTGGTGACGCTGGCGGTAATTATGCTGGCGGTGGCGGCGGCGGCGGTGGTTTTGGCTCGACCTCGGGCGGTACAGGTGGTGCCAGTCCAGGCACCCTATTCGGAGCGATTCCACCTTCGGGTATCACCGGCGGCCATGGGGCTGGCGGGTCCAACTTTGCGGGTGGCAGAGGGGGTAGTGCCAGCGGCGGTTCGGGCGGAAGTTATTACGGAACGGGCACCAATTACGGTTACACGGCGGGTGGTACGGGTGGCACCGCAACCAATGGCAGCACCAGCATCGGCGGCGGCGGCGGCGGTATGGGATCCTCCTCCGCGGGCGGTAGCGGCGCGGCAGCCACGGGCGGCCTCTACAACACCAGCACCGGTGTCCTAACCATCATTAGCTCTACGATCAGCAACAACCTCGGGGCGGGCGGTGGTGGCGGTGGCGGTGTGTCCGCCTACCAGGCCGCCTATGGACGCACCGGCAACGGCGGTGCTGGTGGTGCGGGTGTTGGTGCCATCTGGAATGCCGGAGGTACTGTCCAGATGGACAGCTCAACCTTCGCCAACATGTCGGGCAACGTAGGCGCCGGCGGCGCTGGTGGCGCTGCAGTTAACGGGGGCACTAACGGGCCTGCTGGAACAGCAATTTCAACCATTTCTACCACTAATGGCGGTATCACCGACCTCAACTACAACCCCAACGCTGCACCGACTGCCAGCAACCTGACCCAGACCGTTACCTATACCGAGGATCCCGGTGGCAGCGTGGCGATCGGCGATATCGTGGTTAGCGATGCCGATGGGGGCGACACCATTACCGCGACGTTGACGCTAAACAATACATCGGCCGGCTCCTTGACCACCGGCACCTTCGGCTCGGCCATCTCCTCCTACAACGCCGGCACCGGCGTGTGGACGGTCACCGGCTCGGTGGCCGATGTGAACGCGGCGCTGGCCGCCGTTGCTTTCACCCCGGCGGCGAACTGGGATCAGGATGTCGCCATCGCCACGCGCATTCGCGACGCCGCCAATACCGGCCCGGCCGATGGCACCATTACGCTGGATGTCACGCCGGTGAACGACGCGCCGACCGCCACCAATCTCACCCAGAGCAAGGCCGCGACCGAAGGCGGCAGTGTGGTAGCGCTGGACGATATCGTGGTGACCGACGTGGACACCGGCGACACCATCACCGCGACGCTCACGTTGTCCGATCCGGCGGCCGGCGTGCTCACCACGGGCGTCTTCGGCTCGGCGATTTCCTCCTACAACGCCGGCGCCGGCGTATGGACGGTCACTGGCTCGGTGGCTGATGTGAACGCGGCGCTAGCTGCCGTGGCGCTGGCCCCTTCGGCTAACAACGATCAGAACTTCACCGTCACCACCCGCATTCGTGACGCCGCCGGCACTGGCCCGGCCGATGGCACCATCAACGTCACCGTCACTCCGGTAAACGATGCGCCCGTGGTCACGACAACCGGCGGCACCGATGCCTTCACGGAGGATGGAAGCGCCACGGTGATCGACAGCGGCCTGACGTTAAGCGATATCGACAGCACCACCTTTGCCAGTGCCACGGTCTCTATCACCGGCAACTTCGCCACCGGCCAAGACGTGCTCGCTTTCGTCAACGACGGCAATACCATGGGCAACATCAGCGCCAGCTATAACGCCGGCACCGGCGTACTGACGCTGACCTCAGCCGGCGGCACCGCCACGCTTGCTCAATGGCAGGCCGCGCTGCGCAGCGTCACCTACAGCAACAGCTCGGATGCGCCCAACACCGCCAACCGCACCATCAGCTTCAAGGTCAATGACGGCAGCGACGACAGCAATACGGCGACTAAGCAGGTCAGCGTTACCGCCATCAACGATGCACCTGTGGCCAGTATGCCGGCGAATATCCTCGTGACCGAGGAGGCGGCCAGTGCGTTGACCGGCATCAGCTTCAGCGATGCCGATGCTGGCGGTGGCAGCGTCACCGCCACCTTCTCGGTGGCCAGCGGCACGCTCAGCGCAACCAGCGGCGGCGGTGTGACTGTCGGTGGCACCAGCAGTGCGCTGACCTTGACCGGCACGGTTGCCAACATCAATGCCTTCATCGCGGGTAACAACCTGGCCTTCACCACGGCGGCCAATGCTACGGCCAACGTGATCCTGACCGTGGCAATCGACGATGGCGGCAACACGGGCAGCGGCGGAGCCCAGACCGACAGCGACACCGTCACGTTGCAGGTCGCGGCGGTCAACGATGCGCCGGCCGTTACTGCGCCGGTTTCCATCGGTGTGGCGGAGGATGTCAGCGCCGCCCTCACCGGCATCAGCTTCGCTGACGTCGATGCCGGCAATAGCATTGTCGTTGCGACCTTCTCGGTGGCCTCCGGTACCCTATCGGCCAGCAGCGGATCGGGTGTGACGGTGGCGGGATCGGGCTCGGGCAGCCTGACCCTGACGGGTACCGTCGCCGATATCAATGCGTTCATTGCTGCCAGCGGGGTGAGCTTCCAGACCGCACTCAACGCCACCAGCAACGTGGTACTCACGGTGGGCATCAACGACGGTGGCAATACTGGCAGCGGCGGGGCCCAGAGCGATTCCACCACGGTCACGCTGACGGTCACCGCGGTGAACGATGCACCGGTCAACAGTATTCCCGCAGCCCAATCGACGGACCAAGACAGCGTATTGGTCTTCTCCAGCGGTAATGGCAACCAGGTATCCATCAGCGATGTGGACGCCGGCGGTGGCATCGTTCGGGTGATGCTCACCGCTAGCAATGGCCTGATCACCTTGTCGGGCACTGCCGGGCTGAGTTTCATCACGGGTAGTGGTACTGCCAATAGCGTCATGACTTTCGAAGGGAGCGTGGCCGATATCAACCTGGCGATGAATGGCATGGTGTTCAGCCCCACTGGCGGATACAACGGCCCGGCTTCACTGCAGATAGCCACTAATGATCTAGGGTTGTCCGGCTCGGGTGGCAACCAGACGGATACCGACACCATCGCGATCAGCGTGAACAGCCTGAATCCGGTCGTCACCTCGGTGAACGTCAGCAACCCAGATGGTGGCTACAAAATCGGTGATGTCATCACCGTGACCATGACCTTCGACCAGGCGGTTACGGTGATTACCGCCGGTGGCTCTCCGACGCTCTTGCTGGAGACCGGGGCTACTGATCGTCAGGCGACCTATGTTTCCGGTTCCGGCAGCAACACGCTGAGCTTCAGCTATACCGTGCAGGCCGAGGACTTGACCGCCGACCTCGACTATCAATCGACTGGCGCGCTGTCGCTGAACGGCGCGACCATCCGCAGTGCGACCAACGACGATGCGGTCTTGACCTTGCCAGCCACTGGCGGGGCCAGTTCGATTGCAGGTCAGCACGATATTATCGTCGATGGCGTGGCACCTACCGCCGGCTTCGTCAGTGTACCGGCCAACGGCACTTACGTAGCCGGGCAGAACCTGGACTTCATCATCAACTACAGCGAGGCGGTTTTAGTCGATACCAGCGGCGGTACGCCGCGTCTGGCCATTACGCTGGATACCGGCGGCACCGTCTACGCCAGTTATCTCTCCGGTTCGGGCACCAGCGCCTTGGTGTTCCGCTACACGGTGCAGAGCGGCCAGTTGGACAGCAACGGCATATCCGTGAGCGGCACGCTCGATACGAACGGTGGCACGCTGCGCGATGCGGTAGGAAACGGGGCCAGCACTACGCTCAACGGCGTCGGTTCGACCAGTGGGGTATTGGTCGATGCGGTCGCGCCGACCGTGGCGTCGGTATCGGTTCCGGCCAGTGGCGCCTACAACGCTGGCGATGTGTTGAGCTTCACCGTCAATGCCAGCGAGGCCGTGCTGGTCGATACTGGCGGCGGTACTCCGCGACTGGCGTTGGATATCGGCGGCGTGACCCGTTACGCGACGTACGTGTCCGGCTCCGGCAGCACCGCGCTGGTCTTCCAGTACAGCGTGCAGGCGGGCGATACCGACGGCGATGGCATCGCCGTGAGTGCTCTGGACCTCAACGGCGGAACGACCCGAGACGCAGCCGGCAATGGCCTCGATCTCACCTTGAATTCGGTAGGCGCAACCAGCGGTGTGTTGGTGGATACCACGGCGCCGATCGCCAGCGGTATCGTGCGCATCGACGCCAATCCAAGCAATGCGGGCTCACTCAATTTCAAAGTGACCTTCGATGAAGATGTCTCCGGTGTGGATGCCTCTGACTTCAGCTTGGTGCTTGGCGGCTCGGCCGGCGGCAGCATCACCTCCGTTACACAGATTGATGGCCGGACATATGCCGTGCTGGTCAGTGGCGTGAGCGGTACCGGCAGCATTGGGCTCGACCTCAATAACAGCGGTACCGGGATCGTTGACACTGCCGATAACGCAATCGGCGGCGGTTTGGCTGGCGAGGCTTACAGCGTTGACCGCGACGTGCCGTCGGTTGGCAGTGTATCCGTTCCGGCCAACGGCACTTACGTAGCCGGGCAGAACCTGGACTTCATCATCAACTACAGTGAGGCGGTTTTAGTCGATGCCAGCGGCGGTACGCCGCGTCTGGCCATTACCCTGGATACCGGCGGCACCGTCTACGCCAGTTATCTCTCCGGTTCGGGCACCAGCGCACTGGTGTTCCGCTACACGGTGCAGAGCGGCCAGCTGGATAGCAACGGCATATCCGTGGGCGGCACGCTCGATACCAACGGTGGCACGCTGCGCGATGCGGTAGGAAACGGGGCCAGCACTACGCTCAACGGCGTCGGTTCGACCAGTGGGGTATTGGTCGATGCGGTCGCGCCGACCGTGGCGTCGGTATCGGTTCCGGCCAGTGGCGCCTACAACGCTGGCGATGTGTTGAGCTTCACCGTCAATGCCAGCGAGGCCGTGCTGGTCGATACTGGCGGCGGTACTCCGCGACTGGCGTTGGATATCGGCGGCGTGACCCGTTACGCGACGTACGTGTCCGGCTCCGGCAGCACCGCGCTGGTCTTCCAGTACAGCGTGCAGGCGGGCGATACCGACGGCGATGGCATCGCCGTGAGTGCTCTGGACCTCAACGGCGGAACGACCCGAGACGCAGCCGGCAATGGCCTCGATCTCACCTTGAATTCGGTAGGCGCAACCAGCGGTGTGTTGGTGGATACCACGGCGCCGACCCCTTCGGGTTTGATACGGGTCGATACGACGCCAACCTCCGCCAACTCCGTCCGCTATACGCTGCACTTCAACGAAGCGGTGACCGGTGTCGACGCGGCCGACTTTACGCTGGTCGGTACCGGTACGGTCGCGGGGGCCGTCCAGTCCGTCGTACGGATCGATGCGCAGACCTATGAGGTGACCGTCGGGTCGATTACCGGAGACGGCACCTTGCGGCTCGACTTGAATAGCTCAGGGACCGGCATCACGGATCAGGCGGGCAACAACCTGACCTCCGGCCTCAGCGGGGAAACCTACGCGCTGGATAATACCGGCCCGGCGGTCGCTGCAGTAAGGGTGCCAAGTAATGGGACCTATCTGGCGGGGCAGACGCTTGAGTTCGCCGTTACCTTCGACGACGCGGTGGTGGTTGGTGCCAATGGTGGTACGCCGCGTATCGCCATTACGCTGGATACCGGCGGGACAGTATTCGCCGAGTATGTGTCGGGCTCCGGCGGCAATACCCTGATTTTCAGCTACACCGTTGCTCCGGGACAGGTCGACCTGACCGGCATCGCGGTAGCGACGACCATTCAAAGCAACGGCGGCAGCCTCAGCGATACGCTCGGCAACGATGCCAACTTGGCCCTGGCCGGCATCCCCAGCACGGCTGGCGTGCAGATCAGGGCGGGTTTGGATGCGGGCGACCCGGAATTCCGCGTCGCGACGCCGTCCGCTCCGGTCATCACCCCGTCGGTTTCGTCGCCGCCACCCCTCTCGGTGCCGCCACCACCGGCGCTGATGCCGCCGCTGGTACCGCCTTCGTTATTCGAAGCGCCAAGTCTGGGCGGGGGAATTCCGCCAATCGGTAACATATTCCTGCAGAACCAGGCGCTGGCGCCTAGCTATCTGGCACAGATATTCAGTTCCTCGGCATTCAGCGATGGGACCGGGGTCGGCTTCCTGGGGTTCGGCGGCGGAGATGGCGGCGTGTTCGGTAACAGCACATTGTCATCTGCGTTCGGCAACCTGGTCCCTCGGCAAGGGGAGGGGGACCTCTTTGGCAGAGATGGGGTAGAGATAGAGGAGAAAGGCTTTCTGGGAGCTCCAAGTCTGGGGCAGCAACTCGAAACCTTGCATGACAACGAGCGGCAGCGCATCGATCAACTGGCCAAGGCCCTTGGTGAATGGGCTGACAAGGCTCCCGCGGCCTGAATCAACCGACTACAAGAACACAAGCCGCGATTGGGGGCGGCCCACGGATGAAAAAAGAATACAAGGTACTGGCGGTGTGTGTGCTTGCTGCGGCCATGGGGGGATGCGCCGTGACCAGTCAGCCGATCGAGCGTGCTGCCAGCGAGCAGCGTGCCCAGGCTGATCTGGCCAGCATGTTCAGTGGGCAGGAACCACTGACCGCGCCTTTGACGTTGCACCAAGCCATGGCTCGCGCGGTCAAGTACAACCTGGAAGCGCGCCTGAAAGTCATGGAAGAGGCCATGGCTGAACGCCAGGTCGACTTGTCTCGTCTCGACATGCTGCCACGCATGGCGCTGAACGCCGGCTATGCCGGGCGCAACAACGTCAGCGCATCCAGCAGCCGCAGTATTCGCACCGGTACCCAGTCGCTGGAACCCTCGACCTCTCAGGACCGCGACCGTGAGGTCGGCGACCTTACGATGGTCTGGAACGTGCTCGACTTCGGCGTCAGCTACGTCAGTGCCAAACAGCAGGGCGATCAACGTCTGATCGTCCAGGAGCGTCGGCGAAAAGTGCTGCATACCATCATCCAGGACGTGCGTTCGGCATATTGGCGCGCCATGGCCGCCGATCGCCTTCTGGCTCAAATCGACCAGCAAATGGCACGCGTCGATCAAGCCAGGCAGGACAGTGCGCGCATGAGCGAGCAGCGTATTGGCGATCCGGTCCAGTCACTCGGCTACCAGCGTTCCCTGATCGAAGCGACTCGTCAGTTGGAACAGCAGCGGCGAGCCTTATCTCTGGCCAAGACGGAACTGGCTGCGCTGATCAATCTACCCATGGGGGCGCAGTTCGAGCTAGCGCCAGCGGCCGCCGATTACCCCATGCCGAAGCTGGCGACGGACATGACGGTGCTCGAGCAGGAGGCGCTGGTCAACCGGCCTGAGCTGCGTGAGCAGGACTACCAGGCGCGCATTGGTGCGGCAGAAACGCGCAAGGCGATGCTGCGCATGTTGCCTGGCCTGGAGTTCTCGCTGGGTGGGCACTATGACAGCAACTCGTTTCTGGTTAATCAGAGCTGGGCCGATTACGGTGTGAAAGTCACCTGGAACCTGTTCAATGTGCTCTCGGCGCCCGCTGCTATCGACGTGGCCAAGGCCAGCGAGGACGTGGTGACGATGCGCCGACAGGCGATGTCGATGGCTATCCTGGCGCAGCTTTATGTGGCCAATGCAAACTTCCAGGAGGCCCAGCGTGAATTCACCACGAGCCAGCAACTGGCGGCACTGGATCAGCAGATAGCCGAGCAGCTACGCAATCGCCACAAAGCTCAAGGGATCGGCGAGCTGGAATTGATTCAGGGCGAATTGAATTTGTTGCAAGCGAACTTGCGCCGCGATCTGGCGTATGCCGATCTACGCAATGCCTATGGCCAGGTGTTCGCCAGCGTAGGCTTGGATCCGCTGCCGGATGCGCTGGAGTCCCACGATGTCGATGCCATCGCTCAGGCCTTGGCTAATCGCGAAGCGGAGTGGCAGGCCGGTACGCTTTAAGCCGTCTGGATAGGCCCAAAAGGCCACTATCGTGGCCTGCTGATGTCGACCTTCAGGCTGGTCGGCATCAGGCACGTCACTGGCGCCAGGCGAGTACCGCTACGCAACCTGCGAGCAGGCGAATTCGCCTTGGCGTTGCACGACAAGTTCCGACAGGGTGCAGCGGTGTCTCAACTGGCGAGCAGTTCGCGGCGCAGCACATGATAGTCCTGTCCTTCCAGCTGCCCACGGCGCAGCGGATTGCGCGTGCAGTGCGCGGCGAAACCGGCATCGACGAAACGGTACGGCAGATGCTCGTCGCGGCCGGTTGGGATGCCGAGGCGCGTGGTCTGGACAATGTCCGGACGGGCACCTATATCGTCCACCCGCAGGCGAGCGGGGTCCATGCGTTGAGCATTCCATTGCGTCACTGTCAGGCCCAGCGCCTTGCATAGCAGCGTCTGGCCGGAGCAGAGACGGGTGAGCGGGCGGGGGCCTCCGGTGGCGGCCGGGCTGTTGCTGCGCATGCGCTCGATGGACTCCTCGCAGGACAGTGAATCGAGCCAGGGGTAGCCGGCCTTGATGCACACCGCATTGCCGTCGCCCTGCACGCTGAAGTTCAGCGAATCCCCGCCGCGCGAATAATAGAGATACAGATGGCCGGCCGGCATGAACATCGCCCGTCGTGATGGGCTGTAACCCAGCGACGAATGACTGGCTTTCTCGTCGACGTAATACGCCTCGGTCTCGATGATGCGTGCCGACAACCAGAGCCCATCGACGCAATGCCGAATCACGGTTCCCAACAGATCTTGGGCGACGATCTGTGCGTCCCGGTCGAAAAAAGTATCGTCGAGATGTTGTATTGGTGGTTCGGTGAGGCTGTTCATTGCTACTCCGGCTTCGGCAAGTCTGCCTGTTCCGACCCCATAAACGGGGCGAATATTCCCCAGCCGATGAAGGATCTCGTGCCGGTCGTCAGACAAATGGTTGAGGTCGGCCTAACAAGTAGGTCTTCAAAGTGGCGACTTTGATCCTCTGAATGCCTCTGCTTGAGGGCGGGTAGGCATCGCCATTTTGCGCTCCGCATGTAGCCAGTGGCGGCCCGTCAGCATGGCGACTGCGGGCCGATAAGCCTAGTGCTGCACTACGCTCGCCGAATTTGAAGTGCCACTCTGAAGGACGCTCAGATTATCGCTGGCGCCATGTTGCGAAATGTCCGCAAAGTTTGCAGTACCGGTTTGGCTGACAAGCGCGTAGTTGCCCTCGTTGTATTGCGAGGCCTGGATGATGTTGCTGTCGCCGTTCTGCTCAAGATCCAGTGCGTTTACCTCAACCACGCCAACCTGAACGGTCACGATGCTGTTGTCGTTTCCGGTGGTCACTGCGCGCAATTCGTTGCCAGGGGCGGTCTGCGAGACGCTGGCCGTGTTGCGATTGCCGGACTGCTCTATGGCAACACTGCTGTCTCTGCCAGCTTGCGCAAGGCCGATGACGTTGTCATTGCCGGTTTGAACAGAAACAACAGTGTTCTGCCGGCCACCTTGAGTCGCTATGAGCTGGTTGCGATCGCCATTCTGCTCGCTCGACAACTTCATCAAGATGTCGGATTGGGTGACCATCGCCGTGTTGTAGTTGCCATTACTTTCAACCTCGGCATTCGAAGCGATGGCCTCGTACTGCTCCACAGTTACCGAATTACCGACTCCAAAGGAATAAATCTCGACATTGGAGACGCTGCCGTAATCCTGCCTCACGGTCGCATTGTTCGCAGTGCCCTCCTGCCAGACATAAGCCGTGTCATCTAGCGTGTTGTCTTGGCGGGTACTGCTGACATTGTCGTAACCGTACTGCTTGCTGGTGGATGTCGACTGGGCGAACGTTTGGTTAGCGGTCGCAGAGTTCCTGTCGCCTACTTGAAGTTGGTAGAGCCCTGTACCGATGGAATCCGACTGGGCGCCTTGCGCGGTATTGGAGCTGCCATGTTGGTCTTGGGAAATAACGCTCTCGGTGGAATTAGTCTGAATGGCGTTCGCCACATTCTCAGAACCAACTGCCTGGTATTGCAGGATCAAGTTGCCGGAGACGGGGCTCGCCCCGGTGTTGCCCAGCTGACGTGCTTCACTGTAGTTAGAGCTGCCTTGCTGATACTGGCTGATCGAGTCGCCTGAACCACCTAGCTGGAAGGTAACCGCTTCGTTGGCTACGCCGCTTTGGGTTATCAGGGTTGTGTTGTCGACACCGCCGGTCTGTGTGGCGGTGGCTTTCAGCGAGATACCTGACTGTTCAACTTCGGTGGAGTTTTGCGCCGCGAACATCGGTGAGGACATCGCAGCGATAACGGCAAGGGCAAGCGGCTTCAGGATCGTGCGCATGATGTATCTCCGATGAGGTCTGTTCCTGCTTACGGGATTATTCAAAGCTGTGCTGCCCGTCGGGCCGTGACGAACCAGGCCGTATGCTCCCCCACACCTGGTCGACCTTTTATGGCCCCGCCCGAGCTGCTTGATCCGGCGTTAAGGCACTGCCGCACCGTTGCGCTTAGAACGATCACGAAGATTGATCATGCGCGTACTTAGCGTAGCTGACATCGCCGCCTACGCATTTCCTTCCATGAGGGCTGCCCTATCGAATGAGTTCCGGCTCGGCTTGAAGTACAGCGTTTCGCCACGGCGCAGGTCGACAAGGCTGGCGTGGTCTCTACCCACTTCGGCCTCGACCGGCTCGGTCTGGTTGGCGACCCTGAGCGTTACTCGTGTGAGCGCACCAAGCGGACGCACGTCCCGAACCTCGCCTGCGTAATAACCCTCTCCTGCGGACGAACTCAGGTAAATCTCGTGCGGGCGGAACAGCACGCTGCGCTGATCGTCCAGCTGCAGGCGATTGGCGTCGCCGAGAAAGTGATAGACGAAATCGCTGGCCGGATTGGCATAGACCTCCGCCGGCGTGCCGATCTGCTCGATCACGCCTTTGTTCATCACCACGATGCGGTCGGCGACCTCCATCGCCTCCTCCTGATCGTGGGTCACGAACACCGAGGTGAGGTGCACGTCCTCGTGCAGGCGGGCCAGCCAGCGGCGCAGCTCCTTGCGCACCTTGGCGTCCAGCGCGCCGAACGGCTCGTCGAGCAGCAGCACTTTCGGCTCGACCGCAAGCGCACGGGCCAGGGCGATGCGCTGGCGCTGGCCACCGGAGAGCTGCTCGGGGTAACGGTCGGCCAGCCAGTCGAGCTGCACCAGACCGAGCAGTTCGTGCACCTTCTCGGCGATCACCGCGTCGCTTGGACGCTGCTTCTTTGGCTTCATGCGCAGGCCGAAGGCGACGTTGTCGAATACCGTCATGTGGCGGAACAGCGCGTAGTGCTGGAAGACGAAACCGACGTTGCGGTCGCGCACGTCACGGCTGGAGACATCCTCGCCGTGGAACACGATGCTGCCGCTGTCCGGCGTCTCCAGCCCCGCGATGATGCGCAGCAGGGTGGTCTTGCCGCAGCCGGACGGGCCGAGCAGGGCGACCAGCTCGCCGCTCTGGATGTGCAGGTTGATGGCGTTCAATGCCTGGAACTGGCCGAAGCGCTTGTTGATGTTGCTGATTTCGATCGACATGGTCATTCCTCGGCGTTGGCGTGCAGGCGGGCGATGCGCGACTCGCTCCACTGCTTGAGCAGCAGGATCACCAGCGCCAGGCCCAGCAGCAGGCTGGCCACGCTGAACGCTGCGACATGGTTGTATTCGTTGTAGAGAATCTCGACGTGCAGCGGCAGCGTGTTGGTCAGTCCGCGGATGTGCCCGGAGACCACCGACACCGCGCCGAACTCGCCCATCGCCCGTGCGGTACAGAGCACCACGCCGTAGATCAGGCCCCATTTGATGTTCGGCAGGGTGATGTGCCAGAACATCTGCCAGCCGCTGGCGCCGAGCAGCCGCGCGGCTTCCTCTTCGGTGCTGCCCTGCTCCTGCATCAGCGGAATCAACTCGCGGGCAATGAAAGGCACGGTAACGAACAGCGTCGCCAGGACGATGCCGGGCACGGCGAAGATGATCTGGATGTCGCGATCACTCAGCCATTCGCCGAAGTAGCCTTGGGCGCCGAATAGGAGCACGTAGATCAGGCCGGCAATCACCGGGGAGACCGAGAACGGTAGGTCGATCAGGGTGACCAGCAGGCTCTTGCCGCGAAACTCGTATTTGCTCACGCACCAGGCGGCGGCGACGCCGAACAGCAGGTTCAGCGGCACCGAGATGCCTACGGCGAGCAAGGTCAGCTTGAGTGCGGCGAGGGCGTCGGGCTCGAATATCGCACTGAAGAAGGTGCCGAAGCCTTGCTTCAACGCCTCGCTGACGACGACCAGCAAGGGCAGCAAGAGGAAGAGCGCGAAGACCAGCCAGGCGGCAAAGATCAGCAGCCGCCGGCCGAGAGCGCTGCCGCGGCGCGTTGCATTGGCGGTGTTATTTGCAGTCACCGTTAGGGAAGCGGAAGTCATGTCGGTGGCCTCTTCACGAACGCGCAATGCGGCGCTGCAACAGGTTGATGAGCAGCAGCAGGACGAACGACACCACCAGCATCAGCACGCCAATGGCGGTGGCGCCGGCGTAGTCGTACTGGTCCAGCTTGACCATGATCAGCAGCGGCAGGATTTCGGTCTTCATCGGCATATTGCCGGCGATGAAGATCACCGAACCGTACTCGCCAACGCCGCGGGCAAACGCTAGGGCGAAGCCGGTCAGCCAGGCGGGCAGCAGCGCCGGCAGCAGCACATGGCGAACCACCTGCAGCGGCTTGGCGCCGAGGCAGGCCGCAGCTTCTTCCACTTCACGGGGAATGTCGGCTAGCACCGGCTGGACTGTGCGCACCACGAAGGGCAGGGTGACGAAAGTCAGCGCCAAGGTGATGCCCAACGGGGCGTAGGCAATCTTGAAGCCCAGCTGCGTGGCGAACTGACCGATCGGCCCGTTCGGCGCATACAGCGCGGTCAATGCGATGCCGGCCACCGCGGTGGGCAGGGCGAACGGCAGGTCGATCATCGCCTCGATGATCTTGCGTCCGGGAAATCGATAGCGCACCAGCACCCAGGCCAGCAGCGTGCCGATAATGCCGTTGAGCACGGCGGCGGCGAAGGCGGTGACGAAGCTGAGCTTGAGCGCCGCCAGCACGCGCGGGGCGCTGATGATGGCGATGAACTGTGCCCAGCTGAGTTCGGTGGTCTTGAGAAACAGCGCACCCAGGGGAATCAGCACCAACAGACTGAGGTACACGAGGGTGTAGCCCAGCGTCAGCCCGAAGCCGGGTATGACGGGGGGAGTCGGACGGGGCATGGTCGGCCTTGTTCTGTCGAGGAATTCTGCTGAGCCGCGTAGGGTGGAAGTCGCTTTTTACTTCCACCGTCGACGCCTCACGGGGAGCAACGTTTCGGCTGAAGCGTCGCGAGCGCAGCTCAGACAAGGCGAAGACAGGCCTGGGCCGCGGAGTTTACGAGCTGCAAATGAGCAGGCCCGAGCCGGTCTTCAACGCAGTATGAGCAAGCGCAGCAGCTTCAGTGCGCCTGATAGATCTGGTCGAAGATCCCACCATCATTGAAGAACTTCGGCTGTGCGATTTTCCAGCCGCCGAAGTCCTCGTCGATGGTGACCAGCTTCAGCGCCGGGAACTGATCCTTGAACTCGGCCGCGACGTTCTCATTGCGCGGCCGGTAGAAGTTCTTCGCCGCGATACGCTGGCCTTCCTCGCTGTACAGGTAGTTCAGGTAGGCCTCGGCTACTTCCCGCGTGCCCTTGCGCTCGACGTTCTTGTCGACCACTGCCACTGGCGGTTCAGCGAGGATCGACAGAGATGGCGCGATGATTTCGAAGTTCTCCCCGCCCTGTTCCTTCAATGCGAGGAAGGCCTCGTTCTCCCACGCCAGCAGCACGTCGCCGATGCCGTTGTTGACGAAGGTGACGGTCGAGCCGCGGGCGCCGGTGTCCAGTACCGGCACGTTCCGGTACAGCGTGCCGACGAATTCCTGCGCCTTTTTCTCAGTGCCGTATTTCTGCTGCGCATAGGCCCAAGCGGCGAGGAAATTCCAGCGCGCACCGCCCGAGGTTTTCGGGTTCGGCGTAATCACCTCGACGCCCGGCTTGACCAGGTCATCCCAGTCCTTGATGGCTTTCGGATTGCCCTTGCGCACAAGAAACACAATGGTCGAGGTGTAGGGCGTGCTAGCGTCCGGCAGGCGGGACTGCCAATCCGCGGGGATCAGCTTGCCGAGGCGATGCAACTCATCAATATCGCCAGCCAGTGCGAGGGTCACCACGTCGGCTCGCAATCCATCGATGACGGCGCGGGCCTGCTTGCCCGAGCCGCCATGGGACTGCTGAACCTTGATCGGCTCGTGGCCCTGGGCCTGCCAGTGCTTGTTGAAGGCTTTGTTGAATTCCACATAGAGCTCGCGTGTCGGGTCGTAAGACACGTTGAGCAAGGTATCGGCGGCCAGCGCGTGGCCGCCAATCAGCACGCTCGCCAGGGCGGCGAGAGCGAAACGTCGAATGGACATGGTGCAGCTCCTGAAAACAGATCGAATGTGCTTTTGGCTGTTACTGAATTCGGTTTCGGGGCTTTCAGCTCCGCATTCGCGGCGGGTGATAGCTGCAGTACCGGTGCGTGTTCATGGTCTTGGCTCGTCATGGTCACGCCCTCCGGTGGTCCAGTCGGGCTGATGAATCGGGGTTATGAAATGGTCAGGTGGTCTTGTTGTTCGGCTGCAGGCGGAATTTCTCCTTGCGCTCGATCTGCACGACCTCGCCGTTGTGCACAGTGATTTCCACCGAGCCGAACTTGAGGCCGTGCAGGGCGCTGTGGATCTCGCGCAGGATGCTGGCTTCGTCCTGCCCCTCGATGTTGGGAATGGTCGCGGTCATTTCTGTTCTCCGTGAAGCCTTTCGTGACGGCCGAACGGCCGTAGCCAGCGAGGCGTGGAACGGATAGTAGAGGGTGCTGAGATATTCTTAAAAATATTGTTTAAGAACATTTATAGATCGTTAAGGAATAACAATGTGCTGGCCTTCGCCAAGGAAGAGCACAGCCCGCTGGGCATCGAACCAAGGCGTCTATCGATCCCGGATCGTGGCAGCATCGTGATAATGTTGATCTGGCAAGGCCGCCGATTGCGCTGCTGATCCGTGGCGAATCGGTACCGGCAAGGATCTACTGGCTCGCTGTATTCATCAGAAAGCGAGCGGGGTGGGAGGCGTGGCGGTCAGTTGCTGTGCGATAAGCATTGCGGCCGCCGATGCGGAACTCTTCGGTTACGCCGCGGGGCTCACGGCGCAGCGCCGAGCCGCCGAGCCGGCTGGTTTGGCTCGGCCAACGGCGTTCCTCAAGCGTTTGGGTTCATCAAGATCCGCCAGGATCTAAATCAGACGTTGAAGCGGAAGTGCATCACGTCGCCGTCCTTGATGATGTATTCCTTGCCTTCCAGGCGCCATTTGCCGGCTTCCTTGGCGCCGGCTTCGCCCTTGTATTGGATGAAGTCGTTGTAGGCGATCACTTCGGCGCGGATGAAGCCTTTCTCGAAGTCCGTATGGATCACGCCGGCGCCTTGGGGAGCCGTGGCGCCAACCTTGACGGTCCAGGCACGCACTTCCTTCACGCCAGCAGTGAAGTAGGTTTGCAGGTTGAGCAGCTCGTACCCTGCGCGAATCACACGATTCAAACCGGGCTCTTCCAGGCCGAGGGATTCGAGGAACATGTCCTTTTCCTCGCCATCGTCCAGTTCGGCAATTTCCGCTTCGATCTTGTTGCACACCGGTACCACGACGGCACCCTCTTCGGCGGCGATGGCATTGACCACGTCCAGGTGCGGGTTGTTTTCGAAGCCATCCTCGGCAACGTTGGCGATGTACATGACCGGCTTGCTGGTCAGCAGGTGGAAGCCCTTGGCCAGTTGAATCTCATCGTCGCCGAGCTTCTTCAACAAGGTGCGGGCCGGCTTGCCTTCGGTGAAGTGGGGGATCAGCTTCTCTAGCAACGCCTTTTGCGCCACGGCTTCCTTGTCGCCGCCCTTGGCGTTGCGGGTGACGCGCTGCAGCTGCTTTTCGCAGCTGTCGAGGTCAGCGAAGATCAGTTCGAGCTCGATGATCTCGATGTCACGCTTGGGATCGACCGAGTTGGAGACGTGAATCACGTTTTCGTCCTCGAAGCAGCGCACTACGTGAGCGATGGCATCGGTCTCGCGAATATTGGCAAGGAACTTGTTGCCCAGACCTTCACCTTTCGAAGCGCCTTCGACGAGGCCGGCGATGTCGACGAATTCCATGGTGGTCGGCAGGATGCGCTCGGGTTTGACGATGTCAGCCAGGGCCTGCAGACGCGGATCGGGCATCGGTACGATGCCGCTGTTCGGCTCGATGGTGCAGAAGGGGAAGTTTTCCGCAGCGATACCGGATTTGGTCAGCGCGTTGAACAGGGTGGACTTGCCGACGTTGGGCAGACCGACGATGCCGCAATTGAATCCCATGGTGTTTTGCCTCGGTATTGGCTGGCAGCGGATGCGCTACCGGCGTTGCCAAACTGCGTTAAACGGCTTCGTGATGCGCTGTAATGCAGGCCTTCCGCGCCGCCGTTGCCTTTGTCTTGCACCCCTGCGTCGAGTTCGATCAGGCCTTCTGGCTGTGCAGGCGCTGCATCGCTCGCGTCCAATCACCCGCCAGAATTTCGGGCAGCACGTCGAGCGCGAAATCGAGGCTGGCGTCCAGCTTTTCGCGCTCGGCCTGGGGCGCTCGGCCCAGCACATAGCCGGTCACCAGGCTGCTGTGGCCGGGATGACCGATGCCCAGACGCAGGCGGTAGAAATTGTTCTGATTGCCGAGCTTGGCGATGATGTCGCGCAGCCCGTTGTGCCCGCCATGGCCGCCGCCCTGCTTGAGCTTGGCGATGCCTGGGGGCATGTCGAGTTCATCATGGGCGACCAGGATAGACTCGGGAGGAATTCGGAAAAATCCGGCCAGTGCCGCCACCGCCTGGCCGCTGCGGTTCATGAAGGTGGTGGGAATCAACAGGCGGACATCTTCGTCCTGGTGGCGAAACTTGCCGACCAGGCCGAAATACTTGCGATCCACGCTGAGGTTGGCACCTTTGTGGGCGGCCAGACGCTCAACGAAAAGGGCCCCTGCGTTATGCCGGGTCTGGTCGTATTCAGGGCCTGGATTACCCAGGCCGACGATCAGTTTGACGGCAGTCACGACAGAGGCCCTTCCTCAGATGCTAGCGAGCGGATTACTCGGCAGCGCCTTCTTCTTTCGGAGTGTCTTCCTTGCTCACGCGCGGAGCGTGAACGTTGGCAACCGGCAGGTCGCTGCCGTGTGCCAGGGCGACCAGCTCAACGCCTTTCGGCAGCTTGAGGTCGGTCATGTGCAGTACCTGACCGACTTCAACCTTGGCCATGTCGACCTCGATGAACTCCGGCAGATCCTGCGGCAGGCAGGAAACTTCCACTTCGTTGATGTTGTGCAGGATTTCGCCGCCCTGCTGCTTCACGCCAACCGAGGATTCCTGGTTGATGAAGTGTAGCGGAACGGTAGCGGTCAGCTTGTGACCAGCAACAACGCGGACGAAGTCAGCGTGCAGAACGAAGCCTTTGGCCGGATGACGCTGCAGCGCCTTGATCAGAACAGACTCGTTCTGGCCATCGACGTTCAGGGTCAGCACGTGGCTGAAAGAAGCTTCGGTTTCGAGCAGCTTGGTTACGTCTTTCAGCAGCAGGCTGATGGACTGCGGGGCTTTGTCGCCACCGTAGATGACGGCCGGAACGAGGTTGGCATTACGACGCAGGCGGCGGCTCGCACCTTTCCCCAGGTCGGAACGCACTTGGGCATTCAGAGTGAAATCAGTCATTGTGTTTCTCCAGGATAACAACACGCCCGAAGTGCTTGCGACCAGCACTACCGGGCGGTTGGGCAAAAAGCCCCGCACGGGGCGGGGCACATTTTCGTTCTGCGCGAAGGGCTAAGCTTTCGGCTTAGCGGAACATCGCGCTGATCGATTCAGCATTGCTGATACGGCGAACCGCTTCAGCCACCATTGGCGCGATGTCCAATTGGCGAATACGGGTACAAGCTTGCGCCGCTGCGGACAGCGGAATGGTATTGGTCACCACCAGTTCGTCGAGGACAGAGCCTTCGATATTCTCGATGGCGCGACCGGACAGAATCGGGTGAGTGCAATACGCGAAGACCTTGGCAGCGCCATGATCTTTCAGGGCAGTTGCGGCGTGGCACAGGGTGCCAGCGGTATCGACCATGTCATCGACGAGGATGCAGGTACGACCTTCGATATCACCGATGATGTGCATCACTTCGGACTGGTTGGCCTTCGGGCGACGCTTGTCGATGATAGCCAGATCCACACCCAGCGACTTGGCGACGGCGCGAGCACGCACTACACCACCAATGTCGGGGGAAACGATCATCAAGTTCTCGAAGCGCTGGGCCTGGATGTCATCGACCAGGACCGGCGAACCGTAGATGTTGTCCACGGGCAAATCGAAGAAACCCTGGATCTGATCGGCATGCAGGTCAACGGTGAGGACGCGGTTGACGCCCACCACATCGAGCATGTCGGCCACGACCTTGGCGCTGATCGGCACACGTGCGGAGCGCGGACGGCGATCCTGACGGGCGTAACCAAAGTAGGGAATGACAGCGGTAATGCGGGTGGCGGAGGAGCGGCGGAAGGCATCAGCCATCACGACCAGTTCCATCAGGTTGTCATTGGTGGGGGCACAGGTCGGCTGAATCAGGAAGACGTCCTTACCACGAACGTTCTCATTGATCTCGACACTGATTTCGCCGTCGGAGAATTTACCGACGTAGGCGTCACCGAGAGGGATGTGCAGCTGACGTACAACACGCCGGGCCAGGTCGGGGTTGGCGTTCCCCGTGAAGACCATCATCTTGGACACGCGCAGTACCTGCCTGAGGGTGGATCCGATGAAACAAAAAGCTGTTCAAAAGGCCAGGCGTTTTGAACAGCTCTCGTGATGTTTGGCAGGGGCGGCTGGATTCGAACCAACGCATGCCAGGATCAAAACCTGGTGCCTTACCGCTTGGCGACGCCCCTGTAGATGTAACCCTGAAAGCGATCGTCTGGCTGTAGCAACCTCGAAAGGTTATGGCAGGGGCGGCTGGATTCGAACCAACGCATGCCAGGATCAAAACCTGGTGCCTTACCGCTTGGCGACGCCCCTACAGCGTACAACCTCTAATCACTCACTTCCTGCGTCAGCTGCGCAAGCCTTCGGTGCAGCATCGAAATGTTGCGGCCTTGTGCTACGAAAGCTGGTAAATCGGCTGGAAGTTGGCGGCAAACTCTATCAGCCTCACCTTTGTTTGGGAAGCTCCCAAACACACAAGCTCCAGTGCCGGTCATCCTTGCTGGAACAAATTTGTTCAACAAGCTCAAAGCGTTACGAACCTCTGGGTAACGCCTCTCGACCACCGGCTGACAGTCGTTATGACCGCCCCCTGCAAGAAGGCTGCGAACTGTAATGGCCGGGGTATTGCGTGTCAACTCTGGGTCGGAAAATATTTCCGCTGTACTAACAGAGACTTGCGGGGCGATCACGAGGAACCAGGGTTCGCTCAATTCGACCGGTTGCAGGCGCTCGCCAATCCCTTCGGCGAAGGCCGCTCGGCCCCTGACGAAGACCGGCACATCGGCTCCAAGCGACAAGCCGATCTCGGCCAGGCGTTCTTCGCCAAGATGGGTCCGCCAGAGGTGATCGAGGCCGAGCAGGGCGGTGGCCGCATCGGAACTGCCGCCCCCGATGCCGCCACCCATGGGCAGACGCTTGATCAGTTCGATGTCGGCTCCCTGGCTGCACCCGCTGTGGGTCTGCAACAGGCGAGCCGCGCGTACGATCAGGTTGTCGTCATGCGCCACGCCCGGTAGCTCGGGATGCAGGCGGATCTGGCCATCAGTCCGAGGCGTAAAGCTCAGCTCGTCGCCGTAGTCTAGAAACTGGAAGAGCGTCTGCAGGTCGTGATAGCCGTCGTCGCGACGGCCGAGTA
The DNA here is from genome assembly GCF_047225135.1 of Pseudomonas sp. YJ42. Classification (NCBI taxonomy): domain Bacteria; kingdom Pseudomonadati; phylum Pseudomonadota; class Gammaproteobacteria; order Pseudomonadales; family Pseudomonadaceae; genus Pseudomonas; species Pseudomonas sp. YJ42. The sequence goes on along the minus strand of NZ_CP178378.1, from coordinate 1,812,237 downwards.
TGTGCAGCATCAGGTTGAGTTTGGCCGGTGCCGGCAAGATCAGCCTGCGCATTCAGTGGCCGAGCCGGCGCGGCTGCCAGTCCTTGATCACGAGCGTAATCTGCAGGTCGCGACCGGCCAGCTTGATACGTGACGGCAGGCTGAAGCCGCTTTGCTCGCTGTAGCCGAGATACTGCACATCCCAGCCGTCCTGTTGCAGATTGGCGAGACGCCCATTGGCGTCCAGCGCGACCCGGCTGCGGCTGTCCGGGGCGGGAAGGCCGCGCACCCACCAGAGCAGGTTCGACACCGGCAGCTGCCAGCCGAGCTGACTTTCCACCAGCGCTTCTGGCGACTCGGCTTCGAAGCGGCCCTGGCCTGCAACTTCCAGCGCGACGGCGTCAGGGCGACCGGTTAGACGAGTGGCGCCGCGGCCCAGTGGACCGGACAGCCGGATGTCGAAATAATCCTGGCGCTGTAGCCAGAACAGCGTGCCGCTGCCCGAGTCCTGGGGTGCTCGAATGCCAATCTTGCCGTTGATCTGCCAGCCATCGATTTCGCTGATCTGAGCTTTGTGGGCCTTCCAGTCATCGGCACTGCCAGGGCCCTCAACGGATTCCTGCGGGCCGAGACCGGCGCAGCCAGCAAGCAGCAGCATCAATGCAGGAATCAGCAGGTTGCGCATCGACTTCATGTGTCAGAGTTTCTCCGAGCCTGTCAGACGTTTGATGGTTTCGCGCAGCACCTGACTGTCCGGTTGCTGCTTCAGTGCTTCGGCCCAGATCGCCCTGGCCTCCCGCTGCTCGCCGGACGCCCAGAGCACCTCGCCGAGGTGGGCGGCGACTTCATGGTCCGGCATGCGCTTATGCGCCTTGCGCAACTGGGTTTCGGCTTCGTCGAGATTACCCAGGCGATAATTGACCCAGCCGAGACTGTCGAGAATGGCGGCGTCATCCGGATTGATCCGGTGCGCCTGCTCGATGAGCGCAAGGGCTTCGTCGTATCGATCGGTGCGATCGGCGAGCGTATAGCCCAGTGCGTTGATGGCCATGGCGTTGTCAGGTTCGCGCTCGATGATGTAGCGCAAATCTCGCTCCAGCTGGGCCAGGTCGCCACGCTTCTCGGCGATCATGGCTCGGGTGTAGAGCAGGTTGAGGTCGTCGGGAAACTGCTCCAGCGCCTGTTCGACCAGCTCCCAGGCTTCTTTGACTTGCTGTTGTCCGGAAAGCGCTTCTATTTCGATCAGGTAAAGTTGAATCGCGTAGTCGGGCTGCTCTTCCCGGGCGCTGGCCAGCAGACGTGATGCCTCCTGATTACGGCCGAGGGTAAACAGTAGCTCCGCCTGCATGAGTTTCGCCGGCAAGTACTCATTACCGGGCCCGACCTTGGCGAACGCGTTCAGCGCCTGCTCCGGTTTGTCCAGCTCCTGATAGGCTCGTCCGAGGTTGAAATTGGCTGCATCGAGGTGGCTGCCGCGCTCGATCAGCTCTTCCAGGTAAACGATCGCCTCGCGCCAGGCTTGCGCTTCGAGGCACACCAGAGCCATCGAGAAACGCAGATCGTCGTCGCCGGGATTTTGTTGGACCAGCGTGGCGAATTCGCCCATGGCTTCGTCAAGGCGGTCCTGCTCGACCAGCAGGCGTGCATAGGTCAGGCGCAGGCGCTTGTCTTCGGGGTGCTGACGAAGGCCTTTCTCCAGCAGCGGCAGTGCTTCCTTGCCACGTTCAAGCATCTGCAGCAGTCGAGCCTGGAGCAGGATCGAAGGGATCTCCTGTTCCCTGGCCGGTTGCTCTTCGAGCAATGCGAGTGCTTCTTCAGGGCGCCCGTCCTGTTGCAGTAGCACGGCCTTGCCGAATTTCAGTTGGGGATTATCAGGGTGTTTGGCCAGTAACTGGTCGAAGCTCTTGAGCAGGCCGGTGCGGGTATCCGGGTCGGTTTCGGCGGCTGACAGGGCAAGGAAGTCGAAGTGCGTATCGCCTTGGCCCTGCAGCACTTTCTCCATGAACTTCAGCGATTCCTCGTAGCGCCCAGCACGGGCCAGCTGCACCGCTGCGGCACGCTGGGCGTCGAGATTATCCGGTGCGTTGGTCGCCCAGATCATCGCCGTGTCCAACGCCGCCTGATCGGCGCCGAGGTATTCGGCGATACGGAAACCGCGCTCGGCTACCCCGGGGTCCTGGGTCGCGTTGGCCTGCTGGACATAGTTGCCCAGTGCGATATCGAAGCGATTGCGCTGCCCGGCGAGTTCAGCGACCAGCAATGCGTACAGCGTGTCGCTGCTGAACGAACCGTATTCACTCGGGCTGGTTTCTGTTGCTTGCGGCGTGGTCTCCTCGATCGGCGGGCCGCTGTCGGAAGTGCTCTGCGTGAAGCTTTGACAGCCACCGAGAAGCAGGACGGCGCTGATGGCGAGGAGTTTTTTCATAGGGAATATAAGGCTGGTCTGCGGTCGCGGCATGATGACACAAGCCGCCAGGCAAGCACATGGGCTGGCTCGTCGGGCGAATCGGGCGGCTCGATCTGGTAGAGACAATGATGGGCAACGGTTGTTCTGAAGCAGGCGAAGTAGGAGAATCGCGCGCTCCGTTTTTCGAATCAGCGACCCTGCATGGCTTTCATCGCCCTTGGCATCAATCACAAGACCGCATCGGTGGATGTGCGCGAGCGTGTTGCGTTCACGCCCGAACAGATGGTCGAGGCGTTGCAGCAGTTGTGCCGTGTCACGCCAACGCGCGAGGCGGCCATTCTGTCGACCTGCAATCGTAGTGAGCTGTATCTCGAGCAGGACCAGATCGAAGCCGAGGCGGTGCTGGCGTGGCTGGCTAATTATCACCGCCTGAGTCTCGAGGACCTCAAAGCCTGTGCCTACGTTCATACCGGCGATCAGGCTGTGCGGCACATGATGCGTGTCGCCTCCGGGCTGGATTCGATGGTGCTCGGTGAACCGCAGATTCTCGGACAGATGAAGTCCGCCTACGCAGTTGCGCGCGAAGCCGGTAGCGTCGGCCCGCTACTGGGACGTCTGTTTCAGGCGACCTTCAGCACCGCCAAGACCGTGCGGACCGATACCGCCATCGGCGAAAACCCCGTCTCGGTAGCCTTTGCGGCCGTCAGCCTGGCGAAGCAGATCTTTGCCAACCTGCATCGCAGTCAGGCATTGCTGATCGGCGCAGGTGAAACCATCACGTTGGTCGCTCGCCACCTGCACGAGCAGGGCGTCAAGCGCATCGTGGTCGCCAACCGCACACTCGAACGTGCCAGTATTCTGGCCGAGCAATTCGGCGCCCATGCGATCCTTCTTGCCGATATCCCCCATGAGCTTTACAACAGCGACATCGTCATCAGCTCCACCGCCAGTCAGTTGCCGATCCTCGGCAAAGGCGCCGTGGAACAGGCGCTGAAGAAGCGCAAGCACAAGCCGATGTTCATGGTTGATATTGCGGTTCCCCGCGACATAGAAGCGCAGGTCGGTGAACTGGACGATGTCTACCTCTATACGGTCGACGATCTACACGAGGTGGTTGCGGAAAACCTCAAGAGCCGCCAGGGTGCGGCCCAGGCCGCCGAGGAGCTGGTCGCGGCCGGTACCGATGACTTCATGGCGCGGCTGCGTGAGTTGGCGGCCGTGGATGTGCTCAAGGCCTACCGACAGCACGCCGAACGCATTCGCGACGAAGAGATGCTCAAGGCTCAGCGGTTGCTGGCCAATGGCGTCACGCCCGAGGATGCGCTGGCTCAACTGGCTCGTGGGCTGACCAACAAGCTGCTGCACGCGCCCAGCGTTCAGCTGAAAAAACTTTCCGCCGAAGGGCGTGGAGAGGCTCTGAACATCGTGCAGGAGCTCTTCGCCTTGCAGGACAGCACGGACAAATCATGAAAGCGTCGCTGCTCAACAAACTCGACATTCTGCAGGACCGCTTCGAAGAGCTGACGGCGTTGCTTGGCGACGCGGAAGTGATCAGCGATCAAACGCGCTTTCGCGCCTACTCGCGCGAATACGCCGAGGTTGAACCGGTCATCGCCACCTACCGCGAATTCCTCAAGATGCAATCCGATCTCGAAGGCGCGCAGGCCTTGCTCAAGGACAACGACCCGGACGTTCGTGAAATGGCCGAGGAAGAGGTTACTGAAGCCCGCGCAAAGCTCGAAGAGATCGAAGCCCGGTTGCAGCGCATGCTGCTGCCGAAAGATCCGAAGGACGGCCGCAACGTCTTTCTGGAGATCCGCGCCGGTACCGGCGGCGACGAGGCGGCGATTTTCTCCGGTGACCTGTTCCGGATGTATTCGCGCTATGCCGAACGGCAGGGATGGCGTGTCGAGATCCTGTCCGAAAGCCCTGGCGAGCACGGCGGCTATAAAGAAGTCATCTCGCGCATCGAAGGCGACAATGTGTTCGCCAAGCTCAAATTCGAATCCGGCGCGCATCGCGTACAGCGCGTCCCGGAAACCGAATCCCAGGGGCGCATTCACACCTCGGCCTGCACCGTTGCGGTACTGCCGGAGCCGGACGAGCAGATCGCCATCGAGATCAATCCGGCCGATCTGCGCGTCGATACCTACCGAGCATCCGGCGCCGGTGGTCAGCACATCAACAAGACCGATTCGGCGGTGCGCATTACGCACATGCCCAGCGGCATCGTGGTTGAATGCCAGGAAGAGCGTTCGCAGCACAAGAATCGCGCCCGCGCCATGGCGTGGCTGGCAGCCAAACTGCAGGATGTGCAAGACAGTGCCGCGCACAAGGAAATCTCCGATACGCGCAAGCTGCTGGTCGGCTCGGGCGATCGCTCCGAACGTATCCGTACCTACAACTTTCCGCAGGGGCGGGTGACCGATCACCGCATCAACCTGACGCTGTATTCGCTCAATGAAGTCATTGGCGGCGCGGTTGAGCAAGTGATCGAGCCGTTGTTGCAGGAATACCAGGCGGACCAGCTGGCGGCGCTGGGTGATTGATCGCAACCCGCTGACGATACTGACTTGAACCCGGCATGCCGCATCGGCCATCCGGCTCCTACGGAAGCGCCATCATGGCCACCATCGAATCACTGCTTCTTGCTGCAGTTCTGCCGGATTCACCATCCGGCAAGCTTGATGCCGAATGGCTGCTGGCTGCGGCGCTGGGCAAGCCAGCCAGCTATCTGCGTACCTGGCCCGAGCGAGAAGTGCCGGCCGAAAGCGAAGCGCGTTTCGTCGCTGATCTGGCGCGTCGTCGTCGCGGTGAACCTGTGGCCTACATTCTGGAGCGCCAGGGCTTCTGGAGCCTAGAGCTCGAGGTCGCTCCCCATACCTTGATCCCCAGGCCGGACACCGAACTGCTGGTCGAAACCGCATTGCAGCTATTGCCGCCGACCCCGGCCGACATACTGGATCTAGGTACCGGGACTGGGGCGATCGCCCTGGCGCTGGCTCATGAACGACCAGCTTGGCAGGTGACCGGGGTCGATCGCGTCACCGAAGCGGTCGACCTGGCGGCGCGCAATGCCCAGCGTTTGCGCCTCGATAACGCCGAGTTCCGTGAGAGTCGGTGGTTTTCCGCCCTTGCTGGGCAGCGTTTTGCACTCATTGTCAGTAACCCGCCCTATATCCCGGCGCATGATCCGCATCTTCAGAGGGGGGACCTGCGCTTCGAGCCGAGCAGCGCCTTGGTGGCTGGAGATGACGGTCTGGACGATATTCGGCAGATCATCGCGAGCGCGCCGAGCCATCTGCTCTGTCAGGGTTGGCTGCTGTTGGAGCACGGCTACGATCAGGCGTCGGCAGTGCGTGGGCTGTTCGCCGAAAGTGGATTCGTCGATATCCAGAGTCGCAAGGATCTTGGCGGCCACGAGCGCATCAGTCTGGGTCAACGGCCATGACTATCATCGAGGAGAGCGACATGCTGAGCGATGACGAACTGCTGCGCTATAGCCGGCAGATCTTGCTGAAACAGGTCGACATTGGTGGCCAGCTGAAGCTCAAGCAGAGTCGTGTACTGATCGTCGGGCTGGGCGGGCTGGGTTCGCCCGTGGCGCTTTATCTGGCTGCCGCCGGCGTCGGGGAATTGCACCTGGCGGATTTCGACAGTGTCGATCTGACCAATCTGCAACGGCAGATCGTTCATGACACTCCATCGGTTGGCATGCTTAAGGTGGATTCGGTCATCGCGCGGCTATCGGCGCTTAATCCCTTGGCGAAGCTGGTATCGCATCGCGCCGCGATGGACGCCGATACCCTCGGCGTTGCGGTAGCGGCAGTGGATCTGGTGCTCGATTGCACCGATAACTTCACCGTGCGGGAGGCCGTCAATGCCGCCTGCGTCTTGGCGAAGAAACCCTTGGTGAGCGGCGCTGCGATTCGTCTCGAGGGGCAGCTCTCGGTCTTCGATCCGCGGATCGTGACCAGCCCCTGCTACCACTGCCTCTACGGGCACGGCAGTGAGGCCGAGCTGACCTGTAGCGAGGCGGGCGTGTTGGGGCCGGTGGTCGGTATGGTGGGAAGTCTGCAGGCCCTCGAAGCGCTGAAGCTGCTGGCAGGCTTCGGTGAGCCGCTGGTGGGCCGGCTATTGCTGGTCGATGCGCTGACCAGTCGCTTCCGCGAGCTTAAGGTCAAGCGTGACCCAGCCTGCGCGGTTTGCGGTAACGGCCGTGGCTGACAACGCGCCGATCGGCGTTTTCGACTCAGGGGTCGGTGGCCTGTCTGTGCTGCGCGAGATTCGCGCACGTCTGCCCCTGGAGTCGTTGCTCTATCTGGCCGACAGCGGTCATGTGCCCTATGGCGAAAAAAGTCCGGAGTTCATTCGCGAACGTTGCCGGTCAATCGCGGCCTTCTTTCTGGAACAGGGTGCCAAGGCGTTGGTGTTGGCCTGCAATACGGCCACCGCTGCAGGCGTCGCCGAACTTCGCCAGCTGTACCCGGATGTGCCGCTGGTGGGCATGGAGCCTGCGGTCAAACCGGCCGCGCAGGCCACCCGTAGCGGTGTTGTCGGGGTGCTGGCCACCACAGGTACATTGAAAAGCGCTAAATTCGCAGCGTTGCTGGACCGCTTTGCCAGTGATGTGCGCGTGATTACCCAACCCTGTCCTGGTCTGGTGGAGCGCATTGAAGCCGGAGAGCTCGATGCCGAGGCGACACGCTCGTTGCTGCTGGGGTTCGTCCAGCCCCTGATCGAGCAGGGGTGTGACACCCTGATTCTCGGTTGTACCCACTATCCGTTCATCAAGCCGCTGTTGGTCGAGCTGCTTCCGCCGACGGTCACCTTGGTGGATACCGGGGCGGCGGTGGCGCGACATTTGGAAACGATACTGACGGTGCGTGACCAATTGGGTGCCGGCGGTGCGGCGGTGCGTTTCTGGAGCAGCGGTGATCCTCGCCGATTGGCCAGTGTACTACCGGTACTTTGGGGCGAAAGCGGGGCGGTTGCGTACTATCCTGACTAGGAACTCCCCGCTGCGTCTGCTTTCTGTATTTGGGTTAATACTCGAAAAACAACACGCGATGCCAACTTTTCGATAAGGAAATTCCGAATGAAAAAACTGATCTCTCTCGCTGCAGTTGCGGCTGTTTCACTGGGTCAGGTGGCTGCCGCCCATGCGTTGGATTTAACCGCTGCCGTGGGGCAAACCGGTGAGTCGACCATGACCTATCGTCTTGGCGCGCAGTTTGATTTCAATCGCAGCTGGTTCCAGACGAGCGTCGGTCGGCTCACAGGCTATTGGGACGCTGGTTACACCTACTGGGAAGGTGACGAAACGACCAGCAATCATAGCCTGTCGCTGGCGCCGGTCTTCGTCTATGAGTTCGCGGGTGACTCGGTGAAGCCTTATCTGGAAGCGGGCGTCGGCATCGCGGCCTTCGAAAACACCGAGATCGAGAAGAACGACCTGGGCTCGTCATTCCAGTTTGAGGATCGCTTTGGTGCGGGGTTGCGTTTCGCCGGTGGCCACGAAATCGGCCTGCGGGCGATCCACTATTCCAACGCTGGGCTCAAAAACCCCAACGATGGCATCGAGAGCTACTCGTTGCATTACCGGGCATCGTTCTGAACCCGTGACAAGTGACGGCTGACGGCGCGGTCCGCCGTCAGTCATTGTCCATATAGGCCGCCGCAGAACCCTTGCGCTCTTCCAGGCAATCGTCCGAGCCTAGCTCGAACTCCCGACAGATCAATGGGCGTTGGGTATAGATGGTGCAGCGCATGCTGTCCCGATCGAGTGCTGCACACCAGCCGTCATCCAGGCGGCGCATGACTTGCCCACCCCAGTCGTCCTCATCGATGAAGCGTTCGGGAACGCCGGTGTCGGTTAACAGCAGAACTTCGAGCCGGCAGCAGCAGGCGGCGCAGGTCGAGCAACTGATGCTGTCGTCTGGCAATTGGCGGTGGGGGATGGCGGAGGTCATCGCGGCAGTCTACGCGCCTTGCTCCGCGTTGGCTCCAAAGGGCTCATCTACCTCCAGAGAAAAACGCCAGCACAAACTGCGCTGGCGGACGGCACGTCAGCTGTTTTCTTCGAGCTGCTTATTCTTCCAGCCTTCACCGCCTGGAAGCACCAGGTTGAGAATCAGCGCGATGATCGCGCACAGGGAGATGCCGGACAGGGTGAATTCCCCATACCCGAAGGCCATGCCGCCGATGCCGAACACCAACGTCACCGACACGATGATGAGGTTGCGTGCTTCTGCCAGGTCTACTTGATGGCGGATCAACGTGCTTAGGCCGACCACGGCGATCGAGCCGAACAGCAGGCAGAGAATGCCACCCATCACCGGCACCGGGATGCTCAACAGTCCCGCGCCGAATTTGCCGATGAACGCCAGCACGATGGCAAAGATCGCTGCCCAGGTCATGATTTTCGGGTTGTAGTTCTTGGTCAGCATGACCGCGCCGGTCACCTCGGCGTAGGTAGTGTTGGGCGGACCGCCGAAGAGGCCCGCAGCCGACGTTGCCAGACCATCGCCCAGCAGGGTGCGATGCAGGCCGGGCTTCTTGATGAAGTTGCTGCCGGTGACGCCACCGATTGCCACGACGCCGCCGATATGCTCGATCGCCGGGGCCAACGCGACCGGTACCATGAACAGGATCGCACCCCAGTGAAACTCCGGTGTGACGAAGTTCGGTACGGCCAACCAGGGCGCCGAGGCGATACCGGCTGTATCCACCACGCCGAAGGCGAACGACAGCCCATAACCCACCGCGACGCCTGCCAGGATCGGCACCAGCCGGAACAATCCTTTGCCGAGGACGGCCACGAGCAGCGTGGTCAGCAAGGCGGGCATCGAGATCATCATCGCCGTTTCGTACGGCACCAGTTGGGCGCTGCCGTCGCCGGCCTTACCCATCGCCATGTTCACCGCGACAGGCGACAGGGCGAGGCCGATAGAAATGATCACCGGTGCAATTACAACCGGTGGCAGCAGCCGGTCGATGAACCCGGGCCCCTTGAGACGGACCGCGAAGCCGAGCACCATGTAGACGACACCCGCCGCTACCACGCCGCCGAGCACCGCAGGCAGACCGAAGTCGCCCTTGGCGGCGATGATCGGGGCGATGAAGGCGAAACTCGAAGCGAGGAAAACCGGTACCTGACGCTTGGTGACCAGTTGGAACAGGAGGGTGCCGATACCGGCCGTAAACAAGGCGACGTTGGGATCCATGCCGGTGATCAGCGGCATCAGCACCAGGGCGCCGAAGGCCACGAACAGCATCTGCGCACCGGCCAGCACCTGGCGTCCGAGCGACTCTTCCATGGGTTGCGGCATGCTCAGATGTCCTTCTGCTTGGTGCCGAAGATCTTGTCTCCCGCGTCGCCCAGGCCGGGCATGATGTAGCCGTTTTCGTCCAGGCGATCATCAATCGATGCGGTATAAATGATGACATCCGGGTGTGCTTTCTCGACAGCCGCGATACCTTCGGGGGCCGCGACCAGTACCAGTGCGCGAATTTCCTTGCACCCGGCCTTTTTCAGCATATCGATCGCGGCGACCATGGATCCGCCCGTTGCCAGCATCGGATCAATGATCATCGCCAGTCGCTGATCAAGATCGTCCACCAGGCGTTCCAGATAGGTATGGGCCTGTAAGGTCTCCTCGTTGCGTGCGATGCCTACCGCGCTGACCTTCGCTCCGGGAATCAAGCTGAGCACCCCATCGAGCATGCCGATACCTGCACGCAGGATCGGTACGACGGTGATCTTCTTGCCGGAAATCTTTTCGACCTGGACCGGGCCACACCAGCCGTCGATGCTGTAATTCTCCAGCGGTAGATCGCGAGTCGCTTCGTACGTAAGGATCGAGCCGACCTCTTGCGCCAGTTCGCGGAAGTTCTTGGTGCTGATATCTGCGCGGCGCATCAATCCAAGTTTGTGGCGAATGAGCGGATGGCGGATCTCTCGAATGGTCATGGGCGGCTCCGGCGGTCGAATAAACCGGCGTAGATTAATGCATCGGGGTGTAAGCGGCTATTAATGAGTCAAGCGGGACTTGCCCTGTCCATGGCGGCATCGGTATCGTCGCGCCCTTTATTTTGTTGGGCGGCTGACCGAGCTGCTTCCTTCCCAAACTGTCTTGGAGCATCGTCATGTCCGTCGATCTTGCACACATCCGCCAGATCATGGCCGAAGCCGATTGTCTATATCCTGAAGCCGAGGTTGAAGCGGCGATCGATGCGATGGCCGCAACGATCAATAGTGAGCTGGCCGAGCGCAATCCCGTGGTGTTCTGCGTGATGAATGGCGGGCTGATCTTCTCCGGCAAACTGGTTCCCAAACTGAACTTCCCGCTGGAACTGTCCTATCTGCATGCGACGCGTTATCGCAACGAGACGAGCGGTGGAGAATTGTTCTGGAAGGCCAAGCCGGAGGTTTCCTTCATTGACCGCGACGTGTTGATCATCGATGACATTCTGGATGAAGGGCATACGCTCGGTGCCATCATCGATTTCTGCCGCCATGCCGGAGCTGCTGCCGTGCATACGGCGGTATTGGTCGACAAAGATCACCAGCGTAAGGCTCGCCCAGACCTGAAGGCCGACTACGTCGGGCTCAGCTGTGTCGATCGCTACGTGTTCGGTTACGGCATGGATTACAAGGGTTACTGGCGCAACGCCCCCGGTATCTACGCCGTTAAAGGCCTGTAAGGCGGAGCCCCAGCATCTATCCTTAATGGGTCTTAATGGGGCGCACGTCGTTCGGCCCTGAGCGCGACGGCCGGCGGGTGGCTATCGCGCCGCAGCGCTCCTGGCTCGATTGAGATGTCTCCCAGCGAGGCGGCGGCTCTCATCCCGCTCTTTCCTTCGTTTGTCGTGCTGTTGTTTGGCAGGTCTCACCTGATGCCCGGCTTCAGCCTGCTCCTCTCTACTGTTTCGTTTCGTCTCAACGCTGCGCTTCGGTAACGCTCCGGTGCATCGGCAAGTTTTACCTGTCGTCGCGGCCGGAGACGGCTGGAAACCATGCGCGACGCGTTGGCTCGGTAAGTCAGTGGCCTATTCGGCACGGTTCCGCCGGTTTTATCGTAATTGGCGTCGCAGCTGCTCTATTTCGAGGGTTGCGCCAATTCCGCTTGCGGCTAAGCTCTCGGATAGCTTCGCTGCGAGTGGCGTTTCCAATAGCGCAAGGCACCGTTGCAAGCCAATAGCGGGAAGGCTATTCATACTTAAGGATTACAAAACAAATCAAACCTTAGTGCGCTTAACCCTATGCGGCCGTGTGGTTAGGGTGAGCGTACTTCGAACCAACCAGGAGCGCCTCATGACAAAAACAACAAGGCAAGGAATCTTCCAGCCCAAAACTCTGGCCCTCGCGGTCGCGTTGGGTATCGCCTCACCGGCTTATGCTGTCAATTTCAATATTGGGGAAATCGAAGGCCAGTTCGACTCGTCCATGTCGATCGGCGCCAGCTGGTCAACGACTGATCGAGATATGGATCTGGTGGGCAATGGCAACGGTGGAACCGGCTATACGCAGACCGGCGATGATGGACGTCTTAACTTCAAAAAAGGCGAGACCTTTTCCAAAATATTCAAAGGCATTCACGACTTGGAGCTGCGTTATCGCGATAGCGGCTTTTTTATTCGTGGAAAATACTGGTATGACTTCGAGTTGAAAGACGAAAATCGTCTGTTCAAGGATATTAGCGACAGCAATCGTAAGGAGGCTGCGCAATCCTCTGGCGCCCAAATTCTCGATGCCTTTTTTTATCACAATTATTATTTAGGCGACCTGCCCGGTACTGTCCGGCTTGGTAAGCAAGTTGTCAGCTGGGGTGAAAGCACTTTTATCGGCAATTCGATCAATTCGATCAACCCGCTCGATGCGGCAGCGTTCCGTCGTCCTGGTGCTGAAATCAAGGAAGGGCTGATTCCGGTAAACATGCTCTACGTATCCCAAAGTCTGAGTGACCGGCTCAGCATGGAGGCGTTCTATCAGCTGGAGTGGGACCAGACCATCATCGATAACTGCGGTACGTTTTTCGCCAGCAACGACGTAGCAGCCGATGGCTGCGATGATAATTACACCGTACTTTCAGCCGCTCAGCGTGACGGGATTCTCGGAGCTGGCGCTACAATTGAGCAACTAAACGCGCTGATTGGTGCGGATTATTACGCTGGCCTGGACGATCTAGGCATCAACATCGGTCCAGAGGGCGTTACTGTCCCGCGCGGCGGAGACAGGGATGCTCGCGACTCGGGTCAGTACGGTTTGGCCTTTCGCTGGCTGGCCGATGCGGCCGAGTATGGTTTGTATTTTATGAACTACCACAGCCGCACCCCAACAGTGGGGTACAAGAACGCGTCTGCCGCCGAGATTGGAGCGCTGTTGGGATTGCTGGGCACTCCGTCGCCAGGCGGCCCATTACCATCCGGCGCCGCGTTTAGTGCGCTGGCCTCTCCCGCTCTGCTAAGTAATGGCGAGTACTTCCTTGAGTATCCCGAAGATATTCGGCTGTACGGTGCGAGCTTCGCTTCGACTCTACCTACCGGTACCGCCTGGGCGGGCGAGATCAGCTATCGTCCAAATCTTCCGGTTGCCCTCAACTCCACTTATACCACCGGGCTGCTTGCTACCGGCATTGGCGCATCCATTGGAGCTGGGGATGTTGCCGGGGCAATTGGCCAGGCGGGCGCCGAACACCGTGGCTATAACCGTAAGGAAGTCACTCAAATTCAGACGACCTTTACGCATTTCTTCGATCAGGTGCTTGGTGCTGGCCGTGTCACTGTCGTAGGGGAAATTGGTTACGCTCACGTTGGTGGCCTGGAGAGCAAAAGCGAGCTTCGCTATGGGCGTGATTCCATCTACGGCCTCGATACGCCGGAATATGGCAACGATGGTTTCGTAACTTCCGACTCCTGGGGCTATCGCCTCCGCGCCCTGGCTGATTACAGCAACGTGTTCGCGGGCGTGAACCTTACCCCGAACGTCTCCTTCTCCCACGACGTTCATGGTTACGGCCCGAACGGCTTGTTCAACGAGGGCTCCAAGGCTGTAAGCGTTGGCGTCGACGCCGTCTATCAGAACAGCTACACCGCCAGCTTGTCGTATACCGACTTCTTCGGGGGCGATTACAACACCCTGGTCGATCGTGACTTCCTCGCACTGAGCGTAGGCGTGAACTTCTAAGGAGGCCGCTTCAATTGTTGCCGCACGGAGCGTTTGGTAGGCGTCCGTCGCGGCAAGCTTCGAGCAAGGCCTCCGGCCAAAACAAGATCAAGAGGAACTGGAATCGTATGAAAACAACAAGAAAACTATTCAGTGTCTTGGCTCTCTCGCTGCTCGCCAGCAGCGTGATGGCCGCCGTATCCCCAGAGGAAGCCGCAAAGCTCGGCACGTCATTGACCCCGCTCGGTGCTGAGAAAGCGGGCAATGCCGACGGAACCATTCCGGAGTGGACCGGTGGTCTGGCTACAGATGCCGCACCGCTGGACAACGGCCATCTGACCAATCCCTTCAAGAGCGAAAAGCCTGAGTTCGTCATCACCGCGCAGAACGCCGACCAGTACAAGGACAAGCTGACTGCCGGCCAGCAGGCCATGTTCAAGCGTTACCCAGAAACCTACAAGATGCGCGTATTCCCGACCCATCGCAGCGCTGCCGTGCCGGATCGGATCTACGAGGCCGCGAAGAAAAGCGCATTGAATACCGAACTGGTCGGTGGCGGTAACGGCGTCGACAATTTCGCCGACAGTCGCTATTACGCGTTCCCGATTCCGAAAAATGGTCTAGAGGTCGTCTGGAACCACATCACCCGTTATCGTGGCGGAAACGTACGCCGCAATATCGTGCAGGCTACTCCGCAAACCAATGGCAGCTACACCCTGGTGCACTTCGAGGATGAAGTGGCGTTCCCGAGCGATATGACGGACCTGGATCCTGAACGCGCCAAGAACGCGTTGCTGTTCTTCAAGCAGCGGGTAACCGCTCCATCGCGCCTCGCGGGTAACGTTCTGCTGGTGCATGATTCGCTGGATCAGGTGAAAGACCCACGCCAGGCCTGGATTTACAACGCCGGTCAGCGTCGTGTACGTCGTGCTCCGCAGGTCGCCTATGACGGTCCAGGTACCGCCGCCGACGGTATGCGGACTACCGATAACTTCGATATGTTCAGCGGTGCCCCGGACCGTTACGACTGGAAACTGGTCGGCAAGAAAGAGCTGTACATCCCGTACAACAGCTTCGACATCAACTCCAGTGACGTGAAATACAGCGACATCCTCAAGGCTGGTCACGTCAACCAGGACCTGGCCCGTTACGAGCTGCACCGTGTATGGGAAATCGAAGCCAACCTCAAGGATGGTGAACGTAACATTTACGCCAAGCGCCGTTTCTTCGTGGACGAGGACACCTGGCAGATCGCGGAGTCCGAGCTTTACGATGGTCGCGGGCAGCTTTGGCGCGTTGGCGAGGCGCACCTGTTGCAGTACTACCAGCACAAGGTTCCGGCCTACGCCTTCGAAGCGCTCTACGACGTAATCTCCGGTCGCTATATTGCGATTGGCATGAGCAACGAAGAAAAAGCGCATGAGTTCGGCTACAAGGCGTCGGCTCGGGATTTCACTCCCGCCGCGCTGCGTAATGCCGGGGTGCGCTGATTACATAGCATCCAGTCGATGAATAAGGCGGCCAGTTGGCCGCCTTTTTTTTTCTCTCGAGGCGGAGGATGATACTTTTTAGCCATTAGCAGGGCCGGGAGTATCGGGGGGCGAGCAGCTGAGCGTTTACGCGAGTCGACAAAAGCGGCGTAATCGTGCAGGTTGTGACCGCATAAGCGCACCGATACGGTTCAAGTTAGGCGGGTCCCGGAGCAGGACCTGTTGGCCGCGCTCATCGCGTTCCTCAATGGACTGATACGAAAAAGAGAAACCTCGCTATGTCCGTACGCTTCAACCCTGGTGCACTCAGCACAGAAGCCGCCGCGCAGGTTCAAGTTGCGACCATTCCACGTCTTCCTCCTTTACACATTCCCAGGCCGAGGCTGACCGAGACGCTGCTCGACGCCCGTTGTCGTCTGCGTTTGATATGCGCGCCGGCTGGCTTCGGCAAAAGCGTACTGATGAACGAGTGCGCTCGGCTGGTGCCTGCTGATACCCATCTTGTCTGGCTCGATCTCGGCGGCCGCCCGTGTTCTGCCCAAGCGCTCTACGCTCAGCTCAGTCGTGTGTTGAATAGCTCGACTGTGGCGAGTGGGGACGTGCAGCAGGATCTCGTCGATCTGCTGGATAACTTTCAGCAGCCGCTATGGATCATGCTGGATGACTATCCACGAGAGGCAACTGCGCAGTTCGATGCCTGCCTCGACCAGCTTCTCGAAAGAGGCCCGGAGTCTGTCAGCTGGTGGGTAAGCAGCCGCCGGCAACCTGCATGGAAGTTGCCCAGGCTGTTGCTTCAAGGCGACCTGATCGAGGTAGAGGCCGAGGCGTTGGCTTTGACTGCCGGTGAGCTTAGGCAGCTACTAAAAGCACACCGACTCGATTTGGCGGAGGACACCTTCAAGCAGCTTTTGGCCGGCAGTGAGGGATGGCTGGCCGGCGTCAGCCTGGTGCTGCTCAATGCCAATGAACAGGCGGTGCGTGAACGGTTGGTAGCGGGTACGCCATTGCTGCGTGATTACGTCCAGCGAGAGGTGCTTGAAGGGCAAAGTGAGGATGTTCGCCGCGCGCTGTTCGCGCTGGCGCGCATGCCGCGTTTTTCCCCGCAGCTATGCGAGCACGTGCTCGACGGTATTGGAAACGACTTACTCGATGTGCTGAAAACATTTCAGTTATTCATTCGCCAAATCGACAATTGCGGCGAATGGTTCCGTTTGTGGAAGCCATTAGCGCTGATGTTGCAGCGAATGCCCGAAGCGATATCGCCAACGCAAACCCATCTGCGCGCCTGCCAGTGGTTTGCCAACCGCGGCGAAATGCGCGAAGCGGTGGAGCATGCGTTATGGGCAGGGCAGCCGGAGGTCGCCGCCAACTTCCTGCAACGCTACGGGCAAGAACAATTACTCATCGGCGATAACGTCTCGCATTTCATGAAGTGGCGTAGCGAGCTGCCACAGGATTTATTCAACAGCACGACTCGGTTGATCGTGCTGCACGGCTGGGCGCTGATCATTTCTGCCCGACTCGATGAAGTGGATGATTGCCTGGCCGATCTGGCGAAGTTCTTCCCCCAGCCTGACGCCCGACGCCAGGCGCAGCTGCTGGCTCAGTGGCAGGCCTTGCGTGGGTTTCTCGCAAGATTGCGTGGCGAGCCGGAGGCCAGAAACTATTGCCTCCAAGCGCTGGAAGTCCTGTCCGATCATGCATGGGCACAGCGAGTGCTGTGTTATCAGGCGTTGTCCCAGCAGGCCATGGCCGAGGGCCAGCTCGAATTGGCGCAGCAGTACAACAGCGAAGGCATGAAACTGGCGCGGCTCAAGGGCAGTGTGCTTTACGAGGCGATGCTGAACGTCGATCGAATCCAGCTGCTAGAGCTTACCGGTGAGTTCGAGCGGGCTGTTGGGGTTCTCGAAGAGTCGCTGATGGTATTGCGCGACAGTGTCAGGCATAGCCCGATCATCGGCCGGTTGAAACTGTTACAGGGTCATCTGCTGGCTTATCAGGGACTCGATGACCTGGCCCGCGAGGCGTATCAGCAGGGGCGAATCGAGACGGAGACCTGTGGCGATTCCTATGTGTTCTTCGGTTACGCCGGACTGGCGGAACTCGCTGCCCGTAATCAGGAATTCCCAACGGCTTATCACTGGTTGCGTGAAGCTGAGCGATTGACCCAATGGCGGCATGTGCCAGAGGCGCGTTTCCGCGGCATCTTACCTCTGATAACAGGGCTGACCTGGCTGCATCAGGGCCAGCTGAAAAAGGCCCGGTCCGTATTCATTCAGGTATTGGAGCTCTACGGGGGACATACGTATATCGCGCCTTCCGGGTTCTACGAGTTGCTGCCGAGGGTTCAGCGCTACCTGGCTGTAATCGATCTGCTCTCGGGACGCTTTTCGTTGGCGATCGATACGCTGCAGGAATTAATCGAACAGAATCTTCGTGTTCAGCGCCTGGGATTGGCCTGTGAGTGCCGATTCACGCTGGCAGAAGCACTGCAGTTGGACGGTCGGCATGACGAAGCTGAGCTGGAATTACGCAAGGCGCTTGGTGAGGCGGCAAGGCAGCATCTGATCAAGCCTCTGTATGAATTGCAGCATCGTCAGCCCCAGTGGCTTGCCAAAATACTGCCTGCCGGCAAGGGCGAAACTCTGCGTGATCGACTGCAGCAATTCGAGCGCGAGCCTGAAGAGGCAATCGCCCCGGGCGACGAGGTGATCCTGAGCAATCGCGAACTTACGGTGCTGCGGCTGATCGCTCAGGGTTGCTCGAACCAGGAAATCGCCGAGCAGCTCTTCATCTCGCTGCATACAGTCAAAACCCATGCACGGCGTATCAATACCAAGCTGGGCGTCGCCCGGCGTACGCAAGCAGTGGCTCGGGCCAAGGCACTGGCCTGGCTCTGAGCCGCTCTACTGGTCAGCCAAACGGATCGTCGCTGCGAGGCCGCGCAAGGTGCAGGACACACTGCACAGGCGGCGTGGAGGATAGATATTCTTGTTTTCGTCAGGAAGGGTCACGCTGGGTTGCAGCAGCCTGCAAGCAATCAGACTGATTAATTACTGAACGGCAGAATGCGAATGCTTGGTCAGTCGATAGGTGCTGGCTTGTTCGCCGCGCTCGATTGCGAGACTGAACTGCAGGCTGGTGATCAGCCGCTCCAGCTGTTGCTGGTCTCTCCATTGACTGGAGCTGATGAAGCGTTTGACCGCCACACCTGCTGCGTCGGTCAACGTCAGCAGAATGCTGCCATCAGGCTTTTCGATGCTGAAATTGACGTTGTACTCTGGCTGGAATACATCGCTGATTTTCTTGAAAGGACTGTCCATTGCCGGTTACCTGATTGGATGACTGCACCCAGTGGACCGAGTATGGATTAACTAGTTTCGCCCGCTGGGCATGTTCCCTGCGGCAAAACGAAGCAGGACCCAGTCGGGCTTTCACAGAACGGTAGCCGCCTCATCAAGGCGCGTCGCCCGACGCCGGTAGCTCTGTCAAGGCGTCGGGGTTGTTTTTGAATGCCTTGGCAAACAGATCCCGATGCCTGGCCATGAATATGCCAATGTCATCGGCTTGCTGTTCGCTTAGCGACGGTGATGCCTTATGCAGCGCTGCCGCCAAGGCTTCGGCCAATTCCAGCATCTTGTCGTGACGATCGGCTTCGGCTTTATCCATGAACAAACGCTCCAGGTCCCGGCTGCTGCGGTACACCACTTCGACGGCCATCTACCACCTCGGCTCAATTGAATGAATACTGGTTGTTTGTACAGCATAAGCTGCCTGGCGCAGAATGGAAAGCAACCGCATGTCAGATGGCCATCTCAGTCGGCAAAGCTGCCTTGTAGCCGCTCGGCTTGAAACTCAAGTGCACTGCTGCGGTAACCCGCACGTAGCGGGGGGACGGGAGCGCAGGATTCCCAGCGCTGATTGGGCTGCAGGTCACCTGGACCACGGTACCGCGGCGCATCGTAGTCCGAAGTCACCAGGTTCAGACTGGAGCCAGGCGAATAGGCGGCGACTTCCCAGCGCAGGCTTTGCAGCGGGCTCGAGCTGTGATTGTCGAGGGTGACACGCAACGGCTGCCCGGGCGGACAAGCGGCGGGATCGTATGTCAGTCGCAATTCGAGCTGAGCGAGCAGGTGCTCTTCACGTCGTTCTTGCCAGACCACCCACGCGGCAACCAAACCCAGGCCGAGCAAAGCGCCCAGAGAAATCGGAACCGCTCGAAGGGGATAGCGAATCAGCAATATCACCCAGGTGGCGATCAAGAGGGCGCCGATCAGCATGGTGAGTGGCCGTGCGAATGGGTAGGCATCGATACACCTCTATCTCGGTGGGCTGCAAAAGATCCTAACGTTGGTTCAGGCGAATGGTGACTTCCGACCATCCACGCCGCTGCCGCACCCGCTCTTGGCTGGTCACTCTTCCGCGACCGGGCGGGCGTGGCTAGCGAGCCGCTCGAGCGCGGCTTTGAGTTTAGGGTCCGTGATGCCGCGAGCGGTTTCCTGGATGTTGTCCGCTGCGCGGGCCGACAGCTCAGGCGCTGGGCCGGGCTTGTGCCGGGGCGTCTCAGGAGGCTGGACCTTGAACTGAATTCGGCTCAGGGCTCTGAATTCTTCCATGCCTTGCAATTGCCGCTGTAAACGTCGTTGCTGATAGCGCAGACGTGTCGCCCAATGGCCATCCGTGACGATGAGCAGCAGAGTGCCATCGCGCCATGAGGCGACGCGGCAATACTCGCGGGCCGCCGGCTGCAGTTGGCTTTCGACTAGCTGCTGCAGTTTATCGAGCCGTCGTGCCTCGCCGAACAGGGCTTTCAGCGGTTTTGCCTCGCGCAACAGCGAAGCGGGTGCTTTGGCTGGCAGGGGGCGCAACGACATGGCAGTAACCCTGGGCTGAAAAAGGAACGGTCATGTTAGCAGAAGCCAGGAGTGGCCCTGATCTGGCGATTCTCCCGCTATACCTGGTAGGCAACCGAGCGGTAGCTGGGAATTTACGATTATGTCGATCGATACTGGCAGATGGCCCGTGTCGGTCTCGCGTGTGACCGCCGGGTCGGCAGGTTTTTGACGCCGCTGGCTGTCATAGCTGCGTAGCAGGCACCTTTCCTCCATGGCTTTTCCGAGTAGAATGCCCCCTTTGCACGCAGCCGTAGTGGCCCTGCGGCCGTGCCTCCATCCCCAGCATGGAAGTCTTTGTCGATATGTTTGCGCCTTTAATGAAGAAGCTCTTTGGTAGCAAGAATGACCGCGAGGTCAAGCGCATGCTCAAGGCGGTACAGGCCGTCAATGCGCTCGAAGAGCAGATGCTGTCTCTCTCCGACGAACAGTTGCGGAGCAAGACTGAAGAGTTCAAGGCCCGCCTCGGCCAAGGCGAGACCCTCGACCAGATTCTCCCCGAAGCCTTCGCTGTCTGCCGCGAGGCCGGCAAGCGTGTAATGGGTATGCGGCACTTCGACGTACAGCTGATCGGCGGTATGACGCTGCACGAGGGCAAGATCGCCGAGATGCGAACCGGCGAAGGCAAGACCCTGGTGGCGACCCTGGCGGTTTATCTCAACGCTCTCGCGGAAAAGGGCGTTCATGTGGTGACGGTGAACGACTATCTGGCGCGCCGAGACGCCAACTGGATGCGTCCGCTGTATGAATTCCTCGGTCTTACGGTGGGTATCGTCACGCCGTTCCAGCCGCCGGAAGAGAAGCGCGCCGCCTATGCCGCCGACATCACCTACGGAACCAACAACGAGTTCGGCTTCGATTACCTGCGCGACAACATGGCGTTCAGTCTCGGTGAGAAGAACCAGCGCGAGCTCAATTTCGCGGTGATCGATGAGGTGGATTCTATCCTTATCGACGAAGCCCGTACGCCGCTAATCATTTCCGGTCAGGCCGAAGACAGCTCCAAGCTCTATCAGCAGATCAATCAGCTGATTCCATTACTCAAGCAACATATCGAGGAAGAAGAGGGTGTCGTCACCCAGGAAGGGCATTTCACCATCGACGAGAAGACCCGTCAGGTCGAGCTGAACGAGGCCGGTCACCAGTTCGTCGAGGAAATGCTGACCAAGGCCGGGTTGCTGGCGGAGGGTGAAAGTCTTTACTCGGCGCACAACCTCGGCCTGTTGACCCACGTGTACTCCAGCCTGCGCGCGCACAAGCTGTTCCATCGCAACGTCGAGTACATCGTGCAGAACAACCAGGTTCTGCTGATCGATGAACATACCGGTCGCACCATGCCGGGTCGACGCCTTTCCGAGGGCTTGCACCAGGCCATCGAAGCAAAGGAAGGCCTGCCGATCCAGCCGGAAAGCCAGACCCTGGCGTCGACTACCTTCCAAAACTACTTCCGTCTGTACAAGAAGCTTTCCGGTATGACCGGCACCGCCGATACCGAAGCGTTCGAGTTCATGCAGATATACAACCTGCCGGTCATGGTCATTCCGACCAACAAGCCGCTGGCGCGCAAGGATTACAACGACCTGGTCTATCTGACCCAGGAAGAAAAGTTCGCCGCGATCATCGCCGACATCAAGGACTGCCAGAACAACGGTCGTCCGGTGCTGGTCGGCACTGCAACGATCGAAAGTTCGGAGTATGTGTCGCAGCTGCTGCAGAAAGAAGGCATCGAGCACAAGGTGCTCAACGCCAAACACCACGACAAGGAAGCCGAAATCATTGCCCAGGCCGGGCGCCCCGGTGCGGTAACCATTGCCACCAACATGGCCGGCCGCGGTACCGATATTCTTCTTGGCGGGAACTGGGAAGTCGAAGTCGCGGCGCTCGAAAACCCATCCGACGAGCAAGTCGCGCAGATCAAGGCCGATTGGCAGAAACGCCACCAGGCGGTGCTCGAGGCTGGCGGCCTGCATGTGATCGCGTCTGAACGTCACGAATCGCGTCGGATCGATAACCAGTTGCGTGGCCGCGCCGGTCGTCAGGGCGACGCCGGTTCGAGCCGTTTTTACCTGTCGCTGGAAGACAGTCTGATGCGCATCTTCGCCTCGGACCGGGTGAAGAATTTCATGAAGGCGCTGGGCATGGAGTCCGGCGAGGCCATCGAGCATCGGATGGTCACCAATGCCATCGAAAAGGCGCAGCGCAAGGTCGAAGGGCGCAACTTCGACATGCGTAAACAGCTGCTCGAGTACGACGATGTCGCCAACGAGCAGCGCAAAGTCATTTATCACATGCGTAACAGCCTGCTGGCGGCCGATGAAATTGGCGAGACGATCAGCGAGTTCCGCCGCGAGGCGCTGGATTATGCGATCAACCAGCACATCCCGCCGCAGTCGCTGCCGGAACAGTGGGACATCGCCGGTCTGGAATCGGTGCTGTACAGCGATTTCGGCACGCGCCTGCCAGTCCAGCAGTGGCTCGACGAAGACGAGAAACTGTACGAGGAGACCCTGCGAGAGCGCATCCTCGAGGCATTGATCGCCGCCTACAACGAGAAGGAAGAATTGGCTGGCGCCGAGGCGCTGCGCACCTTCGAGAAACAAATCGTACTGCGCGTGCTTGACGATTTGTGGAAAGACCATTTGTCGACGATGGACCATCTGCGTCACGGCATCCATCTTCGCGGTTATGCGCAAAAGAATCCCAAGCAGGAATACAAGCGTGAGTCCTTCGCGCTGTTTCAGGACCTGCTCGAATCGATCAAGCGTGACAGCATCCGCGTTCTTTCCCATGTTCAGGTCCGCCGCGAAGATCCGGTCGAAGAAGAGCAGCGTCTGCGCCGCGAAGCCGAGGAACTGGCGCGACGTATGCAGTTCCAACATGCCGAAGTGTCGGCGCTGGAACAGCCCGAGGAGCCCGAAGCCGAGGGCGGCGTGGCCACAGCCGCAGCACCTGTGCGCACCGAGCAGAAGATCGGGCGCAACGAGCCTTGCCCCTGTGGCTCCGGCAAGAAATACAAACACTGCCACGGACAGGTTCAATAAGCGGATCCGTTCGGTATGACCCACGCCGCGACCGGCCTAGCCGCTCGCGGCGTTTTTCTCCCCGTTTTCCGGTGGCCGATGGCCATCAATCGTCCATTAAGGAGTGCATCAATGGCTGTTGGTCTTGGTCCCTTACCGATCCTGCATCCGGTCCCCGGTTTCGAGCTCGGCATCGCTTCGGCCGGCATCAAGCGGCCTGGACGCAAGGATGTCGTGGTGATGCGCTGTGCCGAAGGATCGACAGTGGCCGGCGTGTTCACTCTGAATGCCTTCTGTGCGGCGCCCGTGATTCTGGCCAAACAGCGTGCGCAGGGGACGGTTCGTTATTTGCTGACCAACACCGGCAATGCTAACGCCGGCACTGGTGAGCCAGGCATGCAGGCGGCGATTCGCAGTTGTGCCAGCCTCGCCAGCCTGACGGGCGTCGACGCGCAGGCCGTTCTGCCGTTTTCCACTGGTGTGATCGGGGAGCCGCTGCCGGTGGAGAAGATCGAGGCGGCGCTGCCGGCGGCTCTGGCTGATCTGGACGAAAACCATTGGGCCGAAGCGGCGACCGGTATCATGACGACCGATACCCTGCCAAAGGGCGCCAGCCGGCAATTCGAGCACCAAGGCGTTACCGTCACCGTGACCGGTATTTCGAAGGGTGCCGGTATGATCCGCCCGAACATGGCAACCATGCTTGGCTATATCGCCACCGATGCCAAGGTCAGCCAGGCGGTGCTGCAGGATCTGGTGCGTGACGCGGCGAACAAATCTTTCAACCGCATCACCATCGATGGTGATACGTCGACTAACGACTGCTGCATGCTGATAGCGACCGGCAAGGCGGCGCTTCCGGAAGTCACCGAGGCCAGCGGCGAGCTGTTTGAAAAGCTCAAGCAAGCTGTCTTCGAGGTGAGCATGGAGGTGGCGCAATCCATCGTCCGTGACGGCGAAGGCGCAACCAAATTCGTCACGGTCATCGTCAACGGCGGCGAGAACCATCAGGAATGTCTCGATGTCGGCTATGCCGTCGCGCATTCGCCGCTGATCAAGACCGCACTGTTCGCCTCTGATCCCAACTGGGGCCGTATTCTCGCGGCGGTCGGTCGTGCTGGCGTGCCTGAGCTGGACGTGAGCAAGATCGACGTCTATCTGGGGGCCGTGTGTATCGCCAGCCAGGGCGGCCGATCGCCGAGCTATACGGAAGAGCAGGGCGCTGCGGTGATGGCGGAGGAAGAGATCGAAATCCGCATCGAGCTGGGCCGTGGTACATGCAGCGAGACCATCTGGACCACCGACCTGTCCCACGAGTACGTGCGAATCAATGCCGAATACCGGACCTGAGGCGCAGGGGCAAGCCACAGGCTGCAGGCCAAAGGTGTGGTTCATACACAGGGTTCTGCCGGGGTTTGTAGTGTGTCGCTCGGGAGTAGAAGCATGAAACGACTCCACGTGGCTGCAGGGGTAATCCGCTGCAGTGACGGCCGGGTGCTGATCGCCCGACGTCCTCTCGACAAGCACCAAGGCGGGCTGTGGGAGTTTCCCGGAGGCAAGGTCGAGGAGGGCGAGACCGCCGAGGCTGCACTTGCTCGGGAGCTGGCGGAGGAGCTGGGTATCGGTGTGACGGCGGCGAGGCCGCTGATTCAGGTGCGCCACGACTATCCGGACAAACAGATTTTGCTGGATGTCTGGGAAGTGTCGGCATTCTCCGGCGAGCCCCACGGTGCCGAAGGCCAGCCGCTTGTCTGGGTCGTACCGGAGCAGCTGCTGGACTACGCCTTCCCGGCGGCGAACCGGCCGATCATCGCCGCTGCGCGCTTGCCGGATCGCTACCTGATCACACCTGACGGTGCCGCCCCACAACAACTGTTGGACGGCTTGGCGCGTGCGCTGGATGCCGGTGTCCGCCTGGTCCAGCTGCGCGCACCGTCATTGTCGGCAGCGCACTACCAGGCGCTGGCGGCCGACGCTTTGGCCTTGTGCGCTGGGCGGGCGAACCTCATGCTCAAGGGCCCGCTGGATTGGGCGGACGGGTTTCCGGCCGCCGGCTGGCACCTGACGGCCGAGCAGTTGCGGCGGCATGCAGGGCAGGGCCGACCGATCCCGGCTGGGCGATGGCTGGCGGCGTCCTGTCACGATGCTGAAGAGCTGGCCATGGCAACGGAGTTGGGAGTAGATTTCGTCACGTTGTCACCGGTCCTGCCGACCCCGACGCACCCCGACGCATCTCCGCTGGGGTGGTCCCGGGTATCGGAACTGCTGCAGGGCTTCAACCAGCCTGCCTTCGTGCTCGGCGGAATGTCTCTGGCGCATCTGCCCGCGGCAAGCCAGGCGGGCGCGCAGGGCGTGGCGGCGATAAGGGCGCTATGGCCCGCTGAACCTGCATGATGATTGCCGGTCGATGGCACAGGGTTGCTCGTTACTTGAGCTTCGATAGAGAAAACTAATTTTCCCTATTCCCTTAATCAATTAACCGTATGTGACCAGCTGCGTTATCGTAGCCCCCGTTAAATTTCTGAACCCCCTGAAGGAGTTAGCAGATGTCTCTGATCAACACCCAAGTCCAGCCGTTCAAGGTCAACGCTTTCCACAACGGCAAGTTCATTGAAGTCACCGAGGAATCCCTCAAGGGCAAGTGGTCGGTACTGATCTTCATGCCAGCCGCCTTCACCTTCAACTGCCCGACCGAGATCGAAGACGCAGCCAACAACTACGCCGAGTTCCAGAAGGCTGGTGCCGAGGTGTACATCGTCACCACCGACACCCACTTCTCGCACAAGGTCTGGCACGAAACCTCGCCAGCGGTCGGCAAGGCCCAGTTCCCGCTGATCGGCGACCCGACCCACCAGCTGACCAATGCTTTCGGCGTACACATCGCCGAAGAAGGCCTGGCTCTGCGTGGCACCTTCATCATCAACCCGGAAGGCCAGATCAAGACGCTGGAAATCCACTCCAACGAAATCGCGCGTGACGTCGGTGAAACTCTGCGCAAGCTGAAAGCTGCCCAGTACACCGCTGCCCATCCGGGTGAAGTTTGCCCGGCGAAGTGGAAAGAAGGCGAGAAGACTCTGGCTCCGTCGCTGGATCTGGTCGGCAAGATCTAAATGGCCGGCGAGCGCTGCGCTTAGCCGCAGGCTCAGAGCCATTGCGGACCGATTATCGGTCCGAGACACCAAACGCCTGGGCGCGAACCGCCTGGGCGTTTTATTACCTGACATTCTTAAAGGGGATCGCTGCTCATGTTGGACTCCAATCTCAAAACCCAGTTGAAGACCTATCTGGAAAAGGTCACCCAGCCGTTCGAGATCGTCGCGTCCCTCGGTGACGGCGAGAAGTCCCAGGAAATGCTCGAGCTGCTGGAAGAGATCACCAGCCTGAGCGACAAGATCACCCTGCGTACTGACGGCGATGACGTGCGTCGCCCCTCGTTCGCGCTCAACCGTATCGGCGGCAATATCAGCCTGCGCTTCGCTGGCATCCCGATGGGACATGAATTCACCTCCTTGGTCCTCGCCCTGCTGCAAGTCGGCGGTCATCCGTCCAAGACTGCGCCGGAGATCATCGAACAGATCAAGAACCTCGACGGCGAGTACCGTTTCGAAACCTACTTCTCGCTGTCCTGCCAGAACTGCCCGGACGTGGTCCAGGCGCTGAACCTGATGGCGGTGCTCAACCCCAACATCCACCATGTCGCCATTGATGGTGCACTGTTCCAGGAAGAGGTCACGGTGCGCCAGGTCATGTCCGTGCCGAGCATCTACCTCAACGGTGAGCTGTTCGGCCAGGGGCGCATGGGTGAGGAAGAAATCCTCGCCAAGCTCGACACCGGCGCTTCGGCGCGTGATGCCGAGAAGCTCAGCGCCAAGGAACCGTTCGACGTACTCATCGTTGGTGGTGGACCAGCCGGCGCCGCAGCGGCCATCTATGCCGCGCGCAAGGGCATCCGTACCGGTGTCGCCGCCGAGCGTTTCGGTGGTCAGGTGCTCGATACCATGGCCATCGAGAACTTCATCTCGGTGAACGAGACCGAAGGCCCGAAACTGGCCCGTGCGCTGGAAAACCATGTGCGCGAATACGACGTCGACATCATGAACCTGCAGCGCGCAGCCCAGCTGATCCCGGCCTCGAACCAAGGCGGCCTGCATGAGATCAAACTGGAGAATGGCGGCTCGCTGAAGGCCAAGACCCTGATCCTGGCCACCGGTGCGCGGTGGCGCGAGATGAACGTGCCCGGTGAACAGGAATACCGTGGGCGCGGTGTCGCCTACTGTCCGCACTGCGACGGCCCGCTGTTCAAGGGCAAGCGCGTGGCGGTAATCGGTGGCGGCAACTCGGGTGTCGAAGCGGCCATCGACCTGGCCGGCATCGTCGCTCAGGTGACCCTGCTCGAGTTCGACAGCCAACTGCGCGCCGATGCCGTGCTGCAGAAGAAGCTCTACAGCCTGCCGAACGTCAGCGTGATCACCAGCGCGCTGACCAGCGAAGTCACCGGCGACGGCCAGAAGGTCAACGGGTTGATCTACAAGGACCGCAACTCCAGCGAGTTTCATGAGCTGGAGCTGGAAGGCATCTTCGTACAGATCGGCCTGTTGCCCAACTCCGACTGGCTGAAAGGCACCGTGGAGCTGACTTCACGTGGCGAGATCATCGTCGATGCGCGTGGCGAGACCTCCTTGCCGGGCATCTTTGCCGCCGGCGACGTCACCACCGTGCCGTACAAGCAGATCGTCATCGCCGTCGGCGAAGGCGCCAAGGCCTCGCTGAGTGCCTTCGACCACCTGATCCGCAGCTCCGTCGACGACTGAGCACAGCGCTAACGAAAAAGGGGAAGCAGACGTCCGTCTACTTCCCCTTTTTTATTTTTGCGGACTGGAGGCCGGTCGCGGCTGGCTGGGCTGCAGGATAGATAGCGTAAAACAGGGGTCTACTCGATACACCGGATCCGCTTTGGTCGGGTGGAAACGAGCGAAGGAAGCGGCGATCGGTCGCTTCGTCGCGCATGTACCTGTAGTCCATGGAGCGAATCCACCTATGAAGAGTGCGGATACCCCGCAAGACACTCGAGGGGCTGTCGTAACCCTGACCAATCGACCCAACGAACCCGAGCACGAAAAGGTCGTGCACGAGCAGCTCGCCAAGCGCCTGGCAGCGCTGCAAGGGCTTGCCTTTCTCGGTGAGTACGACGCAGAGGCCAGCTATCCGTGTCCGCTCTATTTCGTGCCTTCTTCCACTGTGGTCGGTACGGATCTGGCGCGCAAACTGGGACTGGAGGGCGAGCGGGATCTGTTTGGTGGTGTCGTACCGCATGCCTTTATCGAGACCAAGGCGATCACCCATCCTCTGGTACGCCCGGATGCCGACTCCCCCCTTGGCTGGTCGCGAGAGTTCTCCCGTCGTGTCACGGGCGGCGTTTTGCCCGGCTACAGTGTGTTTTCCCTGCACGATGCGCGTGAGGCTGGGCGGCGTCTGCTGAACGAAGGGGCGTTGAGAATCAAGCCAGTACGGGCCACCGGTGGCCGAGGACAGGAACGGGTGAGCACTGTTCAGGCACTCGATCACGCCCTGGAAAACGTGGATGAAGCCGAATTGGCCCAATTCGGGCTGGTTCTTGAGGCGAATCTGGAGCACGTGACCACGTTCAGCGTGGGGCAGATACGCGTTGCGGGACGAATTCTGAGCTATTACGGGACCCAGCGCCTGACTCCCGACAACGCGGGTGACACCGTGTATGGCGGCTCGGATCTGCTGGTCGTCGATGGCGACTTCGATACGTTATTGGACTTGGATCTGCCGGAAAGGACTCGTCTTGCCATCTCTCAGGCTCAGGTCTATGACGCGGCCGCGTCGGATTGCTTTCGTAACTTCTATGCCTCTCGACGCAACTACGATATCGCCCAGGGCATCGATGACCGAGGGCGGGCCTGTTCCGGTGTGCTGGAGCAGTCCTGGCGAATCGGCGGTGCCAGCAGTGCGGAGGTCGCGGCGCTGGAGGCATTCGCGCAGGGCCGGGGCGGCAAGGTCGTTCATGCCTCATCGGTCGAGCTGTACGGCGAATCGACCGTGCCTGAAGGTGCGACCGTGCTGTTTCGTGGTGACGACGCCGAAGTCGGATTCATAACCAAATACGCATTGGTGGAGGACTATGGCAACCCAGAGTGAATGCGTGGATATCCTTGTGGATGACGAACACATTGCCGGCACTTTCCTGTCGCCGCCGACAAAATTACCGGGCGTGCTTTTCGTGCATGGCTGGGGCGGCAGTCAGGAACGCGATTTGACACGCGCGCGCGGTATCGCTGGGCTAGGCTGCATATGCCTGTCGTTCGATTTGCGGGGGCATGCCCTGACCTTGGCTCAACAGCAGACCGTTACGCGCGAGCAGAATCTGCGCGACCTGCTGGCGGCTTACGATTTGCTGGCGCAGCACCCGAACATCGATCCTGCCGCGATCGCTGTGGTGGGTACCAGTTATGGCGGCTACCTGGCCGCCTTGCTCACATCCTTGCGGCCGGTCAGGTGGCTGGCGATGCGTGTGCCGGCCCTATACGGTGATGATGACTGGGCCATGCCCAAGCGACAGCTGGATCGCGATACGCTCAATCAGCTGCGTGGCCGCCGGGTTGCTCCAGAGGAAAATCGGGCACTGGCCGCTTGCGCCGAGTTTCGCGGCGATGTGCTGATTGTCGAGTCGGAACACGATCATCTGGTTCCGCACAGCACGATCATGAGTTATCGCGCGGCCTTTCAGCAGACGCACTCGCTGACGCACCGCATCATTCTCGGTGCCGATCATGCTCTGGCCAATGAGAGCTGCCAAAAGGCCTACACGGATATTTTGGTCAACTGGGCCACCGAGATGGTCGTCGGTTCGCGTATCGATCAACAGCACGGCGCCGCCGCCGCGAGATCATATTAGGCCGCGTTGATGTTTCGCTGCGACTCGCAGCCGGTAACAGGCCCTAGCTCGGTGGGGTTGGCGGCTCGATAGGTCCGACAAAGCGGCTCCAGCGCCGGTCGAGCACCTGCTGCTTGAGCACTTCTATGACATCGACCAGCAGTTCTTCCAGGGCGAGATCCGTGTTCTCGTCCTGGTAAACCCAGGCCTCGAAACATTCGTCAGCCAGGTTGCGGGCCAAACGTTGAAACTGAGCGCCCTGCAGACCGTCGACCGCGCCTTGTAGCAACCGTGCGGCGATGTCGGTGAGGGCTTCGTCCAGCGTCTCGGCGACTCGGTCACCCAACGGTAGGCGGCGCAGGCGGCTCACCTCGGGATTATTTGCCAGCGCCTGGTGGATCAGGCCGCCGACGTAGCCTTCGATGGCGCCACGGTTGTCTCGATAGCCGCTCTCCAACATGCTGTGCAGGCGTCGCGACAGGTCATCGAGCAGCCGCTCTTTGCGCGGCTTCACCACTTCCTCCAGCAGCCTTCGGGATAGGTCGTCGCTGGCGCCTATTTCTTGTTGCATGC
Organism: Pseudomonas sp. YJ42; assembly: GCF_047225135.1. NCBI lineage: Bacteria > Pseudomonadati > Pseudomonadota > Gammaproteobacteria > Pseudomonadales > Pseudomonadaceae > Pseudomonas > Pseudomonas sp. YJ42. The sequence continues at coordinate 1,781,808 of NZ_CP178378.1, read as the reverse complement.
GGCTGAACAGCCGGACCATGACGCGATCGGACAGCTCTTCGAGCAGAAGTGAATAGTAGCGATAGACCAGGCCGAAAATCGCCCATTGGCGGACATCGATCAGGCCCAGGCGTTGCAGTCGAAGTAGCAGGCTGCCGACTCGCAGCACGCGTAGCCAGCGGAAACCGCTCAGCGGGATACAGCCGAGCACGTCGTACCAGTGGGCGAAGGGGTAGTAGTACCAGCGTGCGTACCGTCGTTCGAACAACGCAACGGTCCAACCGAGGAGCACGTCGAGAACGAATATGGCGACGAAACCGAGATCGATCAGTTGGAAGTTGCGGTGAATCAACGCGTCGTAACGCTGATGCAGCGTAGGCAACCATTCGGCGAATGCCTGATTGAGCGGTGCTACGGTGAACAGGCTGTCGAACAGGATCAACCCGAGGTTGATGCATACCAGCAGAACGATGAATGCTTCCCAGGCTGCGTGCAGCCCGTTACGGAAGCGTTCGTGTCGGTCTGCGCTTTGCTCAGGCATCGGCGTTGGCGGGTGCGCTGGCGGCATGCCAGAGGATTTCGGCGCAGCCTTGGCGACGCGCGATCAGCCGAGCAACGACGAAGAACAGGTCCGAGAGGCGATTGAGATAGGCCAGGCCGACTGGGCGCAGCGGCTCGAGAGCGTTGAGCTGCTGACAGCGCCGTTCGCTCGTTCGCGCCATGCTGCGGCACAGGTGAGCGAGCGCGATCAATCGTGTGCCACCCGGCATGATGAAATCCTCGAGCGGCCCGAGTTCGACGTTCCAGTGATCGATTGCGGCCTCGAGGCGAGCCACCTCTGCGTCGTTCAACGCTTGATAATCCGGCATCGCCAACTCACCGCCCAGGTCGAACAGGCGGTGCTGACAGGGGCTCAGGACTTCGATCAGTTCAGCCAGATCCGGCCAGCGTGCCTGGGCTTCGGCCAGTTCGGCGAGCAGCAGGCCCAACTGGCTATTGAGTGTATCGATCTCACCCATGGCTTCGATTCGCGGATGATTCTTGGGGACCCGGCGACCATCGGCCAGGCCGGTTTCCCCGGCATCGCCGGTACGGGTGTAGATCTTGGAGAGTCGGTTGCCCATCGGTAAGTCCCAGGTTCAGCTTCAGTTGGTATCTGAGGGCGATGTCAGTGGCAGGCGCAGGGTGAAAACGGTGCCCTGATCCGGCCTGCTCTGCACTTCCATCTGACCCTTGTGATTGTTGGTGATGATGAAATACGAAACGGAAAGACCCAGCCCGGTTCCCTGGCCCACCTCTTTGGTGGTGAAAAAAGGCTCGAAGATTCGTTTGCGAATATGCTCGGGAATGCCGACACCGTTGTCTTCCACCTGGATCTCGGCCCACGGCGGATTCAGGCGTGTGCGCAGCGTGATCTGCCCGCGGCGTCGGTCTGGTTTCTGATGGATGGCTTGCGCGGCGTTTTTCAGCAGGTTCAGTAACACCTGTTCGAGTTCGTTGCCAATGCAGGGCACACGGTCTACTTGCGGATCGAAATCGCGAATGATCTCGATGGAACGGAAATCGAAGCCGTCCAGCAGCGCGAAGTCACCGCCCGCGATCTCCAGCGCCTGATCGATCAGCACGGTCAGCTGGCAATCGGCCAGCTGCCGGTTGCTCAGGCGACTGAAGCTCAGCATATGGCTGACGATCTTGGCTGCCCGGGAGCCTGCCTGCTGTATCCCGTCGAGCAGTTGCGGGATTTCCCGCCGCTGCAGGTACTGATTCACCGCCTCCAGCAGTACGCCGGTTTCGGCGGCAGCCTCACGATTGCGTTCCAGATCTGGCGACAGGCGTCGGCGAATGTTTTGCGCGTTATGCAGAATGGCGCCCAGGGGATTGTTGATTTCATGCGCCATGCCTGCGGCGAGGCCGCCCACCGACAGCATCTTTTCCGATTGCACCATGATTTCCTCCATGTTGATGCGCTCGGTGATGTCGTCGATACGAATTACCACCCCGCGACCACCGCCGCCCATCAATGGATAAAACGTCAGCGCGTAGTGGCGGGGCTCGTCGTTGAACATCCAGGTGACTCGCTCGATCTTTTCCACCTGGTGACGTTCGGAAGTTCGGCGGATCTGGGTCAGGAAGGGTTTCAGCGGCTCGAAGGCGATGAATACCGGCTGATTCAGTGCGTCATCGATAGAGGTACCGGAAAGCGCGCTGGCCTGCTGATTCCACTGGGTCACATAAAGTTGTTCGTCCAGTGCAATGAGCACCGAGGGCATCGAATCGATGATGCTGTTCAGGTAGTTCTGAAAGCCGGTGAGCTTTTTCTCGATCTTGCTGCGAACCTGAACTTCCAGCTCTAGCTTGCGGTTGGAATGACGGGTTTCCTCCGCTAGGCCCTGGGCGTGGTCGAATGCGTCCTGGGCATCGTCGCGGGCACGCTTGAGCTGCTGTTCGCGTGCTTCCATGCGCGACAGCATCGTATTGAAGGCGTCGGCCAGATGGCCAATTTCATCCTGGTTTTTCGCCGTCGCCCGCAGGGAATAGTTTTCTTCGCGCGTGACCTGGCGGGATAGCGCCTCGAGGTCGCGGATCGGACGGGTAATCGCCTGGCGGATCTGCCGGGCCACCAACGCCCAGAGCAGCAGACTGGCCAGCAGAATGACGAGACTGGCAGTCAGGGTGCCGGTATAGAAGGCTCCGGGCAGTTCGCTGCTGGCAATGATCAGCAGATAACCCGGAGGCCCTGCGGTTTGCGGCAGCTCCACCAGCAGGTTGGCCCGCATCTCGGTCTTTTGCCAGGTCGGCAGTTCGCTGATCTGCTGCGGCAGGTCGAGCGGATCGCCGCGATACAACTGTGCCAGGCGCCGACCAGCGCTGTCGTAGACCACTGCTGCACGTAGCGGGGCGTAGTCGTTCAGCTTCTGCAGTAACTCGTCGGCAGCCGTTGCGGATTCCAGCGCGCGATCGCTCAATTCGGGTGTCGCGAGCAGCGCGCCAAGCGTGTGCATCGCCTGAGGCGCGACGCTCTGGCGGGAAATCCAATAGGCCGCACTGATGAACGCCAGGTTGGACACCAGCAGCACTGCGGCAAGCAGTACGAGCAGGGCGACCAGCAACTTGCGGCCGACCGGGAGATTTTCAAGGCGCTGGCGCAGGGTCATGGTAAGGACAGCTGAAGGGTGTTTCAGCAGGGTAGCGGTGCCTCAGTCCGCGGGCAATCCGTGATGACGTAGGAAGGTCTGGAGCCGCTCGAGCAACGTGCACAGCTCTGGCGTCTTCAAACCGTGCTGCTGCGCGGTGTGGCAGGCGTGACCGAGCAAGAAGCTGACTTCGGTCCGGCGTCCGCTTCGTACGTCCTGCTGCATCGATGAGAAGTTGTTGGCTGTCGCTTCTATGACGCGCAGCACGTCGTCTTCGAGCCCATCGGCGGCGTCAGGCTGGTTGCACGTCCGAAGCAATTCACCGAGCTCGGTGCAGAGTCCATGCAGCGGTATGCGGTGGGTCAGCAACTCGCCGTTGCGACAATCATGCAGCACGGTCAGCGGGTTGATCGCGCAGTTGATCGCCAGCTTGCGCCATAGCTTGCCCAGAATATCGTCGGCCCAGGCATAGGGGATGCCGGCAGCGTCCAGATCGGCCAGCCATGACGGAGGGGAGCAAGGGTCAGGTTCGCCCAGCCAGTTCTGGCCGTGGCCGGCATAGACGATGCGGAAATCAGCCTGTCGATAAGCCCCTTCGGTGCTGGAGACGAATACGCAGCGGCTTTCCGGCCAGCGCTCGGCAATGGCTTGCTGGCTTCCCAGGCCATTCTGTAGCAGGAGGATCTCCGCGCCCTTGATCAGTCGCGGCGCCACTGCGGCGATGGCGGCTTCGGCATCGTAGGCCTTGCAGGCGACCAGCAGTCGGCCTATCGGTGCGCTCGCATCAGGCAGTTCCGCCGGCACGGGATAGACATGCAGACTCTCATCTTCGATCAGACCCAAGCCACCCGCGGCTTGGTAGTCGGCGAGTCGTTCCGGCGAGCGCAGGATAATCCGCAGTGGTATGCCCGCGCGAAACAGGCGCGTTGCCCAGAGCCCCCCGAGGCTGCCGGCACCAAGCACATGCCAGGAGCTGCTCATCAGGCAGGCTGCGTATAACGCAGGGGCACGATACGTCCCGTGGCGTATGCGTTGGGTAACAGGGCCTCGGCGCGCGAGGTGATCGTCTGGGGCTCGGCGGGCAGCGTGCTCGCATCAAGGCTGACCAGACCGATGCCGGCCCTGATGGAAATAAAGCCCTCGCTGGTCTTGAACGCCTTGAGGTTAAGACCATCGTGCAATCGTTTGAAACTGCTCGGTGAGCAGCCGCGCAGATCGTCGACCAGAGTGAGCAGGCCGAAATGTCCCTCATCCAGGCAGCTGAGCACATCCAGTGGGCGTACCAATTGCTGTAAGCGCCTGGCCACACCTCGAAGCAGCTCCTGATGAAAATGCTCGCCGTAGCGTTCCCGTTGGCTATGAATCTCCGGCAGGCCGATTACCAGATAACACAGCGCGCCGCCGCGGCTTTCGATCTGGCGCAGGCTGTCGCCGAGCCGCTGATGAAGGTAGCGGGCATTCCCAAGGCCGGTAACTGGATCGATCAGGTTGCGCTGTTCCAGCCTGGCGATATTTTCGGTCAGCAAACGGTTTTCCCGTATCAGGCGTTGCAGCGAGCCACAGAGGCGATCGGCGGCGTATACCCGAGGTACCAGTTGATCGTTCATAGCCGATTTGCCGATGAAATCATCCACACCGTGATCGAAGGCCTTGCTCAGCACGTCCTGACCGTCGCGCCCGGTCAGCAGGATGATGTAGGTGTAATGATCGGACATTTCATCCTGCTGACGCACCTGTGCGGTCAGCTCCAGCCCGTCCATTTCTGGCATCAGCCAGTCGGCTAGCAGAACGTTCGCAGGGCGCTGCTCGATCAATTCCAGTGCAGCGCTGGCGCTATTGGCGAAGCGAACGTCTTCGTAACCGGCCTTGGACAGGACACGACCGATCATCACGCTGGAGAATTTGGCGTCGTCCACCACCAGGATGCTGAGTTGAGGGTTGGGCATGCATGGGCTCGGAGAAAGGGGAAGTGCCGTAACACCGGTAGCGGGGCCATTGGCCTGAACAGTTATAATGATGGCCCATTTGAACCGTCAAGCTAAGCGCGCTGGGTCACACCCTTGCGCCGTTCTTAAAGGAGGAAGCCCATGCCCTCGTTCGACGTGGTGTCCGAATTGGACAAGCACGAAGTTACCAACGCCATCGACAATGCCCTCAAAGAGCTGGACCGGCGTTACGATTTGCGCGGTAAAGGCACTTTTGAGCTGAAGGACCTGACGGTCCACTTGACCGCAGATGCCGATTTCCAGCTGGAACAGATGCTTGAAATTTTGAAGCTGAGCCTGGTCAAGCGCAAGATCGACATCCAATGCCTGGAATTCAAAGATCCCTACCCATCGGGCAAATCGGTCAAGCAGGAAGTCGTGCTGCGCGAAGGCATCGACAAAGAGCTGGCCAAGAAAATCGTTGCCCATATCAAGGACGCCAAACTCAAGGTGCAGGCGGCGATCCAGGGCGAGCAGGTTCGGGTGACTGGCAAGAAGCGCGATGATCTGCAGGAAGCCATTGCTTTACTGCGGGCCAAGGATTTCGGTATGCCGTTACAGTTCAATAACTTCCGCGATTGATCCGCTGGGCGCGCAGGCGCGCCCTTTTCACTGCCGAGCGGCCTGTCGGCCGACTCGCTCCGCACCCCAAGGAGACTTTTACTGATGGATTTCAGTGTCGATTATCTGGTTGATCTATCCGAGGCATGGTTGCCGATCGTTCTGCAGTACGGCGCCCAGGTGCTACTGGCGTTGGCAACCTTCCTGGTTGGCTGGTGGCTGATCAACAAGCTCGTCAGCAAAATCGGCGGTTTGCTGCAGCGCCGTCAAGTGGATCCTTCGCTGCACGGTTTCATCGAAAGCCTGTCGAGCGTCATCCTGAAGGTGCTGTTGCTGGTCAGCGTGGCGTCGATGATCGGGGTGGAAACGACATCGTTCATCGCTGTGATCGGTGCTGCCGGTCTGGCCATTGGCCTGGCGTTGCAGGGCAGTCTGGCCAATTTTGCCGGCGGCGTCTTGATCCTGCTGTTCCGACCGATTCGCGTTGGCGAGTGGATCGAGGCACAGGGTGTTGCCGGTACCGTGCATGCGATTCAGATTTTCCACACGGTGCTCAAGTCTGCCGATAACAAGACCATCGTCGTGCCCAACGGAAGCTTGTCCAACGGGCATATCACCAACTATTCGCGCGAGCCGCGTCGTCGCGCCGACATCAACGTTGGCATCGACTACGGTGCGGATATCAAGTTGGCGCGCCAGATTCTGCTGGAAATCGCGCAGGATGAGCGGGTACTACGTGATCCCGAGCCGGTGGTCTTCGTGACAGGACTGGGCGATAGTTCGGTCAATCTGTCGTTGCGGGTTTGGGTGGCGACCGGTGATTTCTGGCCGGTGACCTTCGATTTCACCGAGCGGTTGAAAGAGCGCTTCGACGAGGCGGGCATCGGCATTCCGTTTCCCCAGCGTGTGGTGCATCTGGTTCAGAGCTGAGGTTCAGCATGGAAAAGGAAAGCCGGCGATTGCCGGCTTTTTTTAGCTCCGCTCAGTGCTGGCCAACGGATCGGCCGGCTCCGGTTGCCTGCGGCTGCGTGACCACTGCCAGGCGATCAGTACCAGGGTCGGTACACCGAGCAGTGCGGTGGCCAGGAAGAAATCGCTGTAACCGAGATGTTCGACCATGACACCGGAGTAGCCGCCCAGTAGCCGCGGCAGCAGCAGCATCAACGAGCTCAGCAGCGCGTACTGTGTGGCGGAGAATTTCAGGTTGGTGAGGCTCGACAAGTAGGCAACGAAGGCGGTGGAAGCCAGGCCTCCGCTGAAATTGTCGCAGGAAATGGTGACGATCAGCATGTTCAGATTGGCGCCCATTTCCACCAACAGCATGAACAAGAGATTGGTCGCGGCGGATGCAAGGCCGCCGATGAACAGGATCGGCAAGATGCTGAAGCGCACGATCAAGAGGCCACCGAAAGCAGCCCCGAGCAGGGTCATGATCAGCCCGAACAGCTTGCTGACACTTGCAATCTGGTCCTTGCTGAAACCCTGGTCGATGTAGAAGACATTCGCCATGACGCCCATTACGGTGTCGGACATCCGGTACGTGGCGATTAGCCCCAGCAGCAACAGCGCCTGCCAGCGATAGCGCAGGATGAAATCGGTGATGGGTGTCAGGACCGGTCCCATCAGTATCCGTCCGGGGCCGGAGAGACAACCCCAGCAGATCAACAGATACATGGTGCCACGCGGCCAGTAACCGCCCCAGTAGGACTGGAACATGCCGGTGGTCGACACCATCAGGATGATCAGCACGATCACCGAGACCGCCTGGTGGACGAAATCGAACCGTGCCGGACGCTGGCGCTGGCCGGCCTGGTGCAGCATCTGGCGAACCGGCACCAGCAGCGCGCGCCCCCAGGGCGACAGCGAACCGATGATGAACAAGAGATACAAGATCGCCCGTGGCCAGGCCTGTGCGATCAGCGCGTTGATCATCGCCGGCAGGGATACCAGCAGCACCAGCAGCAAGCCGACACCCGCCAACTGATGATTGAAACTGTACTTCGAGGGCTCGTTGGGAAGCGGCGCGGCACCCTCTGGCTCAGGGATCAGCAGGCTAGTGACCAGACCCGGCAGAATCAGCAGCGCAAAGGCAACGTAGGTGGTAGCCCATGCGCTCTGGCTGTACTCGACATTGGTGGAGCCCAGCCATTCGGCAAGAAACAGCGCGCCGGCGCTCGCCAACAGCATGGCGATCCGGTAGCCCGTCATATAGCTAGCCGCCAGCGTGGCCTGCAGTTTGTCCTCGGCAATCTCCAAGCGATAGGCGTCGATGGCGATGTCCTGGGTCGCCGAGGCGAAGGCCACCGCGACGGCGAGTGCAATCAGCATGGTCAAGTTGTATTGCGGGTTGCACAGCGCCATGCCAACCAAACCAATGGCAATCACCGACTGCGACAGCACCAACCAGGAACGGCGCCGGCCCAGCGCGCCTATCCACGGCAGACGCCATTGGTCGAGCATTGGCGACCAGACCCATTTAAAGGCATAAGCCAGGCTGATCCAGCTGGCGAAGCCAATCGTTTCGCGCGAGACGCCCGCTTCGCGGAGCCATACCGAAAGTGTGGAAAACACCAGAATAGCGGGTAGGCCTGCGGCGAAGCCGAGCACCAGCAGCGTCAGCGAGGCGGGGCTGGCATAGGCGGCGAGGGCGGCACGCCAGGTTTCACGGGACATATGACAAGACGGTTATAAACATGAAGCGCGCACTCTACCCGCTGTGCTCCGCCGAATGCCAGCCATGTCGACGTATGTCCACGCGGTCATTGACGATGGTTATCCCCTCGGCACGCAGGCGCATGCGCTGCTCATGTCCGGCGGCGCTTCCCGCGGGTAGGCTGAGTCGTCCGCCGGCTGCGATTACCCTATGCCAAGGTAGGCGGGTGCCCTCGGGCAATTGCGACATCAGCCGACCAACCCAACGCGCCGCGCGACCCAGCCCGGCCATGCTGGCCAGTTCGCCATAGCTCACCACTTTGCCCTCAGGGATTTGCGCCATGACCAGATAAACAGCCGCGCGGCGCGATTCGGCGTCGGCCGCAGGCGGTAGCAGAGGGGGTTGTTCGATCATGGAATGTCCTGTGCGTATGGGGCTTGGAGCTCTCTTGGCTGAACTCGGTTGCTATTCGGCGGTCAGTGCTTGCTGTGATTCAACGCATAAGGATAATGCCAGCCTTTCTATCCCCATCTGTCCAGAAATTCAGCCTTCTATGTTTTCCAGAACCTTGCTTTGCGTATCACTTTCGCTCTTCTCCTTGCCATCGCTCGCCGATACCGTCTGGCTTAAGAATGGCGATCGCCTGACCGGCAAGATCAGCGTGCTCGATGGTGGAAAATTGCTGATCGAAACCGACTATGGCGGCTCGATTCCGGTGAAATGGAGCCAGGTCGCGACGTTGGAAAGCAACCAGCAACTGCTGGTCAAACAGGACGATGTGACCGGGGAACTAGCCAAGTCGCTCCAGGCCGCCGACGATGGCAAGGTCACACTTAGCAACGGTGGGGTACCGCGTACGGTGCCGCTTTCCAGCATCACCCAGATCATTCATCCGAAACCGCTGATCCAGGATCTGACCTGGAAGGGCAACATCGATGTGGCGATGGATTACAAGCGCGCCGAAACCGATACCGACGACTACGACGTCTCCTTCGATACTTCCGCACGCCATGGCCTCTGGCGGCACAACGCGACGGCCAATTACAACCGCGAATATCGCGACGGCGTTACTGCGACGGACAATTGGGACGCCGAATATGCGCTCGATCGATTCCTCGATGAGCACTGGTTCTGGCAGGGGCGTCTGGAGTACAAGCGCGACAAGGTGGAAGACGTCCGTCGCCAGCGCACACTGGGTACCGGCCCGGGTTATCAATTCTGGGATAACGATCTGGGCGCCTTCTCCCTGGCCTCGCTGATCAACCGCAGTGATTATGAATTCGCCGATGGTGGCACGGAAAATTTCTACTCGCTGGCAATGAAGTGGAAGTACAACCGTTATCTGGTGGGTAAGACGTTTGAGCTGTTCAGCAACGGAGAGATTGGCAAACCGCTGGAAAACGTCGCCGATTACGAACTCGATGCAGAGGTGGGATTGCGTTACAAGGTCACCGACTGGGCCTCGTTGAACATGAAAGCCGAAAAGGATATCGTCAGCGGTGCTGAAAGCGACATGGATGAAACGCGTTACAGCATCGGCTTTGGGGTGGGCTGGTAAATCAGCTACAAGCTGCAAGAAGAGCGACGAGCGCTTCGACGTGCAGCTTGGCCTGGTGTCCCGCGTTACATCCGCAAGCCGCCGTCCAGCTCGAGAATGCGTCCGGTGTAATAGTCGTTCTCGAAGATGTAGGCGACCGAATGAGCGATCTCCATCGGTTTGCCGAGTCGCTTGAGCGGAATACCGGCAGTCATCTTTTCGAGTGCTTCGGGCTTCATACTGGCGACCATCTCAGTCTCGATGAATCCGGGTGCGACGCCAGCCACCCGTATGCCATAGCGCGCCAGTTCCTTGGCCCAGACAACCGTATCCGCTGCAACGCCAGCCTTGGCGGCCGAATAGTTCGCCTGGCCCATGTTGCCGGCGCGTGAGATCGAAGAGATGTTGACGATCGCACCTTGGCGCTTCAGTTCGATCATTTTCGCGGCCACTTCGCGGGTGCAGAGGAACACGCCGGTCAGGTTGACGTCGATTACCGCCTGCCACTGTGCCAGGCTCATCTTCGACAGTTCGCCATCCTTGAGTTTGATGGTCAGGGCGTCGCGCAGGATGCCGGCATTGTTGACCAAGCCATCCAGTCCGCCGAAATCTTCGCTGACTTGGGCAACCATATGGCTGACCTGTTCTTCGTTGGCGACGTTGCATAGATAGGCCCGCGCATCGCCGCCGGCGCTCTTGCACGCTGCCACGGCCTCATCCAGACGCTCCTGGTTGAGGTCCACCAGCGCAAGGCGGGCGCCCTTGCCGGCGAGGTATTCACCCATCGCACGTCCCAGCCCCTGACCGCCGCCCGTGATGATGATGATCTTGTCTTTTAACTGCATGGACCTTTCCTTCTTGATGAGGATGCCGGTAAACGACGCCCGCCGACGAAACCGTTATGCTGGTGGCCCGTTGAATCAGATAAGCCTTCGAGGAACACCGTGAGCGCTGAAGCCGCCAAGCATGCCCGACAACTCCTGCTCAAGGAATACCGCGGCGTGCTCTCGACGCACTCCAAGAGCATGCCCGGATTTCCTTTCGGCTCCGCAGTCCCCTACTGCCTGAGCGAGCAAGGCTGGCCGCTGATCCTGATCAGTCGAATCGCTCAGCACACCAAGAACCTCCAGGCTGACCCGCGCTGCTCGTTGTTGATCGCCGAGCGCGGTGTAGAAGATGTGCAGGCCAACGGTCGTCTTACCGTACTGGCGGAGGCTAGGGTGCTCACCGGGGCACAGGCCGTAGACGCTGCGGCGCAGCGCTACTACCGCTATTTCCCGGAGTCGCGTGACTACCATCGCGCGCATGATTTCGACTTCTGGGTGCTGCAACCGGTGCGCTGGCGCTACATCGGGGGCTTCGGCGCGATTCACTGGTTGGACGACGTGGCGCAGGCCAATCCATTTGCGCAGACGGACGGTGGCGAGGGCGAGATGCTCGATCACATGAACAGCGACCATGCCGCGGCGATAGCCCATTACGTCGTACGGGCAGGCCTGCCATCAGCGCCTGAAGCCAGCATGGTCGGTATCGACAGCGAAGGCTTTCACCTGCGCATCGGTCAGGCCATACACTGGCTGGCATTTCCAGATCCGTGCCACAACGCGGGCGCGGTGCGGCAGGCGTTAGTCGCGATGGCGCGGCGCTGATTCAGCCTGGCGTAAGCGCAGGGGTGAATAATCCGGTTACAGCCTGTTCTCTCGATGGGTTGAATTCGGTTCAGGCTGCCGTCATCTACACGAAATCGGAAGCCGTTCTTCCGTCAAGGACTATCGATGCGTATTTTCTTACTGCTGTTTCTTCTGTTTCCGCTGGCTGAGTTGGCGTTGTTGATCAAGGTCGGCAGCTCGATTGGCGTATTGCCGACCATACTGTTGCTGATTATCAGCGGCATGGCCGGCATCCTGCTTTTGCGTCTGGCAGGCTTTGCCACCGCCTGGCGTGCACGTGAGCGGTTGGCTCGTGGCGAGCTGCCGGAGCAGGAGATGCTTCAGGGACTGATGATGGCCGTCGCTGGCGGCTTGTTGTTCCTGCCGGGCTTTCTCAGCGACATCGTCGCGCTGCTGGTACTGTTTCCGCCGTCGCGCAAGCTGTTTCTCCGTTTCGTCGGCCGTCGTGTCGAGGCTCAGGCCCAACGCCGTCGTGCTTTTGCCGATGATCTGCGTCAGCAACAGGAGCGTCACGCCGGACCCCAGCGACCGAATGTGATCGAGGGCGAGTGGGAGCGTCGCGACAAGTGATGCTGACCGTTCGAGAAAAGGCATGCACAGGCATGCCTTTTTCATTTCTCAATTCAAAAAAAATCAGCCATGCGCCCTTGAAATCATTTTTCCGCGCCCGCATGTAGCGGTCACCGCAAGGTCGCTGTCGTGTTCGACAGTCCGTCTTCTGCGGCTCGCATTGCGGGCCGCAACCGGCACCGCCGGATTTGCCCAACCCGCCGATGAGTATGCATCGGCATGGAAACCACTGTACTAGGAGAGATCGACAATGAAGCTTCGTCCTCTGCATGACCGCGTCGTGATTCGCCGCAGCGAAGAAGAAACCAAAACCGCAGGCGGTATCGTTCTGCCGGGCTCCGCTGCCGAGAAGCCGAACCGTGGCGAAGTCGTCGCCGTCGGCACTGGCCGCGTTCTGGACAACGGCGAAGTACGCGCCCTGGCCGTCAAGGTCGGTGACAAGGTCGTCTTCGGCCCTTACTCCGGCAGCAACACCGTCAAGGTCGACGGTGAAGACCTGCTGGTGATGAGCGAGAACGAGATTCTCGCCGTCGTCGAAGCCTGATCAGCGCTCGCTTTAAGCGAACTGCGTTCCATCAACAGAATTTGAGGAAGAATCAACATGGCTGCTAAAGAAGTTAAGTTCGGCGACTCCGCTCGCAAGAAAATGCTGGTAGGCGTTAACGTCCTGGCTGACGCGGTGAAAGCGACCCTCGGCCCGAAAGGCCGTAACGTCGTCATCGAGAAAAGCTTCGGCGCTCCGACCATCACCAAGGATGGCGTTTCCGTTGCCAAGGAAATCGAGCTGAAGGACCGTTTCGAGAACATGGGTGCGCAGCTGGTCAAGGACGTTGCTTCCCGTGCCAACGATGACGCGGGCGACGGCACCACCACTGCCACCGTTCTGGCTCAGTCGATCGTCAACGAAGGCCTGAAGGCCGTCGCTGCTGGCATGAACCCGATGGATCTGAAGCGCGGCATCGACAAGGCGACCATCGCCATCGTCGCTGAGCTGAAGAATCAGTCCAAGCCATGTGCCGATTTCAAGGCCATCGCTCAGGTCGGCACCATTTCCGCCAACTCCGACAGCTCCATCGGCGCCATCATCGCCGAAGCCATGGAAAAAGTTGGTAAAGAAGGCGTGATCACCGTTGAAGAAGGCTCGGGCCTGGAAAACGAACTGTCCGTCGTGGAAGGCATGCAGTTCGACCGTGGTTACCTGTCCCCTTACTTCATCAACAAGCCGGACACCATGGTGGCCGAGCTCGACAGCCCGATGCTGCTGCTGGTCGACAAGAAGATCTCCAACATCCGCGAACTGCTGCCGGTGCTGGAAGGTGTTGCCAAGGCCGGTCGTCCGCTGCTGATCGTTGCTGAAGACGTTGAAGGCGAAGCCCTGGCTACCCTCGTCGTCAACAACATGCGTGGCATCGTCAAGGTTGCTGCCGTCAAGGCGCCTGGCTTTGGCGATCGTCGTAAGGCCATGCTGCAGGATATCGCCATCCTGACTGGCGGTACCGTGATTTCCGAAGAAGTCGGCCTGAGCCTGGAAACCGCTACCCTGGAGCACCTGGGTAACGCCAAGCGCGTCGTGCTGAACAAGGAAAACACCACCATCATCGACGGTGCTGGTCAGCAAGGCGACATCGAAGCCCGCGTTGCGCAGATTCGCAAGCAGGTCGAAGACACCACTTCCGACTACGACAAAGAGAAGCTGCAAGAGCGTCTGGCCAAGCTGGCTGGCGGTGTTGCCGTAATCAAGGTTGGCGCCGGTACCGAAGTCGAGATGAAAGAGAAGAAGGCCCGCGTTGAAGACGCCCTGCATGCTACTCGTGCAGCCGTCGAAGAAGGCGTGGTTCCCGGCGGTGGCGTTGCCCTGGTGCGCGCTCTGCAGGCCATCTCCGAGCTCAAGGGCGACAACGAAGACCAGAACGTAGGTATCACCTTGCTGCGTCGTGCGGTCGAAGCTCCGCTGCGCCAGATCGTATCCAACGCCGGTGGCGAGCCGAGCGTTGTGGTCGACAAAGTCAAGCAGGGTTCGGGCAACTACGGCTTCAACGCTGCGACTGACGAGTACGGCGACATGATCGAGATGGGTATTCTCGACCCGGCCAAGGTTACCCGCTCTGCTCTGCAGGCCGCGGCTTCCATCGCCAGCCTGATGATCACCACCGAAGCGATGATCGCTGAAGTGGTCGAAGACAAGGCTGCTGGCGGTGGTATGCCGGACATGGGCGGCATGGGTGGTATGGGCGGCATGGGCGGCATGATGTAAGCCAGCCGGTCCCGCTACATGAAGAGCCCCGCCTAGTGCGGGGCTTTTTTATGCGTCGTTTTCCGCGCAGAAGGTTCTAGCGGTTACTGCCTGTGAGCGTCCTGGCTCGCCAATTGATACGGCGTTAGCGGAGCGCTCTGCTCAAAAATTGACCATTTATCATTTTCTTCAACGCACAGCTCGATTGTGGACTATGGTGAGCATTCGAATCACCTAATAACAAAGGCTTGCGCGATGAAGCTTGAATTTGCACGAGGATTGTTTCTAGCCGGCTCACTGGGTGTCGCCTCCCTGTGTGCCGCCGCATGGAGCGAACCGGACGCCAGGGTAGTGGCGCGTAGCGAAGTCAGTGATCACTGCCCGATTCCGCGCATGGCCCAAACCTCGATTTGGGAAGCGCGTCCCGATAAGGATCTATTGTTATTCATGTACGGCATGTCGCAAAGCTTGGTGGGCCGAGGCTAGCCGCGCCTGATACAAGCCATCCGCCCGGCGCGAGCGGATGGGATATCCGATTTGCCTCAGGCTGCTGTTTGAGCTGCCGTCGTGGCGCGCTCGGGGCTTGCCAGCATCGTATAAACGGCAGGCAGGACGAACAGCGTGAACACCGTGCCGACCGTCATGCCGGTTGCGATTACCATTCCGATATCGAAGCGACTGACCGCGCCCGCACCGCTGGCTAGAATCAATGGCACCATGCCGAATACCGTCGCCGCCGTCGTCATCAATACCGGGCGCAAGCGGATCGCCGCCGCTTCTTCCACGGCCTCGCGACGGCTCAATCCGCGTTCCTGGCGCAGCTGGTTGGCGAACTCGACGATCATGATGCCGTGCTTGCTGATCAGACCGATCAGCGTCACCAGCCCGACCTGGGTGTAGATGTTCATACTCGACAGGCCCAGGAACAATGGCACCAGCGCGCCACAGATGGACAGCGGTACGGTGACAAGAATCACCAGCGGATCGCGGAAGCTCTCGAACTGCGCCGCCAGCACCAGGAAGATGACAGCCAGGGCGAGGGCGAAGGTCGTGTACAGGGCGGTACCTTCTTGGATGTACTGGCGCGATGCGCCGGCATAGTCGAACGTGAAGCCCTGTGGTGCTTCTTCTTGAGCGATGCTGCGCAGCGTGTCGATGGCTTCGCCCATGCTGACGATCGGGAAGCCCTGAATCGTCGCCGCGTTGAGTTGTTGGAACTGTGCCAACTGGGTCGGCCGTGCGCGGTCGTGAACCGTGATCAGGGTGGACAGCGGTAACATCTCGTCCCGGTCGTTTTTCACGTAGTAATTGCTCAACCAGCCCGGGTTATCCCTATAGGCCTGTTCGACCTGGGCGATCACCTTGTAGCTGCGGCCCTCGATGGTGAAACGATTGATCTCGCTTTCGCCGAGCAGGGTGGCCAGGGTCATGCCGAGGTCTTCCATCGTCACGCCCATCTGTGCAGCTTTTTCACGGTCGATATCGACGACGATCTCTGGCTTGTCGAACGCCAGATCGATATCGAGAAAAGCGAACTTGCCGGACGCCTCGGCTTTTTCCTTGATACGCTCGGCGACCTGCAGCAGGGATTCGTAGTCGTTAGCCGTGTTGATCACGAATTGGAACGGCAGCCCCTCGCCGGTGCCAGGCAGGGAGGGCAGGTTGAAGCCGAAGACTTGCAGCCCGGGGATCTGATCGATCTTTGCCTGGACCAGCGGAAGTACTTCCATCTGGGTTCGTTCCCGTTCGTCCCAAGGCGTCATCAGGAACCCGCCAATGCCGCTCTGCACGCCGTTGAAGCCGTTGATCTGGAACCAGGAGTAGTACTCTGGGAACGACTTGAAAATCTCCAGGAACTGATCGGTATAGGTGTTCAGGTAATTGAGGTTGGCCGTTTGCGGCGAGCTGGCCATCATGAAGATGATGCCCTGGTCTTCTTCAGGTGCCAGTTCGCTTTCGGTGAACTTGAGCAGTACCGGAATCAGCCCGAGCACGATCAGGGCGAAAACCAGCACCACCGGACGCGTGTTCAGCGTGCCATGCAGCGCGCGCTGGTAGCGCACTTTCAATCGATCGAAGACCAGATCCAGGCGGTGTGCCAGGCCCGTCGGGTTTTCTTCATGACGTAGCAAGCGCGAGCACATCATCGGCGACAGCGTCAGTGCGACCACGCCGGATATCAACACTGCACCGGCCAATGTCAGCGCGAATTCTTGGAATAGCGCACCGGTCAGACCCTGCAGAAAGCCGATCGGCGCGTAGACGGCTGCCAGGGTAATGGTCATCGTGACCACTGGCATGGCGATCTCACGTGCTCCATCAATGGCCGCCTGGAACGGCGTTTTGCCTTCCTCGATGTGTCGATGGATGTTTTCCACCACCACGATCGCATCGTCCACCACCAGCCCGATTGCCAGCACCATGGCCAGCAGCGTCAGCAGATTGATCGAGTAGCCCATGGCTTGCATGAAGAACATTACGCCGATCATTGAAAGCGGAATGGTGACCACCGGAATCAGCACCGAGCGCAGCGATCCCAGAAACAGGAACACCACAGCGATCACGATGACCACTGCTTCGGCGAGCGTTTTCACTACTTCGTCAATGGAGGCCTGGATGAAGCGTGTCGCATCATAGGCGATGGTGACTTTCAAGCTTGGCGGCAGTTGCGATTCGATCTCCGGCATGATCGCGCGCACTTCCCTGATGACGTCCAGCGGGTTTGCGCTGGGGGTCCCCTTGACACCGATGTAGACCGAGGGAATGCCATCGAAAGAGCTGATTGCGTTGTAACTTTCGGCGCCCATCTCCACCCGCGCCACGTCGCCGAGCAGCACGCGGCTATCGCCCTGGGTCTTCAACGGTATGGCGGCGAAGGCCTCAGGCGTTTTCAGTTCCGTGTCAGCGTTGATGCTGGTGACAACGTATTGCCCCTTCACCTCACCGGCGGCAGCTAGAAAGTTGTACTTGCGCACCGCCTCGTTCACATCGCTTGCGGAGAGGCCGTAGGCGGCGAGTTTCACCGGATCCAGCCAGAGGCGCATGGCGAACACCTGATTACCAAGGATCTCCGCTTCAGCCATCCCGGGCAGGGTAGCCAACTTCGGCTGGATGACCCGAGACAGGTAATCGGTGATCTGCGGATTGGTCAGCTGTTCGCTATAGAAGCTGATGTACATGAGCGCCGTGGAATCGGCGGCCTGCTTGTTCAGAACCGGGTCCTCGGCATCTTGCGGCAACTGGTTCTTCACCGAGTTGGCCTGGCTCAACAGCTCGGTGTAGAGCCGGTCGGTATCGGCTCCGATCCGCGCGTAAACCGAGATGACCGAGAGGTTCTGCTGGCTCACCGAAGTCATGTAATCCACGCCTTCGGCGCTGGCCAGACTCTGTTGCAGGGGCTGGGTGATATAGCCCTGGATGGTTTCGGCGTTGGCCCCGGGGTAGGCGGTGGTCACCGTGATCAGCGCGCTCTCCATCTGCGGATACTGGCGAATCACCAGGCTGTTGAACGCCTGAAAGCCGAGCAGCACGATCAACAGGCTGATCACGCTGGCCAGCACCGGACGGCGAATGAATGGATCGGTAAAAGCCATGACGATCTATGTCCCTGTAGTCGACGCCTCAGTGAGCGTCGGACCCGCTGTTCGGCTTGAGTTCGAGCGTGCGCTTCTTGGCGATCGCGACGTGGGCACCGGTATCCAGTTTGAGCTGGCCGGCGACAACCACCTGCTCACCAGCCTCGAGCCCTTCGAGGATCACCACACGGCCGTCGCGACGCTCCCCGGTCTCGACAAAGCGCCGTTCCACCACCAGATAGGGTTCGCTGCGCTCGGGCGCTTCGGTGCCTTCCTCGGGCTCGGGCGCCTGACCTTCCTTCACCACCAACACCGAGTTGCCATATAGCGTGTAGGTGATCGCGGTTTCCGGCACGACGACTTGGGGTTCTTCGCTGGGCAATAGCACCTGCAGATCGGCGAACATGCCGGGCAGCAGACGCTCGCCGGGGTTGGCCAACTCCGCGCGGACCTGCACGTTGCGGGTGGTGGTTTCCACCTTGGGATTCAGAGCGACGATCTTGCCCTCGAAACGCTCACCGGGAAACGCGGCTACCTGAACCCGCACGGATTGGCCGATGGCAAGCAAGGGAACCTGCTGTTCGGCCAGGTAGAAGTCGACGAATAGAGTCGACAGATCCTGCAGCGTGGCGATCGGTGTGCCGGCAGCAACGAAGTCACCGACATCCACCTGACGGATCCCGATCGTTCCGGAGAAGGGCGCAAGAATGCGTTTTTTCGCCAGGCTGGCCTTCAACTGTGCAACGGTGGCCGCTGCCTTCTGCGACTCGGCATTCAGCCGGTCGAACTCGCTGCGTGAGATGGCCTGGCGATCAATCAAACTGCGTGCGCGCTGAAATTCCACTTTCGCTAGATGCAGGTCGGCTTCGGCGGCAGCCAGGCTTGCCTGCTCGATTTCACTGTCGAGCAGAACGATCGGTTGGCCCTTGCTCACCTTTTCACCTGAGCGGAACTGTACGTCACTGATGGTGCCGGCAATCTCTACCGACAGATCAATGCCCTGAGATGCGGTGAGTGTACCGATCGCCGGGATCCGGCTCTGCCAGGGCTGACGGCTGGACTCGACGACCTCGACATCGATTGGCGGCTTCGGTGCATTGAATTGCTGGATTTGCGAGTAGATCGAATTGAACTTCAGGGCAGCGAGGATCAGTACGACGACGATCACCGCGCCAAGCATGAGCAGCATGCGGCGCAACATTTTCCATATTCCTTGGAGAGATGAGCCGGCTGACTACTGCCAATTAATGAGGCAGCCGTTCGAGTACACACAAGTGACCGATTGCCGGCCTGACCGGGGTATCGATCTAAGGTAGTTCCGGCAATGCGCCGGGAAACAGCGAAAGTAGCCTCGAATAAGACGCGTGTAAAGGGATAGGTAGTGAAGTCCGCAGCACGCTGTAACAAGGTGTGGAATTGGCGAGGTAGAGCCCCTGAAGGACAAGGGCGAGAATCATGCAACGACCCCTGCCTAAGAAGCCGTTGCGTCGATTGCGAGCTGCGTCAGCCCGCGAGGCGGTGCGTCACTTCGCTGAGCTGGGCCGATAGGCTGTGCAGGTTCTGGCTGGCCTTTTCGGTGCGCTCGACATTGTCCTGGTTGGTCGTGGCGATGGCCGTTATCTCGGTCAGGTTCCGCGAAATGTCCTCCGCCACGGAGGTTTGTTCCTCGGCGGCGGTGGCGATCTGTCGGTTCATGTCGCGGATCGCTTCGACTTCACGAGTGATGCGCTGGAGCATCGAACCGGCTTCCGTCACCTGTTCGACGCCTTCGTCGCTGCGGTTCTGACCGCTTTCGATCGCACGCACCGCGTCCACTGCACCGGTTTGCACCGTGTCGATAATCTGATGAATTTCGGCAGTCGAATCAGCGGTGCGTCTGGCCAGCGTGCGAACCTCATCGGCAACCACGGCGAACCCGCGGCCAGCATCGCCAGCACGGGCGGCCTCGATGGCTGCGTTCAGGGCTAGCAGGTTGGTTTGATCCGCGATGCCTCGAATGACGTCCAGTACCTTGCCAATGCGCCCGCTGTCGGCCTCGAGGCGTCGGATGACTTCGGCGGTGTTAACGATCTCGCCGCGCATGTGGGCGATTGTCTGGATGGTCGAACGCATCATGTTCTCGCCCTGCTGCGCCGAATGATCGGCTGCATCCGCTGCGTGTGCGGCCTCGGCTGCGTGGCGTGCAACCTCCTGTGCGGTAGCCGACATTTCGTGCATGGCGGTGGCCACCTGGTCCGTGCGCGAGAATTGCTCGCGTGTGCCTTGGCCCATCAGCGTGGCGATGGCGTTCAACTCGCCACTTGCATTATCCAGGTCCGAGGTGCTGCGTTGCAGGCGGGTAAAGGTATCGGCGAGGAAGTCGCGGAGCACGTTCGCCGCGACGGCCAGACGCCCTAGTTCGTCGGTACGGGACGCATCGACGCGCTCGCCGAAGTTACCCTGGCTGAGCTTGGCGATATGGTCGATCAGATGGCGAATAGGGGCGATCAGGTTGCGATTGACCAGCCACAGGCTGAGCAGACTGATCAGCGCACCAGCGGCAAGCATGATCAGCGAGCCGGTGATGATCGCTCGTTCGGCGTCACGGCTGATTTCTTCCGAGCTGCGCTGCGCAGCGTCACGCAGATGAGCGACCAGTTCGCTGAGCTGTTCACTGGTGGCGCGGTCGATACCTTTGACCGCGGCGTCACCAGCGATTGGGTCGGCGTCCGCGGCCAGGAACGCTTCGCGGCCGCTGCGATAGGCTGCGCCCAGCTTTCGATGTTCATCGCGCAATCCCTGGATCTGGCTCGCCAGCGTTTGGTCATGCTGGCTCGCCTGCATGAGTGTATCGAGCAGCGTTTGGACCTTGCGTTCCTGTTCTTCGAAGCTCTGCCAGTACTTGCTCAGGTGCTCGGGTGACTTGCCGCGCAGCAGCACGTTCTTCCATTCCTGGACTTGGATCTTGAATTCAAGGTTGGCTTCATTGATAAGGCGCGAGGTTTCGATCGGACCTTTGAGCAACCTTTGGAAGGCAGAGATATCCTCGGAGAGGAACGAAAAGCTGGCCAGAGCGATGACCAAGGTCATCAACAAGCTGCCGCCAATCAGCGCCAGCAGCTGAGCACGCAGGGAGTTTTTCAGGAGCATCGTGAGCGTCTCGCATCGTATGGAAAGCACTTGCGACGAGCGCAAGGGGCGTCGGGCGGCTATCGGAGTAACCGCTCGGGTCGGCCAATCTTTCGGCGCGCCGCTTCGATACTTGAATGCTTTCAGACCAGGCGCAGGTGGTTATCCCATAACCCCGCGGGCAGTTGCAGCGCGGTGCTGACGAAGCGCTTTGCGCTGCAGTCGACCAACCGGCAACGGCCTTGCCCGGAGCTCACCACGAATCCTTGCGCGACGGCCGCGACCCCGGCGCAATCCGGCAGGTGGATTTCCTCGCGCAGTGCGGCGCTGTCCAGGTCCCAAAAGAACACCTTGTTGCCGCGCGGTGCCGTTACGGCCAGCAGACGCAGGTCGTCGTGAATTGCCAGACTGGCGGTGTATTGGTTCATCGTCTGGCGCTGCGCTTCTCCCAGCGGGAAGGCCTGGAAGGCTTGGCCGGGGCGTTTGATCGCCAGCAGTGGGACCGAATCCATGGGGTCGCCTTCGTACTGCTGCCCGGAAACCACCGTGCCATCGGCCGCAACCGCCAGATGGCGCACACTGTTCATCTGCTCAGGCAGTTGCTCCTTGCTGATCAGCGTGCCATCGCGACGCAGCAGTACCAGGCTCGGTTCCATCGCTTCGAGGTTCATCATCTTGCGACTGTCGGCTTCGGTGCGTATGCCGCCGTTGGCGATTACCAGCGTCTCGCCGTCCGGCATCCAGAGCAACTGATGCGGGCCTATGCCATGGGTCGTATGCTCGCCGGTGCGAACCAGCCGGCGTTCTTCTACACGATAAATGCCGAGCACGCCGCGGCCGGCGTCGGTCGTGTCGTTCTCAGTGGTATAGAACCAATCGCCGCTGGAATGGAACACACCGTGGCCGTAGAAATGTCGATCGGAAGGCGAGGCCAGCACCTGCAGCAGCGTCCCGTCACGGCTGTCGATCAGATAGCTCTCACGGCTGGGCCGGCGCCCGACGAATACCGCCAGAGGCAGGTGCGGGTGGGCGTAGACGTCATGGCAGCGCTCGTTGACCGGGGTGACGAACGCTCGAGTGCCGTCGAGCCGATAGCCGACTGCATAGTGGCGGCCGTCGGCATCGTCGCGCGCGGAGAGCAGCAGCGGTTGCTCGGTGTACTGTGTGAGTGTCCAACCGCCGACAGCGGAGGCTGCAACCAGGGCGCTGCCCAGACCGAGGAAGGCGCGGCGTCTCATGGTCAGTCTCCGTCGTGGGCGTTGAAGCCGATCTGTACGCCAAGCGCTCGGGCCAGTTCGTTCTGGTGCAGGCGATGCAGGGTGTCGATGTCCTGGTACAACTCGTTCAGTCGCTCGCGTCCGGCGTCGTCGGCAACCAGCTCGCTGAACGGCAGCATGATGTCGGCCAGTTGCTTACGGGTTGTGGCGTAGGCGACGTCTATACGCTTGATCAGATCCGCTTGTTCGGCTGGGACCAGATGCTTAAGGCCATTATCGTCGCCGCCTTGCCATAGTCGTTGCGCGCCGGCGAGGGCCGCATCGATACTTCCGAGCGTGGCATCGCTGCGCCAGGCCTCGGCCTGGAAAGGTTGTGGGAAGCCCTTGCTCTGACGGCCCAGCGGCGCGCCCAACTTCTTCTTCAAGCCATCCAGCGCCGTGACCTGCACGCGCAGCAGATCGGCGATCGCTTCCTGCGATTCGCTGTAGCGCTCGTTGGGAAACTCGCTTAGTTGAGCGGCCATGCCGTTTTCGCCTTCCCACTCCTGGAGGGTGTCGGCGGCGAGTTGCTGCTGGTGCTCGCCAATCGCTTCCAGCAATCGGCAGTAACGCGTTTTGGTCTGGCTGTCGTTCAGGTCGACCGCCTTGTCGTAGAGCACGTATTCGTATGCCGAAAGGCCCTGCAGGACGACACTGCCGTTCTCCAGGTCGGCCTGCGTCAGCTCGGGTTTGTTTTTCAGCAGGGCGGTGATCTGCCGCCCAACCAGGTTCTTCTTGTCGGGCCAGAACTGCACCTGCCAGGCGCGGTTACCTTCGCCCATTGGCCCGATCAGCATCGGTTGCAGACCTGCCCAGGCGAACTGGGCCTTCAGGAAGGCTTCGCGCGCACTCTCCAATTCCTCGTTACCGGCGCAGAAGGCGATGCTACTGGCGGCCATGCGCCGGTTGGTTTCGGCCCACTGGGTGTAGCTAGGAAGCAAAACGTCCGCGGCCAGGGTTTTGCTGGTCTCGGCAAATGGATCGGATGGCGCGCAGGCACTGAGCAGCAGGCCCAGTGCGGTGGCGGTGAACCCTGAAAGATAACGGTTGGCGTACATGTTGCTCCTCGGCAAGGCCGGACAGCTCTGGCTGGTCCGACGCTAGAGTGATTCGAGAAAAGCCAGCAGGGCGCTGCGCTCGTCTTCGTCGAAGTCGAGCACCGACTGCTTGGCCTGTTCTGCTTCGCCGCCGTGCCAGAGTACGGCTTCGAGCAGATTGCGGGCGCGTCCGTCATGTAGGAACTGGGTGTGCCCGCTAATCGTTTCGGTCAGACCGATGCCCCACAGCGGCGGCGTTCGCCATTCGCTGCCGCCGGCTTCGAACTCGGGACGGTGGTCGGCAAGCCCTTCGCCCATGTCATGCAGCAGCAGATCGGTGTAGGGGCGGATCGTTTGGTTCGCTAGCTCGGGCTCGGCGGCATCGCCGGTGGTGAACTGCGGAACATGGCAACTCTGGCAACCGGCTCGGTGGAACAGCGTCTTGCCTGCCAGTACCTGGGGATCGTCGACGTTGCGCCGCGCTGGTACGCCGAGATTGCGAGTGTAGAACAAGACCAATCCGAGAATGTGATCGCTGACTTCGAGCTCGCCGCCATCGGGCATCGCCAGACAGTCCAGCTGCCTATCGGTGCAGCTGCTGCCCGTGAAGAGACTGGTCGTCAGGCCCATGTCATTGAAGAAAGCGTCGGCGTTCTGCTGATTCAGGTTCGGTTGTCCGGCCTTCCAGCCGAAGCGGCCCATCACCGTCTTGCGCGTGACCTGGTCGAAGACCCGGTTGGGCCGACCGGAGATACCATCGCCATCGCGGTCGTCCGGATCGGCGTGGGCCAGCAGCGCGGACTCGGGAATGGCTTCCAGCAATCCGAGACCGATCATGGCCGGTGCCACACGGACGGAGAATTGAGTGTGGGGATGCATCGGGCCGTAACCCAGCTCGACGATTTCCAGCTGTGGGATTCTCAGCTCGACCTCGAAACCGTCGGAGAAACGTTCATACCGGGTGTCATAGCTCAGCCGGACCTTGCCTTCGGGCGCCACACCGGGGATTGCCATGTCCTGCAGCTGACCACCATAGGTGGGTTCTGGTGCGATGCCCCGTTGCGCGACGACTTCGGTGTGTTCAGCGCTGGCAGGAATCGACAGCCGTACCAGCATCGACACGGCATTGCCGCGCTCGGTTTCTGCCGGGCGGCCGCGGCCATCCTTGATATGGCAGTTCTGGCAGGCGTTGGTGTTCATCAACGGGCCGAGCCCGTCGCGAGCGGTGGTTGATGACGGGGCGATTACCCAGGGATTGCGGAAAAAGCTGTTGCCGACGCTGAAATCCAGGCGGCGTAGCGGGCTCAGATTGGCCGAGGGCAGCGAAAAAGCGTTCTGATCGAACTTCATCACCGTGGCGCTACCCGCGGAAAGAGCCTCCCCAGGCTCTGCTTGTGTAAAACGCGGTGTCTGCTCTTCGCAACCGATCAGGCCAAAGGCCAGCAGCAATGCGACGGCAGCACGAAAAAGCGGGTGCATCGGTGATACCAGGGTTGTGACAGGGCAGCAATCTTAGCAGGCTAATAGAGCCTGAATAAGAGCAATTTGCATTTGCCGGTTTCTCGTGTGGCCAAATGAACGCTGGTCGCGTTCGCCGGAAGCAGGGAAGAGGGCGACAGCGCGCCGCCCTCTATATTTCACGAGCGCCGGATCAGAACTGATGATCAGCCGTGTCCGGGTTGAGGTCGCTGATGCCCAGTGCGGCAGCGGCTTTCTCGATGGATGCGGTCTGTTGCACCAGCGCAGCGATCGCGGCCCGTACCTTTTCCTGGCCTTCTTTATTGTCGGGCGCGATCAGTTGATCGAAGGCTTCGCCGCCTTCGGCGCTGGTGACCAGCACTTGCAGTTTGGCTTCAGTGGTTTCCAGATCGGACTTCAGCGTAGTGTCGGTCTGCGGATCGACGCCTTCGACCAGCGATGCCAGGCTCGCACCGCTGAGTGTGGTGCCGTCCACGCGCTTATATTCACCGAGGTAGACGTTACGGATGCCCTTGGCGTTATAAAAGTGCGAGTTATGCGTGTTGTCGCTGAAGCAATCGTGCTCGTCTTCCGGCGAGTTGGCTTCCAGCGCGACCTTCATGCGTTCGCCGGCCAGTTCGCCGAGCGACAGGCTGCCCATGCCGAAGAACATCTTGCGCAGACCATTTTCCGCGGACTCGCTTTCCAGACTGGCGCGGTAGTTGTCAGCGACGCCGGCTCGCCACTCGCCGACCATCTCTTCGAGATCGCTGACTACCAGTTGGGTTACGGCTTTGAGGTAGGCGCGGCGGCGATCGCAGTTACCACCGGTGCAGCCGTCACCCTCGATGAAATCGCTGACGGGGCGTTGACCCGCGCCGGCCCCGGTGCCATTCAGATCTTGGCCCCAGAGCAGAAATTCAATGGCGTGGTAGCCCGTAGCGACGTTGGCTTCGGCCCCGGCCAGTTCGTTCAGGCTGGCAAGCTTCTCGCCAGTGATTTCGCTGACGTCGATCTTGTCTTCACCAACTTGCAGTTCCTTGTTGGCGATGATGTTGGCGGTAGCGCCCGGATTGCCAAGGGCGTGTTGATAGTCGCCTTGGACGTAGTCGATCATGCCTTCGTCCAGCGGCCACGCGTTGAGCTGGCCTTCCCACTCATCCACTACCGGATTGCCGAAGCGGAACACTTCGCTCTGCATGTACGGCACGCGGGCCGCCAGCCAGGCGTCCTTGGCAGCCTGCAGGGTTTCCTCGGTCGGATTGGCGAGCAGGGCGTTTACCGCATCCTGCAATTTCACGGCAGTGCTATGTGCATCGCTGAAGACGGCATGCGCGATATCTGCGTAATGCTTGACTACTGCCTGCGCAGCCTCGTCGTTCAGGGTCTCTTTTGCTGGTGCGCTCGTGGCCGGTTCACTTTGAGTGGCCTGCGGAGCGGCAGGCTGTTCGGCGGGCGCCTTGTCTTCGCCGCAACCAGCGAGTGAAATAGCGACAGCCAACAGGCTGGCGGTGGCCCAGACGGGGGTGCGTAGCATGGCGGGTTCCTTTGCTTGCAGAGGGTATTTGCGAATGTCGATAGCGAGTACCAGACGATCCGATGCGGGTCATAATGCGAAAGATTTGCATTTTGTGCAAAGGAATTGCGTGGAACAGATCGCGCTTCGCTGAATGCGGTGCCGTTAGAATGCCATCCCGATAGTTGGATTCTGGAGAAGCCCGATGAGCCTGAGCGCTGTGGTTGCATTGGTTGTGCTGTTTCTTGTCGCTGCCTATGCGGTGGTTCTCTACAACGGTCTGGTGCGCCTCAAGCACGGCGTCAGCAAGGCCTGGTCTAACATCGACGTACTGCTTCGCCAGCGCCACGAGGAACTGCCGAAACTGGTCGAGACCTGCAAGCAATACATGCAGCACGAGCGCATTACCTTGGAGCAGGTCGTCACTGCGCGCAATGCCGTGGCCAATGCGCGCGAACAGGGTGATGTCGGTGCCTTAGGACAGGCTGAAACCGGGCTGCGCGCCGGTCTGGGGCGGCTGTTCGCATTGGCCGAGAATTATCCCGAGCTGCGTGCCAGCGAGAGCTTTCGGCATCTGCAGCAGCGCATCAGTGGATTGGAGAGCGGCATCGCCGATCGCCGAGAGCTGTATAACGAATCGGTCAACCTGAACAACGTACGCATCGAGCAGTTTCCCGATGTGTTGCTGGCGCGCGCCTTCGGCTTCCGAGAGGCCGAATTGCTGCAGTTCAGCGAGGCGGAGAAGGCCGATGTCGACCTCAAACCCCTGTTCGGCTGAGCGGGGTCGGGCCGATGCTGTTCATTGGTGTGGCAATCGGCATGTGCCTGATGGGTGGCTGGCTATGGGTCAGTCGCTGGTCGAAGCTGCGCCATCTGCTGGACACACCTACCTCGAAGATTCGCTCGGCAGCGCAGGGCTACGTCGAACTTACCGGGGTGCTGCGAGACTTGCCTGACGTGCCGTCCTTGCAGGCGCCACTAACGGCCAAACCCTGTCTCTGGTGGCGCTACCGTATCGAGGAATATCGCGCCAGTGGCAAGCGCAGCAGTTGGCGGATCGTCGAGCAGGGCAGCAGCGAGAGCCTGTTGCGTTTGTGCGATACGACCGGGGACTGCTTGATTGATCCGCGCGGCGCCGAAGTGCTGCCGGCACGACGCGATAGATGGACTGGTGATCGGCGTCATCCCAGGGGACTGCCGATTCGCGGTGTGCTCGATTGGCTGACCGGTAGCCGCCAATATCGCTACACCGAGGAGCGACTCCACGCCGATGAGCCGCTTTATGCGATCGGCGATTTCCGCACCGAAGGCGGCGGCCGGCAAGGGCTCGACCTTCATACCGCCCAAGGGCAAGTAGTGCGGGAATGGAAAGAAAACTATGCCGGGCTGCTGCAGCGCTTCGATAACAATCGTGACGGCCAACTCGATCAGGCTGAGTGGGGCCGTGTGCGTCTCGCGGCGGGCCTCGAAGCAGAACGACGTCATCGTCTTGCCAGCACGCAGCGGGCTCAGCACCGCCTCGTGCGCCCCAATGAGCCTTTGCCGTTCGTGTTATCGAGCCACGGTGAGGAGGTTCTCGCGCGGCGCTATCGCTGGCATGCCGCGGGCGGCGCTGCGTTATGCCTTTTGGGTGCGGTGATGCTGGCGTCCCGGTTGGGCGGATGAGCCGTTGAAGCGCAACGGATGCCCCCAGGCCTGGAGAAAGACGTCTTACGCGTCTTTCTTCCTGACAGTCGGATCGATCGATGCATCGTCTTGCTTTGCAGGCTGCGGGGTCTTGTCGTGTATCGTCGGGCCTAGCTTCTCCTGATACATGGCCTCGTCGGCATGCTTGAGCAACGAGGCTTCATCGGCGCCGTCCTCCGGGAAATAGGCCACGCCGATACTTGGTTGAGCCACCAGGCTCAGGCCCGCAAGCTCCACAGGTGCTTGCATGGCGCTCCGGATGTTGTCGACGACCACCATCGCATCGGCTCTTGATGGGCTGTTCTCCAGCAGTACGACGAACTCGTCACCGCCCATCCGCGCAACCGTATCCACTTCCCGGGTGTGCTGCGCTAGCCGCCTGGCGAAGGCTTGCAAAAGTAGATCGCCGACGCTGTGACCGTGATGGTCGTTGACCTGCTTGAACCGGTTCAGATCCAGATAAAGCAGCGAAAACGGCTGACCGTTGCGACGTGCACGTGCC
This sequence comes from Pseudomonas sp. YJ42, assembly GCF_047225135.1. Lineage (NCBI taxonomy): Bacteria > Pseudomonadati > Pseudomonadota > Gammaproteobacteria > Pseudomonadales > Pseudomonadaceae > Pseudomonas > Pseudomonas sp. YJ42. The sequence goes on along the minus strand of NZ_CP178378.1, from coordinate 1,753,348 downwards.
AGTGCGGTTTTCAGCCGGTCGAACAGGAAGGCGCGATTGGGTAAACCGGTGAGCTCATCGTACTGAGCCATCCTCTCCAGGCGGGCATGCAGCTGTTTACGTTCGATGGCCGTGGCGACCTGATTGGCGACGAATTGCAACAGCTCCCGGTCCTGCTCGCGATACGTCGCGTTCTGCGCCGCATCGCTGAGCAAGAGGGCGCCGAGACTGCCCTGGCGCGTCGATAACGGCGCAGCCAGCCAGCAGAACCGGTTCGTGTCGGCGGCCGTCTTGAGATTGCTACAAACCTGGTCATTCTGGGCGGTCAGCAGCAGGGCCTGTCCGGTACGTGTTACCTCCGTGCAGAGCGCCGCGGCCGACTCGAAAGGGAGCTGCGTCGGATCGCCATTGGTTTTGTGATAAGGAAAAATCGGCGAGCCTGTGCCCAATGTGTTCAAGGCTACGAAAAAATTGGGTGCCGGGATGAGACTTCCGATGATCAGATGAATCTGCTCGAACAGGGCGGCGAGATCGGCGGTGTTGTGGGCCGCCTCGGATATGGCGTACACCGCCGCTTGCAGCGATTCGAAATGCTTGCGCTGGGTAATGTCACGCGCAACGCCGACGCGCAGCTGGTCGTCCTCGGACCAGCGGGCCGACCACATGATATCCACCCGCTGACCATCCTTGCGGATATAGCGGTTCTCGAAATGCAGGCTGAGCTGGCCTGACATCACTTGCTTGGCCGCTTCCAGAGTGCGCTCACGGTCTTCGGGGGCCACCATGTCTATCATCGCGCGACCGATCATTTCGTCCTGCGTATACCCGAAGATGCGTTCGCACGCAGCGCTGACGTAGACGAAGTGCCCAGTGGCATCAACGACGCAGACGGCGTCGAGCATAAGATCAAGAACGGTAGCCAGGGAGGGGGGATTCTCTGTCGTCATCGCGCGTACTGCTAATCTGCCGACCACGATGGAGCGGGTCAGTCGGGTCTGAGTGTAGCGGAGGCGATCCACAGCTGCTCACAAGTTTGATGGCTATAGGCTATCAATCGTTGCCCGTCCGATATCAGCTTCGTTTGTCGGCGATCCAAATGGTGTGGCGGGTGCCACGGTTACCGTGGGCAAACACTTGGACCTCCTCGGCCTTGAACCCCGACTGGGCCAGGCGCTGAGAAAACGCGCGGTCGGCGCTGGCCGACCATACGGCGAGCACGCCCTTGGAGCGCAGTGCCCGGGCGCAGGTTTCGAGTCCGGCTGATGAATACAGCCAGCTGTTGCCCTTGCGGGTCAGCCCTTCAGGTCCGTTGTCCACATCGAGCATGATCGCGTCGAAGCCCTGCGGCTCGTCCCGTAGGATGGCGGCGACATCGCCCAAGCGTATGCGGGTTCGTGGGTCGTTGATCGGCATGCCAGACTTTTCGCCCAGAGGGCCGCGATTCCATTCGATCACTCCGGGTACCAGTTCAGCGACATGAACCTCGGCGTCGTTGCCTAGATGCTTGAGCGCCGATGCCAGGGTAAAGCCCATGCCCAGCCCGCCGATCAGCACGCGAGGTTGGGTGCGCTGGGCGATTCTTTTGCAGGGAATCTCCGCCAAGGCATCTTCGGAGCCGTGCATGCGGGTGTTCATCAGTTGATTGCCGTTGCCGCCCTGGATCTTGATGACAAAATCATCACCGTAGCTAAACAGGCAAAGTGCACCAAGGTCGTCAGGGATGTCTGCGGTGTCGATCAATTCAAAACGCTTCATGCGCGTCGCTCATGGGTAGGCAGAAGAGGAGAGGGCCGTGCTACGAGCACGGCGGACAGATGGCGTTACAGCGGTTCCGAGTTGAACCTGTGTTCGAAACGCAGGGATTGGCGCAACAGTATGGCCAGCTCGGATGCCGGCAGCGGCTTGCTGTAGTAATAACCCTGGCCTTCGTTGCAGCCTTCGTCGATGAGGTAGCGTTCCTGCTCGGCGGTTTCCACACCTTCGGCGATCACCAGCATGCCGAGGCTCTTACCCAACTGAATGATGGCCCGGACGATGGTCGTGTCGCCTTGGTCGGCGGACATGTCGCGGACGAAACTCTTGTCTATCTTGATCTTGTCCAGCGGCAGGCTTTTCAGGTAGCTGAGCGAGGAATAGCCAGTGCCGAAGTCGTCGATCGCAATCAGCGCACCGGAGCGGCGCAGGCTATGCAGATTGCGGGTGGCGGCGGCGATGTCTTCCATCAATCCCGTTTCGGTAACCTCGAGCTCCAGCGTCTCGGGTGGCAGCTGGTGGGTCTCGAGCAGCTTGCTGATCATGTCCGGCAGTTCGGCATGGTGCAATTGCACCGTGGATAGATTGACCGCCATGCGCAGGTCGCTGAAACCCTGCTGATGCCATTCGCTCAATTGCCGACAGGCCTGATCCAGCACCCATTCGCCAATGCCGATGATGCTGCCGTTCTGTTCGGCGAGGGGAATGAAAATGTCCGGCGGAATCATCTTGCCGCTCGGGTGTGACCAGCGCAGCAATGCCTCGACCCCGGTGATGCGTTTCAGGCGATAGTCGATCTGCGGCTGGTAGACCAGGTGGAACTCGCCGCGCTGAAGGGCTTCTGCCAGGTCGTTCTGCAATTCCCGGCGCGCTCGCATCTGGCTATCGATGCTCGCGACATAAAACTGGTAGCGGTTGCGCGAGCGGTTCTTGGCCAGAGTCATGGTCTGCTCGGCTTTCTGCAGGAGCTTTTCCGTACTGTCGCCGTCTTCGGGATACAGGGTGATCCCGATGGTCGCGCGTAACCGTATGTTCTGCTGATCGAGGATGACGGGGCGTTCCAGATCATCAAGTATTTTTTGCGCCAGTTCCGCCGCTTCGTAGGGTTGCTCGAAGCCGAACAGTACCAGGACGAACTGATCGCCACCCAGGCGTGCGAGAGCACCGACACGCCCGCTCAAGCTGCGTAGACGTTCGGCCAGCGCGACCAGCATGCGGTCCCCGTGCTGATAGCTGAACTGCTCGTTCACACCCTTGAAGTCGTCCAGTCCGAGGCAGAGTACGGCTACGCGGCGCTGCAACCGCGCGGCCTCGCCAAGGATATTGTCGAGCTGCTGTTGCAGTTGTTGGCGATTGGGCAGGCCGGTCAGCGAGTCATACTGGGTCATGCGTTGCAGGCTGCTTTCTGCCGCGTGGCGCAACTGCATGTTGTGTTCGATGGCGGCGAGCAGGCCATTGGCGGTCTCGACCCAAAGCCCTAGCTCATTACGCTCGTGCCCCTTCGGCATCGGCAGCGAGCGTTCGCCCGGGCGGTTCGGGTTGATATGCGACAGGTGCTCGATGAGCTTGGTCAGCGGTCGTGTCAGCAGCCATTCATAGATCAGATAGAGCAGTAGGCCCAAGACCAGTGCCCGAAGAATACCTACGACAAAAATCACTCCCGAGTTGCTGACGAAATCCTCGCCATAAGGGGCAGTATCGAGCGTGATGCGTAGATCGCCATAGTACTCGTTGTAGGGCGGGCGGCCGATCAGTGGGATGGTGAACTCCTGGTCTCGGCCGAGTATCGGATCGGTCAGCCAGCGTGAAGGCGATGACATGAGCGGGCGGGATTTGTAAGCCAGAGGCTTTTCTCCCGGATGGCCGATTGACGCCTCGTGAATCGACTCGTGCTGGAACAGTCCCTCCATGACCTGCGCACCCATTTCCCGATCCAGGCTGTAGATCGCCTGGGTGGAGGGGTCGCGCGTCATGCGTAGGATTCGCTGCGCCTCCGTATTGATCAGATGGCGGGTCTTGTAAGCATCGAAGACGATTTGCGCGCAGCTCAATACCAGCCCAACGGCAAGCGCTGACAGCAGAACGATACGGAGCAGTTTCCTCGACAGGCTGTTGCGCAATGCGGTCAAAAGGATTTCCTTGTTCCAAGCCGGTGCCCAGCGCAAGTATTAGTCGTCATAGATGAAGCGTCAAAGGTAGGAAGTGCTTATAAGGCAGAACGTTATCAGAACGGCCGGCGTCCTGCAGAACCTTCCGTCGACCGTGCCGTTGCGACCATTTGCAGGTCTAGAACCATGATGCTAGACACTCTGAACGCTAAAAAGCGACTTCAGCTGACGGTGGCTGCTTCCTTTACCTCGCAGCCTTTGATGACCATACGAATGATCGTTTCGGCGGCGGCTTCATAGTCCGCATCGTCGAGCTTCGCCTTGCCTGTCACGGTGGTGATCTGCCAGTCGAAATCGGCGTAGGTCTGGGTCGCTGCCCAGATGCTGAACATCAGATGATTGGGGTCGACCGCAGCCATCAAACCCTGATCGATCCAGCCCTGAATGCAGGCGACGTTGTGGCTGGCCTGGGCGTTCAATTGTGCGGCCCGCTCGGCCGGGAGATGCGGTGCGCCATGCATGATCTCGCTGGCGAACACCTTGGAGGCGCAGGCATGCTCACGTGAAATGCGGATCTTGGTGCGAATGTAGGCGCGCAGTACGTCGGCCGGTTCGCCGGGCTGATTGAACGGAGCGGACGCCTGCAGCAGAGGCTCGACGATGCTGTCGAGCACCTCTCGATAGAGGTTTTCCTTGCTTTTGAAATAGTAGTAAACGTTGGGCTTGGGTAGCCCGGCGCGGTTGGCGATGTCACTGGTTTTACTGGCGGCGAAGCCCTTTTCGGCAAACTCTTCGCTGGCAGCGCGCAGGATCAGTTCTTTGTTGCGCTCGCGGATACTGGACATAAGACCTGTTCGATTCACAACCACCAGCCTGGTGGCCTGCCGCGGCATGCTAGCACTGGCTTCCGAATGGCCTCAAGTCGCTGCGCTGGCGGGATTTTATGTGAACAAATTTCATGATGTTTTGTATACATATATCAAAGGCTTCTGATACTGTCGTGCCATCAGTTCGACTCGTCATGTCCTGCGTTTAATCGATTACAGGACAGCTGCCGGCTGCCGAGCGGGTCGTCCAACTCAACAAGGAGCTCCCATGAAAACGATTCTTGCGATCGCCTTGCTGGCGCTGTCGGCACCCGTGCTCGCCGAGCAGACTTATGTAGTCGGTGTCGAGCAGGCGGCTTTCATGCCGCACTATGACGGCGATGCGCACGGCAATTATCGGGGCTTCGCTCGCGAGCTTCTGGACAGCTTTGCCGCGCACAGCGGAGTGCGACTGGTCTACAAGGTTCTACCGGTCGAGGAATTACTACCCGCGCTGCTCGCTGGTCGCATCGATGCCAAGTATCCGGATAACCCCAACTGGTCCGCAGCCGCCAAGCGCGGCTACCGGCTGCATTACAGCCAGGCAGTGGTCAAGTATATCGATGGGGTGATGGTGGCTCCTCGACGCGCAGGGCTTGGGGTCGACGAGCTCAAGCGGCTGGCGGTGGTCGACGGTTGGACACCCTGGGGCTACGAAGATCGGGTCGCGGCCGGGCAGATCCTCCTGGTCAGCAGCCCGGATCTGCCGCGCATGGTGCGCCAGGCCCTGCTCAAGGACAGCGACGGCGCCTACTACAATGTGGTGGTCGCGGCGCACTACCTGAACAATGTGCGTGCGAAGCCGGGCGCTCTGGTATTCGAACCCGCGCTACCGCATACCCGCAGCACCTTCAATCTCTCCACGCTCGATCATCCTGAACTGGTCGAGCGCTTCGACCGCTACCTCGCTGATCAGTCGTCTGCCGTCGCCGCGCTCAAGACACGGCATCAGGTCGAGGCGAACCTGTCTTCGGAATACATCGGTATGGAGCAATGGAAAGTCGATTTTCTCGAGCGGCAGAAGCTCAAGCACGCGAGCGGTGATTGATAGAGGTTCGTCGGCAGCCGTAGGCAGGTCGCGCGTATGCATTAGCCTGTGGTTGCTGGGGCTACGCAAGGTTGGCGAGCCATCACGCCATGAGGCGCGATAGCGAACGGGATAGCGATGTCGACCGCCAGGCGCGGTGCTACCGGCCAATCAACGCCGCCGCCGAACGGTTATCAAGTTTGTCATGGCCGTACCGATAGACGAATGACGCCATGCATAAATGGCGTATACGAAAAGACGAATAAATGTATACGTAGTTCCCGCCAGAGGTCGTCACATGTCTTTCATGAAACGCAGTATCCAGTGGCAGTTGATTGTCAGCATGGGGGCTGCGTTACTCACCAGCCTCCTGATCGTCATCCTGATTTATTCATCCGCACTGAATGGTTTGGCCGAACGCTATCTGGTTGGCCAGGCCCTGCCTGCCAACATCACCGCGATTCGCAACGATATCGAGCGCACGTTGATGGCGCCGATAACCGCCACCGCCGGGATCGCGGGTAACAGCCTGGTGCAGGAGTGGCTTCGCGATGGCGAGAGCCCGGATCAGGCGGCGGCGATGGGGCGCTACCTGCAGGGGGTGAAAACCCAGGAGCAAGCGTTGACGGCCTCCATCGCGGTGCTGGAAAGCGGCAACTATTATTCCGAGACCGGTCTTTCACGCACCTTGCAACGCAGTGCGCCGGGCGATGGCTGGTTCTACAGCCTGCTCGACAGCGACATAAACCGCCGCTTCGAGATCGACATCGACAAGACCTCGCGGCTACCCACGCTGTTCATCAACCAGCGCATCACGGCCGGCGGCAAGACCCTGGGCGTTGCCGGGCTGGGCTACAGCCTGAAAAGCATGTCCGAGCTGATCAGCAACTTTCGCTTCGGTGAGCGAGGCGAGGTGTACCTGATCGATGCGAGCGGACGGGTCAAGGTTCATCCCCGTACCGAGCATAACGATCGCACCGAACTGAAGGCGCTGACCGGCGATGATGCGGCGCGTCGCCTGCTGGCGGGCGAGCAAACGACGGTGAGATTCGAGCATGAGGGCGAAGCTTTTCTGGCACTGGCGCAACCGCTGGACAGCCTGAACTGGATCCTGGTCAGCACGGTGCCGGAAGCCGAAATCTTCGCTGAAGCACGACGCACCTTGTGGACCATCAGCCTGATCGCGGCCTGTATCGCGTTGTTCTTCCTGGGGCTCGTGGTGTTGCTGGCCCGTGGGCTGGTTCGACCGATCCGCCAGGTGACCTCGGCGCTGGTGGAAATCGGCGGTGGCGGCGGCGACCTGACTCGCCGCCTCGACGAGAGCCGGGCTGACGAGCTGGGTGATCTGGCGCGCGGTTTCAATCGCTTCATCGGCAGCCTGCGGGGCCTCATCGGTGACGTACTGAATACCAGCCAACAGTTGCGCGTTGCGGTCGGGCAGGTGGCGGAAGTGGTCGATAACACCGCCACCCGCGCCGGGCGCCAGCACGAGATGACGGATATGGTGGCAACTGCGGTGCATGAGATGGGCTTGACGGTCCAGGAGATCGCCCGCAACGCCAGCAGCGCCGCGCAGGCCTCCAAGGACGCGCGTGACGAAGCGGTGCAGGCGGGCCAGGTGGTGGGGGACTCCATCGCACACATCGAGAAAATGTCCGGAGAGATCGGTCACGCCGCCGAATCGGTGACCGACCTCGCGCAGCAGGTCGCGTCTATCGACAAGGTGCTCGCGGTGATCCGCAGCATTTCCGAACAGACCAATCTGCTCGCCCTCAATGCCGCCATCGAGGCCGCACGTGCCGGAGAGATGGGTCGGGGCTTCGCGGTGGTCGCCGATGAGGTGAGAACCCTGGCTAGCCGTACCCAGGCGTCGACCGACGAGATCCAGCAGATGATTCTGGGGCTCAAGAGCGGCGCGGAGACCGCGGTCAATTCGATGCACGCAGGACAGGCTGCCACTGGTACCGGTGTTCAGGCCAGCCAGCGTACCGGCCAGTCGCTGAATGCCATCACGGAGCAGGTCGAAGCGATCAGCGGCATGAATGCTCAGGTCGCCGCGGCGACCGAAGAGCAGAGCAGCGTCACCGAAGAAATCACCCACAACGTCCAGGGCATCGCCGATCTCGCCCAGGCGACCGCCAGCGACGTGCAGGGCTGCCGCGAGGACTGTCAGGCACTGAGCCGCCTGGCGGACGATCTGAGCCGGCAGATGGGCAGCTTCAAGTTGTGATGAAGGGCGCGGGTAAACGAGGCGATTGATCTCAAAGGCAGGTGCAAGATCCGCCGGGAGCGAGGCGGGCTCACCTGTTCTGGAGCGAGCGAGGCTAGTCACCATCAGATGGTTGTATCGGGGCTTCCGGATTCGATGGCGGACCGATCTCTGCTCAGGTTTGCCGAGTACGGGACCGTCCAAGGCGACCCACGCATGAAACGTCGTCCGAAGAAGGAATGAGGCAGAGACAAAAAAGGCAGCCCCAGGGCTGCCTTTCGTTCGTCTGCACTCGGTCAGAAGTGCGCTTTGACCAGCAGGCTGGCGGTGTTCTGATTCGTCGAGCCGACGAAGTTGCGGCTGACGAAACCGCCGTCCTCGATACCGTATTTGTCGGACCAGTAGTCGTACTCGATGCCCACGTAAAGCTTGCCCGGCTCACCGTCCAGCGCTTTGCCGAGGTCGTACTTGATCTGTGGGTTGATGTGCAGGTTCTTCGAGACGAAGTCGCCGCGGCGCTCGGAGCCGGCATCGTTGACCACCCAATCGATGAAGCCATCGAAGAGGATGTCGGACTTGCCGACCGGGAAGGTCATGGCCCAGGTCGGTGTCACCTGCCATTGGCCGCCAGGCTTGCCGGTGGTGCCGTCGGGCTTGCGGTAGTAGACGTTGATGGCCAGGCGATCGAAGCCGGGTACGTCGAGATCCACGGCGGGGCCGAGCAGATAGTTTTGGTTCGGCACGCCATTGGTGCTTTCACCGCGCTCGTAGGTGGCCGCGAGCAACACATCCTTGATCGGGCCGAAACTCATGTCCTGGCCGCTGACTTTGCTCAGCGACAGGCGCGGGCTGAACTCGCCGTAGTAGGTATGGCCGTCGTTGCCGGACAGGCCGTTGTACCACTTGCTATCGACGAACAAAAACATGTCGCCCCAGCTCCAGCCGCTGGCGTGTTCGAAGGTCACGGTCTGTTGAATCTCGCCCGCATCGACCTTGAAATTCTTGCCATATAGATAGGTAAGGCTGTTGTTCTGCCAATGCAGCATGCCGTCGGCGAAGGCCGGTGCGGCGAGCATGCTGCCGGCCAGCGCCAGCGAAAGGGGAGAGAGTCTGAAGTTCATGTGTATACCCTTTGGTTTTGTTGTTGTGATGGATGCGGGTGTTGCGCCTGGCGCCGCAGCGGCCAGGCGCGAGGCGGGTCAGCCGGTTGGGGTGAGGTGCTCTCTGGTGTCGTCGCTGGTCGCCTTCGAGGCAGGCTCGGCGTAGTTCGGGATGTTGACTGCCAGGGTGTTGGTACCCACCGAATCCTCGATCAGATTGTCGGGGTCGTAGTCGTCCAGCTCACCTGGTTCGCGTGGCAGGAAGAAGTTGAGCAGGATCGCGCTGAAGGCACCGATGGTGATCGGTGAGCCGAAGATGTTCTTCAGTACCTCGGGCAGGTTGGTCAGCACTTCCGGCACGGCCGCGACCCCCAGGCCCAGGCCCAGCGAGATGGCCACGATCAGCATGTTGCGGCGGTTCAGCCCCGCTTCGGCGAGGATCTTGATACCGGCGATGGCGACGGTGCCGAACATGATCAGCGTGGCGCCACCGAGTACCGGTTTGGGCATCAGTTGCAGAACACCGCCGACCACGGGAAACAGCGCCAAGAGAATCAGAATGCCAGCGATGTACAACCCTACGTGGCGGCTGGCCACGCCGGTCAGTTGGATCACGCCGTTGTTCTGGCTGAAGGTCGTCATCGGCAGGCTGTTGAAGGTGGCGGCCAGCAGCGAGCTGCAACCGTCGCCGAGAATGCCGCCCTTGATCCGCTTCATGTACAGCGGACCCTTCACCGGCTGGCGCGAGATCATCGAGTTGGCGGTCAGATCGCCTGCGGTTTCCAGCGGGGTGATCAGGAAGATCACCGCAATCGGAATGAACGCCATCCAGTCGAAGGCGAAGCCGAACTTGAACGGCTGCGGCACACTGATTGCCGGGAGGGTGGCGAGGCTGGAAAAATCCACCATGCCCATCATCCAGGCCGCAAAGTAGCCGACCATCAGTGCGACGATCACCGCTGATAATCGCAGCAGCGGAATCCCGAAGCGGTTGAGCACGATGATGGTACCCAGCACCAGACCCGCCAATGCGAGGTTGGGCAGCGCACCGGGGTTCTCGACCCCGTAGCCGCCGGCGATATCGGTCATCGAAACCTTGATCAACGACAGACCCATCAGACAGATGATGGTGCCGGTGACCACCGGTGTGATGATCCTGCGCAGTCGATCGATGCAACGGCTGACGGCAATCTCGACGAAAGCGGCGCAGAAGCTGACGCCGAACAGGGTGGACAGGATTTCTTCCGGACTGCCACCGCGCCCCTTGACGATAAAGCCCGCCGCCAGGATCACGCTGAGAAAGCCGAAACTGGTGCCCTGCAGGCAGAGCATGCCGGCGCCGATAGGGCCGACCCGTTTGGCCTGGATGAAGTGCCGAGACCTGAGACGAACAAGGCCATGCTGACCAGATAGGGCACGTAGTCGCCCAGGCCAAGCACGCTGCCGATGATCAGGGTAGGGGTAATGACACCGACGAAGCTGGCCAGCACATGCTGTATCGCGGCAAAGGTAGCGGGGAGCGGACCCGGGCGATCCTCGAGCTGATAGATCAGGTCCTGGTTGGGAGCGTCACCGCTCCTGGATTCGGTTGCGGTCATGGTCAAGCCTGCCATTAGTTATTGTTCGGTCATGGGCTTCGGGGCTGCACGGACCCCCATACGCTGATCGTCGGAAAAGCTGTTCGATCGGTCAGGATGTGCCCGACTATAGCAACCTGTGAACACACCTTTAAACAATTAATTTAAAAATTGTGCACAATTCAGATGGGCGCAATCGGCAGGTGAATGATGGGTGATGGGCGATGCTGATAGCGGATGTAGGGCGAGGCAGCCGGCTCAGCGCTTGGCCAGCAACTCCAGGGCCACGTTTTCGGCGAGCCCTGCACCGGCTTCGGTCATGGTGAGGTAGGTGCGGTCGGCGCCGGCTTCCTCGATCTGTTGGGCGATGTCTTCGTACATCGCATGGGAGACGATCAATCCGTCGAAGCCTTTGCTACGCAGCTTGCGGGTAGAAATGATCTTGGCCTCCGCATCGTTCATCGCCAGGATCACCGCCTCCACCTTGTTCATTTCCAGACACGCCCAGAACATCTGGTCTTCGGCATCGGCGAATAGAACATGGCGGCCACTTTCGCTGCTTTTTTCGATGGTAACCGGGTCGGAATCGAGGCTGATCAGGCGCCAGCCCTTTTCGCGCAGATGATCGTAGGCGGCGCGGCCGGTGCGGCCCATGCCCATGATCAGTATTTGTGCGTCACCCAGTGATACCGGTTGCTCGTCGGGGTGCCGGGTGTTGCGTTCGAATGGAATCAGGCGCTTGGCCAGCCGATCGTAGAGCGGGTGGGAGATGCGATTGAGCTGAGCGGAAATGACGAACGACAGCGCCACGGTGATGGCCAGCGGTGTCAGCCACTGGGGCAACACCACGCTGGCGACGATCAAGCCGAACTCACTGTAGTTGGTCAGGCTCGAGGCGCTGAGAAAGGCGCTGCGCGCGCGCAGGCGAAAGAGCAGGAAAAGAAAGAAGAACAGCGCACCCTTGAGTGGCAACAGCACAGCCAGCGCCGCTGCGAAGAGCATGGCGCTCGTATCCGGCAGCCCGCCGATGCCAATCTGCAGAAAAAAACCGACAAGGAAGACTTCCTTGATCGCCCACAACGAGTTCGACAGTTCGGTGGCACGCTTGTGCTTGGCCAGCATGACGCCGAAGGCCAACGCGCCCAGCTCCGAGCTGAGCCCGACATGCTCGAATCCGAGCCCGCCGACTACAAGCGCCAGGGTGAGGCCCAGCAATACCATCAGCTCCTCGTGACCGCTGTAATCGAGCAGGCGGAACAGCAACGGACGCAACAGCGGGATGCCGAACACCAGTAATGCCCAGGCCGACGGAACCTTGCCGCTGGCGATGCTCATCACCACCAGGGCGATCAGGTCCTGGATGATTAGTACGCCGATCGCGACCCGGCCATGGAAGGCGCGCAGCTCGCGCTTGCCCTCCAGCACCTTGGCGGCCAATACCGTGCTGGAGAACGACAGCGCGATAGCCAGCAGCAGACTCTCGCGCCAGCCCGTATCGAGAAACAGCACAATGGCAGGCATGACCAGGAGACTGGAAATGGCGAAATGCAGCAAGCCGCCGCCGATGACCTCGCGACGCAACAGGTTGCTCAGCTTGAGCTTGAGGCCGACGGTGAACAGCAGCAGCAACACCCCTAGATGGGCGAGGTGGGCAAGAATTTCGCTGTCCTGCGGGCCGACACCGAAATGGTCGCCGAAGCCCGCCAGGGTGAAGCCGGCCCCCAGGTAACCGATCAGCGGCGGCAGGCCCACAGAGCGTGCGGCGAGACCCAGGACGAAGGCGAACGCAATCCAGCTGGCTTCAATCATCTCTAGGTGCTCGGGGCGGGCGGGACTGCATTTTAGCGAGGGCGAACGGCTTGTCGAGGTCCCGCCTGCTGAATACGACGAAACCCGCACACGGGCGGGTTTCGTTGCGAGGTGTCGCGGATGACCGGCAAATCCTCGCCGGCTTCAGCGCGACCTGTTTAGCACGCTCAATGCTGAACCGCGCCGGTCAGCGCGTTGCGCTCCGGTCCGCCGAGCACGTTGAACAGGAGGTTCAAGGTCACCGCGCTGAGTGTTGCTACCGCAATCCCGCTATGGGTGATCGGCTCCATCCAGTGCGGTAGGTGCGCAAAGAACTCCGGACGCACCACCGGCACCATGCCCAGACCAATGCTCACCGCGACCAACAGCTGGTTGCGCCGGTCACCGATGTCGGCTTCCTGCAGAATCTTGATGCCGGTGGCGGCGACCATGCCGAACATGGCGATGCCGGCGCCGCCCAGCACGGCGGCAGGAATCGAGGCGACCATGAACGCCGCTTTCGGCAGCAGGCTCAGACTGATCAGGAACAGTCCTGCAATCGCGGTGACATAGCGGCTGCGCACGCCGGTCATCTGCACCAGCCCAATGTTCTGCGCGAACGAGGAATGGGTGAAGGTATTCATGAAACCGGCCAGAAAGGTAGCGCCCGCGTCACACAGCAGGCCACGGCGCAGCTGCTTCGGATCGACATCCTGGCCGGTGATCTTGCCCAAAGCGAGAAACATGCCGGCGGACTCGACGAAGATGATCACCACCACCAGGCACATGGACAGAATCGGTGCGAGCAGGAACTGCGGTGTGCCAAAGTGATTGGGAGTGACGACCTGGAACGCCGGTGCCGTATTGATGCCGGACAGGTCGACCATGCCCAGGCTGCCCGCCAGTACATAACCCAGGGCCATGCCGATCAGCACCGAGACATTGACCCAGAAACCACGCATGAACTGGTTGATCAGCAGAATCACCGCCAGTACCGCTGCTGCCACGCCGAGGTAGGGTAGGGCGCCGAACTGGCCGGTGCCGCTGCCGCCGCCCGCCCAGTTCACCGCGACCGGGAACAGCGACAGGCCGATCGCAGTGATCACCGTGCCGGTCACCAACGGTGGAAACAGCCGCACGATCTTGCACACGAAGGGCGCGATCAACAGGCCGAAGAAACCTGCAGCGATGGTCGCGCCGAAAATCCCGGGCATGCCGACGCCGGGCATGCCGGCCATCACCACCATGCTGCTGACCGCGGCGAAGCTGGCGCCCATCATCACCGGCATGCGGATGCCCACCGGCCCGATGCCCATCGACTGCACGACCGTGGCGATACCTGCCACCAGTAAATCGGCGTTAATCAGGAAGGCGATTTCCTCACGAGACAGCCCGGCTGCCTGGCCCACGATCAGTGGGACGGCTACCGCGCCGCCATACATCAGCAGCACGTGCTGGAAACTCACCAACAGCATCTGCAGCAAAGGCAGTCGCTTCTCCGCTGGGGCGGTTTCCCGCTCGGTCACTTCGTTCATGCAAACACCTCGGACGCTTTTGTTATTGGATGGTCGCGGTGACCCCGCTGAACGTGCGGGGCCGGATATAGGGTGCACGGGGCCGTCGTCAGACCCGCTGATGGTTATCGGACTGTACGTAATCCTCGCTTGGCGCTGCGTGGGTGGGGTTACTGGCTGCTGGATGAAAAAAAGCCGCGCCCGGGAGCGCGGCTGACGGGCGGCGATCAATCGATCGGCGCGCCCTTGTCGATCCAGGCACCGAGCAGGTCGCGCTCGTCCTGGGTCATGTTGGTCATGTTGCCCAGCGGCATGATCTGACTGGCCACGGCTTGCGCATGAATCTTCGCGGCCTGCTGGCGGATCTGCTCCGGCGTATCGAACATCACGCCTGCTGGCGCTGCGCTGAACAGCGGGCTGCTCGGCTGAGCGGCGTGGCAAACCGTGCAGCGCTCATCAATCACGCTGCGAACTTTGGCGAACTCGCTATTGCTGGCCTCCGGCTCTGCCGCGGTGCCGGTCTGTTGTGCGCTCCTGCTGGCCTGCTCCGGGGAGGTTGGAGCCAGGTTGGGTGCTGCCGGCTGACGGTTAGGTGCGGTGACGAACGCCAGGCAAATCATGCCGACTGCCGCAGCGGGCAGCGCCCAGGCGAAGCGGTTGCTGTCATGGCGCGTGTTGAAGTAATGGCGTACCAGGACCGCCAGTACCGAGATACCGCCCAGGATCAGCCAGTTGTACTGGCTGCCATAGGTGCTCGGGAAGTGGTTGCTGATCATGATGAACAGCACCGGCAGGGTGAAATAGTTGTTGTGGCGCGAACGCAACAGGCCTTTGGCTGGCAATACCGGATCGGGCGTGCGGTTCTGCTCGATCGCCGCGACCAGTGCGCGCTGCGCCGGCATGATGATGCGGAACACGTTGCCGACCATGATGGTGCCGATCAGCGCGCCGGTATGAATGTAGGCGGCGCGACCGCTGAACACCTGCGAATAGGCCCAGGCGGCGAAAATCACCAGGACGAACAGCACAAGACCCAGCAGCGCGGGCTTCTTGCCCAATGGCGAGTCGCAGAGCAGGTCATAGACGAACCAGCCAACGATCAGCGAGCCGAAGCCGATGGCGATTGCCATCGCTGGCGCCATGTCGCTGCCCGGCGCAATCAGATACAGCGAAGGGTTGAGGTAGTAGACCACCATCAGCAGGGCGACGCCTGACAGCCAGGTGGTGTAGGCCTCCCACTTGAACCAGTGCAGGTTGTCCGGCATCTGCGGCGGGGCCAGCTTGTATTTTTCCAGGTGGTAGATACCGCCACCGTGAATCGCCCAGAGATCACCCGAGAGGCCATCGCGGGGGTTGGCGCGGTTAAGGTTGTTTTCCAGCCAGACGAAGTAGAACGACGCACCGATCCAGGCGATGCCGACGATCATGTGAATCCAGCGAATAGTAAGGTTCAGCCATTCGGTCAGATGTGCTTCCACGATAATTACCTCTTGCACGGCTGGCGTACCAACCGCTGTTTCTTCTTATTCGACTCGTCGCAAGTGTCCCGCTTGTTCCGAAGCACGCATGCCGGTATCGGTTGTGTTTTCCAGCCGTTCCGGTAATGGCCCCTCGGTGATCAATTGATCGCTTGTTCGGAGTCCCGGTGGGGGTCGAGGAGAACCAGCTCGTCCTCGGTAAAAAAATGCTCGTCGCAGTTGTTGCCAGAACCGCTGCGATCGACCACCAGGAATTCATCCCGCTTTTCGATCGTCAGCACCGGGTGGTGCCAGACGCCGCGGTGGTAATTGACGCCCTGCCTGCCGTTGCTGCGGAAGGCGCGGACGTTACCCGGTACAGGTGCATCGCCAAGTGGCGCGACCACGACCAGAAAGGGGTTGCCGAGCAGCGGAATGAAAGCCTGGCTGCCCTGCGGATGTCGTTCGAGCATGCGAATGACCAGCGGCATGTCCAGCGCGTCGGCGGCGAAGATGCTGATGATGGCCTGATCGTCCGGCTGCGTGGTCTCAACCGTCGCCAGCTTGTGATAGCGGCGGGTGGAACCGTTATTGATCATGAAGTACTCGCTGCCTTCGGTTTCGATCACATCACCGAATGGGGCGAAGGCTTCCTTGGTCAACGGTTCGATCTTGAGTGTGCGCATGCTGTGCTCGTTATCTGTATTGCTGATTTGTAAGGTGAGCTTGGCGGCGTTCCGCTTCAGCCCACCGCAGCCGGCCTGAGCCGGCAATGAGCCCTAGGAGCGAGGGGACGTCAATCCTTGCTCACTCCCAGGATTGCTCTTTACTTCACCGCCTTGCCGAACAACCGCAGACGGCTAACGCCACCGTCCGGGAAAATGTTCAGGCGCACGTGGGTGATCGGGCCGAGCTTGGCGATCTGCTCGCTGAACTCGTGCTCGGCGTGCATTTCCAGCTTCTGGCTCGGCAGCAGCTCGCGCCAGAACAGGCTCTGGGTTTCAATCTGGCTGTCGGTGCCGCCTTTGACGTAAGCCGCCTGGATGTTGCAGCTGTCCGGGTAGTTGCCCTTGAAGTGCAGGGTGTCGACGACGATGCGCTCGATCTCGCCGGGGGCGCCCAGCGCGACGATGACCCAGTCGTTGCCCGGCGTGCGACGGCGTGCGGTTTCCCAACCATCGCCCATATTGATGCCGCGGCCCGGGTTGAGGATGTTGCTCATGCGACCGAAATGCTCGTCGGAACAGGCCAGCGCGCGGCCGCCGTTGAGCGCCGACGCCAAGTCGAGCTGCTCGTTGTCGCCAACGCTGCTCCAGTCGCGGTACGGAATGCCATGCACGCGCAGACGGGCGACACCCCCGTCCGGGTAGATATTGAAGCGCAGGTGACTGACCGGCTTGTCGAACGCGATCTCATGGTAGTGATGGCTGTTGCCTTGCAGCTCTACCGCGGGAAGGATTTCAGTCCATACGGTGTTGTCGTCCGGGTCGCCTTCGGCGAGGAAGCAGGCTTCCAGTGACGCGGACGGCGGGAAGTTGCCGGTGAAGAAGCTGGTGTCGATGTCGACGCCCTTGATCGAGCCGGGCACGCCGAGGCGAATGACCGCATGGTCATAGCCTTCGAAGCGCTTGCGGCGCGACTCCCAGCCGTCCATCCACTTGCCGTTGTCATCGAAAACGCCCTCCTTCCATACGGCCGGCGTCGGCTGGAACAGCCGGTTGACGTCGGCAAACCAATCGTCAGTGACGGAAATGGCTTTGGTGCCCAGACGGGCGTCGGCCAGGTTGACGTATTTTTCGAAAGGTACGGCGTAGCTCTTCATACGTTGTTCTTCTCTTCGTGTCGTCTGATGGGTCTCTTGCTTACATCGCCTGCAGACGGAACAGGGCGATTTTGTTGATTTCGGCCAGGGCGCGGGCGAACTCCTGGTCCTGCGAGTTGTGCATGCGCTCTTCGAAAGCCGCCAGGATCTGATGCCGGTTACTGCCCTTGACGGCCATGATGAAGATGAAGCCGAACTTGGCTTTATAGGCGTCGTTCAGCTCGGTAAAGCGGGTGAACTCTTCGGGCGTGCATTCATGAATCCCTGCACCGGCCTGCTCGGCGGTGCTTGAGGCGGTCAGCTCACCGCGCACGGCGGCCTTGCCGGCGAGGTCCGGGTGAGCATTGATCAGCGCCAGCTGGGTGTCGTGAGGGGCCGACAGCATCGCCTGCGACATGCGGGTGTGCATCACCTCGACGAAATCCAGTGTCTCGTCCACACCTGCCTGATAGACGGTGTCGGCGACCCAGGGGGAATGCTCGTAGACATCGGCGAAGGTGGCGATGAAGGCCTCGCGATCGAGGGTGGACGGCTTGATGGTTTTGAACGGCGTCATTGGCTGCGCTCCTGGGTGAAGGGGTGAGTCGAGTGCCAGTGGCGGGCGATGTCGACACGGCGGGCGAACCACACCTGCTCATGACCCTTGGCGTACTCGATGAAGCGCTGCAGCGCGGCCATACGTGCGGGGCGGCCAAGCAGACGGCAGTGCATGCCAATGGACAGCATCTTGGGCGCACCCTCGGTGCCTTCGGCGTAAAGCACGTCGAACGCGTCCTTCAGGTATTCGAAGAAGTCGTCACCCTTGTTGAAGCCCTGCACCTGGGTGAAACGCATGTCGTTGGTGTCCAGTGTGTAGGGAATAACCAGGTGCGGCTTGTCTGGCGTCGATTCCGGATCCCAATAGGGCAGGTCGTCGTCGTAGGTGTCGGAGTCGTAGAGGAAACCGCCTTCCTCACGTACCAGCCGGCGTGTGTTTGGTCCGGTACGGCCGGTGTACCAGCCCAGCGGACGCTCACCGGTGATGTCAGTGAGGATGCGGATGGCCTCGAGCATGTGCTCGCGCTCTTGCGCTTCGTCCATGTACTGATAGTCGATCCAGCGATAGCCATGGCTGCAGATTTCGTGGCCGTCGGCGACCATGGCTTTGATCACGTCCGGATGACGCTGCGCGGCCATGGCGACCGCGAAGATGGTCAGTGGTATGTCGTGCCGGCGAAACAGCTTCAACAAACGCCAGACACCGGCGCGGCTACCGTACTCGTAGAGCGATTCCATGCTCATGTTGCGCACACCCTGCAGCGGCTGGGCTGAAACCATCTCGGACAGGAAGGCTTCGGACTCCTTGTCGCCATGCAGTACGCAACGCTCGCCGCCCTCTTCGTAATTGAGTACGAAGGACAGGGCGATACGGGCGTTGCCCGGCCATTGCGGATGGGGTGGATTCTCGGCGTAGCCGATGAGGTCGCGAGGGTAGTCTGCGCTCACTGTTGTTATTCCTTATTTGATCCGCGGGTCGCGACTGTGAAGTGTCGGCGACCGTCATGGTCCAATTGTATACAAAAGGTTTTGCGCTTTGTAAATCACAATTCGCTGATTTCTCCCATCGGTTGATCCAACGGCTGGCTCGCGGTGCTCGCGCTTGAGCGTTAACCGCGTTCTTCTGTCGCACGAGCGAGAGATCTAGAGCAGAATTAGGGCCAGAATGAGATGTTGAAAATTGTGTACAGTTTTTGTGAAAACTGTCTTTAGTTTTCTCGCGTGCATGCTATGCTCGAATCCAGTCCACACCAATCACAAGAGGAGGCAGGCATCGGCAGCCAAGCTACGATGCCGGAATCTATGGGACGTTTAACTACTCATGTGCTGGATGCAGCTCACGGCTGCCCTGGCAGCGACATCCGTATCGAACTCTATCGTGTCGATGGCGAGCGCCTCGAACTGATCGCCACGCGCCAGACCAACGCCGATGGCCGTTGCGACTCGCCGCTGCTCGAGGGCGACGACTACCGCTCCGGTGTTTACCAGCTGCAGTTCTCTGCTGGGGACTATTACCGAGGTCGTGGCGTGCAGCTGCCTGAGCCGGCCTTTCTGGATGTGGTGGTGCTGCGTTTCGGCATCAGCGCCGAGCAGGATCATTACCATGTGCCGTTATTGATTTCGCCGTACAGCTACTCCACCTACCGCGGTAGCTGATGCCATCTACCGCGGTAGCTGATGCCATCTGCCGCGCAGCGACGCGGCAGGTACCTCTCCCATGCGTGAAACTTTGGCTCCCTGAGCCTACGACCCGCCCCTGATGGCGGGTTTTTTTTGACCCGGTAGTGAGGGGCTTTCGCGAGCGGGCGGGTTTTGCTTGCCAAGCGCTTGGGTTTTGGATTCGCGAGCAAGGATTGGGTGTCCCCTGTGCGCCTACAAAAGCACTATCAACTTCACCGACTCATCAACGAAGCCGCTCCCGCGCCCCCAAACAGCGCCGCGCTGGTGCGGTTGAACCAGACCTGCCCCTTGCCAGTGCGCAGATAACGCGCCGCGCCATGAGCGCCAAGACCGTAAGCGAGCTTGCAGCACAGGTCCAGCACCGCCCAGGTGAAGATCATCACCAGCAGCTGCGGCACGAACGGTCGATCAGCACTGAGAAACTGCGGCAGAAAGGCCGCAAAAAACAGAATGTCTTTGGGATTGCTCGCGCCCAGGCCAAAGGCGCGCCAGAATAATTGGCGGAAGCGGGGACTGACCTCGGAAGTCGCCACGCTGGGCCCGCTGGCGGGGCGGCGTGATTCCTGCCAGCTCTGCCAGGCGAGATAGAACAGGTAGAACGCACCCACGATCTTCAACAGGCTGAATACCTGCTCCGAGGCCAGCAGAAGCGCACCGAGCCCAAGAGCGGAGGCGCTGAGCAGGCATATCGATGCGCTGACACCGCCAACGAACGCCGGCCAGGAGCGACGCAGGCCGTAGTTG
Source organism: Pseudomonas sp. YJ42 (assembly GCF_047225135.1). Classification (NCBI taxonomy): domain Bacteria; kingdom Pseudomonadati; phylum Pseudomonadota; class Gammaproteobacteria; order Pseudomonadales; family Pseudomonadaceae; genus Pseudomonas; species Pseudomonas sp. YJ42. The sequence continues at coordinate 1,733,188 of NZ_CP178378.1, read as the reverse complement.
AGGCTGTTGCTGATCATCAGCAGCGACAGCGGGCCAGGGATCAGAATCACCACCAGCGCCGCGCTCGCGAATAACAACCAGGTTTCCAGACTCATCTCAGTGCTCCTCGGCAATGTTGCGTTTCAGGTGTTTCGTTCAGCTGTTTTTCGATGGTGATGTCGCGGGCCGCCGCGCTATGGATAGCCCAGGGCGCCCATGCTGGAAATACAACAGGCCCCACCGCAAAAAGCGATGGGGCCTGATCGTTCGCTCTCCTTAAAGGAAAGCGAACTTGGCGATGAAGATCACACACAGCACATAGAGGCTGATCGACACCTTGTCGCGCTGACCCGTCAGCAGCTTGAGCGTCGCGTAGGTCAGGAAGCCCAGCGCGATACCGTTGGCGATGGAGAAGGTCAGCGGCATCATCACTACGGTAACGATAGCCGGAATGGTGTCGGTATGGTCCTTCCAGTCGATATGCGCCAATCCGCTCATCATCAGCATGGCGACATAAATCAGCGCGCCCGCGGTCGCATACGCTGGGATCATGCCCGCCAGCGGCGCGAAGAACATGGCGACCAGGAACAGTGCGCCAACGGTGACAGCGGTCAGGCCGGTGCGACCACCGGCGGCGACACCCGAGGCGCTTTCGACATAGCTGGTCACCGGCGGGCAGCCGACGAAGGCGCCGACGACGCTGGAGGTACTATCGGCCTTCAGCGCACGTGACAGGTTCTGGATCTTGCCATCATCGTCCACCAGGTGCGCCCGGTGCGCGACGCCCATGAGCGTGCCGGCCGTGTCGAACATGTTCACGAAGAGGAACGCCAGGATCACGCTGACCATCGCTACATTCAGCGCGCCGGCGATGTCCATTGCCAGCCAGGTCGGTGCCAGGCTCGGCGGCATCGAGACGATACCGTTGTACTCCACGAGCCCCAGGCCCCAGCCGATGCCCGTGACGGCTAGCATACTGAGCAGGATCGCACCGAATACATTGCGATGACTCAGTACCGCGATCATCAGGAAGCAGATCGCGGCCAGCAGCGCGGTGGGTTCGCCGAACGAACCCATGGTCAGCAGCGTCGCGGGGCTGTCGACGACGATACCGGCGGTCTTCAGGCCGATCAGCCCTAAGAACAGCCCGACGCCAGCACCCATCGCGAAGCGCAGGCTCATCGGGATGCTGTTGAGCAGCCATTCGCGGATACGTGACAGGCTCATGATCATGAACAGCACACCAGAAATGAACACCGCGCCGAGTGCAATCTGCCAGCTGTAGCCCATCTCGCCGACCACTGTGTAGGTGAAGAACGCGTTGAGGCCCATGCCCGGCGCCAGACCCACCGGCCAGTTGGCATACAGGCCCATGAGGAAGCAGCCCAGCGCCGCACCGATACAGGTTGCGACGAACGCCGCGCCATGGTCGACGCCCGCATCGGCCATGATGTTCGGGTTGACGAAGATGATGTAGGCCATGGTGACGAACGTCGTCAGGCCGGCAAGCAGTTCGGTTTTGATGCTGGTGCGATGCGCGCTGAGCTTGAAGAATCGGTCGAGCCAGCCAAGATTCTTCGCTTGCAGCGCGAGGGTGTGCTGTTCCTGCTTTGTGGTTTCCACAAGGTGTTCCTCATCGTTCTTGTTGTCTATCACCCAGAGCGGTGCTCTCGAGGTCAGGTGATGGTGAGAGCTCTTTCTGTTCGGGTTTTTGACCGAAGAGTCAGGAAGGCTTGACGCGATTATGCTTTTGTATACAAGAAATGCAACAGGGATTTCTGAATGCTCGCTGATTCAGCGGCTCTCGACGCACAGAGCGAAAACTCCTTGCCAAATTATTGGGGTTGTCTAGCAGGGCATGAAGAAGAATCTGAAACACTTGATTGTGCACAATAAATATTGAATTTTTTCCGTATTTCGCCGCTGGCTACTGCCAGCCGGATGCCGAAAGGCAGTAAAGTTCGGTTCTGCCGACATTTCCGACGCGAGTCACCATGAACGAACAGTTGCAGCCTCTAAAAAAGCCGACACGAAGCGGCAAGGCCCGGACGGGGACACAGGACGACATCGTTTACGCCCATATTTTCGACGCCATTCTTGAGCAACGCCTAGCGCCAGGTACCAAGCTCAGCGAAGAGGCCCTGGGTGAGATCTTCGGCGTGAGCCGGACCATCATCCGTCGCGCATTGTCGCGGCTGGCCCATGAAGGCGTGGTGCTGTTGCGACCGAATCGGGGCGCTGTCGTCGCGAGTCCCAGTGTCGAAGAGGCGAGACAGATTTTTTTCGCCCGCCGAATGGTAGAACGCGCCATCACCGAACTGGCCGTTCAGCACGCCAGCAGCGAGCAACTGGCGGAGCTGCGCAAGATGGTGGCGGACGAGCAGGATTGCTTCGCTCGGGGTGATCGAGGCGCCGGCATCCGTCTGTCCGGCGAGTTTCATCTCAAGTTGGCCGAGGCGGCCAAGAATGCGCCGTTGGTGAGTTTCCAGCGCAGCCTGGTTTCCCAGACATCGCTGATCATTGCCCAGTACGAGAGCGGCAACCGCTCGCATTGTTCCTTCGATGAACACAACCAACTGATCGATGCCATCGCTGCGCGAGACAGCGACAAGGCCGTAAGCCTGATGATGCATCACATGGATCATATCGACAGCAAGCTCAACCTCGACGAAGACAGCGCTTCGGATGATCTGCACGCGGTCTTCTCGCACTTGGCATTGGCAAAGAAAAAACCTCGTACGGCCCGCTAGGCCATCACTGCTTTGGCTCGAGGCGGTTACGGTTTGGAGCTCTTAAGGGCGTTGCGGGCTGAGCGCCCCTGCATTTGCCGCCAAAAGTTGGTTCTGTACCGCTGCGTCTGTGAGGGCGCACTTGCCCTGTTTTGACGTACCTCCTGCTTTGGCCCCCAGCCTCGGGGGAGGTTGCTTGGCGATTCCAGCGTTCCGTCGTGAGAGGGATGTGTCAGCGTCGATCGTTAACCGTTTATGTTCAGGTCGTAGCACGCCTAATTGGCGATACCTGCCAGTCATTCACGTCGTTCCAAGTGTTGCCCCTCCGATTGACCATTTCAAAGCACCATCTCGCCTGATCGCCTCGTTGCAAGCGTTCGGGTCAATGCGCATAATGTTATGTTATAACTAATACATTCATGGCGCTCCAGTGCCTGACCACCCGCCGCCGGCTTCCGCTGCAACGCTGAAGCCGGTCCCGACTGTGGAGCGCCTGGACGGACCCCGAATCTGCGAGGTGACGATGATCGAATGCCATGCTTTGCAATGGGGCGCCGGTGGAACTGCGCTCACGCCGCCCCTCGACTTGAAGCTGCCAGCCGGGAGCCTGACGGCCGTTATCGGCGGCAACGGCTCGGGTAAAAGCAGCTTGCTCAAGGTAATCGCCGGGTTGGATCGACCACTGGCGGGGCGAATCGAGGTGGGCGTTCCGCTTCTGGGGGGCGTTTCCTATCTGCCGCAACAGCAGCAGGTGGATCGGCAATTTCCGATTCGTCTGGCCGAGCTAGTCAGTGCCGGTCTCTGGCGCAGCCGTATCGGTCGTAGCGAACAGCGGATGCGCTTGCGCCAGGCTTTGGCGGATTGGGGGTTGCTCGATCTGCAAACGCAAGGACTCCATGCCCTGTCCGGTGGCGAATTGCAGCGTGCCTTGCTGGCTCGTCTGAGCTTGACCGATGCGCAGCTGCTGCTGCTCGACGAACCCGAGGCGGCGCTGGACGAAGTAGGGGTACGGTTGCTCTGGCAGCATATCGAGCACTGGCAGCGGCAGGGACGGACGCTAATGTGGGTCAGCCACAACCTCGCCGGGCTGAGCCAGAAGCACTGCGAGGCGCTGATGATTGCCCGCGGTGGTTGCATCTTTGCGCCGATCGGGCAGTTCATCGCCGACCGGCAACGGTTCGGGCAGGTCGCGTGACGCCGGAAATATTGTGGGCGCCCTTCGGTGAGTTCGCGTTCATGCGTCGCGCTCTGATCGGTGGGGTGGTGCTGGCCTGCAGCGCCGGGCCCCTGGGTGTGTTTCTGATTCTGCGGCGGATGAGCCTGATCGGTGATGCCATCGCGCACGGCATCCTGCCAGGTGCGGCGCTGGCGTTCTGGCTATTCGGCTTGAGCCTGCCGGCGCTGACGGCCGGTGGGCTGGTGGCTGGCCTTGGCATGGCCGGTGCCGCAGCCTGGGTCAGCCGGCGTACCGGGCTGCGCGAGGACGCCAGTCTCGCCGCGCTCTACCCCATTTCGCTGGCCGGCGGCGTGCTGCTGCTCGGGTTGGCGGGACGCAAGCTGGACCTGCTGCATCTCCTGTTCGGCTCGGCGTTGGCGGTCGATACCACAACCCTGTACGGCATGCTTGGCACCGCAGTGTTCAGCCTGGTGGTGCTTGCGCTGAGCTATCGCGCCCTGGCGCTGGACAGTCTCGATCCACTGTTCCTGCGCAGCATCAGTCGCTTCGGGCCGTTGGCGCATGCGGCCTTCCTGACGCTGGTGGTGCTCAACCTGGTGATTGGCTTTCAGGCCATCGGAGCGCTGATGGTGGTCGGGCTGATGATGCTGCCTGCCGCTGCGGCGCGCTTCTGGAGTCGACGTCTCATTGTGTTATTGCCGCTGGCCGCACTGTTCGGCGCGATCTGCGTGTGGCTGGGACTGCTGCTGTCGTTCTACGTCAGCCTACCCAGCGGGCCTTGCATCGTGCTGCTCGCAGGCACGTTCTATCTGTTCTCGGTGATGGCGGGGCCGGTCCAAGGCCTGCTGCGCTCGACTTCTTTACCCATGACCGTCTGAGGTGTTCATCATGCGTTACCTGCTCATCGTGCTGGCCCTGTGGCTGCCTTTTTCACTGCACGCGGCCGAGCGGCTCAAGGTGGTCACCAGCTTCAGCATCCTTGAAGACCTGACCCGTGAAGTCGGCGGCGAGCGTATCGAACTGTCTAATCTGGTCGATGCCGACGCCGATGCCCACGTCTACGAGCCCAGCCCGGACGATGCCAAGGCACTGTTGCGTGCCGATCTTATCGTCGCCAACGGCCTGGGTTTCGAGCCTTGGCTGGAGCGCCTGCTGGCCAGCAGCGAACCGACTGGCAAGCGCATCGACGCCAGCGCCGGTGTCGTTCCGTTGATGCTTGAGGAAGAAGGCGAACGGGTGCCGGATCCGCACGCCTGGCAGAGCCTGAACAATGCCGAGATCTACGTGCGCAACATCACCAAGGCGCTCGTGCAGCTCGACCCCAGCCACCGGGAAGAATACGAAGCGCGTCGCGATGACTATCTGAGCCGTCTGCATGCGTTGCTCAAGCGTGCCGATGCCCGCATCGCCCGCCTGCCGGCCAGCCAGCGCAAGGTGGTAACCAGCCATGATGCCTTCGGCTATTTGGGGCAAGCCTGGCAATTGAAATTCATCGCGCCACAGGGGCTGTCTACCCATGCCGAACCATCGGCCGCCGAGGTGGCGGCCTTGATTCGCCAGGTGCGCAGCGAAGGCGTACGGGCAGTGTTTGTGGAGAACATTCGCGATCCCCGGCTGATCGAGCAGATCGCCGACGAGGCCGGCGCCACCGTTGGCGGTACCCTGTATTCCGATGCGCTGGCCAGCGACGGACCGGCCAGTACCTACCTGGGCATGTTCGAACACAACCTCGACACGCTGATGGCAGCGCTCAAGCCGTAGCGTGGATCACGCCTTATCGATCCACGCGTTCGTCGAGCCCTGAGCGACCCGATGGTGGATGTAAAAAAGCGACATTCACCCTACGCACGGCTGTGACTCCGAGCCGGGTGGATCACGCTTTATCGATCCACGCGTCCGTCGAGCCTCCGAGCGACCCGATGGTGGATGTAAAAAGCGACATCCACCCTACGCACGGCTGTGACTCCGAGCCGGGTGGATCACGCTTTATCAAATCCACGCGTCCGTCGAGCCTCTGAGCGACCCGATGGTGTATGTAAAAAGCGACATCCACCCTACGTACGGCTGTGACTCCGAGCCGGGTGGATCACGCTTTATCGATCCACGCGGCCACGCCTGTAGCTTGCGTCGCTGGCGAGACGGTCAATCAGCAAGTCCTGGTACCGCTGTTCACGATGTCTTTCGATGCACCGAAACCCCGGCGGCATAGGTTTCTTTCACCGCACGGTCATCACCCAGAATCATCAGCGCGAAGAGTTTTTCCTGCAGGGTTGTGGCCTGGCTCAGGCGGTACTCGATCAGCGGCGTCGCCTTGTAGTCGAGCACCACGAAGTCGGCCTCCTTGCCCGGCTGCAGGTTGCCGATCCGGTCGTCCAGATAGAGCGCCCGCGCGCCGCCAAGGGTGGCAAGATAGAGTGCCTTGAACGCGTCGAGCTTCTGGCCCTGCAGCTGCAGCACCTTGTACGCCTCGTTGAGGCTGGAGAGCTGCGAGAAGCTGGTGCCGCCGCCGACATCGGTGCCCAGGCCGACGCGCACACCGAAGCCTTCCACCTTGGCCAGATCGAACAGGCCGCTGCCGAGGAACAGGTTGGAGGTCGGACAGAACGACACCGCCGAGCCGGTCTCACCGAGGCGTTTGCACTCGTCGTCGCACAGGTGGATGCCGTGGGCGAACACCGAGCGCGGGCCAATCAGGCCGTGGTGGTCGTAGACGTCCAGATAGCCCTTGCGCTCGGGGAACAGCTCCTTGACCCACTCGACCTCCTGCTTGTTCTCGGAGATGTGGGTGTGCATGTACAGGTCGGGGAATTCGGCGAACAGCTTGCCGGCCAGGGTGAGCTGCTCCGGCGTGCTGGTCGGGGCGAAACGCGGGGTGACGGCGTAATGCAGACGGCCCTTGCCGTGCCAGCGCTCGATCAGCTCGCGGCTGTCGGCGTAGCCGGACTCGGCCGTGTCGGTGAGGAAATCCGGGGCGTTGCGGTCCATCAGCACCTTGCCGGCGATCATGCGTAGGTTGAGCTTTTCCGCCGCTTCGAAGAAGGCGTCCACCGATTGCTTGTGTACTGTGCCGAACACCAGAGCCGTGGTGGTGCCGTTGCGCAGCAACTCGCCGAGGAACAGGTCGGCTTGCTCGCGGGCATGGGCCATGTCGCTAAAGCGGCCTTCATTGGGGAAGGTATAGGTTTCCAGCCAATCCAGCAGCTGTGTGCCGTAGGAGCCGATCACCCCAACCTGCGGGTAGTGGATGTGGGTATCGATGAAGCCGGGGGTGATCAGCGCGTCGGGGTACTCGACCACATCGGTGCCGGCTTTCAGGGTTGGAAGCAGGTCAGCAGAATTGCCGATCTGGACGACCTTTCCATCCTCTACAACCAGCAGGCCGTCTTCGAAATATTCGTGGGATTGCTCGATGCCCACCTCGCGCGGGTCGGCAAGGCAGTGGAGCAGGGCGGCACGGTAGGCTTTTGATTGGGGCATGGTGAGTCTCGGAATCGTTGTATAGAGGTAAGACGTTTGTGTAGGAGGCCTGCTGTCGGCCTGGCCAGTCTATGGCCGGTTCGCCGCGTGACGGGCCTCCCAGAAAGAGAGCGAGGCGCGTGTTCAGCCCGTCTGAGAGCGGCGCGATGCAGGGACAAGCATGGGCACTGGCTTTTCACCGTCGACGGTCTTTTCACCGAAGTTGGCGTTGTAGGTGGCGATCACTTCACCGGCTATGGACACGGCAATTTCGATTGGCAGCTTGCCCTTCACCTCAGCGATGCCCATCGGGCAGCGCATGCGTTGCACCGTTTCCGGTTGGAAGCCGCGGTCGCGCAGACGGTGTTCGAACTTGGCGCGCTTGCTCTTCGAACCGATCAGCCCGTAATAGGTGAAATCGTTACGTTCAAGGATGGCTGCGGTCAGTTCGAGGTCGAGCTGGTGATTGTGGGTCATGACGATGAAGTAGCTGCCCGCAGGCATCTCTGCCACTTCATCGACCACCTCGTCGTTGACCACCTTTTCGACACCCGCCGGGATATGCACAGGGAACTCGCTTTCACGAGAATCGATCCAACGCACCTTGCACGGCAGGCTGGCGAGCAGGGGCACCAATGCGCGGCCGACGTGGCCGGCACCGAACACCGCAATATGCGCCTGCGGTTGGCCCATGGGCTCGAACAGCAGCACGGTAGCGCCGCCGCAGCACTGGCCGAGGCTCGCGCCCAGGGAAAAGCGTTCCAGCCGCGTATCACGCACCCGGTTTTCAAGCATCTCCCGCGCAATCGCCTGTGCCTTGTATTCCAGATGGCCGCCGCCGATGGTGTCGTACAGTCGATCGCGGCTCACCACCATCTTCGAACCGGCATTGCGCGGCGTCGAGCCACGCTCCTCGATGATGGTCACCAGCACGCAGGGTTCGCCTGTGTGTTGCAGTTCGGCGAGGGCGTCGATCCAGGCGGTATTGCTCATGTATATGTCCTTCGTAGTGCGGGTGGCCGCCCCGTGGAAGACCGAGAAACGTCTTCCACCGAAAACATCATGTTGCGTTGAAGGTGGACAAGCAAAGCGTTGTCCACCTTACGTCAGGCTGGTGTAGTTTCCGTTGCCTCGACCGCGACGGCCGTCCGCTTCAACTTGCGCATCTGCTCAACACCCCAGAGCACCCGCTCGGGTGTCGCGGGCGCGTCGATCTTCGGCTGGGCCTTGTAGTCCGCCAGGCTGGCGACCGCATCCTTGATCGCACACCAGACCGAAATCCCAAGCATGAACGGCGGCTCGCCCACGGCCTTGGAGTGGAACACCGTGTCCTCCGGGTTCTTGCGGTTTTCCACCAGCTTGACCCGCAAGTCCAGCGGCATGTCCGCCACCGCCGGGATCTTGTAGCTGGCCGGGCCGTTGGTCATCAGCTTGCCCTTGTCATTCCACACCAGCTCTTCCATGGTCAGCCAGCCCATACCCTGGACGAAGCCGCCTTCCACCTGGCCGATGTCGATGGCCGGGTTCAGCGAAGCGCCGACGTCATGCAGGATGTCGCTGCGCAGCATCTTGTACTCGCCGGTCAGAGTGTCGACGATCACTTCCGAGCAGGCCGCGCCATAGGCGAAGTAGTAGAACGGCCGGCCGCGTGCCTGGCTGCGGTCGTAGTAGATCTTCGGCGTGCGGTAGAAGCCGGTGGACGACAGCGAAACCTGGCCGAAATAGGCCTGCTGGATCAGCTCGTCAAAGGAGACGTACTGGTCGCGAATGCGGACCTGGCCGTTCTTGAATTCCACGTCCTCTTCGGTGACCTGGTAATGCCGCGCGGCGAATTCGATCAGGCGTTGCTTGATGGTCTGCGCCGCGTTTTGCGCGGCCTTGCCGTTGAGGTCGGCGCCGGAGGAGGCCGCTGTCGGCGAGGTGTTGGGCACCTTGTCGGTGTTGGTCGCGGTGATCTGGATGCGGTCGATACCGACCTGGAACACCTCGGCCACCACCTGCGCGACCTTGGTGTTCAGGCCCTGACCCATCTCAGTGCCGCCGTGGTTCAGGTGGATGCTGCCGTCGGTGTAGACGTGCACCAGCGCGCCGGCCTGGTTGAGGAAGCTGGCGGTAAAGCTGATGCCGAACTTCACTGGGGTCAGCGACAGGCCCTTCTTGAGGATCGGGCTCTTGGCGTTGAACGCGCGGATCTCCTCGCGGCGCTTCGCATACTCGCTGCTGGCTTCGAGCTCGGCGGTCATCTCTTCGAGCATGTTGTGCTCGACGGTCTGGTAGTACGGCGTGACGTTGCGCTCGGTCTTGCCGTAGTAGTTGCGCTTGCGCACGTCCAGCGGGTCCTTGCCCAGCTGCCGCGCTACTGCGTCCATGATCTCCTCGATGGCAACCATGCCTTGCGGGCCGCCGAAGCCGCGGTAGGCAGTGTTCGAAGCCAGGTTGGTCTTGCAGCGATGGCCATTGATCGTAGCGTCGTCCAGGTAATAGGCGTTGTCGGAGTGGAACATGGCGCGGTCGACGATGGAGCCGGAAAGGTCCGGTGAGTAGCCGCAGTTACCGGCCAGGTCGATCTCGATACCGTGCAGCAGGCCGTCATCATCGAAGCCGACGTCATACTCGACGTAGAAGGGGTGCCGCTTGCCGGTCATGGTCATGTCTTCCATGCGTGGCAGGCGCATCTTGGTCGGGCGGCCGGTCAGGTGCGCAATCACGGCGCACATGCAGGCGGGACCTGCTGCCTGGGTTTCCTTGCCGCCGAAGCCGCCGCCCATGCGACGCATGTCGATGACGATCTTGTTCATCGAGACGCCGAGCACTTCAGCGACCAGCTTTTGCACCTCGGTAGGGTTCTGCGTAGAGGTGTAGACGATCATGCCGCCGTCCTCGGTCGGCATCACCGAGGAGACCTGGGTTTCCAGATAGAAATGTTCTTGGCCGCCGATATGCAGGCTGCCCTGCAGGCGGCGCGGCGCGGTGGCCAGTGCGCCGGCCGAATCCCCGCGCTTGTGAGTATGACTGTCGAGCACGAAATGCTTCTTGCGCAGTGCGTCGACCACATCGATCACCGGCTCCAGATCTTCGTATTCGATGATCGCGGCCATGGCCGCCTTACGGGCGGTTTCCAGGCTGTCGGCGGCGACGGCGATCACCGGCTGGCCGACGTACTCGACCTTGCCATCGGCCAGCAACGGATCGCCGGGCATGACCGCGCCGATATCCAGCTGACCTGGTACGTCCTTCGATGTAATGGCGATGGCGACGCCCGGCACCTTGTAGCAGGGGCTGGTATCGATGCTGACGATCCGGGCATGGGCGCGGTCGCTCATGCGGGCATACACGTGCAGCTGGTTGGGAAATTCCAGGCGGTCATCGACATAGACCGCCTCGCCGGTGACGTGCTTGGGCGCGCTGTCGTGCTTGACGCTGCGGCCGACGCCGGTGACCAGGTCCTGCGTGAACAGGGCGGCCAGTTCCTCTTGAGATTTGGTTGGCTTATGCATAGCAAGTGACCCTCGTCTCGTACGCCGGCGCTTGTTGTTCGTGGAAGCATTTGCGCAGCAGGTTCTGTGCGACCAGCAGGCGGTATTCGCGGCTGGCACGGAAGTCGGTGAGCGGCGTGAAGTCTTTTTCCAGTGCTTCGCAGGCCTGTTCGATGGTGTCGGCATTGAACGGCGCGCCGATCAGGGCTCGTTCGCAGGCAACCGCGCGCTTCGGAATGGCTGCCATGCCGCCGAAGGCGACGCGGGCATCATCGATAACCCCATCTTCGAGCTTCAGGTCGAAGGCCGCACAGACGGCGGAGATATCATCGTCGAGGCGCTTGGACACCTTGTAGGCGCGGAATACCCGGTTCGCCTGCGCGCGCGGGACGATAATCTTCTCGATGAACTCGCCTTGTTCCCGGGCGGTGACCTTGTAGTCGATGAAGTAGTCCTGCAACAGCAGGGTCCGGCTGTTGCTGCCCTTGCGCAACACCACCTGAGCGCCCAGTGCGATCAAGAGTGGTGGTGAGTCGCCGATAGGCGAAGCGTTACCGATGTTGCCGCCAAGCGTGCCCTGGTTGCGGATCTGCAGCGAAGCGAAGCGGTGCAACAGTTCGCCAAAGTCCGGGTATTCGTTGGCCAACACTTCGTAGCAATCGGTGAGCGGCGTGGCTGCGCCGATCTCGATACCCGTGTCGGTGACCTCGATCTTCTTCATCTCCGCAATATGGCCGACGTAGATCATCACCGGCAGTTCACGGTGGAATTGGGTGACTTCCAGGGCGAGGTCCGTGCCGCCGGCCAGCAGGCGTGCGTCCGGGTTCGCGCCGTAGATCTCCGCCAAGTCGCCCACGGTCAACGGCGATAGGCAGCGCTTGTCGCCACTGTTCAGCTCGGCGGTTTCGCGTGGCTCGATGGCTTTCAGCTGGGCGATGGTTTCGGCTTCGCGCGCATCGAACTGATCCGGCTGCTGGCCGCAGCAGGCCTGCTCGGCGGCTTCCAGGATCGGACGGTAGCCTGTGCAACGGCAGAGGTTGCCGGCCAGCGCTTCGTGGGTGTCGGCCTTGTCGAAACCATCCGCTGATTTCTGCAGGGCGAACAGGCTCATGACGAAGCCTGGCGTGCAGAAGCCGCATTGCGAGCCGTGGCAATCAACCATGGCTTGCTGAACGCTGTGCAATTGGCCCTGATGTTTGAGGTCTTCCACGGTGATCAGCTGTTTGCCATGCAAGGCGGAGACGAAGGTCAGGCAGGAATTGAGCGTGCGGTAGCGCAGGCGATCACCGTCCAGCTCGCCGACCACGACGGTGCAGGCACCGCAGTCGCCGGAGGCGCAGCCTTCTTTGGTGCCTGATTTGCCACGATATTCGCGCAGGTATTCCAGCACGGTGGTATTCGGATCGAGTGTCTGCTCACGGCGCAGTTCTCGATTGAGAAGAAACTGGATCAAGGCGGGCCTCCGGGGAGTTTTTGTTCTGGGCTCTGGTGGGGAAATTAGCCTTATCTGACTTTTCGGTCAACTAATTCCTGACTCAAAAGTCAGTAGAGCCGACAAGCGAGCTTTCCGCAGCAATGTGCATGCCGCTTCGGCTTCTCAGTTCATGCTTTGAGTGTGGCCCAGGTGGGCGGAGATTGCCGTTCGCCTCGATAGGTGTAGTGCGTCGGAGCAGCGATGCTCGCGCCGTAACTGGAATGACTGTTACGGCGCGAGGCATCCCGCTCGTAGGTACCGCTCAGGATGCGCGGCGGGTTAACCCGCTATCAGCGCACGAGCGGCCTGGCTGTGGTCGGCGATCAGGCCGGCGACATCGAGGCCTTCGATCTGGCCATCCATCACGCGCCACTTTCCGCCGATCATTACCCGGTCGGCACGATCGGCGCCGCACAACAGCAACGCCGAAATCGGATCGTGGCTGCCGGAGAAGCGCAGCTCGTCGAGCTTGAACAGTGCCAGGTCGGCCTGCTTGCCGACACTCAGCGCGCCTACATCGTCGCGCCCCAGCAGGCGTGCCGAGCCCCGCGTGGCCCAGCCCAGCACACGCTCCGGCGTGATCTGCTCGGCGCCATAGCGCAAGCGCTGGATGTACAGCGCCTGGCGCGCCTCGAGAATCATGTTGGACGCGTCGTTCGAGGCCGAACCGTCCACGCCCAGGCCGATGGGTGCGCCGGCTGCCTCCAGCGCGACGGTCGGGCAGATGCCCGAAGCCAGGCGCATGTTCGAACTCGGGCAATGGCAAATACCGGTACCCGCTTCGCCAAGCCGGGCGATCTCGTGGTCATTGAAGTGAATGCCGTGGGCCAGCCAGGTACGGTCGGACAACCAGCCGACGCTGTCCAGATAGTCCACGGTGCGCAGGCCGAAGCGTTGCTCGCAGAACGCTTCTTCGTCGAGGGTTTCCGCCAGGTGCGTATGCAGGCGCACATCGTGGTATTCGGCCAGCGCGGCGCTGGCGCGCATGATTTCCGGGGTAACGGAAAAGGGCGAGCAGGGCGCCAGGCCGATCTGAATTTGCGCACCCGCGCCACGCTCGTGATAGGTACTGATCAGCCGCTCGCTGTCGGCCAGAATCGCCTCTGCGGTTTGCACCGTGTGTTGCGGTGGCAAGCCGCCGTCTGCTTCGCCCAGACTCATGGAGCCGCGGGTCAGCATGGCGCGCATGCCGAGTTCGCGTACGGCCTCGATCTGCACGTCGATGGCGTTCTCCAGGCCGCCGGGAAACAGGTAATGGTGATCGGCCGCGGAGGTGCAACCCGAAAGCAGCAGCTCGGCCAGTGCCACCTTGCTGGCCAGCGCCAGCCGGTCCGGAGTCAGGCGTGCCCAGACCGGATAGAGTGTCTTCAGCCAGGGAAACAGCGGTTGGTTGACCACCGGCGCCCAGGCGCGGGTCAGGGTCTGATAGAAGTGGTGATGGGTATTGATCAAGCCAGGCAGCACGGCGTGCTCGCGGGCGTCGAAGGTACTGTCGACAGGAGAAGAGGGTGATTGCCCGGCGGCAAGCAGTTCGACGATGACGCCATTGGCGATCACCAGCCCGCCGGAGGCGTCCTGGTCGTTGGCGGTAAAGATGGTGAGGGGATTCTTGATCCAGATACGGCTGGCAGTCATGGCCGGCTTCTCCTGAGTTGAGTTCAGAATTGCCAGCTCAGTTATGCCCTGTCTGCTGATCCAGGGGCGCGCGACTTAGCTGGGACGCCCAGTCGGACGTCAAGGAAGACACGACGCGAGAGGCACGATAAAGGCTTCGACTTCACTTGTCATCCCCGAACGCGCGCATGAAAAAGCCGGGCAGGTGCCCGGCTTTGTCGGTGCCCTGGTTCTAGCCGCCGAGGTAGGCGTCGCGAACCTTGGGGTTGCTCAGCAGTGCTTCGCCAGTGTCCTGCATGACGATGCGACCGTTTTCCAGCACGTAGCCACGATCGGCCAGCTTCAGCGCCTGGTTGGCGTTCTGCTCGACCAGGAAGATGGTCACGCCGTCTTTGCGCAGCTGTTCGATGATGTCGAAAATCTGCTGGATGATGATCGGCGCCAGGCCCAGCGATGGCTCGTCCAGCAACAACAGCTTGGGCTTGCTCATCAAGGCGCGGGCAATAGCGAGCATCTGCTGCTCGCCGCCGGACATGGTGCCGCCGCGCTGCTGGAAGCGCTCTTTCAAGCGAGGGAATAGCAGCAGGACTTTGTCGAGTTGCTCCTGGAAATCCGCCTTGTTGGTGAAGAAGCCGCCCATGGCGAGGTTTTCCTCGACGGTCAGGCGAGCAAAGATGCGCCGGCCTTCAGGTACCACGGCAATGTCCTTGCGCATGATGTCGCAAGTCTGCTTGCCGACTAGCTCCTCGCCTTCGAAGCGGATGCTGCCTTCGGAAGCCATGGGCGTGCCGCAAAGGGTCATCAACAAGGTCGATTTCCCGGCCCCGTTAGCGCCGATAAGGGTGACGATCTCGCCCTTGCGGACCTCGACGTCGACGTTATGCAGCGCCTGGATCTTGCCGTAAAAGGTGGAGACGTTTTCGAAATACAGCATGGTTACGCCTCTCCCAGATAGGCTTTGATCACATCCGGATTATCGCGGATCTGCTCCGGTGTGCCGTCCGCAAGTGGGCAGCCCTGGTTGATCACGACGATGTGGTCGGAAATGCTCATGACCAGCTTCATGTCATGCTCGATCAGCAGAACCGTCACGTTGTGCTCATCGCGCAACATCCCAATCAGCGCCTTGAGGTCCTCGGTTTCTTTCGGGTTGAGGCCGGCCGCGGGCTCGTCGAGCATGAGAATGCGCGGGCGCGTCATCATGCAGCGGGCAATTTCCAGGCGACGTTGCTGACCATAGGCGAGGGTGCCCGCCGGACGGTTGGCGATATCGGTCAGGTTGACCTGCTCGAGCCAGTGCGCGGCGAAATCCATCGCTTCGTGCTCGCTCTTGCGGAAGGCCTTGGTCTTCAGCAGTCCGGAGAGGAAGTTGGTGTTGAGATGCCTATGCTGCGCGACCAGCAGATTCTCCACCGCCGTCATGTCCTTGAACAGGCGAACGTTCTGAAAAGTACGCACCACGCCCTTGCGCGCGATCTTGTGCCCGGGGAGGCCATGGATCGCCTCGCCATCGAGGAGGATTTCGCCCGAGGTCGGTTGATAGAAACCGGTCAGGCAGTTGAACACGGTGGTCTTGCCGGCGCCGTTGGGGCCGATCATGGAAACCACTTGTTTGTCATGGACGGTCAGCCCCACCCCGTTGACGGCCAGCAGGCCACCGAAACGCATGGTCAGGCCGCTTACTTCGAGAATCGGGCGGCTCATCGCTTCAGCTCCAGGTGGGGACGTTGCATGGGCAGCAAGCCCTGCGGACGCCAGATCATCATCAGCACCATCAGGGCGCCAAACATCAGCATGCGGTACTCGCTGAACTCACGCATCAGCTCGGGCAGCAGGATCATCACGATGGCGGCGAGTATCACCCCCAATTGCGAGCCCATGCCGCCGAGTACCACGATGGCGAGGATGATGGCCGATTCGATGAAGGTGAACGATTCCGGCGACACCAGGCCCTGACGTGCAGCGAAGAAGCTGCCGGCGAAACCGGCGAAGCTTGCACCCAGGGTGAACGCCGTGAGCTTGATCACCGTCGGGTTCATGCCCAGCGCGCGGCAGGCGATTTCGTCTTCGCGCAACGCTTCCCAGGCCCGGCCGATCGGCATGCGCAGCAGACGGTTGATGACGAACAGGGTCAGCAGCACCAGCAGCACGGCGATCAGGTAGAGAAAGATCACCTTGTTGATGGAGCTATAGTCCACGCCGAAGAACTCATGGAAGGTTTGCATGCCCTCGGCTGCGCGGCGGTCGAACGACAGGCCGAACAGGGTGGGTTTGTCGATGCCGCTGATACCGTTCGGGCCTCCTGTCAGGTCGGTCATGTTGCGCAGCAGCAAGCGGATGATCTCACCGAAGCCCAGGGTCACGATGGCCAGATAATCCCCGCGCAGGCGCAGCACCGGGAAGCCCAGGAGAAAACCGAACAACGCAGCCATCAGCCCGGCAATCGGTAGCGCTACCCAGAAGCCGATCCCGTAGTAATGCGAGAGCAGGGCGTAGGTATAGGCACCGACGGCGTAGAACCCGACGTAGCCCAGATCGAGCAGGCCAGCCAGACCCACCACGATGTTCAGGCCCAGGCCGAGCATTACGTAGATCAGGATCAGCGTGGCGATGTCCACCGCACCGCGTGAGCCGAAGAACGGCCAGGCGAGGGCGACCAGGATCAGAGCAATGATGATATAGCGCTGGGTCGACGGTAGTGTCAGGAAGTTGCCTGCACCGGCTGGTATCGTCGGCAGCCTGGGGCTGGCGGCCCACCCGGCTGCGGCGTGATGACGGAACAGCTGCCAGAAGAACATGACCACGGCGCAGGCGGCGATGATCCAGAAAGTCTTGGCGTCGCTTCCGTGAACTTCCAGGCTAATGCCGACGGTAGTGAGCTTCAGGCCGAACACCGGCACCGCGACGGCAACGACCAGCAGCGCGCTGAAAAAGGCAGTACGAAGATTGCGGGTCATACCTTTTCAACCTCCGGACGACCAAGAATGCCGGTCGGGCGGAACAGCAGCACCAGTACCAGCAGGCTGAACGCCACAACGTCCTTGTATTGATCGCCGAAGATGTCGGCACCGAAGGCTTCGGCCACGCCGAGCACCAGGCCACCAAGCATCGCGCCGGGGATACTGCCGATGCCGCCGAGTACTGCAGCGGTAAAGGCCTTGATACCGGCCAGGAAGCCGATATGCGGGTTGATCACCCCGTATTGCATGCTGATCAGCACAGCCGCGATTGCCGCCAGGGCAGCGCCGATGACGAAGGTCAGGGCGATGATGCTGTTGGTGTTGATGCCCAGCAGGTTGGCCATCTTCAGGTCTTCGGCGCAGGCGCGGCAGGCGCGACCCAGGCGTGAGCGGGAGATGAACAGGGTCAGGCCCAACATGGCCAGGATGGTGACCACGAAGATCAGCACCTGCATGTAAGAAATGACGACGCCGTTCATCGCGCTTTCACCCAAAATGAAGTTACCCGGCATCAGGTTGGGAATCGCCTTGTCCTTGGAGTCTTGCGAGAGCAGGACGACGTTCTGCAGGAAAATCGACATCCCGATCGCCGAAATCAGCGGAATCAGTCGATTGCTGCCGCGCAGAGGTCGGTAGGCGACGCGTTCGATGCTATAGCCATAGGCGCTAGTGACGATCATGGCAGCTGCGAACGCACCGATCATGAGGATGGGCAATGAATCGAGCCCCATCATGGTCAGGCCGACAATGGCGATGAAGGTGACATAGGAGCCGATCATGTACACCTCGCCATGGGCGAAGTTGATCATGCCGATGATGCCGTAAACCATGGTGTAACCGATGGCTATCAAGGCGTAGGTGCTGCCGACCGTGAGGCCGTTTATCAGCTGTTGGAAGTAGTGGTAGAGCTCAGGCATTACATTCTCCTGAACACCCGCAGCCCGTGCTGGCAGGCGGCTGAAAAACTGTCTGGGTCGGCTATACATCGTTAAAAACGGTCTCAGCTGCTCATTTAGGGAACCTAAACTGCGTCTCTGAGCCTGTTTCTGCCTTGTATTGCCTGCCTCGCCTACGTTTTTCAGCGACTGCTCGACCGCCAATGCGGACCTGCTTCGAACACGCGGCACGGAGAAATGCAGCGCCAAGGGCTCCGTGCGGATCACGCACATTGCCGACTTCGAGGCGGGCCAGCGCTATGCAGGCACTCGCTTGGATGAAGGTGTTGCGGGGGGCGGCCCAATTGCTTGTGGCCGGGTCAGCCCCGATCAGCTAAAACAAAGCCCACAGCGGATGCCGTGGGCTTCGGTTGGGTTGGTTAACGGATCACTTGGCTTCGGTCTTGGTGCCGTCCTGATGCCATTCGTAAACCACGAAGTTGAAGTCTTTCAGGTCACCCTTCTCGTCGAAGGCGAGGCTGCCGGTCGGTGTATCGAAGGTGTTGCTGCGCAGCGCTTCGGCGACCTTGGCGGTGTCGGTGCTGCCGGCTTTCTCGATACCCTCGGCAATGACCTGGACCGCGGCGTAGGCCGGGAATACGAACGGGCCGCTCGGGTCCTGATTCTTCGCTTTGAACGCGTCGACCAGTTCCTGGTTGCGCGGGTCCTGATCGAAGGATTTCGGCAGGGTCACGTACAGGCCTTCGGAGGCCGGGCCGGCGATGGCCGAAATTTCCTTGTTGCCGACGCCCTCTGGTCCCATGAAGCGCACGTTCAGACCGCGCTCCTTGGCCTGGCGTAGCAACAGGCCGAGTTCCGGGTGATAGCCGCCGTAGTACACGAAGTCGACGCCTGCCTGCTTGAGCTTGGAAATCATCGAGGAGAAGTCCTTGTCGCCGGCATTGATGCCTTCGAACAGGCCGACCTTGACGCCTTTACTTTCCAGGGTCTGCTTCACTGCCGTGGCGATACCTTCGCCGTACTGCTGCTTGTCATGGATGACGGCGACGTTCTTCGGCTTGACATGGTCGGCAATGAAGTTGCCGGCGGTCGGGCCTTGCAGACTGTCCAGGCCGATGGTGCGGAAGATCAGCTCATAGCCGCGCGAGGTGATGTCCGGGCTGGTCGACGCCGCGGTAATCATCAGAATGCCTTCGTCTTCGTAAATATCCGACGCCGGCTGGGTGGAGCTGGAGCACAGGTGGCCGACCACGAAGCTGATTTCGTCATTGACGATCTTGTTGGCGACCGCAACCGCCTGCTTGGGGTCGCACGCGTCGTCATACACGACGCCTTCCAGTTGCTGCCCGCTGACGCCGCCCTTCTTGTTGATCTGCTCGATGGCCATCTGGGCCCCGATGAACTGCATGTCCCCGTACTGCGCAACGGCCCCGGTGACAGGACCGGCCAAACCGATCTTGATAGTGTCGGCGGCAAGCGTATAGCTCGCTGCTCCGGTCAAAGCGATAGCCATGAAAAGTTTGGACAGACGTTGCTTGGTCTTCATATGCGCTCCACTTGCATCATTATTGTTTGAATCCTGCTGGCTGCAGTGTCGTTAAGGGGCAAACGTCCCCAAACGGTACGGCAACTGTACCGGCACAGTGTAGAAGCGTCAGCACCTGTTTGCCCAGTCAGGATTCGATCCATTTGATGGGATTCGCTCGGGCGCTATCATTACGCCCTTTTGGATAACGAGTGAAACCCATGAGCGAAGATCCAAGCACTCTCTATGCCAAGCTGCTGGGCGAAACCGCGCCGATCACCTGGCAGGAATTGCAACCCTTCTTCGCCCGCGGCGCGCTGTTGCGCGTCGCCAGCGACTTCGATCTGATCGAGGCTGCGCAGGCCGTGGCCCAGGATGATCGAGATACAGTAGCCGCATGGCTGGCTAAAGGCTATATGTGCAAGCTCGAGGCCGAACAGGCGCAGGATTGGTTGGCGCGCGATCCCGAATTATGGGCAGTGGTGGTGGCGCCCTGGGTGCTGGTACAGGAAAGGGCAGCGAAACCGAGCTTGCACTGATTCAACTCAGCCACGCACCCATCGCATGCGCGCCCAGCCGCTCAGTGCGTCGACCGCCAGCACCATTAGCAGCATGGCCAGGATGACCGTCGAGGCCTGGGCTTCCTGAAACAGGCTGAGGCTCATGTAGAGCATCTTCCCCAGGCCGCCGGCACCGACGAAACCGAGCACGGCGGCCATGCGGATATTGTTTTCCCAGCGATACAGGGTGTAGGCCATCAGTTGTGGCCACAGCGTAGGCAGGGTGCCGTAACAGAATGCGGCGAGGCGATTGCTGCCGGCAAGGCGCAATGCCTCGGCCGGGGCGTTCGGCGTATTTTCCAGGGCTTCGGCAAATAGTCGCCCCAGTACACCGGCAGTGTGTAATGCCAGTGCAAGGGTCCCGGCATTCGGGCCCAGGCCCGCCGCCAGCACCATCAGCGCCGCCCAGACCAGCTCCGGAACGGCGCGCAGTGCGTTGAGCAGCAGGCGCGAGAAGCCCTTGGCAACCAGACCGAAGCGGCCTGACGCCGGTAGCGCCAGCAATAATCCGAACAGGGCGGCCAGCAGCGTGCCCACTGCCGACATGGCCAGGGTTTCCAGCGCGCCGTAGCCGATCGCCCGCAGATGATCAGGTGACAGATCGGGGTTGAGAAAGCCCGAGGCGTAACGGGCCATCTGTCCCAGGCCGTCACGGCTGAACATTGCGCTGGCCTCGAATTGCAGAAAGGCGAACGAGCCGATCACCGCTGCGATCAACAACAACGGCAGCGCATAGCGCGAAAGCGATCTCACACGAATCTCCGGCGCAGCAGCTGGCTGATCAGATCCGCCACCAGCACCAGTCCCAGAAAAGTGAGCAGCATGCTCGCGACCTCGCCACCGGCGAACATGCGCATCGACAGATCCATCTGCTGGCCCAGCCCACCGGCGCCGACGAAGCCCATGACTACCGAGGCGCGCACAGCGCACTCCCAGCGATAAACGGTATAGGACAGCATTTCGCCTGTCGCTTGCGGCAGCACACCGTAGGCGAACGCCTGTAACCGTGAACTACCGGCACCGACCAGGGCCCGTGTCGGCAGCGGATCGACCGACTCGAAGATTTCCGCATAGACCTTGCCGAGCATGCCGGCATAAGTGATGGCGATGGCCATCACCCCCGCCGTGGGGCCGAGGCCGACCGCGCGGACGAACAGCAAGGCCCAGACGATCTCCGGCACGCTGCGTAGCAGGATCAGCAGTCCGCGCACCGGCCAGCGCACCGCTTGCGCCCAGGGTCGCGGGCGACCGGCGCGGCTGAGTGCCGAGATCGATAGCGCTCGCGTGGCCAGCAAGGCGCAGGGCAGCGCCACGACCAGCGCTAGTGCCATACCGGCAGTGGCGATCGCCAAGGTTTCCAACGTGGCGCGCCCCAGCAGCCGAATAAAGGCTTCGTCGTGTGCGGGCGGCCAGAAACCGGCGAGGAACGCCCCCATGGTTTCGGCATTGCTGCCATCGAACAGCACACCGAGATCGAGCTCGCTCAACGACAGGCCTGGCCACAGCAAGACCAGGGCCAGCAGGGTCACCGCCAGGCGCGGGCCGGCGGCCGGGTCGCGGTGGCCGACGACGGGGTTCAGCATCGCGGAACGTGCAAAGGCTGGTGGGGCAAGGGCAGTGAGGTCTGCGCAGTGTCCAACTGCTCGTTGGCGTACAGCGCCTCCAGTTCGGCTGCTGTCACCTCTGTCGAACGCTTATCGAACAGGACGCGGCCGGCACGAACCCCAATGACTCGCGGGAAATGCTCGAGTGCGAGCTCGACGGCGTGCAGGCTGGCCAGCAAAGTCGCTTGGCGGCGAAGGCTCTCGCGGTTGAGCACGTTCAGCGAATAGGCCGCGAGCACCGGATCCATCGCTGACACCGGTTCGTCGGCGAGGATCAGCTCGGGCTGCTGATAAAGCACGCGGGCGATGCCAACGCGTTGCAGCTGCCCGCCGGACAGTTGATCGCAACGCTCGTAGAGCTTGTCGGCCAGATCCAATCGGCTGAGGGCTTCGGCCGCACCCTGCCTGTCCAGCGGGTAGACCAGGCTGACCAGGCTACGCCCCAGCGACCAGGCGCCCAGGCGCCCTGCCAGCACCGCCGTAATGACACGCTGGCGAGGAGGTAGCGGTGGCGCCTGATGAATCAGCCCGATGCGCTTGCGCAATTTTTGCCGTCCGCTGGCGGACAGCGACCAAGGGAAGCAGCTGAACAACTCGAGATTTCCGTCGCTCGGTTGGATGTGGCTGGCCAAAAGGCGCAACAGAGTGGTCTTGCCGGCTCCGGAAGGGCCGATGATCGCGATGCGCTCACCTTTTGCGATAGCAAGCTCGATGTCCTGCAGCGCCACATGCCCGTTCGCATGACGATGCGTCAGGCCGGTCAATCGCAGGAGTGGCGCGGGAACGGCCGTGTGGCGATCCGGCATAGGTGAAACTGTTGTCGAACGGCTCATCTTGGCTACCTAGGCGCTGCATCAGGCGGATCCGCCGGTGCATCGCCATGAGGGCATTGGCGCGGGGCGGTCGGGCGAAAAGCCGAGCCGTCCACTTCTGGCGGCACCTCGACCGGGGCGGTCGAGGGCGGGAAATTACTTCAACAGGCCTGCGGCGCGGGCAGCTTCCTCGATACCTTCATAATTTTCCGGGCGGGTCTCGATGAAGCGGCTGGCAGCTTGCAAATCGAGAATCTTCTTGTGTTCCGGATTCTCTGGATCCAGCGCGAGGAAAGCGGCTTTGATCTTGGCTACCAGAGCAGGATCGAGATTGCCGCGCACCGTCCAGTTGTAGTCGTAGTAGGGCGGTGTAGTGGAGATCACTCGGACCTTGTCGGTATCGACCTTGCCGGCGGCGACCAGCTTGTCCCATACCGAGGCGTTGAGCACGCCGCCATCTGCCTTGCCGGCTTCGACCCAGGCAGCGGTGGCGTCATGCGCGCCCGAATAGGCGATGCGCTTGAAAAACTGCTCGGGATCGATGCCGTCCCGGATCATGAAATAGCGTGGCATCAGGCTGCCGGACGTCGACGACACGGAGCCAAAGGCGAAGGTCTTGCCCTTGAGGTCCTGCAGCGTTTTCACGTCCGGATTGGCCGTGATGAATTTGCTGGTGAATTTCTCGTCCTGCTCACGTTGCACCAGCGGGATCGCGTCGCCAGTCTTCAGGCGGGTCTGGACAAAGGTGAAGCCACCGAGCCAGGCGAGGTCGAGACGGTCGGCAGCCAGGGATTCGACCACTGCGGCGTAGTCGGAAACCGGGGTGAACTTCACCGGCATGCCCAGTTGTTTTTCGAGATATTTGCCGAGCGGTTCGAACTTGCGGATCAGTTCGGTCGGTGCTTCGTCGGGGATGGCCGATACCCGGAGGGGTTCGGCTGCATGAGCGGTAACAAAAGACAGGGATACGGCAAGGCCGGCAAGGGCTGCCAGGGTTCGCTTCAACATTGTGGTTCTCCGGTTCAATAGCGGAAAAAGCGCGCGGATTATAGAGGTACAGAGGTGCGACGGTGCAAGTCGCATGGCATCGGTGAAGGTTTGAGCGGGTTGTTGGGCTGCATTCTCTTGTGAGCCTTTCGCCCTGTGAGGGGCTTCAGCGTGAGGGCGGTCAGGCGAGACGTCCTGAAGCGTTAAACAAGCCGTGGAAAATGTTTTGTGATTCAGTTCACGGTTAATCTAGAATCGCCGCCTTCATGGAAGATGGCTAATTGCTATGGAAGAGCAACAAGACAAACGCACGCTCCACGCCCTTCGAAAACACGTCGACGAAATGCTCGCTGCCGGCGCGACGATCGTCTCGCGGGATCCGGTGACGCTGTTGCGCGACGGCCAGACGCTGAAGATCAGGCATGGGATGCTCGTCGGCTACTCCGCGTTGCTCGATCTGGTCGAACCGATTTCCGACCATGAATGGCCGGACGCCCTGCGGCAGATGGCGATCGATCTTTGCATCCAGCAATTGGACGAAGCGATCCGCGCCCTGGAAGACAAGTCTGCTCCCGCGCGCCTGGGGCATTCGGCGAACGACAGCTAGACTGGCCCTCAGGTCTGCACAGGCTGTTCTTCGCGCCGCTGATGGTTACCGATGGCGCGTGTCGTGTTCCGGTTGCGTTGTTGCCGCTGACAAATAAATGTCCGGACGAAGCAACGCAACGGGCAGGACCTGATCAGAGAGGTATGGGTGCACACCGCAGCCATGTGATTTGAAGGGGGCTCTTCATGCTCGATCGGACTTCGTGCCACGGCTTCATCCCGCCCTACATCCTGCGGCACATCATCGATAACGGCTCGGAATGGCAGCGTGAACGTGCGCTGGGAACGCTGGGCCACGTGCGTGAGCTGTTGCCTAATCCAGGGCCGCCCAATCGCCAGCCAAGGGTCAGCGTGTTGCCCGAACGCGGCCAACCAGGCGAGCCGCGGCGCAGCATTCACGATGCCCAGCAGCAGATGGTGCTGCCGGGCGTGCTGGCGCGGATCGAAGGCCAGCCGCCGGTCGCCGACGCGGCGGTCGATGAGGCCTATGACGCGCTCGGCATCACGCATGAATTCTTCTGGCAAGCGTTCGGTCGAGATTCGATCGATAACCACGGCTTCCCGTTGGTCGGGACGGTGCACTACGGTGTCGGTTACGAGAACGCCTTCTGGAACGGCGCGCAGATGGTGTTCGGTGATGGCGACGGCGAAATTTTCAATCGCTTCACCCTTTCGCTGGATGTTGTGGCTCACGAGTTGGCCCATGGCGTCACCGAAAGCGAGGCCGGGCTGGTGTACTTCAATCAGTCCGGTGCCTTGAACGAGTCGGTTTCCGACGTATTCGGTGTGCTGGTCCGGCAGTTCAGCCTCAAACAGACGGCGGACCAGGCCGACTGGCTGATCGGTGCCGAGCTGCTGACCGACAACGTGCAGGGATCGGCGCTGCGTTCGATGGCCAACCCCGGCAGCGCCTATGACGACCCCGTGCTGGGCAAGGATCCGCAGCCCGGGCACATGCGCGACTTCATAGAAACGCGCGATGACAATGGTGGTGTGCACCTGAACTCCGGCATTCCCAACCGCGCGTTCTACCTGGCCGCCACGGCGATGGGCGGCCACGCTTGGGAGAAGGCCGGGCGCATCTGGTACGACACCCTGTGCGATCCTCGTCTGGCCAATGATGCGGATTTCGTCGCGTTTGCCCGACTGACCGTGGACAACGCGACCGTTCGCTTCGGTGACAGCGAGGCGCAGGCAGTGGAACAGTCTTGGGCGGGCGTCGGTGTGATGGTGAACTGAGGAGGCTCCATGAAACAGTTACCGGCATTGGGCAGTGACGCGACTGTCCGCCTGTCAAGGCAGGGTGGCATTGCCACGATGCAGGCGCTTAGCCGCCCGCGTGAGATTGATTTCGCCCGTTGCGACGAGCAGCAACGCGGGCAGATCTGCTCGGTATTGGAAGGCTGCCTGCCGCTGGCCACCAGTACCAGCGGGCAGGGTGACCGCCGTTATTACCAGATCGAGCTGCGCTACCGAGAAAATGAGCGTGACGACGAACTTGTTCTCCAGATCCCGGAGGAGCGGGCACCCGGTGAACTGGTGCGGCTTTGGGACAAAGGCGAGGTGTCCTGAGGGGCGCTTGTTCGCAGCGGTCATTGCGGCGCTAGAATCGCCGCCATCTTTGCTCAAGGGATTTCATTGATGTCTGAACTGCCATCCATTGCCTTTGCCGGCATCGGCCTGATGGGGCTGCGCATGTGCCGTCGGCTGCTCGCTGCCGGTTTTCCACTGAGTGTCTGGAACCGCTCGCCTGAAAAATGCACGCCCCTTGTCGATGCCGGCGCGCGGCTGGCGAACAGTCCCGCCGAACTCTGCGCCGAGGCCGATGTGGTGCTGCTGTGTCTGGCCGATACAGCAGTGGTGCGCGAGGTGGTGTTCGGCGCTGGTGGCATCGTCGAGGGCGCGCGGGCGGGGCAGTTGCTGGTCGATCATTCCAGTCTGGAACCGGCCGCCACGCGCGCTATGGCAGCCGAACTGGAATCACGAAGCGGTATGCGCTGGGTCGACGCCCCGGTGTCAGGCGGTACGGCCGGCGCCGAGGCGGGGAGGTTGGCGATCATGGCCGGCGGGCGCGGCGAAGACGTCGAGCGGGTGCGACCCGTATTGGCGCACCTGGGCCAGCGGCTGACGCATATGGGCGATATCGGTGCCGGCCAGGTGACCAAGGCCTGCAACCAGATGATCGTGGCCTGCAATGCGCTGGTCATTGCCGAGATGATGGCGTTGGCCGAGCGCTCCGGCGTCGACGCCAGCCTGGTCGCACCCGCACTGGCCGGAGGCTTCGCCGATTCCAAACCATTGCAAATTCTCGCCCCGCAGATGGCTAGCAGCGAGTTCGATCCGGTGAAATGGCACGTGCGGACCCTGCTCAAGGACCTCGACACGGCCGTGCAACTGTCCCGCGAAGAAGGCAGCGCCACTCCAATGACCGGGCTGGCGGCGCAGCTGATGCGACTGCATGGCAGCCAGGGAAACCTTGAAAACGATCCATCCACGCTGGTGAACATGTATCGGGAGCAGAACCCATGAAGATCGCCGCCAACCTGTCCATGCTGTTCAGTGAGCTGCCGCTTGCTGAACGCGTCATGGCGGCCCGCGTTGCCGGGTTCGATGGTGTCGAGATCCAGTTTCCCTATGAACTGCCAGCGATCCATCTCAAGGAACTGCTCGAACGTGCAGATTTGCCTTTGGTGCTGATCAACCTACCAGCCGGCGATTTCATGCACGGCGGTCCTGGCCTGGCTGCGGTACCGGCGCGTCAGGCCGACTTCGATGCTGCGTTGCAGGAGGCGCTGACTTACGCGGCCATGGTACGGCCGGTGTGCGTCAACGTACTGCCGGGCCGGCTGGCCGAAGGCGTGACTCGCGATCAGGCGCTCGAAACCCTGGCGGGCAACCTGCGCAAGAGCGCCGAGGCCTTCGCGTTGCTGGGCATTCGGGTGGTTTGCGAGGCGATCAACCCGTTGGATATGCCGGGCTTTCTGATCAACACGCCGGACGATCTGCACGCGTTGTTGCAGCGGGTCGATCACCCCAACTGCCAGGCGCAGCTGGACCTTTATCACATGGCTCGGCAGCAGCTGGACGTGGCTGCCGGTATTGGCCTGTTGGGGTCGCGCATTGGCCACGTGCAGTTCGCCGACTGCCCCGGCCGCGGCGCGCCCGGCACCGGTTCGCTGGCGTTCGAACCGTTGCTCGATGCGTTGCAGGCGGTGGGCTATGACGGCTGGTTGTCGGCCGAATATCGACCCGAAGGCACAGATACCGCTGCCGGCCTGGGCTGGCTGGAAACGTGGCGAAAACACTGAACGGTCGCATTGCCCGGCATAAGCGAAGATGATGGTGACAGACAGGCGAGCGCCGGCGCTCTAGAGTCGGCGTCGAGTCGGTCAGACGACCGGCGTATAACAATAAATCGAGAGCGACGTCATGCAGCCATCTACCCAAGCCGCGAACGCCTGGCGCGTCCTGTTCCTGCTGTTTCTGGCCAATCTGTTCAATTTCTTCGACCGGACCATTCCCGCCATCATTGCCGAACCGATCCGTCTGGAGTGGAACCTCAACGACTTCCAGTTGGGGCTGATCGGTACCGCGTTCACCATCATCTACGCGATAGCCGGTGTGCCCTTGGGGCGCATGGCCGACGTTGGATCGCGTCGCAAGATCATGGGCTGGGGCCTGACGGCCTGGAGCGGGCTAACGGCTGTAAATGGGCTGGCGTGGAATTTCTGGACGTTCCTGCTGGTGCGCATGGGCATCGGCATCGGCGAAGCCAGTTATGCGCCGGCCGCCAACTCACTGATCGGCGACCTGTTTCCGGCACACAAGCGCGCACGGGCGATGGGCATCTTCATGCTCGGCCTGCCGCTTGGGCTGCTGCTGGCCTTCTTCACCATTGGTTCGATGGTTGAGTACTTCGGCAGCTGGCGCGCACCCTTCTTTATCGCCGCCGTACCCGGGCTGGTGCTGGCGTTGTTCATTTTCTTCGTCAAAGAACCTCAACGCGGTGCCGCCGAGACGGTGAAAGTTTCCCAGGAACGCGTACAGCAGCCGGTACGCAAAGTGCTGGCGATTCGCACGTTCTGGTGGCTGGTGCTGGCAGGGCTGGCGTTCAACTTCGCGACCTACGCCTGCAACGCCTTCATGGTGCCGTTGCTGATGCGCTATCACGCCGTGCCATTGGTCGAAGCATCGATTGCCACCGGCGTGATCGTCGGATTGACCGGTCTTATCGGGCTGACTTTGGGCGGCTGGGTCGCCGACAAGATTCATCAGCGTTTCGCCCGTGGCCGGCTGATCTTCGCCGCCGTGAGCATGCTCATCGCCACGTTCGCCACCGGTTACGCACTGCTGGCGGGGCGCATAGAGGTTGGCGTGTTCGTCGCGGTGTTCAGCATTGGCTGGCTGTTCTCCTACAACTTCTACACATGCGTCTATACCGCCATTCAGGACGTGGTCGAGCCGCGTCTGCGCGCCACCGCCATGGCGCTGTTCTTCGCCGGGCTGTACCTGCTCGGCGGCGGCATGGGCACGGTGGTGGTGGGGCTGCTGTCGGATCATTTCGCCGAAGCGGCAATGCTCGCCGCGGGCGCCAGCGAGATGAGCGAAGTGTTCCGTGCGGAGGGCCTGCACGGCGCCATGTATCTGATTCCGGGCTCGCTGTTACTGACCATGGTATTTCTGTTCCAGGCCTCGCGTACTTTCTGTCATGACTCCAAGCGCATGACGGATGGCATGACCGACTCCGCCGCGGCTGTCGAGGCGGCGCTGGCCTGATCCTTCCCTGGTGCTGTGGTGAACAACCGCAGCACCAGGCGCAGCCTTGCCCTATCAAAACGACGATTGGCCGACATTTGGCTGCTGGCTCGCATAAACTGCGCGGCCGTTTTTGGCAGTCCGGAACGCACATGCACAATTCGTCACCCGCCCGCGCCTGCGGCATCGACTTCGGCACCTCCAACTCCACTGTCGGCTGGTGGCGTCCCGCCAGCGAGCCGCTGATCGTGCTCGAAGACGATCAACACACGCTGCCATCGGTGGTGTTCTTCAATGCCGAGGAGCGTCGTCCTGTCTATGGACGTCTTGCTCTGTCCGAATACTTGGAAGGCTACGAAGGGCGGCTGATGCGCTCGCTCAAGAGTCTCCTGGGCTCGAAGCTGCTGAAGAGCGAAACGACGGTGCTGGGCAGCGCCATGCCGTTCAAGGAAATCCTCGGGCTGTTCCTCGGAACACTCAAGCAACGCGCCGAGATCGAGGCCGAGCGTTCGTTCGACGAGGTGGTGCTGGGTCGCCCGGTGTTCTTCGTCGACGACGATCCGCAAGCCGATCGGGAAGCGGCGCAGACCCTGGCTGCGGCGGCGAACAAGATCGGCTTCAAAGATGTGTCGTTCCAATACGAACCCATTGCCGCAGCCTTCGACTACGAGTCGCGCATCGAGCAGGAAGAGCGTGTGCTGATCGTCGACATTGGCGGCGGTACTTCCGACTTCTCGCTGGTGCGGCTGTCACCGGAGCGGCGTGCCATCGATGATCGGCAGAGCGACATACTCGCTACCTCGGGCGTGCACATCGGCGGGACTGATTTCGACAAGCAGCTCAGCCTGCAGGGCGTGATGCCGCTGTTCGGCTATGGCAGTCGGATGAAAAGCGATGCGCCAATGCCCACTAGCACGCACCTCAATCTCGCGACCTGGCACACCATCAATGCGGTGTATGCGCCGGCCTCGCTGCGCGCGTTGCAGAGCATGCGCTACGACATCGTCGACCCGACGGGGATCGATCGCCTGTTCAGCCTGATCGAGCAGCGTGCCGGGCACTGGCTGGCGATGCAGGTGGAGCAGGGCAAGATCGAGCTGACCGAGCAGGACCGCTATCTGATCGACTTCGCGCGGATCGAGGCGGGGCTTCAGGCGAATCTGACCCGTGACGGCTTTGAGGGCGCAATCGACCCGTTGCTCGAACGAATCCGTAGCACCGTCAGTCAATTGCTGGCCAGTGCTGGGCTCAAGCATGAGGAAATCGACACGGTGTTCTTTACCGGCGGTTCCAGCGCGATTCCGGCACTGCGCGACAGTGTCGCCAGATTGCTGCCACGGGCGCGTCACGTCGAAGGGAATCGCTTCGGCAGTATCGGCAGCGGTCTGGCGATCGAGGCGCGTAAGCGCTACGGTTGATTACCCGTTAACGCCGGCGAAGTCGCACCGCGGCGGGCCTGATAGGAGTCCTCATGGGGTATAAGCTGCGTCCGCACGATCCTGCTGCCGAAGTACGCAAGGTGGCGCGTCAGGGTATCGACAAAGCCATGGAAGCGCTGGGCGCGCCGGTCGCGGAACGTGCCGAAGGGATTCACCAGGCGCGCAAGCGCTTCAAGGAGCTACGCGCGCTGTTGCGCTTGGTACGCGAGCCCTTGGGCGGCGAGTTCAAACGTGAGAACCAACGCTTGCGCGACCTTGGGCGTGCCTTGGCCGAGTCCCGCGATGCCGCTGCGATGCTTGAAAGTTGGGATCTGCTGGCGGAGCGATTTCCTGATTCTTTTGCGCAAGAGGGGCTGAAAAAAACGCGGCGGCGGCTACGGGATCGGGCACGACGTGGTGAGACCGAGACCAGCGGCATCGATCAACGAATTGTTGAGGCGAAAGCCGAGCTTCAGTCGCTACGCGAGCGGGTCGAGAAGTGGAAGCTGGCGACGAACGACTTTGATTTGTTCGCCGCTGGCGTGCACCGCACTTACGCGGATGGCTGTGCGGAGCTGGCCAAAGCCCGTCTTGATCTGAGCGATGAGCAGCTTCACCAGTGGCGCAAGCGGGTCAAGGATCACTGGTACCAGACGCGACTGCTCGCGCCGAGCTGGCCGACGCTGATGCAACTGCGTAGCGATACGCTCAAGCGCCTGGCCGACATGCTCGGCGACGATCACGACCTGGCGATGATGCAGCAGCTGAAACAACGGCAACCCGAGCTGTTTGGTGAGCCGAGCCAGCATGAGCGGCTAGACGTAATGATTGCCGAGCGTCGCAGCGAGCTGCAGAGCGGTGCGCTGAAGATCGGCAGCGAACTCTATGTCGAAGCTCCAGAGCAGTTGGTTGCGCGCTGGCGGCGCTATTGGAACGACGCACAGCGCTGAGCATCGCATGGCGGTCGATTTGCTCAGGCGGCCCGGCTGTTGATCTCGTGGATAGCCAGCATCTTTTCCAGTTCGGTACGGATGAAGGCGTCCTCACAACCCGGTAGGTATTCGCGCAGCTTGCGGATCACCCACTGCTGCCCCCGATCAACGAAGGGCAGGCGCTCGTCCAGCGACTCGATAGCCATGGCCTTGTCATAGAACGCACCGGTTTCGCGGTTAGGCTCGATACCCAGGTGATTGAGGCAGTTGAGCACCAGCCTGCAGCTGTCGACCTCGCCCTGACGAATCTGCTCCAGCAGGTTTCGCTGCGCCGGATCTTTGCAATGCTGCAGGCTTTCACCCGCGACCTTGGCGCCCGCGCGTTCGGCACTCAGCAGATCCTGCAGCATTTGGGCTTCGCCTTGCGCCGTATTCAGGGGATGCTGATCATTCATGCGGGATCTCCTGTACTGGTGGCAATGACGCACGGCTGCGAGCGGCGTGCGTCAGGATGACTGCGTCGGGGGTTACAGCTTCTTCGCGGTCACGATCTTCACCGGCGTCAATGGCACGTTCTGCATCATGCTGCGGTTGCCGGTCGGTACCTGGGCAATCTGGTCGACCACGTCCATGCCGCGCACCACCTTGCCGAATACGGCATAGCCGAAATCCCGGCTGCCATGGTCGAGAAACGCGTTATCGCGGTGGTTGATGAAGAACTGACTGGTGGCTGAGTTGACGTTCTGCGTGCGGGCCATCGCCAGCGTTCCGCGGACGTTGTGCAGGCCGTTATCGGCTTCGTTCTTGATCGGTTCTCCGGTCTTCTTCTGGTTCAGGCCTTCATTGAAGCCGCCGCCCTGCACCATGAAGCCGGGGATCACGCGGTGGAATACGGTGCCGTCGTAAAAGCCGCTTTCGACGTAGCTGAGGAAGTTCTTCACGCTGATCGGCGCTTTCTCGGCCTCCAGCTCGATTTCGATTTCGCCCATGCTGGTGTTCAGCAGCACGCGCGGGTTTTCCGCCGCCAGCAGGTTTCCAGCGAGCAGCAATGAGCAGGCGGCGAGTAGGAGTCGTTTCATGATGTAGTCCTGGTGAGGGAGGAAGCCTGGGTGAGCCCACCGTTGGCAGGCTGCGATTGCGCATCGTACGTCTTGATCAGGTCGATGAGAATCTGGGTTGCCGGGCCGAGCGGCTTGTTCGGGTTAGTGTAGAGATAGAACAACGGGCGACGAATACTGCCTTGGACCAATGGCAACGGTTTGAGCACGCCTTCGGCCAGCTCGCGTCCGATCATGTGGCGCGGCAGCCAGGCGAAGCCGAGCCCGCTGCTGACGAAGCCCACCGAGGTGGCCAGGCTGCCCACGGTCCAGCGCTGTTCGGCGCCCAGCCAGCCGCTGTCGCGTGGTTGTCGCTGGCCGGAATCGCGCACCACCACCTGCATCTGGCTCTGCAGGTCCTGCACGCTGAGCTTGCGTTGCAACTGGTGCAGCGAATGGTCGGCGTGGGCGACGGCGATGAATTCCACGTGGCTCAGCTCCGCGCCGAGGTAGCCGGTGATATCCAAGGCGCTGATGGCGAGATCGGCGGTGCCGTCCTTGAGTACGTCCTCGACGCCGGACAGTACCTCTTCGCGTAGCCGAACCCGGCAACCGCGGCTTTTGGGCATGAACTCGGTCAACGCACGGATCAGTTTGGCGTTGGGGTAGGCGGCGTCCACCACCAGGCGGACCTCGGCTTCCCAACCCTGCTCCATGTGATGAGCCAGTTCTTCGAGCTGTCCGGCCTGGACGAGCAGTTGCCGGGAGCGGCGCAACAATACTTCGCCGGCGTCGGTGAGCACCGCCTTGCGGCCGTCGATACGCAGCAGTGGTACGCCCAGCTGCTCCTGCATGCGCGCTACGGTGTAGCTGACCGATGACTGCGAGCGGTGCAGCATCTCGGCGGCCTGGGCGAAGCCGCCGTGGTCGATCACCGCCTGCAGAGTTCGCCATTGATCGAGGGTCACGCGTGGCACTTTCATTCCATGGTTTTCCTGTGGCGTCTGTCTGGTACGCTGGCAAGCCTTGACAAGGAGCCCTTACAAAAATGAAAAGCATCTGCTTCGCCGCGCTCGCTTCGCTCGCCATCATCCCACTGAGCGCCCTGGCCGTCAGCTACCCAGTGGAAGTAGAGCAGGAACTTAACGGTGCCGACGTGCTGGCCACCACTGAAACCATCGACCGAGACATGGCCGGCCTGATACTGCAGAACTTCAGTGAACACCCGGTCGACTGCACCGCGGTGTTCCGCAATGGGCCGGAGGCGCCGCGAACCCGCCACACCGTCCTGAAGGCGGGCGAGCGTAAACCCATGGTCGCCAAGTTCAAGCGTGATGTGATCCGCCTGCGCATCAAGCTGACCTGTGAGCCGCAAACGTCTTCCTGACGGGCCGCTAACGCCGCGTCCGCGGGCTCGGCTTGGCTGCGACCGCATCGCCAGGCACCGGTCGCGCCCGCACGATCCGCACGATGCTCGCCGGGCCGGTTGAGCAGCTCAGGCCGCATAAAGGCGCCTCCGCGGCGGCTGGACGCGTTAATCTATGCGACGTTTTTTCGACCTACCCGAGGTGTCACCCTTGTTTGACCAATTCGCCCTGCACGAACGCCTGCTCAAGGCGATCGCCGAACTCAAATTCGTCGAGCCGACGCCGGTGCAGGTGGCGGCCATACCTCCGGCGCTTGAAGGGCGTGACCTGCGGGTAACGGCGCAGACCGGCAGCGGCAAGACCGCGGCTTTCGTGCTGCCTATGCTCAACCGTTTGATCGGCGATGCGGTGGTCCGCACCGATGTGCGTGCGCTGATTCTGTTGCCGACCCGCGAACTGGCCCAGCAGACCCTCAAGGAAGTCGAGCGCTTCGCGCAATTCACCTTCATCAAGTCGGCGATGATCACCGGCGGTGAGGATTTCAAGGTCCAGGCCGCGATCCTGCGCAAGGTGCCGGATATCCTCATCGGCACCCCGGGACGCATGATTGAGCATCTGAACGCCGGCACGCTGGTCCTCAAGGACGTTGAGCTGCTCATCCTCGATGAAGCCGATCGCATGCTCGACATGGGCTTCGCTGACGACGTGCAGCGCCTGGTCGGCGAATGCGCCAAGCGCCAGCAGACCCTGCTGTTCTCCGCCACCAGCGGTGGCGCCGCGCTACGCGAGATGTCAGCCAGCGTGCTGCGCGATCCGCTGCATCTGCAGCTCAACCGCGTCAGCGAACTGAACGAAGGCACCCGCCAGCAGATCATCACCGCCGAAAACACCGAGCATAAGGAAAAACTGGTGCATTGGCTGCTGGCCAACGAGACCTACAAGAAGGCGGTGATCTTCACCAACACCCGCGTGCAGGCCGATCGCTTGTATGGCCGTCTGGTGGCCGAGGGTGTGAAGGCGTTCGTGCTGCACGGCGACAAGGACCAGAAGGACCGCAAGCTGGCCATCGACCGGGTCAAGGAAGGTGGGGTCAAGGTTCTGGTGGCCACCGATGTGGCGGCGCGAGGGCTGGATATCGAAGGCCTGGACCTGGTGATCAACTTCGACATGCCGCGTTCCGGCGACGAGTACGTGCATCGGATCGGCCGGACTGGTCGCGCCGGTGCCGAAGGGCTGGCGATCTCGCTGATCTGCCACAACGACTGGAACCTGATGTCGAGCATTGAACGCTATCTCAAGCAGCGCTTCGAGCGACGCGTCATCAAGGGGCTGAAGGGCAGCTACATGGGCCCGAAGAACCTCAAGGCGTCAGGCAAGGCGGCGGGCACCAAGAAGAAAAAGGACGACAAGAAGAAGGCCATCGACAAGAAGGCCAAGCCGACTGGCAAACCGACCGCCAAGCGGCCGAAGAACGCCAAGCGTGAGACGCCGCCATCACAGATCGTGAGCCAGGACGGCATGGCGCCGCTGCGTCGCAAAAAGCCCGCCGCCGAATAATCGGCTCAGAGCCGGGGCGGCCTCACTGCCCCGGCTTAAGCGCCTCTCAGCGCTTCTCAGCCGGTGCGATATCGGCTTTCTTCTCCGCTTCTTCCACGTGCTGCAGCCGCTTGTCATAGGCCTGACATTCATCGCCAAGCTGCTCGGCAGTCTGCTTGACCTCCATCTCTCGCAGTTCCTCGTTGATCTCGGCCGCGCGCTCGGGGTCGCTTTCGGTCAGCTGATTCACCCGTTGGGCAAGCTCCTTGGCCTTCGCATCAATCTGATCGGTGGTGCATTCGGCGAATACCGGCTGGCTGGCGAGCAGGGCGGCGGCGAGGGGAATCATCAGGTATTTCATGGTGCGCTCCTTCTAACGACTTGTTCGGTGGATCGCCGTCGACGCGCTTTAGTTCAGCCTCTGCGGCCGCACCGGTGATCGAACCATGCCGCCATCGGCAGGGTCCGTATTAGCAAGAGCCGCCCTGCTGAAGCGGTGCAACAGGAGAAAGGACATGACTTACGACTGGGATCTGATGCTGCGCCTGCTGCGAGAAGCGCAGAAGCCCGGCAACGAGGCTTTCGCCCCGCGCCAGTACGCCGACGAACACGCGATGGCCATGGAGGACGCCGGTCAGCCGTTACCCAACATGGATTCGTTGAAGGCCGAGGCGCAGAATTACGAAAGCCTGCTGTTCGAGGGCGGCTTCATGGTGACGCGGCCGGAAGAAGAGGGCGGCAACGGCGAGAACTTCGTGTTGACCGAGCGCGGCACGCGGTTGCTGCGCATGCTCGAAGGTGGCGATGGCAGCCACCGTCAACGGCTGGAAGAGAAGGGGGAAGCGGCGCTCACCCCGGAAGTCTTCGATACCCTGGCGACAGGGTGAGGTCGGCTGTGCGTCATCGAACGGGACGCAGCCGACCACGATGGCCGATTACAGCGGGCCGACCGCTCCGCACGTCTTGTTGGCGGCGTGCTTTTGCAATACCGGCAGCTGCGGACGCGGCTTACCGTTTTTGACGTCCAGCGACAACGGATAGTCGTTCCACCAGGGCCCGGCTGCCCAGTAGGTGCTCGGAATGCAATGCTGGCCCAGATAGCGGAGCAGGTTGTCCGTCGCGGCGACGGCCGAGGGTGAGAAGTCCGGTGCGCCGTGTTCGCCGATAAAGCCTCGCAGGCGGTACTTGCCAAGCCATTCGACGAAAGGCTTGGCTCTGACCACGCCGATCATCGGGTCATAAACCTCGTTCCTGTTCGTGTAGTAGCCGGAGTAGTCCTTGTCGAAATACAGGTGGGCTTCGAACATCAGGTTGTTTTTCGCATCGCGCATCCAGGGGTCGCTGACCAGCTTGGTGTTATAGGACGGCCAGTGGAACGCGCTCGACCAGCGATCTCCTGCGATGATCACCCAGCGTCGCGGATCGACGCTGCGAATGCTTTTCGCGGCCGCAAGGGCGGCGACGGGCCACTTGCCGTTGGTGGTGTGCGGCTCGTTCATCAAACCGTAGCCATAGACCGCCGGGTGATTGGCGACCTGCTGCGCGATGCGCTTCCAGGTATCGGCGAAGGCGCTCACCGGTACTTCATTGGAGCCAATCATCTTTCCGTAGTAGCGATAGTAGTTATGCATGTCGAGGATGACCTGCATGTCGTATTTCCTGGCATGGTTGAGCGTCGCCAGAAGACGTCCCAGCTCGGCGCGGTTCAATTCGCCGTTAAGCCGCGGTTGGATGCGCTCCCAGCGAAACGGCAGGCGTACCAGCTTCAGGTTGCGTTCGGCGTAGCGTTTGAAGTCCGCTTCGCCGGGGTAAATGTACTGCTTCAGATAGGTGCCGGGTAGCGCGACGTCGGCGCCGAATTCGGCACCCGCCAGGTTGATGCCCACCAGATTGATCGGGTTTGCCGGCGCGCCGCCGGTAGCGGGTGTCTGGCTGCCGGCGTTCGGGGTCTGCGTGTTGAATCCCGTGTTGCTGACCGAGACGGTGCGCGGATAGCCCACGGCCTTACCGTTGAGGGTGCCGCCATCGACCATGACGGTCATGTTACCGCCAGATTGGTAGATCAGCTTGATGGTGCGAATCTGGCCATCGGCGAATCGGATCTTCGCGCCTTTATGGAATGCGGCCTTGTTCTCAGCCGTCGCCTTGACCGATACGCCGTTGAACTTGCTGGTGTTGTAGATGCCATTGACGAAGTCGCCGCCGTTGAAGGCGTTCAGTGCCACGACTTGAGCTGGCGTCTGGTTCGCAGGCGGCGTGACCACGGGCGTAGAGGGTTGACTCGGCGCGGACGGGGCCGGGGTTGGTGCCGCCGTGCTGGTAGTCGAGAACAATTTGTTCGGGTAGCCGAGCGTACCGCTGAGGGTGCTGCCCGAGAGCATCACGCTCATGTTGCTGCCGGAAGTGTACACGGCGGTAATGGTGCGGATCTGGCCGTTTGCGATTTTCACCGAGGCGCCGGGTTTGAATACAGAGCGGTTGGTGGTGTTCAGGGGAATCGAGAAGCCCGCCGACTTACGCCACACCCCGTTCAGCCAGTCGCTGTTGGTGTAGTTGTTGATGGCGCTGCTGTGGGTCGTCGTGCTCGGCGTCGGTGCGGATGTCGCCGGCGGCGTGCTGGAAACCGGCGCCGAGTCCAGCGCTGCAACGGTGCGTGGATAGCCGGCGGCCGCAGCGTCGAGCGTCGCACCCGACAGCATCACGCTCATGTGGGCGCCGGAAAAATAGACGACCTTCACGGTGCGAATCTGGCCATTCGCCAGCCTCACCTGCGCACCTTTCTTGAAAGCTGCTTTGCTGGCTGACGTCGCTGGAATGGAGAACCCGGCGGACTGGCGCCAGATGCCCTTGTTCCACTGGGGGCTGGTGAAGTCATTGACCTGAGCGGTGGCGACGGTCTGAAGGGTGTTCGTTGTTGACGTGGCTGCGTATGCCTGCTGGATCGGCGTCGCGACCCCGAACATGGCGGCCAGCACGACGGCACCCAGTACCGCCCTTGGCACGTTCGAAACTGCTCTGAGGGACATTGATATCTCCGGACTTAATACGACAAAAGGCACGAGTGCCTTTTAAAAAAATCGGAAGCATTCCCGGAGTGATGTAACAAACGAAGCACTGCCGACGACGCCACCTAATACACAACGCAGCGAAACGACGGAGCCGGCGACTCGCTTTGTATGGATAGGCGTTATATAGATCGAACAACGGATAGTAAAATTATTTTGGCGCCGGTAAATCGCCAATAACCATATCTTTTATTATTTAATTGCATAGTGACATTATTTGATAGCAATCAGCTATTAGTTATATGTGTACATAAATGGCTGATCTATAAGTGTTTTTAATTGTAGTTGCTGGAAGTGCGATTATTTCGCGCTGACAAGTGCCGTTTCGTTTGTTAGTTCTGTTAGGCGGAGGTAGCGATGATTGTTTATTACAGGATGTTTCGCGAGGAGCAAGATAAGAGAACAAGCGAAGCGTTAACGACGCACTTGTAGGCGCTGCAATAAAACGCGTTAGATGAAAGAACGGCACTTCTGGGAGTGTGCTTCGGCATGCAAACGCAGCAGCCGGGAGGCTGAATGGCCCAGTTGACCGAGGCGGTTAACGCGCCTGATTCAGACTGTCGAAAGTCAGCTCCAGCGCCTTGCGCATGTCCAGCCGAGCCGAGCGGCCGATGTCCTGATTGTTCAGCTGATAGCTGCGCTCCGATGGCAGGATCGGTGCGGTCAGGTCGTCGGCCTCTGCCGCTTCGAAATCATGGTCGCGGCCGATGGTCAGTGCGCTGCGGCGCAGCAGCTCACGCAGCTGATCAGGTGCAAGCTGCGGATTGATCGAGAGCATCGCCGCAACGACCCCGGTCACCATCGGCGTGGCGTATGAAGTACCGCAATGCACGTCGCCGCGTTTGCCGGGTTCCAGCGTTGCAGCGCGGGTGCAGGCCGAGGCGGTGATGTCGACACGCATGTCGACATTCGACGAAGGCCGTTTGGTGACGTATTCGGGATGCGTGACCGGAACGTCACGCTTGCCGTTGCGCTGGTGGCCCCCGACGACCAGCAATTGCTCGGTGATGAACGAGGAGGGCAGCCGGTAGTCGTCCTGGCCGGAATGGGCCGAGCCATTGCCCGCAGAGTTCACCACCAGCACATCGGGATGCTCGCGGCGCAGCCAGAGAAAGAACTCCTCGAGCAATTCCTCGTAGCCGCTCATGGCAATGCCGGAGCGAATCAGCGAATCGACCTCTTCGCCCTCGACGTCCCGCGCGCCAACGCGGTGGATGCCCCAACTCCAGTTCAGTACTCGCACACCGTCCTCGACCAGATTGACCGAGGCGGCGACGTTGGCGGTGATGCCAGCATCGGAGTTGCGCTCGACGATGACCTCGAAGCCGGCGCTGGCCGGTTCCAGTGCGCTCAGAAAGCCGCTGTCGCCGGGTTCCTCACTGCGCGCGGCGAGAATGCCGGTTACCGTGGTGCCGTGCTCGGTGGGGTCTTCAGCATCCCTGGCGTAGACGCAGGTGCGCGGCGCCTGCGGTTCGCAATCACCGATGTATTGGGCGAATTCGGGCGAGTCGAAGTCGAGATTGCGTTCGATGACGCCGATGCGCACCGGATGCATCTTGGCCGAGCTCTGTTGGGCCGGCAGGCGATGCCGGTAATAATCCACGGCGTCGAGGAACCGATTGGCGACCCATTCACTGTTCCGGGGCTTCTTGCCACGGTCCTGTTCCATCGGCTCCTCAGGGCCGGATTCTTCGACGACCACCGCATCCACGCTCACCTCACTACCCAGACGCAGCACCATGGCGTCTCGCTCGGTCAGGTCTTTCACCGGCAGGCGCAACTGATAGGTATTGAGCGGTGCGATGGCGCCGACCACTTCGGCGCCATATTTGCTGGCCAGGCGGCGCGCTTCGTCCAGGCCGTCGTGGTTTTCTTCGATGATCAGGCTGATCAGGTTCAGATAGGTATTCAGCCCGTCCATGTTCTTCGCCACCTCGTCAGGGCCCGCCGCCAGCACATGGCTGCCGTTCAGTGACAGCCACACCGGGTTGCTCCGGCGTTCGCCCTGTTCGAGCCAGAGCGGTCCGCTCTGGTGCTCAGCCTTACGCAGCGACAGGCGCAGGTTGCCTTCGCCGGTCGGCGAGCTTTCGACCGGTTTTCCGCCGAGCATCAACCTGGTCTCGCCGTCGCCGAGCCCGGTACCGCGCAGGCAGAAGGTCAGCAGATCGGTGGCGAAGAGGTCACCGCAGCGTTGTACCTCCTTGATGCGTAACGGAGCGGGCTCGGCCATTGCCGGGCTCGGATTCAACGCTCCGAGCACAAGACCGATCGACAGGAAAAGCCGTGCTGTCCTCATTGCCGACATTGCAGATAGTGCACGCTGAACAGGTCGCGGGAATCGGTCCATTGACCACTGCAGTCGAAGCCAGCGCTATTGGCCAGGTCGGCGAAAGATCCCAAGGTGTACTTGTAGGAGTTCTCGGTGTGCAGGCTTTCGCCGGCATCGAAATGAAAGCGCTGGCCTTCGATGGTCACGTCCTGTGCCTCGCGGCTGACCAGGTGCATCTCGATGCGCGAATCCTGTTCATTGAAGAAAGCCCGGTGGGTAAAGCGTGAGGGGTCGATATCGCTATCCAGCTCTTGGCGGATGCGCTGCAGCACGTTGAGGTTGAAGGCCGCCGTCACGTGAGCACGGTCGTTATAGGCCGCCTCAAGCACATCTCTGTCCTTGACCAGGTCGACGCCGATCAACACGCCACCACCGGGCGGAAGGATTTCGTGCAGGTGGCCGAGCAGCTTGCGAGCCTCCAGTGGAGTGAAATTGCCGATGCTTGAACCGGGGAAAAACACCAGCGGATGGTGAAGCGTGAAATCGTCCGGCAGCTTCAGCTCGTCAGAGAAATCAGCGCACGCCGCATGCACCTCCAGCCAGGGGTAGTCCGCCGCCAGACGCTGGGTGCTGGTGAGCAGAAAGTCTTCGGAGATGTCGATGCCCAGATAGCTGACCGGTCGCAGGCCTTCGAGCAGCAGGCGCACTTTGCGGCTGGCGCCGCTGCCCAGTTCGATCAGGTCGGTCTGTGGCCCGGCGATCTCGAGGATGTCGTTCGCTGCGTTTGCAAGAATCTTTTCCTCGGTGCGGGTCACGTAGTACTCCGGCTGCAGACAGATCTGCTCGAAAAGCTCGGAGCCGCGCCGGTCATAGAAGAACTTCGGCGAGATTCGCTTGGGCGCCGCGGCGAACCCCGCCAGCGCTTCGTCACGCAAGGACGTATCGTGTGCCGGTTGTGTCTGGTCATGGAAATGAACGGCTAATGCCATTGGTCATAGCTCCCTGGCCAGGCGCAGCCCGGCGAATTGCCAGCGCATGGCCGGTTGGAAAAAGTTGCGGTAGGTGGCGCGGATATGGGCTTCCGGCGTAGCGCAGCAGCCGCCGCGCAGGACCATCTGGCCGGACATGAATTTGCCGTTGTATTCGCCCAGGCTGCCTTCCAAAGGATGGAAACCGGGGTAGGGGCGGTAGGCACTGGCAGTCCATTCCCAGACATCACCGAACAGTTTCGCCGGCCCTTCATGGGGCGTGTTCGCCGCGACTGGCTGTAGATGGTCGCTCTCGAGAAAATTGCCGCGCAGTGGCTGGTCCGTCGCCGCGACTTCCCACTCGGCCTCGCTGGGAAGCCGGGCGCCGGCCCAGCGTGCGTAAGCATCGGCCTCGTAGAAGCTGACGTGGCAGACCGGCGCCTCCAGATCCAGTGGTCGTAGGCCGCCCAGGGTCATCTCATGCCAGGCATCGTCCAGGCGCTGCCAGTACAGCGGCGCGTGCCAGCCGCACTGCTGGATTTGCGCCCAGCCATCAGACAACCAGAGCTCGCTGCGGGCATAACCGCCATCGGCGATGAACGACAGATACTCTCGGTTGCTGATCGGCCGATCGGCCAACTGGAAATCCTCAAGGAACTGCCGATGCCGCGGTGTCTCGCAATCGAAGGCGAAGCCGCTTTCGGCGTGGCCGATGTGGCGCACGCCACCGGCATAGTCGTGCCAGCGGAGACGGTCGTTGTGCAGTGTCGGCGCCGACTTCAGGTCGCTCCGGTAAACCGGGTGCAAGGGGTTCTGCGCCAGGATGTGTTTGATGTCCATCAGCAGCAGTTCCTGATGCTGCTGTTCGTGTTGCAAGCCCAGTTCCACCCGGCGCAGGATCTCGGCGGCATGCTGCTGTGGAGGATTGGCCAGCAGTTCGTCCATGGCACGGTCTACATGCTGGCGGAAGCGATACACCTCGTCCACACCGGGCCGTGAGATCAGACCGCGTTGGGCTCGGGGGAAGGGCGTGCTGTGCGTTTCGTAGTAGGAATTGAACAGATGGTCATAGGTCGTGTCGAGCGGCTTGTAGCGCGCAAGATAGGGCTTGAGCAGGAAGGCCTCGAAGAACCAGCTGACGTGCGCCAGATGCCATTTCGGCGGGCTGACGTCGGGCATGCTCTGGATCACGTAGTCTTCGGTCTGCAAGGGTGCGCAGATCGCCTCGCTGGTGGCACGCACTTGTCGGTAGCGCTGCAGCAGATAGTCCAGCTCGGCGAGCGCCGGTTGCTGTTTTGGCTGTTCGGCCAGGTTGCCCATGGGCTTCCCCCTTGTTCGATACCCGAATGTTCAACGCCTGGAACGGCCGGGAGGCTCTGCTATAGCGACCCGAAGCGAGGCGCAAAAGTTTCTGCTACTGCGAGAGCCTTGCATGGGTTAACGCCGCCTTTGATGACAGCAGCACGCATCCGATTGCGAAAGGTGCTGACGACCATTTGCTAAAAAACACGCCGAACGAACAGACGAGACGCCTTGGCACGCCCGTTGGGCCTCTACGCTCCGTCGGCTACCGGTTTTCGATCGGCGGGGTAGGCCGGATCAGCATCTCGTTGACATCCACATGTGCTGGCTGCGAGATCGCGTAAACCACTGCCCGGCCGATGTCCTCGGGCTGCAGGGCATAGGCGGGCGGCTTGTCGAACAACGGTGTGTCGACCATGCCCGGCTCGATCAGCGTGACCCGCACGCCGGTGCCGCGTAATTCTTCGCGCACGCTCAGCCCCATCCCGGTGATCGCCCACTTGCTGGCGCTGTACATCGAGCCGGGAATGACGAAACGCCCGGCGGCGGAGCCGGTCAGGAGCAGGTGACCACGGCTGGCCTTGAGCGCCTCGAGACTGCAGCGTAGGGTCAGGCTGACGCCATAGACGTTGGTCAGTAACATCTCACGCCACACTTCAGGGTCGGCACCGCTGAAGCCACCCTCGCTGCCCGGGATGCCGGCGTTGGCGTAGACCGCATCGAGCTGTCCGAAATGGTCCAGCACCTGCTGCACCATGGCTTCCTGGTCTCCGTATTCCTTGACGTCGCAGCGGATCGCCAGCGCGCGCGCCGGCCCGCCGAGATCGCTCACCAATTGCGCGAGCTTCTGTTCGGAGCGCGCCGCCAGCGCCACGCGATAACCCGCCTCGGCGGCCAGTCGGGCCGTGGCCGCGCCGATCCCGGAGGACGCGCCGGTAATCAGAAGAACGGAGTCGCTCATGTCATCCTCGCTCGGTGGCTGCTAAAGGCTTCAGTAGTTCGGTGGCGTTTCCGGAATGCCGGTGTCATCAGCGAGCACCGGCATGGTCCAGGGTTCGAGTCGATGATCCTTGTCCTCAACCTCCAGTCGCGCCTGCTCGATGACGCTGCCCAGATGTTGCGGGTTGCTGTATTGCTCCCTGGACACGCTGGGCACCCGCAGCACTTCGATGCCGCTGCCGGACATGACGGTAAAGCCGAAACTGTCTTCGTCCGGGTTGGCACTGGTCACGCAGCCGCATGGAAGGAAGGCTTCGCTGACCAGTTGCATCGCATCGTCGAGATTCAGTGGTGGGGTTCTCATGGCGTTCTCCGTCGTCTGACTGTCTGAAGTGGACCGCCGCGGCGAGCCGCCGTTTCCGGCAGGCGACGGGCTGCGCTTGCTCGCTCTTGTAGCCGAGCCGCGGCGGCAGCATATTCGGAGCATGAAACCGATCTCTGACTACGACCCGCTGGCCGCTTTCCACCCGGCGGTTGCCGGCTGGTTCAACCGCAGCTTCGCTGCTCCGACCCCGGCCCAGACGCGTGCATGGCCGCTGATCCGTTCCGGCCAGTCGACTCTGGTTGCGGCGCCAACCGGCTCGGGCAAGACCCTGACGGCCTTTCTCGCGGCCTTGGATCAGCTGGTCAAACAGAGCCTGGACGAGGGTGGCCTGCCGGACGAAACGGCGGTGCTCTACGTGTCGCCGCTCAAGGCGCTGTCCAACGATATCCATCTGAATCTCGAGCAGCCGCTGTCAGGAATATCCGCCGAGCTGGAGCGACTCGG
This sequence comes from Pseudomonas sp. YJ42, assembly GCF_047225135.1. NCBI lineage: Bacteria > Pseudomonadati > Pseudomonadota > Gammaproteobacteria > Pseudomonadales > Pseudomonadaceae > Pseudomonas > Pseudomonas sp. YJ42. The sequence goes on along the minus strand of NZ_CP178378.1, from coordinate 1,688,916 downwards.
CCTGCCGACGCTGCAAATCCGGACGGCCGTGCGCACAGGCGATACCCCGCAAGCCGAGCGCGCAGCCATGCGCAAGCGGGTCCCGCATATCCTGGTGACCACCCCGGAATCCTTCTATGTGCTGCTAGGCTCCGAATCCGGCCGGCAGATGCTGGCGGGTGTGCGCAGCGTGATCGTCGACGAGATTCATGCGATTGCTGGCAACAAGCGTGGCAGTCACCTCGCCTTGTCACTGGAGCGGCTCGAAGCGCTCTGCGGGCGCCCGCTGGTGCGGGTCGGTCTGTCGGCGACACAGAAGCCCATTGAAGCGGTGGCCGATTTTCTCGTTGGTGTCGGGCGCCGCTGCGAAATCGTCGATATCGGTCATGGTCGCGCGCGCGACCTGGCGCTGGAGGTGCCGCCGGTGCCGCTGGAAGCGGTGATGAGCAACGACGTATGGGCGCTGGTTTACGACCGGCTGGCGGCGTTGGCTGGCGGGCATCGCACCACCTTGGTCTTCGTCAACACGCGCCGCATGGCCGAGCGCGCCGCGCGGCATCTCAGCGAGCGCCTCGGCAACGCGGTGGTGGCTGCGCACCATGGCAGCCTGGCGCGCGAACAGCGATTGGACGCCGAACAGCGTCTCAAACGCGGCGAATTGCGGGTGTTGATCGCCACCGCCTCGCTGGAGCTGGGCATCGATATCGGCGATGTCGAGCTGGTCTGCCAGTTGGGTTCGCCGCGCTCGATCGCCGCCTTTCTGCAACGTGTCGGTCGGGCTGGACACCAGGTCGCTGGCGTCTCCAAAGGGCGATTGTTCCCCAGCTCGCGCGACGACCTAATCGAATGCGCCGCCTTGCTCGACAGCGTGCGTCGCGGTGAACTGGATAGGCTGGTGGTCCCAGACGCGCCGCTGGACGTACTGGCGCAGCAGATCATCGCCGAGGTGTCCTGCCGTGAATGGACCGAGGATGAACTACTGGCGCTGATCCGACGTTCGATGCCCTACGCGACCCTCGGCGAGGCGCGCTATCAGGCTTTGCTGACTATGCTCGCCGAGGGTTACACCACCCGCCATGGTGCGCGAGGCGCCTATTTGCATCGTGATGTGGTCAACCATAGCTTGCGTGGCCGGCGCGGCAGCCGGCTGACGGCGCTGACCTCCGGCGGAACCATCGCCGACAACGCCGATTACGCGGTGCTGCTCGAGCCGCAGGGCTTCAACATCGGCACGGTGAACGAGGATTTCGCCGTGGAGAGCCTGGCCGGCGACGTGTTTCAGCTGGGCAATACCGCCTATCGCATCATCAGGATCGAGCCCGGGCGGGTCCGGGTCGAGGACGCCCAAGGCCAGCCGCCGAACATCCCGTTCTGGCTGGGTGAGGCGCCAGGGCGCAGCGATGAGCTGTCGTTGGCGGTGGCGAGGCTGCGCGGCGAGATCGATGCGCGTCTGGGCGCCGCCGAAGCCTGCAGGCGCGAGCAGGCTCACGAGTATGAGTCGGCCTCGGCGTTGGCCGGCGAGCTGACGCCTGTAGAAACTGGCGGACGGCTTCAGCCCGCCATCGACTGGCTCACCGACTCCCTCGACCTGCCGGACGCCGCCGCTCGGCAGATCGTCGAATACCTGGCGCGCTCGCGTTCCGCGCTGGGCGCGCTGCCGACTCAGCAGCGGCTGATCATGGAGCGCTTCTTCGACGAGTCCGGCGGAACCCAATTGGTCATCCATTCGCCGTTTGGCAGCCGGATCAACCGCGCCTGGGGCTTGGCGTTGCGCAAGCGATTCTGTCGCACCTTCAACTTCGAACTGCAAGCCGCCGCGACCGAGGACGCGATTATCCTCTCGTTGTCCACCAGTCACAGCTTTCCGCTTGAGGAGGTGTGGCGGTACCTGCACTCCAATAGCGCCGAAGGCGTGCTGATCCAGGCACTGCTCGATGCACCGCTGTTCGGCGTGCGCTGGCGCTGGAACGCCACCACCGCGTTGGCGTTGCCCCGGATGGCGGGAGGACACAAGGTGGCGCCGCAGCTGCAGCGGATGAAAAGTGAAGACCTGCTCGCCGCGGTCTTTCCCGATCAGGTGGCCTGCCTGGAAAACATCGTCGGCGAGCGCGAGATTCCCGAGCATCCGCTAGTGGCGCAGACGCTGGATGACTGCCTGCATGACGCCATGGACAGTAAGGGCTGGCTGGCTCTGCTGCGGCGCATCGAAAACGGCGAGATCGAAATCTTGGCGCGCGACCTGCCGACGCCATCACCGTTGGCAATGGAAGTGCTCGGCGCGCGCCCTTATGCCTTCCTCGATGATGCACCGCTGGAAGAGCGCCGCACCCAGGCGGTGCTCAATCGGCGCTGGACCGATCCTGAGTCCAGCGCCGACCTCGGTGCACTGGACGCCGCAGCCATCGACGCGGTACGTGAGGAGGCCTGGCCACAGGCGCGCCATCTGGACGAATTGCACGAAGCGCTGATGGGGCTGGGTTGCCTGGCCGAAGCCGATACGCAGGCCGATTCGCAGTGGCCTGCCTGGTTGAGCGAACTGGCCCGTGGCGGACGCGCGACCCGCATGCAGGTCGCGCAGGATCGCGCGCTCTGGCTGCCCATCGAGCGCCTGGCGCTGTTGCAGTCGATCTACCCCGGCGCTCGTTGCGAGCCGGCCCTGACGCCATTGCCAGGCTTCGACCAGCTGTCGAGCGAAGAAGACGCATTGGTCGAGCTGATCCGTGCGCGACTGACCGGCTTCGGCCCCTTGCCGGTCCCGCTGATCGCCAGGCCGCTGGCCTTGCCGGCGTCGGCCGTAGCGCTGGCGCTGACTCGACTGGAATCCGAAGGTTATGTGCTGCGCGGTCGCTTCACGCCAGGGGCAAGCGAGGAAGAATGGTGCGAGCGGCACTTGCTGGCGCGCATCCACCGCTACACGGTCAAGCGCCTGCGCCGCGAGATCGAGCCGGTGGAGCGCGCCGATTTCATGCGGTTTCTATTCGACTGGCAGCATCTTTCCGACGCGACACGAATGCAGGGGCGTGACGCGCTCGGCCCCGTGGTCGAGCAGCTTGAAGGCTTCCAGGCCGCCGCCGGGGCCTGGGAAAGCGAACTATTGCCTGCACGGTTGCACGACTACGGCGGCACCTGGCTGGACGAACTCTGTCGTGCCGGGCGTATCGTCTGGACCCGTCTGGCCGGACGTATCAAGGCCAGCAGCGGTCCTGTGCGCGGTACACCGATCGTCTTGCTGCCGCGCCGGCATCTGCCCGCCTGGCATGCGCTGGCCAGCGAAGCACCGCAGCCAGAACTGTCGTCACGCGCGCAGCGGGTGTTCGAGACATTGCAGGCGCAGGGCGCACTGTTCTTCGACGAGCTGCAACACGAGGCGCATCTGCTACGTAGCGAGTTGGAGGATGCGCTCGGCGAGCTGGTCGCCGTGGGATTGGTCAATGCCGACAGCTTCGCGGGCCTGCGCGCGTTGTTGGCGCCGGCGGCCAAGCGTCCGCGCGCTACGCGACAGAGCCGCGGCGGCGCGTTCATCGGCGGTATGGCCGATGCGGGGCGCTGGGCGCTGGTACGCAAGGGACCCGCTCCGATGGTCGATCCCACGCCGCTACGCCGATCATTCGATCCTGACGCCTTGGAACACATCGCCATGGTGCTGCTGCGCCGTTACGGCGTGGTGTTCTGGCGATTGCTGGATCGCGAAGCGGACTGGTTGCCGCCGTGGCGTGACCTGCTGCGCGTTTACCACCGGCTCGAGGCGCGTGGCGAAATTCGGGGCGGTCGCTTCGTTACCGGCCTGCCTGGCGAACAGTTCGCGTTGCCGGAGGCCGTCGGTCTGCTGCGCGAAATCCGCAAGCGGCCAACGTCAGGGGAAATGATCGCGGTCTCAGCGGTCGACCCGCTGAATCAGGTCGGGACCTTACTGCCGGGTGATCGCGTGCCAGCGGTGGCGGGCAATCGAATTCTCTATCGCGACGGTGTCCCGCTGGGTTGGTTGATCGCCGGCAAACCGGAGCTGCTGGCGGAACTCGACGAAGACGATCAGCGCAAGGCGCGGCAACTGCTCGCGGTGACGCGCCGTTAGGTGCGAGGCTGCCAATGAAAAGGCCGGCTGCGAGCGCTCGCAACCGGCCTTCCGGACCCTCCAGGCCTGAATCAGCCGGCGACCAGCACCCGAATTGCCTCCAGGCGCAGTGCGGCTTTTTCCAGCATCGTCAGGCCTTCTTCACGCTGCTTGCGCAGAGCTTCGATCTCGCTGTCGCGCACGCTCGGATTGACCGCCTGCAACGCGGTCAGGCGCGCCAACTCTTCGTCGAGACTGGCCTTGAGCTTGCGCTGCGCTTCGGCGACACGCTCACTATGACGCGGGGCGATCTTGGCTTCGGCATCGGAAATCTGCACCGCCAATACATCGCGCTGGGCCTGGATGAATTTGTTGGCGCTGGCCCGCGGGACGCTTTCCAGCTGATCGGTCAGCGTCTCGAACGCGACTTTGGGTGCCAGGTCGTTGCCGTTCGAGTCCAGCAGGCAACGCAACGCCAGCGGCGGCAGGAAGCGATTGAGCTGCAGCGCACGCGGCGCCACCACTTCACTGACGAACAAGAGTTCCAGCAGGACGGTGCCGGGCTTGAGTGCCTTGTTCTTGATCAGCGCCACCGCGGTGTTGCCCATGGAGCCGGACAGCACCAGGTCCATGCCGCCCTGCACCATGGGATGTTCCCAAGTGAGGAACTGCATGTCTTCGCGCGCCAGTGCCTGCTCGCGGTCGTAGGTGATGGTCACGGCTTCGTCGTCGCCCAGCGGGAAGCTGGCGTCGAGCATCTTTTCGCTGGGACGCAGAATCAGCGCGTTCTCGGAATGGTCTTCGCTGTCGATGCCGAAGGCGTCGAACAGTTCTTCCATGTAGATCGGCAGGGCGAACTGGTCGTCCTGCTCCTCGATGGCTTCGACCAGCGCCTTGCCCTGTTCGCCACCGCCGGAATTGAGCTCCAGCAGACGGTCACGGCCGGCGTGCAACTCGGCTTCCAGCCGCTCGCGCTCGGCGCGGGCTTCGTCGATGAGCTTCTGGAATTCGTCGTCGTCACCTTCCTCCAACTGGTTCAGGAGGCGCGGGCCGAACTGATGCTGCAGGGCGTTGCCGGTGGGGCAGGTGTTGAGGAAGGCGTTCAGCGCTTCGTGATACCACTTGAACAGGCGTTCCTGCGGGCTGGTTTCCAGATAGGGCACGTGCAGCTGGATGATGTGCGCCTGACCGATCCGGTCGAGACGACCGATGCGCTGTTCCAGCAGGTCGGGGTGAGACGGCAGATCGAACAGCACCAGGTGATGGGCGAACTGGAAGTTACGGCCTTCGCTGCCGATCTCGGAGCAGATCAGCACCTGCGCGCCGAACTCCTCGTCGGCGAAGTAGGCGGCGGCGCGGTCGCGCTCGAGGATGCTCATCCCTTCATGGAACACGGTAGCGGGGATGCCTGAGCGCACGCGCAGAGCGTCTTCGAGATCCAGCGCGGTCTCGGCGTGGGCGCAGATAACCAGCACTTTGAATTTCTTCAGCATCTTCAGGGTGTCGATCAGCCATTCGACACGCGGGTCGAACGTCCACCAGCGATTCTGCACATCGGGTACTTCCTGCTGGGTCTGGAAGCTGACTTCCGGATACAGCTCTGCATGCTCGCCCAGTGGCAGCTCCAGATATTCGGCCGGGCAGGGCAGCGGATAAGGATGCAGCTGGCGCTCGGGGAAGCCGCGTACGGCGGCGCGGGTGTTGCGGAACAAGAGGCGGCCGGTGCCGTGGCGGTCGAGCAGTTCGCGGATCAATCGGCTGCTGGCTTCGATGTCGCCATCGGTGGCCGCAGCGAGCAGCGCTTCGCCTTCGGCTCCGAGGAAATCGTGGATGGTCTGGTGCGCTTCCTGTGACAGGCGGCCCTCGTCGAGCAGCTCCTGTACCGCCTGGGCGACCGGCTGGTAGCTGGCGCTTTCGGCACGGAAGGCTTCGAGATCGTGGAAACGGTTGGGGTCGAGCAGGCGCAGGCGGGCGAAGTGGCTTTCCTGGCCCAGTTGCTCGGGCGTCGCGGTCAGCAGCAAGACGCCGGGAATCACTTCGGCCAGCTGTTCGACCAGCTTGTATTCGGCGCTGGCATCTTCCGGATGCCAGACCAGGTGGTGCGCTTCGTCCACCACCAGCAGATCCCAGCCGGCAGCGAAGGCGGCGTCCTGGGCACGTTCGTCGTCCTTCAGCCATTCCAGCGAGACCAGAGCCAGCTGAGTGTCTTCGAACGGGTTGCTGGCATCGCTCTCGATGAAGCGCTCGTCGTCGAATAGCGCGACCTGCAGGTTGAAGCGGCGACGCATTTCCACCAGCCACTGATGCTGCAGGTTCTCCGGAACCAGGATCAGCACGCGGTTGGCGCGCCCCGACAGCAGTTGGCGATGGATCACCAGGCCGGCTTCGATGGTTTTGCCCAGACCCACTTCGTCGGCCAGCAGCACGCGCGGGGCGATGCGGTCGGCGACTTCGCGGGCGATGTGCAACTGGTGCGCGATGGGTTGCGCGCGCACACCGCCCAGGCCCCAAAGTGAAGAGGTCAGCTGTTTACTCTGATTTTCCAGTGTGTGGTAACGCAGCTTGAACCAATTCAGCGGGTCTATCTGGCCAGCGAACAGGCGGTCGCTGGCGAGGCGGAACTGGATGAAGTTCGACAACTGGGTTTCCGGCAGAGTACGGGCTTCGTTCTGCGCGGTCAGACCGTGATAGACCAGCAGCCCGTCGACGTCGTCGACTTCGCGCACGGTCATCTTCCAGCCTTCGAAATGGGTGATTTCATCACCGGGAACGAAGCGCACGCGGGTCAGCGGGGCACTGCGTGCGGCGTATTGGCGGGTTTCGCCGGTCGCCGGGTAGAGCACGGTGAGCATCCGCCCATCCTGCATGAGGATGGTTCCCAGACCGAGTTCCGCTTCGCTGTCGCTGATCCAGCGTTGCCCCGGTAGATACTGCTGCGCCATGCTGCCTCCCGCCTGTGAAAAAAGCGCGCTATGGTAACGGAACCCTGCCGATAGAGCGACGACAGATGCCGATTCGATAGGCAGTGTAGCGTTGCTGTTAAAGTCGACCGCAATTCAGCCGATCAACTGGTGCAAGCCCGCATAAAGACACCGACCGAACTCGGGGCTGCTCATGGGAGAGCACAGATGCTGCCAATCATTCCACCGGGCACCGTTCAGGTTACCGCCCAACAGGATGTGGTCAAACCGCGGCCGGAGGTGGCCCCGGTGGCTCCGGTGCAGCCAAGCGCCAATGAAAGTTCGGTGGGGCTCGATCGGCGACACCCGCAAGAAGCCGAACAGATGCTGCGCGACGAACAGCGTAGGCGGCAACGTCGGCGTGGTTACAGCCCGCAGGAACTGGCCGAAGGCGAGACTGCCGAAGAGGATCAGGACGCACTCGAGGAGCTGCCACGCCAAGGTCTGTGGGTTGATGTCGAGGTATGACGAGCCGCCTGCTGAGCACAACGGCGATCCAATGAACGACCTGCCGCAGGCCGATCTGCGCTACCTGCCACAATGGATCAGTGCAGAAACCGCCGATCAGTGGCTGGAAGAGCTGCTGGTACAAACGCCCTGGTCGCAACCCGAGCTCAAGCTATATGGCCGTCGCTTCGCCATGCCCCGGCTGGTCGCCTGGTACGGCGACCCTGGCGCGCGCCTGCGTTACTCGGGTCTGATCCACGATCCATTATCCTGGACGCCTTTGCTGGCCGAGATTCGCCAGCAGGTGCAGCGAGAGGTTGACCGGGACATGAATGGCGTGCTGCTCAATCTTTATCGCAACGGCCAGGACGCGATAGGCTGGCACAGCGACGACGAGCCGGAACTGGGTTCGGAACCGCTGGTGGTCTCGCTCAATCTGGGCGCGACGCGGCGCTTCGATTTCCGTCGCAAGGGTGCCAGCCGTATCCAGCACTCAATCGCTCTCGAGCATGGATCGCTACTGGTCATGGGCGGACCGACGCAGCATTATTGGCAACATCAGATCGCCAGGACGCGCAAGGTAACCGAACCGCGCCTCAACCTGACATTCCGTCAGATCACTTGCGAGCCAGCCGTATGAGCCATGAAGTAAAGCTGATCGACCTCAGCACCGAACGTGAAAAGCGTATCCACGACATCAAGGAGAAGCGCCTTGCCGAGATGCGTGAGGCGTTCGAGCAGGCGCTGCCGCTAGCCAAGCCGAAGAAGAAGTCCAAGACCAAGCCGAAGAAGCGCTGACAGGCCTCATAACCAGGCGCCGCTCCAAGCCTCACCGCGACGGTTCGCTGCTGTCGCGCCCTCCGTAGCTCCCTCCGATCCCCTCCGTTTTTTTGACTCAGATCAGCTTCCGCGATGCCTTTTGCCGTCGGCTTGGGGCCTATTGACGTCGGTCAATTTTTTATTGGCGGGAGAGGACGACTATGCAGCCATCAGACAGCACAACGGCTTGGGAGGCAGGAATCATGTTCGTCGATAATGTGGTGCTCGCAGGGGTGGTCACGGTCGGCCTGATGGTCGCCTTCCTCGGCGGTTTCGGATATTTCATCTGGCGGGATGCACACAAAAAGCAGTGATTCCGCAGATAGACAGAGCACGCAAGGCATTTGGGCGACTTAGGTCGCCCTTTTTTTTGCCTGTGAATCAACGACGGCGTTGGGGTTGCAGGAATACGGCGCTGGTGAACGGCGGTACCTCGAACTCGCCAGCGACGACCCTGGCTTGACGGCTGATCGGGTCGCTTGAATCCCGCTGTACCGGATGCGGCTGGTAGCCGTCAGCGCCAGGTAGGCGAACCCGCTCTGCAGAGGCGTTGAACACCACCATCAGCGCCTGGTAGCGCCGGTCGAGATCGCGGCCGTCGCCAGGGCCATCGGCCAGGCTGAAGGCGATCACACCCGGCTGCTGCGTTGGACCTGTGTTGTGAAAACGCAAACGGCGCTGCACCTCGCGCGCGCTGTCGAGCTGAAACAGCGGGCTGTCGCTCCGGATCTTCAGCAGTTCCAGAAAGCGCCGCTTGGCCGCGACTATGTTCACGGCGCTCGGCTTGGTATGGGGGTTGGCGATGACTTGGCGGACCAGCGGCCAGTTGTCAGCATCCTTATCGGCCCGCGGCAGGCCCTTGTTCCAATTGTTGTCCTGGTAGCTGAAATCCACCGCATTGAACCAGTCGCCCGAGTCGTAGCTGTCGCGTTGCATGGATTTGGAACGGAGGATATCCGAGCCGAGGTGAATGAAGGGCACGCCTTGACTGAACAGCGGCACGGACAACGCCAGCAGTTGCAGACGGACACGGTCGGCGACGGGCAGACCCACCGGCAGCTTGTACTGGTTGTTGTCCCATAGCGTCTGGTTGTCGTGCTTGGAGACATAGTTGATGGTCTCCTGCGGGTCGAGCGTATAGCCGGCGGGCTGCCCGTTGTAGTCGATCTGACTACCACTGCGCGTGCTGCCGTCGGCGGTGACGAACTGGTAGTCGCGCAGTCCGCCGGCGATGCCAACGCGGATCAGGTCGGCGGCATGCAGCAGCTGCGCCTTTTCCTGTGCGCCGGCGCCGGTCAGCTCGTTCGGCAGCACATAAAGGCCATTGGCGAAGCCCTGATTGCGCCGGATGCTTTCGCCGCTGTCGAAGGGACTGCCGCCGCGAACCGCGTCGCGCTGCCGATCGTTGAAGGTGCCGATGCCGGTACCGGCCATGTTCAGCTGGGTGGCATTAATGCCCCGGGCATTGCCGGCGACTTCGCCGAAATCCCAGCCCTCGCCGTAGAAATAGGTGTCTCGGTCGATCTTGCGCACCGCGCGGTACGCATCGACCAGATTCTTGCGTAGGTGATGGCCCATCAGATCGAAGCGGAATCCGGCGATCTTGTAGTCGCGTGCCCAGACCTCCAGCGAATCGGTCATCAGCTTGGCCATCATGCGGTGTTCGCTGGCGGTGTTTTCGCAGCAGGTCGAGGTTTCGACGGCACCGGTGGATGGGTTACGGCGGTGGTAGTAACCGGGCACGATCTTGTCCAGCACCGACTTGTCCGTCAGTCCTGATGCGTTGGTGTGGTTGTAGACCACGTCCATCACCGTGGCGAGGCCGTCGTTGGCGAGCGCCTGGACCATCTGGCGGAATTCGATGATGCGCTGCGCGCCCTCGGCATCGCTGGCGTAGCTGCCTTCAGGTGCGCTGAAATGGAAGGGGTCGTAGCCCCAGTTGAAGTTGTCCAGGGCGCGCAGGTCGTTATACAGCGCTTGCGCCTGGCCGCTGGCCGGATCGAATCCTTGCAGCACCAGGCGGATGCTCGCGGCGCTGCAGTATTGCGACCAGTTTTCACGGGCCTGGGTAGACAGATCGCAAAGCTTGGCGAACGGGTCGTCGAGGTCGACGCGGCGGGTCGGGTCTTCATCGATGGTGGCGATATCGAATACCGGCAGCAGCTGCACGTGGGTCAGCCCGGCATTTTTCAGGTCGCGCAGATGCCGCATACCGTTGCTGTCCGGGTGGGTGAAGGCGCCGTAGGTCCCGCGTAGTTCGGCAGGCAGGCTGGCGTCGCTGGCACTGAAGTCGCGCAGATGGGTTTCATAGATCACGCTCGCTTCGGGGCGTGCCGGGTGCGGTGGGCGCAGCGCATCCCAGCCGGAGGGCTTGAGATCGTCGGCGTCTAGGTCGACGACCTGAGCGTACTGGCTGTTGCGCGACAGGCTCAGGGCGTAGGGATCGCTGACCAGCGTCGTCTCGATCTTGCCGGTACTGGGCCGGTAAGCCGTGACCTCGTACTGGTAATACTGCCGATCCAAGGAGCGCGGGCCGTCAAGGCTCCACACGCCGAGACGTTCTCGCATGATCTTCGGATAACCGGGCAACAGGCGCTTGGCCTCGTCGAACACATGCAGGCGCACCCGCTGCGCGGTGGGTGCCCAGAGCGTGAAGGACACGCCACGTGCATCGACGCGTGCACCGAGTTCGCCGTTATAGGCGAACAGCAGGTCGAGAATCCCGGCCGTTTGCACTTCAGTGGCGTCGAGCACCTTGTCATCGTCGTCATAGGTGACCACCACCAGCTGGCTCATTACGGCGCGCCGCAGGTCGCGGGCATGGGCGGAGAGATGGAACGCCGGTGCCTCGGCCAGGTGTGGATGCTGGCGTTTGAGGCCTTCGCGCAAGGTCGCCGGTTGCAGTGCGAGCGCGGTGCCGCCACGGACCGTACGTGTTTCACTGTCGATGCGAATGTCGGCGCTGGTGGAGTAGCGCAGTTCGATTCGGCTGGCGTCGGGGGCGCCATCGACGAGTGCCAGGGTGAACGGGTCGAGCCAGTGGGCTCGGGCGCCCTTTATCGCCACGGCGGGCCCGCTCACGGGGGTGCCGGAGAGCTGTGCGTTACCGCTGAGGGTAAAGGCGCGGCGACCGATTTCGTCGAAGCGCCAAACCAGGTCATCACCACCCAGATCCTTTTCGTCGCCCTTGTGCATGATCAGATTCAGGCAACCGGCGTCGGCGGTGAGGGCGATGCGGTAGTAGGCGCCATGGTCCGGGTCGATACCGGCGGCGGGCAATGGCTGATCCCAACTCGTCTCGTTCAGGCTGCCGGCGCAGCTCGCCGTGTTCCACAGATGTGGACCCCAGCCGGCATAGTTGCCATCGGCCCGTTGGTAGTACAGCAGAGCCTCGTCGGGGCCAGGGTCGAGCGGCACGGCCGAAGCCGCTTGGATGGCTAGCGAAAAGCCGCCGAGGACGAGCGCCGCCAGGCGCCGATAAGCAATCGAGCGTATGAGCATGGATGAGGTCCCGGTGTTGTTCTTGTTGTACCGCTTGCGGGATGGTCGGTGCGTGGCCGACTGTGCGCATCCTCCATGGAAGATGCTTTCGGGGCGTAGCCGAGGGCCGTAATAGCGTTCTGCTGGTATTCGTCCGGCTTAGTTTTTCGCTGGTTCGCTCGACTGTCTGCCGCAACTGCTACAAACCGAGCTATCGACCGTTCATGAACGGTATGCGGCGGATGCAACGCCTGCGGGAAGGCGTTGCGAGCAGACCTTGCGTCGCGGAGATTCTACTGGCTGAGCGCAGAAGGAAGGCGCCGCGGAGGCGCCTATTGGCTGTCGCCGTCAAGCGCTGGGCTTGTCGGCCAAAACTGACGCTAGTGAGCGCGCGTCCCCTGTATCAGCCGATGCTGACCGGTGGCAGGGCTTTGATCTCGACGGTTTGCGCTTTGCGCGGTGCGAGGATTTCGGCCTCGCCATCGACGACCATTTCGTCGCGCTGGTTGAACACCTGGGTGGCGATGCGGACGCGAAACTTCGGCAGTTTCTCTAGAATCGCCAGGCGCACGGTCAAGGTGTCGCCGAGCTTGACCGGCAGGGCGAAGCGCATCGTTTGTCCCAGATAGATGGTGCCCGGCCCCGGCAATTCGCAGGCCACTGCGGCACTGATCAGCGCACCACTGAACATGCCATGGGCGATGCGCTCGCGGAAGATCGTCGAGGCAGCGAATTCGGCGTCCAGGTGGACCGGGTTGTGGTCGCCAGACATCGCGGCGAACAGCTGAATGTCGCGCTCTTCCACCGTCTTGCTGTAGGTGGCCTTCTGGCCGACTTCCAGATCGGCGTAGGGTGTGTTGCTTAGCGTACTCATGCGTAAACCTCTGAATGCGATAACAAACGGAAAACCCCGTCGCGGCAGGGGTTGCCGCACGGCCATGACGGGCACGCCGTGGAGGGCGCTTGGGTGGCTGCATTCTAGAGGGCGGCAGGCCGGTTGTCCCGGTTCGCTTTGGCTTTGCCGCCGTGGGCCGAGATTCACGTCGCTGATTTACACGGTCGACCTATTGCTCTGCAATGCGGAGCTGTTAAGTTCGCCACAGCCCGCGACGAGTGGGCCAGACACTCTCAGGTAACGAGGCCAATAACAATGCAACCTGACTTCTGGAACGACAAGCGTCCCGCCGGTGTGCCCGACGATGTGGATATGGGGGGCTTCCGCTCGGTGGTGGAGGTGTTCGAGCGCTCCTGCAAAACCCATGCGAACCGCCCTGCTTACAGCAACATGGGGGTGACGTTCAGCTACGCCGACCTGGAACGCTACTCGGCCGCATTTGCGGCCTGGCTGCAGAACCATACTGATCTGCAACCGGGAGATCGCATCGCGGTGCAGATGCCCAACCTGTTGCAGTACCCGATCGCGGTTTTCGGCGCCTTGCGTGCCGGGCTGATCGTGGTCAATACCAATCCGCTGTACACCGCGCGTGAGATGCGCCATCAGTTCAAGGATTCCGGCGCACGGGCGCTGGTGTACCTGAATACGTTCGGCAAGCTGGTGCAGGAAGTGCTGCCCGATACCAGCATCGAAGTGCTTATCGAGGCGCACATTGGCGACATGCTGCCGCCGGTCAAGGGGCTGCTGGTCAATGCCGTGGTCAAGCATGTGAAAAAGATGGTCCCGGCCTACAGTCTGCCCCAGGCCGTTTCGTTCAAACATGTGCTCGCCGAGGGGGGACGCCATAGCCTCAAGCCGGTTCCGTTGACGCTCGACGACGTCGCGGTGCTGCAATACACCGGCGGCACCACCGGCGTGGCCAAGGGCGCGATGCTTACGCACGGAAATTTGGTGGCCAACATGCGCCAGGTCCATGCCAACATGCAGCAACTGGGCGCTGACGGCCATCCGCTCATCAAGGATGGGCAAGAGGTGATGATCGCGCCGTTGCCGCTGTATCACATCTACGCCTTCACGGTTAATTGCATGTGCATGATGGTGACCGGCAACCATAACGTGTTGATCACCAATCCTCGCGACATCGACGGCTTCGTCAAAGAACTGCAGAAGTGGCGCTTTACCGCCTTTCTCGGGCTGAACACGTTGTTCGTTGCGCTCATGTCGCATCGAGACTTCAAGAAAATCGATTTTTCGGCGCTCAAGGGCACCAACTCGGGTGGCACCGCGCTGGTCTCCTCGGTGGCCGAGCGCTGGAAGAGTTTGACCGGTGTCACCGTGACCGAAGGCTACGGGCTGACCGAGAGTTCGCCGGTGGTCTGCGCCAACCCGCACGGCGACCAGTCGCGTCTGGGCACCGTTGGCCTACCGGTACCGGGTACGACGCTCAAAGTGATCGACGACGAGGGCAACGAGTTGCCGTTGGGCGAGCGCGGCGAACTCTGCGTCAAGGGTCCGCAGGTGATGAAGGGGTACTGGCAGCGGCCTGAAGCCACCGCCGAAGTACTCGATAGTGAAGGCTGGTTGAAGACCGGCGACATCGCGGTGATCGATCCGGACGGCTTCGTGCGCATCGTCGACCGCAAGAAGGATTTGATCATCGTCTCTGGTTTCAACGTCTATCCCAACGAGATCGAAGACGTGGTCATGGCTCATCCGAAGGTCGCTGCTTGTGCCACGATCGGCGTGCCGGACGAGAAGTCAGGAGAGGCGGTGAAGCTGTTTGTGGTCCGTAGCGATCCCAGCCTGACCCTCGAAGAGCTGCAAGCCTATTGCCGGGAGAATTTCACAGGTTACAAGGTGCCGCGGCACTTCGTGTTCCGTGACTCCTTGCCAATGTCCCCGGTTGGCAAGATTCTGCGCAGGGAGCTGCGCGATCAGGCCTGAGTCCGCCAAGACGCGGCTCTCTAAGCTCGCACTGAGTGACTGGATTTGTCCTGTCAGTCACTTTGTGTGTGCTCGCATCACTCGGAGCCACTGTTCGGGCTGTTGCAAAACTGCTAACCTCGCCCCGCCTTTTGCGCGGAACTGCCGTACAAAAGTTAACAAAACACAACAAAACAGCTGCCATATGCAGTAAAGCTGTCGCTTAGGAGTGGGGTTTCATGACCGATAACTTCTGGAAGGATAAATATCCTGTCGGGGTCGAAAGCGAGATCGATACCGATGAATACCGGAACATCCAGGCTGTGCTCAAACAATCCTGCGAGCTGTTCGCGGACAAGCCGGCCTTCAGCAATCTCGGCAGAACCCTGACCTACGGCGAGCTGTACACGCTGTCCGGCGAATTTGCCGCCTATCTCCAGCAGCACACCGATCTACAACCGGGCGACCGGATCGCGGTGCAGCTGCCCAACCTGATCCAGTATCCCATCGTGGTATTCGGTGCCATGCGCGCCGGCCTGATCGTGGTCAACACCAACCCGCTGTACACCGCGCGGGAGATGGAGCATCAGTTCAACGACTCCGGCGCCAAGGCGCTGGTGTGCCTGGCCAACATGGCCCACCTGGCCGAAGACGTGTTGCCGAAGACTGGCATTCGCCATGTGGTCATTACCGAGGTCGGCGACATGCTGCCGACCATCAAGCGGCTGCTGGTCAATGCGGTGGTCAAGCACGTGAAGAAGATGGTGCCTGCTTACCATCTGCCCAAGGCGGTCAAATACAACGAGGCCATGGCCCTTGGGCGTGGCAAGGTGCCGAGCGAAACCAACCCGAGCGGTGACGATATCGCCGTGCTGCAGTACACCGGTGGCACCACCGGAGTCGCCAAGGGCGCCATGCTGACCCATCGCAATCTGGTCGCCAACATGCTGCAGTGTCGTGGGTTAATGGGCACCGAGCTGGGCAGTGGCTGCGAGACCATGGTCGCGCCGCTGCCGCTTTATCACATCTACGCGTTCACCTTTCACTGCATGACAATGATGTTGATCGGCGCGCACAACGTGTTGATCACCAACCCGCGCGACCTGCCGGCTTTCGTCAAAGATCTGAGTAAGTATCGGTTCACCGGCTTCGTCGGCCTCAACACGCTGTTCGTGGCGCTGTGCAACAACGAGAGCTTCCGTAAGCTGGACTTTTCCGCGCTCAAGGCCACCTTTTCCGGCGGTATGGCATTGCAGCTGGCGGCGGCGGAGCGTTGGCAGCAGGTGACTGGCTGCTCGATCTGCGAAGGCTTCGGCATGACCGAAACCAGTCCGGTGGTGTCGGTCAATCCGTTCGGTGGCATTCAAATTGGCACCATTGGCATCCCGATGCCCTCGACCCAGTGCAAGGTCATCGACGAGGATGGCAACGAACTGCCGATAGGCGCTACTGGCGAACTATGCGTGAAGGGCCCGCAGGTGATGAAGGGCTACTGGCAGCGTCCGGAAGCCACGGCCGAAGTGCTCGACGAGCAGGGTTGGCTGAAGACGGGCGACATCGGAATCATCCAGGACGACGGTTACATGCGCATCGTCGATCGCAAGAAGGACATGATTCTGGTATCCGGTTTCAACGTATATCCCAACGAACTGGAAGACGTGCTCGCCACGCTGCCTGGCGTGTTGCAGTGTGCCGCGATTGGCGTACCGGACGACAAGTCTGGCGAGGCGATCAAGCTCTTCGTGGTGGTCAGGCCGGGCGAGAGCCTGACCAAAGAGCAGGTCATGCAGCACATGCACGACAACGTCACCGGTTACAAGCGTCCCAAGACCGTCGAGTTCCGCGACAGCCTGCCCACCACCAACGTCGGTAAGATTCTGCGACGTGAACTGCGTGACGAAGAGTTGCGCAAACTCGGCCAGAAGTAACGACTCAGGCTAGTGAGAGCCCCGCTTCGGCGGGGCTTTTTTTTGGAGCAGTGCGCTCGTTCGAGGCCGGCTCGCCTACCGTCTGTTCTGGCTTGAGCGATCTGTCTCGCGCGCGTTAAGACCTACGTCATCTTCGAGGGAAGATTTGCTTGGTTGACTCAATTACGCCGCTAGCTAGCCGATAGCCTCGATGGTGCGATAAATTTGGCGCCGAAAAACAGGCGCTTTCGCCGCCTTTAAGTTCTGCTCAAGGTCCAGCTCATGCTCTCCAGATTACGTCTGCAAACGAAGCTTCTCATCCTCGCATTAGGTCCAATCCTCTTGTTGGCGATACTCCTCAGCGGCATATCCGTGGTCACGCTGCAAGAACTGGCGGCCAAGCAGGAAGCAGAGACGCGTGAAAATCTCGTTCGGGATCGCCGCGCGGAACTGGAAAACTACGTGCAGCTTGCCCGGAAGATGATCGCCCCCATCTACGATAGCTCCGCCTCGGATGACCAGGAAGCACGAGACCGCGCCGTGGCCATTCTGGAAACGCTCTCCTACGGCAAGGACGGCTATTTCTGGGGCTACGACGAACAAAGCGTGCGGATTCTCCAGGGCAACACCAAGGACAAGATTGGGCAAAGCTTCTATGACTATCGTGACCCCAGCGGCAAGTACGCCATCCGTGAGCTCGTCCGGGCCGGTATGGATGGAAGCCGTTACGTCGATTACAGCTTTGTGCTGGGCAACAGCACGACGCTCGTCCCGAAGATCGGCTATGCAGAGCATCTGCCGAAGTGGAACATGGTCTTTGGCACATCGCTCAATCTGGACGGAGTAGAGCGCGATGTACAGGCGGCTCGGAAAGCGTTCCAGGACGACATCAACGAACTGCTGTTCGTCATGCTAGGCTCCGCCGTCGCGCTGCTGGTGCTGATCGCCGTGCTAGTAACTGCCACGAGCCGCACGCTGCTACGGCCTCTCATGCTGATAAAGGGCAAGCTCGATGACATGGCGTCCGGTGAGGGCGATCTGACCCACCGCCTGCCAGTTACCAGCCAGGACGAACTGGGCGATCTGGCTTCCTCGTTCAATCGCTTCGTCGAAAAGATCCATGGCCTGGTTCAGCAGGTTTCGAAAACCACCGGCCAGCTGACGACGCTGGTTGCCAGCGTTGCCAGCCAGGCGCAACGTTCCGAGCAGGCGATGGCCGCACAGCGCCATGAAACCGATCAGGTGGCGACTGCGATCAACGAGATGTCGGCTGCTGCACAGGAAGTGGCAATGAGCGCACAGCGCGCCGCCGAAGCGGCGCAGGAAGCGGATCAGCAGGGCCAGGGCGCCAAGCGAACCGTGGACAGCAGCATTCAGCAGATCCACGCTCTGGTCGGCGAGCTGCGTGACAGCGGCGAATCGCTTGGCGGTTTGCAGAAGGATGTGGAAGGCATCGTAGGCGTTCTCGACGTGATCCGGGCGGTCGCCGAGCAGACCAACCTGCTGGCGCTCAATGCCGCCATCGAAGCGGCACGCGCCGGCGAGGCCGGCCGCGGATTCGCAGTGGTCGCCGACGAAGTGCGAGCGCTCGCCAGCCGTACCCAGCAGAGCACGGTCGAAATTCAGGGCATGGTCGACCGTCTGCAGAACACCACGGCAATGACTGTTACCGGCATGGGTCGCGCCGGGCAGCAGGGCGAAAGCACCCGGGCCCAGTCGAACCAGGCGGGCGAGTCGCTGGATGCGATTGCCGCGCTGATAGGCACCATCAGCTCCATGAACGCTCAGATCGCCAGCGCCGCCGAGGAGCAGACTGCGGTCGCCGAGGAGATCAATCGCAGCGTTCATCACATCGCCGATGCGGTTGATGGCGTGGCGCAGGAGGCCGCCGAAGGCGCCCAGACCTCCCGCGAACTCAATAGCCTGGCCGAGAGTCTGCAGCGTCTGGTCGGCCAGTTTCGTATCTGAGCCATCATCGATGAGGCGGGTGTAATGCCCGCCTTGGTCTGTCGAGAACTGCCGGCAGAATTCCGTCGGGTTCCATCAAGCCGACCGGCGGTGCTGCCGTCTGGCGCGACGGCGCGAACCGAAGCGAGACAACCCAGGTCTAGGACCCTATGGCCGCGTCCGCTCTAGCGGCTGTTGAATGCCAGCGCGCCTCCCTATGCCGTGCTGAAGCCGTCTGATGTAAGCAACTGCAGCGCGCCGGTGCGCGACGCAGCCGGCTTGGCCTCCATATCTGTCGCTCGCTCCGTTTTCAACGGCCGTCTGTGCCGTAGGGGACGATGGCGCATGCCATTTTGCGGCCTGCCCATCAATCTCGTTGCAAGGATGAGTTACCCATGCAGAAGAAAAACAATGCACGTCGGGTAGTTGCTTCTTTCGCTTTATTCGCTTCCACCGCAGCCTTGGCAGCACCCTCCGCCGAGATCGCTGCGTTCGATGACTATTGGTCGCCCGGCAAGCCCGACTCTCGGATCTGTCGATCACCATTGCTGGTGGGAACGCCGCTCGGTCTGCCGCGCTGTATGCAGGCCGGTAACGTGATGAAGCACCTGGAGAATTTGCAGGACATCGCGTCAATGAACCGCGGCAATCGCGCCTCCGGACAGTCTGGCTATCAAGCCTCGGTGGATTACGTGCGCAGCACTCTCGAGCGCGCCGGCTATCGGGTCAGGGTGCAGGCATTTCCGTTCCTGGCGTTCTATCCCGCAGGCCCGGGCGCGCTAGCGGCAGTGACGCCGCAGCCGGTGCAGTACATCTGGGAGGAGGATTTCACCTACGCCGACCAGACCGATCCTGGCAATGTCACAGCGCCCGTGGTGCCGGTGGACCTGGCGCTCGGCCTGGGCAACACCTCGACCAGCGGCTGCGAGCCGTCTGATTTCGCTGGTTTCCCGGCGGGCGCCATTGCGCTGATGCAACGCGGCACTTGTCCGTTCGGCGAGAAGGCCACCAATGCGGCCGCCGCTGGCGCAGCCGGAGCGATCATCTTCAACCAGGGCGATACCGAGGACCGCAAGGATCTGCTGGTCGCGACCTTGGGCGAGGACTATCAGGGCGGCATCCCGGTGATGTTCTCGACCTATGACAATGGTGTGAGCTGGTCGCAGACCGAGGGGCTTCAGCTGAGCATGAACGTCGACGTGATCCGTGAGCAGTCGGAGACCTATAACGTGCTGGCCGAGACCCGTCGCGGCAATCCGGACAACGTGGTGATGGTCGGTGCGCATCTGGATTCGGTCTTCGAAGGACCTGGCATCAATGACAACGGCTCCGGTAGCGCCGCCTTGCTGGAAATGGCCACGCTGATGAGCAAGGCGCACCCGCTGAACAAGGTGCGCTTCGCCTGGTGGGGCGCGGAGGAGTCCGGGCTGGTCGGGTCGACCTACTACGTCACTCAGCTACCGGAGGAGGAGAAACAGCAGATCAAGGCGTACCTCAACGTCGATATGATCGGTTCGCCGAACTACGCCAACTTCATCTATGACGGCGATGGCTCCGATTTCGGCCTGCAGGGCCCGCCCGGCTCCGGTGCGATCGAGCGCCTGTTCCGCTCCTACTTCCAGTTGCGCAACGCACCCTCGGAGGGGACCGAGATCGACTTCCGCTCCGATTACGCGCAGTTCTTCGATGACGGCATCGCCTTTGGTGGCCTGTTCACCGGTGCTGAAGACATCAAGAGCGTAGAGCAGGCGCAGCTCTATGGCGGTGCGGCCGGGCAGGCGTACGATCCGTGCTACCACAGCGAGTGTGACAACCTCGGCAACATCTCCACCGACGCGCTGGAACTGCATGGTGACGCCCTGGCCTTCGCCACCAGCTGGTTGTCGCTGTCGACCAAGATGGTCGACGACGAGATCGACGCAGCGGCCGAGCAGGGCATCGGCACCCTGCGCATGCAGAAGGCGCAGGAGAAGTCGCGTTGGGGTCACTGGATCCGTTGACCGCGTGAGCGCCGCGCCGGCTAGCCGGCGCGGTCTTTTCCATCAGTCCCTTTCCCTACGGCCAGCCGCCTAAATCTGCGACAATCGCGTCCTTCACGAAATCGCTTACGGCTGTCCATGACCGACGCAACGCCCGCTTTTGCACAACTCCTGAAAAACCTCGATCAGGCCATGTTTGCCGACCGTCATCGCTTGCGTCGTCAATTGCATGACCTGCGCAAGAAGGCCGGCGATGCGCCGCTCGAAGACGAGCACCTTTCCCAGTGGCTCGAGCGTTTCCAGGCCTCGGTGGCCAAGGTCGAGGCGCGCCGGCAGAGCGTGCCAGCCATGCGCTACGACGACAGCCTGCCGATCGCTGCCAAGCGTGAGGAGATCAAGGAGGCGCTGCGCAAGCATCAGGTGCTGGTTATTGCGGGCGAGACGGGCTCGGGTAAGACCACTCAGCTGCCGAAGATCTGCCTGGAAATCGGCCGCGGCGTGCACGGGTTGATCGGCCATACCCAACCGCGCCGGCTGGCGGCGCGAAGCGTGGCGACCCGAGTGGCCGAAGAAATCGGCACGCCGCTGGGCGAGCTGGTGGGCTATCAGGTGCGCTTCGAGGATCAGAGCAAGGACAGCTCGCTGATCAAGCTGATGACCGACGGTATCCTACTGGCCGAGACCCAGCACGACCGCTTCCTGGAGAAATACGACACCATCATCGTTGACGAGGCGCACGAACGTAGCCTCAACATCGACTTCCTGCTCGGCTACCTGAAAACCCTACTGCCGCGTCGGCCCGATCTGAAGGTGATCATCACTTCGGCGACCATCGATCTGGAACGCTTTTCCGAACACTTCGGTAATGCGCCCATCGTCGAAGTGTCGGGGCGTACGTATCCGGTCGAAACCTGGTACCGGCCGCTGGCGGCAGAAACCGATGAGGATGGCAACCGGGTCGAGGACGACCTCACCGTCGATCAGGGCATCCTTGCCGCGTTGGACGAGATCGACGCCCATGAGAAGAGCATTGGCAAGCGCCCCGGCGATGTGCTGGTGTTCCTGCCCGGCGAGCGCGAGATCCGCGACGCCGCCGAGGTGCTGCGCAAGGCCAATCTGCGCTTTACCGAGGTGCTGCCGCTGTATGCGCGGTTGACGCCGGCCGAGCAGCAGAAGATTTTCCGACCCGCTGCCGGCCGCAAGATCGTGTTGGCGACCAACGTCGCGGAAACTTCGCTGACCGTGCCCGGCATTCGCTACGTGATCGACTCCGGCACTGCGCGTATCAGCCGCTACAGCTACCGCGCCAAGGTCCAGCGACTGCCGATCGAGGCCGTGTCTCAGGCCAGTGCCAATCAGCGCAAGGGCCGTTGCGGGCGGGTCGAGCCGGGCATCTGCATTCGTCTGTACAGCGAAGAGGATTTTCTCTCTCGACCGGAATTCACCGATCCGGAGATCCTGCGCACCAACCTGGCGGCGGTGATCCTGCAGATGCTGCACTTGCGCCTCGGTCAGATCGAGGACTTTCCGTTCATCGAGCCGCCGGACGGCAAGGCCATCAGCGATGGCTTCAACCTGTTGCAGGAGCTTTCGGCGGTCAACCGCGAGAATCAGCTGACGCCGCTCGGGCGGCAGCTGGCGCGTCTACCGATCGATCCACGTCTGGGTCGAATGCTGCTGGAAGCGACCGGCCTAGGCAGCCTCGCCGAGGTGTTGATCGTCGCCAGTGCGCTGTCGGTGCAGGACGTGCGCGAGCGCCCGGCCGATCGTCAGCAGCAGGCCGACCAGGCCCATGCCCAGTGGAAGGACCCGGACTCGGATTTCGCTGCGCTGATCAACCTCTGGCGCGGTTTCGAAGAACAGCGCCAGGCGCTCGGCTCCAATCCGCTGCGTACCTGGTGTCGGAAGCACTTCCTCAACTATCTGCGGCTGCGCGAATGGCGCGATGCGCATCGGCAGCTGACCCTGATCGCACGTGAGCTGAATCTGGGCAAGCGCAAGGAAACGGCTGGTCCCGGTCAGCCATCCGCCAAAAAGGCCGACTCCCGTAAGGTGGAAGACGACGGGGCCTCTTCCATCGAGCAGCCCGCGCTCACCACCGATAAAAAGGTCAACGTCAAACTCGCCCAGCAAGCCGAAGCCAGCGAGGCTGCACAGCGCGCCAAGAGTTATGCCGCCGTGCACAAGGCAATCCTCTCCGGCTTGCTCAGCCAGGTTGGGCACAAGACCGAGGAGGGCGACTTCCTCGGCGCGCGGCAGCGACGCTTCTGGGTGCATCCGTCGAGCGTCATCGGGCGCAAGAAGCCCAACTGGATCATGGCGGCCGAACTGGTGGAGACCACCAAGCTGTTTGCGCGCATGGTGGCGAAGATCGAGCCGGACTGGATCGAGCCCCTCGCCAAGCATCTGACCAAGACCAACCACTTCGAACCACATTGGGAAAAGAAGCGCGGTCAAGTGGTGGCATTCGAACAGGTGACCTTATACGGCATGATCATCGTCGCGCGCCGGCCGGTGCATTTTGGTCCGATCGATCCGCCTGCGGCACGTGAGCTGTTCATCCGTGAAGGGCTGGTACGCGGCGAAATGCACAGCCGCGCCAAGGCGCTAACGGCCAACCGTGAGCTGCTGGAGCTGTTCGACGAACTGGAAGCCAAGGCCCGCCGGCGCGACATCATTGCCGACGAGGACACCTTGTTCGCTTACTACGACGCGCGTCTGCCGCAGGACATCTATCAGACCGCCAGCTTCGAGAGCTGGTACAAGCGCGAAAGTGCGAAAGACCCGCAGTTGCTGATGATGCGGGACGAGGATGTGCTCGCCCGTGATGCCAGTGAGGTCACTAGCGCGCAGTACCCGGATCAGCTGCACATCGGCGAACTGCAATTGCCGCTCGAGTATCACTTCGAACCCAACCATCCGCGCGATGGCGTGACGCTGCGCGTGCCGGCACCGCTGCTGCCGCAACTGCGCAGCGAAAGGCTCGAATGGTTGGTGCCCGGGCTTCTCGAAACCAAGGCCGTAGCGTTGGTGCGCGGCCTGCCCAAGGCCATCCGCAAAAACTTCGTGCCGGTGCCGGATTTCGTCAGGGCTGCGCTTTCGAAGGTCAGCTTCGGTGAGGGCTCGTTGGCCGAGGCGTTGGGCCGCGAACTGCTGCGCATGACGGGCGCCCGCGTGTCTGAAGAGGCATGGGACGAGGCAGCGAACCAGCTCGACAGCCATCTGAAAATGAACATCGAAGTGGTCGATGGTCGCGGCAAGTACCTGGGTGAAGGACGCGATCTGGCTGAGCTCACTGCGCGCTTCTCCGAGGCCAGCCAGGCCGCGCTGGCGCCACCGCAGCAAAAGGCGGAGCAGAAACCAGTCGAAGCCAAGGCCTTCGCTGAGGTGGCACAAACGGCTCAGGCGAAGATGGCCGGATTGTCGATGACGGTCTATCCCGCCTTGGTGGAAGAGGGTGGCGTGGTCAAGGAAGGCCGCTTCCCGACCCAGGCGGAGGCCGAATATCAGCACCGCCGCGCTCTGCAGCGACTGTTGTTGCAGCAACTCAGCGAACCGGCGAAATTCCTACGCAGCAAACTGCCGGGCCTTACCGACCTGGCGCTGCTTTACCGCGAGATGGGCAAGGTGGATGCGTTGCTCGAGGACATCCTGCTGGCCAGCCTCGACAGTTGCATCCTCGATGGGGAAGCCTCGCTACCCCGCGACGGCGCGGCGTTGGCTGCGCTCGCGGAGCGAAAGCGTGGCGACTGGACGTCGCATGCCGAACGCCTCGCGCGGCAGGTACTGGAAATCCTCAAGCTCTGGCATGGGTTGCAAAAGCGCTTCAAAGGCAAGATCGATCTGGCCCAAGCCGTGACGCTCAACGACATCAAGGCGCAGCTCGGCAATCTGGTCTATCCCGGCTTCGTGCGAGAAACGTCGGCTGAATGGCTCAAGGAATACCCGCGCTATCTCAAGGCCATCGAGCAGCGCTTCGAAAAGATCGGCGCGCAGTTACAGCGTGATCGCGTCTGGTCCGGCGAATTGGCCGGCTATTGGGAGCAGTACCAGGCACGCCTGAAGAAGCATCAGCAAGAAGGCAAGCGCGATCCGGAACTGGCATTGTACCGCTGGATGCTTGAGGAATACCGCGTATCGCTCTGGGCCCAGCAGTTGGGGACGAAAGTCGCGGTATCGGACAAGCGACTGAACAAGCAGTGGGGACAGGTCGAGGCCTGACGGCGCATCGCCAGGCCGGGCATACGGTCTGGGCGCTAGCTCAAGGCTTCTTCGACGAAGCACAACCGGTCCTGTCCAAAGAACATTTCGCTGCCCACGAAGAACGTCGGCGCACCGAACACGCCGCGCAGCACGGCTTCTTCGGTGTTTGCCTTGAGAGCGTTCTTGACGTGCTCATCGGTGACCAAGGCGTGGAACTGCTCGGGCTCGAGGCCGGCTTCCGCCAGGACCGCCGCTAGTATCCGCTCGTCGCCGAGGTTGCGCTGATCGACCCAGAGAGCTTTGAACAGGGCGTCCAGATAACGCGGAAAATCCTTGGGTTGCTGCAGTTGGTAGCCGACTGCGCCTCGCATCAGCGCCAGCGTATTGATCGGAAAGTGCGGGTTGAAGTCGAACGGCACATCGTAGCGGCGTGCATGGCGCAACAGGTCCGTCGTCATGTAACGGCCTTTCGCCGGAACGGTCGCCGGCGAGCTATTGCCGGTGGCTTGGAAGACGCCCCCGAGCAGCATGGGCCGATAACGCAGCTCTGCGCCGGCGCGTTCGCACAGCGCGGGCAATTGGGTCCAGGCGAGATACGCCGCCGGGCTGCCGAGGTCGAAGAAAAACTCCACGGTCTTGTCCATGTCGCAACTCCAAAGGGAAGGGGGGATTACCAGCGCTCGATCCAGGGGCGCAGGTCGAGTTCGAAGGTCCAGGCGTCGCGTGGCTGACTGTGCAAGTGCCAGTAGTTGTCGGCGATGTGCTCGGGATTGAGCACGCCGTCCTGGTCCTTGAGGGCGTAGCGCTCGGGAAAACTGTCGCGAATGAAGTCGGTGTCGATGGCGCCATCGACCACTACGTGGGCCACGTGAATGTTCATCGGGCCTAGCTCGCGCGCCATGCTCTGCGCCAGCGCGCGGATGCCGTGCTTGGCCCCGGCGAAGGCAGCGAAGCCGGCAGCCCCACGCAAACCGGCCGTGGCACCGGTGAAGAGAATGGTGCCGCGCCCGCGGGTCACCATGCGTCTGGCCACCGCCTGGCTGGTAAGGAAGCCAGAGAAACAAGCCATTTCCCAGATCTTGAAGTATTTGCGCGCAGTTTCCTCGAGGATACTGCACGGCACGTTGGCGCCGATGTTGAACACCATCACCTCGATTGGGCCGATATCGCGCTCGATGGTCTCGACCAGTTCGGCTACCTGATCTTCCTTGCGCGCATCGGAGGCGAAGCCATGGGCACGACCGCCCTCGGCAATGATGCTGTCGACCAGCGGCTGCAGCTTGTCGGCGCTACGCCGGGTGACGCAAGCCACGTAGCCCTCACGGGCAAAGCGCCGCGCAATGGCACCGCCGGTAGAATCCCCGGCGCCGATGATCATGGCGACACGATTGTTGTTATCCATGGGGTGCGCTCTCTTGCTAAACGATCGTTAGGTAAACGAACGTTATGTTACGCTCGGCCTATCGTCAAGTGACTCAAAGAGGTTGTGCTGTATGCGTTACTCCGCCAGCCACAAGCAGGAAACCCGACAGCGTCTTGTCGAAAGCAGCGGCGCCATCGCCAAGCGCGGCGGCTTCGCCACCACCGGTGTCGATGGACTGATGAAAGCCATCGGCCTGACGGGGGGCGCGTTCTACAGTCATTTTCCATCCAAGAGCGACCTGTTTACCGAGGTGGTGCGGCGCGAGTTGTCGCAAAGCCCGATTCTTGCGCGCGACGGTGTTCTGGATCGGACCAGGCTTGAGCGCTGCCTCGACGGTTACCTGAGCCTGGCCCACCTGCACAACCCGGAGGCCGGCTGCGCCATCCCGGCGTTGGGCGCGGAGATTGCCCGTGCCGATGTGCCCGTGCGCGAGGAGGCTGAACATTGGCTCTGTGCCCTGCAACAGGCTTGGGCCGCCGCGCTGGAGGATGCCCAGCTGGCCTGGGCGCTGATTGCCCAATGCGTCGGTGCATTGGTCGTGGCGCGCATGCTGGCCAGTGAAGACACTCAACGTGAGGTGCTAGAGGCGAGTCGTGGCCATTTGCATGCGGCTATCGCCAAGAACTGAGCGACCGACAGCGGCCGATTAGCCTGCCTTTGGGCTGATGCGCAGATTCGAGCCAGGCGCGTCAGCTGCGGAGGAAGGCCAGCACCGCATGCATGAATTCAGTTGGATACTCGATATTCGTCAAATGGGCTGCCGGCAGAACCAGCAATCGAGCATTGGGAATAGCAGCGGCCATGGCTTCACTGTGCGCAGCGGTAGTTACCGCGTCGTGCTTCCCGGCAATGATCAAGGTTTGATTGGGGATAAGGGCGATGGTGCGCCGCATATCGGTATCCCGTACCAGCGCCCAAGAGCCCGCGATGCCTTGCCGATCGGTTTCCAGCAGCATGGTCCGGAATTGCGCCACGACGGGACTTTCTACTGCCAGCATTCGCGCAGGAAACCAGTTACGCAGGAAGGCTTCGGCGGTGCTCTGCATGTCTCGCGCTTCGAGCACGGCGGCGATCGCCGGATCCCATTGCTCGGTCGGCCCTAGATAGGCTGCGGTGTTGCTGAGAATCAGGCGATCGATGCGTTCGGGGCGGTGGATACCAAGCCATTGACCGACGAACCCACCGAGCGAGAGCCCCAGGAAATGGGCGCGCTCGATATCCAGGGCATCCAGCAGCTCTATCACGTCTCCACCGAACCTACCGATTGAGTACGCGCCGGGTGGCACATCGGATGCGCCGTGCCCTCGCATGTCATAACGCAGCACGCGGAAGTGCCTGGCCAGAACGGGAATCTGGGTATCCCACATGTGCAGATTCGTTCCGATGGAGTTGGATAGCACCAACACCGGCTTGTCTGCCGAGCCATCGAGGCGATAAGCGATACGGGTACCATCTCCAGTCGTAAAGAAAGACAGGGCCGCCTGAGCCTGCGCACTCGCCTGTGCGGGGTGTGCCTCGGCGGGATTGGGTGTGTCGTTCGCTTGTACCGCCCTCGGAAATGCTGGGGCAAGCAATACGAAACTGGTGAGCAGGGAGGTAAGCGTGCGCAGCATTCGGAGCTCCTTCGGCGTGGTGCCTTGAGGTGAATTCAGCCGGAATGCTAGTTGCGAGTTTATTAGGAAGAAATTACAAAGATTGAACGATCATCGACAGTTTTTATGAACATGCACAAGTTCACTCTGCAGGACCTGCTCTGCTTCGAGGCCGTGGTACGAGAAGGCAGTTTCCAGGCTGCTGCGGCGGCTTTGCACCGCTCTCATACTGCGGTCTTTGCAGCCCTGCGCAAGTTGGAGCGGCAGTTCGGCGTGGCTCTGCTTGATCGCGCCGGCTACCGTGTGTGCCCCACTCAGGCAGGGCTGGCCCTCTACGATAGGGCGCAGCACCTATTGCAAGAGGCGGAAGCCTTTTCCCTTCATGCTCAGCAATTGGCGATGGGGGAAGAAACGGGGTTGCGGGTGGTTATTGGCGACCTATGTCCCCGTCCGCAGGTGCTGGGGATGTTGAGCAGCTTCTTCGCACAATGCCCAGGCACGCGGCTGCAGCTTCACTTCGAAGCGGTCACTGGCCCCTGGGAACGGTTGTTCAATGACGAGGCGGATTTGATTCTGCACCGCATCGATAAAACCAATCCTCAATTGGAGTGGGTGGATCTGGGAGTCATCTCATTGGTTCCGGTAGTAGCGCCCGGCTTTCTGCCCTTTCCTCAGACCGACGCGATCACCCCCGAGCAGATGCGCGGACTCACGCAATGCATCCTTCGGGACACCGCGCATGATCCTGGTGATGTCAGCCATTTCGTCATCGACGGATCGCCCCAGTGCACCGTGGCCGACCACTCGATGAAGGCCGAGGTCGTCCTGCAGGGCATGGCCTGGGGGCACTTGCCGCTTTTCATGATCGAAGAAGAATTGCGAAACGGACGTCTTATTTCCATTGCCGGACGGCACTTTCCCGGCGTGACGGAAGAGCTGGTAGCCAGCCGTCGACGCGACCGTCCACATGGGCCTGTCGCCATGCGTCTCTGGAAACATATTCAAGAGTGGGCAGACGCCGTGCGCTCATAGGTGTAAAACACGCGGGTTTCGGTTGCCTGAAGCGCACGGCTGCGTGACGAGGCGCCTGCGCGTTGCGTTCCAGGCGGAACACCGCAGCAGTCAACGTGAGCTGCTCCTGCAGCAGGTTCCAGTTGGCGCCGAGCTCGTAGTTGGTGGTTTCTCCGGGTCGAATTCGACGTTAGACGCGCTGACCTGGAACATCTCGCCGGAAGGCTGATAGGAGCGGCTGACCGAGAGGTAGTAGGACTGCACGTCATCCGGCTGCCACACCAGGCCCGCACGGGGACTGAGCGTGTAGTCGGTGCGCTCCAGTTCCGCCTTGCCGTTGAAGTCGTCACGGAATGTCTGGTCGAATTCGTCATAGCGCACGCTCAACAGCGCTTTCCAATGTGGCGACAGTTCGATCATGTCCTGGACGTAGAATCCGAGCGTCTCTTGCGTGTTCAGGCCATCGCCGGTCTTTCTATTGGCCTGGAACGGAACAGGTTGCAGTGCCGTAAACCGGTACGCGCGCCACATCGTCCTGGTTGTAGAACTGCTGGTCCTTCTCCTGACAGCCGAACCCCACGCCATACAGCCGTTGATGGTTCTGCCGGCAATCATGGCGTTCTGCTTGAGTTCGGTCTGGTTGAATATTTGTGCGAGTGTCGCCGGTCAGATCAAGGATCGTCTGCGGTTCCATCATTTCGCTGGGCTGTGTCCCCCGCCTCGTTGTGCTTTCGAGCAAGGCGTTCAACCCGTTGCATTTGTCCCTTGTTGTCCAATCGCAATCGCAACAGGTCCTCGGCTAGCGTGAGCTGCCCGCTGTAGCGTTCGGCCGCTTCCGCTCGAATGTCTTCGATCGATAAACCCTGGTTCGGGGCGCTCTGATAACGCGCGCTGAAGTGCGTCAGCACTAGATTCGAAACGCCTACGGCCTGGGCGAAGGTGGCGACCCGGGCGGCCGTGCTGTGACCGAAATCGGCTTTGCCGGCTTCGGCGATGGCCAGGGTGTAGGTGGCTTCGTGGACGAGCACATGCGCGCCCTGGCAGGCGTCGCGGAGCAGTTCGGGGCGGTCGTTGTCCCCGCCGATGACAATACGTCGGGGCGAACGGCCGAGCAGCAGGTAGTCTTCGCTACGTAGGGTGCGGCCTGCATATTCGACATCGTGGCCGCGTATCAGCTCGCCCCAGAGCGGCCCGCGAGGTATGCCGTCGTGGTTGAGCTTGTCGATGTTCAGGCGCGGGTCGGGCCGGGTTTCGCTGAAGGTGTAGCCCCAGCTCGGCACGCGGTGGGAGAGGGCGGTGGCTTCGACACGTACCTGTAGATTGCGCCAGCCCTGGAACGTTTCGGTGGCATGGAAGCGTAACTCGTAAGGCAGCCAGCTCTGGCTCATTTCCAGCGTGGCACGCACCCATCCTTCGATTGCGGCCGGGGCGATGATATCCAGCGGTTCCTGCCGCCGCGCCATGCCGGCGCTGGCAATCAGACCGGGCAATCCGTAGCAGTGATCGCCATGGACATGCGTAACGAAGATCGCGCGCAGGCCATGCAAGGTCAGTGGCGTGCGCAGCAATTGATGCTGGATGCCTTCACCGCAATCGATCAGGTACCAGCCCTTGCCGCTGTCTTCCAACAGTGCCAGTCCGCTGACGTTGCGTGCCCTGGTCGGGGTACCGGATGAGGTGCCGAGAAATAGAAGGTCCACACGAGGGCTCCCTGGTTCGTGCCGTCAGTATGGCGACTCCAATCGTCGCGCAGAAGTTCGCCTTTGCCTCGCACCGTCGGGGTTTCGATGCATATTCTTTTTAGCTACTAAGAAAGCACAAACTTATATTAAGAATTGCTAACTCGCGCGGTTATGCTGGCGGCCATCTGATAAGGCCTGCTGGGCCCACTTTGGGGTTGAACGATGGAGTTTGGTGTTCTTGGCTTTGTGATAGCCGGCCTGCTGGTCGGGTTCATCGTCGGCATGACCGGGGTTGGTGGTGGTTCGTTGATGACGCCGATCCTGTTGTGGTTCGGCGTCAACCCCGCAGCCGCTGTCGGCACCGATCTGCTCTACGCGGCGATCACCAAAGCGGGTGGCGTCTGGGTCCATCAGAAGAATCGCAACATCGATTGGCGCATTACCGGTTGGCTGGCGCTGGGTAGCGTGCCGGCCGCAGCGGCGATGCTCTGGATATTGAAGGGGTTACATAGCGATCAGGACACGCTCAACGCGGTGATCAAACAATCGCTGGGCATCGTTCTGGTGCTCACCGCGCTGGCCGTGCTGTTCAAGAAGCGTCTGTTGGTACTCGCCTCTCGCCTGTCCGGACCCACCCCGCGGCTATCGCCTCGTGGCCTGGACGTGCTGACCGTTGTGGTCGGCATGGTGCTCGGCGCAGTGGTGACGCTGACCTCCATCGGTGCCGGCGCACTGGGTACCGTGGCCTTGTTCTTTCTCTATCCATTGCTGAGCACGCGCCGTCTGGTCGGAACGGAAATCGCCCATGCGGTGCCGCTGACGCTGGTCGCCGGCCTTGGGCACGCTGGCATGGGCAACATGGATTGGACCATTCTGGCCTATCTGCTGATGGGTTCGTTGCCGGGCATTTACCTGGGCAGCAACCTGTCCGGCCGTGTTCCGGACTCCTTTTTGCGACCCTGCATGGCGGTAATGTTGGCGGCCATCGGCTATAAGCTGATCTGACCGCATCCTTTTTCGGAGGCGCGACGCACCGCGCGTTCCGTTATGGACATCATCGCGGCTGGCGTCGCTGAACATGCATGACGACAGCGACATTCCGCTTCTACGCCAGGCTCAACGCTTTCCTTCCGGTCGAGCGCCGCGGACAGGCTTTCAGTTGTTCATGCGCGCAGGCGGCGACCACGAAGCACATGATCGAAGCCCTCGGCGTGCCGCATACCGAGGTGGCGCTGGTGTTGGCCAATGGAACCCCGGCCGGGCTCGACTGGGCTATCAATGACGGTGATCGAATTGCCGTCTACCCGAAATTCGAACGACTGGATATTACTGGACTGACATCCATGCAGCCGCTCCCGAGCGGCCCGCCGCGGTTCGTCGCCGATGCCCATCTGGGCGGCCTCGCCCGGCTATTGCGCATGGCCGGCTTCGATACGCTCTTCGACAACCGCTACGAAGATGCGGCGATGACCGCGCTGGCCAATCGTGAGGATCGAGTACTGCTAACCCGTGACCGCGCGTTGCTCATGCACCGGGTGGTCAAGCATGGCTGCTACGTGCACGCGCTCAAGCCGGCGGAGCAGTTGCGTGAGTTGTATGAGCGCCTGGACCTGGCCATCCATGCTCGCCCCTTCAGCCTATGCATGCGTTGCAACCGGCCACTCTCAGAGATCGACAAGCAGACTGCGCGCGACCGTGTGCCGCCGCGCGTGCTGGAACGCCATGAGCGATTCGTAGGCTGCGATTGCTGCGGCAGGATTTTCTGGGAGGGCTCGCACTGGCAGGACATGCGAGCCTTGCTGGGGTCGATGACGGCGGACTGAACGCAATGGGGTATGCGTCACGCTCAGTTGGGTGATCAGCGTGCCTGAATCGCCCGTTGGTTGGACAGGTAAATATTGTCCGGCGACAGCGGTTGCCCGGTGTTCACCGCTTCGAGCCACTGATCGGTGCTCGCCACGGCTGCGAAACCGGTGTGCATCACCACCGTGAAGGCTCGATGAATCTCCTCGGCACTGGCTGCACCGGCCGAGTTTTGGTAGGGCAGCGAGCCGGTGGCGTCGTGCAGCAGCTCGACCTTCCAGCCTTCATGGTGCGCCTGCACCACTGTGGAGTTGTCGCAGTTATGGGTCATGTAACCGACCACCGTCAGGGTGTCGATCTGCCGGTCACGCAGCCAGGCGCCCAGGTTGGTGTTGACCAATGCGCTAGCCAGCGACTTCTCCACGTGCAGGTCATGTGATCGCGCCGCGACCGTGTGATGCAGCTCGGCCTGCTGGCTGCCGCGGGCGAACAGCGGCGATGTTTCCGGCGCGATGTGCTGCACGGCCACTACCGGGATGCCCGCCGCACGGGCCGCGTCCATGGCTCTGGCGATGTTCGACAGTGATAGTTGCACATCGGGATATTCGATGCGTAAGTTGCCGGTGACGTATTCGTTCTGCACGTCGATGACGATCAGCGCGCGTTTTGGCTGGCTCATGGTGTGTCCTCATTCGAAGTTGGGGGCGACCGCATTGTTTCGTCGCTCGACCCGAGAGAGTGAGTGGCCCGAATGACAACTTGCGATAAGATCGGGCCAACTCCAGCCGACATCTCGCCATGCAACTGCACCGAATCGCCGTGGTCGCCTTCGACCAGATAAGTCCCTTTCATCTTTCCGTTCCGTGCATGGTGTTCGGCGATGCCATGTCACGCACGCACCGTTATGCCGTCGATGTCTGCGCTGCCGAAGCCGGACCGCTGCGTACCACCGCGGGCTTCGAATTGAATGTGGCGCACGGGCTGGAAGCGCTGGAGCAGGCCGATACGGTGAT
This sequence comes from Pseudomonas sp. YJ42, assembly GCF_047225135.1. Taxonomy (NCBI): domain Bacteria; kingdom Pseudomonadati; phylum Pseudomonadota; class Gammaproteobacteria; order Pseudomonadales; family Pseudomonadaceae; genus Pseudomonas; species Pseudomonas sp. YJ42. Next base: position 1,655,802 of record NZ_CP178378.1, on the reverse strand, counting down.
CGTTCCGAGTTGGCGCGATGGCGACGAGGCACCACCGGCCGCGCTGCTCGCAGCACTGATAGCAGCTCATCAACGGGGAGCGACATTGGTCGGGCTCTGCCTGGGCGCTTACGTGCTGGCCGCAACCGGGCTGCTCGAAGGCCGTCGCGCGACTACGCACTGGGCGTGGGTCGAGCATTTCAAGGCGCAGCATCCACGGATTCAGGTGGACAGCGATGTGCTCTATCTGGATGACGCTAATTTGCTGACGTCGGCTGGAACGGCGGCGGCGCTGGACTGCTGTCTGTATCTGGTGCGCAAGCACTGGGGGGCTGAGGTGGCGAACAAGGTGGCGCGGCACCTGGTCATGTCGCCTCACCGGCAGGGCGGTCAGGCGCAGTTCATCGAGCAACCCCTACCGACCAGCCGCCGGGACAGCCGTCTCGGCGAATTGCTGGACTGGGCGCGGGCGAGCCTGCACCTGCCGCATACGCTGGATAGCCTGGCGGAAAAAGCGCTGATGAGCCGTCGCACCTTCAGCCGGCATTTCCGGCAGCACACCGGCACCACCGTTGGCGGCTGGCTGTTGGCCGAACGTATCGCGTTGAGCCAGCGTCTGCTGGAAGGCACCAATCAGCCCATCGATGCGATCGCCGCGTTGGCAGGATTCGGCTCGCCGGTTTCGCTACGGCAGCACTTCAGCAAGGCACTCGGCATATCGCCCAGCCATTATCGGCAAGCGTTTCGCGGCCGTGGCTGAAGAGATATCACCCGCTTCGGGCCGCTGCCTCTGATGCGTAGCGAACGAGAGGCTTGCGTCAAAGATATTTGAGCCAGGCGATATCCCGTCGCCGTGCTTTCAGCTCAGCGAATCTGCGTACCGCTGGGTACAGTGCGACCGCCAGGACCAGCGTGCCCAGCCACAGCGGCCAAACCGCGTCGAAGCCGAAGTGGCTGCCGCGATTGAGGCCCCATATCGCCACAGCGGCGAGATAGAGCAACTTCAGCACGTATAGGTGCAGCAGGTAGAAGAACATCGGCGCGGCGCCGAACACCGTCAATGGCCGCAGCCAGCCGCGCTCCTGGTTGCGTTCGAAACAGAGCAGCAACAGCAGCCCAATGCCCAATGTCAGGCAGAGGAATAACAGCGACGGCGGATACTTGGTGATATTCAGCAGGCTCATCAGGGTTTGCACGGCGTTGGCACCCGCACTCCAGGGTTGTTCGCCGTAGCCGTTGAGCAGCCGCAGCAGCGCGAATACCAGTAACGAACCAAGGCCCCAGCCCAGCAAGCGGCGCCGACGCCATGCCGCATCGGCGGGCCGTGCGTACAACGGCCCCGCGGCGTAACCCAGGGCGATTACACCGATCCAGGGCAGCAGTGGGTAGGACGTGCGCAGGCGAAGGCTTTCCGATACCTCGATCCAGCCACGGTCATGCAGGACTGCCCAGGGCACATGCATCAGCGAATCGCTGGCGAACTGCAACGGGTCCAGCAGGTTATGTCCGGCAATGATCACCAGCCCCAGCGCCGCAAGCAACGTGCGCGGTAACCAGAGCAGCGCCGACAGGGCGAGCATGCTTAGCCCGATGGCCCAGATCACCTGAAGGTAAATCACGCTCGGCGGGAACTGGAAGGTCCAGGCGAAATTGACCAAGGTGAATTCCAAAATCACCAGAAACAAACCGCGCTTGAGCAGGAAGCTCGATACGGCGGCGCGTCCCTGGTACTTCTCGCCGAATAGAAACGCGGACAGGCCGGTAAGAAAAATGAACACCGGCGCGCACAGATGCGCCAAGGTGCGGCTGAAAAACAGGGCCGGCTCGGTGACTGTCACATCCATGGGGTCGGAGACCTGCATGTGCAGCAGAAAGGTTTCGCGAACATGGTCAAGCAGCATGAACAGGATCACCAGACCGCGCAGCGCGTCGATGGAAAGTAGACGCGCCGGATTTGGCGAGGCAGCGGTGGAGGGCATGGAACGGCTCACGACGGGGGATTTGGAGGCGGCAATCAGCGATTGCTCGTACAGCTTGCGATACGTTATAACAAAATAGACGGAGCGCAAAATCCAAAATCGCATGGCGCGTATGGCGAGCCATGGCAGCTCGCTCCACGAGTCGCGTCGGGTGTCGGGGCGGTAGGGTGGAAGACGCTTGGCTCAGCGCGGAGTCAGGCGTCTTCGCATCGGTGGCAGTGCTTAGGCGACAGCTGCCGTTAGGCCTGCTCGCAGTTGACCATCCAGGACACGCCGAAGCGGTCGACGAACATGCCGAAACGCTCGGCCCAGAAGGTTTTTTCCAGTGGCATCACGACCTGGCCACCTTCGGCCAGCCCGTTGAATACGCGCTCGCCCTCGGCAACGCTTTTCGGATGCAGGGATATCGAGCAGCCCTTGATGCCTTCGTACGGGCCGCCACCACAGGCATCGCCGGGCATGGTGTCGGACGCCATCAACTGGTAATCGCCCAGGTTCAGGCAGACATGCATGATCCGCTCCCGATGTTCGGCCGGGAAATGCTCGGATTCTGGCGCCTGGGCGAAGGTCATCATCTCCAGTGTGCCGCCCAGCACCTTCTGGTAGAGCGTGAAGGCATCGCGCGCCTGGCCGTCGAAGGTGAGATAAGGGGTGATTTTCATAGGTGTTCTCCTATTCGGGTTATTGGCTGATCCGTGCGCGCAACCGGTCTTCCTGCTCGCGCAACTCGGGGGTGAGCTCGGCGCCGAAGTCTTCGGCTTCGAAAATCTGGCGAATCTCGATTTCCGAATCGCCGATGGCGGATGCTGGGCAACGCTTTACCCAGTCGATGGCTTCTTGCAGCGAGCCGGTCTGGAACAGCCAGTAGCCGGCAATCAGCTCGCGGGTTTCGATGAACGGGCCATCCACCACCGATGGTTGCCCCTCGCTGAAGCGCACGCGCGCGCCCCGGCGGCTGGGGTGCAGGCCTTCGCCGCCCAGCATGACGCCGGCGTTCACCAGTTCCTCGTTGTACTGGCCCATCGCCGCGAGCACCTCCTCGCTGGGCATCACGCCCGCTTCGGTGTCTTGGTTGGCCTTGATCATCACCATGAATCGCATCGTGCGGCTCCTTTGTCAGTTGAAGAACAGCCTAGTCGGTGCTGCTCAATCCGCTGGCTCTGTTCATTGGTCGATTCACGGCCAAAGGAATCGACACGGATGTGCGATTTTTTCTGACAACTCCAGCCACCGCTGCGTGTGGATGAAAAAGAGATGCCGTTTGGCAAGGCCTTGCGGCTCTGGACCAAGGCGGGCCGCTGGCAGGCACCGGTCTCCCTTGGCCTGGTCAAGCCGGGTGAGTCGTCAAAATTCGCCTGGACGACCTTCCGCCGTTGCAACCAAACCAACTCTTCGAGCTGACGCTGGAGCAGCCCACCGGGTCGCCGACCGGGCCGATTCAGTTCATCGGCCGTGCGGCGAAGGTGATCTGAGGTGGGCGCGGTTCGCCGCGCCTCGGACAGATCGGATCAGCGCTGACTGCATTTCATCAGATGCCCGGCCCGCGCCTGATAAGCCGGTTACGACTTGTGGCTGTTATCAGTATTTTTTGGGCCTTCACCCACGTGGCGGGATGTTCAGACCTTTGGCCACCGCCGGCCGCGCGACGAAGGCGTCCAGCACGCGTTGCACGTTAACGAAGCGCTCGAATTCCACCAGTTCGCGCGCTTCGTAGAAGCCCACCAGGTTGCGCACCCATGGGAAGGTGGCGATGTCGGCGATGCTGTAGCGGCCGCCCATGAGCCAATCGCGGCCTTCCAGGCGCTTGTCCAGCACGCCCAGCAGGCGTTGGCTTTCAGCGACGTAGCGATCGCGTGGGCGCTTGTCCTCGTAGTCCTTGCCGGCAAATTTGTGGAAGAAGCCCAACTGGCCGAACATCGGGCCGATGCCGCCCATCTGGAACATCAGCCATTGGATCGTCTCGTAGCGAGCCGCGGCATCCTCCGGCATGAACTGACCGGTCTTCTCCGCCAGATACAGCAGAATCGCACCGGACTCGAACAGGGCCAGCGGCTCGCCATTCGGTCCGTTGGGATCGAGGATCGCCGGGATCTTGTTGTTCGGGTTCAGTGAGAGAAATTCCTCCGAGAGCTGATCGTTGCTCTCGAAATTGACCAGATGCGCCTCGTAGGGCAGACCGGTCTCCTCCAGCATGATCGACGCCTTCACCCCGTTGGGCGTGGGCAGCGAATACAGCTGCAGGCGATCAGGGTAGCTGGCGGGCCATTTCTGGGTGATGGGGAAGGAAGACAGGTCATGCATGGTGCGCTCTCCGCAAGACAGGATTCGGTAGGTGAGGATAGCGGCTGCGAGGTGACGCGGTCATTTTCCGGCGCGGGCCGTCAATGCGCCCCCGCGCCGCGTTCTGCTCAAGGGCTGAACAATCACTGCGTGGAAAGCGTTTTGATCATCGCCACCGTCAGGTACAGGCGCGGCGCGATGCTGGCGAGCTCCAGGTATTCCTCGTCCGAATGCAGGCCTGCACCGACGACCCCCATGGTTTCCAGCACCGCAGGCGTATCGCTGTCCGGGACGTAGGCGTAACCGGCGTCGGTGCCGAAGCGCATGGCAATGGGCTCAATATCCTTACCGATCTCGCCATAGAGTTCCTGCGCCGTTTTGGCCAAGGCTTCGGAGCCGGCATTCTTCGCCAGCGGCGGGCGGCCCTTGTCGATGTGCACCTCGACCGTGGTCTCGTCGATCAGCTGCTTTGTGATGATCCGTTTGGCATCCGCGAGCACCCGGTCGTACTCGCTGAGGTCCGAGTAGCGCATGTCCGCCTCCGCTTTCGCGCTGGAGGGGATAATGTTGCGCTTCTCGCCGCCCTCGATCATGGTCCAGTTGACGGTGGTGCCCTTGCTCGGATCGCCCAGGTCCCGCAGCTGCACCAGTTGGTGGGCCAGTTCCATCACGGCATTACGACCCTCTTCTGGCGCCGAGCCCGCATGGGACGATTTGCCCTTCACCTCGAGTATCACCGCGTTGATGCCGTTGGTGGCGGTGGTCACCGCATCCTTGTCCGGCGGCTCGTAGGAGAAGACGTAATCATGCTTGCGCGCCAGCTCGGCAATGATTTGCTTCGAGCCCGACGAGCCCATTTCCTCGTCCGGGTTGAACAGCACGGTGATGCTGCCGTAGTCGTCGAAGCCCTCGCGTTTGAGCAATTCCAACGCGTGAAGAATCATCGCCACGCCGCCTTTGGCGTCCGCGACGCCGGGCCCGTAGGCACGCTGCTCGTCCATGCGGAACGGACGCTTGGCGGCCGTGCCTTCGCCGAACACGGTGTCGTAGTGAACCATCAGCATGAAATTCTTGCTGCCCGAGCCTTTCAGCGTGCCGACGATGTTGTCGCCTGCCGAGGGCGTTGCGGGCGTGGTCGTGACACTTGCCCCCAAGGCTTCGAGACGCTTGACCAGCATCTGGCTGACGGTCGCCAGGCCCTTTTCCAGCCCGGTGCCGGTATCGACGGCGACCAGCGCCTTCACCGTTTCCAGATACGGCTTCTGCTCGGCTTCGGCCTGTTTGAGTAGCTCGTCGGGCTTGAGGTCGGCCGCAAAGCTGGTCAGGGAAAAGAAGCACAGGGCAACGGCAGCGGCGAGCGGGGAGGGACGGACGCGCATTGTGAAGACCTCGGTTCGGGTGGGTGGTGAGATTGAGAGCGCTCGCGACGTTGCATCGTTCCGGTGCATATGCGTTCGAATGCATGTGTCAGTGCTGCTCGAGGCTTGCGCAACGCCATCAACGTACCGCTGGCTCTGCGTGGTCGGCTCCCGCTATGGTTGGCGCTCACCCCACTTCATGGAGCGCTGCACGTGTCGCTGACCACTCCCTATGACCCACAAAACATTTTCGCCCAGATCATTCGGGGCGATGCGCCTTGCTACAAGCTCTACGAGGACGACGACGTGCTTGCCTTCCTCGACCTGTTCCCCCAGTCCTACGGCCATGCGCTGGTGATTCCGAAGCGCTCCGCGGCGTGCAACATCCTCGATGTGGATACCGAGGCGCTGTGCAAGGTCATGGCGGTGGTGCAGAAGCTGACCCGCGTGATCGTCGACGAGTTGCAGCCCGACGGCGTGCAGGTCGCGCAGTTCAACGGTGCCCCGGCGGGGCAGACGGTTTTTCACATCCATGTGCACATCGTCCCGCGTTTTGCCGGCGAAGGGCTGGGCATCCATGCGGCGGGCAAGGCGGAGCCGGCAGAACTGGAGAAACTGCAGGCACGGCTGGTGCAGCGGCTGAAGCAGCAGAGCGCTTAGGATCTTCGATCACAGGCCGCGTGAGATCGTGGCTGCTGCACCGCCGCAGCCACGACCATCGCAGCAGCCAACGAGCACCAAAGTACTATTCGTGACGGGCTGGCGTCTTCGTACCCTGCGGGCATGATGCCTGCTTCGTGGTTCCTCGCCCGGTTCTCCGTCCGCGCCTTCCGAGCGGCGCGTCGATGCCTGCCTGCAGTTCTGGTGGCCTTGGTCCCGCTACTGGCGTCCGCGCAGAGCGAGGAGCGAGCGTTGCCGGTGCTGACTCTCAGCGTGTTGCAGTTCGGGACGCCGCACTGGGAACTCGACCACCTCAAGCGTCACGGGCTGGATCACGCTAACGGGTTCGACTTGCAGGTGCTCCTGGTGGCCGACCTGCCAGCATCGCGGTTGGCGCTGACCGGCGGCAGCGTCGACGGGGCGGTGAGCGACCTGCTCTGGGCCCAGGCGCGCTATACCGCTGGCACCGCCTACCGCTACGTGCCGTTTTCCTCGCAGATCGGCGAAGTGTTGGTCAGCGAGGGCAGCGACATCCACGGACTGGCCGACCTGCGCGGCAAGCGCATCGGTGTCGCAGGCGGGCCGGACGGCCTCGGCTGGCAATTGTTGCAGCGCGTGGCGGCGCGGCAGGGCATCGACTTGGCGCGCGACGCGACCGTGCAGTACGCCGCGCCGCCGTTATTGGGGCAGGCGCTGCGCCGCGGCCAGATCGACGCGCTGCTGACCTTCTGGCATTTCTCGGCGCGCTTGCGTGGCGAAGGCGGCGTGCGCAGTGCATTTCGTCTGGCTGATCTGGTCCGCACGCTGGACCTCGCCCCCGATCTGCCGGTGCTCGGCTACCTGTTCGCCGAGGATTGGGCCGCGTCGCACGAGGCGCTGCTGCGGCATTTCAGCAGGGCCCTGCGCCAGACCAAGCGTGCGTTGGCGAGCAGCTCAGAGCCGTGGCAGGCGATTCGTCCCCTGATGCGGGCCGATGACGAGGCGGTGTTCGCCGCCTTGCGCAACAGCTTTGTCGAGGGCATTCCGCAACCGCTGGACGCGGCGCGCATCGCGACCTTGCAGCGCTTGCTGACGCTGACCGGCACCGCCCCGGCGGCCCTGATGCCGGCCGCGTTGTTCCAGAGCGAACCATGAACGATACGCGCTGGGCCTGCTGGCTCGCGCTGCCCCTGCTGGTGGCATTCTGGGCGCTGATCGCATGGCTGATGCACACCCCTTTGCTGCCCTCGCCGGCAGCGGTGCTGGAGACCTTCTGGCGCGCGCTGCACAATGGCGAGCTGCCGCATCACCTGGTGGTAACCCTGCGTCGGGTGCTGATCAGTTTCATTCTGGCGATGGCCCTGGGCGCGCTGCTCGGCGTGTGGATGGGCCGTTCGCGCACGGCCAACGCCGTGCTCGATCCGCTGCTGGTGCTGTTTCTCAACCTGCCGGCGCTGGTGACCATCATCCTGCTCTACGTCTGGTTCGGCCTGGTGGAAGCGGCGGCCGTGCTGGCGGTGGTGATCAACAAGGTGCCCAATGTCGCGGTCACGCTGCGCGAAGGCGCGCGCAGCCTGGATCCGAAGCTCGAGCAGATGGCCCAGGTATACGCTTTCAGCTGTCGCCAGCGGGTACTGGATGTGTGGCTGCCGCAGCTGTTTCCCTACCTGATGGCGGCGACCCGAGGTGGCCTGGCGCTGATCTGGAAAATCGTGCTGGTGGTCGAGCTGCTCGGGCGCTCGGACGGCGTCGGTTTCCAGCTGCACATGGCCTTTCAGGTCTTCGACGTGGCGAGCATCCTGGCCTACAGCCTGACCTTCATTGCGGTGGTGCAGCTGATCGAACTGGCTGCGTTGCAACCCCTCGAACGACGGGCGTCGGCCTGGCGCGAGGCGGGCGTGCAGCATGCTTAAGCTGCGCGTCGATGGTGCCGCGGCCGCCCATCCGGTGTTGGGGGCGATCGATTTGCAGGTATCTGCCGGCGACCGCATCTGCCTGCTTGGCCCCTCGGGTATCGGCAAGACGACCCTGCTCAACGCCATCGCCGGGCTCGATCCACGGCTGGTGCCGACGCTCCGCGCGGGAAAGCCTCCGCGGGTCGGCTACCTGTTTCAGGAGCATCGCCTGCTACCCTGGCGCACCGTGCGCCAGAATCTGGCACTGGTCGGCGCCTCGGCGGCAGACATAGAGCGGCTGCTGAGCGAGGTGGGGCTGGGCGATGCCGCGGATCGGCTGCCCGATCAGTTGTCGCTGGGCATGGCGCGTCGTGCGGCGCTGGCGCGCAGCCTGGCGATCCGCCCGGACTTGCTGTTGCTCGACGAACCCTTCGCTTCGCTGGATCCCGACCGCGCGACGGAACTGCGCGCGCTCATCGTCCGCCTGCTCGACGCGCAGCCGCAGATGGCGATGATCTGCGTGACCCACGACGCGCGCGATGCCGATCAACTGGCCAATCGCTTGTGGTACCTCGCCGGGCACCCGGCGACCCTACGTTGGGATCGGCTATTGACCGGCGATGCGAGCGCCAGCCATATCAGCGAAACATTGCGTCTGCTCAGCGCCTGAATGTAGCGGGGCATTGCCGATCTCCCTCGCGGCCGCCTACCCAACGGCCAGCTGCGTGAGCGCATGCAACACCAGGCCGACGAGCCCACCGACCAGGGTGCCGTTGATTCGGATGTACTGCAGGTCCTTGCCGACGCTCTGCTCCATCTGCTCGACCAACTCACGGCTCTCCCAGTTCTCCACGCGCTGGGCGATGTATTTACCGATCTGCCCGCGGTAGCGCTCGAGCATCGTGGGTGCGGCAGCCATCAATTGCTCGTTGATCCAGGTGCGCATCGCGGTGTCGGCGGCCAGCGAGTCGCCCAGGCCCTGGGTCAGGCGCACGATCCGTTTGCCGATGCGCGAGTCCGGGCTGTCCAGATCGGCTTCCAGCCAGTCGGCCAGCTCGCGCCAGAGCGTTTGCAGGTAGTCGGTGGTGGCTGGATGCTCAAGCAACTGAGCGACGAGGCGCTCGACCTCCAGCCGATAGGCCGGGTCATGCTTGAGCCGCTCGATATATTCGCCGACATGCTCGTCGAAGCGTTCGCGCAGCGGGTGCTCGGGATCTTCGGCGACTTCGGCGATCACCGCCGAAACGCCGTCGACGAACTTGTTCGCCGACCAGCCGCCGACGGCCCTGCCCAGGCCCAGGTAGCGCAGGGTACGTACTTCGGCGGTGATGGCGTCGGCTACCAATGCCCGGGTGTCGTCGTCCTGCAGCAGGGTGTCGAGCTTGATCAGCGCTTCATCGAGCATCGCCTGATGCTTGCCCTGGCGGGTGAGCATTTCCAGCACCTGACCACAGACCGGCGCAAGATCGATCTTGCGCACGCGGTTGATCAGTTTGGCCTGGACGAAGGCCTGCACCCGCTCGTCATGCAGCGACTCGGCGCCGAAACGTGCCATGCCGGTGAGCTGCCGGCCGACGGCGTCGGCATTGGCCGGATGGCGCAGCCAGTTGGCCAGGCGTCCGCCGATATCCAGAGCCTCCAGCTTGGCCAGTACCAATGGGGTGGAAAGGAAGTGGGTGGTGATGAAGACCGACAGGTTCTGCCCGATCCGGGCCTTGCTGCGCGGAATGATTGCTGTGTGCGGAATGGGCAGGCCTAGCGGGTGGCGGAACAGGGCGGTGACGGCGAACCAGTCGGCAATGGCGCCAACCATGGCCGCTTCGGCGAAAGAAGCGAGATAACCCCAAGCCGGGTGCCGTGGTTCCAAGGCGGTCGCCACGACATAGAGCAGGGCCGCGAGCAGCAGCAGAAGGCCGGCGACCAGCTTCATACGTAAAACCGGCGACTGCCAGCGATGTTGCAGAGGGCTCATGCGATTCCTCTTTGATGGCGACGGATGATGCAGGCGGTTCGGCCGGACGACCGACGGGCTGCCCATGAAGAGCAGACCCGGTTGGGTGGGAGCGGGTTCGATTACCCGTTTGTTGCGTTAGTGCGGCGGGCGGTACCGGCGGCTTATTCCTCGCCGTCGTCTTCTTCGCGCAGCAGCACGTAGGTGCCGTCGTCCAGGCGCTCGCAGACATAGAACATCGAGATGGTGCCGTCCTGCTCGGTCACGGCGGCGTAATCATCGGCCTCGACGGTGAAATAGCCCTTGGAGTCGGTGCCGGCTTCGCTGGCGAATACAGCCGTGAAGAAGGCGTCTTCCGGCATGCCGTCGAAGTAATCGGCGCGCGCCTTGGCGTCCCATTCCTGCGGCGGTTCGAACTGTCCGGTGATGATCACACGGGCGTCGCCCATGTCCTTTTCTTCGCCGTCCGGATCGGTTTCGTGGGCACGGTAGATGGTGCAGCTGAGCGCATTCGGGTCGGCCAGAATGCTGTCGCGCGGGGGATGGTTGTTGGCAGGCATGGGGGCAGCTCCGGTCACAGGTGGGATTGACGGCAGTGTGGTGGAGTCCTGGTGCGGCTGCAATCGCAAGTTGGCCGGCGCGGCGGATTCTCCTGCCGGCAACCGATGGCGATCGGACCGCCGGCACCTGGTGAAGCGAACGCCGTCGGACTGAGGCGGCTCCAATGCGATAGACCCCATTGCGTCATACAGCGAGATCGCCATGAGCCAGCACCATCAGGATCAATCCGAACATGACCATCCCGCTGACGAATCGCCGGACGTCACCATGACCGATAGCGGTGAGAAAGAGCCCGGCGAGGATCCGGACTTCGACGAAAGCGAGATCGAGGACGGTGTCGACGACCGATAGCCCGCCAGCCCAGGACGCGATCGAACCTGCGCCCGCCATCAGGAGTACCCATGGACAAATACCACGTGAATCCAACCCCGATGGGCTGGGAGCTGACCGACCCGCAATCCCGCGAAACCGTGCTGCGGGACGGTGACCAAGGACGAGATGTTCACCGAGCTGGATAGATTCATGGCGGGCAAGACCGCTTCGGTCGAGGTCTACCGGCGCGACGGCGGGCTAGAAGAAGAGCGGCCCTATCCCGGGAGCAGCCACCCGGTGTCGACCCGTTAGATCAGCTGCCGTATTTCCCGCATGGCGAGCGTAAACCTGTCATACCATCAGCGCTTCGCTTATCTGATCGGAGAGTCCCGCATGCGCTTGCCCCTCGCATTTGCTTCCCTACTGGCACTGGCCGGCTGCTCGTCCTGGCAGGCTGACCCGGAGGACATCAAGCCGGTGCCGCAGGAACGTCTGCGCGGCTATCAGACGCCCATCACCAACGGCGGCGAGCTGGTGGTGACCCGCGACTTCGGCGTGCGCGGCGGTGGTTGCTATGTGGCGGTGATGGTCGATCGCAAGCTCGCCGCACGCATCCACGTCGGCGAACAGGTGCGGTTGCAGGTGCCGGAGGGTATGCGCATCGTCAGCATCGAGTCCGATCCCGAAGACGACACCCTGTGCGGCATGGGCAATCTGCTACGCGAGCGGGCCGCGCGAGTTGAGACTGGCGAGACGCTGCACTTTCGCATCAGCGCCGACAACCGTATCGGCTTCGATATCCAGCAGGTCGACGCCCAGTAGCGTCGCTGTCGCTCGCATCGGGTGTCTGTTTGATCCCGGTACGAGGCGGTATCACAAAGAAACATTCTTGCACCGTCCTCGCCGAACCCTCACTTCGGTTTCGTGCTCCCAGATAGGCAAACCGTTGTGCTTGAGCCTTCGGTGCCTGTCTGGATTCTGAAGACAGCCCGCTCCGCACAACGACCCATACGTCATCGCGGCCGAATGGTCGCCTGCCAGGAGTTGATGCGTGAAACGAGCCATATCCTCCTTGATGTTCGCCGCCGGGCTGACTGTCGTCCCCGTGCTGCACGCTGAACAACAGCCGACCTACGGGCCGCACCTTGAAGGGTTTGAGTATCCCCACCCAATCAAGCGCTTCGAGTTTTCGTCTCAGCGCCAGCCTTTGACCATGGCGTACATGGACGTGCCCCCAGCGGGCAAAGGCAATGGGCGAACGGTCGTGCTGATGCACGGCAAGAACTTCTGTGCGGCGACTTGGAAGGAGAGCATCGCGGCGCTCTCGCAGAACGGTTATCGAGTGATTGCACCCGATCAGATCGGTTTTTGCAGTTCCAGCAAGCCTGAGGCTTACCAGTTCAGCTTTGCGCAGCTGGCACACAACACCCGCGCGCTGCTGGAGTCGCTGGATCTGGAGAAGGTCACCGTGATCGGTCATTCCATGGGTGGCATGCTGGCGTCACGGTTCGCGCTCAATTATCCGCAGATGGTCGAGCAGCTGGTACTGGTCAACCCCATCGGGCTCGAGGATTGGCAAGAAAAAGGCGTGCCCTACGCGTCAATCGAAGAACTGTATCAGAGCGAGTTGAAGACCGACTTCGAAAAGATCAAAGCCTACCAGCAGAAGTTCTACTACAACGGCAGCTGGAAACCGCGCTATGACAGCTGGGTGAGCATGCTGGCCGGGATGTACGCCGGTGACGGCAAAGAGATCGTTGCCTGGAACCAGGCGCTGACGTCTGACATGGTTTTCACCCAGCCGGTGATCCACGAATTCGACACGCTGAGTGTGCCAACCTTGTTGCTGATCGGTGGTAAGGACCGCACCGCACCGGGAGCCAATCGAGCGCCGGAAGACGTCGCGCAACGCCTGGGCGATTATCCCGAACTTGGCCGGCAGGCCGCGGCGATGATTCCCAACGCGACCCTGGTGCCTTTCCCTGAGCTGGGCCACTCACCGCAGGTCGAGGCGCCGGATGTGTTCCATGAGGCGTTGCTCAATGGACTCAAGACGCGTTGAACCACGCCGCGGACGCCGCTATAGAGGCCAAACCCAGAGGATGACGGGTACGGCCACCAGCACCACCAAGATCGACAGCGGCAGCCCGAGCCGCCAGTAGTCACCGAAACGGTAGCCGCCGGGGGCCATGACCAGCGTATTCGACTGGTGTCCGATGGGCGTTAGAAAGGCGCAGGAAGCACTGATGGCGACCGCCATCAACAGCGGATCGGCAGAGGCGTCCATACCGCGCGCGAGGGCGATCGCCACGGGGGCGGCAAGCACCGCGGCAGCGGCGTTGTTGACCACGTTGGATAACAGCATCACGCCAATCATCAGGGTCGCCACCGTGGCGGCCGGTGGCGCCGCCTGGCTGATATCCAGCAGGGCGTTGGCGATCAGGCGCGAGCCGCCGGTGGTTTCCAGTGCCTCGCCAATCGGCAGCATCGCGGCGATCAGGACGATGACCGACATGTCGATGCTCTTGTAGATGTCGCCGGTGGGGACCAGCCCCACGAGCACCATCGCCAATGCCGCGCCGACCAATGCGATCGCCGCGGGCACCACGCCGAACGCGATCAGCGCCAGCGCGCCGGCAAAAATGCTACTGGCCAACAACACCTTGCGAGGCGCGGTGATACGCAGACCGCGCGATGCCAGCGGCAGGCAACCGAGGTTGCTCAATGTCGATTGCAGCTGATCCTCGCGTGCCTGCAGCAGCAGAATGTCGCCCGCGGCGAAGCGGATCTTGCCCAGTCGTTGCTGCAGTCGCTGCCCTTGGCGCGCCACGGCAAGGATGTTGACCCCGTGGCGCTCACGCAGCGCCAGGCCGGTTGCGGTCGTGCCGACCAGGGACGAGCCGGCGGTAATGATCGCCTCTGCCAGGGCGCGCTCCCCGCGAGGCGTGCGATCGGCGTCCGGGTCATCTGGCTGCTGGCTCTTGTCGCCATTAGTTTCGGCCCGCTTTTCCTGCTCGGCTTTCTCACGCGCTTCCGCCTTGCTGTCCGCCTCGGCGGCCAGCTGCAGGTGCGTCACGTCGAGAAAGCTCTTGAGACTGTCCGAATCGGCTTCGACCAGCAGAACGTCTTCCTCGTGCAGCACTTCGTAGGTCGAGGGCATGCGCTGATGCCGCCCGGCGCGTACCAGGGCGATGACCATGACATCGGCTTCTTCACCGCCTGCGACCAGCAGATCGCGCAAGGTGCGACCGGCATATTTGCTGCCCTGCGGAATCTGCAGTTCTGTCATATAGGCGCTGATCTCGAACAGCTCCTGATCACCGCTCTGGTTCTCGCGACGTGGGGTCAGGCGCCACAACAGGGTGATGAGCAGAACGCCGGCGACCGTGATCGCCAGACCTACGGGAAGAAACTCGAACATGCGGAACGGCGTCTCGCCGACTTCACGCCGATAGCCGGCGATAATGATGTTGGGTGGCGTACCGATCAGCGTCAGGGTACCGCCGAGCAATGAGCCGAACGCCAGCGGCATCAGCAGATAGGAGGGCGAGCGGCCACTCTGGCGTGACATCCATACGGCGACCGGCATGAACAGCGCCAGCGCGCCGACGTTGTTCATGAAGCCCGAGCACAGCGCGACGATACCGGTGAGCGTCAGCACCTGAATCCAGGGCTGGTCGCCAACCCGGGTCAGATGGCGCGCCAGTGAATCGACCACGCCGCTGTTGAGCAGGCCGCGGCTGAGCACCAGTACGGCAGCGACAGTGATCACCGCCGGATGCCCAAGGCCCATGAAGGTGTTCTCTGGCGGCACGATACCGGTCAGGGTGACGACCAGCAGGGCGCCGAGCGCAACGATGTCGTAACGCCAGCGATTCCACACGAACAGCCCCAGTGTTGCGGCCAGCACGGCGAATACGATCAGCTGATCGCTTTGCATGGAGAACTCCGAAAGGCCGCTGTACCGCAGTCAAAGGCGGAGAGCAGAGCGGTTGGATGAAAGCAGACGCCGCGGCGGCGCCGCGTCAGCCCGATGATGGACCGCTGGACCAGTGCTGCGTTCGTTGACGGTCTCACGGTAGGGAACCGGCGACCATTGTGATTGCATCGCAGCGCCGCCGCCTAGTCGTGATGCGTATCGGCCGGCTCCACCAATGGGCTGGCCAAAAATGGCTGCAGCGGGCAATGTTGCACGAGACCCCACGAAGCGACGGCCGCCCATGCCCAAGCATATGTTTCTGCAATGCCGCGATGACTATTCGCTTGCCGCGCAGCTCTGGCTGCCCAATGGCGAGGCGCGCGGCTCGGTGATCATCAATAGCGCAACCGGCGTGCTGGCACGCTACTACGCCCGCTACGCCGCGTTTCTGCGCGAGCATGGATATGCGGTGCTGACCTACGATTACCGCGGTATCGGTGGCTCGCGGCCAAAGAACCTGCGCGGGGTCGACATTCGTTGGCGCGACTGGGGCGACTACGATTTCGATGCGGCAGTGCGCTGGATGCGTGAGCGCGACCCGGACGGCCTATTGGTCACGGTCGGGCACAGCATCGGTGGCTTTCTGCCGGGGTTCGCCGAGGCCGCCAGCCAAGTGGACCGCTTTCTCAGCGTCGGTGCGCAATATGCCTATTGGCGCGATTACGCCGCCGCCCAACGTTGGCGGATGTTTGCCAAGTGGCATCTGTTCATGCCGGCCGTGACGGCGGTCTACGGCTATTTTCCGGGACGACGGCTGGGCTGGCTGGAAGACCTGCCGGCCGGCGTGGCGCTGGAGTGGGCGTTTCGCCGGGCGCGAATGGAGCACAGCTACCCAGCGCATGAGCGCGAACAGATGTTGGCGCGATTCGCCGCCGTCTACGCCCCGATTCTGGCGGTCAGCGTCTGCGATGATGAGTACGGCACCTCGCCGGCCATCGAGCGGGGATTGAGCTACTACCGCAACAGCCAGCGGGACCATGTGCGGCTCAGCCCCGCCGAGTTGGGTCTGGCGCGCGTCGGGCATTTCGATCTGTTCCATGAACGCCACCGTGACGGCTTCTGGCTGGCGAGCCTGGCGTGGATCGGCGAGGGCCGCAATCCTTGGTCGGACGCGCCCCAGCCCGTCGCCTGCGAGGCCTGTTGAGTACGCACTGCGGGATCCAGCGTTACCGGCGTAGCGAAGCCGTGCTTTCAGGCCCAAACGGTGTCT
This sequence comes from Pseudomonas sp. YJ42, assembly GCF_047225135.1. NCBI lineage: Bacteria > Pseudomonadati > Pseudomonadota > Gammaproteobacteria > Pseudomonadales > Pseudomonadaceae > Pseudomonas > Pseudomonas sp. YJ42. The sequence continues at coordinate 1,639,659 of NZ_CP178378.1, read as the reverse complement.
AGCCGCGGTTGGTATGCACGTCTCCGGGCGATCCGCTATCCGCAGCGTGCTCCCTTGGCGCAGCCAGCAATTCCCGGATGGCGTCGGAATAGGCTCGGCGACCCACACGCATTGCGTTGTTATGGGTGCCGCCTTCGATCAGCAGAAGCTGCTTGGGGTGCTTGGCGGCGGCGTATAGTTCTTCGCTGAAGCGGGCCGGTACGTATTGATCATCCGTACCGTGAACCAGCAGCAGCGGCATGCCGATCTGATCGATCTTGTCGATCGAATCGAATTTCTGCGACACCAGCCAGCGGATCGGCCAGGGGGTGTCGGCCACTTCCGTCGCGATATCGGCCAGGTTGGTGAAGCTGGACTCGACGATCAGCGCGCGTGCGGGCGGCGCTTCGCCGCGACGTTCGGCTTCGAGACCCAGCTCGGCCGCTAGATCCACCGCCACCGCACCGCCCAGCGAATGGCCATAGATCAAACGCTTGTCGGCATCGGGCTGCAGCGTCTTGAGATGATCCCAGGCAATCCGCGCGTCCTCGTAAACGCTGGATTCGGACGGCAGCTCGCCCAAGCTCTGACCGAAGCCGCGGTAATCGATCGCCAGCACTGAAAAGCCCAGCGAACGGATTTGCTCCAGCCGGAACAAGTGCCCTGTGAGATTCCAACGCGACCCATGCAAATAAAGGATTGCCGGCGCGTTTACCTGTTCGGCTGGCCACCACCAAGCGTGAATGTTCTGGCTGTCGCCGAACGCTGGCGCGCTTAATTCGCGTTCTTCCACGCCGCTGGGCAGCCCGCGATACCAACTGGCTGTACCAGGCTCGATTCGGAACACCAGCTCACGCTCTTTGTGCTCCAGCAGCGAGCAGCCGATCGGCAGGACGGCGAGCGCCGCGGCAATGAACAGCAAGAAATTGGAGCGGGCTTTTTTGCGAAAGAGCGGCAAGGTCGACATGGCGGCTGGGGCATCTCCTAGTGAAGCGCCATTGAGCGATTAGCTGGCGGGCGCATGCAAGCGGCTCGCGACGACAAGTCTTTACTACAGATTGCAGCGTAGCGATGTCCGCTTCGCACCATTGGCCTTCAGCGCGGGTTAGCATCCTGGCTCCCGTCGTTTTCAGGAGTTTCATCGTGATCACAACACGCATCGGTTTGCTGCCCGCCCTGTTGATTGCCGCCGCGCTCGCCTTCGCCGGCTGGTCGGTGGGGCAGGGGGTGGAACGTTTTCGTATGGCCGACCGCTCGGTGACGGTCAAAGGGCTGGCAGAACGCGACGTGCAAAGCGATTTTGCCGTCTGGACGCTCGGCTTCCGTCGCGCCGGCAACGATTTCGCCGGCGTCCAGCAGGGCTTGTCGGACGATCGCAGCCGGGTGGTGGCGTTCCTGCGCGAGCAGGGCTTCGCTGATGACGAGATCGAGGTGCGCCCGTTGCAGGTTCAGGACCTGCTGGCGCGTGAATGGGCGCCGCAGGAGATCGCCCTGCGCTTCAACGGCAGCGGCCAGGTGCTGGTCAAGTCGACGCGTGTCGAGGCGGTCGGCAAGGCCGCCAACGGTGTCGATCCGCTGATCCAGGCCGGTATCCAGCTCGATACCGAGCAGAACGGTTTCAGCGGGCCACGTTATCAGCTGCGCGGCTTCAATGATCTCAAGCCGGCCTTGCTGGAAGACGCTACACGCAACGCGCGCGAGCAGGCGGCCAAATTCGCCGAGGATGCTGGTGCGCGTCTGGGCGAGCTGAAAAACGCCAATCAGGGGGTGATCCGCGTGCTCGACGACGATGGCAGCGACATGGATACCGGTCGCACGCCGGGCAAGCGTCTGCGGGTAGTCAGTACCTTCGAATACGCCCTTCAGTAAACATCACGTCGCAACGATCCGCTCGTATCCGGGACGGTCGCTGTCGAAAAACTTCCTTGATGCCATTGACCCTCACGTTGCGTGAGGCCCGACCATCACTTTCGCACGGACGAGGAGCGCTTTGCGATGCAGTTGAAAGTAGGTGAATTGGCCCGGCGTTGTGGTTTGACCGTCAGGACCTTGCACCACTACGACGACATCGGATTGCTACGCCCATCCGCGCGCTCCGACGCGGGCTATCGGCTGTACAACCGTGACGATGTTGCACGGTTGCAGCAGATCCAGGCGCTACGAAGCCTGGGTGTTTCGCTGGCCGAAGTCGGAGCGATTCTCGACCGGCAAGGGCGGTCGGTGTCCGCCGTGATCGAGCAGCAGTTGAGCCTGCTCGACCAGCAGATCGCACGCCAGATACGGCTGCGCGAACGGCTGGCGCAGCTGCATCAGCAGTGCGTCTCGGGCGACGAGCCGGCGCTTGCCGACTGGCTGGAAGCACTGGAGTTGATGAGCATGTACGAGAAGTATTTTTCCGAAGACGAACTGCGGCAACTGCCGTTCTACAACCGCAACGCCGTGAGCGATGCCCGCTGGGCCGAACTGGCCGAGGAGGGCGCACGGCTGCTACACGAAGAAGTCGACCCGCAGGACGAACGGGCGAAAGCGCTGGCGCGACGCTGGATGCAGCAACTGGAGCGGGACACCGCGGCCGATCCTGGCCTGCTGGCGAAACTCGACGCCATGCACTTGGAAGAACCGGTACTGCAGCAACAGACCGGCATCTCCCGTGAGGTCAGTGACTATGTGCTACGAGCCTTTGCCGAGACCAAGCTGGCCGTGTACGAGCGCTACCTCGATCCCGACAGCATGGCGTTCATGCGTCGGCACTATCTGGACAGCATGCGTGAATGGCCTGGCCTGATCGCTGCGTTGCGTAAGGCGCAACGGGATGGCCTGGCGCCCGACTCCGAGCAGGTGCAGCAGCTGGCCCGACGTTGGCTGGCACTGTTTCGCGCCTATGCCGGTGACGATCCGCGGATCCAGCAGACGATTCGCCAGGCCAACCAGCGCGAGCCCAGCCTGATGGAGGGCACCTGGGTTGATGAAGGCCTGTTGCGCTACCTCGGCCAGGCGGTCGATGCGCTCTGCACCTGACGCTATGAGTTGTGCGTGGGATGGATACTGCGAACTCAACCCCTCCCACGTTAATTCGGGTATTCAATCGCAGGCGATGGCCGTTTCGGGGGACGCTTGACCGTCGTCGCGTGATGTCCAGGCCCACCAGAACACCAACAAACCGACCGCACCGGTTGCAGCGCCGATGTAGCCGGTGGAGGTCCAACCCAGGCCAGCGCTGATGGCCAGTCCGCCAAGCCATGGGCCGAGCGCGTTGGCGACGTTGAATGCCGAATGGTTGGACGCCGCGGCCAGCGTCTGCGCATCGGCGGCTACGTCCATCAGGTGCGTCTGCAGTGCAGGCGACAGCGAGACCATGGTACCCACTGCGAAGGCCGCCGGCAGGATGGTCCATAGTGAATGGGTGGCAAAGGGAAATACCAGCAGGACGAAAATGCTCCAGAGCAATAGCCAGGCGATGGCTTTGAAGCGCAGCTTATCGAATAGCCAGCCACCGAAGATATTGCCGACGATACCGCCCAGACCGAAGGCCGCCAGGCCCACCGGAATCCAGCTTTCGCTGACGCGGGTAACCTCCAGCAGGGTCGGCGCCAGGTAGCTGAACACGCAGAACATGCCAGCAAAGCCGATCGAGCTGATGGCCAGCGCCAGCCACACCGGTTTGCGATTGAAATCGCGTAGTTCGCGCATCGGATTATTACGTGGCTCGCTACGGTCCAGTGGCAGGAAGATTGCCACCAGCAGCACCGTCAGCAGCGCGATTAGCCCCACCAGGCCGAACGCCCAACGCCAGCTCAGCCACTGCCCCAGCCAAGTCGCGATGGGGTTGCCGATCAGCATGGCGATGGTCAGTCCGGCCAGCACCCGGCTGACCGCCTTGGCGCGTTGATCCGCCGGCACCATCGAGGCAGCGACCAGCATGGCCACGCCGAAATAGGCGCCGTGGGGCAGTCCGGCGATGAAGCGGAACAGCATCAGCGAGTGGTAATCCGGGGCCATGGCGCTGGCGAAGTTGCCCAGCGCGAAGAAACTCATCAGCAGCAACAGCAAATGTCGGCGGAACAACCGCGAGCCGAGGATCGCCAGCAGCGGCGCCCCGACCACCACACCCAAAGCGTAGGTGCTGATCACATGGCCGACCTGCGGCTCGCTGATGCCCAATCCCTGCGCCACGTTGGGCATCAGTCCCATGATGGTGAACTCGCCTGTGCCGATAGCGAAACCGCCCATGGCTAGCGCCAGCTCTATCAACAGGATCGCGCGCGGAGAAAAGCGCGGCGTCGGCGGGGCGGTGTACGCCGTCATGGTCGTCCTCGGAGGTGGCGGAGAAAAATGCGGGATTATCCCGTGCAGCGCGCCGGAAGGGGAGCGCTGGCTGCTTTCGGCTCAGTACACAGAGATCGGAAGAGGACGCGATGGTTCAACGACGCGGCACGGGCGTCGAGCGCCGCGATTGGTAGGGCGGTGCCGGTCAGTCGGCGAACTTGCTCAGCAGCGCATGGGTGTCGGCGGCGCCCATCATCGCGGCGGCGGTGAGTGGCGTGGCACCGTTGCGGTCGGCAGCGTGCGGGTTGGCACCCTGGGCGATCAGGTATTGGACGATCTCGGTGCGGTTGAACATGGCGGCCACCATCAGCGCGGTTTTGCCATCAGGCGATGCGCCCTCTACATCGGCGCCCTGTTCGAGCAGCAGCCTGATCATCGCCAGATCCCCCTTGAACGCCGCACCCGCCAGCGGTGTCTGGCCTTTGTCGTTGCGCAGCTGCGGATCGGCGCCGCTCTCCAGCAGCACGCGTGACGCATCGAGATGACCATGGTAGGTGGCGAGCATCAACAGGCTGTCGCCGTTGTGGTTGCGTATGTTAGCCGGCAGGCCGCGGCCGAGCAGGTCGGCGAGGCGCACAGCATCGCCTTTACGGGCGCTGTCGAATATCTGCTCGGCAAAGGCCAGCGCGGCGTCGTCCAGTTCGGGCTTGGGTTGGGCTGGTTCGGTCATGGAGCGCTCCTCGATGAGGCGATGCGCCGACGTTTGCCGGCGCGTGCAGCATTGTGACAAGCGACAGGGCAAAAGGCGCCATGACAAAGGCCATGCCTGCAATAGGCCGTCCGTATTAGGACCTCAACCCTGGCGCAGCGGCGTCACAGGGTGCGCAAAAACGCCACCAGATCGGCTTTCTCCTCCTGGCTCAGGCCGCGCTGCAATACCAGGTTGAAGAACTCGACGGTGTCCTCGAGCGTCAGCAGGCGACCGTCGTGCAGGTACGGAGGCGAGTCCTTGATGCCGCGCAGCGGGAAGGTCTTGATCGGCCCGTCGCCGACGGCCATGACGCCGTTGTACTCCTGGGGTTCGTAGAAGCGTTCGGTCTGCAGGTTATGCATCAGGTGGTCGGTGTAGTAGGGCGGTATGTGGCAGCTTGCGCAGGCGCCTTTGCCGTGGAAAACCTGCTCGCCGCGCAATTCCTGTTCGCTGGCCTTGGCCGGGTCGAGTCGGCCCTCGACGTTGAGCTTGGGGGCCGGCGGGAAGTCCAGCAGTGCCTGGAACTCGCCCATGAAATGCACCTGGCTGCCGCGCTCGAGCACATTCACGCCTTTTTTCGCCGCCAGCACGATGTCGCCATCGAAATAGGCGGCGCGCTGCTCGAATTCGGTGAAATCTTCGACCGTCTTCAGCGCGCGCTGGGAGCCGAAGATCTGTTGCACGTTCACGCCGCGCAGGGTGGGCGTGTCGATGCGGTGGCGGAATTTCTGCGGCCGCACGTCACCGGCCAGGTGCGTGGCGGCATTGGTATGACCGTTGGCGTGGCAATCCAGGCAGGCGACTCCGGTATGTGGATGCTCGCTGCGCCGGTCATCGGTCGCATTGAATTGCTGTTGCGGAAAAGTCGTCACCAGCAGGCGCAGCCCTTCGAGCTGCTTGGGGTTGAGGATGCCGTTGAACAGCTCGAAGTAGTTGCGGATGTTCACCAGCTTGCCCTGGGATACATCGCCGAGATCCGGCCGCGTGGTGAGATAGATCGGCGCCGGGAATTCCGGAAGGAAGTGGTCCGGTAGATGGAAATCCAGGTCGAAGCGGGTCAGGTCGCGGCCCTCGATCTTGTTGACCTCATCGATATGAAACTGCGGAAACACCATTCCGCCTTCGGGATGGTTCGGGTGTGGTAGCGGCATGAACCCGGCGGGGAAGCGCTTCTGTTGGCGGATCTGCTCGGGGCTCAGTTGCGCCAATTCCTCCCAGCTGCCACCCGCGAGCTTGACCCGCACGCCGGCTTGTATCGGCTTGCCGCGCGCCATGGTGACGCCTTCGGCTGGCGTGTCGCTGAGGTCGTAGCGCTGTCTCAGCAGCTCCATGTGCCTCTCGAGGATGGCAGGCTTGTCCGCTGACATGCGCTGCATGATCGCATCGAAATTCTCGCTGATGACCACGGGGTTGTAGCTGGTCGGCTTATCGTCTTCGGCGGCGTAGGCCATCGGTACGATAGGCATGGTGCCAAGCGCCATGGCCAGGCACGAGCGGGCTAGGACGGCATTCATGTTGTTGTTTTCCTGTATCGACGAGGTCGTACAGAAGGCCTAGAAGCAAATGGCTTCGCTTGCTAAATAGGCAAGGCCTATGGTCGTGATAGAGAACCTCTAGCGAACCCCGGCTATTCGCTGTCGTCAGCGGTGGCGCAGGCTGGAGGGATCATGGCGATGTGCCTTATAGCTGTGCGCTTGCTTGGCGCGCAGCGTTATGACGAAAGGGTTCAGCTTACCCAAGCTGCCGTTTCAGACCGGCTGTGGCAGTATCTGCGCTCCGTCGACCGAAGCGCTGCCATGAAACCCGAAGACCTCGAACGCCTGGTGACCCAGACGATGCCGTACGGCAAGTACAAGGGGCGGTTGATCGCAGATCTTCCGGGCAACTACCTGAACTGGTTCGCGCGGGTTGGCTTCCCGCCCGGGGAAATTGGCCAGTTGCTGGCGCTGATGCAGGAAATCGACCATAACGGTCTGTCAGGGCTATTGGAGCCGCTGCGCCGACGCTAGGCCCGTTGCCGCTCGGGGCGAACGAAACGGCAGCGGAGCTGGCTCAGCCTTCGCTTTCAGCTTGTAACGCCGCCAGCGCCGGGGCGGCATAGATGCCCACTTCCACCGCCAGGGTCATTACCCGCTCGATATCGCTGGTGTATACGAGCACCGCTTGCAGTTCGTCATCCAATGGCTCGCTGAAGTCCACCAGCACGTAGCCGCCTTTTTCCGGGTAGAGACTGCTTAGTTGCGTCTGGATGCGGTTGAGCGCCTTCAGCGGCTCGGTTTTCGCCAACTGCTTGGGTTTGAGGACGAAATTCACGTCCGGGCCGAACGAGCCGACGATCTGCTCGAACAGCGTCTGGTAATCGTCGGCCTGGAACAGCACGGTGTCCGGCAGGCTGCCGACGATCATCCATTCGCCTAGCGGAATGGGGAAGTCATCGTCGTAGATGATGTCCGGGTTGGCCTGCAGAAAGGCACCGGGATCGGCATAGGCTTGAGCCGCTTCGTCAGCGAGGCGGTTGATCTCGTCTTCGCTCATGCAGCCCGAGCTGATCAGACGGATCAGCTCGGCGAGTGGGTCTTTCATCGGATGGTCCTGTGGGTTGGGATCGCAAGAATAGCCGAAAGCGATCATTGCCGACGGGCGCCTTTGGAACGCAGCCGGCATGTCGGGATGGCGTTCCCCTCTCGACACCCGCTTCCCTGACGCGTCAACGCGGGTGACGTTGCAGGCTTGTGATCTGTTTTGTCTGCATTTGAACGCCAAGCTGCGGCATCTGCCAGGTTTTCGTGCACAATAGCCGCCATATAAACAGACGCGGCATGAACGATGGCGAACGGCGCTGGCCGGCCTCGCTCCGTTGCGGCGCCAGACAACGATCAGCCAATATTCAAGAGGAACGACTGTGCATAACGTCGTCATCAGCGGTACCGGCCTTTATACCCCTGCCCACAGCATTTCCAACGACGAACTGGTCGAGTCGTTCAACACCTACGCCCGTCGCTTCAACGCCGAACACGCCGCCGCCATCGAGGCGGGTGACGTGCAGCCGGTACCGGAATCCAGCTCGGCCTTTATCGAGAAGGCGTCGGGCATCAAGAGTCGCTTCGTCACAGACAAGGCCGGCATTCTCGACCCGGACCGCATGGTCCCGCGTATTCCCGAGCGCAGCAACGAACAGTGGTCGATCCTCTGCGAGATGTCGGTCAAGGCGGCCGAGCAGGCACTGGCGCGCGCAGGCAAGACTGCCGCCGATATCGACGGCGTGATCGTCGCCTGCTCCAACCTGCAGCGCGCCTACCCGGCGATCGCCATCGAAGTGCAGGCGGCGCTGGGCATCAAGGGTTTCGGCTTCGACATGAACGTGGCCTGCTCCTCGGCCACCTTTGGCATCCAGAACGCGGCGAACTCGGTGCAATTGGGTCAGGCGCGTGCCGTGCTGATGGTCAACCCGGAGATCTGCACCGGGCACATGAACTTCCGCGACCGCGACAGCCATTTCATTTTCGGCGACGCCTGCACGGCGGTGATCATCGAGCGCGCCGACCTGGCCACTTCGCCATACCAATGGGACGTGGTCAGCACCAAGCTGGCGACCGAGTTCTCCAACAACATCCGCAACAACTTCGGCTTTCTGAACCGCACCGCCGAGGAATACATGACCAACCCGGACAAGCTGTTCGTCCAGGAAGGTCGCAAGGTGTTCAAGGAAGTCTGCCCGATGGTGGCCGAGCTGATCGGCGAACATCTAAAGGAGAACGAAATCGAGGTCAGCGCCGCCAAGCGCTTCTGGCTGCACCAGGCCAACCTGAACATGAACCATCTGATTGTGCGCAAACTCTTGGGTCGCGACGCCAGCCCGGAAGAGGCGCCGGTCATTCTCGACACCTACGCCAACACCAGTTCGGCCGGTTCGGTGATCGCCTTCCACAAGCATCAGGACGACCTTTCGGCTGGCAGCCTTGGCGTGCTCAGCTCGTTTGGTGCTGGCTACTCGATCGGCAGCGTGATTTTGCGCAAGCGCTGATCGCCGCGCAGCTTGCGACAACCAGGGCGGATCTTGATCCGCCCTTTTTTCCTGCGCGTTGGCCGAAACGCGCAAGGCCTCTTGGGTTGTGTCACTCATCCAACAGCTATTGCGATAAACACTGATCTTTTAAGTTCCCCTTGTCATAAAAGCTTTATGGAACAGCCACCTGGCTGACACATAGCCTGGCCAAGATGCCGGCAGCACAAAGAGCCATACCTGTGTGTTTTCCAACGCTAAACCAAAAGGGGAATTTTCGATGATCCGTAAGCACTTCGCCGGTTTCGCCGCCAGCGCCCTCGCTCTGGCCGTTTCCGCCCAGGCTTTCGCCGGCACCGTCACCACTGACGGCGCTGACATCGTAGTCAAGACCAAGGGTGGCCTGGAAGTCGCCACGACGGACAAGCAGTTCAGCTTCAAGATCGGCGGGCGTCTGCAAGCCGACTACAGCACCTTCGACGGCTTCTACACCCAGAATGGCGACAACGCCGACGCCGCCTACTTCCGTCGCGCATTCCTGGAAATCGGCGGCGTGGCCTACCAGGACTGGAAATACCAGTTCAACTACGATTTCGCGCATAACGCCGGCAGCAGCGAAGACGGCTACTGGGATGAAGCATCCATCCAGTATTCCGGCTTCAGCCCAGTGAACATCAAGATGGGTCGCTTCGATCCCGATTTCGGTCTGGAAAAAGCCACCAGCTCCAAATGGGTGACCGCCCAGGAGCGTAACGCTGCCTACGATCTGGTCGATTGGGCCAACGGCCACCAGAACGGGCTGGGCATCCAGGTCAACGGCACGGCTGGCGACTCCCTGTACGGCTCGCTGGGCCTGCATGCCAAGGATCAGAACGACGTCGACGGTGAAAGCGTCAAGCAGGTCAACGCCCGTGCGGTCTTCGCGCCGATGCACGAGGCCGGCAACGTCCTGCACTTCGGTATCAACTTCGCCCAGCGCAACCTGGACGACACGGCCACCGACGGCCGCATCCGCAGCCGCCTGGGCATGCGCGGCGTGAGCACTGCCGGTGGTAACGATGCCGGCACCAACGGCAACCGCCTGTTGCTCGGTGGCGCGAACAACGCACCGGCGGGTTCTTACGGCGACGACACCGCGTTCGGTCTGGAAGCTGCCTGGGCGATGGGTCCGCTGTCCGTTCAGGGTGAATACATCACCCGCGAGATGGATTCCGATTCCGCTGCCTACGAAGATGTCGAGGCCAAGGGTTACTACGCCCAGGTCGCCTACACCCTCACCGGCGAAGCACGTGGCTACAAGCTCGGCCGCTTCGACCAGCTCAAGCCGGAAAACAAGCAGATCGGTGCCTGGGAAGTCTTCTACCGCTACGACCATATCGAAGCTGAGGATGACTCGGTCGGCCTCGTTGCGACCAACGACGTCGAAGGCAAGGTGCACAACCTGGGTGTGAACTGGTACGCCAACGAGAACGTCAAGCTCAGCGGCTACTACGTCAAAGCCAAGGTCGACAACGCCGAGAACGCCAACGGCGACGACGACGGCGATGGCCTGGTGTTCCGCGCGCAGTACGTGTTCTAACGCAACACAGTTTCCTTCGTGATGCTCCTTTAAAGCCCCATACACATGGGGCTTTTTTTCGTTCCGATTAGCCGCCAGACTGGCGCCTATGCCTATTCAGACTCTTTCCTGCCTTGCCGACATCGCGCCCGCTCGTTGGGATGCTCTGCTCGGTGACCATCCTCAGCCCTTTCTTCGCCACGCGTTCCTCGCCTCGCTGGAGGACAGCGGCAGCGTCGGAAGGCGAAGTGGCTGGCGTCCGCAGCATCAGCTGCTCAGCGATGCGCAGGGTGCAGCCATCGCCGCGCTGCCGCTGTATCGCAAGACCCATTCCAGCGGTGAGTACGTGTTCGACTGGGCCTGGGCGGATGCCTGCCATCGGGCCGGCATCGAGTACTACCCGAAGCTCCTTTGCGCGGTGCCATTTTCACCCGTGTGCGGCGCGCGCCTGTTGGGTGATTGCGAGGCGGCCGGCGAGCTGCTCGATCAGCTCACCGAAGGGCTCGCCGAGAACGGGCATTCCAGCCTGCATGTGAATTTCACCGAAGCGGCCGCCGATGCGGTTTTCCAAGGGCGCGATGGCTGGCTGGAGCGCATCGGTTGCCAATTTCATTGGCACAACCGCGGCTACCGTGATTTCCAGGACTTTCTCGACGCGCTCACCTCACGCAAACGCAAGCAACTGCGCAAGGAGCGCGAACAGGTGGCGGGGCAGGGGATCGAATTCGACTGGCGTGAGGGCCATCAGCTTGGCGAGGCCGAGTGGGATTTCGTCTACGCCTGTTATGCCAATACCTACTACGTACGCGGGCAGGCACCCTACCTGACGCGAAGCTTCTTCAGCCTGCTGGCCGAGCGGATGCCGGAGGCGATCCGCGTCGTGCTAGCCCGGCAGGGCGGCCGGATGGTGGCCATGGCCTTCAGTCTGGTCGATGCACATGGGCTCTACGGACGTTACTGGGGCTGTCTTGCCGAGTTCGATCGGCTGCACTTCGAGACCTGCTTCTATCAGGGTATCGACCAGGCCATCGCGGCCGGGCTGTCTCGCTTCGATGCCGGGGCCCAGGGCGAACACAAGCTCATTCGTGGCTTCGAGCCGGTGATTACCCGTTCCTGGCATTACCTGCGACACCCCGGGCTGCGCGCCGCGGTGAGCGAATTTCTCGAACAGGAACGCGTCGGAGTGCGGCGTTACGCCGAGGCAGCGCGCAATGCGCTGCCCTATCGGCAGGACTGAAGGACGCTCTATTTCGCTTTCTGCGCCGCGCTGACGCCTTCCAGGGTCGAGAAGGAAGTGTCCTTGGCGGTCAGCAGGAAGTCGCGCATGAATGGCGAATCCAGCATGTCGGCGCGAATGCCGGCGAACAGCGTAGCAAACAGTCCTTTTTCGCCCAGGCGCTTGGCGGTGACATAACCGCGGGTGCTGTATTCGTGCAGCGCCCAGTTCGGTACGCAACAGACACCGCGGCCCGAGGCCACCAACTGCATCATCATCACCGTCAGCTCAGAGGTACGGACCTGCGCCGGCTCGACATCCGCCGGCTCGAGAAACCGGGTGAAGATATCCAACCGGTCGCGCTCCACCGGATAGGTAATCAGGGTTTCGCTGGCCAGGTCTTCGGCGCGCACGTAGGGCCGATTGGCCAAGGGATGCTGGTTGGCGACCGCCAGCAGGGCCTCATAGGTAAACAACGGGACATAGGTGATGCCGGGCAGCTCGATCGGATCGGAGGTCACGACCAGATCCAGATCGCCGCGAGCCAAAGCCGGCAGCGGCGCGAACGAGAAGCCCGAGGCGAGATCGAGTTCGACTTCCGGCCAGGCATCGCGGAACTGGTCGATCGTGGGCATCAGCCACTGGAAGCAGCTGTGGCATTCGATGGCCATGTGCAGGCGGCCCGCCGTGCCACCGGCCAGCCTCGCCAGGTCACGCTCGGCGCTGCGCAGTTGCGGTAACAGGCTGTCCGCCAGTTGCAGCAGGCGCAAGCCGGCACTGGTGAAGCGCACGGGGCGGGTCTTGCGCACGAACAGCTGCAGGCCCAGACGTTCCTCCAGTTCCTTGAATTGGTGCGACAGCGCCGACTGGGTCAGATGCAGGCGCTCGGCCGCTTCGACGAGGCTGTCGGTTTCGCGCAAAGCATGAAGGGTTTTCAGGTGGCGGATTTCCAGCATGCTGCGGCTTCCTGCTGTGACGGTATCGGGGCCAGGATCCGAGGAAATACTCGATCGGGGAAACTACGATGACTTGAGCATCACTCATTGTGTTGGCGAAGTGTGTTCCAGCGCGATGGCTATTGTCGAGCAGGCAGAATGGCGACTGAACTCACCCGCGTCTCGCAAAAGGTTGTCTTCGCCGAGACGCGGGATGCAGAGGTGATGAGGCGGGTCACATCCAGATGCGGCTGACCAGATAGACCAGCACGCCGAGAAACAGGAGGGCGACGATTACCAGGGCGCCGTCGCGCGCCATCATGCCCAGCCCGAGGAAACTCAGCGCGGCGCCCGCCGCAGAATTGCCGAACGGGATCAGCTCGAGTGGCGGCATGGTGGCGGCGATCAGCAGGCATACCAGCGCATTGAGGCGTACTGCGAGGCCTTCGGTGAGAAAGGTCAGGCGATGCCGCAACAGCCGATCGACCCAGCGCGCGGGACGCTGCAGAAAGGCGATGGCCCGATCGTATTTACCCCGCGATGCCCGACGCTGAAGCAACCACCGGGGCAGCCAGAAGTGTTTGCGCCCGATCAAAATTTGGAGTGCGATCAGCCCCACCATGACGGCAAACAAGCTTGGCAGTCCGGGGATACCCGACAGGGGCGAAAACACCAATAAACCCGGCACCAGCAACAAGGCTCCGAAGCTGCGGTGGCCGGTCGCTTCGAGCATGCCCTGGATGGTAACCGGCTCGCTGGGTTCGCCAGCCTGGCTGAGGCGCTCCAGCAGACCTTCAAGATTCTCCGGTTGTTGTCTGCCAATCATTTCAGTTCTTCTTATGCCTTTGGAGTGTTAGAGAACAAAAGCGAAAAAACGACAATATGAAATTTTTTACTATTCAAAACAAAATGCATTAGTTTGTTTCATTCTCTGGCTACGCCCACAATCTCCTCCATCGAAGCGAAATGAATTGGAGGTTGTTATGGCTGTTGCTCATTCCCTGGGTTTCCCGCGCATCGGCGCCGATCGGGAGTTGAAGAAGGCGCTGGAGGCGTACTGGAAGGGCGACCTGACCGAGGAAGCACTACGCCAAGTGGGCCGTGAACTGCGTGCTGCGCATTGGCAATTGCAGGCCGACGCGGGGATCGAGCTGTTGCCCGTTGGTGATTTCGCTTGGTACGACCAAGTCCTGACGCACTCGCTGATGTTTGGCGTGATCCCCGAGCGGTTTCGTCCGGCCGATGGCGCACCGACATTGGACACTCTGTTCGCCATGGCGCGCGGCGTCAGCAAGAGCTGCTGCGGCAGCGGACAGGCACAGGAAATGACCAAATGGTTCGATACCAATTACCACTATCTGGTGCCCGAATTCACTGCGGATCAATCCTTCAGCCTGTGCTGGACCCAATTGTTCGAGGAGGTCGAGGAGGCCAAGGCGCGGGGGCATGCGGTGAAGCCGGTACTGATCGGCCCGCTGACCTATCTCTGGCAGGGCAAGGCCAAGGGGGAAGCGTTCGACAAGCTGGAGCTGCTCGAACGCTTGCTGCCGATTTACGGCGAGGTGCTCGAGCGCTTAGCTGCGCAAGGCGTGGATTGGGTACAGATCGATGAACCAATTTTGGTATTGGACCTGCCGCAGGATTGGAGGAATGCCTTCGAGCGGGCCTATCATCTGCTGCAAAGAGCGCCGCTGAAGAAGCTGGTCGCGACCTATTTTGGCGGCCTGGAAGATAATCTGGGACTGGCGGCCGCATTGCCTGTGGATGGTCTGCACATCGATCTGGTGCGTGCACCGGAGCAGTACCCGGTCATTCTCGATCGGCTGCCGACCTACAAGGTTCTCTCCCTTGGTCTGGTCAACGGTCGCAACGTCTGGCGCTGCGATCTGGACAAGGCGCTGGATGTGCTGCGGCATGCACGCGAGCGTCTCGGCGATCGGTTATGGGTTGCCCCTTCCTGTTCGTTGCTGCATACCCCCGTGGATCTGGCTCGCGAAGATCAACTGGACGCTGAGCTCAGAAACTGGCTCGCGTTTGCCGTGCAGAAATGCGCTGAAGTCGCGGTCCTGGCACGTGCGCTGGACACCCCCGAAGACGCCCGGGTACAGGCCGCATTGCAGCACAGCCGGGATGTTCAGACCAATCGGACGCAATCGCCGCGTATCCATAAGCCCGAAGTGCAGGCGCGCCTGGCCGCTATCGACCCGCTTGATAGCCAGCGTCAGTCGCCTTTCGCCGAGCGGATCGACAAGCAGCGTGCGCGGCTGGGACTGCCGGCATTCCCGACCACGACCATCGGCTCCTTTCCGCAGACGTCGGCGATCCGTCTGGCACGCCAGGCCTTCAAGCAGGGCAAGCTGGGGTTGACCGAGTACACCGAGGCGATGCAGGCGGAGATCCGTCATGCGATAGCCGTGCAGGAACAACTGGGCCTGGATGTGCTGGTGCACGGTGAGGCTGAGCGCAACGACATGGTCGAATACTTCGCTGAGCAGTTGGACGGCTACGCCTTCACCCGTTTCGGCTGGGTGCAGAGTTACGGCTCTCGTTGCGTCAAACCGGCGGTCATCTACGGCGATCTGAGTCGTCCAGCGCCCATGACGGTGGGGTGGATCCGCTATGCACAGCAGCAGACCGGCAAAGTCATGAAGGGCATGCTCACCGGCCCGGTGACGATGCTGATGTGGTCCTTCACCCGCGAGGATCTCAGTCGCGAGCAGCAGGCCCGGCAGCTGGCACTGGCGATCCGTGACGAGGTGTGCGATCTGGAAGCGGCCGGCATCAAAATCGTGCAGATCGACGAAGCTGCGTTCCGCGAAGGATTGCCGCTGCGTCGCGCGCAGTGGCAGGGCTATCTCGACTGGGCAGTCGAGGCGTTCCGCCTGTGCGCCAGTGGCGTGCGTGACGAGACGCAGATCCATACGCACATGTGCTACAGCGAGTTCAACGATGTCATCGAATCGATCGCCGCAATGGACGCCGATGTCATCACCATCGAAACCTCGCGTTCGCAAATGGAACTGCTCGAGGCCTTCCGTGCCTTCGATTATCCCAACGACATCGGCCCGGGCGTCTACGACATCCATTCGCCGCGGATACCGGATACGCAGGAAATGGTGCAGTTGCTGGAAAAAGCCAGCGAGCGCATCCCCGCTGAGCGGCTCTGGGTCAATCCCGACTGCGGCCTGAAGACCCGCGGCTGGCCGGAAACCGAGGCGGCACTGGTCAACATGGTGGCGGCGGCACGGCAGCTGCGTGCGACGCAGCGGTCCAAGGTGGCCTGAGCCGGAGTCGGCAGGCCGCTGGCATGTCGTGACATCAGCGGCCCGCACAGCGTGCGGGCCATTGTGTTTTTGGCTAATGTAGCGACCTCCATCTAATGATCCTTTCGCCATGACGCCCGCCATCGATCTCCTGAAGAAGGCTAAAGCCGAGCACCGCATTCACAGTTATGAGCACGATCCGAAGTCCGCTTCCTATGGCCTCGAGGCCGCCGAAAAGCTCGGTCTCGAACCTGCGCGGGTATTCAAGACGCTGCTGGCCTGCAGCGAGAAGAATGAGCTGCTGGTCGCCGTGGTGCCGGTCGCCGGTACGCTTGATCTGAAGTCGCTGGCTCAGGCGGCCAAAGTGAAGAAGGTCGAGATGGCCGATCCGATGGCCGCGCAACGGGCGACAGGTTACCTGGTGGGTGGGATCAGTCCGCTGGGTCAGAAAAAGCGGCTGCGTACCTTTATCGACAGCTCGGCGCAGGCGCAGCCGAGCATCTATGTCAGTGCAGGGCGGCGGGGGCTGGAGGTCGAGCTGGGCGCCGAGATATTGGCCGAGCATACCGCCGGCAGCTTCGCGCCGATCGGCCGGCCATGAATTTGGAAGGGCTTACAGAGGCGGCAGGATTTCGCCGAGGTCGGTGGCATTGACGCCGGGGATGTGAAACTCGTTATGCACCAGTTGCTGGCCTTCCATCTGTGGCTGGGTCACCCAGGTCAGGATGTCGTAGTAACGGCGAATGTTGGCGACGAAGTGCACCGGCTCACCGCCGCGGGCATAACCGTAGCGCGTCTTGGTGTACCACTGTTTCTGCGCCAGGCGGGGCAGCATCTGCTTGACGTCCAACCACTTGTTCGGGTCCAGGCCTTCGCTCTCGGCCAGTATGCGCGCATCTTCCAGATGACCACCGCCGATGTTGTAGGCGGCCAGGGCGAACCAGGTGCGATCGGGCTCTTTGATGCTTTCAGGCAGGTTGTCGTGGATTCGGGCAATGTACTTTCCGCCGCCCTGAATACTCTGTGCCGGATCGAGGCGATTGTTCACACCCATGGCCTTGGCCGTGTTCAGCGTCAGCATCATCAGACCGCGCACACCGGTTTTTGAGGTGGCGTCCGGTTGCCAATGAGATTCCTGGTAGCCAATTGCGGCAAGCAGGCGCCAGTCCACCCCATGCTCTTTGGCCGTCTCGCGGAAAACCTTTTCATACCGCGGCAAACGTTGCTGCAAGTGTTTGGCGAAGGCGTAGGCACCGACATAACCGAGTACGTCGACGTGGCCGTAGTACCGTTCGCGCAGACGCTGCAGCGTGCCGTTCTCCCGCGCCTGGTCGAGGAACTGGTTGGCCGCCTCGAGCACGCTGTCGTCTTCACCCTTGCCGATGATCCAGGACAGGCTGTTCTGTTCACCCAACTCGAATGCCGCCCGTGCGTTGGTGAAATAGACCTGATTGAGAGCCAGCTCATTCGATTCGACCAGCGTCAGGTCGACTTGACCCTCATCGACCATGCGCAGCAGATCCACCACCTCTACCGCGTCGGATTCCTCGTAGCGCAGCTCCGGCAGTTCGGCCTGCAGCGCCTTGAGTTTTTCCGCCTGACTGCTGCCCTTGAGAACCAGGATGCGCTTGCCTACGAGGTCTTCGGGTTGGGTCGGCCGGCGTTGCCCCCGGCGATAAACCACTTGAGTCGTGACGTCCAGGTAGGGTTTGGTGAAACGTGCGAGATCCTTGCGTCCTTCGCTGGCCACCAGGCCGGCAGCGGCGAGGGCTGGGCCGCCCGGGCGGTTCAGGCGGGTGAAAATGTCCTCGATGCTGTCGGCGGTTTCGATTTGGAGCTTGACGCCGAGATGGCTGGCGAAGCGTTTGACCAGCTCGTATTCGAAGCCGGCTTCGCCGTTGCGATCCTGGAAATAGGTCGACGGACTGTTGCGAGTGATCACGCGCAGTACACCTTCCTCCTTAATACGCTCGAGGGCGCTGGGCGGTTCAGCGCAGCTACTGAGCATCAGGAAGAGTCCGGTCGCCAGCAACCAGGAGGTGCAGCGCTTGCGGAACGCGGTTTGGGCAAACATCGGCGCAGTATACGCAAAGGCGAACCGCCACCATATCTCGACAGGATCGACGGACTTTGCTAAGCGAAGCGGCAATGGGTCGAAAACCCAGGGCTGGCATGGGCTCCTTTTACCAACCGCCGACGGCTGCCATATATCGGATGATCACCCGTCGAATGCGCGGACAAATACTGATCGTGGATCCCAGCTAGCTTGCTCCAGGTGAGATGGATCGGGAGAATCCAGCACCCATCGCCGGGCGACTCGGCGCGTCGCGTGGCATATCACCCATCGAGAGATCCCATCGCATGAGCGTCGCTTCTGCAAAGCCCTGGTTCGTCTATCTGGTGCGAGCCGCCAACGGTTCGCTGTACTGCGGGATAAGCGACGATGCACATCGCCGTTTCGCCGCCCATCAGCGTGGACAAGGGGCGCGTTTCTTTCATTCCAGCCCGGCGGTGGCATTGGTGTATGTCGAAGCCTGCGACAACAAAGGCGATGCACTACGCCGGGAACGTGCCATCAAGCAGCTTAAAAAAGCGGCCAAGGAGGCTCTGGTTTCTGCGCAGGGTGGCTGTGTCCCGGTGAATGACGAGGCAATCAGCTGAACGGGTAGGCCACTTGCTTGGTCGCGAGTAAGCTGCCGTTCTACCTGAACAAGACTGGCGGAGCCTGCAATGCACGAAATCATTCTGCACCACTATCCCACCTCTCCCTTCGCTGAAAAGGCGCGCCTGATACTGGGTTTCAAGCAGCTCTCCTGGCGTTCGGTGGCGATTCCTCCCGTCATGCCCAAGCCCGATCTCACTGCCCTGACCGGTGGCTATCGGCGGACTCCGGTGTTGCAGATCGGTGCTGACGTGTATTGCGATACCGCGCTGATGGCCCGCCGCCTCGAGGCTGAAAAAAGCACGCCCGCGTTGTTCCCGGAGGGCCAGGAGTTCGTCGCGGCGACCTTGGCACAATGGGCCGACTCCGTGCTGTTTCTGCACGCGGTGAGTCTGGTGTTCCAGCCGGAGTCCATGGCCGTGCGTTTCGCTCAGGTACCCAAGGAGTTCGTGCAGGTGTTCAGCGAGGATCGCGCCCAGTTGTTCAGTGGGGGGACGGTGTCACGCATTCCGCTGGAGCAGGCCAAGAGTCACTGGCCGGTGTTGATGGCTCGACTGCAGCAGCAACTGGCGCGCGGGACCGGTGAGTTCCTGTTGGGAAGCGCGCCTTGCATCGCGGATTTTGCCGTTGCGCATTGTCTTTGGTTCCTCAAGGCCACGCCGGTCACCGCGCCGCTGGTCGAGGACTATCCGGAGGTCGCCGCCTGGCTGAGCAAGATTCTGGGCGTCGGACATGGCTCGCATAGCGAGCTGTCCGCCGAAGCGGCGCTGACGTGTTCGCGCGAGGCCACGCCGGCTCCATTGCCAGACGAGGCGTTCTTCGAACCCAACGGCTTCCAGGCAGGCCAGCAGGTGACGATTGCCGCCGTGGATTACGGGACCGATCCGGTGACGGGTGAACTGGTGTTCGCTGGTGTAGAAGAGCTGATCCTGCGACGTGAAGACGAGCGCGCTGGCGTCGTGCACGTGCATTTTCCGCGTATCGGCTATCGCATCGAGGCCTCTTGATGCGATGCACCCGCGGACCGCGGTTGGGCCGCGGGCGCTCTGCACGGCTTACAGGGCGATGAACAGCAACGTGACGCCCAGCAGCAGCCGATAGATCACGAAAGGCAGCATGCCCAGTGCATCCAGGGCCTTGAGAAACAGTTTGATGCAGAGGAAGGCGGCGACGAAAGACAGGGCCGCACCGATGAAAATGTCGTTCCATTGCGCGTCTTCCCCGGACTGAACCAGCTCGACGGCCTTCAGCCCACCCGCTGCGAGAATCAGCGGTATCGACAGCAGAAACGAGAAGCGCGCAGCTGTCTGCCGAGTAAAACCGAGCAGTAGCGCGGCAGTCATGGTGATGCCCGAGCGGGACGTGCCGGGGATCAGCGCCAGGGCCTGGGCGAAACCGATGATCAACGCGCTCTTCCAGGTCAATTGATCCATCTCGGCGACTCGACGGCCCTTTACGTCCGCATACCACAGCAGCAAGCCAAAAATGATGGTGGTGGCAGCGATGAACAGCATCGAGCGGGTGTACTGCTCGATGTAGTCCTCCAGCAACAACCCGAGAATGGCCGCCGGCAGCGTGCCGATGATGATCGCCCAACCCAGCCGGCTCTCGGCGCTGACCTGCTGCCTGAATACGTGAGCCAGCCAGCCGCGGCTGGTGGCGATCACTTCATGACGGAAGCAGATCAGCACCGCTAACAGCGTGCCGACGTGCACCGCGACGTCGAATGCCTGGCCTTGGTCGGGCCAGCCAAATACCTGGGACGGAAGGATCAGGTGAGCGGAGGAGGAGATCGGGAGGAATTCGGTGATGCCCTGCACCAGGGACAGAATAATCAGGTGAAGCCAATCCATTGTGAATCCTTACCAGAACGGGTCGTGCGGGGTGGCAGCTCCAATTGAGCAGCCATGTGACTGACAAACCGGCATTTCATTCGACGGCGGTCGAATTTCGTTCCGCTCGTCCCGCAGCAAGGCGGGCGAGCTGAACGCGCGCGAGTGCTCTTTGCCGTTGCCGGCTGTATTGCACAGTGGTGGGTCAGTCCTTGCGGCGTTTGAGCTGATCGGTCAGTTGGGTGGGCAACTGTCGGATGATCAGCATGTTACGAGCTTCGTCGTATTCGATCTTCGAGCCCAGCAGGTGGGATTCGAAGCTGATCGACAGCCCCTCGGCGCGGCCGGTGAAACGCTGGAATTGGTTGAGGGTGCGCTTGTCTGCCGGGATCTCCGGCGAAAGGCCGTAATCCTTGTTGCGGATGTGCTCGTAGAAGGCGCGCGGGCGCTCCTCGTCGATCACGCTGGACAGTTCCTCCAACGACATCGGCTCGCCGATCTTGGCCTGGCTGCTGGCGTAGCCGACCAGCGCACTGGTTTTCTCCCGCGCTTTTTCATCCGGCAGGTCCTCGCTCTCGACGTAATCGCTGAATGCCTTGAGCAGGGTTCGTGTCTCGCCGGGTCCATCGACGCCTTCCTGGCAGCCGATGAAGTCGCGGAAATACTCCGAGACTTTCTTGCCATTCTTGCCCTTGATGAACGAGATGTACTGCTTGGACTGCTGGTTGTTCTTCCACTCGGAGAGGTTGATCCGAGTGGCGAGATGCAACTGACCTAAATCCAGGTGCCGGGCTTCGGCGACATCCAGCGAGTCGGTGACGGTCACGCCGTTGCTGTGGTGCAGCAGAGCGATCGCCAGGTAATCGGTCATGCCCTGTTGATAATGAGCAAACAGCACATGGCCGCCGGTGGAGAGGTTGGATTCTTCCATCAGCTTTTGCAGATGCTCCACCGCTTGCCGACTGAATGCCGTGAAATCCTGGTTGCCCTCCATGTACTGGCTCAGCCAGCCGCTGAACGGGTAGGCGCCGGACTCCTCGTGAAAGAAGCCCCAAGCCTTGCCCTGCTTGGCGTTGTAGCTTTCGTTGAGATCGGCCAGAAGATTCTCGATAGCCTGGGAATCGCCCAGCTCCGAGTCACGGGCATGAAGCACGGCGGGCGTCCCGTCCGGCTTTTTCTCGATCAGATGAACAATGCAGTGGCGAATCGGCATGGGTTACTCGCGTCGGGTGAGGCAGACAAGCGGCAGTTTACCCGAGCGGCCGTTCCCGTCGCAGGGCAAAAAAAAGTGGATGCGAACGGGTAGGGGTATGCGAGTAAGATGGATCCCCCCTTCGTTTTTGCTAAGTGTGTCGGCTATGAATGCGATATGGCGCAACAGTACCTGGATTCTGTTGGGTGGTTCTCTGATCCTGGCCGTTTCCCTGGGAACGCGGCACGGCTTCGGCCTGTTTCTGCCACCCATGAGCGCGGAGTTCGGCTGGGGGCGTGAGGTCTTTGCCTTTGCAATCGCCTTGCAGAACTTGATCTGGGGTATGGCGCAGCCGGTTACCGGCGCACTGGCGGATCGCTTCGGCGTCGCTCGCACGGTATTGATCGGCGGCGTGCTCTACGCGGTTGGTCTGCTGTTCATGGCTGGCGCGGATTCACCGATCTCGTTGTCGTTGAGCGCAGGTCTGCTGATCGGTCTGGGGCTGTCCGGCACCTCGTTCTCCGTGATCCTTGGCGCGGTCGGCCGCGCCGTGCCGGCCGAGAAGCGCAGCATGGCCATGGGTATCGCCAGCGCCGCCGGTTCGTTCGGTCAATTCGCCATGCTCCCCGGCACACTCGGCCTGATCAGCTGGCTGGGCTGGTCGTCGGCCCTACTGGCGTTGGGCCTGCTGGTCGCATTGATCATGCCGCTGGCGCTGATGTTGCGTAGCGGACCGCCGGCACCGGTGACCGGACCGCAACAGTCGCTGGTCGAGGCGCTGAGCGAGGCGGTCAGTCATTCCGGGTTCCGCCTGCTGGCGCTGGGGTTCTTCGTTTGCGGTTTTCAGGTGGTGTTCATCGGCGTGCATCTGCCAGCGTATTTGGTGGATCAGCATCTACCGGCCATGGCGGGCACAACCGTGCTGGCGCTGGTCGGGCTATTCAATGTGGTGGGGACCTATACCGCCGGATGGCTCGGCGGCTGTTATTCGAAACCCAAGCTGCTGACCGCGCTCTACCTGCTCCGAGCGGTGGTGATCAGCGCGTTCTTCTTCGCTCCGCTGACGCTGTGGACCGCGTATGCCTTTGGTATCGCGATGGGCTTACTGTGGCTCTCCACGGTCCCGCTGACCAACGGCACGGTGGCGACGCTCTTCGGCGTGCGCAACCTGTCGATGCTCGGTGGCATCGTCTTCCTGTTCCATCAGATCGGCTCGTTCTTTGGCGGCTGGCTGGGCGGCTGGGTATACGACCAGACCGGCAGCTACGACCTGGTCTGGCAAATTTCCATCGCGCTCAGCCTGATGGCCGCCGCGCTGAACTGGCCGATTCGCGAGCAACCGGTCGAGCGGGTGCGCCTGGCTGCGGAGATGGCCTGATGCGTGGCGGGTGGCTCTGGACCGGCGGCGTCATGCTGTTGGCGCTGCTCATGGCGGCGATCTTTTGGGGTTGGCGGCAGGGCGGGTTGGCGCTGCTCCAGTTGGGTGTCGGTATTTGCTGATCGATCGTTTGGGCAGTTTTTGCGCTGGCTAAGGAATCAATCAGCCAAAGATGGCTCCAACAAGCGAGACGAATGAAACTGTCGCGTAACCGTCATCTAATGCCTGTAAAAAGCTGCGGCATGCAGTTATCTGGAGCCACCGAACCATGTCCACTCTTACCGAACTCGCCCAACAAATCGCTCAGCTCTATCCACTGCAGGACAAGCGCGTCGGCAAGCGCTACCGCGTGGTCGGCGAACTCGCCGGCATGACCGAACTGGAAGAGATCAACGGTGAGCCACGTTACATCCAGACCATGGCGCTGAAGAACAAGCAGCTCTGGGACGTGGCGGTCTGAGCAATGCCCCATGTGCGCGACGCGCGCCGTACTGATGCATCAGCAATAGCCCGCCTGCTCGGCGAGCTTGGCTACCCGGCAAACGATGACGTCATCGAGCGTCGCCTTCAGCAGCACCTGAATCATGCCGATGCCTGCCTGCTGGTAGCCGAAGGAGGTGAGGGGCAACTGCTCGGCTTCATTTCCCTGCACTTCATCGTCCAGTTGGCGCTCGAAGGCGACTTCTGCCGAATCAGCTATCTGTGTGTCGACTCGACGGCGCGCAGCCAGGGGACCGGTGAACGGCTGGTGCAGGCTGCCGAGCAGCGCGCCCGAGCCCGCGGTTGCGATCGCATGGAGCTTCATTGCGATGTTCGTCGCGAAGGGGCTCATCGCTTCTATGCGCGACTGGGCTACGAGGATGCGCCCAGGTACTTCCGTCGCCCGCTGAGCTGATCAGGTCGGCTGGCGCATCCAACGCGTCGCGCGCCACTCGCGCTGTTGTTCTTCGGCCAGAAAGGTCCAGGCGACGAAGCGACTGCGCTTCTGCCCTTGCGCCATGTCCGATAGGCGTATCTGCTGGGCTCCGAGCTTTTTCAGGCGCGCCTGCAACGGCTGCACATTGCCACCCTTGGACACCAGCGTGCTGAACCAGCAGACCTGTTGCGCCACGCCGCGGCTTTCGTCCGCCAGCCGGGCAATGAATGCCGCCTCGCCCCCTTCGCACCACAGCTCCGCCGCCTGGCCGCCGAAGTTGAGGGTCGGCAATTTGCGCTTGGGGTCGAGTTTGCCGAGGTTGCGCCATTTGCGTTGGCTGCCACTGCTCGCCTCGGCTTGTGATGCATGAAAGGGAGGATTGCAGAGCGTGATGTCGAAGCGATCGTCACGCTGTATTAAGTGTTCGAAGATATGCCCTGGATCGCTCTGCTGGCGCAACGCGATGCTTTTGCCCAGCTTGTTCGCCGCGACGATGGTACGCGCCGAAGCCAGGGCTATCACGTCGATGTCCGTGCCGGTAAAGCGCCAGCCGTACTCGCGCACACCGATCAGTGGGTAAATGCAGTTGGCACCGGTACCGATGTCCAGCGCATGAATGCGCGTGCCGCGAGGGATTTCACCAGCGTTTTCGTCCGCCAGCAGGTCGGCCAGACCATGCAGGTAGTCGGCCCGCCCAGGGATCGGCGGGCATAGATAGCCTGGCGGAATGTCCCAATGCGCGATCCCGTAGAATTGCTTGAGCAAGGCGCGGTTGAACACGCGTACGGCATCCGGGTTGGCGAAATCGATGCTCTGCTTGCCGTAGGGGTTGATGATCACGAACTCGGCCAGCTCTGGGCTGCCAGCGATCAGTGCGGGAAAGTCGTAGCGTCCGCTATGGCGGTTACGCGGATGCAGGGTGGCCTTGCCTTCAGCTGATTTGGCGGCCCGTGCTGGCGGGTTGACGGATTTGCGGACGGTCATTTTTCGGCTGCTGGTAACGGTGAAAACCGGCATTGTCCCACAGCTTTCAGGCGCGACGTGGAACCTGCAGCATCCAGCCCAGGCCCCAGAGCAGCGCGCCGGCACCGAGCCAGAATGCGCTGTGCAGCGAGCCCCCCATGGAAAGCCAGATACCCGTAAGCCAAGGGCCGGCCAACTGAGTCAGGCTGTAGAGCGCAATCAGTGCCGCCGATAGCCGCGGGCCCTGGTGCGGGTGCAGTGCGCGTGCCAAGCGCTGGGTCAGCAGGACCGTGCCGAGAAAGGTACCGCCGACCAGTACGGCGCAAAGCAGAATGCCTGACGCACCCGGCAGCAACAGTGCTGCCAGCACGCCGAGTAGTTGAGCGACATAGCTCAAGCGCAAGGCCAGCACATCGCCCAGCAGAGCACCGAGGCGGTTCCACAACCAGGGGGAGGGCAGCGTTGCGAGTGCAACCACCAGCCAGCTGCTCTCGATGAGCAGGTCGCCGGGCTCGACCTGCAGACGCGCGACCATCGGCAGAAACGTCATCGGCAGGATGTAGCCCATGCCGGCCCCGGCGTAGGACAGAAACAGCGGTGTACTGGCGCGGTCCAGCAGGCGCCCGCTCGGCACGTGTTCCGATCCGTCGGCGAGCGGCGTTTCCGGCATGTCCAGGCGAGCTAGCTGCCGCCAGCCCCACCATGCCAAGGGTAAGGACAGCAGCGCCGCCGGCCACCAGCGGTCCGCACCTGTCAGCACGCCATTGCTAAGGCTGACCAGCAGACTGGAGAGAATCAGCCCAACACAGGCACCCAGGTACACCAGCCCGCTGGATGACACACGCTGCTGGCGCGCCAGCCACTCGAGAATCAGCGAAGGTGCCTGAACGAAGACCAGCCCGTTGCTGATTCCATTGAGTAGACGAAGCGCCGAAAGCGCATCGGCCGAATCGGCCTGGGTTTGCGCCAGCGTACTGAGTACATGCACCACCAGGGCCCAAGGCAGACTGCGGCGGATTTGCGCGACGCGGTGCCAGCGTAACGCCAATAATGCGCCGATGAGATAGCCCAGATAATTCCAAGTGGCGATACTGGCGCCTTCTCGTACCGTCAGCAGGCCGTCCTCCACCAGCCACGGAAGTAGCGGGGTGTAGACGAAACGGCCCAGCCCGTGAACGACCAGCAGCAAGATGGCGCCGGCCAGCAGGACCGGAAACAGGGCGGGGCGTCGAGACATCGAGATGTGGACTATCAGCGAAAAGGGATCACAGCTTAGCGGCTGCTGAGGCAAACGACCACGCTACCTATGGCGGGGCGACCAGCCAGCAGATCCACCTGGCGAAGACGACTCCCGGTATCCCACATACTCCATCCTTAGCGTGAACGTTGGTGAGTGACACCCACCGAGCAGACGGGATCGGCCCGGATTGCGCTGCTTTCAAGGATAGTCGAGTACGGTTTTGATTCGGGACAGGTTGCGCTCGATCCACTGCCTATCGACCGCGCCCCAGTCATGGATGCGATAGCAGCCGGCGTTGTGGCGTTCGCCGTCCTCTTGGATGAAGCGGCAGTCGATATCGAGGTCGGATAGCGCGGCCAGGGTGTCTTGTGCGGTGCGCCTTGGCATGCCGGTTGCGGCGACCAGCGCTGGCACGTTGGTGGCCGCTCCAGTGTCGATCAACCATGCGACATAGAGGCGGCGATAGAAACTACTTTTGGTCTTGCTGACGGTCATCTCGATTCCATTGCTATGAAAGTCCGGCCCGCTCAATACCGCGTCGTGGCGGCGGGCCAGGATAGTAGTGTGCCGTTCAGCGCAATGCGAGCAGACCGATATAGGTGACGGCTCCGGCCGTGTATCCGAGGAAGGCCAGCAGGCTGACTCGTTTGACGTACCAGGTGAAGCTGATCTTTTCCATGCCCATGGCCGCTACGCCTGCCGCCGAACCGATGATCAGCGTGCTGCCGCCGGTACCGGCGCAGTAGGCGAGCATTTCCCAGAAATTCCCGTCGACCACGAACTGAGACAGCCAGGTCGACTCTTCCGGCGTGGCGGCAGCCAGCGTCACGGGGTTGACCAGCGGGTACATCTTCATCGCGCCGGCTACCAGTGGCACGTTGTCCACCACTGCCGAGAGCAGGCCAATGGTGTAATTGATCGGATAAATATGGCCAAGGGACTCGCGCAATATCGTAGCGACCTGGGTCAGGTGACCGGCCGTGGCTAATGCTGCGACCGCCAGCAGGATACCCAAAAAGAACAGTACGCTTGGCGTGTCCACCTTGCGCAGCACACCGACGACCGACAGCGGATGCTTGTGATCGTCCTCCTTGTGACGGTGCAGGAACTCGGTGGTAATCCAGAGGATTCCAAGCCCGAACAGGATGCCCATGTACGGCGGCAGATGCGTGACCGTTTTGAAAATGGGGACGAACACCAGCGCTCCGAGGCCAAGTGCCAGTACCAGATTGCGCTCGAACGCCGTCGTGGCTGGCGGATTGCTTTCAGCCAAATGCGCGCGGGCGCCAGGACGGGGCACTTCACCACGCAAACGAAAGCTGAGGATCAACAGCGGCACCACCAGGCATACCAGACTCGGCAAAAACAACCCGACGATGACGCCGGACGCGGTGATCTGGTTACCAATCCAGAGCATGGTGGTGGTGACGTCGCCAATCGGCGACCAGGCACCACCGGCGTTGGCTGCGATAACCACGACGCCTACGAACAGCCAACGTTCCGGTCGGCCACGAATCAGCTTGCGCAGTAGCGAGACCATCACGATGGTGGTGGTCAGGTTGTCCAGCGCGGCGGAGAGGAAGAAGGTCAGGAAGCCGATGATCCACAACAGATGCACGCGCTTGCGGGTCTGGATGCGATCGGTGATCACCTTGAACCCTTCGTGGGAATCGATCAGTTCGACGATGGTCATGGCGCCGAGCAGAAAAAACAGGATCTCCGAGATCTCACCGAGATGGTGCCGCAATGACTCGACGACCGTCTCGGCCGGACTAGCCGTTTCGTGCCCGCCTTGTATGTGCGGGATGATCGAATCGGCACCCAGCACGAGAAGTGTCCAGCAAATCACGGCGGTGAGAATCGCCAGCGCTGCCTTGTCTATCTTCAACGGGTGTTCTAAGGCTATGCAGAGATAGCCGATAAAAAACACGACAGCCATGAGTACGTACATCGGAGGGCTCCATATTGAGAAACCAAACCGGCTCGTCGGCAGTGCCGACGATTCGGCAGTGGCAGGCTCAAGATGGGCAAACGGCTATGCGAAGCATGAAGCGAAACCGCAAAACGAAAGGCTGGCGCCAGCGTGTGAACGGTTGCACGGTCCCTCCGTCACGGCGTGACGACTCGTGCATATTTCATGTCGTGGAGCGCTCTGCGAGTTAGGCCTGCCAACTATAAATTGTTAATTGTTAATGTCCGTGTGCGGATAGTGTATCGGCCACATCGGTTTTTACTTGTCATCAATCAAGTGCAAAGGCCTAAACAAAAAAGGCCAGCACATCACGCGCTGGCCTTCTGTTTGGTTACAGGCTGGCGATACGCTCGCGCTGTTCCAGAAGTTGGGCTTTTGCCTGTTCGGCCTCGGCCAGCTTGGCGCGCTCCTTGTCGATCACCTCGGCTGGCGCCTTGTCGACGAAACCGGCATTACCGAGCTTGCCGCCAACGCGCTTGACCTCACCCTCGAGCTTGCCGATTTCCTTGTCGAGGCGGGCGAGTTCAGCGTCCTTGTCGATCAGCCCGGCCATCGGCACCAGCACCTGCATGTCGCCGACCAGTGCCGTGGCGCTCAGCGGCGGCTCTTCGCCGACACCGAGGATGCGGACGCTTTCGAGCTTGGCCAGCTTCTTCAGCAGCGGCTCGTTGTCCGCCAGACGACGCCGGTCCGTATCGGAAGCGTTGCCAAGCACGACGTCGATCCGCTTGGCCATGGAGATGTTCATTTCGCCACGGATCTGGCGAATGCCGAGCATGAACGCCTTGACCCACTCGATATCGCCTTCAGCCGCCTCGTCGAGACGCTCCGGGTTGAATTGCGGCCAGGGTTGCAGCATCAGGGTTGGACCGGATTTGCCTGCCAGCGGTGCGACCCGCTGCCAGATTTCTTCCGTGATGAAAGGCATGAACGGATGGGCCAGGCGCAGGGCGGTCTCCAGCACGCGCACCAGCGTGCGGCGTGTGCCTCGCTGACGTTCCAGGCTGGCGTTTTCGTCCCAGAGCACGGGCTTGACCAGCTCCAGGTACCAGGCGCAGTACTCGTCCCAGATGAACTCGTAGAGCGCTTGGGCGGCCAGATCGAAGCGGAAGGCCTCGAGCTGACGAGTAACTTCGGCTTCGGTGCGCTGCAGTGCGGAAATGACCCAGCGATCCACTGACGACAGCTCCACCGAAGCGTCGGCCGCCGGAGCGCCGGTCGCCGGTTCGCCATTGACGCCGGTATCCTGGCCTTCGGTGTTCTCGAAGACGAAGTTGGCGGCGTTCCAGATCTTGTTGCAGAAGTTGCGGTAACCCTCGACGCGCCCCATGTCGAACTTCACGTCGCGGCCGGTCGAAGCGAGCGAGCAGAAGGTGAAGCGTAGGGCGTCGGTGCCGTAGCTGGCGATGCCTTCAGGGAACTCAGCGCGGGTCTGCTTGGCGATCTTCTCGGCAAGCTTGGGCTGCATCATGCCGCTGGTGCGCTTTTGCAGCAGCGCGTCCAGCTCGATCCCGTCGACGATGTCCAGCGGGTCGAGCACGTTACCCTTGGATTTGGACATCTTCTGCCCTTGTCCATCGCGGACCAGACCGTGCACATAGACGGTCTTGAACGGGATCTGCCCGGTCAGGTGAGTCGACAGCATGATCATGCGGGCGACCCAGAAGAAGATGATGTCGAAGCCGGTAACCAGTACGTCGGTCGGGTGGAACGTCTTGAGATATTCGGTCTGCTCGGGCCAGCCGAGGGTGGAGAAGGTCCACAGGCCGGAGCTGAACCAGGTGTCCAGCACGTCTTCGTCCTGACGCAACTCGACGTTGTTGCAAAGGTTGTACTTACTGCGAACCTCCGCCTCGTCCCGGCCGACGTAGACGTTGCCGGCTTCGTCGTACCAGGCTGGGATGCGGTGCCCCCACCAGAGCTGGCGGCTGATGCACCAGTCCTGGATATCGCGCATCCAGCTAAAGTACATATTCTCGTACTGTTTAGGCACGAATTGGATTTCGCCGCTCTCGACGGCCTTGATCGCTTTCTCGGCCAATGGCTTGGTCGAGACGTACCACTGGTCGGTCAGCCAGGGCTCGATGATGGTGCCGGACCGGTCGCCGCGCGGGACCTTGAGCGCGTGATCGTCGATCTTTTCCAGCAGACTCATGGCTTCGAATTCGGCGACGATGGCCTTGCGCGCGTCGAAGCGATCCATATGTGCATAGCCATCGGGCAGGCTGGCGTCGACTTTGTCGTTCGGCGTGCCGTCGATGTTGAACACCTGCGCGCGCGCCAGGATCGCGGCGTTGCGGTCGAAGATGTTGATCAGGGGCAGGCGATGGCGCTTGCCTACTTCATAGTCATTGAAGTCGTGCGCCGGGGTGATCTTTACGCAGCCGGTACCGAACTCGAGGTCGACATAATCGTCGGCAATGATCGGGATCAGACGATTCACCAGTGGCAGCATGATGTGCCGGCCGATCAAGTTCCTGTAGCGTTCGTCCTCGGGGTGCACCGCGACGGCCGCATCGCCCAGCATGGTCTCCGGACGGGTCGTGGCGACGATCAGGTAGTCCTTGCCGTCGGCCGTTTTGCAGCCGTCGGCCAGTGGGTAGCGCAGATGCCAGAGATGACCCTTCTCGTCGTGGTTTTCGACCTCCAGATCGGAGATGGCGGTGTGTAGCTTGGTGTCCCAGTTGACCAGGCGCTTGCCGCGGTAGATCAGACCATCTTCATGCAGGCGTACAAAGGCTTCCTTCACGGCATTGGACAGGCCGGCGTCCATGGTGAAGCGTTCGCGCGACCAATCCACCGAAGAGCCCAAGCGGCGGATCTGACGCGTGATGTTGCCGCCGGATTCCTCCTTCCATTCCCAGACCTTGTCGAGAAACTTTTCGCGGCCCAGGTCATGACGACTCACGCCTTGCGCGCTCAACTGCCGCTCGACCACCATCTGCGTGGCGATGCCGGCGTGATCGGTGCCTGGCTGCCACAGCGTGTTGCGACCTTGCATGCGGCGGAAACGGATCAGCGCATCCATGATCGCGTTGTTGAACCCGTGCCCCATATGCAGGCTGCCGGTGACGTTCGGCGGCGGGATCATGATGGTGTAAGGCTCGCCTGAACCCTGGGGGGCGAAATAGTTGTTCGACTCCCAGGTTTGATACCAGGAAGTTTCGATGGCGTGCGGCTGGTAGGTCTTGTCCATGCGGCGGGACCCTTAGAACGGCTGATCGGAAAAGCGGGCAAGTATAAAGGCAAAGTGCGCGAGGGGCAGAACCGCGATGCGGCATTTATCCGGCACTGCTGAATGAACCGTCCGATGTGTGGGGAGGGGACGTCACCGGAGACGCCCCGGTGCAATCATGGCGGATCGTTCAGGAACGGTGGGATTTGATCAGCTGTTCGGCGCGCGCCTCCAGGCGACTGCGCAGTTCAGCTTCGATCTGCGGCACGAAATCGTCGATCACATCTTGCAGAATCAGCTGCGCGGCGGTGCGCAACTCATGATCGAGGTGGCGCTCGGCAAGGGTGCGGAAAGCAGTCCGTACGGCTGGCTCGCGTGGCTCGATTTCTTGCTGAGCTGCCGCTGTGGGCGCGCGCTCGACGACCTCAGAGAGCAGGGGGATGCTGTCTGGGTCAAGTGTCTCGCTGAGCATGGGAGGGTCCTCATCCCCAAGCAGAGCGCGAATGGATTCCAGGTCGTCAAGCAGGTGAGCGGCTTTATTGGGAGGTGTTTGCGTCATGTACGGTGGTTTCCGGAGATTAAGCGTCCAGGCGATGTGGCGCTCCTGAAAGGGCATTGGCCCTATAGCCAAGGCCGTCGAACGGCTGCGGAGTCGGTGAGTTCGTGCCGTCCGAAGGCTCGCTACAATTCGACTCTCTTTGGATCATAGCCGCGCTGTCGATAGAGACGAAAATTGTCCCGGCAAACGGTCAATAGCTCCGGTTGCTGGTTGACGATCTCGATCACTCGGCTGAACTGGTCGGTATGCGGCGACAGGGTGGGTGACAGATTGATCAGCAGGCCCTGGGTGGCGGTAGGCGGCTGCTCCGTACCGATCACCACGGGCGCTTGAGGATCGTCGTCGTGGAGCTCATGCGGAATGAAGCGCTCGGCGCGAAAGCTCCACAGCAGCTCATCCAGTTCGCTGCACTGCTGGCTGTCCTGGCAGCGTATGAATACCGGCATGCCGTGCTGCCAGCCTTTGCTTGCCAACAGGCAGGCGGCTCTGGCTCGGCCTGCCGGTTCGCTATCGGGCAGTACGTAGAACTCGATGCGTGTCATGCCCGGTTTCCGCTCGCCTGGCTCATGCCTGCCCGGCTCGATCCAGCAGGTATTGCGTCAGCAAGGGTACCGGACGACCCGTGGCGCCCTTTTCCTTTCCGCCACTGACCCAGGCGGTGCCGGCGACATCCAGGTGCGCCCATGGGTAGGCCTTGGTGAAGCGCGAAAGGAAACAGGCCGCGGTGATGGTGCCAGCCTTGGGCCCGCCGATATTGGCGATGTCGGCGAAGGGGCTGTCCAACTGCTCCTGGTATTCGTCGAACAGCGGCAGTTGCCAGGCCCGATCATCGGCTTTCTGGCCGGCCCCCAGCACCTGTTGCAGCAGTTCGTCGTTGTTGCCCAGCAGGCCCGATGTATGGCTACCCAGCGCAACGATGCAGGCGCCAGTGAGCGTGGCGATATCGATCACGGCGCGCGGCTTGAAGCGCTCGGCATAGGTCAGGGTATCGCACAACACCAGACGGCCTTCGGCGTCGGTATTGAGAATCTCGACGGTCTGGCCGCTCATGGTGGTGACGATGTCGCCCGGACGCGTGGCATTGCCGCTGGGCATGTTTTCCGCGCAGGCCAGCAGGCCGACGAGGTTGATCGGTAGTTGTAATTCCAGTGCGGCGCGGAAAGTGCCGAGTACGCTGGCGGCACCGCACATGTCGTACTTCATTTCATCCATGCCCTGGCCTGGCTTGAGGCTGATACCGCCGGTATCGAAGGTGATGCCCTTGCCGACCAGCGCGTAGGGCTGCTCGCCTTTCTGGCCGCCGTTGTATTGCATGACGATGATGCACCCGGGCTGCTCACTGCCCTGGGAAACGGCAAGAAACGAGCCGGCACCGAGTTCGCGCAGTTTCTTTTCGTCCAGAATGTCGACTTTCAGGCCTTTGAATGTTTTGCCGAGCTGCTTGGCCTGCTCGGCCATATAGCTGGGATGGCAGACATTCGGCGGCAGATTGCCCAGGTCTCGGGCGAAACTCATGCCGGCGGTGATCGCTGCGGCGTGGCGAGTGGCCTGCTCAACCTGCGTCTGGTTCGCCTTGTCGCTCAGGATGGTGATCTTGCCGAGCGCCGGGGCATCGTTCTTCTTGCTCTTGAACTGCTCGAATACGTACTGACCATCGGCCAACACTTCGACCAGCATCCGGATGCACGCATAGGTATCGCGCTCTTTGACCTGTACATCTTGGAGCGCAAAGGTTGCATCTTTGCCGCCGAGCCCTTTGAGAACGCCAAGCGCGGCGCCGGCGATCTTGCGCCATTGGCGAGCGTCGAGTTCGCCCTCTTTGCCAGTGCCGACCAGTAGTACGCGATCGGCTTTCAGGTTCGGCAGGCTGTGCAGCAAGAGGGTCTGACCCGGCTTGCCCTGCAGGTCGCCGCGCTTGAGCAAGGCGCTGATGGCGCCGCCGCTGACCTGATCCACGCTTTGCGCGGTTGAGCCGAGCTGTAGATTTTCACCGACTGGCAAGACCAGGGTGGCTGTTTTTGCCGCAGCTGCTTTGGTGTTTTTTACAACAAATTCCATGGCGTCGAGTCCCCAAGACAAAGAGTCGGGTTTGCAGGATAATGCCGGGCTTATTTTCCGGTGGTTCGTTCACCGGGGCGTTGGTACGTATTGCGTGATGTCCAACGTCCTGTTGCGGGCGGACCGGCTGCTTGGCGGCTAGTTTGAGCGTAGCCGCCGGAGCCTGACAACCCTGGAGTGTCCGGTTTGATCGTCTTTCGTTACCTGTCCCGTGAGCTGCTGGTCACCCTGAGCGCGGTTAGCGCCGTGCTGCTGGTGATCATCATGAGTGGTCGCTTCATCAAATACCTGGCGCAAGCGGCGCAGGGGCTCCTCGATCCGGGGGTGCTGCTGATGATCATGGGGTTCCGCCTGCCAGGGTTTCTTCAATTGATCCTGCCGTTGGGGCTGTTTCTCGGCATCCTGTTGGCCTACGGTCGGCTCTATCTCGATAGCGAGATGACCGTTCTTTCCGCTACGGGCATGAGTCAGCGTCGCCTGCTGGCCTACAGTCTGGCACCGGCGGCGCTGGTTGCTGGCCTGGTCGGCTGGCTCAGCCTCGGGTTAGCACCGCAGGGTGTGGCCGAGGTGGATCGCATCCTCAATGAGCAGGACTCGTTGACCGAGTTCGATACGCTGGTTCCGGGGCGCTTTCAGACCCTGCGCGACGGCACTCGCGTGACCTATACCCGTGAATTGACCGCCGATCGAACCGAGTTGGCCGGCGTTTTCATCTCCGAAACCAACCGTTCCAGCGCGACGGGCAAGCAGCGTGGACTGTCTGTGTTGGTCGCGGAGAGCGGTCGCCAGGAAATTCAGCCCGATGGAAGCCGTTACCTGATTCTGGAAAACGGCTATCGCTATGATGGCACTCCCGGGCAGGCCGACTACCGGGCGATCCAGTACGACACTTACGGTGTGCTTTTGCCCAAGCCGGAAATCAGCGTTGAAGTGAGCGAGCGCGAGGCGATGCCTACCCGCGAATTGCTCGGCAGCGACAACATTCGGCTGCAGTCCGAGCTGCAATGGCGGCTGTCGTTGCCGTTACTGGTATTCATCGTCACGCTGCTGGCGGTGCCGTTGTCGAAGGTTAATCCGCGCCAGGGGCGTTTCCTCAAGTTGCTGCCTGCCATTCTCCTGTACATGGCTTACCTGACCTTGCTGATTGCTGCCCGTGGTTCGCTGGACAAGGGGCGTATCCCTCCGGCGCTGGGGCTCTGGTGGGTGCATGGAGTCTTTTTTGTTATAGGGATGCTGATGCTCTACTGGGAACCGTTGCGACTCGCGATCGACAAGCGTCGCGCCATGGCGGGAGCTGCTCATGCGTAAGCTTGACCGCTACATCGGTAGTCATGTGCTGCTGGCCATTCTGACCGTGCTCGGCGTCATCGTCGGTCTGGCGTTGCTGTTCGCCTTCATCGATGAGTTGGGTGATGTGAAAGGTAGCTACGGCACGTTGGATGCGGCTGTTTACGTGCTGCTGACGACGCCCAAGCGGGCCTACGAAATGCTGCCGATGGCGGCGCTGATCGGATGCCTCATCGGTCTTGGCACGCTTGCCAGTAGTAGCGAGCTGACCGTCATGCGGGCCGCCGGAGTGTCGCTCGGGCGCATCGTGCTGGCGGTGATGAAGCCGATGCTGCTGCTGATGCTGATCGGCGTGCTGATTGGTGAGTACGTGGCGCCCTGGAGCGAAAATGTCGCCCAGGCCAGTCGCTCCTCGGCACAGGGTTCAGGTGAAGCGCAAAGTAGCAAGCATGGGCTCTGGCATCGTCAGGGCGATGAGTTCGTGCACATCAACGCGGTTCAGCCGGGCGGTCTGTTGCTCGGCGTTACCCGCTATCGTTTCGACGAGCAGCGGCAGCTGTTATCGGCAAGCTTTGCCCGTCGGGCACGCTACGACGGTGACGAGTGGCTGCTCAGTGATGTCGCCACGACGCATTTCCGTGGTGACCATACCGAGATTGCCAAAGCCGCCGAAGAGCATTGGGACGTACAGCTGACGCCGCAGCTGGTCAGTACGGTGATCATGGAGCCGGAGGCCTTGTCCGTCACTGGTCTGTGGCGCTATATCCATTACCTCGATGACCAGGGCTTGAACAACGCTCGCTACTGGCTGGCATTCTGGACCAAGGTGCTGCAGCCAGCGGTAACGGTGGCCTTGGTGCTGCTCGCGATCTCGTTCATCTTCGGGCCGCTGCGTTCGGTGACGCTCGGGCAGCGCATCTTTACCGGTGTGATCGTCGGTTTCGTGTTCCGCATTCTGCAGGATCTGCTGGGTCCGGCCAGTCAAGTGTTCGGTTTCTCGCCTTTGTTGGCAGTGGCGGTGCCGGCCAGTATTTGTGCGTTGGCAGGTGTCTGGTTGCTGCGACGTGCGGGATAGCCGGAAGGCGCTACGGGTGCTGGACCAGAGGCAAGGAAGCCAAATAGGTCGTAGGAGCGGTAAGGCGGGACGACGAAGGGGCGTCGGGAGACGGCGCCGGGCGACTTGGTGGTCAACCCAGCGCTGCTTGTTTCGCTTCTAGCTTATTTCTTATGGATGTTCTTCGGCAATTGAACGACCTGGCTCTCCGAATACATGTCGTGCCAGGTGCGATGCTGTTTGTCCCATAGCATCCACCAGTAGCCCAGTCCCAGGGCGAGCCACGACATAATTGCGATCAGAAAGCGAAGCAGTGCCTGCCAGAGATCGATCGCGGTTCCGTCGACATTCTGTATCCGCACGCCCCAGACCTGCATGCCAAGCGTCTGGCCGTTGTGTGTCCAGAACTTGGCGAAAAAGGCGAACACGGTGAATAGCAAGAGCGTTGAAAGTACGGGATCGATATCCAGGCCTCCAGATTCCGCCAGTGCTTTGAGCCCTTCGCTGCCGTAGAAGAAGCGCAGAATTACCTGCTGGTAGAGCAGGGTGACGACCATCATCAGCGCGATCGAGAGAAACGAGTCGTAAAACAGGGCGGCGAGTCGGCGAATCAGGCCGGCCGGAGGAAACTGCCCCTGCGGGCGAAGCGGATGGTTGCGCATAGACGTCTCGATGGAAAAGGCAGCTGCGCATTCTACGGAATCGTGCGCATAAAAAAGCCCCTGATATTGCAATCAGGGGCTCTTCGAAGCAGCGGCTTATTCCTGGATTTGAACCTGGTCAGCCTGCATGCCTTTTTGACCTTGTACGGCGACAAAGCTGACTTTCTGACCTTCTTTCAGGCTCTTGAAGCCGTTGCCTTCGATCGCGCGGAAATGCACGAACAGATCCGGACCGCTCTCGGGAGTGATGAAACCAAAACCTTTCTCGTCGTTAAACCACTTGACGGTACCGTTCTGACGATTCGACATAGCTTTGTATCCTTGAAACTCAATAGTAGAAGCGCCCCTGCATCGGGCAGGAGGCGGAGACTGGTTGCAAGGAGTAAAGAGTCGAACGGGATGTAGCGGATCTGAAGATCTACTGCACCAGGTCACGATTCAACGGCGACCCATGCAAACACAGTGGGCACACTCTACGATAACTCGCCGGGCGATGCCAAGCCCTCGGAGTCATGGAGTGGTCCACTGCAAGCGCCGCCGTTATCGGCACGTTCTTCAGGTGTTGCGGGCGCTCTGGCGATTCGCCGACGCCACAACCGTTCAATACGACTGGAGCAGGCGCCTTGCTGAGCTGGGCTCGATGAGCCTGTTGCCGTTGCCCAATACATGAAGCATGGGCTGTGGGTGATGCCGCTACTGCTGTGCGGTTCCCGTACCAAAGGCTGTCGGCTGCCTGTGGTGTCTGATTATGGTGCCTCGAGAGAGACTCGAACTCTCACGTTGTTACCAACGGCGGATTTTGAATCCGCTGCGTCTACCGATTCCGCCATCGAGGCACAGTGGCGGCGCAGTATAGGGATGCGAGGCGAGTCGGTCAATCGTCCGGCGTGGTCAGATTGAGGTGTTTCCGCTAAGCTTTGCGCCCCCGATGCCCCGCGCTGATCTTTTTCAAATGCAAGTTTCCGATTTTTCCTTTCAACTTCCCGATTCGCTGATTGCCCGCCACCCGCTGGCCGAGCGTCGTGCCAGCCGTTTGCTGGTGCTCGACGGGCCGACCGGTGGGCTGGAGCACCGTGGTTTCCCCGAGCTGCTCGATTATCTGCGTCCCGGCGATCTGATGGTTTTCAACAATACGCGGGTCATTCCGGCGCGCCTCTTCGGGCAGAAGGAAACCGGCGGAAAAGTTGAGGTGCTTGTGGAGCGCGTGCTCGATGATCGCCGCGTGCTGGCTCATATCCGTTCCAGCAAATCGCCCAAATCCGGTGCGAAAGTTCATATCGACGGCGGTGGGGAGGCGCTGATGCTGGCGCGCCATGACGCTCTGTTCGAGCTGGAGTTCGATGAAGCTGTACTGCCCCTGCTCGAGCGCGTCGGGCATATGCCGTTGCCCCCTTATATAGATCGGCCGGACGAAGCTGCTGACCGTGAACGCTATCAGACGGTTTATGCGCAGCGGGCGGGCGCGGTCGCCGCGCCAACAGCAGGTCTGCATTTCGATGCGCAACTATTGGCGGCGCTGAAGGAAAAAGGCGTCGAGAGCGCGTTCGTCACGCTGCACGTGGGGGCTGGGACCTTTCAGCCGGTGCGAGTCGAGCGCATAGAAGAGCACCATATGCACCGCGAGTGGCTGGAGGTCGATCAGGGTGTGGTCGATGCGGTTGCGGCGTGCCGTGCTCGCGGCGGCAGGGTGATTGCAGTCGGGACCACCAGCGTGCGCTCGCTGGAAAGCGCTGCGCGTAACGGCATACTCAAGGCGTTCAGCGGCGACACCGACATTTTTCTTTACCCAGGCAAACCCTTCCATGTGGTCGATGCGCTGGTCACCAATTTCCATCTGCCCGAGTCAACGCTGCTGATGCTGGTCTCGGCGTTCGCGGGCTATCCGGAAACCATGGCTGCTTACGCTGAGGCCATCGCCAGGGGTTACCGCTTTTTCAGTTACGGTGATGCCATGTTCATCACTCGCAATCCGGCCCCCCGTAGCCCCGAGGATTCACAATGAGTCGCACCTGCCACATGTCTTTCGAACTGCTCGCCACCGAAGGGAGGGCACGCCGTGGGCGATTGACCTTCCCGCGCGGCACGGTAGAAACCCCAGCATTCATGCCGGTGGGCACCTATGGCACGGTGAAAGGTATGTTGCCACGTGACGTAGAGGGCATCGGTGCGCAGATCATCCTCGGCAATACCTTCCATCTCTGGTTGCGGCCGGGTACCGAGGTGATCAAGGCGCATGGCGATCTGCATGATTTCATGCAGTGGCACGGACCAATTCTGACCGACTCCGGCGGTTTTCAGGTGTTCAGCCTTGGGGCGATGCGCAAGATCAAGGAGGAGGGTGTCTACTTTGCCTCGCCTGTCGATGGCGCCAAGGTGTTCATGGGGCCGGAAGAGTCGATGCAGGTGCAGCGAGATCTGGGCTCCGACATCGTGATGATCTTCGACGAATGCACGCCTTATCCGGCCGATGAGGAGGTGGCGCGGCGCTCGATGGAGCTATCGTTGCGCTGGGCGCGCCGCTCCAAGGACGCGCATGGCGACAGTCCTGCGGCGTTGTTCGGCATCGTTCAGGGAGGCATGCACGAGTCGCTGCGCATGCGCTCGCTGGAGGGCTTGTGTGAGATTGGCTTCGATGGCTTGGCCATCGGTGGGCTCTCGGTTGGTGAGCCCAAGGAAGAAATGATTCGCGTGCTGGATTTCCTTCCACCGCAGATGCCAGCTGACAAACCGCGCTATCTGATGGGGGTGGGCAAGCCGGAAGACCTGGTCGAGGGCGTGCGCCGTGGCGTGGATATGTTCGATTGCGTGATGCCGACCCGCAATGCGCGTAATGGCCACCTGTTCACTGATAGTGGGGTGATCAAGATTCGCAACGCCGTACACCGACACGACGACTCGCCATTGGATGCCGGTTGCGATTGTTACACCTGCAAACACTTCTCCCGCGCTTATCTGCATCATCTCGACAAATGTGGCGAAATGTTGGGCAGCATGTTGAATACAATCCACAACTTGCGTCATTACCAGCTTCTGATGGCTGGTTTACGCGATGCTATCCAACAGGGTACATTGGCGGCCTTTGTCGACGCCTTCTATGCCAAGCGCGGCCTGCCAACGCCGCCGCTTGCGTGACGAACCCATAACTAAACTGATCTCTGCAACAGGAGTGCTACATGAGCTTTCTGATTCCCGCCGCCTACGCTCAAGAGGCTGCCGCTGGTCCCGCTGGTAGTGGCTTCGAGTGGCTGTTCCTGGTTGGTTTTCTGGTTATCTTTTATCTGATGATCTGGCGCCCTCAGGCCAAGCGCGCCAAAGAACATAAGAACCTCATCGGCGGCCTGCAGAAGGGTGACGAAGTGGTTACCTCCGGTGGTATCGCGGGCAAGGTCACCAAGGTTTCCGATGACTTCGTCGTGATCGAAGTTTCCGATTCGGTGGAGCTGAAGTTCCAGAAGGTGGCGATTGCCGCAACGCTGCCCAAAGGCACGCTGAAAGCCATCTGAGCTGACTACTACTCAACACCAACGACGGGGCGCGCAAGGCGCCCCGCGTCATTAGACGGGCTGCGTCATGCTCAATAGATTCCCTCTCTGGAAATACCTGCTGATCGTAGTAGTGCTAGGCATTGCCTTCATCTATTCCGCTCCCAATCTGTATCCGGACGATCCGGCCGTTCAGGTCACTGGTGCTACAACCTCGCTGAACGTCACCGACGCCGATCTCGATCGTGCCAGCAAGGCGCTTGCGGAGGCCGGTATCGAGGTCAAAGCGGCGAGCCTGGACGAGCAGGGTCGTGGCGGCTTGTTACGGCTGGCCAACCAGGACGACCAGTTGCCAGCCAAGGATGTCGTGCGACGCGCGCTGGGTGATGCTTATGTGGTTGCGCTCAATCTTGCGCCCACCACGCCCGAGTGGCTACGCAACTTGGGTGCCAGCCCGATGAAGTTGGGTCTGGACCTGTCGGGGGGCGTGCACTTCCTGCTTGAAGTCGATATGGACAAGGCGATCGAGACTCGTCTGAACGTCTATGAAGGCGAGGTCAAGAGCCTGCTGCGTAAGGAGCGTGTTCGTTACCGCAGTCTCCCCCAGGCGGACAACGCTGTGCAGCTCGGGTTTGCCGACGAAGCTGCGCTCTCGGCAGCTCAATCACTGATCCGCAAGAGCTTCAACGATTTCGAGCTGACCTCCAGCGAGCGCAATGGACAGCATGTATTGCGCCTGGCAATTACTGAGGCCAAGCTGGCGGAGATTCGCGAGTATTCGATCAAGCAGAACCTTACGACCGTGCGCAATCGGGTCAATGAGCTGGGAGTTTCCGAGCCGTTGGTTCAGCGCCAAGGTGCCAATCGCATCGTCGTCGAGCTGCCAGGTGTGCAAGATACCGCCGAGGCCAAGCGCATTCTGGGCAAGACCGCCAATCTAGAGTTTCGTCTGGCCGCCGAGGCCGACGCATCACGCGCGACAACTGAGACCTTCGGATTCCGCGAGGAAGGTCGCCCTCCCGTACAGCTCGAGCGCAGCCTGATC
The DNA here is from genome assembly GCF_047225135.1 of Pseudomonas sp. YJ42. Classification (NCBI taxonomy): domain Bacteria; kingdom Pseudomonadati; phylum Pseudomonadota; class Gammaproteobacteria; order Pseudomonadales; family Pseudomonadaceae; genus Pseudomonas; species Pseudomonas sp. YJ42. The sequence goes on along the minus strand of NZ_CP178378.1, from coordinate 1,598,211 downwards.
ATCACAGGTGACCAGGTCACCGACGCTCAGGCCAGCTATGACGAGAATGGCCGTCCGCAGGTGAACATTCGTCTGGATGGGCATGGCGGCGATCTGATGAACCGCGCCACCCGCAACAACGTTGGCCGCAGCATGGCGGTGATCTTCATCGAGCAGCGTCCGGTCACGCGTTATGTCAAGAAGATGGTCGACGGCGTCGAGCAGGAATCGCGCGTCGAGACCTTCCAGGAAGAGAAAAGCATCATCAGTCTGGCGACAATCCAGTCGCCACTGGGTAGTCAGTTCCGTATCACCGGACTGGATGGTCAGGGTGAATCATCCGAATTGGCGCTATTGCTGCGTGCTGGCGGGCTCGCGGCACCAATGTACTTCGCCGAGGAGCGCACCATCGGCCCGAGCTTGGGTGCAGAGAACATCAAGCTCGGCATCGAGGCTGCGCTGTGGGGCTTTCTCTTCGTCGCGGTTTTCATGGTGCTGATCTACAAGTTCTTCGGCGTCCTGGCGACGATTGCCCTGTTGTTCAACATGGTGGTGCTGACAGCGCTGATGTCGATGCTGGGCGCCACGCTGACGCTGCCTGGTATCGCCGGTATCGTGCTGACGATGGGCATGGCGGTCGACGCCAACGTGCTGATCTTCTCGCGTATCCGGGAGGAAATCGCCAATGGCATGTCCATCCAGCGCGCGATCCATGAAGGCTTTGATCGGGCGTTTTCCGCGATCGTAGACGGCAACCTGACCACGCTGCTGGTCGGCGGCATCCTGTTCGCCATGGGCACGGGGCCGATCAAGGGCTTCGCCGTCACCCTCTCGCTCGGGATCATGACCTCCATGTTCACCGCCATCATCGTGACCCGCGCCATGGTCAACCTGATCTACGGTGGCCGCGATCTCAAGAAGTTGTGGATTTAAGGGGCTAGCACGATGAAACGCGTAATCAATTTCATGGGCGTGCGTCATGTGGCGTTTGCCCTGACCGTACTGCTCACGCTTGTCTCGCTCGGTAGCTTGGCGGTGAAAGGTTTGAATTTCGGCCTGGACTTTACCGGCGGCACGTTGATCGAGCTGTCCTATGAGCAGCCGGTGCCCTTGGATCAGGTGCGGACGCAGCTCTCCCGGTCTGGCTTCGACGGCGCCGTGGTGCAGAGCTTTGGTGCCACGACCGACGTGTTGGTAAGGATGCCGGGCGACGATCCGATGATGAGCGAGCGCATTGCTGATGCATTGCGTGGTGGTGAAGGCGCCAGTGCCGTCACCGTCAAGCGTGTCGAGTTCGTCGGGCCGGCGGTTGGCGAGGAGCTTCGCGACCAGGGTGGGTTGGGCATGCTGCTCGCCCTCGGTGGCATCCTCGTCTATGTCGCCTTCCGGTTTCAGTGGAAGTTCGGGCTGGGCGCGGTGCTTTCGCTGTTTCACGACGTGGTACTGGTGCTCGGGGTCTTCTCGTTGTTCCAGATCACTTTTGATCTGACTGTTTTGGCGGCGGTGCTTGCGGTAATCGGCTACTCGCTTAACGACACCATCGTGATCTTCGACCGGATTCGTGAGAATTTCCGCGTTCTTCGGAAGGCGGAGCTCTTGGAGAATATCAATATTTCAACCACGCAGACCCTGCTGCGTACGCTGGCCACCTCGGTGTCTACCTTGCTGGCGGTTGGTGCGCTGATGTTCTTCGGTGGGGAAAATCTTTGGGGCTTCTCGTTGGCGTTGCTGATAGGTGTCGGGGCGGGGACCTACTCGTCGGTGTATGTCGCGGGGATGTTGCTGGTGTGGCTGAAGCTTACTCGTGACGATCTGATTCCCCCTGTCGTTGAAGAGGTGGACGAGCTGCCCTGACTTGATTTTTTGAACTTCTGTCCCGCTGCGCTGACTAACGGGCGCAGCGGGCCTGGCCCGTCAGAAGAAGGGAAGTTAAATGAACAAGTCGATGCTGGTAGGTAGTGTTCTGGGTGCTGTAGTCGTCACTGCTGGCGGGGCATTCGCCACCTATTCACTGGTTGATCGAGGGCCGAAGTTCGCCGAAGTGTTGGCCGTTGAGCCTGTCAAGGAAACTATTAAGACGCCGCGTGAGGTTTGCCGAGAGGTATCCGTCACGCGGCAGAAGCCCATCCAGGATAGCAATCGAATTGCCGGGACGGCGGTGGGAGCGGTCGTCGGTGGCTTGCTGGGCAATCAGGTCGGCGGAGGTAATGGGAAGAAGATTGCCACCGTTGTCGGTGCGGTAGGGGGCGGCTATGCCGGTAATCAGGTACAGGGCCGTATGCAGGCGAATGACACCTACACCACTACTGAAACCCGCTGCAATACGGTAACCGACAGCCATGACAAGATCGTTGGTTACGACGTCAAATATGATCTCGGCGGAGAGATCGGTCAGATTCGTATGGATCGGGATCCGGGCAGCAAAATTCCGTTTCGCGACGGCCAATTGGTGCTGACGCAGCAGTGAGCTGACTGTAAAAGAAAAAAACGCCCGTCTGGGCGTTTTTTTTGAGCCGTTTTCTAGCGCTTCAGCGAGGGTGTCAGGTGTGGCTGGATCGCCGTCAGTACGGCCTTGAAACACTTAGTGTTGCCGGCGACGATCTGGCCTTTCTCAAGGAAATCGTGGCTGCCGCTGAAGTCGCTGACCAAGCCACCAGCTTCCTGAATCAGTAGCGCGCCTGCCGCCATGTCCCATTCGGAAAGACCGAATTCCCAGAACGCGTCGTAGCGGCCGGCCGCAACATAGGCGAGATCGAGGCTGGCGGCGCCAGCGCGGCGCAGGCCTGCGGTCTGTCCAACCAGGCTGCGGAACATGTTCAGGTAGCTGTCCATGTTGTCCATCTGGCCGTCGCGGAACGGGAAGCCTGTTCCGAGGAGTGCGCCTTCCAGGCTCTTGCGTGTGCTAACTCGCAGGCGGCGACCGTTGAGTGCGGCGCCTCGACCGCGGCTGGCAGTGAATTCTTCCTGGCGCACCGGGTCGAGGACCACGGCATGCTCGAGGCGACCACGGTATTTGCAAGCGATGCTGACGGCGTAATGCGGGACGCCGCGCAGAAAGTTGGTCGTGCCATCCAGCGGATCGATTACCCAGAGGTAATCCGCGCCATCGCCGCTGCCCTCCAGCAAACCGCCTTCCTCGCCAAGAATGCCGTGGTTCGGATAGGCTTTGCGCAGCGCCGCAACGATGAGCTGCTCTGCGGTGCGGTCGATTTCCGAGACGTAATCGCGCGCGTCCTTTTCGCTAACCGAGATCACGTCCAGGCGCTCGGTGGAACGAACAATCATTTCGCCGGCGCTACGGGCGGCGCGCAGCGCGATATTCAGCATGGGCTGCATCGATCAAATACCTGGTCGTTTAAAGAAAGCCGGCAATTCTATCAGAAAGCTTGGTCGGGTGTTACGTGGTTGGAGCGCATTGGGACAGCAATAGCGGAGGCCTCGGGCGTTCCTGTAAGCTTTCGGTTTGCTTTCCTGTCGAGAACAACAGTGTCGCTTCAGAACATTCGTGTAGTGCTGGTCAATACCAGTCACGCCGGCAATATTGGCGGGGCGGCCAGGGCGATGAAAAATATGGGCTTGTCTCGCCTGGTACTGGTGGACCCCCAGGACTTTCCGAGCCCGAATGCCGTTGCGCGGGCATCGGGTGCGACTGATGTGCTGGACTCAGCGCAGGTGGTCGAGACCCTTGAAGAGGCTTTGGTGGGCTGCAGTCTGGTGTTCGGTACCAGTGCTCGTGATCGGCGCATACCTTGGCCGTTGCTGGATCCGCGCGAAACCGGGTCAGCCTGCGTGGAGCAGGTTCAGAGGGGCGGGGAGGTTGCGTTGGTATTCGGGCGCGAATATGCAGGGCTTACCAATGAAGAGCTGCAGCGTTGCCAATACCATGTCCATATTCCGTCAGATCCCGAGTTCAGCTCATTGAACCTTGCCGCTGCCGTGCAGGTGATTGCCTATGAGGTACGTATGGCATGGCTGGCTGCGAACAATCAGCCAAGCAAGCAGGAGAAACTCGAAACCACCTCGATGCTCGATGTGCAGCCAGTCACCGCAGACGAACTCGAGCATTACTACGGACATCTCGAGCAGACCTTGATTGAGATCGGTTTTCTCGATCCTCAGAAGCCTCGTCATCTCATGCCTCGCCTGCGCAGGCTCTACGGTCGCAGCGGTATCAGCAAGTTGGAAATGAATATCCTGCGCGGAATTCTTACCGAAACCCAGAAAGCCGTCCGCGGCGAACCCCATAAGCGGAGATCTGATTGATGTTCGAACGCATGCGCGAAGATATCCAGAGCGTTTTTCACCGCGATCCGGCAGCGCGTAACGCATTCGAGGTCATTACCTGCTATCCGGGATTGCATGCTGTCTGGTTTCATCGGGTTTCCCATTGGTTGTGGCTGAACGACTGCAAGTGGCTGGCGCGTATGAATTCGAACCTGGCGCGCTGGCTGACGGGGATCGAAATTCATCCAGGCGCGCAGATTGGACGGCGTTTTTTTATCGATCACGGTATGGGTATCGTCATCGGTGAGACTGCCCAAATCGGTGACGACGTGACCCTTTATCATGGGGTCACTCTCGGTGGTACAAGCTGGAACAAGGGCAAGCGGCATCCCACGCTCGAGGACGGTGTGATCGTCGGGGCGGGCGCGAAGATTCTTGGTCCGTTCACTGTGGGGACGGGCGCCAAGGTCGGCTCCAATGCGGTGGTCACGCGGGCGGTTCCGGCCGGTGCGACCGCGGTCGGTATCCCTGGGCGCGTGATCGTCAAGTCGAATGACGAGCAGGAAGCCAAGCGCAAGGCGATCGCCGAGAAGATCGGTTTCGACGCCTATGGGGTGACGGAAGACATGCCCGATCCAGTGGCGCGTGCCATCGGCCAGTTGCTCGATCACGTTCAGGCTGTCGAAGAGCGCATGGAGGGCATGTGCCAAGCGTTGACTGCTCTTGGCAGCGATTACTGTGCAAAGCAAATGCCTGAGTTGCGTGAAGAGGACTTCGCCGAAGTCAAAGACGTGGGTGACGAGCCTCGTCCTTGAAGTGCGATGGACGGGGTGGGCTGCTATCATAGGCGCCTCTCGCTGGCGGGGTGACAGAGCCTCGCCGACCAGCTGCGTTACTTGTACGGCTAAAGTCCGAGTGATTTAATCAGTCTTATAGTTGATCTAAATAGTCGGGTATTGCATACTTGCCCCAAACCATGATGCTTGGTGCGAACCGATGCGATTGACTACCAAAGGCCGTTACGCCGTCACTGCGATGCTCGATCTCGCGCTGCATGCGCAACACGGGCCGGTGTCCCTTGCGGACATTTCCGAGCGGCAAGGCATCTCGCTTTCCTACCTAGAACAGCTATTCGCCAAGTTGCGCCGTGGGAGCTTGGTTACCAGCGTTCGTGGGCCGGGTGGTGGTTATCAGCTTTCCCGCGAGATGGCTGGCATTCAAGTCGCGCAAGTCATCGATGCGGTCAATGAGTCGGTTGATGCCACCCGTTGCCAGGGGCTGGGCGATTGCCACTCGGGCGACACCTGTTTGACCCATCATTTGTGGTGCGATCTGAGCCAACAGATCCATGAATTTCTAAGCGGTATCAGTCTGGCCGACCTGGTGATGCGTCGTGAGGTTCAGGAAGTAGCTCTGCGCCAGGATATGCGACGAGCCAATGGTCAGAATGCACACCTGGATAAGATCGAAGCGTCCGCCGTCGAGTGAGCAGGGCGCCTGCCTGATAGGAGATACCTGATGAAGTTGCCGATTTACCTGGATTACTCCGCTACCACACCGGTCGACCCTCGCGTTGCCGAGAAAATGGTCGAATGCCTGACTGCCGAAGGCAATTTCGGCAACCCGGCATCGCGCTCCCACGCTTTTGGTTGGAAAGCCGAAGAGGCTGTCGAGAATGCCCGACGGCAAGTCGCCGAGCTGGTCAATGCGGACCCTCGCGAAATCGTCTGGACGTCCGGTGCGACCGAGTCGGACAACCTGGCGATCAAGGGTGTCGCGCACTTCTATGCCTCTAAGGGCAAGCACATCGTGACCAGCAAGATCGAGCACAAGGCCGTTTTGGATACGACCCGCCAGCTCGAGCGGGAGGGTTTCGAAGTGACTTACATCGAGCCGGGTGAAGATGGCGTGATCACGCCGGCAATGGTCGAGGCCGCGCTGCGCGACGACACCGTGCTGGTTTCCATCATGCACGTGAACAACGAAATCGGGACGATCAACGATATCGCCGCCATTGGTGAGCTTACCCGTTCGCGCGGCGTGTTGTTCCATGTCGATGCTGCGCAGTCCACCGGCAAGGTCGAGATCGATCTGGAAAGCATGAAGGTCGACCTGATGTCTTTCTCCGCTCACAAGACCTACGGGCCCAAGGGCGTCGGCGCGCTGTATGTACGCCGCAAGCCGCGCGTACGCCTGGAAGCGCAGATGCACGGCGGTGGTCATGAGCGCGGCATGCGCTCGGGTACCCTTGCGCCGCACCAGTCGGTGGGTATGGGGGAGGCGTTTCGCATTGCCAAGGAAGAAATGGCTGCTGAGAGCGAGCGCATCACCAAGCTGCGCGACCGTTTCTTCAAGCGAGTCGAGCACTTGGAAGAGTTGTATGTGAACGGCAGCATGACCTCGCGGGTGCCGCACAATCTGAACCTGAGCTTCAACTATGTTGAAGGCGAGTCGCTGATCATGGCGCTCAAGGACCTCGCGGTGTCTTCCGGTTCGGCCTGTACTTCTGCGTCGCTGGAGCCTTCCTATGTGCTCCGCGCGCTGGGCCGCAACGACGAACTCGCTCACAGCTCGATCCGTTTTACCTTTGGCCGCTTCACCACCGAAGAAGAAGTCGACTACGCCGCGCAGAAAGTAAGCGAGGCGGTTACCAAGTTGCGTGAGCTTTCACCCTTATGGGACATGTTCAAGGATGGCGTCGACATCTCGCAGGTCGAGTGGGCTGCCCACTGACCCGATCCGTCGAGCTCCGCATAGCCTGATTCAAAGAGGATTGCACCATGGCATACAGCGATAAGGTCATTGACCATTACGAAAATCCCCGCAACGTCGGTAAGTTCGACGCTGAGGATCCCACCATCGGCACCGGCATGGTCGGCGCCCCGGCTTGCGGCGATGTAATGCGCTTGCAGATCAAGGTCAACGAACAAGGCATTATCGAAGATGCCAAGTTCAAGACCTATGGTTGTGGCTCGGCCATCGCCTCCAGCTCCCTCGCGACCGAGTGGATGAAGGGTAAGACGCTGGAAGAGGCGGAAACCATCAAGAACACCCAGCTGGCTGAAGAGTTGGCATTGCCGCCAGTGAAGATTCACTGCTCGGTGTTGGCCGAAGACGCCATCAAGGCGGCCGTTCGCGATTATCGTGAGAAGAAAGGGTTACCACAGGCGTAAGGAGGTATCGATGGCTATCAGCATGACGACCGCCGCCGCCAATCACGTACGCCGCTCGCTGGAAGGGCGCGGCAAGGGGCTTGGGGTCCGGTTGGGTGTTCGTACAACCGGTTGCTCAGGTCTGGCCTATGTGCTCGAGTTCGTTGACGAAGCGGCCGCAGAAGATTCGGTATTCGACAGCCACGGCGTGAAGGTCATCATCGATCCCAAAAGCCTGGTTTACCTTGACGGAACGGAGCTCGATTTCGTCCGGGAAGGGCTGAACGAGGGCTTCAAGTTCAATAATCCCAACGTGCGTGGCGAATGCGGCTGCGGCGAGAGCTTCAATATCTGAGGACGCTGTGGGAACTCCCTGTCATTACGCGCTGTTCGAGTTGCAGCCTGCCTTCGATATAGACCTGGACATGCTCTCGTCTCGTTACCGCGAGCTCGCACGCAAAGTCCATCCTGATCGGTTTGCTGATGCTGGTGAAACCGAACAGCGCCATGCCATCGAGCGTTCGGCAAATCTGAACGAGGCCTATCAGACCTTGAAAAGCCCGTCGCGACGGGCCCGCTATCTGCTGACGCTGCAGGGGCGGGAGATGCCGCTGGAGGCTACCGTTCAGGATCCTGCTTTCCTCATGCAGCAGATGCAGTGGCGAGAAGAGCTCGAAGAGCTGCATGACGAAGCGGATATGGCCGGTGTCGCGTCTTTCAAGGTTCGCCTCAAGGCTGCTCAGCTCGACCTCAACGATTCGTTTGCGCGCATATGGCAGGATGAATCACAGCGCGCCGAGGCGGAGCGGCTTGTGCGTCGGATGCAGTTCCTCGATAAGCTCTCCCAGGAAGTGCGCCAGTTAGAAGAGCGCCTCGACGACTAACCACGCGTAGCCCCAGACGCTGCGCCCGATATCAGACAGAAATGGCCTTACTTCAGATAGCTGAACCCGGACAAAGCCCGCAACCTCACCAGCGTCGTCTGGCGGTTGGTATCGATCTGGGCACCACCAACTCACTTGTGGCCGCGTTGCGCAGTGGTGTCACGGCGCCGCTGGCCGATGCCGACGGCGAGGCCATTCTGCCTTCCGCGGTACGTTATTGCGCCGATCGCGTCGAGGTGGGGCGGGCTGCAAAGCGCGCTGCCGCCAGCGATCCGTTGAACACCATCCTCTCGGTCAAGCGCCTGATGGGACGCGGTGTCGGTGATGTGAAGCAATTGGGTGGACAGCTGCCTTATCGCTTCAGCGAAGGGCAATCGCAAATGCCTTTCATCGAGACGGTACAGGGCGCCAAGAGCCCGGTGGAGGTTTCGGCTGAAATCCTTCGCGAACTGCGAGAGCGGGCAGAAGCGGTTCTCGGGGGGGAGCTGGTCGGCGCGGTGATCACGGTGCCTGCATACTTCGACGAGGCGCAGCGGCAAGCGACCAAGGATGCCGCACGACTGGCCAATCTCAACGTGTTGCGTCTGCTCAACGAGCCTACCGCCGCTGCAGTCGCCTATGGTTTGGACCGTGAGGCTGAGGGTGTCGTAGCGATCTATGACCTAGGTGGCGGAACCTTCGACATTTCCATCCTGCGCCTGACCAAGGGTGTTTTCGAGGTGCTGGCTACCGGTGGCGATACCGCGCTTGGTGGTGACGACTTCGATCATGCCATCGCTGGCTGGATACTCGCCCAGGCGGGTGTGTCCGACGATCTCGATCCAGGGGCGCAGCGAGATGTATTGAAAGTTGCCTGTGACGCCAAAGAGCAGCTCAGCGATGCCGAATCCGTAGAGGTGCGCTATGCCGGTTGGCAGGGTCTTCTGACTCGTGCCACCTTCAACGAACTCGTCGACCCAATGATTTCTCGTAGCCTCAAGTCGTGTCGGCGCGCATTGCGCGATTCGTCTGTCGAGCTCGAAGACGTTCATGCGGTGGTCATGGTGGGCGGTTCCACCCGCGTGCCACGCGTCCGTGAGCGGGTCGGCGAAATGTTCGCTCGCGACCCGCTGACCGACATTGACCCTGATCAGGTGGTTGCCATCGGTGCAGCGATCCAGGCCGAGACCCTGGCGGGCAACAACCGGGATGGCGAAGAGCTCCTGCTACTCGACGTAATACCGCTGTCGCTGGGGCTGGAGACCATGGGGGGGTTGATGGAAAAGATCATCCCTCGCAACACCACCATCCCAGTCGCTCGCGCACAGGATTTCACCACCTACAAGGATGGCCAGTCGGCCATGATGATCCACGTATTGCAGGGCGAGCGAGAACTCATCGCCGACTGTCGATCGCTGGCCCGCTTCGAGCTGCGAGGCATTCCCCCAATGGTGGCGGGTGCGGCTAAGATTCGTGTCACCTTTCAGGTTGACGCCGACGGATTGCTCAGCGTGTCTGCCCGTGAGCTGGCGTCCGGCATTGAGTCGAGCATTCAGGTGAAGCCTTCCTACGGGCTGACTGACGGTGAGATCGCTCGCATGCTGGAAGACTCCTTTCACAAGGCCAGCGAAGACAAAACGGCCCGTGCGCTGCGCGAACAGCTAGTCGATGCGCAACGGTTGATTGAAGCGGTCGAGGGCGCTCTGGCGGTGGACGGCGAGCGTTTGCTCAGCGAGGAGGAACGTGTGTCGATCGAGTCGCAGATGCAGGTTCTGCGGGAGCTGCTCGATAGCCAGGACGGTGTGGCGATCGAGCGCCAAGTCAAGCGCCTGAGCCAGATTACCGATGCCTTTGCCGCACGCAGGCTGGATTCCACCGTCAAGGCTGCATTGGCCGGGCGGCGGCTTAACGATATCGAGGAATGACTTAGATGCCGCAGATTGTTTTCCTGCCCCATGCCGACCACTGCCCTGAAGGGGCTGTAGTGGAGGCGCAGCCTGGCGAGACGGTGCTCGATGCCGCGTTGCGAAACGGTATCGATATCGAGCATGCCTGTGAAAAATCCTGTGCTTGCACGACCTGTCACGTGGTGATCCGTGAGGGTTTTGCGTCGCTGGAAGCTTCTGACGAGCTGGAAGATGACATGCTGGATAAGGCATGGGGCCTCGAGCCCAGCTCTCGGTTGTCCTGTCAGGCAGCCGTCGCGGATGTAGATCTGGTGGTCGAGATTCCGAAATACACCATCAACCAGGTCTCCGAAGGTCATTGAGGACGAGGTGAAGCATGGCGCTTAAATGGGGTGATGTGCTGGATATTGCCATTGAACTGGCTGAGCGTAAGCCGGATGTGGATCCTCGTTACGTGAACTTCGTCGAACTGCATCGCTGGGTCGTCGAGTTGCCTGATTTTGCCGACGACCCGCAACGCGGCGGCGAGAAAGTTCTCGAAGCCATCCAGGCCGCCTGGATAGAAGAAGAATAGAGGCCGGTTTCGACATTGCGACATGGGCGTGATGGTTGTCCTGCCCTGCGACTCTGCGCTAAGCGGCTCACAGCCGCTCTTATAATTTCAATCGGGACCCGCGTATAATTCGCGGGTTTACTCGTTTGCTTTAACCCAATCCTTTTCTGGAGTTTCAAATGGCCCTGCAACGCACTTTCTCCATCATCAAGCCTGATGCCGTCGCCAAGAACGTAATCGGCGAGATCACTTCCCGTTTCGAGAAGGCCGGTCTGCGCGTCGTCGCTTCGAAGATGGTCCAATTGTCCGAGCGTGAAGCGGGCGGTTTCTATGCCGAGCACAGCGAGCGTGGGTTCTTCAAGGATCTGGTGGCTTTCATGGTGTCCGGCCCGGTCATCGTTCAGGTGCTGGAAGGCGAAGACGCCATTGCCAAGAACCGTGAGCTGATGGGCGCCACCAATCCGAAAGAAGCCGCTCCGGGCACCATTCGTGCCGATTTCGCCGTTTCCATCGATGAAAACGCCGTTCACGGGTCCGACTCTGAGGCGTCTGCTGCCCGCGAAATCGCCTATTTCTTCTCCGCCACCGAAGTGTGTGCCCGCATTCGCTGATCTGGCGAAGGTGAATCCAGATGACTGTTACGACCGGTAAAGTAAACCTGCTGGGGCTGACCCAGCCTCAGCTGGAAAGCTTCTTCGATTCAATAGGGGAGAAGCGTTTTCGTGCCGGCCAGGTCATGAAATGGATTCACCATTTTGGCGTCGATGATTTCGACGCCATGAGCAACATCGGCAAGGCCCTGCGCGAGAAGCTCAAGGCCTCTGCCGAGATCCGCGGCCCCGAGATCGTTAGCGAAGACATCTCTACCGACGGCACCCGTAAATGGGTAGTCCGTGTGGCTTCGGGGAGCTGCGTGGAAACCGTCTATATTCCCCAGGGTGGACGCGGCACTCTCTGCGTTTCCTCCCAGGCTGGTTGTGCTTTGGATTGCAGTTTCTGCTCGACCGGCAAACAAGGCTTCAACAGCAACCTCACCGCCGCCGAGGTGATCGGTCAGGTGTGGATTGCCAATAAATCGTTCGGCACCATACCGGCGAAGGTCGATCGTGCCATCACCAACGTGGTGATGATGGGTATGGGTGAGCCGCTTCTGAACTTCGACAATGTCGTGGCCGCCATGCAGATCATGATGGACGACCTGGGCTACGGTATTTCCAAACGCAAGGTGACGCTTTCGACATCTGGCGTAGTGCCGATGATCGAGGAGCTCTCCAAGGTAATCGATGTGTCGCTGGCGCTGTCGCTGCACGCACCGAACGATGCATTGCGTGATCAATTGGTACCAATCAACAAGAAATATCCATTGGAAATGCTGCTGGCCGCCTGTCAGCGCTACATCTCCAATCTGGGTGAAAAACGCGTCCTCACCATCGAATACACGCTTTTGCAGGGCATCAACGATCAGCCCGAGCATGCGGAGCAAATGATCGCACTGCTGGCAAAAATTCCTTGCAAGATCAATCTGATCCCATTCAATCCCTTCCCGCATTCCGGATATGAGCGGCCGAGCAACAATGCGATCCGTCGTTTTCAGGACATCCTGCATAAAGCCGGGCACAATGTGACGGTGCGTACCACGCGGGGTGAGGACATTGATGCCGCCTGTGGTCAGTTGGTCGGGCAGGTAATGGATCGAACCCGCCGAAGCGAGCGCTACATTGCGGTGCGCGAGCTGCAATCCGAGCCAGTGACGGCGCCTGTTGTTACGAACCGTTCCTGAGGGGGATGCTGATGACCTTGCGCGTTGCGCTGCTGTTTCTGCTTGCCGGCCTTATGGCTGGCTGTGTGTCTTCCGGATCGGGCAATCCCATGCGGACCTCGGAAGGACGCGACGAAGCGCGAGACGCCTACATTCAGCTGGGTATCGGCTATTTGCAGCAAGGCGAGGCGTCCCGCGCCAAGACGCCGCTACGCAAGGCGCTCGAGTTGGACCCGAACAGCGCGGATGCGCACGCGGCGCTCGCTCTGGTGTTTCAGAACGAGATGGAAAACCAGCTGGCTGACGAGCACTACCGCAAGGCGTTATCCAGCCGCAACGATGCGCGCATTTTGAACAACTACGGTAGTTTTCTCTTCGAGCAGAAGCGCTATCAGGAAGCCATGGAGCGCTTCGCAAAGGCAGCGGAGGACAATCTCTATTCTGGACGCTCGCACGTATTTCAGAACATGGGCATGACTGCCTTGAAGCTCGGGCAGCGCGAGCAGGCCGAAACTTATTTCACCCGTGCTTTGCGTCTCGACAGCCGACAGCCGCGTGCTTTGCTTGAGCTGGCAATCATGGCGTACGAGGACAAGCAGTATGTCCCGGCAAAGCGTTACTACGATAGCTTCAGCAGTCTTTCCGAGCAGAATGCCCGTAGTCTCCTTCTGGGTATTCGTCTGGCGAAAATCCATCAGGACCGAGATCAGGCGGCAAGCCTTGGTCTGCAGCTCAAACGCCTGTATCCGGGTACGTCTGAATATCAACAGTTTCTTTCGGAGCAACGATGATAGCGCCACATTCTGAAGCCGCTGCGTCGACCTCGCCCAATCCAGGCGAAACGCTTCGCACCGCGCGCGAGAACAAGAACTGGACGCTTTCCTCGGTGGCTAAACAGCTCAATCTGTCGGAGCGCTCGCTCAGCCAGATCGAGGCCGGTGACTTCAGTCAGCTACCTGGTCATACCTTTGCCCGTGGTTACGTGCGTGCCTACGCCAAACTGCTGGAGTTGGATCAGAACCGTCTAGTGCAGCAGTTCGACCAGCATACTGGTACGGATGCAACTGGCAGCAGCGTTAACAGCCTCGGACACATCGACGAGCCCGTGCGCCTTTCGCGAAGCATGGTGCGCTTTTTTACATTGATTCTGACACTGGCGATTGCCGTCGGCGCTTTTCTATGGTGGCAGGATCGTACTACGCGCAACGAGGCGAGCCGCTCGGTCGCGCCGCTGGAGCGAATCGAAGTCGAGGCGGCAGACGGTACTACCGAGATTCATCTGCTTGATCGCGCCGACGAGCCCGCTGAGCTTGCCGCCGACGAACCGATCGATTCGACGCCGCCAACGGCGGGTGAAGAAACGCAGGATTCTGGCGACCTAACCTTACCGCCGGATGAGCAGCCGGAAGCCGAAGCTCCTACCGATGCGCCCGGGGAACCGGGCGAAACGCCAGCCGCGAGCGAAGCACCGGTCATTGCTCCACAGGCCGATACCCAAACGACACCGGTGACCGATGCCGAGACTGTCGCAACTGGAGAAGGCCGCATCACGCTGGATTACACGGCGGACTGCTGGACCCGGGTAACCGATGCTGAGGGTAAAGTGCTCTACAGCGGTTTGGGGAAAGCCGGCACCAGTCGCGCCCTGGTCGGCAAAACCCCATTGGACGTTCATCTGGGCTTCGCTTCCGGTGTGCAAGTCAGCTTCAACGGCGAAGCCGTCAGTCTTTCAGGCAAAACGCGTGGCGAAACTGCGCGCTTCAAGCTCGGACAGTAATATGCATAGTGAGTCCCCCATCAAACGTCGTCATACCCGAAAGATATGGGTAGGAAACGTACCGGTCGGTGGCGATGCGCCTATCGCCGTACAAAGCATGACCAATACCGAAACCTGCGACGTCGACGCAACTGTTGCGCAGATCCAGCGGCTGCAGAATGCCGGAGCCGATATCGTTCGTGTGTCGGTGCCGTCGATGGAGGCGGCCGAGGCGTTCGGTAAGATCAAGCAACGCGTCGACCTCCCTCTGGTAGCCGACATTCATTTTGACTATCAGATCGCTTTGCGTGTCGCCGAGCTTGGTGTCGATTGCCTGCGCATCAACCCGGGCAATATTGGGCGAGAGGATCGCGTGCGGGCTGTAGTCGAAGCAGCGCGTGATCGAGGTATTCCAATCCGCATCGGCGTCAATGCCGGCTCGCTGGAAAAGGATCTGCAGAAAAAGTACGGTGAACCGACACCCGAGGCGCTGGTTGAGTCGGCGCTGCGCCACGTCGAGCATCTCGACCGGCTGAACTTCCCCGACTTCAAGGTCAGCGTTAAAGCGTCCGATGTGTTCATGGCGGTGGCTGCGTATCGATTATTGGCGGACAAAATCGAGCAACCCTTGCACCTGGGGATTACCGAGGCTGGCGGCTTGCGCTCGGGGACAGTGAAATCCTCGGTGGGGCTGGGTATGTTGCTGGCCGAAGGCATCGGCGACACTATCCGCATCTCTCTGGCCGCCGATCCGGTGGAGGAGATCAAGGTCGGTTTCGATATCCTCAAATCGCTGCGCCTGCGGTCGCGCGGCATCAACTTCATCGCCTGCCCCAGCTGCTCGCGGCAGAACTTCGACGTGGTCAAGACCATGAACGAACTCGAAGGGCGGCTCGACGATCTGTTGGTACCGATGGACGTTGCGGTCATCGGCTGCGTCGTCAACGGCCCGGGAGAGGCCAAGGAAGCGCATATCGGCCTGACTGGCGGCACGCCCAACAACCTCATCTATATCGACGGCAAGCCGGCGCAGAAGCTGAACAACGAGAATCTGGTCGACGAGCTGGAGCAGCTGATTCGCCGCAAGGCCGCCGAGAAGGTCGAGACCGATGCCGCGCTGATCGTGCGTAGCTGATTAAGGAACCGAATTGAGCAAGTCCCTGCAAGCCATTCGTGGCATGAACGATATTCTGCCGGCACAGACGCCGGTTTGGCGCTACCTTGAAACGACCTTCGCGCAGTTGCTCGACAGCTATGGCTACAGCGAGATCCGTCTGCCGATCCTTGAATTTACTGATCTTTTCGCCCGCGGCATCGGCGAGGGCACCGACGTGGTCGACAAGGAGATGTATACCTTCCTCGACCGTAACGAGGAATCGCTGACGCTACGCCCCGAGGGTACGGCGGGTTGCGTCCGTGCCGTGCTCGAGCACGGCATGACCGGGGGCGGTCAGGTGCAAAAGCTCTGGTATGCCGGCCCTATGTTCCGCTACGAGAAACCGCAGAAAGGTCGCTACCGTCAGTTCCATCAGATTGGAGTCGAGGTGTTCAACCAGCCAGGACCGGATGTAGATGCTGAGTTGATTGTGCTGACGGCCCGGTTATGGAAGAAGCTCGGCCTGGCCGATGCGGTTACGCTGCAACTGAACAGTCTGGGTTCCAGCGAAGCACGCGCTATCTACCGGGACGCCCTGGTTGCTTATTTGCAACAGCATTTCGAGCAGCTCGACGAGGACAGTCAGCGACGCCTGACGAGCAACCCTCTGCGCATCCTGGACAGCAAGAATGCCCAGACTCAGGCGCTGCTGGCCGATGCGCCAACCCTGCATGACTATCTGGACGACGAATCGCGCGCCCATTTCGAAGGCCTCAAGGCCCGTCTCGACGCGGCGGGAATCGCCTATGAAATCAATCCGAAGCTGGTGCGCGGGCTGGACTACTACGGTCGCACCGTGTTCGAGTGGGTCACCGACAAGCTGGGTTCGCAAGGTACTGTGTGCGCGGGCGGTCGCTATGACGGTCTGATCAGCCAGTTCGGCGGCAAGCCGACGCCGGGTGTGGGCTTCGCCATGGGTATCGAGCGCCTGGTGCTGCTGCTGGAAACCCTGGAGCTCGTTCCAGAAGAGCTCAACCAGCCGGCACACGCATTCATCTGTGCATTTGGCGAATCGGCGGAGTTGGCCGCCCTAGCGTTGGCCGAGCGCCTTCGCGATGCCTTGCCTGGCCTTCGCCTGCTGGTCAATGCCGGTGGCGGCAGTTTCAAGAGTCAGTTCAAGAAGGCTGATAAGAGTGGTGCCCGTTTCGCGTTGATTCTGGGTGACGACGAACTGGCCGGGCGCGTGGTAGGTTGCAAGCCGCTGCGCGACGATAGCGAACAGCAAAGTATTGCCTGGGATGCTCTACCCGAGCGTCTGGCTGCCTGTCTGGCGTGATCGGACGGGTCTGAATTCAGCGAATGAAAGGAGTAACAGTGTGACCTCGGGTACCGAAGAAGAACAGCTGGCGCAAATCAAGGAGTGGTGGCAGCGTAACGGCAAGCCTTTGCTGCTCGGGGGCGCACTCGCTCTGGTGTTGGTGTTTGGTTGGCAGTTCTGGCAGAAGCACCAGCTCAATCAGGCGCAAAATGCCTCGACCATCTATCAGCAGCTGCTCAATGCCGCGCTCGTAGAGAGTGGAGTGGATACGGCGGAAGTTTCGCGTCTGGGCAATCTGCTGCAGAAGGAATTTTCCGGCTCGCCCTACGCCCAGTACGGCAGCCTGTTCGTGGCCAAGGTGGCGGTGGAGACCGGTCGTCTCGACGAGGCTGCGGCAGAGCTGCAGCGTGTGCTGGACAAACCTGCCGACAAGACGCTCGAAGAGCTAGCACGCCAGCGCCTCGCGCGCGTTCTGGCGGCGCAGGACAAGGCCGAAGAGGGGCTCGCACTACTCAAAGGCGAGGCAGTCGAAGCGTTCGGCGCCAGTCGTGAAGAGTTGCGTGGTGATCTCCTGGTCAAGTTGGGCCGTCCTGATGAGGCTCATGGCGCCTATTCCAAGGCAAAAGAACTGCTTTCGCAGGATGCCGCGATCGGTGGCCTGCAACTGAAACTGGACGATCTGGCTCGTGGAGAGGCGTGAATTGATGCGTTGGAAAACTGCCGCACTGCTGACCCTGGCCGTCCTGGCTGCTGGTTGCAGCAGCAACGACAAGAAAGAACCCGAACCCGCCGAACTGGTCAAGTTCGACGCCGAGATACAGCTGAACAAGGAGTGGAGTCGCTCGATTGGCGACGGCCAGGGCGAGACCTATAACCTCCTGGCACCTGTCGTTTACGGCAACGAAATATTCGCCGCTGATGTTGAAGGCCTGGTGGTTGCGATGGATCGCACGACCGGCAAGGTCAACTGGAAAAACGATCTCGACGTACCGATCTCCGGCGCTGTTGGGGCAGGCTATGGTTTGGTGCTGGTCGGCACCCTGCGTGGTGAAGTGCTGGCGCTGGATGTCTCCTCCGGAGAAGAGCGCTGGCGCAGCCAGGTTAGCAGCGAGGTCCTTGCCGCGCCCGCAGTGAATGGCGACGTGGTGGTGGTTCAAACCCAGGACGACCGCGTGATCGCGTTGGAAATCGACACCGGCAAGCAGCGTTGGAGCTATGAAAGCTCCCCGGCAGTGCTTACTCTGCGGGGTACTGGCGCACCTCTGCTGACCAATCAGCTGGCGATCGCCGGACTTTCCAGCGGTAAGGTCGTGGCGCTGGACACCAGCCGTGGTCTGCCTATCTGGGAGCAGCGCGTTGCCGTTCCGCAAGGCCGTTCCGAACTCGAGCGCGTCGTCGATATCGATGGCGGGCTGCTGCTCTCCGGCGGCACCTTGTATGTCGCCTCCTTCCAAGGTCGTGCTGCGGCGCTGGATATGGAAAGCGGTCGGATCCTCTGGCAGCGTGATGCCTCTACGGCGGCCGGTGTTGCGTTGGGCTACGGAAGTGTTTATGTGAGTCAGGCCGATGGCACTGTCATGGGCATCGACGAGCGGTCCACTTCAGTGCTGTGGAACAACGACTCGCTGCTGCGCCGCCAGCTTTCTGCTCCGGCGGTGTTTTCCAGTTACGTGGTGGTCGGTGACAAGGAGGGCTATCTACACTTTCTGAGTCAGGTCGACGGCCGTTTCGTTGCCCGGACCCGTATCGACAGCGACGGCGTACGTGCCCGCCCGGTCGTCGAGGGTGACTGGCTTTATGCTTACGGCAACGACGGCAAGCTTGTCGCGTTGACCATTCGCCAGGCGGACTGACGGCTTCATTTCATCTGTCTGCTGTTCCGCCTGGGCGGGGCACTAATATTCGGCCGCTGCCTTGCAGCGGCCTTCGTGTTTTCTGAAATATCGCAGTGGAGAGCCGAATGGTTCCCGTAATTGCCCTGGTGGGCCGCCCGAACGTGGGTAAGTCCACGCTCTTTAACCGTCTGACCAAGAGTCGCGACGCCATTGTTGCGGAGTACGCCGGTCTGACCCGTGACCGCCAGTACGGCGAGGCCAAATGGCAGGGCCGCACTTACATCGTCATTGATACCGGTGGTCTGACCGGAGACGAAGAAGGCATCGACGCCAAGATGGCGGAGCAGTCGCTGCAAGCGATGCAGGAAGCCGATGCGGTGATGTTCATGGTCGATGCGCGTGCCGGCATGACCCCTGGCGATCAGATGATCGCTGAACACCTGCGCAAGATGAACAAGCGCCACTTCCTGGTGGCGAACAAGGTCGACAGCATCGATCCGGACATTGCCCGAGCGGAGTTCAGCCCGCTCGGGCTTGGCGATGCCCTGCCGATCGCTGCCGCCCATGGTCGCGGTATCAGCCATATGCTGGAGCAGGCGCTCGGTGTCTTTCCCAAGGACAACGCCGAGACAACCGAAGCAGAAGGCGAGGCGGAGGAGGGCGAGGTCGTTGCGGAGGGGCAGGAGCTCAAGCGCATCCCCGGTCCGAGCGAAAAGGATGGCATCAAGATCGCCATCATTGGCCGCCCCAACGTCGGCAAGTCGACACTGGTCAACCGGATGCTCGGTGAGGAGCGGGTCATTGTCTATGATCAGGCCGGCACCACGCGCGACAGCATCTACATCCCGTTCGAACGCGACGATGAGAAATACACCCTGATCGACACCGCCGGCGTCCGTCGTCGCGGCAAAATCTTCGAGGCGGTGGAAAAGTTCTCCGTGGTCAAGACGTTGCAGGCCATCCAGGACTCCAACGTGGTGATCTTCGTCATGGATGCGCGTGAAGGTGTGGTCGAACACGACCTCAACCTGCTCGGTTTCGTCCTCGAGAGCGGTCGGGCGCTGGTGATTGCGTTGAACAAGTGGGACGGCATGGAGCCGAGCGAGCGTGACTACGTCAAGACCGAGCTGGAGCGCCGGCTGTTCTTCGTCGAGTTCGCCGATATCCACTTCATTTCCGCCAAGCACGGCACCGGTGTGGGCAGCCTGTACAAGTCGGTGCAGGCCTCGTTCACCTCGGCCGTTACCCGCTGGCCCACCAGCCGCCTGACGCAGATTCTCGAGGACGCCGTGCGCGAACATGCGCCGCCGATGGTCGCCAGTCGCCGGATCAAGCTGCGCTACGCGCACCTGGGAGGCGCCAACCCGCCATTGATCGTGATTCACGGCAACCAGGTCGACTCGATTCCCAAGTCTTATACCCGTTACCTGGAGAACACCTACCGGCGTGTGCTGAAGCTGGTCGGTACGCCTATCCGCATCGAGTACAAGGGCGGCGAAAACCCCTACGAGGGCAAGAAAAACACCCTCACCGACCGCCAGGTAAACAAGAAGCGCCGCCTCATGTCGCACCACAAGAAGGCCGAGAAGAAGCGCCGCGACAAACGATAGCCTCAAGTTGGAAGCCATGAGCTGAAAGTGTCTTGGTTCCGGCTCGTTGTTTCCAGCTTTCAGCTCCGAGCGAATTCATGATCACCAGCAAACTGCCTAACGTAGGCACCACCATTTTCACCACCATGTCGCAGCTGGCGGCTCAGACCGGCGCACTGAACCTGTCTCAGGGCTTTCCGGACTTCGACGGGCCTGACGCTCTGCGTGAAGCCGTCGCCCGTCATGTCATGGCCGGGCACAACCAGTACGCGCCCATGACCGGCCTGCCGGCGCTGCGCGAGCAGGTTGCGATCAAGGTGGCATCGCTCTACGGCCGTCAGGTCAGCGCCGATACCGAGGTCACCATTACCCCCGGTGCCACCCAGGCCATTTTCTGTGCGATCCACGCGGTCATTCGCCCAGGCGATGAGGTGATCGTTTTCGATCCCTGCTATGACAGCTACGAGCCGGCGGTGGAACTTGCCGGTGGGGTCTGCATCCACCAGGCGCTGAGCCTGCCGGATTTCAGCATCGACTGGCAGAAACTCGCCGATGCGCTTACACCGCGCACGCGCATGATCGTGCTGAACACGCCGCACAATCCCAGTGGGACCTTGATCGAGGCGGCGGATCTGGACCGTCTGGCCGAGCTGATTCGCGACCGGGATATCTATCTGCTCAGCGATGAAGTCTACGAGCATCTGGTGTTCGATGGTCGCGAGCATGCCAGCGTGTTGCGTCACGAGGAGCTGTATCGGCGCGCCTTCGTCATCAGTTCCTTCGGCAAGACCTACCATGTCACCGGCTGGAAGACCGGCTATGTCGTTGCCCCAGCCGCAATCAGCAATGAGCTGCGCAAGGTCCATCAGTACGTCAGCTTTGCGGGCGTCACGCCCTTGCAGTGGGCATTGGCCGATTTCATGGCCGAGCATCCGGAACATCTGAGCGAATTGCCAGGGTTCTATCAGGCCAAGCGGGACCTGTTTTGCGATCTGCTGGCCGGCTCGCGTTTCAGCTTCCGCCGCGCGGCGGGCACCTATTTCCAGTTGGCCGACTACTCGGCGATTCGCCCCGATCTCGACGATGTCGCCATGTCCGAATGGCTGACTCGTGAGCACGGCGTGGCCAGCATCCCGATTTCGGTCTTTTACCAAAAGCCTCCTGCAGAGTCGCGACTGGTTCGCTTCTGCTTCGCCAAACGAGAGGAGACGCTGCGCCGGGCAGCGGAACGGCTATGCGCGATCTGAACGAGTTGCCTGACCTCGAGCTGGCCCTGATCCAGACCCACCTCGTCTGGCAGGAAGCAGCTGCCAACCGTGAGCGATTCGTCGATCTGCTCGAGCAGGCGCGTGGGGCCGACCTGATCGTTTTGCCGGAAATGTTCACCACAGCCTTCTCGATGAACTCATCGGAGCTGGCCGAGCCCGAGGAAGGGCCGACCTATGCCTGGTTGCGTGAGCAGGCGGCGCGTATGGACGCGGTGATCACCGGCAGTGTGATCATCGAGGCCGCAGACGGCAGTCATCGCAACCGCCTGCTTTGGGCGCGGCCCAGCGGCGAGATTTCGCACTACGACAAACGTCATCTGTTCCGCATGGCGGGTGAGCACAAGCACTACACGGCAGGCGAGCAGCAGGCTTTGTTCGAGCTCAACGGCTGGCATGTGCGGCCTTTAATCTGCTACGACTTGCGCTTCCCGGTATGGAGTCGCGATCCGCACGACACCGACCTGCTGCTCTACACCGCCAACTGGCCGGCTGCTCGGCGTGATGCCTGGAACCGTCTGCTGCCCGCACGCGCGATCGAGAACCTCTGTTATGTCGCAGCGGTGAATCGAATCGGCGAAGACGGCAAGGGTTATCCCTACAGTGGCGATAGCCAGGTCCTGGATTATCTGGGGGATCCGTTGCTGGAAGCGGGTGCGGCTGACGGCGTGTTCCGAGCCACGTTGCGTGCCCGGGATTTGGCCGCGTTCCGCAACAAGTTCCCGGCGTATCACGACGGCGATGCATTCGAACTGAAGGTCTAGCCGAGCGCCGAGGTTGTCAGCTTGGCGGCGCGGTCTTGCGTCGCCAGCGCGCGGCCAGCCAGCCATAGATCACCAGATTGGCGAGCACCACCACGGCCGCGAGCAGGTATTGCACCGGCACGCTCAGCCAGGCTGGGTAGATCAGCGGCAACAGATATTGCTCGACGAAGCTGGTCTGGTATCCGGCGCCACCGGCCAGCTGCCGCAGCGAGTTTTCCCAGTGCGTGAGCGGGCACAGACGCCCGCTCAACTCGACGAAAACGCCCCAGGCTACCGCCGGCAGATGCAGCCACAGCAGACGGGGCTTCCAGGCCACCAGCAAGCCGCCCAGCAAGACGAAAACGATAAAGCCGAGGTGCAGTATAAGCACCGCATCGGCAGCGAGGCGATGGAGCATGACGGCTATGCCCGCGCGCTTGCTAGCGCTTGTCCGGCGATCTGTCGATCCTGAGTATGCGCGAGCCAGGAGACCGACAGCAGCGCACCGAGCAGCGCCATGAACATGTCCGACTGGGTATCCCAAGGGTCGCCCTGGGTGCCGAGGAAGTCTTCCGCGCCTTGTCCGGCGATCAGCGCTACCCACCACTCGATCAGTTCATAAAAGGCGCTGAATGCTAGCGCAACGCAGAGGGCGAGAAACCCCAGCATTTTTCCGGGCGCAAGCATGCGGAGGCGCAGCAGGATCTCCCGTGCGAGCAGCGCAGGCGTCACGCCTTGTATGAAATGGCCGAGCTTGTCGTAGGGGTTTCGGCTGAGATCGAACCACTCCTGTACCCAGAACCCTGGTGGCACCCGGGCATATGTGTAGGCGCCGCCCAGGATCAATATCAGCGCATGGATAGCGATCACAACGTAGAGCAGACGGCTAAGCGGGAAATGCCGGTAGCTGAATAGCAGGACAGGGATCGCGATCAGCACCGGCGCGACTTCCAACAGCCAGGTCGCGCGGTCGTAGGGAGCGATGCCTGAGGCGATCAGTGCCAGCAGAACCGCTAGAGCCAGGGTTGCGTAGAGCGTCTTGTCCTGCATCGGGCGTCGCCAGGGTGGCCGGAGAAGCCGTCAGCATGCAGTGCATGCGCGACGACACGCAATATCCGAGGGGCGATGACCGCTCAGACCCGCCCGGCGCGAGTCGCCGGCAAACGAAATCGATTTGCCGCAGCGATTCAGATCCACTGCGCCCACATAGCGGTTGGCATTGCCCTGTACGCAGGCGACGCTGCGGTTGCGCCACCGTTCCCACTCGGTAACTGGATGCTGGCGATTCCAGATGTCATAGAGGCGGCGGTCCTGCTTCGACAGACGCAGCCCGTAGCGCTGGCTCATATACAAGTAAGTGCGGGCAATAGCGCCACGGCTGTACGCCGGCGGCATGGCGGTGCGCTGCTTGAAGTTCACCACGAAGGGGCATGCGCCGTACTGGCTTGGCTTCTCGCTGAGCATGCCGAAGCCGTAGTTGCTGCGATCGCCATTGACCTCACCGACCACCGGAACGAGATTGTGCAGATCGGCCTCGGCTTTGCTGAACACCGGGTCACTCGAAGTACAGTGTTTGCGCCCGCCCTGTTGCCAGCATTGGCGTTGGTGGCCGATCACCCAGGCGGGCACGATGTGTTCCCACTCCACGCGGGCGGCACGCTTGGGCTGTTTGCGTGGGACGTAACCGCAACTGGCGAGATCGATGCGCTTGCCTTTGAAGGCGCAGCCACAATAGAAGTCCACCGGCCGTTCGGCGTAGATGTGCCAGGCCACTTTCTTCGCTTCGCGAAAGGTGCGTGGCGCATCGGCATACACGGCTGATGAGAAAAACAGGACGAGCAGAAGCAGGCTGTAACGGCGCATGGGGATCTCGACGACTGACTGAGAATCGCATCCATGCGGGGCGCGCTAGCTTAATGACTAATCAAAAAAATCTATATATAACAGTAAGTTACATAGTGTCATTGGGCCTGCTTACGGCCCAGGCGATTGATCCACAGCGAGGCGAGAATAATCAGTCCTCCGATGGCGAGCAGTAGCAGGTTGGTTTCCGTGCCCCAGAACAGCAGATTGAGCACCAGGCCGACCGGCACCGCCATGTTGTTCATCACCGCCAGGGTGCCGGCATCGACCAAGGTTGCGCCTTTGTTCCAGCAGAACTGACCGAGCGCGGTCGCCAGCACGCCCATCCACACCAGCACGCCCCATTGGCTCGCGGTGGTCGGCAACCTGTCGACGTGACCGAACAGCAGCCAGGCTGGCAGCACGATCACCAATGCACCGAGGAAGAAATAGCCGAAGCGCCGATGAAGCGGGATATCGGACGGGTACCGCTGCGCCAGATGCTTGTAGCCCACCTGCCCGGCGGCGAAGGTGAAGTTGGCCAGCTGCATCAGCAGGAACCCACCGAGAAAATCGCTGGAAATCCCGTCATAGCGGATCAGACCGGCGCCAAGTACGGCAACGGCTGACGCCACCAGCGCCCAGGGGTTGAAGCGGCGATTGAGCGCATCGTCGATCAGTGTCACGTGCAGCGGCGTGAGCACAGTAAACAGCAACACTTCGGCCACGGTCAGGACGTTGAAGCTCAGATACAGACACAGATAAGTCACGCCGAACTGCAGCGCGCCAACCAACGTCACGCCAGCGATGAAGCGCGGCTCGACGCCGCGCCAGCGAGTCAGCGGAAGAAACACCAGGCCTGCGAGGATCACGCGGGTGAGTACCGCAAAATAGCTGTCCACCTGGCCGGCCAGATAAGCACCGATCAGGTTGAAGGAGTATGCCCAGAGTAAGGTGACGAAGATCAGGTAACGCATGCCGGCTCCTTAGCAGAAGCCGGCGACCTTAGCGGCTCGGAGGCAAAGAGGGAAGCGCGGACTTGAATCCGGGTGGCGGTGACTGGCGCGCCCGATGAGGCGCGCCAGCGAGGTACCTCAAGCGGATTTGAGCGAGGCCATGTCGATGACGAAACGGTACTTCACATCGCTCTTGAGCATGCGCTCATAGGCCTCGTTGATGTTCTGGATATTGATCATCTCGATGTCCGAAACGATGCCGTGCTCGGCACAGAAGTCGAGCATTTCCTGGGTCTCGGCAATCCCGCCGATCAACGAGCCGGCCAGGCGGCGGCGCTTGAAGATCAGCCCGAAAACGTTGGGCGATGGGTGAGGAGAGGCCGGCGCGCCCACCAGCGTCATGGTCGCGTCACGCTTGAGCAACGACAGGAAAGCGTCGAGATCGTGCGGGGCCGCAACGGTGTTGAGAATGAAGTCGAAGCTGTTCAGATGTGCAGCCATTTCCGTCTTGTTCTTCGAGACCACCACCTCGCTGGCACCGAGTCGCAGGGCGTCTTCCTTCTTGTCCGGCGAGGTGGTGAACAGGACCACCCGCGCACCCATGGCATTGGCGATCTTCACCGCCATGTGGCCGAGGCCACCGAGGCCGACCACGCCGACTTTCTGGCCGGGACCAACCTTCCACTGACGCAGCGGCGAATAGGTGGTAATGCCGGCACACAGCAGCGGCGCGACGGCGGCAAGTTTGTCTTCGCTATGGGAAATGCGCAGAACGAACTTCTGATCCACCACGATATTGTCCGAGTAACCGCCGTAGGTGTTCTCGCCGCCGCCGAACGCCGGGCCGTTATAGGTGCCGACAAAGCCGTTCTCGCAGTACTGCTCGAGGCCTTCGCCGCAGGATGGGCAATTTTGGCAGCTGTCCACCAGGCAGCCGACGCCAGCGATATCGCCGACCTTGAAGTGTTTTACGGACTCACCCACCGCCGTTACATGACCGACGATTTCATGGCCGGGCACGGCGGGGTAGCGGGTGTTGTTCCATTCGTTGCGGGCGGTATGCAGGTCCGAATGACAGACGCCGCAGTAGAGAATGTCGATCTGCACGTCGTTCGGCCCCACGGCGCGGCGTGAGAATGAATAAGGAACGAGAGGTGTGCTCGAATCGTGGGCGGCATAACCGATGGCATTGCTCATGGCGGCTCCTTGGACTGATGGTCTGGACGGAAAAACCAATCCTAGTGCCGATGACTGCGGAGCGGTTGCACGATTCTGCTGGTGAATGATGCGTTCCTGCTGGAACGGGGTAGCGCGGCGATGGATACGACCAGCTCATGGCGACAGAGCTTGTGGGCCGCTGCGCCCGCATACGAGCGCAGACGTTGGAGGCGAGCCCATCTGGGGCTCGCCGTCCAACCTCAGGCGGCTTTCGAGGTCGCTTCGCGCAGTGCCCGGTTCAAGGCGCTGAACAGCGCGCGAATGCTGGCGGTGGTGATGTTCTCGTCGATGCCGATGCCATGCAGCGGGCGTTCGCCGTCCAGGCGCACTTCGATGTAGGCCGCCGCGCGTGCATTACTGCCGGCACCGATCGAGTGCTCGTGATAGTCCATGATCTCCAGCTTGACCGGCAGGCCGGCGACCAACGCTTCCAGCGGGCCCTTGCCGATGCCGCGCCAGTGCATGATCTCGCCGTCGCTGGTGACCTCCACGTCCACCGCGCTGGTGCCGTTTTCTTCCTGCAAACGATGGCTCTTCAAGGTGTAAGGGGCAGTGGCCTGCAGGTATTCGCTTTCCAACAATGCGTAGATCTGCTTGGCGCTCATTTCCAGGCCAAGGCGATCGGTTTCTCTCTGCACGACCTGGCTGAATTCGATCTGCATGCGCCGTGGCAGGCTGATGCCGTATTCCTGTTCCAGCAGATAGGTGATGCCGCCCTTGCCGGACTGGCTGTTGACGCGGATGACCGCTTCATAGCTGCGGCCGATATCGGCCGGGTCGATCGGCAGGTAGGGCACTTCCCAGACGCCATCAGGATCCTGCTGACTGAAACCTTTGCGGATCGCGTCCTGGTGCGAACCGGAGAAGGCGGTATGGACCAGATCGCCCACATAGGGATGCCGTGGGTGCACCGGCAGTTGGTTGCATTCCTCGACGACCTTGCGCACCGCGTCGATATCCGAGAAGTCCAGCTGTGGGTCGACGCCCTGGCTATACATGTTCAGCGCCACGGTCACCAGATCGACGTTGCCGGTGCGCTCACCGTTGCCGAACAAGCAGCCCTCGACGCGATCGGCGCCGGCCATCAGGCCCAGTTCGGTAGCAGCCACGCCGGTGCCGCGATCGTTGTGGGTATGCAGGCTGATCAGCACGCTGTCGCGCTTATTGATCTGGCGACCGAAGTGTTCGATCTGGTCGGCGTAGATGTTCGGGGTAGCCGCTTCGATGGTGGCCGGCAGGTTGAGGATCAGTTTCTTCGCCGGCGTCGGTTGGAAGACTTCGATAACCGCGTTGCATACCTCGACAGCGAAATCGGTCTCGGTGGAGCTGAAGACTTCCGGTGAGTACTCGAAACGCCAATCCGTCTCCGGCGCGGCGTCGGCCAGACGTTTGACGACCTGCGCGGCGTTGACCGCGATTCCCACCACGCCGGCTTTGTCCTGGTTGAAGACGATGCGGCGGAAGCTCGGCGCGGTCGCGTTGTAGTAGTGAACGATGGCTTGCCTGGCACCCTTGAGCGACTCAAAAGTGCGGGTGATCAGATCTTCCCGGGCCTGGGTGAGCACCTGAATGGTCACGTCATCGGGGATGTGGCCGCCTTCGATCAATTCACGAACGAAGTCGAAGTCGGTTTGCGAGGCGGAGGGGAAGCCCACTTCGATTTCCTTTACGCCGACCTGCACCAGCGTCTTGAAGAAGCGCATCTTCTTGCCGGCGTCCATTGGCTCGATCAACGACTGGTTGCCGTCGCGCAGATCGGAGCTCAGCCAGATCGGTGCGCGGGTGATGGTTTGCGATGGCCAGGTGCGGTCGGGCAGGTTGATGACCGGAAAAGCCCGATATTTTTTCGAAGGATCTTTGAGCATGGTCATGGCGTTTTCCTTGAGCGGCTCTCCGAACCTAGTGGGTCGGGAAGCAAGACAGAGTGGATCGATACGGATTGATGGTTCGAATTTAGTAGCTGGCGACGGTTCAGTGCAACAGCTGGCAGAAAATTGATGTTTTATTTCAAAAAAGTGCGCTAAACGGATATTTGGTTCTTTTCGCGCCGCAGAAGCATGCATTGGATTGCTAAGAGGTTGCGGCGCCCGGTCGCACTCAACCTGGGTGGCGAGCCGTGCCATCATCCGCCCCGATCGAGCGGACAGGGCGGATGCCCACAGGCAAGGATTTCCGTGATTCGTAAAGCGCACCTCACATTGGGTCTCTGGCTTTGCCTTTTCGCCATGCTGATGATTCATGTCGGTCCGCTTTACTCGGCCTTGCGACTGAAGCCGTCGATTGCCGCACCGATCGCCCAATCTGCGCATCACGCGCACGCCCAAGCCGGGCACCAACCCCAATGGGCCGACGCCACTGAGCCGTCCTGGTTGTCGGCGCTCGATCTGTGCGGCTACTGCGAGCTGCTGACCTTGAGCCCGGCGCTGGTGCTCACCGTCCAGATGGCGATGCCCTACTACGCGCCGTCATACGCCCGGCTGCGTCCACAACGGCCGCTACCGCCAGCGCCGCGCCGTGGCGCCGGTCATCCTCGGGCACCGCCGACCCTCCATAACTGATCTCCGAGCCGCCAGCCCGCGGCGTCCGAATATCCAGATGTGGAAGTCTCCCTATGTCCAAGAACACGCTTGTCTGCTTGGCGCGTCCGCGCCTGTCCGCCACCTTTGCCCTGCAACCGTCGCGTCTGCATTGGCGACTGGCCCACCTGGCCCTGCTGGGTAGTCTTGCCAGCAATGCCATGGCAACCGAAGCACATCAACATCAATCGATCGAACTCACGCCGATGGTCATCACTGGTGTGGCGCAGCAATCACCGCTGACCGTGGTCACGGATCCGAAAATCCCTCGTCAGCCCGTGCCGGCGAGCGATGCAGGCGATTACCTGCAGACGATTCCAGGCTTCTCCGCGGTGCGCGGCGGCGGTTCCAACAGTGACCCGGTGTTTCGCGGCATGTTCGGTTCCAGACTGAACATGCTCACCAACGGCGGGGTGATGCTCGGTGCGTGTCCGAGTCGCATGGATTCCCCCAGTTCCTACATCACCCCGCAGAGCTATGACCGGCTCACCGTGATCAAGGGCCCGCAAACCGTGCTGTGGGGGCCGGGTGGTTCTGCGGCGACCATTCTCTTCGAGCGTGAGCCTGAACGCTTCAGCGAGCTCGGCGGCCGCATCGATGCAAGCCTGCTGATCGGTTCCGATGGTCGTTTCGATCGCAGCGTCGATGCGGCGGCGGGCAATGATCAGGGCTATGTCCGACTCCTGGCGAACCGCTCGGATTCCGATGATTACAGCGACGGCAATGGTGACCGGATCCATTCGCAGTGGGATAAGTGGAGCAGCGACCTGGTGATCGGCTGGACGCCCGATGCCGACACGCTGCTGGAGCTGACCGCCGGCGTCGGTGACGGCGAAGCCGCTTATGCGGGACGCGGAATGGACGGTAGCCAATTCGAGCGGGAGAGCCTGGGGCTGCGTTTCGAGCGCGAGAATCTGGGCCAGGTGCTACAAAAGATCGAGGCGCGCCTCTACTACAACTACGCCGACCATGTAATGGACAATTTCAGCCTGCGTAGGCCGTCAGGCACCGGAATGATGGGCAACCCCATGGCGAGCAATGTCGATCGTCGAACGCTGGGCGGCCGAGTGGCCGGCACCTGGGTATGGGACGCCTACGAATTGGTCGCGGGGGTTGACGCCCAGACCAATGAACATCGCAAACGCTCCTCGACATTCAGCATGATGACCGGCTACACCAGTCATGAACGGGCGAGCTGGAGCAAGGACGCCGATTTCCACAACTACGGGACTTTCGCGGAGTTGACCTGGAATGCCGCCGCGGATGACCGGGTCATCGCGGGTGCGCGTCTCGACCGAGCCTCTGCCAAGGATTATCGGCAGCGGTTCACCACGACCATGGGTGGCAGTTGGGTGAACCCGAGTGCCGATCACGAGCGCAACGATACCTTGCCCAGTGCGTTCCTGCGCTATGAACATGACCTGAACGATATTCCCGCCACCGCCTACATCGGGCTCGGTCATGCCCAACGTTTCCCCGATTACTGGGAGCTGTTTTCCGCCAGCACCGGGCCCGTTGGCAGTAGCCAGGCATTCGAAACGGTCAAGCCGGAAAAGACCACTCAGCTGGACGTCGGCATTCAGTACGAGGAGGGTCCGTTGGCCGCGTGGGCGTCGGGGTATGTCGGGCAGGTGCGCGATTACATCCTGTTCAACTATGTGCCGACGGGCATGATGACCAGCACCTCGGTCGACAACATCGATGCGCGCATCATGGGCGGTGAGCTTGGTGCCAGCTACCGGCTGTCAGCGAACTGGAAGACCGATGCCAGCCTAGCTTATGCCTGGGGCAAGAATCGTTCGGATGATCGCCCCATGCCGCAGATTCCGCCCCTGGAAGGGCGACTGGGGCTGACTTACGAGCAGGGCGACTGGAGTGCGGCGGGCTTATGGCGTCTGGTTGCCAGGCAGACCCGGATCGCCGAAGGGCAGGGCAACGTCACCAGCAAGGACTTTGGTGACAGCGCCGGGTTCGGCGTGTTTTCGCTCAATGGCGCCTATCGCGTGAATACGCGTTACAGGCTCAGTACCGGCATCGACAATCTGCTCGACAAGTCGTATAGCGAGCACCTTAACCAGGCGGGAAGCGCCGGCTTCGGCTATGCCGCGGATACCCGCATCAACGAACCCGGCCGAACCTACTGGGCGCGGGTGGACATGAGCTTCTGACGCCGTCGGGAACTCGGGAGGGCATGCGACACGGCGCTCCCGACTCCCTCAACCTTCCAGCCGTTGGCCTTCGCCGTGTTTGTCGGGCTGGTGCTGGCCGGGCAGCGGTCGGCTGAGCAACTGGCTGACCGAACCGTAGCCCTCACGCATATCGGCGCCGCTCGGGTGTTGGAATACACGCAAGCCGAATTCGGGAAGAATCGCCAGCAGATGGTCGAAAATGTCTGACTGGATGCTTTCGTATTTCGCCCACTGCACCGTATTGGTGAAGCAGTAGACCTCCATGGGCAAACCGTCCGCCGTCGGGCTGAGCTGTCGCACCATTAGCGTCATCTGCTGGTGGATATCGCGGTGACTGCGCAGGTAGTGCTCGACGTAAGCCCGGAAGCTGCCGATGTTGGTGATGCGCCGGGTATTGACCGGCTCCTTGCCGCGTTTCTCGAGCTTGGCATTCCACTCGTCTATCTCGCGACGCTTGTCGGTCAGATAGTCATCCAGCAGGTTGAAACGGTGCAGGTGCTCGCATTCTTCGGGGTCGAGAAAATGCACGCTCTGCTGATCCAGGTAAAGGCTGCGCATGATCCTTCGACCGCCGCTTTGCTGCATGCCCCGCCAGTTCTTGAACGAATCGCTGATGAAGCGCTTGGTCGGGATGTTGGTGATGGTTTTATCCCAGTTCTGCACCTTCACCGTGTGCAGGGCGATGTCGACGACCTCGCCGTCGGCGTTGAGTTGCGGCATCTCGACCCAGTCGCCGACCCGAATGATGTCGTTCGACGAGATCTGTACGCTGGCCACCAGCGAGAGGATGGTGTCCTGAAAGATCAACATCAACACCGCTGCCATCGCGCCGAGTCCGGACAGCAGGATCAGCGGTGAGCGGTCGATCAGCGTGGCGATGATGAGGATGGTGGCGACGGCGTAGAGGATGATCTTGACCACCTGCAGGTAGCCCTTGATCGGATGCACATGCGCATCGGCGCGCCGCTGGTAGAGGAGATTGATGATGTCCAGCAGCGCGCCCATGGCGAGTGCGATGGTCAGCACGATGAAACCACCGCAGACATTGCGTACCACCGTGACGACGGCTTCCGGCAGGCCCGGTACGGTGTTCACGCCGATCGACAGTACCAGCGCCGGTACGATATTCGATAAACGGCGGATGATGCCGAAGTCCTGCAGTTCGGTTTCGCGAGCGCGGCGCAGCACTTTGTACAGACCGCGCACCAGAATCCTCTTGACTAGCCAGTTGGCGAGCCAGGCGGCAAATATCAGCGCACTGCTGGCTACCAGGGTCTGCAACTCGGCATGCTCGCTCAGCCATTCCAGCCAGACGTTCAGGTCTTCCTGCATGGGATCATTTCTCCGTCCGATCGAATGTGACTGTCGCAGCGTTGCCCTTGCGGGGGCGTTGCTTAGCGGATGAATTCGCGGCTGATGCTGCGAAAGAGGTCGGTGCCGGCCTGCTCCATCCACTCGAAGGCGACCATCTCCCGCGAAACGATGCTGGCGCCAGTCTGTTGCATCCGCGCCAGCCCCAGGGCCTTGTCGCGGGCGCGGCGCGAGCCGACAGCTTCCTCCACTACGAATACCTGATGGCCGCGCGCGAGCAGGTCGAGCACCGTCTGCAGGACGCAGATGTGCGTCTCAGCACCACACACGATGAACTGCCGGCGTTCGCCTCCTGGGCGTTTGAACAGCTCACCGTCGCGCGCTGCGGAGAAGTGCAGTTTTTCGATGATCGAGTCCGCGTCGATGCCGTCTCGTAGCGCCGCGATGGTCGGCCCCAGGCCCTTGCTGTATTGCTCGGTGAGCAGGACCGGCACCCCGACGCGTTGGGCGATCTGGATCAGCCAGGTGCTGTGCTCGGCCAGCGCCGTGTTGTCTTCGATGATGGGAAACAGCCGTTCCTGGATATCGATGACGAGCAGCGTGGAGTCCTGCGCATGGATAAGCATGTCGTTGTCCTTGAAAGTGGATTCAGAGTTTGAATGCACCGATGAAAATCGATGGGTCGATCCGCGCATCGTTGAGGCTGACGTTCCAGTGCAGATGCGGCCCCGTGGCCCGGCCGGTGGAGCCAACCTTGCCCAGCACCGCGCCGCGGGCCAGTTCGTCGCCGACCTTTACGTCGATCTTCGACAGGTGGCAGAACATGCTGATCAGTCCCTGACCGTGGTCGACGAACACCGTGTTGCCGTTGAAGAAATAGCTGCCCGTGAGGATCACCTTGCCAGCGGCGGGTGACTTGATCGGGGTGCCGGCCGGGACGGCGAAATCCAGGCCGGAATGCGGGTTGCGCTCCTCACCGTTGAAAAAGCGGCGCAGCCCGAACGGCGACGAGAGGGCGCCGTCGACCGGCTTGTCGAACAACAGGTTGCTCGGCTGTCGGGCGCTGAGCTGCTGGTAGGCCTGGGTCTGTTCGTCCAGCTCGCGCTGGATGCGTTCGAGATCGGCGGGGTTGGGATTGACCTGACGCTTGTTTTTCAGCGTGATGTGCTGCGCGCGGTATTCGCGAGCGCCGACAGAGAAGGTTCGGGCGGTGCCGTTCACTTCCAGCTGCTGCTGGCCGGGCTTTACCGTCAGCGGGAGCCCGACGATGGCGATCCAGCGTTGGCCTTCTTCGCGTACCACCAGGACCGGTTTACCTTCATAACGCACGTTGGGCGCCTCGGTGCCATCCCCCAGGCCGATCACCGCCACGCCGCCCGGCACCGGCTTGTTCAGCAGACGGGTCAGGAAACCTTCGGCGTGGACGGGAAGGGCGAAACACAGCAGCAGGGCTAAGGCAAAACGCATGGTGATTCCTGTGATGAGCGGGTTGCGGCCAGTGCGCTAGTCCAGCAGCGACAACGTCACTGGCGTCTGATGATTGTCCTCGACACGAACATCCAGTTCGCCTTCTCCCAGGCGAGCCTTCAGGCGCTGGCCGGGTTGAGTCTGGTCGGCGCGACGAATCGCCTGCCCTCGTTCGTCGAGCAGAATGCTGTAACCGCGGGACAGGGTCGCCAGCGGACTCACCACATTCAGGGTCTGGGCCAGCCCTTGTAAATGCTGTCGGCGACTTTTCAACGCTTCCTGCATGGCACGTGGCATGCGTCCGGTCAGGTGCTCAAGGCGCTGACGCAACAGATGCAGGGCTCGTCCGGGATGCTGCGCAGCGAGGCGCGTCTCCAGCCGCGCGAAGCGTTCCTGGCCCGCGCAGAGCCGTCGATCGATACCGCGCAAAAGCCGCTGCTCTAAATCGTCGATCCGCTGGGCCTGTTGTTGCAGGCGCTCGCCTGGATGGCGCAGGCGTCGGGTCAGACCTTCCAGTTGCGAGCTGTTGCGATGCAGGCGATCACGCATCCGCAGCAATAGGCGTTGACGCAGACTCTGCAGCCGCAGCCGCAGGTCTTCGCTGCTCGGTGCCAGCAGTTCGGCTGCGGCGGAGGGCGTCGGCGCGCGGACGTCGGCCACGAAGTCGGCGATGGAAACATCGGTTTCGTGCCCGACGGCACAGACGATGGGCGTCACGCAAGCCGCCACGGCCCGTGCGACCACTTCTTCGTTGAAGCACCAGAGGTCTTCCAGCGAGCCGCCGCCGCGGGCGAGGATCAGCGCGTCGAAGCCTCCACGGTCGGCCAGCTCCAGCGCACGGACGATCTGCGCGGTCGCCTCACGACCCTGTACCGGCGTCGGCACCAGGGTCAGGGCGACGTGCGGCGCGCGCCGGCGAAACACCGAAATGATGTCGCGGATCACAGCGCCGGTAGGCGAGCTGACAATGCCGATGCGCTGCGGATGGGCGGGCAGGGCGCGCTTGCCGGCGGCGTCGAACAAGCCTTCGGCACTGAGCTTGTCTTTCAATGCCTCGAAAGCCAGGCGCAGCGAGCCATCGCCCGCAGGCTCGACGTTGTCGAGGATCAGCTGATAGTCGCCGCGACCCTCGAACAACGACACCCGCCCGCGCACCTTCACCGCCAGGCCATCGCGCAAGGCCTGGCGCACGCGTAAAGCGTTCTGCCGGAACAGCGCGCAGCGGACCTGGGCGTTCTTGTCCTTCAGGGTGAAATAGATGTGGCCGGAAGCGGGCTTGGCCAGGTTGGAAATCTCGCCCTCCACCCAGACCTGGGCGAACACGTCTTCGAGCAGCAGCCGCGCACGCCCGTTGAGCTGACTGACGGTCAGCACTTCGCGGTCGAGGTTCAGGCGTTGAAAAGGGTCTTTGAGCATGGCGGCGATGATACGGCAAGACGCGGGTCGCTTCATCCGCACGGGACGCCTTGTTCCATCGTTCGCGAATGTCGCGACCAGCATGGCTTCGGCTTGACCTGCGGCGATGGCCGATTAAGCTGCGCGCTTTCCTTCAGACGTAGCGCCCATGAGCGATCAGCAGTTCATCATCGTGCCGAAGATTTCCAGCTACCCAGGCGCCCAGTCACGCGCGCGGGTAATCCAGCGCTGGCTGGTGGAGCGCGGCATCATCGCCCCACAGCTGTCCGCGTGCGGTTCGGCACCGGGCCGCCTGGCCTACGGCATCGGTCCGCGGGCCGCCGAGATACTGGAGCCTGGCGGCGTCGCCTTGCTGCCCTATGAGCGGGCGCGCAACGGCCTGGAGATCATCACCGACCGCTGCATCTATACACCCGAGCGTGGCTTCGAAGGGCGAGCGCGCTGCCCGGAGTGCCGCAAGGAGATCGGCGAGGCGCTGCTGGAGCATCTGGAAGAGTGGATGCCGGCCGAAACGGAGAATTTCACCTGCCCGGAGTGCGGGCACGAGGATGACATCAACGGCTTCCCCTTCAGCCAGCCCTGCGGCTTCTCGGATCTAGGGTTTATCTTCAACAACTGGCCGGGCCGGCATTTCCGCCGTTCCTTCATCGAGGAGTTCACCGAGCGCCTCGGCTATCCGCTGGCGCTGGTGGAAGTCGGCTACTAGCGCCGCGCGACGTGTCGCGAGGCTGTTCATTCGTGCTGCGGCGGCGCATTGTTTGATTGAGCCATGCGCCCGTGCTCGGTATAATGCCGCGCTTCCTTTTTCCCGCCTGGGAGCCCCCGCCATGCTGCGTATCAGCCAAGAAGCCCTGACTTTCGATGATGTTCTCCTGATCCCGGGTTATTCCGAGGTCTTGCCGAAGGATGTCAGCCTCAAGACCCGCCTGACCCGCGAAATCGAGCTGAACATTCCCCTCGTTTCAGCGGCAATGGACACCGTCACCGAAGCTCGCCTGGCCATCGCCATGGCGCAGGAAGGCGGCATCGGCATCATTCACAAGAACATGAACGTCGAGCAGCAGGCTGCCGAAGTGCGCAAGGTCAAGCGCCACGAAACGGCGATCGTTCACGATCCGGCCACCGTGACGCCCGAAACCAAGATCAGCGAACTGCTGCGCAAGGCGCGCGAGCTGGGTTTCTCTGGCTTCCCCGTGGTATCGGGCAAAGAACTGGTGGGTATCGTCACCGGGCGCGACCTGCGCTTCACGCCGAACGTCGGTGATTCCGTCGCCGCGATCATGACCCCCAAGGAAAAGCTGATCACCGTTCAAGAAGGCACCGGCCTCGAAGAAATCAAGACCAAACTCTACGAGCACCGCATCGAGAAGATGCTGGTCGTCGACAGCAATTTCCACCTGCGCGGCCTGGTTACCTTCCGCGATATCGAAAAAGCCAAGACCTATCCGCTGGCGTCCAAGGATGACCAGGGTCGTCTGCGTGTCGGCGCCGCCGTGGGTACTGGCGCTGATACGGCCGAGCGCGTCGAAGCATTGGCAGCAGCCGGCGTCGACGTGATCGTAGTCGACACCGCGCACGGCCATTCCCGTGGCGTGCTGGATCGCGTGCGCTGGGTGAAGGACAACTTCCCGCAGGTGCAGGTGATCGGCGGCAACATCGCCACTGCCGAAGCCGCGCTGGATCTGGTCAAGGCCGGCGCCGATGCGGTCAAGGTCGGTATCGGCCCGGGCTCGATCTGCACCACCCGTATCGTCGCCGGTGTCGGCGTGCCGCAGATTTCCGCCATCGCCAACGTCTCGGCAGCGCTGGAAGGCACCGGCGTGCCGATGATCGCCGACGGCGGCATCCGCTTCTCCGGTGACCTGTCCAAGGCCATCGTCGCCGGCGCCAATGCCGTGATGATGGGCTCGATGTTCGCCGGCACCGAAGAAGCCCCAGGCGAGATCGAACTCTTCCAGGGCCGTTCCTACAAGGCCTACCGCGGCATGGGCTCGCTGGGTGCCATGTCCCAGGCCCAGGGCTCTTCCGATCGTTACTTCCAGGATTCCTCCGCTGGTGCCGAAAAGCTGGTGCCCGAGGGCATCGAAGGGCGTGTGCCATACAAGGGCTCGCTGGCCGCGATCATCCACCAGCTGATGGGCGGCCTGCGTGCCTCCATGGGCTATACCGGCAGCGCGACCATCGACCATATGCGGACCCACCCGCAGTTCGTGCGTATCACCGGCGCCGGCATGGCCGAGTCCCACGTGCATGACGTGCAGATCACCAAGGAAGCGCCCAACTACCGGGTTGGTTGATATTTCTGTCGCTGGAGGCTGATCGCCAAGCGGCTGGATGAGCATATGCCTCGTTCAGCCGCTTGCGTTCAGCCTTCAGCCGTTTTCCCAGGGGAAAAAAATGGCCCATCAAGACATTCACGCTCACCGCATCCTGATTCTGGACTTCGGCTCGCAGTACACCCAGCTGATCGCCCGTCGCGTCCGTGAAATCGGCGTCTACTGCGAGCTGCACCCGTTCGACATGAGCGACGAGGATATCCGCGCCT
Source organism: Pseudomonas sp. YJ42 (assembly GCF_047225135.1). Lineage (NCBI taxonomy): Bacteria > Pseudomonadati > Pseudomonadota > Gammaproteobacteria > Pseudomonadales > Pseudomonadaceae > Pseudomonas > Pseudomonas sp. YJ42. The sequence continues at coordinate 1,560,652 of NZ_CP178378.1, read as the reverse complement.
TCAATCCGCGCGGCATCATCCTCGCCGGTGGCCCGGAGTCGGTGCATGCCGAAGGCAGCCCGCGTGCGCCACAAGCGGTGTTCGATCTGGGCGTACCGTTGTTCGGTATCTGCTATGGCATGCAGACCATGTCCGAGCAGCTCGGCGGCAAGGTGCAGGGTTCCGATGAGCGCGAGTTCGGCTATGCGCGGGTCGACCTGGTCGGCAAGTCCAAGCTGTTCGACGGCATCGAAGACCATATGGACGACGACGGCGTGTTCGGCCTCGACGTCTGGATGAGCCACGGCGACAAGGTCACCGATCTGCCGGCTGGCTTCCATATCCTCGCCAGTACCCCGAGCTGCGCGATCGCCGCGATGGGTGATGACGATCGTCGCTACTACGGCGTGCAATTCCACCCGGAAGTGACCCACACCCGCCAGGGCGGGCGCATCCTGTCGCGCTTCCTGCTGGAAATCTGCGGCTGCGAAGCGCTGTGGACACCGTCCAATATCGTCGACGATCTGGTCGAGCAGGTGCGCAATCAGGTCGGTTCGGCCAACGTACTGCTGGGCCTGTCCGGCGGTGTCGATTCCTCGGTGGTTGCGGCGCTGCTGCACAAGGCCATCGGCGATCAACTGACCTGCGTGTTCGTCGACAACGGCCTGCTGCGCCTGCATGAAGGCGATCAGGTGATGGCCATGTTCGCCGAGAACATGGGCGTCAAGGTGATCCGTGCCGACGCCGAAGCGCAGTTCCTCGAGAACCTCGCTGGCGAAGCCGATCCGGAAAAGAAGCGCAAGATCATCGGCCGTACCTTCATCGACGTGTTCGATGCCCAGGCCAGCAAGCTCGACAACATCCAGTACCTCGCCCAGGGCACCATCTACCCGGACGTCATCGAGTCCGCCGGTGCCAAGAGCGGCAAGGCTCATGTGATCAAGTCGCACCACAACGTCGGTGGCCTGCCGGAGGAAATGAACCTCAAGCTGGTCGAACCGCTGCGTGAACTGTTCAAGGACGAGGTCCGCAAGATCGGCCTGGAACTGGGCCTGCCGTACGACATGGTCTACCGCCACCCATTCCCGGGCCCGGGTCTGGGCGTGCGCATCCTCGGCGAAGTGAAGAAGGAATACGCCGACCTGCTGCGTCGCGCTGACCACATCTTCATCCAGGAACTGCGCAACTTCGACTGGTACCACAAGACCAGCCAGGCGTTCGTGGTGTTCCAGCCGGTCAAGTCGGTGGGTGTCGTCGGCGATGGCCGCCGCTACGCCTGGGTCGTCGCACTGCGTGCGGTGGAAACCATCGACTTCATGACCGCACGCTGGGCGCATCTGCCCTATGAGCTGCTGGAGAAGGTCTCCAACCGCATCATTAACGAGATCGAAGGCATCTCCCGCGTCACCTACGACGTATCGAGCAAGCCACCAGCGACGATCGAGTGGGAGTGAAATCAGGCCCTTCGAGGACTATCGGTACCTATCGATAGATCGCCGTAACGTATCGACTCTTAAGGAAATACGTCACGGTATCTATCGGTGGTAACGCCGCTAAGCGGAACGCTTAGCGGTGGAACCGAACATTATGTTCATACGCTCCGTTTACTATCGAGACCAAAGCGGTCTTTGACGGTAAATCTCTCTCCGGAAAGTTGCTCCATGCGGCTTTCCCGGCATCAGTCGTTCTCCTGATCCTTGACGGTATAAGCCGTCATGAACAGGAGAAGCACTCAACACTTGCTGGCACCGCACGGTGCAAACTCAGCCCAAGTCTCAGTCCAATAAGCCGTCCAACCACGATGGAATGTACGTGACAAATTGATGATAGTTAATGTATTAACGTGTTTGCGCCCAGCAAGCGTAGGCGAACGGCATCGCGCCGGGCCTTGGTCACAAGGAGCGAGCATGTACGAACAAATACAACAGCCTCGTCAAACATCACATCAGCGTCTTGAGCGGTGGGCAGATGAGTTGGAAAGTTCATGTGGGACTTTCCACCCAAACCTTCCGCGCAGCTTCGATCGTCAGACATTTCTGGGCGAGGTACGGCCAGTTGCACCCCAGGCAGGCCACGCAAGTGCGGAGGTGGTGACCAATTGTCCTCAGGTGTATCGCCGGCTGCAGGATATCCGTGTTGACGGCCAAGACTTTTTCTACCTTGTGCTGCAACAGCAGGGCAACGCGCGGATCGAGCAAGCCGATCAAATCGTCCAGCTAAAGCCAGGCGATCTGACCCTGCTCGATGTGAGTAAGCCAAGCGATTTTCGACATCCCGGCGTCTCGCGTCAGCTTTCGATCATTCTTCCACGCCGGCTGATGAATGATGTGGTTCGTGGTCAGCCGATTCAGACCGGGGTGAAGATCTCCGGTGAATCGCGGCTCGCCGCACTGGTCCGGCACTTTGTCGACGGTGCATTTGGCCCGCCACTGGAGGACCTCGATGAAGAGACGGTACTGGAGTCGCTGGCCACGCTGCTCAAGCCTGTGGCGACTCAGAAATGGGGCGCTTTCGGCGAGCAGCCTTCTGAGCTGATCCGAAAAGCGCTTCGGTTCATCGAGGCGAACCTTGACCAAGGACGGCTGACGGCCGGCGAGGTGTCCCGCGAGCTATGCGTCTCCGAGCGCACCCTTCATCGCGCGTTCGCTCGGCTTGGCCACACCTTCGGCAGCTACGTACTAGAGCGGCGTCTGGAGCGATCCGCCCAGAGCCTGGTGCGTCAGCAAGGCATGCCGATAGCGCTGATCGCTGATTTGGCGGGTTTCGGCGACATCAGTCACTTTTCACGGACGTTCAAGCGCCGCTTCGGTGTGTCGCCACGGGCCTACCGGGGCCTGCATGGCTGAAGTGAGACCGACCCGGAGCGGTTGTCAGGCCCAGCCAAAAAGATGACCTAACCAGGCAAAAAATCCTTCGACTCGTTACGCATGCTTTGCGAACACCGGTTTGAACGGCCGGGACTGTCGAAGGAGAACAATAATGATCGAGGACAAGGCTGCCGCTTCCCGGCGCAATTTTCTCAAGGCGGCTGGTGTGCTCGTGGCCACCAGCGCCGTCGGGGCCAAGGCGATCGCTGCCGGCCAGACCCGCGTAGAACAATCAGGCACGACGCCACCGAAGGCTGGCGATCACTTCGATGTGATCGTCATCGGCGGCGGCATGGCGGGGCTCACCGCAGCACGCGATTGCGCCCTCAGAGGCATGAAGACGCTGGTGCTTGAAGCGCGAAACCGGATCGGTGGACGGACGTTCACCAGCGAATACGGTGGGAAGCGGGTGGAGCTGGGCGGCACCTGGATTCACTGGAGCCAGGGCTTCGTCTGGAATGAGGTCACCCGCTATGGCCTGTCCATTTCCGAGACGCCGGGCGCCATGGCTGATACCTCGGCCTGGATCACTGGCGGCAAGCTGAAATCGGCGCCTTCCATGGAGCTGTGGCCGAAGATTGGCGAGGCGATGGCCGAGTACTGCAACGTGGACGAGTGGGGCGGGCGCTTGGTCTTTCCGCGGCCCTACGAGCCGTTCCTGGAGCGCGAAAAGGTCCGTCAGTGGGATCGGCTTTCACTGACCGAGCGGATGGGTCAGTTGAAGCTGACGCCCGAGATGCGTGATCTGCTGAACATCCAATTCACGATCAATTGTCATAACGATCCCCGCAAAGGCGCCTTTATCGACATGCTTCGCTGGTGGGTCCTCGGCGACTCCGATATGGCGTTGATGTTCGACAAGATTGCCCGCTTCAAAATCTACGAAGGCACCAGTGCACTGGCCCACGCCATCATCGGCGACGGTGACGCCCAGTTGCTGCTCTCCACCCCTGTTGCGTCGGTAAGTTCTGAAGGTGGGCGAAACGTACTGACCACTACGCGCGGTGATCACTACACCGCCGATGCGGTCATCTGCGCCGTGCCGCAAAACGTGCTGTCGTCGATCAAATTCACACCGGGTCTTTCGCAGCAGAAGATGCGCGCTGCCGAAGCGGGGCACACCGGCATCGGCGTCAAGTGCTACGTCCATATCAAGCAGAAGGTCGGCAAATGGATCGGCATGGCGCCGTATCCGAACCCGATTACCCAGATCTGGACCGAGCAGGAGCGCGACGACGGCACGCTGCTGGTGTGTTTCGGACCGCCCGGTGGGCTGGATCAGAACGACGAGGAGCAGGTGCAACAGGCGGTGCGTCAGCTGATTCCGGGTGCAGACGTAGTGGCGGTGATGGGCTACGAATGGGCGTTGGATCCCTACTCGAAGGGGACCTGGTGCTGGTATCGGCCCGAGATGTTCAGCGAGTCGCTTGAAGCGTTGCGCGCACCCGAAGGCTCCATTTTCTTCGCCAGTGCTGACAGTGCAACCGGTTGGCGTGGGTTCATCGACGGTGCAATCCAGAGCGGCGTGGAGTCCTCGCATGCGGTCCATGAATACCTGAACAAGGGAAAGCGGTCATGACCGGATTGCGCTTCTTCCTCCTGGCCGCCGCTACGTTTACCTGGATTCCGACCGTGCATGCTGAACCCAGCGTCGAGCACGGCCAGACGTTGTTCCAGACCAAGTGCTCGGTTTGCCACAACAGTGATGCCGCGGCAGGGCATGCCGTCGGGCCGAATCTGCACGATGTGGTCGGCCGTCCGATCGGCACGGCCGACGGGTTTCTTTACTCGGCGGCCATGGCGCAAAGCAAGGCGTTGTGGACACCCGCTGAGCTGGATGCATTTCTCGTGTCTCCGGCTACCCACCTGCCCGGTACTGCCATGCCGTTCTCCGGCCTGAAGAAGGCGGACGACCGCAAGTCGCTCATTCTTTATCTCCAATCCCTGCAAGGAAAAAAACCATGAAAAATGCTCGATTGACCATCGCAGGCCTTTTGTTCACGGCAGCAGCAATGCCTACCTTGGCGGCAGATGCAGACACGCTCAAGCAGGCGCTGCGTGAGCGTCTAGACGTGGTTGAGGCTCGCTGGGAGCAGAACGATGCCAAGGGCATCGTTGCCGAGGCCTATGTGCCTGAAACGGAGATCACCGGAGAGCAGACCGAACCGCTGTTCACTGGTACCGAAGCACTGACCTCGTTGGTCGAGTCGCTGGTCGCCGACAGCACCACCGCCACTATCCGGCTGGATCGCGTCACGCCGCTGGGTGCGGACAGCGCTTATACGTGGGTGACCTGGGATGTCCAGCCCAACGCGGGCGAGCCCTTCCAGATGAAAAGCCTGTTCGTCTGGAAGCGCATGCCGCAGGGCTGGCGGATCGTTGCGGATATGTATGCCTCTGGCTCTGTCCTGAAGTAAACCTGATCGATTGAGCGGCGCTCTGACGGAGCGCCGTTCAATCCTCTTGTGCTGCCTTGTGCGACGGCATTCGCAGTGGCATCGGCAATCAAGGATCTGGCAGCCACAAGAAATAATTGCCTACGCCCCCTCCCTACACTCGCTTCAAGCTCCGGTCGTTGTATGGCCAACAGGAGCGTTCGAGCCGTGGCATCGAGCGGCATCGCCATTGCCCTCGGAACTGAACAACACAACAACAAGGATTCTTCGAATGCATAGGCTATCGCGTACCAAGCTTGCCCAGTCCATTCGCGCGGGCAGTGCAGCGCTGCTGGTTTGCGCCAGCGGCCAGGGTTGGGCTTACGAGCTGTACAATCAGGGCGACACGCAAATCAACGCTGACCTGGAAGCCATGGTCGGGCTGTTCCACAGCGGCGAGAACTATGGCCAATCCGGCACCTTGGCAGAAGGCTCTTCCTCTTGGCAGGAGGCCTATCTCAAGTACGGCTTCAGCTTCTCGCAGGGGCTGAGCGGTTCCGGGGACCAGGCATACGGCGCGCTCAATTGGGTCAGCTCCGGTACCTTCGGTGACGGCGATGCGGCGGGCTGGTCCAACGGCAGCGAGCGCACCACCAAGGTCGAAGACGCCTATCTCGGTTGGCGCTCGGGCAATCGATTCGCGGCCCTGGGCGAAAACGGCGTGGATGTCTCCTTCGGGCGGCAGAACATTGTGATCGGTGACGGCTTTCTGGTTTCCGGTGATGCGCTCAATTTCGGCCGGGAAGTGGCGGACGGGATGCTCGACCGAGGCGGTGCTTATTACATCACCCCGCGTAAAGCCTTCGACAAGACGGCAGTGCTGCGGCTGGGAGGAGAGCAGGGCCTGCGCGGCGATCTGATGTGGCTCAAGTCCGACAATCGCTCTCAAGGGCGGCCTGAAATGGCGGTGGCCACGCTGGAAAATGTCACCGATAAGGGCACCGTGGGCCTTACCTACCTCGACGTGCTGGATACCGATGAGGAATTCGATTTCGTCGACCGCAAGGGCATTCGCACCTATAGCCTGCGCGCCCAAGGCAATGCCGGTGTGGAGAATCTGTTCCTCTCCGGCGAATACGCCCACCAGGACAAGAACGACGGCAACGAAAATGCCTGGTACCTCGAAGCAGGCTGGACCTTCTCGGACATCGCCTGGTCACCGAGCGTCAACTACCGCTACAGCCGCTTCTCCAACGCCTATGACCCGCTGTTCTACGGCAACGGCCGTGCACTGGGCACCTGGTTCCAAGGCGAAGTCGCCTCCAACTATGCCGGCCCGTTCAATAGCAACACGCGCGTGCACCACATCGGCTTGAAGGCCGCCCCTGCGGAAAACCTGACGGTTGGCGCCTTGATGTACCGCTTCGAAACGATCGATTCGAATGCCGGTGCGTTCGCCGACCTGGGCGGCAAGGAAATCGACCTGTATGCCGAGTGGGCAGCCAGGGACAATCTGTTCATCATTCCTGTGGTGGGCTTCTACAAGCCGAACGAAAGCCTGGCCAACGGCGGCAGCCAGATCGGCAATGACGACACCAACCTGTATGGACAGTTGCTGGTCGTGACCATGTTCTGATCGGCGAGTCACCAGGTGTGGCGCGAAGGCATCGCCACGTCGTCCCGATGCGGCTGAACACCGCTTGACGGACCCCAAAAGGCGCTGGCTGGTTAGCCAGCGCCTTTTTCTTTGGCTGGCGCAAAGTTACATCAGGGGCCTTGCCGTGGTAATCCGCCGCCGTTTCGATCTGAATCAATGACCCGTCGCATTGCTCAAGTCCATCGGCACGCACGGTGCCTTCCAGCCCAAGGCAACGGTGGCCGTGAGATATGCGTTCGGCAGTGGGGCGGTTGTTCTATGCGCCGGGCGATGTGGGCTGGCTGGTGCCGAACGAGATGCAGCGGCTGTTCCACTACTCGCATTACGGAGCCCACGGTTACAGCGTCCGCCCGCAGATTTTGGGCGTGCGCTGAAGGGGCTGGAACCCGCCCTGACGATTGATGCGATGCGCCACCGTTCCCGGAGATGCGGGGCAGTACACGCAGGACTGCGATGGGAAGGGCGGCAGGCTCGATCTTCGGTCTGCGGGCCTGGGACCGCCAGGCGGGCGCCGGGAAATCATCACCTCGTACTTCGAAAGCTAGGTACGGGGCAATGCGACCTGCTGCTCCCGCTTGTCTGAGGTCTCCAGCCGGACGCTCAGCCCGCCGGCCGTACCTCCGGCAGCGTGGCGCCGCCATCGACCACGATGGTCTGGCCGGTGATGTAGCCGGCGCCCTCGGATGCGAGGAATACCATCGCCTCGGCAATATCGGCTGGGCGGCCGAGACGGCCCAGCGGCACGCCAGCGGCGATGTGCTCGGCCAGCGCCGTGTCGCCGAGGTTGTCCATCGCTGGCGTCTGGATCATGCCCGGCTCGACGCCGTTGACCCGCACGTTGTAGGGCGCCAGCTCCAGCGCCGCGGCGCGGATGAAGCCGTTGACGCCTGCCTTGGAGGCCGCGTAGTGCGCGAGCCCCGGATAGGCCATGCGCGGTCCGGTCACCGAGGAGGTCATCAGTACGCTGCCGCCGCCACGCGCTTGCATCAGCGGCAGCGCGCGTTGCGTCAGCCAGAAGGGCGCGGCCAGATTCACATCCAGGGTTCGTTGCAGCACCTCTGGGGTGATGTCGGTGAAGTTGACCAATGGGAAGTACGCAGCGTTGTGCACCAGCACATCCAGCCCGTCGAGCACCTTGAACAGGGCATCGATGGCGGCGAGATCGGCCAGATCGACGGCATGCGCGCGGACCGCCAACCCTTCCTGACGTAGCGTCTCGGCCAGCGCCTCGGCGGCGTCGGCCTGGCGGTCGGCGATCACCACCTCGGCACCGCGGCGCGCGAAGGCTTCGACGATGCCACGGCCGATCCCCTGTGCGCCGCCGGTGACCAAGACGATGCGGTTGGCGAAGGTCTGATTCCCGGTCATTGCGCAATCCCCATGCGGTCGTAAGCGAGAGTGGGCACGTCGACGATGGTGGAGCCGCCATCGGCCACCAGCGTGGCACCGGTAATGATCGAGGCGTCCTCGCCGAGCAAGAAGCGGCAGACCCGGGCGATCTCCTCCGAGGTCGCTGGCCTGCGCAGCGGCACGTCCGCTGTGACGCGGGCATAGGCGGCGTCGAGATCCTCACCGTAGTGGTCCATCAGCGGCTGCATTTCCTCGTCCGCCATCGGCGTGCGCACCCAGCCCGGGCAGACGCAGTTGACCCGCACGCCCTGCGGACCGAAGTCGCGGGCCAGCGAACGGTTCAGCCCCAGCAGGGCGTGCTTGGCCGTGGTGTAGCCGCACACTTCCGGGCCGGCCGCCAAGGAAGCGATGGAGCCAAGCAGCACCAGGCTGCCGCGTCGCTCTGCCAGCAAGGGTATGCAGGCCCGTGCGGTCTGGAAGGCGCTGTCCAGGTTGCTGCGCATGGCCATCTGCCAGACCTCGTCGCTGGTCTGGGTGGCGCTGCCCGGGCCGAGCCCGCCGGCGCAGGCGACGACACCGTCCAGGCCACCGAAGCGCTCACGGATCTGCGCTATGAACGCTTGCCAGCCCTGGCTGCTGGCGGCATCGCCGGCCAGGACCAGGCCGCCGATTTCCGCTGCAAGCCGTTCCAGCGGTTCGCGCCGACGGCCGACCAGCACCACATTAGCGCCATCCTGCGCGAACAGCCGCGCGCAGGCTTCGCCAATGCCGGTGCCGGCCCCGGTAATCAGGAGGGTGCGCTGGCTCATTCAGACGCCTCCAGGCGGCTGACCACCTGGCAGTGGGACGCGACAGGGAAGTTGGACACCTGGGTGAAGTCTTCCCCGGCATAACCGAAGATTTTGCCGTCGCTGCGATGGGCTTTCAGGTCAATCAGCACCAGCCCCAGGGTCGGTACGATCTTTTCGCGCCATACGAACAGGAACAGCTCCGGTGCAATCGCGATGTAATGGCAGCGGTCGGTGTCGCACAGACCTTTCTCAACGCCCTTCAGGCACATCCAGGTGTAGAACTGCTCGTTGAGGTAGATATGGTCATAGACCTCGGTGGGGCTGTAGCGGTAACGGTTGCGCAGGCCCACCAGTTGATCGGTTGGTTGGTGATGGCACTGGCTGGCACGGCTGGCGTCGTTGAGGCTGCCGTGCAGGATTTGCACCTCCACGCCTGTCAGAGGCTCGCCGGCGAGCGCACGTCCATAGAGCCCACGCTGCGTGTCGGCTTCGCTGGGCAGCGCACCGATGACTGCGGTAAAAACGCCAGCGCTGACGTCGAGCACCAGGCTGATGGACCAATGGCGGCCCTGTTCCTGTTTGACGAAATCCACCAGGTAAATGCCGGGACGCAGCGCTGTAGCCCGGTACGGGGCACTGCCGGTCGAGTGGCCATCGTCCGCGTGCCAATGCAGGCGATCAGCCTCGAAGCGATGCTCGATGGCGCCGCCCTTGGCGAAATGCAGCGTATGGGTCTTGCCAGCAAAGTCGTTGACGTGCGGTAGCAGGAAGGCTTCGGGCATGAAGCCGTCGGCCAGGGCGCCGACAGTGATCCATTCTGATGTAGCGGACATGAGTAGTACTCCTCGGTATGGGTGCGTCTATCCTGGCCGCGATGCCCGGGCGCGAATATCAACCAGAAGGTTTAGGTCCGCACCGGGAAAACTCGAGGCGGGGCTAGGCGCGCACATTGCTGCGATAAGCCTCGAAACGGGACGGCGGGACTGGCCGGTTGGGAGTCCAGACGTTCCCGCCTATGCATTTCAGCGTTGCAGCGCGTTTACCACCGGCACTCGGCCCCTCCATGGCTGGGCTTCTTCAAGCTGCGCGGCGAGGGCGAGCAGGGTGCCTTCCTCACCGAAACGAGCGGCAAAATGGGAGCCGATCGGCAAACCCTTCGGGCTCCAGTAAAGCGGAACCGACATGGCGGGCTGGCCGCTGGCATTGAACAGCGAGGTGAACGGCGAGTAGCTGTGGAAGTGTTCGATCAGCGTGGCCAGGTCGAGGCGGTCATCGAACGCATCCAGAGTCCCGATGCGTGGAGGCTCGCGGGTCAGCGTCGGGGTCAGTATCAGGTCGTAGTCGCAGAGGAAGCGTGCCAGGTCGCGTCCCAGTGCGTGGAGGCTGGCGACGCCATCGGCGTAGCGTGCCCCGCTGACGGCGCCTCGCTCGCGCAGAATGATCCGGGTTCGGGGCTCCAGTTCCTCATCGGCGACCGGCTGATTCCGTAGCTTGCCGAGCATATCGACGTAGCTGCGGGTGCTGGCGCCGATGATGTCGAACATCGCGTCGAGCACCGGCAGCGGATTGACCGGGAGTGTGGTCTGCTTTACCTGGTGACCCAGCTCCTGGCACAGCTGCGCGGTGTGGCGCACGGCGGCCAGCGCTTCCGCACTGCTGGTCCAGGGAGCCAGATGCTCGATCACCGCAATGCGCAGCCGGGTGGGCCGGCGAGTCAGGCAGTCAACGAATGGGATGCTCTGGTGAGGGGCGGCGTAGGGCGCGCCAAGATCCGCACCAGCGGTCACATCGAGCAGGGCGGCGCTGTCGCGCACTGACAGGGTGATGGCGTGGGGCGTACCCATACCGGCCCAGCCTTCACCGACGAGTGGGCCACTGGGCATGCGACCGCGGCTGGGTTTGAGCCCGAAGACGCCACAACAGGACGCCGGCACGCGTAGCGAGCCGCCGCCATCATTGCCATGCGCAAAGGGGACGACACGAGCCGCTACCAAGGCTGCGGCGCCGCCGCTGGAGCCACCGGCGCTGCGCGTTGTATCCCAGGGGTTGCGGGTCGCACCGAAGCGGGTCGACTCGGTGGTATAGGAGGTGCCGAATTCAGGCGACGTGCTGGTGCCGATGAACTGACAACCCGCGGTGCGAAGGCGGCTCACCACTGCATCGTCGAGCCCGGGCCTGGCCTCACCCAGCGCAATCGAGCCGCTGGTCATGCGTGCTTCGGTCAACGGTGAAAACAGGTCTTTGATCAGCGTTGGTACGCCGGCGAACGGGCCATCGAACGTCGGCGCCTTGCGTGCGGTGTCATAGAGCTTTTCGGCGACCGCGTTGAGCTGCGGCTCTACGAGTTCCAGTCGAGCAATCGCAGCTTCCAGCAACTCGCTGTGGCTGACCTCGCGTGCTTTGACCAAATTGGCGAGTCCTGTCGCGTCCTCGCGGTCCATGAGTGATTGGATGTCTTGCATATAAGCCTCGGAGGTGTGAAGGCCGACGCTCGCGCGTCGGCAGTTGAATCAGGCGTGCGGGCCGATGGCTTCTGCAGCACGATGTGGCTTGAGGATGGCCGCGACGACCCAGACGATGCCGCCCGTCAGGCTGAGCATGGCCAGCAGTTGGATGGCGCCACGAAGGTCGTAATTGAAGCCGCCGAGCATCGCGATCAGCAGGGGGCTCGCGAATTGGCCGAGGTAGAGGAATGCGGTGAACGCGCCCAGACCACGCCCTCGGGTGTTGGCGCTCAGCGCGTTCATCACCGGTGCCATGGCGTTGGGGACCAGCAAACCGGCACCGATGCCATGGAGCGATACCGCCACCAACACCTCGTTATAGGTCTGGGCTTGGCTCAGTAGCCACAGACCCAGCGCCAGCAACCCAAGCAGCAGAGCGTTGCATCCGGAGATGCCCAGCGTCCGGCGCAACACCGGCCAAAGCAGCGCGCCTGCCAGCGAGGCCAGCAGGCCAAGGCCGGCAGAGGCGCCGATCAGCGTGCTGGAGGTGATGCCGATGCTGACCAGCAGCGCGGGCGCCTGTACCGGGACGATGAAGTTGAGCAGCATGCCGGCGAAGATCAGCAGATAGCCGATCACCAGCGTCAGGACGGAAATTTGGTCCTCGCCATCTTCCAACTGTTGCTGGCGGATGGTTGCCGGTTCCCAGAGCACGCGAGCCATGAATGGCACCAGCAGCAAGGGCAACAAATACAGATAGAACGGCGCTCGCCATGCCTGCTCACCCAACGCGCCGCCAATCACGAAGAACAGCGCGCCGATCAGCCCGATCGTCACGACTTGCAGGTTGACCAGCCGCAACCGTTGCTCTCCCTGCCAGTAGTCTGCAATCAAGGCGGCGCAGCAGGTCATGATTGCCGCTTCGGTACAGCCGAACAGCAGCCGCGAACCGACAATGGCGGGCAAGCTGTCCAGTAGCGCCGGTAACGTGCCCAAGAGGGCGTACAGGATGGTGGCAGCCACCAGCAATGCCTTGCGGCCCACGCGGTCGGCCAGCCATCCAGCCAGCGGTGCGAAGAGTGCAATGGTCAACGCGGGGCCTGTGATGGCCAGCGGAACGAGCAGGTCGGCTTTCGGTTCGACCGGGCCGAACTCAGCGAAGAGCTTCGGCAAGATCGGCGCGACCATGACCGAGCCCATGATAGTGAGACTGCTGCCGAGCATCAGTACGGCGCCTTCGCGTCCGGTCCTGGCTTGGCGTATCGGTGACAGATTCCGGCTCATGTTCGGTCTCCTCAGAAACTGTGCGAGAAGCGCAGGGCGACGGTGTAGCCCTCGGGTTTGTTGCGTGCGCCGAATTCCTTGTAAGCGTGGAGCCAGACGGGCGGCAGACCCGGCTTGAAATAGCTGATAGCGGGCCCGATGGCGGCGACTCGGCCACGGTTGCCGCTGGTGAGGTCGGGGCTGTCATCATCGCTCAGTTGACGGTAGTAATAGCCACCCAGGCCTAGCGTCCAGGGGCCGACGTGCTGTCCGACGGCGAACTCGTGGCGGTACTCGACGCCGTTCTTGTAGTCGGTTGCGTGGTTGCGAGTGTTGACGTCAACCTGGAAGCTCGACGACATCTCGAAACCGCCATCGGTGATGTAGGTGGCGTTGAGAATTGGCGAGAAGGTCCAGTGGTTGAGCCCGGGCGAAACCAAGCGATCTTCGTCGTAGTCACCGGTCGGTAGCTGGATCTGAAACTGGGTATTGATCCCCAGATTGCGTGAAGGCGACCACTGCAGTATGAGTGGGAGGATCTGTGCGTCTGCCTGGCGAAACATTTCCGCGTCTCGGGATATCGGACCGAACGGGGTGTCGACATCGAGCGATGCATTCATCTTGAAGAAGGGCAGCACCGCTCCGAAGCCGTATCGCGCGCCGAGGAACTGCTGGTCGGTCATGCGGATATACGCCAGTCCGATGGACAGGACATCGATCGAGAAGTCCACCGGGGTTTTGTCTCCGCTGGCGTCCATCAGCCGGTTGGCCGAGTAGAACGCCGTGCGCAGACCGACGGTGCCGGTAGGCGTCGCTGGCGGTGTGAAACCGGCGCCGAAGTCGTACACGCCATTGGGAGTCGTGGGCGCGCCGCCTTCGGTAGCCAGCGCAATGCCGGATGTGGCCAGGATCGATACGCAAAGCAATCCCTTGGCGGCCATCGTGCGATGTCCTTTCATGCTGTTCCCCTGTTTTGTTGTTATGGGTAGGGGAAGCCTATGGACAGGTCAGCGAAGGGGGTTATCCGAAATCAGCACAGTTTCATCGAGCACGGCGAAGCGTGTCCGAAGGCAATTCACCAAACAGTTGGCGATAGTCGCTGGCGAAGCGGCTGAGGTGCCAGAATCCCCAGCTGGCCGCCACTGTCTGCACCGATAGCGTGCCGTCACTTGTGATCAGCGCGCGATGCGCAGCATTCAGTCGCAACGCCCGCAGGTACGCCACCGGATTGATCCCCAGCGTCTCCTGGAAACAGTACTGAAGCTTGCGACGCGAGGCGCCGACCTTGTCGCAGAGTTCCAAGATCGTGGGTGGGGCGTCGCGGTTCGCCAACGCGTATTCGCGCGCACGGTCGACCAGGCGCTTACGTGCGTTGGGTTCCAGCAGATTCACCTCCTGATCGTCGATCAGATCCAGCAGGTGCATGACCACGGCATCACGAATACCGGCGCGTATAGCGGCGTATCCGAGTAGGTCGTTGGTTTTGTTGGCATGCGCATCGAGCAGACTGCTACACAGCTCGACCAGCGCGGTATGACTCTCTGCGTCCACCATGCGATACCAGTGAGGCATCGATGGCAGGCTGGTCAACTGGAGGTTCCTTTCCAGCCTGTCGCGAAGCAGCGACTCGTCAACGGCGATGCAGAGCAGATCTAGATCGGCTGGCGTTCGCAGCTCGGGCAAGTCTTCGCCTCGTGTGACCAGCAGATTTCGGCCAATGACCGAATGGCCAAGGCAATGGAAACTGCTGTTTGGTACGTGCAGCGGCAAACTGAAGCTGATGGCACCTTTCCAGGTTTCGCCCTGCTTGGTCATTGCCTGGTTGGCTCGATCATGAACCAGTTGCAGGCCTTCGAGGTGCATCTGGCTGATGCTGCCCTTGAATACACCGGGGGTGAGCTGGTCGTAGCGCAACTGCCAGCCGTCCAAGCCGCCGGCGTGATCCTCGATGTCGAATGTCTGCCGATAGCGAATGATCGGTAGCGGCACGGCTTGATCGATGATGGCACTGTGCATTTCGGTAACCCTCTGGGGGTTGAATCCTGCGATATCTGGTTAAGGCAATTTCCATTCCCATGCGGGCCGATGCGCTCAATATTTGCCGATATCGGCTAGAAGCCGAGCGCAGGGAACACGGTTCTGTGCGCCTTACGGCTCAGCCATCGCAGCCCGCCAGAGCTGCCGAGCTGTTGGCTTCACCCGAGGCGCATCGGGTCATGGCAATGAACGCCTCAAGTTCGTCAGCCGCTGCCTGATAGCGCCCAGCGGCCGCTTGGGCGAGCGCCTTAACCTGAGCCTCTTCCTGCTCGATCATGTACTGACGGAATTCGGCATCTTCCGGATCAGGTGGCACCGGGATGGCGCGCAGCTCCTCGACGTATTTCTCCGTTGCGCCGGCCAGAGAGCGAGTGAAGCGCTGCGGGAAAGCCCAACTGATCAACAGCGAAGCATCCCCCTTGATCCGCGTCTTCAGCCTGGCGGGTGCGAAGCCGTGGCGTTCGGCAATGGCGGTGTAACGGGGCGCCTGAAGAATCTCCAGCGCGGTGTAGCTGGACCAGAACTGGCCTTGGTCGCTACCCGCATGCCGTTCAGCCAGAACCGGCACTACGTGTCTAGCGAGCGCGCGGTTATCGATTTCCTTCTGCAGCGCGGCGGTGAAGCGCGCGTGCAGATCGGTATCGCTGGAGGTGCTGCAGCCGGATAAGCCAAGCGTTACGGCCAGTGGGAGAACCGCCTGTAGGAGGCGTCTATTCATACTCAACTCCCAAAAAAGAGCCGGTGGTGAGCCGGCTAAGAAGGTGACACGAGGAGTTCGGAAGCCTCAGCCGATGCCAAGGCACATGTATTTTTGCTCGATGTAATCGTCGATTCCGTAATGGGAGCCTTCGCGACCGAGGCCCGATTGCTTGATGCCGCCGAAGGGAGCGACTTCGGTCGAAATCAGCCCCTCGTTGACGCCCACCATGCCGTACTCCAGTGCCTCGCTCACGCGCCAGGCGCGGCCCAGGTTCTGGGTGTAGAGGTAGGAGGCCAGACCGAACTCGGTATCGTTGGCCATGGCGATTGCCTGCTCTTCGGTCTCGAAGCGGAAGATCGGCGCCAGCGGGCCAAAGGTTTCGTCGCGTGCGACCAGCATGTCAGGCGTGACATCGGCCAACACGGTCGGCTCGAAGAAGCTTCCGCCCAGGGCATGGGATTTGCCGCCAGTGAGCACGCGGGCACCCTTGGACACGGCATCTTCGATGTGCTCGACGACCTTGGCGACTGCTTTCTCGTTGATCAGCGGGCCCTGTTGAGCGCCGTCGTCTGTGGCCGGGGCGACTTTCATGGCGGCAACGGCCTCGCTCAGACGCTTGGAAAATTCTTCATACACGCCGGCCTGGACCAATACGCGGTTGGTACAGACGCAGGTCTGCCCGGTGTTGCGGAACTTCGATCCCAGCGCGCCCTGTACGGCCGCATCCAGATCGGCGTCGTCGAAGACGATGAAGGGCGCGTTGCCGCCCAGCTCCAGGCTGACCTTCTTGATGCTTTCGGCGCATTGGGCCATGAGCAATTTGCCGATGCCGGTGGAGCCGGTGAAGGAGAGCTTGCGCACCTTCGGGTTACCGGTCAGTTCACCACCGATGGCGCGGGAATTGGTGCCCGGCACCACGTTGAACACACCGGCCGGAATGCCCGCACGCTCGCCGAGTTCGGCCAGTGCGAGGGCTGACAGCGGCGTCTCCGAGGCGGGTTTGAGCACCACGGTGCAACCGGCGGCCAGGGCCGGACCGGCCTTGCGGGTAATCATGGCATTGGGGAAGTTCCACGGTGTGATGGCTGCAACCACACCGATCGGCTGCTTGATCACCACGAGGCGACGGCCCTGTTTGTCGTGCGGGATCACATCGCCGTAAACCCGCTTGGCCTCTTCGGCGAACCACTCGATAAAGCTCGCGCCGTAGGCGATTTCGCCACGGCTTTCGGCCAGCGGCTTGCCCTGTTCCCAACTCAGCAGGCGCGCCAGGTCTTCCTGATTGGCCATGATCAGTTCGAACCAGCGGCGCAGGATGGCGGCGCGTTCCTTGGCGGTCTTGTCGCGCCAGGCCGGCCAGGCCCGTTCGGCGGCCTCGATGGCGCGGCGGGTTTCGCTCACGCCAACCGAGGCGACTTCGGTGATGACGCTGTTATCGGCTGGGTTACGCACGGCGAAGCGGGCACCGTCTTCGGCTTCGATCCACTGGCCATCAACGTAGGCGTTCTGGCGCAGCAGTGAGGAGTCATTCAGATTCATCTCGACCTCGTTTAGTAAACGCCGCCGCCACCGGTAGTCGGGGCGGGGGCGTCCTTGAATGCGGCGGCCAGGCTCTGCAGCCCGCGCATCAGAATGGTGGTATCGACGCCGACCGCGACGAAGGCTGCGCCGAGTTCGATGTAGCGGCGTGCCAGCGTTTGGTCGGCCGAGAGGATGCCCGCGGCCTTGCCGGCGCGACGGATACGCTCGATGGCATCCTCGATGGCAGCCTGTACATCCGGATGGCCCGGATTGCCGCGATGGCCCATCGAAGCGGATAGATCAGCCGGGCCGATGAACACGCCATCCACGCCATCGACTGCGACGATTTCATCGAGATGCGCGAGACCTTCCAGGTTCTCGATCTGCACCAGCAGGCAGATCTGTTCGTCGGCATGAGTGAGGTAGCCAGGAACGGTGTTCCAGCGCGAGGCGCGAGCCAGCGCACTGCCCACACCGCGAATGCCCTTGGGCGGGTAGTGAATGGCGCGTACCAGCTGCTCGGCCTGGTCACGGGAATCCACCATCGGTACCAGAAGCGTCTGCGCACCGAGATCCAGTAGCTGCTTGATCACCACGGCATCGCCTATGGGCGGGCGGATCACCGGATGGGAAGGGTAGGCGGCCACGGCCTGGAGCTGGCCGAGCAGGCTGCGGACATCGTTCGGCGCGTGTTCGCCATCGAGCAGCAGCCAGTCGAAGCCGGCATTGGCTGCCAGCTCGGCGCAATAGGGTTCGGCCAGTCCGACCCAGAGGCCGATCTGCGCTTCGCCCGATTTCAGGCGTTGTTTGAAGGTGTTGACTGGAAGGTCCATGGTGGACTCCTCAATTGAGGCGCTGGGGCTGGGTGCACGGCTCACGGAATTCTGTCTGTCCCATGCCTACCCCCCGTCCCCAGCCCCAGTGCTCGTTAAACGAACCGGCAGGCGATGGAGCCCAGCTGGTCGTAATCGACGTGGAAGCTGTCGCCTGGGTTGGCGGCGACCGGACGGGTGAAGGAGCCGCCGAGGATGATCTGGCCCGGCTGCAGGGTGACGTCATACGGCGCCAGCTTGTTCGCCAGCCAGGCCACGCCTTTGGCCGGGTGATTGAGCACCGCGGCGGAAACGCCCGACTCCTCGATGACGCCGTTGCGGTAGAGGATCGCCGGGACGCGGCGCAGGTCCATGTCGTGGGGTCGTATCGGCCGGCCGCCCATGACCACGCCACCATTGGCCGCGTTGTCGGAGATGGTATCGAAGACCTTGCGGGTGACCTTGGTGTCGGGGTCAACCTGATGGATGCGTGCATCAATGATTTCCAGCGCGGGAATCACGTATTCGGTGGCGTCCAGCACGTCGAAGATGGTGCAGTTCGGGCCCTTCAGCGGTTTGCCGAGGATGAACGCCAGTTCGACTTCCACGCGCGGCACGATGAAGCGCTCGAAGGGAATGTCGGTGCCCTCGTCGAACAGCATGTCGTCGAGCAGCGCGCCGTAGTCCGGCTCGGTGATGTTGGACGAGACCTGCATGGCTCGCGAGGTCAGGCCGATCTTGTGGCCGACCAGCTTGCGGCCATCCTTGATCTTCATGTCCACCCAGGCGCGCTGGATGGCGTAGGCGTCCTCGATGGAGATTTCGGGATGCTCCAGCGAGAACTGGCGAATCTGCTGCCGTGAGCGTTCGGCTGCGTCCAGCCGTGCGGCGCACTGTTGGATGACGGAGGCGTCGAGCATTGGGTGTCCTCAGGAATTCTTGTTGAACAGGGGGTGCAGGCTGCTGTGCTTGGCATCGAATACCTGACCCGGGCTTTCATCGATCTGCAGCGTCACGCCTACTGGGCGACGCGCTCGCACGGCCTCGGTGTGGCGCGCTAGTACGGCGCTCAGGGCCGCGCCGACCGTCTGGTGCACGGCCTGGCTGCGACCGCTGCCCATCCGCAGGTTGGCGTAGAGAAAGCCATAGTCGCCCTGGCCGTCAGCCACCGCCGAATGCGCGGCAGGGTAGGCCAGCACACGGGTGCCGCCCTTGGGAAACACGGCTTTGCCGGCCTCGTCGCGCTGCTCGAGCATGGTGTCAGCCAGCTCGCGGCAGAGTGTGCCCATCGGCACCTCGGCTTCCAGGTCGGCGGTATAGAGCAGAACCAGATGTGGCATAGGGGCCTCCGAGTGCCGGGTCAGAGCGGGAAAATGGCGTTGATCTGGCCGGTGCCGGAGCTGCCGAACAGCGGAGTGATGACTTCCACCTTGCCGCTATATTCCGGGCCGCCGAGCAGGCCGAGCAGCATTGCGGTGTCGTGCATCTTGCCTTCGCCATAGCAGTGCTCGGCGTAGTCCGGCAGCATGGCGCAGAACTCCTTGAAGCGGCCTTCCTGCCAAAGCTTGACCACGTGATGGTCGACCTGCTTGTCGAATTCGCGGCTCCAGTTGTTCAGGTTCTGCTGAGCGATGCGGTCATCGGAGAAGCGGTGCGACAGCGAGCCGGAGGCCAGCACCAGCACCTTGCGGTCGCTCTTCTCGATGGCGCGGCGCACGGCTGCGCCAAAGGTGAAGCTGTCTTCCAGGCGGTGCCAGGCGCACCAGGCGGCGATGGAAACCACCTTCAGCTGCTGATCGTCGGGCACGCCCATGTGCATGTAGCGCATCGGGACGAGGGTGCCGTATTCCAGCTCCAGGCTCGGGATGTTGTGCGCCAGGGTACGCACATCGGCGGCATTGGCCTCTTCAGCGATCAACGCGCCCAGCTCCGGGCAGCCCTGATACTCGTAGTCCATGTCCTTGATGAAGTGCGGCAGCTCGTTGCTGGTGTAGATGCCCTTGAAGTGCTCGCCACAGTTGATGTGATAGCCGCTGTTGACCAGCCAGTGCACATCGAACACCACGGCGGTGTCGGCACCCAACTCACGGGCGCGGCGGGAAATTTCCTTGTGGCCGGCGATCGCTTGTTCCCGGCAGCCGTGGTTCGGGCCGGGCAGTTCGGACAGATACATCGAAGGAACGTGGCAGATCTTTGCTGCGAGGACGACTTCGCCCATGACGGTTCTCCCTGGCCCCGGAGGGCTCTTGTTGTTCAGTGGTGGCGGGCGCGCTGGCGCCCGCCGGCTGCCTTACACGCCCCAACGCGGGATGTGGTGACTGCCCATGGAGATGCAGACGTTCTTCACTTCGGTGAACACCTCGAAGCTGTACTCGCCACCTTCGCGGCCGGTGCCCGAGCCCTTCACGCCACCGAACGGCTGACGCAGGTCGCGCACGTTCTGGCTGTTGATGAACACCATGCCCGCTTCGATACCCGCAGCCAGACGGTGCGCCTTGCCGATGTCCTGGGTCCAGATGTAGGAGGCCAGGCCGTACTCGGTGTCGTTGGCCAAACGCAGGGCTTCGGCTTCGTCCTTGAAGGGGATCAGGCAGACCACCGGGCCGAAGATTTCCTCCTGGGCGATGCGCATCTTGTTGTTCACGTCGGCGAACACCGTCGGCTGGATGAACTGGCCTTTGGACAGATGAGCCGGGAGGCCCGCAGGGCGCTCGAGGCCACCGGCAACCAGGGTGGCGCCTTCTTCCATGCCGATCTTGATGTAGCCAGTGACCTTGTCGTAGTGAGCCTGGGTGATCATCGAACCGACCTGGGTCTTCGGATCCTGCGGGTCACCGACAATCAGCCGCTTGGCGCGGGCGGCGAACTCGTCGACGAACTTCGCGTAGACGCTTTCCTGGATGAAGACACGGCTGCCAGCGGTGCAGCGCTCGCCGTTGAGCGAGAAGATGGTGAATAGCGCGGCATCCAGCGCCCGGTCGAGATCGGCATCGTCGAAGATCAGTACCGGGCTCTTGCCGCCCAGCTCCATGGAGTACTTCTTCAGGCCGGCGTTGGCCATGATCTTCTTGCCGGTGGCGGTGCCGCCGGTGAAGGAGATGGCACGCACGTCCGGGTGCTTGACCAGCGCGTCGCCGGCGATGTGTCCATAACCCTGGATGACGTTCAATACGCCGTTGGGGATGCCGGCTTCAAGGGCCAGGCGGCCCAGTTCGTTCGCCGTCAACGGTGACAGCTCGCTCATCTTCAGAACGGCGGTGTTGCCCAGTGCGAGGCAGGGCGCGGTTTTCCAGGTGGCTGTCATGAACGGCACATTCCACGGCGACACCAGGCCACACACACCCACCGGCTGATGCAGGGTGTAATTGAGCATCTGGTCATCGACCGGGTAGGTGTGACCATTCATGCGCGTGCAGACTTCAGCGAAAAAGTCGAAGTTGTGCGAGGCCCGCGGGATCAGCACGTTCTTGGTCTGGTGGATCGGCAGGCCGGTGTCCAGTGTCTCCAGTTCGGCCAGCTTCGGCACGTTCTGGTCGATCAGCTCACCCAGCTTGCGCATCAGGCGAGCGCGTTCCTTGGCCGGCAGGCCAGCCCACTTGGGGAAGGCTTCCTTGGCGGCCGCAACAGCCTGGTTCACCTCGTCGGCACCGCCGCTGGCGACTTCGCCGATGGCTTCCATGGTGGCCGGGTTGTAGTTGGTGAAGGTCTCTTTGCTCTCGACCTCACGGCCGTTGATCCAATGCTTGATCATGTATTCAAACCTCTTCTGCACGCGCCGCGAAAAACTCTTCTTCGCTGACGATGGTATTGACGAGACGGCCTACGCCTTCCACTTCCACAACGACTTCATCACCCGGCACCACATCGGCCAGGCCTTCGGGCGTGCCGGTGGCGATCATGTCGCCCGGCTGCAGGGTCATGAAGCTGGAGAAATATTCGATCAGGTAGGGGATATCGAAAATCATGTCCGACGTGGAGCCTTCCTGCTTCAGCTCACCGTTGATCCAGGTGCGCAGCTTCAGATTGGACGGGTCCGGCACTTCGGCGGCGTCGACGATCCAGGGGCCGACCGGGGTGGTGCTGTCGCGGTTCTTCACGCGCAGGTTGGGACGGTAGTAATTCTCGAGGTAATCGCGGATCGCGTAGTCGTTGCAGACGGTGTAGCCGGCCAGATAGTCGAGGGCTTCTTCGCGTTTGACGTTGCGCGCCGGCTTGCCGATCACGGCCACCAGTTCACACTCGTAATGCATGTACTTCACGTTGTCCGGGCGCCAGGTGACCTGCTTGTGGCCGGTGTAGGTCCCCGGCGACTTGATGAAGGCGAGTGGCTCGGTCGGCGCCTTGAAGGAAAGCTCGGCGGCGTGGTCGGCGTAGTTCAGCCCCAGGGCAAACATGCTGCCATTGGCCGGGGGCAGCCATTCGACCTGGTCTTCGAGCAGCAGCTCACCGCTGGGCAGGCGGACGGCGTTTTCGGCTTCGACGGTGACGTCATAGGTTTCGCCCTGATAGCGGATACGTGCGCGTTTCATCATTGGCTCCTTATTCCGCAACCACGGTGTTGGTCAGCTTGCCCAGACCGGTTATTTCCACCACTACGGTGTCACCGGGCTTGACGTCCACACGGCCCTCCGGGGTGCCGGTGATGAGCACGTCGCCTTCGTTCAGGGTCATGAAGTCGCTCAGTTCGGCGATCAGCTGGGGGATGGTGCGCACCCAGTTGGCGGTACTGTTTTCCTGGCGGACTTCGCCGTTGAGCAGCAGGCGCAGGGTCAGGGCGTTCGGGTCGGTGATCTGGCTGGCTTCCACCAGCTCAGGGCCAATCGGGCAGAAGCCGTCACGACATTTGGCTTTCACCGCGGGGCGGTAGTAGCTGTCTTCCGGCAGGCTGAATTCGTTGACGATGGTGTAGCCCGCCACATGGCTCATGGCGTCGGCTTCGCTCACGCGGCTGGCGCGCTTGCCGATCACCACGCCCAGTGCAGGGCCGGGCTGAAGGCGTTCCACCCCAGCGGGGAATACCACCGGCTGACCATCGGCATTGCGCGTATTAGGCGTCTTGATGAACAGCACCGGCTTGACCGGCGGCTTTTGGTAAGGCGCTTGCTGGAACTCATCCATCCGGCTATCGAGCAGCCCTTTGTAGTTCAGCGCAATGCCGAACAGGGTGCCGGAGGCTGCCTGGTCTAGGGAGCGGGCCATCGTTGTTCTCCGATACTTGGCTGCGAACCTGTCCGTCTGCAGCTCGTTAAGATGTTAACTTTGTAGTTAATATGTTAATGAATGTCAAGGGAGTCTGCTGGTCGTTTGGTCGACTTGCTGGCCGAGCCGTGCGCCCACGGCATCCACTTCGATCAGTAGGTGATGCACACCGACTTGGTTTCGGTGAATCCTTCAATCGCTGCGCGGCCGAATTCACGGCCCATGCCCGACTGCTTGAAACCGCCGAACGGCATGTTCGGATCGACCGGCACGTGGTTGTTGACCCAGACGGTTCCGGCTTCGATACGGGGGATCAGGTCCATGACCCGGCCCAGATCGTTGCTCCAGATGCTCGCGGTCAGGCCGTAGCGGCTGTCATTGACCATCTCCACCGCGCGCTCCAGGTCGTCGTAGGCCATGACTGAAAGCACCGGGCCGAAGATTTCTTCCTGGATGGGGGTGGATTTCTGTTCCATGTCGCACAGCACCGTGGGCTGAACGAAATAGCCCGGAAGGTCCATGGTCTGGCCGCCGGTTGCGAAACGTGCGCCTTCCCTTCGGGTGATTTCGAGGTAATTCAATACGCTGGCTTGGTGCTTTTGGGATACCAGCGGGTTGATCTGCGCATTCGGGTCCAGGCCCGCGCCGATGGTCATTCCCGACACTGCTGCGCTGAGCGCCTCGACGAACCGGTTGTACTGGCTGCGGTGCACATAGAGGCGAGAGGCGGCTGCGCACACCTGTCCCTGATTGAGCAAACCGCCACCAATGGCGCCGGCGACAGCTTTCTCGATGTCCGCGTCTTCCAGAACCAGCATCGGGTTCTTGCCGCCGAGCTCCAGGGTGAAGCGGGTCATGTTGTTCAACGCGGCGATACCGACCTGCTTGCCGACCGCGGTCGAGCCGGTAAACGAGACCTTGTTGACCAGCGGATGGGCGACCAGTGCTGCGCCGGCTTGCGAACCTTTGCCGATCAGTACGTTGAACACGCCTGCAGGGATGCCGGCTTCGATGGCCAGTTCGGCCAGGCGTAATGCCGTCAGTGGCGTTTCGTCGGCCGGTTTGATGACGATGGTGCAGCCGCAGGCCAGTGCAGGCATGACCTTCCACAGCGCGATCATCATCGGAAAATTCCACGGCACGATGCCCGCAACCACTCCTGCAGGCTCGCGACGGGTATAAGCATTGAAACGCGCACCAGCCGGGATAGGGATCGAGACGTCGAAGGTTTGGCCTTCGATCTTGGTGGCCCAGCCCGCCATGTAGCGCATGTAGTTGACCGAGGCGCCAACCTCGATGGCGCGGGACAGGTGGATCGACTTGCCCTGGTTCAGCGTTTCGATCTGCGCCAGTTCTTCACCGTGCGCTTCGACCAGATCGGCGAAGCGCAGCAGTGTACGTTCGCGTTCGGCCGGTGCTAGCTTGCTCCAACGCCCGGAGGTGAACGCCTGGTGTGCCGACAGCACGATCGCATCGACTTCGGCAGCGTCGGCCTGGACTGTTGTAGCCAACGGCTCGCCGGTGGCCGGGTTATGCAGCGTGTGGCTGGCGCCGCCTTGGTCGGATAAGGATTGACCGTCAATGAACGAGGCGTGTCGTTTCTGAAGGAATTGAGTTACTGGTTGGATCACGTCGATCAAGGCAGACATTTGAGTGCTCCCGCTTCAATGTTGGCATCGCTGAACAGATGCCTCTTGGATGTCGGAGGTTAAGATCCCTCGTTGCAGGTGGCTTGACTCTGCGTGCAGCGCGATATGTTCATGCTTGCCAGAAGCCTGCTTTTGTCGGCAGCGCTTGCCAGGGATCATCATGCGAACGTTAAAATGTTCATCATTCCAACTCGAACTCGGAATCCCATGCCAACACGTCCATCCCTCACGCTGACACTCTTGCAGGCCCGCGAGGCCGCCATGAGCTTTTTCCGTCCGTCGCTCAATCAGCACGGCCTGACCGAGCAGCAATGGCGGGTCATACGCATACTCCGCCAGCATGGCGAGATGGAGAGCTATCGGCTGGCCGAGCTCGCCTGCATTCTCAAACCGAGCATGACTGGCGTGCTGACGCGTCTGGAGCGCGACGGTATCGTCAGCCGCCGTAAGCCGGCCCACGACCAGCGGCGCGTGCACATCAACCTCACGGAGAAGGGGCATCAGTGCTTCCTGTCCATGAGCGAGGACATGGAAGCCAACTATCGGCGGATCCAGGAGCAATTCGGCGAGGAAAAACTGCAGCAGCTGTTCGGCTTGCTCAACGAGTTCAAGCAGATCAAGCCCTGACGGGCTAAATGCAGGCATCGGGAGGGCACATGCGAGATCAGCAACCCATTCCCAATATCGATATCGGCCAGGTCTACGACCAGCGCTACGCCGACGCCGAGGTGCATTACGAGGCGCTTGGCAATCTGGCTGACTTCTTCGGTCGCAACATGCCCGTGCATCGGCATGACCGCTTCTTTCAGGTTCACTACGTCAAGAGCGGCACGGTGCGGGTCTATCTCGATGACCAGCGCTATCAGCAGCAAGGGCCGATGTTCTTTCTCACGCCGCCGACCTTCACCCATGCCTTCGTCACGGATGCCGAAAGCGACGGGCACGTCATTACGGTTCGCCAGCAACTGATCTGGCCGCTGTTGTCCGAGGAGTTCGGGCTTGCGTCGGGCCCGAACATCTCGCCGGTTTGTGTAGGGCTGGCCGAGCTGGGGCCTGAGTTCGGACGTGAAATCATGCGCCTGAATCTGTTGTTCGACGAGTTGCGCAGCGAGTTCGCCGAGCAGCGTCCGGGCCGTGCATTGAGTCTTATCTCGCTGACACGGCTAATCTTCATCAGCCTGCTGCGCCTGTCCTCGCGCTCGCTCACTGCACAGCCGGCACGCGGCGAGGACCTTCACATCTATCAACGCTTCAACGAACTCATCGAGGCGCACTACCAGGCGCATTGGTCGCTGTCGCAATATGCCGAGGCGTTGGGCGCGACGGAAGCGCGACTCAACGATGTGTGCAGGCGTATCGCCGACCTGCCGTCCAAACGACTGGTCCATGATCGGCTTATGCAAGAGGCCAAGCGGCTTCTGCTGTTCACGGGGCATTCGGTCAACGAGATCTGCTACGAGCTGGGCTTCAAGGACCCGGCGTATTTCAGCCGTTTCTTCAGCCGTAACGCGGATGTCACGCCGGGTGAGTACCGCCTGCGTGCGGCTCGCAACGATCCGCACGCAGGCTAGGAGGGCGCCTGCCGGTTGCACCCGATCGCCCTCTGAGGATGCACCTTTCGTCGACGGCGCTGGCGCGTTGCGCGCGGAGGTAAGCGCTGCTTAGCCAGCGATCTACTATTAATAGATTAACAATGTTGGATCGGCGCTTTTTTGATAGCGGTCGTTGTTTTTATTCGTGAGTGAAAACAAATAAGCGATTGAATTTAAAGTATTTATCTACTCATGCCTAGATGGAGCAACGCATAACTAGCTTGGCCCATTTGTCTGTATGTTGACTTTAGTCGTTAGAAGGTTAATGTATTAACCAAAGTCCGGGCGACCTTGCCCCCTGTCTCTAAAACAACAACGAAGGGACCCTACGATGCATACCGCCAAAGCTGCTGCCGCTGCCGTCCTGCTCGGGATATCGTCACTGGTCAGTGCCGAGACCGTCACCCTCAAGATCGGCCATTTCCTTCCCGCCGCGTCAAATGCGCATGCCAACGTCATCGAGCCTTGGTGTGCAGATCTGGAAAAAGAGTCGCAGGGTCGCCTGAAATGCCAGATCTATCCGTCGATGCAACTGGGCGGCACCCCGGCCAAGCTGGCGGACATGGCCAGAAACGGTGTGGCTGATATCGTCTGGACAGCTCCCGGCTACTCCGCGGGCAAGTTCCCGCGGGTAGAGGCGCTGGAGCTGCCATTCCTGCTCCCGTATGGCGGTCAGGCTGGCAATCGCATCATCTGGGACTTCTACGAGCAGTACGCGAAGGATGATTTCAAAGACTACAAAATGCTCGCGCTGTTTGGCGACGGCGGCATGGATGTACACACGCGCAGCACACCGGTAAGAACGGCAGCGGACTTCAAGGACCTGAAACTGCGCGCATCCAGCCGAACCATTGCCAGGACCCTGGAAAGCCTCGGCGCGACGCCCGTGAGCATGCCCCCCGCACAGATGACCGAGGCGATATCCAAGGGCGTGGTCGACGGTGCGATGGCGACCTGGGAAGTGGTGCCGCCTACCAAACTCGATGAAGTCACCCAATATCACAGCGCTGCCGAAGGCCGCCAGGCATTCGGCTACACGGTGCTGACGATGCTGATGAACAAGCGCAAATACGAGCAACTGCCGGATGATCTAAAGGCCATTCTCGACCGCAACAGCGGCAAGGCGCTGGCCGAGCGCTTTGGTGCCGCCTGGGACAAGGCGATCGCCGAGGCCAAACAGAAGGTACCGGCTGACTCGATCGTGCCGATTGCTGACGCGGAGTACCAAGCCATGGAAGCCGCCGTGGCTGCGGTACCGGATCAGTGGGCGAAAGAGGCCAGCGATAACGGGCTCGACGGTGCTGCGCTGGTAGACGGCGTGCGCAAGCTGGTTGCCGGTGACCGGTGATTAGATGAACGAGTCCCTGTCCTTTCCCACTACGCCTCAGCATGCCGGCTTCCTCCGGCGTGTGCTGGATATCACCACCCGATCCTTCGCCCTGGCGGGCGGGCTGATTCTGCTGGGATTGATCAACATGTCGCTGGTATCGATCGTCGGTAGAAAGCTGTTCTCCACGCCGATACGCGGTGACATGGAGATCATGGAAGTGGGGGCTGCCGTAGCCATTGCGGCTTTTCTGCCTCTGTGTGAGTTCAGAGGCAACCATCTCAAGGCTGATGCCTTCACGCTCAAGGCGCCCTTGATGGTGCGAAGAGTGCTGGATGGGCTCGCCCATTTTCTGTGTTTCTTCGCGGCCGCGATTCTCGTCTGGCGAACCAGCCTGCAGGCACTTGAAAGCCTGGAATACGGGGACGTAACCACGCTGCTTTCCATTCCTCTGTGGATTCCGCTGGCGCTGATTGTGCCCAGCCTTGCATTGCTTGCGCTGTGTGCGCTGGCAAGGGTGGCAGACATCATTCGCGGTGCGGGAGTGCGGGCATGAGCGGCTTGACGTTGGGGCTCATCGCGCTGGCTGTGACCATGTTCCTGCTGGTGATGCGCATCCATATCGGCGTCACCATGCTGGTTGGCGGTGCGCTGTGCTACCTGGCGGTGAATGACGGCGACTTCAACGCGTTGTGGTTCACCCTGAATAACCTGGCCTATTCGCGCCTATCGAATTATGACCTGGCGGTGATCCCGCTTTTCGTGCTGATGGGGCAGTTCGCCACGCACGGAGGATTGTCGAAGGGCATCTTCCGCTGCGCAGCGGCTTTCGTGGGGCATCTGCGGGGCGGGCTGGGAATGTCCGCCATCGGCGCTTGCGCCGGCTTCGGTGCCATCTGCGGCTCCTCGCTGGCAACGTCGGCGACCATGAGTCACGTGGCGTTACCCGAGTTGCGGCGTCATCACTATTCCGGACGTTTGGCGACGGCCACAGTCGCGGCGGGCGGCACCCTGGGCATTCTCATACCGCCCTCGGTGCCGTTGATCATCTATGCGGTGCTGACCCAGGAGTCGATCGCCAAGCTGTTCGTCGCGGCGGTAATCCCAGGCATCCTTGCGGTGATCGGCTACATGATCGTCCTGCGCATCATGGTGGCACGCGACGAGGACACCATCGATGTGATCGAAAAAGCGTCGGCAAGCGAGCGTCTGCGTGCGTTCGTGCGTGTTCTACCGGTGATCGGGGTATTTCTGGTGGTGATCGTCGGGATCTACGGCGGTTGGGCGAACCCGACCGAGGCGGCATCCATCGGCGCGGCGGCCTGCGGCATTCTCGCGGTGCTGCAGGGCGGCATGCGCTGGGCCGGCATGCGTACCAGCCTGCTGGGCACGGCCGAAACCACCGCGATGATCTTCTTGGTGCTGCTCGGAGCTGACCTGCTCAATTCAGGCCTGGCGCTGACCCAGATGCCGACCGAACTGGCCACACGGGTGAGCGAGTCCGGCCTGGCTCCAATGATCGTGCTAGCGGCGATCCTGGTGCTGTACTTACTGCTGGGCTGCGTGATGGATTCGCTGGCGATGATCCTATTGACCATCCCGATCTTCTATCCGCTGATCATCGGGCTGGATTTCTACGGGCTCGATGCCTCCGAAAAGTCCATCTGGTTCGGCATCCTCGCCTTGATGGTGGTGGAGATCGGGCTGATCACGCCGCCGCTGGGCATGAACCTGTTCATCGTGCAGAAAGCGGCGGGCGACGTGCCGTTCTCCGAGACGGCGCGGGGCGTGCTGCCGTTCCTGGCCTCCGACCTGGTTCGCATCGTGCTGCTGGCGCTGTTTCCGATCATCAGCCTCGGCTTGCTTAGCCTGTAGATCGACATCGCAGCCGTCGCCCTGACGGCTGCAGCTGCTGGAGCAAACAATGACCACCGTAACCCGACCGCAGCGGCTGATCGTGCTGCTCGCGGCACTGACTGCATTCGGTCCGCTTTCCATCGATATGTACCTGCCGAGCCTACCCGTGATCGCTGCCGACCTCGGCGCGACCGAGTCGGCTATTCAACTGACCATCGGGGTGTTCCTGGGCGGCGTCAGCGCCGGGATGTTGCTTTATGGGCCGTTGTCCGATCGCTTCGGTCGGCGGCGGCTCCTGCTTGGCGGCATGCTCTTGTACATTCTCGCCAGCCTGGGCTGTGCGGTTAGCGCCGATGCGCAGCAGCTCACCGTGCTAAGGCTGGTCCAAGCCCTCGGCGCCGCTTCGGCGACGGTGCTGGCGCGAACCATCGTGCGCGATATTTTCGTGGTGTCGCAGGCAGCCCGAACCCTTTCACTGATGCATCTGGTGACCATGGTCGCGACGCTGATCGCGCCCATTCTCGGCAGCTACCTGATGCTGACCACCGGTTGGCGATCACTGTTCATTTCGCTCGCAGGCTATGCGGCAATCTGCCTGGTGTGCGTCTATCTGGCGATACCTGAAACCCATCCCTCGGAACGGCGGGGCGCGTCGGTGAGCCGCGCGTTCCGTGCCTATGGACGATTGCTGCGCAGCGCGCACGCGGTGGGGCTGATTCTCTGCATGTCGCTGTGCTTCGCCGGGATGTTCGCCTACATCACCGCATCGCCCTTTATCTACATCGATTACTTCGGCGTGTCGGCGCAGCGCTATGGTTTGCTGTTCGCACTGAATATCGTCGGCGTCATTGTCGTCACCTTGTTCAACGCACGGCTGGTGACCCGCGTCGGGCCCCACCGCATGCTGGTCTTTGGCGTGCTCATGGCAGCTGCATCGGGTATTGGGCTGCTGATCGTTGGGTTGATCGAAGCCGGCGGGCTCGCTGCCATCGTGGTCGGGCTGCTTTGTTATATCAGCGTCACCGGACTGCTGGGCGCCAACTGCCTGGCCCGGCTCCTTGGCGACTTTCCCGAGCAGGCGGGGGCCGCTGCGGGATTGGCCGTCGCTACCCAGTTCGGTTTGGGCATGCTGGCGAGTGCCTGGGTCAGCGCATGGCATGACGGCACGCCGCTCCCCATGACCCTGATCATCGCGACCACCGGAATCGGCAGTGCGCTGGCCTATGGTCTGGCCTGCCGGACTCACCCGTAAGACTCGGCTTAGCCCGTATGGGCACCTGTACGGGGGAACATCCGAGGGGCGGCGAATGGTGTGTGTTTAGGGTGTTTCGGGGGCTGCCGTATTTTCATGAAAAGTGCAACTCACTCCCCGGAACATACATTTCGATGGATCGTTCACACATTCATAATCGAGCCATACCCAAGTCGATCCAGTCGTGGCGTGGGCGGGGCATCCTTGCGTGAATGCCCGTCGTTGTCCTGTCACGAATGGGTCGGCCGGAAAGCACAACCATAATCAGGGTCACCGTATGAAAAAGCCAAACCCGCTACTCGAAAGCCTTCAGGACATCCTGCCTGCCATTGCCGCCAATGCTTCCAAAGCCGAAGGGCTGCGCATGGTGCCACCGGAAAATATCGAGATGCTCAAGGGCATTGGCATGCATCGGGCCTTCCAGCCCAAGCCCTACGGTGGCCTTGAGATTTCATTGCCCGAATTTGCCGATTGCATAGCCGCGCTGGCCGGCGCCTGCGCCAGCACGGCCTGGGCGATGAGCTTGCTGTGCACGCATAGCCATCAACTGGCGATGTTTCCCAGGCAGCTACAGGACGAAGTCTGGGGCGAGAACCCGGATGCCACGGCCAGCAGCAGCATCGCGCCCTTCGGCAAGGTGGAGGAGGTCGAAGGCGGGGTCATCTTCAATGGCGAGATGGGCTGGAGCAGCGGCTCCGACCACGCTGAGTGGGCAATCATGGGTTGCAAGCGCAAAGACGCTGAAGGCAACCTGAACTACTGTTTCGCGGTGCTGCCGCGCTCGGATTACGAAATCCGTGACGACTGGTATGCCGTCGGCATGCGGGGCAGCGGCACCAAGACGCTAAGCGTCAAGGATGCCTTCGTGCCCAACCATCGCATCCAGACCGCCAAGGACATGATGGAAGGCAAGTCGGCCGGTTTTGGTCTGTACCCGGACAGCAAAATCTTCTATTCGCCGTACCGTCCATATTTCGCCAGTGGTTTCTCGATTGTCAGTCTCGGGATCGCCGAACGCATGCTCGTCGCCTTCAAGGAAAAGACTAAAAACCGCGTGCGGGCATACACCGGCGCCAATGTCGGTGCGGCAACACCAGCGCTGATGCGCCTGGCCGAGTCCACCCACCAGGTCGCCGCAGCTCGCGCGTTTCTGGAAAAAACCTGGCAGCAGCATGCCGAGTACAGCGAAGCACATCGCTATCCCGATCGAGAGACGCTGGCGTTCTGGCGGACCAACCAGGCCTATGCGGTGAAGATGTGCATCCAAGCAGTGGATCGCCTGTTCGAGGCAGCGGGCGGTGGCGCCTGGATGGAAGCCAACGAAATGCAGCGCTTGTTCCGCGACGTGCACATGACCGGTGCTCATGCCTACACCGATTACGACGTGTGCGCACAGATCCTCGGCCGAGAGCTTATGGGCCTGGAGCCCGATCCGACCCTGCTCTGAGCCGCTGCCCTTTCACTACAAGAACAACTGGCTGTCGGGCGCCGGCAGCCGAGGAGCCCTGCATGAACACCCCCCACGAGTCGGGTTTCGACCCGCGCGCCTTCCGCCGTGCGCTCGGCAATTTCGCCACAGGCGTAACCGTCATGACGGCCGCCACGCCTGCCGGTCAGCAGGCCGGCGTCACGGCCAACAGCTTCAACTCGGTATCGCTCGACCCCGCGCTGATCCTCTGGAGCATCGACAAGCGTTCCACCAGCTATGAGGTGTTTGCGGAGGCGAGCCACTTCGCGGTCAACATCCTGGCGGCAGACCAGATCGAGATATCCAACCAGTTCGCCCGCCCCAAGGACGACAAGTTCGCCGGGATCGACTTCGAGCGCGGCGCCGGTGGCGCGCCGCTACTGGCCGACTGCGCGGCACGCTTCCAGTGCGAACGGCATCAGATCGTCGAAGGTGGTGATCACTGGATTCTGATCGGTAAGGTGGTTGCGTTCGACGACTTCGGTCGGTCGCCGCTGCTCTATCACCAGGGCGCCTATTCCATGGTGCTGCCGCACACGCGGATGCACCGTCAGGACGAAGTGCAGCGGCCGACGAGCGCCTTTCAGGGACGTCTGGCCGACAATATGTACTACTTGATGACCCAAGCGGTGCGCTGCTACCAGGCCAGTTATCAACCTCGTCAGCTGTCCACCGGTTTGCGCACCAGCGAGGCGCGCATGCTGATGGTGCTCGAGAACGATTCGGGCCTGAGCATGGCGGACCTGCAGCGTGAGGTCGACATGCCCCTGCGCGAGATCGAGCAGGCGGCCGAGATACTCAAACGCAAGGGGCTGGTCAGTGACAGCGCTGCCGGCTACGCGCTCACCCCGTCAGGGAACGAGCAGACCGAGGATCTCTGGAGCATTTCCAAGGAACAGCAAGACGCTGTGTTCGGACGTTTCAGCGACGAGCAGATGTCGGCCTTCAAGCAGGTATTGAGAGCGTTGATAGCCGGTTGTTGAGTACGGACGGCGCCTCAGGGCGCCGTTTTACGTTTGGCGGCTCCATCGCGCTGTGATATTGAAAAGCCACCATGACAGCCCGATGCAAGAGCTCGGCAGCCAGGGGCAAGAAACTCCGGCCGCCGCGTTTCACAGTAGCAAGCGATTGCGCGACGCCTGATCGAGACGATCGCGTACTACTGCAACCGACGGCTTGGGCCGAATACGAATACGGGACGAACAATTATGAACCCGACACAGGTATCCAGTCTTGCGAACGCTGCACCAGGGAGCGCTTCGACCATGACGAAAAAGCTGGGCTTTCTGACCATGATGTCGATCTGTATCGGCGTGGTCATCGTGCAGGGCTCGATGATCTCGGCGACGCAGGGAATCGGTATCGGCGGCATGGGCTTCATCGCGGCGATGTTCGTCGCTTTCGTGCTGGCGCAATTCAACGCCATGACCTTTTCCGAGCTATCGCTGATGTTCCCGCAGGCCGGAACGCTGGCCACTTACACGCAGAAAGCGATCGGCCATTTCCCGGCCATCGTCGCGGTGTTTGCAGGTTACGTGGTGGTGGCAATGCTGGCGCTGCCGGTCGAGATGTTCCTGGTCGATGCCATCATCGGTGAGTTGCTCCCCGGCATGTTTCCAGCGAAGGTCGTGCCTATTGCCATCCTGGTCCTGCTGACGATCACTAACTTGGTGGGGGCAGATGTTTTCGCCAGGGTGCAGAATCTGCTGGCGTTCGTCCTCGTCTGCGCACTGGTGCTGATTGGCCTGTGCGCTGTGACCGGTATCGCCGAGCCGTATCCGGCGATCGAGGGAGCAGGGGTCGATTGGAGCTTCGCCTCGGTCGCTGATGGCAGCTTCCTGGGGCTGGTCGCCTTGGCGATGTGGCTGATGGTCGGGGTCGAATTCATCTGCCCGATGATCAACGAGGTCGACAAGCCCGAACGCAACATCCCGCGGGCGATGATGCTTTCGCTGGTGCTGATGCTGGCGATTTTCCTGACGTTCGTGGTTGGCGCTTCTCGCTACCTGAGCGCGGAAACCCTGGCGACGGCGCCGTTGCCGTACCTGGATTATGCGAACGCTGTGTTCGGTAAGGCCGGTCTGCTGGTTGCTACCGTCATGGCTATCGCAGCGACCTGCAGCACGATCAATACCGTACTCGCGGCCGTACCGCGGATGCTGCAGGGCATGGCCGAGAATGGTCAGGCGTTCCCGCAGATGAAGATCGTCAGCGAGCGCTTCGGCACGCCCTGGGTTGCGATCTTGTTCATGGCCATCATCATCGCCGTTCCTGTGCTGCTCGCCGATATCGATTCGCTCATCACGCTGGTGATCGCCGCATCCACCAGTTGGCTGCTCGCCTACATCGTCGCGCACGTCAACGTGCTGGTTCTGCGCCGCCGCATGCCGGAGCACGCGCGTCCCTACAGGACGCCGTTCTATCCGCTGCCACAGCTGCTGGGTATTCTCGGCATGGCCTATGTGGCTCTGAACAACTCGCCGTCGCCGGAAATCACGGCGCTGGTCTACAAGATTACCGGTGGCATCCTGTTGCTGATCAGTGTCATTGCGGCGCTCTGGGTGAAGTTCTACATGAAGCGCAACCTGTTCGAACCGGATCTGTCGTAACCGCTCGACGAGGCGCCGCAAGGCGCCTTTTTTTCGTCTGCATGGCAGCGGCAAACAACACCACAGCAGCGAGAGGCAAGACGGGGGGTGCGGTTGAGGACTTAATTCTCTGAACGGATCGGGGGGAGAGTGCTCATGAGAGGATTGCTGCTGTTGCTGACGCTGTTGGCCGGTCTGGCCCGGGCCGATACCACACTCAGAGTGCTCAACTGGAAGGACTACATCGAACCCGAGGTGCTGGAACGCTTCAAGGCCGAGCATGCGGTGCGCATCGACTACCAGACCTTCACCTCGGCCGATGAACTCGACCGCCTGCTGGATGCCGGCACGCCCTACGACCTGATCGTGCCCTCGCATTTCCAGCTCACCAGATTGATCGACAGCGGCCGGCTCCTGCGCCTGGATAAATTCCGCCTGAGCCACTACGACAATCTGGATCCGAAACTACTCGCCTCCCTGGCGGCCTTTTCCAGGGCAAACGATTACGTCGTGCCTTATCTCTGGACCACCGTCGGCCTCGTGACGGATGACGCCAAGCTGGCCGAGCGGCTTGGTGAGACGCCAGCCGACAGCTGGTCCGTTCTGTTCGATCCAACTATTGCCAACAGGCTGAGCGATTGCGGCATCGGTTGGATAGACGCGCCGGAGGAAATCTTCTCGCTCTGGTTGAACTATCGCGGCAAACAGCTTGGGCGAGCCAGCCCACGGGCCCTGGAGCGCTATGCGCGGCGCATTGGCGAGTCGGCTTCACGGGTTGGCTCGCTGAACAATGACGCCTATGTGGATGGCCTCGCCAAGGGGCAGCTCTGCGTTGCCATGGCGTGGGCAGGGCACGCGATCACCGCCGCGCAGCAGCGCCCGTCGCTGCGATACCGGATCCCGCGTGAAGGCGGTTTGCTGACCATTGACAGCTGGGCGATACCTGCCAATGCCGGCAACCCGGAACTTGCCCATCGATTCATCAACTTCATGCTGATGGCTCCGGTTGCGGTCCGCAACACCCAGGCGACGGGCTTCTACTCACCGATGAAGACCACGCTGGCCGAGATGGAGGCTTTGGCGATCACCGACGCCCGTCTTGTGCCAACCGCCGCTGCGCGGCAGCGCCTGTATTTCCTGGAGCAGCTGTCCCCTGATCAGAAAGCGGTCATTGATCGAGAGTGGTCGCGCTTGAAACAGGATCGGGCGCCTGACCTGGTGCCATAACCGTGTGGAGTGCTCATGTTCATCGATAAACGCCAACGGCTCGCCGAAGATCTCGTACAGCAGCTGGAGGCCCTGGGGCGGGGCGAACCCGTCGCGGCATCCGCGTCTCTGCGGCCGTTCCCGCTGCTGATCGAGGCACTCGACCAGCTTCAACGCCGGGAACAAGCTACAGCCGAACGGTTAGAGCGCTTCAAACACGAGGCGGCTGGCTCCCGTAGCGCTCTGAGCACGGCCGAGCAACGTATCGCGAGCCTGGAGCGCGATTGCATCGCCCTCGAGCATGCGCACCGCG
This sequence comes from Pseudomonas sp. YJ42, assembly GCF_047225135.1. Classification (NCBI taxonomy): domain Bacteria; kingdom Pseudomonadati; phylum Pseudomonadota; class Gammaproteobacteria; order Pseudomonadales; family Pseudomonadaceae; genus Pseudomonas; species Pseudomonas sp. YJ42. The sequence goes on along the minus strand of NZ_CP178378.1, from coordinate 1,524,405 downwards.
AGGCCGCTCGTGCGCGTGAAGTCCTCGCGGAACAGAACGAACTGCATGCTCGTGAAGCGCATGTCTGGGAGATCATGCAGTCGACGCTCACCGAGGGCTGCTGGGACATCACGGTAGTCAACGGACGAGTCGACGACCCGGCCAGCCTGATGCGGCTGTCTGGGCAGTTCCGAGCATTGATGGGGTATGGTGCGGAGGAGCTGCCCGATGGCTGGGATAGCCAGGTCAGCATTACTCATCCGGACGATGCGCCGGCCATCTTCGCGTTGTTCGAGCGAGAAATCGTCAGTCCCGCCGGTAGCGGTGAGTACGTCATCGAATACCGTATGCGGCACAAGACCCGCGGCTATATCTGGTGCCGCGAGCGCGGGCGTGCAGTGCGCGACGCCGCTGGCGTGCTCTATCGGGTGATCGGGGCGGTCAGGGACATCTCGGACGAACACAGCGCGCGCTCGGTCCATGAGCAGATGGTGCGGCAGAACCAGGCGACCTACGCGCAGATCGCCCAGGTCGTCAGCGTCATCAAGGGCATCGCTGATCAGACAAACTTGCTGGCGCTCAATGCGGCGATCGAGGCCGCCCGCGCCGGCGAAGTGGGGCGGGGATTCTCGGTGGTCGCCGACGAGGTGAAGAAACTGGCGGACCGGACTCGGCAGGCCACCCAGCAGATCCAGGAGATGCTCGAGGCGCAGACGCTGCGCGGTACGGGCAGTGGATCCGAGGCGAGCTGACAAGTAAATGAGCCAGGAGAGTCACGCCATGTCGAAGCTGCTGCGTGTCGTCCCGAGCATTACCTTGAGCCTGGCCCGCGAAATCCTGGCGTGCGTGATTGAGGAGGCCGAGCGCCAGGAGGTGGCCGTCAGCGTCGCTATTGTCGGTGCCGGAGGCGAAGTGGTGTTGACCGCGCATATGGATGGCGCACCGCCGCCAAGCCGCGCCATTGCGCTGAGCAAGGCGATGACCGCTGCCGCGTTCCGTGACTCAACGGCCGAGTGGGAGGAGCGGCTGGCCTGCTGCTCTGCAATGGTCAGGCAAGGCTTACCGTTGCAGCCGGGTCTTGCATTTTTCGGTGGCGGCGAACCCTTCGTGCATCAGGGCGACGTCATCGGTGCGGTTGGTCTTTCAGGTGCGTCCGAGTCGGTCGATGTCGCGTGCGCTCGCGCGGCCAGCGAACGGGTGAAGGCCTTGCTGCAGGGCCTGCCCGACTAGATGCCCGGCTTTTTCAGTCCTGGCATGATCGGTCAAGCCGGCGTCAGTGATGGTCAAGACTTTTGCGCGCTGAAAACCGTTAATAGGCCACTCCGTTGTAGCTTTGCCGGCAAACCAGATGTTTACCGCCAGAGCGTTCACCTCGTGCAGGTTGTCCCATGATCAATATCGAAACCCCGACGTATTACACCGCCACGAAGAAATACGACCTGAGCTTCCCTTCACTCGAAGGTGATATCGAGGCGGATGTCGTCGTGATTGGTGGCGGGTTCTCCGGCGTGAACACCGCGCTGGAACTGGCCGAGAAAGGAATCACCAATATCGTGTTGCTGGAAGCGCGCTATCTAGGCTTCGGCGGCACCGGGCGCAACGGCGGACAGATCATGGCGGGTATTGGCCATGATCTTGAAACGATCCGCAAGCAAGTGGGCGAGGATGGCCTGGCGAAGATCTTCGAAATCAGTGATCAGGGCGCCAAGATCATCAAGAGCCGTATCGAGCGTTACAACATCGATGCGGATTTCACCCATGGCTATGGCTACATGGGCTTCAACAGCCGCCAGGAGAAGACGCTGCGGGGCTGGGAAAAAGAATTTCGCGCCATCGCGCCGGATCAGGAAATCGAGCTGCTGACCGGGTCTGATCTGAAGCGGATGGTCGGGTCGGATGCTTACAGCTGTGGTCTTCTTCACATGGGCGGTGGCCATGTTCACTCGCTCAATCTGCTGCTCGGCGAAGCACAGGCTCTGACCAGCCATGGCGCCAGGCTCTACGAAAACAGCCCGGCGCTGGCCGTCGAGTACGGCGACCGAGTCACGGTGCGCACCGCCAAGGGCTCGGTCAGGGCGAGCAAGCTGCTCTGGGCCTGCGACAGCTTTCTCAACAAGCTCGAGCCCACGCTGCATAAGAAGACGCTCAACACCTACGCCTTCCAGATCATGACCGAGCCGCTGTCCGACGCGCTCATCGAGCGCATCAGTCCGATCCGCGGTGCGTTCAGCGATATCCGTCCGGTCATCGACTACTACCGGGTCACGGCTGAGAACCGGCTCCTGTTCGGTTCTGCTACCCCGTACGTGGAGCATATTCCCAGCGACCTGAAGGCCTGGAATCGCAACCTGATGCTTAAGATCTTCCCCTATCTCAAGGACGTGAAGATCGATCTGGCTTGGGGCGGGCCGATGGCCGTCGGTGCGAACCTGTTCCCGCAGATCGGCTCCTTGCCCGGTCATCCAAACGTGTTCTTCGTACAGGGTTACGCAGGATTCGGCGTCACTCCGAGCCACATCATCTGCAAGGTTCTCGCCGAGGGGATGAACGAAGGTTCGGCCCGCTACGATCTGATCAGTTCTGTACAGCATGCCGATATCCCGGCCAAGGACACCTTGCGTGCCCTCATTCTCACGGGCGGCAAAACCTGGCATCAGCTCGAAGGCTTCTGGACCGGGCGCCGCTAATAACGACTCACCTCAACTGGAGGAACTGCCATGACCCCGATCAAACAGGGTGTTACGTATCAAGAACTGGATAGCTGGGGCACTGTCGCTGACCTTGGCTCGGAAATCCTCGAAGGTGAAGCGAAGATAGCCGGTCGCATGACCTTCGGTGCACCGACCGATCCGGTCAGCGCTGGCTACTTCGCCGCGACCAGGAGCAAGTTCCGCATGGTCTATCCGTTCACCGAACAGGCCACCGTCGTGCACGGCGAAGTGGTCCTGACCGATGAAAAGACCGGACAAAGCACCCGATACAAAGCTGGCGAGAGCTGGTTCGTCGAAAAAGGCACGCCCGTTCTGTGGGACGTCGTCAGCGACAGCTTCACCAAGCACTACCTCGCGGTCGTCTGACCCATCCGAGCCCGCCGGAAGGTCTGGCGGGCTCATTCTCTCGGTTGGCTTCGAAGAGCCATACAAGGGGGGCCTTACATGCTTGCGATTGAAGGGTCCGGGGTGTCCGCCACCCAGGCATGCCTCAGGGCGGTGACTTTGGCGGTTCCTGCGGCTAGCGCTGCGCTGTACCGCATCGATGAGGGGCTCGACGCCTTCGACTACGAACTGCTCGGGCTGACGCCCACCATGCACCAGCGCTACCTCGATACCTACCAGCGCTTCGATCCGTTGAGACCCGTCCGATGTCAGGCGCTAGGCCTGGATCTCGTCACCCTCGATGAAGCCCGGGCCGTCCAGTCACGTTCTGCCTGCGATACCTACGGCCGATTTCTTGCCCGTTTTGGCGTGTGCGATGTCGTGGAGCTGCTGGTCAGCGATCAAGGCCGACCTGTGTTGGGTATCTCGCTGCTGCGTATCGTAGGGCAGGGGACGTTCAATGATCGCGACCTTGACTGCCTGGCGGGCATGCGCGGCTTGCTCCAGCTGGCTCTACCATCGCTCTGTCCACCGTCGGCCGACGCGTTCAAGCGCTTGACCAGTCGTGAGCGCGAATTGACCGAACTGCTCCGTCAGGGAGCGAGCAACAAGGTGCTGGCCCAGACACTCGGGGTTGGCTTGCCCACGATCAAGACGCATCTCAACAACCTCTATCGCAAGTTGGGCGTGCATAATCGCACCGAGCTGATCGCGACGCTTTTTCTGCAGAACTGAGGGTTCTGCAGTAAGCGTCCGGCGTAAATCGCTTGCCCCGGCTTAGTTCAAGCGCATCAACGCCTGGAGCGAGACGGCACGATAGTCCTTGGGACTGGCCTCGTACTGTTTCTTGAACGAGCGACTGAAATGCGCCGAATCGGTGAAACCCCATTTGTATGCGATCGAGGTGATCGACTGATGGCGCAGGTTCGGGTTGGCCAGGTCGGCCGCGCTGCGTTTGAGTCGCATGCGCTGAATGTAACGGCAGACACTGTCTCCCTGCTCTTCGAACAGGCGGTACAGATGTCGAACGGATATTTCCAACCGAGTCGCAAGCGAGAGGGGTGTGAGGTTCGGCTGACCGAGCGACTCATCGATTAGCTTGTACACGCAAGCACGGAGGCTTTGGCTGTCCAGCGACTCGAACACCATGTCCTGGTTGGCGTTGCGGCAAAGCGACGGACTTAGCAGCGTCGTGAACGCAGATAGTAGGGAGCCCGCCTCGCTGGTATCTGCGGTAGACCCTTCTTCATACAGGCAGAGCTGGTCGATGAGCAGCTTGAGCATGCGGCCGCTGGTGTGATTGGTCGAGACCTTGCCGAACTGTGTACCGGGGCTGCGCAGCACTTTGACCACCTCAGCTCGGGGGAGCGCAAAGGAGGCATGTTCGATCAGTCCCTGGGGAGTGATTTCGCAACTGCCCACCGAATCCATCAAAACGATATCGCCCGGAACGAGCGTGAAGGTTATGCCGTTCTGTGAAATCTGAGACGTACCGCTGCGCTGACTGACCAGAAAGCAATTGCTCTCATCCTCGCGGTCCGGGCGGCGAGTGCGTCTGATCAAGCCGGCATTGGTCTTCAAGTGGGCAAGTGTGATTCCTGCATGAGCTCGGGCTTCAACTTCGCCAATGAACAGGGAGCGGTTATAGGCGAGCTGTGTTTCATAGGCGCCGCAAACCGATTCGATTGATTGCTGCCAACGTTCCAATGCGTGGTGTGTGGTCTGTTGCCCCAACATGGCGCCCTCCGAAGCACAGCTGCTCATTCGTAATTCGTTAATATGTTACCTATCGGAGCAATTTGCTCCTTTAGGCCAACCATAATTAGAAAGGAGCATTTTTTGTGCCAGCGCTCGTCAGCGGTGAATGGATAATTCCTGATCGAGCTGCTGTGGATAGCAGTACGCTGGTTCGCGCCTAGTCATTGCGTCGGCTTGTACGAAAGCTTTCCCGGCTTTGCTGCTAGTGGATGACCGCCGGCATATCGATACGGCGCCAGATGGCTTCGAAGACGCTGTACAGGGCGAAAGCCGCCAACCCGAGACCGACCAGCGAGAGCCAGAAGGCACCGAAGGGCAGGCTTTGTAACGCATTCAGCGCATCTTCCAGACCAGGCGGATCGGTTGGTTCGTAGCGCGCTCCGCCACTGAAAAGCATGCCGGCAATGATCAGGAAGGCAACACCTCGCGCAATCAGACCTGCGCGTGAAATCGGTCGGACCCAGCGCATGACATCTTCGGAGGCGTAGAAATATTTTTCGAACTTTGCTTTCCAGCCCTTGATGATATGAGCGATACCCACGCCAAGCGGAATCAGTGCAACGGCGTAGACCAGGTAGTTGGAAAACTTCCAGCCGAGCAGACCCGATAGGAAGTCCTGGCCATCAGAGCCGCCACTGCCACCTGCATTGCCTATCGGACTGCCGAGCAGGCCCAGCGTGAACAGCGTGAGCAGGGCATAGGCGATCGCGCTGCCGACCAGACCAGCTCGGATCGCGAGGCCTTTGGCGTCGGCGCCATGACCTTCCGGATCGGCGATTGCCTGAGTCAGGCGCCATGCCGCATAGGCCACGAGCCCTACCACCAAGATCCAGAGCAAGGTTTCACCGAACGGCTGGCTCAACAATTGTTGGATGGCGCCTTTTGTGCCGATGGTTTCACCGCTGCCGATACCGGCAAGGAACGCGAAAGCGCCGATGATCAGGTAGACCACGCCTCGAGCGGCGTACCCGCTCCGTGCGAGCCAGACGATGCCTTTGCTTATGCTGTCGTCATCTTTTGCACTGGCTGGGTTGGTGTGCATAGAGCATCCTTGTGTATGTAAGTGTGTTCAGTAGACGCGTAACGTCGCGCAACGGTTCGCGAAACTCGGGACACAGCTGCCGGCCGGTGGTGGTAGCAATGAGAGCGAACGTAAACGGGACGCCGAGCCGAGCCTGCTAGGCAGCGGCGCCAGGCACCACTGAGCCGTCGGCATGGCTGCTAGTGCTGCAGGGCTATTGATGCCGATTGCCAGCGGCTTCTGAGCGCGGCAAATCCTGCCGGCACGGTTGGCCGTCGCGAGGTTGCGGCTATCGGACACAGATCAAGGCGTCGTGGCGGTCGCACAATCCCGACAGTTAATGAGAAACTGTGCCGTCTTCACGTAAGGAACTTCCGAGCATCATGTCGTTTAGCCGTAGACAGATACTCACCGGGCTGGTCGGGCTGGGCGCCGTCGGCGCAGGCGTCGGGGGCGTACGCTACTGGCTCGGGCGTCCCGCTGATGTCGCCACCCATGATTACGACCTGATCGCAGCACCCGCTGATATCGAGCTGATTCCCGGTGCGGCGACGCCCGCCTGGTGTTACGGCGGGCAAGCTCCAGGCCAAGAATTGCGTGCACGACAGGGTGACTGGCTGCGGGTGCGCTTCACCAATCATCTGCCGGAACCGACCACCATCCACTGGCATGGCATCCGTCTGCCGTTGAACATGGATGGCGTGCCGTACGTATCGCAGCTTCCGGTGTTGCCGGGCGAGTCATTCGATTACCGCTTTCAGGTGCCTGATGCAGGCAGTTTCTGGTATCACCCGCACACTCGCAGCGCCGAACAGCTTGGTCGCGGCCTGGTCGGGCCGCTGATCATTGAGGAACGTGAGCCGAGCGGCTTCCGCCACGAGCGCACGCTGAGCCTGAAGAGCTGGCACGTCGACAAGGAAGGCGCATTCACAGCCTTCAGCGTACCGCGCGAAGCCGCACGCGGCGGCACTCCGGGCGTGCTCTCGAGCGTCAATGGCGAGCATGCGCCGACATTGGAATTACCCGCCGGACAGGTGGTGCGCCTGCGCATTCTCAACCTGGACAACACGCTGACCTACCGGTTGAATCTGCCGGACGGAGAAGCGCGTCTCTATGCGCTCGATGGCAACCCGATCGATCCGCGTCCGCTCGGCAAGGGTTATTGGTTGGGGCCGGGCATGCGCGCGGATTTGGCGTTGAAGGTTCCGCCGGCTGGCGAGGAGCTGTCGCTGCGTAATGGTCCGCTACGGTTGGCCACCCTGAAGTCGGTGAACACCAACGAGGTAGGGGGGGACTGGCCTGCGGCGCTACCCGCCAATCCTATCGCCGAGCCGAATCTGCAGCAGGCCGAAACCCTGCGCTTCAACTTCGAATGGGCCGGCACCTTGTCCAGCGACGCGGGGCAGGACAAGGCGTTCACCTTCTGGCAAATCAACGGCCAGGCCTGGGACATCAACGACAAGACCTGTGCGGACCGACCAATCGCGACGCTGAGAAAGAACGGCCACTACATCTTCGAACTGCGTAACCTCAGCCAATATCAACACCCGATTCATTTGCACGGCATGACCTTCAAGGTGATCTCGTCCAACCGCAAGAAGATCGACCCCTGGCTCACCGATACCTATCTGCTGGGCAAGAATGAAACCGCCAGAATCGCGTTGGTGGCGGATAATCCGGGCGTTTGGATGTTTCACTGCCATGTCATCGACCATATGGAAACCGGGCTGATGGCGGCCATCGAAGTGGTGTAAGCAGCTGCTGCCAAGCGTCACAACAGCAAGTGAACAGCGAGTGTCTGGAGTGGGTAAGCTGGATTTGAAATGAAAAGACCCGTGATCATCGATCGTTCTCGTGACGAGGACTTCATGCGTGAAGCGTTAGCGCTGGCCGCAGAAGGTGCGCAGTTGGGAGAAGTTCCGGTAGGGGCGGTAGTGGTGCAGAACGGCCAGGTCATCGGCCGCGGCTTCAATTGTCCGATATCTCGCCACGACCCCAGCGCGCATGCCGAAATGGTGGCGATCCGTGACGCAGCAGCGAATATCGCAAACTACCGACTGTCGGGCAGTACGCTGTACGTGACGCTAGAGCCTTGCAGTATGTGCGCCGGACTGATTGTGCATTCACGCATCCAACGAGTGGTGTACGGCGCTACGGAGCCCAAGGCTGGTGTAGCGATCAGCCGCGGGCAGTTCTTTTCCCAGGCGTTTCTCAACCACCGCGTGGTGGTCGAAGGTGGCGTTATGCCAGATGCGTGCAGCGCAATGCTGAGCGAGTTCTTTCGGGCTCGGCGCCTCAAGGCTCGTGAAGGTGGGGCACTGGGGCAGGTGGAAGGCTGAGAGGGCGAACGTCTGACGATCAGACGTTGCCGCTGTAGCGACGCACGCCTGCTTCCGGCAGCTTTTCGTGGGCGGCAATGCTGCCCTGGGCGGGAAATACCACCAAATGGTCGGCGGCGATGCCAATACCGACATCCTGGCCGGTCGGATAGTCCGCATGGCTGGGGAAGATCCCTTCGAGCAGATTGCCGGTCGGCAATTGCAGGCGATACAAGGTCGAGGCGCCGAGGAACGTCTTGCCGACGATGAGCGCCTTGAGCGCGCTTTGCGGCGAATAGACGATGTCGTCGGGGCGCAGCAGAACGTCCACCGAGCTGCCGGCCGGCATGGTATAGGCACGGTTGCCGCGAATGACGCCAAGCTCGGTCTGTACCGTTTCCGGATCGATCAACTGTCCGCGAATGAAGTAACCCTGGCCGATGAAGCTTGCGACAAAAGGCGTAAGCGGTTCGTGGTACAGGTTGAACGGCGTGTCCCACTGTTCCAGGCGACCATCCTTGAATACCCCGACCTGATCGCTGACGGCGAACGCTTCTTCCTGATCATGGGTGACGAGAATCGCACTGGTGCCTCGCGCCTTGAGAATCTCTCGTACTTCATGGCTCAGGCGGCGCCGCAGGTCGCCATCAAGGTTGGAGAAAGGCTCGTCGAGCAGCAGCAGCTCGGGTTCGGGAGCGAGTGCTCGAGCAAGCGCGACACGTTGCTGCTGACCGCCGGATAGCTCGTGCGGGTAGCGCTTGCTGAGGGGCGAAAGATGCACCAGCTCGAGCATTTCGCGAACGATACGTTGGCTGTGCGGGTGCTTGCGAATGCCGAAGCCGATGTTTTCCGCCACGGTCAGATGGGGGAACAGTGCATAGTCCTGGAAAACCATGCCGATCCGGCGCTTCTCCGGCGAGAGCGTGAAGCCACGTCGCGAGAGTACGGCGTCGCCCAGCTGGATCTCGCCTTCGTTAATGTGCTCGAAACCGGCGATGGCCCTTAGCGTGGTGGTCTTGCCGCAGCCGGAAGGCCCCAGCAGGCAGCCGATGTCGCCGCGATTCAAGTGCAGATTGAGGTTCTGGACGACGCTCTGTCCGCCATAACCGCAGTCCAGATTGCGCAGATGCAGCAGCGGCTGATGGCTCATGCGTGGTGGTAGGCCGGCTCGACCAGAAATTCAAGCAGGGCCTTCTGTACATGCAGACGGTTTTCGGCCTGGGACCAGGCGACTGAGCGAGGGTCGTCGAGCAGGTCGTGGCTGATCTCCTCGCCTCGATGAGCCGGCAGGCAATGCATGAACAGCACGTCTTCGTCCGCCACGTCGAGCAGGGCGCGGTCGACCTGATAGGGGCGGAAGGTGGCGATCCGCGCGGCGACTTCGTCTTCCTGGCCCATCGAGGCCCATACATCGGTACTGATAAGATGAGCGCCGGCAGCCGCTTCTCGCGGGTCGCGGACGATCTTTACCCGATCACCCGCTTTGGCCAGCAGTTCGCCCTCGGGCTCGTAGCCTTCAGGGCAGGCGATACGCAGTTGGAAATCGAACTGGATCGCTGCTTCCATATAGGAGTTGCACATGTTGTTGCCATCGCCAATCCAGGCCACCGTCTTGCCGGCGATGCTGCCACGGTACTCATGGAACGTCTGCATGTCGGCCATCAGTTGGCAGGGATGCAGATCGTCGGACAGGCCATTGATGACGGGCACCGATGAGTGGGCCGCGAACTCGGTCAGGGTGGCGTGAGCGAAGGTGCGAATCATGACCGCATCAAGCATGCTCGACATGACGATGGCCGAGTCGCTGATCGGCTCGCCGCGCCCCAGTTGAGTATCGCGAGGCGAGAGGAAGATCGCCTGGCCGCCCAGCTGAATCATGCCGGCCTCGAACGACAATCGAGTCCGCGTCGAGGCTTTCTCGAAGATCATTCCCAGAACCCGATTCTTCAGCGGCTCGAACAGAATGCCGCGCTCGCGCAGATCCTTCAGCTCGATGCCGCGACGAACCAGGCCAAGTAGCTCCTGGGGCGTGCAATCCATCAGTGAGAGAAAATGCCTTGCGCTCATATCAACTACCTTTATTGCCGCAATCGAGGCCTGGGGGTTTTTCGAGAAAAAAGGGGGCCTACGACAGGGGTCGCACCAGAAGCGACGAAACGGGAAAGGCGCGATCTTATCCAGAAAGCATTCACGGGCGCAAATCGGCCTCAGCACGCTGGAAACGTGCCCCACAAGCGAGCATTTATAAGTGGTGGAAGAGAAAAGCCGAGTCCGCGACTCGGCTTTTAACCTGTTGTTACGGTACAATGCGCGCCAACCGTGACTAGCCGAGGTGCCCCATGGATATCATCGAAACCATCAAAGAGCAGATCGAAAAGAACCCGGTGCTGCTGTACATGAAAGGCTCGCCCAACGCCCCGCAGTGCGGCTTCTCCGCCCGCGCGACGCAGGCTGTGATGGGCTGCGGCGAAAAATTCGCTTACGTGGACATCCTGCAGAATCCCGAGATTCGGGCGAACCTGCCGAAATACGCCAACTGGCCGACCTTCCCACAACTGTGGGTCAACGGCGAGCTGGTCGGTGGCAGCGACATCATTCTGGAAATGTTCGAGAAAGGTGAACTGCAACCGCTGATCAAGGAAGCCGTGCAGAAAGCCGGCGCCTGATCGCGATGCCCGACTGAACCCGCCGCACGGCGGGTTTTTTATGTCTCGACGCCTTTCGATCGAGGCATGGCGGTCGCTGCAAAGCCGCGTTGCGCTGGGTAGATGCTGGAATGAAAACGGGAGCCGATGGCTCCCGTTCGCATTACAGGCAGAAGAATCAGTCGTCCATCTGGGACTGGAGATAGTTTTCCATGCCGACCTTGTCGATCAGGCTCAACTGGGTTTCCAGCCAATCGATGTGTTCTTCTTCGGACTCGAGGATGTCTTCCAGCAGCTCGCGGCTTCCGTAGTCGCCGACGCTCTCGCAGTAGGCAATGGCAACCTTGAGATCCTGGACGCCCCCCTGCTCGAGCTTTAGGTCGCAGTCGAGCATTTCACGCGTGTTCTCGCCGATCAGCAGCTTGCCGAGATCCTGCAGATTGGGCAGACCTTCGAGAAACAGGATTCGCTTGATCAGCTTGTCGGCATGCTTCATCTCGTCGATGGATTCGTCGTATTCATGCTTGCCGAGCTTGCCGAGTCCCCAATCTTCATACATGCGGGCATGCAGAAAATACTGGTTGATGGCGACCAGCTCATTGCCGAGGATTTTATTGAGGTGCTGAATGACTAGCTTGTCGCCTTTCATGTCGGTGTCCTGCGTTGAATCAATATGTTCGATGCAGGCAGTCTGGCCACCAACTCGTGGGCTGTCAAACCTAAGTCGTTGAATGCAAAAGGGTAAAACTGAATAAGAATACGTCTGTTCCGCGAATGGGGAGCAACACTTTGATTTATGGTCAGAAAAAAGCCGGGCATAGGCCCGGCTTCTAAATATGCTGTTTCTATCAGGCGGGAGCGAAACCGGCGGGGTAGGCCAGGGAAACCTGAGCGCTTTGGACATTGCTCAGCGTTTCACGGACCACTTGCTTGGCAAGGCATGCACATTTGCCGCACTGGCTGGCAACGCCGGTGGCCTCACGCACCTCACGATAGCTGCAGCAGCCTTCGTAGATGGCTTCACGGATCTGGCCGTCGGTAACACCCTGGCAAAGACACACGTACATATGAACTACCCGTTGGGTCTGCGATGTTTGAGATGCTAAACAGAATGAGAATGATTGTCAAAGATCGTTCGTCGGGTAGCGTGCGCCGCCTGGATAGCCGAATTGTCGCTGTGGTTGCATGCGTATAGACGGTTGGCTGAATTGCGCTAATCGAGTGATAAAAGTCCGAACGCGCGATGGGTTAAACTGCGTCCCCTTTTCTGTGTCTGGAGCCGTCATGGCCCTGCAAGCCACGCCCTATAAAGTTGAGATCAATCTCACTGACCTCGATCGCCACGTTTATCAGGATCTGCGCTTTACGGTTGCCCGGCATCCGTCGGAAACCGAAGAGCGTCTCGCCGCCCGGTTGATCGCCTATGTGCTCTGGTACGGCGAGCAGTTGGCGTTCGGCCGCGGGCTATCGGATGTCGACGAGCCGGCGCTATGGGAGAAAAGCCTGGACGATCGCGTGCTGCACTGGATCGAAGTCGGCCAGCCAGACGCCGAGCGGATCACTTGGTGTTCACGGCGTGCGGAACGATTCAGCCTGGTGGCCTACGGCAACTTGCGTGTCTGGCAGACCAAGGTTCTCGACAGCGTGCGCAGCCTGAAGAAGATCAACGTGGTGGCGGTCGATCAGGAGGCGCTGGAAACCGTGGCGCGTGATCTGCCGCGGGCAATCAGCTGGAGTGTCATGATCAGCGAGGGCGGATTGTTCATCACCGATGAGCGCGGCCAGCATGAAGTACCGCTGGAATGGTTGATCGGCGAGCGCGGCTAAAGCGCCGGAAGGACTCGCCGGGGCGTCTGTGCCCCGGCAAGCAGCGATTCAGGACTGCCAGAACTGCACCAGGGCGTTGAAGGAGAGCACCACGCCCGCTGCGGTGGCGATCATTGCCAGCAGGCCGAATACCAGCATCCAGGAGGGATGGCGGTACTCGGTGCCGACAATGCTCGGCTTCTTGGCTGCCCACAGGACACAACCCAGTGCCAGCGGCAGCACCAGTGCATTCAACGAGCCGGCGATGACCAGTACCTTGACCGGTTGGCCGACCAGGCTGTAGATCAATGTCGAACAGGCGATGAAAGCGATCACTACGCGCTGATTGTTGCGCTGGATGCTCTCATGCAGCGAATACATGAAGGTTACGCTGGTATAGGCGGCACCGATCACCGAAGACACTGAAGCGGCCAGCAGCACCACACCGAAAATCTTGTAACCCACCGTACCCATCGAATGGGAGAACACCGACGCGGCCGGGTTGCCGGGATCCAGGCTCAGCCCCTGGCTGACGACGCCCAGGGCGGCCAGGAACAGGCAGATCCGTACTACGCCCGTCGTCGCGATACCGGTCACTGCGGCGCGCGTCACGACGCCCACGTTCTGTACGCCGGTGATGCCGGCTTCCACCAGGCGATGGCCGCCTGAAAACGAGATATAACCGCCCACGGTACCGCCCACCAGTGTCACGATCGGCAGCAGCAGGATCAGCGGGTCGTCGGGATTGAAGCTGCGGTTCAAGGCTTCCATGACCGGCGGGCTCGATTGCAGCATGGCGTAGCCGATCATGCACAGCATGACCAGTCCAAGCAGCTGCATCACCGAGTCCATGACGCTTTTGGCGTTGCGCAGTAGAAAGATGCCGATGATCAGTACCGCTGCGATCAGTGAGCCGATCACCGGCGGTACGCCGAAAATCACGTTCATTGCCAGGCCGGCACCACCGATATTGCCGATATTGAAGGCGACTCCGCCGAGCACGATGAATGCGGAAATCAGGTGGCCGACCCCCGGCAGAACCCGGTTCGCAACGTCCTGACCGCGCATGTTGGCAACGGTGATGATCCGCCAGATGTTGAGCTGGGCGCCGATGTCGATCAGCAGCGAAATGACAATGGCGAAGGCGAAGCTCGCCAGATATTTCTCGGTGAACAGCGAAGTTTGGGTCAGAAAGGCGGGGCCGATCGACGAGGTTGCCATTATGAAGATGGCGCCGCGCAGGACGTTGCGTTGCGACGCAGGGGTGGCGCTGGAGGTGGGGTGCATTGGAGTACCTTTTCTTTATTGGCGTTGGGGCAGGTAGGAATGCAGCCGGGCGTGAACCGGACTCTCTTGTAATTGTTGTTTTGGTTTTGTGTGGTCTGGTCTGGGTCGGATCACCTTTGGGTTTTCTATCGCGTTCGGGAGTACGGTCCGTTGATTCGCTTCGCTATCGAGAGGGCGGACGACGCCAGCTACCTAGCAGCCCGCGTTGCTCGTTCTGCGCGCGCTCCAGGGATATTGGTTTGAGCCGCAATGTGGTTCCCGGCATGCACTGAGCCAGATGAGCGACTGCCAGGGGCGTTAGGGCGCCGAGCCGCGGATAGCCACCGATGGTCTGCCGGTCGTTGAGCAACACGATGGGCTGGCCATCCGGCGGGACCTGAATGGCCCCGAGCGGAACGCCTTCGGAAATCATCGACTGGCGCGAGCTGCGCAGTACCGGCCCGCGCAGGCGAACGCCCATACGATCGGCCCGCTGGTCCACGGTCCATTCGCAGTTGAATGCATCGAACAGGCTTCGCCCGCTGAAGTCACCGATCTGTGCACCCAATACCACCGGCAGCGCATCAGAAGTGATCAGCGGCAGTGTCTGGGTGGCATCCAGAGTTCGCGGTAGGGGGGCTGCGCCATTCCAGTGCAGCCGGTCGCCTGACGCCAATGGTTGGCCGTTTCCGTGTAGCCCACCTAGTTCTTCCCGGCGTACCGTCGCGCAGCTGCCGAGTAGCTGCGGGGCCACGAAACCACCGGGCGCGGCAAGGTAGGCGCGCACGCCCTGGCGCGGCTGGGCGAAGCTGAGCCGTTGCCCCCTGCGAATGCTGAAGCTGCGTCCCGGCGCGATGGGCTGACCGTCCAGTGTGGCGCCCAGATCGGCGCCGCACAGCGCCACGCAGGTATCGGCTTCGGCGAGCAGCACGACATTACCAAGGGTGATTTCCAGGGTAGCGGCCTGCAGCGGATTACCCAGCAGCCAGTTGGCCCAAGCCTGGGAGACCCAGTCAGCAGCGCCGCCCTGGGTCACGCCCAGGTGACGGACACCGAACCGGCCGCCGTCCTGCAAGCTGGCCAACGCGCCACTGCGTTCGATCAGCAGGCTCATGGCATCACCTCGAACGGGCTGTCGTCACCGCCGAGGCGCACGAATTCATCGTGCTCGATAGGCTGAAAACGCACATGGTCGCCAGGCTGCCAGATGCTGTAACCCTCCATTTCTCGATCGAACAGCCGGGTTGGGCTGCGGCCGATCAGGTTCCAGCCCCCGGGCGAAACGAGCGGATAGATCGCGGTCTGGCGGTCAGCGATGCCCAAGCTGCCAGCCGGGACCTGTTTACGGGGTGTCTGCAAGCGAGGACTGGCGAGGATTTCATCGACCAACCCCATGAAGGCGAAGCCCGGCGCAAAGCCCAGCGCGAACACCTGATAAGTTCGGGCGCTGTGCTGCTCGATCACACCGGATATTCCCAACCCGCTGCGCTGGCCGAGGGCCTCGAGCTCCGGCCCGACGCTGGGGTCGTACCACACCGGAATGTTCAGCTCGCGCGCCTGACCACCTGCGTCCGGCTGCAATTCATGCAGGGCATCGGCGATGCACTGGCGCGCCTGATGGTCGTCCAGTCGTGTCAGGTCGTAATGCACCAGCAGCGTCGTATAAGAGGGCACCAGGTCGATCAGCGCCGCACCGAAGGCCTCACGCAGACGGCTGGCCGCAGCCAGAAGCCAGGGCATATGGGCTTCGTCGATCTCATCGAACAGGCGCAGCATCAGGCTGTCGATGCCGACCACTTCGATACGCGGCTTCATCCCGCAAGGCTCTCGAGCGTCTGGCGGATGCGCTGCACCGCAGCAACCGAGCCGGCGTTGTCGCCATGCACACAGAGCGTGTCAGCGCGCAGAACCAGCGCGCTGCCATCGCTGGCGGTCAATGGTTCGCCTTTGGCCAGGCTGAGCGCCTGGGCCGCGACAGTATTGGCATCGTGATGTACCGCACCGGGCAGGGCGCGGGAAACCAGCATGCCGGAGGCGTCATAGGCCCGATCGGCGAATACTTCGAACCAGAGCGTGATGCCGAGCTCGTCCGCCATTGTCTGGCTGGCGCTGTTGTCGCGTGTCGACATTAGCATCAGCGGCAGCGACGGCGCGTAGGAAACGATTGCAGTCATCACGGCGCGCAGCAGTTCTGGCTTGCGCATCATGTCGTTGTACAGCGCGCCGTGGGGTTTGACGTAGCGAACCCGGGTGCCCTCGGCGCGACAGATGCCGTCCAGCGCGCCGATCTGGTAGAGCAGCATGTTCTCCACTTCCTTCGGGCTGCAGTCCATGGAGCGGCGACCGAACCCGGCCAGATCGGGATAAGCCGGATGCGCGCCGATCTGCACGTCATGCTGTGTCGCCAGCGCCACGGTGCGCCGCATGACCTGGGGATCCGACGCGTGGAAGCCGCACGCGATGTTGGCGCAGTCGATGAAGGGCATGACCTCGGCGTCCATGCCCATGGTCCAGGCGCCAAAGCTTTCGCCGATATCGCAATTCAGGAGTAGGGCGTTCATGGGTCCTCTGTAACGGGCTGTCCCGTGTAACAAGTCGATGCGTGGAAATACGATGATAAATTATCGATAATTTATCAATAAATATTTTTCGTAGCGCCGCCGAGCCGTCTCTCGGTGCGCATTGCTGTATGCTTGCGGACCCGATTCACCTGGATGGCAGCCAGCGGCCATCCTCATTTTTCATGGTCCGCAAGATGGTTGACGCCAAATCCCCTCGTCCGTTGCGATCGTCCATCGTGGCGTCGGCGCATCTCGCCGAGCAGTCGCAGGAACTCTCAGAACTCGAATACGGCATCATCATCGCCAGCGCCGCGCTGATGCGCTGGATGGAACGCTGCATGAAGGCCTCCGGTGCGGTGGAAATGAATGCGCTGGACGTCATGGTGCTGCACAACCTGACCAGCCGCGGCCGTGCCAAGCGACAGGCGGATATCTGTCTGCTGCTGAACATCGAAGACACGCACACCGTGACCTACGCGCTGAAAAAGCTCGGCAAGCTGGGCCTGGTGACGGGTGAGAAGCAAGGCAAGGAAATGTTCTACCGAACCACCGACAAAGGCCGCGAGCTGTGTCAGGAATACGCTGATATCCGTCGCGAATGCCTGATCGCGTCCTTCGAGAACCTGAATATCGACCCGGAGGAGATTCACCGCCTCGCCGGGATGCTGCGCGCCATGTCGGGCCTGTACGATCAGGCCGCGCGCGCCGCGACTTCGCTCTGAACGCCTCACGCTGAACCGGATAATCCCAGAATGCGCATTGAACCCCGCCCGTTGCCCGACCTGTTGCCCGATCTGGGTGACCTGCCGCCTCTGCTGACACGCCTCTATGCGGCACGTGGCGTGCAGTCGGTGATTGAACTGGACAAGGGCCTGGCGCGCTTGATCCCGTACGACCAGCTCAAAGGTATCGACGCGGCCGTGACGCTGTTGGTCGAGGCGCTGGAAAAGCGTCAGCGCATTCTCTTCGTCGGTGACTTCGATGCCGACGGCGCCACCGCCAGCACGGTTGGCGTCCTGGGCCTACGCCAGTTGGGCGCCGCGCATGTGGATTACCTGGTGCCCAATCGCTTCGAGTACGGCTATGGCCTGACCCCTGAGATCGTCGCTGTGGCGCTGGAGCGCCAGCCCGATCTGCTGGTGACGGTGGACAACGGCATCTCCAGTGTCGACGGCGTGGCGGCAGCCAAGGTGGCCGGACTCAAAGTACTGGTAACCGATCACCACCTGCCCGGGCCCGAACTGCCGGCGGCGGACGCCATCGTTAACCCCAACCAGCCGGAATGCGCCTTCCCGAGCAAGTGCATCGCGGGCGTCGGCGTCATCTTTTACGTACTGCTGGCGCTGCGTGCCCGGTTGCGCGAGTTGGGCTGGTTCGCCCGCAATGGTTGGGCGGAGCCGAACCTGGGCGAATTGCTGGATCTGGTGGCGCTGGGCAGCGTCGCCGACGTGGTCCCGCTGGATGCCAACAACCGCATCCTGGTGCACCAGGGCCTGGCGCGCATACGCGCGGGTCGCGCGCGGCCTGGGCTGCGGGCAATCCTCGAGGTTGCCGGGCGCGATCATCGGCGGATCACCTCGACCGATCTCGGCTTCATTCTCGGCCCGCGGCTGAATGCGGCGGGGCGCCTGGATGACATGGCGCTGGGCATCGAATGCCTGCTTTGCGAAGACGAGGCACTGGCGCGGGACATGGCCGTGCAGCTGGATCAACTCAACCAGGACCGCAAGGGTATCGAGCAGGGCATGCAGCGCGAGGCGCTGGCCCAGCTCAAGGACTTGCCGCTCGAAGACATGCCGTTCGGCCTCTGCCTGTTCGAGCCGGACTGGCACCAGGGCGTCATCGGTATTCTCGCTTCGCGGCTTAAGGAGCGCTATCACCGGCCGACCATCGCCTTTGCCGATGCTGGCGAAGGCGTGCTCAAGGGGTCGGCACGTTCGGTGCCGGGCTTCCATATTCGTGATGCGCTGGATGCGGTGGCGGCACGTCATCCGGGTCTGATCAGCAAGTTCGGCGGCCATGCGATGGCGGCAGGTCTATCGCTGCCAGAAGCGAACTTTGGCGCCTTTGCGGCCGCCTTCGATGCCGAAGTGCGCCGGCAGTTGTGCGAAGACGATCTGACCGGACGGCTGCTCACCGATGGGCAGTTGAGCATCGAGGAGTTTCATCTCGAACTGGCCAAGGCACTGCGCAACGCCGGCCCCTGGGGACAGCATTTCCCAGAGCCGGTGTTCCACGGTGTGTTCCAGTTGGTGCAGCAGCGCCTGGTCGGCGAGAAGCACCTGAAGATGGTGCTCAAGAGCGAATGCGGCTCGCTGACTCTCGATGGCATCGCATTCAATATCGACCGGGATCTCTGGCCCAACCCCAACGTGCGCTGGGCCGACCTGGCCTACAAGCTGGACGTCAATGAATTCCGCGGCCGTGAAAGCGTGCAGCTGCTGGTGGCGCATATCGCCGCGCGTTGATTCGCCAGGCCCTCGTTCGGGATCCAAGATCGGCCTGCTGAATCGAGGAGCATTTACCAGGGCGCAATTGATTGTTGCCTGGTCGTCGTGGGCCTAGAGTGATTGGATTAAAAGAACAATCCTTCGGAGCCCGCGATGAGCGAATCGACCCAGCACCACCGTGCATGCCATCTGTGCGAGGCCATCTGTGGCCTGACAATCGAAACTCGCGACGAGCAAATCGTTTCGATCAAGGGCGATCCGCAGGACAGCTTCAGTCGCGGCCACATATGTCCCAAGGCCGTCGCGCTGCAGGACATCCAGAACGATCCGGACCGTCTGCGTCATCCCATGCGCCGCGTCGGCAACGAGTGGCAGGCCATCGAGTGGGACGCTGCGTTCGAGCTGGTCGCCGAGCGCCTCGCCGAGATTCGCGAGCGCCATGGCAATAACGCGGTGGCCGTTTACCAGGGCAACCCCAGCGTGCACAACTATGGGTTGATGACCCACAGCAACTACTTCCTCGGTCAGCTGAAGACTCGCAATCGTTTCTCCGCCACCTCGGTCGACCAGCTGCCGCATCACTTGACCAGCCTGATGATGTACGGCCACGGTCTGCTGATTCCTATCCCGGACATCGATCACACCGATTTCATGCTGATACTGGGTGGCAATCCGTTGGCCTCCAACGGCAGCATCATGACCGTGCCGGATGTGGAAAAGCGTCTCAAAGCCTTGAAGGCGCGTGGCGGCAAACTGGTGGTGGTGGATCCGCGTCGCAGTGAAACGGCGGCCATTGCCGACCAGCATCTGTTCGTTCGCCCTGGCGAAGACGCAGCGCTGCTGTTCGGTTTGCTCAATACCCTGTTCGAAGAAGACCTGACCCGTGCCAGTCATTTACCTGTGGAGGGGCTGGATGAGCTGCGCACGGCAGTGGCGCCTTTCACCGCGGAGGCTATGAGTACACGCTGTGGGGTGCCGGCCGTGCAGATTCGTCAACTGGCCCGGGATTTCGCTGCGGCCGACAAAGCGGTCTGCTATGGGCGCATGGGCGTCTCCACGCAAGCGTTCGGCACGCTGTGCCAATGGCTGGTGCAGTCGATCAATCTGGTCACCGGCAACCTCGACCGGGTGGGCGGCGCGCTCTGCACCCAGCCGGCGGTGGACCTTGTGGCCAGCACTTCGGGTGGCCACTTCAATCGCTGGCAAAGCCGAGTCTCGGGGCTGCCGGAATATGGTGGCGAGCTACCGGTATCGGCGCTGGCTGAGGAGATGCTCACCGAAGGGGAAGGGCAGGTGCGTGCGTTAGTCACCGTGGCCGGTAATCCGGTACTGTCCACGCCCAACGGCCGTCAGCTGGAACAGGCGCTGGATGGGCTGGAGTTCATGCTCAGCGTCGACTTCTACATCAACGAAACCACCCGTTACGCCGATCTGATCCTGCCGCCGACGGCGCCGCTGGAGCATGATCACTACGACACCACTTTCAACGTCTTCGCGGTGCGCAACGTCACTCGCTTCAACGAAGCGGTGCTCGCCAAGCCGGCGGGTGCGCTGCATGACTGGGAAATCTTCGTCGGGCTGGCCAAGGCGTTCGCGGCGCGTACCGGAATCGAGCTGAAATCGACCATGGCGCCCGAGCAGATGATCGATCTGGGCTTGCGTGCCGGTCCGCATGGCGACGGCAGCACGTCTGGCCTGAGTCTCGCCAAACTGCGTGATTACCCGCACGGCCTGGATCTGGGGCCGCTGCAGCCGAACCTCGCCGGCCGCCTGAAGACCGCGACCAGACAGGTGCAGGTCGCACCGGAACTGTTCCTCGGAGACCTGAAGCGCTTCGCCTCCGCGCCGCAGTCGGCGTCGGATCAACTGGTGCTGATTGGACGCCGTCATGTCCGCAGCAACAATTCCTGGATGCACAACTACCATCGTCTGGTGAAGGGTAAGCCGCGTCATCAGTTGCTGATGAATCCGGCGGACTTGAGCCGCCTCGAATTGACCGATGGTCAGCGTGTGCGGGTTCGTTCGCGGGTCGGCATGATCGAGGTGGAGGTTGCTGCCAGCGACGAGATGATGTCCGGTGTAGTCAGCCTGCCGCATGGCTGGGGCCACGCTCGCCCCGGCGTGCAGATGGGCATCGCCAGCAGCCAGCCGGGCGCCAGCGCCAACGATCTGACCGATGAGCGCCAGCTGGACGCGCTGTCCGGCAATGCTGCGCTCAACGGTGTGCCGGTGCGGGTGGAAGCCGCCTAGCGTCCCGGCCATCGGGCGATCACCGGAGCTTTTGGCGGGCGCGAGGTGGGCTGTTATAGGCCTAGATCCGACAGTCCTGGATGGTCATCGGGACGGCGACCTTGCGGCCAGCGGAATTTCCTGTCGGACTCCTGAATGGGTAAATCATTGATGCAGGCAAATCGATGAGCCATCAGGCCGTTTTCAGCGAACTCCCAGTTTTCGTTGCCGTAGGAGCGGAACCAGTTACCCGAATCGTCGTGCCATTCATAGGCGTAACGCACGGCGATTCGGTTATCGGTAAACGCCCAAAGCTCTTTGATCAGCCTGTATTCCAGTTCCTTGTTCCATTTGCGGGTCAGAAACGCCTGCGCCTCAGCTCGACTGGTGACGAATTCCGAGCGGTTTCGCCACTTGGTGTCCGGGGTATAGGCCATGGCCACTTTTGCCGCATCGCGGCTGTTCCAGCCATCTTCGGCCAGTCGGACTTTCAATACCGCTGACTCCCGAGTGAAGGGAGGAACAGGTTGACGGATTTCGGTGGTAGACATGGCGATCGCTCCGGTTTCGAGAAAGAGATATTGAGGATAGTCGTCGGTTCGGGCTGTTGCGGCTGGCGGCACTAGAGTTCAAGGACCAAGGGCTGACTCCCATTCTCACCTTCCGCGGGTACGGCGCAGCAGATCAGCACCATGTCGCTCTCCGGCATTTCCACCGGAGGATTGGGGTAATGGACAATGCCGCTGATCCGACGTGTCTTGCAGGTCCCGCAGGAGCCTCCACGGCAGCTGAAATCGGGGTTCAGACCGCGGCTTTCCGCCAGCTCCAGCAGGCTGCCGCTTCCTGGAGTCCAGCGTGCTTCCAGTGCCGATAACGAGAAAAGCACCGGCACCGGAGCGCTGGCAGCCGGCGCTTGAATCAAGGCGGTGGAATGTTCGGCCGCTGACCGCTGAAGCATCGAAGGGCCGAATGCCTCGGCGTGGATTCGCTCATCCGCAATGTTCAGTGCGCGCAAACCGTCGTACAGGTCCTGGATGAACCCGGCTGGCCCGCAGAGATAAAAGTCGTAGTCATCGAACGCGAGCCTGGCCTTGACGTCGGCTAAGCCGAGGCGACCGGCTATTTCGTAGTCGCGCCCAAGAACCGCTTCCGTGCCCGGCCTGCTCAGCGCCCGGTGGACGTGCAGCTGCCCAGCATCGCGCTGTAACAGTTGCTCAAGCTCCTCCTGAAACGGAAGGTCCTCCAGCGCCCTGGCGCTCTGGAACAGATGGATGTGGCGTTCCCTTTGCTGCGTCTGGTTTTGCCAGGCCAGCTCCCTGAACATGGAAATAAGCGGTGTAATGCCGACCCCCGCGCCAATCAATACCGCCGGTCTTGCGGTGTCAACCGTCAGGGTGAAGCCGCCCAGTGGCGGACGAACCTCCAGAATGTCGCCCACCTGCACCTTGTCGTGGAGATGTTGGGATGCGAGCCCCTGCGCCTTGACGCTGATGCGAATGTGACCATCGGAAGGGGCGCTGGAGATGCTGTAGGTCCTGATCAGTGCCGCTTCACCGTCGGCGTATAGGCGCATCGGCAGGTGCTGTCCGGGGTTGAATTCCACCGGAGTATCGTCCAGCGGTTGGAGGATGAATGAGCGAATGTCTCTGCTTTCGTCCTGCAGCCGCATCACCCGCCACGGTTGCCACCGCCGATGCTGTTCGTTCTGCCGCAGCTTTTCGTCTGCCGCGGCCCAGGTGCCGGTCATCAAGCTGGTCGGTGCGTAGCCATGGAACGTCCAGCGCAGAGACACGGCGGCCGGCCTCAGCACCACGTGCTCCACGTCGAAGGTAAACAGCCGCTCGGCGCCTTCGAAGGCGCGGACGATCGGGCCGTCCAGAATCAGTTCCGTGCGCCCGCTAAGTTGCAGCATGTCGCCGCTGGTGAAGTCGACAAACAACAGCCCGGCGCGGGAGTTGACCTTCAGATTCCCCAACGTGGCGAAGAATTGATTGCCCGCATAGTCGGGAATGAACAGCCGGTTGCGTTCGACCTTCACAAACCCGGCGCGACCTCCCCGGTGGGAGACATCCACGGAGCGGTGGTGGTCGTCATGATCGAAGTAGCTGGCGATGAAAAATGTGTCGGCGGCGCGGATCATCTCGGTGGTTCGAGGGTTCAACGCAGTGAAATCCTCGCGCGCTCCGCGGTCTTTCCACCGCTCCGTCGAGCGCGTATAGGACCTTTCCTGGATGTACTTCGGGCAGTTACCAAAGGAATGCTCGACCACAACCTCGAGGCGGTCCGGTGCGGCGTGTTCGATCATGCCGTTGATGCGATTACGTCGGCGCGTATGCAGCTCGATACCGAGCATGCCGACGGCATGACCCGCCTGCAGGCCAGCCGCGGCCGGGTCCTGGCTGTCGAGAGGTGCCGCAAGCACCAAATGCTGTGGATCCGGAGAAACGACGAAACCCTCCGGCCCCTCCATCAGCGTGGCCCAAGGACGGTTCCGCGCATCGACCGCGCCGACGACCATGAAGGGCAATTGATGATAGAACTCCCGGTGCTGGTCGGGCATGTAGTCACGAATGGCCTTCTGGCCAACAACGTCCATTCGCTCGGTCGCGCCGACTGTTTCCTGAAGCATTTTTTCGCCGGCATGCCAGGGTGACTGACGGTGCTTGGGGAGATGATTCATGGAAGACGCTCCTTGGGAAGACTGCCGGAAAGCCCAGCAGCCGGTGCCCACTCAGTTGCTCTGCAAACCGACGGCAGTGCGCTGCATGGGTACGAAGCCGGGAAGCGCTTCTATACGCTCCAGCCAGGCGCGCACATTGGGGTAGGCCTGCAGCGACACGTTGCCTTCCGGGGCATGGGCGATATAGGTGTAGTTGGCGACATCGGCGATGGTTGCGGTGTTGCCGGCCAGGAACGGCGAGTTGGTCAACTCGCTGTCCATCACCTTGAGCAAGGCGTGGGAGCGCGCGGTGACGTCATCGGCATTCAACGGGGCGCCGAATACCGTGATCAGGCGCGCGGCGGCCGGCCCATAGGCAATCTGGCCTGCGGCAACCGATAGCCAGCGCTGAATGCGCGCGGCACCGAGGGAATCTTCAGCCAGCCAACTGCCGCCACCGTATTTTTTTGCCAGATAGACCAGGATCGCGTTGGAGTCGCTGAGCGTGGTGCCGTTGTCTTCGATAACCGGAACCTGGCCAAACGCATTGATGGCCAGGAATTCAGGCTTTTTGTGCGCACCATTCGCCAGGTCTACGAAAACCAGCTCGGTTGGCAGCTTCATCAACGAGAGCAGCAGCTCGACGCGATGGGCATGGCCCGAAAGAGGATGGCGATACAGTTTGATGGCGGCTTGGGTCATGGTCGTGGCTCCGTAGCTGGTTGAGAGAAGTCAGCGCAGCTTCGAGTCGGGTAGAGAACCTTGCGCTGCCAGATGAATGCTGCGCCTGCTCGCGGCTCGATAGAATCGCCACACGGAGCAATCCATAATTTCGTTCTACGAAATAATCGTATTGCCAGCTGACAAAGGGCGACGGTGGGAAATGGATCGATCGAAGCCTGGTGGCTTCATCTGGAAAAGGCCGGGTGGGCGCGTAATCGGGGCGTCGCGAAGTCGACGAAGGTGCGCACGCGCGCCTCGGCCCGGCGGCCATCGCGGTAGATCAAATGGGCCGGCATGCTCTGGTTGGCGAAGCCGTCCAAGACGGGCTCGAGCAAGCCGCTCTGCAGCTCATGGTGCGCTTCGTAGCTCATGCAGCGAATCAGCCCCAACCCCAGGGTGGCGGCACGAATAGCCGCACGCTGGGTGGTGCACGTCAGCACGGGGGCAGGCCGCATCAGCCGTGTGGCGCGCTCGCCGCGAAAACGCCATTCGGCCTCAGGGCTTGCGGACGCGGTAAGGACGGTGCGGTGAGCGTGGAGATCGTCGGGGGTCTCGGGCCGCCCCCATGTTGCCAGGTAGCCGGGCGAACCACAGACAATGGGTCTCACCATGCCCACTAGCATGGCGAACCCGGACGAGTCTGGCAGCTGGCCAACGACAAGGGCGACATCGATGCCCTCCTCGAGGAGTTTGGGCACGCCTTCGCTGGTCCGGATAACCAGACTTACGTCAGGAAAGGCCGCCAAGTAAGCAGTGGCGATCGGCGTGAATACGTGGGGATCCATCAGCAGCGGTAGCGAGACGGTGAGTTCCCCGGTGGGACATGCATGCAAGCCGGCAGCGGAGTGTTCGGCGTGGTCGATTCGCTCCAGGATTTCTCGACAGTCCAAGGCAAACCGTTCGCCTGCAGGGCTCGGCTCGACGCCGCGCGGACCACGAATCAACAGGGTGTTATTCAGGCGTGCTTCCAATGACGCTACCGTGCGCGTGATTGTCGCTGGCGATAGATTCAGATTCCGCGCGGCAGCGGCGAGGCTGCCCGATTTCACAACGGCTTCGAATACCTGCATTTCGCGGTATCGGCTCATGCGCTAGGTCCGTGTAACCACGTGCAGCCCTGGATTTTCCAGAAACCGACTGGCGCAATAGTCGACGAAAGTGCGCACCTTGGCAGGCACCCGTTTACCGCCTTGATAGAGCACATGCACCGGCAATGCCGATGTACCGAACTCATCGAGGACGATTTCCAGTTCCCCCTTCGATACCAGGTCGGCAACTTGGTAAGACAGCACCCGGGTGAACCCCCAGCCAATGCGCGCGGCATTGATTGCCGCCTGATTGGAGCTGACCACCAGCCGCGGTTTGGGGTGCAAGGTGATGGAGTTCGGCCCCACCTGGAATTGCCAATCGGTAAGCAGGCTGCTCGTAGAGGACATCACTATCGGTGACGCCAGTACCTCTTTTGGGGATATCGGTCTGCCGACGCGATCGAGGAATGCGGGTGCGGCACAGATGACAGGGCGGATCTGCCCGACATGGATAGCCTGCAGACCGGTCTCAGGCAGCTGGCCGATGCGTATGGCCACATCTACGCCTTCCTCAACCACGTTCACCAGACGATCCACCAACAGCGCGTGGATGACTACGTCCGGGTGCTCACCAAGGTACTCGGTGATCAGCGGAATCAGGAATAACTCACCAAACATCACCGGAGCTGTCACGGTCAGATTGCCGCGCACACGAATGCTGCTGCCGGTGGCCAGTTCTTCGGCTTCTTCCAGATCCAGCAGGATGCGCTTGCAGTCTTCCACATAGCGCCGGCCTGCTTCGGTCAGACGCAGACTGCGGGTGCTGCGCGCCAATAGCAGAGTGCCTAGGCGGCGCTCCAGACCCGCTATCACGCGCGTCACGCTCGGCGGCGACATGCCCATCCGTTTCGCCCCGCCCGCAAAGCTCTGCGCATCAGCAACCGCCAGCAGTACTTTCATCTCCTGAAACCTGTCCACACTCCACCGTCCAGATTCGAGTCTTCGTTAAATGGATTCCAGCTTAGTGTTTGCGAGTCACCGTCGAAAGAAAACAACCGGCACGGGCAGTGCCGTCCCATTTGCGCTGCGCTGGGAAAGGGCAGGCACGAATCGATCGTCCAAGGCTGATTTGTTTTCCCACGAAACCGCCCACCCACAGTGATGAGCTAGCCAACTGCAACACTCTGTCACCGATTCGCCACCCATGCGACGTTGGCCGAGCAAAGTCGTCGAAACAGTCTGTACTGGAGGATGTCCAACGCGCATCCATCGCAGTGAGGTTTCCATGACACAGCTTTTCCAGCCGCTCACCCTGCGTCAGCTGACGCTGCCCAATCGCATCGCCGTTTCTCCCATGTGTCAGTACTCGGCCAAAGCCGGCATGGCCAACGATTGGCATTTGGTTCATCTGGGTAGCCGGGCCGTCGGCGGGGCGGGGCTGGTCATCATCGAAGCCACCGCAGTGACGGCTGATGGGCGCATCTCGCCGGAAGACCTGGGTATCTGGTCCGACGATCATGTCGAACCGTTGCGCCGCGTCACGCGGTTCATCGAGTCTCAGGGTTCGGTAGCCGGCATTCAGCTGGCCCATGCCGGCCGCAAGGCGAGCACCTGGCAGCCCTGGCTCGGACGGCACGGAAGCGTACCGATCGCGGCCGGGGGCTGGACGCCGGTCGGCCCCTCGACCATCGCTTTCGATCCGGAGCATGCGGTGCCCACCGCGCTGGACGAGGCGGGAATCAACGAGATCATCCAGGCGTTCGTGCGTGCCGCCGAGCGCTCGCTGGCGGCAGGCTTCAAGGTGGCTGAGGTGCACGCGGCGCACGGCTATCTACTGCATCAGTTCCTCTCACCGCTTTCTAATCAGCGTCAGGACCGCTATGGCGGCTCCTTCGACAACCGTATCCGCTTGCTGCTGGAGGTTACCCAGGCGGTGCGGGCGGTATGGCCGGAGGCGTTGCCGCTATTCGTGCGGCTGTCGGCGACCGACTGGGTACAGGACGGCTGGAATGCGGAAGAAACCGTTGAACTCGCGCGGCGGCTGAAGACTCTCGGCGTCGATCTGATCGACGTGTCCTCTGGTGGCACGGCCGTCAATGCCGAGATCCCGGTCGGCCCGGGCTATCAGACCCAGTTTGCCGAGCAGGTGCGGCGTGAGGCCGGCATCGCCACCGGTACGGTCGGCATGATTACCGAGGCGGTGCAGGCCGAGCACATCCTGCGTACCGGCCAGGCCGATCTGATCCTGCTGGCGCGCGAGCTACTACGTGATCCCTACTGGCCGTTGCACGCGGCTGAGGACCTACGTGACAGCTCGGTGCCTTGGCCCGCCCAGTACGTCCGCGCAGCTCACCGAAACACGCCCATTCGCCAAGTTCCCGATTCGCTCGATTGAATCCCCCATAAACTCGCTTCAGGTAATCTCCATGAAAACCAGTGGTTTGCTCGATCAGCTACTCAAGTCCGGCCAGGACCTGCTGCAGAAGCAGCAAGGGTCGGTCTCCCGTTCACCGACGACCAATGGAAAGGGGTCGCTCGGCGACATGCTGGCCGGTGCCGGTGGCCCGCTTGGAAGCATACTCGGTGGCGTCGGCGGAGCTGGAAAAGGCGCGCTGGCGACCGGGGCACTGGGTATGCTCCTCGGAAGCCGGGGCGGCCGCCGCTTGGGTGGCAAGGCGATCACCTATGGCGGCCTGGCCGCCCTCGGCATGCTGGCCTACAAGGCCTACGGTAACTGGCAGGCACAACAGGCACAGCAGGGTGGCACAGCGCGAACAACCGCTACACGGGCGGAGCCGAAGACGGTCGATCGGCTGCCTCCGGATCAGGTCGAGGAGCACAGCCGCGGGATCCTCAAGGCGCTGGTCGCGGCGGCAAAAGCCGATGGCCACGTCGATGACCAGGAGCGGAAAATGATCGAAGCCGAGCTGGCCCAGCTCACTGATGATCCCGAATTGCAGCGTTGGCTCGAGACGGAGTTGAACAAGCCGCTGGATCCGGTTGATGTCGCCGCGGCCGCCACCACACCGGAAATGGCTTCGGAAATGTACTTGGCCAGCGTGCTGATGGTGGATGAGGAGCAATTCATGGAGCGAGCCTACCTCGACGAACTAGCTCGGCAGTTGAAGCTCGATGCGCAGTTGAAGGTCGAACTGGAGAGCCAGGTGCGCGGCGTTTCCGCCTGATGCCTTGTAGGGGCGGTGCTTGATCGCCCTGGCTGTGTTCTTTCCGGTCGAGCTGCTTGACAGCGGCGATGCCGGCGGTCTCGCGTGGGCTGTCAGCGGCGGTCTGCTGCGCTATAATCGCCGGCTTTTCGCACCGTCCGATTGAGAGCTGCCTACCTATGGAAATCAACCCGATCCTCAACAGCATCAAGGACCTGTCCGAGCGCACCCAGTCAATTCGGGGGTATCTTTGACTACGATCAGAAGCATGATCGTCTCGTCGAAGTAAACCGCGAACTCGAAGACCCCAACGTCTGGAACAAACCTGAGTACGCCCAAAACCTGGGCCGTGAGCGCGCGACCCTGGCGCAGATCGTCGAGACCATCGACGACCTCGAGGGCGGCCTGGCCGATTCCCGCGACCTGCTCGACATGGCTGTCGAAGAAGACGACCAGAGCGCCGTGGACGATGTCGTCACCGAACTCGACCGCCTGCGCGGCATCCTCGAAGGGCTGGAATTCCGCCGCATGTTCAGCGGCGAGATGGACCCCAACAACGCCTACCTCGACATCCAGGCCGGCTCCGGTGGCACCGAAGCCCAGGACTGGGCCAACATCCTGCTGCGCATGTACCTTCGCTGGGCAGACAAGCGCGGTTTCAGCGCCGAGATCGTCGAGCTGTCCGAGGGTGAAGTCGCCGGTATCAAGGGCGCGACCGTACACATCAAAGGCGAGTACGCCTTTGGTTGGTTGCGCACCGAGATCGGCGTGCACCGCCTGGTGCGCAAGAGCCCGTTCGACTCTGGCGCCCGCCGCCACACCTCATTTTCGGCAGTGTTCGTCTCGCCCGAGATCGACGACAGGGTCGAGATCGACATCAATCCGGCGGATCTGCGCATCGACACCTACCGGTCATCCGGTGCTGGTGGTCAGCACGTCAACACCACCGACTCGGCGGTACGTATCACCCACGTACCAACCAACACGGTGGTGGCCTGCCAGAACGAGCGTTCCCAGCACGCCAACAAGGACACCGCCATGAAAATGCTGCGGGCCCGGTTGTACGAGCAGGAAATGCAGAAGCGCAACGCGGCCTCCCAGGCGCTGGAAGACACCAAGTCCGATATCGGCTGGGGTCATCAGATTCGCTCCTATGTGCTCGACGACTCGCGCATCAAGGATTTGCGTACCGGTGTGGAACGTAGCGACTGCCAGAAGGTTCTGGATGGCGACATCGACCAGTACCTCGAAGCCAGTTTGAAACAGGGGCTCTAAGCCGCTGTGCTTGGCGAGTGGAGGTGGGCTGAAGCGGAACGTCGCCTGGCCCTCTCTGCATCAGCTTTGCATACAAGTAGGGTGGGCTTCAGCCGACCAAAACGGGGCAGTACCTGCTGCGGAGCACTTTCCGGCACGGTCGTCCCAGGATTCATCCAATCGATCCAGGCATTTTGAAACCATGAGCGAACAACCGCTGAACCAGCACGCCATCCAAGAGGAAGAAAATAGCCTGATCCTTCAGCGCAAGGAAAAGCTGGCCGCCGAGCGCGCCAAGGGCAATGTTTTCCCCAATGACTTCCGTCGCGACAGCTACTGCAACGACCTGCAGCTGAAATACGCCGACAAGACCAAGGAAGAGCTGGCAGAAGCGGCGATCCCGGTGAAGGTTGCCGGGCGCATCATGCTCAACCGCGGCGCCTTCATGGTGCTGCAGGACATGACCGGGCGCATTCAGGTCTACGTCAACCGCAAGACGCTGCCGGCTGAGACCCTGGAAGCCATCAAGCACTGGGATCTGGGCGACATCATCGCGACGGAAGGCACGCTGGCGCGGTCCGGCAAGGGCGACCTCTACGTCGAGATGACCGACGTACGCTTGCTGACCAAGTCGCTGCGTCCGCTGCCGGACAAGCACCACGGCCTGACCGACACCGAGCAGCGCTACCGCCAGCGTTACGTCGACCTGATCGTCAACGAAGAAACCCGCCACACCTTCCGTGTGCGTTCGCAGGTGATCGGCCACATCCGCAAGTTCCTCAACGAACGCGACTTCCTCGAAGTCGAGACACCGATGCTGCAGACCATCCCTGGCGGTGCCGCGGCCAAGCCGTTCGAGACCCACCACAACGCGCTGGACCTGCCGATGTTCCTGCGTATCGCGCCGGAGCTCTATCTCAAGCGCCTGGTGGTCGGCGGCTTCGAGCGGGTCTTCGAGATTAACCGCAACTTCCGCAACGAAGGTGTTTCGACTCGGCACAACCCCGAGTTCACCATGCTCGAGTTCTATCAGGCCTACGCCGATTACGAAGACAACATGGACCTCACCGAAGAACTGTTCCGCGAGTTGGCGCAGCTGGTCCTCGGCAGCACCGACGTGCCCTACGGCGACAAGGTGTTTCATTTCGGCGAGCCCTTTGCGCGGCTGTCGGTGTTCGATTCGATCCTCAAATTCAACCCGGACATCAGCGCCGCCGATCTGCAGGACATCGACACCGCGCGCGCCATCGCCAAGAAAGCCGGCGCCAAGGTGCTCGGCTTCGAGGGGCTGGGCAAGTTGCAGGTGATGATTTTTGAAGAGCTGGTCGAGCACAAGCTCGAGCAGCCGACGTTCATCACCCGTTACCCGTTCGAAGTGTCGCCGCTGGCGCGTCGTAGCAACGACGACCCGAGTGTGACCGACCGCTTCGAGCTGTTCATTGGCGGCCGCGAGATCGCCAACGCCTATTCCGAGTTGAACGACGCCGAAGACCAGGCCGAGCGCTTCCACGCGCAGGTCCGTGACAAGGACGCGGGTGACGATGAGGCCATGCACTTCGACGCCGACTTCGTCCGCGCGCTGGAATACGGCATGCCGCCGACCGCAGGTGAGGGCATCGGTATCGATCGTCTGGTGATGTTGCTGACCAACTCGCCGTCGATCCGCGACGTAATTCTGTTCCCGCATATGCGTCCAGAAGTCTGATCAGACCAGGACGCGCAAAATCCGCCGTGGACGGAGCCAATCGTCCTCGGCGACTGGCTGCGCCCGACATCGTTCTGCTGGCCTGCGTCGGTGCACGCAAGCGACGGACGGGCCATCCGCAGGTGGAACCGCCACGGACAGGCGCCACGCCGCAGCCGGCCGCGTTCGCCCATCGTGGTGGTTGCGTCAGCACCGAAGATGCACAGCTGAGCCGCATGGCACCACGATCGAGCGCTAGGCTCGATGGCTTCAGATCGGTCGTCGCCTGCCGAAAGCTTCATATATGGCACGCGGCGTTCGTGAACCGAACACGGAAGGCGAGGGCCCACTGATGTATAACTTGAACGCTACGGATCATCACTGACGAGGTACGGATGAATACCCGTAACAATCTCGATGAGTACCAAAGCACGGTGCGCGGCCTGTCCGATCGTATCGTCGAGGCGCAAACCCCTATGCGGGTGCTTGATGCGGTGAAGTGGGACGACAGCATTCGCCAGGGCTTCTTCGCCGCGGGTGCTCGCGAGCTGCCACAGGTTGATCGTGGGTATTACGAGGGACGGCCGCTGGGCTTCGATTCCAGTGCGAAGAAGGAAGAATTTCAGAATATCGAGCGTGACATCACGCGCCAGCTAGGACAGTTCAATCCGGTCGGGCAGATCATGCGGCGCATGTGCAAGGAGTACCGCATGGTGATCCGCATGCTCGAAGCGCGTGGCACCGCCGATTTCGGTCTGATTTCCCAAGAGCTTTACGGCGCCGCTTCGGACGCCTTTCACGCGGGCGATCCGACGCTGGCGGACCTCGGTCTGATGCTTTCCGACTACCTGAACAACATCGCCGACCGGGGCGATCTCAAAGACGAAGCCAAGACACTCAGTGCGCCGCAAGCCGTGGACATGTTGCAGCAGCGGCTGGATCTGGTGTTCGGTGAGGGTGAAGGCGTGATTCGCGTATTTGAATCCGACGGCATTCTCGCCGACGCCGCGGCGGGGGCCGACTACATCAAGATCCGCAGCGACGCGATGTTCAATGCCCGCGATGTGCGTGCGCTGGAAGTCCATGAGGGGCTGGTGCACGTCGGCACCACGCTCAACGGCCAGAACCAGCCGATCTGCACCTTCCTCGCGAAGGGCCCGCCGTCCTCGACAGTGACCCAGGAAGGCTTGGCGATTCTGATGGAGGTAATCGCTTTTGCCTCCTACCCGACCCGCCTGCGCAAGCTGACCAACCGTACCCGTGCGATCCACATGGCCGAGGAGGGCGCGGACTTTCTCGATGTGTTCGGCTTTTTCCGTGACCAGGGCTATACGGAGGACGAGTGCTACAGCAATGCCAGTCGGGTTTTCCGCGGCTCGCTCCCGAATGGTCTGCCCTTCACCAAGGACCTGTCCTATCTGAAGGGTTTCATCATGATCTACAACTATATTCAGCTGGCGGTGCGCAAGGGCAAGCTGGAACATATCCCGCTGTTATTCTGCGGCAAGACCACGCTGGAAGACATGCGTACCCTGCGCCAGCTGGTCGAGGAGGGAATGGTGGTGCCGCCCAAGTACCTGCCGCAGCAATTCCAGGATTTGAACGCGCTGTCGGCCTGGATGTGCTTTTCCAACTTCCTCAATCATCTGAGCCTGGATCGCATCGAAGCCGACTACGCCAACATCATCTGATCGGAGCGCACAAAAAAGCCGGAGCTTTCGCTCCGGCTTTTTCGTTTAAGCGGCCCGTCGTCAGAACAACGTATTCGGCAGGTAGGTTGCGATCTCTGGGAATAGCATGATGATGCCCATGCCAATGATGTTGACGATCACGAAGGGTATGACCGACCAGTAGATGTCTTTCATGGTGATGCCGGGCGGCACAATGCCTTTGAGGTAGAACAGGTTGAACCCGAACGGTGGCGTCATGTAGCCGATTTCCATGTTGATCACGAAAAGCACGCCGAACCAGATCGGATCGAAGCCGAGTGAAGCGACGATCGGCAGGAATACCGGCAGCGTGATCAGCATGATGCCGACAGGGTCGAGCAGCATGCCCATGACAAAGACGATCGCCATCATGAAAATGATGATGGCCCAGCTGCCCCCAGGCAGATCCATCATCAGTCCTTCGATCAGCGACTGCGCCCCCATACCTTGGTAGGCCGAGCTGAACGCGTGGGCTGCGAACAGGATCCAGGCGATCATACCGGTCAGTTTGAAGGTGCGGATAGCGGCTTCCTGCAGCACAGGCCAGTTCAGCTTGCGGTAGACAGCGGCTGAAATCAGCGCGCCGAACACGCCCATGGCGGCGGCTTCGGTGGGTGTGGTCAGCCCGCCGATGATCGAGCCGAGTACCATTACCACGATACCAATGGGCAGCAGCACCGCGCGTATCGCCCGTAGTTTCTCGCCCCAGCTGCCTCGCTCTTCCTTCGGCAGTGCCGGTGCGAGATGAGGTTGCAGGAAAGAGCGAACCAGCACGTAGGTGACCGTCAGCGCCACCAGCAACAGGCCCGGCAGCACTCCGGCGGCGAACATCTTGCCGACCGACTGGCCGCTGATCATGGCGTAGAGAATCATCATGATGCTCGGCGGTATCAGGATGCCCCAGCCGCCGCCGGTGTTGATGCAACCGAGCACCATGCGTTTGTCGTAGCCGCGTTCGAGCATGGCCGGTAGGGCAATGGTGCCCATCGCCACTACCGCCGCGCCGCTGATGCCAACCATGGCGCCGAACACCGCGCAGATGCCTAAGGTGCCGATCGCCAGCCCGCCGCGCATGCCGCCGCACCACAGGTGCATCATCCGATAGAGATCGCGCGCGACCCCGGTGCGCTCCAGCAACATCGCCATGAAGACGAACAAGGGAATAGCCACCAGGGTGAAGCTTTCCATGGTGCCCCACATCTGCGAGGCCACCATGTAGAAGGCATCGACGCCCCATGTGAAATACAGGAACAGTACCGAGACTCCGCCCAGCACGAAGGCCAGCGGCAGCCCCAGCACCAGGAAAAACACCAGCGTCAAAAAGAACAGCAGCGTGGTGATTTCGATGCTCATTGGGCATCCTCCGCGTGCTTGGCGCCGTTAGTGGGCTCGCGGCCCAGCGCGATCAGGATGTCCTGCAGCAGTTTGGCGATGCCTTGCAATAACAGCAGCAGGGTACCGAGCGGAATCATGATCTTGATCGGCCACACCGGTGGGTTCCACGCCGAATAGGAGGTTTCCATGCCCTGTACCGATTCCCAGGCCATGGAACTGCCGAAGTACAGCAGTGCGGCCATGAACAGGAAAAACATGCTCGAGGTGAAAATATCGACCCAGGCGCGAACACGCGGGCTGAAGGTTGAATGGAGCAGGTCGACGTTGACGTGGTCGCGGTGCGCCATGACGTAACCGCCGGATAGGACCACGTAGGCACCGAACAGCATCTGGCCGAGCTCGTTGGTCCAAGAGGTCGGGCTCGAAAACAGGTAGCGCATGAACACTTCGAGCAGCAACAGCACGAAGATCAGAAAGATCAGATAGGCCACCCAGCGACCGATGAATTCGTTGAGCCGGGTGATGCCATTGATGTAGGCATGAATCGCGCGCATGACGAGCCCTACGAGCAAGGGTTGAGCGGATCAGCTGCCCGGCGCGAGCTATCGCGCCGGACGAGCCGAACAGGCGAGGGGTGTCAGAGGTAACCGAGTTCGCCGAGGAAGGACTTGAGCTTCTTCAGTGCTTCGGCCGCCTTGTCGCTGCGCTGGCCTTCTTCTTCCCAGGTCTTCTGTGCCACTTCACGCAGGCGTTTTTGCACATCATCCGGCAGCGTGTTGACCTGAACGCCTTGCTCGGCCATGACCTTTCGCAGCGTGACCTGCTCCTGATACAGGTACTCGTTGGTGCGGTACCAGAACTGCTCGTCGAGGATCTGCTTGACGATTTCCTGGTCGCGCTCGGAGAGTTTCTCCAGCGCCTTCTGACTGATGATGATCACATCGGTGCCGGCGATGTTGAGCGCGGGCCTGACGTGGTACTTGGCCACCTCATAGAAGCTCATGCTCGCCGCGCCCTGCACCGCACCCCAGTGAGCACCGTCTACCACGCCGGTATCGAGCGCCGGATAGAGTTCGCCACCTGGCAGGTAGGTGGTCGAAGCGCCGGCCTCATCGAGGAATTTCTGCAGGGCGCCCGAGGAGCGGATCTTCAGCTTGGTGAAATCCTCCCAGCTGTTGATCGGCTTTTTCACCACCATCTCAGTGGGATAGACCTTGTCCGTCGACCAGTAGACGCCGTGCTGGGCCGCTTCCTCGCGGAGCATGTCCTCGAAGCCCATGTGCTTGTGGAAGTAGGACGCCTCCCAGACGTTATCGAAGGCGAAGGGCAGACCGGAGGCGATGCCGGCGAGGGTCATCTTGTCCTGTGCGTAGCCGGGGGAGATGGTGCCCATCTGGATGATGCCGCGGCTTACCGCGTTGAACGTCTCCTGCGGTTTGAACAGGGCGCCGGATTCGAACAGTTGCAGTTCGAGCCGGCCTTCGGTGCGCTGTTCGATCTGGTTTTTCAGGCGCACAAGACTGTCTTTGTAGGAGCTACTGGCGCTCGGCCAGTGCGATTGAACACGCCATTTCGTGACATCGGCGGCGGCCGCCATCTGCGGAAGCACTGCCGAGACCGCCAAGGCGACCAGGCTGGCTGGAACGAGCAGCTTCTTGAACATGGATTTCATATCGCGTCCTCTTCTTGTAATTGTCTGGCTGACGGCCATTTTCTAGCACTTGCTTCGCTTTGCGTTTCGCACAGCAAAACTGATTTTTACAAAGTTATCCGAAAGCTAACATAGCGGGGAGCTTTTTCAACCACTAGCAGAAGGCTATCGTCGCCCTTCTAATTTTTCATGATGTGTCCAAGCGGCTGGCTCGCCGGGCATATGGCACTTCGATACTGATCTTAGACCGTTATGTTTGTGGGGTATCATAATTCTGCCTGATGGAACTTGATTTCGAATTGACGCATGGTTTCAGTCGTGCCAGCTTCAAAAAGACGCAGACTCGCCATAAAAACAATCGAGAGGACAGGCCATGCGACTCCTTAAACAAGCATCGGGATGGAACCGCCCCGCGCAGATTCAGCGCAATGAAGCGGCCTGACGCTGACGCGATGCCAAGCGAAGCCCGGACAGACGGCTTGCCGATCAGCGGAGGCAAGGACCTGCCGGGTTTCCATCAGGTGCTGGGTTATCGCCAGGTGTCTTGGACTGACGACGAGGCGGTCATTGAGCTCGATGTACAGGCCTGCCACCTGAACATGGCCGGCGTGCTCCATGGCGGCGTGCTGACCTCGCTACTCGATGTGGTGCTAGCCGAGGCCGGTACCTATTGCCCCCATCCGGGACGGGTGCGCAAGGCCATCACGCTGGTGCTGAACACAACCTTCACTGGGCAGTGCTCAGGTGGTGTGATCCGCGCCATCGGCAAGCGGCGTGCCGGCGGCACCCGCATATTCAATAGCTCGGGCGAGATACGCGACCAGCACGACCGTCTATTGGCGATCGGCGAAGCGACTTTCCGTCTGCGCTCCGGCAGCGAGCACCCGCAAGGGGTGCCGTTAACGCTTCTGGCGGAGCACAACCAAAAGGAAAACGGCGATGTATGAACTGACCGGTAAAGCGCTACAACTTCATGAACGGCTTACGGCATTCATGGAAGCGCATGTCTATCCCAATGAGCACTTGTTCCACGAGCAGACCGCCTCGGCAGAAAATCGCTGGGCGCCGCCGCCAGTTCTCGAAGCGCTCAAAGCCAAGGCGAGGGAGCAGGGGCTGTGGAATCTGTTCCTGCCGGAAAGCGAATTCGGCGCCGGCCTGAGCAATTTCGAATACGCCCACCTCTGCGAAATCATGGGGCGCTCGCACGGTGCCGCCGAGATCTTCAACTGCTCGGCACCTGACACCGGCAACATGGAAGTGCTGACGCGCTACGGCACGCCGGAGCAGCAGGAAAAATGGCTCAAACCGCTGCTCAACGGCGAGATACGCTCCTGCTTTTCCATGACCGAACCGGAAGTGGCGTCGTCCGATGCCACCAACATCGCCTGTGAAATCCGCCGTGAAGGCGATGAATATGTGATCAATGGACACAAGTGGTGGTCGTCCGGCGCGATGGCGACCAGCTGCAAGATCGCCATCGTCATGGGTAAGACCGATCCCAGCGCTGAGCGCCATCGGCAACAGTCGATGATCCTCGTGCCGCTGGACACGCCCGGCGTGGAGATCACCCGGGCACTCCACGTGTTCGGCTATGACCATGCGCCCCATGGCCATGCCGAGATTCGCTACAACAATGTTCGGGTGCCGGCCAGCAACATACTGCTCGGCGAGGGTCGAGGCTTCGAAATCGCACAGGGTCGTCTTGGCCCGGGGCGCATCCACCATTGCATGCGCACCATCGGCGTGGCCGAACGCGCGCTACAGGCCATGTGCGAGCGCGTGCATTCCCGTGTGGCGTTCGGCAGGCCGCTGGCTGATTTCGATTCGATCCGCAAGGACATTGCTCGCTCGCGCATCGAGATCGAACAGACTCGCCTGCTGACCCTGAAGGCGGCGCGCATGATGGACACCGTCGGCAACAAGGTGGCGCGGCAGGAGATCGCCATGATCAAGGCGGCCGCACCGAGCATGGCGCTGCGGGTGCTGGATCGTGCCATCCAGGTGCACGGCGCCAAGGGCGTCTGCCAGGACAGTTTCCTGGCGGCGGCCTGGGCTCACCAGCGGACGCTGCGGTTGGCCGATGGCCCGGACGAGGTTCATCTGGACACCATCGCCAAACTCGAGCTGCAGAACTACTCCAGCAAGCGTTGAGCCTCCGACAAAACCTACAAGAAGGATGCCGTCATGAACAATCCGCTATTCGATCTATCCGGGAAGGTGGCGCTGATCACCGGCTCCACTCGCGGCATTGGCCGCTCCATCGCCGAAGAAATGGCCCGCTGCGGCGCGCGCGTCGTCATTTCCAGCCGCAAGGCCGATGCCTGCGAGACGGTGGCCGCAGAGCTCAAGGCTGAGGGTTTCGAGGCTATCTCGGTGCCTTGTCATGTAGGCCGTAAGGAAGATTTGCAGCGGTTGGTCAATACCACCCTGCATACCTGGGGGCGTATCGACGTACTGGTCTGCAATGCGGCCACCAATCCGGTCTATGGCCCGACCAGCGAGCTGACCGACGACGCCTGGGACAAGATCATGGACACCAACGTCAAGGGCACCTTCTGGCTGTCCAACATGGTGCTGCCGCAGATGGCCGAGCGTGGCGAGGGCGCGGTGATCATGCTCTCCAGCATCGCCGGGCTGCGCGGCAACACCGTGATCGGTACCTATGGCGTGTCCAAGGCGGCCGAGGCGGCGCTGGCCCGCAATCTGGCGGCGGAGTGGGGGCCGAAGGGCATTCGCGTCAATGCCATCGCCCCGGGACTGGTGCGTACCGATTTCGCCAAGGCACTGCTCGACGATCCGGAGCGGGTCCGCCGCGCCGCCGAAAGGACTCCGCTGCGCCGCATCGGCGAGCCGGTGGACATTGCAGGTCTGGCGGTGTTTCTGGCGACACCGGCCAGTGCCTATATCACCGGGCAGGTAATCGTCGCCGATGGTGGCGAAACCGCATGCTGAGGGACCGGTAATGAGCGAGCCCGAACTGATCGAGGTATTGCCGGCGCATCGTTTCGATGAGGCCGCGCTAGGTCGCTACCTGCGCCAGCATGTGCCAGAGATCGAAGATGGTCTGCAGTTGAAGCAGTTCCAGGGTGGTCAGTCCAACCCCACCTACCTACTGGAAAGCGCCGGTCGCCGCTACGTGCTGCGCAAGAAACCGCCGGGCAAGGTGCTGCCCTCGGCGCACATGGTCGAACGCGAATACAACGTGATCCGTGCGCTGTCCAAGCACACCCGTGTGCCGGTACCGCCTGCGCGCCTGTTATGCGAAGACGAAGGCATCATCGGCACGGCCTTCTATGTGATGGACTACGTTCCGGGACGAATCTTCAGCCACCCGGCGCTGGAAGAGCTGCCTAATCAGGACCGCCAGGCATTCCATCTGGCCGCCATCGACACCCTGGCCGAGCTGCACCAGGTCGATGTCGAGGCGGTCGGGCTTGGCGGCTTCGGCAAGGCTCAGGGTTACTTCGCCCGCCAGGTCAAGCGTTGGTCCGGCCAGTATCAGGCTTCGTGTACGGGCGACATGCCGGCGATGGAGCGGCTGATGCAATGGTTGCCGGAGCAGGCGCCGCAGCGCGACGAATGCGCCATCGCCCACGGTGACTATCGGCTCGGCAACCTGATCTTCGAACCGGAGCAGGCGAAGGTGGCGGCAATTCTCGACTGGGAGCTGTCGACCCTCGGCCATCCGCTGGCGGACCTCGCTTACTTCTGTTTGCCGTATCACCTGCCGGCGGGCGTCGAAGGCCTGCGTGGCCTGGTCGGGATCGATCTGAAAGCTCAGGGCATTCCATCCGAGCAGGAGTTGCTGGCGCGTTACTGCCAGCAGAGCGGGCGACCGAGCATTGAAGACTGGCACGTGTTCGTGGCGTTTTCGCTGTTTCGTCTCGCGGCCATTCTGCAGGGCGTTTATGCGCGTGCGCTGCAGGGCAATGCCAGTAACGCCGATGCGCTGCAGGTTGGACAACGCGCCGGTCTGCTCGCCGATGCCGGTTGGCGCATCGCCCAAGCCGGCGACGGAGGCGAGGCCCTATGAACGGTCCATTGCTGCGCCGCGTCCTGCTGACCAACGATGACGGCATCGCCGCGCCGGGGCTCGCACTGCTCGAGCGCATTGCGGCCCAACTGGCCGAGGAAGTCTGGATAGTCGCGCCTGAACATGACCAGAGCGGCACCGGTCAGGGTATCTCGGTGCATTCACCTCTGCGCGTGTATCACCATGGCGAGCGACGCTTCGCCGTCTCCGGGACGCCGTCGGACTGCGTGATGTTCGCCATGGCCGAATGGCTGCAGGATTCTCCGCCGGACCTGGTGCTCTCCGGCGTTAACAGCGGGGCGAACATCGGCGATTCCGTGCCTTATTCGGGCACCCTCGGTGCGGTGCTCAGCGCTGATCTGCTGGGCCTTCCGGCTATCGGCCTCAGCCAGGCCTTCCTTGATCGCACGCTGATCGATTGGTCGTGCGTCGAAACCTACGCGGCCACCACGATACGTGCGCTCTGGGCGCGTCGTGACGAAAACGGCTGTTGCTGGAATGTGAACTTCCCGGCTTGCTCGGCCGATGCGGTCAGCCATCTGCGACTGGCCCGGCAATCACGTGGTTCGATTGCCCGGCCGCGTCTGCAGGCGGGTCGGGACGGTCGTGGACTGCCGTACTGGTGGCTCGGTTTCGAGCACTCTTCGGCGCACCTCGTCGATCCCGAACTCGATGTCACCGCGCTGCGCGACAAGCGCATCGCCATCACTCCCTTGCGCGACACCCGGGGCTGGCTCGAGTGGGGCGAAGAACGGGCCATGGCCGAACTGGCCCTCCATAGCGATTCAGGAGTTCTTTAATGTTCACTCGTCATCACGCGGTCTGGCCCGAGGATCTGCCGAAACATCTGACGGTGCCGGAAACCAGTCTGTTCGCCAATCTGGAGATATCCGCGCGGCGTTTTCCGGACAAGACGGCGATCATCTATTACGACACCCTGATCACCTACACCGAGCTGCTGCGTGAAGTGGAAGCGCTGGCCGGCTATCTGCAGCACCTGGGGGTTGCCAAGGGTGATCGGGTGCTGTTGTACATGCAGAACTCACCGCAGTTCACCATCGCCTACTACGCGATTCTTCGTGCAGACGCGGTGGTGGTGCCCGTCAACCCAATGAACCACAGCGCCGAGCTGGAGCACTATCTGCATGACACCGGCGCTACGGTGAGTCTCTGCGGGCAGGAGCTGACCGGCTTCATCGCGCCGCTGGTCGGCACGGCGCAGCTGCGCCATGTGGTCGTCGCGGCCTATTCCGAATACGTGCGGCAATCCACCGACCTGGCCCTGCCGGCTGAGGTCCAGGCAGCAGCGGTCATACCGAGCTTCACTGGCGGCATCGGCTGGAATGAGGCCATCCGTGCTGGCCATACACCGGGGCCCCACACGGCCGGCCCGGACGATCTCTGCGTGTTTCCCTATAGCTCCGGCACTACCGGCGCGCCGAAGGGTTGCATGCACACCCATCGCTCGGCCATGGCGACGATCATCCACCGCGTGGTCTGGACCAACAGCACCAGTGAATCGGTGATCCTCGCCACGCTGCCGTACTTCCATGTGACCGGCATGCAGGGCGCCATGAGCGGGCCGATCTATAACGGCGGCACCGCAGTGATCATGACTCGCTGGGACCGCAAGGTGGCGGCCGAGCTGATCGAGCGGCACAAGGTGACCGGCTGGGTCAACATCGCCACCATGGCCATCGATTTCCTTTCAGACCCGGATCTGGAGCGCTACAACCTGTCCAGTCTGGTCAGCGTCGGCGGCGGTGGCGCGGCCATGCCCAAGGCGGTGGAGGAAAAACTGCATCGGCTGACCGGCCTGCGCTACATCGAAGGCTACGGCCTGTCGGAAACCATCGCCGCCACCCATATCAATCCGGTGCCGCGGCCCAAGGCACAGTGCCTGGGCATTCCGGTGTTCGATGTCGACAGCCGGGTCATTGATTTGCAGACGCAGCGGGAGCTGGGCCCCAACGAAGTGGGCGAAATCATCAGTCACGGCCCGCAGCTGTTCCAAGGCTACTGGAACCGCCCGGATGAGACCGAGCGCGCGTTCATCGAGCTGGACGGCAAGCGTTTCTTTCGCACTGGGGACATGGGCTACTACGATGAAGAGGGCTATTTCTTCCTGGTCGACCGGGTCAAGCGCATGATCAATGCGTCCGGCTTCAAGGTCTGGCCGTCGGAAGTCGAAAGCCTGATGTACCGCCACCCGGCGATCCAGGAGTGCTGCGTCATCTCGCGCCCCGATCCCAAGCGCGGCGAGACGGTGAAGGCCTGCGTGATACTGCGCGACGGTCAGGCCGGGCAGGTCAGCGAGCAGGACATCATCGACTGGTGCAAGGCCGAGATGGCGGCCTACAAGGCACCGGTTTACGTCGAGTTCGTCGCATCGTTGCCGCGTTCGTCCACCGGCAAGCTGATGTGGCGTGTCCTGCAGGAAGAGGAAAACCGCAAGCACGCGGCCGATACGCAAGAAGCCTGACGACACCGTGCCGACTGCAGGCCAATGCGCCACCTGGCGCCTTCGCAACCAATGGAGAAGATGCTATGCAAGATTCAACCTCGACGAATCGGGACGCGGAATGGCAGGTGCGCAAGGACCTTGCCGCGGCCTATCGGCTGGTGGCGCACTTCGGCTGGGACGATTTGGTCTTCACGCATCTGTCGGCGCGGGTGCCGGGGCCTGAGCATCATTTTCTGATCAATCCCTACGGTTTGCTGTTCCAGGAAATCACCGCCTCTTCGCTGGTGAAGGTCGACCAAGAAGGGCAGATCGTCCAGAGCGGCAGCCTGCACCGGGTCAATCCGGCCGGCTTCACCATTCACAGCGCCGTGCACATGGGGCGGGAAGACGCCGGTGCGGTGATGCATCTGCACGCCGCTGATGGCGTGGCAGTCTCGGCGCATCGCGATGGTCTGTTGCCGCTGAGCCAGACGGCGATGCTTTGTCTCGGTCATCTCTGCTATCACGATTACGAGGGCGTCGCGTTGGACCTCAGCGAACGGGAGCGATTGATTCGCGACCTCGGCGACAAACAGATGATGATCCTGCGCAACCATGGCGTGCTCACGGCGGGCGGCACCGTCGCCGAAGCCTTCACCTACCTCTATTTCCTGATGAAGGCCTGCGAGATTCAGGTGCGCGCCCAGGCCTGCGGTCCGACGCACACGCCATCCGCGGCCGCCATCGAGACCACTCGCCAACAGTCGACCGAGCTGGGCATGGTGTCGAAACTGACCTGGCCGGCACTGTTGCGCTTGCTGGAGGCCAACGGTCACGTCTACGCGATATAGCGCTACGCTAGCGCGATCCGCTTACCTGCCAGGGAATATTGCCGAGTGCCCATGAAGATTCTTTTCGTCGCCGCCGACCCCAAGCCCGAGCGCTGGACCAACTTGATCCAGCAGCATTTGCCGGACGCCGAGATCCAGGTCTGGAAGCCGGACAACCCCAGTTGGGAGGCCGACTACGCCATCGTCTGGCACCCGCCAGCGGCGCTGTTCGACAAGGAGCCGCAACTCAAGGCGCTGTTCAACCTCGGCGCCGGGGTGGATGCGCTGGTGCGGATACCGAACCTGCCACGCGATCTCCCGATTGTTCGCCTCGAAGACGCCGGTATGGCGGTGCAGATGGCCGAATATGTCG
The DNA here is from genome assembly GCF_047225135.1 of Pseudomonas sp. YJ42. Classification (NCBI taxonomy): domain Bacteria; kingdom Pseudomonadati; phylum Pseudomonadota; class Gammaproteobacteria; order Pseudomonadales; family Pseudomonadaceae; genus Pseudomonas; species Pseudomonas sp. YJ42. The sequence goes on along the minus strand of NZ_CP178378.1, from coordinate 1,480,391 downwards.
CCTATCACGTCATCGGTATCAGCCGTGACATGGACTACTACCGGGACCAGCAGGCGGCGGGCCAGTGGAAGCTGCGCCGGCCCATCGAGCGCAGTGAATGGCCGGTCGGCGTGCTTGGGTTGGGGCAGATCGGCCAGCGCGTCGCCCGCACGTTCGCTGCGCTGGACTACCCGGTCTGTGGCTGGGCGCGCTCCGATCATGCCATCGACGGCGTACGCAGCTTTGCCGGCGAGGCTGGGCTCGACGGGTTTCTCGGACAGACACGGGTATTGATCAACACCCTGCCGTTGACCGACAGCACGCGCGATCTGATCGACTATTCCCTGCTGTCGCGGCTAAGGCCCGACGCGGTGGTGATCAACGTCGGCCGCGGCGAGCATCTGGTCGACGAAGATCTCTGCCGGGCCATCGACGAGGGCAAGGTGGCCCGCGCGGTGCTCGACGTGTTCCGTGAGGAGCCGCTGCCCTCCGAGCATCCGTTCTGGCGGATGCCGCAGGTGACCATCACCCCGCACGTGTCGGCCCGCACCCTGCGCGAAGCGACCGTTGCCCAGATCGCGGAAAAGATCGTGGCGCTGGAAAAGGGTCAATCCATCAGCGGCGTCATCGATATACAGCGCGGCTACTGAGTCCCTGTAGAAACAGGCCCGAACGACCGGTTTGCCGCCACAAGCCAAAAACTTCGCCCCGAGGTCGGGGCTCCCACAGCTAAGTGGCCAACCGCACCCGGCCGTTGCGGGAGCCGCGCCCCGCGGCGAATGTAGGCCGCAGACCTGCCTAAGCGCTCAGGGTCATGTCGCGCTGAAGAACGGCCCATACTCGCTTCGCATCCAGAAGCCAAAACTTCGCCCCCAGGTCGGAGCTCCCACAGCTAAGTGGCCAACCGCACCCGGCCGTTGTGGGAGCCGCGCCCCCGCGGCGAATGCAGCTGCAGGCCTGCTTAAGCGCTCAGGGTCATGTCGCGCTGAAGAACGGCCCATACTCGCTTCGCATCCAGAAGCCAAAACTTCGCCCCCGGGTCGGAGCTCCCACAGCTAAGTGGCCAACCGCCCCCGGCCGTTGTGGGAGCCGCGCCCCCGCGGCGAATGCAGCTGCAGGCCTGCTTAAGCGCTCAAGCCTGCTGTCGTGCTGAAGAACGCCCCATACTCGCTTCGCATCCAGAAGCCGAAAACTTCATCCCGAGGTCGGGGCTCCACGGCTAACCGGCCAACCGCCCCGGCCGTTGTGGGAGCCGCGCCCCCGCGGCGAATGCAGCTGCAGGCCTGCCCAGCGAGGTACAACGCTTCATCCCGGAGCGGGCTTCTGTCCACAATCGTCCCGTTTTGGCTGTGGTTACCAAGGTCGGGAAGCATGTAGCAGCTCTGGGAAGAACTGGCGCTACTTGCTGCGGGCCATACGCCGAGGCCCATACCAAGCTGCGCAACTTACTGCGCAGCTTGGTTTTTTATCGCGAACCAGAACATAAAACCGCTCTATTCAATTGCACCCGCCAGGCGGTTTGTCGCAAGGTTGAGCGGCGAGGCAAAGGCTCAACCTCTCGGGTTGAAGGGACACAACACGCGCAGGCAATGAACGCCGGCGTTACCCAGGAAAAGGACTTTAGGTAAGTAGCCATGACGAGCAACGTTAACCATTGGAGCTATCCCTGTGCTGGCAACGCAGGCAATCCGTTAGCCAACCTGACCAGCTTGGCCCAGGCCAGGGGCGGCTACTACCCGATGGGCGCCAACGGCCTGTGGCATGGCGGTGTGCACTTCGACCAAGGCACCGCTGGTACCTTCGATCAGTCCAGCGTGCGTTGCATTGCCGACGGCGAGGTGATTGCCTACCGCATCGACGAGCAATATCCGATAAGCGAGTACACCGGCGAGATTCCGCTAATCAAGCGCGCGCTTTTTTCCACCGGGTTCGTGTTGGTCAGGCATCGGCTGGCACTTCCGTCATTGCACCTTGCGCCTGCATCGGACGCGTCAGAGCCGGCCTTGACGTTCTATAGCCTCTACATGCATCTGCAGGACTGGGCCGGATACCAAGCTCAAGCGAGCCTGCCACGCCCTGACTTCTGGGGCGAAGGGATCTATTGCGTCGAAACACAGGGCTCGGACCTCAATGTCCGTGCCGAGCCCAGCCAGAGCGCGAGCATATTGGCTGCTTTACCCAAGGGAACGCGGGTCAAGGTTGGCGCCAGCAACGGTCAGTTTCGCAAGTTGCTGAGCATTGTCAGCGGAGCGGCACGGCCTGCTCTGACGCCCGCCGATGGTGAGGGAATCCTACCGGGTTACCTGGCCTTTAAGTTCCTCAAGGCACAAAGCGAACCCAAAGCCAAAGGCAGCGTCGTGGTACTGGACCAGCCCGTGCCGATAAAGGCCGGCGGCCTTATCGGCCACCTCGGCCGCTATCAGAACCACGACGAAGCCATGCCCCAACCCCTGCTGCATCTGGAGCTATTCAGCTGCGATGATGTGCCTGCATTCGTTGCCCAGAGCAGGGCTTATGCCTCTCGCCTGCCGGAGACGCAGAAAACCCTGCTAAAGGTCTACAAAGGCGCCAGCAAACTGATTCCGCATCGCCAGGGCATTGGTGCCGACAATCCCCCCAGGCTCAGCGACGAAGGCGTGATGGTCGGCGTCGACCTCGTGCTGCCGCAGAGCCTGCTCGACAGCCTGCCGGCAGACGCCAAGCTGGTGGTGACGGCCAGCACTGGCGACATGTCATGCAGCCCCGAGACCCGTTGGTGGCGTCTCGATAACCTGCTGGCCGACAAGGACGGCCAGCCGATCAGCGGCTGGTTGGCCGAACAGGAAATGATCACTACTCGCCACAGCCCCTGGGAGTGGGAAGGCTACGACTTCATCGAAGACCGTGAACGCCCGGCAGGCGCCCTGGCGTATCACCTCGAAGCCCTGCGTCGGCTGATCGACAGCGAACGTGCTAGCTACAAAGGCATGATCGACCAATCCGACAAGGGCCCGGTCAAGCAACGCCTATATGCCATCCTCGACGGTAACGACGATCAAAAGGTCACTCCGGAAGAAATCCGAACTGCTCTCGGCAAGCCTTGGCACGCCCAATCCATCGCACAGCTGATCACCAAACATGAAAGCGAATGGCTCTGGAACCCGGACAAGTGGGACGAGCTGGATGAACTAATGGAACACAGCCCCGCCGATCCGAATCTGGACTGGACCGAAGAGAAGAAGCGGATCGAGAAACTGTCGTGGTGGAAGGAGTTGGGCGGGAAGCATGGGATTTCCGAAGACGGGGAAAGCTGGCATATACATGCCATGATGTTAATCGACAATTTTAAGACGAAGAGGGGCAATGCCTGCACCAAGTGCGGAAAGCAAATTGCGATAACCTATGAATTTCTGAGAAGGATATGCGGCAACTCTGCAGAAGATGGTTTTGTCAGAGATTTTGCTCTGCATGCTGACGGGCTATTTGAGCGGTATGGTGTGAATTCCTGTGCGCAAATAACCCATTTGCTTGCCCAAGCAAAGCATGAGACAAAGCGCTTCACTGCGTTTCGCGAATCGCTCTATTATTCCAGCTATTCAGCTCAGTCTCTCTATAACATGGCGCCGACAGCAATAAACAATGGTTTTTCCCGGAACGGCCTTACCTTTCCCAATCATGCTGCCAAACTCCAATATATTGAGGATCACCTGCTTAAGAATGACGCGGGATATGGGCAACATTGCTTTGGTAGTAACGAGTACCCTGGCAATGATTATCGAGGACGAGGTTTGCTCCACCTCACACATTACGCCAACTATCACGCTTGTGCCTTGGCAATAGGAAAGCCGATCGATGCGGAGCCTATTCTGGTGCAGAGTGACACCTCTGTGATTATCGAAACAGGACTTTGGTTCTGGAAAACCAACAACTTAAAAATATATGCTGAAAGCATCGACCTTACTGACGATGAGGCCGTGGAAAAAATCACACGGGTCATCAATGGTGGGGCCAAAGGCCTCGCAGAAAGAATACAATTCAAGCGAGAAATCACTGATGTATTCGTTGAACTATATGGAGCCTGTTCTTCATGAATAGCCTTGAGGCCATGTCATGTGTCATCACACTCTTTATCGCTCTCAATGCCTATGCAGCCGACTCGACCTGTACAGCATCTCAAAATGACCTATACCCCTCTGTGCGCCTAGGTATTAACACTGCCATACGATTTAATAAGGCGGAAGAATCGGTTGACCCGGATGGTGATATCTATCCCATCATGATATTCGAGCAAAAATGCGATACCAGTAGCGAAAAGCAGGTTGCTGAGCTTCCCTACCTTGGTGACCCGGGGAAGGTGGAGAGCGCCTTCTTGAAAGATGCAGATTTCGACGGAATTAGCGAGCTTTTTGTCATTCATCGGGCAACTCTTTACTCGGATACCGGCACAAGCTATGGCTCCGATTACTTCACGACCCTGGTATACAGGCCCAGGTCAGCAGAAAAATACGAACTGGACGAGCGTATCAGCAACTACTTTGGTTCAGGTGCGGATGTTCTGTCGTCACCGATTAGCGACGATCTTATATACAAGCACCCTTACAAGTCCAAAGCACAGGTAGAAAGCGAGCTTGACTCCACGCGATATAGAGCTTGGCTCGAACAAAAACGTGTTGTCACCCGGATCATGAGAAAAACCTACCTATACGATCAAGCCAACACCGCAGATAAGACCACCAGTTATCTGGTAGCAGGGGATCAGATACAGGTGCTCGATCGGCAAGCGGGATGGTTGGAGGCTGTGTTCCACAATAAAAAGGGTGACATCAAAGGCTGGGTTCTGTGTCGGGACACGCTCGAATGTTCGGATCAGAACCGCTCTCTAAAAAAATAAACTGAAACCAGTCGCCTTGGGCTACTAGGAGCGCAACGGCCTTTGCTGTGGTTAAAGCGCCTTGAGGCCGAGCGCTGCAAGACCAAACCCGACGCTGGATAAGGCCACTGACCTGCCTTGACCCACCAAGGCGTGCCAATACGTCGGGTATTCCCCATCAAGCGGCCGTGCCGTGTTCCGCCAGATACCGATCCCGCAGCTCGCGCTTGAGTACCTTGCCGATGGCACTGCGCGGCAGTTCGTCAGCTAGCTCCAGGCGTGCCAGGCGCTGGGTCTTGCCAACGCGTCCGTTGAACCAGTCCAGTAGCGCTTCGGGTGCCACCGCAGCGCCCGTGACGCGCACCACGAAGGCCACCGGGGTCTCGCCCCAGCGTGTGGACGGCACGCCGACCACGGCCACGTCGGCGATGGTCGGGTGGTGGCGCAGGATGGCCTCGAGATCGCTCGGATAGAGGTTGAAGCCGCCAGAGATGATCATGTCCTTCTCGCGGTCCAGCAGGGTGAGAAAGCCCTGCTCATCGAAGCGACCCACATCGCCGGTGCGGATGAAGCGCTTACCGCTGGGGTCGAACCATTCAGCTTCGGCGGTCTTCTCCGGTTTGTTCAGGTAGCCGGTCATCATGGCCGGGGAGTGACCGACAATTTCGCCGATTTCCCCTTTGGGTAGTTCGTTGCCCTCGTCGTCAATGACGCGAATATCGTGGCCCTCGGCGGGTTTGCCGACGGTATGCAGCTTGTCGGGGTGCTCGTGGGCGGCCAGGATGCAGGTACCGCCGCCTTCGGTCATGCCATAGGTGTCGACCAGCCCCCCCGGCCAGCGTGCCAGCACCTCGGCTTTGAGCGCCGCGTTGAACGGTGCGCTGGTGCAGAACTTCTGCCGGAAGTGGCTGAGGTCGTACTGGTCGAAGTCGTCGCGCGCCATGATCCGCTGGTACTGCACCGGCACCAGCATGGTATGGGTAACGCAATGCTGCTGGGCCAGCCTCAGGTATTGGCCGGCGTCGAACTTGCCCATCAGCACCACCGTGCTGCCCAGCGCCAAGGTCGGCAGGAAGGCCACCAACGTGGTGTTGGAGTACAGCGGCGTGGAAATCAGCGTGGTGGCATCGTCATAACCATAGGCGGCGCTGCGGCGCACGTGGGCCCAGCGCATGGCATGGGACTGCACGATGCCCTTGGGTTCTCCCGTGGTGCCTGACGAATAGATGATGTTGAACGCCCAGGCCGGCTGGATCGTCACGGCCTCAGGCGTCGCATCGCTCAGCCAGGCGGACCACTCATCCTGCTGATCCAGCCGCATCGTTGTACAAGGCAGCTGTGCCGCGACCGACTGTAGGTGCTGAGCCGATAGCGCATCCAAGCACAACAGGCGGGGCGAGGCGTCCGCCAGCATGGTCAGCAGGCTGTCGGCACTGGCGGACGGAGCCAGCGGCGCGACTGTCATGCCGGCGCGCAACGCCCCGAGAAATGCCGTGGCGTATTCGATGGAATTCAGCGCGCAGATCGCCAACACGTCGCCGGATTTCATGCCATCGCGCTGCAGTGCGCAAGCGACCCGGTTCATCTGTGCATCCAGTTCGGCGAAGCTCATGCTCCGCTCGTCTTGGAGCAAGGCGGGGTGATCGGGCCGCCGTTCGGCCCAGTGCGCAATCAGATCGGGAATCGCCGCGAAAGGTTGGTCGAGAAGAAGGGCGTCGGGGCGGTCAGAAAATTCCATGGCTGGCTCGTCCTGTCGAATGGGGAAAGGCGGCGCCGTGCAACAGCAGGCACGGCAGGCACCGGAATGGAAACCACCTTCAGCGGTAAACGCGCGTGCGTGAAGTGTTATTCGTACCGGCGATGACGAGCAATCAGTACAGACCAGCCTTACCACCTGTGGGCGCCATTGCCGAATGGCCGTTACGGTGGCCGTGTTGCATGTCCGGTCGGCCAAGCTCGCGTCCCTCGGCGCGCTGATTTTTTGCGACAATGCCGCCTCTTTGATCAGGCGAATCCGTCCATGTCCGAACGCAATCCCATCCCGCTGATCCTTACCGCTATCGGCAGCGTCATCGGCACCGTTGCGGTGCTCACCTACTATGGTTATGTGCACATCGCCAAGCCGGAAGACGCGCTCTTGCTGGCTGACTACACCATGCTCAAGACCGTTCCGGGCGAAGACTATCGCGTCTCGCTGAAGCCGGCACCGCAGGTAGCCGAATGCATCGACGGCGTGCTGGTGCTCTTCGACACCGAGCAGAAGGGCCTGAGCGGTGTGCTGGTGGATAACAAAAAGCGTGCGATTCGTTGCATGGGGCAGAAGGTGCCGGCTGCCGCAGAGCCAGCAACCAGGCCCTGAGGCGTCGCTTCGGCGCAAAAAAAAGCCCGCCATGATGGCGGGCCTCGACGATAGATGCTCTCAGCCGTATGACGGCAGCGCAGTATCACTGCATCGATGAGCGCGGTGCCACACGCTGGTTGTCGTTAGAGATGGTGACCTCGACACGGCGGTTCATTGCCCGACCTGAGTTCGAGTCGTTGCTCGCCACCGGATACTCTTCTCCATAACCGACCGCCTGGATGCGCTGCACATCGACCCCGGCGCGGGTCAGTGCGCGCCGGACGGACTCGGCACGGCGTTCGGACAGCTGCTGGTTGTAGGAGTCCGAACCGGTGCTGTCGGTATAGCCCTCGACCACCACCTTGCGCTCGGGATTTTCATTCAGGAAGTCGGCGAGCTTCTGTATGCCGCGCATACCGGCCGGCTTGAGCTCTGCCTTGTTGAGATCGAACAGCACATCGCCGAAGGTCACCAGTGTGCCGCGCTCGGTCTGTTTGGCTTGCAGATCCTGCTGCAACTTGCGGATTTCGTCCTGCTGGCGCTTGAGTTGTTGCTCGCGAGACTCGAGCCGGGCTTCGGCGCGCTTGGCGGACGCCTTCTCGATCTCCTGCTCGGCAGTACGCAGGGCGATGGTCTGCTCGGCGAGCTCGATGCGCCGCTTGGCCAGATAGGCGAGCTGATCGACTTTTTCCTCGTCGGCATCGTTGAGGTAGGCCTGGTTGGCCTTTTCCAGCATCTTGCCCGCATCTTCGGTTTCCAATGCGGCCAGTTGGCTGGAGCGCGCGTCGGCCTGCAGTTGCGAATATTGCCCGCGCGCTTGCTCGAGGTTCTGGTTGGGCTGCGAAGAACAGGCTGCCAGTCCGATGGTCACGGCGAGTAGGGTAGGGAGCGTCAGTAATTTATTCATAGCGAATCATCCTGTGTTGAAGGCGTGGAGAGTTGATCGTGGTGATCACTGGACGCTGCGCATGCTTTCTTCGCGCAGTTCCTGAATACCCCGGTTGGCGTCCTCTACAGCCTTCTGCGCTTTGGCCGCCTGAGCCTTGCGCTCGGCGACGCGTGCATCCCACTCGGCTTGTTCGGCCAGCTTGCGCGCTTCGTCGTAGTTCTCTTTCTGCATGGCCAGTTCGGCCTGCTTCCATTTTTCCTGCGCGGCGCGCATTTCCACCGCGGCATATTCGGTGCCGCCCGCGCTGACCGCGCTGCGCACTGCGGACTCGGTGACCGCGAACTGTTCATTGGGTGGATTGCCGGCACAACCAACCAGCAGCAGACCTCCCAGCGCAACGGCTGCCAGCTTGGGTAGCTGAAATCTCGATAGGGGGCTTTCGATGGTGTTCGTTTTCATAGCCAGTCTCCAGTGGAAGATCGGGAACGGTGCCCGCGAGCCGTGTGTTTGGCCCCTAGGGAGGACCCAGCAATCAGAACGGGCATGTTTTTGTGAGGGCGTCAGGCCGCAATCGTTCCAGTGAAAAGCCAAACGGAGCGCCTGAAGATGGCTTTTTAGAGCTGTCGAGAGAAAAGCGGGGCGGCCGGATGAGAACGCCTCGCTGAGTTGAACGGCTGGCCGGCCGGGGGCCGGCCGTGTCCGTGGTGGGTGTCAGGACTCGGCCGATTGCTCGGCCAGCAGGCGTTCGAGATGCTTGCGCGACAGGGCGAGAAAACGCGGTGTCGGGCCGACGTCTTCATAGATCGGATCGCCTTGCTCGTCGGTCGAAATCACCTTGGTACCCCGTTGGTAGGGAAGACTGGTCTCGATGCCTTCGAGCGCGGCGCCGACCAGTTCCCCCAGCAGTTCCTCGGTACTGCGCTTGGGATACATCTCCGCCAGCGCGGCCAGCCGCGCGGCGCTTTCGACGTCCAGTGGAATGGTGTATCGAGTGGCGCTCATGCGCCCGGTGGCGCTGCTTTCCCATTCACGGACAAGTTCTGAAATCTTCATCTAGCTCCATCCTTAGCCCGCCGTGGCGAGCGATATTGGCGTGTAATGCGAGCGACCGTCGAACAGACTTGCCTCGCGACGCCTTGTCTTCGACGGACACGCTGGGCACTCTGTTTGGAGGGTTCTTACAGCGTAGCCGTTCAGCATCGGTTGCATATCGGTTGTGAGCCTTTGGGGGCGCAGCCTGAGGAGACAGAACATGGCGAAGATCGACGCGCGGTTGCGCGAGAACGTTCACCTGCTCGGCGAATTGCTGGGCAACACCATTCGCGAGCAACACGGCGATGCCTTCCTCGACAAGATCGAACGCGTCCGCAAGGGTGCCAAGGGCGCACGCCGTGGTTCGGCCGACGGGGCCAGACTGTTGAAGGAAACCCTCGACGGGCTGGCCGACGACGAGCTGCTGCCGATGACCCGCGCCTTCAATCAGTTCCTCAATCTGGCCAATATCGCCGAGCAGTATCACCAGGTGCGCAGGCGTCGGCCCGGCGAGCCGGCTCCGTTCGAAATCGGCGTGCTGGGTGGCCTGCTAGAGCGGCTCAAGGGCGAGGGGTTCGGGCAGGAATTTCTGGCCCGGCAGGTGGGGCGGCTGGATATCGAACTGGTGTTGACGGCGCACCCGACCGAGGTGTCGCGACGCACGCTTATCCAAAAATACGACGCCATCGCCGCGCAACTGGCTGCACGCGATCACACCGACCTCGGCACGGCGGAGCTGGCACGTATCGAACTGCGCTTGCAGCGGCTGATCGCCGAAGCCTGGCACACCGAGGAAATCCGTCGCAGCCGGCCGACGCCAGTGGAAGAGGCGAAGTGGGGCTTCGCCGTTATCGAGAATTCGCTCTGGCAGGCGCTGCCCAATGTGCTGCGGCAGACCGACCAGGCGCTCAAGCGCAGCACCAGCCTGCACTTGCCGCTGGATGCGGCGCCGATCCGCTTCGCCTCCTGGATGGGCGGTGATCGCGACGGCAATCCCAACGTGACGGCAAAGGTGACCCGTGAAGTGTTGCTGCTGGCGCGCTGGGTGGCGGCGGATCTGTTCCTGCGCGATATCGAGGGGTTGATTACCGCCCTGTCGATGCAGGCTGCCAGCGAAGAACTTCTGCGTCACAGTGGCGAATCGGCCGAACCCTACCGGGCATTGCTCAAGGGCCTGCGCGAGCGACTGCAGGCGACGCGCGATTGGGCCAGCGCCGCGGTTGAACATGACCAGCCGCCACCCCCTGCCGTGCTACAGGACAACCGTGAGCTGCGCGAACCGCTGGAACTCTGCTATCACTCGCTGCATGCCTGCGGCATGGGCGTGATCGCCGACGGCACCTTGCTCGACTCCTTGCGTCGGGTGGCCGCGTTCGGCCTGTTCCTGGTGCGCCTCGATATCCGCCAGGACTCGACCCGGCATGTCGCGGCGCTGGCGGAAATCACCGATTACCTGGGGATTGGCCACTATGACCAGTGGGACGAGCAACAGCGCCTGGATTTCCTCCAGCGCGAGCTGAACAATCGCCGCCCGCTGCTGCCACCCCATTTCCAGCCGTCTGCCGAGACCGCCGAAGTGCTGGCGACCTGTCGTGTGGTGGCGCAGGCACCCGGTGCATCGCTTGGCTCCTATGTCATCTCCATGGCCCGCGGCGCGTCGGATGTATTGGCGGTGCAGTTGCTATTGAAAGAGGCGGGCCTGCAACGACCGATGCGGGTCGTGCCGCTGTTCGAGACGCTCGACGACCTGAACAATGCAGGCCCGACCATCGATCGGTTGTTGAGCTTGCCCGGCTATCGCCAGCGTTTGCATGGTCCGCAGGAAGTGATGATCGGTTATTCGGACTCGGCCAAGGACGCCGGCACCACGGCCGCCGCCTGGGCGCAGTACCGCGCGCAGGAAAGCCTCGTCGAGATCTGCCGCCAACACCAGGTCGAATTGCTGCTGTTCCATGGCCGTGGCGGCACCGTTGGGCGCGGTGGCGGACCGGCTCATGCGGCGATCCTCTCGCAGCCGCCCGGATCGGTAGCGGGGCGTTTCCGCACCACCGAGCAGGGCGAAATGATTCGTTTCAAATTCGGTCTGCCGGATATAGCTGAACAGAACCTCAGCCTGTATCTGGCGGCGGTTCTGGAAGCAACGCTGCTGCCGCCACCCATGCCGGAGCCGGACTGGCGCGAAACCATGGAGCAACTGGCTAGCGCTGGGGTCAAGGCCTACCGCGGGGTGGTGCGTGATCACCCGCAGTTCGTCGAGTATTTCCGGCAGGCCACGCCCGAGCAGGAACTCGGACGCCTGCCGTTGGGCAGCCGTCCGTCAAAACGCCGTGAGGGTGGCGTCGAGAGCCTGCGGGCAATCCCGTGGATATTCGCCTGGACCCAGACACGGCTGATGTTGCCCGCCTGGCTTGGCTGGGATCAGGCGCTACAAGCCGCACTGGAGCGTGGCGAAGGTGATCGACTGAAACAGATGCGGCAGCGTTGGCCGTTCTTCAGTACCCGTATCGATATGCTCGAGATGGTGCTGGCCAAGGCCGATGGCGACATCGCCAAGCGCTACGACGAGCGCCTGGTCTCTGCGCAATTGCAGCCCCTGGGTGAGGATTTACGTGACAGATTGTCGCAGGCGGTGGCGGCGGTACTCGATCTGACCGGTCAGTCCGAACTGCTGGCACACAGCCCCGAGACACTTGAGGCGTTCAGTCTGCGCAATACCTATCTCGACCCGTTGCACCTGATGCAGACCGAGTTGTTGGCCCGCTCACGGCAACAGCGGAGCCCGGCGGAAAGCCCTCTGGAGCAAGCCTTGCTGGTCAGTGTCGCAGGTATTGCTGCCGGGTTGCGCAACACTGGCTGACGGCATGAGAGGACGGCGCGTGGCGCGTCGGGTAAACGTCGTCACGCCCGCGCGGCGACGTTTTACCGCCCTCACCCTTGGCGGCAGGCTCACCGCAAAGGGGGCCATGAGGGTCGCTTGTCTGCTTTCTGTGCGCTGTGTATCGTGTTCAACCTTTTGTCGCATGGCGGCAAACCCGATTTTTTGATTCGCCAGAGGTAGGGTTGCATTCATCGACCTGGCGGCACCCTTTGCAAAACTTGAGGACTCACTCCATGCGCGTAATTCTGCTGGGAGCGCCCGGTGCCGGGAAAGGCACACAGGCACGCTTCATCACCGAGAAGTTCGCCATTCCGCAAATCTCCACGGGCGACATGTTGCGTGCAGCGGTCAAGGCCGGTTCGCCGCTGGGCCTGCAGGTCAAAGACGTCATGGACAGCGGTGGTCTGGTCTCCGATGAAATCATCATCGCGCTGATCCAGGAGCGGCTGCAGCAGCCCGATTGCTCCAATGGTTTTCTGTTCGATGGCTTCCCGCGCACCATCCCGCAAGCCGAGGCGCTGCGTGATGCCGGTGTCAAGCTGGATCACGTACTTGAAATCGCCGTGGATGACGAAGAGATCGTCGGTCGCCTGTCCGGCCGCCGTGTGCATCCGGCCTCCGGTCGGGTGTATCACACCGAGCACAATCCGCCGAAGGTCGCCGGTGTCGATGACCTCACCGGCGAGGAGCTGATCCAGCGCAAGGACGATCTGGAAGAAACCGTTCGCCATCGCCTGAGCGTCTACCACTCGCAGACCAAACCGCTGGTGGCCTTCTACCAGAACCTCGAAGCTAGCGAAGGCACGCCCAAGTGCAGCCGCGTCGAAGGCGTCGGCTCGGTTGAAGAGATCACTGCAAAGGTGATGGCTGCACTCAGCTAAACGGTCTTGCTGTCAACCAACGGCCCGCTTTTGCGGGCCGTTGTCGTTTCAAGGCAAATCGAAGTGGTAGGCAAAAACGCCGCTGAGCGCTACAGCGCTCGGCTAGGCAATTTGACATAGCTCCGGAAAATCGCATGCTTTCGGATGATGTCGTTACGCCTGGCCTCGCCCGCAGGCGTACGACGCTGTGCCCCGTCGCTCGGCGGGCCGCAACGCTGGCAAAAAAAGACCTAAACCGTTTTAATGCCCGCCCACTCGGCAACCTGCATAAATCATCATGACCACTCTGCTGGCGCTGGATACTGCGACCGAAGCCTGTTCCGTTGCATTGCTGCATGACGGCAAGGTAATCAGCCACTACGAAGTGATTCCGCGGCTGCATGCGCAACGGTTGCTGCCGATGATCCAGACCCTGCTGGCCGAGGCGGGAATCGCCCTGTCGGCGGTTGATGCGCTGGCCTTCGGTCGCGGCCCCGGCGCTTTCACCGGGGTGCGTATTGCGGTTGGCGTGGTGCAGGGGCTGGCGTTCGCGCTGGAGCGCCCGGTACTGCCGATCTCCACGCTGGCGACGATCGCCCAGCGCGCGTATCGCGAGCATGACGCAGGGCAGGTGGCGGTGGCCATCGATGCGCGCATGGATGAGGTCTATTGGGGCTGCTATCGCGTGCATGAGGGCGAGATGCAGCTGGCTGGGATCGAAGCCGTGTTGCCGCCGGAACAGGTCAGCCTGCCACGCGATGGCAGCGGAGACTGGTTCGCTGCTGGCACGGGCTGGCGCTATGGCGAGCGGCTTGCGCTGAAGCCTGCCGCGGTCGATGCGGCGTTGCTGCCACACGCCGAGGATCTGTTGTGTCTGGCGACCTATGGCTGGCGACGCGGAGAAGCGGTGGAGGCCGATCAGGCCCAGCCGACCTATCTTCGCGACAACGTCGCCACCCCGAAAGCCACTCGGTGACCAGCGGCATTGCCAAACTCCTGGCGGATCGCTAGAGTCGGCGGCACTTGAACAGGTGAATGATGCGCCTCAACGGTCTCGCCCCCTCTGCCTATCCCATCGAACGTCCTGCCCCGCATGGCAGCGCGCCGGTGCCCTATCGCGAAAGTGAAAGGGCTGCGGAGCAAGCGCGTGAGTCGATCGTTACCCCGTCCAGCCAGGCCGATTCCACCTATGAACACCTCTCCAGAGGCACTCGGAGCGAGTCCACCGACTATGCCTCGGTAGTCTCCGGCGACTTCATGCCGGCCCGCTTCGAAGCCATGATGGAGCGGCCATTGACCAGTCGTGCTTCTCAAGCGCTGCAGAGCTACGGCACCACGGCGAGCTTCAGCGCCGATCTTGATGCCCACGAAGTGCTCGGTCTGGATCTCTACGCCTGAGGCGTAGCGAACCGCGCGTGAACCTTCCCTACTTTCTCGGCTGCCCGTCCTGGAATGACGCCGCCTGGCGCGGGGCGCTCTATTCGCCAGGTTTGCCGGCGACTGAGTTCCTTGCACGCTATTGCGCGGTCTTCAATTCCGTCGAAGGCAATACCACGCTCTACGCCTGGCCGTCCGTAGCGAAGATCGAACGTTGGGCGGCGCTGATGCCGGACGACTTTCGCTTCTGCGCCAAGCTGCCACGGGAGATCAGTCAAGCGACGGATCTGCGTGAAACAACGGATCTGATCCTGTCGTTCCGTTCGCTGCTGGCTCCGCTGGGGCAGCGGGTCAGTCCGTTCTGGTTGCAACTGCCCGCCACCTTCGGCCCGGCTCGCCTGGGCGAACTGGTGCCTCTGATCGAAACCTTGAATAGACCGTTGGCGGTAGAGGTGCGTCACCCCGCGTTTTTCGCCAGAGGCGAGGAGGAGCGGGCGCTGAACCGCTTATTGCACGAATGCGGTGTCGAGCGCGTCTGCATGGACACTCGCGCACTGTTCAGCTGCCGGACGAGCGATCCCGCCGTGCTTCATGCACAAAGCAAGAAGCCGCGGCTTCCTGTGCGTCCGGCGGCGTTCAGCCAGTCACCGCAGCTGCGCTTCGTCGGGCATCCCGAGCTGGCAGCCAATGATCGCTTTCTCGCGCCCTGGCTGGACAAGGTGGCGGGCTGGATCGAGGCAGGCAAGCGTCCGCATGTATATCTGCATACGCCGGACAACCGGTTGGCGCCGGATTTGGCCATGCGTTTCCATGAGCAGCTCAGCGGACGGCTGCCGGGTTTGCCCCCACTGGCGGTAGCGCCGACACAGAGCGAGTCGCAGATGTCTCTGCTCGATAGCGAACCCTGCTCGTGATTTGCCGGTAGCGGGCGGCGCTGCAACCTTGGCGTGTCGGCGTTGCCAAAATCGCTATGACTTTCGGCCGATTCTTCCTGTTGCTGCTGCTCGCATTAGGCGGGTTCGTCTACGCGGTATGGCGCGGTCACGTCGATGTCCCGCCGAAGTGGAATCCCTGGGCGCCGCTGGATATTCGCGAGGCGCCGAACCTGCTCACTTCCTTCAAGCTGCGGCGTCTGCAGGAAGATCGGGAACTATGCGAGCAGGCGCTGAAAACGTCCGATCTGAGCTACGTTGCCGTGCCGGACAGCACGCCGCAACCCGGCTGTCCGGTCGAGAATGCCGTGCGCGTGAGCGGCTCGGCGGTGCGCTTCAACGGCCCCTTTCTCGCGACTTGCCCGCTGGCTGCCGCCTATGCGTTGTTCGAACGCCATGGCTTGCAGCCCGCAGCGCAACAGGTGTTCGGTCAGCCGGTGGTGCGCGTCGATCACTTCGGTAGTTTCGCCTGCCGCAACATCGCCCGCAGCAACCGGCGCAGCCAGCATGCTTCGGCCAATGCGCTGGATCTGGCCGGGTTTTGGCTGCAGGACGGTACGCGCATTACCGTGGCTCGCGACTGGAAAGGCGATGACGCCAAGGCGCGCTTCCTTCGCAGGGTCAAGGCAGCCGCCTGCGATGCCTTCAGGATTACTCTGAGCCCGGAGTACAACGCCGCTCATCACGATCATTTCCATGTGGATATGGGCGGTTTTGGCCTCTGTCGCTGAGGCACGCCGGCGTCGCCTCTGGCAGAATGCGGCGTTTTCCCGCCACCGAGCTCCGTATGATTGCTTCATCCCCGTTAGTTCGTGTCGAAGCCCTTGCACCTCAATTTGCCGAGCAGGCTGGTGCCTGGGCATCGCGACTGGAATTACCTTTGCGGGCGGACGAGGCAGAGTTCGCCCTGCAACTGGGTGAGAGCGGGTTGCAGCTGCAATTGCTCGGCCCTCAGGCGCCGGGCCCGGTCCGGGTGGATTTCGTTGAGGGCGGCGCCGCACATCGTCGTCAGTTCGGCGGAGGCAGCGGGCAGATGATCGCCAAGGCGGTCGGCATTCAACCCGGGATTCGCCCCAGCGTGCTGGACGCAACAGCCGGACTTGGCCGCGATGCCTTCGTGCTGGCGACGTTGGGCTGCGACCTGGTGCTGTTCGAGCGCCAGCCGCTGATCGCCGCCTTGCTGGAGGACGGCCTGAGGCGCGGGTGTGAGGACGCCGACGTGCGATCGATCGTCGAACGCATGCGCCTGCGGCATGGCAATGCCATCGAGCTAATGGCCCAGTGGCAGGGTGATCCACCGCAGGTGATCTATCTCGATCCGATGTTTCCGCATCGTGAAAAGAGCGCGTTGGTGAAAAAGGAAATGCGCCTGTTCAGACCCTTCGTCGGGGACGATCTGGACGCGGGTGTCCTGCTCGAGCGGGCGCTGGCGCTGGCCAGCCACCGAGTGGTAGTGAAGCGGCCACGTAAAGCGCCTGCCATTGACGGACCCAAACCGGGTTATAGCCTGGAGGGTAAGTCCAGCCGCTACGACATTTACCCGAAAAAGAAGCTATCCGCCGGTCAATGATCACTGGCTGGCGATGATCCGATTCGGCGGTGGAGCACAGGGCACTTATGAGTCTTCGCAATCTTCTGTAACCAAGCGGCTGGAGGTCTTGTGCGCCGGCTGCTCGGCAGTGGCTGCACGAAGGGCGGGTTCGGTTGGCCGACCACCATCGTGCTCGCGGCGTTGCGTTGGCCTTGCTTAATGTCGCCAACAATGGCATTTCTAGGCCGTGTTCCGTTGCTTTGCAAGCCAGGCTGCTGAGCCAAGGGCCGCGCGCCTTTAAGGGCTGGTGTGGCCGGCAGTGAACCGGGACACGTCCTGGATCAGACCGTTTGTGGGCTGAACGGTGGTTACCTAGATCGCGTAGAAGGAAGAGCATATGCAGATCCAAGTACATAGCGATAACCACATCGAAGGAAGCGCCCGTCTCGTGGACTGGGTCAGCGGCAATGTTGCCGACAAGCTGGATCGGTTCGACGACGAAGTCACCCGCGTCGTGGTGCATCTGAACGACGAAAACGGCGTCAAGGCCGGCGCCCACGACAAACGATGCCAGATCGAGGCACGCCCGAAAGGACAGCAGCCGGTCTCCGTTACACACAAGGCGGCATCCCTGGAACTGGCCGTGGACGGTGCCATCGACAAGCTCAATAACGCTCTCAAGCATCAATTCGGCAAACTGCGCAGCAAGCGCGTATCGGCACCTACGCCGATCGAAGGCGAGACCCTCGAAGTCGAGGGCCGGGACGCCTTGTTGGAAGAAGATTTCCTTGCGGACGAGCAGCTGCGCACCTCCTGAAACTGGCCATCCATCGCTCCTTCGGGACGTAACCTGATGGCTACACCTGTCATTCATTTCCCATCTCAGCAGGCAGGCATCGCTCCGCGGTGCCTGCGCCTTGCTCGCAAATCTGCCGGCTCCACCATCTTCCCTTAAGCGACCATCGGCCCTTTCGCACGCCGGTCCTTGTGCTATACCCAGTCAAGGTACTGCGCGAGGAGCGTCGGCTAACGGCGCGCTCGGCTCGTGGCGGACCATGACGAGGGGGGGCAATTTTGCCGTATGAGCATTGTTGATAATTGCTCACGGCTATCAACAGCGAGGTGACACCATGACCATGATGCAATGCGAGTACCGCGATCACGTCATTACGGCCGAAGTGATGGAACATCCCGGCACCCCGACTCCCTGGGCCGGTGGGTGCCGAATCAGCAACCCGCAGGGACAGGTCACTCGGCGTATGGCGCTTCCGGTCGGGCACGCCTTCATGGCGGAGCTCGAGCAAGCGCAGCGGGCATCCATCGCCCACGGCAAGTGGCTGGTGGACCAATATCTGGATCAAGGCAGGCAACTGTTCGACAAGGCCGCCTGAATTTCCTGCGGGCCGCGCCCCTCGCGCGGCCCGCTTCTTTCTTACGGCCACTGCCGAGCGCGTGGCTAAGCGTTCCGTTGAACTGTTAGCCGTGCTGGAGCCTCTACTGGGGACGTCGCCTGCGCCTGAGCAGCGCCAAACCCACCAGGACGAGGACCCGTTCGATGGAACTTCCCAACAAAGACATGACCACACTGTTCGAGCAGCTGGGCCTACCTTCGGATCCAGCCAGCATTGACGATTTCATCGCCGAGCATGCGCCGCTACCCAACCACGTCAAGCTTACCGAAGCGCCGTTCTGGAGCGACGCGCAGCGTGCCTTCCTCGCCGATGAATGGATAGAGGACGCCGAATGGGTGCCGATCATTGATGAACTGAACGCTCGCCTTCACGAAAAGCAGGCACAGCCCTGACCCAAACCTGGGCTTGCAGCGAGCGCGCAACGCCAACCAATCCACTGGGTCGAGCGCGAGCCTGACGTGGTGCTGGGAGCGGTTAGCCGAGGCCGGTGTTTGCCTGCCCATGACGATTCACTAGAATTCGCCGCTCCCGCGCGATGCCGCGCTTCGTTGTAGACCCGCTGCAAGAAGGACAACCATGAATAGCGACCCATCGGCGGCCAGCCCTCTCGATATCGCGGCCCGTTACGCCTGCGCCAAAGCCCTCTCACTCGAGGCGGCGCAGCTGGGCCTGGACTACTACCGCAAGCGCGACGTGCTGACGGTGGAGCACAAGGGCGACGACCTTCAGGATGTGGTGAGCATCGCAGATAAGCAGATCGAAGATTTTATTCGTGCCCGACTGGCTGAGCGTTTTCCAGAGGATGGATTTCTCGGCGAGGAGAGCGGTTCCGCCGATCTCGGCGCCCGTTGCGTGTGGGTGATCGATCCCATCGACGGCACGGCCTGCTTCGTCAACGGACTGCATAACTGGTGCGTCTCGATCGGCCTGCTGATCGACGGCGAGCCGCATTTGGGCGCCATCGCCGATCCCAATCACAACGAGCTGTTCCATGGCTGCCTGGGCCAGGGTGCGTTCGTCAATGACACGCCCCTGAAGGTGAGCGGCGCCACTCATGTGGGACAGGGCGTGACCGCCACCGGCACCTTTCACCCGCGTGGCAAGGAGCATTTCATCCCGTTTCTGGAAAAGCTGCTGGCCGAAGGCGGTATGTTCTTTCGCAACGGCTCCGGCGCGCTGATGACCGCCTATGTGGCGGCCGGGCGTCTGCTCGGCTATTACGAAACCGAGCTGAAAAGCTGGGACTGCATGGCCGGCCTGGTGCTGGTGAAGGAGGCGGGTGGCTGCGTGAACGACTTTTTCCGTAATGACGGGCTGTTACGTGGCAATCCCTATCTGGTCGCCTGCCCGGGCGTCTATCCGCAACTAGCGGAAATGATCGGTCCTTCGCTGGACGGTTGAGGTCGCAGCGGACGTCGAAGCGTCCGCAGCTGCGTTCGCACGGCCGCGTGCGAACGGACCATGGCTCGGTATCAGGTGCGTAGCTCGGGGGGAACCGTCCCGCCGTGTTCGGCGAGTTTGTGCATCACGGTGCGGTGCAGCCAGATGTTCATCTGCGCCGAGTCGGCCATTTTGTCTGGCGGACAACCCAGCTCGGAGGCGAGCTCCTTGCGTGACTCCAGGCTGCTGTCGAGGCCCAGCAGTTTGAGCAGGTCGACGATGGAGGTACGCCAGTTCAGCTTTTCCGGAAAATTGGCCGCCATACCGTCGAGCTTTGCGGGCACGTCAACGGCACTGGTGGTCCCGCCCGCAGTGCCGACGGTGCCGGCGGTCACTCCACCGGCGGTAGACGGTGCCGTGGTCGCGTTGTTGGCCGCGGTGGGCCGCTCGGAGTCGACCACCGTATCGGTGGCGTGCTGATTGACGCCCGAATCCGGGGCGGCAGGTTTGTGCGCTTCGTTGCTCACGCCACCCATGCCCAGCGCATCTTTGATCTTGTCGAACAGGCCCATTGCACGATCCTCGGTTGATGTAGGTTTCCGTTGGACCTTCGCGGCGCTCAGGTCATTCACCGCCGCAGGTCGGAAGCCGGACGCTGGTGTCATTTGGTACGCATCTGGTGCACCGGACCTTCGCTGCGAGTCGGCTATGTGCTTTTGCATGGATGGATCAAAGGACGCGCAATGACGTAGGCGGGTATAAGCAAGCCGCCGGAGCCGCGGCGGCCTTGCGATAACGCGTTCACTCGGCATTCGACTCGACTGCTGCCGCCTCGTCGCGCTGTTCGGCTGGAGCGGTGTCAGAACACCAGCATGAACAGGCCGATCACCACCAACAGACCGATCAGGAAAATGATGCCAATGGTGCTGCCCAGAAACTTCAGCATGAGGATGACTCCTGTTGCAGTGGGTTCACTAATTCCGACTGGGGCGGGCGGTGATCGTTCAGACAGCGGCGGGTAAGCGGCGCAAATGCCGCGTCAAAGGTGCTTCCAGATCAGTTGCAAGCCGGCGAGCAGCATGCCGATCCGAGCGATTCGGTAGAACCAGGTGTGATCGATACGTTTGTGCAGCCAAAGCCCGGCCCAGACGCCGAATGGCACGATGGGCGCAAGCGTCAGGCTCAGCAGCAAATTCTCGCGACTGAACTGGCCAAGTGCGGCGTAGGGAACCAGCTTGATCGCGTTGGTCATCAGGAAGAACAGATTGATGGTCGCCACGTAGCGCAGCTTGTCCAGCTGTTGCGGCAGCAGATGCATCATGATCGGTGGGCCGCCCGCATGGGCGACGAAGCTGGTAAAGCCGGCAATCGACGAGAGCAGCGTGCCGCGACCGCGCTGCAGTGGTCGTGGCTTGTCGTTGTTGGTGATCAGCCCGAGCACCACGAAACCCACCGCGATCACGCCCATCATCAGGCCGATCATGCGCTCGTCGAGCAGGCCGAAGGTGAGCGAACCCAGGGCAATGCCAATCAGCGCGCCAGGCAGCATGACCTTGAGATTGGCGGTGTCCCATTTACCGAAATAGGCTTTCAGACCCACCACGTCAGCCAGACAGAGAATCGGCAGCATCACGGCCGCTGCCTGTTTCGGTGAGATGGCCAGCGCCAGCAAGGGTACGGCGATGCCCCCCAGGGCACCGCCAAAGCCGCCTTTGGATAGCCCTGTGAGAAAGATCGCAGGCAGCGCGAACAGCAGAAAATCGGCAAGGTTCATGACGGTGTTGGCGCTCGACGGGAAGAGTGCGGATGAGTCGTTTTGGCGACGGATCAATCATCGCATTTTTTACCGGTCGATCAGTTTGCCGCGATGGGGCCGATGCGCTCGGTGGTGCCGGCCAGATGCATTGGTCGGGATAGCTCGGGGCTGAATGTGGTCAGCATGGAAGGCTGGTGAACGTCACCGGTCTTTCTCTCCCGCTCGATCCAGGTGCCGTATGGATGTACGCAAATCAGCCTTATGGTCATCCATCTTCGGAACGCCGCTGCGCCGTCTTGTGGTCGGCTCGGCACTGCTGACCGCGATATTCGCCAATGGCGCGAGCGCCGATGATACGGACGAGTTGGTGAGTCTGGTCAACGAGTTCCGCGCCTCGGGCGAAGGTTGTGGCGGCGCCAAGGCCGAACCGGTCGGCCCCCTCGCACCCGCCGCTGCACTGGCATCGATACCTGCCGGTGCCGGCGCGCAGATCCAGCAGGCGGTGGTGGAGTCGGGCTACCAGGCGGCCAGCCTGCAGGCCATGGCGGTGACCGGTCCTGGCGATGCGAACACCGTGATGCGCGTCTTTAAGCAGCGTTACTGCAGTGCATTGATGAACGACGATTTCGCTGAGATCGGCGTCTCGCATGAGGGCAATACCTGGCAATTGATTCTGGCAAAACCGTTGCTGTCCGCCGATATCGGCGACTGGCCGCAGGCCGGCAAGACGGTTCTCGAACAGGTCAACCGAGCGCGTGCCGAGCCGCGGCGCTGTGGCAATCAACGGTTCGATGCGGCGCCGCCGCTGAGCTGGAACGAGCAACTGGGGGAAGCCGCGTTGGCCCACAGCCAGGACATGGCTAAAAGGGACTATTTCGCTCACCAGGGTCATGATCAGAGCCTGGCTGGTGACCGCGCCAGGCGTCAGGGCTACCGCTGGCAGCGCATCGGTGAAAACATCGCGGCTGGTCATGGTTCTGCCGAACAGGCGGTGTCGGGCTGGCTGGCCAGCCCAGGCCACTGCCAGAACATCATGAATCCGGACTTCACGGAAATGGGTGCCGCCTATGCGACCCATCCACGCAGCGCGGCGACCATCTACTGGACGCAGGTGTTCGGTACGCCGCGTTAGCCTGGCGCGTTACAGCGCTCCTTCCAGCCATTCGTGCGCCTCGGTGGACTGATGCTGATCGAAGGCCTTGACCTTCAGGCCAGGAATAAGCGCCCCTTCGATCTCGCTGGCCTTCCTCATCCACTCCTTGGCGCAAACGACCGCGCAACGGTCGAAGCGGCGCATGAAACGGAACATCTGCGGAATTCGCGACAGCTCGACGCCGACCGCGCCGAGCGTTGGCATGTCGAAGTCCCCAACTCGGAAGAGCATCTGCCCATGGGTAATGCCTTCGGACTTTCTCATCAGCTCATCAAGCGCAAAGCGCATTTCGTTGCTGTCGAGCTTGCCGGAAAAATCCACGTCGATACGTTTGTCGCCTATACGCGTTACATGGAACATCTCATCGCTCCTTTAGCACGGGGAATGACGGCTCGGGCTCGTTTACTTGAACCATAGCTGTCGAGGCGCATCAGCTCGAAAAAAAGCACCTTGATTTTTCGTTTTCATTGACCTTCGTCAATGCGCTGAAACGCTGTCTCAGGACTGTTTTTGAAGGCCAACTAGCCCGTCTGGATCAGTAAGTTCAGTCATGATCAACGGTATTAAAGGTAGCGCATTCCAGGCCGAGACAAGGGCAACTGCGCCAGCGTCGGAGGACGTTTCAATGGCCGTGACGCTCTTTTTAATTGGCCACTGGACGATCACATGATCAGCTCTGGCGAACGCCATCCGAACCCTGTTACGCAGCCTCCGCCTGCGTACCATCAATCTCCAGATCTTCTTTTCCTACAGCCTGACCTTTCTGTGCGCGGCGATCACGGCAGGGGGTTGTTTCTTTCCAGCAGGGACGCCTCACAACTCGATATGGCCGGAGCCCAGCGAATGCTGAGCCAGAAGATGGTCAAGGAGGCGCTGTTGGCTGCGCAGGGCGTTGGCGCGGCGGGCGATGTGGAAAGCTTGAAGAGCCTGACCGGGCGTTTCCGCCTGGAAGCCTGACGCCGGCTTGCGTGTAACAGCGTGCGTATGCGAGCGGGGCAGGGCGATCGATCTCGCGGTATCGGAGAAGGGTAGGAGAGGGATTCGAGGGGAAGGCGAACAGCCCCCGCGCCTTGGCGCAGGGGCTCAGGATCAATCCTGGCGGCTGGTCACTTCCAGCAGGTGGTAACCGAACTGGGTCTTCACCGGGCCCTGCACGACGTTGATCGGCGCGCTGAACACCACGGTGTCGAACTCCTTGACCATCTGGCCCGGACCGAACGATCCCAGATCGCCGCCCTGGCGGCTGGAGGGGCAGGTGGAGTTGTCTTTGGCAACCTGAGCGAAATCGGCGCCGCCTTCGATGGCAGCTTTCAGCTCGTTGCACTTTTCTTCGGTGGGAACCAGGATGTGGCGGGCAGTGGCTCGGGCCATGGGGTGTACTCCAGTTGGAAAGTTGCGAGCCTACCGGATTTGCCCTGCGATTCAAACGCTGCCTCCATCCAAGTCTGTTCGCACGTCGGCCATCGGCGCAGCGGAGGCTTCGGTCATGATCTCGTCATTGCTGTTCACTAGCGTGAGCCTGGGAGCCACCAAACCTGGCTTTTATCTCACGCTTACCGGAAGCCGACGATGACCGATGATCTGAGTAATTCGCTCCAGGTATACGAGCACCTGTTGCACGAGTTTCAGGACAGCCTCGACGAAGAGTTTGAAATGGAGTTGGACGATGCGCGCATGGATGCGTTGATAAGGCGCGAAGGCATGCCGCAACCGTCGGATAGTGGGTTGTCCCGACGGGTCTATTTCTCCGAACTGCTGCGTCTGCAAGGCGAACTGGTCAAGTTGCAGGACTGGATCGTGCATCACAAGCTACGCGTGGTCGTGCTCTTCGAGGGACGGGACGCGGCGGGCAAGGGTGGGGTCATCAAGCGCGTGACCCAGCGGCTCAATCCGCGCATCTGCCGCGTTGCCGCCTTGCCGGCACCCAACGACCGCGAGCGCACCCAATGGTATTTCCAGCGGTACGTCTCGCATCTACCCGCCGCTGGCGAAATGGTCCTGTTCGACCGCAGCTGGTACAACCGCGCCGGTGTCGAGAAGGTGATGGGCTTTTGCAGCGACGACGAATATGAGGAGTTCTTCCGCTCGGTCCCGGAGTTCGAGCGGATGCTGGTGCGCTCGGGCATCATCCTGATCAAGTACTGGTTTTCCATCTCGGATGAAGAGCAGAACCGCCGATTCCTGGCGCGCATCCATGATCCGCTGAAGCAATGGAAATTGAGCCCCATGGACCTCGAATCCCGGCGTCGTTGGGAAGCCTATACGCGGGCCAAGGAAATCATGCTCGAGCGTACCCACATCGACGACGCGCCCTGGTGGATCGTCGAGGCCGACGACAAGAAGCGTGCACGCTTGAATTGCATCAGTCACCTGCTAAGCCAGTTGCCCTACGGCGAGGTGGAACGCGCCCCGGTGAAGTTGCCCGAGCGCGTCTACAACCCGGACTATCTGCGCAATCCGGTGCCGGACAACATGGTCGTGCCGACGCTCTATTGAGCGCCGGTTCGGTTTGCGTCGGTCGTGCTCGGTTCCTGCGCTTGCTGCAGAGCTGCAAGGCTGCGCGCATAGCGCTCGGCCTTGAGTGGCATGTAGCCGGTGAAATGAATCCAGCTGGGCAAGCCGTCCAGGTAGTGTTCAACGAATGCCTGGGTGATGGGCTTGCGCTGAAGGCTCTGTTCGTTCAGGTACAGGAACAGCGGGCGTGTCAGCGGCCTGTAGCGGTTGTCGCTGACCGTTTCGAGCGTTGGAAAGATCGGGCCGCTGCCATTGTCCACCGCGAGCAGCTTCAATTCCTCCCAGTGCCGATGGTAGGCGCCGATGCCGAAGAAGCCGAGCGCGTTAGGCTCTGCCGCGATGCCTGCGGCCAACTGCTCTTCATCTTCGCTGGCGGTGTAGTCCTGGCGGCTGCGATGGGTGGTTCCCACGATCTCCTGAGTGAAAACATCATAGGTACCTGAATCCTGTCCTCGCCCGAACAGCTTCACCGGGCGATCCGGCCAATCCGGGCGGATCTGGTTCCAGCGCATGACATGCCCTTCTGCAGCCGGTGCCCACAACGTCTTGAGTTCATCCACCGTGATGTCGTTTGCCCAGCGGTTGCTCGGGTGTACCACCACGGCGATGGAATCCATGGCCAGCGGAACCTGGCGATAGCGGATGCCATTCTCGGCGCAATGCGCTTGCTCTTCGGCGTTCATCTCGCGCGAAGCGTCGTTGATGTCCGTTTCGCCGGCGCAGAAGCGGCGAAAGCCGGCAGTGGTTCCGGAGAACTTGACCTCTATGGGATGGCCGGGCCGGGCGCGTTGAAAGCGTCGTGCCGCTTCCTTCGTCAGTGGGTAAACGGTGCTGGATCCATCGACGAGCAGCCCGTCGGACACCGGCTCAACGGCATGTGAGGACGGGGCGAGCACCGTGTGCAGACTCAGCGTGAGGCTGATCAGCAGCAGAGGGCCTGGTTTGACGCGCATGTGTCGTTCCTCTACGGGTGTCAGGATTTCGCTTTCAGCCATTCGGCCTTGAGGGTGGTCCAGAACAGCTGAAGGCTGTTGAAACGGGTATCCACTGCATTGATGTATTCGTCCAGGTGCTCGATCTCACGGTGCTGCGCACGTTGTTCCTGGGCATCGATGCGTTCCAGTTGGGCTTCGAGCTCATTGAGCGATTCGCGCAATTCGCGGATGCGGTTTTCGGTCTGGATGCGACGTTCGCTTTGCATGATTGGGCTCCAGGCTGGGTCAGAGTTGGCTGCCGCCGATCAGTAGCAAGGGCAGGCCGAAGAACACGCCTCCGATATACGCCCCGACATACAGCTTGCTGCGTTGCGCCAGATCCGCCAGGTAGTTGGCAATGGCCGGAGGTACTCCGCGCAGGAAGGGCAGTACGTAGATGATCGAGATACCGAGAAGATTGAACAGCAGGTGCACCAAGGCGATCTGCATCGCGAGTTCCGCCGTTGGTCCCGCAATTGCCGTGGCGGCCAGCAGGGCAGTGACGCAGGTTCCGATATTGGTGCCCAGCGTGAAGGGATAGACCTGCTTGAGGGTAAACACACCGGTGCCCGCCAGCGGCACGATGAGCGCTGTTGTCGTCGAGGAGGATTGCACCAGCATTGTGATCAATGTGCCCGAAGCGATGCCCGACAGCGGGCCGCGTCCGACGCTGGCGTGCATGATGTCCTTGGCGCGCCCGACCATCACCTTGCGCAGCACTTTGCCGATGGCTTGCACCACGAACAGGATCAGGCCGATTCCGATGGTGATCAGTGCGATCCCGGCCCACACCTTGTTGGGCAACCAGGAGACGCTGGCATCGAGCAGGTCGCTAGCCGGGGCGAGCAGCGTTTTCATGAAGTTCATGCTCTTCATGTCGACCCCGGCGCTGTCGTTTACCAGCAGACCCGCCAGGACTTCGGACATGCGCTGCAGAGGATGGAAGAGCAGTTCCAGCGGTAGCAGAATCGTCACGGCGGTGATGTTGAACGCATCGTGCACGGTCGCTGCCGAGAAGGCGCGATGAAATTCCGGCCCGCTGCGGATGTGGCCCAGGCTGACGATGGTGCTGGTCAGCGAGGTGCCGATGTTGGCGCCCATGATCAGCGGAATCGCAATCGGGATCGGCAGCCCGCCGGCGACCATGCCAACGATGATCGAAGTTACCGTGCTGGAGCTCTGGATCAGCGCCGTGGCTGCCAAGCCGATCATCAGCCCGACGAAGGGGTTGGTGGCAAAGGCAAACAGCTCCTTGGCGTTATCGCCAGTGGCGGCTTTGAAGCCGTCGCCGATCGCGCCCACTGCAGCCAGCAAGAGGTAAATAAGCGTGATGACCAGAAGCCAGGACAGCCATTGGCGTGTGATCGGGGAGGAGGGGCTTTCCGCCAAGGCACCGGTATTCGTCGTCATCAGGCAACTCCCGTGAGCGTGTAGGTCGCTTAACGGTGCCGCGCTGGTGTGAACGCTTGATGACCGCAGCGGACTGCGGGACGAAGGGTTGAAGGCGTTTCGATTCGGCAGAAGGGCGGCTTAATGGGTAAGCGATACGCTATCGCGGACACTTCCCGGACAGTTGCGGGCTAGTCGTCGAGCTAATGTCCGGCCTGCCATGGGCAGGCCCGATCGAATCAGGCGGCGTCGCTGCTGCGCGCGGAGTTCTCATTGGGCTGCTCGAGCAGATAGCGTTGCAGGCGCTCCTTCTGCGGTTCGCTGAAGGCCAGACCGAGTTTGGTGCGACGCCAAAGAATGTCGTCCACATCGTTCGCCCACTCCTCGCGGCGAAGATAATCGACCTCTTGCGCGTACAGTTGGTGGCCCAGGTCCTCACCCAGCGCGTCGACCGAGCGCGCATCGCCCAGCATTCGCCAGATG
This sequence comes from Pseudomonas sp. YJ42, assembly GCF_047225135.1. Classification (NCBI taxonomy): domain Bacteria; kingdom Pseudomonadati; phylum Pseudomonadota; class Gammaproteobacteria; order Pseudomonadales; family Pseudomonadaceae; genus Pseudomonas; species Pseudomonas sp. YJ42. The sequence goes on along the minus strand of NZ_CP178378.1, from coordinate 1,452,662 downwards.
CGATTGCCGTAAAGCGTTGCCCAGCGCTTGGCCAACGCGAAGTCGATACCCTGCACCTTGCCCATCAGCGCTTCGATGAGTGCTTCGACGGTGCTCATCCCTTCGCCGCCGGGTAGCGGGGCGCTGGCCGTCCAGCTCGGCTTCATGTCCGGGAAGTACGGTTTGAGCTGCGCCATCGCCGATTCGGCCAGCTTACGGTAGGTGGTGAGCTTGCCGCCAAACACCGACAGCAGCGGGGCCTGCTTGTGCTCGGCAGCCAGCGATAGCGTGTAGTCCCGGGTGACGGCCGAGGGGTTGTCGGATTCGTCGTCACACAGCGGCCGCACGCCAGCGAAGGTGTGCAGAATGTCCTTAGGCTCCAACTGCGTGCGGAAATGCGTGTTGGCTATACCCAGCAAATAGACGATCTCTTGCTCGGTAATGCTGACCGTAGCCGGATCGCCGTGATATTCCCGATCGGTGGTGCCGATCATGGTGTAGCGATCCAGATAAGGGATGGCAAAAACGATGCGCCGATCCTCGTTCTGCATGATGTAGGCCTGTTCGCCTTCGTACAGCCTGGGCACGATGATATGGCTGCCCTGGATGAGGCGGATGCCGTATGGCGAGCGCTGCTGCAGGTTCTCACCGATGAACTGCGCCACCCAAGGCCCGGCCGCGTTGACCAGCGCTTTGGCCCGCAAGGAGAAGCGGCTGCCATCCTGACGTTGCAGTTCGACATGCCAGATACCGGCGGCACGCTTGGCGCTCAGGCATTGGGTACGGGTATGGATATGCGCGCCTTTTTCTCGCGCGGCCATGGCATTGAGCACGACCAGGCGCGCATCGTCGACCCAGCAATCGGAATATTCGAAACCGCGGCGGATCGCCGGCTTCAGCGGGCTGTCATCGCCGAAGCGCAGGCCGCGCGAAGCCGGTAGCTTCTCGCGCTTGCCGAGGTGGTCGTACAGGAACAGGCCAGCACGGATCATCCATGCGGGGCGCAGGTGAGGGCGGTGCGGCAACACGAAGCGCATCGGCTTGACGATGTGCGGCGCCTTTGCCAGCAGCACTTCGCGTTCGGCCAGGGCTTCGCGGACCAGGCGGAATTCATAATGTTCGAGATAGCGCAGGCCACCGTGGATCAGCTTGCTGCTGGCCGATGATGTATGGCTCGCCAAGTCGTCGCGCTCGCACAAAAACACCGAAAGTCCGCGACCAGCCGCGTCCGCAGCGATACCCACACCATTGATTCCACCGCCGATGACGGCGATGTCGTAGAGTTCGGAGACGGGGCAGGCGGCTTCGATCACGGGGTTCTCCTCAAGAACGAACATTTATTTTCGAATATGAACATCCTAGCGCAGAAGAAGTTCGCTCTCCAGGTGGTATGTTCGTTTTTTATATCAAAAGAAAGTAATCGAACCTATTCGAACTGCCAATTGGTGCTAGCGACGGCGCTTGTGCAGTTGTAGTGATTCGGGATTGTCCCGCTCGGAGTGGAAGCAGAGGCGGGCCGAGCAAAGAAATGTGGCAGGCGGGTGTGACAGAAAGTCACTCGGCTTGGTTCGGTTAAGCGCAACGCCTTGCCTGCACGCAGTTCGTGGAACGGCTCAGTTTCGTAGGCGCCAGCCACGGTGTCGGGATATGGTCCGTATTGGTGGCTAAAGCCACCCTACGGCGCTGGCGCTTGTAGAGGCATCCATCCAGTCGTGGCGAGTTGCGCGCCTCGCCGAAGACGCTCTGTAATGGCGGGTCAACCCGTGACTTCGAGTTTGACCTTGTGGCGATTCAACAGCTCCATGAAGGTTTCCGGTGGCCGGGCTTCGGTGAACAGCATGTCGATCTGCTCCAGCGAGCCGAGTCGGGTCATGGCGCTGCGGCCGAACTTGCTCGAATCCGCCGCGAGAAAGATCTTGCGCGCGTTGCTGATGATGGCCTGGGAGACGCGCACTTCCTGATAGTCGAAGTCCAGCAGGGTGCCGTCTTCGTCGATCCCGCTGATGCCGATCAGGGCGAAATCTACCTTGAACTGGCTAATGAAATCCGCTGTGGCCTGGCCGACCACGCCGCCGTCGCTGCGCACATTGCCGCCGGCGATCAGCACGTCGAAGTCTTCCTTGGGGCTGAGGATGCTCGCCACGTGCAGGTTGTTGGTGATGATCTTGAGATCGCGGTGATTGAGCAGCGCATGGGCGATGGCTTCGGTGGTGGTGCCGATATTGATGAACAGCGAAGCCTGATCAGGAATGTGCGCGGCCATGGCGTCGGCGATGCGGCGTTTCTCGTCGCGCATCTGCCGGGCACGCTGGGTGTAAGCGGTGTTCTGCACGCTGGAATCGTGGGCGGCACCGCCGTGATAACGACGCAGCAGGCCGGCTTCGCCCAGCTGATTGATGTCACGACGGATGGTTTGGGGCGTCACCGAGAACTGTTGCGCCAGCTCTTCGATGCTGACGTAGCCGCGTTCGCGCACCAATTCGAGAATGCTCTGCTGTCGTGGGGCCAGACTCATGGAGGCTTCCTTGTTATCGATATGCCGGGAAGCATGCCGCAGTCTGGTCCGTGATTAAAGAATTGTTCATTTGCGAATAGCAGCGCCCAGCGCGGAAGTGAATCCGGCTGGGCGCAATCAAGATGCCGATTCGGTAGTCGAGGCTATTCCTCTTCCCAGTCGCGGGTGCGACCCACCGCCTTCTTCCAGCCCTTGTAGAGCGCTTCACGCTTCTCGTCATCACAGGCCGGTTCGAAGATGCGCTCGATTGTGGCCTTGCTGCGCAACTCGTCCAGGCTGCTCCAGAAACCGGTCGCCAGGCCTGCCAAGTAGGCGGCGCCGAGGGCGGTGGTTTCCTTCATCTGGGGACGTTCCACGTGCGTGCCGAGCAGGTCGGCTTGGAATTGCATGAGGAAATTGTTGGCCACTGCGCCGCCATCCACACGCAGTGAGCGCAGGCGCTCGCCGGCGTCCTGCTGCATGGCGTCGAGCACGTCGCGGGTCTGGTAGGCGATCGATTCCAGCGCGGCGCGGATGATGTGGTCGACCTTGACCCCACGGGTCAGCCCGAACAGTGCGCCACGGGCACGCGGATCCCAGTAGGGCGCGCCGAGCCCGGTGAACGCTGGCACCAGGTAGACGCCGTTGCTGTCCTGTACTTTGGTGGCGAAGTATTCGGAGTCCAGCGAGTCGTTGATCACCTTCAGCTCGTCGCGCAGCCACTGCACGGTCGAGCCACCGTTGAAGATGGCGCCTTCCAGGGCGTAGTTGACCTCGCCCTTCGGCCCGCAGGCTATGGTGGTGAGCAAGCCGTGCTTGGACTGAACGGCCTTGGTGCCGGTATTCATCAGGAGGAAGCAGCCGGTTCCGTAGGTATTCTTGGCCTGGCCGGGCTCGACGCACATCTGGCCGAACAGCGCGGCTTGCTGATCGCCCGCGATACCCGCGATCGGAATGCCGGTGCTCTGTCCGGAGCCCAGATAGGCGTGACCGTAGACTTCGGAGGATGAGCGCACCTCTGGCAGCATTTCGCGCGGTATATCCAGCGCCTCCAGCATCACCGGATCCCACTCCAGCTTGTGGATGTCGAAGAGCATGGTGCGCGAGGCGTTGGTGTAATCGGTGACGTGAGCCTTGCCCTGGGTCATCTTCCAGATCAGCCAGCAATCGACGGTGCCGAACAACAGTTCGCCCCGACGGGCGCGTTCACGGCTGCCCTCGACGTGATCGAGAATCCACTTGATCTTGGTGCCGGAGAAGTAGGGGTCGATGACCAGGCCGGTGGTGTTGCGGATGTGTTCTTCCATACCGTCACGCTTGAGCTGATCGCAGATCGGCGTGCTCTGGCGACTCTGCCATACGATGGCGTTGTAGATCGGCCGGCCGGTGCTCTTGTCCCAGACGATGGCGGTTTCGCGTTGGTTGGTGATGCCGATCGCTGCGACCTGCTCGTTAGTGATGCCGGCCTGTGCCAGGGCTTCGACGAACACGCCGCTCTGGGTGGCCCAGATTTCCATGGGGTCATGCTCGACCCAGCTCGGTTGCGGATAGATCTGCGCGAATTCGCGCTGAGCAATGGTGACCACGTTGGCGTTGCGGTCCAGCACGATGGCGCGGGAACTGGTGGTGCCCTGGTCGAGGGCGACGATGAATTGCTTGTTGTTCTGAGTGCTCATGGTGTCGATTCCTTAACGAGCTTCTTGGGCAGTGACATCGTGTGCGGTGTAGCGCTCGGCCTTGCGGTCCGGCTCGGCGGCGCAAGCGCCTCCATCCAGATTTGGCAGATGCTTGCAGATCAGCGCCTTGTAGCCTGCGGCGCCGATGCAGGCACCCAGCACCGGGGCGATCAATGGAACCAGAAAGTAGGGGATCTCCCGGCCACCGGTAAAGGCCACTTCACCCCAACCAGCGAAATACGTCATCAGCTTCGGTCCGAAATCACGCGCCGGGTTCATTGCGAAGCCGGTGAGAGGGCCCATCGCGCCGCCGATCACCGCGATCAGCAGGCCGATCAGCAAGGGTGCCAGCGGGCCGCGAGGCAGGCCGTTGCCGTCATCGGTCAGGGCCATGATCATCCCCAGCAGGATAGCGGTAATCACCACTTCCACCACAAACGCCTGACCGACCGATAAGGATGCATGAGGGTAGGTGGAAAATACCGATGCGAGTTCAAGGCTGGCGATGCTGCCGCGGGTCATGTGCTGCGTCTGTTCGAAATCGAAAAACAGGCTGCTGTAAAGACCATAAACCAACGCAGCGGCGCAGAAGGCTCCCGCTGTCTGAGCGAGGATGTAGGCAGGGACCTTGTTGCGCTCGAACGTGCCGAACAACCAAAGCGCGATGGACACGGCGGGATTCAGATGAGCGCCGGAAACACCGGCGGCAAGGTAGACTCCCATACTGACCCCGATACCCCAAATAACGCTTATTTCCCAAAGACCTAGCTCTGCGCCGCCAAGCTTTAACGCGGCCACGCAGCCTGTGCCGAAGAAGATAAGCAGGGCGGTGCCGAGAAACTCGGCAATGCATTGCCCCCGTAGCGTCGGGGTGGACGGGTTGCTCATGCGCAGGTCCTCTTCTGAGTCTGTTGTTGTTGTAGTCCGAATACTGCGAGGGTTCGGAAATGTTCGGAAATGAAAACTTAAAGTCAAAACACCGAGCTGTCAAAGTAAAAACTTGAACATTTCAACGGAAAGCTGACGAAAGGCTGTTGTCGCCGCCACTGATGACGGTTTTCTGGCGTGGCGAGGTGAGCGGTCGCAACGGCTGACTCGATGCGTGGCGATGATCGTGTGTTAAGGGCCGGGCGGGACACGCAAGCCGGATCGCGTCTGGGGGAGATCCGCTGCAGCATGATTTTGCTGATCAGCTTGCGCGGTACCGCACTCGGTCTTCCGCGGCATGGCTTCGAAGCTGTCGGCCTGCGCCATGTATTGCACCTGTGTGGGGGCGGCGGGCCTGCCGGAAAAGCGAGAAGCCTATCGTGCCGGCCTTGGCTCGCCTATCGCAGGTCCGTTCCGCGCCGCTCAACGATGCAGGCGCGACAGTGTCGCCGGGTCAGGGTCGGCCGCGAAGAACGCATCCAGCACCGTTTGGAATACGGTTCGCTCAGGCGCAACGGTGGCGAATAGCGTCATGCTCGAGCGCAGCTTCATGTCGTCGGGTGAACCAAGAATCTGCCGTGCCGGACGCTCGGCATGGGCAAGCAGCGCCTCCGCGCATTCCTCAAGACGGGGCCCGAGCAGCGGGTGCTGTAGATAGGCCGCCGCCTCGTTTGCATCCTTGATGGCGTAGCGACGCGCCATATCACTACGGCCGAGGCCGGCTATCTGCGGAAAGATGAACCACATCCAGTGGCTTTGCTTATGGCCGGCCTTCAGCTCCGCCAGTGCGCGGTCATAGATCGATTGCTGGGCGTCGACGAATCGCTGCAGGTCGTGTGGGTCGCTCATGGTGTCTCCCGGCTGCTCATGGCTGTCCTAATCAGAGCCGGAATGGCGAGGTTGATTCCCGAAATGAAGGGAGCCGGGTGTCGTAGCCGGGGGGCAGGTGCTACGCCCGTGGCGCTTCGTTGGGCCTATCGGCGATCGCGGTGTCGATGCGTTTGTTGTAGGGCCGACTCGTTCGGCCCTACAGGCGCATCTCTGCTCGGCGCAGCGCCATGCTCAGCTTGCGTCACCCAGGCCAGCGAGGCGCGTGTTGGCGATATAGAACAATTCGCCGCCTCGTACCGGTGTGTCGTTGGACGGGTTGATGGTCGGCTGGGGCTGATCTTTGGCGCGGTAGCCGATCAGCGTCGCGTTGTGCCGGTCTTTCAATTGCTTGTACAGCGCGCCGACCGTGCTTTCGTAGCTCTCGGGCAGTAGCAGGCGGTATTGGGTCGCGCCCTGGCCCACGCTTAACAGCTCATTAATGATCACTGAGGAGCCCGGGTCCTGCGATGAGCGCACCAGCATTTCGATGGCCATGCTGGAGGTGCATTCCAGCTTGGGCGCATAACTGCGGGCCAGTCGGGCGGTCTCGCTGCTGCTGAAGTGGGCAACCACGTGGCCGACCGGATTGAGCTGGTTGATGGTCAGCACGACGGCTAGCGTCAGGTCGTCCGAGCCGGTGCGCACCAGGGTGCGTTCGGCCCCTTTCACCCCGGCGCGCTGCAGCAGCGCCAGAGACGACAGACTCTCGCCATGGATGAACTCGGTCTTGCCTGGCATTGGGTTTTCTTCGAGCACCGTGTCGCAGATGACGATCAGGTGGTCGTTGGAGGTTTCGTCTTCATGCAGCAGTTCGACGACGCGCTCGCTGATTTCGCCTTCCCAACCGATCACAACGGTATGGCCCGTGCAGGTGGCGAACGTCCCCTTGCCTTTCATGCCTTTCCTCCAGACTGCGATTATGGAATTGGTGGTTTTGCCGATGATGGCGGTCAGCAGCGCGATGCCGCCGATCATCAACCAGGTGGAAACAAAGATGCGACCGCCAGCGGTCTGCGGTGAGAAGTCACCGTAGCCGACGGTCAGCGCGGTGGTCAGATAGAAATAGACGAACGTCTTCAGCTCGGTGAGTGGTGTTTCTTCGAACAGACGCAGGCCGGCATAGGACACGGCAACATGGACGCCTAGTGCGAGCAACAGTGCGGCCCAGCCGAACTTGCTGGTGATCGCGGCCAGTTGCTGGCGCAACTGAAGGATGATCGACATCGGCCCTGGTTCCTTGGCAAGCGGTGATTAGGGTCATGACCGACGCCCGAAAAGGCGCCGCCCATCTGGATAAACCTGCGGCATCCTAAGGGCCGAAGCCGTCCCTGGCCAGCCTCGATGCCTCGTGTCGCTCGTTCGAACATCGACCAACTACGCTTGTCGAGCGCCTGCTTTTGGTCGCCCGAAACGCCCAAGCTGCCTCAACGCCGCTCGCGGAAGCAGTTCTGACACAGCCGAAATTTGCGCGCCGCCATCGGCATCGCCTTGCCGCAGCCCTCGCAGTTGCGGGTCTCTCCGGAAATCCGCCGGCGATCCGAACTGCGTGGCTTACGCTGGCGTGACAACTCGCGGGTGATCGCACCGTTGAGCAGGCTGCGATGCTGTTCGGCCTGCTCCAACGCCGGGAAGTGTGCCGGCAGCGTGCGCGACAGGTGCAGGTAGGTTTCGATGACATGCAGCGAGCTTTCCAGTGTTGCCAAATCGGCATCGATGATCATCCGCGGCAATGGGATCTCCTTGTCCTGGGCGACCTTTTTCAGCCATTGCTGGGCAAAGATGCTCGCCGGGCTGTCCAGACCACCGCGAATCGGCGTGCAGGCAAAAATCCAGCGCAACGGCAGATCGATGGTCGGGTCGTCGACCAGCTTGATCCACTCCGCCAGCTCGTCGGGCAGGATCGAGATGAATTCGTCGCCGTAGTTGATGTTGCGGTTGAAGGTCAGCCATGCCCGCAGCAGGCTCGGCTCGTTCATCAGCTCGGCGATCGCCTGCAAGTGCTCGATGGAAGGCCGTACCTGGAATTGCGTCAGGTCCACTGGCAGGTCCGGGCTGTGGAACAGACGCCTGATCGATTGCAGTGTCTGCACATCCAGCGCGGTGATGACGCCGCTGTCGTGATGCCCGAAGCGTCCGGCCCGCCCGCCGATCTGCTTGACCTCCTGCACTTTGAGCTGACGGCTCTGGATGCCGTCGTACTTCTCGTCGGTGTAGAAGCACAGCGTGTGCGCCGGCATATTCAGGCCCATGCCGACGGCGTCGGTGGCAACCATGATGTCCGCCTCGCCTTCACGGAAGCGGCGGGCTTGCTCACGCCGCACTTCAGGCGACAGCGCACCGTAGACCACCGAAACGGTCTTGCCGGTCATCTCCAGCAATGCCTTGAGTTCCAGCACGGTCTTGCGGCTGAAGGCGACCAGCATCGAGCCTGCCTCGAGCTGCTTGAGGGTGGTCGAGCGGCGCGCCACGTCCACCGGTGAGAGTCGTTTGGTGCGTTTGACCACCAGTTGGTCTTCGCAGAGGTCGCAAAGGGTTTTCAGCGACGGCTGGATCAGCTCCGGGCCGGTCATGATCAGATCCTGCGTGTAGGCGCTGACCAGCGCATCGACCCAGGCCCAGCCGCGTTGCGAGTCGGCCATCATCTGCACTTCGTCGATGACCACCACGTCCCAGGATTCGTGCCGGAAGCGCGCGAACTCCTCGACGGTGCAGCAGAAATGAGTGGCGCCCTCGCGAATGATCTCTTCCTCGCCGGTGACCAGCGAGCAAGGCACGCCCATGGACTCGATGCGCTCCTGGTTCTCCAGTGCCATCAGGCGAAGCGGCGACAGGTAAATGGCATGCTCGACCGCGGTCATCGCCTCGATGGCCTGATGCGTCTTGCCGCTGTTGGTCGGGCCGAGCAGGGCGGTCCAGGTACGGGTGATGCGCCGAGCGGCGTACAGCTTGTGGTAGTGGACGAAGCGCGGGTTGTTCTCCAGCAGCACAGCGAAGGCCATCTTTTCCCGGTTGTCCTCGCGGGCGAAACGGATGGTCCGGCGCAGCTTTTTCGGCTCCATCAAGAAGACTTCAGTCAGGCGCTTCTCGCCGAGCAACTGCAGATCGAAGTCCTGCGCCTCCTCGATCATCATCTCGAACTTGGCCTGCAGGGCCTGGCGGTCCTCGCGCTTGATCGCGGCGACCTCGTCCGCGCTGAGCACATGGCCTTGGCCACCTGAGATGCGCCGTTGCATGTCCAGCGCGACGTCGCCGTGGCGCAGCTCGACGACATAGCGCAGGTCGTGTTTGACCTCGTTGACGATGTCGACGGCACGCGCCGCGAAATCGTCGAGGCGTGAAAGCCGCACGGGCAGGCGCTCCAAGCATTGAACTTTCTGTTCTTCGCTGAGGCTGGTGAATGGCTGTTCCAGGACATGCAAGCGATCCCGGACCAAGGCCTCCACCGCGGCGCACACGTTTCGTTCGAAGTCGTCTATCGATCCGCTGTCGTCGATGCGCAGCGCGAACTCGGGTTCGAGCAGGTTCTGCACCGGGCCGCAATCCAGCGATTTTTCGACACCGAAGATATCGACGGTACAACTGAAATCGTTCACGTCCCGGTTCAGCAGCCGGCCGATCAGGCGAGTCGGTTCGGCGTCCCCAAGATTCGCCTCGACCGTGGGCAGGTCCAGTCCCAACCAGAACAATCGCGCCGCGCGGCCGATTTCCGGTGGCTGATGGCCGAGATAGGTGCTGAACCATTTTTCCTGGTGATTTTTCTTCGGCACGAAATCGGGATGGCGCGTGTTGGCCCAGTCCAAAAAGCGCTGAAGTCTTTCGAGCTTGTAGGCGTGGCGTTGTTTGGTTCCGGCCTTGCGCATGATCGACGCCTCACTGATCAGATGACTGCGCAGTTTGGACAATCACTCGCCTGAATACGAGCATCAGGCTCGACGGGCGGCCGTGGTTTGAGGCGTTGCGCGGCGTGAAGGGGTCACTCGGGCTTGCCCAGCAATGCCTGGGTTATTGCCTGGCCGAGCTGCTCGAAGGCGGCGCCGGCTTCCTTGTCCTCGTCCATGGCTTCGGCGCAGGCCACGACGATCACGGTATTGGTCTGATCCTCCGACAGTGGGTCGATCACGCCCACATGGCAGGCGCGTTCCAGTTGCGTGCCGGTCTTCTGAATGAAAGGTACGTCGCGCGGCAGCCCCGCTTCAAGGCGGTAGGCATCATAGCGGTCGAGCTTCATGTTCTTGAACAGGAGGTCCCGGCTGGATTCGGAGAGCAGCTCGCCGCTCACCAGCTTTTCCAGCAGCGTGCCGTAGGCCTCCAGCGTGCTGGAGTTGAGCTTGCGTGCGTAGTAGCGCTCGTAGGCCTGCTCCATGCTGTCCGCCTCGAGCTCATCGGGCGAGCGGTTGAGCACTCGTGCCACCGCCTCGTAGCGCGGCTGGCTGAACGGGGCGGAAGCCAGCTTGACCAAGTCGAGGTTGTCCAGCTCGCGCGCGTCCGGGTGCAGTTCGCCATAGACGTCACGGCGAACCTGGGTGAAGTCGGTGATGCGCTCGAAGCCCTTACCGCCCATGTTCTCGTGGGTGCGCTCGTTGAGCCGGTCCTCGCCGACCAGCCGAATCAGCATGTTGGCTGCGGTGTTGTCGCTCTCGATGAGCATCTCGTTGAGCAGGGTGCGCACCGAGTACGCGACGCCGTTGTCTTGCCAGACCAGATCGCCGGAGCCATCGACCTTGTCGCGGGCTTCGAGGGCCAGCTCATCGTCCAGGCTGTGTTCGCCCTCATCGACACCCTGCAGCACCGCCACGGCGATCGGTACCTTGACCGCCGAGCCGAGGTACCAGAATCGATCCGCTTCGTAGACGAAAGCCGTGCCGTCGCCCAGATGTTTGACGTATAGCCCCAGCCGCCCTGGCGAGCCTTCGTCGATGCGGCGCATGTCCTGTTCCAGCTCATTGCGCCAGGAGTCCGAATAGGCCTGTTCCCGGTACGCCCAAAGCGCTATGCCGAGGCCGATCAGCACGGGCAATGCGAGAAGCTTTCCGTTGCCGAGCGCGACGCTTGTCATAGGCGTAAGACTCCGGAGGCGGTAATGGCTTCGCCGGCACCCCGCAAGGCGCGTTCGGCCTTCACGGTCGAGGCGGCGCCGCGCACGCAGGCGACCACTACGATGCGGCCGGTGGCCTCGGCGACGTGGAACGGGGGCGGGGCAATCAGACCGGCATCGCAGATTCGTGCCACCTGAGTGCCGGTTTTGTGGGCATAGCTGACGGTGGCCGGCAGGCCGGCCTTGATGCGCTGGTCGCCGGTCTGCACCCGTGTCATCACGCCCAGCAGATATTCGGTGCTCGCCCGGGACACGGCCTTGCCGGCCACCAGCGCCGCGAGCAAGTCACCGTAGGCCTGCAGCGTGGCGGAGTTGTTCGGGGTGGCGTAGTAGCGTTCGTAGGCTTCGCGCAGGCGAATGGCGCGCAGTTCGCTTTTTGGCACGCCGAGCAGTCTGGCCAGCAAATCCAAACGGCCGGCTTCGCCGCGCTGCTGTTTCAGGCGCAGAAAGTCGCGGCCCGACAGCTGGCGTGCGGCGGGGTGAAATTCGCCGTAGATGAGCCGCCGCACATCGGCGAGGGACGTGATGGGGCCGAAGCCCTCCGGGACCAGCTCGGCGGTGACGGCATTGACCGCCTCCAGCCCGACCAGGCTGATCAACATGTCGCTGGCGGTGTTGTCGCTGTGGATCAGCATCTGATCCATAAGATAGCGCACGCTGAGGCGGGTCCCCGGCGCATGGCTGTTGGTCGGCCCGGCGCCGTCGACGTAGTCGGACTCCATCAGCCGCACGGTGCTGTCCAGGCTCAGCGCGCCCTCGTCGACGCGGCGCATGATAGCGATCGCCACCGGTACCTTCACGGTCGAGGCGAGGTACCAGCGTTCATCGCCGTGATAGGACGCCGATACGCCGCTGTCGAGATCCTTGACGAAAACGCCCAGCTCGCCGGGCGTGCGCTCGTCCACCTCGGCCACGCGCTGGAGAAATTCTTCCGCCCAACTGAAGCCTTCCTGGGCGCAGGCCGGCAGCGAGACATTGAGGAGGAGTACGGCCAGCATCAGGGAAAGGGTATGGCTAGCGGGAAGGCGATTAATGACTCGGGACAGCACTGCGGTCGGACCTCCTGCAGGATGGGTTCTGCCGTTTTGACCCCAGCCGGCGTGGCCCGTGCGCCGCTCAATAGTAACTAAATTCATCCGGCGCACCGCCGCTGCGCTCGTTGATCGAACGACTGACCGCCGTTGTGCGTCCTAGTGCTGGGATGTTCGCCGGTCTTGGATGTAGGAGCCTCGAGTGGAGCAGGTCAGCAAGGACAAATTCATCGGGCTCGAGTGGCTGCGCTTCTCGCTTGGTCTGTACATCGTGTGTTTCCACACCCTGCACAACTATGCCGAGACCTCGTTGCCCGACTGGGTGGCGGATCTCACCGGCGTCGGCTTCTTCGCCACCAGCAGCTTCTTCGCGCTGTCTGGCTTCCTGCTGGCGCATGTCTACTGCCAACAGGGGCGGATGCGCGAGCCCGGACGGAGTTTCCTCAGCCGGCGCTTCGCCAATCTTTACCCGTTGCACCTGTTCTCGCTGGCGCTGACGGCCGTGGTGCTGCTGATCATCTCCAACCTTGGCATCCCACCGGACGACACCAAGGCCACGCTGCGATTCGTCGTCTATGACACCAACGAGGACCTGGGCGACGCCTCGCGCGAGACGTTGGAGCACTTCATGAGCAATGGCGAGCTGCTGCTCAATTTCGTACTTCAGCTGTTCATGCTTCAGGCGTGGAATCCCTATTACCTGACTTTCAATCCGCCGCTCTGGTCGATTTCGACCCTGTTCTTCTTCTACCTGACTTTCCCGTTGCTGGCGCCCCGGTTGATGCGTACGCCGCACAAGGTCGTCTGGCTGGCCGTGGTGGTGCTGCTCTATCTGATCCCGCCGGTGTGGGTCATCCTGCAGCAGGAGTACGGGACTCCCTTCACCGGCATGCTGCACCGCATGCCTTTGCTGCGTTTGCCGGAATTCCTCGCGGGCATTCTCGCCTACGGGCTGTTTCGCGAGCACCAGACCGCCGGCCGCCTGCCGAACAGGGCGCTGCGGCTGCTGATGGCCGGGTTCGTCCTGTTCTGCTTCCTGCTCGCCATCTGGCTACTCAAGGGCGAGAAGTACTGGTACTTCCTGCTGCACAACGGCTTGCTGTTGCCTGCGCAATTGATGCTGATCTATCTGTTCGCCTTGATCCGTATGCCTAAGCGCGAGCGGCTGAACGTCTGGGCGCAACGCCTGGGTACCGCGTCCTTGCCACTGTTCGTGTTGCACGTACCGGCATTCGTGCTGTTCTCGCGTATGGAGAAACTGCTCGGCGTGGCTTCGGCTCGTTGTCTGGACGACTGGGCGGCCTGTGCCGCCCAAGCCGCAGAGCAGACGTTGTCGCTGAGGCTCTACCCGCTGTATCTGCTACTGACCGTCGTGCTGTGTGTCTGGGCGCAGGAACACGCTGTGGTGCCGGTGCGAAAGTGGCTGCTCAGGCGGCTGCCCGTGCAGACGAAGCATGCTGAGGGGCGAGCTTGATGCGCGCCGTAGCCGGCCTTCATCTCGGCACTGCGGGCTGGAGCCTGCCGCGTGAACAATGGCCGCATTTTCCGGCCGTGGGCACGCACCTGCAGCGCTATGCCGCTCGGCTGCCGGCAGTGGAGATCAACAGCTCCTTCTACCGTGCGCACCGGCCGGCGACCTATGCGCGCTGGGCCGACAGCGTACCGCCCGGCTTTCGCTTCAGCGTGAAGGTGCCGAAGCAGATCACCCACGAAGCGCGCCTGGTCGGGTGCGAGGACTTGCTCCAGGCCTTCCTGCATGAGTGCGGGCATCTTGGCGAGAAACTGGGTTGCCTGCTGGTGCAGTTGCCGCCCTCGCTTGTCTACGAAGCAGGCCGTGCCGAGGCCTTCTTCGATGCGCTACGGGCCCGCCATGAGGGCTTCGTGGCCTTCGAGCCCCGCCACCCGAGCTGGCTCGAGTCCGAAGCTCTGCTTCAGCGCATGCGGATCGCACGGGTCGCCGCCGATCCGGCGCCATTTGCCGAGGCGGCCGATCCGGGTGGTTGGGCCGGCCTGCGTTACTACCGGCTACACGGCTCGCCGCGTCTTTATTACTCCTCCTACGAGCCCGAATGGCTGTGCCGATTGGACGCACGGCTGGCCAAGGCTCCGGTCGATGTGCCGCAATGGTGCATCTTCGATAACACTGCCAGCGGCGCCGCGACAGCCAACGCCCTCGCGCTGGACGAGTTGCGATCCGGTGGTCGGCACCCATGCGGATAAGGGCATTACGGCTGGCCGGCCGGGTTCGGCCGACATAAATCGAAACGCTCTCCCGGCCAGTCGGTAAAGCGCCTGCGCGGATTTCCTCTACTGTTGATGAACGCGTTCACGAGAGGGAGTCCGTCGATGAAAAAGTCATGCTTGGCCTTGGCACTGGTGGGATCGATTGGAGCCGTCGAGGCGGCAACCGTCGTCAAACCGCTCGCCTACGAGATCGACGGCGAGCCTTTCGAGGGGCTGCTCGTCTATGACGATGCGGTCACTACCGCGCGGCCCGGCCTGGTGATGGTGCCCAACTGGCTGGGCGTGACCGAGCGTTCGGCGGAGAAGGCGGCGCGTGCGGCTGGTGAGAAATACGTAGTGTTCATGGCGGACATGTACGGCAAGGCCGTACGCCCCTCCAACCCCGACGAGGCCAAGGCGGCGGCCTCCTCGGTACGCGGCGATCGCCCGCTCATGCGCAAGCGTGCTCAGGCGGCGACGGATGCATTAAAGGCGCAATCGATAGTGCCGGTCGACACCGGGAGAATGGCGGCGATCGGCTTCTGTTTCGGTGGCGGATCAGTGCTCGAACTGGCTCGATCCGGCGCGGAACTTGACGCTTTCATATCGTTCCACGGCAACCTCGATACGCCCGATCCCGATGACGCTAAACAGATCAAGGCGCCCGTGCTGGTGCTGCATGGCGCCGATGATCCGGCTGTTCCGCCGGAGCAGGTCGAGGGATTCATTACCGAAATGAAAGCCACCGATGTGGACTGGCAACTCGTGAGCTACGGCAACGCCGTGCACTCGTTCACTGATCCCTACGCCAACGTACCGGGTCGCAACGAGTACAACCCGGAGGTGGCGAAACGTGCCTTCGCGGCGATGAACGACCTGCTCGACGAAGTGTTCACGGCGCCGTGAACGCTGCTCATGGTCAGCGCGGAATGATTCTGACCCGTCCCGCCGTGTTGTCGCGGCGCGAGGCCTTGTCATTCTCGGCGCGGCCCGGGACCGAGCCGTCGTCCGCGCCGCGATCCGCGCTGGCCATACCGTTGAGCTTGCGCTCGTCTTCGCTGACCGAGGCGGCTTCGGGATAGCCGGTGGTCAGCGTCTCGGTGCTGGCGGTGACCGGAGTCGCTTCGTCGCTGCCCCAGCTTGCGCTGCGCTCGTCGATATCGATCGCACCGTTTCGCTCCATGATGCGTTCCACCATCGAGACCTGGCTTTCATCGTCCAGGCTGACGGTCACCACCGTCGAACCGCGGCGAGCCGCCTCGGGATAACGGCCGGCATGCTGGCTGGAACCGTCTCCAAATACCTTGTGAAAGAAGCTGCCGATCTTGTCGGCGACCGTCGCGTCTTCATCCGGCTCTTCGCCGATCACTTCCACCCGGCTGCTGTTGACCGTCTCCGGATTGAACGACGCGGAAATCTGAATATCCGTGCTGGCCACGCCCTGGCTCAGGAGCTCGGTTTTGACTTGCTCGGCTTCGGCGTAGCGGTCGAAAGCCGCGATGAGGATCTGGGGCATGACTTCACCTGTTTCATGGGCAGCGCTGGCTGCGATTGAGATACGGGCCGGGCGTCTTGCCAGCCTTCCTCAGTCTTGGGCGCGACAGGCTCGACGATGGTTCCCTGCGCAGGGGTTACGCGATGCTTCGACAGGCCGTCATACGCCACCGTGGCCGCTCAGCCGTTCACCACTTTCCCGCCGTTGACATGAATGGTTTGGCCGCTAACGTACGATGAGTGACGTCCGCGCCCTCGCGGGCGAATGCACCGCCGCGGCGCGACCGATGCCGCTGTCGCCATCACTGACCAGCGCGACCTTGCCGCTGCCCTTGTAGCTGTCGCGGATGAATTCGGCGGGCGGGTTCATTTCACTTTTTCTATGCCGGGCTGGCGGTCCTGTTTCTGCGCGGGGATTTTTGGGTGGGCCATGACTGCTCCCAAGGGGCTGGGTCGGTCTAGTTACGGCTGATACCCGCCAGGAAAGTTTCGGTCGGGTGCCGAGTGGAGGGCCTCGCTTCTCAGCGAAGGTGGCCGCTGGTCGCCGGGGTCGCGCGGCACCTGACAGCGCTCCGCGCCAGGCGTAAAATCCGCGCCGCTCAGACCTGCCGCCTGAATTTTCTTCCGTCCCCGTCCCCGCGCTTGCTCGAGGCTGCGGGCGACCTCGTCGTTCGGCTTCAGGTGCATCCACTTTTTCATCACCGTCCTTCGCGCTGACCTCCGTTCCGGAGGCTCTGGCGGACGAAGGCATTGCTTTTCAGAACTGCCCGAATGAACGAAACCCAAAGCGCCACCGGCGGAAGCTGGCTCAGTGTCGTCGCACTGGCCCTGGCCGCCTTCATCTTCAATACCACCGAATTCGTCCCGGTCGCCTTGCTCAGCGATATTGGTCGCTCGTTCGACATGCCACCGTCGCAGGTCGGGCTGATGCTGACGATCTACGCCTGGGTGGTCGCGCTGATGTCGCTGCCGATGATGCTGATGACACGCAACGTCGAACGGCGCACCTTGCTGATGTTCGTCTTCGTGGTGTTCATCGGCAGCCATCTGGTGTCGAGCGTGGCCTCGAGCTTCGGCATGCTGATGGTCAGTCGTGTCGGGATTGCCCTGGCGCATGCGGTGTTCTGGTCGATCACAGCGTCCCTGGCGGTGCGAGTGGCGCCGCCGGGCCGGCAGGCGCAGGCGCTTGGGTTGCTCGCGACAGGCAGTGCGCTGGCCATGGTGCTGGGCATCCCGCTGGGGCGTGTGGTCGGGGAGATGCTGGGCTGGCGGACCACCTTTCTCGCTATCGCGATCATCGCCAGCCTCGTGGTGATTTGCCTGGCGCGCACGCTGCCACTGCTGCCGAGCCAGAACTCCGGTTCGCTGCGCAGCCTGCCGGTGCTGTTCCGCCGCCCGGCGCTGGTCGCCACCTATGTGCTGACGGCCCTGGTCATCACTGCGCAGTTCACCGCGTACACCTACATCGAACCCTTCGCTCAGACCATCGCTCACCTGAGCGGCGACATGACCACGGCGCTGCTGTTGCTCTTCGGGGGTGCCGGTATCCTCGGCTCGATGCTGTTCAGCCGATACAGCACGCGTTATCCGAAGGGGTTCCTGATCGCGGCGATATCGGTCATGGCAACCTGCTTGCTGCTGTTGCTGCCCGCTGCGCGTGACAGCTCGCTGCTCGGGGCGCTGGTGGTGGTGTGGGGTATCGCCGGCATGTGCTTCGGCCTTGGCCTGCAGGCGAAGGTGCTGAACCTGGCGTCGGATGCGACGGACGTGGCCATGGCGATGTTTTCGGGTATCTACAACATTGGCATAGGCGCAGGCGCCCTGATGGGCAGTCTGGTGGTGCGTCAGCTGGGCCTGGCGAATGTGGGAATGGTCGGCGGGTTGCTGGCGCTGGCGGGCGTGGTGCTCTGCTGTTTCGCCGCCTATCGCTTCGCGCGGCCGGTGGAAACGGCGGTCGGCTGAGGCGTCAGCTCGCGCGGGGTGCCGAGCGAGGCGGTCCCCGGCAGGCCTTGGCCGCCTCGGGCTAGCAGAACGCCGGCCCTGCTCGAGTGCAGGGCCGGCGGCTTGGGGTGCGGGTGGCGTCAGTTCAGTTCGTTGGCGAAGCGACCGACCGCGCTGACGACCTGTTTGGCGCCGTCCTGGATCTCGACGATCACGGCACCGGCCTGGTTGGCCAGTGACAGCCCTTCGGCCGCCTGTTCCCGGCTGTTGGCCATCTCCCGCACGGCGTCGTCGACCAGGGTCTGGTTCTTCTGCACCACGGCGACGATCTCTTCGGTGGCTGCGCTGGTCCGGCCCGCCAGCTGGCGAACTTCGTCGGCCACGACCGCGAAGCCCCGGCCCTGTTCGCCGGCGCGTGCCGCTTCGATGGCCGCATTGAGCGCGAGCAGGTTGGTCTGCGCGGCGATGCCGCCGATGGTCTGGACGATCGAACTGATCAGCAACGATTGCTGGCCCAGGGCTTCGATACCCTGGGTGGCCGATTCCACCTCCGCCGCGATGCGCTGCATGGTCGCTACTGTGTCCTTGACCACGACAGCACCGCGTTCGGCACGGGTGTCGGTCTGCCGGGAGACGTCATAGGCGATACTGGCCGCCTCACGCACTTCTTCCTCACGCGCCACCTGATCAGTTACCACGCTGGCGAACTTGACCACCTTGCAAAGCTTGCCCTCGGCATCGAATACCGGGTTGTAGGTCGCTTCCAGCCAGAGGTCGCGCCCATGGCTGTCGATACGCTTGAAGCGGTCGGCGACGAACTCGCCGCGATTGAGGGTTTCCCAGAACGCCCTGTACTGCGTGGACGAGGCCTCTTCCTGGGTGCAGAACATGCGGTGGTGCTTGCCGACGATCTGCTGGAGCGAATAGCCGGTGCCCTTCAGGAATTGCTCGTTCGCGGTCACGATTGTGCCGTCCAAGTTGAACTGAATGACCGCGGTCGAGCGTAGCAGGGCCTTGATGAAGGCTTCGTTCTCCTTGGCCAGCTGCAGCTCTCGCGTCACTTCGCGGGCGAAGCCGCTCATGTGCTGCAGCCCACCCTTCGCGTCGCGGATCGGATACCACTCGATGTGCAGCCAGACGAGGTTGCCGTTGCCGCCCAGGAAACGATAGTTGTCGCTGATGGGTTCCATCCGGGACACGGCGCTGGTGAAACTCTTGAAACAGGACAGGTTCCTCACATAAGCCGGCACGATGTCGGTCATGACCCGGCCCTGCAGCTGACTCACGGGGTAGCCGAGGGTCTGCGCGAAGCGCTGGTTCATGGCCATCATGCGGAAATCGCGATCGAGCGTGATGGTGAGCTTGGTGGCCTCCATCTGCTCGCGCAGCTGACGTAGCTGCAGCAGCTCCGCGGATTGTTCTTCGAGTTGTTTTTTGAGATGGCCGTTGAACATGTGGCACCGAAAGGTGAGTTGGTGTGCCAGCTCTATCGGCGCTGCCTCCGGGTTCTTGATGCAGCTCGTCCGCGGCCAGCGGCAAGCGGTCGTTCAGCTTGCCTCCGCCATGGTCGCTCTGCTCAGTCAGCCCGTTCGAGTCGAACTCGGATCACCCCGGCGCGGGTGCTGGCGATGCGCTGGAATGCCGCTTTGGAGAGGTCGATGACGCGTCCGCGGACATAGGGGCCGCGGTCATTGATGCGCACCACGACGCTCTTACCATTGCGGGCGTTGACCACCCGGACTTTGGTTCCGAACGGCAGGGTACGGTGGGCGGCCGTCAGCGCACCCTGGTCGAAGCGCTCGCCGCTGGCTGTGAGCTTGTTGTGGTGCTGACTGCCGTAGTACGACGCCTTTCCCGAGCCGATTTGCTCGCCCGCAGGCGATGGTGGCGCGGGACTGGGGACGGATCCAGGCTCCGGGGTCGGCGTCGCGCAGCCTGCGAGCGCAGCGACCAGTGACAGGGTGATGATCCAGCGAGCTGATCCGTTAAGCATGTTCAGTCCTTGGTTTGCCGGCGGGACCAGGCAGGCGTGCCATCCGACGATGTCGAGATTGAGATCACGTCCGGCTCCCACTCAGGCTCTTTATAAGAATTATTCTCGAATGCGAGCCGTGTGCGTTTGGTGGTGGTAAATTGCGAATCCTTCTCATCGCCAACAGGGTTTGTCCGTGCATTCTCCGCTTCCGCGCCACACCGGCGCGCACATTTCGCGCTGCCTGCTACTGTCCTTTTCCCTCAGCCCGCTGGAACTCGCCATCGGCGCTGAACAGCAGACAACAGTATTGCCCGAAGTTCAAATCGTCGGCGCGCCTGTCGAATCGGACCTGGGCTACGGGGCGCGGCAAGTCAGCAGTGCGAGCAAGGGGAGTGTGCCGATCCGTGAGGAGGCGCAAACGGTTAACGTGGTGACGCCGCAAGTCATCGACGACTTCGCTGTGCGATCGCTGGACGATGCGATGAAGTTCGTCAGTGGGGTAAGCCAGAGCAATACCCTGGGCAACACCAAGGATGCGTTCATCAAGCGCGGTTTCGGCACCAACGCCGATGGCTCGTTTCTACGCGACGGTATCCGCTCCAGCCTGTCGCGCAACTTCAGCGCCACCACCGAGCGCGTTGAGGTGCTCAAGGGCCCAGCTTCGCTGCTTTATGGCGCGCTCGATCCGGGCGGGTTGATCAATGTGATCAGCAAACAGCCTCGCTACAGCCAAAGCACTACGCTGGGCGGCTCGCTGTACAGCGAGGATGGCGGCAGCGTCTCTATCGATACCACCGGCCCGCTGGGTGATAGCGGCTTCGCCTATCGGCTGATCGCCGAGCGACAACACGAGGATTACTGGCGCAATTACGGTGTTGATGAACACAGCCTGGTCGCGCCCTCGCTGAGTTGGGTCGGTGAGCGTGCCAGCCTGACCCTGGCCTATGAATACAACGACTACTCCAGCCCCTTCGATCGCGGCACGGTGTTCGTCGATGGGCACCCAGCGGATGTCGACTACGACAAGCGTCTGGATGAAACCTGGGCGAAAGCGGTGGGTATCAGCGAGACCGCGATGGCGCGTTTCGAATACGAACTGAACGACAGCTGGAAGACGCGGCTGATCTACGGCTGGAACAACGACCGCTACGGGCTATCCATCGCCCAGCCGATCTCCTTGTCAGCCTCGGGACAGCTGACCCGCGCCGCCAACGGCGCCCACTATGACTATGAAACCCGCTACGCCAGCTGGGATTTCATTGGCAGGGCCGAGCTGTTAGGCCAGCGTCACGACCTGCTGGTCGGTGTCGACAATGAACTCTCCGACCAATATCGCGGCAAGACCTACCGCAATCCCAACGCCACCCGCCGCGCCATTGATATCTATGAACCAGTGCAAGGTGATCTGGCCCCACCGAGCGTGGTCAGCGCCGCGCAAAGCAATCAGCGCAGCGAGCTGCAATCGACATCCTTCTACGTCAAGGACAACTGGCACCTCGATGAGCGCTGGATTCTGGTACTGGGCGGGCGTTATCAGACCTACGAGCAGCACGCCGCGCAGGGGGTTGGGGCGAATCACAAGGTGAATCTGGATAAGCGTGATCACACCTCCGTGCCATTTGCCGGGCTGGTGTATGAGGTTAACGACGCGCTGTCGCTGTATGGCAGCTACAGCCGCTCATTCGTACCCAACACGAGCATGGACGATGCCGGCAATACTTTCGATCCGGAGCAGGGCCGCAGTGTTGAGATCGGCGCCAAGTACGAGGTTGCGTCCGGCCTGAGCGCCAACCTGGCGTTGTTCGATATCAAGAAGGACAACGTGGTGACCAGCACTACGGTCGGGGGCGTGACGGTCAGCGATGCGGCGGGTACCGTCGGCTCGCGCGGCCTGGAACTGGACATTACCGGGCGCCTCGCCGAGCGCTGGGACTTGATCGGTACCTACGCGTACACCCGGACCGAAATCCTTGACGACCCCGAAGACGAGGGCAACCGCCTGACTCAGGCGCCGGAACACACCGCCAGCCTGTACCTGACGCACCACCTGCGTGTGCCGAGCGGTCTCGGCCAGTGGCATGCCGGCGGCGGCGCGCGTTACGTGGGCGAGCGCGCCGGCAACAACGCCAACGACTACTGGATGAGCAGTTACACGGTGGCCGATGCTTTCCTGCGTTGGGAGTACCCGCTGCTCGGTCAGAAGGTCCGGCTGCAGCTCAACGTAGACAACTTGTTCGACAAGCACTACTACCCGTCGAGCACCGGCAGCCAGTTGCAGGTCAACGTCGGCGAGCCAAGAACCGCACGTTTGAGCGCCAGCGTGACCTTCTAAACGTGCGGCTCATCCCGGCGCGTCATTCGCCGGGCTTGGCCAGCCAGCTATCGGCGATGCGCTTGTACTCGCCGGTCGCCTTGGTCAGGTGCAGCCATTGGTCAACATAGGCCTTGAACGCCACGTCGCCACGCGGTAGCAAAAACGCCTTCTCGCTGTATTGCAGCGGCTTGTCGGGGTTCACCGCGCACAGCGTAGGGTAGTTGCGTTGTTGGTACTGCGCCTCGGACGAGTCGGTGATCATCACGTCGGCCTTGTTATCGGCGACGGATTGGAATATCACCGTGTTGTCGTGGAACAGCTCCAGCTGTGCCTTGGGTAATTCGCGATGGACGAAGGCCTCGTTGGTGCCGCCCGGTGGCTCGATCAGACGGACCGAAGGCCGGTTGAGCTGTTCGATGGTCTGGTACTTCTCGACCTCGTCGCAGCGGACGAAGGGAATCTTGCCGTCCACCGCGATCGGGTCGCTGAAGAACGCTTTTTTCTGCCGCTCCAGCGAAATGGAGACGCCGCCGACGGCCATGTCGCACTGAGCCAGGAAGTCCGGCATCAGTGTCTTCCAGGTCGTCGGCACCCACTGGACCGTCACGCCGAGCGACTTGGCCAGCGATTCGGCCAGGGCGATGTCGATCCCCTCGTACTGCTTGTCGTCGCGCAGGAAGGTGTAGGGCTTGTAGTCGCCGGTCGTGCAGACCTTCAGCGTACCGCGCTGTTGGACTTGATCGAGTACTGAGGAAGAGGGTGCGGCGAAACTCACGCCGCTGGCCAGCAAGACGCCGGCCGCCATCAGAGATCTCATGGTTGTTCCTTGCAAGGCGGGCGCAGCGGCCCGGTTATTGTTCTGGGTCCGCAAGATACGGCGGACAGCTGAAACGTACCGGACGCAGGCAGGTACTCACAAGGCCGAACAGATCACGTGTGGCCTTTCATGGCCTCGGGGTGGCGCGCTATGTCCAAGGCCGCCCGCTCCAGATGGCGTTGGATCACGCGGTCGCGGTGCTGGTTGCTGCGGAGGCCATCCAGCACTGAGCAAATCAGATATGTGACCAGTGCCAAGGCGAACACGAAGACGACGCCTTTGCCGGCGATCCAGGTATCAGTGAGTTTGATGACGTCGGTCGACAGGCTGACGATCGCCGAAACGAGCATGACGATCACCAAGTTCTGGGAGATCCAACGTTCCTGCGCCGGTTGGCCGGCAAGCTCGGCGATGCGTGCCAGTTCGTCGATATCCGCGGCACCAAGTCCACGGGCGAGTAGGGCGTCCCTGAATAGCGCATAGCGGAGCAGCTCCTCTCGTCGCAGGAAGCTGTAACGATGCAGCGTTTCGCGCGCATAAATATCTCGGAAGTGCCAGGCACAATAGCGCTCGCGGGCCAGCACCATGCCAAACAGGGCCAGCGTCGTGCCCGCCAGTGCAGCCAGCCCTTGCAGCGGCGATTGGCCATTGAACCAGGTGCTGACCAGCAATACGCCGACAGCCAGCGTCAGTCCCCAGGACGGCCAGACCATGCGAAGCCCACCCCGCACGAAGCTTGCCTTGAACACGCTGGGGTGGCACTCCCGATAGAGCGAACGAATTTCCGCCCATGTCGCGATTAAAGTCATGGCGGTGCCTTTCGAGCTTCAGGCGTGCGGCTTGCTGCGAATGGTCTTTTTCAGGTCGTCCGGCGTGATATGCCCGACAACGCCGCTGGCGCTGCCCGGCTGCGGGAGATTGAGAATGTTGCCCTTGATCTTGCCGATCACGTGCATCTCGCAGGGCTTGCAGTCGAATTTCAAGGTCAGCACCTCGTCGCCGTGCACCAGCTGCATCGGCGCGACTTTGGTGCGCACGCCGGTCACGCCCTTGGCCTGCTTCGGGCAGAGGTTGAACGAGAAGCGCAGGCAGTGCTTGGTGATCATCACCGGGACTTCACCGGTTTCCTTGTGGGCCTCGTAGGCCGCATCGATCAGCTGCACGCCGTAGCGGTGGTAGAAGGCGCGGGCTTTCTCGTTGTAAACGTTATAGAGAAATGACAGGTGCGCTTCCGGGTAGACCGGCGGTGGCACGCTGATGGCCTTGCGGCTGCCCAGCGGGCGAATCGATTCGCGGGCTTCGGTCAGCGCCTCTATAGTTTCGCGGCGCAGGGCCTTGAGCTGCGAGTTAGGGATGAAGAACGCCTGCGGCGCGTCCACGTCCACCTCTTCGGCGTGGTAGATCGTGGTACCGAGCTGGCTCAGCAGATCGGCAATCTGACCGGGCACCTGCTCGGGCTTCTTCGCTTCGCCGAACGGGCCGGCCAGTGAGACGCTGACATAAGCGCCTTCTTCGCTGGTGACATGCAGTTCGAGCTCATCGGCGCGCAGTTTGGCCAGCCAGCGCACGCCGATACGGCGCTCGGCGGAGGTCTTGAGCAGGGCGTTCTGCCAGTTGTGATCCAGGTTGCGGTTTAGCGGATGATTCGGCCGTAACTGGCGCAGCGCAGCGGGCATCTCGTTGGGCTCGACCCGGTACTGCAGGAGCTGCTGGCCGTCTTCTTCGAACTGCCCCAGCGGCTCGACCACGCTGGCGCGAAAGCCCACCACCTCGCGTTTGACCAGCACGTTCAGGCCGTCACCGTTGGATAGCGGCTCGCGGGTCTGCACGGTGAGGTCGTGCTTGCCCACCTTGAGCACTTCGCCCACGGCGAGGCCGGTGAAGGTCGGCGAGTCGAAGGCGCCGATGTCGATCTTGCGATCGGTCACGAAGTAGTCGGTGCTGCCGCGGTGGAAAGTCTTGTCCGGGTCCGGCACGAAGAAGTGATCGGTGCGGCCGCTGGAGGCGCGGGCCAAATCAGGGCGGTCTTCGAGGATTTCGTCGAGGCGCTGCCGGTAGTAAGCAGTGATGTTCTTCACGTAGCTCACATCCTTGTAGCGCCCCTCGATCTTGAATGAACGCACACCGGCATCGACCAGCGCGCGCAGGTTGGCGCTCTGGTTGTTGTCCTTCATCGACAACAGGTGCTTATCGAATGCGACGACGCGGCCCTGGTCGTCCTTCAACGTGTACGGCAGACGGCACGCCTGGGAGCAATCGCCACGGTTGGCGCTACGCCCGGTCTGGGCATGGGAAATGTTGCATTGCCCGGAAAACGCCACGCATAGCGCGCCGTGGATGAAGAACTCGATGGCTGAATCCACCTCATCGGCAATCGCGCGAATCTCCTGCAGGTTCAGCTCGCGGGCCAATACCAACTGCGAGAAGCCGGCCTTGGAGAGGAACTTGGCGCGCTCCAGGGTGCGGATATCAGTCTGGGTGCTGGCGTGGATTTCGATGGGCGGGATGTCCATTTCCATCACGCCCATGTCCTGCACGATCAGCGCATCGACACCGATCTCGTAGAGCTCCCAGATCAGTGTGCGCGCGGCTTCCAGCTCATCGTCATGCAGGATGGTGTTGATGGTGACGAACACCCGCGCATGGAACAGATGCGCGAATGTCACCAGCTCAGCGATGTCCGCCACGCTGTTCTCGGCGTTGTGCCGCGCCCCGAAACTCGGCCCGCCGATGTACACCGCATCGGCGCCATGCAGGATGGCCTCGCGTGCAATAACGGTGTCCCGAGCAGGGGAGAGCAGTTCGAGATGGTGTTGGGGCAAGGACATGGGCGCGGACCGGATGCAGATCGAAGGCGCGCATTGTAAAGACTTACGGACCATTTGGGACGGCCGCTGGGCGAGTGCGTCGGGTTGATCCTTCGCTGGGGTTTGGCCGAGGCCGAGAGAGCACCGCTCCTGTTTACCTGCACCTGAATGGGCATTGGAGCGCTCGGGCGGCTAAAGCAAAGCCCGAAGAACATTAGCAGGTGATGAGTTTTGTAAAATGATTACGTTTCTTATTCGCGATTGATTATTATCTCGCCGCGAAACGCACAACATCCTCGCACAAAAATTACAAGGCGCGCTGACACGCCTCCCACACTTAAGGAGCCCAAGTATGACTGGTAGTAAGGCCCGGCTTGATCAAGCACAGACACCTTGGCGACGTACCACCACCGCGCTCTTGTGCTGCGCGCCGCTGGTTGCTGCGCCTTTGAGCGCCAATGCGCAAGAGTCGAGCGGCAGGAGTGTCGATGAACCGTATCGTCTTGCGCCCATCATCGTTAATGCCCAGGCTGCCCCCGACGATGATGCGAACTCGGTAGTTGCCAGGGAGCTTTGGGTAGGCGGCAAGGTCGCAACCAGTATCCTCGATACACCGGCCTCGGTTTCAGTGGTTACAGAAAAGGAAATCGAGCAACGCAGCGCCAGTACCACCGAAGAGGTTCTGCAATACACTCCTGGCGTCATCACCGATTTTTACGGCACCGATGATCGTAACGATTACTTCAAAATCCGTGGCTTCGATGCCACCACTTACCGTGACGGGCTGACCTTGGGCTCGATGCGGGGCGTTCGCGAAGAGCCTTTCGCCTACGAGCGCGTTGAAGTGCTGCGCGGTGCGAACTCCACACTGTTCGGCCCGGCAGATCCAGGTGGCTCGGTGAACTTCGTGAGCAAGCAACCCCGGTTCGAGAGTTTCGGCCAAGGTTTCGTGACCTACGGCTCCTTTGATCATAAGGAAGCCGGCATTGATGTTGGCGATGCTCTGAACACCGACCAAACCTTGGCATACCGCCTCACCGGCAAGTTTCAGGACAGTGAGCGCGAATACGATAACTCCAAGGACGATGACGAGTTCTTGATGGGTGGCCTGACGTGGGAGCCGACAGCATTCACCTCGGCCACCGTCATCCTTGACTACCTCAACCGTGACAGCACGCCAAACAGCGGTGGCTACCCGCTTGATGACGAATACGACCGCAGCGACTTCTTCGGCGAGCCCAGCTTCAACTTCCACGATGTCGAGCGCACCAGCGTGACTGGTACCGTGACCCATGATTTCGACAACGGCTTCACCCTGCGCAGTAACCTGCGTTACAGCGAGCTGACCGACAGCTTCGGCTACGTCTACATCACCGATTCCGCCGCCCGGACGGGCACGGTGGTGGACCGCGACTACTTCGGCACCGATAGCGAAGCCCAGGAATTTATAGGCAACGTGATGCTGCAATACGATGCCCGCTTCGAGCGCATCGACAGCAGCACATTGGTGGGCGTCGAGTACCGTGATGCATCGACTGAAGAATCTTCTTTCTACGGCGACGCCACTTCGATCGACCTTGCCAATCCGGTGTACAGCGGCGCACCGACCAGTCTGAATGTCTACGCTCGCTATGACCGGGACTTCAAGACTAAATCAGCTTTCGTGCAGCAGAACTTTTCCATCGACCGGTTCATCGTGACTGCAGGTGTGCGCAACGATCGCCTGGATCTGTCTGAAACGGGCATCTCTGGAGCCTCCGCCACGTCTGACTTCTCGGAAACCTCCCTTCGCGGCTCGCTGACCTACAAGGTCACCGATGAAATCTCCACCTACGTCAGCATGGTGGAATCTGTCGCGCCGCCTGATGTGGGTGTCAATCCAGAGCACGGCAAGCAGTACGAAGTCGGCGTGAAGTACGCGCCTGCTGGCACGAGTTCGCTATATTCAGCAGCCATCTACGACCTCAATCAGGAAGACGTGACCATCGCTATCGTGCAGCCCAACGGCACCATCGAGCGCGAAACCGTGGGCGAATCACGTGTACGTGGCCTTGATCTGGAAGCCAAGACGGAGCTGACCGCCAACCTGAGCCTGATTGGTGGCTATTCGTACATGGAATCTGAAGTAGTGCGCGGAACGCTCCGTAGTGGCACGTCCATCGAAGGAAACGAGTTCACCGTCGCGCCGAATCATACGGCGTCACTCTGGGGCTACTACACCTTGCCGGGCACGGAGATGAGCGTTGGTCTGGGTGCCCGTTACACCAGCGCCTATTACTTCGACGCTGAAAACACCTCTGAGAGCGACGCGGCTACGCTCTTTGATGCCGCTTTCAACTACCGGATCGCCAAAGGCACCGACCTAGCGGTCAACGTCAGTAATCTGCTGGACGAGCAGCATGTGGTCGGCTCGGCCACTGCGGACTACTACAACCCCGGCCGTGAAATCAGTGCAAAGGTTAGCTACAACTGGTAAGCGGTGCCCTGAAGATCCTTGCCGCTACGGCGAGCTCGGATCTTCTTCAGACCGTGCCGCTTTTTACGCTGTGAAACGGAAGTGGCACAACGGTCAGCTTCATCTGCGCTCGATCATACCGCTGCGATGTGGGGATACCGTCTTGCGAGCGGCTTGATTACCCCTGAGCGAACAGCCGACACCAGGCTCGCTAATTCTCGCTTTTCTGTGCCGAACCGGCCGAGACGCTATGCGTTATATCGGGGAAGCAGCTCGTCGCCGGCACTACTCCGAGCAGCTTCACGGACGCGTTCCGGTTGGGCAGAGGCACGCGTCATTCGGTCAGCTCCGTGCAGGCCTCCCGGTGGCCAGATTTGACGTGGTGTCCTTTCGGTCCCGGGCCGCGCCGGTTCGAGCAGTGACCGTTAAGCTATGGCCGGATCAGTCCGCTGCCTGCTCCAACCATCGTGCCTACATCACACCCAGGCGACGACTATCCACAGCAGAACACCTACCACGGGCAATCTGACAACCAGGCGCGGCGCGTAAGGAATCAGCATGAGCAGGGCGAAGCCGGCAAGCGAGATCAGGCCAAACCAGCCAACCAGCGCCATGCCGCCGGGCCAGACGTCGCCAGCCGTGTAGACCGCCAACCCGAGCAGCAGACTGCCGAGCGGGGTGCCGAGGCGGCGCAGCCGGGCGGGCGCTCGCGAGCTGACCAGCTGCTTCCAGTGCCGTTCCATACCGAGGCAGAAACCCAGCATGCCGCCATAGGCCAAGAGGAGGCTGGCAAACAAAGCTGAGCCGTTCATGACGAGGCTCCTGGAGCGGGGTGGTTGAGTGGGGTGGAACGCGCCTTTCTGGCGGCAACGGCGTTCGGGATTCGCCAGGCTGTCCAGGCGAGCGTCAGCCCTATCACCGACACGCTGGCGACAAGCGATAGACGCATGGGATCCAGCGCCGGGCTCGCAGTCATCAAGTCCAGTAGTGGCAGTCCGATCGACAATCCGGCGGCAACGAACAGCTGCTCGCGCCAGGCGCGCAGCGGCTTGCGGACCC
Organism: Pseudomonas sp. YJ42; assembly: GCF_047225135.1. Lineage (NCBI taxonomy): Bacteria > Pseudomonadati > Pseudomonadota > Gammaproteobacteria > Pseudomonadales > Pseudomonadaceae > Pseudomonas > Pseudomonas sp. YJ42. The sequence goes on along the minus strand of NZ_CP178378.1, from coordinate 1,423,505 downwards.
AGCCGTGTAACCAGCTCAAAGCCCAGACGCCGAAGAAAAGCCGCAGCTCCCAGTCTTGCCGACCAGCCAGTTCCGACGGCAGCAAGCGATTACCCCACAGCAGCGCAACGCAGGCCAGCGAAAGCCCGGCGACGATCGCTACGTTTAAGCTCTCGACCATCCTCAGGAAGTGCGCGTTGGCCTTGGGCTGCTTGCGTTGTTTGACGGTATAGAGCACCAGTCCCGTACCGATCATCGCGCAGCTGATCAGGCCGCAGACGAAGTACAGCCAGCGCATTGGGTAGCCACCGAACTGGGCGAAGTGCAGGCCGGCCATCACCCGCTGGGTCAGTAGACTGGGGCGAGAAGGTTCTGGTGCCTGGATCAGCTCGCCGGTGACACCATTGAAGACCATGCCTTCACCCTTGGTCAGCTCGATGCGATTACCCAGCACGGGACGCGCCGTGACCAGGGCGTTGGCGCGGCCTGGGTTGCTCACCGCCAGCGCACCGATCATACCCTTGCCGTAGTGCGCCTCGGCACGGCTGACGATTTCACCCAACGCCAGTAGAGGGGCTGCCGGCGCGGAGGCTGGGTTGTCGCTGCGACCTTCGACACGCCTCGCTTGCTGCTCACGCGTGTTCTGTTGCTCACCTCGACCTTGCTCGGCAGCACGGGCTGGCTGCGCCTCGCGGAAGTAGGCTTGACGATCGCCGTCATAGAGGGCGTCTACCGCTGCTGGCATGTAGATCAGGAAGAAAATCACCAGGCCGGTATAGACGATCATCAGGTGGAACGGCAGCAGCAGGACGGCGCTGGCGTTATGGCCGTCGAGCCAGGAGCGTTGGCCTTTGGCGGGGCGGAAGGTAAAGAACTCCTTGAAGATTTTCTTGTGAATGACGATTCCACTGATCAGCGCCACCAGCATTGCCATGGCTGCGAACCCGACCACCCAGATTCCGAGCAGCCGCGGCATATGCAAGGTGTAGTGGAAATGGAAGAAAAAGTTGCCGCCGATGGTTTCACGCGCGTGGATGGTCTCGCCAGTCAGCGGATCCAGCTGAGTGCCACCACCGCCCCGGCGCCGCTCGCCGACGGATACGCCGAGATTCGGCGAGCGCTCGGTCGGCAGGTTGATGTTCCAGTTCGACTCGTCGCCGTGGTGCGCCGTCAACCAACGCTGCGCGACGTTGGCGGCGGCCGCCGGTGATTGTGCCCGATCGGTCAGCTCCGGCTGCATCCACCAGTTGATCTCCTTGTCGAACACCGCCAGGGTGCCGGTGAGAAAAATGGCGAACAGCACCCAACCGAGCAGCAGTCCGCACCAGGTGTGCAGCCACGCCATGGATTGTGTCAGGCTGCGTTTCATCGCAGGACCTCCAGCAGTTGTGGCCAGAAGCCGACGCCCGCCATGGGTATGGCTAGGCACAAAACGATCAGCACGCGTCGCACCGAGGCGGCGGAAAACGTCCACAGAATGAATACCAGATAGATCACGAACGACAGCAGCGAGGCGGCAGTCAGTGCATCGATCCGGTCCAGTGGCAGCAGCCGCGCGAGGGCGGCGGTCGCGGCGTAGGTGAAGGTATAGCCACCGAGGATGGCGAGGGCGGTACGCGTGGCGATGTCTCGCCAGTTACCACCCGGTTGCGATGTGGAACGGGTCACGACGAGCTCCGGAACCGAACGAATCCATACGGAAAATACCCAGCCGTTGCTGCGTTAGCTGGCTGGGCATTGAGTCTGTGTTGAGCGGTGAGTAGACCTACGCCGATACGCTCGGGGCCAAGCTCAAGATTGGCGACGCAGGTCCCATGTCGACCATCGAGACGCTCCTGGTAATGGGCGTCTCGTTCATCGCATCAAAAAGAGGCGCTCATCCCGACCGTGTATCGACGCCCGTCTAGCACCGTTTCGTAGCTGTTGTAGTCGATCTGCTCGTTGAAAATGTTGTAAACACCCGCCAGCAGCTTGACGTTGCGGTTCACGTCATAGGTGCCGCCAAGGTCAACCAAAGTGTATGAAGGGGTGCTTTCGGCCATGCTGGTACGCGACAGGTATTCAGATGTTTCGCTGCGGTAATTGAGCCGAGCCCAAGTGCCGAGGCGGTCGCTGGTTTGCCAGTCCAACGTGGTGTTGAACATGTGCTTGGGCATCTGATTAAGGGGCTCGCCACGAAAGTCGCCACTGCGCTGCTCCGATTCGGTATAGGTGTAGTTGGCGCCCAGCGAAACGGTTTCGGTGATGTCCCAGTCAAACGTTGCCTCGACACCGCGCATGCGAGCTTCATCGACATTGACTCGGTCGCTGATGAAGCGGTACGCCGCGCCGTTGACGACACATTGGCCCGACGCATTGCCGGTGGTATCCGTGCAGCGACGAAGCTCGGTGATCTTATCCTTGAAGTCCGTGTTGAACAGCGTCACACCGGCCGACAGGCCGTTCAGGCTGTCCCATAACACCCCGATTTCCTGGCTCAGGCTTTCCTCTGGCTTGAGAGAGGAGTTGCCCACGATCACTGCTGGATCGCCTCGGCCGCCGCCGGTGATCTGCCCCCAGTTATCCACCGCGGCGCGAATGTCAGGCGAGCGATAACCACTGGATACGCCACCTTTCACCGTCCATTGCTCCGCGGCTTGCCACACGCCATAGATGCGCGGAGACCAATGAGTGCCGTAGTTTTCATCACGATCCATGCGCAGGCCGGTGGTCAGCGCGAAGCTGTCGGTCAGGCTCCACTCGTCCTCGGCGAAGAGCGCCCAGGACCAGCGTGTCAGTTGGGTCAGGTCTTCGGCACCTGCCAGCTGGTTGCCCTTGTCCGAGAGATCCTCGTACTTGTACTGGCCGCCGAGCGTGGCGATGTGATCGCCCAGAAAGAGCGAGGTCTGCGTATTGAAGACGCTGTTCTCCAGCTCCATCTCGCGGCCTGGGTTCTCGATACGCTCCTGCTGCACATAGCTTTCCGACTGGCCCGAATCCCAGCGCCCGGTATGGCTGATGGAATAATGAGTACGGTCGTAATCCGATAGCGAATCACTGTTACCCGTGCCGGAGCGGCCCATCTTGGCGTTGCGTTCCTGCTCGGTCTTTCCCGCTTCCAGAACGATGTCGTTAGCCGCGTTGGGCGTGAAAGACAGTTTCGCCGTTCCACTGTTGGTCTTCTGCTCGTTGAACCCGCTAGGGATGTCGTCCTCGTCTCGGCGAGACGCCTGCCCATAGACCTGTAGCCCTAGCAGACCATCGACCAGAGGACCTGACAGGTATCCGTTGAGGCTGTGGTAATCACCGGAGTCTGAGCGGTCCTGGAAGGTCTTTTCGGTTCGTACGCCACCATGCCAAGTGTCCGCCACCTTGCGCGTGATGATATTGATCACTCCCCCCATGGCGTCGGAGCCATACAGGGACGACATCGGGCCGCGCACGACCTCGATGCGCTCGATGGCTTCCAGGGGAGGCGTCCAGCCCTGCTCGATGCCCGGGCCGTCGCTGTTGGGGCGCGTCGCACGCGACTCCATGCGTTTGCCGTCGATGAGGATCAAGGTGTACTTGGACGCCATGCCGCGAATGCTGATGTCGCTGGAACTGGCGCCGCCGGTGATCACGACGCCGGGGATGTCCCGTAGGGCATCGGTCACATCGCGGTAGGACTTCTTTTCCAGCTCTTCCCGCGTAACGACGGAGATGGAGGCGGGCGCCTCCTTGATCTGTTGCTGGAAGCCTGACGCGGTCACGACGACGTTCGATAGTTCGACCGGCTCTTCGGCACTGACCGGAGTGCTCATCCATGTTGCTACAGCGATTGCGCAAGCCAGCCGATGCCGATTCAAGATCACCATTTACTGCCGTCTCCCTGAGAAACCTACATAGTCCGCGGCTAAAAGCTCGCCACATGCCAGCGTGCACATCGAGCGCCGCAATGTTGCTGGCAATGCTAAGTATTCTCATTTGAGAGTAAAGCGCATTTACAATCTATACACTTCGCAAGCGAATGGTCATTATCAGGCCGGTATCGCCGTTTTCGGCCCAGATCGAGCCGCCTTGCATCAGCACCATGCCACGGGCGATCGCCAGGCCCAGGCCGAAACCATCGCCGCCGGGACGGGCGGCACTGAGTCGCGCGAATGGCAGGAAGATCACCGACAACCGATCCGTTGGCACGCCCGGGCCCTGATCTTCGATGCGCAGCCTCCAGTGGTTCCCGTCGCGATCGACGGACAGGCACACCGTTCCCTGAGCGGGAGAGTAGCGAACGGCATTGCGCAGAATGTTCTCCATGGCCTGCGCCAGCGCGTTGAGGTTGCCGAGCACCTGGCAATCTTCCGGAACCTGCGCCCGGATGCGCTCGCGCGGCCAGCCGGCTTCGAAGCAGGCGTTCTCGCTGATCACGTCCCACAGGGCTGCGACGTCCACCGGCTCGCATTCAAAGCGGGGCTGTTCACTGTCCAGCCAGGCGAACTCCAGGGTGCTATCGACCAGCTGCTGCATACGGGTGATCTCGCGGTCGGTTCGGCTGCGCATTTCCTCCGCGCTGAGCTCGCTCTCGCAGGCCACGCGCAGGCGGCTGAGCGGGGTGCGCAATTCATGGGACAGGTCGCGTAGCAGTTGTTGTTGCTGGTTGATCGAATCGCGCAGGCGCTGGGTGAGGTATTCCAGCGAGTGGCCCAGTTCGCCGAGTTCATCGTTGCGCCGGGCAATGGAGGGCGGCAGCAGCGAGTCGAGGCGGTTGCCGCGTAGCGCATTGGCCTGCCGGCGCAAGCTATCGAGCGGCGAAACCAACAGGCGATAGAGCAACCAGCAGAACAGCACGGACAGCAGTATCGGGGGCAGATACACCGCGCCGGCCCTGAGCAGCGCATAGTGGCGCCACGGGCGAAAGCGTTCCGGTAGACGCATCACCAGCCGTGCGCCGCTATCAGCGATCGGGATGGAAATCAGCGGCAGGCCGTCATAGCGGCGGCTCATTGGCCACTCGTAGTGCCGCACGAACGTGAGCCCCTGCCGCTCCGCGGCGGTCAGGGTTTGGCCGCCGAGGGCTTGCAGCTGTTCGTCGACCACGACCAGCCAGCCCGGCTCTCGCTGGCGCATGTCCGCGAGCCATCGGGCCAGTGCCTGCGGCCCGGTTTGCAAGGCAGCCTGGGCCTCGTCGGCATAGCCGGCGAGTACCCTGTGGGCTTCCTGCGACAGATAGGAACTGGTCCGGTCGATATGATGACCGACGTAGCCGCCGGCCCAGATCATTGCCAGGCAGAAGCCCGCGACCAGCACCACCAGGCGCCAGAACAGTGAATGACGATTGGGCATCAACCGACCTGCAGGTCCAGCACGTAGCCCTTGCCCCATACCGATTCCAGGCGCAAATTCAGCACCTGTTCGCGCGCCAGTTTGCGGCGGATGTTGCTGATGTGCATGTCCAGGCTGCGATCATGTTGCGAATAACCGCGGCGCAGCGCCTGCTGGTAGAGAAACGGCTTGCTCAGCACCTCGCCGGCAGTGTCATGCAGCACCTTCATCAGCCGGTATTCAGTGGCGGTCAGGCCAACCCAGCGCCCCTCGTAGCGCAGATCGCAGCGCTGATCGTCGAAGCGTATCGATTCATGATTCACCGCCGATGGTGCACTGCGCTCATAGGCCACGCGGCGCAGGATGGCGGAGATGCGAACCTGTAATTCCTCGACGCTGAAGGGCTTGGGCAGGTAGTCGTCGGCGCCGCTGTCGAAGCCCTGGATGCGGTGCGCCTCGTTGCCCAGCGCGGACATCATCAGCACCGGTGTGCGGCGTTGCTTCCGCAGCTGGGTTAATAGCTCCATACCGCTGAGTTCCGGCAGCATGACATCCAGCAGGATCAGGTCGTAGGTCGAATCGCGAGCCAGTGCCAGGCCGGTAGAACCGTCGCCAGCGAGTGTTACGTCGAATCCACGGTTTTCCAGCGATGTTTTCAAGTGCGCCCCCAGGATCGGGTCGTCCTCGATAGCCAGAAGCCGCTGAGCTGAGCAAGTTGCCAATGGAAAGGCTCCGGTGCAAATAAGAACTATTATAAGTTGGAGTCCTCGCCATACGGCAAGTGGGCCGCGGTAGGTAGCGTTTTGCCGCACCGGCTCGACTTTCGGGGCGTGCTGGGTGCATCTTCAGCGTCCCGCCAACTGTTGCTGGAGATATTTCGTGCGCCTGCTTTCGTCTTCCTTGTTTCTGATGGCACTGCTCGGTGGCGGTCGCGTTGTGGTCGCCGCCGATGTGGGAGGGGAGGCGCAGCTGATCGACTCGATCAATGCCTATCGCAGTGAGGTACAGCGCTGCGACAACCGCGCCAGCGAAGAGCTGACACCGCTTCAGTCCGACTCGCGCCTGGTGCTGCCGGCGACCGGCTCCGGTGATCTGCAGGGCGCGTTGGCCCGTGCTGGTTACCCTATGGTCAGTGTGCAGGCCATTAGCCTTTCCGGCCCGCGCGACGCCGCGTCGGCCATGCAGGCATTGCGTGAAAGTTTCTGTCGCGTGGTGCTCGATCCGCAGTACGCCGATGTCGGCGTCAGCCGTGCCGGACGCGACTGGCGCATCGTGCTGGCGCGCCCGCTGATCGGCGGCCATCTGAAGGATTCCCAGAGCGAAGGGCAGCGGTTGCTCGAAGAGGTCAACCGCGTCCGCGGAACCGCTCATCAGTGCGCTGGCAAGGCTTTTGCCGCCGCACCGCCCTTGAGCTGGAACGCGACGCTCGCCAGCCTCGCCGAAACCCACAGCCGCGCCATGGCCAATGGCAATTTTTTTGGCCATCTCGACCCTGAAGGTCGCACCCCGGGCGACCGCGCCGAGCTGGCGGGTTATCCCGGTTCGCCGGTCGGGCAGAACATCGCCGCGGCGCTCGACCGTCCCCGGCAGATCGTCGAGGGCTGGCTGGCAAGCCCGGGGCATTGTGCCAATGTAATGAACCCGGAATTCAGCGAGCTGGGCGGCGCCTACGCGGTGGACCCGCAGAGCGATGCGGGAATCTACTGGGTGGGGATGTTTGGCGGTCGATGAACAGGCGGGCCGAGACGCTGCGCTATCGCTCCCTGGCAACCGCTCAGGGGCAATTAGGGGTCGGCATTGAGCTGCGCATTTGTTGTTGGCATTAGCGAAAGTTGCGTAAGTCCGCGAGTGCTTTGACCACGTTCTGGTCAGCGATGCGGAGTAGCCGTATCGCTCCGTGAAGCGAAATCCAGCACTCGTCCCGCCAGTTCAGCACCCGTAGGGGCTGCTCACCGATAACGGCCTTTCGAACATGGGGCTGCGAGCGTTGGTCGCTGAAGCGCGGTAGCAACCAATGGCTGATCCAATGGCCAAGGCGCTCGGCTACCGACGATTCGCTGTGAGTTACCAGGCAGTAGGTGTTGTGTATATCGATCCAGATCGTTGGACGAGGCTGGTTGCCGAAGATGAAACCCTCGACCCGGCAATGTGAATGCAGAGCGCCGAGTTCGTCGACGTATCCGAGCAAACGTGCCAGCGCTGTACCGTCCAGCAGCACAAGGCCGTCTGGTCGATGCGCTACGCAAAGGTTGTGGCCCTCGAAATTCAGATAATGAAGGGTAGGCATTCCTTGTCCTCGTGCTGCCCGAACCGCATTGGCGTCAGGCTTCTTCATTCGTTACCCAGCTACCCCGTGTCCTGATGCGTCGAACTATCGTGCACGGCCTCAGGATACCAAGCGTATTGCCGTGATCGAACGACATGCCGTCGTCCTTCACAGCATTCTTGAGAAATGAAAGCATGAATTCAGTTTTCTGTACAACAGCATGTTCAATTGGGCATGGGGCTGGAACTTAACGTCCACTCCATGAACGAGAAGATGGAATTTGCCGAACGCCTGCGCACTGCGATGCTTGCCGCGGGATACCCTGATCGCCCTGCTGTTCTGGAACGCGAATTCAATTCGCGTTACTGGGGACGGTCGGTGACCTTTCAGGCTGTTTCACGCTGGCTCGGCGGAAAGTCCATCCCCTCGCAGGACAAGCTTCAGGTCATCGCGCAGTGGTTGAAGGTCGAGCCTCAGGCCTTGCGATTTGGTGACAGGGCGGTGACTGCGATCCGTGAGCAGCGGGCGCAGTGGGAAGACCCGGCTTTCTATGACGACCGAGAGGCCATCGACGCCTTCCTGGCACTGCCAAATGAGCAGCGTAAGGTCGTACGCGACGTGATCAAGGCTTTCGCCAAGACAGGCGAAGCAGCCGGAAGGCCTCCGGCTCGGACAGTCACGAAGCGATCTCCTTGAGCCAACCGCGCTTGCGGTCCGACACGGATTCCCAAGCGGCAAGTCTGTGTCAAATACGACCCGACGTGCGCTAGCTCGCCGACGGCGAACGATGAAGCGGCTCGTGCATCAAAAAGGGGGAAGTCGTTCTGGTCTTTTCATCGCGAAGAGGAGTGCAGCCATGACCGATCCGAAAGATCCACTCAAGGATGGCCTGACACCACCCGATTACGATGAATACGGTGATGCACCCGGGTCGGGTGATTCGGCCGAGCCGGACGAGGGCGGTGATCCCGGCAATGAACCGAATCCGGGAGAAAGCCCGCTGGGGTAGTCTCGCGGTAGCAGCCCAGACGTATTTCCAGGGTGAAGGACAGGCTGCTCGCTGGACAATTCCGCGCTCACGGCCTACAAAGGCGCGCGTTGCGTTTGGGACGGTTCGCTCCCGGAACGCGCCCTATTCAGCGAGAGGCAGTGGAACCGTGAGAAAAAAGAAGCCCGTAGATCCCGTTCGCCAAGCCGAAAAGAACCGTGCGCACCGGATCGGCTGGTTGATCTCCCTGGCCGGGATCGTGGTGGGGTTCGTGCTGGTGCTGGCCAAACAGTCCTGAACGGCGGCTGGTTGAAGCCGTATCGTTCCGGGCCTGTACCGGTATCGCGACGGATAACTGTGCCTACTCGCCGATCCTCGTCGCGCTGAGAATGATCCAACCTGCCCAGCGCCGAGCTTTGCCATGCATATCGCCATTCTGACTTTCGACGGCTTCAATGAACTGGATTCGCTCATTGCCCTGGGCATCCTGAATCGTGTCAGGCAGTCGGAGTGGCGCGTCTCCCTGACCTCGCCGAGTGAAACGGTGACCTCGATGAACGGCGTGCGGCTGCATCGCCAAGCCGCTCTGGATGAGATCGAATCATTCGATGCCGTGCTGGTTGGCAGCGGTATCAAGACCCGTGAGATTGCCCGGGACCCCACCGCGATGCAGATTCTGGCGCGGCTCGATAGCGAACGGCAGCTGATCGGCGCACAGTGCTCCGGCACATTGATCCTGGCGAAACTGGGGCTGCTGAACGGCGTTCCCGGCTGCACCGATCTCACGACCCGGCCGTGGGTAGAAGAAACCGGTATCGAGGTGCTCGAACAGCCTTTCTTCGCGCGAGGCAACCTGGCCACCGCCGGGGGCTGCCTGGCCTCCATCTACCTCGCCGCCTGGACGCTTGCGCGCCTGGTCGGGCTCGATGCTGCAGCCGAGGCGTTGCATTACGTCGCACCCGTAGGAGAAAAGGCGGATTACGTCGAACGTGGGTTGCGCAACATCGAGCCCTATCTGCCCTAGCGCGAACGACCCGCCGCGTGCCTTCGCACCGGTTGCGAGGTATGGTGCGAGCCGACCTTGCCGCCACTCGAAAAGCCCGCCATGAGAACCGATAGCCGTCTTTCCCGCATGCTTCACGTCCTGCTGCACATGGCGCGTGACGAACGCCCGGTCACCTCCGAGCAGATCGCGCAGATGCTCGGGACCAACGCGGCGGTTGTGCGCCGCACCATGACGGGCCTGCGCAAAGCCGGCTACGTGCGTGCGGACAAAGGCTACAACGGGGGCTGGAGCCTGTCGGTCGATTTGCAGCAGGTGACGCTGCTGGACATTCATCACGCTGTTGGCGGACCGCGCATCTTCGCCATCGGCGCGGATCGCGACAACCCAGATTGCCTGGTCGAACGGGTGGTCAATTCGGCACTCGAAGAAGCCTTGCAACAAGCTGAAGCCCTGCTGTTGCAAAGGCTGGGCTCGCTGACCCTGGCCGATCTGTCGAACGAGTTCAACGCGCTTTACAGCACCTGCCAGGCGATGCCTGCCACGCATAAGCCCCACTGATCAAGCTCATCTGAAGCCTCAATGGAAAGCAGTTTCTTTTCGTTCGATTATTAGTGTAACTTTAAAAGATACATAAATTGCCGAAGAGGTGAGCGCTGTGTTCTATGACGTGATCATTATCGGCGGGAGCTATGCGGGGTTATCGGCAGGACTACCCTTGGCGCGGGCCCGCCGGCGGGTGTTGGTGATTGATGCAGGTTTGCGGCGCAACCGTTTTGCTGCGGCGTCCCATGGCTTTCTGACTCAGGATGGCGCTCCCCCGGATGAAATTGCCGCCGAAGGTCGTGCCCAACTGATGAACTACGACACCGTCGATTGGCTACACGCCGAAGTAACGCGGGTCGAGCGCGACGAGCAGGGCTTTCGTCTGACCGATGCACGCGGAAACGACCACCGGGCACGGCTGTTGATCCTGGCCAACGGCATCGTCGATGAATTGCCTGCGATCCCGGGGCTGGCCGAGCGTTGGGGCAAGCAGGTTTTCCATTGCCCGTATTGCCACGGATACGAGCTCGACCAGGGCCGGATTGGCGTGCTGGCGACTTCGTCGCTGTCGATGCACCAAGCCCTGATGCTGCCCGACTGGGGCAGCACGACGTTACTGCTCAACGAGGTGTTCGAGCCTTCCGCCGAAGAACTGGCGCAGCTCGAAGCGCGAGGCGCCGCACTGGAGCGAACCCGGGTGATCCGGCTGAAGGAGGGCGAACCGATGAATGTGGAGTTGGCCGATGGTCGCCGGTTGCCGTTCGACGGCATCTTCCTCGCGCCGCGCATACGCGTTTCGGCGTTGATCGAGCAACTGGGTTGCGCGATGCAGGAGGGCCCGCTGGGGCCCTTCATCAAAACCGATCCTACCCAGGCCACCTCGATCCCGGGGGTATTCGCATGCGGCGACGCGGCACGAGCGGCAGGATCGGTGCCCTTGGCGGTAGGTGATGGTGCGATGGCGGGTGCCGCGGCACATCGGGCGCTGATGTTCGGGATCTGACGGCGAAGAACGGCGAAACGTCGGTAGTGAAACGCGAGTCCCTCTACCATTCAACGGTTTGGAGGCAGTAAGGCTGGAGCCGAGACGTTCCCATATCGCACATGGGAACGCTCGCCAATGCCGCGGCCGTCAGGCGAAGACGAAGTACTTGCGGACGGTCTCGACGACTTCCCAAGTTCCTGTCATGCCCGGCTCGACTACGAAGATGTCGCCGGCTTTGAGGTGGATGGGCTCCATGCCGTCCGGCGTGATGATGCAGTAGCCTTCCTGGAAATGGCAGTATTCCCATTTGACGTATTCCACCCGCCATTTGCCCGGCGTGCAGATCCAGGTGCCCATGATTTTGCTGCCGTCATCGGAGGTGTAGGCATTGAGATTGACGGTATGCGGTTCGCCTTCGATTCGCTCCCATTTGCAGGCATCGACGACGGGCATGGGCTGGGTATCGCGCAGTACGGTGATCGGTGGGTTGGCCATGGGCGCTCCTGGTGAGGCGGGGTAGGTCGCCCACCATAGAGCGGCGTTACGTTGTCCAATTGTCTGGGGTCGACGCCTGGATGCCCATCTGCGCTGTACGCGGCAGTGAACGTTGCCGTGCGCAGCGCTTTTAGGCTCCGGCGTTCGTGCGTCGACCTGCCCAGCGATACGTAGCGTTTACACACGGAACCGGCTGACCATCGCCTGCAACTCGTTGCCGAGACGAGCCAGTTCGACACTCGAGGCAGCGGTCTCGTCGCTGGCCGTGGCGGTCTGCTCGGAGATGTCGCGTACGTTGATCACGCTGCGGCTGATCTCTTCAGCGACGGCGCCTTGCTCCTCGGCAGCGGCGGCGATCTGCTGGTTCATCGCCTGGATGTTCGAGACCTTGGCGGTGATGTCGTTGAGCGCCAGTCCGGCCTTGCGCGTGAGTTCGACGCTGCTTTCGGTCAGGTTGTGGCTGTTCTGCATGGCGACGGCCACCTGTTGTGTGCCCTGTTGCAAACCGGCAACCAGTAGCTCGATCTCTTCGGTCGACTTCTGTGTGCGCTGGGCCAGGCCGCGAACCTCATCGGCGACCACCGCGAAACCACGTCCCGCTTCACCGGCACGCGCCGCCTCGATCGCCGCATTGAGGGCCAGCAGATTGGTTTGCTCGGCCACCGTCTTGATCACGTCCATGACACTGCCGATTCGGTTGCTCTCGGACTCCAGTTTGGCCATGGCTTCGGTGGAGCGCAGCATCTCCTGCGACAGCCGTTCGATCTGGGTGACCGCCTCGGCCACCACCGCATCGCCCGCGCGTGCTTCGCGATCCGCTTCGCTGGCGGCTTGCGAGGCCTCCTCGGCGTTGCGTGCAACTTCTTGCACCGTCGCAGACATCTCGTGCATCGCCGTTGCCACCTGATCGGTCTCGATCTTTTGACCGTTCATGCCGACGCTGGTCTGCTCGGTGATGGTGGACAATTGCTCAGCGGCGCTGGCCATTTGCGTAACGCTGTCGCGGATCCCGCTGATGAGTTCGCGCAAGGTTGCCGCCATGCCCATCACGCCTTGCTGCAGCGCGCCCATTTCGTCCCGGCGCGCGATGCGGCGTTGGTCGGTCAGATCGCCGGCGGCGATTTTCCTGACCACCACCAGCGTATCCGCCAGCGGTTGGGTGATCTGCCGAGTGATCAGCCAGGCGGCCAGCAGGCCGATGAGCAGGGCCAGACCGGCAACCGTCATCTGGGTGATGCGGGCTTGTGCGGTCTCGTCGGCACGTCTGGCATCCTGGGCTTGGGTCAGGGCCTTGCTGAGACGGCTTATTTCGGCGGTCTGGTTCGTCATGGCCTGGCGCGCTGTCGCGATCGCTTCGGTCTGCGCGACCACCGCCTTGAGCGCGGCGAGATAGCCGTCGAGGGCTTGCTCGGTGACGGCGACCTGAGTGGAGAACGACTCCCCGAGTAGCGTCTTGAGGCGCGCGGCGGATTGCCGAGCCTGCCCGATCTGCTGTTCGACCAGCGCCGCGACCTGGTCGGTCGGCGTCGTGTTGTAACCACGCATTTGGTAGCGCACCAGCTGCCAGTTCATGCGCAGCTCGGAGATCGCCTTGAGGCCTGCGTAGCGGTTTTCGGCGTCCGCCGGCATCTGCTCAATCGTCTTGCCCATGGCGTCGATCGGCTTGCTGGCAAGCATTGCCTGCTGACCCATGTTCGCGCGGGCGGCGGCGCCGGCAGCATAGGCGTCACGCATCCGTTGCAGCGAGGTGCGGTATTGCTGGATCAGTTCACCCTGCTTGCGCAGCAGCGCCAAATCTTCGGCGCTGGAAAAGTTCGGAGAGATCTCCTCGAGCCGAGTCGAGAACCACTCGATGGCCTCGTCGACGGCCTCGGACGACTTCACGTCGCCGTTATCGAGCATGTACTGCAGGCGTGCGACCTTCAGCTCGGCCAATGCTTCGTTCAGCGAAGCGATCTGGGCCATCAGCTCGCCGCGGTGGGTCACTTTGCCGAGGCTGAGCCAGCCATAGACGGCCAACGCGGCGGTGAGCAGCAACACCGAGCCGAAGCCGATCGCCAGCTTCCTGGTCATGCTGATATCGGCGAACCAGTTCTTCATTGAGTGTTTCTCCTTTCCAAAAATCGATTCGGTGCCGATTGCCCTGCGCGGGGCCAGCGCGCAGCCCGGTGCCTATGCGCCGGGCTGCGTGGTTTCAGTAGACGAAGGTCAGCAGCGCGTTGAAGATCAGTGCCGCGACGAAGCCCAGGGGCGCAGCGCGGAACAGCAACTGCGGGAACAGCGATGAGCGGCTTTGCTCCGTCGGGCAGGAGCCGAGGATCAGGCTGCCACCGGAGGAGAACGGCGAGATCGAGGTGGCTTGCGCGCCGACCACGATGGCAACGAACAGGATCATCGGGTCGATCCCGAGCGCTGCGGCAATCGGCGGCACCATCGGAAACAGCGCCGGCGTGACCACGCCCAGGGTGCTGGAGAACAGCGACATGAACGCCGCGACGATGCCAAAGACGATCGGCACCATGATCGGCGGGATGCTGCTGCCCATCCACGAGGCGAGCAGGTCGATGGTGCCGGCCTTGATCGCGACCGAGATGAGCATACCCACGCCGCAGATCATGATCAGCGTCGCCCAGGGCACCGAGGCCATGGCCTTGCGCTCGTCGCCCAGCTTGAGCAGCAGGGCGATCACGGAAAACAGGCTGGCGATCAGGCCGATGTCCATTTTCGAGTTGATGAAGCCGACCGTGGCGTTATCCGGAAAAGCGATCCGCATGATGGGCGCCACCAGCACGATGGCCATCATCGTCAGGGTCAGCCATAGCGTGATCTTCTGTTCGCGGTTCAGCGGCGTCGGTTCCGCCGCCACGTAGGCCGAGGTCTTCATGGCCTTGCCATGCCCGGTCAGGAATACCAGCACGGAGATCACCAGTAGCGGGATCACCAGGGTGCTGGTGAAAATCGCTGCCGCGTTGATGAAGGCGTCGTTTTCCGGGATGCCGGCGTTGACCAAGGCCACGGAAGATGATACCGCTCTGGCTGGAAACGAAATTCGCCCCGCTCAGGGCGCCATAGTTCACTGCCATGCCGCCGGCTATCAGGCTCATGCCGGTCCGCTCGCAGAGCAGCAGGGTGATCGGCGCCATGAAGGCCAGCACCGTGTAGTAGCCAGCGCCCATCGCCGAGATCACCGTGGCGGTGAAGAAGACGGCGAACGGCAGCAGCTGTGGCATCGTCCGGCAGCGGTAGATCAGGTGCTCGGCGAGCTTTTCCAACGTGCCGTTGACGGTGGCGAAACTGTAGAACAGGCACACCGCGAAGATGATGAAGAAGATCTTCAGCGGCCACATGCTGATCACTTCAGAGGGGCTGAGTCCCATCCCGAAACAGCCGATCAGGTAGGCAAAGGCGATCGCGAACAGACCGATATTGATCTTGGTCTTGTAGCCAAGGGCGACGGCAACCACGATTGCCGCGACGACGAGCAGGCTCATCATGAGAGGAAGTCCTATTGTTGTTATGGATCGTTTAGCGAGAAACGTCGAAGCCGAACAGCTTCGCCGCGTTTTTCGTTAGCACTTGGGCGCGTTCGTCCGCGTCCGGTAGCAGCGCTGTGATGAATGCGACCTGTCGGTCGTAGTCGGTCTGGTCTTCGAACTGGGTGTTGGGCCAGTCGCTGCCCCAGAGGAAGCGCGAAAGGCCACCGCTGGCCTCGCGAACCTGCGCCAGAATCTGCCGTGCCCGAGCCAGGTCCGACTGGCTGCGATAAGGCGCCGACAACTTGAGCCATACGCGCGGGTCGCCGAGCAACGCGAGAAAGGCCTTGTGGCTGGGCTTCTCGCTGTCGATGCCGCCGGTGGGCAGGCCGAAGTGATCGATCACCACGTCGACGCCGCAAGCCACGATGGCCGGGATGATCAACGCCACGTCATCGATGCCGCGTTGGATCTCGACCTGCCAGCCGCGTCGGGCCAGGCGCTCGAACAGGGCGCTCCAGGCGGGCCCGCAGTAGTCGGCCAACGTCTTGCCGATGAGGTTCAGGCGGATACCCACCACGCCGGCTGCCGCCAGCTCGTCCAGCTGCGTCTCGCTGATATCCACCTCGACCACCGCCACGGCACGCAGCCGCTGTGGGTAACGGCGGAGCGCATCGAGCATGAACCGGTTGTCCGTCCCCAGAAAGCTCGGCTGGATCAGCACGCCATGCGATAAACCGTTGCGATCGAGATGCTTGAGGAACTGCTCCACCTGCGCATCGTAATGGGGGCTGTAACGACGGTCCGGAGCCATCGACAGATCCTGGCGGAAAATATGAGCGTGGGTGTCCACGCCGGTGAGCGCGGGCGGTTGAAGGCCGGTCATAAGCGAAATAACCCTGGTCGATTGTTGTGACGAACGTCCTTTCGTCCGCTAACGTCAGGCCGCGAAACGCAAGCCGACAGGTGTGGTCATATCATTACGCTGACATCTAGTCATATATATGAATGGATGACCATATATGCAGCAGTGGATATCTGTCAATCGACGGGTCAGTGGTAGAGTGATTGCGCTGCGGAACAGGACCGATAAAAGATGAATGCCCCGACACTTGGATACGACCAACGCTTGCCGCTCTATCAGCGTTTGCGGGAAGAAATGCTGGCCAAGATTGCGGCCGGCGAATGGACGCCCGGTGCGCCCATTCCGACCGAAGCGGAACTGACCAAGTTTTACGGCGTGGCCATCGGCACGGTGCGCAAGGCCGTGGATACGCTGGTCAATGAAGGTTTGCTGCTGCGTAGCCAGGGTCGCGGTACCTTCGTCCGCCGACCCAACTTCGATGCGTCGCTGGCGCGCTTCTTCCGGCAGGTGAACGCCAGCGGTGGGCGCGAAATTCCCACCAGCCGAATCCTGTCCAAGACGCTGCAAAAGCCGTCGCCGAAGGTAGCAATGGCACTGAAACTGGAGCACGGCGAGAAGGTTGTGCACATGGAACGGCTGCGCATGATCGAAGGCCGGACCCTGTTCCATGAAGAGATCTGGCTGCCCGCCACACGTTTCGGGGCGCTACTGGAGATCGACTCCGAGGATTTTGGCGAACTGCTCTATCCGTTCTACGAGCAGCAGTGCGGCCAGTGCATCGCCTCGGCCAAGGAAACGCTCACCGTCGGCGCAGCCGACAGCGCCATGGCGAAGACCCTGTCGATCGACGAGGGCGCGCCGGTAGTTGTTATCGAGCGAACGGCTCTGGGCTACGATCGATCCCCACTGGAATACCGCATGTCCCGCGCGACGGCCGATGGCTTTCGCTATCAGATCGACATTTCCTGAGGCGAGCGCAAACGAAAGTCGGGCTAACGGGCTGCGTGGATTGCCCAGCGGCGTTTCATCGCGTTGGCATGCAAACGACCTGTAACCGTGATCGCGCGCCTTGGGTGCTAGACCTGGGCGCCAACCGCCGCTTTATCGATCACTGACCAAACGTGCCGAATCTTCCCATTCTGGAATTCGTAGAACACGTTCTCGCTGAAGGCGACCCTCTTTCCATTGACCGGAAAACCGAACAGCGTGCCTGCTGGCGTGCAGTCGAACAGCAGCCTGCACGCCACGCGAGGCGGCTCGGCTACCAGCAGATCCACGTTGAAATGCAGATCCGGGATCGCCAGGAAGTCTTCCTCTAGCATCCTGCGATAACCGTCCAGACCGACTCGTTGACCGTTGTACTGCACCTCGTTGTCGACGAAACGGCCCAGTTCCGGCCAGTTCTGGCTATTCAGGCAGGCAATATAGCCGCGGTAGCAATCGGTGAGCTCGGCGCCGGTCATGGTTGCCCTCCAGGTGTCACTGCTGGTTCTCAGTGAAGTGCGAACGACTGAGCCTAGCAGAGCTGCGGCATTTGATTGGGGGCGTAGGGTGGAAAACGGCGAAGCCTTTTCCACGCGTCATTTCCAGTCCATACCATCGCGATAACGCTGGCCGCGAGCCGGCAGATCCGGCGACGATGTGGCGGGACAGCTCGCCACGTCGGGACGGACCTGCCAATCACTCGGCCTTGACCAGCCGCCCGACCGCGCGACGGGCCAACGGCGTGACCAGCAGCACCGCAGGAAAGGCGAACAGCCAGGCCGCCAGCCAGGCACTGACCCACAGACCCAGGAAGCCGGGTACCGGGCCTGTCGCGCGCAGCGTCGAGATGCCGGATACCATCAGCGACATGAACCCGGAAAGCAGCAGTGCGAACAGCAGCGGGGCGTATCGACGGGCGATCATCAGCAGGCCTCCAGCGTCGGTGCGACTGGCACTTGGCCGTGCAGGCGCAGCAGCGTTTCGGCGAAGTGCTGGCCGAACATCCGCGCCGTCCTGATATCGCCCGGCGCGAAGGCATCGGCAGCCGACCGTTTGTCCGCCTGAGCCATCAGCCCGGACCAGGAACCCAGACGATTGGCAGCCTCCTCATAAGGCACGCCCTGGTGCTGCTCCGGCAGGATCGGGTTGCCCACCCAGAGCATCCCGTGCTGCATGCAGAAGGTGAACATCGACAGCAACGTGGACTGTTTGTCGCCGGCCGGTAGCGACGACACGGTGAAGCCGGCGGCCAGCTTGCCGCGCAATCGCTGCGTGCGCCACAGCGGCCCGGTGGCGTCCATGAACGCCTTGACCGGCGCCGACACGCCACCCAGATAGGTCGGCGAGCCGAGGATATAACCGTCGAACGGCAGCATGGTGTCGGGCGCTGAGGCAAGCGCCCCGGCCTCGAGCAGCTGCGCTTCGGTGCCGGACACCTGGCCGATCCCTTCGGCGATCATTCGGGCGATGTGCGCGGTGCGGCCCTTGGCGCTGTGGTAGATGATTGCGATCTGTGTCATGGCGTGCTCTCCAACGGGGGGTCGTGGGTAAGAAAGTGGCGTGTTCATTTCAGCCAGGCGGCGAGCGCGACGGCGGTCAGGTACAGACCGAGTCCGAACACGCCGTGGTTGGCCAGGCTGCGCAGGCAGTTCTTCAGGGGCGTGGGTGTCCGGCGCGCAGCGAAGCCCGACCCCATGGCAGGCTGAATGACGAACAAGGGCACCATGACGGTGGCGAGTCCCAGAGCCAGCGCGGGCAGCGGGGTCGGTTCGAAGGCCCAGGCGTTGCCTTGCAGGGCGAGCAGCAGCGCGGCGAAGGCGATGCCAGTGGCGTAATGCAACAGCCAGCCGAAGGCCAGCTCGCCTCTGATCGGCGACGACTTGGCAATTGCCGCGTGCCTCCACTGGCCGTGCAGCAGATGGCCGCCCCAGCGTCCGATGAAGGCGAAGTTGAGGGTCGCCACCCCCAGGCGGTTGAGGAGCATCAACCACAGATCCATGACCGCGGTTGCGCCGATACCCAGGCCACAGGCCAGAATGAATAAGTGCGTCAGTGATGTCATGGGAGCCTCCCGCTGATTGACTGAATGGTGTTTCGGCGCGACTCTACAAGTTCAAGTGAACTTGAGGTCAAGAGGCTCGCTCATGGATATTTCAGACGTGGCCAGACGTTCTGGCGTACCGGCGTCAGCGCTGCGTTTCTACGAAGAAAAGGGGTTGATTACCTCGCTCGGCCGCCCCGGCGAACGGCGTCGTTTCGCGCCGCAGGTCCTCGATCAACTGGCGTTGATCGCGCTCGGCCAGTCGGCCGGTTTCACGCTCGAGGAAATTCGCGCGATGTTCGCGCCCAACGGCACACCCAACATCGACCGGTCCATGCTGGTGGCCAAGGCCGATGAACTGGACGCGACCATCAGGCGTCTTCGTGCCATGAGCAAAGGTCTGCGCCACGCCGCCGTCTGTCCGGCACCCAGCCATGCCGAATGCCCTACGTTCCAGCGATTGCTGAAAGCGGCGGTGCCGGGAACGCTTAAGCGCGGGCGGACCAAGCGCGCCCGTCGCCCGGAGAGGTGATCGACAGGCGCACTGTACCTAAGCGCCACCCAGGGCCTGCTCTACCGCGCGCTTATCCGGCGGATTCGCGG
The DNA here is from genome assembly GCF_047225135.1 of Pseudomonas sp. YJ42. Lineage (NCBI taxonomy): Bacteria > Pseudomonadati > Pseudomonadota > Gammaproteobacteria > Pseudomonadales > Pseudomonadaceae > Pseudomonas > Pseudomonas sp. YJ42. Next base: position 1,403,997 of record NZ_CP178378.1, on the reverse strand, counting down.
CGTTGCCCAAGGGGGCGGGGACGACGTGAGGGCGGGAGGACGAGCAGGGCGCTCAGCACCACGACCAGCGCCGCAAAGGTGATCGGTACCCAGCCGATAGCGTCCAGGCCCCATCGATCGATGCCCCAGCCACCGGCGAACGCACCAGCGGCGATGCCCAGGTTGGCGCACGAAATATTCAGGGTCATGGCGAACGCCGGTGCGTGATCGCCAGCCATCGTCACCCGCACCTGGCTCAGTGTGACGCCGGCCGTGTGTGCGACGCTCCAGACGCCAAGCAGCACGACCATCGCCGGTAGTACGCCGACAAATGCCTGGGCCAGATTGATGGCGGCGACCAGCGCTAGCACGGCCGTTACCGTTGCTGCGACCGGCGCGCTATCGGCCACACGAGCGGCTAGACCATTGCCGAGCACGCCCACCGCGCTGAAGAGCAGCAGGGCGATGGCGAGCTGGCTTCCGGAAAGGGCCAACGACGCATCCAGCCAGGCGCCAACGAAGGTGTAGGCGGCGAACATCGAGGCGAACAACAGAATGGTCACCAGCAGATGGCCGAGGAACGTCGGCCGACGCAATAGAGCGAGCTGTTCGGCTACACAAGGAGCGTCGGCGGGACGCCCCACGGGAAAGCTTCGCCCTATCACCACCGCCGCTACCAACGACCCGACCGTCAGCAGCATGAACGGCAAACGCCAGCTGCCCCATTGGGCGAGTGCTGCACCCGCCGGTAATGCCAACAGCACGCCCAGCACGAAACCGAGGTTGGCGTTGGCCAGCGCCCTGCCTCTGCGCTCTGGTGGCGCCAGCGCTGTCACCACTGCCGCACCAACGCTGATGAACGCAGGGAGCACCGCGCCTTGTGCGATACGCGCCATCAGCAACAGGCTGAAATCCGATGCCCAGGCCATCACCGCATTGCCCAGCGCGAACAGCAGCAACGTCGCCGCCATGACGTGGCGAGGCGGCCAGCGGCTCGCCAGCAAGGTCAGCCCCGGGCCGGCCACCGCTGCGGACACCGCGAACAGGCCGGTCAGGCGTCCCGCTTCGGCGAGCGAGACGCCCAGTTCGCCTGCCACCAGCGGCAGCAGCCCCACCACCACGAACTCACTGGCGACCACCAGTGTGATGGCCGGTGCAAGTAGCCAGAGTGCGTGCCGCAAGACCGCATCGCGCCCGGTTTGCCCCGGCTCAGGCATTGGCGCCGCCATCGATGGTCAGTCCGGTGCCGTTAATCGAGCGGGCTTCGTCGCGGGCGACAAACGCGACCAGGGCCGCTACGTCTGCAGCTTGGCCATAGCGCTTGATCGCCATGCGGTTGCGTTGGGCTTCGGCACGGGGGCCTTCGGCCGGGTTCATGTCGGTATCGGTCGAACCGGGATGCACCACGTTCACCGTAATGCCTCGCGGGCCGAGATCACGTGCCAGCCCTTTGGTCCAGCTGACGAGCGCCGCCTTGCTTGCCGAATAGAGGCTCAGGCCGTCTTCGGGTACGCGCTCGGCCAGGTTGCTGCCGGTGGAAATGATCCGGCCGCCTTCCGGCATGTGTGTCAGCGCGCCTGCGACGCAAGGATTACCGCACGCACGTTGATGGACAGCGTGTCGTCTATGTCCTGCAGGCTCATCGTCTCGATCGGGCCGCCGCGAATGATGCCCGCGTTGTTGACCAGAATGTCCAATCCGCCCAACTGCTCAGCCGCCTGGTCCACCGCTTCGCGGATCGAATCCGGCGAGGAGGCCTGCATCTGGACCGCCACGGCGTGTCGGCCCTGGGCGACGATCTCGTCGGCGAGCGCCTGTGCTGGGCCTGCAGAACGTTCATAACCGATGGCGACGTCAGCACCGTCTGCTGCCAGACGACGTGCGATGGCTGCGCCAATGCCCCGGCTTGCACCGGTGATGAAAGCGCGTTTTCCTTCGAGTGGATACATGAGCTGTTCCTCAATATATAATGACCGATACAGAATGCGGTGGCCTCGGAAAGGCTGTCAATCATTTTCTGTGTCGATCAATACATAATTGGTGAGAGCGATGGCAGAGCGCGGCAGACCCAGGGGTTTCGACCGGACACAGGCGCTTGCGAAGGCGATGGAGCTGTTCTGGGAAAAAGGTTACGAAGGCGCCTCGATGGCGGAACTCACCTCGACGATGGGCATCGGCTCACCGAGCCTGTACGCCGCCTTCGGCTCGAAGGAAGGCTTGTTCCGCGAGGCAGTAGCGCTTTACAGCGCCACGGACGGCGCACCGATCTGGGCGTCGGCGCTGGCTGCGTCGACCGCCTATGGCACGGTCGAGGCATTGCTCATGACCACCGCGCGCGAGTTCAGCCGCAGCGACAAGCCGCGTGGCTGCCTGGTGATCCTTTCCGCACTGCACGCGACGGAAGCCAGTGCGAACGTCCGCGCCGAGCTAGCCGCCAGGCGCGCGCATAACACCCGCCTGCTCGCCGAACATCTGGCCCAGGGCATCGAGCGTGGAGAACTCTCACCCACCGTGGATCTCGAAGCCGTGGCCCGCTACTACATCACCGTGCAACAGGGCATGTCGATCCAGGCGCGCGACGGTGCGGATCGCGAGGCGCTCGAAAGCATCGCTCGTAGCGCACTGGCGGCGTGGCAGCCGCTGACGCAGGCGACGCCTTCACCGGCGTGATTCGGTCTGCCTGCCGGCTCCATTGCACTGGTGGCAGACCGGCAAGCGGGGCTGTGGGAGCTAAAACGTACCGGGTCGCGCACTGATGTGCCCACAAGGAATGAGCGCGTCAGGCGGGGTTATCCTGGGATTCGGTGTTGATATCGAAGTGCAGAACCTCTTCGCGAGTGCCCAACTTGGTGTAAAGCGCCACTGCCGGTTCGTCGCCGTAGTCGGCCTGGATGAAGATGACATAGGCGCCCAGCTCCTTGGCCACGCGTTGTAGCGTTCGTATCAGTGCCGTGGCGACGCCGAGGCGTCTGTGCGATTGTGCGACTGCCAGGTCGTAGACGTAGATTTCGCGCCTCGGCTGCTCGAATTTCGGCAGCACGTAGGCAGCCAGCCCGCCAATGACGCGATCGTCCTCGAACGCAGCGAGCGCGACGAAGCTGTTGCCAGACAGAAGCTCGGCGAGATACGGCGTCGAGGGCTGATCCTTGGTATAGGTGGGAATGTCTTCGAAAGCCTGCCCGAACATGGCGAGCATGTTCCGCATGTGCAAGACATCGTTCGCGGTGAGCCGGCGTATGTTGATCTCCGGAGTCATATTGATCGCCTCGTGCCGTCTGGCGTTAAGGTTGTCAGGCCGGGTTGACCGGCTTGGTCGGCAGGGTTGGTTCAGGTTCTTCGCCCATAACGATAGACGCTCGGCGCCTGCCTCATGATCGGTTGCCTGCGACCGCGCAGGGCCCGTACCGGTACGGCTTCGTCTGGTTTGTCCCGGCTCGTTGCAAGGGCTTGGATGTCATGCGCCGGAGAAAAGGCGGGGCCAGGCGTCGTCGTCATCCGCGCGTCATCACACCGCCAACCGAATCAGGCGCGCTGTTCGGCTTGGCCAAGCGCTGATATGGATTGGCATTCACCAACGACTAGGCTGAATCGACGATTCGCGACCTTTTCCTTGAGGCGGCCGGCTCATGGGGCGTTCTTGAGATCAACCATTCGTCGATCCTGGCTCTACAGCCTGATCGTCACGCCGTTCATGGATATCGTGCGCTAATCGTGGCCCGTCAGTCGATCGCTGACGTCGGCGGCCAGGGTGGCCGAGGCGTGGCGGCGGCGAATCAGGTGCCTTTCGCCGCGGCGCCAAATTGCGGGCCGGAACGGGTGTTGTTGCCTTTGGCCAGGCGGTCGTAGAGCACCACGTTCACTGTCGCCGCGAGATTCATGCAGCCGTTGGTGGGGATGTAGACCACGTCTTCGCACCAGTCGCGGATTTCCTTGCTCAGCGAGCCATCCTCCGCGCCGAAGATGTACAGCGCACGATCCGGATGCGTGTACTCGGGAAGGGCGCGAGCACCCTCGACCAGCTCCACGGCGACGGGCACGCAACCGAGCGGCAGGATCTTGCGCAGGTCGTCGATGTTGATCAGTGGAATATCCTGATGGACCTTCTTGGTGTCGGTGATGAAATCCTTGGCGCGGTCGTAGCGGGTGCCAGTGTAGAACACCGAGGCGGCGCCATAGCAGCCTGCCGCACGCATGATTGCCCCCACGTTGGACGGCGATTTCGGATTGCTCAGGCCGATGCAGGCATATCGTTTGTTGCTCACAAGGGAAGACTCACGCGGAAAACGCGCGAGTATACGGGACAGCTCTGTCCGCGGCCGGTTGCTTGCCGTGATCAGGGACTCAGCTTGCCCGCACGCAGATGGCCTACTTCGGCCGAGACTGATCAAAAAAACTGAGCTGATGTCCCGATTCGCCGCTTCGGCATCTTGTCTTGACCGCGAAACGCGACGCTCACTGGCACTTGGCCGTCGTTTTTCCGGCTAATAGCGCCATCAGATAGCCCGTAAGCTCAACCGAAGCGCTTTTCGCATCCGGCTCCGTCGAGGCGGGCGGACTTTGGCCGCAGGCTACGCAACGCCCGGATCGCGAAGCGACATTGCCAGCCACCGAGGAACAGAAACGTGAATACGACTGCGACGCGTGCTTGTACATGGAAGACAATGGCTCTGGCGGTCTGCCTGGGGCTTGGCCTGAACACCGCGACGGCGGCGCCGAAGCTGGATTTCTCCAGCGAATACAACGCCGGCTCCATTCATGTCGAAGGGGACACCTTCTTCGTCCAGCAGGTCGAGGAACTGGCTGGCGACGAGGTGGACATCACCCTGCACATGGGCGGCAGCCTGGGCTACAAATCGCCCGATCACTTCTATGCCGTGGCGGACAATGCGGTTCAGATCGCCGATACCCTGGCGGCATTCTTCGGTGGGGTGGACCCGATCCTGCTCTTGTCGTCCCTGCCCTTCATCGTCAGTGACGTGAGCGAGGCCAAGGCGCTGTACGACATCGCGCGTCCCGAATACGAAAAGGTCTTCGCCGAGAACGGCCAGATCCTGCTCTATTCCTCGCCCTGGCCGCCTACCGGAATCTGGGCCAAGAAGCCCATCGTGTCCGCCGACAGCCTGAAGAATCTGAAGATTCGTACCTTCGACCGCACCGGCACGCAGGTCTTCAAGGAAGCCGGCGCTGCGTCCATCAGCCTGGCTTGGGGCGACGTCGTTCCGCAACTGGCCACCGGGGGCATCGAAGCGGTGTTGACCTCGGCTGATCTCGGCGCGGCTGCCAGCTTCTGGGAGCAGCAGAGCGATTTCAGTGGTGTGCAATACGCCGTTCCGCTGAACATGGTGCACATGAACAAAGACGCCTTCGACGAGCTATCCGAGAAGGCCCAGGCGGCGATTCTGGAGGCGGCCAAACGCACCGAGGCGCGCAACTGGGAGGCGGTGCGTGGCCGTGTTGCGGGCAATTACGAGACGCTCGCCGAGCACAAGGTAGCAATTCATGATCCGATCCCGGACGACTTCCGCGAATTCCTCGGCAATGCCTCCAAGCCGGCGATTGCCGAATGGCTGGAGGATACCGGCGAACGAGGCCAGCAGGTGATGTCCGCCTTCGATGCATGGAAGGCCAAACAGTGATCCAAACCATGGCGCGTCTGTCGGGCGGGCTCAACCGCCTCGGCGCCGGCGTCAGCATGCTGATCATCGTCTATATGCTGGGTCACATCCTCGCCGAGGTGGCGCTGCGCCTGTTCAGCCAGTCCACCTACGTACTCGATGAGTTCATCGGCTACGCCGTGGCCGCGATGATCTTCCTCAGCCTGCCGTACGCACTGGAGCAGGGCGGACTGATCCGCGTCTCGATCCTGCTCGAGCGCCTGGCGCCGCGGTGGCGCTGGCCGCTGGAGCTGGCTGCCACGCTGGGCGCACTGGCGGCATTCGGCCTGGTGGCGACCATCTGGTTCAAGGGCGTGCAGCGTAGCTATCAGCGCAACCTGATCAGCGACACCATGGCGCAGACGCCGCTGTGGATCCCCGAGTCGGCCGTGCTGGTCGGCCTCTGCATGCTCTGCCTGACTCTGTTGGTGCGCGCACTGGTGATACTGCAACAGCGCGGCGACTATCGCGCCTAAGGAGCAAGCATGGAGATGATCGTAGTCGCGCTTGGCGTCGTCGCCATCCTGCTCACTACCTTGGCGCTCGGCGTCTGGGTATTCGCCGCGCTGGCCCTGGCGGCGATTCTTTCCCTGTGGGGCTTCGGCGGCTTCGGGTTCGAACGCATCGGCCTGATGATGTCGAAAATCCTGTTTCGCGCGAGCAACAGTTGGGAGCTTGCAGCGATCCCCTTGTTCATCCTCATGGGCGAGCTGATCTTTCGGTCGGATATTTCGGAGCGTTTGTTCCGGGGCCTGGCGCCTTTGACGCGTTACCTACCCGGTGGGCTGTTGCACACCAACGTGTTCGGCTCGACGCTGTTCGCCTCGGTCTGCGGCTCCAGCGCGGCGACCACCGCCACGGTGGGCAAGATCACCACACGCGAACTGGCGAACCGCGGCTACAACCGCGACCTGTCGCTCGGTTCGCTGGCCGGCGCAGGGAGTCTCGGGCTGCTGATTCCGCCGTCGATCATCATGATCGTCTACGGAGTGCAGGCTGAGGTTTCCATCATCAAGCTGTTCATGGCCGGCCTGCTACCCGGTCTGATGATGGCGGCGCTGTTCTCTGCGTTCATCATCGTGCGGACCGTCGCGAACGCCAAGGTCGCGCCTCGTGAGCCTCGCGGCGACACCAGTCTGCTCGCCGCGCTGGGGTTGCTGATGCCAATCCTGCTGCTGATCGGTCTGGTCATCGGGGCCATCTATAGCGGCATCGCGACCCCGTCGGAATCGGCCGCCATCGGCGTCACGGCCTCGTTGTTGCTGTTGCTGGCCGAGCGGCAATTGAGCGTCGGATTGATCCTCGATGCGCTCAAGGGCACGTTGCTGACCTCCGCCATGGTCTGCAGTCTGCTGGTGGCCGCCGCGATGCTATCGGCGGCCATGGCCTATCTGCATCTTCCCCGCGAGCTGGCGGCCTGGATTGCCGCTCAGCAGCTGTCGCCGGTCCTGCTCCTACTGGCCATCGCGCTGTTCTATGTGTTGCTGGGGATGTTTCTCGACGGTATCTCGCTGACCGTCATGAGCTTGCCGATCACCCTGCCGGTGATCGTCGCCGCCGGCTACGATCCGATCTGGTTCGGCGTGTTCCTCGTGATCATGGTGGAACTCGGGCAGATAACGCCGCCGGTTGGCTTCAATCTGTTCGTCATCCAGTCGCTGTCGGGCGAGCCGATAGGCCGCGTGGCCATGGCGGCGTTGCCGTTCTTCCTGCTGATGTGCCTTGCCGCCGCCCTGATTACCGGCTGGCCGCAAATCGCGCTGTGGCTGCCGCAGGTGCTGAGCGGGGGCCGGGCGTAACGGGCACCATCTTTCATGCGCAGACCGTTCAGAGACACCCTCGGCCAGCTTCACCGCTACCGGTACGCCGCCGGGCGGCGGAATCCTGCGAGGATCATCAACGTTGTCCTAGCGGTCCTTCTGAATGTCTTTCTTAAAGTCCTTTGGCGCGGTCGTGGCGCGTGCTGATGAAAAATACGCCGCCATCACGGCCAATCGTGCACCTACCGGCTCGGCGTTGGACGGCATTGTCGGACGGCTCAGGCCGATGCGGGCATATCGTTCGTGGCTTCACGCTGGGTCGCGGCGAGTGCGAGTGCGCTGAAATTTTAAGCCTGGCGTCGAAATCCTTCTCCTTCGTTCGACTATCAAGGCCATCAAGGCAAACCCGCAATCAAAGGAGACAGCCATGCCCAGCACCATCCGCCTTCATCGCGTCTTGCGAACTTCACCTGATCGACTCTACCGCGCGTTTCTCGACCCTGACGCCAAGGCCAAATGGATGCCACCGAATGGCTTCACCGGCAAGGTGCATGAGCTCGATGCCCGTGTTGGCGGCAGTTATCGGATGTCCTTCACCAACTTCTCCACAGGGGCGACCCACAGCTTCGGTGGCCAGTATCTTGAGCTGCTGGAAAACCAGCGGATCCGATACGAAGACAGGTTCGACGATCCGGGCCTGCCGGGCGCCATGGAAGTGACCGTGACGTTCACACCGGTTTCCTGTGGTACCGAGCTGAACATCACCCAGGCAGGCGTTCCCGACGTCATTCCAGCCGAGGCGTGCTACCTCGGTTGGCAGGAATCGCTGACGCTACTGGCAAAGCTGGTCGAGGCGGATATTCCGGACGAGTAATTGATTGGCGCGACGAGGACGGCGGAGCTTCGGGGCGCCTGTATGGCGCAGATGATCTGCCGCTTCCTCGTGGATGACGCCTTAGCCACGTGGCCATTCCACCGTGGTTGGGTTGAGATTATGATGCGCGCCCCTCAATGCTCCGCTCGACCAGCAGGCCATCATGCCCGGCAATGCTCTGTATACCGACCTGTCGGGCTACTACGATCTCATGTGCGCCGATATCGATTACCGCGCGCAGAGCCACTGTATCCAGCGGCTGCAGCAACTGTTCGGCAACGGCGGCAGGCGGCATATGGATCTCGCCTGCGGTACCGGGCCGCATGTGCGGCATTTCATCGATGCCGGATACACGAGCGGCGGGCTCGATATCAACCAGCCGATGCTCGACCGCGCGGCGCTGCGCTGCCCGGAAGCATGCTTCTCCGTGCAGGACATGTGTGGTTTCGCTCTGGATGGGTCGGTCGATCTGATCACCTGCTTTCTGTACTCCATCCACTACAGCGCCGGCGTCGAACGGCTGAAAGCCTGTATCGCGAGCGTGCACTGCGGCTTGGAGGCGGGCGGGCTGTTCTGCTTCAACGCAGTGGACAAGCACAGCATCGACAACCGCTCGTTCGTTTCGCATAGCGCCCAGCATGCCGACGGCCTGTTCAGCTTCAGCTCCGGTTGGCACTACCCCGGCGCAGGCGAGCAGCAGCTGTTGAAGCTCCGCATTGAAAAGACGGTCGCCGATGAAAGCCAGGTATGGCATGACGAACACCGCATGGTGGCGGTGAGCTTCGGGGAGCTGATCGAACTATTGCAGCCGACCTTCGAAGTTCATGTGCTTGAGCACGATTACGAGAAGATTGTCCCTTGGAATGGGACTTCGGGGAACGCGATATTTGTCTGTGTGAAGCTTTGACAGCTTGAATGTTGAGGCCGGAACCGCCGGCGCGTCAGGGCTTGTTTCATGTGAGACTACGAGCCATCCGGACGTTTTGCGACCGAACAATGAACGAAGCCCCGCAATTGCGGGGCTTCTGTGCTGTGGCGACGGATTTAGTCCGGGCCGCTAGCGTGCCGGGATCAGCGGCAATCTGCTGGGCCTTTCCGTTCGAACGTCACTTGCACTAGCGTGCGAGTTTGGTCTCTGCCACGGCTTTCTGGCCCTCGGCTTCCGAGACTTCGGTCAGCTTGGCACCGCCAACGAACAGACCCATTTTGATGGACTGACGTACGTAGTGGTTCTTGCCGCCCTGGGCGTTCAGCTCCAGGAGGTTATCGCTGAACTCCGACTCGGTGGCCAGAGTGTGTGGGCCCGGCGTGATGAGACGGTAGAAGTAGGTGTTCGCGGCGGTCTCGCCGATAACTTCGCCGTCTATCTTCACCGACTTCTTAAGTGCGGCTCCGAGCATTGAGTCACGGAAGATGTACAGGCCAGCCTGGTCTTGCGGAGGGGCAGAGAAGGACTTGAACGCCTGATCCTTTTCTGGAGATTCCATTGGTACCGACGCGCAACCGGACAACACGGCGAAGCTCAGCGCCGCGGCGCTCATCATAAAGTGCTTAAACATAGATACTCGTTCCTGAGTGTAGGCAGATAGCTGGTGATATTAATTTGCCAGCATGCGCACATTAGCGCCAAGGTCCAGCCAGGCAAGGCTTGGTGAGCGGTTTGGTGGTGTGGGTCACGCTTTACGCGGAAGGGTCGGATGGGCGGTTCGGCGTATGTGCTTCATCACCCGGTCAATGCAAGCGATTGGCCGTCGAGGACGTCTGAGTCAGATGAATGGCCTGTTGCGCCAGCTCATCAAGTAACTGATCGCGGCTTTTTTCCGCGTCGCTCATGGCTTTGGTGCCGTGTTGCTGCACCAGGTAAGTGTGAATCTGGCGAACTTCCTGTGACTGGAAAATCGGCTCCAGGTCTTGCACCGCCACCATGCCGCTGGACGCTTGGCTCCGGGTGTTCATCACCACTTGCGGGCCGCGAGCGGCCAAGGGCTGAAAGCCCAGCGCTTGAAAGTACGGCACCTTGCTGGCCACGCAGGCTACTTCCGCATGGGGATAGCGCGCCACCATCGCGTCGACCATGGCTCGGCCGACGCCCTGTCGTCGATGTTCGGCGTGCACCGCCAGGTAGACCAGGGCACAGGCTTCGGGATCATTCACATAGGGTAAATACAGCGCGAAGCCGAGCAGGCTTGCCGGGTCATTGGCATCCAGCGCCATGATCAGTTCGGGCTTGCCTGCTTGCGCTCCATTCATGCTGTCCAGGTAGCGGTGCACTTCGTAACCCACGACGTATTGATACAGCTGATACAGCGGGTTGTTGGGGGTAAGGGACACAGGGCTGATATCGCCGAGATAGTCCACCACCATCTGCAGCACCTGGCTCTTGATCGATTCCGGCGGCGGGGTGTTCAAGTGGGCGAGGGTGAACATTGACAATGGCTCCGGGACGGTGAGGCAAACGCGGCATTGTACCGGGCGATTGGTGCCTAGCGAGCTATGGCAGGGGCTGCGTTGCTCGTAACAAGCATCGCCTATCGTACGCATAGGCAAATATGATGCTCAGGCCATTTTCAAATTCATGTGCTGCTGTACGCGGCATGATCGCGTTATTTTCAGAACCGTTTAAGGATTTTAGCGGTAACAAGCTGCTATCCATATGGCTCGGTCGGGCTTGGCACGTTTGCTAAGTTTCTATTCAGCGACGCGTGAGTGCGTCAACGACAGCCATAAGGAGCAAAACATGAACGCTGAGTCTGGAGAAAACACTGGTGGTGGATGCCCGTTCGGGCATGGCGCAGGTGCGCCCCGCAAACGCCCAACTAATCGAGACTGGTGGCCTGAGGCACTGAGCCTCACATCGCTCAACCAGCATTCGCCGCGCTCCAATCCATACGGGGGCGATTTCGACTACGCCGCCGCGTTCAATTCCCTCGATCTCGACGCGGTGATCGCCGATCTGCACGCTCTGATGACCGATTCTCAGGACTGGTGGCCGGCGGACTTTGGTCATTACGGTGGCCTGTTCATCCGGCTTGCCTGGCACAGCGCCGGCACCTACCGTATTACCGATGGCCGTGGCGGCGCGGGCGGCGGTCAGCAGCGCTTCGCCCCGCTCAATAGTTGGCCGGACAACGCTTCGCTGGACAAGGCCCGCCGCCTGCTGTGGCCAATCAAGCAAAAATACGGGCGCAACCTCTCGTGGGCCGACCTCTATGTGCTTACCGGCAACGTAGCGCTGGAATCCATGGGCTTCAAAACCTTCGGCTTCGCCGGCGGCCGTGCCGACACCTGGGAGCCTGAAGAGCTCTTCTGGGGCCCCGAGGGCACATGGTTGGGCGACGAGCGCTACAGTGGCGAGCGCCAGCTGCACCCGGGCCTAGGCGCCGTACAAATGGGCTTGATCTATGTGAATCCGGAAGGCCCGAACGGCAACCCGGACCCGAGAGCCTCCGCCATCGACATTCGTGAAACCTTCGCCCGCATGGCGATGAACGATTACGAAACCGTCGCGCTGATCGCCGGTGGTCACACCTTCGGCAAAACCCACGGTGCGGGCGATCCCTCGCTGCTGGGGCCGGACCCGGAAGGCGCGGTGATCGAAGACCAAGGTTTGGGCTGGCGCAGCCGGTTCCAGACCGGGGCGGGCGCGGACGCCATCACCTCCGGCCTGGAAGTCATCTGGAGCCAGACGCCGACCCAGTGGTCCAACTACTTCTTCGAAAACCTGTTCAACTTCGAATGGGAGCTGACCAAGAGTCCGGCCGGCGCGCACCAGTGGCAAGCCAAGGACGTGGGGGAAATCATTCCCGACCCGTTCGACCCGAACAAGAAGCGCAAGCCGACCATGCTCACCTCCGACCTGGCACTACGCTTCGATCCGATCTACGAACCGATCTCACGGCACTTTCTGGAAAACCCGGACGAGTTCGCCGACGCGTTCGCCAAGGCCTGGTTCAAACTGACCCACCGCGACATGGGGCCCATCGGACGCTACCTCGGCCCGCTGGTGCCGCAGGAAACACTGATCTGGCAGGACCCGATCCCAGAGTGCGACCACCCGCTGATCGATGAAGCCGACATCGCTTCGTTGAAGCAGAAGACGTTGAACATGGGCTTTACCGTGCCAGAGCTTGTGTCAGTGGCCTGGTCGTCCGCATCGACTTATCGCGGCTCGGACAAGCGTGGTGGCGCCAACGGCGCTCGAATCCGCTTTGCGCCGCAGAAGGATTGGGAGATCAACAACCCGGCCTTGCTGGCCCGCGTGCTGGACAAGCTCACCGATATCCAGACCGAGTTCAACGGCTCGGCCACCGGCGGCAAGAAGGTTTCGATGGCCGACCTGATCGTGCTGGCCGGCTGCGCCGCGATCGAGAAAGCGGCACAGGAGGGTGGTGTGAACGTCACCGTGCCGTTCACACCGGGTCGCATGGATGCCTCGGAAGAGTGGACCGATGCACAGTCCTTCGAAGCGCTTCGCCCGGTGGCCGATGGCTTCCGCAACTACTATCACGAGTCGCACTTCATGGCACCCGAGGAAGCGCTGGTCGACAAGGCGCACCTGCTTCGCCTCAGTGCGCCGGAAATGACCGTGCTGGTCGGTGGCATGCGCGTGTTGGGCACCAACGCGGACAGTGGTCCTGAAGGTGTCTTCACCAACCGAGTGGGCACGCTGTCCAACGACTTCTTCGTCAACCTGCTGAGCATGCAGAACGAGTGGGTCGCCACCGAGCACAAGAACCGCTTCCAGGGCCTCGACCGTAAAACCCGCCAGCCCACCTGGACCGCCACCCGCGTGGACCTGATCTTCGGTGCGCAATCGGAGCTGCGTGCTCAGGCCGAGGTGTATGGCATGGCCGACGGCAACGAGAAGTTCGTCCACGACTTCGTCAAAGCCTGGGACAAGGTGATGAACGCGGATCGGCTCGATATTGGCAAGCCAGCCGATAATTTCAGCCAGAAGCTCTCAGCGTAAGGCTCGCGGCGGCGCCCTCAAGGCGCCGCCTGAACCGCTACTCGGTACGGAAACGTCCCACCAATTGTTTGAGTGCACTGCTGAGTTCGCGCTGCTCATGTGAGTAGCGCTCTACTTCCGTCGCCTGATCGGTCACCTGTCCGACCGCGTCGTTGATGGCGACTACGTTTCGGTTGATCTCTTCCGTCACCAGGTGCTGTTCTTCGGTGGCGGTGGCGATCTGCGTGGTCATGTCGCGAATCATCTGCACCGCACTCTCGATGTTCTCGAAAGCACCCATGACCTCACCGGACCGCTCGATGGCCTTGGTCGATTCCGACAGACTGCGATCCATGCTCACCGTCACTTCGGTGATGCGGCTGACCAGCAGGGTGATGATGGTGTTGATCTCGCCAGTGGAGTCCTGGGTGCGCTTGGCCAGGTTGCGGACCTCATCGGCCACCACTGCGAACCCGCGTCCCTGTTCGCCCGCCCGCGCCGCTTCTATCGCAGCATTGAGCGCCAGAAGGTTCGTCTGTTCGGCAATTTGCTGGATAGTCGACAGGATATTGTTGATGCTCACGGTCTCGCGTTCGAGATCGCGGATCACCTTGCTCGAGGCCTGAATACTCGCGCCCAGATCGTTAACGCCTGCGGTACTTCGGGCAATGACTTGTTTGCCGTTGTGCGTCGCGCTCAGACCTTGCTCGGAAATTTCAGCCGTTCTCACACAGGTATGAGCGACCTCGTTGGCGGCCGAAGACATTTCGGTCACGGCGGTGACAATCTGCTCCACCGCGCTCGACTGCCGGTGCAAGCTGTCCGACATGGCGGTGGTGCGATCGTTGGTCTGGGTGGAAACACCGTGCATGCTGATGGCGTTTTCCTTGATGACAGTGATCATCGACTGTGTGGATTCGATGAACTGGTTGAACCACTTGGCTAATTCGCCGGTTTCGTCGCGGGCCAGCACCGGGAGCCGATGGGTCAGGTCACCCTCGCCCTGGGCGATGGTGCGCAGTCCCTCCTTGACGAGATTGATGGGGGTGACGATGCGATTGGCGAATACGACCCCGGCGACACCGAACAGCACGACCAGTACGGCGCAGGCAATCAGCGTCAGCCAGGCCAGCCTGTGTGCGCCGGCCAGGATTTCATCGGTCTGCATGAAGCCGATGAACTTCCAGCCCAGGGTCGGCGAAGTGAACACATTGGCCAGGTAGTCGACGCCATCGATGCTCACCTCGATCACGCCGTTCTCTGTTTTGGCGATTTCTGTGACGTAATCGCCCGGCAGCTCGCTGAGCTTCTTGAAATTGTTGGCCGGCTGGTGGCCGTCGACCAGCAAGGTTCCACTGCTCTCCACCAGCATGAAGAAACCGGTTTCGCCGAAGCGGGTTTTCTGGACCATGTCGGTCAGGGCCTTGAGCGATACATCCGCCGCGACCACCCCGGCGAAGTTGCCGGACTGATCCTTGAAGCCTTTGAGCACCGACACATAAACCGCGTCGTCCGGTACCCAGTAGTAGCCGTCGCGGCGTGCCAGCTGGAAGTTGGCATCTTTACCCAGGCCGTACCAGGGGCGCTGCCGCGGATCCCAATCGCCGTAATCTCCAGTGCCCGGCCACTCCACGTAGCCGCCTTTGGTATCGCTCATATAGACGTAGCCAAAGGTCGGGTTGTTGTTACCGATACCGGAGAAGTAGTCGAAGATAGCTTTTTCGCGGCCACCGTTAGCTGTGGCGGTCGCTCCGGGCTTACGGGCCGGCCCGAAGTAAGTGGTCAGCTCGCCACCCTCGGTGTCACGGACGGCGGGGTAGTCGGCCATGGCCGACACGGTGTGGCCAACCGAATCGAATAGGGTCACGAAGGTGTTGTTCACCAGTTTGACGTCCAGGCTGCTGCTTTCCTCGAACTGGATCTTGGCCTCCTCGGTTACGTTGCGGATGGTGAACAGCGCCACGACAAGGACGGGAACAAGCGTCGCGACCAGAAAGCTCAGCAGCAGCTTGTGCTTTATTTTCATTGCAGTAGAAGCCTCTAGCCGATTGTTAAGACGCACACGCCGGCCTGCGCTTTCGTCTTTTAGAGAGCTCTTTACGCTAATCCAATGCGATGAGCGGCCCCGCGCCTTGGCAGCGCATCCAGTCGATGCGTTGGTAAGCGGTAGCGGGTAACTAAGTTATCGGCAGGTAGCCGTCACGGCTTGAGTCGGGCGCCCCGATTCGGATGCGCGGTAGGGGGCGTCGAGCCGGGGTTCTTCCGAGCGGGAATGCGACGGGGCATTTGCCTCAGGCGCTGGCTGGCTGGCTGGCTGGCTGGTGGATGCTGGGGCGTTAGAGGCTGCGTTCCCACTCAAACGCGGGAACGATCAAGCCCCGCCAAAATCGCAGTCCTAGACTGCCTCGACCTGCCATTGGGAGGCCTGGATGGAAGGACTAGGCTCAAGCGCCATCTGAAGATCCGCCACCAACACGTCCACCTGACGCAGCGCCTCGGCCACCGAGGCCGCCAACACGTCGCCACCTGTTTCCTGCCCTTCGATGGCGATCTGATGAATGCGGGTGATGCCGATGAAGTTAAGCGCCGTCACCAGGTTCGGCTCCAGGTGATTCATATGCGCCATCTCGCCGCCGGGGCCAAAACCGATGCCGCCCCGGGCGGTGAGAATGACTGCGTGCCGTGGCCGATCGGCCAGCAAGGGGACGTAAGGATCGGGCAGTTTGGTTTCGTCGACCTCGACCGTCCGGCCCGGGCGCACGATCTGGTCGATCCACGCCTTGAGCGCGGCGGGCATGCCGAAGTTGTAAAGCGGTGTCCCGATGATCAGCACATCAGCTGCAATCAGCTCATCGACCAACCTGTCGCTTTCCGCCAGCGTTTCCTTCATCCACGGCTCACGACGTTCCGCCGGCGTGAAGGAGGAGGCGATCCAGTCATGGTTGATGAAAGAGGGCGGGTATTGCCCGATGTCTCGGTAGATGACGCTGTCTTGGGCGCGTTGGGCCCGCCACTGGCTTACAAAGCGATGGGTGAGGTTGCGGCTGTGGGAGCCGTGCTCGTCCTTGCCGGTAAGGCCGGGGCGGGCGCTGACATCAAGGTGCAGAAGGTGCGTCATGGTGAGTCTCCTCTGTGAATGAATTCATCTGTCATTCGCGGTAGACCCAGCCTAGAGTTAGGCTCGATGGGCGACAAACGACCATTTCTTTCCAATACAGATGAGGAAAACTCAGCCATGGCACACCGCCGGTTACCTTCGCTTTCCGCTTTGCGTGCTTTCGAAGCGGCGGCCCGCCACGAGAGTGCCAAGCAGGCCGCAGAGGAGCTGAACGTTACCGCCACGGCGATCAGCCACCAGATTCGCTTGCTGGAAGAATCGCTCGGCGTCTCGCTGTTCCTGCGAAAGCCAAGAAAGTTGGAGCTGACCACTCAGGGACGAGAGCTGCACCAGGTGCTGGAAACAGCGTTCGACAGCATCAGCGGGGCGGTCGAACGCCTCCGTGCGAAGCCCTGTCGGCAAGCGATCACCCTGAGCACCACACCCGCAATAGCGGTCCGCTGGCTGGTGCCTTGGGTCTGCATGCTGCGCGATTCCCATCCCGATATCGATCTGCGCTTTCACACCTCCCACGAGCCGGTCGCGTTGGATGGCGTCACGGCGGATATCGCCATCCGTTACGGCGATGGCCGCTGGCCAGGGCTGGTCGCGGAGAAGTTGTTCGACAACACCTTCGTCCCGGTCTGCAGCCCACACCTCGGGTTGCGTGATGTAGCCGAGCTGCCCAAGCACCCGTTGATTCACTTTCATGCTCAAGCCGCAGCCTCCGCCCCGATTCATTGGGCGTCATGGCAGAAGCTAGCCAACGTGCCAGGATTGGACGTCAGCGCGGGGCTGGTTTTCTCCGACGAGACCCACGCCATCTCAGCTGCCATCGGCGCCCAAGGCGTGTCTTTGATGAGCCGTCAATTGATCGAAGATGAACTGAAGGAAGGGCGGCTGGTGCAGCCGTTTGGGCCGGAGATGCCGGGCAAGCCGTTTCACCTCGTGTATCCGGAAAGCCGTCGGGACGATCCGACGATTCAGGCAGTGCGGGATTGGGTGATGGCGGTGCCGGGCGGGTTGTGTGAGTTGACGGGATGATACCGACAACGCCGGGCCGCGCTACGCGAGGTCCGGCCGTAGGGTGGAAAACGGCGAAGCCTTTTCCACGCGTATCTTCCAGGCTACTTGCTAGCTCTCCAGCGCGCTAAATGCACAACGAGGCGGAGGAAGACGCGGCGCGGTGTTATCTCGCCTTTGCGACCGTTGGGCGTGGCGCCTTGAGCTCGCTTTTCAGGCCGATGATGATGCTGACGCACATCAGCAGCAAGACAAAGGTGAACGGGAAGCCAGTCGTTACCACCATGGACTGCAAGGCTTTGAGGCCACCACCCAAGAGCAGAGCGATGGCAACGAGGCCTTCGAACACGCACCAGAATACGCGCTGGGGAATGGGGCCGTCGTCTTTGCCGCCGGAGGTAATGGTGTCGATGACCAGCGAGCCGCTGTCCGATGAGGTGATGAAGAAAACGGCGACAAGCACAATGCCCAAGAGAGACATCGCCTGAGTAAACGGCAAGAGGTCGAACATTGCGAAGAGTTTTACCTCCAGCGCCGCATCCGCCACCGCGCGGTAACCGTCATTGATGTATTGGTCGAAGGCGACGCCGGAAAAGATCGACATCCAGAGGATGCAGACGGCAGAAGGCACGATAAGCACGCAGATCATGAATTCGCGCACCGTGCGGCCGCGGCTCACACGTGCGATGAACATCCCAACAAACGGCGACCACGAAACCCACCACGCCCAGTAGAACGACGACCAGCCCTGTGCGTAGTTCGCGTCCTCGCGACCAAAGGGCTGCGACAGTGCCGGCAGATAGGCGAAATAGCTCACGACCGAGTCCGCGACCCGCTCCATGATTGCGACTGTCGGGCCAAACACGAACACGGCGACCAGCAGCACGAACGCAAGGATCATGTTTATTTCCGAGGCACGCTTGACGCCGCCTTCGAGTCCACGCAGGACGGAATAAGTCGCGATACCGGTGATCACCGTAATCAGCACGATTTTCGTCGTGTCGCTAACCGGAACACCATAAAGGAAGAACAGGCCCGCGTTGATCTGTTCGGCGCCAAGCCCAAGCGAGGTCGCAAGGCCGAATAGCGTCGCAAGCACGGCCAGAATGTCGATGGTATGGCCGACCCAGCCCCAAACCCGCTCTTTGAAGATCGGATAGAAGGTGGATCTTATCGCCAGCGGAAGGCCTTTATTGAAGGCGAACAGCGCTAGAGCAAGCCCCACGACGGCATAGATGGCCCACGCTTGAAGCCCCCAATGATAGAGCGTGGCGGCAAGCCCGAGCCTAGTAGAGCCTTCTACGTCTCCGGGCAATCCACCCAGCGGAGCCCAACTGTCAGGGCTTCCGGCGTCCTCCGCTACGGAGCTCACGAAGTGCGTCATCGGCTCACCTACGCTCCAGAACAGGAGCCCGATACCCATGCCCGCTGCGAACAGCATGGAAAGCCATGCGAGGAGGGAGAAATCGGGTTTCGCATTCACTCCGCCGAGCCGGACCTTGCCATAGGGCGAGAGAGCAACCGCGATGGCGAACACCAGGAAGATGTTGGAGGCAAGGATGAAAAGCCAGTCGAAGCGGACCGTCACCCAATTCATTGCAGCGTTGAATATGCCGGTGGCGAAGTCCGGAAACGCGAGCGTGAAGATGACAAATACGATCGTCATCAGACCGGAGATAGCAAACACGGGGTTGTGGATGTCGACATCGAAGGGGCCGATGTTCGTGACTAGATTGTCCTGGCCGATCTGATAATCGGTGTCGATCAGATTCCCGCCTGGCGCCGGGATTTCGCTGGTATCGGCCATTGCTTGCTCTCCAGTGATAATGAAACCTGTCCGTGCGCGCGTACTGCCCCGCGCTTGCTTTCCACCCTTGGTATCGGTATTGACGAGTTTGCTGGCCCTGAGGCCAACAAGAATAACCACGGTTCCGGCACCAGTGGTTCCTGCCTGCTTGTTCAGCCATCCTTACACAGGATTCATAGCCGAAACCGCTCCCCTTGCGACAGCGGCGTCTTTGTCACCGTCAGCAGTGGCGTTTATTTCGAGCGTTCAGGGAACTGACCGGCCTTTGTTCGAATGCACGGCGTTTGGCCGGTTGCGGCGTGGATATGCTCCTGACTGCCCATCGATGCGTGAAGAGGGCGGTCTGTCGGTGCAAGCCTTTCCGGTGCTTTCTTCGGGCTGGCTCGCGCGAGGCAGCCGAGCTAGCCATGCACCGATCGAGGCGATTATCCGGACGACTAGCCGGTCCGTTTAGGCCGGCAGCGCCGGGCGTGGGCGCAAGGTCAAACCGGCGTGTACCACCAGCGTTGCGATAACCAGCGCTCCGCCGTAGAGCGTCGCACTGGCGGGCATCTCCTGCAGGAAATACCAGGCCCACAGCGATCCCAGCACGCTCTCCAATAGATAGAAGAGCGCCACTTCGGCCGAGGGCAGATAGCGGGTCGCGTTATTGATCAGCAGCGTGGCCAGCGGCATCTGGACCAGACCCATGACAGTCAATACCCAGTAGCTGGTGGCGCCCAGGCTAAACGGCTGGGCGTTGGGTAGGGCAATTAGCGCGGCCGCCAACCCGCCGAGCGCGATCAGCGGCATCCGATCAATAGCCGGATGGCGGCGTAGCAGCGTGAGGTTGGCGCCCACCGCCGCCGAGGACAACAGCGCATAGCCGTTACCGGCCAGATCCGTCGGAGTAAAGGCACCGGCGAATACAATCATGATCCCCAGCGCAGCCACGCCGATCGCCAGCCAGGTGTGCAACCCCACGTGCTCGCGCAAGAAAAAGCGTGTGAACAGCGCAGCGAACAACGGTGCCGTGCTGAGCACGACCACCACATTGGCAACCGTGGTGTGAATAACAGCCAGCACGAAAAAGATCGAAGTAAACGCCAGCAGCAGTGCGGAGCCCGCGCTGATCAGCGGTTGCGCCTTGATACTTACCCGGCTTTTGGCGGACAGCGAGAACACGCCCAGGGCCACGAACATCAACAGCCCGCGCCAGAACACGATGTTCCAGCCGTCTGCCTGCGCCAGCCGCACCAATAGGCCATCGAAGCTGAGTAAGACGATACCGCTCGTCACGAGCAACAAACCGCGTGCTGAATCTTTCATCTAATTCCCTCGGCCAGCCCTTGATAAGCATTGTTACGTCGCCTCGGCGCACCATGATGAAGGACCGCCCCAGACGGGCCCCTATGATGGCCTCCGTACTGCCCCTAAGCCTGCCCAGAAGCGGCCCGGGCGCTTCGGTTCGCGACCTAAGGCGTTCGGCTCACGCTGTGGCGCAGGGAAAGCGTGGCGAAAATGCAGACTGCCATGCAGGGGAATAAATCTGCTCTTTTGTTCGTTCGACTTTCGGTGAGTTTGAGCAGGCCAACGCCTTAGCGCGCCCCCCGTGAAGCATGGGGGCGTGCATAAGCCATCACTGCGCATGAAATGACCGGACCCGCAATGTTGCGTTACGTTTTTGATCGAATCTTCGCGGCTAATTTGTTTGCATGCCATCCGAATGAAAGGCTTAGCATTAAATAATAGAACAAGGTTACTGCGGTTATCATGATGAGCCACGTCTGCGTAGAGAGCGCGGGAAGAATTCTGGTTATTTCAACAAGCCCTTGTGGGCCTAATGCAACGGAAATCAATATCGCAACGCCAGCAGCCGATATGGCAACTGATGATAATAGGCAGCCTAATATCAACTTGTTTTTTTCTGTCTTATCTGGTGCTCTTTTGTTGATTGCTACAAATTTATTGGAAGTGACTATAGATGCGCCCATAAGCATTGCTATGTTTGCTCCGGAGCCGAGGTCAATGTCGAAGCCGTGTGCAAGCACGTTGAAAAATAGCATTAATGCTGCGTTTAGCAATGCAAACAATCCTACATATTTAGTAACAGGTATCTCGTTTTTAGATGTCATGGAACGTCCTTGTATTTCATCGTTTAATTAGCAGGTGAGCTAGAATTCACGTATGTGAGTCAATTGCAAAGCGATCAACGAGAGGGTGTTGATCGCTGGTGTCTCCTTCAATCTGACGTGAGCTTCAGCAGGCCGACTGCGAGAAGCAGCCAAGCCATCCCGGCGAAGCAGAGCCACCAGGCCACTACCATGCGGTGTTTAATGAAGTGGGGGAGATTGCGTAGTTCGCTTTCCAACAGGTCTCCCCGGCTTATGTGACCTTTGGGGAACAATGCTATAGCTGCCAAACTGCTGGTTAACACAAAACGGGAGTAAAGGCCGCTGTCACCCCAAAGCATTTTCTGTCTAATCACGTATCCGCTGTTTGGGAACGTATGGAGTATCGTGTCGAGATTTCGGTAGGCCATTACAAGAATCATGAGCAGGCCTGAGAACCCGATTGCGAAAGGGGCTAAGAGAAAGGTGATTTGAAGGTCTAACGGCCAGGTTTCAAACCATGTGCTGAAGTTCAATGCTTACTCCCCTCATAAATCTTCTCGCCCGCAAGCTCGCCAGCCCATCCGCCACCGGCCCCACCAGCAACCGAAGCTCCGCCAACCACTACCAGACCGCAGGCAACACCGCCCAGTCCGCCTGTCGCAATTCCAAGGGCGACGCAAATCGAACCCGCCGCTGGGCTAGCAAGGGCCACAGCTAGCGCTCCACCACCCAGCGCCCCAGCAAAATTACCCGTCTCGGTAAATCGAATCTTCTGACATGCCTGGGTTTCGCCTGCCTGGCACACCTCTTGGACCTTCAATAATGAGGCCGTCCCGCCAAGAGCGACACCAACGTAGCCGCCATACTTGAGGTACTTCGCCGCCTTGGCAATTTCATTCATATGGGTCGCGTATCCGGGTATCTGGCCTGGCGCGCCGCCCTTGCTCCAATGATGCACCAAGCTACGGGTGGAAATACCGAGATCCTGGCGCAGGGTTGGGTAGTTGCCCAGGCCCAGTTGCTTGCCAAGAAAGGTCGCCTTCAGCTGATTGTCGAGCTGTCGGTATAGCTATTGGCGGGACGTGAACGATAGCTGGCTGCGCAGATGACCATGCGCTGCGAACTCCCGCTGATGAAGATATTCGATATCGCGCAGCGTGTTCTCGATTTGCTTCAACTCTTTGCCCAGCACATAGGTACCAAGCCCCGGCTAGTTGGTGGCGCCACTGGCGATGATCACAACTTCGGTTTGCTTTGGACTATCAATATGTTCAGCCATTGCTGAGTTTAAGAAGACCGACTGCCATGAATAACCACG
Organism: Pseudomonas sp. YJ42; assembly: GCF_047225135.1. Taxonomy (NCBI): domain Bacteria; kingdom Pseudomonadati; phylum Pseudomonadota; class Gammaproteobacteria; order Pseudomonadales; family Pseudomonadaceae; genus Pseudomonas; species Pseudomonas sp. YJ42. The sequence continues at coordinate 1,381,444 of NZ_CP178378.1, read as the reverse complement.
CGAGAGCAATTCCCAATAGCCATGTCGACCAAACCATTCGATGTTTGAGATGCTTCGGAAATCTCTCCACTTCATCAGCTTCAAGTTCGGCTCGGCGGATATAGAAGTTAGAAAGTAGCACCGCGCCAGTTATTGCGTTTACCTGCATATAGCGTGCAACAAATCCTGGGCCAGACCATATATTCAACTGGTTGCGGATATGTTTGCTGTTAGGGAACGCCGCCTTCATTTCATCCAAGTCGTAATAAACCATGTAGATGGTGATAATCTGCCCGATTGCTCCGATCACGAAGGGGGCCAGCATAAAAGCGAATGCCCACCAGGAGTCCCAGAAAGCAGTCATGGTCTGGTTTGCTCGTACAAGAATTCGCCCATCCACTCTCCGCCTGCCTGTCCGCCAGCGCCGCCCGCAATGGAAGCCCCACCGACCACCACCAAGCCGCATACAACGCCGCCTATACCGCCTGATCCCAAACCAATTGCAGCGCAAATAGGCGCTGCTGCCAAACGGCTAGCCAGTGGTACAGCAACACCTCCGCCACTCAGTGCTCCGGCAAAACCCCCCGTCTCTGCAAATCTAATCTTTCGACAAGCCTGGGTTTCGCCGGCCTGACAAACCTCTTGGACTTTCAAGGCAGAGGCCGTGCCGCCCAGGGCAATACCTATATAGGTGCCGTTCTTGAGGTACTTCGCCGCCTTAGCAATTTCATTCATGTGGGTCGCGTATCCGGGAGTCTGCCCCGGTGCGCCGCCTTTGCTCCAATGGTGCACCAAGCTACGGGTGGAAATACCGAGGTCCTGGCGCAGGGTTGGGTAGTTGCCCAGTCCCAGTTGCTTGCCGAGAAAGGTCGCCTTCAGCTGATTGTCGAGCTGTCGGTATAGCTGTTGGCGGGACGTGAAGAATAGCTGGCTGCGCAGATGACCATGCGCTGCGAACTCGCGCTGATGAAGGTATTCGATATCGCGCAGCGTGTTCTCGATTTGCTTCAAGCCGTTCCCGAGCACGTCAGTGCCGAGCCCCAGCGACCCGCTTGCGCCACCCACCATCAAAGCGATTTCGGCTTGATGGTCAGCCATGAAATTGGCTTCGCTCTCGCTCAATGACTCCAGAGCCGCGCGCACCTCGGCGGCAGCCGCCATTAGGTCAGCTTCTTCACGTGAGCACGCGGCTGGGTTGATCAGGTTGCCCAGGACGAACATTTCCCCGGCTTTGAAGCCTTTCGCAAAGGTTGGATTCAGCGCCTTGATGCGATTGACCAGATGTTTGTTAGGCGCGTCGGCGAACAGCCTGGCAAGCACCTGCTCGCCGGACATGCTACGCGGTACCCTGTAGAAGCCGGGCGGAGGGGCCTCGGGAAGCTTGAGCATATCGGGTGGGGGCCAGTTCGAAAGCTCTGGAGTGGTTTCGACCTTCTGCTCCCAGGCGGCAAAGGAGGCGCCGCCGTTACCGGACTTAGTCTTTGGCAGCTCGGCCTGGCGGCCCCAGCCATGATCAGGCCGCCAACTTGAGTCGCGGCTGCCAGTGCTGTCAGGCTTCCAGCCAGTGTCCAAGTCCCAGTCCTGATCGAACGTGTAGCTCGCGTCTTTGAGGGTGTCCGTCCCCATGGATATCTTCCCTGTGCTGTTGAATCGGGGGCAGTCTATCTGTTTGAAGTCCTTTGCTAACCAGTTCCTGTTCACGAAAGTTGCGTCTGGTGCGGCCAGTGGCTATTTCGTTCGGAGTCAATACCTGCCTGTCACTGTCGCTTCTTCCGCCCACTTCGCACGTCGTGCAAAGGCGAAGCTGTCGGTAGGGCTGACGGAAGTGAGGCAGGACCCAGTGATAGGGCCAGGAAATAACTAGTGCCCAGGACTTCTTAGCCTCGCTCAACTTCGTGCAGAAAACTCTCCAGAACCTTTCGGCTTTGAGCCAGCTCTGCGGCCTTCTGATCGGCAACGCGGATTTGCTCATACAAGACGTTACGCAGCTCGTCACAGGGCTCGAACGCCAGGCCTTCGCCTCTCACGCATGGCAAGAACTTCAATATGGTCGCTAGGGTCATGCCGGCCGCGCCCAGTAACCTTATGCGCTCGACGGTGCGTAATTCTTCCGGAGCATAATCGCGATACCCGCTGGCTGTGCGTTTGGGTTTCAGCAGTCCTTCGCCTTCGTAGTAACGGAGCATTCTGACACTGACGCCAGAACGCTTGGATAGCTCGCCTATTTTCATCGTTTTTTCGCCTTGACTCTGACAGCGCTGTCAGAGTCGATGATAGGGGCTCGATCAACTGAGCACCATCAGGAGCTGTTCTCATGGCGACCCAACCGAACCCTTACCTTTCATTCATCAATGGTCAACCTGTCACCGCGTTGCAACTCAACCCGCTGGCTTTTGCTGGGTTTGCACACTTCACGGCGATGCAGGTGAGAAACGCCAAGGTCAAGGCGCTGGATCTTCACCTCGATCGTCTGCGCAATGCCTCCCTGGAGTTTTTTGGCCGGGCGCCGTCCGATGAGCTTCTGCGCTCATACATTCGGATGGCGATTCAAGAGGGGGCGAGAGACCAGTCGCTGACGGTCACCGTCTTCTCTCCCCATGGCGAATTCACCGCCGATAGTATGGATGTTGAGCCTGGCGTGCTCGTGCGTACCGCCGCTCCGTCTGATGGACCGAAAGGCCCGTTACGCTTGAGTGCCATCGCGCACCAGCGGCCTCTGGCCGCGATCAAGCATGTCGGCGAAGTAGGCAAGACCTACTACCTGCACCAGGCCATACGGCAGGGCTTTGACGATGCGGCGTTTCTCGATGCTCGCGGGCATCTGAGTGAGGCCACCATCTGGAACCTGGTGTTCTGGGATGGAGATACGGTGATCTGGCCCCGGGCCGAAATGCTGAAAGGCACCATGATGGGCATGGTTCAGCGTCAACTCGCACGCCTGGATGTGCCGCAGCGCCACGAGTTCATCACGCTTGAACGCCTGAACGAACTCTCCGGTGCGGCAGTGATGAACTCATGGACGCCGGGGATTCCAGTTACCGCGATCGCCTCCCATACCCTTGACGAGGCAAGACCTTTCATCAAGCTGCTGCACAAGGCCTACGAGGCTGAGCCGGCCGACTTTCCTTGAGAATGGCTGGAGAGATATTGCCCCTGAGTCCCGCCGGCTTCGGCGGGTTCCGTCGTTGCTCCAGAGGTATCGAGCGGTGCTTAACCTGTTAGTCGGGTCGAGGAAAGCGTGAGCAAGTAGGGTGGAAAACGGCGAAGCCTTTCAACGCGTGACTTTCAGGCTGCCTCGCTAAACCGAACGTCCCGCATCATGGTTTGGCTGTGATGTGAGGCTCTTTGTCTTGGCCGCAAGAACAGCAGCCTGAATCGCGCTCAACGTTTTCTTGCCCGCCGGGTATTCAAACACTTTGCTCTCAGCCAGGGTGTAAACGCGCTCGCCGTTGTTCAGCGTGACCTGGAGAAATGCCAGGTGATCCGTCCACGAGCGATAACGGCGCACCATGAACAGGCTGTGTTTTGAGGTAATCGAGCGAATGCGGGTCAAGGGTATTTGCCGGTGACTTGCGGCGCGGGTAATCACCAGCTCATCGTTATGGATAAACGCAGGGCCACATTTCTTGACCCGGACATACTCAACGGCAAAGCGGCCCGCCAGGATGAAAAGCACCGGCACAATCACCCATATCTCGGAGCGTTTCATTTCGGGCAGTGCGAACAACAACAGAACGCCGCTCGTCACGAAAATGGCGAGCGTAATAAATCGATAAAAATGGACGTTGTGGAATTCCATTAGGGTCAGAAAGCGGGTGTCCATGCGCGTGTTATCCCCTCGAAGTTGTTTAAGAGCGCCGATGAGCTATAGGGCATTTGAGCAGATCAGGGCGCTGGCTGCGCTAGCCAATCTCGGAAAACGTGGTCTGCCCCCCGGTTTCTTGTGGTTGCTTCTCAACAGACATTTGGCCGCAGCTTTGAATCGTTATAAGAAGGCGTTGCGCCCCATCGGGCGCCTCACTTTTCTTTGCTGCCGGAGCGCAGGCTGGCGCGAAGAAAAGTAAGCAAAAAAGAACGCCCACGGGGGTGGCGTTCCTCTGGTGGCTCGTACCGTCTCGCGGTGAAGGTCAATGTGACGGACAAGAAGTCGCTTCGGCGGTTGCGCAAATTGACCGTGAAGAAATAGGTTGCGCCCGGCACTAGGGGCGGCGGTATCGAGACATGCGGCTCATCCTTGAGCGTGTGTTGGCGGTAAGTCCATATCGGTGGATAAGCAAAGCGTTATTCACCCTACGCCATCTCACCCGCCCACACCGCCGACGCATCGACGTTGCCCGAGCGTAGCGTGGAAAACGGCGAAGCCTTTTCCACGCGTTTCTTCCAGGCTACCTCGCTGTTCCCTTTTCCTAGGAAGTTCCCCGTCGTTTCCGGCTACCTCGCCGCCAGAAAAAGTCCAACGATCAGAAAGATCATTGCCATAAAGGCCAGATGGAGTAGGGCGCCGTCTTTGAATTTATAAACCGTACCGTCCTTTTTGGCGTAAACATCTCCAGTCAGCGCGATAAGAATCGTGACTGGTAGGCAGAGCAGCAGTGTAAGTAAGACGAACCAGCGCTTTCGGTAAATGGGTACGGCTTCATATGACAGACGCGTTTTTTCGAAACGTTTGATATCCATATTGATGACGCTCCTAGTGTTGGCGCGGCGGCAGTCCCTCATTAGCAAAGGCGCCTCTTTAGCGCGGCAAATTCTACATACGTGATGCTTTCGAAAAAGTGAGCTGGTCTGTGTTCACGCTTCTTGCAAGCACAGAGAACCTAGCGGCTGCCATTATCAATGCGGCTATCCCGCCGGCTTAGCCAGGTAGGGTGGAAAACGGCGAAGCCTTTTCCACGCGTTGCTGCGGGCTACGCTGCCAGCCCATGCGTTACTCAGCTGGTTTGATTATTGCCCGAACGAACCTGGAAGGGATTTGCACAACGCGATTGTCGCGCCGCAGGATCAATGTCTCGCCAAGGGACCATATAACTTGGACGTTATTCATTACACAAGTGCCATCCAAGGGCAGATGCTCCATTGGCTCATCGCAAAAGCCAGGTTCGAACAGAATCGATTCGGCTCGAAAATTACCCAACCCCAATGCATGCACAGTCTTATCGGGCAAAGTGGTTAGCAGGCCGCTGTAGAGTGCAATCACTAGTGCGAAGAAAATCGAAAAGTGCAAAGCGGCGTTCCAACCCGCAATGAAAACGAACGCGCACAACGCTGCAATGAGCGGAACGACTAGAACTACAGCTACGTAGATTGCCCACCTCCACACGCCGATCTCAAAGCCTTCAATGATCGGAGCGGATTGACCGAGCGTAAAGGTCGTCAGGAGTCCTGCAATCATCACCCCAATGTCTGCCGTCCACATGTATCGAAGAAAGCTGAATGGCTTCAGTTCGAAGACGATTTGGATGATCAGACCGAACAAAAGTGTGACCGCTATCGGGACCAGAACGACTGATAACGGGAATAGTGATGGCGCCAGGATTAGCACGGCCATCAGGCCTAACGTGCAAGCTATGAACGGTCCCCCAAAGACCAGGCTTCCTAATTTAAGTACCCACCAACCTCGACGGTCCTTCAGATACGGCAGTGAGTACTTGAGATCGTCTTTGACCTGTTTGTGCTGGAGAAATTGGTAATAGATCCATATGCCTGGGCTGAACAGCGCCAAAACAAGCAAGCCGATAATCGTGAATCCAATAGCGGCCGCGGCGATTAGTAGTGATGAAAATTGGAACAGATCGAAGCTCGGATAAAACTGATGACGGTAGAAATAGAGAACAAATATCGCGAAGCCGAACAGTGGTGGTCCGGCCTTGAGAATGATCGATATATACCGACTGAGAAACGCGCTCGATGATTCAAGAAAGCGGTCAAATACCTCTTCATCTGACGCTGGCTGGTCGATCCATCGTTGTTGCATCACGTCATCCTTGAAGCCGACTCGAAGGCGGCCAAGCTACGGGAGCGAGCGGAGCGCTGCAATATACATCGCGCGGAATGCGTTGGTTCTTACCTTGGGTCACAGCGTATGGCCTTGTGCTTAAGGCATTGGAGCAGGCAGCTCTTCCCCGCCCCAGTCGTTGGGATAAATCCCAGCCCTGACGGCACGATGGAAACTTGAGTAGGGCCAATCGGCGACGCGGGTAACCCATCCATGCTTCAGCGGGTTGAGGTGGACATAGTCGACGTGATGTCGGTAATCGCGTTCGTCACGAATCAGATGCTCCCAATAGCGCCGTTGCCAGATCCCTCGCTCACCACGGGATCGTTGCGTTGCCGTCAGCACCTCCGTTTTTGGTAGCCGCCTTGCAAACGCAAACTTGATGACCTTCCAGCGCAGCGCGAAATCGGCGTCGCCGTCGGGTAGCGTCCAGACGCAGTGCATGTGATCAGGCAGGACAACCCAGGCATTGATATGGAGGGGGTGGCGTTCTCTGGTGGCGCGAACCGTTTCGCGCAGCAGGTCGACATGGCGGACCAGCAGATCGCTTCGGCGGTTACGCAGATTGACCGTGAAGAAATAGGTTGCGCCCGGCACTTGGGCGCGGCGGTATCGAGACATGGCGGCTCATCCTTGAGCGTTGTGTTGACGGGAGGTCGGTATCGGTGGATAAGCAACGCGTTATCCACCCTACGCCATCTCACCTGCCCACACCGCCGACGCATGGACGTTGCCGGAGCGTAGGGTGGAAAACGGCGAAGCCTATTCCACGCGTCTCTTCCAGGCTACCTCGCTAGCTGCCTGGAAATGAGTCAAATAAAGTCAGTTGCGTGCCGATCTCGGAGAAACCATCGGAGCTAATTCGGGGTAGTTCAATGCTCCGGGCGCCAGATCTAAGTTCTAGTATATGCTCCCTAAACAAGTTACAAAAAGGATGCGTTGGTCGGCCGTTATCCGGTGAGCTATTTTTATCCGTTGACCAGTGATTTATATGGTCGTACTGGACCCCCTGTTTTAAGTCGACCACGCCATCACATATTTGGCACTTGACAGAAGACAGGAGCATTTCTCGAATATTAATCTCAGCCTTACTCTTTGTCGTAAAAGCGCGACCAATTTTAGTTTTCGTGGTAGGTTTAGATTTTGAGCCTAACAGCTCCTTAATATTTGCATCTAACGTCTCTTTGTCAGTTCTTCTGTTTGATATTAAAATGCTTACTAGGTTTTGAATAGTGTCTGCGATCCGAGTCGTAGATTTCAAGCCGGCGCCTCCACGATGCTGGATTTCAGCGAATTCATTTTTGTAGTTAATTAAGGTTGATTCAAGCTCACCTCTAATAGAAGACAATGCAATTTTTCTTGTTTTTAATTCCTCAGCTGAACCTGAAAATAACCACTGACAGAGCCCATAAAATAGTGCGCGGACATAACTACCTTGTTTGTTGTACCAATATATAAGAGGTACAAGTGATAGGGAGTGGGAGCTATGGTTTCTATTTCCTAGGTGCGCTGCTTTTTCTTCAAGCGTGGATATAATGAGGTCGGCATTAATTATTATTGTGCTAGGGGCGGACAAGTGGTCCTTTCTCAAGAGGTCATTGATATTTTCTTTGCTTATCGCTGTTCCCTCTACCAGGAGAGGTAGTAGCTCTATTAAGTGTTGGTGTTTGCGGAAATGACCCGGCGCAACCATAAAGGGTACGTTTATATCTAGGATTTTTGAGTCGAACGGCGGAATGAAAAATATGTTGTGAAGCTCTCTGCATCGACTACTGAAGCTGGCTGTTTTCTCGATGAGTTCGGCACTTATACTGTCAGACGTGTTTGGGGTGGGCCAGTAGTGACCGGATGCCCCATTGTTCGCGATGCTCATGATTACACGCGCAAAGCTGCCTTTTCTAAACTCAATTAGCGTTGACTCAAGGTCGTCTAAAGGTGCACCTTGCCTATTTATCGCAAGGAAGGACTCTTCGGCTGCTTCATAATCACCACCTTCCCACTGAGCATGCAATGTTCTTGTGGAAGAAGTAATGTCCGAGTAGAAGCGTGCCATTTCGAAGCGTTTCGCTGACATTATCTTTTTCGGGGCCTCCCCGTCGAAAGATATTTTTCGCCATTCTTTCTCCGCCTCCGCGAATTCTACAAAATTGCCGATTTGGTCTTTTACTAACTGTCTAGTTGTTGCGGCTGAGGCGATTATCTCGTCAAGGTTTTCGTTTTTTTCATAGAAACCATCAGCTTTATCGCCCCAGTCATCTAACATCCACGCTCTCAGAGCAGACAGACGATGGGCGCCATCTAGTACGTATACCAAACCAGTCTCGTCATTGCGCCATAGAATAATCGACGGAATAATGCGACGGCGAATTACAGAGCTTAAGAAATTTACGCAGCCCTCAGGACTCCAAGCGCAAGTGGCTCTTTGAAAGTCTGGCTTTACTAACTTAGTGAACCAGCCATCTTTTTGGCGAATGTCATCAAATCGGATGCTGTGGTCGGAGCGTTGTGATGAGCTGTCGTTGTAGCTTGCGCCAGAGTTTACTGTTGGAGAGTAACGTAGGCTCTGCCGCTCAATTAGGTGATCCAGATAGACACGTGCTTCGTTTGACATGTTGTCCCCCAAAAAAAAGCGGCTTCAGTGGCCGCTTTTTAAAAGTAGTATCAATTCAATCCCAGCTCAAAGCCCCACCCGTCTGATACTCAATAACCCGCGTCTCAAAGAAGTTCTTCTCCTTCTTCAAGTCCATGATCTCGCTCATCCACGGGAACGGGTTGGTGGTGCCTGGGTACTCTTCCTTCAGGCCGATCTGCGTCAGGCGGCGGTTGGCGATGAATTTGAGGTAGTCCTCCATCATCGCGGCGTTCATGCCGAGGACGCCGCGGGGCATGGTGTCGCGGGCGTATTCGATTTCCAGTTGGGTGCCCTGGAGGATCATCTGGGTTGCTTCGTCCTTCATGGCGGCGTCCCACAGGTGCGGGTTTTCGATCTTGATCTGGTTGATCACGTCGATGCCGAAGTTCAGGTGCATGGACTCGTCGCGCAGGATGTATTGAAACTGCTCGGCGGTGCCGGTCATCTTGTTGCGGCGGCCCATAGAGAGGATCTGGGTGAAGCCGCAGTAGAAGAAGATGCCTTCCAGTACGCAGTAGTAGGCGATGAGGTTGCGCAGGAATTCTTTATCCGTCTCGACGGTGCCGGTCTGGAAGGTCGGGTCGGAGATGGAGCGGGTGTACTTGAGCCCCCAGGAGGCTTTCTTCGCGACGCTCGGGATCTCGTGGTACATGTTGAAGATCTCGCCTTCATCCATGCCCAGCGATTCGATGCAGTACTGGTAGGCGTGGGTGTGGATCGCCTCTTCGAAGGCCTGGCGCAGGATGTACTGGCGGCACTCGGGGTTGGTGATCAGGCGGTACACGGCCAGCACGAGGTTGTTGGCGACCAGGCTGTCGGCGGTGGAGAAGAAGCCAAGGTTGCGCTTGACGATGCGACGCTCGTCCTCGGAGAGGCCGTCCGGCGTCTTCCACAGGGCGATGTCGGCGTTCATGTTCACTTCCTGCGGCATCCAGTGGTTGGCGCAACCATCCAGATACTTCTGCCAGGCCCAGTCGTACTTGAAGGGTACGAGCTGGTTGAGGTCGGCGCGGGCGTTGATCATCTGCTTGTCGCCGACGTGAACGCGGGCGGATTCGCCTTCGAGTTCGTCGAGGCCTTCCTGGATGTCGAGGTCGTCCAGGGCTTTCTTAGCGCGGGCGACGGCTGCGGAGTCGTCAGAGGCGACGGCACGGGCTTCTTCGACGGAGCCGGCAGCGTCCTGGTCGAGCTTGGCGGGAGATTCAGTCTTTGCGGCAGCGGCTTGCGGGGCGGCCTGCGCGGTGGCGGTGGTGGTTTCTTCTTCGTCGAATTCGTCCCAGCTCAGCATGGCGGTTTCTCCTGATTGGGGACCGGTCATGGCCGGTCGAAAATATTGGGTGGCTTTTGGTTGTGCACGCAAAAGCGCGGAATGTGTTGTGTCTGTGGGCAGCGGAGTGGTGCCCATCGGTGGATGCAAAAGGCGGCATCCACCCTACGAGTTACGTTGCCCCGGAGTAGCGCTTATCAGCGCAGCTCTGTGTGAGCGCGAAGCTGAGCGAGGCAGCGCTAGGCGTCTGCCAAGTCGGAGCCCCTGAGCGTACAGCTGTACGTGATGAGGGCCGGCTTGGCGGACAACAACGCGCGGTCCGCTCAGATTCGTGCGTCAGCCAGGCTCCTTATTGGCAGGCTTCGCAGTCTGGCTCATCAATGGCACAGGCCTTCGGCACCGGTGCTGGGCCTGCGGCCATTTCTGGAGCTGGCGCAGCTTTCACCGGAGCAGTGCTGGCGCTGCCGTTGCCACCGCTGGACACGGCGTTGAGCTTGCCGGTGTTGACGGTGGACTTCTCGGTGCTGGTCGCGGCCAGGGCACGGAGGTAGTAGGTGGTTTTCAGGCCACGGTACCAGGCCATGCGGTAGGTCACGTCCAGCTTCTTACCGCTGGCGCCGGCGATGTAGAGGTTCAGCGACTGGGCCTGATCAATCCACTTCTGGCGGCGGCTGGCGGCGTCGACGATCCACTTGGTTTCCACTTCGAAGGCGGTCGCGTAGAGGTCTTTCAACTCCTGCGGGATGCGCTCGATCTGCTGCACGGAACCGTCGTAGTACTTGAGGTCGTTGATCATGACTGCATCCCACAAGCCACGCGCCTTGAGGTCGCGAACCAGGTAGGGGTTGATCACGGTGAACTCGCCCGAGAGGTTCGATTTCACGTACAGGTTCTGGTAGGTCGGCTCGATGGACTGCGACACGCCGGTGATGTTGGCGATGGTCGCGGTCGGCGCGATGGCCATGATGTTCGAGTTACGGATGCCGTTCTTGACGCGGGCACGTACCGGGGCCCAGTCCAGGGACTCGGTCAGGTCGACGTCGATGTACTTCTGGCCACGCGCTTCGATGAGGATCTGCTGCGAATCCAGCGGCAGGATGCCCTGGCTCCACAGCGAACCCTGGAAGGTTTCGTAGGCGCCGCGCTCGTCGGCCAGGTCACAGGAGGCCTGGATGGCGTAGTAGCTGACCGCTTCCATGGACTTGTCGGCGAAGTCGATGGCGGCATCGGAGCCGTAGGGGATGTGCTGCAGGTACAGCGCGTCCTGGAAGCCCATGATGCCCAGGCCCACCGGGCGGTGCTTGAAGTTGGAGTTACGCGCCTGCGGCACCGAGTAGTAGTTGATGTCGATGACGTTATCGAGCATCCGCACGGCGGTGCGCACGGTGCGCTCCAGCTTGGCGGTGTCCAGCTTGCCGTCGACGATGTGGTTCGGCAGGTTGACCGAGCCCAGGTTGCAGACGGCGATCTCGTCCTTGTTGGTGTTGAGCGTAATCTCGGTGCAGAGGTTGGAGCTGTGCACCACGCCGACGTGCTGCTGCGGGCTGCGCAGGTTGCACGGGTCCTTGAAGGTCAGCCATGGATGGCCGGTTTCGAACAGCATGGAAAGCATCTTGCGCCACAGGTCTTTGGCCTGCAGGGTCTTGTAGTTCTTGATCTTGCCGTATTCGATCAGGGCTTCGTAGTACTCGTAACGCTCCTCGAAGGCCTTGCCGGTGAGGTCGTGCAGATCGGGTACTTCGCTTGGCGAGAACAGCGTCCACTTGCCGTCGTCGAAGACGCGCTTCATGAACAGGTCCGGAATCCAGTTGGCGGTGTTCATGTCGTGGGTACGGCGACGGTCGTCACCGGTGTTCTTGCGCAGCTCGAGGAATTCCTCGATGTCCAGGTGCCAGGTTTCCAGGTAGGCGCAGACCGCACCCTTGCGCTTGCCGCCCTGGTTGACCGCAACGGCGGTGTCGTTGACCACTTTCAGGAAGGGCACGACGCCCTGGGATTTGCCGTTGGTGCCCTTGATGTAGGCGCCGAGTGCGCGCACCGGGGTCCAGTCGTTCCCCAGGCCGCCGGCGAACTTGGAGAGCAGGGCGTTATCGCGGATGGCGTCGTAGATGCCGCCCAGATCGTCCGGCACGGTGGTCAGGTAGCACGACGACAGCTGCGGACGCAGGGTGCCGGCGTTGAACAGGGTCGGCGTGGAGGCCATGTAGTCGAAGGACGACAGCAGGTTGTAGAACTCGATGGCGCGGGCTTCGCGGTTTTCTTCTTCGATGGCCAGGCCCATGGCGACGCGCATAAAGAAGATCTGCGGCAGCTCGAAACGCACGCCATCCTTATGGATGAAGTAGCGGTCGTAGAGAGTCTGCAGGCCGAGGTAGGTGAACTGCTGGTCCTGCTCGTGGTTGATCGCGGCGCCCAGCTTGGCCAGGTCGTATTCCTTCAGGCGCGGGTCGAGCAGCTCGAATTCCACACCCTTTTCCACGTAAGCCGGCAGCGCCTTGGCGTAGATGTCGGCCATTTCGTGATGGGTGGCGGCCTCGGCGACGTCCAGGAAGCTCAGGGCTTCGGCGCGCAGGGTGTCCATCAGCAGGCGTGCGGTGACGTAGGAGTAGTTCGGCTCGCGCTCTACCAGGGTGCGGGCGGTCATCACCAGGGCGGTGTTGACGTCGGTCTGCTCGACGCCGTCGTAGAGGTTCTTCAGGGTTTCTTTCTGGATCAGTGCGCCATCGACTTCTTCGAGGCCTTCGCAGGCTTCGCTGATGATGGTGTTCAGGCGGCCCAGGTCCAGCGGCGACAGGCTGCCGTCGGCACGCTTGATGCGGATGCTCGGATGGGCGTCGACCGGTGCGTCGACTGCGCCGCGCTTGCGCTCCTGGCTACGGGATTCGCGATAGATCACATAGTCGCGGGCGACTTTCTGCTCGCCGGAACGCATCAGGGCCAGTTCGACCTGGTCCTGGATCTCTTCGATGTGGATGGTGCCGCCCGAAGGCATGCGGCGCTTGAAGGTGGCGGTGACCTGTTCGGTCAGGCGCGCGACGGTGTCGTGGATGCGCGACGAGGCGGAGGCATTGTTGCCTTCCACTGCGAGAAACGCCTTGGTGATGGCGACGGTGATTTTGTCATCGGTGTAGGGGACGACTGTACCGTTGCGCTTGATCACGCGCAGCTGGCCCGGCGCAGTAGCGGCCAGGTCCAGCGTGCTGTCGGCTGCCTGCGGGTTCTCGCGAATGGACTCGTTCTGCATGGGGTCTCCGGATTCTCTCTGTCTCGGTGCACGTTTGGTGGCAGGCCGGCTTCATGGGCGGCCCTGTCGGGTACTGCTTGTTTCTTGCATGAACCATGCCCCGGCGAACCGGCGCATGGGTGTCTCGATAAGGGGTAACGATCCAGCACTGGAGGTGGCGAATCGAATGTCCCGAAGCATAGTCAGGCGTTGTGAAGTTCACAACCTCAAAACACAACATGTAGTGTGATGCACTTGGCGCGTGCGCTACTGCTGGTCTTGAGCGAAATCAACGTTGGGCTCCGCAGGCGCGCGGCCTGCGGCATCGATCCATTGCGCTCGGCGCGGGCGCGAACCGGTCAAAAATCAGAGCGAATTATTTTGCTTGCTTTTTTCGGCGTTTGTGTCTGTGCGGCGCTTTTAACCCCATATGTAGGGTTCTGGCGTCCAAGGACGACACGATAGTGCCGGTTTTGGGGCAACGCAAGGCGTTCAAGAGGAACAACCTGTGGATAACATGTGGGTGGTTTGTGGGTGAAAAGCGCTGGCACGCGGCCAGCCCGCACGGGCAAAGGCTTGCGCCGCATCCGACGAACTACCAAGAGTTTTCAAGGCCTTGCGGGCTGCTCTCGACAAAGCGGCTAACACTATATGTTGTGTTTATTGCAAGCCCTTTCATGAGGCTCGTCTGACGGCCGGGCTTGAGTACAATGGCGCGCCCCCTCGTTGGGCGTGGCGATGCTGTGCGGAGGCGCGAATGGATCAGGAAGCTTGGCGAATTCTCATCGTCGAAGATGACCAGCGGTTGGCAGAGCTGACCCGTGAGTATCTGGAAAGTAATGGCATGCAGGTGTCGATCGAAGCGAACGGCGCTCTGGCGGCCGAACGCATCATCGCCGAGCGGCCCGATCTGGTGGTGCTCGACCTGATGTTGCCAGGTGAAGACGGGCTGTCGATCTGCCGTAAGGTGCGTGATCGCTACGACGGCCCGATTCTGATGCTGACGGCCCGTGCCGACGACCTCGATCAGGTGCTGGGACTCGAGATCGGCGCTGATGATTATGTTTGCAAACCGGTGCGCCCGCGGCTGTTGCTGGCGCGTATCCGAGCATTGCTGCGCCGGCGCGAGGGTACCGATGCCACGCCTGCCAGCGGTACCAAGCGTATCCAGTACGGCCCGCTGGTGGTCGACAGCGCGCTGCGCGAGGCCTGGCTGCGAGGCGAGGGGATCGAGCTGACCGGGGCAGAGTTCGACCTGTTGTGGCTGCTCAGTTCCAACCCCGGGCGGATCATGTCCCGCGAGCAGATCTTCGCCGAGCTGCGCGGCATCGAATACGACGGCCAGGATCGTTCGATCGACGTTCGCATTTCGCGAATCCGCCCCAAGATCGGTGATGATCCCGATCATCCCCGCTTGATCAAGACAGTGCGCGGCAAGGGCTACCTGTTCGTCTCCGAAGCGGCTGAAGCGCTGCAGTGAACTCCATCTTCCTGCGCATCTACGGCGGCATGCTCGCCGTCCTGGTGCTGGTCGGACTGCTGGGCGCCGGCGGCCTGCATCTGCTCAACGAGGTGCGCGCCGATAAGCATCGCGAGGCGCTCGCCAGTGGCACCTTTCGCCTGATGGCGCACAACATGAGCAACATGACGCCCATCGAGCGGCGCCAGGCGGCCAATCTCTGGGGGCGCTTGCTGGGAATTCCGCTGCGCGTGCGTACGCTGGAAGACATCCGTCTGGAGAGTCGCCTGGAAGCGCGGCTGCTGAACGGGCAGGTGCTAGTCGAGCAGATCCGGCCGAACAGCGTGACGATCTTTTCGCTGGTCAGCGCCGAGGATCATCTGGCCCTGACCGGTGAGGTGGAGCAGCTCAGCGAGCAGTTGGCGCGCGCCACCATCTACCTGCTGATCGACGAGCTGATTCGCTATCCCGAAGCCGAGCAACCTCGGCGTCTGGCCGAACTCAAGCAGGCGCGCGGCTTTGGTTATGATCTGGAACTGCTCACCCGCGACAGTGCCAGCCTCGATGACGATCAGCGCCGCCGGCTCGATGAGGGTGACACGGTGATGGCGTTGGTCGGTGGTGGCGAGGCCATCCGGGTGTTCGCAGCGATCGCCGGGACGTCCTGGATCATGGCGCTGGGGCCGTTGCATCAGATGAATCCCTATCCGCCCGAGCTGCTGGTATTGATCGGTGTGCTTGGCCTGTCATTGATCGGGTTAACGGTCTATCTGCTGGTGCGTCATCTGGAACAGCGTCTGCGCGAGGTGGAAAGCGCCGCCACGCGCATTGCCAGTGGCCATCTGGAGGCCCGCGTGCCGGACGCCGGCACCGATTCGGTCGGACGACTGGCGAAGGCGTTCAACGGCATGGCCAGCCATCTGCAGCGCTTGCTGGCGGTGCAGCGGGAGATGGTCAGCGCAGTGGCCCATGAGCTGCGCACGCCGGTCGCGCGTCTGCGCTTCGGGCTGGAAATGGCCGGCTCGGCCCAGAAGCCAGAGGCGCGGACCAAGTACCTGGAAGGCATGGACGGCGACATCGATGACCTCGACCGGCTGGTGGACGAAATGCTGGTGTATACGCGTCTGGAGCGCGGTTCGCCGGAGCTCACCTTCAAAGCGGTCGACCTCGAGGCCTTGGTCGATCAAGTGATCGGTGAGCTGGCACCGTTGCGCGCGGATGTTCGGGTCGAGCGTGGGCCCTGCGTGCCGGCCGATGATGGCAGCAGCGTCGTCGAGGCCGAACCGCACTACCTGCGCCGCGCCTTGAGCAACCTGATCACCAACGCCATGCGTCATGCCGAAACACGGGTCCAGGTGAGTTTCGTGCTCGATGCCGAGCGGGCGCAGCTGATGGTCGACGATGATGGACCGGGCGTGCCGGAAGAGGCGTGGGAAAAGGTGTTCGCGCCGTTCCTGCGCCTGGACGATAGCCGCACGCGCGCCTCCGGCGGACATGGCCTGGGGTTGTCCATCGTAAGGCGGATTTCCTACTGGCACGGCGGCCGCTCGCAGATCGCCCACAGTGAGCTGGGTGGTGCGCGCTTCAGCCTGGTGTGGCCACGGAAACAGACGGATTCACGGCGCCCGGCGCGGTCATAGACCCATCCTGCGTGGATCAATCTCATCGAGCCGCAAGCGCCATCATTGCCTTGCTCGAAAGCGGTCAGACCGGAATGCTGACCAAACTGAGCAGGTAATCCTCGAACTGCGCGAACTGGCCCTCCAGCTCGGTGCCGGTCTTCCATTCTTCAGACAGATCGTTGAGCAGGCGCAAGCGAGCATGCCCATCGGTGCCCTGATGGATCAGTTCGGCTTCGTGGAAGTAGAAGCGCGTCTTCACCAGTGGGTAGAGTGCCTTGAACAGGCTCTCCTTTATCGAGAAGGTCAGGGTCACTCGCAAGGCTCGCTGTGCATCGTCGAGCCCGGTGCAGGCTTCCAGTTCCAGCGGGGTGAGGATTTCTTCCGCCAGGCGGTCAGCGCGTGCTGTTGGCAGCAATTTTTCCACATCGAGGCCCAGGCCGCGCCACTGATCGCTTCGTGCCGCGACCACCGCGGCCCAGCCGGCGCCATGGGTGATGGAGCCGACCACGTCGGTCGGCCAGATGGGCGAGCGGTCCTGTGCAATCTCGGGAATCGCCGCCACGCCGGTGACTCTGCGCAAGGCCTCGTGGGCACAGATGCGACCGGCGAGAAACTCGGTCTGGCGCTTGCTCACCGCGCGCATGGCGGGAAGGCCCCAGCGCTGGAAGTCTTCGGGGTCGAGCCGGTCGGGATCGAAGCGGGTACTGAGCAACCGCACGCCGGGAAGGGCGCGTGGCAGCGGCCAGTGATCCTGCAACGGCGAGCAGCAAGCGGGATGTTGCGGAGGTCGATTCATGGTCGCTAGTGTGCCTCAACCGATGCTGTGAACGCAGGCCCGATGCGCTTGGCGGGCTATTCGGTGGGTCGCGCAAGGATCCTGGGCGCGGCCTCGATGATCTGCCGCGAGAGGTTTTCCATCCGCGGCGATTGCACCTTCCAGGTGTGCCAGTACAGCGAAATATCCAACGGCGTATCCGCGGCCAGGTCGACTACCGCACCTTGCGCCAGTGCATCGTGCAACAGCAGTTCCGGCACCATGCCATAGCCCAGCCCGCAGCGGATCGCATGGAAGCGTGGCTCGGCGCCGGGTACGTAGTGGCTGGGATAGGCGCCTTCGGGAAGCCCCAGCTGGCGCAGCAGGAAGGAGGAAGTGAGTCGGTCCTTGCTCGTGTACGCCACCACCGGCGCCTTGCGCGCGGCATGGCGGGTCAGGCCATGGGCGAAGTATTGCTGGCGGAATGTAGCGGACGCCACCAGGCGATAGCGCATGCTGCCCAGCGGGCTTGCCGTGCAGCCGCGCATCGGTTTGGGTTCGGTGCTGATGCAGCCGATCGCCAGGCCGGTTTCCAGCAGGTTGTAGGTGTGATCCTGGTCTTCGATGGTCAGGTCCAAGAGCACCCGCTCGCGAATCAGTACCTTGGCTAGCGCCGGGAAGAACCAGGTGCCAAGGCTATCGGCGTTGAGTGCGGCGACCACCACCAAGGGGGCATCGCTGCGTTCGGCCAGGTCCGCCATCAGGTCGGCTTCGAGCAGCGAGGCGCGCTTGAGGTACTGCATCAGCCTCTGACCGATTTCGGTAGGGCGGCAGGGCCGGCTGCGCACCACCAGTGCGTTACCCAGCGCGCTTTCCAGGGCGCGTACACGTTGCGAAATCGCCGGCGGCGTCAGGTGCAGGCGCAGCGCTGCCTGTTCGAAGCTGCCGGTCTTGATGACGGCGCGAAAGGCTTCGGTCTGCTTGGGATCGAGATTCACGCGCTGGCCCTCTGATTAAGAAAATATTCGTATAGCCTAAATTTACTTAGCTACGCCGATCTAACCGGAGTGTGCTCCATAATTGCGCGCCTTTCAGCGTTCCGCACCCTTTGGAGTCGAGCCGTGACCTTGTTGCACATCATCTATCTCATCGCGATTACCGCCGAAGCCATGTCCGGCGCCATCATGGGCATGCGCCGTGGAATGGATCTGTTCGGCATCTGCATGCTGGGAACGGTCACCGCGCTGGGTGGCGGGACCGCGCGCGATGTGCTGCTGGGACACTATCCAATCAGTTGGATTGCCAATCCCGAGTACCTCGGTTTCACCGTCAGTGCGGCCATCGTTACCGCCATGGTGGCGCGGCACATGCATCACCTGCGGCAGGTGTTTCTGCTGGTTGACGGATTGGGCCTGGTGGCGTTCACGGTAATCGGCTGCGGTGTGGCGATGGAGGTGGGCGCGCACCTTTCGATCGTCGTGCTGGCCGGCGTGATCACCGGCGTGTTTGGCGGGCTGCTGCGCGACATCCTCTGCAACAGGGTGCCGATGGTGCTGCGGCGCGAGCTGTATGCCACGGTGGCGCTGTTCACCGGTGTGCTCTACGTCGCGCTGTTGTGGCTGGGCGTCGACAACACCATCGCCTCGCTCGCCACGCTTTGTGCCGGCTTTCTGTTCCGAGTGCTGGCGATGACCTTTGAGTGGCAGCTTCCCGGCTTCCAGGGGCGCGATATCCGCGGCTTGGACTGAGCAGCGGCAAACTGCCCGGCGCTGATCCATTGGTTGCTCGCTCCCCGTCGCTAGAAGGATCAGCTAGGCAGATTCCCTTTCTGCGAGCCGCTACACTAGCGGCCTGGCAACCAGGGGAATGGATCCGTGCTTAAAGACCTAGGAATAAAGAGTCGCGTGCTGGTGCTGATATTGCTGCCCAGCACGGCGCTGGCCGTGGCGCTTGGCGTGTACTTCACATGGATGCAGTTGGCGGAGATGCGTCACCAGCTCGACGAGCGCGGCGAGCTGATTGCCGAGCAACTGGCGCCTCTGGCGGCGCCTGCCATGGCTCAGGGCTATGGCAAGCGTCTGGAGCGGATCCTCCAACAGGTGCTGGATCAGCCCGACGTGCGGGCGGTGTCCGTCCTGGATCTCGACCGCAACCTGCAGGCCCACGCAGGGCCGAACATGATCACCCCCTCGCCGCCGAGCGATCCTGAGGCCCTCACCCAGGTCAGCAGCGTCGACACCACACGCATCCTCCTGCCTGTGCTCGGCAAGCATCTGAACCTCGCCACGGACAATCCCAACGACGATCTCCGTCAGATCGGCTGGCTGGAACTGGAACTGTCGCACCAGGGCACGTTGCTGCGCGGTTATCGCAGCCTGTTCACCAGCCTGCTATTGATCGGCGCCGGGCTGATCATCACCGCGCTGCTGGCGTTGCGCATGAGTACCGCGATCAGCAAGCCGCTGCACAAGGTCAAGGTAGCGGTGGCGCAGCTCAAGGACGGCTATCTGGAAACCCGGCTGCCACCGCTCGGCAGCCACGAAATGGATGAGGTCGCGGCGGGCATCAATCGGATGGCCGAGGCGTTGCTCAGTGCGCGTGAGGAGCTGCAACAGAGCATCGATCAGGCCACCGAGGACGTGCAGCAGAACCTCGAAACCATCGAGATTCAGAACATCGAACTGGACCTGGCACGCAAGGAGGCGCTGGAAGCCAGTCGGATCAAATCCGAATTCCTCGCCAACATGAGCCACGAGATCCGCACCCCGCTCAATGGCATCCTCGGCTTCACCCATCTGCTGCAGAAGAGCGATCTCACGCCGCGTCAGCAGGACTATCTATCGACCATCGAGAAATCCGCCGACAGCCTGCTGGGAATCATCAACGAGATCCTCGACTTCTCCAAGATAGAGGCCGGCAAGCTGGTACTCGACAGCATCCCGTTCAACTTGCGCGACCTCATCGAGGACACCCTGACCATTCTCGGCCCGGCGGCGCACTCCAAGCATCTGGAGTTGGTCAGCCTGGTCTATCGCGACACGCCGCTGTCGCTCGTCGGCGACCCGCTGCGGCTCAAGCAGGTGCTGACCAACCTGGTCAGCAACGCCATCAAGTTCACCAACGAAGGCACCGTGGTGGTCCGTGCCATGGTCGAGGACGAGCGCTCGGATCGCGCGCAACTGCGTATCAGCGTGCAGGACACCGGTATCGGCCTGACCGACCGGGACCTGCGCGCCTTGTTCCAGGCCTTCAGTCAGGCGGATAACTCGTTGTCACGCCAGCCCGGAGGTACGGGGCTCGGGCTGGTGATTTCCAAGCGCCTGATCGAGCAGATGGGCGGCGAGATCGGGGTCGACAGCATTCCGGATGAGGGCTCTGAATTCTGGCTCAGCCTGAGCCTGCCCAAAGCCCGCGATGATATCGAGGATCTGCCTCGGGCGGCGCTGTTGGGGCGCACGGTCGGCTTGCTGGAGGGACATCCGCTGGCGCGTCAGGCCTTGCAACATCAGCTGGAAAGCTGCGGCTTGGAAGTGTTGCCGTTCGATACGCTTGACCAATTGCAAGAGGCGGTGGCTGCGGCGCAGGCGAGTGAGACGCCGATCGAAATTGCCGTGCTCGGCGTGGCGCATCGTGAAATCGCACCGCAGCAGCTCTGTCAGCGGCTGTGGGAATTCGAAGCGCTAGGCTGCAAGTGCATCGTGCTTTGCCCGACCAGCGAGCAGGCGCAGTATCACGAAGCCCTGCCCGAGTCGCACACACATACCCAGCTACAGAGCAAGCCGGCGTGCACCCGCAAGCTGCAGCGGGTGCTGCTCGATCTGCTGCGCCCGCCACAGACGCTGCCCGAGAGCCTGGCGCTGCCCGATACGCGTCCGCCTCGCGTCCTGTGCGTCGATGACAACCCGGCCAACCTGTTGCTGCTGGAAACCCTGCTGATTGATATGGGCGGCGAAGTCGAAGCGGTGAGCAGTGGGCCGGAGGCACTGGAGGCGGTCAAGCACAAGTCCTTCGATATGGTGTTCATGGATGTACAGATGCCCGGCATGGACGGACGCCAGACCACTGAGGCGATTCGCCGCTGGGAGGGTGATAGCGGTCAACCGCCGATGCCGATCATCGCGCTCACCGCGCATGCGCTATCCAATGAAAAGCGCTCGCTGTTGCAGAGTGGGTTGGACGATTACCTGACCAAGCCGATCAGCGAGCGGCAACTGGCCCAGGTGGTATTGAAGTGGACCGGCTTGCCGCTGTCGCGCAGCTTCCTGGCCGTGCCGGTGGAAGTGCTACTACCGGAAAACAACCTGAAGGTGCTGGACGCGGAAGAGGGGCTGCGCCTGGCGGCGGGCAAGGCCGATCTGGCGGCAGATATGCTGAGCATGCTGCTGGCATCGTTGGAGGACGATCGGCAGGTGATTCGCGAGGCGCGTCTTTCTAATGATCGGCAGGCCATGATCGATCGGGTGCACCGTTTGCACGGCGCCACCCGTTATTGCGGCGTTCCGCAGTTGCGGGCGGCCTGCGAGCGCAGTGAAACCCTGCTGAAGCAGAACCATCCGAGCGCTGCGCAGGCGCTGGATGAGCTCGACAGCGCCATCGAACGCCTGGAAGTAGAGGCTCGCGTCGTCTAGCGCGACGTCGTCGACCCCTCATTCGGCCCGAGGTCGGGCCTCCCGCAGAGTGACGCAGGAAGCCGCTCTTGTGGGAGCCGCGCCCCCGCGGCGAATGGGTTGGCGCGCGCACCGGGCCGGCGTGATCTGATCAGGCGTGCTCAACATCAATTCGGCCCGGGGTCGGGCCTCCCACAGAGTGACGCAGGACGCCGCTCTTGTGGGAGCCGCGCCCCCGCGGCGAATGGGGTCGGCGCGAATACGAGGCCTGGGGCGATCCGGTCAGGGCTGCTCGACCTCATTCGGCCCGGGGTCGGGCCTCCCACAGAGGTGACGCAGGACGTCGCTCTGTGGGAGCCGCGCCCCCGCGGCGAATTCATTTGGCGCGAATTCGAGGCCTGGGGTGATCTGATCAGGCGTGCTCAACATCATTCGCCCCTAGGTCGGGTCTCCCACAGAGTGACGCAGGAAGCCGCTCTTGTGGGAGCCGCGCCCCCGCGGCGAATGGGTTCGGCGCGAACACGGGGTCTGGCGTGATCCGGTCAGGCGTGCTCAACATCATTCGGCCCGAGGTCGGGCCTCCCACAGAGGTGACGCAGGACGCCGCTATTGTGGGAGCCGCGCCCCCGCGGCGAATGGGCTGGCGCGCGCACCGAGCCGGCGTGATCAGGCGTGCTCAACATCATTCGGCCCGGGGTCGGGCCTCCCACAGAGGTGACGCAGGAAGCCGCTTTTGTGGGAGCCGCGCCCCGCGGCGAATGGGTTGGCGCGCGCACCGAGCCGGCGTGATCAGGCGTGCTCAACATCATTCGGCCCGGGGTCGGGCCTCCCACAGAGTGACGCAGGAAGCCGCTTTTGTGGGAGCCGCGCCCCCGCGGCGAATTCGGTTGGCGCGAATTCGAGGTCTGGCGTGATCCGGTCAGGGCTGCTCGACCTCATTCGGCCCGGGGTCGGGCCTCCCACAGAGGTGACGCAGGACGTCGCTTTTGTGGGAGCCGCGCCCCCGCGGCGAATTCGTTCGGCGCGAATACGAGGCCTGGGGCGATCCGATCAGGCGTGCTCAACATCATTCGGCCCGAGGTCGGGCCTCCCACCGAGGTGACGCAGGACGTCGCTCTTGTGGGAGCCGCGCCCCGTGGCGAATGGGTTGGCGCGCGCACCGAGCCGGCGTGATCAGGCGTGCTCAACATCATTCGGCCCGAGGTCGGGCCTCCCACAGAGGTGACGCAGGACGCCGCTTTTGTGGGAGCCGCGCCCCCGCGGCGAATTCGGTTGGCGCGAATTCGAGGTCTGGCGTGATCCGGTCAGGGCTGCTCGACCTCATTCGGCCCGGGGTCGGGCCTCCCACAGAGGTGACGCAGGACGCCGCTATTGTGGGAGCCGCGCCCCCGCGGCGAATGGGCTGGCGCGCGCACCGAGCCGGCGTGATCAGGCGTGCTCAACATCATTCGGCCCGGGGTCGGGCCTCCCACAGAGGTGACGCAGGAAGCCGCTTTTGTGGGAGCCGCGCCCCGCGGCGAATGGGTTGGCGCGCGCACCGAGCCGGCGTGATCAGGCGTGCTCAACATCATTCGGCCCGGGGTCGGGCCTCCCACAGAGTGACGCAGGAAGCCGCTTTTGTGGGAGCCGCGCCCCCGCGGCGAATGGGTTCGGCGCGAACACGGGGTCAGGCGTGATCCGGTCAGGCGTGCTCGACCTCATTCGGCCCGACGTCGGGCCTCCCACAGAGGTGCGCTGAACGCCGCTTTTGGCTGGGCTATTCGCCCATCACCACGCCTTCTCGCCTTGGGTCGGCGCCGCCGAACCAACCGCTGCTGGTGCGCTGTATCGCCTGCAATCCGCTGGTCATCTCGACTTCGTTGACCTGATGCCCGCGGGCCTCAAGCGACTCCACCGTGGCTTCAGGGAAACGTCCGGCTTCGAGCACGGTGGGCCCGTTGAAACTGCCGAAGTTCGGCAGGTCGATCGCCCGCTGCGCATCCAGCCCCCAACCGTACATGCCCAGCAGGGTCTTCGCCGTGAAGTGGATGATCGCCGCACCGCCGGGTGAGCCGACGCTGGCGAGCAGCTGGTCGCCAGCGGCATTGAATACCAGCGTCGGACTCATGCTCGAACGGGGGCGCTTGTTCGGCTCGACCCGGTTGGCGATCGGCTGACCCTGAGCGTCACGCGGCTCGAAAGAGAAATCCGTGAGCTCGTTGTTCAATAGATAACCGCCAGGCAAGCCGGTACCGCCGTCGTTGAGCAGGCGTGAGCCGAAGGCCTGTTCGATGGTGGTGGTCATCGCCAGCGCATTGCCCTGTTCATCGACGATGCTGATATGGCTGGTGCCGTATTCCGGCTGCGTGGGCTGGGAGGCGAACGTGACGGGCATCTCGCCTGGGTTACCTGGTTCGGCGGTCCCCATGCTGCGTGACTTGATCAGCTCGGCGCGCTGTTTGAGGTACTTGGGCGCGAGCATGCTGTTCCAGGTTCGCCCCGGTACCGGTACGAAATCGGGGTCGGCCAGGTACTTGGCGCGGTCCGCGTAGGCCAGCCGCGACGCTTCGGTGTAGTGGTGTAGGAATTCGGCCGATGGTACGCCCTGGTCTAGCGCCGGCAGCGGCGACAGCTGCTCGAGGATGCCGAGGATCTGCATCTGCGTGATGTGTCCGGAAGAGGGCGGCGGAAAACCGCATACCTGATAGCGCTGCCGCCAGAGGTTGCAGAGCGGATCGCGCTGACGCGGCTTGTAGACCTCCAGGTCGCTGAGGGTTATTGCGCCGGCGTTGTAGTGCTCGTTTACCTGGCGGACCAACGCCTGGGCGTTGGCGCCTCGGTAGAAGGCATCGCTGCCGCGCTCGGCGATGTTGCGCAGCAGCTGGGCCAGGGCCGGGTTGCGCAGACGATGGCCCACCGGCCACGGCGACCCATCGGGCTGGTAGTAGAACGCGGCCGCCGGCGGGTTGTCGCGCAGCGCCGGATCGCTCTCGAGCAGTCCATGCAATCGCGGGCTGATTTCGAAACCGTCCTCGGCGAGACGGATGGCCGGCTGCATCAGCTCCCGCCAGGGGAGTTTGCCGTACTGCTGGTGGGCCTGTTCGAGCATTTTCACGGTGCCCGGAACGCCCACCGAGCGGCCGCCGACGACGGCCTGCTGGAAGTCCATCGGTTTGCCGTCAGGCTTCAGGAAGAGTGTTTCGTCGACCGCCGCCGGGGCGGTTTCGCGCCCGTCCAATGCCGTCACATGCGCGCCATCCCAATACAGCAGAAAGGCGCCGCCGCCGAGGCCGCTGGACTGCGGCTCTACCAGGCTCAGCACCATCTGGACGGCAACGGCCGCATCCATCGCGCTGCCGCCGGCCTTGAGGATCCTGTAGCCCGCCTCGGTGGCCAGCGGGTTGGCGGCAGCGACGGCGAAGCGCTCGGTGGCCCAGCCCGGCTTGGCGGTGTAACCGCTGGCGCGCTCCGGGGCTGGCGGCGTCTGGCTGGACGTGTCCGGGTTGGTGCAGGCGGTCAGGCTGGTGAGGAGAAACGTGAAGACCAGGGCGTCAGGTCTGACGGACATGGGGGGATTCCTTGTGGGAAACGCTGTTTAGAAGTGCTGCTTATAGACCTAGACCACTGGTAACTATCTGCCAAGCCCGATCGTTGCGTTTCTTCAGCGTTTCGTCCGCTGAGTCCGCGGTGCTAACGGAGCTGGCGGTGGGCAATTGTCGATCGAGGCCAAGCGGTCTGCCCGTGTCCGATAGTTGCCGGTATCATGTGCGCCTTCCCAAATGCCGCTCGGTTCATCGACGCCATGACAATTCAGTACCCGACCATCGCCGATTGCGTCGGCAACACCCCACTGGTTCGCCTGCAGCGTCTGCCCGGCGAAACCAGTAATACCATTCTGGTCAAGCTCGAAGGCAACAATCCTGCCGGCTCGGTGAAGGATCGCCCGGCTCTGTCGATGATTGCGCGCGCCGAGGCACGCGGCGACATCAAGCCCGGCGACACGCTGATCGAGGCTACTTCCGGCAATACCGGCATCGCCCTGGCCATGGCCGCGGCAATCAAAGGCTACAAATTCATTCTGATCATGCCTGATAACTCCAGTGCTGAACGCAAGGCGGCGATGACCGCCTACGGCGCCGAGCTGATTCTGGTGAGCAAGGACGAAGGCATGGAAGGCGCCCGTGACCTTGCCGTGAAAATGGCCGCTGAGGGCCGTGGCAAAGTGCTCGATCAGTTTGCCAACGGCGACAACCCCGAGGCGCATTACAGCAGCACCGGGCCCGAGCTCTGGCAGCAGACCCAGGGCGGCATCACTCACTTCGTCAGTTCCATGGGTACCACCGGCACCATCATGGGCGTTTCGCGCTACCTCAAAGAGCAGAACCCGGAGATCCAGATCATCGGCCTGCAACCCATGGAGGGCGCGTCGATCCCCGGTATCCGCCGCTGGCCGCAGGAATACCTGCCGAAGATCTACCAGGCCGAGCGCGTTGACCGCATCGTCGACATGGCCCAGGAAGAGGCTGAGCGCGTGATGCGCCGCCTGGCCCGCGAAGAAGGCATCTTTTGCGGTGTGTCGTCTGGCGGCGCGGTGGCGGCTGCACTGCGGTTGTCGCAGGAAGTCGAGAATGCGGTGATCGTCGCGATCATCTGCGATCGTGGCGACCGCTATCTGTCGACGGGCGTTTATGACCAGCCCAACTGATCGCACCGCGCGGGCCCAAGGCGGAACCTGCTGATGGCCAAACGCAGTGGCGGCTTGCGCTTCCAGCCCAGCGGTGGCCAGAAGAAGCAGCAGATCCCGACCGGCAAGAAGCAGCGGCTGAGCGTGCAACGGCTGGCCAACGACGGTCGCGGTATCGCTTTCGTCGACGGCCGCACCTGGTTCGTCGAGGGAGCCTTGCCCGGCGAAGACGTCGAAGCGCGTGTCCTGACGGCGCGCAGCCAGATCGTCGAAGCGCGCAGCGAGCGGGTGCTGACCGCCAGCACGCAGCGCCGTATCGAGCCCTGCGCACATGCGCGCGTCTGCGGCGGTTGCACGCTGCAGCACCTGCCGGCGTCCGAGCAGCTGGCGCTGAAGCAGCGCAGCCTCGCCGAGCAGTTGTCGCGGCTGGCAGGAATCGAACCGCAGGAATGGGCGGCACCGCTGGGCGGGCCCGAGTTCGGTTATCGCCGGCGCGCCAGGCTGGCAGTGCGCTGGGACAACAAGGCCCGGCGGCTGGACGTTGGTTTCCGTGCCAGCGCCAGTCAGGACATCGTCGCCATTCATGAATGCCCTGTGCTGGTACAGCCCTTGCAGACGCTGTTGCCGGCTTTGCTGGCCGTGTTGCATGCGCTGGACAAGCCGCAGGCGATCGGCCATGTGGAACTGTTCAGCGGCACCGCCGAAGCCGTGCTGGTGCGCCATACGGTTGCGCTGGCCGAAGCGGATCTGCAGCGCCTGACCGCCTTCGCACAGGAACAGAGCGTACAGCTCTGGCTGCAAGGCGAGGGCGCGCCGCAACCGTTGGACACCGCGTATGCCCTGGGCTACAGGCTGCCGGCGTGGGACCTGGAACTGGCCTGGCGGCCCGGTGATTTCGTTCAGGTCAACGCCCCGGTGAATGAGGCGATGGTGGTGCAGGCACTGGAATGGCTGGCGCCCGAAGCGGGCGAGCGGGTACTGGATCTGTTCTGTGGGCTCGGCAACTTCGCCCTGCCTCTGGCCCGTGCCGGGGCGCAGGTGGTCGCGGTGGAGGGGGGCGAGGAGATGGTCGAGCGCGCACGCACCAATGCAGCGCACAACGGCCTGAACGGTATGCACTTTTATCAAGCGGACCTGTCGAAGCCGCTTGTCGAGGCGCAGTGGGCCGAAGGCGGCTTTGCCGGGGTGCTGCTCGACCCGCCGCGCGACGGCGCGTTGGAAATGGTGCGGCAGATGACGACTTTAGGCGCAAGGCGTGTGGTCTATGTTTCATGCAACCCTGCGACGCTGGCGCGCGACGCAGCCGAGTTGATCGGCCAGGGTTATCGGCTGAAACGGGCCGGCGTGCTGGACATGTTCCCGCAAACCGCACACGTCGAGGCCATGGCGTTGTTCGAGCGACCGGAATAACAGCGGATTTTTTCGACAGGCAAGCGGCCTGTGGTTCAACCGACGGACTCCCAGAAAGTCGGCGTATTCGACGCAGAAACTGCGTAGAGGAAAGTTGAAAGATGGTCCAGGTCAGAGCGCTTCAGCCGATCAACACCGACGGCAGTATCAATCTCGATGGCTGGCTCGATCATGTGTTGGGGATGGACCCGGCACTCGACCGCGACGCACTCAAGCAAGCCTGCGAGTTCGCTCGCGCAGCCGAACAGCAGGCCAACGCGGCACAGAATCTGTGGAGCGAAGGCACCTCCAGCTACCAGACCGGCCTCGAGATCGCTGAAATACTTGCCGACCTCAAGCTCGACCAGGACAGTCTGGTGGCCGCGGTGATCTACCGCGGCGTACGCGAGGGCAAGATTCAGCTGGCGGAGGTGCACCAGAAGTTCGGCCCGGTGGTGGCCAAGCTGATCGAAGGCGTGCTGCGCATGGCTGCCATCAGCGCCAGTCTCAACCCGCGTGAGTCGTTGGTGCTGGGGACCCAGACCCAGGTAGAAAACCTGCGCAAGATGCTGGTGGCCATGGTCGATGACGTTCGCGTCGCGCTGATCAAGCTGGCCGAGCGCACCTGCGCCATTCGCGCGGTGAAGAACGCCGATGACGACAAGCGCCACCGCGTTGCTCGTGAAGTCTTCGATATCTATGCGCCGCTGGCTCATCGCCTGGGCATTGGGCATATCAAGTGGGAGCTGGAGGATCTGTCCTTCCGCTACCTCGAGCCCGAGCAATACAAGCAGATCGCCCAGCTGCTGCATGAGCGCCGGCTGGATCGAGAGCAGTACATCCAGAACGTTGTCCAGCAACTCAAGGATGAACTGACCGCTACCGGTATTCACCCCGAAATCGACGGTCGCGCCAAGCACATCTATTCGATCTGGCGGAAGATGCAGAAAAAGGGCCTGCAGTTCAGCCAGATCTATGACGTTCGCGCCGTGCGCGTGCTGGTGCCGGAAGTCCGCGACTGCTACACCGCGCTGGGTATCGTGCATACCCTGTGGCGACACATTCCCAGGGAGTTCGACGACTATATCGCCAATCCGAAGGAAAATGGCTACCGTTCGCTGCATACCGCCGTGCTCGGCCCGGAAGGTAAGGTGCTTGAGGTGCAAATCCGTACCCAGGCTATGCACGAGGAAGCCGAACTGGGCGTATGTGCGCACTGGCGCTACAAGGGCACTGACGTCAATTCCGGCTCCAACCACTACGAAGAGAAAATTTCCTGGTTGCGTCAGGTGCTCGAGTGGCACGAGGAACTGGGCGATATCGGTGGTCTGGCCGATCAGTTGCGAGTGGATATCGAGCCGGACCGGGTCTATGTATTTACCCCGGATGGCCATGCGATCGACCTGCCCAAGGGCGCGACGCCGCTGGATTTCGCTTACCGCGTGCACACCGAGATCGGCCATAACTGCCGTGGCGCCAAGATCAACGGGCGCATCGTACCGCTGACCTACAGCCTGCAAACCGGCGAACAGGTCGAAATCATTACCAGCAAGCACGGCTCGCCGAGTCGTGACTGGCTGAACCCGAACCTGGGCTACATCACTACCTCGCGCTCGCGGGCGAAGATCGTCCATTGGTTCAAGTTGCAGGCCCGTGATCAGAACGTCGCGGCCGGCAAGGCGCTGCTCGAGCGTGAGCTCGGACGCCTGGATCTACCCCCGGTGGACTTCGACAAGCTGGCGGAAAAAGCCAACCTGAAGACCGCCGAGGACATGTTCGCCGCGCTCGGTGCAGGCGACCTGCGTCTGTCCCAACTGGTCAATCATGCGCAGCAATTGGTGGAGCCGGATGGCCACGTCGCCGATCAGCTCGAACTGATTCCCCGGCGCCCGACCAGCACCCGACCGGGCAAGCGTGGTGATGTACAGATCCAGGGCGTCGGCAATCTGCTCACGCAGATGGCAGGCTGCTGCCAGCCGCTGCCGGGCGACCCCATCGTCGGCTATATCACGCTGGGCCGTGGTGTCAGCATCCACCGCCAGGATTGCGCCTCGGTGCTGCAACTGGCTGGGCGCGAGCCGGAGCGGATCATCCAGGTCAGCTGGGGGCCGATCCCGGAGAAAACCTACCCGGTCGATATCGTCATCCGTGCTTACGATCGTTCTGGCCTGCTGCGAGATGTGTCGCAGATTCTGCTCAACGAGCGGATCAACGTGCTCGCCGTCAATACGCGTTCGAACAAGGAAGACAGCACCGCGCAGATGACCCTGACCATTGAAATACCGGGGCTGGATGCGCTGGGAAGGCTGCTGAGCCGTATTTCTCAGCTGCCCAATATCATCGAAGCTAAGCGCCAAAGAGCTGCGTAAGGTACAAGGTCGGCGGAATCGCCGGTCGCGTCACGGTGGATGGGTGACGCGTCAGCTACGCGCCCCGATCCACCCTACAATCGGCTTGACTCCGTAGGGTGGATGTCGCTTTTTACATCCA
This sequence comes from Pseudomonas sp. YJ42, assembly GCF_047225135.1. Lineage (NCBI taxonomy): Bacteria > Pseudomonadati > Pseudomonadota > Gammaproteobacteria > Pseudomonadales > Pseudomonadaceae > Pseudomonas > Pseudomonas sp. YJ42. The sequence continues at coordinate 1,351,364 of NZ_CP178378.1, read as the reverse complement.
CCGAATTGCCGCAACGGCTGCCGCTTGCCCGAGGACTCCCATGTACCAGCTCAATGACCTACTGCACCTGATGGCCCGGCTGCGCGATCCGCAGCACGGCTGCCCATGGGACTTGCAGCAGGATTACGCCAGCATCGTGCCGCATACCCTCGAAGAGGCCTACGAGGTGGCGGATGCCATCGAGAGCGGTGACTTCGATCATTTGCCCGGTGAGCTGGGTGATCTGCTGTTCCAGGTCGTCTATTACAGCCAGCTGGCGAAAGAAGAAGGACGTTTCGAGTTCGATGCGGTGGTCGACGGGATCACCCGCAAGCTGCTGCGTCGGCATCCGCATGTCTTCCCTGACGGCGATCTCTACGGCTCGCCCGAGCTGCCCCGTCTCGATGAGGCAGCCATCAAAGCGCGCTGGGAAGAAATCAAGGCCGAGGAACGCGCGGAGAAATCCGCCGCGCCGGAGCAGTTGTCGCTACTCGACGATGTGCCGAACGCGCTGCCTGCCTTGAGCCGCGCTGCCAAGCTGCAGAAGCGCACCGCCCAGGTCGGTTTCGACTGGCCGGACGCACTGCCGGTAGTGGACAAGGTCCGCGAGGAGCTGGACGAAGTGCTCGAAGCCATGAGCGAGAACGATCCCGAGGCGATCGCCGAGGAGATTGGCGACCTGCTGTTCGTCGTGGTGAATCTGGCGCGGCACCTGAAGGTCGATCCGGAAAACGCCCTGCGTGCGGCCAACGGCAAGTTCGAACGTCGCTTCCGTTTCATCGAGCAAGCCTTGCGAGACAGCGGACGGGCCATCGAAAATTGCGACCTTGAAACACTCGACGCGCTGTGGGGCGAGGCCAAGAAAGCCGAGCGCTCATCGTCCTGCGGCTAGCCGCGAGGGTGGATGTCGCTTTTCACATCCACCACAATGCGCTCCAGCGCCATTACGCATGTTTACCTGCGTCCATTTTGAATTCATCACGAGACGAGCCGACACATGAGTCTTTCCCTTCGCGATCAGCTGCTCAAAGCCGGGCTGGTCAATGAGAAGCAGGCCAAGCAGGCCGGCAAGCAGCAGCAGAAACAGCAACGCCTGGTGAAGAAAGGCCAGATCGAAAAGGATGACTCTCAGCGTGAAGCGGCACTCAAGGCCCAGGCTGAAAAGCTCGCCCGCGATCAAGAGCTGAACCGTCAGCAGCAGGAAAAAGCCGCGCAGAAAGCCCGTACCGCGCAGATCAAGCAACTGATCGAAACCAGCCGCCTGCCCAAGCTGACCACCGAGGATTACTACAACTTCGTCGACGACAAGAAGGTCAAACGCCTCTCGGTGAACAAACTGATGCGTGACAAGCTGTCCAGCGGCTCGCTGGCCATCGTCCGCCACGGAGGTGGTTACGAGGTGATCCCGCGCGAGGCGGCGCTGAAGATTCAAGAGCGCGACCCGCGCCGCATCGTGCAGCTCAATACCCAGACCGAAGCCCCGGATGCGGACGATCCTTACGCCGCCTACCAGATCCCTGATGATCTGATGTGGTAATACCTGGCCATCACGTCCGACAGATGGACGGATCGAACCCGATGACGCGCCCTCTACTGATATAGACCAGCCGGAACTGCCGGCCAAATGTAGTGGAGGGCAACGACATGGGAAACATCCGTTATGCGGACCCGTTGGACGGGTTCGACCTGCAGGCCAATGGCGTGCCAGGCGATCCGGAAGAGCCCGGTGTACCGGATCTACCGAGTGAGCCGGGCGAGCCGACCATTCCGGATCAGCCGCCGCCCGCTCCGGTGGCTTGACTTCCCGTACTTGCCTCCGGCGTGTCGGTAGCGAAGGCCTGAGCGCGCGCGAGCAGGTCGACGACCTGCTCGTCACTCGTCTGATCGAAGTCACCGTAATGGCGGCCGACACCGATGAATGGTTCGGGCATCGCCAGGCAGACCAATTCGTCCACCTCCGTTCTCAGCATCTCGATTTCCTCACGCGGCCCCACGGGCACGGCGAGCACGATTTTGCTGGGGCTCGATTGCTTCAGTCCCTTCAGCGCAGCTCTCACGGTCGCGCCCGTGGCGACGCCGTCGTCGATGACTATCACGCAGCGGCCGTTAAGCGCAGGTGCGGCTCGCTCGCCACAGTAACGTTGGCGACGGCGCTCCAGTTCCGCGAGTTGGTGCTGCATTTCCTTCTCGAACCAGTTGGGGGGTGGTGCGATCTGGTTGAACAACTCCTGATTGATGACCCATTTAGGTTCTGCGCCGTCGACCACGGCGCCCAGTGCCAATTCCTCATTGCCGGGCGCACCAATCTTTCGCACCAGCACCAGGTCGAGCGGTGCCTGGAGGATACGCGCCACCTCGAAGGCAACTGGGACGCCGCCACGGGGTAGGGCGAGCACCAGCGGCTTCAGGTCGGCCAAGTGCTGCAGTGCTTCGGCCAGTTCCTGGCCGGCATGGCTGCGGTCGCGAAACAGATGGGATTCAGACATGTACGCACGCATGACTCACTCTCCGAATGGGTAGGTATCCGGAACGATTTCATCGTCGATCTGCTGAGGGCCGATCGGCGTCACCGCGGTGGTCTGCTCTAGCCATATCAGGGCGTCGAACTGTTCAGACAGTATGGCCTGGAAATAATGACTCTGGCGTTCGGTCGCCGGACGGTAGATCACGCCGATGGCTCGCTCCAGACGCGGCCTGGCTAGGGCCTGGCGCAACGGCGCATCGTCGCGCCAGCTGGTCAGTGACGCTGCGATACCGGTGCGCAGGAACAGCTGCTCCCAACTATCCGGGCGTGACGGGCGGACCTGCTTGAGTTGCATCGGTTCGTCCCAGTTGTCCGCAGCCGACACCTCGCCGCGATCGGTGGCCATGCCGATCAGCACCGCGTCGCGCCCGAAGGCCGTACGGCACAGCTCACCGATATTGAACTCGCCGCCCCAGCCCATGGATGTTGCGGCGGCATTGCCTATATGCGAGTTGTGCGCCCAGACCACGGCCTTGGCATCGGCGCCACGGTGCTCCAGCAATGCGCGGAGGGTGTCGAACATGTGCCGGTCGCGCAGGTTCCAGGATTCTGCCGAGCCCTGGTACATGGCCCGGTAGTACTGCTCCGCAGCGAGTACCACGCGGGCGTTGCGCTCGGCATTGAAGAAGCTGGCGCCGTCCCGTTCAAGGTATTGCAGCCGCTGATCGAGCAGCGCACGCAATTGCTCGACCACCGCGTCCTCACAGGACGGCTCGCCGAGCATCACCTGATGGCCGTAGATGGCCGGTTCTTCATGCCAGGGGCTGAGGCAACCATAGCGGCGGCGCGCAGCGCTGGCAGCCTGCGGATCGACGCGGTCAAGGTAGTCCAGCACTTCCCGGATCGAGGAGCCGAGGCTGTAAACGTCCAGGCCGCGAAACTCCACGCGTCGCTCGAGTGCCAGGGCTTCGTTGTGACTGCGCAACCAACCGGCGAAATCGGCGACTTCCTGGTTGCGCCACATCCAGGTCGGGAAGCGCTTGAAACCTTCCTCGACCCAGCTCGGTGGCTGTTGGTGGCGTACGTAGCGGTCGATCTTCGCCGCATCCGGCCAGTCCGCTTCGGCGGCGATGATGTTGAAACCGTGGTGCTCGACCAGCCGTCGGGTAATGGCGGCTCGGGCGCGGTAAAACTCCGAAGTGCCGTGGCTGGCCTCACCGATCAGTACGACCCGGGCGTCGGCGAACGCGTCGAAGTGCGCCGCAAACGCCGGGTCGTCGACCGCAGGCAGCGGCGTCGCATGGTGACGCAGCAGTTCAACCAGTTGTTCCTCGGTCGTCTCGGTAGACCTTGGGCGTGATCGAATCATGGCCTCGTCTCCTGTTCTCCTCTCTACCGATGACCTACGCTCTAAGGCCCTGTTCAGACCGTTCGGCAGGTCGTCCGAATCAAGCATAAGCGGCAGAACCGAACACGACGGGCTAGTCTCTAAACAAAGCGACGCCGATATCGGCGAACGAATTGCCGAAGGCGCTAGAAGAGGGGGCATCCATGACAACTTGGATCATCGCGTACAGCAAAGACGGCAACACTTCCATCCTCCGAACCGAATCCGATCACCAGCCGGATATCGACGAGGCGGTAGCGCTGGTTACGCAAAAGGCCGAATTGGACTATGCCGGAGAGGACGATGCTTACGAGCATGATCCGGATATAGAGGAAACACCGGCCACACGCTTGGCCGAGCGCTTTGGTATCACCGTAACCGGTATTTCGCAGGCCTGATTGCCGGTCAAGCCACTCGCCACACGCTGTTATCCCCAACCACAAACAGACGCCGACCCGCGTTTGCGCCGACTTCCATCATTCCGGTGAAATCGCCAAACGCGGGAAGCAGGCTCACCCGCTCGCCGATGCAGAAGCAGGGCAGGCGCAGGTGTTGGCGCCCACGCCCAGTGAGGCGGAAAGCCGGGTGCAGATGACCGGCCAGCACGTGGTGAGTGGCGTGCGGGTCGGGCTCATGCTGCAGCGCGAAAGGGCCGAGCAGCAGCGGTTCGGGGACGACGGTCAGGTCGAGATACGCTGGCGGATCACCGGCACGCCGATCATGGTTGCCGCGAATCAGCGTGATAGCGAGTTCAGGATGACTGGCGCGCCAATGCTGGAGTTGCGCCAGGACGGCGGGCGTCTGGGATTCCGGCGCGTGCAGGAAGTCGCCGAGAAATATCAGCTGATGGCACGGGTAGCGCGCCAGCAGCGCGTCGAGCCGCAGCAGATTGGTTTGTGTGGTGCCATGCGGCACTGGCTGTCCGAGACGACGATACGCGGCGGCCTTGCCGAAGTGGATGTCGGCGATCAGCAGCGTCTGGCGTTCTGGCCAGTAGATGGCCTTGTCGGCGAGCAACCAGAGCTCGGTCTGTTCCAGCTCAATGGGCAGGTGTGGGGTCATGCAAGCAAGTCTATCGCGGGCTTGCGCGTGTTCCCATGCATCTGCGGCACGGGCGCGCCTCCCACCAATCCGGGTGCAGGGCTGTTTTTCGCGGCAGGCTATGGTTTCGCCTTTTTCAATCGGGGCGTTCCGTCCTTGGTCTTGCGCGGCTTGCGCTTCGGGTTGGTTTCGCGTTCAACCGCGATCTGGGCATTCGCTTCCGGCTGATAGCCGCCTGGCCCTGCGGCCTTGTCCAGCTCGGCGACCATCCGCCGAATGCGATCGGCCAGCTTCTCCGAGCTCATGCTTTCGCGGAACCGCTCGACCATCAGCGGGAACGCCAAAGGTGTGGTGCGCCTGACCGGATGAATATCCAGCCGGCGCTGCTGCAGCCGCGTTAGTGTGTGTTCCAGTCGCTCGACTTCCAGTTCCTGGCGCAGCACTTCTTCCTCGGCCTGGGTCAGTAGCAGATTGCTTGGGTCGTACTGACGGAACACATCGAAGAACAGTCCGCTGGAAGCCTGCAGTTGCCGCGCGCTTTTCTGCGCGCCGGGATAACCGGAAAACACCAGCCCGGCGATGCGGGCGATTTCGCGAAAACGCCGGCGCGCCAGTTCGCCGGCGTTGAGGCTGGCGAGTACGTCATGCAGCAGATCGTCCCGACTGAACAAGGTCGGGGTCAGCCAGTGCTGCCAGTCCACTTCGGTCGCCGAGAGCAACTCGAAGCCATAGTCGTTCACCGCGATGGAAAAGGTCACGGGCTGCCGCTGACCCATGCGCCAGGCCAGCAAACTGGCAAGCCCCAGATGCACGTGACGTCCCGCGAACGGGTAAAGAAACAGGTGCCAGCCCTCGCGGGACTTCATTACCTCAGCCAGCAGCGTGGTTTCGGTCGGCAGCGTCGACCAGCCCATCTGAACCCGCAGCAACGGCTCTACCAGGTGCATTTCATCGCCGGCAAACTCGCCACGCGAGGCGGCGCCGAGCTGCTCGACCACGGCATCGGCGAGTTCGCTGGATAGAGGCATGCGGCCACCATTCCAGCGCGGCACGGCGGCTTTCCTGCCCGTGGCGCGGCTGACGTAGGCGGTCATGTTCTCGACCCGCACCAACTCCAACAGCCGGCCGGCAAACAGGAAGTTGTCGCCGGGGCGCAGGCGGGCAATGAAGCCCTCTTCGATGGTCCCCAAGGCGCGGCCGCTGCCACCCTTGGCCCAGAATTTCACCGTCAGGCTGGCATCGCTGACGATGGTGCCGATGCTCATCCGATGGCGGAGCGCGACACGCCGACTGGGGACCTTCCATAGGCCCGTTTCGTCCGGTTCGACCCGTTGATAGTCCGGGTAAGCCGTTAGCGAGTGCCCGCCGTGGCGGACGAAGGCCAGTGCCCATTGCCATTGCGAGTCGTCCAGTTCGCGATAGGACCAGGCTTGTCGGACTTCGGCGAATAAGTCGTCGGGACGAAAACCGCCGCCCAGCGCCATGCTCACCAGGTGTTGCACCAGCACGTCCAGCGGCCGATGCGGCGCGCTGCGTGCCTCGATCCGTCGTTCGGCAACCGCGACCTTGGCCGCAGCGGCCTCCACCACCTCGAAGCTGTGGGTCGGCACCAGGGTGACTCGAGAGGCCCGTCCCGGCGCGTGACCGGAACGGCCGGCGCGTTGCATCAGCCGCGCTACACCTTTGGGAGAGCCGATCTGCAGCACTCGCTCGACCGGCAAGAAATCCACGCCCAAATCCAAGCTGGAGGTGCAGACCACGGCCTTCAACGCGCCCTGCTTGAGGCCCTGCTCGACCCAGTCGCGTACCTCGCGTGCCAGCGAGCCGTGGTGCAGGGCGATCAACCCGGCCCAGTCCGGGCGCGCATCGAGAATTGCCTGGTACCAGAGCTCCGACTGCGAACGGGTGTTGGTGAAGACCAAAGAGGTGGCGGCCGAGTCAATCTCCTCAACCACCTGCGGTAGCATGCGCAGGCCGAGATGGCCGGCCCAGGGGAAGCGCTCGATGCTCGGCGGAAGCAGGGTGTCGACGTGCAGCTCCTTGTCGACCTTGCCCTGCACCAGCCGACCCTTCCCGGGGTGCAGCAGGACGTCCAGCGCGTGCGGCTGATTGCCCAGCGTCGCGGAGAGGCCCCAGACGATCAGCTCCGGCATCCAGCGGCGCAGCCGGGCCAGCGCCAGTTGCAGCTGGACGCCGCGTTTGTTGCCGAGTAGCTCGTGCCACTCGTCCACCACCAGCATGCGCAAGCCGGCAAAGGCCTGACGGGCATCAGCGCGGGTGAGCAACAGCGTCAGGCTTTCCGGCGTGGTGACCAGTGCGCTGGGTAGCCGTCGGCTCTGGCGTGCACGCTCGGTGCTGGAGGTATCACCGGTGCGCAGGCCCACGCGCCAATTGATGCCCAGATCGTCCAGCGGCGCTTGCAGCGCGCGGGCGGTGTCGGCCGCCAGCGCCCGCATTGGCGTGATCCAAAGCACGGTCAGGGGCGCGGGCTGGTCCGAAGGTGCGGTCTTCTTCAGCGGTTCGTTTTTAGCATTCGGCGCGGCGGCGAATCTATTCAGCGCACCGAGCCAGACCGCGTAGGTTTTTCCGGACCCGGTCGTGGCGTGGAGCAGACCGGATTCGCCGTTCTGCACGGCCTGCCATACCTCCTGCTGGAACGCGAAAGGCTGCCAGCCTCGGCTGCCGAACCAGAATTCGGGCAGGGTTGGTGCTTTTAACGGCATGGGTGGCGCCGCGCAAAGGGTACGGTTGGTAATTGCTCCCGTACGGGAGCGTGGGGACGCTCAATTGGCGCGCGGCGATGGGTGAAACCCATCGAAGCACGGTTCGCAGACCTAGGCGAGCATTGCCGGCAGTTGCTCATCCGAGCAATTCCTTCAACGTCTCCAGGCTATCCGCCTCGTCCACCGGCTTGTCCAGGCGCCAGCGCAGCATGCGTGGAAAGCGGACGGCGATGCCGCTCTTATGACGGCTGCTGGCGGCAATGCCTTCGAAGCCGAGTTCGAACACCAAGGTCGGCGTCACGCTGCGTACCGGGCCGAATTTCTCCACGGTGGTCTTGCGCACGATGGCGTCGACCTTGCGCATCTCTTCGTCGGTGAGACCCGAATAGGCCTTGGCGAACGGTACCAGCTTGCGCTCGGGATCGCCCGGCTCGCCGTCCCACACGGCAAAGGTGTAATCGGTATAAAGGCTGGCGCGACGCCCATGACCGCGCTGGGCGTAGATCAACACGGCATCGATGGAATAGGGATCGATCTTCCATTTCAACCAGACGCCGACGTCCTTGGTACGGCCGACACCGTACTGCGCCGCGAGCGCCTTGATCATCATGCCTTCGACGCCCAGGGCGCGTGAGGCCTCGCGCTGGCGGGCCAGGTCTGGCCAGTTGTTTCCCTCCACCCGCGGTGAGGTCATCAGGCGCGGGCTGGGGCATTGCTCAACCACCGCCTCGAGTCGCTGTCGGCGCTCGCGCAGCGGGCGTTGTCGCCAGTCATCGCCCTGCCATTCCAGCAGGTCGTAGGCGAGCACGGCGACCGGCGCGTCTTGCAGCACCTTGGCGGTGAGGTTCTTGCGGCCGATGCGTTGTTGCAGCAGGGCGAACGGCTGCACGCCGAATCGCTCTGAGCCACCTGCTGGCTGGCCTTGGTGGACGTCGAACAACTCATTCGGCGACGCGTCGGGGGCATGCTTCCAGACCAGGATTTCCCCGTCGATCACCGTGCCGTCCGGCAGGCCGTCGGCCAGCTCGCACAGTTCCGGAAAGCGATCGCTGACCAGCTCCTCGCCGCGCGACCAGATCCAGATCTGCCCGTCGCGTTTGACCAACTGGGCGCGGATGCCGTCCCACTTCCACTCGACGAGCCAGTTCTCCGGCGGGCCGAGTAGGGTGTCGAACTCTTCGACCGGTGCCTGCAGCGAATGAGCGAGAAAGAAGGGATAGGGTTGGCCGCCGCGTTGCGCATGTTCGTGTTCGGACTCGTCGGCGATCAGCGCCAGGTAGCCCTCGGCGCTAGGGCGGTGAGACAGGTCGGTGTAGCCCACCAGCCGCTGCGCCACGCGTTTAGGATCGAGATCGACCAGCGAGGCGAGCGCCCGCGTCACCAGCAGCTTGGAAACGCCGACACGGAACGCGCCGGTGATCAGCTTGATGCAGACCATCAAGCTAAGTCGGTCCAGCTGCGCCCAGAGCATTGGCAGGCGCTCCGCCAATTGCTCCGGCGGCAGGCCGCGTAGGGGCAGTAATTTGTCCTGCATCCACACCGCGAGTCCGTCGTCCGAGCTGTGCTGGGTTTCGGGAATCAACAGCGAAATGGTTTCGGCCATGTCGCCGACTGCCTGGTAACTCTCCTCGAACAACCACTCCGGCAACCCCGAGGCCTGCATCGCGGTCTCGCGCAGCACGCGGGTCGGCACCAGCTGACGCGGCCGGCCGCCGGCCAGGAAATAGACGGCCCAGGCCGCATCGGCGGGGTCGGCTTCGCGGAAGTAGTCGCGCATGGCCGCCAGCTTGGCGTTGCTCGAGGTGGTGGCATCGAGACGGCTGTAGAGGGTGGCGAAGGCTTTCATCGGCAGCCGCCTTCAGGGGACGCCTGAGCGGACTCGCTATGCGGATAGCGCGAATAGAGCAGGTGGGTCATTCAGCCTCCTGGGTATTCGCGTCGTCTTCTTCCCCGTATTCGGTCTCGAAGGCCTGGGCATCGAGCCCTCGTATCTCACGCAGATAGCGCACCAGCACCGGCACCGAGCCGTGGGTCACCATCACCCGCTCGGCGCCGGTCTGCTCGATGGCCCAGAGCAGGCCGGGCCAGTCGGCATGGTCGGACAGCACGAAGCCGCGATCCACGCCGCGCCGGCGGCGGGTGCCACGCAGCATCATCCAGCCGCTGGCGAAGGCATCGGCGTAGTCGCCGAAACGGCGCATCCAGGTACTGCCACCGGCAGAGGGCGGGGCGAGGACGAGCGCCTGCTTGAGCCGCGGATCGCCTTTTTTCAGGTCGCCGGCATACACGGTGGGTGGCAGATAGACGCCGCCCTCGCGGTATACCTTGTTCAGCGGCTCGACGGCGCCATGGACGACGATGGTGCCGATGGTTTCATCCAGCCCATGAAGGATCCGTTGCGCCTTGCCGAAGGCGTAGCAGAACAGCACGCTCGGCCGGCCCGCGGCGGCGTTGGCGCGCCACCAGTCGTTGATCTCGCGGAATACTTCGGCTTGCGCGGGCCATTTGTAGATCGGCAGGCCGAAGGTCGATTCGGTGATGAACGTATGGCAGCGCACCGGCTCGAAGGGCGCGCAGGTCCCGTCCGGCTCCACCTTGTAATCGCCCGAGGCGACCCAGACTTCGCCCTTGTGCTCCAACCGCACCTGGGCCGAGCCGAGCACGTGGCCGGCTGGGTGGAAGCTGAGCTTCACTCCGTGATGCTCGATGGATTCGCCGTAGGCCAGCGTCTGTAGCGGCATGTCGGCGGCGATGCGCGAGCGCAGGATGCCTTCGCTGTCGCTGGAGGCCAGGTAATGGTCCATGCCCCAACGCGCGTGATCGCCGTGGGCATGGGTGATGACGGCGCGCTCTACCGGCCGCCAGGGATCGATGTAGAAATCACCGGGTGGACAGTAGAGACCTTCGGGGCGGGCAACGACGAGATCCATGAATACAGGCACTTGGCGGGCTTGTAGGGTTGGAGCACGGCGCAGCGCTGCGAGTTCGCTCGCGGGGACACTGGTGGGCTAAAGCCCACCTAACGAAGGTGTGCTCACCAAGGTGAGCATCTAAGGGACGGCTGGGGTACGGGCGATCAGTCCTGCAATTTGAGATGCGAGGTGTCCGGCACGGGCGCGTCGCTGGCGCGGCGCCGTTCGCCCATGTCGCTGCCCACCGGGGCGAGGCTGAACTGTGACAGATCGACAGCCGGAGGCTCGGCAGCGGGGCGGGCATCCTGCAGGTCGGCACCGACGGGCGCGATGCCGAAATCCGGCGCCTCGACATCGGCGAACGCGGCCATGTATTCGTCACGTGGCGCCACTTTCAGCGGACCTGGGGTCGTGCCGGTCTGTGTGGAAGCGGTCGGTTGTGTGGCCGTTGGCGGCGTCTCTGCTGGTGGCGGGGCGAGCTCGATTTCCTCAACCTCCACCGGCATCGGTCTGACCTCGGCGACGGCACCGGCGCGGGCCATGGCCGTGCGGTATTTCTCCACGCTGGCATGGTCGAGGTCCTGCTTGATCACGATGCGGCGACCGGAAAACAGCACGGCGATCCGTTGGGCATCGGCCTGGAACAGACGGGCCAGGTTGGCCTCGACCTGTTCGAGCGTAGCGCCCGGTGCGAGCTCACCGGAAAACGAGATCTCGTAGCGGCTCATGATGGTGGTCCTTTTTCTGGGCGGCGGCGATTCGCTGATCATAGAGGCTGCGGTGGGTGCGTGAAAGTCGATGTGCCCGCTTCGGTAGCGGCGTCACGCCTTTGGATGGAAGGAGATTCAGACACAGCCCCATCGTTCGCTGTCAACTGATGCAATCGCTGTCCGGCGTCAGCTGTCCGGCGGTGAGCTGGGTGATAATGTGGCCCCGGCTGCTGCCTTGCTCAGCCTGCTCAACCAAGGGATCGCGAACATGGTGGTATTCGAAATCAAGCCTCTCAATCCTGAGGCCTATCGGCAGCAGACACGTCGCAGCACGCTGGTGATAGTGGCGACCTTCGCGGTGCTGGCGATGGGGCTGGCCGCATTGGCCGTCGCGCTGTTCGGCGATCCGGGCACGGATAACTTGCGCTGGAACATCGCCGGCGTCGCGCTCGGACTCTTTCTGACCGCCGCTCTGGTGCGTTTCGTCTACTGGAAACAGCCCTGGATGACGGCTGCCGCCTATGGCTGGCGGCTCAAGCGCAGCCTGATGAGCGTGACCAACCTCATGCACCACGTGACCGCAGGCATCGCGGCGGACGATCCGGAGGCGATCAAGCTGCTGCGTTTTTATCACCTCGGCCTGACGCAGATGCATCAGTTGGACGGCAACAGTGCATCGCTTGGTGAAGTCAGGGGCGACATCGAGCGGCACCGCCAGTTGATGGAGGCACGCGGGCTGGATCCCGATCAGCAGGCGCTGGACGACGCCTGGCTCGGCTCGGTGAAGCGTTTCGCCGCGGTGAAATAACAGCTGATCGAATACCGTGCGAGCGGGTTTCCGCTGAGCCGCGCGCTGGGCAAGTCGACCCCGATGCGGGAACGCGGGCGTGTTGCGCTCGTATATCACTGGTTGCGCGCTCGTGGAGTATCCATACTCAGCAGTTGTTCCAGCCGGTCCATACCGGCCCCCAGTGGTTCGTCCATACGCCTCGCAGGCCAAGGAATATCCAAATAATGAAAAGGCTTTATCTGCTCGGTCTGATCGCCGGTCTTTCGTTGCAATCGGCCGCTGCCGAGCCACCATCTTCGTTGTTGGACAACAAGCCGGCATTCATCGGCAGTCTTATCGAGCAGATGACGCTGGAGGAGAAGATCGGTCAATTGCGGTTGATCAGCATCGGCGCAGACATGCCGCGTGAGCGCATCCTCGAAGAGCTGGCAGGCGGCCATATCGGTGGCACCTTCAATACGGTCACGCGTGCCGACAACCGCCCGATGCAGGAAGCAGCCCTGCGCAGCCGGTTGAAGATCCCAATCTTCTTCGCCTACGACGTGGTGCACGGCCATCGGACAATTTTCCCCATCGGGTTGGGACTGGCGTCGAGTTGGGACTTAGATGCCATCGCTACCAGCGGACGCGTATCGGCCATCGAAGCCAGTGCTGACGGGCTGGACATGACTTTCGCGCCCATGGTCGATATTTCCCGCGATCCACGTTGGGGGCGGACGTCCGAAGGCTTTGGCGAAGACCCTTATCTGGTCTCTGAAATTGCTCGCACCGTGGTTCATGCCTATCAAGGCGAATCACCGGCCGCGCCTGATAGCGTGACTGCCAGCGTCAAGCACTTCGCCCTTTACGGTGCGGTCGAAGGCGGACGCGACTACAACGTGGTGGACATGAGTCCGATGCGCATGCATCAGGATTTCCTGCCGCCCTATCACGCCGCCATCGACGCAGGGGCGGGTGGGGTGATGGTTGCGCTGAACTCCATCAACGGCGTGCCAGCCAGCGCCAATACCTGGTTGTTGCAGGATCTGCTGCGGCGCGATTGGGGATTCGATGGCATCGCCATCAGCGACCACGGCGCGATCAGCGAGCTGCTGCGTCATGGCGTGGCGAGCGATGGACGCGAGGCCGCCCGGTTGGCGATCAAGGCTGGCATTGACATGAGCATGGCCGACTCGTTGTATCGCCAGGAGCTGCCGGGCCTGGTTAAGGCAGGTGAGGTCGCGATAGCTGAAATCGACACGGCGGTGCGCGAGGTGCTCGGCGCCAAATACGACATGGGTCTGTTTCACGATCCGTTCCGGCGTATCGGTGTAGCCAAGGACGACCCGAAAGACGTCAATGCGGAAAGCCGGCTGCACCGTCAGGCGGCGAGGGAGGTTGCGCGCCAGTCGATCGTATTGCTGGAAAACCATGCCCAGACGCTGCCGCTGACCAAGCGCAGCACCGTCGCGTTGGTCGGCCCGCTGGCCGATTCGCCTATCGACATGATGGGCAGCTGGTCCGCAGCGGGGGTCGCTAAACAATCGGTGACGCTGCGCCAAGGCCTGCTCGATGCACTGGGAGAGGAGGGGAATTTGCTCCATGCACGGGGCGCTAACATCACGGACGACCCGCATATGGTCGAATATCTGAACTTTCTCAACTGGGATAACCCCGAGGTGGTGCAGGACTCGCGCTCGCCCGAGGCGATGATCGATGAGGCGATAGCGGTCGCGAAGCAGGCCGACGTGATCGTCGCTGCGGTGGGCGAATCGCGTGGCATGTCCCACGAGGCGTCGAGCCGTACCAGCCTGCAGATCCCACCAAGCCAACAGGCGCTCCTGAAGGCACTCAAGGAAACCGGTAAGCCGCTGGTGCTGGTGCTGATGAATGGCCGACCGCTGGACCTCAACTGGGCGAAGGCGAATGCCGATGCAATCCTGGAAAGCTGGTTCACCGGCACCGAAGGCGGCCATGCCATCGCCGACGTACTGTTCGGCGATTACAACCCCTCCGGCAAGCTGCCGATCTCCTTCCCGCGCTCGGTGGGACAGATCCCGACCTATTACAACCACCTGCGAGTCGGCCGACCCTACGTAGAGGGCAAGCCTGGCAACTACACGTCGCAGTATTTCGAAGAGCCCAATGGACCGCTTTATCCCTTCGGTTATGGCCTGAGCTACACCGATTTCGAGCTGTCCGAGGTGCGTTTGTCGAGCCCAACCATGCCACGTGGAGGTAGCCTGGAAGCCAGCGTAACGGTGAAGAACATCGGGCAGCGTGACGGCGCCACCGTGGTGCAGCTGTATATCCGCGATGAGGTGGCTTCGGTGATTCGTCCGGTGAAGGAACTCAAGGCCTTTCGCAAGGTCGCCCTCAAAGCGGGAGAGGCGCGAGAGATCCGTTTCAGCCTGGACGAAGACGACCTGAAATTCGTCAATGCGCAGCTGCAACGTGTCGCCGAACCAGGCGAGTTCGAGGTGCAGGTCGGGCTGGATTCGCAACACGTGACGCAAGGGCGTTTCAGGTTGCAGTGAGGTGTCGCGGTCGCCGTTGGGCGTCGCGCGCCTGGCCCTCTCGGACTGGCGATGCAGAGCTGCTCGGCGACCGCAAAAAGTCTTCTTCAGGTAGCTATCCGGCGCTTGTGCGGCATGGGATGATTCGCCGCTTCGCTTGTTTACGCAGGGAATCATTTCCCGTTGCGGTAGACCAACGAGAGCAAACCGGGCCGGAAAACGGTCGGCGGTAATCGTGATAGCTCAGGAGGCGATGTGTCACGTACCTTTCATTTCGGAACAGGCGCTCGCAAAGGGCGGGCGCTGGGAATGGCGTTGAGTCTGTGCATGAGTCTGTTTGCCAGCCATGGCTGGGCATTCAACCTCGACGATGTAGCGAAAAAAGCTGAAAAACTGGCGGCGCAGGATTACGCGGCGCCGCAGAGCAATCTGCCGCCGGTGTTTCGCGACATGGCGTTCGCCGATTATCAGCAACTTCGCTTTCGGGGCGACAAGGCACTCTGGCACGACGAGCCGACGCCGTTCGAGGTGCAGTTCTACCATCAGGGCATGCACTTCAACGTGCCAGTGAAGATCAACGAGATCACCGCTGCGGGGGTCGAAGAGGTCCGCTACGAGCCGGAAATGTTCGACTTCGGCAAGGTGCAGATCGACCCTGCATCATTGAAGAATCTCGGCTTCGCCGGTTTCAAGGTGCTCTATCCGCTGAACAAGGCGGACAAGGCGGATGAGCTGATGACGCTGCTCGGCGCCAGCTATTTCCGCGTTATCGGCAAGGGGCAGGTGTATGGCCTGTCGGCCCGCGGTCTGGCGATCGACACGGCGCTGCCGAGCGGTGAGGAATTTCCGCGCTTCCGCGAGTTCTGGGTCGAGCGCCCGCAAGCCGATCGGCGCAATCTGGTGATCTATGCGCTGTTGGATTCGCCTCGTGCCACCGGGGCCTACCGAATGGTGGTCACGCCCGGCAAGGACAGCACCGTCGACGTCCAGGCACGGGTCTATCTGCGCGAGCCGGTGCAGAAGCTCGGTATCGCTGCGCTCACCAGCATGTATCTGTTCGGCGCCAACCAACCCAGCGCCTTGCTCAATTACCGTCCGCAGCTGCATGACTCCGAAGGGCTGGCGATCCATACCGGCGCTGACGAGTGGATCTGGCGACCGCTTAATAACCCCAAGCGGCTGTCGATCAGCAGCTACAGCGTTGAAAATCCCCGTGGTTTCGGACTGCTTCAGCGCACTCGGGACTTCGGCCGTTACGAGGATCTGGACGATCGTTACGATCTGCGCCCGAGCGGCTGGGTGGAGCCCCGGGGCGACTGGGGCAAAGGGCGTGTGGAGCTCATAGAGATCCCCACACCGGACGAAACCAACGACAACATCGTTGCCTTCTGGGTGCCCGAACAACGGCCGGAGCCAGGTGAGCCGCTGAACCTCGACTATCGCCTGCACTTCACCATGGACGAGCCGGCGCTGCATGATCCCGCGCTGGCCTGGGTCCACCAGACGCGTCTGTCCACCGGCGATGTGAAGCAATCCAACCTGATCCGCCAACCCGATGGCAGTACCGCCTTGATCGTCGATTTTGTCGGCCCCAACCTGGCCGAGCTGGCGGCGGATGCGCCGGTCAGCACACGGGTGAGCATCGGCGACAATGCCGAGCTGGTGGAGAACAACCTTCGGCATAACCCGGTGACCAAGGGCTGGCGTCTGACATTGCGGTTGAAGGTGCGCGATCCCAAACGGCCGGTCGAGCTGCGCGCCGCGCTGGTGGATGGCGAGAAGACGCTGTCCGAAACCTGGAGCTACCAGATTCCTACTCATGAATAACCCTGGGGAACCTTCGATAGCAGGCCGCTATGTCAGCCAGCTACCGCTCGATGTCGAGCAACGTCAGGTCTTGCTTCACGAGGTGGAGCAGGCCGGCGGTGGGCTGGAGGATGTGCACCGGGTTCTGGCGCGCACGCTGCCTGCCTCCAGTGACGGTGAGGCGCAGGCAGACGAACCGCTGGGCTCGGTCGCCGCACGGTTGAAGCTCGGCTGGGGGAGCGTTCTGGAGCGTGCCAGGGCGCTCGGGCTCGATCATCAAGGGCGTGTCTGCATTCATTCGACGCCGCCTATCGTGCGTACTCGAATGGTGCCAGAGCCCTGGCATACCAACGTGTTGCGTCTGAGCTGGTGGCGTTTTCTACGCAAGAAGAACCGCACGGTTGAGCTGCCCCCCGCTCAGTCCGTTGATCGCTCGGGCTGGCGTCAGGTCGCAGCCTTCCGACGCACGACCTTGCTCGTGTTGATGCTGGTACAGACCGTCATCGCCACCTGGCACATGAAATCAGTGCTGCCGTACCAGGGTTGGGCGCTGGTGGATCTACAGGAAGTGTTCCAGCAGCCATGGCAGGAGTCTGCGAGGCAGATCCTCCCCTACGTGGTTCAAACCAGCATTCTGATGCTGTTCGCGTTGTTGTTCTGCTGGGTATCGGTGGGTTTCTGGACGGCGCTGATGGGCTTCTTCCAGCTGCTTAAAGGTCATGACCGATACAACATCTCGGCCAATACTCTGGGTGACGAACCGATTCCGCGCGAGGCGCGCACCGCGCTGGTGATGCCGATCGCCAACGAAGACGTCCCAAGGGTGTTCGCCGGTTTGCGGGCGACCTACGAGTCGCTCAAGGCGACCGGGCAAATCGAGCATTTCGATATCTTCGTGCTCAGCGACAGCAACGATCCGGACACCTGCGTCGCGGAGCAGAAGGCCTGGCTGGAGGTTTGCCGGGATGTCGGCGGCTTCGGCCACATCTTCTATCGCCGTCGCCGTCGCCGAGTGAAGCGCAAGAGCGGCAACATCGACGACTTCTGCCGTCGCTGGGGCAGCAGCTATCGCTATATGGTGGTGCTCGACGCCGACAGCGTGATGAGCGGCGACTGCCTGACCAGCCTGGTGCGGCTGATGGAAGCCAATCCAGGTGCGGGTATCATCCAGACCGCTCCGAAGGCGTCGGGCATGGATACCCTCTATGCACGGATGCAGCAGTTCGCGACGCGGGTATACGGCCCGCTGTTCACTGCCGGGCTCAATTTCTGGCAGTTGGGCGAGTCCCATTACTGGGGGCACAACGCGATCATTCGGGTCAAACCCTTCATCGAGCATTGCGCCTTGGCGCCGCTGCCGGGCAAAGGCGCCTTCGCCGGCGACATCCTGTCCCACGATTTCGTCGAGGCCGCATTGATGCGGCGGGCTGGCTGGGGGGTATGGATCGCCTACGATCTGCCGGGCAGCTACGAAGAGCTGCCACCGAACCTGCTCGATGAGTTGAAGCGCGACCGCCGTTGGTGCCACGGCAACCTGATGAACTTCCGGCTGTTTCTGGTCAAGGGCATGCACACCGTGCATCGTTTCGTGTTCCTCACGGGTGTCATGTCTTACCTGTCGGCCCCGCTCTGGTTCGTCTTCCTGGCCTTGTCGACCGGGCTGCTGGCGATCCACACGCTGATGGTGCCGGAGTACTTTCTGCAGCCGAACCAACTTTACCCGCTGTGGCCACAATGGCATCCGGAGGAAGCCATTGCGCTGTTCTCGGCGACCTTGACGCTGCTCTTCCTGCCGAAGCTGCTCAGCGTGCTGCTGATTTGGATTCAGGGCGCCCACGAGTATGGCGGGCGCATTCGCCTGTTGCTGTCGATGCTGTTGGAAACCCTGTTTTCGATGCTGGCGGCACCGGTGCGCATGCTGTTTCACACGGTATTCGTCACCGCTGCGTTTCTCGGTTGGTCGGTGCAGTGGAACTCACCGCAGCGCGCCGACAACGCCACGCCCTGGAGCGAGGCCCTACGTCGGCATGGTTCGCAGATGCTCCTGGGCGTGCTCTGGACGGGTCTGGTCGCCTGGCTCGATCCGGCGTTCCTGTGGTGGTTGGCACCGATCGTGGTGTCGCTGATCCTCTCGGCTCCGGTGTCGGTGATCACCAGTCGCACCGGCCTGGGACTCGCAGCCTTTCGCCGCAAGTTGTTTCTGATTCCGGAGGAGTTCAATCCGCCGCAGGAGTTGGCTTCGACCGATCGCTACACTCGGCAGAACCAGGACAACGCCTTGCACGACGGCTTCCTCGCCGCGACGGTTGATCCGATCTACAACGCGCTGGTGTGTGCAATGGCACGGGCGCGTCACGCCAAGGTAGTACCCGGTGCCGAACTGCTGCGAGAGCAGCGCCTGCAGCAGATTCTCGAGGCCGGCCCCAACGGTTTAGTCGAAGCGGCACGCTGGCGCCTGCTCAACGATCCGGACGGTATGGCGCGACTGCACCATCTCGTCTGGCAGGAGCAGCGCTATCAGGGTTGGCGCGATGCCTACCGTCAGCCCAGCCAGAACCAGGCGCTGCCTGAAACCCCGCCGAGCTGACACCGCACAGCCTGCTGCGACGCCTCCAGGCGTCGCAGCAGGCCCGTCAATGCACGTGCTTGGTGCCATCGGCGTGGTGGTGGACATTGCTGCCAGGTGCCGGCACGGACCGCTGACCGTTGGCGTCGTGTGGCAGGTCGCCCTGCCCGTGATCGTTCGAATCAGGCTGCCTGCCATGGTGATCGAGCGTCTCGCCTCCACCATGTTGATGGCCGGCGCTGGTGGTCACCAGCGTGCGGTACTCCATGGCAGTCAGGGACGGCAGTTGCTCCAAAAGCGCGACCAGACCCCAGATGTACGGGTCCTCCATGCTCTTGCCCCAGGCGGGCATGCCGGTGGCCTTGATCCCGTGCTTGATGATCCAGAAATCGCTGGCCGGATCATGCGTCCGATTGGTATCGGTGAGGGCCGGGGGCGCCGGGTTGAGCCCATTGCTCAGTTCTGTGGCCTCTATACCGGGTGCCAGGTGGCAGGCGACGCACATGGCGTCATAGTTGCCAGCGCCCGATCGGATCAGCTCCGCGTCAGTGAGATCCGGCACCTCGATGTTGCGGGCACGAATCGTAATGGCGCGTTCGCGAGCGATTTCCAGCAGTGCGTGAACCGGTGAGGTGTGAGGACTGTCTGCGGCGATATTGATCGCGCCGGAGTACAGCACACCTGCTCCGATCAGAAGGATCGCGAGGGCAGCCAGCAGCAATATTGTCAGGGTTTTAAGCATGGACCGGCAGTCTCAGAACCAGAATCGGATACCCGCCACCAGGCGGGCTTCATTTGCATCTTCACCTTCGGCACGCTGCAGGTCAGCGCTGTTGCCATAAGCACGGTTCCAGCTTACACCCACATATGGTGCGAATTGCCGGCTGATCTCGTAGCGCAGGCGCAATCCAGCGCTGGCTTCGCTGAGGCCCGAACCGACGCCGCGAGATTCGTCATTGCGCCCATGCAGATTGATTTCGACAGTGGGCTGCAGCACCCAGCGCTGAGTCAGCAGCATGTCGTATTCGGCCTCCAGGCGCAGCGCGCTCTGGCCGCCTTCGCCGATGAAAGCGGTGACTTCGGTCTCCAACCCATACAGCGGCATTCCCTGTATGCCGAGAGCCGCCCAGGTTTGCGCCGAGCCGGGCTCGAAGTCCTGGCGAATGCCGGCGACAGTCTCCCACCAAGGGCTGATGGCATGACTCCAGAGCAGCTGCAGTTCAGCTTCGTCGGTGTGGCCGTTGGTGCGTTCGCCTTCGGAGCGCCAGGCCATGCGGTCGATGTCGCCGCCGAGCCAGCCGGACAGGTCCCAGGCCAGCGCGCTGCCGTCGCCGGCATCCTGCCATTCCACCTGATCGGCGAGGACAAAAAAATTCGACCCACCTTGGTGCATCTGGTGTGGCGGCAAGTTGGGGAATGCCTCAGCGCGGTCCGTATCGCTAATCGTCGGTACCGGCGAACGGGTTTCCTGTCCTGGCGGAATTCCGGTTGTCGGCGGATGCGCGCCGGCGTCCTGTGATGTGGAGCCGTGGTGCATGCCGCCATGATCCATAGCTTCGTGATTCATCTGGCTGTGGTCCATCGGCGCTCCGTGACCGGCATGGCCCATGGTCTCCTGGGCCTGGCTCGCTCCAGCGACCAGGCCCAGGGCGATGGCAAGCGACAGCCGAACAGGCGACCTGAAGGCCTTTTGCCTCGCCTGGATTATGGTGGTGCGCGGCCTGTCAGTGGTCATGCTGCTGGCCCTGTTCGGCTCCCTTGGGCATGTTCTGGTTCATCTGGCCATTGTCCATGTTGCCGTGGTCCATGTGACCGTCCATGTGCTCGTCATGCATCTGCATCATCTTGTCGTGACCGATGCCCTGACTCATGCCGCCTTGCTGCGACCTGGATTGGGTTGCTTGCGGTGCATTCTCGGAGTGATGCCCTTCGTGTTCGCGCTGTGCATGGGCGACGCCCAGTTGCAGGGCGGCGAACAGGCCGAAGGCGAGCAGGGTGTTTTGCTTGAACCTGGTCATGGGGTTCTCCTTCATTCTTCAACGCGGACTTCACGGAACATTCCGAGGTCCATGTGCATCAGCATGTGGCAGTGATAGGCCCAGCGACCGAGAGCATCGGCGGTGACGCGGTAGCTGCGCCTGGAGCCGGGTGGCATGTCGATGGTGTGTTTGCGAAGCTTGAAATTGCCGTGCTCGTCTTCCAGGTCGCTCCACATCCCGTGCAGATGGATGGGGTGGTGCATCATGGTGTCGTTGACCAACACGAAGCGCACCCGCTCGCCGTACGTCAGGCGAACCGGTTTGGCATTGGCGAAGGGGACGCCATCGAATGACCAGGCGAAACGCTCCATGTGGCCGGTCAGGTGCAGCTCGATGGTGCGTGTCGGCTCGCGGCCATCCGGGTCGGGGAAGACGCTGCGCAGGTCGGCATAGGTCAATACACGGCGACCGTTGTCGCGCAGTCCGATGCCGGGATCGTCCAGCTTGGCAACGGGCATCATGGTCTGCATATCCACGAGGGGATTGTCGGTTTCGCTGGCCGGGTGGGTCTGCATCTGGCTGCCGCTCATGGGGCGGGCGCTGCCATGGCCCATCGCTGAATGACCCATGCCGGTCATTCCCGCATGATTCATTTGTTCCTGATCCATCTGCCCGTGTTCTATTTCGCCATGATTCATCGCGTCGTGCCTGGTGGCGCCAGGGGAGATCGGCTGCTGTGAGCCGCCAGTGCCATGCGAGCCGTGATCGCCATGGCCCATGTCGCTCATGCTCAGTTCGGGGCGAGGATCGGGTTGCGGTACCGGGGCGCTCAGCCCTTGGCGCGTGGCCAGAGTCCCGCGGGCATAGCCGCTGCGGTCCATGGATTGGGCGAACAGGGTATAGGCGTCCTGGTGGCCAACCGGGGCGACAATGATGTCGACCGTTTCGGCCACGGCCAGGCGCAGTTCTTCGACTTCCACCGGCGCGACGTTCTGACCGTCCACCGCGACCACGGTAAGCTTGAGCCCCGGAATACGGAAGTCGAAGTAGGTCATCGCCGAGCCGTTGATCAGCCGTAGGCGAATGCGCTCGCCGGTTTCGAACAGACCGGTCCAGTTGCCGTCCGGCGCTTGGCCGTTGAGCAAATAGGTGTAGGTTTCGCCGCTGACATCGGCGAGATCGGTCGGTGACATGTTCATCTTCGCCCAGGCCCAGCGGTTGCTCAGGGTTTCGCTCCAGCCCTGTTCGGCCACGTCATTGATGAAATCACCCAGCGTGCGCCGCCCGCGATTGTAGTAATCGGCCTGTTTTTTCAGTTTGGCCAGCACCCGGGCCGGGCTTTCGTCGCTCCAGTCGCTGAGCATCACCACATAGTCGCGATCGTAGGCGAACGGCTCGGGCTCCTTTGGATCGATGATCAACGGGCCATAGACGCCGAGCTGTTCCTGGAAGGCCGAGTGGCTGTGATACCAGTAGGTGCCGCTCTGCTTCACTTTGAAGCGGTATTCGTACAGGCCGTCCGGGGCGATGCCGGCAAAGCTGAAGCCGGGCACGCCGTCCATGTTGGCCGGCAGCAGAATGCCGTGCCAGTGGATCGAGGTGTCCTGTGGCAGCCGATTGCGCACCCGCAGCGTCACGGTGTCGCCTTCGCGCCAGCGCAGCAGCGGGCCGGGGATGCTGCCGTTGATGGCCATGGCGGTGCGGCGTTTGCCGGTGAAGTCGACCGTCATCGAATCGATGGTCAGGTCGAACTCGGTGCCAGCCAGCACACCCTGATCACTCAGCTGATCGGGGCGTGCAACGGCCCACACCGGCTGGCGCCAGATGCCCAGCCCGGCGGTGATGCCGCTGGCGGCCAGGCCTTTGACGAAGGTGCGGCGTGAAGAGGTGCAGCGCATGGTTTTCCGTTCCATCAGACGTAGTCGAACGCGCTGCCGACGGTAGCCGTTGGCAGGCTGTCAGGTTTCTGCGGTCGGCCTGCTTCAATCTGCCGGATAGTCCGCCATCACCACGTCCTTGCCGTCTGTGGTCAAGCCAATAACCTGGTAGGCCTGGGCGGGTTGGCCGTAATCCATACCGGGCGAGCCGGCCGGCATGCCCGGCGCCGCTACGCCGCGCAGATCCTGTCGACGTTGCAGCTCGTGAATCTGTGCCACCGGCACGTGACCTTCGACGAACTTCCCGTCGATCACGCCGGTGTGGCAGGAACCCAGCCGGGGCACCACGCCCAGCTTCTGCTTGACCGCGCTCATGTTGGTCTCGACATGATCGCGAACCTCGAAGCCGTTGGCCTGCAGATATTTGACCCAGTCTTTGCAGCAGCCGCAGTTGGCGTCGCGGTGAACGTCAATGACCTGGGCGGCCTGGGCGCTACCGACCATGAACAGGGCGGCGATGACAGCAAGTTTGGATTGGGTGATAGCCATGAAAGCACTCCAGTTAATGGAAATCAGCGACAACCGCAGCCGCTGCCGCAACCCTTGGTGGGTGCTGCGGCGGGGCTTGCCTGGCTGGAAAGTTGCGCCGGGTAGCCGGCGTCATTCAGTGCGGCAAGCAGCGCGGTGCTGTCCGGGTCGCCTTCGACGCGAACCAGGCCGCTCTCGAGGTCGACGTTGATCGCGTCGACACCGGAAATGGGATTCAACGCCTGAGTGACGTGGCGAACACAAGCGCCGCACGTCATGCCCTGTACCTGAATATCGATGGAACTCACGGAAAGTCCTCCCCAGCGGCCGGCCCATCCGGCTTTGGCTGAATCCTCAAGCTTTCCCTTATGGCAAGGTCAAGTAATCTTCACATGGCGTTTGTTCGAAGATAGCGCGCAAAGGCGGTTCCGCCGTCGTGCCTGATCGCGCTCGGCGCCGAGTTATTTTCCTCCGCCGACGCTCAGCACTGTTCAATTACTGCCGAGCATGATTGCATCGTTGTGCTGCCGTCCTGCTCGACAACCTGTCCGGAGATGATGCCGGGCAACCTTACCGCGGCGCAGGGAGGAATCATGAACATCGAACGATGCGAAGACCTTATCGACTGGACCAGCCAGGCCCATGCGCGGCTGTCCACCTGCATGAGCGACGGGGCGAATGAACGCAGCGACTCGTTGGCCAAGATGCTGCTGGTCTATCTGGCGCAACATGAGCAGGGCCTGACCAGCACCATCGCCCGGATCAAGGAGCATGCCGACCCGCGTGCGTTACACACTCGACTGCACGATGCCGTCGAGGGCGACAGGCTGGCGCTTGATCTTGACGGCGAGGCCTACGGACAGATGAGTGTCGACGATATCTCGCGGGAGATCTTCGCTATCCACAATCAGATCATCGATCTGTACCGTTCGCTGGAAACCCGCCCCGGCCTTGACCGGGCACGCGAGCTGCTGGAGGAAATGCTGCAGTTGGAAGAGCACGAAACCATGCGCCTGGCGCAGCAGGTCAATCGCATGCACGAACTCTGAACGACTGGACGGGGTTTCGGTTGGCCGACCGGGCGTCAGACCACGTAGCGCAAGATCGCCACGAAATGCAGCAGGCTGCCGACCATGACGAACAGGTGCCAGATGCCGTGCCAGTGGCGGAAACGCTCATCGTAAGCGAAGAATACGATGCCAGCGGTGTACGACACGCCACCAGCCACCAGCCAACTGAAGCCGGCGGTGCCCAGTGCGGCAAGCAACGGCTTGACTGCCACCAGCACGATCCAGCCCATGACTGCGTAGATGACAATGGACAATACCCGCGCCTCCGAACGCGGTTTGATTTCCTGCAGCATGCCGATCACCGCCAGCGACCAGACGATGCCGAACAGCCACCAGCCCCAGGCGCCACGTAGCGTAACCAGGCAGAAGGGTGTGTAACTGCCCGCGATCAGCAGGTAGATCGACAGGTGATCGAGCTTCTGCATGACCGCTTTGGCGCGGCCCCGGACGCTGTGATAGATCGTCGAGGTGCTGTACAGCAGCACCAGGGTGAATCCGTAAATGGCCACGCTGACGATCTTGGCCAGGTCGCCATCCATGGCAGCCAATACCAACAACCAGACGGTGCCGATCAGAGCCAGCACGCCGCCGGCCAGATGCGTCCAGGCGTTGAATTTTTCTCCGTGATACATCGGTGTTCAGCCCCGACCTGCTCCAGCGATCAATTGCCCATCAGCACGCCGAAGACCTTCTTCGCCACGCTGGTAGCCGCCTGTGCAGGGTTCTGACGGATGTTCGCTTCCTGTTCGGCAATGACGGTGAACAGTCCATCGAGGGCCTGTTCGGCCACGTAGCCTTCGACCGTGCCGTACTTGGCATCGACCGCTCCGAGGCCGGACGCCTTGCTGGCCAGTGCATTGTATTGCTGGGCGACGCCGACCTTGTCAGTGGCCTGCTTGATGATGGGCAGGAACTTGGCGCGGATCTCCTCGCGACTGGTCTTGTTCAGATACTGAGTTGCCGAGTCATTGCCACCAGCCAGGATCGCCTTGGCGTCGGCCACGGTCATCTTCTTCACCGCATCAAGCAGCAACGCCTGTGCCTGTGGTACGGCAGCTTCGGCGGCCTTGTTCATGCCGTTTTCCAGCTCTTCGACCTGGGCACCCATGCCCATCATCTTCAGCATGCGAGAGGCCTTGCCGATATTCCCCGGCAGCTCGATGCGCACATCCGGATCGTTGCTGAAGCCGCCCGGTCGCCCGAGCTGCTGCACCGCCACCTTCGCGCCCTGGCTGAGGGCATCCTTGAGGCCGGCGTTGGCGTCGCCTTGGCTGAGGTCGGATAGCGAAAGGGCGTAAGCGCCAGCGGACAGCATCAGACCGGCGATGAGGGTAGTGGTGCGCAACATGGGGAATCCTCTGAGTGATGCAACGGGCAGGCCGCAGAGCTTAAAGCGCCAGACGCGGCGTGCCAAACGATGGCCGCAGCTTGTACCGACCGTATCGTTGACGCAAGCCTGCGAAATCGTCGACCGGCGTTGACCGTGGCTGCGTCGAGGCGATGCTCGACGCGTGTTCGATCGCAGTCATGGTGGCATCATCACGGTCCTGCTGATCTACAACTTCTTCAGTGGTGACCTGAAACGTGCCGCGGGATCCGCGAAACTCGCCGAGGCCGCGCAGTCGAACACCAACCTGTGCAGAGAGGATGACCATGCTGAAAACACTCAAGGCGCTGTTCGATCGCAGCGAGGACGATGACCGTACGCCGCCCGGCGTCGAAGTGGCTACGGCGGCGCTGCTGATCGAGGTCGGCCGTGCGGACTATGAAAGCGAGGCCGAAGAACAGAAAGCTATCATCGAAGCCATTCGCCAGGGCTCGGGGTTGGAAGATGCCGAGCTCGCATCCCTGGTCGCCGCCGCGCAGGAATCGGCCAAGCGATCGACATCGCTGTACGAATTCACAACGCTGATCAATGCGCAGTATTCGATGGAGGATAGAGTCGCGCTGATCGAGGCACTGTGGCGCGTCGCTGCCGCCGATGGCGACATTCACAAGTATGAAGACCACCTGATTCGCCGTATCGCCGAGCTGCTGTATGTGCCGCATTCAGAGTTCATACGCACCAAACTGAACGTGCTTGGCAGCTGAGTGCCGCTATGGGCCCGATGAAAACTCATCTCGCCAGTTCGCGCCGCAGCCTGCACATGACCGACGACGATCTAAGTCATGACAAGCCGCCCCATGCCGGTCAGAACTCGAACGCACCCGGATCGCACTGTCGATCATCACGCGGGCTGCCGCGCTGATCGGTGTCAGGGCAAAGCACGCCGCCCATGTCGATGGGGTCGAAGTAGGGGCTGTCTTCGAGCGGTTCACGCAGCGCGACGGTGCGAGTCGGGCCTCCGTTGTCTTGCAGTGCGCCGAGGTACAGGCGTACCCCGGCTTCGTCTGCGGTAGTGGGGGTGAAGCCGCAGCCACCGAGGAAATCGTAAAGTCCGCTTCCGGAGCCACCGATGGCATTGAAGCTGCCGCTGATCAGCGTGCCACTGCAGAACGGCATATCGTTGAAGGCGCGTATTTCGACCAGGCTGTTGGCCAGGCGGAACTCGCCGGTACCGGTATGACTGAACAACTGCGAGTGATTGCTGAACGTCGCGTTGCGGACCGATATCTTGCCGTCGACATTGCCGATCTCTGCGGCTCGGACACCACCGGTGGTGCTGCGATTGTCGATGAAAGTGCTATTCAGGATGTCGACGGTGCCCTGATAGTTCAGCAGCCCGCCCCAGAAGCGCGCGTCATTTCCGGTGATAAGACTGTCGCGCACATACAGCTGCGCCGTCGGGCCCATGTTGGAAATGCCGCCAGCATGCCCGGACTCGCGTCCGGTCGAGTTCTGTTCGATGGTCGAGCGCGCAACCAGCGCCTGGCCCTCGTTGAACAGGCCCGCGCCACGGTTGCACAGGCGTCGGCTTGGAAAGGCCGCGCAGGAGGTTTCCAGCTCATGATCGATGGTGTTGCCGCGCAACAGCATCCGGTCCATACGCAGGTTGCCGCGATTCCAGATCGCGCCGCCGCCGCTGCCCATGGGCCGGCCGTTTTCCAGTCGCAGATAGCTGAGTGTCACCGCCCGCGGCGAGCTGGCATAGATATCGAAGATCCGGTCGATGGCCCCTGCGTCGACGATGACCTGGAGATCGGCGTTCCTCGCCGCACGTCCAAGTCCCGTCAGCGTCAATCCATCAGTGATGTCCAGGTCGCCGATCGCATCGTTCGGTATGTCCGCGGTCTCGCTACCGGTTAACGACAGCACGTAGTGCCCCGATGGCACCTCTATCAGATCGTGGCCCTGGTGCGCGTTGCTTTCCATCACCGCCGCTCTGAGCGTGCAGCGATTGGAAACGGATCGGCAAATGCCGTCCCCCGGTTCCGTATCCACCTCATCAGCCGTACTGTTCACGCTTAAGGTCAGGCCAACGGGTGCCGAACAATCGTCCGGCACCGGTTCGCCGGTCACATTCATGACGTAACCGGAGGCTTCCGGGAAGCGCTTCTCATGGACGGTGCTCGAGTAGCCGGAGCCGAGCCAGTTGCGGCGCTGATAACCAACACTGAAGTGATATGGGATGTTGGTTTCGCAGGTGTCGGCGAAATAGCCCACCGCGTGTTGACCACTTGGCAACGGCATCATGGCCCAAGGGGTGCCATGGATGACCGCGTTAACGTGCGCGATGCGGTTGCCACGACCGTCAACCTGTGCTCGCAACGGGTAGAGCGGCACTGGTGAGCGAGCAACGGAGGAGGGCGTGAGGTTGGTCAGGCTGGGGGTGGCGCAGCCCGCCAGTCCAATGACCAGAGACAATGCGATAACGCCGGTGCGTGTCATACAGGCCCCTTTCGGTAGGCGTCCGAAGCATTTTTATTGGACTGCCTGCTGAGTATGGGCGTCGTGCTTGTCGGCGAACGAACGTTTCGGCATTAAGCCTTAGCGTCGTTAGCGTGATTTTCACTGATGGCCTCGCTGCGGGACGCCCGTGCTTGAGCGTCCGCGACAGAAATCAGTTCGTCAGCCGTTCCTCATCGTGCCGCTCCAGCGCCACCTGGCGAATCGAAAGGCGAATCTCTGCCGGCAGCACGCGCTTGGCGACACCCTCGGCCAGTTCTCCGAGCTTGTCGTGGTAGCCGAGCTTGCCGGCCTCGTCCAGGCGCAGAACATCCTGGTCCTGCAAACTTTTGATGAAATGCCGAAACAGGCTTTTGTCGAAGAACTCCGGCGCGTTCAGGCCATGCAGGATCGACAGACGCTGGGCCATGATCGTGCACAGCGTTTCCAATTCCTCGGCGTCGAGCGTGTTCTGTCCGCTGTTGAGCAACAACGAAATCGCCATGTAGAAGCGCTGCAATGTTTGCACGATGACCCGCGCCAGCAGCGTCAACAGCACGAACTGACGCGAGCTGGGCGCCGGTCGCAGGTAAGTCTCACCGTCGAGCTTGAGCAGGCCCTGTTCGACGAAGGCTGCCAGCCACTGATCGATCACCGCTTCCAGTTCTTCCGGCTCCCAGCGCATGAACAGCTCGGCGCGCAGGTAGGGGTAGAGTGCCTCGGTGAAGCGCAGGATCTGATCGCGGCTGATCCTCGAACTGCTCTGGAAGAAGCTCGCCAGCAGTGCCGGAAGGGCGAAGATATGCATCACGTTGTTGCGGTAATAGGTCATCAGGACGGCGTTTTGCTCGTCCAGATAGAGGATGTTGCCCAGCGCGTCCTTCTGTTCGGCCAGCAGGTCGAGGTCTTTTACATAGTCGATCAGCGTGTCGCCGTTGCCGTCTGGCAGGGTGACGTGGGGCGAGTAGGGCACCGCGCGTAGAAGACATTGGTACAGATCGAGAATGCGCCCCAGCGAGCGCCGGTCCAGCGCCTGGCGGCTAGTGGACAGCATGGCCAGCGCCACCAGGTTGACCGGATTGACCGCGGCGGCTTCGTTGAGGCGCTGGGCGATGCGTTCGGACAGTTTGTTGGTGGTCTCGTTGAGCCATTCCGGGCGATAACCTGGTCCCAGGTTCTGCTGGCGCCAACCGGGTTGCTCGCGGTCGAGGAATTCGTTGAGCTTCAGCGGCTCGCCGAAGTTCACCCAGACCTGGCCGAAGCGCTGCTTCAGCGCGCCGATGACCTTGAAGATGTCGAAGATCGATTCCTTCTTCTTCGCTGCACCGCGTAATTCGCCCAGATAGGTACGCCCTTCGAGTACCCGCTCGTAACCGATGTACACCGGCACGAAGAGAATCGGCAGCCGCGAGGAGCGCAGATAGCTACGCAGGGTAATGGCGAGCATGCCGGTTTTCGGCTGCAGCATCCGCCCGGTCCGCGAGCGGCCGCCCTCGACGAAGTACTCCACCGGAAAGCCGCGGCTGAACAGGGTGTGCAGGTATTCGTTGAACACCGAGGTATAGAGTGGGTTGCCCTTGAACGAGCGACGCATGAAGAAGGCGCCACCGCGGCGCAGCAGGCCACCGATCACCGGCATGTTGAGGTTGATGCCGGCGGCGATGTGCGGCGGTGTCAGACCGTTGCGAAACAGCAGGTAGGACAGCAGCAGATAGTCGATATGGCTGCGATGGCAGGGTACATAGATGACTTCGTAGCCGTGAACCGCATCTTGCAACGGCTCCAGATGATTGATGCGAATGCCGTCGTAGATCTTGTTCCAGAACCAGGACAGCACCACCTCGAGAAAGCGCACGGCGGTGTAGGCGTAATCCGAGGCGATCTCGTTGCCGTAACGCAGGGCGCGGGCTTCGGCCTTCTCCAGAGGAATGTTCTCGCGCTCGGCTTCGTCTTTGATCGCCTGGCGTACTTGCGGTGCGTGCACCAGCCCCTTGACCAGATTGCGACGGTGCGACAGATCTGGGCCGATCACCGCCGTCCTCTGATTACGGAAATGCACCCGCAGCATGCGGTGGGCCATGCGCAGGGTGCGCTCGTGGCCCTTGTTCTGTGCCACCAGTTCGTTGAGTTGGATCGGCGCGGAGAACTGCACGCGGGTCTTGCGGCCGAGGATGACGATGCTCATCAGCTTGCGCAGACGTCCGGTCACGGCCCAGCTGTCAGCGAACAGCAGCTTCCAGGGGCTGGTTTCGCGCGCCGGATTTTGCCCCCAGAACACGCTCACTGGGATGATCTGCGCGTTGTCCACCGCGTTCTGTTCCAGCGCACCGACCAGCCGAACCAGCGGCGCAGGCGCGGCAATCCGCGGCCGCCGACCGAACCAGCTGGCCGCTGGGCTGAGAAAGATGAACGCTGCCGGCTCGATATGATCGCCCACCGCCACCTCGGCCACCGGACGCGGCAACCCAGCCTTGCTGCACTCGTGATCGAGCACCGCCAGATCGCTAAGCGATGCGCGTTGCAGCACGTAGAACACCGGCTTGCTGCGGTCCAGCTTGAGCGTGAAGGCGGACTGGTTGATGGTTTCGGAGCGCACCCAGAAGTACAGCACGCGGCGCACGAGGGAGAAGATCAGACGGCGGATTGGGGAACGGGTCATACGGCAGATTCGACTGTGAAAGGGGTTAATACCCTCGAAGCACGCAAGTGTGCCGTAAGCGGCTTGTAGGCAAAAGGGCGGGGGATGCTTGCGCCTGCTCGCGGATGAGCTTCGTGCCAATCACCCGGCGTACATCCGCTAGCTCGTTCGGGTTGTTACGGGGCGCCGTCCTTGATGGTATTGGCTCGGTGCGACAGTATTTTCGCCGAGCTGACGACCTTCGCATATTCACCGTCCAGGTTTGCCAGCGACATGTCATGCACCGCTTCAGCACTGCGCATCTGGCCCCGGTAATCGCGTTTGGCAAACGTGAAACAGGCATCTTCGACCACGTAGGCATCGATGCCTTTGCAGCCCGCCGTTCTTGCCGTTGCCTCGACCGAATTGTTTGTTGCGACGCCGGTAATGACGATCGAGCTAACACCCAACTGCGCCAGAAGCGCTTCGAGATCGGTTCTGGTGAATGCGCAAGGCGTGGATTTTTCGATGACTGTTTCGTTCTCACCTGGCTGAAACGCGGGCTTGAATTCGAAGCCGTCCTGGTGGGGCCAGAACACCGAGTCCGGATCCGAAGACCGATGCCTGATATGAATCACTGGCCGCCCGTGCTCCTGCCAGTGGACGAGCAGGGCGAGCATCACCGCTTCTGCGTGTGGGTTGTTTCGTTGGCCCAACTTGGGATGATCGATGCCTTTCTGCTGATCAATCACCAAGAGCGCGGCGTCTTCCATTCGTTTGTCGATCCAACGTTGAGGTTAAAGCGCGGACAGTAGCCGATCCCAGCGACGAAGCGAATCTTGCTTGGGTTTCGCTACTTGTCGATCCTGTCAGGCGCCATCGCACGAGCTTGCCCGGTCGGCCGTTGGTGTTGCGTGTCTCGCGAGCTACGGGCTGGCTCGAGAATAGTAGAACCCACGCGCTGCGCTGTGAGGTACCAGCAACACCCTCCCTTGCTGGTTGCAATGTCCGCCACGCTCTTTTTATAGTCCGGCCCGCATTGGCCCCGTCTTGCCGAGTTCGGCCGTGGGTCCGTCATGGGTGAGAACGATGATCGAACTGAAAAACCTGACAAAAAGATTTGCTCAACACACGGCGGTGGATGCCCTGTCATTCAACGTCCAGCCAGGCGAAGTGCTCGGCTTTCTGGGTCCCAACGGGGCTGGCAAGTCCACCACCATGAAGATGCTGACGGGTTTTCTTGCGCCGACTTCCGGCACGGCGAGCATTTTCGGTTGTGATATTCAAACCCAGACGCTTCAGGCTCAGCGGCAGATCGGCTATCTGCCGGAGGGCGCACCGTGCTACGGCGATATGAGCGTACGCGGCTTTCTTGATTTTATCGCCGAAGTGCGCGGCTACCGGGGCGCCGACAAGCGCGTGCGGGTCGATACCGCGGCGGGGCAGGTGGAGCTGGAATCGGTGCTGGACCAGTCGATCGAGACCCTGTCCAAGGGCTTCAAGCGGCGCGTCGGGTTGGCCCAGGCGATCCTTCACGATCCCCGGGTGCTGATCCTCGACGAGCCCACAGATGGCCTGGACCCTAACCAGAAGCATCAGGTACGCGAACTGATCAAGGGATTGGCCCACGACAAGATCGTGATCATTTCCACCCATATTCTCGAGGAGGTCGCCGCGGTGTGCACCCGTGCGGTGGTGATTGCCAGTGGACGATTGGTTGCCGATGACACGTCTTTCGAGTTGGAAAGCCGATCGAAATATCACCAGGCGGTTACGCTGGTCAGCGACGGCCCGCTGGATGACATCGCGTTGGCCGCGCTGTCCGGCGTGGCGGGCGTCGAGCACAACGAATCGGATCACAGCATCACGGTACTGGCCAAACCGGGACAGGTGATCTTTCCGCAGATCAATGCATTGGTTAGCCAACAGGGATGGGCGGTGAAGGAGCTGAACGTGGAGCGCGGCCGACTGGACGAGGTGTTCCGTACATTGACCCGTGGGGAGGCGCTATGAGTCAGTTGCCAGTGATCTTCAAGCGCGAGCTGGGCAGCTATTTCGCGACACCGCTCGCCTATGTGTTCATCCTGATCTTCCTGGTGCTGTCCGGGGTCTTCACCTTCTATCTGGGTGGTTTCTACGAGCGCGGCCAGGCGGATCTCGTTCCGTTCTTCAGCTTCCATACCTGGCTCTATCTGTTCCTGATCCCGGCCATCGCTATGCGGCTGTGGGCCGAGGAGCGCAAATCCGGCTCCATCGAGCTGTTGATGACGTTGCCGATCACCCGTTTCGAGGCGGTCACCGGCAAGTTTCTCGCGGCCTGGGTCTTCGCCGGAATCGCGTTGCTGCTGACGTTCCCGATGGTTATTACCGTCAATTACCTCGGCGAACCGGACAACGGTGCGATCGCCGCCGGCTATTTCGGTAGCTGGCTGTTGGCTGGGGCGTTTCTGGCGATCGGTTCGTGCATGTCGGCGCTGGCGAAGAATCAGGTGATTGCCTTCATCCTCGCGGTGAGCGCGTGCTTCCTGTTCATCGTCAGCGGTTTGCCGATGGTACTTGATGCCTTCGCCTGGGCGCCGCAGTGGCTGGTCGATGCGGTGGCTTCGCTGAGCTTCCTGATCCGCTTCGATTCTCTTAGCAAGGGGGTTATCGACCTGCGTGACCTGCTGTATTTCGTCACGCTGATCATCGCCTGGCTGGCGGCTACCGCTGTGGTCGTCGATCTGAAGAAAGCGGCGTAAGGAAGCCCACATGAAACGAGTGATGTATTCGGGTGCTGGGCTGCTGCTGATCGCATTGGCCTTCCTGGCATTCAACGTATTTTCCGGCCTGGTGTTCACCGACGCGCGGTTGGACCTGACCGAGCAGAAGCTCTACACCATCTCCGAAGGTACCGAGACCATTCTCGAGGGGCTTGAGAAGCCCATCGAACTGAATTTCTTCTATTCGGACGAGGCGACCAAAGATCTCGTAGCGTTGCGCAACTATGCCCGGCGCGTCGAGGAAATGCTGCGGGCGTATGAGCGCGCCGCTGATGGCAAGCTCAAGCTGCATGTGATTGACCCCGAACCGTTCTCCGAAGAGGAGGATCGCGCCGCTGAGCTAGGCCTGCAGGCCGTACCGCTGAATCAGGGTGGCGACAAGGTCTACTTCGGTTTGGCCGGCACCAACGCCGATGGGCAAACGCAGAGCATCCCCTTCTTCCCGCTGGATCAGGAGGAGTTCCTCGAGTACGAAATCAGTCGCCTGGTGCAGAGCCTGGCGTCGGCGCAGATGCCGGTTGTCGGGGTGCTCTCCGGACTGCCGATCACGGGCGGTTTCGATATGCGCACCCAGCAGGCGACACCGCCCTGGATGGTGCTGGAGGACATTCGTCAGCAGTTCCATATCGAGAGTCTCAAGCGCGACGTCGACATGATCCCGGCCAGCGTATCGGTGCTGATGCTGGTGCATCCCAAGGAGCTGCCGGAGCAGACGCTCTATGCGATCGACCAGTTCGTCATGCGCGGCGGCAAGTTGCTGGTGTTCCTCGATCCCTTTAGCGAAGCCGATCCGGGCATGGGTATCGGGCCGGGCGAGTTCGGCGAGGGCAAGACCTCGGATCTGGAACCGCTGTTCAAGGCGTGGGGCGTGCGCATGGCGCCCGGCGAGGTTGTCGCCGATGCGTCCTATGCGATGTCGGTCGGGGTGGGTGCCGAGCGCCGGCCGGTCCGCCATCCGGGCTGGCTGAGCCTGCCGCAGCACACCATGGATACCGAGGATGTAACCACTGCCTCGCTGGAAAGCCTGAATATGGCGACCGCCGGCTTCCTCGAACCGCTGGAGGGCGCCACGACCCGTTTTATCCCGTTGATCCAGAGCTCCAGTTATGCCATGCCGATCGAGGCAGGACGCTTCGCGACGCTGGAAAATCCCGAGGAACTCCTGCGTGATCTGGAGCCCACGGGTGAGCGTTACACGCTTGCGGCGCGTATTCAGGGGCCGGCGCAGTCGGCCTATCCCGATGGCATCGAAGGCCGTAAAGATGGATTGAAGGAAAGTGCCAGCATCAACGTTATCGCCGTCGCGGACACAGATCTGCTGGCCGATCGCATGTGGGTGCAGGTGCAGGACTTCTTCGGGCAGCGTATGCCGCAGCCCTGGGCCGACAACGGCACCTTCGTGGTCAATGCATTGGACAACCTGTCTGGTACCGATGCGCTGATCAGTGTGCGCTCACGCGGTCGCTTCGCCAGGCCGTTCGTGGTGGTCGAGGAATTGCAGCGACAGGCCGAGAATCGCTTCCGGGAGAAGGAAGAGGTGCTACAGCAGCGGCTGGCCGCTACCGAAGCGCAACTCGCCGAATTGCAGGGCCCGAACGCCGAAGGCGCGATAGAGCTTACGGATGAGCAACAAGCCGCTCTGCAGGGTTACTTAAAAGAGAAACTGCGTATTCGCAAGGAACTGCGCGAGGTTCGCTATCAGCTCAACGCCGATATCGATGCGCTGGGCCGCACGTTGAAGTTCTTCAATATCGCCTTGGTGCCGTTGCTGTTGACGGTGGGCGTGCTGCTGCGGTGGTTGTGGCGTCGGCGCAGAGCGGGTTGATCAGTGCGGGCTCGGTGTTGATTTGCGATGGCGGTTCAAGCGTGAGGCGTCATCGCTATGAACGACTGTAAAAACTCAAGACGAGAATTTTTCCTGTTCTATACTCGTCCGTCGATGGCCTGCAACGCGCTTGTCATGCCTGCTCCGGTATATTGCCGCTGGCAGGTGTCCTCAGCGGGGCAGGCCTGAGAGTCCCTTCCCGAACGGGGAATAATAAGAATCGAGTTGGAGAAGTAGTAATGGCTGAGCGCGAAACCGGAACCGTCAAGTGGTTCAATGATGCCAAGGGTTATGGATTCATCCAGCGTGGCAGTGGTGCGGATGTGTTTGTTCACTACCAGGCTATTCGTGGCGAAGGCCACCGCTCTCTGACCGAAGGTCAGCAAGTGGAATTCTCGGTCACCCAAGGCCAGAAGGGCCTGCAGGCCGAGGACGTGGCAGGGCTCTGATAGCCGCTTGCATAAATGCAAGCCTGTCGGTAAGCAGGCCCATTGCTGACAAAGCCCTGGCCATCGGCCGGGGCTTTTGTTTGATGGGCTGTCGCTCGCGAAGAGCGTCGATGTCCAGCCTCTTAATCCAGGCTGTGCGTACTGCGAATATGTCGAGCCCCAAAACGCGAACCCCGCCATAGAGGCGGGGTTCGTCGTTTCAGGGACGTCGTTACATGTTGGGGTAGTTAGGCCCGCCGGTGCCTTCCGGTGCGACCCAGGTGATGTTCTGGGCCGGGTCCTTGATGTCACAGGTCTTGCAGTGCACGCAGTTCTGCGCGTTGATCTGGAAGCGTTTGCTGCCGTCGTCATTGTCCACCACCTCGTAGACGCCAGCCGGGCAGTAGCGCTGGGCGGGCTCGTCGTACAGGGGCAGATTCTTCTCGATCGGGATGCTCGGATCGGTCAGTTTGAGATGGACGGGCTGCTCCTCTTCATGGTTGGTATTGGAAAGGAATACCGAGCTGAGCTTGTCGAAGCTGAGCTTGCCGTCGGGCTTGGGATAATCGATCTTCTTCGACTCAGCCGCAGTCTTCAGGCAGGCGTAGTCCGGCTTGGTGTCGTGCAGCGTGAACGGAATCTTGCCGCCGAAGATGTTCTGATCGATGAAGTTGAACGCCCCGCCTTTGACCGCACCCCACTTGTGAATCGCTGCGCCGAAGTTGCGGCTGGCATAGAGTTCCTGGTAAAGCCAGCTGGCCTTGAAGCCCTCTTCATAGCCGGTCAGCTCGTCACCGCCTTCACGGCCTGCGAACAAGGCATCGGCCACCGCTTCGGCGGCCAGCATGCCGGACTTCATCGCGGTATGGCTGCCCTTGATCTTGGCGAAGTTGAGCGTGCCGGCATCGCAACCGATCAATGCGCCGCCATTGAAGACCATCTTCGGTAGCGAGTTGATGCCGCCCTTGGCGATGGCGCGCGCACCGTAGGAAACTCGCTTGCCGCCTTCGAGATACTGTTTGATCACCGGGTGATGCTTGTAGCGCTGAAACTCATCGAACGGCGAGAGGAACGGGTTGCTATAGGACAGGTCGACGATCAGCCCGACCACGACCTGATTGTTTTCGAGGTGATAAAGGAACGAGCCACCGGTGTTGGCATCGTTCAGTGGCCAGCCTGCGGTGTGCACCACCAGGCCCTGCTCGTGCTTGGCCGGGTCGATGTCCCAGAGCTCTTTGATACCGATGCCGTAGTGCTGCGGGTCGACATTGGCATTGAGCTGAAAACGGTTGATCAGTTGCTTGCCGATATGGCCACGGCAGCCTTCGGCGAACAGAGTGTACTTGGCGCGCAGCTCCATGCCCGGCGTGTACATGCCTTCCTTCGGATTGCCTTCGCGGTCCACGCCAAGGTCGCCGGTGAGGATGCCGCGAACCACGCCCTGTTCATCGATGAGCGCTTCCTGAGCTGCGAAACCGGGATAAATCTCGACGCCGAGGTTTTCGGCCTGCTGTGCCAGCCAGCGGCATAGGTTGCCTAGGGAGATGATGTAATTGCCTTCGTTATGCATGGTTTTCGGAACCAGTGCATTGGGCAGCTTGCGAGCGGCTTCCGCGCTCTTGAGCAAGTAGATGTCGTCGCGCTTGACCGGGGTGTTCAATGGCGCTTCGAGCTCCTTCCAATTGGGAAAGAGTTCGTTGAGTGCGCGAGGCTCGAACACCGCGCCGGATAGAATGTGGGCGCCTACCTCGGAACCCTTCTCGACGACGCAGACACTGATTTCCTTACCAGCATCGGCCGCTCTCTGCTTCAGCCGGCAGGCAGCGGACAGGCCCGCGGGGCCGGCGCCGACGATCACTACGTCGAATTCCATGTATTCGCGTTCCATTGGCTATCTCCTACTCAAGGCTTGATTGTTATGTAGATAGTGGAGGGCTGGATCGTTTCCCTGACCAAGCCGAGCTGCCGCATTATATATAGACGTCGGTAAGGGTCCAATACAAACGTTTGTTTGAATTTTCTTCAAGGCTGTTAGAATCGCGAAACTGCGGCTTATAGCGGGGTATATGCGTTGTTGACCCCGCCCGTTGCCAGCAGTCAAGATACGGGCAGTTTTGCGCTCGCCGAACTGGTTCCGCGGCTGAATTGACGGTCCGGACCTCGAGCATGGCTCGGTTCGCCTCGGCGATATCCTATTCACCGGAGAGTAACGAGGAATCCATGAAGATTCTTGTAGCTGTCAAACGAGTGGTCGATTACAACGTCAAGGTTCGCGTCAAGGCGGACAACTCCGGCGTCGACCTCGCCAACGTCAAGATGTCGATGAACCCCTTCTGCGAAATCGCCGTGGAAGAAGCCGTGCGCCTTAAAGAAAAGGGCGTTGCGAGCGAAATCGTCGTGGTGTCCATCGGTCCGACCGCCGCTCAAGAGCAGCTGCGTACTGCGCTGGCGCTGGGTGCTGATCGCGCCGTGCTGGTCGAATCGACCGAAGAGCTCAACTCGCTGGCCGTGGCCAAGTTGCTGAAAGCCGTCGTCGACAAGGAGCAGCCGCAGCTGGTCATTCTCGGCAAGCAAGCCATCGACAGCGACAACAACCAGACCGGCCAGATGCTTGGCGCGCTGACCGGATACGCCCAAGGCACGTTCGCCTCGAAGGTCGAAGTGGAAGGCGACAAGGTCAAGGTCGAGCGTGAAATCGATGGCGGCGCACAGACCGTTGCGCTGAACTTGCCGGCAATCGTGACTACCGATCTGCGTTTGAACGAGCCTCGCTACGCGTCGCTGCCAAATATCATGAAGGCCAAGAAAAAGCCGCTGGAAGTCCTGACGCCAGACGCGCTGGGTGTGTCCACCACCTCCACCGTGAAGACCCTGAAAGTCGAAGCGCCGGCTGCTCGCAGCGCCGGTATCAAGGTCAAGTCCGTGGCTGAACTGGTCGAGAAACTGAAGAACGAGGCGAAGGTAATCTAAATGACTATCCTGGTTATCGCTGAACACAACAACGCCGTCCTCGCGGCTGCGACCCTCAACACCGTGGCCGCCGCAAAAGCCATTGGTGGTGATATTCATGTACTGGTAGCCGGTAGCGGTTGCGGTGCCATCGGTGAGGCGGCTGCCAAGATCGAAGGCGTCTCCAAGGTGCTGGTCGCCGACGATGCCGCCTACGCCCATCAGCTGCCGGAAAACGTCGCACCGCTGATCGCCGGCCTGGCCAAGAGCTACAGCCATGTGCTCGCCGCTGCCACCACCAACGGCAAGAACTTTCTGCCACGCGTTGCGGCGCTGCTGGACGTTGATCAGATCTCCGAAATCATCGCCGTCGAAAGCGCCGACACCTTCAAGCGCCCGATCTATGCCGGTAATGCCATCGCCACCGTGCAGTCGAGCGCACCGATCAAGGTCATCACCGTGCGTTCCACCGGTTTCGATCCGGTCAATGCCGAAGGCGGCTCGGCCAGTGTCGAGCAGGTTTCCGGCTCCGGTGACGCGGGCGTTTCCGCTTTCGTTGGCGAAGAACTGGCCAAGTCCGACCGTCCCGAACTGACCGCTGCCAAGATCGTCATTTCCGGTGGTCGTGGCATGCAGAACGGTGACAACTTCAAGCATCTGTATGCGCTGGCCGACAAGCTCGGCGCTGCTGTCGGCGCTTCGCGCGCGGCGGTCGACGCTGGCTTCGTGCCCAACGATATGCAGGTTGGTCAGACCGGCAAGATCGTCGCGCCGCAGCTGTACATCGCCGTCGGCATCTCCGGTGCGATCCAGCATCTGGCAGGCATGAAGGACTCCAAAGTGATCGTGGCGATCAACAAGGACGAAGAAGCGCCGATCTTCCAGGTGGCTGATTACGGCCTGGTGGGCGATCTGTTCGAGATCGTGCCGGAACTCGAGCGACTCGTTTGATCGAGCCGCTTCGGAAAAAACCCGCTCTTGCAGCGGGTTTTTTTATGGCAGCTCGGCTGCGCTGGCCGATGGTAATATCCCGAACTGGCACCGACAGTGCCTGTTCGATTCCCCATGATGAGGTTTTCCATGCGCTGTGCCGTTCCGCTGAAATCCGCCTTGATCGCCTTGCTGCTGGTAACTCCTCTGGTGGCGAACGCGGCGGCTGCCAAGTGTGATCGGCTGATCGCAACAGGTGGCGCGGATAATCCGCCGTTCCTGTGGCGCGATCCGCAGAATCCCAAGCGCCTGATCGGTGCGAATGCCGATTTACTGAAGAAAATTACCGATTCACTCGATCTGAAGCTCGAGCTTCTCTATACGGGCGATGCCGCCAAGGCGCTCGAGGAGGTGCGTAGCGGCCGGGTGGATCTGCTGGCCGATGCGGTGCTCGACCTGCGGGAGCTGGCGCATCTGGATTTCATCCACCCGTCGATCGTTACGTTGCAAATGTCTGCCTGGGTACGCAATGAGCCTGGCTTCCTTTACGCCAGTCGTGAAGATCTGACGGGTCGCTCGGGTGCCTACGTCGCATCGACCCGCTTCGGTGGTGAGTTTCAGGCATATGCCAAGGATCATCTTCGCTTGCGCTCGTCGCCCAGCCTGACGGAAGCCGTGCAAAGGCTGCTGGCGGGCAAAGCCGATTACGTGTTGCACGAGCGGTACAGCGCTGTCGCCCAAGCCGACCCGCGAGGGCTGCTTGCTGATATTCAGCGGTTGGAACCTCCGGTCTTCAGTCGTGGTATGCATCTCGCAGTGGCGCACGACTCCGCCTGCAACGGCCCGTGGTTGCGCGGACAGCTCGCGATAAAAATGACAGAATTGCGCGCTGCCGGTGTGTCGCAGCAACTGCTGGTGGAAAATCTCGAGCGTTGGAAGCAACAGCCGGCGCCGACAAGCAATTCGCAACGCTAGGATCTCTCTTTTGATAAAGCATCTTTCCTACATGCTCATGCTGTCGGCGATGGTCGGCTGCGCCAACGACCCGGCACCTACCGAACAGCTGCGTCTCACCGAGCAGGCGCTGACCCAGGCGCGCTCAGTGGGCGCGTCGGATCAGACGCCAGAGCTGGCGCTGGCCAAAGAACAACTCACGGCTGCGGTTGCAGCAATGAAGGACGAGGACTACCGGCAGGCCCGTCGGCTCGCCGAAAAAGCGGAGCTGGACGCTAGGCTGGCGGAGGCCAGCGTTCTGAATGACAAGAGTCAGCAGGAGCTGGCAGAGCTGGCTCGCCGTATTGCACGGCTACGCGACCAGTTGGGGGATTTGCAGTGAAGCCTGTTCTCACGTCCGTATTGCTGGTGACGCTTGCCGGGCTCCAGGGATGCGCAACGCAGCAATCGCAGCAACAACTGGAACAAGCGGTTGTTGCATTTCAGAGCGTCGGTGACGATCCGCAGATCCTGCGCGATGCGCCGAAGGACATGATGCGCGCGGCCGAATCGCTGGAGCGAGCCCAGCGTTTCGCCGGCTACTGGGGCAGCGCAGAAGACGTTGATCACTACGCCTATCTCAGCAAACGGTATAGCGAGATCGCTCGCCAGCACAGCGAGCAGATGCAGAATCAGCGGCGCGCTACCCAGCTCGCCATTGAGCACGAGCGCTTGCGTCAGGCTCTGCAGGAAGCCCGGCTGCTCGACCTGCAGCACCAGGGTCGATGGATGGAGGATCAGCTGATCAGTCTGGCGGCGTCCGAAACAGATCGCGGTCTGGTGATGACCTTAGGGGACGTGTTGTTCAAGGCGGCCAGCGCCGACCTGGAGCCCTCGGCCAATCGCACGCTACTCAAGGTCGTGCATTTCCTGCAGCTCAATCCCAACCGCAGAGTCCGCATCGAGGGCTACACCGACAATCGGGGTGATGCCGCCGAAAACCTTGCCCTGTCCAAGGCCCGAGCGCAGGCGGTGGGCGACTTCATGCAGAGCCTGGGTATCGATCCGCGGCGTATGGAAGTGATTGGCTACGGTGAGCAATATCGGGTCGCCGAAAACGCATCGGTGCGTGGCCGAGCACAGAATCGGCGGGTCGAGATTCTGTTTTCCGACGAGCAGGGGCGACTCAGTAGCCCTCGCTGACAGCATCCGTGCCAGGGCTGTAACAGACTGTGTCGGCGAGTTTGCGAGTAACTGTATTGGTCGTACATAACGGTGTTGTACTACTGTTATGGTCCAGTTGGCGGAGACGGACGATATGACCAATCTGTTGCTTTATCAGCGCATTGCACACCAGCTCGCTGAAGATATCCGGCGCGGCGTCTACCGGCCCGGTGAGCGTGTGCCTTCGGTGCGCAAGATGAGCATGCAGTTGAACGTCAGCCATGCGACGGTCCTGCAAGCCTATGCCAACCTAGAAGACCAAGGCATGATCCGGGCGCGTCCGCAATCGGGCTTCTATGTGCACCACACGCCGGCGCTGACCGCCCCGACCCCGGATATCGCGCAGGTCGAGCGGCCGACGCTGGTCACGCGCAGCAGCATCATCAACCAGGTCCTCAGCGAATCGCGCCGCGACGGGCTTATCCCGTTGGGCGCTGCCGTGCCTCATGTGGACTATTTGCCAGCGCGCGCCTTGCACCAACAACTCGCCAAGATCACTCGCTTCCAGAGCCAGCGGGCGTTCAGCTATATGTTCAGCCCCGGCTATGAGCCCCTGCGTCGACAGGTGGCGATCCGCATGCGCGATGCCGGCGTGATCGTAGGCCCGGACGAAGTGGTGATCACCCACGGCTGTGTCGATGCTCTGCAGATGTCCTTGCGCGTATTGACCAAACCGGGCGACCTGATCGCAGCTGAGTCACCCAGCTACTACGGCTTGCTGCAACTGGCCGATCTGCTGGGGCTCAAAGTCATCGAAATTCCGTGCGACCCGGATACCGGACTAAGTCTCGAAGCGCTGCAACTGGCTGCTAGCCAGTGGCCGATCAAGGCGCTGGTGCTCACCGCGCGGCTGAGCAACCCCTTGGGTGGCAGCATGCCGGACGTACGGCAAAAGCAATTGCTCAAGTTGGCGGCGAATTTC
Source organism: Pseudomonas sp. YJ42 (assembly GCF_047225135.1). NCBI lineage: Bacteria > Pseudomonadati > Pseudomonadota > Gammaproteobacteria > Pseudomonadales > Pseudomonadaceae > Pseudomonas > Pseudomonas sp. YJ42. Next base: position 1,308,621 of record NZ_CP178378.1, on the reverse strand, counting down.
GACATTCAGATTGTCGAAGATGATATCTACGGCGAACTCATGTTCGATGCGGGGTCCATCAAGGCGCTCAAGTCCAACGATGACGAGGGGCGAGTGATCTATTGCTCGAGCTTTTCCAAGACCATCTCGCCGGGTGTGCGCATTGGTTGGATTCTGCCGGGACGCTATCGAGAGGAGATTCAGCGCCTGCAGACCTTCAGCACGCATTCGGCCTGCAGTGTTACCCAGATGGGCGTAGCAGCCTATCTGGAGAACGGTGGATATGATCGGCATCTACGCTACATCCGGCATGAGTATCGCAGTAACCTCAGTGCCTTCCAGTTGGCAGTGCAGCGTTATTTTCCGGAAGGAACGCAGATGACCCGGCCCACCGGCGGCTTCATTCTCTGGGTCAGCTTGCCGGCCCGGGTGAATACCAAGGAGCTGCACGTACAGGCGCTGGAGCGAGGAATCAGCATCGCGCCGGGGCTGATTTTCAGCAACACCGAGCAGTTCAATCACTGCGTGCGGCTCAATTGCGGTCTGCCCTGGACGTCCGAGGCAGAGCGAGCATTGAAAACCCTGGGTGAGCTGGCAGGAGGGCTGTGCCGGCAATCGAACTGATCGGACCGAAGGAGGACGTGGTCCTATGAGATGGTTGAGTTTGCTGCTTGCATTACCGTTTCTCGGCGCTTGCGACGGCGATAAGTTGCCTTCTCAACCCGGTGCACCGGCGAAACCCGAAGTTCGGTCTGGCGTGGTTGATCGCGGGCTCGCAGCGCCGCTCGAGCCCGCGCCCGATCCCGCGCTCGGGCGTGTCGAAAGTGAAGTGGGTAAGCCCCCGAAAATCGAGATTGAAGTCGAGCCGGTGACCGCCGGTGACCCTGAAACGCTGCCATCCGAGCGTGTCGTGCCGACGCCTGAGCCCAAACCGGTCGCCCCGCCAGCGCCGAAGAAGGACGTCGCGATCGAACGCGTCGAGCTGCCCGAGCCGGAGCTGGATTTGAGCCTTCCCGAGGATTGGGCCGAGGAGCTCGAGCCGGACGCGGATACGGCGTCGATACGTTTATTGCCGCCATTATTCGAGTCAGGTGAGAGTTCACGCTCGGTGCAGATGAGCGGACGCCTGCTGCAGGGCTTGAATGAGGACGAAGCGCTGATCGACGGGGCCCAGATCAACATCGAGCTCAAACGGTAACCCGCGCGGACGCTGTCACGCAGGGCTTCGGCTCAAGGTCCCGCCGACACCGGCCAGCAAGGCGCGCAACTCTTGGGCCGGAAGCGGATGGCTCATGTGGAAGCCCTGAATCTCGCTACAGCCATCGGCGAGCAATTGCGTCAGTTGCTCCGAGGTTTCCACGCCTTCGGCCGTGACACGCATGCGCAAGCCTCGGCCGAGATCGATGAGCGCCTTGACGATGGAATGGTCCGCGGTCGAACGTTCCATGCCGGAGACAAAGCTGCCGTCGATCTTGATCGTGTCGAACGGATAGCTACGCAGATTGCTCAGGGAAGAATAGCCGGTACCGAAATCGTCCATGGCGAGCCGGACACCGATGGCCTTCAGTTCGTTGAGCACGTCCAGGGTGCGCTGATTTTCCTGGAGCAATGCCGTTTCGGTTATTTCCAGTTCAAGACGGTTGGCCGGGAGCCCGCTTTCTTCCAGAACGGTCCGAACCATTTCGGATAACTCGTCGTTGCGTAGCTGCAGCGGCGACAGGTTGACCGCGATCATGAGCGTGCTCGCCCAGCCTGTGGCTTCGATGCAGGCCTGGCGCAGGACCCACTCGCCGAGCGGGACTATCAGCCCGGTCTCTTCCGCCAGCGGGATGAAGTGCTCGGGTAGCAGAAGGCCTCGAGCAGGGTGCCGCCAGCGCAGCAAGGCTTCGGCGCCGTTAATGCTCATGTCCTCGCTGAAATACCGAGGCTGGTAATGAACCTCGAACTGGCCTTCGGCAATCGCCTGGCGCAGTTCGTCTTCCTGGCGACGCCGTTCCAACAGCCGCTTGTCCATCTCGCTGCCATAGAATCGCCAGGTTCCACGTCCGTCGGCCTTGGCCTGATACAGGGCGATATCCGCGCAGCGCAGGAGTTCGTTGGCCTGTGTCGCGTCGGTGGGCGCCATGGCGATGCCAATACTGGCGCCAATGTAGATCTGCTGGCCTTCGTAAATGAAGGGTTCGCTGACCGCGGCGACAATCCGGGCGCAAAGCTTGTCCACATCTTCGTTGAGCTGTAGACGGCTCATGACCATGAGGAACTCGTCGCCACCCAGGCGAGCGACCAGGTCGTCGCCTCTGATGCACTGCTTGAGTCGGTTGGATACGCCGATCAACACCTCGTCCCCGGCACCGTGGCCCAGGGTGTCGTTTACCGGCTTGAAGCGATCCAGATCGATGTACAGGACCGTCAGCCGAGATCCGCTGGTAAGCGAGGCGAGCTTGGCTTCCAGATAGTCGCGCAGCCGGTTGCGATTCGGCAGGCCGGTCAGGGCGTCGTGCTGCGAGAGGTACTGCACGCGTGCCTGGGCCCGGGTCTCTTCGGTAATGTCGCTTGCGGTACCCCGATAGCCCAATGGCTCGTCCTCTCGATAGATCGCGCGAGCGGAGAGCCGGCAATGCCGTTCGCAGCCATTCGCCGCCTGGTAGCTGCAGCGCAACGGTGTCCTATGTGGCGCAGCCAGCCAGTCCTGGAGTGCGGCATGATCGGTATTCAGCAGATCGATCAAGGGGCGGCCAATCCAGGCGGCGGGTTCATGGCCGGTGATTTCTTCGAAGCGACTCGATAGGTAAGTCAGTCGAGCATTCTGGTCGGTTTCCCAGATCCAATCGGATGCGGCTTCTGCCACATCGCGGAAGCGTTCTTCACTGGCGGCCAATGCCGTGCGGCTTTTCGACAGCCGCTTGTAGCTGGCATCCATCAGCCGTACGGTTTTCAGCGCCTGACGCAGGAGCAGCCAGGCAAGGACCCCGAGTCCAAGGGTGACCGCGGCAAGCACCGGCAGAGTCATCCATAAAAGGTAGCGGCCTGGCTGGGAGACGTTCCAGGTAAATCCTTGGAGTGTTCCATCGAGCATATTCAGAGAGACAACGGCGTTTTGCGGGCGAGGGTTTTCGTCGTCGATACGCAAACCTTCGATCGCATATTCACGGCCGAGTTGGAGCAGCCAGTCAGAATCCATCACATCGACAAAAAGCAGAACCGAGGCGGGGCCGTCCATCTCATCGATATCGCTGCCGCCTGGCGTCATTACCGCAGCGGCCACCATAGCCGGGAGACCTTCAGCCGAAAGCAGGCCGGCAGAGGTTTCTTCCTCCTCGACCGCCTCACGGGCCTGCGCGAGCAGAATTTCCAGCCCGTTGCCGAGCCAGCGCCGTGCATCGACCTGCACCAGTTCCCCGCGGATCACCGAATAGGTCGTTTCGCCGTCGGCGTTGACCACCAGGACCGCTTCATAGCCGAAGTCGTCGTATAAAGAAGGGCCGAGGTTCGCCTGGTCATAAGCCCAGTTGAGATTGGTCCGCTTGCTTAGATTGGCATAGGCGTCGCCCCAGAACCCGTTGTCCGCGACATGACGAGACATGCCGCGCATATGCGATTCGAATGCCTTGCCGGCGAGAAAATGCTCCTGGGTCAGTGCGTCGCGATCAATGGTCTGGGCTATATGTATGACGGCGATCGCCGCAGCCAGCAGTGCAGCGGCCAACAGGCAGGCAAAACCGGGGAGGATCCGCCTCGAAAACGCGGCGTGGGCTTTGGGACTTCCGGCCTGGGCCGAAGCGGAATCTGATGGCATCGATGCTTCCTTGTAGGAGGCAGAATGATTGCTCGAATGAAGGCGGAAAGCCATCACTGACTGCCGAGTCAATTAATCGCCTGATGTGAGGGGGCAAAGGCGCCGGTTCGGCCGGCTGTCCAGCGCGCCGACGGCTATTTATCGCGCGCGTCCTTGGCGTCCGCCTCGGCGTTTCGCTGGGCGATCCGCTGTTTCTGCTCCTCGGTCAGCGGAATCTTGTGAGCGCTGGCGCGTAGGGTCATCAGCCCTCCGACGATGATACCGATCACCAGGACCAGCAATAACCAGATGTACCAAGGCATGTTTATCTCCTGATGGTGGCGGGACTGCTTTTAACCTTAGGCTTGCGCATGTAGCTGCGCCATTGCGCGACCATACCGTCAACGGCATCCGGTCCGCTTCGATGATGGTTTTCTGCGACAATGCGCGCCGAAATTTGCCGAGGAATCGCCATGACTTGCCAGACTCCCCTCATCGTTGCGCTCGATTTTCCCTCCCGTGATGCTGCGCTGGCCCTGGCCGGACAGCTCGATCCGGCGCTTTGCCGTGTCAAGGTCGGCAAGGAGCTGTTCACCCGCTGCGGTCCGCAGATCGTCGAGGCGCTGCAGAGTAAAGGATTTGAGGTATTTCTGGATCTGAAATTCCATGACATACCCAATACCACGGCGATGGCGGTCAAGGCAGCGGCGGAACTGGGCGTGTGGATGGTCAATGTGCACTGCTCTGGAGGTCTGCGGATGATGGCGGCCTGCCGCGAGACCCTGGATAAGGTGGGGGGGCACAAACCGCTACTGATCGGCGTCACAGTGCTGACCAGCATGGAGCAGACGGACCTGGCCGATATCGGTCTCGATGTGCAGCCGCAGCAGCAGGTGCTGCGACTGGCCGGGCTGGCAGCAGAGGCCGGACTGGATGGGCTGGTTTGCTCGGCGCTGGAGGCGCAATCCTTGAAAGCGCACTTTGCACAGTTGCAACTGGTGACACCGGGCATTCGTCCGGCCGGCAGCAAGGCAGATGATCAGCGGCGTATTCTCACGCCTGCCGAGGCGATGGCGGCGGGGTCGGATTATCTGGTGATCGGCAGGCCCATCGCACAGGCGGCGGATCCGTCCCAGGCGCTGGCGGCAGTGGTTGCGGAATTGGCCTGAACCCTGGATAGCGGATGGTCGCCGAAGTACGGTGCCCGTCCGCTATCCAAGCGAGTTAGCTGACCTTCAATACCAGCTTGCCGAAGTTGCCGCCGGTGAACAGTTTCATCAGGGTATCGGGGAACGTCTCCAGCCCTTCGACGATGTCCTCCTTGCTCTTCAGCTCGCCGCTCTGCATCCAGCCAGCCATTTCTTTCATGGCCTCCGGATAGCGTGGCACGTAATCCATCACCACCATGCCCTGCATGCGCGCCCGATTGACCAACAGGGAAAGGTAGTTGGCAGGTCCCTTGACCGCTTCCTTGTTGTTGTACTGGCTGATCGCGCCGCAAATCACGATGCGGGCACCAACGGTGATGCGCGTCAGTACCGCGTCGAGGATATCGCCACCGACGTTGTCGAAGTAAACGTCGACGCCTTTCGGGCATTCACGTTTAAGCCCCGCCGCGACGTCTTCGCTCTTGTAGTCAATTGCGGCGTCGAAGCCCAGCTCGTCGGTGAGAAAGCGGCATTTGTCGGCCCCTCCTGCGATCCCTACCACGCGACAACCCTTGATCTTGGCAATCTGCCCCGCAACGCTGCCTACGGCACCGGCGGCTCCCGACAGCACCACGGTTTCTCCTGCCTTGGGTTCGCCCACCGCCAGCAGGCCGAAGTAAGCAGTCATACCGGTCATGCCCAGCGCAGACAGATAGCGCGGCAGCGGCGCCTGGTTCGGATCGACCTTGTAGAAGCCTTTAGGCTCGCCGAGGAAATAGTCCTGTACGCCGAGCGCGCCGTTGACGTAATCACCTTTCGCAAAGCCGGGATGCTGAGACGCGATTACCTTGCCCACACCAAGCGCACGCATTACCTCACCAATACCCACCGGCGGGATATAGGACTTGGCATCGTTCATCCAGCCGCGCATGGCAGGATCCAGCGACAGGTATTCGTTCTTGACCAGGATCTGGTTCGGGCCGGGTTCGCCCAGCGGTTGTTCAACGAACTCGAAGGTGCCGCGGGTGGGCGCCCCGACGGGGCGCTTGGCCAGTAGAAACTGGCGGTTGGTCTGGTCCATGGAAGCCTCTGGTGTGTGCAAAAGCTTGGTGTAGCTCGCAGAGGTCATCACTGCAAGCAAGGCGGGAATGTTGGAATGCAGTGGCATCTGCCTGAGTGATATAGCCAGCCCGGGCTTAATCGGAGCAGAGGATGGCGGTATAACCATGACCAGCGTTTGGCTTGTAGTCACTTTTGGACTCGACGCCTTCTTTAAATCGATAGGGTATCCAGCATGAGCATGTGTTTTTCCGGTCAGGTTGCGTTGGTTACTGGAGCTGCTGCGGGAATTGGCCGCGCGACGGCGCTGGCGTTCGCCGAGCAGGGGCTGAAGGTGGTCGTGGCAGATCTGGACGAGGCGGGTGGCGCAGCCTGTGCCGAAGCCATCCGCAAGGCGGGGGGAGAGGCAGTGTTCGTGCGCTGCGACGTGACCCGCGATGACGATGTCAAAGCGATGACCGAGCAAGCGGTGGCTGCTTACGGTCGTATCGACTATGCCTTCAACAATGCGGGCATCGAGATCGAACAGGGTCGCCTGGCCGAAGGCAGCGAAGCCGAGTTCGACGCCATCATGGGCGTCAATGTCAAAGGTGTCTGGCTATGCATGAAGCACCAGTTACCGCTGATGCTGGCTCAGGGTGGCGGCGCCATCGTCAATACCGCCTCGGTTGCGGGTCTGGGAGCGGCACCGAAGATGAGCATTTATTCGGCATCCAAGCATGCCGTCATCGGTTTGACCAAATCGGCGGCGATCGAATACGCCAAGAAGAAGATCAGGGTCAATGCTGTCTGTCCTGCCGTCATCGACACCGACATGTTCCGCCGCGCCTATGAAGCGGATCCGCGCAAGGCCGAATTTGCCGCGGCGATGCATCCGGTCGGGCGTATCGGCAAGGTCGAGGAAATCGCTGCGGCGGTGCTTTACCTCTGCAGTGATGGCGCCGCGTTCACCACCGGCCATGCGTTGGCGGTCGACGGCGGTGCGACCGCTATCTGAACCCGTTGACCGCAGCGCTCAGCCCGCAGTTTTGCGCCCATTGACGATCAGCAGCGTCAACACGCCCGCCACCAGTCCCCACAAGGCGGAGCCGATGCCGAACAGGGTCAGGCCCGATGCCGTGACCATGAACGTGATCAACGCTGCCTCGCGCTCGCGCGGCAGTTGCATCGCCTGGGTCAAACCGCTGCCGATCGAGCCGAGCAATGCCAGCGCCGCGATGGATAGCACCAGCGCCGGCGGGAAGGCGGCGAACAATGCGGCCAGGGTTGCGCCGAAAATGCCGGCAATACCGTAGAACAGACCGCACCAGACCGCCGCAGTGTAACGTCGGGACGGATCCGGATGGGCCTCCGGCCCGGCGCAGATGGCCATGGTGATCGCAGCCAAGTGGATGCCATGGGAACCGAAGGGGGCGAGCAGAACCGACGCGATACCCGTGACGGAAATCAGCGGCGAGGCGGGCGCCTGATAGCCCTCGGCGCGTAATACGGCCAGCCCCGGCATGTTCTGCGACGCCATGGCAATAACAAACAATGGTATGCCGATGCTGAATACCGCGGCGAAGGACAACGCAGGCGTGGTCCACACCGGTATCGCAACCTCCAGGCTCAGGCCACCGAAGTCGAGCAGGCCCAACCCACCGGACAGCACACAGCCGACAATCAGCGCCGAGAGCACCGCGTAGCGCGGCAGCAGACGCTTGGCCAGCAAATAGCTGAAGAACATCCCGAGTACGAGCACGGGCTGTACGTTCACCGCGCGAAAAATCTCGCTGCCGATATTGAACAGCACGCCGGCCAACAGTGCTGCCGCCAGCGACGCGGGCACCTTGCGCATCAGGCGTTCGAAGCTGCCGGTGAGTCCGCACAGCGCTATCAGTGCCGAACTGAAGATGAACGCGCCGATCGCTTCGCCATAGGGAACGCCGGGTAGGCTGCTGATCAGCAGCGCCGCGCCGGGCGTTGACCAGGCGATCACCACCGGCGTCCGATAGCGCAGCGACAAGCCGATGCTGCACAGCGCCATACCGATCGATAGGGCCCAGATCCAGGATGAGATTTGTGCGCTGCTGAGGCCCGCCGCTTGGCCGGCCTGAAACATCAGCACCAGCGAGCTGGTATAGCCGGTGAGCATGGCAATGAAGCCGGCCACGACGGTTGAGGCTGAGCTGTCCTTGAGAGGCCGAAGCAAGGGCGTGGTAGCGGTGACGGTCATCGGGTCTGGATCCGGTTCAGGGGCGAAAAGACGCTGTGTATCTGGAGCAAGGGCGGAGGCCGTTGCGCACGATCTTTGCTTGACGCGCAGGCTATGACAGGCAACGCACGGCGTCGCGGTACAGCCGTAAGCGGGATCAGCGTAACAGTGCCGCCGTGCCGAATACCGTTTGTCTCCCGTTTTCGTACCGGCCTGGCTGCTGATCCGAACACTGGCATCGATGTTGCTATTCACATGGTGCTTGCTGCGAAGCGTCAAAAAAACCGCAGCTGTTGGAGGAAGAGATGAGCCAGGGTATTGAATTCAATCGCTTGATGCTGGAAATGCGGGCCATGCAGACCGATGCAATGGCACGCTCAAAGCCCGTGACCGCCACTCCAGAAGTGGGCGCTCCGAGCTTTTCCGACATGCTCGGCCAGGCCGTCAACAAGGTGAACGAAACCCAGCAAGCCTCCAGTCAGTTGGCCACCGCGTTCGAGATGGGGCAGGGCGGTATCGACCTGACCGACGTCATGATCGCGTCGCAGAAAGCCAGCGTTTCCTTTCAGGCCATGACCCAGGTGCGTAACAAGCTGGTCCAGGCGTATCAAGACATCATGCAGATGCCGGTTTAAGGCAGGGTTTGAATAATGGCTGAAGCGCTTAGCAAGGTTCCAGTGCCGGTTGATTCGGACGCTCCGAAAAAGCCCCTGCTGGGTCTGTCTTTCCTGGAAAATCTTTCCGAAATGTCGATGCTGCGGCAGATCGGCCTGCTGGTCGGGCTGGCTGCGAGTGTCGCCATCGGCTTCGCCGTGGTGCTCTGGTCGCAGCAGCCGGACTATCGCCCGTTGCTCGGTAGCCTCGCCGGGATGGATGCCAATCAGGTCATGGAGACCCTGGCGGCGGCCGATATTTCCTACACCATCGAGCCCACCTCCGGTGCTTTGCTGGTCAAGGCCGATGATCTTGCCCGTGCGCGGCTGAAGCTCGCCAGCGCCGGCATAGCGCCGACCGATAGCAATATCGGCTTCGAGATTCTCGACAAGGAGCAGGGCCTCGGCACCAGCCAGTTCATGGAAGCCACCCGCTACCGCCGTGGCCTCGAAGGCGAATTGGGCCGCACCGTGTCCAGCCTCAATAACGTCAAGGGCGCCCGCGTGCACCTGGCGATCCCGAAAAGCTCGGTGTTCGTGCGTGACGAGCGCAAGCCCAGCGCGTCGGTGCTGGTAGAGCTCTATCCGGGCCGCAGCCTTGAGCCGAGCCAGGTCATGGCGATCATCAACCTGGTCGCCACCAGCGTGCCTGAGCTGACCAAGTCGCAGATCACCGTAGTGGACCAGAAGGGCAATCTGCTGTCGGACCAGCAGGAGCTCACCGAGCTGAGCATGGCCGGCAAGCAGTTCGACTATAGCCGTCGGATCGAGAGTCTCTATACCCAACGCGTACAGAGCATTCTGCAGCCGGTGCTGGGCAACGGTCGGTACAAGGCCGAAGTGTCCGCCGACGTCGACTTCAGCGCCGTCGAGTCGACTTCAGAAACCTTCAATCCGGATCAACCGGCGCTGCGCAGCGAGCAGAGCGTCAGCGAGCAACGGCAGAGCAGTCTCGGGCCGCAGGGTGTTCCGGGCGCGCTGAGCAACCAGCCGCCAGGCCCGGCGACCGCACCGGAAAATGCACTAGCCGGACAGGCCGCCGCTGCCGGCGCCATCGCCTCTGGACAACCGTTGCTCGACGCCAATGGTCAGCAGATCATGGACCCTGCGACCGGCCAGCCCATGCTGGCGCCGTATCCGGCCGACAAGCGCGAGCAGGCGACCCGCAACTACGAGCTGGACCGTTCGATCAGTCACACCAAACAGCAGCAAGGCCGCCTGCGCCGTCTGTCGGTTGCCGTGGTACTCGACGACCAGGTGACGGTCTCTGCTGATGGGCAGACTACACGTGTTCCGCGGACCGCCGAAGAATTGGCCCGCCTCACCCGGCTGGTTCAGGACGCCGTCGGTTTCGACGCCAGCCGTGGCGACAGCGTCAGCGTGATCAACGCGCCGTTCGCTACCGACTCGCTGGATGAAACCTTTATCGACGTCCCGTTCTATTCGCAGCCGTGGTTCTGGGACATCGTCAAACAAGTACTCGGGGTGCTTTTCATACTGGTGCTGGTATTCGGGGTGCTGCGGCCAGTCCTGAACAATCTGACCCAAGCCGGGAAAGGCAAGGAGCTTCAGGCTGTTGGCGGCGATGCCGCGTTAGGCGAAATGGACGGTATGGATGGTGCGCTGTCCAGTGATCGGGTCAGTCTGAGCGGGCCACAGAGCATCATGCTCCCGAGCCCGACCGAGGGGTACGATGCGCAATTGAATGCCATCAAGAATTTGGTAGCTGAAGATCCGGGCCGGGTGGCTCAGGTCGTCAAAGAGTGGATCAACGCCGATGAGTGATGCACGAGTTCCCGCCAACAAGCTGAACAAGGTCGACAAGGCCGCGATCCTGCTGCTCTCGCTGGGCGAAGCCGATGCGGCGCAGGTCCTGCGTCATCTCGGTCCAAAGGAAGTGCAAAAGGTCGGTACTGCGATGGCGCAGCTGCGCAACGTGCAGAAGAACCAGATCGAACAGGTCATGGGTGAGTTCGTCGAGATCGTTGGCGATCAGACCAGCCTTGGGGTTGGTTCGGATGGTTACATACGCAAGATGCTCACCCAGGCGCTGGGTGAGGACAAGGCTGGTGGCTTGATCGATCGCATCCTGCTGGGCGGCAACACCAGCGGTCTGGACAGTCTGAAATGGATGGAGCCGCGTGCGGTCGCCGACGTGATCCGCTACGAGCACCCGCAGATCCAGGCGATCGTGGTGGCCTATCTGGACCCCGACCAGGCGGGCGAGGTGCTGTCGCATTTCGACCACAAGGTGCGGCTCGATATCGTTCTGCGCGTATCCTCGCTCAATACGGTCCAGCCGGCGGCGCTGAAAGAACTCAACTTGATCCTGGAGAAACAGTTCTCCGGCAACGCCAATACCACTCGCGCTACGCTGGGTGGGGTCAAGCGCGCCGCGGATATCATGAACTACCTCGACAGCTCGGTCGAAGGCCAACTGATGGACGCCATCCGAGATGTCGACGAAGATCTGTCTTCGCAAATCGAAGACCTGATGTTCGTCTTCGACAACCTGGCCGATGTCGACGACCGGGGCATCCAGGTGTTGCTGCGCGAAGTATCCTCGGATGTGCTGGTCATGGCGCTCAAAGGCGCCGACGAAGCGATCAAGGAGAAAATCTTCAAGAACATGTCGAAACGCGCGGGCGAATTGCTGCGCGACGACTTGGAAGCCAAGGGGCCTGTACGCATCAGCGAAGTCGAAGGCGCACAGAAGGAAATACTCACCATTGCCCGCCGCATGGCCGAAGCCGGAGAGATCGTCCTCGGTGGCAAGGGTGGCGAAGAAATGATCTAAATCTAAGTGAGCTGCAATGTCCAAGGAAAACCCCAGCGACGTAATCCGCGCGAAGGACGTCAATGTCTTCGATCGCTGGGCGCTGCCAAGCTTCGATCCGCTGGGTGCGGAGCCGCAAGAGCCTGAGGCGACTGTCGAACCGGCCGCCGAAGACCTGTCGCGCAGCGAGGATGTCCCCGTCGAGGAAGTCAAACCCTTGACACTCGACGAACTTGAGGCGATCCGTCAGGAGGCCTATAACGAAGGTTTCAGCACGGGCGAGAAAGATGGCTTTCATGCCGGCCAGCTCAAAGCTAGGCAGGAAGCCGAAGCGGCGCTGGCGCCCAAGCTGGGCAGCCTCGAGCAATTGATGACGCAGTTGCTCGAGCCCATCGCCGACCAGGATCGTAATCTCGAACACGCCATGGTCACGCTGGTCAGCCAGGTTGCTCGCGAGGTGATTCAGCGCGACTTGCTGATCGATTCGAGCCAGATCCGGCAGGTGCTGCGCGAGGCTCTGAAGCTGCTGCCCATGGGCGCCAGCAATGTGCGCATCGCCATCAATCCGCAGGATTTCGAGCTGGTCAAAGCGCTTCGCGAACGCCACGAAGAGACGTGGAAGATCGTCGAGGACAGCGACCTGCTGCCCGGCGGCTGCCGGATCGAGACCGAGCAGAGCCGGATCGATGCCAGTGTCGAAACGCGCCTGGCTCAGGCCATCAAGCAGCTGTTCGAGCAACAGCGCGAAAACGCCACCAGCCCACCGGAAGCTGACCTGCATCTGAACCTGGATACGGATTCGGAGAGCGCTGATGCGCCTTGAACGAACCAGCTTTGCCAAGCGTTTCGAAGCGTACGGCGAAGCGATCAAGCTCCCCAGCCAACCGATCCTCGAGGGTCGGTTGTTGCGCATGGTCGGCCTGACATTGGAGGCCGAAGGGCTGCGCGCCGCCGTCGGCAGCCGTTGCCTGGTGATCAACGAAGACAGCTATCACCCGACGCAGGTCGAGGCGGAGGTGATGGGCTTCTCCAGCGGCAAGCTGTATCTGATGCCGGTCGGCAGCCTCGCCGGCATCGCTCCCGGTGCGCGGGTCGTGCCGCTGGCCAATACCGGCCGTCTGCCCATGGGCACCTCGATGCTCGGCCGCGTGCTCGACGGTGCCGGCCGCGCGCTGGACGGCAAGGGTGGGATGAAAGCCGAGGACTGGGTACCGATGGACGGCCCGGTGATCAACCCGCTCAAGCGCCACCCGATCAGCGAGCCGCTGGACGTCGGCATTCGTAGCATCAACGGTTTGCTGACTGTCGGCCGCGGACAGCGTCTCGGCCTGTTCGCCGGTACCGGTGTGGGTAAATCGGTGCTGCTTGGGATGATGACGCGCTTCACCGAGGCCGATGTCATTGTGGTCGGGCTGATCGGCGAGCGGGGCCGTGAGGTCAAGGAGTTCATCGAGAACATCCTTACCGAAGAGAGCATCAAGCGCTCGGTGGTGGTTGCATCGCCTGCCGACGATGCGCCCTTGATGCGTTTGCGCGCGGCGATGTACTGCACGCGCATCGCTGAATATTTCCGCGACAAGGGCAAGAACGTATTGCTGCTGATGGATTCGCTGACCCGTTTCGCCCAGGCCCAGCGCGAAATTGCCTTGGCCATCGGCGAGCCGCCGGCGACCAAGGGCTATCCGCCCTCGGTCTTCGCCAAGCTGCCCAGCCTGGTGGAACGCGCCGGAAACGCGGAGGAGGGCGGTGGCTCGATCACCGCGTTCTACACCGTACTGTCCGAGGGCGACGATCAGCAGGACCCGATCGCCGATGCGGCGCGAGGCGTGCTCGACGGGCACATCGTGCTGTCACGTCGGCTGGCGGAGGAAGGGCACTATCCAGCGATCGACATCGAAGCGTCCATCAGTCGGGTCATGCCACAGGTGGTCAGTCCCGAGCATGTCCGTCACTCGCAGCGCTTCAAACAGCTGTGGTCGCGCTATCAGCAGAGCCGCGATCTGATCAGCGTCGGCGCCTACGTGCCCGGCGGCGATCCTGAAACCGACCTGGCCATCGCCCGGCAGGCGGAGATGGTTCGCTATCTTCGACAGGGTTTGGACGAGGCCGAACACTTGGCCCATAGCGAGGCACTGCTGGCCAGCGTATTCAACGCCAAGGCGGCGAGCTAAACCTTGTCGGCGAGCCGTGCCGCGCGCCTGGCGCCCGTAATCGACATGGCTGAGCGCGCCGAGCGCGACGCCGCGAGACTGTTCGGGCAAGGTCAGGCGCAACTGTCCCAGGCCGAAGCCAAGCTGGGCGAATTGCGCCAGTATTTCGGTGACTACCAGCAGCAGTGGCTGAGTCAGGGCAGTCAGGGTGTCTCCGGTCAGTGGCTGATGAATTACCAGCGATTCCTTTCGCAGCTCGAGTCGGCCATAGGCCAACAGCAGCGCAGCGTCGACTGGCATCGCAACAACCTCGACAAGCTCCGCGAGCAATGGCAGCAGCGCCGTGCACGTCTGGATGGTTTGCGCAAACTGGTCGAACGCTACCTGCAGGAAGCACGAACGGCGGCCGACAAGCGTGAGCAGAAACTCCTCGATGAATTTTCGCAACGGCTGGCGGGCCGACCTAAACAGGATTGAAGCTTGCTGAGCGGGGGTTTGGGTGCTACATCTTCATCAGCCTGTTTGCTACAGCACGCCTGGTTACTGATGTCGCCGGCACCAACGGTCGAGGTGCCGTTTTGACGATGCACCAGCGCCGTCCAGCCAATATGGCAGTCAAGTTCTCGCATTGGATCAGGAGCGCTACATGACCATCAGTTCACAGCTATCGGCAGATGGACAGGAGCTGACTATCACCATTCAAGGGCGCTTCGATTTCAACACTCATCAGGCCTTTCGCGACGCCTATCAGCGTACCGGCAACACGCCCAACCGTTATGTAGTCGACCTCAGCGGCGCGACCTATCTCGACAGTTCAGCACTCGGCATGTTGTTGCTGCTACGCGACCATGGCGGCAGCGACAAAGCCGACATTCGCCTGATCAACTGCAATCCGGATGTGCGAAAGGTTCTTTCGGTTTCCAACTTCGAACAATTGTTCGCGATCGCCTGAATGCCTCGCCGGCTCTCCATACTCATCGCCGAGGATGGCGCGGCCGATCGCATGCTGCTCGCCGCCATCGTCGGTCGCCAAGGGCATCGCGTGACCACCGTATCCAATGGCGCCGAAGCGGTACGGCGCTTCGAAGGCGAACGGCCGCAACTGGTGTTGATGGATGCACTGATGCCGGTGATGGACGGGTTCGAGGCTGCTCGGCAGATCAAGCGCCTGGCCGGCAACGAGCTGGTGCCGATCATCTTTCTCACCTCACTGACGGAAAACGAGGCCTTGGTGCGTTGCCTCGAAGCAGGCGGCGACGACTTCATCGCCAAGCCCTACAACCCGATCATCCTCGAAGCGAAGATCCAGGCCATGCATCGCCTGCGTCGTTTGCAGGCCACGGTGCTGGAACAGCGTGATCTCATCGCTCGGCGTAACCAGCAACTGCTCGACGAGCAGAACGCGGCCAAGGCGATCTTCGACAAGGTGGCTCATGCCGGCTGCCTGAATGCCCCAAACATCCGCTACCGGCAGTCGCCGCGCGCCCTGTTCAACGGCGATCTGTTGCTGGCTGCGCACGCGCCGGCCGGCAGGATGTTCGTGCTGCTGGGCGATTTCACCGGCCATGGACTGCCTGCCGCGATCGGTGCCATGCCGCTGGCCGAGACCTTTTACGGGATGACCGCCAAGGGCTATTCCAGCAACGAGATCCTTCGCGAGATCAATACCAAACTGAAACTGATCCTGCCCGTGGAAATGTTCTGCTGTGCCACGTTGCTGGATATCAACCTCGAGCAAGGCTCGCTGCGGGTATGGAATGGCGGATTGCCGGACGGCTATCTGCTCAGGGCTTCGGGCGGCGAACGCTTGCCGCTGCGCTCCCGACATCTGCCGCTTGGGGTGCTGGACGCATCCTCTTTCGATGACAGCTTCGAGACTTTGCCGCTGGCGATTGGCGACCGCCTGCTGCTGATGTCCGACGGGATTCTGGAAAGCTGCAATGCTGATGATGAGTTGTTCGGTGAGCAGCGGCTGCTGGCCGTCATGGACGCGAACCTGGAGCCCTGCGCACTGTTCGATGAAATTGAGGAGGCGCTGCTCGCCTTTCACGGTCAAATACTTGACGATATGAGCCTGGTCGAAGTGAGCATGATCGATCAGGCCGTCCAGGTTGCGTTTCAGCCGCTCGATATTTATCCGCTAGGTTCGCAACAGGTGCGGGCCAAGGATTGGTCGGTCAGCTTCGAACTTCGCCCGAGCAGCTTGCGCACGGCCAATCCTTTGCCGATGACGATGCAACTGCTGCTGCAGATCTCACCCCTGCGTCATCGTGCCGGCACCATATACACCGTGTTGACCGAACTCTACGCCAATGCGCTGGAGCACGGCGTGCTGTTGCTAGACTCATCGTTGAAGTGCGATGCCAACGGTTTTGCAAGCTACTATCAAGAGCGTCAACGGCGACTGGACGCGCTTACCGACGGCTTCGTGTCCATCGACCTGAGCGTCAAATCCGAAGACGCGAAGGGCTGTCTACGCATCGGCGTGCGTGACAGCGGTCCGGGGTTCGACGTGCAGGGAGTACTGAACAAGCAGTACTGCGCCGAATGCCTGGGAGGGCGGGGTTTGCGCATGATTAGCCGACTGAGCGATCACTTTTGTTGGCAACCGGATGGTAAGGCTTTGAACGTGGAGTTTCACTGGTCCGGTCATGCATAATTCGTCGTTTTTCCAGCCAGGAGCATATCCGTGGTCGATCACCTCGACAGCCGCGTACTGGCGTCCCTCCAGGATGTGATGGAAGCGGAGTATCCGGTACTGCTGGATACTTTTCTCGCCGACTCGGAAGAGCGGCTGCGTCTGTTGCAGAGCGCCGGCCGGAGCGGTGATGCGGAAAATCTGCGTCAGGCTGCCCACAGCTTCAAGGGCAGTTGCAGCAATATGGGTGCGGCGCTGCTGGCGGAACTTTGTCGCGAGCTGGAAGAAACCGCACGGCTCGAACTGCTCGATGCTGCGTGCGAGCTGATCGAACGCATTGAGCGCGAGTTCGCCATCGTACGAATCCTCTATCGAGCCGAACGCCAGCGTTATGGCGGGTCTGGCTGATGTCGTGGCGCGCTGACGCGCTCCATGAAAGCCTTCAGGGAAGCTATCGAGCTCTTTCGTAATTGATCAGCTATGTCGCTGGCCTGGGTTTTGCTTTAGGAGATGCACGTCATCATCCTGAGCGGAAAGACCCATGGCCGTTTCCCCCGATCTGTTACTCAATATCAAGGCACCCACCGCTGCCGTCAAGGCCGCGAATGCCTCCACCAAGGCTGCCCCTCAAGCCAGTCGGGACGAGCCTTCCAGCTTCGCCAACGTCTATGCCAAGGAGCGTCAGGCCAAGCCGGTCGAACGTCACGAAAGCGCAGCGAAGCCTGTCCGTGACAAGCCGGCAGGCGAAAAGCCGAGTCAGGAAACCGCCGAGGCTAGCGGCACCGAAAAGCCGGTCACGGCTGAAGCCGGCAACGAATTGCCTGTCGAGTCCGAGGACGGGGACTTGCAAAATGCTGAGACCGAACTCGATCCGCTCCTGCTGTTCGGCATGGGCGGGCAAGGGGATATCAGCGCGGAGCCGGCCGCGCCGCCCCTGACCGGCAATGAGTTCCTGGTTGGCCTGGCACAAGCGACGGCAGCGGCTACGGCGACAACAGAGGAGAGCGAAGGGGAAGGTGATACGGCACTGGCCGGGCAGCGTTCGGTGGAACTCCAATCTGCCGCCCAGAAGAGCCCCTTCTCGAATCTCCTCCTGCCGGATGAAGCGTCCGCAGACGTCGATGATGCGCTTCCGGCGAGCTTGATTGCGGGTGAGGAGCTCGGTGAAGATTCTGACGAGCCCTCGCTCGAAGAGGGCTTCAGCGAGCTACTCGACAAGCTTGATGTGCCGAAGGAAAGCCGCACTAGCGCCAGCGACGCTGCGATTAACCGGCTCAATCCACTGACACAGGCGATTGCTCAGCAGAATCAGATGCAGGCACAGCGGCCAGCCATGGTGCCGGGACAGCCAGTGCAGATGCAGCAATCCGGCTGGAGCGAGGCAGTGGTCGACAGGGTGATGTGGTTGTCCAGCCAGAACCTCAAATCCGCCGAAATCCAGCTCGATCCGGCGGAATTGGGGCGTATGGAGGTTCGTATCGACATGCACAAGGACCAGACCCAGGTGACCTTCCTCAGTCCTCATGCGGGTGTCCGTGACGCACTGGAAGGGCAGATGCACCGGCTAAGGGAAATGTTTGCACAGCAGGGCATGACCATGGACGTGAACGTTTCCGACCAGTCCCGCGGCTGGCAGGGTGATCGCGGCGGCGAATCGCGGGGCAGGAGCGTGACCGGCTCAGCCGCTGGCGGGGACGAGGAGAGCGTTCGCGGCACGATGGAAATCAGCACCGGTCGCACCGGTGGCGACCGCGGTCTGGTTGATTACTACGCATGACCGTTGGCGTGGGTGTGGCTAGTCAGCGAGTCGATTTCTGCGCTTAAGACCCAGGTACTGCGTTGCTGCTCCCCCACTAAGGCTTGTCGCAGCGCTTGTCTCGGAACCTCGGTCATCCGAACTTGAGTGGAACCAACTAGCCGTACAGACCGCTAGTCACAGAGAACCGGGCTTCGCGCCCGGTTTTTTTGTATCAGTGGGGCGGTGGGCTCTTGGTCGCAAATTGGTGATCGGCGCATGGCAATCGTTTACGGCGCGCGCTGCCTGGCCGATACTTTGGCACAGCAGTTGCTCGTAACGCTTTGATGCGAGTGAAAACACTTGTGATGACGGATATTTGGCATGGCTAAGAAACAAGGACCCCCAGACGTAGCGAGTCCTGCAGCTCCAACCGAGGGGAAGGGCAAGCTGAAGCTGATTATCCTGATCGTACTCGGCGTGCTGCTGGCGGTCGGACTGTCGATAGGCGGAACGATCTACTTCATGTCCCGTGGCGCATCCGAACCGGCGCACACGGACGAGGCCGAGCATTCCCAGGCGGCGCCGCAGCGGCAGGCAGCGACCTATGAAGTGCTGGCGCCCGCCTTCATCGTCAACTTCGCAAACGTCGGTGGTCGCCAGCATTACATGCAGGTCAGCGTGGCGTTGATGTCACGTGATCAGGCTGCGCTCGACGCGTTGAAGGAACA
This sequence comes from Pseudomonas sp. YJ42, assembly GCF_047225135.1. Taxonomy (NCBI): domain Bacteria; kingdom Pseudomonadati; phylum Pseudomonadota; class Gammaproteobacteria; order Pseudomonadales; family Pseudomonadaceae; genus Pseudomonas; species Pseudomonas sp. YJ42. The sequence goes on along the minus strand of NZ_CP178378.1, from coordinate 1,289,783 downwards.
CATGCCGTTGTTGCGCAATCAACTGGTTATGCTGTTTTCCAGTCAGGAATTCGCCACCCTGGCCACGCCGGTCGGGCAGGAGATGCTTCGACAGCAGGCGACTGCTAGCGTCCAGGAGCTGGCGCAGAAGGAAATCGGCAAGCTTGCGATCGAGCAAGTGCTGTTCACCAACTTCGTATTGCAATAGGGGGCGTTGTAGATGGCTGTTCAAGACCTGCTCTCGCAAGACGAGATCGACGCGCTCCTGCACGGGGTCGACGACGGTCTGGTCGATACCGAAAGCGACGCCGAGCCGGGCAGCATCAAAAGTTACGACCTGACCAGCCAGGACCGCATCGTCCGCGGGCGCATGCCCACCCTGGAAATGGTTAACGAGCGTTTCGCCCGTTATACCCGCATCAGCATGTTCAACCTGCTACGCCGCTCGGCCGATGTGTCGGTGGGTGGGGTGCAGGTGATGAAGTTCGGTGAGTACGTGCATTCGCTGTATGTGCCGACCAGCCTAAACCTGGTCAAGATCAAGCCGTTGCGTGGCACCTCGCTGTTCATTCTCGATGCCAAGCTGGTGTTCAAGCTGGTGGACAACTTCTTCGGCGGTGACGGTCGGCACGCCAAGATCGAAGGTCGCGAATTCACACCCACCGAATTGCGCGTCGTACGAATGGTATTGGACCAGGCGTTCGTCGATCTGAAAGAGGCGTGGCATGCGGTGCTCGACGTCAACTTCGAATACGTGCATTCGGAAGTGAATCCGGCGCTGGCCAACATCGTCAGCCCCAGCGAAGTGGTCGTGGTGTCGACTTTCCATATCGAACTCGAAAGCGGCGGTGGCGATTTCCATGTGACGATGCCGTACTCGATGATCGAGCCGATCCGCGAAATGCTCGACGCCGGCTTCCAATCGGACGTCAGCGATCAGGACGAGCGCTGGGTGAATGCCCTGCGCGAGGACGTGCTCGATGTGAACGTGCCGCTCGGTGCGACGGTCGTACGGCGCCAACTCAAATTGCGCGACATTCTGAATATGCAACCGGGCGACGTGATTCCGGTGGAAATGCCCGAAGACATGATCATGCGTGCCAATGGCATGCCCGCCTTCAAGGTCAAGCTGGGCGCGCACAAGGGCAACCTGGCGCTGCAGGTGCTTGAGTCCGTATTGCGACCCCGTTGATTCAACTCCTAACTATTATCAGCCGGTCGAGGATTAGCGATGGCAGACGAACATGAAAACACTTCAGCCGAAGAACAGGCGCTTGCCGATGAGTGGGCTTCGGCGTTGGCCGAGGCCGGCGATGCCAACCAGGACGACATCGACGCGCTGCTGAATCAAGGGCCGGCAGCGGCTCCGGCGCCACCACGTGCGCCACTGGAGGAGTTCGGTAGCAGCCCGAAGGCGGCCGCAACGGCCGGTCTCGACGGCCCTAATCTGGATGTGATCCTGGACATCCCGGTGTCCATCTCTATGGAGGTCGGCAGCACCGAGATCAGTATTCGCAACCTGTTGCAGCTCAACCAGGGCTCGGTGGTCGAACTTGACCGGCTGGCGGGCGAGCCACTGGACGTACTGGTCAACGGCACCCTGATCGCCCACGGCGAGGTGGTGGTGGTGAACGAGAAGTTCGGCATCCGTCTGACTGACGTGATCAGTCCGAGCGAACGCATCAAGAAGTTGCGCTGACATGCGAATCCTGTCCTTCCTTTCGCTGCTGCTGGCCTTGCCGGTGATGGCCGCCGAACCCACGACAAGCATGAGCACTACCGGAATGGGCACGCAGATGACCAAGCTGCTGCTCGGTCTGTTGCTGGTGATAGGTCTGATCTTTCTGCTCGCCTGGTTGCTGCGTCGGATGCAACAACTCAACCCGCGCGGCAACCAGGCCATCAAGCTGATCTCCAGCCACGCGCTCGGCCCCCGCGAGCGTCTGGTGCTGGTCCAGGTCGGCAGCGAACAGGTGCTGCTCGGCTTGAGTGCGGGTCGCATCACGCCGCTGCACGTGCTTGAAGAGCCGGTTCATCTGCCGGACGCCGAACCAGCCAATCCGGAGTTTGCCCAGCGCCTGATGGAGCTGCTCGGCAGGGACCAGAAGGATAAGCACTGATGCTTCGATTGTTGCTGACGGTCCTGCTGGTATTGGCCGCGCCGTTTGCCTTGGGCCAGGATGCCGCAGGTGTGATCACTCAGGGCGATAACCCGCTGTCGATACCGGCGATTACCTTGAGTACCGATGCGCAGGGCCAGCAGGAATATTCGGTCAGCCTGCAGATCCTGCTGATCATGACGGCGCTGAGCTTCATCCCGGCGTTCGTCATGCTGATGACCAGCTTTACCCGGATCATCATCGTCTTTTCAATCTTGCGTCAGGCGTTGGGTCTGCAACAGACGCCGTCGAACCAGATCCTCGTCGGTCTGACGATTTTTCTCACATTGTTCATCATGGCGCCGGTGTTCGAGCGGATAAACAACGACGCGCTGCAACCCTATTTGAATGAGCAACTGTCGGCGCCGGATGCGATCGCGCGGGCCGAGGTGCCGTTGAAAAACTTCATGCTCGCGCAGACCCGTGAAAGCGATCTCGAATTGTTCGTGCGGCTTTCGCGGCGGACTGACATCCAGACGCCGGACGCCGCGCCGCTGACCATCCTGGTGCCGGCGTTCGTAACCTCTGAGCTGAAAACCGCCTTCCAGATCGGTTTCATGATCTTCATCCCGTTCCTGATCATCGATATGGTGGTGGCCAGCGTGCTGATGGCGATGGGCATGATGATGCTGTCGCCACTGATCATCTCGTTGCCGTTCAAAATCATGCTCTTCGTGCTGGTCGATGGCTGGGGCTTGATCATCGGCACGCTCGCCAGCAGTTTCGGCACGCTATAGGGGGAGGGCAGGATGACACCCGAAGTCGCGGTTGACCTGTTTCGAGAAGGCCTGTGGATGACTGCGATGATCGTCGGCGTGCTGGTGGTGCCGAGTCTGCTGGTCGGCTTGGTGGTAGCGATGTTTCAGGCGGCCACGCAGATCAACGAACAAACCCTGAGTTTTCTGCCGCGTCTGCTGGTCATGCTGATGACCCTGATCTGGGCGGGCCCCTGGCTGGTACGCGAGCTGATGGAGTACACGCAGGGCCTGATTCAGAACATTCCGCTGATCATCGGGTAGTCATGATGATCAGTGCATCCAGCAAGGCGCACGCCTGTGCTTGAACTCAGCGATGCGCAGATCGGCGCCTGGGTTGGGCAGTTCCTGCTGCCGTTGTTTCGCATCGCGGCGCTGTTGATGAGCATGCCGATCATCGGCACCCAGCTGGTGCCGATGCGTGTGCGGTTGTACCTCGCGATTGCCATCGCGGTGGTGCTGGTGCCAGCACTGCCATCGGTGCCGGTCGTCGAGGCACTGAGTGCGCAGGCCTTGGTATTGATCGCCGAACAGATTTTGATTGGCGTGATGCTGGGGTTCGTCCTGCAGCTTTTCTTCCAGGTTTTCATCGTGTCCGGTCAGATGCTGGCCATGCAGATGGGCTTGGGCTTCGCGTCGATGGTCGATCCGGCAAACGGCGTCTCGGTGCCAGTGATCGGCCAGTTTTTCAACATGCTGGTGATCCTGCTTTTCCTGTCCATGAACGGGCACCTGGTGGTGCTGGAGATCCTCACTGAAAGCTTCACCACGCTGCCGATTGGCGGTTGGCTGGTCGGCACCAACCATTTCTGGGAAGTGGCGGGCAAGCTCGGTTGGGTGCTGGGGGCGGGATTGTTGCTGGTTTTGCCTGCGATCACCGCATTGCTGGTGGTGAACCTGGCGTTCGGCTTGATGACTCGTGCGGCGCCTCAACTGAATATTTTCTCCATCGGGTTTCCGTTGACCCTGGTGCTCGGTCTGATCATCGTCTGGATCGGCATGGCTGACATCCTTGCGCAATACCAGACCTTCGTCAGCGAAGCGCTGGGCATGTTGCGCGAACTCATCGGGCTACGCTGATGCTATTGCCTTCTCAACCGTGTCCGGAGCCCTCGCATGGCTGAAAGCGAAAGCGGTGCCGATAAAAGCGAGGAACCCACGGAGAAACGCATCCGTGAATCCCGAGAAAAGGGCCAGCTTGCCCGTTCCCGCGAATTGAGCACCGTGGCAGTGACGCTGGGAGGAATTGGCGGGCTGCTGGCCTCCGGTGGTGGGCTGGCGGGGAGTCTGATGGCGATGATGCAGGGCAGCTTCGAGCTCAGTCGCGAGACGCTGTTGGACGAGGCCGCTATGGTGAGACTGCTGATGAGCAGCGGCATGATCGCGCTCGAAGCGGTCATGCCGCTGCTGATCGTGTTGCTCATCGTCTCAATTGTCGGTCCGATTTCTCTGGGTGGATGGCTGTTTTCGGCCAAGGCGATGGCGCCCAAGTTCAGCCGGATGAATCCCGGTCCCGGCTTGAAGCGCATGTTTTCGACCAAGGCGCTGGTCGAACTGCTGAAAGCGTTGGGCAAGTTTCTGGTGGTGTTGTTGGTGGCGTTGGCGGTGCTCAGCGCCTACCAGGACGATCTGTTGTCGATCGCCAAGCAACCGCTGGATCTGGCCATCATGCACAGCGTCAATGTGGTGGGCTGGTGCGCGCTGTGGATGGCCTGCGGGCTGATTCTTATCGCGGCAGTGGACGTGCCATTCCAGCTTTGGGACAACAAGCAGAAGCTGATGATGACCAAGCAGGAAGTGCGCGACGAATACAAGGACAGCGAAGGTAAACCCGAAGTCAAATCGCGGATTCGTCAGTTGCAGCGCGATGCCGCTCAGCGACGGATGATGCAGGCGGTGCCGGACGCCGATGTGGTCATCACCAACCCGACCCACTTTGCAGTGGCATTGAAATATGACGGCGCCAAAGGTGGTGCGCCGATGCTGGTGGCCAAGGGCGGCGATTTCGTCGCGTTGAAGATTCGTGAGATCGCCAGGGAACACCAGGTGACGGTGCTCGAATCCCCCGCATTGGCACGGGCGGTGTACTACTCCACCGAGCTCGAGCACGAAATCCCGGCGGGACTCTACTTGGCGGTGGCGCAGGTATTGGCGTACGTCTATCAGCTACGCCAGTACCGTTCCGGCAAGGGCAAGCGCCCCGATCCGCTGGGTAGCCTGCCGATTCCGCCGGACCTGCGGCGGGACGAGTAGCCGAAAAAAGCGCTGGAGGCTGGAGGCCGGAGGCTTAATGCCGAAGCGGAAGCCGAAGCTTGAGTGTGGGAGGCGCGCCCCGCGGCGAATGCGGGCTTGCTGGCTGCTGAAAGGCCAAAAGCTTCGGCCCGGGTCGGGCCTCCCACAAAAAGCAGTGCGTCAGGCTTTGCCCCACGGTCGAAGCTGTTTCCAGCCTTCCAGCCTTCCAGCCTTCACCTGCTCTTATTCAATCACCCCGCAGGCAACCCGCGCACCGCCGCCGCCGAGCGGCTGCGGATGGTCGGAATGGTTGTCGCCGCCCTTGTGAACCATCAACGCCAGGCCCTTGATGTCGCCGAGGCTTTTCAGGCGTGGTGCCAGCACCGGCTGATTGGCCTTGCCGTCGCCGTCGACCATCAACGCGGGTAAATCGCCCATATGCCCTTCACCCCAGGGCTCGCCATGTTTGCCGGTGTTCTTCGGATCCCAGTGACCGCCAGCGGCCCCGGCGGCAATGGTTTCGCCATCTTTCTGCGCGGGTTCGCAGCTGCCCTTGGCGTGGATATGGAAACCATGCGCGCCGGAGTCCAGGCCGGACAGCTCAGGGCGTAACACCAGTCCGTACTGGCTGCTCTCGATCTTGACGGTGCCGACGGACTCGCCAACACCCTCGGCTGTGACCGCCTTCATCGGCACGCTGAGGGTTTCGGCTTGTAGGCTCATGGCCGTGCAGCCGGCCAAGGCCGCGATGATCCACTGTTTCATGGCAAAACTCCTGTGTTGTCTGCGACGGCCGTGGCCGTCAGGGGTGTCGTGCGATGGCGTCGCGACGACATGCTTCCCGTGAGACTGTCCAGCGCCCGGTCGGTTCGAACACTGCCTCACTGCAGGCGTCTGGATCGGCAGCTGTAAGCCCTCGGCGAAGTTGGACCTCTTCTTGCTATAGCCTCGGCAGGGCGCGTTTTGCGTCAATTCTTTGTTCTGTTCTGACGGGGTGTACGTGGATCGCACGCAACTCATCAATATTCGTAACGGCCTGACCGGCGCGGGACGCGGCAACCTCGGCGTTCCGCTGCTGTTGCTCGTGATGATGGGCATGATGATGTTGTCGGTGCCGCCGTTCCTGTTGGACTTGCTGTTCACCTTCAACATCGCCCTTTCGATCGTGGTGTTGCTGGTCAGCGTCTACGCATTGCGGCCGCTGGATTTCGCAGTGTTTCCGACGATCCTGCTAGTCGCCACCCTGATGCGCCTGGCGCTGAACGTGGCCTCGACGCGGGTCGTGCTGATCAATGGTCACGAAGGGGGTTCTGCTGCCGGTCACGTGATCGAGGCCTTCGGCAACGTGGTCATTGGCGGCAACTACGTTGTGGGTATCGTGGTCTTCGCGATTTTGATGATCATCAACTTCGTCGTCGTCACTAAGGGTGCCGGGCGGATCTCGGAGGTCAGCGCGCGCTTCACCCTGGATGCCATGCCCGGCAAACAGATGGCAATCGATGCCGATCTCAACGCCGGTCTGATCGATCAGGCCGAAGCCAAGCTCCGCCGTGTCGAAGTGGCCTCCGAGGCGGACTTCTACGGCTCGATGGATGGTGCGAGCAAGTTCGTCCGCGGTGACGCCATTGCCGGTCTGCTGATCCTGTTCATCAACCTCATTGGCGGTGTTGGTATCGGCATGGCGCAGCATGGCATGAGCTTCAGCGAGGCTGGTCAGGTTTACGCGCTGCTGACCATCGGTGACGGCCTCGTTGCACAGATCCCTTCGCTGCTGCTGTCCACCTCTGCTGCCATCATGGTGACTCGCGTCACCAGCTCCGAGGACATGGGCCAGCAGGTCAACCGGCAGATGTTCGCCTCGCCGAAGGCGTTGGCGGTATCGGCGGGCATCATGATCGCCATGGGCCTGGTCCCTGGCATGCCGCACATGTCGTTTCTCGGTCTTGGTGCCGTTGCGGCCGGTGGCGCCTATTGGATCTGGCATCGTCAGAAACAAGTCAAGCAACAAGCCGAGCAGGAGGTGCAGAAGCAACAGGAAATGCTGCCTGCTCAGCGTGCCGCCGAGACCAAGGAGTTGGGCTGGGACGACGTGACGCCGGTGGACATGGTGGGTCTGGAGGTCGGTTATCGGTTGATACCGCTGGTCGATCGCAACCAGGGTGGACAGTTGCTGGCGCGGATCAAGGGTGTGCGCAAGAAGCTGTCGCAAGACCTCGGCTTCCTGATGCCATCGGTTCACATCCGTGACAACCTCGACCTGCTGCCCAATGCCTATCGCTTGACGCTGATGGGGGTGAGCCTGGCCGAGGCTGAGGTGTATCCGGATCGCGAGCTGGCGATCAATCCGGGGCAGGTATTCGGCCCGCTTAACGGTATCGCAGCCAAGGATCCGGCGTTCGGCCTGGAGGCGGTATGGATTGAGGCCAGCCAGCGCGATCAGGCGCAGTCCCTTGGCTATACCGTGGTGGACGCCAGTACCGTGGTGGCGACGCACCTGAACCAGGTGCTGCACAAGCACGCCCATGAGCTGCTCGGTCATGAGGAAGTCCAGCAACTGATGCAACTGCTGGCCAAGAGTTCGCCGAAGCTTGCCGAAGAGCTGGTGCCGGGGATGATTTCGCTTTCCACGTTGCTCAAGGTGCTACAAGCCTTGCTGCAGGAACAGGTGCCGGTGCGTGACATCCGGACCATTGCCGAGGCCATCGCCAACGTCGCCGTCAAGAGTCAAGATCCCGCCGCGATGGTGGCGGCGGTACGTGTCGCGCTCTCTCGTGCAATCGTGCAAAACGTTGTGGGACTAGAGCCGCAGCTGCCTGTGATCACCCTTGAGCCAAGATTGGAACAGATATTGCTCAATAGCCTTCAGAAGGCAGGACAAGGCTCGGAAGATGGCATTCTCCTCGAGCCCGGAATGGCCGAAAAGTTGCAGAGGTCCCTGGTAGAAGCGGCACAGCGTCAAGAAATGTTAGGTAAGCCGGCGATTCTGCTGGTAGCGGGTCCGGTCCGCGCGATGTTGTCGCGATTCGCCCGGCTGGCGGTACCGAACATTCATGTCCTGGCCTATCAGGAAATACCGGATAACAAGCAGGTCACCATCGTTTCCACGGTGGGTCAGAATTAACCGAGGGTTATAGGCCATGCAGGTCAAACGTTTCTTCGCAGCCGACATGCGTATCGCCATGAAAATGATTCGTGACGAGTTGGGCGCCGATGCCGTGATCACGGGCAACCGTCGTGTTGCTGGCGGCGTCGAGCTGACCGCTGTGCTTGATTATCCGATGGATACCGCGCCCAAGCAGCCAAACCCGGCGCTCGAAGCCGAGTTGCGCAAAACTCAGGCGCGAATCGCCGACGCTCATGCCGAATTGAGCGCACCGTCGCGCGTCCAGTCAGGCCAGGATCGTCAACTGCTTGACGAGAAACCTGCCGCAATGGCGCAGCCCAAGCCGGCCGCCGCTCCGGCAGCTGCCGATTCGCGTGCGATGGAAGCCATGCAGTCCGAACTGCAGGGGCTGCGTGAGCTGATCGAAATGCAGCTGGGTTCTATCGCCTGGGGGCAGGAGCAGAATCGTCGTCCGCAGCAGGCCAGCCTCTGGCGCCGTTTGCAGCGTATCGGGCTGCCGGCCGAGCTGTCGCGTACCTTGCTGGAGAAGGTTGCGACCGTGTCCGAGCCGCGCCAGGCCTGGCGTATGGTGCTGGCGTACCTGGCGCAAGCGATCAAGGTCAGCAAGGTCGAGCCGCTGGAAGAGGGCGGTATCATCGCGCTGGTCGGTCCGGCCGGTGCGGGCAAGACCACTACGCTGGCCAAGCTCGCGGCGCGCTACGTGCTCAAGCACGGCGCGCAGAGCATCGCGCTGGCGAGCATGGACAACTATCGTATCGGTGCGCATGAGCAATTGAAGACGCTGGGCCGCATTCTCGATGTACCGGTCATTCAAATCGATCCTACCCAGCCGCTGAGCAAGACGCTGGCACCGATGGCTCGCAAGCGTCTGATCCTCGTCGATACCGCCGGCCTGCCGGCCAGTGATCCGATGATGAATGTGCAGCTCGAAGCGCTGGCTGACCGCGGCATCAAATCGAAAAACTACCTGGTACTGCCGTCCACCAGCCAGAGCCAGGTGCTCAAGGCGACCTGGCACCACTACCGCCGTTGCGGGCTGGCGGGCTGTATTCTGACTAAACTGGATGAAGCCGGGAGCCTGGGTGATGTGCTTGGTCTGACCATCAGCCAGCATCTGCCCATCGCCTACCTCGCCGACGGGCCGCGTATCCCCGATGATCTGCACCTGCCGCGTAGCCACCAGCTGGTTAGCCGTGCAGTGAGTCTGCAATCCGAAGACAATCCCAGCGAGGAAACCATGGCCGACATGTTCTCCGGTCTGTACAACGGTTCTTCACGGAAGGTCGGGTGAACGCTTTGCTCCGTGACACATACAAAGATGGCGCGTTCGGGCTGAACGCATCGATGGCCCAAGGGCTCCAGCAAGAGATAGGCGTGTGAAAATGGGTATTCATCCCGTACAGGTTATTGCAGTGACTGGCGGCAAGGGTGGCGTCGGCAAGACCAACGTGTCGGTCAATCTGTCGCTGGCCCTGGCCGAACTCGGTCGCCGAGTGGTGTTGCTCGACGCCGACCTTGGACTGGCCAATGTCGACGTACTGCTGGGTTTGACCACCAAGCGCACCCTGGCAGACGTCATTGCCGGCGAGTGCGATCTGCGTGACGTAATGATTCAAGGGCCGGGCGGCATCCGTGTCGTACCCGCGGCCTCCGGCACTCAGAGCATGGTGCAGTTGTCTACTCTGCAACATTCGGGGTTGATTCAGGCGTTCAGCGAAATCGGCAACGATATCGACGTGCTGATCATCGACACCGCGGCGGGTATCGGTGACGGCGTAGTGAGCTTCGTGCGTGCCGCGCAAGAAGTGTTGTTGGTGGTGACCGACGAACCCACTTCGATCACCGATGCCTACGCGCTGATCAAGCTCCTCAATCGCGACTACGGGATCAGCCGCTTCCGTGTGCTGGCGAACATGGCGCACGCGCCGCAGGAAGGCCGCAATCTGTTTGCGAAGCTGACCAAGGTGACCGAGCGCTTCCTTGATGTAGCGTTGCAGTACGTCGGCGCCATTCCTTATGACGAGGCGGTGCGCAAGGCAGTACAGAAGCAGCGCGCCGTGTACGAGGCTTATCCGCGAGCCAAGTGCTCGCTGGCCTTCAAGGCCATCGCGCAGAAAGTGGACACCTGGCCGCTGCCGGCATCGCCACGTGGTCATTTGGAATTCTTTGTGGAGCGCCTGGTCAGGCCCGCCGCAGAGCCTCATGAATAACAGCGGCTGGACTCGGTATGTATAACAGCAAAGCTCAGGCTAAAGATTCGCAGTATCAGCTCATCGATCAGTACGCGCCGTTGGTCAAGCGCATCGCCTATCACCTCCTGGCGCGTTTGCCGGCGAGCGTGCAGGTTGATGATCTGATGCAGGCCGGGATGATCGGTTTGCTGGAAGCGTCAAAAAAATACGATGCGGGCAAGGGCGCGAGTTTCGAGACCTATGCCGGCATTCGCATCCGCGGCGCCATGCTCGATGAGGTCCGTAAGGGTGACTGGGCGCCGCGCTCAGTGCATCGCAACTCTCGTATGGTCAGCGAGGCGATCCGGGCAATCGAAGCCAGAACGGGCCGAGATGCTAAAGATCAGGACGTTGCGGCCGAACTTAAATTGAGTCTCGATGAGTACTACGGCATTCTGGGCGACACCCTGGGCAGCCGCCTGTTCAGCTTCGATGATCTGTTGCAGGAAGGCGAGCATGGGGAGTTCGAGGAGGATGCTGCCAGCACCCATCCGGAACCGTCCCGCGATCTTGAAGACGAGCGTTTTCAACAGGCGCTGGCCGAGGCCATCGGCAACTTGCCCGAACGTGAGAAGCTGGTGCTTTCGCTGTATTACGACGAAGAGTTGAATTTGAAGGAAATCGGCCAGGTGCTGGGCGTCAGTGAATCGCGGGTGAGTCAGCTGCACAGTCAGTGCGCGGCACGTCTGCGGGCTCGCCTCGGCGAGTGGCGCGCCCGCTGACGGGCGGTTCGCAAAACAGTATTAGAGGCCGCTTACGAGCTTCATTCATGAGGCCCGCAACAGACCGTGAGCCGGTTCTGGGATTTCGGGATTTACGGAGGTGTACTTGGACAAGAACATGAAAATCCTCATCGTCGATGACTTTTCGACCATGAGACGGATCATCAAGAACCTCTTGCGCGATCTGGGCTTTACCAACACCGCTGAAGCGGACGACGGCACCACCGCGTTGCCGATGCTGAAAAGCGGCAGTTTCGACTTCCTCGTCACGGACTGGAACATGCCCGGTATGAGCGGCATCGATCTGCTGCGCGCCGTGCGCGCCGACGAGCGCCTGAAGCATCTGCCGGTGCTGATGGTCACCGCCGAGGCGAAGCGCGATCAGATCATCGAGGCCGCGCAGGCGGGCGTAAACGGTTACGTGGTCAAGCCATTCACGGCCCAAGTGCTCAAAGAGAAGATTGAAAAGATCTTCGAGCGCGTCAACGGCTGAAGCAGTAACGCCGCGAGGGCACTATGACGCAAGCAGATCAAAGCCTGGCAGAGTTCGAAGCGACTCTGAAGGCTCACGCACCTCAATTGATCGAAAGTCTGCAGCAGGGCCGCTTCGACGAAGCGACGCAGATGTTCAACGAGCTCAACCAGGCCCGCAATCATGGGCTCTATCTGGAAGTCGGCAAGCTCACCCGCGAGCTGCATAACGCCATCGTCAAGCTTGAAATGGACACCTGTGCCACGGGCGGTGACCCGTCACCGATCACCGATGCCACCGATCGGCTTTCCTATGTGGTGGAGATGACCGAAAAAGCGGCCAATCGCACGATGGACCTGGTCGAAGAATCCGCTCCGCTGGTGAATTACGTCAGTTACGAAGCGCAGAGCCTGACCGCCGATTGGCAGCGCTTCATGCGCCGCGAGATGAATGCCGAGCAGTTCAGAGATCTGGTTCGGCGTATTGACCAGTATCTGCAGCGCTCGATGAACGACAGCAGCCAGCTGTCGCAGAATCTCAGCGAAATCATGCTGGCCCAGGATTTTCAGGATCTGACCGGTCAGGTGATCAAGCGGGTGACGCGGCTGATCACCGAACTCGAAAGCAACCTGCTCAATCTCGTGCTGATGGCCGGACAGGTCGACCGCGTAGCGGGCATCCAGCATGACCGCGAAGCGATGCGCGCCGAGCAAGAAAAGAAAAAACACGAAAAAGAGCCTTCCAATGGTGAAGGTCCGCAGATGCATGCCGATATACGTGAGGATGTCGTATCCGGGCAGGACGATGTCGATGATCTGCTTTCGAGCCTGGGCTTTTAGGGGAAGGTGAATATGAGCTTCGACGCCGATGAAGAAATCCTCCAGGACTTCCTGGTAGAGGCCGGCGAGATTCTCGAACTATTGTCAGAGCAACTGGTGGAGCTGGAAAGCAGCCCCGATGATACAGCCTTGCTCAATGCGATTTTTCGCGGGTTCCATACGGTCAAAGGCGGTGCCGGTTTTCTCCAGCTGCATGAGCTGGTGGAATGCTGCCACATCGCGGAAAACGTCTTCGACATCCTGCGCAAGGGTGAGCGTCGCGTCGACTCGGAGTTGATGGATGTCGTGCTGCAAGCACTGGACTCCGTCAACGAAATGTTCGCCCAGGTGCGCGAACGCACCACTGTTACCCCTGCGACCCCCGAGCTGCTGGCGGCACTGGCGCGTTTGGCCGAGCCGGCTGACGCACAAGATCCGGTGGCCGAAGCGCCAGCCGAGCCTGAGCCCGAGCCCGAAGTCGTGACGGCGGACAATGAATTCGAGGAGTTTCTCGGCGCGCTGGATCAGTCCGCCGAAACGCCGCCTGTCGGGGCTTCTGACGAGATTACCGACGAAGAATTCGAGTCGCTGCTCGATCAACTCCACGGCAAAGGGCAGTTTGCTGCTGAGCCGGCACCTGCCCAGCCAGCTGCCGAAACGCCTGTCAGTGACGAGATCACCGACGACGAGTTCGAAGCATTGCTTGATCAGCTGCACGGCAAAGGTCAGTTCGCCGAACCGACTGCTGCTTCCGCCGCCAAGGTTGAGGCTGAGGTCAAACCTGCCGCGCCGGGTGGCGATGAAATTACCGACGACGAATTCGAAGCGCTGTTGGACCAACTCCACGGCAAAGGAAAGTTCGAGCCGGAAACGGCCGCACCTGTAGCGGCGGCGCCGACTCCCACAGCAAAGCCCACGCCGACGGTCGCACCCGCAGCGAACAAAAGCGCACCTGCCAAGCCTGCAGCTGCACCGACACCCAGCAAGCCAGCGGCACCGGCAAAAGCGGAAGCGGCGTCCAAGGCCGCCCCGGGGCCCGAGAAACCCGCGAGCGAAGCCGAGACCACCGTACGGGTCGATACGGCGCGGCTCGACGAGATCATGAACATGGTCGGCGAGCTGGTACTGGTGCGAAACCGCCTGGTCCGCCTTGGCTCCAATAGCGGCGATGAGGCCATGTCCAAGGCCGTGTCCAACCTGGATGTGGTGACGGCCGACCTGCAGAGCGCGGTGATGAAAACGCGCATGCAGCCAATCAAGAAGGTGTTCGGTCGTTTCCCGCGTCTGGTTCGCGATCTGGCGCGCAGTCTCAAGAAAGAGATCAACCTGGAGCTGGTCGGCGAAGAGACCGATCTGGACAAGAACCTCGTCGAGGCCTTGGCCGACCCGCTGGTGCACTTGGTGCGCAACGCGGTCGATCACGGTATCGAGACGCCGGAGGAGCGCGAAGCCGCTGGCAAGCCGCGCACCGGCAAGGTGGTGCTTTCGGCCGAACAGGAAGGCGATCACATCCTGCTGCTGATCACCGATGACGGCAAGGGAATGGACGCCGACATCCTACGCGCCAAGGCGGTCGAAAAGGGTCTCCTGGAGAAGGATGCCGCCGATCGCCTCAGCGATCTGGAGTGCTACAACCTGATCTTTGCACCAGGCTTCTCCACCAAATCGGAGATCTCCGATGTGTCCGGCCGCGGTGTCGGCATGGATGTGGTCAAGACCAAGATTTCGCAACTCAACGGCACGGTCAACGTCTTTTCCAGCAAGGGCCAGGGCTCCCGGGTGGTCATCAAGGTGCCGCTGACGCTGGCGATCATGCCCACGCTGATGGTGATGCTGGGCAACCAGGCCTTCGCCTTCCCGCTGGTCAGCGTCAACGAGATATTCCACCTCGATCTTTCCCGCACCAACGTGGTGGACGGTCAGGAAGTGGTCATCGTGCGCGACAAGGCGCTGCCACTGTTCTATCTCAAGCGCTGGCTGGTACGTGGTGCCGAGCATGAGGAGCAGCGCGAGGGTCATGTGGTGATCCTGAACGTCGGCAACCAGAGCATCGGCTTCGTCGTCGATCAACTGGTGGGGCAGGAGGAGGTGGTGATCAAACCATTGGGCAAGATGCTGCAGGGCACGCCCGGCATGTCCGGCGCAACCATTACCGGGGACGGGCGTATCGCCTTGATCCTGGATGTTCCGAGCATGCTCAAGCGCTACGCGCGCCGGATCTGATCAGTAGCAAGCGGTTTTATACGGACCGCTGTCGCTAGGAGTGTTTTATGGCAGTCAAGGTCCTGGTGGTGGACGATTCCGGCTTCTTCCGCCGCCGTGTATCGGAAATTCTTTCGTCAGACCCCAATATCCAGGTGATTGGAACCGCTACCAACGGGCGTGAGGCAATCGATCAGGCATTGGCATTGAAGCCCGATGTCATCACCATGGATTACGAGATGCCGATGATGGACGGCATCACCGCCGTGCGGCAGATCATGCAGCGTTGTCCAACGCCCGTGCTGATGTTCTCATCGCTTACCCACGAAGGCGCCCGAGTGACGCTCGATGCGCTGGATGCCGGGGCTGTGGACTTTTTGCCGAAGAATTTTGAGGACATTTCCCGCAATCCGGCCAAGGTCAAGCAACTGCTCTGCGAGAAGATCAATACGATCTCGCGCAGCAACCGCCGCTACGGCAGTACGCCCAGCGTTACATCTTCTGCGGCACCGACTCGTAGCGTCTCCGCTCCGGCGGGGCTGACAACGGCTACGCCGCGTGCGGCGGCACCCGCGCCAGCGGCACCGGCACCCCGTCGCAAATCGTATCGGCTGGTCGCGATTGGCACTTCGACGGGGGGGCCGGTCGCGCTCCAGCGCGTGCTGACCCAGCTTCCCGCCAATTTTCCGGCTCCCATCGTATTGATTCAGCACATGCCCGCAGCTTTCACCAAGGCATTCGCCGAACGATTGGACAAACTCTGCAAGATTCGCGTGAAGGAAGCCGAGGATGGGGATCTGTTGCGCCCAGGCCTTGCGCTGCTGGCGCCCGGTGGAAAACAGATGATGGTCGACGGGCGTGGCGCGGTGCGCATCCTGCCTGGCGACGAGCGATTGCATTATCGGCCATGCGTGGACGTGACCTTCGGCTCTGCGGCCAAGGCGTTTAGCGACAAGGTGCTGGCGGTGGTGCTCACCGGTATGGGCGCTGATGGCCGCGAAGGCGCGCGGATGCTCAAGCAGAGCGGCAGCCAGGTTTGGACCCAGGATGAGGCCAGTTGTGTCATCTACGGGATGCCGATGGCGGTAGTGAAAGCCAACCTCAGCGACGCCGTCTATGACCTCGATGAGATCGGCCGCCACCTGAGTGAGGCGTGCCTCTGATGGATGTGCTCAGCCTAATCGGGCTGGTTCTTGCGTTCGTCGCCATCGTCGGGGGCAACTTCCTCGAGGGCGGTCATGTCTCGGCCTTGCTCAATGGACCAGCCGCCTTGATTGTGCTGGGCGGGACGCTGGGCGCCGTGCTGCTGCAGACGCCGATGGCGGTGTTCATGCGCGCTATGTCGGTGGTCGGCTGGATCCTTTTCCCGCCGCGGGTCGATATGGCTCACGGCATCAGCCTGGTTACCGGTTGGAGTGCCACGGCGCGCAAAGAGGGACTGCTGGGGCTCGAGCCGATCGCAGAAACCGAACCTGATCCCTACGCGCGCAAAGGCTTGCAGCTGCTGGTCGATGGTGCTGAGCCGGAAGTGATCCGCAGCATCCTCGAGGTCGATCTGTATACCCAGGAAGCCCGCGATCTGCGCGCCGCGAAGGTGTTCGAGAGCATGGGCGGTTATTCACCGACGGTGGGCATTATCGGTGCCGTGATGGGGCTGATACACGTGATGGGCAACCTCGCCGATCCCAGTCAGTTGGGCAGTGGCATTGCCGTCGCATTCGTTGCCACCATTTACGGCGTTGCTTTTGCGAACCTGCTGGTTCTGCCGATCGGCAACAAGCTCAAAAGCGTGGTGCAGAAGCAGACCGTCTACCGTGAAATGCTGCTCGAAGGCGTCCTATCGATCGCCGAAGGGGAGAATCCTCGCTCGATCGAAATGAAGTTGCAGGGCTTCGTAGACTGAGTGACGCAAGCCGACAGCGCGCACGTTCGCCGCTGTGGATACGAGAACGAACATGGCAAATGCTCAGGTCACCATCACTATCCGTCACTGCGCTGGCGCGCCGAGCGCACGGGTCGTCGTGGCTGCGTGTCTGTCCTTGTCGGGAATCGTCTGATCATGGCTAGACGCAGAATTCACGAGGAACCGGAGAATCACGAGCGCTGGCTGGTTTCCTACGCGGATTTCATCACTTTGCTGTTCGCTTTCTTCGTGGTGATGTATTCGATCTCCTCGCTTAACGAGGGCAAGTACAAAATCCTGTCCGATTCGCTGGTAGGCGTGTTCAATCAGGCCGACCGCGCCGTCAAGCCGATTCCGGTCGGCGAAGAGCGGCCTCGTACCACCCAGCCGAACATATCCGAAGTCGACGACCCGCAAGCGTCGCAAGAGCCTATCGATCCGCTGCAAAGCATCATGCAGAGTATGCAGACCGCTTTTGCCGATCTGATCGACTCGAATCAGCTCACCATTCGGGGCAATGAGCTTTGGGTCGAGATCGAGCTGAATTCCAGCCTGTTGTTTCCCAGCGGCGATGCGTTGCCCAACGACCATGCATTCGCCCTGCTGGAGCGAGTCGCCGGGATTCTGGCGCCCTTCGATAACCCGATTCACGTCGAAGGGTTCACCGATAACCTGCCGATCAATACGGACAAGTTTCCCACCAACTGGGAGCTTTCTGCTGCGCGCGCCGGTAGTGTGGTGCGAATGCTGGCCGCCGATGGCGTCGATGCGTCACGCCTGGCGGCGGTGGGCTATGGTGAGTTCCAACCTATCGCGGACAACTCGACCGCAGAGGGCAGGGCGCGCAATCGTCGAGTGATTCTGGTTATCTCGCGTAACCTTGATGTACGCCGCAGCGTAAGTGGTGTCGGCAGTGGCAACGCCCAGGCAGTCGGCGCGGCTTTGCACTCTGGCACACAATCTGCAACCGCTCCTGGTCATTAGGTGCCGCTCGCGGCGTCGTCAATTCTCCGTCGTCGGCCAAGCCGACACGGCCGTTCCCGGTCTGGTTCGATCCGGATGGAAAGAGAGTTATGAGAGTCTGGGCTGTAGCCAATCAAAAAGGCGGAGTGGGTAAGACCACCACCTCAATCGCACTTGCCGGATTGCTGGCCGATTCCGGCAAACGGGTCGTGGCGCTGGATCTCGACCCGCATGGCTCGATGACCAGTTATTTCGGTCACGATCCGGATAATCTTGATCGCAGCGTGTTCGATCTGTTTCAGCATCAGGGCGTCGTGCCCGAAGGGCTGCCGTGGCAATTGCTGCTCCCGACGAGCCATGAGCGGGTGTCACTGTTGCCGTCGAGCACGGTGCTGGCGACCCTGGAACGCCAGTCGCCTGGGCAGAACGGCCTCGGCCTGGTCGTTGCCAAGAGTCTTTCGCAGCTCTGGCAGGATTTCGATTACGCCATCATCGATAGCCCGCCGCTGCTCGGAGTATTGATGGTCAATGCATTGGCGGCCAGCCAGCAACTGATCATCCCTGTGCAGACGGAGTTTTTGGCGATGAAGGGCCTGGAGCGGATGGTCAGCACGTTGAGCATGATAAATCGATCGCGCAAGCAGGCATTGCCCTACACCATCGTGCCGACCATGTTCGACCGGCGTACCCAGGCTTCGATGAACACCCTGAAAGTGCTGCGTAACGGCTACCAGGCCAATCTGTGGCAAGCCTTCATCCCGATCGACACGCGCTTGCGCGATGCCAGTCGCGCAGGCGTCACACCTTCGCAATATGACCCCAACAGTCGCGCGGTGCTCGCCTATCGGGCGCTACTCAAGACGTTATTGGCGGCACAAGCTTCGCCGCAGGTGGCCTGATGGCGACGTACGGATCAGATTGTGGTTCAAGTTCGCCGTGGCGGCGGCCGATAGCCTATCCAGTGGGTTTGCACGAGTTGGTTTCATGAGCCGTACCGTTCTTACAGAAAGCCGTTCGCAACAGACGCTGCAGTCTTATCTCGACGCGCTCTTGCAGGATGCCGTCATGGAATTGGCCGATTCGGTCAGCCTCGACGAGTTTCAGGCCGCAGTGCTCGAAGAGCAGCAGCGCGACATTCAGCGGGTGGTTCCGCTGCGGCACGTTGCGATGCCTGAACCAGCATTTGAGCCAGCGCCGGCTCCTGTGGCGGTGACTCCTGTGCCGGTAATAGTCGAGCCGGAAGCGTTGCTTGAGTTACCGCCCGAAGCACCGGCGCAGCCATCGTCGGCACCGGTCGAGCCGATTGCCAATTTCAGATTGCAGGGGCAGGCGCCAGGCGGCCCGCCGGCGGCCCGGAACAGCCAGCCGGAATGGGGAGAGGAGCCGTTCGAGTGCCTATTGTTCGATGTGGCCGGTCTGACGCTGGCGGTGCCGCTGGTCAGTCTCGGTTCGATCTATCCGCTCGACGGGCACGATCTGACTCCGCTGTTCGGTCAGCCCTCCTGGTTTCTCGGCATATTGCCGTGCCAGGCTGGCAATCTGAAAGTGCTGGATACCGCGCGTTGGGTCATGGCGGAGCGCTATCGCGATGATTTCCGCGAGGGCCTTCAGTACGTAATTTCGGTACAAGGGTATGAGTGGGGGCTGGCGGTGCATCAAGTCAGTCGTTCGATCCGCCTCGACCCGAAAGAAGTCAAATGGCGTTCGCAGCGTACCCAGCGGCCATGGCTGGCCGGGACGGTGATCGATCATATGTGCGCGCTGGTAGACGTGGCCGCACTTGCGGAGCTGATCGCCAGCGGCGCGACTCGTCAGCTCAAGGGCGTCCCGTCGTAATTGAACAACCGAGGGTGCGCGCAAGCGCCCCAGTAACCGATAGAATCGACCGCCACAGCGGTATATGAAGAGGTGGGGCTATGAAGATGACTTCCGCACAGGGTTCCGATGATCCGGTCCTGCAGTGGGTAACCTTCCGTCTGGATAACGAAACCTATGGCATCAACGTGATGCAGGTTCAGGAAGTGTTGCGCTATACCGAAATTGCGCCGGTGCCGGGCGCTCCAAGCTACGTGCTTGGCATCATCAACCTGCGTGGCAACGTGGTCACCGTGATCGATACGCGTCAGCGCTTCGGCCTGGACACCGCGCCCGTTTCCGACAACACGCGCATCGTCATCATCGAGGCGGATCGCCAGGTGGTCGGCATTCTGGTCGATAGCGTGGCCGAGGTGGTTTACCTGCGGCAGTCGGAGATCGAAACCGCCCCCAACGTCGGTAACGATGAGTCTGCGAAATTCATCCAGGGCGTGTGCAACAAGAACAACGAGCTGCTGATTCTGGTCGAGTTGGACAAGATGATGAGCGAAGAAGAATGGGCGGAACTTGAGAGCATCTGACACATGATCGCGTCGCTGGTCGCGGCGGTCGTCGCGCTTGCGCTGTGTTGCCTGGCACTGCTGGGCTGCTGCATCTGGCTGTTCCGTCGCCAGCGACAGCATGCCGAGCTGCAAGCGCGGGAGGATGCTGCCCGGGACAAGCGCATCAAAGCGCTCGGGGCTCGTCTGGAAAACTATCTGGAAAGCAGCGTACGCATGGGCAACGACCTGCAGGAGTTGTCTCGGATCGTTACGCCACTGCCGGAAAAGCTCAGCCAACTCGAACAACGCGATCTGAATAATTTCACCTTCTCCCAGGCCGCCAAGCTGGTCGGTATGGGGGCCAGCATCGACGATCTGACGCAATCCTGTGGCCTTTCTCAGTCCGAAGCCGAACTGATGCGCAAGCTGCATGAGTCGCGCCGCAATCCGGGCTAGCGTTCGTTTGTTCGCGGTTTCGTGACCTCTGTCCGGCCGTCAGGCCGTGGCAGTGAACGATATGACCATTGCTTCCTCCAATTTGGACAAGGCTTCGCCGTGTCTGGTGCGGGCCCGTGCCCGACGGCGGGCGAGGAGGATGTGATGCTGCGCATTCTGATGCTGTGTCTGCTGGTGAGTCCTACCTGGCTTTACGCGGGGGAAGCACCGATCGAAGTCGAAGGTGCAATGACCGTCAATGTCTACCAGGCCAGGCAGCTCCATGCGCTTGGGGCGGTATTCGTCGATGTGCGTCCGAGCCGTGAATGGGAGTGGGGGCATATCGAGGGCGCAGTGCATATGGAGCTCGCGCGAGAATTCTTCGGGTTGTCGCAGAACCAGTGGCCAAGAAGCGTGCCGCTGGTGGTCTATTGCGACAGTGAAGTCTGTCCAGCCAGCGCCGAGGCGGCACGGCTGGCCGTGGCGTGGGGCTACCAGCAGGTGTTCTATTTCCGTCAGGGTTACTTCGCCTGGACCTTGGCAGATTTCCCCCAGGAAAAAGGTCGGTTCGACGATGCCAGGACCCTTAACGCTCAGGCCCATTGAGGCGCAGGGTGGATGAAGAGTCCTGTCGCTCGGTAAATCCTGGTGGGCATTTGCCTTTCAGGTACCAGGCAAATGCGATGATTTCGGCGATGGTGCGATAGAGCGCTTCTGGAATGGCATCCCCCAGCTCCAGACGCGCCAGCAGTTTCACCAGCTCTGCATTTTCGTAGATCGGCACTTCATGCTCGCGTGCTATTGCCAGTATCGCTTCGGCCAGCTCGTCGTCGCCCTTGGCGGACAGCGTTGGCGTGGTGGCGCCATCGTAGGTAAGGGCGATGGCTTGGCGCGGTGTGTTGGCGGTCATGCGGTTTCGTCCACGAAGCGTTGATCCAGTGATGTGCGAGGCCCCTGGGGCGGCGTGCCCTGTCTGCAGGCGAGCTCCCCGATATTCAGTCCGGCCGAGACCAGCCGCTGACGCAAATGATCGAGTTCTGTCGAGATCAGTTCTGCGGTACCGCTGCGTTCTGCCCATATCTGGCTAGACAGGCTGCCCTGGAGTAGTTGCGCTTGAACCTGTAGCGGGCCCAAGGGCGCTACGTCGAACGCAAGCTCGACTTTCCAGAGGATGTCCGGCTTTTCCTTGCGGTTGTGCTGGGGCTCTTCTTCGCGCTGGAATTTCACCTGCAACGGCACGATATCGCGCTGATCACGCATCGGCACCTCGATCTGCCAGGTCGTGACTTGCGTGCCGTCCGGGCTGGTCTGGGTCTGGGCGAGGCTGGACAGCTGGTGAGTCTGCAATCGCGACACGGCGGCAGCGGCGAGCTTCAGCAGCAGCTCCAGGTCGGGCTCGTCCTCGGCGTTGGGCAATAACCGGCTCGGTAACGGAAAGGTCTGCGCCATCTGGCGGGTGTTCGGTTGTCCTAAGGCACCCAACGCATTGCGGGCGAAGGCCGGTAATGCCTGTCCGAATGCGGCACCGGCCTGTGCCGCCGTCATAGGTCCGCCGCCGGGTAGTCCGGGCAGTTGGGCGATCAGGCGCAGCAGGGCCGCCTTCATGTCCGTCGGCAGGCTGCTCTCGTGGCTGTTCAACAGACTTCCTTCGAGAAAGACACCGCTGCGCGCCAGCGCCTGGGCAACGGTTTTGGCGTCACCGAGCTGTTGCATGTCCGGGACCAGGCCGAGCAGACGTTCGGCCGCACCGCGCAACCGTTCGGGCAGTCCACTGCCGGATCCCAGTGCGCCCAGCAATCCTTCGATCGACCCCTGACGACTATGTTGCGCAGTCAATTGCTGCCCCAGCACCAACTGATCGAGGCGACCGCTCAGTGGCATGAACGCCAGCGACTGGTCGCCCTGGACTCGGGCCGTTACCAAATTGCCCGGCGCCAGCGGGATCGCCGACTCGACGTTCAGTTTCTGCCCGGCAAGCGGCGAGTTGAGCAGGCTGATCACGACCTTGAATACCGTCTTCCCGTCCTGCTGTGCCTGCTGGCTGGCCGTCACCTTGCCTTGCACCACGCTCCCTACCGGCAGTTGGGTGAGATCGATACTGCTCTGCGGCTGGCGATTACCGGGTTGCAGCGCGGCCATCAGGCGGGTGTCGGACACGGCGGTAATGAGCATGGCTGTCCCGGGTACAGCGGCCTTGGGACTGCTGGTTTCGACCGTCGCCTGTCGTCCGTTGGTCAGTGTAAGTCGCAGCGTCAGCTGAAAGCTTTGCAGCGCCTCCTTGATGCTGACGACCTCGGCGTCGGCACTTTCCCCCGCGACAAGCAACCCCTGCATCGGCTGCAACAGCTTCAGTGCCATCTCGGCCGAAGTCGTTACCGGACGAGACGGGCCGGAAGAGGGGATTGCCTGGGTACTCTTGATCTCGGTCATTTTTACTTAAATGCTCTTACAACCTTTCGCCGTTGTGGCCTTTGGTGCAGGGGCTCGGCATGTATAATTCCGGCCGCCCGGCTCGCTAACGATGTAGCGGCCGGGCTTCTTCCATCTTGAGGTAGCCCTAGCGTGTCCAGTCCCTTTCTAGAAGCTGTAGCGCTTTCCTGTGAGCGGGACTGGCGTCTTCTGTTCGAGAGGTTAGACCTGCGGATCGCCAAAGGGGAAATGTTGCAGATCGCCGGCCCCAACGGTAGTGGCAAGACCAGCCTGCTTCGGTTGCTCTCCGGTCTGATGCAGCCGACCTCAGGCAAGGTGCTGCTCAACGGGCGAGACCTCGAAAGCCAGCGCGATGAATTGGCCCGCAATCTGTTGTGGATCGGCCATGCAGCGGGTATCAAGGGGCTGCTCACTGCCGAGGAGAATCTCTCCTGGTTGTGCGCACTGCATCAGCCTGCGACGCGCGATGCGATCTGGCAAGCGCTTGATTCGGTAGGCTTGCGCGGTTTCGAAGATGTGCCCTGTCACACGCTTTCCGCAGGACAGCAGCGCCGCGTCGGCCTGGCTCGGTTGTATCTGTCGCCCCCACCCTTGTGGATTCTCGATGAGCCCTTCACAGCGCTGGACAAACATGGCGTGGCGCAGCTCGAACGCTATCTGGCGACCCACTGCGAGCAGGGCGGCATGGTCGTACTGACGACGCATCATTCGCTCGCCGAGATGCCGGCAGGCTTCCGCGAAATAGATCTGGGGCAGCGAGCCGCATGAGTAACGTTTTTACCCTGCTGCTGGCTCGCGAAACGCGTCTGCTGTTCCGTCGGCCGGCGGAACTGGCCAACCCGCTGGTTTTCTTTGCCATCGTCATCGCCCTGTTTCCGTTGGCGGTCGGCCCCGAATCGCAATTGCTGCAAACGATTTCACCTGGGTTGATTTGGGTTGCTGCGCTGTTGGCGGTGCTGCTCTCGTTGGACGGACTGTTTCGCAGCGATTTCGAGGATGGTTCGCTCGAGCAGTGGGTCGTTTCGCCGCACCCGTTGGCGCTTCTGGTTCTCGCCAAGGTGCTGGCACACTGGCTGTTTTCCGGGCTGGCGCTGGTGCTGCTCGCCCCGTTACTGGGTCTCATGCTGGGAATGCCGGCCAGTGCGCTACCGGTCCTGCTGATTTCGTTGCTGCTGGGCACACCAGTGCTCAGCCTGCTAGGAGCGGTGGGGGCGGCGTTGACCGTGGGACTCAAGCGTGGCGGCCTGCTGTTGGCACTACTTATTCTCCCACTCTATATCCCCGTGCTGATCCTCGGCAGCGGGGCACTGCAGGCAGCGTTGCAGGGGCTACCTGCGCTCGGACACCTATTATGGCTTTCCAGCCTGACTGCTCTGGCAGTTACCCTGACACCCTTTGCAATAGCGGCCGGCCTGAAAATCAGCGTTGGCGAATGACGGACTGCATCATGGATCTATCCGATAGCGGAGCGCGAGTCACCGATACGAGACGAGTGGTTTCGATAACGATGAGTTTACTGATCGCGGGCAAGAGGCGGCTGCCCTTTTTCAAGGCAGTATCGCCCTGTGTGGTGGATGTGAGGCGGGTTCTATGAACTGGACGTGGTTCCACAAACTGGGTTCGCCCAAATGGTTTTACGAGATCAGCAGCCGCTGGATGCCCTGGCTGGGCTGGGCCGCGTTGCTGCTGATCGGTGTCGGCGTCGTCTGGGGCCTGGCCTTTGCGCCGCAGGATTACCAACAAGGCAACAGCTTTCGCATCATCTATATCCACGTGCCCGCCGCTTTCCTGGCGCAATCTATCTACGTAATGCTCGCCGTCGCCGGCATTGTCGGCCTGGTCTGGAAGATGAAGCTCGCCGACGTCGCCCTGCAGCAGGCCGCGCCGATCGGCGCCTGGATGACCTTTATCGCGCTTCTCACCGGTGCGGTGTGGGGCAAGCCGACCTGGGGCGCCTGGTGGGTATGGGACGCCCGGCTTACTTCGATGCTCATCCTTCTGTTCCTGTACTTCGGCATCATTGCGCTGGGGCAGGCGATCAGCAATCGTGACAGCGCAGCCAAGGCCTGCGCGGTGCTCGCCATCGTCGGGGTGGTCAACATTCCGATCATCAAATATTCGGTGGAATGGTGGAACACGCTCCATCAGCCGGCGACCTTCACCGTTACCGAGAAGCCGGCCATGCCGGCCGAGATGTGGCTGCCACTGCTGGTTATGGTGCTGGGCTTCTATTGCTTCTTCACCGTGGTGCTACTGATGCGCATGCGCCTGGAAGTGCTGCGCCGCGAGTCGCGAAGCAGCTGGGTAAAAGCCGAGGTGAAAGCGTTGGCGGGTAAAGCTTTATGAATTTTTCCTCGTTTTCCGACTTCATTGCCATGGGCAACCATGGCCTGTATGTCTGGACTTCTTATGGCATCAGCCTGGCGGTCCTGATTCTCAACGTGGCGTTGCCGGTAATGGCGCGTCGGCGTTATTTGCAAGACGAGGCGCGTCGTTTGCGCCGGGAGGAAATGAAGTGAATCCTGTGCGCAAGAAGCGTCTGTACATCGTACTGGCCATTCTGGCTGGCGTCGGTATCGCGGTGGCGCTGGCATTGTCTGCTCTGCAAGAGAACATCAACCTCTTCTATACGCCGACGCAGATCGCCGCGGGCGAAGCGCCGGAAGGCACGCGGATCCGTGCGGGCGGAATGGTCGAAGAGGGGTCGGTACAACGCAGCAACGATTCGCTGACGGTGACCTTTCGTGTCACTGACTACGCTCAGTCAGTGACCATTCAATACCAAGGGATTCTTCCTGACCTGTTTCGTGAGGGGCAAGGAATCGTCGCCTTGGGGCGCATGAATGCCGACGGCATGCTGGTCGCTGACGAGGTGTTGGCCAAGCATGACGAAAATTACATGCCGCCAGAAGTCACGGCAGCACTTGAGAAAAGCGGCAAGAGCAAGCCCTACGTGGGTGGCGAGCAGGAGTACGCGAAATGATCCCTGAACTCGGTCATCTGGCGATGATTCTGGCGCTGTGCCTGGCCTTGGTACAAGGCACGCTTCCATTGATCGGTGCCTGGCGGGGTGATCAGCAATGGATGGGGCTGGCGCAACCGGCCGCGTGGGGACAGTTCTCGTTCCTGGCGTTCTCTTTCGCTTGCCTCACTTACGCTTTCATGGTGGATGATTTCTCCGTGGCCTATGTTGCGCAGAACTCCAACAGCGCCTTGCCCTGGTACTACAAATTCAGCGCGGTGTGGGGGGCACACGAGGGGTCGCTGCTGTTATGGGCCTTCATCCTGGCGGGCTGGACCTTCGCGGTATCGATCTTCTCGCGCCAGTTGCCGGAAGACATGCTGGCTCGGGTACTGGGCGTCATGGGGCTCATCAGCATCGGCTTCCTGCTGTTCCTGATTGTCACGTCAAACCCCTTCGAACGGCTGCTACCGCAGGCACCGATGGACGGACGGGACCTCAATCCGTTGCTTCAGGATTTCGGTCTGGTGGTTCATCCGCCGATGCTCTACATGGGCTATGTCGGTTTCTCGGTAGCCTTTGCGTTTGCCATTGCCGCACTGCTTGGAGGTCGCCTGGATGCCGCCTGGGCACGCTGGTCGCGCCCCTGGACGCTGATCGCCTGGGCCTTCCTGGGCATCGGTATCGCCCTCGGCTCCTGGTGGGCCTATTACGAACTGGGCTGGGGCGGTTGGTGGTTCTGGGATCCAGTGGAGAATGCGTCCTTCATGCCTTGGCTGGTGGGCACGGCGTTGATTCATTCGCTGGCGGTGACGGAGAAGCGTGGTGTCTTCAAGAGCTGGACGGTTCTGTTGGCCATCGCAGCCTTCTCGCTCAGTCTGCTGGGTACTTTCCTGGTTCGCTCCGGCGTGCTGACTTCAGTGCATGCGTTTGCGACCGATCCAGCGCGTGGTGTTTTCATTCTGGCGTTCCTGCTGATTGTGATCGGTGGTTCGCTGACGCTGTTCGCCCTGCGCGCGCCGGTGGTAAAGAGCCAGATCGGTTTCGGCCTGTGGTCGCGGGAAACGCTGCTATTGGTCAATAACCTGTTGCTGGTGGTCGCCACCTCGATGATCTTGCTGGGTACCTTGTATCCACTGCTGCTCGATGCGCTGTCGAATACCAAGCTTTCGGTCGGTCCCCCTTATTTCAATGCGATGTTCCTGCCGCTCATCGGCGCGTTGATGCTCGCGCTCGCCGTAGGTGTGCTGGTGCGTTGGAAGGACACGCCGGTGAAATGGCTGGTCGGCATGCTGATCCCGGTGCTGATCACCAGCGCCGTCCTCGGTGGGCTGGGCTCGATGCTATTCGGCGATTTCCACTGGGCCGTACTGGCAGTATGTCTGCTGGCTGCCTGGGTGGTAGCCGCCGGGGTGCGCGACATACTCGACAAGACCCGTCATAAAGGCCTGTTGAAGGGGATCAGAAGCCTGGCGCCGAGCTACTGGGGTATGCAGTTGGCGCATTTCGGTCTGGTGGTCTGTGCGCTGGGAGTGGTGCTGACGAGCCAACAGAGCGACGAGCGAGATTTGCGTCTGGCTCCCGGAGAGTCGCTGCAGTTGGGTGGTTACAGCTTCGTTTTCGATGGTGCCGAACATTTCGAAGGTCCCAACTTCACCTCCGATAAGGGCACCATTCGCGTCTTCGAGGGCGACAAGCAGGTGGCGACGCTGCATCCGGAGAAACGTCTCTACACCGTGCAGCAGATGCCCATGACCGAGGCGGGCATCGATGCAGGCTTCACTCGCGATCTCTATGTGGCTCTCGGCGAGCCCCTGGATAACGGCGCCTGGGCGGTGAGGGTGCATATCAAGCCGTTCGTTCGCTGGATCTGGATGGGCGCATTGCTGATGTCGCTGGGGGGCGTGCTGTCGGTCAGCGACAAGCGCTACCGGGTGAAGGTCAGGACCCGCGTCCGCGACGCGCTCGGCTTGGCCCGGCAAGGAGCCTAATTAATGAAACGAGTATTGATGTTGCTGCCGTTGGCGATCTTCCTGCTGGTCGCCGTGTTTCTATATCGTGGGCTGTTCCTCGATCCGACCGAGCTGCCGTCGGCGTTGATTGGTAAACCGATACCGTCGTTCACGCTGCCTTCGGTCGAGGATCCACAGCGGCTGATCAGCGCCGCGGATATCAAGGGCAAGCCAGCACTGGTCAATGTCTGGGCGACCTGGTGCGTCGCCTGCAAGGTCGAACATCCGGTACTGAACAAGCTTGCGGAGCAGGGCGTGGTCATTCATGGCGTCAACTACAAGGACGACAATGCCGCGGCGCAGAAATGGCTTAAGGACTTTCACGACCCCTACCAGCTGAACATCAGTGACGAGCAGGGCAGTCTGGGCTTGGACTTGGGCGTGTATGGCGCCCCCGAGACCTTCATCGTCGACAAGCAGGGAATCATTCGCCACAAATACGTCGGCGTCATCGATGAGCGCGTCTGGCGCGAGCAACTCGCCGCGCTGTATCAAGAACTGGTGGACGAATGAAGCAGCTGATCCAGGGGATTGTGCTGGCGCTGTGTCTGGTTGGCGGCGTGCAGGCGGCAATCGACTCCTATGAATTCAAGAGCGATGCTGAGCGGGAGCGTTACCGCACGTTGGTCGAGGAGCTGCGTTGCCCCAAGTGCCAGAACCAGAACATTGCCGACTCCAACGCGCCGATCGCTATGGACCTGCGTCGCGAAATCTACCGCATGGTGGAGGAGGGGCAGAGCAACGAGCAGATAGTGGATTACCTCGTCGCCCGTTACGGCGATTTCGTCCGCTACAAGCCGCCCGTCAATGCCAAGACGCTCTTGCTCTGGTATGGCCCTATTGCTTTGCTGGTACTCGGTTTCGGCGTGCTGGCGTTCATCTTGATCCGCCGCCGTCGAAACTCTGCCGGCTCGGTGTCGAACACTCTTTCCGAGGCCGAGCGTGCGCGTCTCGCCATGTTGTTGGATAAAAAAGAACCATGATCGATTTCTGGATAGGTGCAGGCCTGCTGTTGTTGGCCGCCCTGGCGTTTCTGTTGCTTCCCCTGATGCGGGGGCGTCGGATACAGGCGGAAGAGGACCGGACGGCCCTGAATGTCGCGCTCTACGAAGAGCGGCTCGCTGAACTGGCCGCACAGCAGTCGGCAGGGACGCTCACCCCGGAGCAGTTCGAGGTGGGACGAGCCGATGCGGCGCGTGAGCTGCTAGACGACACCGAGGGTGACGATACTTCTCGGCGCAGCAACCTGGGCCGAGCGGTGCCGCTGATTGCGGCGATTCTCATGCCGTTGCTGGGGTACGGCCTGTACTTGCATTGGGGGGCGAGCGACAAGCTTGAGCTGGCGCGCGAATTCGCCGAGCAACCTAGAACCATGGAAGAAATGACGACGAGGCTGGAGCGCGCAGTGAAGGCACAGCCCGAGTCCACCGAGGCCTGGTATTTCCTGGCTAGAACTTATATGCGCCAGGATCGTCCCGCCGATGCGGCCGCAGCCTATGAGCAGCTCATCAAGCGCGCGGGTCGCCAGCCGGAGCTTTTGGGGCAATGGGCGCAGGCACTCTATTTTGCCGAAGACCGCCAATGGTCGACGCAGATGCAGCAGCTGACCGACGAAGCGCTCAAGGGCGATCCTCACGAAGTCACCAGCCTCGGGTTGCTGGGCATTGCAGCCTACGAAGAGCAGCGTTTCGATGAGGCGATAGGGTTCTGGGAGCGCCTGGTCGCAACGCTGCCCGCCGAGGACCCCTCGCGTGAAGCTATTCAGAGTGGCATTGCCCGAGCCCGAGAACAGCTCGGCGAACCGGCTTCGCCAAGCGCGAAGAAACCGGCAAGCGAAACCACTGCCGCTGTCGGTCCCGAACTGACCGTCGATGTGCAGCTGGGCGCCGCGTTGAGTGATGAGGTGCGGCCCACTGACACCGTATTCGTTTTTGCTCGCGCGCTGTCCGGCCCGCCAATGCCATTGGCTGTGAAGCGCCTGACCGTGGCCGATCTGCCCGCTACGGTCAGTTTGAGCGATGCCGATGCAATGACTCCGCAACTTCGCTTGTCCAACTTCGAACAGGTCAAACTGTTCGCTCGTATTTCCAGAGATGGAAACGCCACACAGGGCGAATGGCAGGGCAGCAGCGAACCGCTGGCACCGAGCACCGGCGGC
Source organism: Pseudomonas sp. YJ42 (assembly GCF_047225135.1). Classification (NCBI taxonomy): domain Bacteria; kingdom Pseudomonadati; phylum Pseudomonadota; class Gammaproteobacteria; order Pseudomonadales; family Pseudomonadaceae; genus Pseudomonas; species Pseudomonas sp. YJ42. Next base: position 1,259,869 of record NZ_CP178378.1, on the reverse strand, counting down.
TCGGTCAAGCTGACCATCGATCAACCTGAAACGCCCTGATCGCCAGGGTTCAGGAGGCCAGTGACAATGACGGATTTGGTTTCGACAGCGGTATATCGCTTGCCCAGGGCTGGCGGCGTAGTGATGCTGGCATTGCTGTTGGGAGCCTGCGCGGGTAATCCCTATCAAACATCTGAGCCGGCACGCCGACCGACCCCGCCGGTGTCGGAGCCTCGCGAACCGGTCACGAGTCCACCGCCGGTGCGTACGCCTCCGGCCCCGCGCCCGCCCGCTACGCAAAAAAGCCATCCACGTTATGCGCCGCCGCCACATGCCGCTGCGCATTGGGACAATCGCCTAGGGGTCTATGTCGTGGAAGGGCGGGACATGTTCTACCGTGAGCGGCTCTACTACCGCTGGGACGGCGACTGGTATTGTGCTGGCCGGCCCGATGGGCCTTGGGAGCCGGTCGCGCCTCCAAGCGTTCCTACGGGGCTGCGTGCCTTGCACTGATGCGCCGCAGCCTCGATTTTCATGACAACGTTAAAGACGTTTCGCAGGTTGCCGATAAAGGTTCAGACACCGCCAGCAGTGCCGTGTGGCCGCGTAGGTTCGGCCTTGTAACCAGTTCATCCGGAGCGGATTCATGAGTGCAGCAGTCAAACGTCTTGAAGAAACCCGCAGCGCGTTACGCGATGCGATGGCACAGCAGGACTGGACGGCGATCAGCGTCCTGGATCTGCAGTGCCGGCAGGTCGTTGAGGCAGCGATGGTTGAGCCTCGTGAGGACGAGCCGGCACTTCGGCAGCGGCTGCAAGAGCTGGTAAATCTCTACCAGGAGCTGGTCGTCACCTGCCAGACCGAGCAGCGGCGCGTCGCGGACGAACTGCTACAGCTCAATCAATCTCAACGCAACGCCAACGTATATAAGCTGTTTGGTTGAGATCAGGATGACTTCTGCTCATCAGAACAGAAGTCGGTGGGGAACATCAGCGTGGCCGCATACGTCCGGCAACTTTAATCCGGCAACTCGTCTTGGTGGCCACGGCATTCGAAACGTGTCCGTGGACTAGGCGAACGACCGCTCCGCTGATCGCTGCACTTCGCTCCCCTCTGCCTTGCCTACAATCAGTCGATTTTTGATCTTTTGTCGTTGAATCACGTCATAAATTTGACTCGGCGGGTTTTTTTTAATTAACTACTGGCTATCTGCCGATGGCGTAACCGTTTTTATCAAAGACGAGCGCGGCCCCCCTTTCAGCCTCTAGAGCTATAAACAAGATGTGGCGTGAAACCAAAATTTTGTTGATAGATGACGATCAGGATCGTCGCCGCGATTTGGCGGTCATTCTTAATTTTCTGAGCGAGGACCATCTGGCCTGCGCCAGCAACGAGTGGCAGGGTACGGTCGAGGCATTGGAGTCGAGCCGCAGCATTCTCGGCGTGATGCTCGGTGACGTTTCGGCCAGGGGCGGCGCGGTAGAGTTGCTCAAGCAGCTCAGCAAGTGGGACGAAAATCTGCCGCTAATGTTGATTGGTGAGCCCGTACCGACGGACTGGCCGGACGAGATTCGTCGGCGCGTGTTGACCAGCCTCGAGATGCCGCCGAGCTATAACAAGCTGCTCGATTCGCTTCATCGGGCCCAGGTCTATCGAGAAATGTATGACCAGGCGAAGGCGCGAGGACGGCAACGCGAGCCCAACCTGTTCCGCAGCCTGGTGGGCACGAGTCGCGCGGTCCAGCACGTCCGCCAAATGATGCAACAGGTCGCCGATACCGAAGCGAGCGTATTGATCCTCGGCGAGTCGGGAACCGGTAAAGAGGTGGTTGCGCGTAACCTTCATTACCATTCCAAACGCCGTGGTGGACCGTTCGTTCCCGTCAACTGCGGGGCGATTCCGGCCGAGTTGCTGGAAAGCGAACTGTTCGGCCATGAGAAGGGCGCATTTACCGGGGCGATCACGTCCCGTGCCGGTCGTTTCGAACTGGCAGAAGGCGGAACGCTGTTCCTCGACGAAATTGGTGACATGCCGCTGCCTATGCAGGTCAAGCTGCTACGGGTTTTGCAGGAGCGCACCTTTGAACGAGTGGGCAGCAATCGTACGCAGAATGCCGATGTCCGGATAATCGCGGCGACCCACAAGGATCTGGAAAAGATGATTGTGGACGGTAGCTTCCGCGAGGATCTCTATTATCGCCTTAACGTTTTCCCCATCGAAATGGCCCCGCTGCGCGAGCGCATCGAGGACATCCCGCTGCTGATGAACGAGCTGATCTCTCGCATGGAACATGAAAAGCGTGGTTCCATTCGCTTCAACTCGGCTGCGATCATGTCGCTCTGTCGTCACGATTGGCCGGGCAACGTGCGCGAGCTCGCCAACCTCGTCGAGCGCATGGCGATCATGCATCCCTATGGCGTGATCGGCGTGATGGAGTTGCCGAAGAAGTTTCGCCATGTCGATGACGATGACGAGCAGTACGCCATCAGCGTTCATGACGAAATGGAGGAGCGTGCTGCAATCAATGCGCCCATTGTCGCCGCCGACGCCCACGCCATGCTCCCGGTGGAAGGCCTCGACCTGAAGGATTATCTGGGTAATCTGGAGCAGGGGCTCATCCAGCAAGCGCTCGAGGATGCGGGTGGAGTGGTTGCACGCGCTGCCGAGCGCCTGCGTATTCGGCGGACGACCCTCGTCGAAAAAATGCGCAAGTACGGCATGAATCGCCGCGAAGACGACACGGACGAATAACGTTTCCCCCACGCCGCTAACCGCGGCGGCGTGATATCCCCGCCGATCCTTCTTCAATACCGCTAGAGTTTGTTCCCGTTCTGCTGCACGCGACGTGGCAGCAACAGGTCCTGGGCATGATCCTTGCTGTCGTCACTTCACCGACCATCTTTTGACGGATACGAGTGCCAGTGCCTTCAGCGTTCTCCTCATCAGCGTTAAACCAGTGCCCGAGCGAGACCTCAGCAAGCGGTGAGCTCGAGCAATCGCTTGAGCTGTTTACCCGCATGTCAGGTCGGTTGGGCGCGTCCCAGCAATTCCTGCAGACGCGTGTGGCCGAATTGAAAGACCAACTGGCTGAAACCAGTGCGCAGCGCCGGCGCGAGTTCGAAGAGAAAGAACGCCTGGCCAATCGTCTGCAGAGTCTGCTGGACCTATTGCCTGGCGGCGTCATCGTCATTGACGGCCAGGGCGTAGTCCGCGAAGCCAATCCGGTAGCGCTGGAGCTGCTAGGCGGGCCGCTCGAAGGGGCGCTCTGGCGCGAGGTGATCACCCGCAGCTTCGCTCCGCGTAAGGACGATGGCCATGAAATCTCGCTGAAGGATGGACGTCGCGTGTCCATCGCTACGCGTTCGTTGAATGGCGAGCCTGGGCAGTTGGTGTTGCTGACCGACCTGACCGAGACGCGACGATTGCAGGAACAGCTGGCGCGTCACGAGCGTTTGTCGGCGCTGGGGCGGATGGTGGCATCGTTGGCTCACCAGATCCGCACGCCGCTTTCCACCGCGTTGCTTTATGCCAGCCACCTGGAGCAGGGCGGCTTGTCCGTCGAGCAGCAACAGCGCTTCGCCGGCCGCCTGAAAGACCGCCTGAACGAACTGGAGCATCAGGTCCGCGACATGCTGGTGTTCGCTCGCGGCGACCTGCCTCTGGAGGATCGGCTGGCTCCGGCCGAACTGCTGGCTGCGCTGCGTGCAGCGGCCGCAGCGAAAGTGGAGGGTGTTGCTGTTCGCTGGCAATGCGATGTCTCGAGCGGCGCGCTTCTGTGTAATCGCGACACGCTGGTCGGTGCGCTGCTCAACTTGATGGAGAACGCGCTGCAGGCTTGTGGCAAGCAGCCAAGACTGAAAGTGCATCTCTATGCGCGTGACGCAGTGCTGCGTATCAGCATCAGCGACAATGGTGCAGGAATGGATGCGGCAACCCTGTCCCGACTCGGGGAACCCTTTTTTACCACCCGAGCGACTGGAACCGGGCTGGGTGTGGCGGTGGTCAAATCGGTGGCGCGGGCTCACTCAGGTGCGCTTGAGTTGCGTTCCCGGCCGGGTAGAGGAACCTGTGCGACCCTTCAGCTGCCGTTGCTTCCGGCGTCCTTGCCGGCAATTTCGGAGTGAAGCCCATGGCTGCGAAGATTCTGCTGGTCGAAGACGACCGTGCTCTACGCGAGGCGCTAGGCGATACGCTCGAGCTCGGTGGCTATTCCTATCACGCGGTCGATAGCGCCGAGGCCGCGCTGCGGGCGCTGGAGCAGGGTGGCTTCGGCCTGATCGTCAGTGACGTGAACATGCCTGGTATGGACGGTCATGCCTTGCAGGGGCTGGTCCGCCAGCGATACCCGCAGCTACCGGTCCTGCTGATGACGGCGTTTGGTGCTGTGGAGCGAGCGGTCGAGGCGATGCGTCAGGGGGCGGTGGATTATTTGGTCAAGCCGTTTGAGCCGCACGTTCTGCTCGGACTGGTCGCTCGCCATGCTTGTGGCCAACTTGGTTCAGCCGACGAGGATGGCCCGGTGGCCGTCGAACCGACAAGTCAGCAGCTGTTGGCTCTGGCGGCCCGAGTCGCGCGTAGCGATTCGACCGTGCTGGTTTCCGGTGAGTCCGGTACCGGCAAAGAGGTGTTGGCCCGCTATATCCATCAGCAATCAGCGCGCGCCGACAAGCCTTTCATTGCGATCAACTGTGCGGCAATACCGGACAATATGCTCGAGGCGACTCTGTTCGGTCACGAGAAAGGTGCTTTCACTGGCGCCATCGCCACGCAGCCGGGCAAGTTCGAGCTGGCCGAAGGCGGCACGCTGCTGCTCGACGAGATTTCCGAGATGCCGCTGGCGCTTCAGGCCAAGTTGCTGCGCGTGCTGCAGGAGCGCGAGGTCGAACGTGTCGGCGGTCGTAAACCTATACCGTTGGATATCCGTATCGTCGCTACGACCAACCGTGACCTGGCTGATGAGGTTCGTAACGGGCGTTTCCGTGAGGATCTTTTCTATCGGCTCTCCGTGTTTCCGCTCGCCTGGCCGGCGCTGCGGGACCGACCGGCGGACATCGTGCCGCTGGCCGAGCGATTGCTGGCCAATCATGCGCGGAAAATGCGTCAGCCAAGCGCCATGCTTACGGCCGAGGCGTGTGATTGCCTTCTCGGTCACGCCTGGCCGGGCAATGTCCGCGAGTTGGACAACGCCATTCAGCGCGCATTGATTCTGCAGCAAGGCGGCCTGATCCGCCCCGAGGATTTATGTCTGACGTCCACGGCCGGCTTCGCTGCGCTGGCCAGAAGTTCCGCAGCCAGCATCGCGCCGGTGTACCCATCTCAGGCTGCTTCGACAGGATCTGCCGAGACGGCTGGTGCGCTGGGTGAAGATCTGCGTCGTCGCGAGTTCGAGGTGATTCTCGAGACCTTGCGAGCAGAGCGCGGTCGCCGCAAGGAGACCGCTGACCGGCTGGGGATCAGCGCACGCACCCTGCGCTACAAATTGGCTCAAATGCGTGATGCTGGCATGGACCCGGAAACCGCCTTACGAACCGGCTGAACCGCTTCGATGCGATCGCTACCGGCGGCTCTGATAAGCTCCAGCCATCATCATCGCTTATGAGGGGCTGGGTATGGATGAAGGGTTCTGGAAACGACGCTGGGCACGCAACGAAATCGGTTTTCACCTGAACGAGGTCAATCCTTATCTACGCCGCCACTGGCCCGGTTTGCAGCTGGCCGAAGGTGCCCGGGTGCTGGTGCCGCTGTGCGGCAAGAGTCTCGACATGGCCTGGTTGTCCGAGCAGGGCTTTGCGGTGCTTGGCATCGAGCTGAGCGAGCGCGCGGTCGAAGACTTTTTCGCCGAGCAACAGCTGCCAGCCGAGGTGAGCATCCAGGGCGAGTTCAAGGTCTATCGCGCCGGCGCGCTGGAAATCCGCTGTGGCGATTTCTTCTCGCTAAGCCATCAAGACGTGGCCGACTGCCAGGGACTGTACGATCGTGCTGCGTTGATTGCGTTGCCCCCAGACATGCGTCAGCGCTACGTCGAACACCTGACGGATATCCTTGCGCCGAGCTGTCAGGGTTTGCTGATTACCCTGGATTACGAACAGGAACAAATGGCTGGCCCGCCATTCGCTGTGAGTGACGCCGAAGTTCGGCAGTCCCTTGGCTTGCATTGGAACCTTGAGCTGCAGGAACGGGCAAACGTGCTGGACGACGACGGCAACTGGAAATTTCTCCAACGCGGGCTAACGCGCCTGGATGAAAGTTGCTATCGGCTCGGCGGCCGGCAATAGAACGCCCCCGCTATGTTGGCGAGGTGTTCTCGAACGCTTCGCAGAAGCTTTGGGTGCTTCACGAGCCTGAATTCGATATTCGCCTGGTTGGCATCTACTGGAACGGCACCGGCTGAGTACGAGCGTTGAGAGGAGGGCGTCGCTTTTGCATTCCAGGGCTGAGGGCGGCTGGCGCCGCCCTCGTTTTTTTCGATCCGTTCGTTCAACCGCGCTGGCGCAGGGCCTCGATGCGGTCTTCCAGCGACGGGTGCGTCATCAGCAATCCCGCCAGGCCGTTACGCAGGGCACCGTTGATGCTGAAAGCCTTGAGGCTGTCCGGCATATCCACCGGCACGCCCTGTTCCGCGCGCAGCCGCTGCAGCGCGCCGATCATCGCGCTGGTGCCGGCCAGCTGTGCGCCTGCTTCGTCAGCACGGAATTCACGCTTGCGCGAGAACCACATGACAACGATGCTGGCAAGAATGCCCAGCACCAGTTCCGCAAAGATGGTCGCAATGAAGTAGCCGATACCGTGACCGTCTTCGTTCTTCAGGATCACACGGTCGACGAAGCTACCGAAGATCCGCGCGAAGAACATGACGAATGTGTTCACCACGCCCTGAATCAGTGCCAGGGTCACCATGTCGCCGTTGGATACATGACCGATCTCATGAGCCAGTACGGCTTTGACCTCGTCCGGCGAAAAGCGCTCGAGCAATCCCTGGCTGACGGCGACCAGTGCGTCGTTCTTATTCCAGCCGGTGGCGAACGCGTTGGCTTCGTAGGCGGGGAAAATACCCACTTCCGGCATTTTGATGCCGGCGTCGCGGGAAAGCTGCTCGACGGTTTGCAACAGCCATTGCTCATGGCGCGTGCGGGGTTGGCTGATGATCTCGGTGCGCGTGCTCATCTTCGCCATCCACTTGGAGATGAACAGCGAAATCAGTGCACCGGCGAATCCGAAGACGGCACAGAATGCTAACAGGCTGCCGTAGTTCTGACCCGTGTAACGATCCACTCCGAGTAGCTTCAGGGTGATGCTGGCAACGACCAATACAGCCAGGTTAGTGGCCAAGAACAAGAAAATGCGCATCATGTTGCGGCAGACTCCAAGGGGAACAATAAGGAACGATAGGCTATATAAGGGGCGGGCCGGCGCTATTCAACCGGGCGACTATTTCAAGCTATGTCGCCTGTACCGCCGATGCGCTCAGGGCTGGCTGGATAGGGTGCTGGTGAATAGCTGGCGGGTCAGTTGAGCGAGCCGTTCGCCATGCCCCTCTTGTAGTGCTTGGCGGAGCTGGTAAGCCAGGCTCGAGTGAACCCGGCGTACGCTGGGGGGAGGGGATTCGACACCATTCGCGGTGTCGTCGAGCGTACGGGTCAAGCACAGGAATGCCTTTTCGGTCAGCACGGCCTGGTCGACAGCGAGAAACTGAATAGTGCTTTCGAATCGCACATAGCCTTCTTCGGCCAGCCACAGCAGCGCGCCCAGACAACTCTGATGCCGCTTGCTGGGTAGGCCGAACTCGTCGGGCTCTTCGTGACCGATGAGGTCTTCTACATACAGGGTTATCTTCCGTGGGAACGCCTGATAGAGCATCAGGAGGCCGGCCGCGGCGTCCCGGTAGAAGTCATCGATCTGCAAATCCATCGAAGCTACTGGCTGTAAGTTTTGAGGAAGCTGCCAATGCGACCGATCGCCTGCTCGAGATCATCGACCCGGGGCAGGGTGACCACGCGGAAATGATCCGGCCATGGCCAGTTGAAGGCGGTGCCCTGAACGATCAATAGCTTCTCGGAGAGCAACAAATCGAGCACGAACTTCTCATCGTTGTGAATCGGGCAGATCTTTGGGTCGATCCGAGGGAAGGCATAGAGCGCGCCCATCGGCTTCACGCAGCTGACGCCGGGAATGTCGTTGAGCAGTTCCCAGGTTCGGTTGCGTTGCTCCAGCAGCCGGCCCGGCGGCAGCACCAGGTCGTTGATGCTCTGATAGCCGCCGAGGGCTGTCTGGATGGCATGTTGCGACGGCACGTTGGCGCACAGGCGCATGTTGGCGAGGATATCGATGCCCTCGATGTAGCTCTGCGCCTTGTGCTTGGGCCCTGTGATCACCACCCAGCCGGAGCGGAAGCCGGCGATTCTGTAGGACTTGGACAGGCCATTGAACGTCAAACAGAGAACGTCAGGCGCCAGGGACGCCGTGCAGACGTGCACCGCATCGTCGTAGAGAATCTTGTCGTAGATCTCGTCGGAGAACAGCACCAGCTTGTGCTGACGAGCCAGTTCGACCATGCCCTCCAGTACTTCGCGCGGATAGACGGCCCCGGTTGGGTTGTTCGGATTGATCAGCACCAGCGCCTTGGTATTGGACGTGATCTTGGCCTTGATGTCGGCCAGATCCGGCCACCAGTTGGCTTGCTCGTCGCACAGGTAGTGCACCGGTTTACCGCCCGCCAGGCTCACTGCTGCGGTCCATAGCGGGTAATCGGGTGCCGGAATGAGCACCTCGTCGCCGTTGTTGAGCAGCGCCTGCATGGACATAACGATCAGCTCCGACACGCCATTGCCGAGGTAGATATCCTCGATGGTCACGCCTTCCACCTGCTTCTGCTGGTAGTACTGCATGATCGCCTTGCGGGCGCTGAACAAGCCTTTGGAATCGCTGTAACCTTGCGCCGTTGGCAGGTTGCGGATCACGTCCTGAAGGATTTCCTCCGGCGCTTCGAAACCGAACGGCGCCGGGTTGCCGATGTTCAGCTTGAGGATGCGATGGCCTTCCTCTTCCAGGCGTTTGGCGTGCTTGAGCACTGGCCCACGGATGTCGTAGCAGACATTGGCGAGCTTGTTCGATTTGCTGACCTGCATGATCCTGAGTGTCCCGAAGTGAAGACGCGCCTGGCTTGTGGATGACAGGCGGCGTTTGGCATGAACCCCGGCGCCTTGGCAGCCTGCAACCTCGCTGCCAGACTAGGCGTCTAAGAGCAACGCATCATACGTGCGGCCCGACCACCGGAAAAGGTACAGATCCGCCCTTTTTAAGAGAGGGTCTGTTTCCGCTTCGTTTGCGGTCGCGCCGGAGCCTGTTTTTGCGCGAGGCAAGGCATGAGGAGGGAAGTTTGGTTATTCCAAATGAACGACGAATAACGCCGCAGCGCGCAAAAACAGGCTCCGGCTCTTCGGGTTGCGCGGCAAGTTTCGCCATGCCGCGTTGCGGGATTTGACAAGGAACAACCATTTACCTGCAGCAACGCGGCTTGCGAACGAAACGGAAACAGACCCTTAAGAGGTGTAACGATGGACAAGCTTGAAAAACCGCTTGAAATCTGGCGTGAAGAGCTCTCCGACGAGCAGTTTCAAGTCTGCCGACTGGGAGCCACCGAGCGCCCATTCACCGGCAAGTACAACGATACCAAGACGCCCGGCACCTATCATTGCGCCTGTTGCGATGCGCCGTTGTTCGACTCGGATGCCAAATTCGATTCCGGCTGTGGTTGGCCGAGCTACTTCCAGCCCGTCAGTGACACGGCGATTGCCAGCGTCGATGATTTCAGCCACGGCATGCATCGTATCGAGGTCAAATGCGCGCGGTGCGATGCTCATCTTGGTCACGTGTTCCCCGACGGCCCAGCGCCGACCGGTATGCGTTACTGCATCAATTCTGCTTCGCTCAACCACAAGCCGCGCGTCGTCTGACGGCGTTTCGCAACGCCTCCACGAGATACCGCCATGCGCGATCCGTTGTTCGAAATTCCATGCGTCACCATTGACGGTCAGCAGAAGACCCTTGCCGACTTCGATGCGAAGCTGTTGTTGGTGGTCAATACGGCCAGCAAGTGTGGTTTCACGCCCCAGTACAAGGGGCTGGAGGCGCTCTGGGATCGCTATCGCCAGCAAGGTTTGGTGGTGCTCGGCTTCCCCTGTGATCAGTTCGGCCACCAGGAGCCGGATGACGAGGAACAGATCGCTGCTTTCTGCGAGCGCAACTTCGGCGTCAGTTTTCCCCTGTTTGCCAAGGTTAAGGTCAATGGCGGCGAGGCCCACCCGTTGTTCGTGCAGCTCAAGAAGCGCGCCCCGGGCTTGCTCGGCAGTAAGGCAATCAAGTGGAATTTCACCAAGTTTCTGATCGCTGATGATGGACGCTCGGTTGAGCGTTTCTCTTCGCGCACTCCGCCGGAGGCGTTGACAGCGCACATCGAAGCTCATCTGTAACCCTTCGCAGCAGCGCCTGAAGAGACGTGTCTGCATGCCCATAATGGAGTCGTTGAAATGGATGCCGAGCTGAAGGCCTTTCTGCAGCGCGCCGATGCACTGATGGCGCGCCTTGAACCCCTGCTGCCTGCGCCACGTGAGCCAGTGGATTGGAGCCGTAGCTTGGCGGCGCGCTGGCACCGCGAGGGGCAGGGCGGTTATCTGCAGGCGCTGAGCGTGTCGCTCGATCTGAATCTGGCGGATTTGATCGGTATCGATCGACAGCGAGAGCTGCTATCGAACAATACCCGTCAGTTCGTTTCCGGCTTGCCAGCGAACCATGTCCTGCTCTGGGGCGCGCGCGGGACAGGCAAATCTTCGCTGATTCGGGCTCTGCTGGCTGAGCATGCGTCAGCAGGGTTGCGCCTGATCGAAATCGAGCGTGACCATCTGGCTGATCTGCCGAAAGTCGTCGATCAGCTCGCCAGCCAATCTCAGCACTTCGTGGTGTTCTGCGATGACCTTTCATTCGAGGCGGGTGAGGGCGATTACCGCGTTCTGAAAAGCGTACTGGACGGCTCGCTGGAGCGTGCGCCGGAAAACGTTCTGCTGTACGCCACGTCGAATCGCAGGCATCTCGTGCCTGAGCGTCAGAGCGATAATGAAAACTGGCAAATGATCGATGGCGAACTGCATCCCAACGAAGCGGTGGAAGACAAGATCGCCCTGTCGGATCGCTTCGGCCTTTGGTTGTCGTTCTATCCCTTTAGTCAGGAGCACTATTTGGACGTGGTGCGGCACTGGATCGGTTCGCTGGCCGAGCAGGCCGGACTGAGTTGGCGCTGGGATGACGCGCTGGAGAAAGACGCGATTCGCTGGGCCACCGCACGGGGCAATCGAAACGGTCGTTGTGCCTATCAGTTCGCTCGGCAATGGGTGGGCATCCACCTGCTCTGAGGGAACGACAGGGCAGCGCATGGTGCGCTTGAGCCCGCTCCGGGGCTCGATAAGCCATTTGCCGCGAAGGGGCCGCTCGTTTCAGCCGTACGGTGGCCTTGTGTGAGGTCGCTGCCTCCGAGCGACGCGTGGTCTTGCCCACGCAGGCGCGCATCGGAGTCAGCTGGGCTGCACCGCCTTTTTGCCCATTTCGATGAGTTTGGCGGTCATTCGCTGTTCGCCGGGAAGCAGGCTCTGTACTGAGGCGATCGTTTTTACCCGTGCGAAGTGCTCCACCAGCTTCGGCCAGCGATTGGCATCGATCAGCTCGCCGCCATACTCCATATTGATCAGTTGGCAGGTGAGGGCGATATCGGCCATCGAGAGTCGATCGCCAACAAAATAAGATCGTTGGCCCAACTGCTGTTCGAGATAGTCAAAGTGCGGTGGCAGCTTTTGGTTCAGTGCGATTTGCACGCTTTCTTCATTGCACGGATGGCCAGCGCTCGGCTTCAGTACGCGGTTGCGGAACACTCCGAAAGTGGTCAGAGGCGCCAGCTCGTAATCAGCATATTTCTCCAGCCAGCGAATCTGCGCGCGCTCCACTGAGCTGTTTCCGTACAGCCGCGCGGTCTGTTCGTAGGTCTCTTCAAGGTACTGGCAGATCACGCTGGAGTCGGCGAGGCACAACTCTCCATCCTTCATGGCCGGAATGCGGCCAAGCGGGTTGAGCTGCAGATACCACTCGGGTGGGGTGAAAGGCATGACGACTTCGAGCTGGTAATCCAAGCCTTTCTCCAGCAGGCAAAGGCGGACTTTGCGAACGAATGGCGACAGGGGAGCACCGAAAACGGTTAGCGACATACAGATTCTCCGCGACAGGGATAGTGGCAGCCGGGTGCGAAGGTCAGTATTGCGGCGAGGTACGCAAGATCGCTGGTGCGTCTTGCAGCTCAAATCACTGCCAAGCCACGTCCCGGCTCACGCCTAGTAAATGTTGTTCTTTTTCCAGTCATCTTCGCTTTCGAGGTTTTTCAAACCTTCGGTCAGCTCGCTGGGTTCGTCAAGGTTTGGTTGCAGTTGTGTCTGCTCCAGCTTATTGGCATGCGCATAGCTCGCTTCGAGCTGCGCCAGCTGGGCCTGATACTCGGCCGGGTTGGGTTGCTTGCGTACGTGCTGAATACCCCGTTCGAAGGCTAGGCGTGCCTTGTGCGCACTGCCTTGCTGCAGAGCCTGCTGACCGACGTTGGTGAAGTACTCGACGTGCAGTATCACCATCATCCGCTGGATTTGCTGAATCCAGCGTTTGGCGGCTATTGAATCCAGCTGATTCTGTTTGTTGGCCCATATTATCTGAGCGTGCAGATCTTCCAGCAGCAGGCGTATTTCCTTGGCCTGGGCCTCGGTGACCACCTTCACCGGCGCGTTCTGTAACGGAATCTCCTCGCCCTGGGCAACAGCTTTGCGCAGCGCGTCGATGCGAGTGCTGACGGTCGCGTTCTTCTTGTCCAGCGGCAATAGCCGTTCGCCTAGATGCAGCTCCAGGCGCGCCAGCAATAGCTTGAGCGCGGGTGTCATCATCTGCCCTGGAAAACTCTCGGACAGATTGGCGCAGCGGCGCATGCGATCACTGAGCTCGGCTCGCATGCGAGCCTTTTCCAGATTGTTTTTTTCGACGATCTGGTTGATGACGCCAATTGCTATCAGTACGAACAGGCCAGCGATGACCAACCCTGCAATCAGAACTGGGGACACGAGACGCACCTCTCTTCGGGCGGTTTTATGCCGAGTGTAGAGCGTTGGATGTCAAGCTGATAGCTCAATGCACCTCAGCAGATTCAAGCTCGAAAAAATTTTCACATGACGCTTGACGACCCTACCAGGGGTCCATAGAATGCGCGCCACTTGCAGCGTGAAGCACATCGCAGACGCTGGAAGCCGGAATGAAAGCTGTAGTTTCCGGGCTGCGTCCCCTTCGTCTAGTGGCCTAGGACACCGCCCTTTCACGGCGGTAACAGGGGTTCGAGTCCCCTAGGGGACGCCATTTTTGTTGCAAATGATGCGGGAATAGCTCAGTTGGTAGAGCACGACCTTGCCAAGGTCGGGGTCGCGAGTTCGAGTCTCGTTTCCCGCTCCAAATTTGCTTCACGCCTTAAATAAAAGACGCTGAAGCGCGAAGAGAAAGCGACCTTAAGGTCGCTTTTTTCGTTTTCGCATTCTTATGCGGTTTGGCGTGCGCTGTTTTCAATCACGAACACGGCGATTGCTGCTTCCATTTACCGCTGGCTGACCGCATCGCTCCAAAATCCTGGGCCGCCGAGACGATATTTCCACCGGCCAAGTGTGCTTGGTAAAAATCCCCGCCAGCGTTCCTCCCGTGTCCTGCGCCTGATCGTCAGGGCCCCTCGATCAATTTAAGTTCCCGGTGTCGCGAGTGGATGGTCAGTGTGCGTTGGGATCGAGGCCATGCATCGGCCGGGCCCTGCATCCAAACTCAGCGAGTCGCTTATGGTCATATCCCGTAAGACGCTCGTCGCGCCTTTGGCATAGTGGTGTCCGTGGGTCGCTCGCAGCTTGACCGTCCGCGCATCTCACTTGCTGCATTGGCGACAAAGACATTATATGGGGCCTTCATCATGGCAAGCACTCAAAGCGCAGCAGCGACGCTACGCTCGGTATGGATCGCGCATGCGCAGGCAAACCCCGTTGTTACATTAGGCCTGGCAGGCACACTTCTGGTCGTACTGCTGTTGTCGATTGCGAGTGGCTATAACGCGCTTCAGAACGGCAACGAGAGCAACGTCCGCTACGCGTTGCTCGGCGGTACGGCGGGCTTCGTTGCCACGGCGTTGGGTGCGCTGATGGCCATCGTGCTGAACAATATTTCTACGCGCACCCAGGACAGCATGCTGGGCTTCGCTGCCGGCATGATGCTCGCCGCCAGTTCGTTCTCGCTGATTCTCCCTGGCATTGCCGCCGCCAGGGAACTGTTCGGAAGTGGGCCGGCCGCCGCATTGACCGTCGTGGCTGGCCTCGGGGTCGGCGTGTTGCTGATGCTCGGGTTGGACTATTTCACGCCGCATGAGCATGAAAGCGCGGGCGCCTTTGGTCCGAATCACCAGCGCATAAGCCGGGTCTGGCTGTTCGTGTTTGCGATCATTCTTCACAACGTTCCGGAGGGCATGGCGATCGGAGTGAGTTTCGCCAATGGCGATTTGGGTGTCGGTTTGCCGCTCACCACGGCGATTGCCATACAAGACATTCCTGAGGGGCTGGCCGTCGCGTTGGCTTTGCGGACCACCGGTCTCTCCCCAGGGCGCTCGATATTGGTCGCTGCAGCATCCGGCTTGATGGAGCCGCTCGGCTCGTTGGTGGGACTGGGAATATCCAGTGGTCTAGCCGTCGCGTATCCGATCAGTCTCGGATTGGCTGCTGGCGCGATGATTTTCGTGGTCTCGCACGAGGTAATTCCCGAAACTCACCGCAACGGTCATCAGACCCCGGCAACGGTCGGCTTGATGGGCGGCTTCGCGGTTATGATGTTTCTCGATACCGCGTTTGGCTAGGCGCTGTTCTTCGGTTCTGGATCGATGTGATGCTCGGCCTGGTTTGGGCTATTTCGCGGTGCGGTGTCGCCGGCGCCGCCTTTCAATCGACGGCCCGGGCTGGAGAGATGGTCGGCTATAACTGTTCAAGCAACCGTCGCGCGACTTCCTGGCCGCTGAGCCAGGCCCCTTCGACGCGGCCTGAGAGACACCAGTCGCCGCAGGCATACAACCCGAGGTGGGCATCCGCCAATGCGCCCCATTCATGAGACTGGCTCGGGCGTGCGTAGAGCCAGCGATGGGCAAGGGTGAATTCTGGAGCGGGCACCACGCAGTCGATCAGCTCGGCAAACGCGCCGTGCAAATGTTCAATCACCGATTCCCTGGCCATGTCGAGGTGTTGCCGGCTCCAGGCACTGCTGGCGTGCAGCACCCATAGGTCGAGCGGGTCGTCACGTCCGGGCCTGCTGTGATGACGGGCCAGCCAGTCAAGCGAGTCGTCCTGAACGAAGCAGGCCTCGAGGCTGGTTTCGAGCGGCTTGGCGAAGCCCAGGGCGACGGACCAGGTGGGTTCCATTGCAACACTGGCGGCGACGGCGGCCAGCTTCGGTGCCGAAGCCAGCAGCGTGCTGGCCTGGGGCGCAGGAATGGCGACGACCACCTGGCTGAACGGACCATGGCTGTTTCCGTCGGCGTCGACCAGTTTCCAGTATTCCTCGCCCCGAAAGACTTCCGTTATTCGACAGCTAAGCTTGACTGGCAGCTCGCCGAGCAGTCCGGCAGCAATCGCACTCATGCGGGGAACGCCCACCCAACGCAATTGCTCATCTGCCGAGGGCGACAGCTGCCCGCTGCGGGACTGATAGAGGTTGGGCGACCACTCGGCGACCCAGCCCTGGGTCTGCCACTGACGTACGGCCTCGGTGAAGCGCCGGTCGCGTGCGGTGAAATACTGAGTACCGAGATCCAGATGGCCGGCGTCGCTGCGCTTGCTGGCCATCCGTCCGCCCAGGCCGCGGCTCTTGTCGAACAGCTGTACGGGTTGTCCGGCCGCATGCAGGGCCTGCGCGGCGGAGAGCCCTGCAATGCCGGTGCCGACGATGGCAATGGGAGCTTTGCTCATGCTTACCTCTTTCGATAGCGCCGCCAGTCTCCGCTGCGCGACAACTGCGCTGGTTCGTTCGGTCCTGGTGCCGTTTCGAGAGCAAAACGGCAACGCTATTGCGTTCCCTATCCTCGAACAGACCGTTGTTTTTGCATAGGGGTTCGGGTCGATAGAAGACACATGACACCTATATTTTTATCCGGGCTGACGGGCGGTGACGAGGAGGGTGCTCCCCGGTCTGGCGGACGCAGCTTCATCGAGATGAAACTGCGTCAGGCTGAGCTGGGCAATACTTCACTTCGACCATGCGGTGGTGTGTATCGTCCTAATAAAACGGATGATTGGCTTTCGCCGTTCTTACGACGCAGCTTCGCGATGGCGAGCTGCACCTTTCGCTGTCGGTCGGGGTTGCCGATCCGCTGCGTTCTTTTAATACCTGGCGCGTCAATGCGTTAGCGCCTGCATGGCCCGCATGGATGGTTGTAAGTTGGGAATAAGCCGGTACAATGGCGCCGCTCGCCGCCAGGCGGGTTTTGTTATGGTGGGCCCTGCCGGTCCCCCCGCAACGATCAGCCGTGAACCCGGTCAGGCCCGGAAGGGAGCAGCCGCAGCGGTGACATTGTGTGCCGGGGTGTGGCTGGTAGGGTTCACCTCCATAACGTCTATCTATCCCCATCGTTTCATTGCCCTGGTGTCATCGGCTCCGGCGATCGCTTGTGTCTGCCGTTTGCGCCCGTTCGGCCACCAAGCCTGTATTCTGATCCCTCAGGACTGCACCTAAGCACGTGGTCCGGGCGTTTCTTGCAAAGGAGTAGTGGGTTTGTCGGTCAGAGCCAGCTGGGACATCTTCTGCGTTGTCGTCGACAACTATGGCGACATCGGCGTGACCTGGCGTCTGGCGCGGCAGTTGGTCGCCGAGCATGGTCAGCGGGTACGGCTCTGGGTTGACGATCTGAACACCTTCGCCCGGCTCTGTCCGGGTACCAGTGCCACGGTCAGTCAGCAATGGCATGACGGCGTCGACGTGCGGCACTGGTCAGCCGACTGGCCGGGTGCCGAGCCGGCTGACGTGGTGATCGAGGCCTTCGCCTGCCAGCTGCCCGCGGCCTATATCGAGGCGATGGCCCGCAGTGAGCGTCGTATTCTCTGGCTAAACCTGGAATACCTCAGCGCAGAAGATTGGGTGGTGGGTTGCCATGCGCTGCCGTCGATGCAGCCCGATGGCCTGCAAAAGTATTTTTTCTTTCCAGGTTTCGAGCAAGGCACCGGTGGCTTGATTCGCGAAGGCGATCTGCTGGCACGGCGGGAGGCGTTCCAGAAAAGTCCAACGCTGCGTGAAGCCTTTCTGCAGAATTTCGAGCTGGCCGTACAGCCTGGCGCGCGGTTGATATCGCTGTTCGCTTACGAAAACCAGGCCGTTGCGCAGTGGCTCGATGCGCTGGCTGTCGATACGCGTCCGACGCAGTTGCTGGTGCCGGAGGGGCGGGTTCTCGGTGATGTGGCGCGCTGGTTGGGGTTGGAACAGCTACAGGCTGGCGACCGCCATGCCCGGGGAGCGCTGCAGATCGCAGTGCTGCCGTTCATGACGCAAAACCAGTACGACATGCTTCTGTGGTGCTGTGACTTCAACGCCGTACGCGGCGAGGAGTCCTTCATTCGCGCGCAATGGGCGGGGCGCCCGCTGGTCTGGCATATCTACCCCCAGGAGGAAGATGCGCACTGGGACAAGCTCAACGCCTTTCTGGACCTATATATCCACGATCTTTCTCCGCAGGCTACGGCTGCATTGCGTGAGTTCTGGCGAGCCTGGAACGATGGCGTTGGTAGTGGCCTCGCTTGGGCCGGCCTGCTGGCGCACGAGACGGAGCTAAGGGCGCATGCGGATAGATGGACCCACAAGCAGGTAGCCAATGGCGATCTGGCCGGAAAGCTGGTGTTTTTTTACACAGATTGGCTATGATACGCGGCCTGTTTTTTGTCTCTAATTCCATTCGGATATTCGTATGAAAACCGCACAAGAGTTCCGTGCCGGCCAAGTGGCCGTTATCAACGGCGCACCCTGGGTCATCCAGAAAGCCGAGTTCAACAAGTCCGGTCGTAACAGTGCCGTCGTGAAGATGAAGCTGAAGAACCTGCTCAACGGTTCTGCTACTGAGACTGTGTACAAGGCAGATGACAAGCTGGAGCCGGTAATTCTCGAGCGCAAGGAAGTGACCTATTCCTACTTCGCCGACCCGCTCTACGTTTTCATGGACGAAGAGTTCAATCAGTACGAAATCGAAAAAGACGATCTCGAAGGCGTGATGACCTTCATCGAAGACGGCATGACGGACGTCTGCGAAGCCGTTTTCTACAACGACAAGGTGATCTCGGTTGAACTGCCGACCACCATCGTTCGTGAAATCGTCTACACCGAGCCGTCCGTACGCGGCGACACCTCCGGCAAGGTCATGAAGACCGCCCGCCTGAAGAACGGTGCCGAGCTGCAAGTTTCCGCCTTCTGCGAAATCGGTGACTCGATCGAGATCGACACCCGTACCGGCGAGTACAAGTCCCGTATCAAGGCCTGATACAGCCTACGCGGACAAGCCCGGCCTGACGCCGGGCGACTCGATGACAAACCCCGCCTTGTGCGGGGTTTTGTTTTTCTGGGATCTGGTAATTGCCGCGGGGCGCGCCTCAGGCGAAAAGCACTGCGGATGCGCTTTGGCTTTTCTTGTGGCCCGCCCTCGGGGAGAAGCTTTTGCTTTTGAGCCGGCCGCAAGCTCGCGTTCGCCGCGGGTCGCGGCTCCCACAAAAGGTGGCTCGGTGCGCGCCGTGGCTTTCTGTAGGAGCCCCGCCCTCGGGGCGAAGCTTTTGCTTTTGAGCCGGCCGTGGCCCGCATTCGCCGCGGGTCGCGGCTCCCACAAAAGGTGGCTCGGTGCGCTCTGTGGCCGTCTTGTAGGAGCCCCGCCCTCGGGGCGAAGCTTTTGCTTTTGAGCCGGCCGCAAGCTCGCGTTCGCCGCGGGTCGCGGCTCCCACAAAAGGTGGCTCGGTGCGCTCTGTGGCCGTCTTGTAGGAGCCCCGCCCTCGGGGCGAAGCTTTTGCTTTTGAGCCGGCCGTGGCCCGCTTTCGCCGCGGGTCGCGGCTCCCACAAAATGCGGCTCGGTGCGCGCTGTGGCTTTCTGTAGGAGCCCCGCCCTCGGGGCGAAGCTTTTGCTTTTGAGCGGCCGTGGCCCGCTTTCGCCGCGGGCTTTCTGTAGGAGCCCCGCCCTCGGGGCGAAGCTTTTGCTTTTGAGCCGGCCGTGGCCCGCATTCGCCGCGGGTCGCGGCTCCCACAAAATGCGGCTCGGTGCGCGCTGTGGCTTTCTGTAGGAGCCCCGCCCTCGGGGCGAAGCTTTTGCTTTTGAGCGGCCGTGGCCCGCTTTCGCCGCGGGCTTTCTGTAGGAGCCCCGCCCTCGGGGCGAAGCTTTTGCTTTTGAGCCGGCCGTGGCCCGCGTCCGCCGCGGGTCGCGGCTCCTATAAAAGGGGGCTCGGTGCGCACCGTGGCCGTCTTGTAGGAGCCCCACCCTCGGGGCGAAGCTTTTGCTTTTGAGCCGGCCGCAAGCTCGCTTTCGCCGCGGGTCGCGGCTTCCACAAAATGCGGCTCGGTGCGCGCTGTGGCTTTCTGTAGGAGCCCCGCCCTCGGGGCGAAGCTTTTTGCTTTCGAGCGGGCCGCAAGCTCGCTTCAGCCGCCCCAGATCCAGCCCACCAGCAGGTAGCAGAGCAGGGTGACCAGTACGACACCGAACAGGTTCAGGGCAAAACCGGCTTTGATCATGGCCTGGATTGGCAGCTGACCGGTGCCGAACACTATCGCGTTGGGTGGTGTCGCCACTGGCATCATGAAGGCGCAGCTGGCGGCGACAGCGGCCGGTATCGCGAGCATCTCTGGCGACATGCCCTGCGCGACCGCCAACGCACCCAGCAAGGGCAGAAAGGCGGCTGCCGTTGCGGTGTTGGAGGTGATCTCCGTGAGAAAAATGATCACCAGCGCGACGACGCCGATCATCAGAACCAGCGGCAACGCCTCGAAGGCACCCAGGCTTTCGGCGATCCATTCGGCCAGGCCCGATGCGCCGATCACGCCGGCCAGCGACAGACCGCCGCCGAACAGCAGCAGCACGCCCCAAGGCGCCTTGTTCGCCTGCTCCCAGTCCATCAGAAAGACTCGTTCGCGAAGGTTAACCGGAATCAGGAACAGCGCCAGGGCAGCGGCGATGGCGATGCTGGTATCGTTGACACCCTCTACGTAGTCAGCAAGGAACGGCTGCAGTATCCAGGCGGTGGCCGCCAGCGTGAACACAACAGCGACCAGTTTCTCGGCGCGGGACATGGGGCCCAGCGCCGCCATTTCCTGTTCCAGCAGGCCGCGGCTGTCGCCACCAGCAAGCTTGAAACCTCCGCGTGTCAGCCACCACCAGATGAAAATCAGCATGCCCACGCTCAGCGGAAGCCCCAGCAACATCCACTGGCCAAAACCGATCTGCACGTCATAGTTCTCGCGCATGAAGGCGGCCAGCAATGCGTTGGGTGGCGTGCCAATCAGTGTCGCGATACCGCCCACGCTGGCGGCATAGGCAATGCCGAGAAGCAGCGCAATGGCGAAACGCCCCCCTTCTTTTTCATCGCTGCCGGCCACCAGCAGGCCGATGACCGACAGGCCGATGGGCAGCATCATGATGCTCGTTGCGGTGTTACTGACCCACATGCTGATAAAAGCAGTGGCGATCATGAATCCGGCAATCTGGCGGCTGGGCTGGTTGCCCACGGCTAGCAGCGTCGCCAGAGCGATTCGCCGATGCAGGTTCCAGCGCTGCATGGCCAGCCCGAGCACGAAGCCGCCGAAGAACAGGAAGATCGTCGGGTTGGCGTAGGGCGCGGTGGCCTTGGCCAGTGTATCGATCCCCAGCAGCGGGATCAGCAGGATTGGCAGCAGCGACGTTGCCGGGATTGGGATCGCCTCGGTAGACCACCAGATCGCCATCAGACCGGCCAGGCCCACCGTCAGCCAGGCTTCGTTCGACAGCCCGCCTGGGGGCTCGGTGAGCAGGCAGGCAAGCAACAGCAAAGGGCCGAGCGCCAGCCCGATCCACGCGGCCAGGGCGGCGCCTTTGCTTTGGGAAGATTCGGTCATGGCAGGCAATTCCTCTACGACACCCGGCGATGAATGTTCGAGCCGCGCCCGTGACGCGCTCGGCTTCTATTACGCGGACCAGAGCCCGTGTCGTTGGTTCGGCGTGATGCGCAACGGGAATCTAGACCGGCAATGGCAGAGGCGGCTGCGTGAGGTTGGGCTTCAACCGCCATTATCGCCAAACCTGGCATTCGGCAGCTTGAAGCCTCGCCCATCTGAGAAGCCCCTAGGCAGGGCCATGGTTCCTGGCGATCCATGCAGTTCGATGGCATGCGGTTTTGCCCCGGCTCGTCAAGCATGCCTGGAACTTCGCATTCGGCTAGCTAGTAGCCATCAGCTCGGGCGCACCTGCTTCAGCGTCTCGGCGATCAGAAACGCCATTTCCAGCGACTGGTCGGCGTTGAGGCGTGGGTCGCAGTGCGTGTGGTAGCGGTCGGATAGGCCATCCTCGGTGATCGGGCGCGAACCCCCGATGCACTCGGTGACGTTCTGCCCGGTCATTTCGATGTGAATGCCGCCCGGATAGCTGCCTTCGGCACGGTGCACTTCGAAAAACTGTCGCACCTCGGCCAACACCCGTGCGAAATCTCGCGTCTTGTAGCCGCTGGAGGCCTTCATGGTGTTGCCGTGCATTGGATCGCAGCTCCACAGCACCTGGCGGCCTTCGCCCTGCACGGTCTGGATCAGGCGTGGCAGCCCGTCCTGGACCTTGTCCGCGCCCATCCGCACGATAAGGTTCAAGCGGCCCGGGTCGTTCTCCGGGTTGAGGATGTCGATCAGGCGGATCAGCTCCTCGCTGTCCATGCTCGGTCCGACCTTCACGCCGATCGGGTTACCCACGCCACGCAGGAATTCCACGTGGGCGCCGTCCAGCTGCCGTGTACGGTCGCCGATCCAGAGCATATGTGCCGAGCAGTCGTACCAACCCCCGCTGAGGCTATCCTGGCGTACGAACGCTTGTTCGTAATTCAACAGCAGCGCCTCATGAGCGGTGAAGAAACTGGTCTCGCGCAGCTGCGGTGCGTTGTCCATGCCGCAGGCACGCATGAACTTCAATGCCTGATCGATCCGTGCGCCCAACTGGTGGTACTTCTCGGCCATCTGAGAATTGGCGATGAAATCCAAGTTCCATTGATGCACTTGGTGCAGGTCGGCAAAACCGCCCTGGGCGAAGGCGCGCAGCAGGTTCAGGCTGGACGTGGACTGGTGATAGGCCTGCAGCAGGCGCTCCGGGTCCGGCACGCGGCTTTTCTCATCGAAGCCGATGCCGTTGACGATATCGCCGCGGTAAGCGGGCAGGGTGACGCCATCGATGGTCTCGCTGCCGGAGGAGCGCGGTTTGGCGAACTGACCGGCCATGCGGCCCACCTTGATCACGGGACAGCTCGCCGCGAAGGTCATCACCACCGCCATCTGCAACAGCACCTTGAAGGTGTCGCGGATCTTCGGCGCGGAGAACTCGGCGAAACTTTCAGCGCAGTCGCCGCCCTGCAGCAGGAAGGCGCGGCCCTGGGTGACCTCTGAGAACTGGCGGCGCAGCTCCCGCGCCTCACCGGCGAACACCAATGGCGGCAGGCTCGCCAACGTATCCTCTACGCGCTGCAGGTGCGCGGCGTCCGGGTATTCGGGCTGTTGCTGGATGGGTTTGGTTCTCCAGCTGGTGGGGCTCCAGGCGTGGCTCATGCAAATGGTGTCCGTCGGCGAAAAAGTACGCAGATTTTACCTGATGCACTGCCCCGGCGCTGATAGGCCTTGCCAATCGGGCTGTTAACATGTGCCGACCGGTTTGGAGTGAGCGCAATGGACAAGCAGGAAGTGTTGCTGGCCGAAGTGAAAGACGCGTTCGGCCTGATCCGTGTGCTGGAGGTAGGGGAGTACCGGTTTCTCGAGTTCGGCGCGGCGGTCGAGCAGAGCTGTGTCTTCACGCGCGACCCCAGCTGGCTGGAGTACGACTATACGCGTGCCATGCTGATGGGCGGCCTGTTGCACGAGTCACCGGAAACCGCCCTGTTTCTCGGGCTGGGCGCCGGCACTCTGACGCAAGCGTGCCTTGAATTCCTGCCCTTGGAGGACGTCGAGGCCATCGAGCTGCGTCCGGATGTCCCGGAGCTGGCAATGCGTTACCTGGGCTTGCAGAACGATTCACGACTCTACATCCGCATTGGCGATGCGGTGGAACTGCTCGAGTCGGCCGAGACCGCCGACCTCATCTTCGTTGACCTCTATACGGATGTGGGCCCGGCGGCAGCGCATCTGGCGTGGCGCTTTCTCGAGCGCTGTCAGCAGAAGCTGAATCCGGACGGCTGGCTGATCATCAACCAGTGGGGCACCGACGAAGACAAACCGCTCGGCGCAGCGCTGCTGCGCGGGCTGTTTCATCGCCATTACTGGGAATGCCCGGTGAAGGAGGGCAATGTCGTGCTCTTCGTGCCCGCGGACCTCGAACAAAACCTTGATGTCGCCGCCTTGCGCGAACGCGCTGCTGCCCTGGCGCCGCGCCTGGGTTACACGCTGGACTCACTGATAGACGCGCTACGCCCAGCGAGCTGAGCATAAGACGATTGCGGGGCTTTCGTACCGTAGCTGCGTACCGATCTGCTGGAAAGCCCATCACCCGGCGCAATAGCTTCGCCCCGGGGGCACCGCTTTTGTAGGAGCCGCGCCCTCGCGGCGAACTGGCGCTCGCTCAGTGCCAGAAAGCTTCGCCCCGGGGCGGGGCTCCTACAGATGGGGGAGGCCGTGCATCGCTTTTGTAGGAGCCGCGCCCTCGCGGCGAACTGGAGCTCGATCGATGCCAGAAAGCTTCGCCCCGAGGGCGGGGCCCCTACAGATTGGGGGAGGCCGTGCATCGCTCTTGTAGGAGCCGCGCCCTCGCGGCGAATCGGCGCTTGCTCAGTGCCAGAAAGCTTCGCCCCGGGGGCGGGGTTCCTACAGATGGGGGAGGCCGTGCATCGCTTTTGTAGGAGCCGCGCCCTCGCGGCGAATTGGCGCTCGCTCAGTGCCAGAAAGCTTCGCCCCGGGGGCGGGGCTCCTACAGATGGGGGAGGCCGTGCATCGCTTTTGTAGGAGCCGCGCCCTCGCGGCGAATTGGCGCTCGCTCAGTGCCAAAAAGCTTCGCCACGGGGCCGGGGCTCCCACGAAAACAAGAGTTCCCTGCCATAGCCCGCACGGACCCGCTTCCCCCGGCCTTGAACTTAACCTCGAAGACAAATTACACGCACAGCTTCACAGAATTCCGGTATAGTACGCGCCGGCTGAAACTCAGCCTGCGTTAGGTACTGCAACACACGAAGCGCTGCTTCGGCTGCTGTCCGCTTCTCGCGGCTGTCCTTGACGATTCATCATTCATTACGTTTTCGCAAACCCCGCCGACCAGGCTGCCAGGGTGACCTTCGGGTTTTGCATGGCATGCGCAGCTTCGGAACATGGGTCTTTGCGGAGCATCAGGAAAAGACCCATGACCCAGGAAATCGGCGGCTTTGCCGCACTCGGTATTCATCCCTCCGTACTCGCTGCTGTCATCGCAGTGGGCTACGAAGAGCCTTCGGCGATCCAGAGCCAGGCTATTCCGGTAATCCTCGGCGGCCACGATATGATCGGCCAGGCCCAGACCGGTACCGGCAAGACCGCTGCATTCGCGTTGCCCATCCTCTCCAAGATCGACCCGGCCAAGCGTGAGCCGCAGGCGCTGATCCTCGCGCCGACTCGCGAACTGGCCCTGCAGGTCGCCACCGCGTTCGAAACCTATTCCAAGCAGATGCCAGGCGTTGGCGTCGTGGCCGTTTACGGTGGCGCTCCGATGGGCCCGCAGCTCAAGGCCATCCGCCAGGGCGCGCAGATTATCGTTGCCACCCCGGGCCGTCTGGTTGACCACCTGAGCCGCAACAGCACACTGCTCTCGACTATCCAGTTCCTGGTGCTCGACGAAGCCGATGAAATGCTCAAGCTGGGCTTCATGGACGACCTTGAAGTGATCTTCGAAGCCATGCCGGAAAGCCGCCAGAGCGTGCTGTTCTCCGCAACTTTGCCGCATTCCATTCGTGCCATCGCCGAAAAGCATCTGCGCGAGCCGCAGCACATCAAGGTGGCCACCAAAACGCAGACCGTTGCTCGCATTGAGCAGGCGCACCTGATGGTCCATGCCGACCAGAAGATTCCCGCCGTGCTGCGTTTGTTGGAAGTCGAAGATTTCGACGCCCTGATCGCGTTCGTGCGGACCAAGCAGGCGACCCTGGATCTGGCCGCCGCGCTGGAAGCCAAGGGCTACAAGGCCGCCGCACTGAACGGTGATATCGCACAGAACCAGCGCGAGCGCGTCATCGAATCGCTCAAGGATGGTCGCCTGGACATCGTCGTCGCCACCGACGTCGCCGCTCGCGGCCTCGACGTGGCGCGCATCACCCACGTGTTCAACGTGGACATGCCCTACGATCCCGAGTCCTACGTGCACCGTATCGGCCGTACCGGTCGTGCCGGCCGGGAAGGCCGCGCGCTGCTGTTGGTTACCCCGCGTGAGCGCCGCATGCTGCAAGTCATCGAGCGCGTGACCAACCAGAAGGTCGCCGAGGCGCGTCTGCCGAACGCTCAGCAAGTGCTGGACGCCCGCATCAAGAAACTCACCAACAGCCTCGCGCCGCTGGTAGCGGATGCCGAAGCCAGCCATGGCGAACTGCTCGACAAACTCGTGGCCGATATCGGCTGCAGCCCCCGCGCCCTGGCCGCTGCGCTGCTGCGCAAAGCCACCAACGGCCAGGCGCTGACCCTGGCTGAAGTCGAAAAAGAGCAGCCGCTGGTGCCGACCAGCAGCCCACGTGAGCGCTCTGAGCGTTCCGATCGACCAGAGCGCAGCGGTGATCGCGAACGTCGCGCACCGATTCCTCTGGCCGAAGGCCGCGCCCGCTGCCGCACTCCGCTGGGAGCACGCGATGGCATCGCCGCGCGCAACCTTCTCGGCGCCATCCTCAACGAAGGCGGTCTCGCCCGCGAAGCCATCGGTCGCATTCAGGTACGTGACAGCTTCAGCCTGGTCGAACTGCCGGAAGAGGGCCTCGAGCGCCTGCTCGGTAAACTCAAGGACACCCGTGTCGGCGGCAAGCAGCTCAAGCTGCGTCGCTATCGCGAGGACTGATCGTCTTTGCTTTGAATCTGAACGGGTGAGCTTATGCTCACCCTTTTTTGTTTCCCAAAGCGCTAATCGCCCCGAGGTCGGGGCTCCCACAGAGCCAACCTGCACCCTGTAGGAGCTGCGACCTGCGGCGAACGCAGACCGAAGGTCTGCCCAACAATCCCAGGCCACCCTTGGCAAGCCGTAACCCGACCACGCTTTTGTAGGAGCCGCGCCCTCGCGGCGAATGCAGACCGCAGGTCTGCCCAACAACCCCAGCCCACCTTTGGCAAGCCCGATCCCACCGCGCTTCTGTGGGAGCCGCGCCCTCGCGGCGAATGCAGACCGCAGGTCTGCCCAACAATCCCAGCCCACCCTTCGCAAGCCCGATCCCACCACGATTCTGTAGGAGCCGCGACCCGCGGCGAATGCAGACCGCAGGTCTGCCCAACAATCCCACCCTTCGCAAAGCCCGATCCCACCACGCTTCAGTGGGAGCCGCGACCCGCGGCGAATGCAGACCGCAGGTCTGCCCAGCAATCCCACCCTTCGCAAAGCCCGATCCCACCACGCTTCTGTAGGCGCCGCGCCCCCGCGGCGAATGCAGACCGAAGGTCTGCCCAACAATCCCACCCTTCGCAAAGCCCGATCCCACCACGCTTCAGCGGGAGCCGCGACCCCGCGGCGAATGCAGGCCAAAGGTCTGCGAACAACCTCAACCTACAACCAAGCCGCATCCCAGTGCGGATAGTCACCGATATGATCTACCAGCCCGGCCCTCAGCGGGTTCGCAACGATGTATCGCGCTACCGACCTCAGATCATCCTCACTACGTAGCGCTCGGTCATGAAACCCGGCCTGCCAGACTGACTGCCCGATATGCCTGGCTGAGATCGATTTGACTCGCCCAACCAGCTGAGGCAGCGTGCCTTGTCCTAGCTGGACCAGCCAGTGAAGATGATCAGGCATCACGACAAAGGCCCATGTCTTGCTCGTACCTCTTGCTTCATCGGATCGCATGGTGCGAATCAGCGCTCGTGCCGCGGCCATGTCGCGAAAAACAGGCTGTCGATGCTGAGCGACAGTCGTGACCAGATAGATCTGACCCTGGACAGACCAGCGGCCTTTGCGAAGGCGACTCGATGCCGAATAAGCGTCCATGCTTTTCTCATCCTTTGCTCGTTTCCTGCAGCATAACGTCTATATGTATTGACGTTAGCGATCCGTTCCCCACCATCGGACATCGGTCGATCGTGAAACGCTTCGCCCCGAGGTCGGGGCTCCCACAGAGCCAACCTGCACCCTGTAGGAGCCGCGCCCCCGCCGCGAATGCAGACCGCAGGTCTGCCCAACAATCCCAGCCCACCCTTCGCAAGCCCGATCCCACCACGCTTTTGTAGGAGCCGCGCCCCCGCGGCGAATGCAGACCGCAGGTCTGCCCAACAACCCCGCAAATCTCCACCTCAAGCCCCGGCCCTTCCAAAAACCTGACCTGGACGTCCAGGCTGTTCAAACTCTGAACAACATGCTACAAACGACCGCAACCCAAATGATCTAGCCGCTTGAAAACGAAGGGAAAACCATGACCAAGTCGGAGTTGATCGAGCGTATCGTCACCCAACAAGGGCTGCTTTCGTCCAAGGATGTGGAGCTGGCAATCAAAACCATGCTTGAGCAAATGGCCCAGGCTCTGGCGACCGGAGATCGTATCGAAATCCGTGGCTTCGGCAGTTTTTCGCTCCACTACCGCGCCCCGCGCGTCGGCCGCAATCCCAAGACCGGCCAGTCCGTTCCGCTCGACGGCAAGTTCGTTCCGCATTTCAAGCCGGGCAAGGAGCTACGAGATCGGGTTAACGAAGAGGAGTAACCGCTGCCCTGAGCGCATTCTCATATCCGAGATGCCGGCGTATCAAAAACTGTCATAAATCATCAGTTCTACTGAACTTGCATCGGTCTCTATGGACTAATTCCGGTTCGCGTATCGGCAATGAAGCGCATCCATAACAAGGAATTGGGGAAGACCGTGCAGCACCAAACCTCCACACCCGAAGAAATAGATCTAGTTGAGCTGTTCCGCGCGCTTTGGCGGCAGAAACTTCTGATCATTGGTGTGACGTTGATCGTTACGCTTATCGCAGCAGGCTATGCATTTCTTGCTACGCCCTATTATGAAACTCGCACCTACTTGCGGCCCGTCCCGCACAGTAGCCTTGACCAGCTCAACGAAACTGGCATCTATAAGCTTACCCCCGAGGAAGCGATCAACCGGGTGGCGAGCGGGCTTTCGTCGTATGACAACCGGCTGGAGTTCTTCCTCAGTCATCAGGAGCTGTTTCAGAACATCCCCCAACAGGGTGATTCGCCGGAGCAGACCTTCGCCGAATTCAATGAAAAAGCATTCGAAATGCTCTTCCCCGATCCGAAGCGCACCGACAACCGCAGTGCGTTCGTTGGTCTGAAACTCACCTACCCGAAAGGAATGGAAGGGGCTTCCGTCGTAAACGACTTTGTCGCCTATGTGCTGGAACTCGAGCGTCGCGAAATAGCGGATGACCTGGACAGCCTGATCGGCAACCGTCTGGCCAGCCTCGAAACGAACATGGAGGCGCAGCGCGCGAACTACAACGCCTCCAAGGAAGCCAAGATCGCGACACTGCTTGAAGAAAGTGCGCTCAAACGTGCTGAACTCCAGGACGAACTTGCTGCGTTGCGCGAAGAGTTGAAAACGCGCCGAACCAACCGCATTCAGGAACTCACCGAGGCTATATCGATTGCCGAGTCGCTGGGTATTCGTACTCCAACGACGCCGTCCGCCATGACTGAGGCGCCTCGTAGCGGTACACAGGTCATTCGTACCGAAGTGACCAATCAGGAAATGCCGTTGTATTTCATGGGCACCGAAGCGCTGACGGCTGAAAGGGATGCGCTGGCCAATCGTAAATCCGACGATTTTATCGAGCCTCGTATCGCTGAGATTCAATCCGAGCTGACGATGCTGGAGAACAATCGCGAAGTGGAAATCCTGAAAGAGCGGGAGAGCGAGGATCTCTATCTCACTAATTTGGCCGAGCTACGCGAAGAGGCCGCTCGCCTCAAGGGTATCAAGCTCGATACAGAGCGATTGAAGCTGGTCCGACTGGACCAGCCCGCGCTGCAATCGACCAAGCCAGTAAAGCCAAAGAAAATGATGATCGTCGCGTTAGGGCTCGTGCTAGGTGGAATGCTCGGCGTGTTTATCGCCTTGATACGAAGCCTCGTAGCTCGTAGCACCGATCCGCAGCCCATCTATAGATAAACCGAAGCCCACCGCGGGCTGCCTTCATACAGGGGGCGCCCCGGGTGACAGCGAGGCTGTGCCGCTCAAACGCAAAATTTTCTCCCCGATGCGCGCCTCCCACAAACTCAAAGTGATTAACTCCTCCTCCCATCCATAGTCCCGTTTGTCGGGGTGTGGCGTTTGGCAGCACCTCCATGCAACCGTCTCGCTTGTTTTTTGTGAACTAGATGGCAAAATAGCGGCCCGCAAAATGTAACGGAACTTAACTATCGTTCTGCGGTCGCTGCCCTCTGCGCTGCACCTGCGGCGCTTCACACTGACGAAACGGAATTCAACGTGAACGCTGTGACTACTCCACAAGCTCTAACCCCGGTTGCCTCTGACGAAATCGATCTGGTTCAGCTCGTCAGCGCGCTATGGAAGCAGAAAACGCTAATCATCACCGTTACTGCCCTGGTTGGCGCGCTCGGACTTGCCTATGCCTTGCTCGCGACGCGCTATTACACGGTGCAAAGCATCTTGCGACCGGCCGCCATCAAAGACCTCGATGAACTCAATCACCTGGGCATCTATAAGCTGTCGCCCAAGCAAGCTTTGGCGCAGGTGGGAACAGCGCTGGATTCCTACGAAAACCGCCTGAGCTTCTTTCGTGACAACGAACAGCTTTTCGCCGAGCTGGCCCAACCCGGTCGCAGTCTCGAGCAAACCTTTGAAACCTTCAACGACGAAGCCTTCAAGCTTCTGCAGCCCGACGCCAAAAAAGCCGAAGGCACGACAACACCCTTCGTCGGCATCCAGCTGACCTATCCGGAAGGTATCGACGGCGTCAAAGTCGTCAACGAGTTCGTACAGTACTCGTTCAATCGAGTGCGCGAGCAAATCGCAGCCGACCTCGACACCCTCATCGGCAACCGGCTGAACCAGCTCGAAGCCAACATGGCCGCCGCTCGCGCCAATTACGAAGCCAGCAAAGAAGTCAAGATCGCCAAGCTCAGCGAGGCGGACGAGCTCAAGCGCGCCCAGCTGAACGATGAGCTTTCAGCGCTGCGCCAGCAATTGAAGACTCGCCGCGATAACCGCATCAATCAGCTTAACGAAGCAATCCGTATCGCTAAGTCGCTGAGTATTACCAAACCCACTACGCCTTCGTCGCTGGGTGCCGCCGAGATCACCAGTCAAGGCAGTGTCATTCGTACCGAGGTCAACAACCAGCAGATCCCGCTCTACTTCATGGGTAGCGATGCGCTGGAGGCCGAGCGCAAGGCGCTACTGGCACGCCGCTCCGATGATTTCACCGAGCCGCGCATCGCCCAGATCGCCCGTGAACTCAAATTGCTCGAGCACAACCGTCAGATCGAGACATTGAATAGCCGGGAAAACGAAGACCTTTACCTCAAAGGCCTCGCAGGTTGGCGTGAAGAGGCCGCACGCCTGCGTGCCCTGCATATCGATACCGATACACTCAAACTGGTCTCTTTGGATCAAAGTGCTGTAGCACCGACTCGGCCGATCAAGCCCAAGAAGGCGCTGATCGTCGCGCTGGCGCTGGTGCTCGGCGGCATGCTCGGGCTCTTCATCGCACTGGTGCGCAACCTGCGCCAACCCAAAACCAAGCTGTGACCGCCCATCCATTGGCTGGCTGCTCACAGCCAGCGGGACCCCAACTCGGATAGAATCTTCGCCTTATTGTTCATGCGGACCCGTGGCTAGACGGTCACGGGTGTTTTACGTTTTGTTAAGGGAATAACTGTGCACTATCCGACCATCGAACATCACGGCGCCAAGGATGGCGTGACCGGCTCCTGCCATCAGCTACGTATGGACGCGTCGGTCAGCGTGCTGGTCGATTGCGGGCTGTTCCAGGGCAACGATGCTTCACTTCCCGAAGGGCCTGGGGCGGACCGACTGGCCATCGAGTTTCCGCTCGATACGATCAAGGCATTGATCGCCACCCATGTGCACATCGATCATGTCGGCCGCATCCCGTATCTACTCGCCGCAGGCTTTGAAGGGCCCATTCTGTGCAGCGAACCTTCGGCGAAGCTTCTGCCCATCGTTCTTGAAGATGCCTTCAAGCTCGGCATCAGCCGAGACCAGACGCAGATCGAGCGCTACATTGCGCAGATCGAGAAGCGCATCATTGCCTTGCCTTACCAGAACTGGTTCACACTGTTCGATAGCGAAGAACTGATCGCGCGCGTTCGCTTGCAGCGGGCCGGCCATATCCTCGGTTCCGCCTATGTTGAAATCGACCTGAACTACCCGCAGCAAAACCAAAGCAAGCGTGTTGTGTTTTCCGGCGACCTGGGCGCACCGCATGCGCCGTTCCTGGCACCACCGCAGGCACCGGAGCGCGCCGATATCTTAGTGCTGGAAAGCACCTATGGCGACCGCCTCCACGAAGACCGCCAAAGCCGCCGTCAACGACTCGAAGCCGTCATCGAACAGGCGTTGCAGGACCAAGGCACCGTACTGATACCCGCGTTCAGCATCGGCCGCACCCAGGAACTGCTCTATGAGCTGGAAGAAATTATCCAGAGCAAGCAAAGCCTCGTTGCAGACCAGCCCGCTCTTCCCTCTGGGAAGAGGGCCGGGGTGCGGGGAGAAACAACCCACACCGAACCCAACTGGCCGGAACTGCCGATCATCCTCGATTCACCCCTGGCGAGCCGCTTCACCGACGCCTATCGGACGCTGAAGCCATACTGGAACCAGGAGGCACGCGAGCGTGTCCAATCCGGGCGTCGCCCGCTGGCGTTCGAACAGTTGATTACAATAGACAGCCACGGTGACCATCTGCGCATCGTCAAACATCTGGCCCAGACTGCACGCCCAGCCATCGTCATTGCCGGTGGCGGCATGTGCAGCGGCGGTCGCGTCGTCAATTACCTCAAGGCCCTGTTGGGCGATAAAAGGCATAACGTCCTGTTCGTCGGCTACCAGGCCAAAGGCACTCCCGGCCACGCCATCCAGACCTACGGCCCCAAGGGCGGCTACGTCGATCTTGACGGCGAGCGCATCAGTATCCGCGCCGGCATCACTAGCATCGGAGGCTATTCGGCCCATGCGGACCAGAAGGGATTGGTAGAATTCGTGACCGGCATGCAGGAGTGGCCGACAGAGATTCGGGTGGTGCATGGGGAGGAGGGGGCGAAGAAGGTGCTGATTTCTCTTCTGCGGGAGTGGTACAGGCGCAACAAGTTATCCGTCGATATTATTGATCGGTGGGACGGTGGAGAAAAGCGAGCAGGACGTTTCGGATGATATATAAGCCTATGTTTTTGTGCCGCATTAATGATCGTTTGACCGCCGAATGCTCTGCTAATGAATGAGCTTATTTCAAGGCTGATAAATGTTTCGCTTCGGGGTGGAACACTTGCCTGTAAGTTCTTGCTGATTTTCTTTCTGGCTAAGTTTCTGTCACCAGAAGAGGTGGGCCTCTTTGGGTTGGTTGTTGCAAGCATTGGTTACTCGTTTTTTTTAATTGGTTTCGAGTTTTATACATATTCGAGTCGCGATTTACTTGGTGTCGGTAAGGAAAGTTGGTTGCCTATAATTAGGGATCAGTGGGTGTTTTTCGCGATCAGTTATGCTTTGTTTTTGCCGTTGCTGCTTTTCGCCTTTGGTGCATACTTCTCGTCTTTGAAGTATGTCGGATGGTTCTTGGTGTTGTTGTTATTTGAGCATACGGCGCAAGAGCTAAATCGTTTGCTTGTTGTGATGTCTGAGCAGTTTTTAGCCAGCTTGGTTTTGTTTTTAAGGAGTGGGGTCTGGGCTATTGTTGCTGTTTTGTTGATGGGGTACGTACAGGAGGCGCGTAATCTAGACTTTGTGTTTCTGGCTTGGTCTATAGGCGCAGGTGCTGCATGCGCATTAGGAGTTGCAAGGGTACTTAAACTAGATAAAAGTACATGGAATAGAAAATGTGATTGGCGCTGGATTTTACGCGGAGTTAAGATCGCTTTCCCGCTGTTGATAGCAAGCCTTGCAATTCGCGGCTTGTTTACCTTCGATCGTTACTGGATCGAAAGTGCTGTTGGGCTAGATGTCCTGGGTGCCTACGTTTTATTTGTTGGGGTTGCGTTTTCTATCGTGTCCTTTCTTGATGCAGGTGTGATTGCTTTCTTATACCCTAAAGTTGTTGCTGCCGCGAAAGAGAACGATGAGAAGAAATTCAAAAAGAATATGAAAGAGCTTGCTGTCACGTTGGTGTTGGCTACAGTTACGATGGCTGCTTTTGCGCTGTTTTTTAGTCCTTTTGTACTTAGTTGGATTGGAAAGGAAATTTATTTAGACAATCTCTATCTGCTGCAATGGCTGCTTTTGGCTGTTATTATTTATGCAGCTAGCATGGCTCCTCATGTTGGCTTGTATGCAAAACACCACGATAAGGCTATTTTATATAGCCAAGTTCTTGGCTTTCTAGTTTTTCTTATCGGATGTTTTTTAGGTGTTCCAATGTTCGGTGCGATTGCTGTGGTATGGGCAATGTGCGTGTCGTTTTTAGTGATACTTGTTTGGAAAGTTGCCGTGTATCAGAAAGTGTGCGGATTTTCTAGTGTTTCAGAATAGGAGGATGGTTGATGAGTAAAGTGCTGGTTACTGGGGCTGATGGTTTTATTGGTTCGCATCTTACAGAGTTGCTTGTGCGCGAAGGGTATCAAGTCAAGGCTCTATCTCAATATAATTCCTTTAACTATTGGGGTTGGCTTGAAGATATTGACTGTCTCGCCGATGTCGAGGTAGTGAGTGGTGATGTGCGAGATCCGCATTATTGCAAGCACATCACAAAAGACGTTGATGCTGTATTTCATTTGGCTGCGTTGATTGCAATACCTTATTCATATGTGGCGCCTGATAGCTATGTTGATACTAACGTGAAGGGAACGTTAAATATTTGCCAGGCGGCTTTAGAAAACGGCGTGCAGCGCGTTATTCATACTTCTACCAGCGAAGTTTATGGTACGGCTCAGTACGTTCCAATAGATGAGAAGCATCCGTTACAAGCTCAGTCGCCATATAGTGCATCTAAGATTGGTGCTGACTCTATGGCGATGAGCTTCTTTAATGCGTTTGATTTGCCTTTGACTATCGCACGGCCTTTTAATACTTATGGTCCGCGGCAATCGGCGAGGGCGGTGATACCGACTATCATCACTCAAATCGCTAGCGGCAAAAAGGAGATCAAGTTGGGCGATGTGTCTCCTACCCGCGATTTCAATTACGTTGCTGACACCTGTCGTGGCTTTTTAGAGTTGGCTCGCTGCGATAAGGCCATAGGAGAATCTGTTAACATTGGCTCCAACTATGAGATCTCGGTAGGAGATACTCTTAATCTGATCCGTGAGCTCATGGGTAGTGATGTTGAGTTTTTGACTGATGATCAGCGCATTCGCCCGGAAAAGTCGGAGGTTTTCCGTCTCTGGTGCGATAATACCAAGATAAACGGACTTACTGGCTTCACTCCGAAATACTCTATAAAGCAGGGGTTGCAGGAAACGATTGATTGGTTGTCCCGGCCAGAGAATTTGGCTAAATATAAAGCCGACATCTACAACGTCTGAGATCAAGCCATGTTCGACTCCCTTATTAAGTTTGTGCGGGATCAATACCAAACAAATGATTTCATCCCACTTCATGCCCCTGTGTTCTCCGGGCACGAGCGTGATTATGTGGTGGAAACCATTGAGTCGACTTTTGTTTCGAGCGTGGGCGCTTTCGTCGATCGCTTTGAGCGGGATATGGCTGCGTACACCAGTAGCCCAAAAGCGGTCGCGACGGTCAACGGTACTGCCGCCTTGCATGCCGCTCTGATGCTTGCTGGAGTCCAGCCTGGCGATCTAGTTTTAACCCAGCCGTTGACCTTTGTGGCAACGTGCAATGCCATTGCATATTGCGGCGCTGCTCCGGTCTTTATCGATGTTGACCGGCATACCCTCGGACTCTCTCCTACAGCGCTTGAGAAGTGGCTGGATGAATACGCATATATAGACTCGGACGGTATATGCAGGCTTAAACTAGATGAGAGAGTGCTGAGGGCCTGCTTGCCCATGCATACCTTCGGACATCCAGTCGAAATAGAATATCTCGTTGCTGTATGTAAGCGCTGGAACTTGGTTCTTATCGAAGATGCCGCCGAGTCGCTAGGAAGTATTTACAAAGGCCGGCACACAGGCACGTTCGGTCGTTTAGGTATCTTGAGCTTTAATGGCAATAAGATTATCACCACCGGTGGTGGAGGTATGATCTTGGCTGATGAAGAGTTGGGCGCGCGCGCTAAGCATCTAACAACTACAGCCAAGAAGCCACACCCATATGAATATGTCCATGATGAAGTTGGATATAATTATCGTCTACCTAATATAAATGCGGCGCTCGGGTGTGCGCAGCTGGAGCAATTGGAGGACTTCATCGCTTGCAAGCGAGAGCTGGCAAACCGCTATGCAGAGGTGCTAGAAGGGAGCGAACTGCAGTTCTTTAAAGAGCCCGAAGGCTGTCGCTCCAATTACTGGCTCAACGCTGTTATTTGCGAAAGCCCTGCACGACGCGACGTGCTATTAAAGTCTACCAATGACAGCGGTGTGATGACGCGGCCGATCTGGAAGTTGATGAACCGTCTGCCTCTGTATGTTAACTGCCTGCGAGGCGACTTGACGAATGCTGAATGGCTGGAGGCTCGGGTTGTCAACGTACCAAGCAGCGTCCTGCCGGGGTGGAAGGCGTGAAAAGCAAGGTCGCAGTCTTCACCGGTACGAGAGCCGAGTACGGCTTGCTCTATTGGTTGATGAAGGATATCCAGGCTAATGCTCAGCTGGAGTTGCAGGTCATCGTAAGTGGCATGCACCTTTCGCCTGAATTTGGTGAAACCTGGAGGCAGATTGAGCAGGACGGTTTCAGCGTCGATTCCAAGGTAGAAATGCTCCTGTCTTCAGATACGTCGGTTGGAGTAGTCAAGTCCATAGGACTGGGAACTTTAGGATTCGCGGATGCCCTAGATCGCTTACGGCCGGATATGTTGGTAGTGCTCGGTGACCGCTTCGAGGCTTTGGCGATTGCTCAGGCCGCTCTGATCATGCGGATTCCTATCGTGCATTTGCACGGTGGTGAAATTACTGAAGGGGCTTATGACGATGCAATCCGGCATGCCATCACCAAAATGGCTCACTTGCATTTTGTCGCAGCGGAACCATATCGGCGTCGTGTCATCCAGATGGGCGAGTCGCCTGAACGAGTTTTCAACGTCGGTGCGGTTGGCCTCGACCATTTGCGTCGCAGCCCTAAAATGACCATCGAAGAACTCGGTAAAAGCCTTGGCTTTGCGCTCCGCTCGCCTTACCTGTTGGTGACCTATCATCCGGTCACTCTATCGGACGAGAATCCGGAGCAAAGCTTCACTGCGCTTTTGCAGGCGCTGGATAAATTTCCAGATCACCAGATCATTCTGACTTATCCAAACGCAGACAACGGTGGCAGAGCCATCATTCCATTACTTGAAGCTTATGCGCAGAACCAGCCTGAGCGGGTGTTGGCGATCCCTTCGCTCGGGTTCAAACGCTATCTGAGTGCCGTCGCTATGTCGGCTGCTGTGGTGGGGAACTCCTCCAGCGGAATCATTGAGGTTCCTGCTTTCGGTATTCCTACCGTAAACATCGGTGCGCGCCAGAAAGGCCGTTTGGCCGCGGATTCTGTGCTGCATTGTGAGCCGAATACCAAGGCCGTTGAGGCTGCACTTCAGCGAGCGCTTTCCCACGAATTCGCCGAAGCCAGCAAAGAAACTGTCAATCCTTACGGCCAAGGCAATGCAGCCGAAGCCATCGTGGATGTCCTTGAGCGTTTCGACGGGACATTTAATAAGTCATTCCACAATCTGAGTTGACCCATGAAGCAGTCCGACAAAGATGCGGTTTACATCATCGCCGAAGCAGGTGTAAACCATAATGGTGAGCGTGAGCTGGCGTTCGCTCTAGTGGACGCCGCAGCGGCGGCTGGTGTCGATGCAGTCAAGTTTCAAACCTTCAATGCGGCACGTCTGGCCTCGAAGACCGCCCCTAAGGCTGCTTACCAGAAACAGAGCACGGATGAGTCTGAAAGCCAGCTGGTAATGCTCAAGAAGTTGGAATTACCCCAGGCCTGGCATGTTGATCTACAGCGCTATGCTCGGCAAAAAGGCATCGAGTTCCTTTCTACTGCATTCGATCCGGATAGCTTGATCTTTCTATCCGAGCTGGGCATGCCGTTATTCAAGGTCCCTTCTGGCGAGCTGACCAACGGCCCGCTTTTATGGCAGTTCGCACGTACTGGCAAGAGGTT
The DNA here is from genome assembly GCF_047225135.1 of Pseudomonas sp. YJ42. Lineage (NCBI taxonomy): Bacteria > Pseudomonadati > Pseudomonadota > Gammaproteobacteria > Pseudomonadales > Pseudomonadaceae > Pseudomonas > Pseudomonas sp. YJ42. Next base: position 1,222,010 of record NZ_CP178378.1, on the reverse strand, counting down.
GATCCTATCCACGGGCATGGCGACGCTCGCTGAGGTAGAGCAGGGTCTTGCCATAGTCGCGCATGCGCTGGCCTCAAGCCGGGAGCCTGCGGACATGAATGAAGTCTGGCGTAGTTGGAGTTGCCGAGAGGCGCGGCAACGGTTACAGGGGCATGTGACGTTGCTTCACTGTACCTCTCAATACCCCACCCCTTGGAACGAAGTTAATCTCAGGGCTATGGATACGTTGGCCCATGCCTTTGGCCTTGATGTCGGTTACTCGGATCACACGGAAGGCTGCCTGATTCCGGTTGCCGCGGTGGCTCGCGGAGCCAAAGTCATCGAAAAACACTTCACGCTTGACCGCTCGCTGCCGGGACCTGACCACAAAGCTTCGTTGGAGCCAGATGAGCTCAAACGAATGGTTTCGGATATCCGCTCTCTCGAACTGGCCCTCGGTGAGCCCTGCAAGGCCCCGCAGGCTAGCGAATGGGATACTCGTCAGGCAGCACACCAGCAAGTGGTTGCCGCTCGGGAGATAGCCGCAGGTAAAGTGTTTTCCCGGGAGGACCTAACCACCGCGCGCAGCGGGCAAGGCTTACCTCCTACTGCTCTGTGGGGGTTGGTTGGGCGGCGTTCGGCCCGTACTTATCAGGCCGGTGAGATTATCGAGCCATGAAAGCGATAATTGATAGTAGCTTACCTTTGGTCATTCTAGGTGCAGGTGGCCACGCGAAGGTATTGCTTTCATTAGCCCAAGAGTCCGGACTGAATGTGTTCGGAGTCTGTGATCCGGAACTGGCCCAGCAAGGCAGCGATCAGTGGCGGGGCGTTAGAGTCTTGGGTGGCGATGAGGCGCTTGACGCAATGGATCCCGCGTCTGTTGGGCTGATCAATGGCATCGGGCAATTGGTCGGAAGCACAGGTCGTCGCAAAATTTTTGAGCGGTTTAAAGCTAAAGGCTTTCGCTTTCCTGCGCTGGTGCATCCTGCCGCCTGGGTTGACGCCAGTGCCTCGCTGGAGGAAGGCGTGCAAGTTATGGCGGGCGCCGTGATCCAAGCCGACGCGAAAATTGGCTCTAATTCGATCATCAATACGGGAGCCAGCCTGGATCATGACTGTTATTTGGGTGAGCACGTACATGTCGCTCCAGGCGCCACTCTTTGTGGGAACGTCCGGGTCAAAGATCACGCCTTTATTGCTAGCGGCGCGACTGTGATCCAGGGGATTACGGTCGGAGAGGAATCCGTCGTTGGGGCCGGGGCCGTGTTGGTTCGCGACCTCGCCGCTCGGCTGACATTAATAGGCCCTGCGGCGCGAAACAAAGCAGCGCTCGGTGAGTAGATAACGAAGGTTTTTTAAAAATGAAGCAATGGGAATCCACACTCATCGGTCCGGAAGCTACTCTGGAAGAGGCTATCGCGACGCTTGACCGCGAAGCATTGCGTATCGTCATGGTGGTCAGTGCTGAGCGCCGCCTGCTCGGCACCTTGACTGACGGTGATGTTCGCCGCGCCTTGTTGAAGCACATGACCCTCGATGTTCCAGTTGCCGAAGTCATGTGTATCACTCCTCGTACGGCCGCGAGGGATTGGAGTAAGGAGCGGATCCTAGCAGACATGGAGAAGTACCAATTGCTCCAGTTGCCTGTAGTTGACCAAGAAGGTCGTGTCATTGGCTTGGAGACCTTGCATGATCTCCTGAACAAGCGACATCGCGATAACCCGGTATTTCTAATGGCCGGTGGTTTTGGAACACGTCTACAGCCATTGACCCATAACTGTCCGAAACCGCTGCTTAAGGTCGGGGAAAAACCTATTCTCGAGTTGATTCTTGAGAGTTTTATCAATGCAGGATTCCATCGCTTCTTCATATCAACCCACTATATGCCAGAAATGATTCGTGAACATTTCGGTGATGGTAGCCAATGGGGCGTCAGTATCCGCTATATACATGAGAAGGAACCATTGGGCACAGGCGGTGCCTTGGGTCTATTGCCTCACGATGAAATTGATCAGCCACTATTCATGATGAACGGCGACTTGCTGACTACGCTGAATTTCCAAAACCTGCTGGAATTCCACCAAGACCATAGCGGCGTAGCGACTATGTGTGTCCGCGAATATGAGCATTGTGTGCCGTATGGGGTTATTCAGAGCGAAGGCCATCGCATCTGCTCGATGGTTGAAAAACCAGTGCATCGTTTCTTTATTAATGCAGGCATTTACCTTCTTTCACCCGATTTGGTTAAAAGCGTCGCGCCGGGTGTCCGGGTCGACATGCCAACCCTGCTGGAGCGGGAGATTGCCAACGGCAATGATGTGAACATGTTTCCCGTGCATGAATACTGGCTGGATATTGGGCGGATGGAAGACTTCAAACGCGCTCAGCAAGAGTTCGGCAGTCTATGAGCGTCCAGCAGCTGTATCTGGTAGTTGGCAGCGGTAGCATCGCGCGCCGTCATATTGCGAATATCAAGGCGTTATTCAGCCAAGCAAGGGTCGGATGCGTGTCTGCGTCGGGCCGGGCGCTAAGCCCGGAAGAAGTCGGTGCCGATGTCGTCTACACAAGTCTCGAGGAAGCCCTGAATGCGGAGCCTATGCTGGCGATCGTCGCTTCACCGGCCCCCTTTCATGTGGATCAAGCCGCGGTCTTATTGCGAGCAGGTATTCCGGTTCTGATCGAAAAACCTTTGTCGGATTCGCTGGAATCTTTCGCGAGAGCGGGCGAAGTTCTGCTTGAAAATAGCGCCAAGATTGAAGTTGCTTATAACCTGCGCTTTATGCCATCGGCCATACGGCTCAAAGAGCTGCTGACTGAACAGATAGTAGGGCGCATCCACAGTGTATCGATTGAGGTCGGCCAATATCTACCTGACTGGCGGCCGGCAACCGACTACCGAAAAAATGTATCTGCCTGTAAGAAACTAGGCGGCGGTGTTTTGCTTGAGCTTAGCCATGAACTAGATTATTTGACGTGGCTGTTTGGAGAGTTCGATTCAGTCTATTGCGTTGCTTCTAACTCTGGGGCTCTTGATGTCGATGTGGAAGATAACGCTCACGCGATTTTAAGTCGTAAGGACGGTCTTGTTGCTAGTGTTCATCTGGACTTTTTGCAGCGGGCTCCGACCCGTACGTGCAAAATTGTAGGGGAGTCTGGCACGCTGGTTTGGGATCTTCTGCACAATAGTATTTGCCTTGGTACTGCCAGTGATGGCGAAGATATACTTTTCAGCGATCCGAGTTACAATCGAAATGACATGTACCTGGAAGAAGTTTCTCATTTCGTGAAAGTGGCTGCGGGTGAACTCACACCCAACGTTAGCGTCTACCAAGCCTTGGACACCTTGCGTTTAATAGAAGCCCTAAGACATTCGTCAATCACTCGACAAGTAGTGGATATCGGAGATTTCGCATCATGAGCATATACGCATTCATCTTTGCTCGTGGTGGTTCAAAAGGCTTGCCTGGAAAAAATATTAAGCCTTTGGGAGGCATCCCGCTTATAGGTCATTCCATAACCTTAGCGCAGCAAATAAGCGGTGTGAAAAAGATTTTTGTTTCTACCGATTCGGACGAAATCGCGGCCGTAGCTGAAAGCCTCTCGGTAGAAGTAATCAAAAGGCCGCATGAGCTTGCTAGCGACACTGCCTCGGAATGGTTGGCTTGGCAACATGCTATACAGTTTCTATACGCACGCGGCGAGTCATTCGAAGTGTTTCTGAGTCTGCCGACAACCAGTCCTTTGCGGGGAACGACAGATGTCGAGCAGTGTCTTGCCGCGCTAGATGAGCGCACGGATATGGTTGTCACCGTGACACCAGCTGCTCGCAGCCCGTATTTCAATATGGTTGTTCGTGACGAAGATGGTTACAGCGAAGTAGTCATACATGATGACACCATCCGGCGTCGGCAAGATGCACCGACTGTCTACGATATGACCACGGTGGCTTACGTCTCGCGTCCCGAGTTCATCCTGAAAAATTCTGGTGTATTTGCCGGCAAGGTTAAATCAGTGATCGTTCCCAAAGAGCGGGCGGTCGACATTGATGATGGGTTTGACTTCATGGTCGCGGAAGCTCTGTACAGGAAATGTCAACAGTGAACTTGAATGGTAAGACTTTTATAGTAGTAGGGGCCGCCGGGCGGCTGGGTGAGGCGATGGTTGATGCCGCCCTGGATTGCGGAGCAAATATTGTTGCCGTCGACCAGAGTAAAAAGGCGCTACAGGAAATTAAGATAAAGAAAAACGATAATAAGAATTTTTTTCCAATCGAAGGCGATATCACGCAAGCGAGTTCTATACAGCGCGTAATTGAGACCGCAGTGGAGCAGTTTGGCTCGCTGGACGGGGCGGTCAATGCGGCGTACCCACGCAATGAAAACTATGGAAGAAGTTTTTTTGACGTAACGTACGAGGATTTTTGCGAAAATGTATCTCTGCACCTGGGAGGGTATTTCTTGTTCATGCAGCAGTGTGCGAAGTATGCGCTGGTAAAGCAGGAAAAGTTTTCGCTGGTGAACATGTCTTCAATTTATGGGGTCATGGCGCCTCGCTTCGAAGTCTACGCCGGTACTTCTATGACTATGCCTGTCGAATACGCGGCGATAAAGTCTGCTTTGCAGCATCTTGGCAGCTATGTCTCAGCCTATACAAAGGGTTCGAGGTTTAGGGTTAACTGTGTAAGTCCTGGCGGGATTCTGGCAGGGCAGGACCAAGCCTTTCTGGATCGTTACAACAGTTACTGTCGCGATAAGGGAATGCTTGAACCGAACGATATTGTTGGCACAATTATATTTTTGCTTTCTGATGCCTCTGAATATGTGTGTGGGCAAAATATTATTGTTGATGACGCTTTTAGGATTTAGGTGAACTATTGTCGAATTTCTTTTATATAAAAAGAAGGGCTCTAGTGATCCCTCTTTTTTATCTTATTGTATTTCTTTCGATTGAAGCGCTTGATGTTTTATTGCCATATTCTGCGATTAGCAAAAGCACATATTCTTACAGTGTTTATTACCTCTTTAACGGTCTTATTTTTTTGGGGTTGCTAGTTTTTTCTTCAATATCTTTTCAATTTGATGAAAAACTATACATATCGAGATGGCCGGCTAAAGTTTCAATTTTTTGTTTTATTGTTTCAGTCGCTGGTGTTTCGTTAATATATTTTGATAGGGTATATCTACAGGGGGTAGATTACTCTCAAGGGGTTTCGGTTGCTAGAGAAGCATGGCGAGCTCAAGCAAGCCTTAGGCAAGGGGTTTCAAGTATCTATAGCGTTGTTGGTAATTTGTTTTTCCCTTTTGTTTTTGTTTCTTTGATATTTTCGGTGGTTTATGGGGATTATTATAAGTCGTCATTGCGGTTGTTTATATTATCTCTGATCCTTGTTCTGATGTTCTCTCTTATGACTGGAGGAAGAGAGGCTGTATTGATATTTGTTGCTGTCATGGTTTCAAGCGTCGTTTTCAGGTTGTACGTGGGTTTTGCTTGGCTTCCTAAAGGGCTCCTTATTTCTGCTGTTCTGGTCTTTGCGTTAGTGTTTTCATATTCCGTATACATCTCCCTTTCAAGAGCGGAGGGCTCCGGTTTTGAGGTTGATGATTACGCATATCTAACCGCTAATAAACTAATGGGGGGGGGCGATCCGGGTGTGTTATCGGTTATTCCTGATTCCTTGGCGCCTGTTGCTTTATATTTTGTTCATGTGAAATGGGTCTTTATTGATATTGTCTCTTGTAGCTCATGTGTTGGTATTTCCACATTTAGGCTTGCACATGCCTTGATTGCTGGCTATGCGGGAGGCGCGCTAGGAATCGGAAACGATGTTTTGAGCGTGGGTTATTATCCTAACTGGATATCGTTGAACGGGTCATTATATTATGACTTTGGATGGATAGGGTTTTTTTTCATTATTCTTCCTTACTTTTTTTCTAAAGTTTTTCTCGGGGCATTAATAGCGGTTCCGGAAAGGCGCTTCAATTTTTTTGCAGTGGTTTCGTATGTGTTCTTTATCTCTTTGGTGATTTTTTCTCCTTTTGCTTTTCTTTTAGAGATTGTTCAGTATCTTTATTTTGTTTTTCCGTTGATGATAGTGCTAGGTTTGTGTTTTATATGCTCGTTATTGGATAAACCACGTAAGGTGGGTGAGGATCAATGAAAGAGTCATTTTCTAAATTTGACTTTTACCGTGGGGTATCGGCTGTCGTAGTGGTTCTTGCTCATGCTTGTCAAGTTTTCTTATATAACATTGAGTTGGTTTCTGATTATAAATTTTATATTTCAAATCTTGCTGTCTTTGCGGTCGTTTTGTTTTTTCTGCTGAGTGGTTTCCTTGTGACAAAAAGTATAATTTCAAATCATCGCAAATATAGCCGCTTTGACTGGATTGATTATTTATCGTCCAGATTGGCAAGGATATATCCGCCATTTGTCTTTTCAATGGTTGTTGTTTTTTTTGTTTATTTGATTGTTTATTGGTTGGGGCTTCCTGGATCAGCAATTAATCCATTCAGCGAAAAAATATCGAGTTCCTTCGGTAGGGAGATATATTCTATCTCCGTTCGTGAGTATTTTTCTAGCTTCTTAATGTTGGGTGGCTTGCATAGTTTGAATGGGCCTCTCTGGTCACTTTATTATGAGTTTCAGCTGTATATTTTAGCAATGCTGCTGAGTTGTGGTTTGCTTAATAAAAAAGTCGTTCCATTAATGGCTTTTTTTGTCCTGTTTATTTTTTTGTTTTATTTGAGGATCGAATTTTTAGTATATTCTTTTATATGGTTTTTAGGCGCGAGCATTGCTATTTTTGGAGAGCGCCAGTGGTGCAGGAGGCTTCTTCTTGTTCTCGGTTCTTTGGGTTTCATATTGGTTGTGACCGTCGCAGGTTTTGGGCTACATGAAAACTATTTTTGGGGTGGAGAGTTTTGGTTTGTTGGTGTTCTATCAATGGCTATTTTGTTTTCTATAGTAATATTTTATATGGATTTTGCATTTAGCGGGATTTTTGTTCAGGTGGCGGATTTTTCATATACTCTTTATATAGTTCATTTTCCATTGATGAGCTTTACTCTATCTGTTGCAGTGTTGTCGGGGGAAGGGGATTCCCTGTGGTGGGGTGGGGCCGTAATTGGTGTTTCCCTTTCTTTTGCGATTTCGTGGGTCGCGGCCAGATACCTAGAAAGAGCTAAGTTGTTTAAGCCCCATTTTTGTTATTTGCTTAAGATGGGTGAAGGGGCTATTAGGCGCGGAGCTGTCAGGCTCTACTAGTATTGCCTAGTTTATTGGTTTGAGAGGTTTTCTTGAAAGTCGGATTTGTAAATGTCTATCCTTATCGTCCTCATGCCCATCAGACTAAGTACTTAGAAAGGTTGGCTAAACTGCTTGGCTGGGAGACGGCCGCTCTGGTTTGCGATGCCAATGCCGGACATTGTTATCTCCGAGAACTCAAGGGAACGGGGCGTTCCGAATGCGCAAAGTGCATTGTCGGTGGTCTACGGTCATTTACCTTCGACCATACAGATAGTGCTTGGCGATATTGGAATAAAAGCGCTGTATGGCCAGAGCACGAGGCTTTTGTCGAATCTAGCGCTTACACGCTGACTCGCGTTGAATCTTGGGAGCAGCGTCAATCCAAGTTGGTCGCGGACAAGAAAAAAATCTTGTTGCCAGACTCAGTAAATTTCTACCACGCCGCGTTGAAATGGATCGAGCACAGACAGCTGGATGCGGTCATTGCATTCAATGGACGGATGGATTTGACTCGTGCAGCCATCGAAGCCTGCAGGACAGCTGGTATTCCGTACGTGACTCATGAGCGGCCTCTGTTCGGGCATGGCTTGATCTTGAACAGGAATGCCAACTGCTCGTCGTTGGAAAAAATTCATAGGATCAACCAGGAGTATTCGGCGAAGCCGCTGTCAGCGAAACAGTGTGCCATCGCGGCGAAACTGGCTGCGGAACGCTTGACGGGTGGGAATCCACTTGAGTGGAAAAGATACAACATCAACGCCGCGAAGACAGAGGCTTGGCCTGGGCAATCAGTCGGGCCCCGGGTTTTGGTATGCCCGAGCAGCAAGAATGAGTTGCTGGGGCATCCCGACTGGGCTACCGAGTGGACTGACAATACGGATGCGATCGATATTGCGGTGGATAACGGCTGGTTTGGCTATGCCGACATTCTTGTGAGATTTCATCCTTCCTGGAGCGTGAAGTTCGGTCAGGTCTCGGCTCAGTTATGTGAGGAGCATTATCGACAGTGGTGCGAGTCGCGCGGTGTTGCCTATATCGAAAGTTCCAGCAAGGTCAGTACTCAGGACCTGATTCGCTTGGCGGATGTGGTAGTGCTGAACGGCAGCAATACCGTATTTGAAGCGGGAATCCTAGGCAAACCGGTGATCTGTTTGGGTCCGTCGCCTTATAGCTATTCCGGCGCTGCAACTGATGTTCTAACTATAGATGATTTTGATAAAAACAAGCTCGATCAAGTGCTCAAAATTGATCCGGCGAGGTTAATAAGCAGGACGCTTCGCTATTTCTATTCAAAAGCAGCCCGTGAACCCGTTTTTACAAACTATATCCGTTCAAAGGCGGTTACCGAATGTGCGTTTTACGAAGGCGCAGATCCACAGATGCTTGCAGGCTTGATTACCAACGGTGCGGATTTGGTAGATGATACTCAGTTTGCGGGCAGCCCGGAATTCGAGAACACCTATGTTCGTGCGTTTATGAGTGGGGATTGTGAGGCTCTGGTGGGTATGGCGTCGTCTGTTTGGACCGGAGCCGATACGGATGAGATCAGGCTATCTAGGAAGTTTCCGTATGGCCTAGTTGATCGGGTAAGGAATCTTTCCCCGAAAGGCGTGTAATGAAAAAGGGGCATGTTGTGGATTTAAATGAACATGGATTGGTGAGCATCATTACGCCGTCTTACAATGCGCAGAATCTGATCGGCCGTACGATCGAGTCGGTTCTGGCGCAGTCTTATCAAAATTGGGAGTTGATCGTTGTTGACGACTGCTCAAAAGATGGCACGCGTGATGTCGTGAGAGCTTATGCCGAACAGGATCCGCGTATCTGTTTGCTGCCCTTAGAGAAAAACAACGGAGCGCCTGCCGCGCCTCGAAATATCGGGATTAAACAAGCAAAAGGTGAGTGGGTCGCTCTCCTGGACGCCGATGATATCTGGCATCCACGCAAACTCGAGCTGCAGCTCAAAGCTATGTATCAGGCGGGTGCCAGTTTCAGCTGCACACAGATGCGTGATTTTACCGACGAGGCTGCATTGACATTCGCAGAGCCCGGTGAGGTTGTTTGTGAGCGTATTACTTTCAATAAACAGCGGTTCAAAGGTCGTATACCTACGTCGAGCGTCGTGACGCGTAAAGAGGTTTTGTCGAGTTTTCTATTTAATGAGGATATTCGTTACAAGGCAGTGGAGGATTATCACTGTTGGTTAAGAGTGCACGAGGCGCTGGGCGAGAGTATAAAGTTGAAATACCCGCTGCTTTGTTACCGAAGAGTTCAAGGCCAAATTTCTGGCTCTAAGAGGTATATGCTTGAGCGTATGTATATGGTTCATAAAGAATATCCGGGGGTGACAAGCCTTCAAGCAGCATTTTTCACGCTCACTCATGCGTTGGGCGGCTTTTATTATCGGGTATTGAGGAAAGGTCTATGAAGCGTGTCATGGTTACAGGTGGTGCAGGATTTCTAGGATCCCACTTATGTGAGCGTCTTCTCACGGACGGATATGAGGTTCTGTGTGTGGATAATTTCTATACCGGAACCAAACGTAACATTGCTCATCTAATGGGCAATCCGTACTTTGAACTAATTCGTCACGATGTAACGTTTCCTCTATACGTTGAAGTGGATGAAATTTTTAATTTGGCCTGCCCGGCATCGCCGATACATTATCAGTTTGATCCTGTACAGACACTTAAAACCAATGTCCACGGCGCGATAAACGTACTTGGATTGGCCAAGCGTACCAAGGCGAAAATTTTTCAAGCATCCACGAGCGAAGTTTACGGCGATCCAGAGGTACATCCGCAGCCGGAAGGGTATTGGGGGCGGGTTAATCCAATCGGTATTCGCTCTTGCTATGATGAAGGAAAACGTTGCGCCGAAACGCTCTTCTCCGATTATCACCGTCAACATGGACTGCGGATAAAGATTGCGCGGATTTTCAATACTTATGGTCCACGAATGCATCCCAACGATGGGCGTGTCGTTAGTAACTTCATCGTTCAGGCGCTGAAGGGCGAAGATCTTACCATTTATGGCGAAGGCCATCAGACCCGCAGTTTCTGCTATGTCGATGATCTTATCGAAGGGTTTGTGCGCTTGATGAACACAGACGATGAGGTAACTGGTCCAATCAATTTGGGGAACCCCGGCGAATTTACCATGCGCCAACTGGCCGAGCGCGTTCTCGAACTAACAGGCAGCGCTTCACGTATAGTTTTCCGGCCACTGCCGCAAGATGATCCACAGCAGCGTCAGCCCGATATTGCCCAAGCTAAGACAGTACTTAATTGGCAACCAACCATTATGCTAGATCAAGGGCTGGAGAAAACCATCCGGTACTTCGATGAGTTGCTAAAAGAAGAGAAAGCAGGCTGACGTAACTATGAAAATAACGGTTTTTGGAAGTGGTTACGTTGGTTTGGTTACGGGAGCTTGTCTGGCTGATGTTGGGCATTCGGTGATCTGCATTGATATTGATCAACAAAAGATCGACGGCCTTAATAAAGGCGTCGTGCCCATCTATGAACCTGGGTTAGAAGAACTGATTCTTAACAATTGCAAGGCCGGCCGTCTTAGCTTCTCCACCGACGCAGCTCTAGGGGTGGAACATGGCTATCTCCAATTCATAGCGGTGGGTACGCCGCCAGATGAAGATGGTAAAGCCGACTTGAAATATGTCTTGGAGGTGGCTGGTACCATTGGCCGCTACATGACAGAACCTAAAATCGTAATTGATAAGTCAACGGTGCCGGTAGGGACTGCTGATAAAGTTAGGGAGTGCGTGTCAAGTCTGCTGTCCGAGCGTGGGAAAAAACTGGAATTTGAGGTTTGCTCTAATCCCGAGTTTCTCAAGGAAGGTGCGGCGATCGAGGATTTCACAAAGGGTTCGCGCATCGTTATAGGTAGCAATTCCCCCATAGTGCGTGATGCTATGCGGCTATGCTATGGCCCTTATAACCGTAATCACGACAAATTAATGTTTATGGACGTGCGCTCGGCTGAGCTTACTAAATATGCCGCTAATGCCATGCTGGCTACCAAAATCAGCTTCATGAACGAGATGGCTAATTTGGCTGATCTGCTTGAAGCGGATATTGAACAGGTTCGTCTCGGTATCGGCGCCGACCCCCGAATCGGCTACCACTTCATCTATCCCGGTTGCGGGTACGGCGGTTCTTGCTTTCCGAAAGACGTCCAGGCCTTGGCCCGTACCGCGCAGGAGGTTGGCTATCAGGCCGATCTGCTAGAAGCGGTTGAGTCGGTTAATAAGAGGCAGAAGCAGATGCTGTTCACCAAGCTGCAGCAGGCTTTCGGGGGGAGTCTGGCTGGAAAGCGAATTGCTCTCTGGGGGCTATCGTTCAAGCCCAACACGGACGATATGCGGGATGCACCAAGCAGGACCTTCATGGAGGCGGCCTGGTCCGCTGGCGCGCTCATCCAGGCACACGATCCCCAGGCTATGGCGGAGTGCGAGCGGATTTATGGTGCTCGCGACGATCTAACGCTTTGTGCATCCAGAGAAGCTGCACTTGAGGGGGCAGATGCGTTAGTTATCTGTACGGAATGGAAGGCTTATCGGGTATGTGACTTGGGCTGGTTGCGGCAAACGCTGCGTTTCCCTGTGATTGTGGACGGACGTAATCTTTTCGATCCTGAGGAGATGGCGGCTGCCGGGCTTCTTTATCATGCGGTTGGCCGCGGTCTACGCAAGGCATAACACCAATGTCGAAGATCCTCGTTACAGGGGCAAACGGTTTTATAGGTAAGGCGTTGGTCGGGCACCTAGCGACCAACCGACGCTCTGTTCGTGCGATGACCCGCTCCCCTTTGGGTTGTTCGCACAATAAAGTCGAATGTGCTGTGGCGGATCTGAGCGATGATAAAGGACTAAATTTGGCCTGCGCTGACGTGAGCTGTGTGATTCACCTAGCGGGCCGGGCACATATCATTAAAGAGCGGGTCACCTCACCTCTTGAGGCGTTTCGCGAAGTTAATGTTAATGGCACCGTAGCGCTGATCCAGGCAGCAGCCCGCTCAGGAGTTAGCCGTTTTGTCTTTGTTAGTTCTATAGGGGTTAATGGCGACCGCACTGACGGTCGGCCGTTTTCCGAGAATTCAGTGCCTGAGCCCTGCACTGATTATGCAAGATCTAAGTACGAGGCCGAGCAGGCACTCATTAGTTGCTGCGAGCAGGCGGGCATCGAGTGGGTTATTGTTAGACCTCCTATGGTGATCGACAGTAATGCACCTGGCAATTTTGCACGATTGCTGAGGCTGGTCGATCGTGGTGTTCCGATGCCTTTTGGTCAGGACTGTAATCAGCGCAGCGTGGTTTCCCTGCACAATTTAGTGAGTCTTTTGGAGCGGTGTGCTGAACATCCGCTCGCTGCAGGCGAAGTTTTTCTGACTGCGGATGGAGACGATGTTTCGACCAGAGAGATTATTTCGAGCTTGGCCCATGGGATGGGGAGGCCCGCTCGGCTGTTTCCCGTTCCGGTCAGGACCCTCGGAGCAACCTGTAGACTGTTAGGGCGTCAACGGCTTTTCAATCAATTGTTCGGCTCGTTGCAAATCGACAGTACTAAGGTGCAGAGGGTTCTGGGCTGGATGCCAAGGGAAAGTACCCACGAGGCGCTGGTACGGATTGGTCATGACTACTGTGTTCGTTTCTAATCATTCGCCTGTTACGGAATGTTCGAACGGTTTCCTCATTAACCACATTGGCGGGGTGAGGCGGGGCTATCGCCACCGAGTTGTTGCGTGGCATGAGGCAGGCGATGGTGAACCCCCACGACCCAGTTCAGTACCGGCTGGCATGCTCCAGCTTGGTGCTACCTTGCTGGGCAAAAAAGCGATGGCTCAACGGCTGCTCGGTTCGTTGCAGGTGGATATCAGCAAGACCTGCGAGCTGCTGGACTGGAAACCGCCTTATACGGTGCAAGAAGGGCTCAGGCGTTGCTTCGAGCGATCCAATTGATCTATTACCGGGTGAGCCCGTGATTCGATTTTTCGATTTTGTATTTTCGCTGCTGGGCCTGGTGGTTGGCTTCCCGGTGTTACTTGTGCTGACGCTCATCGGGCTGTTCGATACGGGCGCGCCAATCTTTCGCCAAGTGCGTGTCGGTCGCCATCAAAAGCCGTTTACGCTGGTCAAGTTCCGCACCATGAGGGTGGATACGGCATCGGTTGCAACGCATCTGGCTAGCAGTGCGTCCATCACTCGGTTTGGTCATTTTCTGCGCAAGACGAAACTGGATGAGTTGCCCCAGTTATGGAATGTGCTGAAGGGCGATATGAGCCTGGTAGGGCCGCGGCCAGGGTTGTTCAACCAGGAAGAATTGACTGAGGAGCGTGCCAAGCGTGGCGTGTTCGATGTGCGCCCCGGGATTACCGGGCTGGCGCAGGTGAGTGAAATCGATATGTCCACGCCGGCTTTGCTGGCCGAAACGGATCAGAAGATGATACGTAGCCTGACGCTGCTCGATTACTTCAAATACATCTTTATGACCGTAGCGGGCAAGGGCGCGGGGGACCGGGTTGTGAAACGCTAACGTCGGCTGTTTTCTAACCTGTGTTGTCTAGCGTTGGGTCAGTTGAATGAATAAATGGACTGCATAGCCGAAGCGGCCGGTATTCTGGCTCTGGGAAGGGTAGCTTTGTGTTGAGATTGGCTGAAAAACTTCGTGCGCGACTGGTGCGATTACCCAGGCGCTACAAGCGTTTGATTCAAGTATCGACAGACGTGGTACTGGTCTGGGCGGCGCTTTGGCTGGCGTTTTTCGTTCGTCTTGGTGAGGCTAATTTTGTCGATCCGCTCGGTGGCCATGCCTGGCTGTTCGCAGTAGCACCGCTGATTGCCATTCCGTTCTTTATCCGGTTCGGCATGTACCGCGCCGTGATGCGCTATTTCGGTAATGACGCGCTGATGGCGATCGCCAAGGCCGTGACGCTCTCGGCGTTGCTGCTTTCCCTGGCGGTGTACTGGCGCACCGATGCACCCAAGGTCATTCCGCGTTCGATGGTGTTCAACTATTGGTGGCTGAGCCTGTTCCTGATCGGCGGGTTGCGCCTGCTGATGCGCCAGTATTTCATGGGGGACTGGTTCTCCCCGGATTCGCTGACCAAGTTCAGGGGCCGTGACGCGAGCTTGCCGAAGGTAGCGGTATACGGGGCCGGCGCTGCGGGGAATCAATTGGTAGCGGCGTTGCGCCTGGGGCGAGGCATGCGGCCGGTCGCGTTCATCGACGATGACCCCAACCTCTACAACCGGAGCATTGCTGGACTGCGGGTGTATTCGCCCAGGCATATCCAGCAGATGATCGATGAGACGGGGGCCGATGAGATTCTGCTGGCCATTCCGTCAGCCTCGCGCGCCCGGCGGCGTGAGGTGTTGGAGATGCTCGAGCATTATCCGCTGCACGTACGCAGCGTGCCGGGCTTCATGGATTTGGCCAGTGGACGGGTGAAGGTCGAGGACATCCAGGAGGTCGATATCGCGGATCTGCTCGGGCGTGATGCCGTGCCACCGCAGCAGGCGCTGTTCGAGAAGTGCATTCGTGGCAAGGTGGTCATGGTGACCGGCGCGGGCGGTTCGATTGGCTCGGAGCTGTGCCGTCAAATCCTTTCGAACAAGCCAAAAGCGTTGCTGCTGTTCGAGCACAGCGAGTTCAACCTCTACAGCATTCACATCGAGCTGGAGCGGGCAATCGAGCGGGCTTCGCTGCCGATCAAGCTGGTGCCTATCCTGGGGTCGATTCGCAATCCGGATCGTCTGTTGGATGTGATGCGCACCTGGCAGGTGGAGACGATCTACCACGCGGCGGCCTACAAGCATGTGCCCATGGTGGAGCACAACGTTGCCGAAGGTGTGCTGAATAATGTGCTGGGCACCATGAACACGGCCCAGGCGGCGGTGCAGGCGGGTGTGGCGAACTTCGTGCTGATCTCCACCGATAAGGCGGTGCGGCCCACCAACGTGATGGGCAGTACCAAGCGGGTGGCCGAGATGATCTTGCAGGCGCTGAGCCGCGAGACGGCACCGGTGCTGTTCGATGCGGATGGAGCGGTGCATCACGTCAACAAGACGCGCTTTACCATGGTGCGGTTCGGCAATGTGCTGGGTTCGTCGGGGTCGGTCATTCCGCGCTTTTATCAGCAGATCCGTAGCGGTGGACCGGTTACGGTGACCCATCCGAAGATCACCCGTTACTTCATGACCATCCCGGAGGCCGCGCAGCTTGTTATTCAGGCTGGGTCCATGGGGCAGGGCGGTGACGTGTTCGTGCTGGATATGGGGCAGCCGGTGCGCATTGCCGAACTGGCCGAAAAGCTGATCCACCTGTCTGGCTTGAGCGTGCGCTCGGAGAAGTGCCCGCACGGGGACATTGCCGTCGAGTTCACGGGCTTGCGTCCGGGGGAAAAGCTGTACGAAGAGCTGCTTATCGGCGACAACGTGAGCCCCACCGAGCACCCGATGATCATGCGGGCCGATGAGGAGTACTTCACCTGGGATGTGCTGCGCAGTGTGCTGGCCAAACTGCTCAAGGCGGTGGAGCAGGATGATTACCCGCAGGTTCGGGTACTGCTGCGCGAGGTGGTGAGCGGGTATGTGCCTGAGGGTGAGATTGTCGATTTAATCTACCAGCAGCGAAGGGTAGGGCCGACCGAGTAGTGGTTTCGGTTGGCGGGCTGCCGCCCGCATTCGCCGCGGGGGCGCGGCTCCTACAAAAAAAGCAGGTCACTGCGGGTGGTGGGCGCTTCGGTTTGCTTTGGCTTTTGAGCTTTGAGCTTTGGGCTTTTGGGCTTTTGGGCTTTTGATTCTGTGGGAGGCCCGACCTCGGGGCGAAGCTTTTGGCTCTTGGGTGGGCAGGAGGTGCGCATTTGCCGCGGGGGCGCGGCTCCTACAAAAAAAGCAGGTCACTGCGGGTGGTGGGGGCTTCGGTTTGCTTTGAGCTTTTGGGCTTTTGATTCTGTGGGAGGCCCGACCTCGGGGCGAAGCTTTTGGTTCTTGGGTGGGCAGAGGTGCGCATTCGCCGCGGGGGCGCGGCTCCTACAGTGGACTAGCGGTGGGCTGATCGGGCTTTAGGCACGACCTCCGGGCAAGGCTTTGGTTTGTTGGCGGGCTGGTCTGCATTCGCTGCGGGACAGGTTTCCAACAGCAACCCTCAGGCGAAGCGCTGGTTCGAGGGGATGCTTTAATCCGTTGCCTTATAGAACTTTTTCCCGACTCTGGCGATGTGGTCGACCAGCTGGGAATTGTCTATTTGGTAATGCAGGGACAGGTCCACCTTGTAAGGCAGAAGCAGGTCATCGATCGCCAACTCGATATCGAGTAGGTCCTGGTGTGAGAGTCCATCGCCGATGAGGGTCAAATCGATATCCGAACCAGGGCGGTAGTTTCCTTTTGCGCGTGAGCCGTAGAGGATCGCTTCGCTAACGTTGGGAAACTGCCGTAGCGCTTCTTGGACCGATTGGACATCGCTTTGGGAAAGCCCCGTATCTTCTAGAATCATGGGGCTGGCTCGGCTCGGCTGCGCATGGTTCGCTCAAGCGCTTTTAGCAGCGAATGATGCTTCATTCGGATATTGCTCAAGATGGCTTCGGCCGTTTCCTCGTTATACGTGTAAGAGGTCCGGTTACGGTCTGTCAGCATGTGCATCCAGGCGTGGCCATCTTCGATCAGTCCCTTGCTAAACGCTTCTCTGATGGTGTCACGCGAGCCCACGATGCCGTCGATTCCTTGCCAGATGAGGAAATCCGTCAGGGTGTTCCAGCCAAGCTCGTAGCAGTATTCGAAGCCTTGGATAACGCCCTGTTTTTCCAGCTTCGACAGGTCGCGCTGTTGCATCAGTTCCATTGCTTCGTCGAGTTGCCGCAGAGCCCTACTAAAGTTATGCAGGCGTTGCTGCCAGCGCACATCGAGGTTGTTCATTCGTAAGCCCTAATACGTTTACGCATGCTACAACTTCGCCGTCGATCGGCCTATTTGTCTGGCTCGTCCATCCACTTCGGCTTCGGATAGCGACGGTCGGCTTTACCGGCTTTGAGCACCGCACCTGGCACTTCATGCCCGACCAGTTCCGGCAAGCTGGCGGCACAGTGCAGTAGCCGGTCCAGCTTGACGCCAGTATTCAAGCCCATGCGTTGAAACATGTGCACCAGGTCCTCGGTGCAGATGTTGCCGCTGGCGCCGGGTGCGTAGGGGCAACCGCCGAGGCCACCGAGGGAGGCGTCGAAGCGGTCGATGCCGGCGTTCAGTGCGGCCAATGCATTGGCCAGGCCCATGCCCCGGGTGTTGTGGAAGTGCGCGGTGAACACCGCCTCGGGCCATTGCCTCACCGCTTCGCGGCAGATGCGCTCGACCTGCGCCGGGTCCGCCATGCCGGTGGTGTCGCAAAGGGTGACGCCTTGAACGCCGATATCCAGCAGGCGTTGCACCAGTTCATACACGCGTGGTTCGGGGATTTCACCTTCGAATGGGCAGCCGAAGGTGGTCGATAGCGAGGCGTTGATGAACACGCCGCTGCCTCGAGTAGCCTCGATGATCTCGCGGAACTGCACCAGTGATTGCTCGGGAGTCATCCGAAGGTTGGCCATGCCATGGGTGTCGCTCGCGGACATCACCAGGTTGATCTCGTCTACCTCGCAGGCGAGGGCGCGCTCGCAGCCCCTGACGTTGGGGACCAGTACGGTGTATTCGACATCTGATACTCGACGAATGCCGCGCATCACCTCTTCAGCGTCGCGCAGGTTCGGAATGGCCTTGGGCGAGGTAAAGGAGGTGACTTCGATTTTTGCCAGCCCGGTTTCGGAGAGGCGATCGATCAGGGCGATCTTGTCTTCGGTGGGGATGAAGTTGGGTTCGATTTGGAAGCCATCGCGGGTCGCGACGTCTTGAATGTAGAGGCGTTTTGTCATGGATATCTCCATTCGATGGCGGCCGCTGCGTTGTTGTTCGTGAAGGCCTTCGTAAAAGCCCAAAAGCTTCGCCCCGAGGTCGGGCCTCCCACATGGAAAAGGCCCAGAGCTGTTCCCACCACAGAGCCAAGGTCCCACTCGCATTGCTGCTTTTTAGCGGACGGCGCGCCCCGCGGTGAATGCGGGTTTCCTACCCACCCAAGAGCCAAAAGCTTCGTCCCGGGGGCGGGCCTTCCACAGGAAATGCAAAAGCTTCGTCCCGGGTCGGGCCTCCCACAGGAAGCCGGAAAACTTGCTCCAGTGCGGGTCATCTATAGGGAGGCCAAGTCACTCCTTGCACTGCTGCTGCAGGAGGCGCGACCTCGCGCCGAATGCGAGCGTACTGCCCGTTTAAGCACAAGCTTCGCCCCAGGTCGGGGCTCCCACAGAAGAGCCAGAAGCTTCGTTGCAAGGTTTTCGGTTCCACGGAAGAGCCAAAGCATTACTCGCACTGCTGTTGTAGGAGGCGCGACCTCGCGCCGAATGCGGGCGTACTGCCCGTTTAAGCAAAAGCTTCGCCCCGGGTCGGGGCTCCCACAGAAGAGCCAGAAGCTTCGCTGCAAGGTTTTCGGTTTCATGGAAGAGCCAAAGCATCTCGCACTGCTGTTGTAGGAGGCGCGACCTCGCGCCGAATGCGGGCGTACTGCCCGTTTAAACAAAAGCTTCGCCCCGGGTCGGGGCTCCCACAGAAGAGTTAAAAGCTTCGCCCCCGAGGTTGGGGCTCCCACAAAAAACCAAAAGCGTTGTGCGCAGCGGCTGGAATGCTCAGATGACTCCTCTTTCGCGCAGCCCTTGGCGTTGCTCGTCGGTGAGGCCGAGGCCGGCCAGTACATCCTCGGTGTGTTCGCCCAGTTGGGGGCCGCCAGTTCCGATGCGACCGGGAGTGCGGCTGAGTTTGGGTAGCACGCCTGGGACCCTGAGCGGCCCGGCGAACGTTTCTACCTGTTCGATCATCTGCCGCGCCAGGTAGTGCGGGTCCTTGACGATGTCGGCCGCGGTGTAGGGATAGCCGGCCGGAACGCGCGCTTCTTTCAATGCCTCGATCACTTCGTCGCGGCTGTGCTGTGCGGTCCACTCGCCGATCGCGGCGTCGATCAGTTCGGCGTGCTCAGAGCGGCCGTCGTTATGTGCCAAACGTGAATCCTCGGCCAGATCCTGGCGCCCCATCAGGGTCATCAAGCGCTTGTAGATACTGTCGCCATTGCCGGCGATCAGTACGTAGGCGCCGTCATTGCACAGATAGGAATTGGACGGGGTGATGCCGGGGAGGGCGCTGCCGGCGGGCTCGCGCACATAGCCGAAGGCGTCATACTCAGGCACCAGGCTTTCCATCATGGCGAAAACCGATTCATATAGGGCGACATCGATTTCCTGGCCCTTGCCGCTGCGGTTGCGCTCTTGCAATGCCAACAGGACACCAATGACGCCATACAGTGACGACAGCGAGTCCCCGATGCTCACGCCCACCCGTACCGGTGGTTGGCCCGGATAGCCGGAGAGGTGGCGCAATCCGCCCATGGCCTCGCCGATCACGCCGAAGCCGGGTAGGTCGCGATAAGGGCCGGTCTGGCCGTAGCCGGAGATGCGCAACATGATCAGGCGCGGGTTGAGCTTCGACAGTTCGTCCCAGCCCAGGCCCCAGGCCTCGAGCGTGCCAGGACGAAAGTTTTCCACCAGCACGTCGGCTTCGGCGACCAGCTGGCGGACGATCTGCTGGCCTTCGGGCGCTTTCAGATCGAGCGTCACGGACTGCTTGTTGCGTGACTGCACATGCCACCAAAGCGAGGTGCCGTCCTTGAGTTTGCGCCATTTGCGCAGCGGGTCACCGACCTGTGGCGGCTCGATCTTGATTACCTCGGCGCCAAATTCGCCGAGCATCTTGCTGGCGAAGGGACCGGCGATCAGCTGGCCCATCTCGATGACCTTGAGGCCTTGCAACGGCAAGCTGGTTTCATTCTGTTCGTTCATCACAACACCTGTGCCAGGTCGATTCATGTACGGAGGATGACCGAGCGCCGCGCGGCGGACAATTGCTGAATAACCAAGGATGGTTTCGTCAACCACGAAGACAACCCGCGGATGCCTTTCTGGACGCGCGGGTTTATGGTGGTCGCTTCGTCAGCTGCGAATACGGGAGTCAACCATGCGGCGTGTCGATTTCGTTACCCTGCGCCTCTTCGTTGCTGTTGCTGATGAGCGCAGCTTGACCCGTGCCGCCGAGCGCGAGCACTTGGCCCTCGCGGCTGTCAGCAAGCGTATCAGCGACCTGGAAGGCCAGCTCGGCGTCAGTCTGTTGTATCGCCAACCCAAAGGCGTCGAACTGACGCCAGCCGGTCATGCGCTGCTGCATCATGCGCGCAATTTGCTCGACGGCTTACAGCAGATGGATGCCGACCTTAGCGAGTTCAGCCAAGGCGTGAAGGGGCATGTGCGCATTCATGCCAACACATCGGCGGTGATCGAGTTCCTGCCTGAAGACCTGAGCGCCTTCGCGCGCCTGCATCCGGAAGTGAAGATCGATCTGGAGGAGCGTGTCAGCAACGATACGCTGCGCGCCCTGCGGGAAGGTTTGACCGATATCGGCGTCTTCGCGGGGCACATGGCGGCCGAGGATCTGCAAGTGTTCGGTTATCGCGAGGATACGCTTGTGCTGGTCACTCCGCGGGAGCACCCCTTGGCGACGCTGAAGAGCATCGCCCTGCGCGATGCCGCCGGTTTCGATTTCATCGGCTTGCAGCAAGACGCCTCCTTGCATGTATTGCTGCATCAGTCGGCCCAACAGATGGGCATGCCCTTAAGGCTGCGGATTCAGGTGCGCAGCTTCGAGGCGATCTGCCGGATGATTCACACGGGTATGGGCATTGGCGTGCTGCCTGAACAGGTGGTGCGCAATTATTTGCCGGCGCTGGATGTCGCCATCATCCCGCTGACCGATCCCTGGGCAAGACGCGAACTGAAGATCGGTGTGCGCAATCTCGAAAGCCTCTCCGTAACGGCGCGACAATTGCTGGAGCACCTCACCGCTCGCGAAGGCAGTCGGTGAAAACAGGCTGCGCGCCGCATGGCTTCGTCAAGGTCTTCGTCAACTGCGAAGCCTTGCTTGCTCAAATATGAATATCAGCGAGAAACGGCGCCGGCTAGAGTCAGGTCAGCTACATGGCTCACACAACTACAAAACGGAGCTTCTCCATGGCACGACTTACCCGTGGTATCACTCATCTGCTCGCCGCTTCGGCCTTGTTCAGCGTATTCGCGGCTCAGGCGGCCGATCCGATTCTGATCAAGTTTTCACACATCACCGCTGACAGTACACCCAAGGGGCAGGGTGCCTTGATGTTCAAGAAGCTGGTCGAAGAGCGCCTTCCCGACCAGGTCGAGGTACAGGTGTATCCCAACTCCTCGCTTTACGGCGACGGCAAGGAAATGGAAGCGCTGCTGCTCAACGAAGTCCAGCTGCTTGCACCCGCGCCGTCGAAGCTGGAGCAGTACACCAAACAGCTGCAACTGTTCGACCTGATGTTCCTTTTCGATGACGTGGCGGCGGCGCAACGCTTTCAGCAGTCGGACAAGGGCAAGGCGATGCTCAAGTCCATGGAAGACAAAGGCATCACCGGGTTGGCCTACTGGCTCAACGGCATGCGTCAGTTCACCGCCAACAAGCCGCTACGTGAGCCTGCCGATGCGCGCGGGCTGAAATTCCGCGTGCAGCCGTCGGATTTGCAGGCCGCTCAGTACACCGCACTGCGCGCTGTGCCGCGCAAGATGTCGTTCGCCGAAATCTACCAGGGTCTACAAACCGGCGTGGTCAATGCACAGGACAATCCCTGGTCCAACATCTATAGCCAGAAGTATTACGAAGTGCAGAAGTACATGACCGAGTCCAACCATGGCGTCGGTAACTACCTGCTCATCACCAATACGCAGTTCTGGAATGGCTTGCCGGCACCGGTGCGGACCGAGCTCGAACAGATCATCGAAGAGGTCACGGCTGAGGTGAATCGCCAGGCCGAGGCGCTGAACGAGAAGGCTAAGCAGAACATCATCGATACCGGCAAGAGCGAGATCCTGGTGTTGACCGAAGAGCAGCGCAACGCCTGGCGTGATGCTGTGCGTCCGGCCTGGAAGAAGTTCGAAGCGCAAATCGGTCCCGACCTGATCCAGGCCGCCGAAGCGGCGAACCAAGCGCAGTAGATTCGACCACTACGCGCCCCAGCACGTGCTGCGGGCGCTTTGCTGCGAACCGCGCAGAAATGCTAAAACACTACCCGCGCTGCTTTTGTAGGAGGCGCGCCCTCGCGGCGAATGCGGGCGTTCTGCCCGCCCAAAAGCCAAAAGCTTCGCCCCGGGTCGGGGCTCCTACAGGATAGAAAAAAGCGTTTTCCCGTAGCTGCGGGCGCTTTGCTGCGAACCGCGCAGAAATGCTAAAGCACTACCCGCGCTGCTTTTGTAGGAGGCGCGCCCCCGCGGCGAATGCGGGAGTTCTGCCCGCCCAAAAGCCAAAAGCTTCGCCCCGGGTCGGGGCTTCTACAGGACAGAAAAAGGCGTTTTCCCGTAGCTGCGGGCGCTTTGGTGCGAACCGCGCAGAAATGCCAAAGCACTACCCGCGCTGCTTTTGTAGGAGGCGCGCCCCCGCGGCGAATGCGGGCGTTCTGCCCGCCCAAAAGCCAAAAGCTTCGCCCCGGGTCGGGGCTCCTACAGGACAGAAAAAAGCGTTTTCCCGTAGCTGCGGGCGCTTTGGTGCGAACCGCGCAGAAATGCCAAAGCACTACCCGCGCTGCTTTGTAGGAGGCGCGCCCCCGCGGCGAATGCGGGCGTTCTGCCCGCCCAAAAGCCAAAAGCTTCGCCCCGGGTCGGGGCTCCTACAGGACAGAAAAAAGCGTTTTCCCGTAGCTGCGGGCGCTTTGGTGCGAACCGCGCAGAAATGCTAAAGCACTACCCGCGCTGCTTTTGTAGGAGGCGCGCCCCGCGGCGAATGCGGGCGTTCTGCCCGCCCAAAAGCCAAAAGCTTCGCCCCGGGTCGCGGCTCCTACAGGACAGAAAAAGGCGTTTTCCCGTAGCTGCGGGCGCTTTGCTGCGAACCGCGCAGAAATGCTAAAGCACTACCCGCGCGCTTTTGTAGGAGGCGCGCCCCCGCGGCGAATGCGGGCGTTCTGCCCGCCCAAAAGCCAAAAGCTTCGCCCCGGGTCGGGGCTCCTACAGGATAGAAAAAAGCGTTTTCCCGTAGCTGCGGGCGCTTTGGTGCGAACCGCGCAGAAATGCTAAAGCACTACCCGCGCTGCTTTTGTAGGAGGCGCGCCCCCGCGGCGAATGCGGGCGTTCTGCCCGCCCAAAAGCCAAAAGCTTCGCCCCGGGTCGGGGCTCCTACAGGATAGAAAAAAGCGTTTTCCCGTAGCGAGTACAGGTTGTCACCTTAACGGCAGGGGCTTTGCCTTAGGACGTGGCTCCCACTGGCCCTGGATTTGCGCCAGCCGCTCGAGTTCTTCGTTGACGGCGCGGCGGTCGCGCGGGTTATCGACTTTTGCGTCGGCCTCGTCGCGCAGGGCCTGAATTTCCTCATATAGGGCGTCGAGGTGCGCCTCGTTCGGGGCGCCGTGCAAGGCATTCTTCAGGCATCGCAGCAGCGTGATCAGTACTTGCGGATCATGGCCGGCATAGATGCGGATCGGCGCTATCACGTTCTGCAGCATGCGCTGGATATCCGGTTGCGGGTAGAAGAGGCGGGGTCGCCTGTTGTCGACGCAGCCGATGTCGTAAGGCGGCATGCCGCTGAGCCTTTTCAGCAGTACGCCGATCAGATTGACTGCCCGCATCGCTGTGCCGGGGTCGTTGATGGCTGGGCTGATGGCCTTTACCGCTATTTCCGAGATCTGGCGCATGCCGTAGGAAACGTTGGCGCTGGCGAATTCCTTGTCATGGAAATCGAAGCAATCCAGTACGTCGGCTGCATCGTCTTCGCTCAGTGGCTCGCTGAACTTGATCAACGGATGACCGTCGACGAGGAAGAATCCTGGCTCTACCTGGATCACGGCCAACGAGTCGTACTTGCGCAGTATCTTCCCCAGTTGGCGTTCATTCACTTCGCGCAGGTACCCTGGCCGAGCGGCAGGCAGGCACCACCAGTCGGTTGCGTCCGGGATCCCGGTGACGTCAGCGATCCGCTGCCTGCGCTTGTTCAGGTTGGTTGAAGCTTCGCTGTAGAGCTGGCTGACGATCCAGTCGACTTGGATCGACTGTGACACTGAGCGAATGAACGCAACGAACAACGCCATGCATAGCATGCCGAACAGCAGCGCCAACGGCAGAGCAAGCGTTGGAACGCTGGCCGGTTCGTTCTTGTTCAGGGTGCCGATCATCAGCAGGAAATAGACGATGCTGCCCAGGTAGATTCCGAGAATCACCTGATTGCGCGTGTCGCTGATCAGGCCAGGCAGCACGCGTGGTGACAGGCGGGACGCTGCGCCGTTGAGCACAACCATCACCATGGAGAAGCTGAACACGGTAAGGGAGATGACACCTGTGATCAGTGTTCCGAGAATTTCACGGCTGTTATCGGCATCTACCAGTCCTGGCGCCAGATCGTCGCGCAAGGCTGTAGCGAGCGGAGTCGACTCGAATGCCCATACCACAACGGCGACGACGACGTATAAGGCGGGAATCAGCACCGGGTAGAAGGCAATGCTTTCCCTGATGCGTTTCGTGACACGGAAGAATACGTTCGCTGGATCTGACATCCTCGAATACCGACATGGCAGGCTCGGCCCTGGCATCTCTATGACCACAAAGGGGAGAGGAAGTACGCCTTGGTCGAAGCGTCTATGCTCTACGGAGAACAACGCTTTTTTTCGACGGCTAACGCCAGCGGAACGCTTCGACCCCGTATAGCTCGAACGTGAAGTCTTCCAGGCGCTTGGTTTGATTTGTATGGTTCGTCTGTGAAGCACGCTTAGTCGAAACGATAACAAGACCAACGAGTGAGGAGTTTGCCCATGAGTGCTGCGTCCCTGTATCCCGTGAAACCGGAAGTTGCGGCTCGGTCGCTGACCGATGAGGCCGCCTATAAAGCCCTGTATCAACAGTCGGTGGTCAACCCTGACGGCTTCTGGCGCGAGCAAGCAGAGCGCATTGACTGGATCAAGCCTTTTACGCGGGTCAAGCAGACCTCCTTCGACGATCACCACGTTGATATTCGCTGGTTTGCCGATGGCACGCTGAACGTTTCGGCCAACTGCCTGGACCGTCACCTCGAAACGCGGGGTGACGAGGTCGCGATCATCTGGGAAGGAGACGATCCGTCCGAGCACCGCCACATTACTTATCGCGAGCTGCATCACGAAGTGAGCAAGTTCGCCAATGCGTTGCGTGGGCAGGACGTACATCGGGGTGACGTGGTCACGATCTACATGCCGATGATCCCGGAGGTTGCGGTGGCGATGCTGGCGTGTGCACGCATCGGCGCGATTCATTCGGTGGTGTTCGGTGGTTTCTCGCCCGAGGCCCTGGCCGGCCGAATAATCGATGGCAGTTCGAAAGTGGTGATCACTGCCGATGAAGGGTTGCGCGGCGGAAAGAAGATTCCGCTGAAGTCCAACGTCGACGAAGCGCTGACCAACCCGCAAACCAGTTGCGTACAGAAAATCATCGTGGTGCGCCGCACAGGTGGCGACATCAGATGGCACTCGCATCGTGATATCTGGTACGACGATCTGATGCGAGTGGCCGGCGATGTGTGCGCGCCGAAAGAAATGGGCGCCGAGGAGCCACTGTTCATCCTTTACACCTCCGGCTCCACCGGCAAACCCAAGGGCGTGATGCACACCACGGGCGGTTATCTGCTCTATGCGGCCCTGACCCATGAACGAGTCTTCGACTATCGGCCTGGTGAGATTTACTGGTGTACCGCCGACGTCGGTTGGATTACCGGGCACAGCTACATCATCTACGGACCGTTGGCCAACGGCGCGACCACGCTGATGTTCGAAGGCGTACCCAATTATCCGGACGTCAAGCGGGTCGGTCAGATCGTCGACAAGCACAAGGTGAATATCCTTTATACCGCGCCCACGGCGATCCGCTCGATGATGGCCGAGGGGAGTGCGGCAATGGAAGGCGCTGACGGGTCGAGCCTGCGCCTGCTCGGTTCAGTGGGCGAGCCGATCAATCCCGAGGCCTGGCACTGGTATTACGAGACGGTTGGCAAATCACGTTGTCCAATCGTCGACACCTGGTGGCAGACCGAGACGGGTGGCATTCTCATCAGCCCATTGCCCGGTGCCACCGCGTTGAAACCGGGTTCCGCGACGCGGCCATTCTTCGGCGTGGTGCCCGGCCTGGTGGACAATCTCGGTAACCTGCTGGAAGGCGCCACCGAGGGCAATCTGGTCATCCTCGATTCCTGGCCGGGGCAGATGCGCAGCATCTATCGCGACCACGATCGCTTCGTCGATACCTATTTCAAGACCTTCCGCGGCATGTATTTCACCGGTGACGGCGCCCGCCGGGACGAGGATGGCTACTACTGGATCACCGGTCGGGTGGACGACGTACTGAACGTTTCCGGCCACCGCATGGGCACGGCGGAAATCGAAAGCGCCATGGTGGCGCACCGCAAGGTGGCCGAAGCGGCGGTGGTGGGTGTGCCGCATCCTCTCAAGGGCCAAGGAATCTACGTCTACGTGACGCTGCTGGCGGGCGAGGAACCGTCCGATCAGTTGCGCCAGGAGCTGCAGCAGTGGGTACGCAAGGAGATCGGGCCGATCGCCGTGCCGGACGTGATCCAATGGGCGCCGGGCTTACCGAAGACGCGTTCGGGCAAGATCATGCGGCGTATCCTGCGCAAGATCGCCACCGATGAGTATGACGCCCTGGGTGATATTTCGACGCTGGCCGATCCGGGTGTGGTGCCGCAGTTGATCGAAACCCACAAGCAGATGCGTCTGCGCTGAGTTGAGCGACGAGGCCGGCCACTGCGCTGGCCTCGTCGTTTTCCTCAGGCGTTCGGAAGCGCGCGTTCGGCTTCCTGGTTGGCGGCCGGTTTTTCCTTCGGGACACCGGCAACCGTCAGCTCCGGGAAGCTGCCGCCGATGAACTCGACACTGCGGGTCGGGAAGGCGAATTGCACACCCATCTCGCGGATGCCGTCGAGCAACTGCAGATTGATTTCCTGCTGGGTGTCCATGTATGCGTTGTAGTCGGACACCTGCATGATGTAGACAACTTCGAACGTGAGCTGGCTGTCGTCGAAGGCAAGGAAATGCGCACGGTCGAACTTGGCGTTGTCCAGCCCGTCGATGATTCGCCTCACCAATGCGGAAACCTCACGAACCTTGTCCGACGGCGTGTTGTAAGTAATGCCGAACTTGAAGACGATGCGCCGTGTGTTCATGCGCTTGTAGTTGTGCAGGATCTGCTTGAGGAGATCTGCGTTGGCGCAGACGATCTGCTCGCCGCTCAGCGCGCGGATGCGTGTGGTCTTCAGACCGATGTGTTCGATGTTGCCGGCAACGCTGCCAAACACGACGAAATCGCCGATCTCGAAGGGCTTGTCCACCCCGATGGACAGGGACGCGAAGATGTCGCTGAGCAGCGTCTGGACCGCCAGGGCGATGGCGATACCGCCAACGCCAAGGCTGGCGACCATGGCGGTGATGTCCACGCCCAGGTTGGCCAGTATCGACAGCAGCATCATGGTCCAAATGACGATGCGGATCATGATGCCGATGATCGTCGTGGTAACCGGGTTTCGCGCTTTGCCGTCGCGAGTCAGGCTTTCCATCCATAGACGAACGGCGGTATCCATCCACAATGCAATCTGAAAGGCGAGGGCGATGAACCAACCATGGGACATCGCCGACTCCCAGCGATCTGGCAGTTCGACAACCTTCAATGCGATCAACAGCGAAAGAGCGATCAGCAGCAAATGGCTGGTGCGGCTGAGCATTTCCGCCGCAATGGTGACGAAGCCGCTCTTGGATCCTTTGCTCATCTTTCGCAGGCGGTTGGTAATGATCCGCAGAACTGCCTGCAGAATGAGGTAGCTGACAATCGTGACGCCAGCGATTATGGCGATGTTGATCCAAAGCCTTTCGTTCAGCATCACATCCCAATTCATCAGTTCGAATCCTCCAAATATGCGCGACCAGGCGCTGAGCAGTGGCTCCTTTTTCAGTAGCCACTGCTGCGCATTAGTTCCGCGATAAACGAAGAGAAGGCGTATGGATGGGATGGTGCGGTGGAGCGGTGCAGTAATCGTGGAAGCGATGCGGCGACGTCAGCGCGGCGGCACGACTGCTTTCAAGTCCTGGTAACCGCCGGCATTGATGACCTGACTGTAGCCCAGTTCACGAAGCAGATCTTGCGCCGCGGATGATCGACGACCGCTGCGGCAGTAGAGAACGACCGGGGCGTCTTTGTCGGGTGCGACACTGGCGATGCGCTCGGCAAGCTCTTGGGTCTCGATTCGCGTTGCGCCAGGGAGCGCACCTTCGGCGTATTCCTGCGCGGTTCGAACGTCAATCAGGACGCTGTCGGCGCGCTGCAGTGCCGCCAGGGCGTTGGGCTGATTGACCTCGCCGCCGACCGCCGCTGTGGCTAAAGCCATCAATAGCAGGGATGCGCGATACATAAGCGTTCCTATGTCGTCTGTTTCTGGCGATCAACTGATAAGGCGAGTCAGATTGGGCAGGATCAGAATGACCGCTGTGGCGAACAAGATCATGGTGGCCTGCCTGACTTTCTTGTGCTTGAACATGGTAGCGGCCTTTTAATGGGTCTACGCGTGAACGCTGTCGGTTTGAATGGCCGTTGCGTCTTGCGGGTTACAGCTGCGCCTTTCATCGAAACGACGCAGCGGGATATGCATTGGCCGAGACACAGAGGTCTGGTCCGCTTTCCAGACGTGCTCTGGCCTAAGTCCTTCTACTGACCTAAATGTCAGGTTAATCCAAGCAATATACGGACCAGGAAAAGCGAAGGCGTGGATAGAGGACGCCTCTCTCAGACGGAGCTGCGTTTTCCTGGTGATCTGCTTCGTCGCGCCGAGAACTTCTCGCTGGGACGACTCGATGCCCGTCCCGAATCATTCTGGATTTAGATTCAGGCGCTGTGGAAGGCTCGGCTTCTGGCGACGCGCCTGATTTGCTGGCGCTTGGGCCGGTGTGATGTTTGTCCACGGATAATCCTGGCTTCCTGTACCGCTCGTCAGAGAGGCCCCACAGCGGAACCGGGCGGGTGGACAATCGGCAGTGCCGTGATCGCCCTCAATCAAATGATGGAGCGAATGGAAACGTTGTCATCCAAGGCGGCATTTGCGGCGTGTGGAATCGGAACATCCGAGTGGTAACGGAATCAAGGGCAGCGCGTTCTGCTAGCCAAGGCTGCGGTACGCAAGGCCAAGCATCTATATGGTGTGCTCTGGAGTGGTATTCCTGGAGACAGAAACGACAAAGCCCCGATCATCGGGGCTTTGTGTTCGATCTGGCGGTGAGGGTGGGATTCGAACCCACGATACGATTTCTCGTATACACACTTTCCAGGCGTGCTCCTTCAACCGCTCGGACACCTCACCGGATCTCGACGGAGTTTGATGTCCGTCGAGGCGCGCTAATGTAGCCGAAGAGCTGGCGGATGGCAAAAAGTTTTTTAGTTTTTTCATGCGGTTAAGGCGCCGTTGGAAAACTGGCTTAGCGGCCGTGGCGATGAACCTATCGTTCCGTTAGGGTTCCAACGCCTAGGACTTCGGTGCCAGCTTCAGCGCAATCGAACTTAATGAATATGAAGAGCCGGGAAAGGCTTGATGAAGTTATTCAAAAGCAGGCGTAAGCGACCTGAGGTAGTGGAGGTCGCCACAAAGCGCCGTCTGCACGTCAGTCATCTGGAACTCGGCATGTACATTTGCGAGCTGGATCGGCCTTGGCGTCAGACGGATTTTCTATTCCAGGGCTTTCCTCTGCTCAAGCTCGAACATATCCAGGCGGTGCGCGAGCGCTGCGACTATGTGTTCGTTGACGACACCCGTCGAGTGCTGCTTGATCAGGGCCAGGTGGTCGTGCCCTCGGCGACGCCACTGCGCGTGAAGCGTACGATGCCCCGTGTCCCTCTCTCGCTTGAAGTCCACGAAGCGCGCGAAGCCTATCGCAGCAGCGAATTGGTATTGGATCAGGTACTGCTGGATGTCCAGCAGGGGCGGGCGATTGACACCAAGGCCTGCCAGGCGCTGGTCAAACGGAACCTGGAAAGCATGCTGCGCAACGAAAGTGCCATGCTTTGGCTGACGCGCTTGAAGTCACAGGACGTGTATACCAGCTTGCACTGCTTATCCGTTTCCATTCTGGCGATGGGCTTCGGTACCCACCTTGGGCTGCCTGATGAAAAGCTGGAAATACTGGGTATTGCCGGCCTGCTGCACGATGTCGGCAAGATGAAGATCGATCCTGCCATCCTCAATAAGCCAGGCAAGCTCACCCAGGAAGAGTTCGATCAGATCAAGCTCCATCCGGAATTCGGTTATCAGGCGCTGTGCAACCAGGATGACATTCCTGCCGTAGCGGTCCAGGCCGCGTATGGCCACCATGAGCGGTTGGATGGCAGGGGCTATCCGCAAGGGCTCGCGCAGTATCAGATCCCGTTTACGACACGGGTTATTACCATCGTCGATGCCTTCGATGCGATCACCAGCCATCGTGCCTACGACGATGCGCGACCGATCCAGGCCGCGTATGACGTGCTGCGCAGCGGTTCCGGCCAGCAATTCGACGAAGCCCTGGTGCACGAATTCATTCGCTGGCTTGGCGTCTTTCCGGTGGGCACGCTGGTTGAGCTGCACACGGGTGAAGTCGCGCTGGTGCTGGAAAAGCACCAGCATCTGCACTTGCGGCCCAAGGTGGTCGTTCTCCGGGATGCGGAGAAGAAGCCCTGTGAGCCGCGCTATCTTGATCTGTCCCAATTGACCGTCGATGCTGACGGAACGCCTTATCGGATCCGTAGCGGCATCTCCGATGGTTCCCACGGACTCTTTATCGCCGATCCGCAGCTACAGACGATTCTGCATCCCGAGCTGCTCGCAGTGCTCGAACTCGAGCCCGAGAAAGCTGACCACTGAGCCAGCGCTCCCTGCACCCGCGGCCCTGTTTCGCAAGATTCAGCTCTCAAATCATGACTTGCCGGTCAGTCACGGCGCTTTACCTGACGGGTTGCGCTGAGTAACTTCTGTGGACTTCTAACAAGGAATATTCGTCATGAGTGATCTGGTTTCCTACGAACTCGAAGACGGCATCGCCACGCTGGCTCTGAACAACGGCAAGGTCAATGCATTGTCTCCGGCTGTATTCGAGGCGCTCAATTCGGCATTCGATCGCGCCGAGCAGGACCGTGCCGTAGTGATTCTCACTGGTCAGCCGGGGATTCTGTCCGGCGGCTATGACCTCAAGGTGATGACCTCGAGCCCCGAAAACGCGATTGCCCTGGTATCCGTCGGTTCGACGTTCAGTCGACGGATGCTTGCTCATCCTTTCCCTATCATTGTTGCCTGTCCGGGCCATGCCATCGCCAAGGGCGCGTTTCTACTGCTCTCGGCCGACTACCGTATTGGCGTTGAAGGGGCGTTCAATATCGGCCTCAACGAGGTCCAGATCGGCATGACGATGCACCATTCGGGCATCGAGATCGCCCGGGATCGCCTGACCAAGCCCGCGTTCCAGCGCTCGGTAATCAATGGCGAGATCTTCAATCCGCAGGCGGCGCTGGATGCCGGCTTCCTTGACAAGGTCGTCCCGGCGGGCGAGCTGATGGTTGTTGCCAAAGCAACCGCTACGCAGTTGAAGAAAATCAACATGACAGCCCACAAGAACACCAAACTCAAGGCTCGCAAGGCCCTGCTCGAAACGCTGGATCGGGCCATCGAGCTGGACCGGCAGCACTCGGTCGTGTCCTGAAGAGAATTTTCGCCCGAGCGCCCATTCCTGGTGGGCCTGCGTTTAAACTGAGTGTGCAGCGCCCCGCCATGGCGGGGCGTTTTATTTCCTATTCGTGTCGCCTCGCAGGAGAGTCCTGATGTCCGCCCCGCACACCCCGGTAGAACGCGCTGATTTCGACCAGGTCATTGTTCCCACTTTCGCACCCGCCGCTTTCATTCCTGTGCGCGGCCAGGGTTCGCGAGTATGGGACCAGAGCGGGCGAGAGCTGATCGACTTCACCGGCGGCATTGCCGTGAACGTACTCGGTCACGCTCATCCGGCACTGGTGGCGGCGCTGACCGAGCAGGCGGGCAAGCTCTGGCACATTTCCAATATCTTCACCAATGAGCCGGCGCTGCGTCTGGCTAAGAAGCTCACCGCCGCGACCTTTGCCGATCGGGCATTCTTCGCCAATTCCGGCGCTGAAGCCAACGAGGCGGCATTCAAGCTGGCGCGCCGCTATGCTCATGACAATTACGGTCCGGAGAAATGCGAAATCATCTCCGCTGTGAACAGCTTCCATGGCCGGACGCTGTTTACCGTAACCGTTGGTGGCCAGCCAAAATATTCCGATGGTTTTGGGCCGAAGATTCAGGGCATCAGTCACGTCCCCTATAACGATCTCGACGCGCTTGCCTCCGCCATTTCGGACAAGACCTGTGCCGTGGTGCTGGAGCCGATACAGGGCGAAAGCGGCGTTCTGCCTGCTGATCAGGCGTATCTTGAAGGCGCCCGCAAGTTGTGCGACCAGCACAACGCGCTGCTGATCTTCGATGAAGTTCAGACCGGAATGGGGCGTACCGGTGAGCTTTACGCTTACATGAATTACGGTGTCATCCCGGACATCCTGACCAACGCCAAAAGCCTGGGCGGCGGGTTTCCGATTGGTTTGATGCTGGCGACGGAAGACGTCGCCAAGCACTTCAGCGTCGGCACCCACGGCACCACTTATGGCGGCAATCCGCTGGCGTGCGCGGTGGCCGAAGCGGTAGTCGATATCGTCAATACGCCCGAAGTGCTGAGCGGAGTGAAGAGCCGGCACGAACGTTTCAAGCACGGGCTGCTGGAGATCGGTCAGCGTTACGGTCTGTTCAGCCAGGTGCGTGGCATGGGCATGCTGATTGGCTGCGTACTCGACGATGCATGGAAAGGGCGGGCGCGCGACATCTTCGATGCGGCCGAGCGAGAGGCCCTGATGATCCTGCAGGCCGGCCCCGATGTGATCCGCCTGGCACCGAGCCTGATCATCGAAGAGGCAGACATTGCCGAAGGCCTTGCGCGCTTCGAACGCGCTGCTGCAAAACTGACTCAGGCCTGAAACTCAGGCCTTCATCTTGGCAGGGCGATTCTGTCCTGCCTTTTCATTGAGAATCTGACATGAGCGATAGCCTGCAACTGATCCTGGAAGACGTAGACGGTACCCAGCTGGAGACATCCTGCACCCGTTTTGCCGTGGTGTGGCAGGGCCGGGAGGTCTGGATTCAACAAGTCGGCAATAACCAACTGATGATTGGCGTCGATGTCGAAGACGGCGACACCGAATACGCCAACCTGCTGCTACGTCCGCTGGCTACCAATCTGGTTAGCCTCGAGCTGGAAATGGAGCCGGTCGAGGCCGTCGAGGACGATCACGTTCATGGGCCGGACTGCAACCACGACCACTGATGACACCACCATGCTGGAACTTGGCCGGCTGCTGGAGCTGACGCTGGCCGGGCGCGACCCCGATCACAAGGTTCAGCTCACCGCTGTGGGCGCCAGGTTGCAGTGGCTGGGTGAGGGCGCCCTCGAAGTGACGCCCCCGCCTGGCCAGGATGCTGGTTTGGACCTGGTGCTGTCGGCCGGCGTGCATGGCTGTGAAGTTGTCCCGATCAGATTGCTCGATCGCCTGATACGAGCGATCGGAAGCGGCACGATCTACCCGCGTGCCCGACTGCTGTTGTTGTTTTGCAACCCGCCGGCGATGCGCCAGGGTGTGCGTCGGGTTGGCCAAGACCTGAATCGACTGTTCTGTGGCAAGCATGCGGGCGGCTCCAGTGTCGAGGCTCGTCGCGCTGCGCAGCTCGAAGCGCTGGTGGCGACATTTTTTCGTGCGCCGGGCCGTCGACGCTGGCATTACGACCTGCACTCGGCCATGCGCGCCTCGAACCTCCCGCAGTTCGCCATCTGCCCCTGGGTCGCCGGGCGTGAGGTTTCCCGCCAAAGCCTGATGCGCCTTCGCCACGCGGCGGTCGATGCGGTGCTGTTGCAGGAAACACCTTCCGGAACCTTCAGCGCCCATACTGCCACGCGTCACGCGGCCGAGGCCTTCACCCTGGAAATGGCCGAAGCGCCCGGTGGCGTCTGGCCTGGGTGTCTCGATGAATTTCTCCAGGCGGCTCACCGGTGGATCGAGGCCGCCGAGCCTGCGCACGCACCCCGCCCTCGACCCTTGGCGACGTTCCGGCTGGCGCGGGAAATCATCAAGCGCAGCGAGGGGTTCGTCCTGCGTTTGCCCGCTGACATAAAGAACTTCGCTCCGCTATCACCCGGCACGCTGCTGGCCGAGGACAATGATGGTGTGCGCTGGGTGGTCGAAGAACTGGGCGCTCGAATCCTGTTCCCGATGGCCGATGTGGCGATCGGCGAGCGCGCCGGCCTGATCGTCGTCCCCTGCGACTGAATCAGCGATTGCCTTGGCCGTTTGCGCGCTTTTGTAAGAGACCCGACCCGGGGCGAAGCTTTTAGCTTTTGATCTTGTAGGAGACCCGACCCCGGGGCGAAGCTTTTGGCTTTTAATCTTGTAGGAGACCCGACCCGGGGCGAAGCTTTTAGCTTTTGGGTGGGCAGGAAACCCGCATTCGCCGCGAGGGCGCGCCTCCCACAGAAAAAAGCACAGCAAAAATACAGCAAAAGCAGTCGCGGCGGGGCGCGGGTGCTTCGGTCTGCTTTTAGCTTTTGATCTTGTAGGAGGCCCGACCCGGGGCGAAGCTTTTGGCTTTTATGTGGGCAGGAAACTCGCATTCGCCGCGAGGGCGCGCCTCCCACAGAAAAGCACAACAAAAGCACAGCAAAAGCAGTCGCTGCGGGGCGCGGGCGCTTCGGTCTGCTTTTAGCTTTTGATCTTGTAGGAGGCCCGACCCGGGGCGAAGCTTTTAGCTCTTTGATCTTGTAGGAGACCCGACCCGGGGCGAAGCTTTTGGCTTTTGGGTGGGCAGGAAACTCGCATTCGCCGCGAGGGCGCGTCTCCCACAAAAAAAGCACAGCAAAAGCAGTCGCCGCGGGGCGCGCTTCCCACAAAAAGCAGAGCTGAGCTGGGGTTGTCTTAGATGCCGGTTGGTGGGTTGTTGAGCGAGTCGTTACCGGTCACTGTGGCAGTACCGGTGGCCGCCTGGGCGCTGGCTCTCAAACGCACATCGTCGGCGTCACTGCGCTCGAGTGGCATGCTTCGTGAGTTGCCTTCGGCCATCTTGGCATGCTCGCTGACTTCGCAGAGCACGCGTTTGGCTTCGCAGTGGCCGGTGAACCCGCGCGTCAGGGCCATGCCCCCCATCGCCAGCTGAATCAGCCCGCCTAAGCCGCCCCGGCCGAGGCCTTTGCCGACGAAGTACAGCCCGCCGATGATCGATGCGGCGCGCTCCCAGCCATGGACGTTCTGCGATGTCCTGTTCATGCCTTATCACTCCAAACAGTGGTATGAGAAGTGACCGCGGCACGCAGGCGCGGTTCCGGCCGCAAGTCGGCGGGCGGCATCCACGCCAATGAGGCAGTCCGCTTATCGATCAGCCATGCCGAAGACCTTGAGGACAAAGGCATACTCCAGCGCAACATCCTTGAGCGCCTGATATCGACCGCTCATGCCGCCGTGTCCGGCACCGAATTCGGTCTTGAGCAGCAGCAGATTGTCGTCGGTCTTGGCGGCGCGCAGCTTGGCGACCCATTTGGCGGCTTCCCAGTACTGCACGCGGCTGTCGTTGTAGCCCGCTACCGCAAGAATGGCCGGGTAGGGCTGGTTGCGCACATTCTCGTACGGCGCGTATGCCTTGATGCGTGCGTGGACTTCAGGCTGGTTCGGATCGCCCCATTCGTCGTACTCGGTCACGGTCAATGGCAGGTCGGCGTTGAGCATGGTGTTCAACACGTCGACGAAGGGCACTTCGGCGATGGCCGCGCCGAACAACTCCGGCCGCAGGTTGAGCACGGCACCGATCAGCAGGCCACCGGCACTGCCGCCGCTGACGGCGAGTCGAGCGGGCTCGGTGTAGCCCTCGGCAATCAGCTTCTCGGCACAGGCGATGAAGTCGCTGAAGGTATTGGGTTTGTGCTCCAGCTTGCCGGCGCGGTACCAGGCCTCGCCGAGGTCGCCGCCGCCGCGCACATGGGCAATGGCAAAGATGAAGCCACGATCGAGCAACGACAGCCGTGCATGGGAAAACCAAGGGTCCAAGCTGTGGCCGTAGGCGCCGTAGCCATAGAGATACAGCGGCGCGGGCTTGCCGAAGTGCTCGCGACGGCCAACCAGGCTGATCGGCACCTGGGTGCCGTCGGCAGCCGTTGCCCAGATGCGCCTGCTCTCATAGGCATCGGCGTCGAAGGGGCCTTCGACCGGCGTCTCCTTGAGGACTTTCTGCTCGCCATCGGCCAGGTTCAGCTGGCGAATCTGCGCTGGGCGGTTCAGGGCTTCGTAGCGCAGCCGGATCACCGGGCTGTCGAATTCGAGCGTGTTATGCACGTGCAGGCTGTAGGCCGCGTCGGGTAGCAGTAGCCGATAGGGCTCGCCAGCTGATGGGCGCACCTCGATGATCGGTAATCCGGCCTCGCGCAGGCTCAGCGTAATGGCGCCAGCGTTCAGACTGACATCTTCGAGCATCACCGCATCGCGATGACCGATCAGTTCCTGCCAGTGCTCGCGCTGCGGTGTGTCCTCCGGTGCCTGGTACAGCGCGAAATTGATGCCGGTCTGGTTGCTGCGTATCAGCCAGCGCCACTGTCCGTCGAGCAGGCCATGGTCGGGGAAGTACTCGTGATCCTCCTGGCGTGGCGCCAGGCAGATCCAATCGCCTTCAGGGTCATCGGCCGACAGCGCCCAGGCTTCGCTGGTGGTCTTGCTGTTGGAGAGGATGACCAACTGACGCTCGGAGCTGGCCCGGTAGCAATGCACGAAAAAACGCCCGTCCGGGTCGTGATAGACCTCGGTACGGCCGCTTTCGCCCAGACGATGGCGGTAGATCTTATGGGGGCGGTGGGTGTCGTCGAGCTCGCCGAAGAACAGCGTCTGGTGGTCGTTGGCCCAGGTCATGCTGCCGTCGCAATCCTCGAACGGCAGGGTAGTCACCTCGTTTGTGGTGAGGTCTTTAACGAACAGTTGGTAGATCTCGTCGCCTTGGGTATCAAGGCTGTAGGCCAGTTTGCTGTGATCCTGGCTAACGCTGAAGGCCCCCAGCGACAAGAACCCGCCAGCGGCCAGTTCATTGGGGTCGAGTAGCAGTTGCTCGGCGCTTTCATCCACTGTGAAAGAGCCATCTAACGGCCGCGGGCACCGGTAATGGCGCGGATATTCGTCGCCCGCAGTGGTGCGCTGGTAGTAGAGCCAGGGTCCCCAGGGTGAAGGCAGCGACAGGTCTGTCTCGCGGATACGTCCTTTAATTTCTTGGAAGAGCGTCTCGCGCAGTTCGGCCTGATCGGCCAGTTGCCGGTCCAGATAAGCATTTTCCGATTTCAGGTAATCGAGCACCTCGGGGGCGTCACGGTTCTCCAGCCACTTGTAGGGATCCTGGCCTGTAGCGACGCGGGCGATGGGGGCAGACATGCATAACTCCTGAAACACGGCCGCGAGCTGACGCGGCTAACGAGGTTGGGGGCAGGCGCAGAGTGTACAAGGTGGCTCGTCAGTGTGTGACGGTACAGGGCGGTGTGGGTTCATCAGCTACTCGCCGGCAATCATCGGCGTGAATGGCTGTCGATGCATAAATCGAGACATCTCGAGCGGCAGCATCGCAGGGCTTGGCTAGGCTTATCGGTCTGATCACGAGTGAGCGCCACTGACTGATCGGCCAGCCGATTGACAATCGATCGCTTTTCCATGAAGGTGTGCTCACCCAAATCAAACGGGCGTATGAATCGAGCGTTTGCCACGCAAATGCCGTCAGCCCGGTTTATCGTGTCGGTGGGTGTCGTTTCACCGGATGTCGCTATATCAGTATCCGGTGACGGTCTTCGGGCCGATGACGTGCGACGCGTAACGTTCAGCTTCCATACCGTGGAGATCAGTTGATGATTTACGAAGGTAAAGCCATCACGGTTAAGGCTCTTGAGAGCGGCATCGTCGAATTGAATTTCGACCTCAAGGGTGAGTCCGTCAATAAGTTCAATCGCCTCACCCTCAACGACCTGCGCCAGGCCGTCGACGCCATCAAGGCCGACGCTTCGGTCAAGGGCGTCATCGTTACCAGCGGCAAGGACGTGTTCATCGTCGGCGCCGACATCACCGAGTTCGTCGACAACTTCAAGCTGTCCGACGAAGAGCTGGTAGCCGGCAACCTGGAAGCGAACAAGATCTTCAGCGATTTCGAAGACCTCGGCGTCCCGACCGTCGCAGCCATCAATGGGATCGCCCTCGGCGGTGGCTTCGAGATGTGCATGGCCGCTGACTATCGCGTCATGTCGACCGTGGCCAAGGTTGGCCTGCCGGAAGTCAAGCTGGGTATCTACCCGGGGTTTGGTGGCACCGTTCGTCTGCCGCGCCTGATCGGTGTGGATAACGCCGTCGAGTGGATTGCATCCGGTAAGGAAAACCGCGCCGAAGACGCGCTCAAGGTTCGCGCCGTGGATGCGGTCGTCGCTCCGGAGCAGCTGCAAGCTGCCGCCTTGGATCTGGTCAAACGCGCTATCTCCGGCGAGCTGGATTACAAGGCCAAGCGCCAGCCGAAGCTGGACAAGCTCAAGCTCAACGCCATCGAGCAGATGATGGCCTTCGAAACCTCCAAGGGTTTCGTTGCCGGTCAGGCTGGTCCGAATTACCCGGCGCCGGTCGAAGCGATCAAGACCATTCAGAAGGCTGCCAACTTTGGTCGCGACAAGGCCATCGAGGTCGAGGCTGCTGGCTTCGTCAAACTGGCCAAGACCTCGGTCGCGCAGAGCCTTGTCGGCCTGTTCCTGAGCGATCAAGAACTGAAGAAGAAAGCCAAGGCCTACGACAAGCAGGCCCGTGACGTGAAGCTGGCCGCCGTATTGGGTGCTGGCATTATGGGGGGTGGTATCGCCTATCAATCGGCCGTCAAGGGTACGCCGATCCTGATGAAGGATATCCGCGAGGAAGGTATCCAGATGGGCCTGGACGAGGCCTCCAAGCTGCTCGGCAAGCGTGTCGAAAAAGGCCGTCTGACCGCTGACAAGATGGCTCAGGCGCTCAACGCGATCCGCCCGACCATGTCCTACGGTGATTTCGACAACGTCGATATCGTCGTTGAAGCCGTGGTCGAGAACCCGAAGGTCAAACACGCCGTGCTGGCCGAGGTGGAAGGGCACGTTCGCGAAGACGCGATCATCGCTTCCAACACCTCTACGATTTCCATCAGCTACCTGGCCCAGGCGCTCAAGCGTCCGGAAAACTTCTGCGGCATGCACTTCTTCAACCCGGTACACATGATGCCGCTGGTGGAAGTGATTCGTGGTGAGAAGACCAGCGAAACCGCCATCGCCACCACCGTCGCCTACGCCAAGAAAATGGGCAAGAGCCCGGTCGTGGTCAACGATTGCCCGGGCTTCCTGGTCAACCGCGTGCTGTTCCCTTACTTCGGCGGCTTTGCCCGCGCCATCGCCCATGGTGTCGACTTCGTTCGTGCCGACAAGGTGATGGAGAAGTTCGGTTGGCCCATGGGGCCCGCCTATCTGATGGACGTCGTCGGCATGGACACCGGCCACCACGGCCGTGATGTTATGGCTGAGGGTTTCCCGGATCGCATGAAGGACGACACCAGGACCGCCGTTGACGTCATGTACGAAGCCAACCGCCTCGGCCAGAAGAACGGCAAGGGCTTCTATGCCTACGAGATGGATAAGAAGGGCAAGCCGAAGAAGGTGGTCGATCCCCAGGCTTACGAATTGCTCAAGCCTGTCGTCAGCGAGACCCGCGAGCTGTCCGACGAGGACATCATCAATTACATGATGATCCCGTTGTGCCTGGAAACCGTCCGCTGCCTGGAAGACAAGATCGTCGAAACCGCAGCCGAGGCCGACATGGGCCTGATCTACGGCATCGGCTTCCCACCCTTCCGTGGTGGCGCGTTGCGCTACATCGATTCGATCGGTGTCGCCGAGTTCGTGGCATTGGCCGACAAGTACGCCGACCTGGGCCCGCTGTATCACCCGACTGCGAAGCTGCGTGAGATGGCTGCCAGCGGCCAGAGCTTCTACGGTTAATTGAGGAAAGAATAGAATGAGCCTTAATCCGAGAGACGTCGTCATTGTCGACTTCGGCCGTACCCCGATGGGTCGTTCCAAGGGCGGCATGCACCGCAACACCCGCGCCGAGACCATGTCCGCGCACCTGATCGATGGCTTGTTGGCACGCAACCCGAAAATCGATCCGGCCGAAGTGGAAGATGTGATCTGGGGGTGCGTCAACCAGACCCTGGAGCAGGGCTGGAACATTGCCCGCATGGCGTCGCTGCTGACCCGCATTCCGCACACCAGCGCCGCGCAGACCGTCAGTCGCCTGTGCGGCTCGTCGATGAGCGCGCTGCACACCGCCGCTCAGGCGATCATGACCGGTAACGGTGATGTCTTCGTCGTCG
Source organism: Pseudomonas sp. YJ42 (assembly GCF_047225135.1). Lineage (NCBI taxonomy): Bacteria > Pseudomonadati > Pseudomonadota > Gammaproteobacteria > Pseudomonadales > Pseudomonadaceae > Pseudomonas > Pseudomonas sp. YJ42. The sequence goes on along the minus strand of NZ_CP178378.1, from coordinate 1,181,104 downwards.
GTGGTGTCGAGCACATGGGCCACGTCGGCATGATGCATGGCGTCGATCCGAACCCGCAGCTGTCGCTGTATGCCGCCAAGGCGTCCGGCATGATGGGCCTGACCGCCGAAATGCTGGGCAAGATGCATGGCATCACCCGCGAGCAGCAGGACGCCTTCGGCGAGCGCTCGCATCGTCTGGCGCACAAGGCCACGGTTGAAGGGATGTTCAAGGACGAGATCATCCCGATGGAAGGTTACGACGAAAACGGTTTCCTCAAGGTCTTCGACTACGATGAAACCATTCGTCCGGAAACGACCCTCGAGAGCCTGGCGGCACTCAAGCCGGCGTTCAACCCCAAAGGCGGCACCGTGACGGCGGGTACTTCCTCGCAGATCACCGACGGCGCTTCCTGCATGATCGTGATGTCGGCGCAGCGTGCGCAGGACCTGGGCGTCCAGCCGATGGCTGTAATTCGCTCCATGGCCCTGGCCGGTGTCGATCCGGCGATCATGGGCTACGGTCCGGTGCCTGCGACTCAAAAGGCGCTCAAGCGTGCCGGTCTGACCATGGACGACATCGATTACGTCGAGCTCAACGAAGCCTTCGCTGCCCAGGCACTGCCTGTGCTGAAGGATCTGAAGCTGCTCGACAATATGGAGCAGAAGGTCAACCTGCATGGCGGCGCCATCGCACTGGGGCATCCGTTCGGTTGCTCCGGAGCGCGTATTTCCGGCACCCTGTTGAACGTGATGAAGCAGAAGGGCGGTACCCTGGGCGTGTCCACGATGTGCATCGGTCTGGGCCAAGGTATCACCACGGTGTTCGAACGCGTCTAAGCTGTTCGGTGACACGGAAACCGGGGCCACGTGCCCCGGTTTTCATTTTGATGGGTACGCATTTTTTCAGAGGCAGCCAGATGCAGGTCACGCCAGGCCGTTATCGTCACTACAAAGGCCCCGAATATCGGGTATACGCAGTTGCCCGCCATTCCGAAACAGAAGAGTCGGTGGTGTTCTATCAGGCGTTATATGGGGATTTCGGCCTTTGGGTGCGTCCGCTCTCGATGTTTACCGAAACGGTGGAGGTCGACGGCGAAACGCTTCCCCGTTTCGCCTTGATCGAGGCCGAACCCAGCCGTTTTTGAATGCTATCTCGGTGGGCGGGCTTAACCCTTGCGCTTGACCTCGACTCTGTCGCCACTATATATAGCGGTGCTTTCGGACCGCGTGAAAGCGATTTCACTCGGTTTTTGGCCGGTAAAGCCTGCGCCGAGCAAGCCGCTTGCCGCGTGAACATGAAAGTTTTCCGGAGCAATTGAATGCTCTTTGCAGTCCCGTAAAAGGACTGCTTCGCTTCTCTCTGGCAGACTGAGCGTCATTTGCAGCGTTCGGCTACTGCCGGTTCATTATTTCTCAGTTCATCTTTCGATTCAGGAACTCTCCTCTCCATGGGTAAATCGCTGGTCATCGTGGAATCACCGGCCAAGGCCAAGACAATCAACAAGTATTTGGGCAACCAGTACGTGGTGAAGTCGAGTATCGGCCACATCCGCGACCTTCCCACCAGCGGCTCTGCCAACAAGGAGCCCGTCAAGCGCGGCAAGGCGGCGGCTGCCGAAGCCCCGGCGCTGTCGCCGAAGGAGAAAGCCAAGCGTCAGCTGTTCGCCCGCATGGGGATCGACCCCGAGCATGGCTGGAAGGCCAAGTACGAAATCCTGCCAGGCAAGGAAAAGGTCATCGAGGAACTGCGCCGGCTGGCCAAGGAAGCCGATACCATCTATCTCGCGACCGACTTGGATAGAGAGGGGGAGGCCATTGCCTGGCACCTGCGTGAATCCATCGGTGGCGACGACAGTCGCTACAAGCGGGTAGTTTTCAACGAGATCACTAAGAAGGCGATCCAGGAGGCGTTCTCGAAACCGGGCGATCTGGATATCAACCGGGTCAACGCGCAACAGGCTCGACGCTTCCTCGATCGTGTCGTGGGCTACATGGTCTCGCCGCTGCTGTGGCAGAAGATCGCCCGCGGGCTCTCCGCTGGCCGTGTGCAGTCGGTTGCGGTAAAGCTGGTGGTCGAGCGCGAGCGCGAGATCCGCGCCTTCGTTCCGGAAGAGTATTGGGAAGTGCATGCCGACCTGGCGACCGCCGAGCAGGCGAAGGTGCGGTTCGAGGTCGCTCGCGAGAACGGCGAGGCGTTCAAGCCGCTGAACGAAAGCCATGCCATGGCCGCGCTGGAACAGCTCAAGGACGCCAGCTACAGCGTCGCCAAACGTGAAGACAAACCGACCAGCAGCAAACCCTCGGCGCCATTCATCACTTCCACGTTGCAGCAGGCGGCGAGCAATCGCCTTGGCTTTGGCGTGAAGAAAACCATGATGATGGCCCAGCGGCTCTACGAGGCGGGATACATCACCTACATGCGTACCGACTCGACCAACCTCTCGGCGGATGCCCTGAGCATGGTGCGCAGCTTCATCGAGGATGAATTCGGCAACAAATACCTGCCGGAGAAACCGAATTTCTACTCCAGCAAGGAAGGTGCGCAGGAAGCCCACGAGGCGATCCGCCCGTCCGACGTCAATCTGCGCCCGGCCCAGTTATCGGGCATGGAGCGCGATGCCGAGCGCCTCTACGACCTTATCTGGCGTCAGTTCGTGGCGTGCCAGATGCCACCTGCGCAGTACCTGTCTACCAGCGTGACCGTCATTGCGGGCAACTTCGAGTTGCGCGCCAAGGGCCGGATTCTCAAGTTCGACGGCTACACCAAGGTCATGCCGCAGCAGAGCAAGAGCGGTGAGGATGACGTGCTGCCCGAAATGAACAAGGGCGACGGGATGAAGCTGATCAAGCTCGATCCGAGCCAGCACTTCACCAAGCCGCCGGCACGCTACTCCGAAGCCAGCTTGGTCAAGGAAATGGAAAAGCGCGGTATCGGTCGGCCGTCCACCTACGCCGCCATCATTTCGACCATCCAGGACCGTGGCTACGTCTCGCTGCACAATCGGCGGTTCTACTCGGAGAAGATGGGCGACATCGTCACCGAACGCCTTTCGGAGAGTTTCAATAATCTGATGGACTATGGCTTCACCGCCGGTATGGAAGAAAACCTCGATGACGTCGCTCAGGGTGAGCGCGAGTGGAAGCATGTGCTTGACGAGTTCTACGGTGATTTCCGCAAGAAGCTCGATGTGGCCGAAGCCAGCGACAATGGCATGCGCGCCAATCTGCCGACTCTGACCGATATTCCATGCAAGGTCTGCGGCCGGCCGATGATGATTCGCACCGCCTCCACCGGCGTGTTCCTCGGCTGCTCCGGCTACAGCCTGCCGCCGAAAGAGCGTTGCAAGTCCACCGTCAACCTGATCCCTGGCGATGAAATCGCCGCCGACGATGAAGGCGAGTCAGAGTCCCGTGTGCTACTTGGCAAGCATCGCTGCCCGATCTGCACTACGGCCATGGACGCCTATCTCCTCGATGAGACCCATAAACTGCACATCTGCGGCAACAACCCGGATTGCAGCGGCTATGAGATCGAGGAAGGTCAGTACCGCATCAAGGGCTACGAGGGACCGAGCCTGGAGTGCGACAAGTGCGGCAGCGAAATGCAACTCAAGACAGGCCGTTTTGGCAAGTTCTTCGGCTGTACCAACGCTGAGTGCAAGAACACGCGCAAGCTGCTGAGAAGCGGCGAGGCGGCGCCGCCAAAGATGGACGCGGTGAAGATGCCAGAACTCAAGTGCGAAAAAGTCGACGATACCTACGTTCTGCGTGACGGTGCGTCCGGGTTGTTCCTCGCCGCCAGTCAGTTCCCAAAGAATCGGGAGACTCGTGCCCCGCTGGTGGTGGAGCTGATTCCGCACAAAGATGAGATCGATCCGAAGTATCACTTCCTATTGAGTGCACCGCAGAAGGACCCCGAAGGCCGTCCAGCCGTGATCCGCTTCAGCCGAAAGACCAAGGAGCAATACGTGCAGACCGAAGTCAACGGTAAACCGACTGGCTGGAAGGCATTCTACGATGGCAACAAGTGGAAGGTAGAAGACAAGAGCACCGGTAAATAAGCGACAGCGCCACGTTGAGCCGGGTACCCCGGTCTCAACGTGCAGCGTTTCAACTGTTGGGAGGCCGTCGCCATGGCTCACGAGCTGTATACCCGTACCAATCAAAAAATCTACTTTGCCGGCCTCGCCCTCGAGAGTTGGCGACGGGCCGAAGAAAAAGGCGCGATGAACGCTCCGGGGCTGATCCAGGCGGAGCGAGAGGCCAGCCTGTTCCATCTGTACGGCGCGGTGCTTGGCCTTTGTCACGAGGTTGCAGGCTACTATCGTTTGCCAGATGCCAGTGCGCCGCGTGCGGAATTGCTGCTGTCACGTCCCTCGCAGGATTCTTCGCCGAGCCCCGAACTGGCTGAACTGATCGAGCTGGCTGACCACTCCGGGACTTGGCTTGCGCAGTTGTTGAACGCCCATGCGGCGTTGTTCGCGCCGCCACGCGCGCCGGCCAAGCCCAAGACCGACCCGACCATGCCGTTGATCGAGGCCGTCAGCGTAGGCGAAGAAATTCCAGCGCTGACGCGTGAAGAGGTGGAGTCCTGGCGACGCAGTCTGAAGGACCTGGCCTTGCGTTTTCGCGAATCGCTTACCGAATGGTAAGCGGGCAGGCGAGCGATCCTCGTGTCTCAGGTGTCACCTCACGCTCGGTGCTTGAATCGCAATACGAGGGCGATCCCACCCAGAATGGCAAGGCCCGCAGCCACCAATCTGCCCGTTAGGGATTCCCCCAGAAGCAGGCTTCCCGCCAAAGCGGTGAGAAGCGGCACGCTCAGTTGCACACTGGCCGCCTGGATGGCCGCCAGGCCCGGCAGGGCGGCATACCAGATGGCGTAGCCGATACCCGACGTAAGCCCGCCGGATAACAGCGCATAGACTACCCCGGCGCTGTTCCACTCGAGCCCATTGAGCGCCAGCAGGCCCAGTACGGCCATGATCGGAAGGCTGCGAATAAAGTTTCCGGCGGTGGCCGCCAGTGGATCAGGCGTTCCTTTTCCCAACAGCGAGTACGCCCCCCAGGCGACCCCTGCCAGGGCCATCAACAGCGAAGCTGACAACGACGGTGTGCTCGTACCAGGAAGCAGAAGCGCGACCAGTCCGCCCGCAGCCAACACTATCCCGACCGTTTGCAAACGATGCAGTCGCTCTCCTTTGAACAGCCCCCAGACGATCATGCTCAGCTGAACCGCGCCGAACAGCAGCAGCGCGCCGGCACCGGCATCGAGGTGCAGATAGGCATAGGAAAACGCAGCGGCATAAGTGAAGAGCGCCAGGGCGCCGTACCAATTGCCGGCCACCCTCGACGGGCCTTTGCGCAGCCACAGCAACAGCCACAGCCACAGCACCAGCGCTCCGGCAAACAGGCGCAGCGCGGTAAAACTGGCTGGATCGATCTGGCTGTCGCGTAGTGCCGCGCGGCAAAGTAACGAGTTGCCGGCAAAGGCGAGCATGGCCAGTGCTGTCAGCAGAAGGGTTCTGAAGGTCATCCTGAATTCCTTGGAGCCAGTGGGATGCCCTGACCGCTGGCATGGCTTGGTAAGGCATTATCCTACTGTGCCGTTGCGTAATGACGCACCTTCTTCGCCGAATACCAGCCTGACGCTATGCGGCGTATGTCCAAACGGAGAACGACCAGTGCTGTCTACAGGTCGGTCGGCTGTTACAATGCGCCGTTTCACGGGGAGCAGATTCATGCCAACGTCTTTTCTGGAAATCGTCGAGCTACCCGACGGGAGCATTGTGCTGCGTCGCGCTGAAGACGAAGGCGTACTGGTTACGTTGGACTTCTCTGACGATGCCAAGGTTTTTCTGCAAGGTCAGCATGTCGAAATTGCCAAGGCGATGTTCAACGTCGGCGTGCAGATGGCGGGGCGAGTATCGGAAGGAGAGCTCGAACGAGACGACGAAGAGGGGCCGCGCGTCCTGCATTAAGGATTGGATTGCCTGGTAGCCTTTGCGGCTAGGCAGATTTCGGCACGTCCGTGTGCTCGACGATTCGGGTGTCAATGACCCAAGCGAATGTTCAGGCTTTGCGCGTTGCCCTGCGTGGCCGCTACGCGTAGTTTCAGTCGGCTGGCCTTGTCGAGGCGCGGGAACCAGGTAATGACCGTATGGCTGCAGCCGGACGAGAGCGCCTTGCACGCCAACTCAAGGGAACCCTGGGTTTCGCGGGCCTGCAGCAGCAAGATGCGATCGCGATTAAGACCGGTTTCTCGAAGCCAGCTTTGCGAAAGCGACGCAGGAGGTGCGATCAGTGTCAGCCATCGTATATCGGCTGCCCCGCTGAGTTCGCGCAGGATCGGGGAAAGCAACAGGCGACAGTGATCGCCGCTTCCGCTCAGAGTCATTTCGCTCAGACAATCATCGGCAGGGTCCTTGGGCGCGGTAGCGACATCTTCGAATGGCGTCAGACGATGTGCGATCAGCCCCTCGAACAAGGTCAGTTGTGGTGGTTTGCTTGTGCTGAGTTGAGGGTGGTACTGCATGAGCCTCTCCTTTAGCGGCGAATCACGCCGACGCTTAAACCTTCAATAACCAGTTCCTGCTGTTCGAGATCCACTTCGATGGGCGCGAATTCCGGGTTTTCGGCTAATAACCAGACCTTGTCACCCTCGCGCTTGAAGCGCTTCACCGTGACTTCATCATCGATCCGAGCCACGACGACCTGACCGTTGCGTGCTTCCCGTGTGGTATGAACCGCAAGCAGGTCGCCATCGAATATGCCGATATCCTTCATGCTCATTCCGTGTACACGCAGTAGGTAATCGGCCTTGGGATGGAAAAATGAAGGATTGATCTGACAGGATTCTTCAACGTGTTGTTGCGCAAGAATTGGTGCACCGGCGGCAACCCGGCCAATGACGGGTAACCCGCTCTCTTCAGTAGTTGGTTCGAAGCCGGGAATACGTATTCCGCGCGAAGCGCCCGGCGTCATTTCGATAGCGCCTTTGCGAGACAAAGCCTTGAGATGTTCTTCAGCGGCATTGGGTGATTTGAAACCCAGCTCCTGAGCGATCTCCGCACGTGTCGGCGGATAGCCGTTGTCTTCCAGGCAGCGCTTGATGAAGGCGAGAATTTCCGACTGGCGTGGGGTCAGCTTGATCATGAGCGGTCTCTGTTCTTTTATACAGTGACTGGGATTATATACAGTGCTTGATGCTTGGCAATCTTTGTTTGGTTGAGGGCTGGGCCGGCTTGGTGCAAGCTTTGGCGGCCAAAAGAGTGTTCAGGCGCTTTCTTGGTTGACTTGGAACAGCTTGAAACGTAAGTTTCAAACGATTGTTTGTCAGGGGAGGGGGCATGGCGCAGTCTGAAACAGTGGAGCGTATTCTTGATGCAGCGGAACAACTGTTCGCTGAGAAAGGCTTCGCCGAGACTTCGTTGCGCCTGATCACCAGCAAGGCCGGGGTGAATCTGGCGGCGGTGAACTATCACTTCGGTTCGAAAAAGGCCCTTATCCAGGCGGTCTTCTCGCGTTTCCTCGGACCCTTCTGCATAAGCCTCGAGCGTGAACTGGATAGACGTGAAGCCGAGTCTGACCGAAAGGAAAATCTCGAGGAACTGCTGGAGATTCTGGTTGAACAGGCGCTCGCCGTAACGCCACGTAGCGGTGACGACCTGTCGATCTTCATGCGGCTGTTGGGCCTCTCCTTCAGTCAGAGCCAGGGCCACCTGCGTCGTTATCTTGAAGATATGTACGGCAAGGTGTTTCGTCGTTATATGTTGCGCGTGCATGAGGCCGCACCTTCGATTCCGCCGATCGAACTGTTTTGGCGCGTGCATTTCATGCTCGGCGCCGCAGCGTTCAGCATGTCGGGAATCAAGGCGCTGCGAGCCATCGCCGAGAACGATTTCGGCGCCAAAACTTCCATCGAGCAGGTCATGCGCATGATGGTCCCGTTTCTCGCGGCCGGTATGCGGGCCGATTCGGGCGTGGAGGATCCAAGCCTGGTAAAGGCGCATCCGATCGCCCGGCGTAACGCGTTGGCGATGCCCGCGAAGGGTTAACGTGCATGCTCAAGGGGGGATCGGCTAAGCTTGCCGTCTATGCCCGATCTCGATTTTCTTCATATTTCCATTGCCGACCAGCTGCTCTACGGGTTTTCCAGTGGCAGGCTGTGTGTTCGGCTGCCCATCTCTACAGCGCGTAACGGTGCCGGTGAGCGCAACGGGTCCGGCTGCACGCCGCGTGGCCTGCACCGGGTACGCGCGCGTATCGGCGAGGGATTGCCGTGCGGGGCCGTTCTGCGTGGCCGCCGCTGGACCGGGGAAGTTTGGAATCAGCAACTACACGACCGCTTTCCTGGACGCGACTGGATCTTGAGCCGAATCCTCTGGCTCAGCGGGTGCGAGCCCGGATTCAACCGTATGGGTGCGGTCGACACCTTCCGTCGTTATATCTATTTGCATGGCACGCCTGATTCGGAGCCCATGGGCGTACCGCTTTCCCATGGCTGTATCAGGCTGCGTAATGCCGACTTGCTCGATCTTTTCCCTCGGGTGCCGGTTGGCTGTGCCGTACAGATAGGCGAAACGGCCTGTCCGGATTGGTCGAGCGCAACATTGAATTAAGGATCTGCTCACTATCATGCAAGGTTCATTGATGCTGGACATCGCCGGCATCTGGCTGACCGCAGAGGATCGCCAGTTGCTGCGTCAGCCGGAAGTAGGCGGGCTGATTCTGTTTGCCCGCAATATCGAACATCCTCGTCAGGTGCAGGAGCTTTGTCGGGCAATTCGAGCGGTACGGCCCGATATCTTGCTGGCCGTCGATCAGGAGGGCGGGCGCGTTCAGCGGTTGCGGCGCGACTTCATTCGTCTGCCAGCGATGCGCGAATTCGCGTCGCGTGCTGATGCGAAGGTCCTAGCAGACATCTGCGGTTGGGTAATGGCCACGGAAGTGCTGGCGGTTGGACTGGATTTCAGTTTCGCGCCGGTGCTCGATCTCGATCACCAGCGCAGCGCCGTGGTGGGTACCCGTGCGTTCGAAGGTGATCCACAGCGAGCCACCGAGCTCGCCGGGGCGTTCATCCAGGGGATGCATCGCGCCGGAATGGCCGCAACCGGCAAGCACTTCCCGGGCCATGGATGGGCTGAGGCCGATTCCCACGTGGCGATCCCCGTCGATGAACGGGGGCTGCAAGCGCTTCGCGAGCATGACCTGGTCCCGTTCCAACGGCTGGCGAGCCAGCTCGATGCGGTGATGCCCGCGCACGTGATCTACCCGCAGGTGGATGACAAGCCGGCCGGTTTCTCCCGGCGATGGCTGCAGAGCATCTTGCGTACGGAGCTGGCCTTTCGCGGGGTGATCTTCAGCGATGACCTGTCGATGGCCGGTGCCCATGTCGCCGGCGATGCGGGGAGCCGGATCGAGGCGGCGTTGACGGCAGGCTGCGATATGGGCCTGGTATGCAACGACAGGGGAGCGGCCGAGTTGGCACTATCGGCGCTGCAGCGTCTCGGCGTGCAGCCATCACCGGCGTTGGCGACGATGCGCCGCCGCGCGGCGGGCTCGCTGGAATATAAGCAGGATCCGCGTTGGCATGCGTCCATCGCCACGCTCAAAGCAGCGGAACTGATCGCTTGACCAAGGAAACAATCATGACTGTCCACGCCATTATCGGCGGCACCGGCCTCACGGAGCTGCCCGGGCTCACCCTGGATGAAGCGGTGCCCATGGAAACACCCTACGGCTCACCGTCGGCCGACCTTCTTCGTGGCACATATGCGGGGCGAGAGGTGCTGTTTCTGGCTCGCCACGGCCATCCACACCGTATCCCGCCGCATCAGGTGAACTATCGCGCCAATCTGTGGGCCCTGAAACGCGCCGGGGCACAGGCGATCATTGCGGTGAATGCGGTTGGTGGCATTCATTCGGCGATGGGTGCAGGCCACCTATGCGTACCGCATCAACTGATCGATTACACCTATGGCCGCGAACACACCTTCTTCGAAGGCGACATCGAGCATGTCACCCATGTCGACTTTAGCTACCCCTACGATGAGTCATTGCGCCAGCGTCTGATCGCCGGTCTGGCAGCCGAGGGCTTTTTGTTCAGCAGCCATGGCGTTTATGGCTGCACTCAGGGGCCGAGGCTGGAGACGGTTGCCGAAATTGCCAGGATGGAGCGCGATGGCTGCGATATCGTCGGAATGACCGGTATGCCCGAAGCGGTTCTAGCCCGCGAGCTAGAGCTGCCATATGCCTGCCTGGCCTTGGTAGTCAATCCGGCCGCCGGTAAAACGTCAGGCATCATCACCATGGCGGATATCGAGGCTGCGCTGGCGGAGGGAATCGTCAAAACCCGTGCCGTGCTGGCGCGCGCGCTGGCAGGCTAAAAAGTTACCGACACGAGGTGCGCAGCGCTTGCAGCACCGGAAGGCCGCAGCGATGGGAAGGGGGCTAGCGGTCTTCCAGTACCGCAATGAGAGCGGTCGCAAAGGCGTAGCAGGGACGCGATAAATTCGCCAAACAACCCCATTGCAGGCAATCTGCCGCTTGCTACACTTGGCCGTCCTTTGGAGTACCGGAATGCTTTGCCACGCACCTATAAGAAGAATATCGAGAGCAGTGGTTTTGCTGGGTTTGCTGTCAGGCCTTGCCGGTTGTTCGACCTGGTTCAGCAGTGATTTCCAAGACCCAGGTGTCCAGCTCACCGATGTCGAGATCATCAAGGCGAGGCTCCTCGAACAGCAGTTCATGCTGCGTTTCCGCATCGACAACCCCAATGAGCAGAGTTTGCCTGTGCGCGGCCTCGTCTACACCGTCCACCTCAACGACATCGAGCTGGCGAGCGGTGAGTCCAGTGGCTGGACAACCGTCCCCGCTCATGGCTTCGAGTACTACGAAGTGCCGATCTATACCAACCTGTGGCGGCATATGAAGTACATCGTGCGATTGCTGGAAAAACCGGACCGTCCGATTGCCTATCGTCTGGAGGGCGAGCTGAAAACGGGCCTGATGCTCGGTCGACGCGTGCACATTGCAACCAATGGCGAGATAATCCCCGGCAACTTTATCCCGGAGTGAGCAACACCGATGAACCAAGACGCCCATGTGCACGGCCCCGATTGCAGCCACGATCACGATCACGACCATGCCCCCCATGTCCATGGACCGCATTGCAACCATAGCCACGACCCGGTTCGAAATCCGCTGAAGGATGTCGGCCGCAACGACCCGTGCCCGTGCGGAAGCCAGAAGAAATTCAAGAAGTGCCACGGAGCCTGATCCGCTCATGACGCCGCTCGCCATAACGTTGCTGGTTGCCGCTCTGCTGCTGATCGCGGCATTGGCTGGATACGCCTTGCATCTATGGCGCCGGGTTTGGCGAAGAGAGCGGCAGCTAGCCGATATGCAAGCGCAGCAGCATGCCGCGCTTGCGGCGGATCTGCGTGTGCTTGCCGGCAGCCTGCTCGACGAGCAGGTACCGCTGATCGAAGGCGCGATCCGGATCAAGGTGCTATTGGATAATTACGACTCGAATCTTGGCCAGGATCCGCGCTGCCAGGTTTTCCAAGTGCTGTTCGAGGCGACTGAAAAGGTGCCGACACACGCTGCCTGGAAGGCGCTGGACAAAGCCGAACGGCGCCGCCACGAAGCCAACTTCAGTGCGCTCGAATTACAACACAAGGCTGAGGCTCGCCGGTCCGCCCGCTGGTTGCTCGACGAAGTGTTGCCGAAGAACCGGGAAGCTGCCTGAGCGCGACGGCATCGCGCATCCACACCCATCTATCCTTCTGTTCCGTAGTGCCCTGTCTGTAAGGAGCCGTCGATGTCTTTGCGTCTGCCGTTCGTTCTGGTTCGCCTGACCTTGGGCGTTGCATTGGTAGCTGGCGGCCTCATTGGCTGTCAGTCTTATCTGGACAGCCGCTACAGCGATAGCCTGCCACCCGCGCATGGCGTCCAGGCCATCACTGGTTTGGACAAGAGCGTAAGCATCAGGCGCAATACGTTGGGCATGCCCTTGATCGAGACGGCGACATTCCACGATGCGCTGTTCGGTCTCGGATACGTGCATGCGACTGACCGTCTGAGTCAGATGGTTAACTTGCGGCTCATGGCCGAGGGACGTTTGGCGGAGATGGCTGGGCCTGGTGTGCTGGAGATCGACCGTTTCATGCGGGCGGTGAATCTTCGGCAAAGCGCTACCGTGCTGTATCGAGAAAGCTCGCCGCGGATGAAGCGGTTTTTCGAGGTCTATGCTCGCGGCGTCAATGCCTATCTGTTCCGCCATCGCGAAAAGCTGCCAATGGATCTGGCTGCCGCCGACTATACCCCGGAATACTGGAAGCCTGAAGATTCGGTGCTGATCTTCTGCCTGTTGAACTTCGGACTGGCGGTCAATCTGCAGGAAGAGATCGCGTCGTTGGTCATGGCTCAGCAGGTAGGCAGCGATAAGGTCGCTTGGCTGCTACCGACCTATCCCGACGAGCCGCTACCCTTCGATGAAGCCGACAAGCTGAAGGGGTTGAAGCTGAGCGGCGAGATACCAGGGCTCGCCGCGCTCAACAACGCGGCCTCCGGGGTTGCTTCGTTGAACATGTTGGGGGTCGCCGCTTCCAACAACTGGGCGATATCCGGCAGCAACACCCGCAGCGGCAAGCCGCTGATGGCCAACGACACACACTTGCCGCTGTCGATGCCCTCGTACTGGAATTTCGTGCAGATCCGCTCGCCGAAATTCCAGGCCGCCGGGGTAACGATCGCAGGCGTGCCTGCGGTGATCGCGGGCTTCAACGGCAAGCTGGGCTGGGGCATGACCATGGTCATGGGCGATACCCAAGACCTGTTTCTGGAACAGGTGCGCCGCGAAGGCGGGCGATTGCTGTACCTCGCCGATGGCCGATGGATCCCGGCGCGCGAGCGCCACGAGACCTTCTTCATCAAGGGTGGAAGACCGATCCGTGAAACGATCTACGAAACCCGCAACGGCCCGCTGCTGAACAGCGTACTCGGCGAGCGCAAGCACCCGTTGCAACCGCTGCAACTGAGCAGTGGCTACGGGTTGGCGCTGAAAACGACGCAGTTCGAGGCTGACCAGTCGCTGGATGCGTTTTTTGACCTGACCCGCGCGCAGTCGGTGGATCAGGCTTTCGAAGCAACCCGCGAGATCCGCGCGGCCGCGCTCAATATCATGTTTGCCGACGAGCAGAGCACGGGCTGGCAAGTGACCGGTCGCTACCCGAATCGCCGCGAAGGCCTGGGATTGTTGCCATCGCCGGGTTGGGATGGGCGTTACGACTGGGATGGCTTCGCCGATCCCATGTTGCATCCCTATGACCAGGACCCGCCGCAAGGCTGGCTGGCGACGGCCAATCAGCGCACCGTGCCCAAGGGCTACGGTATGCAGCTGTCCAACTCCTGGTATTACCCGGAGCGTGCCGAGCGCGTGGCCGAGCTGCTTGCGCAGGGCAAGCAGGACAGCCGCAGCGTGATGGCGATGCAGTACGATCAGACAACAACCTTCGCCGCCAAGCTGCAGGCCATGTTTCAGGCGCCAGGGATGGCGGAGCCGCTGAAAGCCGCCATCGATGCGCTCGCCGAACCGGAGCGGGGCAGGGCGCGCGTAGCGCTCTCGCGATTGCTGAGCTTCGATGGCAAGCTCGCCGCGGACTCTGCCGATGCGGCCCTTTATGAAAGCTTCCTGATGGAATCGGCGCGACAGACGTTTCTGGACGAGCTGGGGCCGGAAAGCAGTGCTCCATGGAAGGCGCTGGTGGAAACCGCAAACGCCTCATACTCCGCGCAGGCTGATCATCTGCTGGGCCGCGATGACAGTCCGTTCTGGGATGACCGGAACACGCCACGCCGGGAAGACAAACCCGCAATCCTGGCGCGTTCACTCGCCGCCGCGTTCAGCCGCATGGAAGCCGCGCAGGGGGCTGATCGCGATGCCTGGCGTTGGGGAAAACTGCACACCTATACTTGGCGCACCGGCAGCACGCAGCTGGCACCTTACCTGCCGTCCAGCCAGCGCACCGGCATCAATGCGATCAGCGGCTATCTGGACCGCGGGCCATACGCGGCGGGCGGCGACCACAGCACCTTGAACGTATCGGCCTACCGCTGGGGCGATAACTTCGATACCTGGCTAATCCCGGCGATGCGCATCATCGTCGATTTCGGGCGCGACGAGCCGATGATCGGGCTCAACAGCTCCGGTCAATCCGGCAATCCGGCCAGCCCGCACTACGCCGACGGTATCGACGCCTGGTTGAAGGGCGGCTATATGAGCTTCCCGTTCAAGTCCGAGAATCTGGACAAGGTCTACGGCACCGAACGGTTGCTACTGACCCCGGCACGCCAGTAGCCTCGCGGCGCCTAGCGTTACACCCGCAGCACTTCCACTACCGTGATGGACGCCGGGTCCGGGTAATGCCAGCGCACCTCGACATCCCATAGCCGCGTCCCGTAGCGGCGCTCCGGTGTCGGCGTTTGATAGGCCGGTCGCGGATCTTGCGCCAGGCACTGTTCGATCAGTGCCTGCAGGGGTTCGCCGAGCCGAAGCGCTTCGCAACGGGCTTGTTCCAGGCTCGTCTCCGTCCAGCGCACGGGGATGAGTTCCGGGGCATCGTTGGCCAGGCCATTGTGCGCGTCGTCGACGGCATCGGCGTAAGGAACGTAAGGCTTGATATCCAGCACTGGCGTGCCATCGAGCAGGTCGATCCCCGACAGATGAAGGCGGCCGGGTTCGATCCGCTCGAGCCTGACCACAGACTGGCCGATGCCGTTGGGGCGGTGCGTCGAGCGGGTCGCAAACACACCGACCATGCGGTTGCCGCCTAGGCGCGGCGGGCGGACCCGTAGACGGGGCTCGGCCTCGAGCGCCTGGTGGAACAGAAACAGCAGCCAGACATGACTGACCTGCTCAAGCCCTTCCAGCGCGTGCGCCTGATCGAACGGTGGATGCAGTTCCAGTATGCCCCGGGCCGCCGGTGCCAGCTGTGGCTGCCGCGGGATGGCGAATTTTTCCTTGAAACAGGAACGGACGACACCGATTGGCGTGACGGAATAGGGCATGTCGAGGCTGTGATGTGAAAACGTGGGCCGCCATCTTACCTGCTCCCGTGTCGGTGCACCGGCCATCGAGGCCGTATTCAGAGCCTTGGACGTCTGTGAATAGCCGCTCGGTGTCGCCAGCGGCGCGCGTTTGCAGCGCGTGGTGGGATCTATGGTCAGCCGTTTTTCGGACATAGACTATTTTTAAGGTGTCGCTGTCCTTCCCATCCATCATGGGGCGCCCCCTGTGCCTCGCAGACGCTGACGTCCCGCTCAGCATTGCGTCTTTATCAGGCGATCATGACGTTCCCTTGCAACTATGCGCCCAGCCTGACGCCATTCATCGCGTTGCGATGTCATAAAAGCCAGAACAAGTTCAGGAGACAGAACTGATGAACGAGGCTGAGCTCTCACCCGGAAACACCAACGCATCTCACGACCGCATCAATCCCGTGGTTTTCTACAGCTCGGCAATCGCCATTGTGCTGTTCGCCATCTGGGCGATGTTCTTCAAGACGTCATCCCTTTCAGTCATAAACGCCGTTCTAGGCTGGATATCCAACACCTTCGGCTGGTTCTATTTTCTTGCCGTGCTGGTCTATCTCCTCTTCGTGGTAGTCATCGCCACCACCCGTTATGGCAAGATCCGGCTAGGGCCCGATCATTCAAAGCCTGAGTTCAACGTGATCACCTGGGCGGCAATGCTGTTCTCGGCGGGCATCGGCATAGACCTGCTGTTCTTTTGCATCGCCGAACCCATCACTCAGTTCCTCGAACCACCGGTGGGCGAGGGCAGCACCGTACAGGCAGCGCGCCATGCGCTGGAGCTGACCTTCCTTCACTGGGGGCTGTCCGGGTGGGGCGTCTATACGTTGGTGGGCATGTCCCTGGCCTATTTCAGCTTTCGCCAAGGCCTGCCGCTATCGATTCGCTCGTCGCTCTATCCGATTTTTGGCAAAGGCATATACGGCCCCATCGGACACACCGTGGACACAGCAGCGGTGCTGGGAACGGTGTTCGGCATCGCCACCAGCCTCGGCATTGGCATCATTCAGCTGAACTTCGGCCTGAACTACATTTTCGGCGTACCGGAGGGCACCTTCACCCAGGCGGTGCTGGTGGTGCTGATCGTGGTGTTTTCGGCGATCTCGGCCGCCACGGGGGTGGAGCGCGGGATCCGCCGACTGTCCGAGTTCAATATGCTGCTGGCGGTCCTGCTGTTGTTGTTCGTGCTGTTCGCCGGCAAGACGACCTTTCTGCTCAACGCGCTGGTGATGAACATTGGCGACTACTTTTCCAATTTCATCAGCTTGTCGTTCGATACCTACGCCTACGATCAGCCCACCGACTGGCTGAATGCCTGGACCGTGTTCTTCTGGGCCTGGTGGATCGCGTGGGGCCCCTTCGTCGGTCTGTTTCTGGCGCGCATCTCGCGTGGCCGGACCATTCGCGAGTTCGTCGTTGGCACCTTGCTGTTGCCGCTGGCTTTCATGATGGCCTGGATGTCGATCATGGGGAACAGCGCCATCGACATGGTCATGCACGGCGCTGTCGAGTTCGGCGCGCAGGCGGTCAGCAATCCGGGTTCGTCGATCTATCTGTTTCTCCAGAGCATGCCCTGGGCCGGCCTGACCACCGCGGTAGCGACCATCCTGGCGATCGTCTTCTTCGTCACTTCGGGCGATTCGGGTTCGCTGGTGCTGTCCAATTTCACCTCGATTCTCAAGGACGTGAACAGCGACGCACCGGTATGGATGCGCGTTCTGTGGGCAGCCATCATCGGTGTGTTGACCCTGGCGCTGCTGATCGCCGGTGGGCTGACGGCGTTGCAGGGGACCGTGGTGATCATGGGGCTGCCGTTCTCCATCGTCCTTCTGTTCATGATGGTGGGATTGTTCAAGGCCCTGCATGTCGAAGGTGTGATGGCGGACAGTTACCAGAAGAGCCTTTCCGGCCAGCTGTCCGGTCGGGCGACGCTGGAGCATGCGAACCTGAACTGGAGCCAGCGCCTTTCGCGCGCGATGAGCTTTCCCAGCCAGTCGCAGATCCGCCGCTATCTGAGGGAAGTGGGCAAGCCGGCGATGGAGGAGATACGTCAGGCGCTGGGTGAGAAGGGCGTGCCGGTGGACATCATCGAGGGCGAGAGGGGCAACGAGCATCTGATTCTCAACGTCAACCTGGGCAGTGAATTGGACTTCACCTACCAGATCTGGCCGGTACGCAGCGCGATGCCGTCGTTCGCCGTACGGACCCAGAGTAGCCGGGCGCACTACTACCGTCTCGAAGTGCACCTGCGGCAGGGGAGTCTCGGCTATGACCTGATGGGTTACTCCAAACGGCAACTGATCGAGGACATCCTCGACCACTACGAGCATCACATGCAGTTTCTGCATCTGCAGCGCGAGAAAGGCACGCTGGCCGACAGCGCATCCGAACCGGGCACCGCCCCAGGCGCCAGCTGATCACGGCGCGGCGAACGGCAGGTTCGCCGTGGCTCGCCGACACGGGCGACTCGGTCGCCCCAAACGGATTCGAGAGAGGTGAATATGGCTTGTTATCCACGGCAACGACTCTACATCGACGGAAACTATGTCGATCCCAGCGGCGGCGAGGTGTTCGAGAGCATCAACCCTGCCAACGGCGAAGTGCTCGCTGAAGTCGCTCAGGCGACCCGCAGCGATCTCGAACGTGCGGTGACCAGCGCCGAGAAAGGACAGAAGCTCTGGGCGGCGCTGACCGGCATGGAACGTTCGCGCATTCTGCGCAAGACGGTCGATCTGCTGCGCGAGCGCAACGACGAGCTGGCCCTGCTGGAGACCCTGGACACCGGCAAGCCTCTGATGGAAACCCGCAGCGTCGATATCGTTACCGGTGCCGACGTGCTCGAGTATTACGCCGGTCTCGCGCCAGCCATCGAGGGCGAACAGATTCCCCTGCGCGAAACCAGCTTCGTCTATACCCGACGCGAGCCCCTCGGCGTGGTGGCTGGGATCGGCGCCTGGAACTACCCGATCCAGATCGCCCTGTGGAAGGCCGCGCCCGCGTTGGCGGCCGGTAACGCGATGATCTTCAAACCCAGTGAGGTGACCTCGCTGAGCGCGCTCAAACTGGCCGAAATCTTTACCGAGGCGGGCCTGCCGGCCGGTGTGTTCAACGTGCTGACCGGCGCCGGTGCCGCAATCGGCGCCATGCTCACCGAGCATCCGCGCATCGCCAAGGTGTCCTTCACGGGCGGCGTGGCGACCGGAAAGAAGGTCATGGCCAGCGCTGCCAGCTCCTCGCTCAAGGACGTGACCATGGAACTGGGCGGTAAGTCGCCGCTGATCGTTTGTGACGATGCCGACCTCGACCGGGCGGCGGATATCGCCGTAATGGCTAATTTCTTCAGCTCTGGCCAGGTCTGCACCAATGGCACTCGGGTCTTCGTACCGCGTAAGCAACTGGCCGAGTTCGAAGCCAAGCTGCTGGAGCGGGTCCAGCGGATCCGGATGGGCGATCCGCAGGACGAGCAGACCACCTTCGGCCCCATGGTCAGCTTCGGCCATATGCAGAGCGTGCTGGGCTACATCGCCAAGGGCAAGGCGCAGGGGGCCCGGCTGCTATGCGGTGGCGAGCGGGTGACCCACGGTGAGTTCGGCCGCGGCGCCTACATAGAACCGACCATCTTCAGCGACTGCACCGACGACATGATCATCGCCCGTGAAGAGATCTTCGGCCCGGTGCTGAGCCTGCTGGCCTATGACGACGAAGAAGAGGCAGTGTGTCGCGCCAACGACAGCGACTACGGCCTGGCTGCTGGTGTGGTGACGCGCGATCTGGCGCGCGCCCACCGCATCATTCACCAGATGGAAGCCGGTATCTGCTGGATCAATACCTGGGGCGAGTCGGCCGCGCAGATGCCGGTTGGCGGCTACAAGCAATCCGGCATCGGCCGCGAAAACGGCATTTCTTCCCTGGCGCATTACACCCGGCTGAAGTCGGTGCAAGTGGAGCTGGGCGATTTCGCCTCGGTGTTCTGAGCCGCACGAACGCGCCGGCCTGTATGAAGGAGGATTCATGGAATACGACTACATCATCATCGGCGCCGGCTCCGCCGGGAATGCACTGGCGGCGCGTCTGACCGAGGACGCTGACGTCGGCGTGCTGCTGCTGGAGGCCGGTGGCCCCGATTACCGTTTCGATTTCCGCACCCAGATGCCCGCCGCGCTGGCCTATCCGCTGCAGGGGACCCGTTACAACTGGGCATACAGGACCGATCCCGAACCGCACATGAACAACCGTCGCATGGATTGCGGCCGTGGCAAGGGGCTGGGTGGATCATCACTGATCAACGGCATGTGCTACATCCGCGGCAATGCGCTGGATTACGACAACTGGGCTCGTATGCCAGGGCTCGAGGATTGGACCTACCACGACTGCCTGCCGTACTTCCGCAAGGCCGAAAGCCGCGATATCGGCCCCAACGATTACCACGGCGGTGACGGCCCCGTCAGCGTCACCACGCCCAAACCCGGCAACAACGTGTTGTTCCATGCCATGGTCGAGGCCGGCGTGCAGGCTGGCTACCCGAAGACCGACGATCTGAACGGCTATCAGCAAGAGGGCTTCGGCCCCATGGATCGCACGGTCACGCCCAATGGCCGTCGCGCCAGTACCGCGCGCGGCTATCTCGACCAGGCCAAGGAGCGACCGAACCTGACCATCGTCACCCATGCCGTAACCGACCGGGTGCTGTTCGAGAACACGCGGGCGGTTGGTGTGAAATACCTGCGCGGGCGGGAACAGCCGACCATTGTTCGCGCCCGCCGCGAGGTGCTGCTCTGTGGCGGCGCCATCGCCTCGCCGCAAATACTGCAGCGCTCCGGAGTCGGGCCGGCGGCGCTGCTGCGCGACCTGAACATCGGGATCGTCCAGGACCTGCCTGGAGTCGGCCAGAATCTGCAGGACCACCTGGAGATGTATCTACAGTACGAGTGCAAGCAGCCGGTCTCCCTTTACCCGGCACTGAAATGGTGGAATCAACCGGCGATCGGTGCCGAGTGGCTATTCCTCGGCTCAGGAATCGGTGCCAGCAATCAATTCGAGGCCGGTGGCTTCATTCGCAGCCGCGATGAGTTCGAGTGGCCGAATATCCAGTTCCACTTCCTGCCGGTCGCGGTCAACTACAACGGCAGCAATGCCCATGACGGTCACAGCTTCCAGGCGCACGTCGGCTCGATGCGCTCACCCAGCCGCGGGCGCGTTCAGATCCGTTCGATCGATCCACGGGTCGATCCGAGCATTCTGTTCAACTACATGTCTCACGAGCAGGACTGGCAGGAGTTTCGCGACAGCATCCGCCTGACCCGCGAGATCATCGCCCAGCCGGCGCTCGACCCGTATCGTGGCAAGGAGCTGAGCCCCGGTGCGCAAGCACAGAGCGACGCGGAGCTGGACGCCTTCGTTCGTGAACATGGCGAAACGGCCTATCACCCGTCCTGCTCGTGCAAGATGGGCACGGATGAGATGGCCGTGGTCGATGGGCAGGGCCGGGTGCATGGCGTGGAGGGCTTGCGGGTCGTCGACGCATCGATCATGCCGCAGATCATCACCGGCAACCTCAACGCCACCACCATCATGATCGCCGAAAAGATCGCCGATCGAATTCGTGGGCGACAGCCGTTGCCTCGTAGCACCGCCGCTTATTACGTCGCCAATGGCGCGCCGGTGCGCCAGCCATCGCTGCGCAACTGAGGCGGCAACGAGAACACCTGGTTTGCCGTTTTCAGCGGCGAAAACGGCATTGATCCAACCGACCCGTTGCGACCGTCGGTGGCATGCCGGACTTCGGAGTCCTCGCCGTATGCGGACGGCCAGCTCAGGCCGGTGATGGCTCGCGCCGATAGGCGTAGGTCTCGGCAAAGCGCGAGAGCATATAGGCACTGCAGGTGGTGTCCGGGTAGCGAGGAGGGTTGCCCGGCCCTTGGCAACCGGGCAGGCAGCTGATGACCGTGTCGGGATTCGGCTCGGCAAAGAACGGCATCGAATAGCGGTCCACTCCCAGTGGGCTGATCACCCGGTGCGGCGTGGACTTGTACCGGTCGTTGCTCCAGCGCGCCATCATGTCGCCGATGTTCACGACATAGGTTCCCTCGATGGGCGGTGCGTCGATCCACTCGCCGTGTACGTTCTGCACCTGCAGTCCGCCGGCCTGATCCTGGTAGAGCAAGGTGATGCAGCCGTAGTCGGTGTGGGCGCCTGCACCCTGCTGTTCGGGGGCGGTCGCGGTTTGCCGTGGTGGGTAATGAATCATGCGGAACACGCTGATGGGCTCGACGAAGCGCTGGTCGAAAAAGTCCCGGTCGATACCCAGCGCCGTGGCGATTGCGCGCAACAGCGTGCAGGCCAGCGCATGCATGTCCTGATAATGCTGTTCGAACAAGGATTCCCAGCCGTCGATGGTCGGATGTCGATTGGGGCCGCGCAGCGGCTTGCCGGCGAGCACCTCCGGGTGATCGGCTGGCATGTGGAAGCCCATGTCGAAGGTTTCTTTCAGATCGCTCGGCTTGCTCGGGTCGAGCTGCTCGGTGGCGATCGCTCCATAGCCGCGGTGGTGCCGGCTTTTAGTGATGTCGATGGCGAGCTTTTCGGCTTCCGGCAGTGCGAAGAAGGATTGCGCACGTGCCTTCAGCTCACAGATGCGCGCCGCATCGATCGGATGGTTGCGAATGTAGAAGAAGCCCCAGTCACGGCAGGCGGCGTCGATCTGTTGGGCGATCTCGTTCCAGCCGTTTTCGTCTGTGGCGTAGAGCGGGGCGATATCGATGACGGGCAGTTGGTTCATTTCGGATCTCTCGGTCGCAGTCAGAGGCCAGAAGCTAGAAGCCCACGCGACTTTGCGCAGCATCTAGCGCCCGGCCTCAAGCGACAAGCTTGCTTATCGGCTACTTCGGCAACTCGGCGGTAATGCCCTGCACGTAGTAGTTCATCGACGCCAGATCTCCATTGCTGGCGGTCACCCCATCGGCGATGCGCACGGTACCTGACTGATCCTTGATCGGACCGGTGAAGGGGTGCAACTCCCCGCTGCGGATGGCGGCGATGATCTGTTCCGCTTCGGTCTTCACCTCCGCCGGCACCAGGTCGCTGATCGGCAGGCTGATGGTGTCTTCGGCCAGTCCACCCCAGAAGTCCTGCGGCTTCCAGCTGGCATCGATCACGGCTTGTGCCGACTTGACGTAGTGCGGTCCCCAGTCGTTGACGATGGAAGTCAGTACCGCCTTCGGTCCGAAGTGAGCCATGTCCGAGGCATAGCCGACCGAATAGACGCCACGACGTTCGGCAGCCTGGATCGGCGCCGGGCTATCGGTGTGTTGGAAAACCACGTCGACCCCTTGGTCGATCAGCGCGTTGGCGGCATCGGCTTCCTTGCCCGGATCGAACCAGGAGCTCACCCACACCACCTTGATTTCGGTGCCGGGGTTGTACTTGTCCAGCGCCAGCTGGATGGCATTGATGTCGCGGATCACTTCGGGAATCGGGAACGAGGCGATATAGCCGACCTTCTTGGTCTTGGTCATCTTCGCCGCAAGGAACCCACCCACGTAGCGGCCCTCATAGGAACGAGACAGGTAAGTGCCGAGGTTCTTGTCCTGCTTG
Organism: Pseudomonas sp. YJ42; assembly: GCF_047225135.1. NCBI lineage: Bacteria > Pseudomonadati > Pseudomonadota > Gammaproteobacteria > Pseudomonadales > Pseudomonadaceae > Pseudomonas > Pseudomonas sp. YJ42. The sequence goes on along the minus strand of NZ_CP178378.1, from coordinate 1,158,434 downwards.
TAGCCGGTGGCGTGCTCGAAGGTGACCTTGGGGAACTGTTTCGCCACCTTGAGCGTCGGGTTCATATACCCGAAGGACGTGGTGAAGATCAGATCGTAGCCGCCCTTGGCCATGTTGCGGATCACTCGCTCGGCGTCGGCGCCCTCGGCGACGTTCTCGACGAAGGTGGTTTCAACCTGATCGCCGAGCTCCTTTTCCAGATGCTGACGACCCATCTCGTGCTGGTAGGTCCAGCCGTGGTCGCCGATCGGGCCCACGTAGACGAAGCCGACTTTGAGCGGATCGGCTGCAACGGCGGAAAGGGCAGTGCTCAAACCAATCGCTGCGGTGAGGCCGCGGAACAGGGATTTCCGGGTGTTCTTCTGCATGGGTGTTGCTCCTGGTTGCATATTTTTTTGCGTGTCCGCTGTGAGGCTGCGGTTTGGTTTGCAAAAAACTGACCAACTGGACAGATACCCGCTGAGGTTCCCAATCCACCTCTCCGGCAGTTGCTGGCCGAGCCAATGGTGGATCCGGCTAGGTGCGACAGGCAGCGTTGCTGCCACAGTTTGGTGCATCAGAACGATAGACCACGGGAGATCTTTCATGCTGACGCTATTGCGAGAAGAGCGCTTCCTGCTCCTGGCCCTGTTGGCCGCCGTCGTCGCCTACGTGGTTGAGGGCAGCTTGCTCAGTGGCGGACGCGTCGTCGCTTTGACCGCCGTCGGCGCACTCGTGTTGATGATCGTGATGGCGTCGATACGGGTCGCACACCACGCCGAGATCCTCGCGGAAAAGGTCGGAGATCCCTACGGAACGATGATCCTTACGCTCTCCGCCGTATTGGTCGAGGTGGTCATCCTGGGCATCATGATGACCCACCACCCGTCACCAACGCTGGTCCGTGACACCATTTACTCGGCGGTGATGCTCGATCTCAACGGTATTCTGGGCCTTGCCGCATTGATGGGTGGCCTTCGCCACGGCGAGCAGCCGTACAACGACGATTCGGCGCGTACCTACAGCGTGATGATTCTTACCGCCATGGGTGTGTCGATGGTGGTGCCGGAGTTCATTCCGCGTGAAGACTGGCGGCTGTACTCGGTGTTCACCATTGGCGCCATGCTGTTGTTGTACGGCCTGTTCTTGCGCATGCAGGTCGGTGCGCACAGCTACTTCTTCAGCTACAGCTATCCGGAAAAGCGACGGCGCAAAGGCGAAGTGGTGTCTGAGGCGACGACCAGCCGTGGCCGCTCGATCGGTCTGCTATGCGCCGGCATCGTAATCATCGGCGCGCTCGCCGAGGTGATGTCCCAGGCGCTCGATGTCGGGTTGGAAGGCAGTGGCGCGCCGCCTATGCTGGCCGCGCTGCTGGTCGCGGCCATTTCTGCCAGCCCGGAAATACTCACCGCCTTGCGAGCAGCGCTAGCTAATCGTATGCAGTCGGTGGTCAATATCGCGCTCGGCGCTTCGCTGTCCACGGTCATTCTCACGGTGCCGGTGATGGAAGCGTTGGCGTTGTATAGTGGACAGCCGTTTCAGATGGCGATGTCGCCGGTGCAGACGGTGATGATTTTCATCACCCTGATCGTGGCCGCGATCAACCTGAACGACGGCGAGACCAACGCGATCGAGGGCATGACCCACTTCGTGTTGTTCGCCACCTTCATCATGCTTTCGCTGATAGGGCTCTGACGCCCATCAGCCAGATGGACTTTCATGGACGTACATATCTACCTCGCCGGTCCCGGCGTGTTCCGCGCCGATGCACTCGAGCATGGCGAGCGACTCAAGGCGCTCTGCGCCGACTTCGGCTTCATTGGGCTGTACCCGCTGGACAAGCAGGTGCCGCGCCACATCGTCGGTGCGCGCGAGCAGGCTGCCTGGATCTACCAGGCCAATCTGGACCTGTTGGAGCAAGCCGATGCGGTGATCGCCGACCTCAACTTCTTCCGGGGCGGTGAGCCCGACAGCGGCACCAGCTTCGAAGTGGGTTATGCCGTGGCTCGTGGCAAGCCAGTGGTGGGATATCTGGACGGCGCGGGCAGCTATGCCGAGCGCCTGCAGCGCCAGTTGCCGCATCTGTGCGGACAGCCAGGCTTGGACTGCGACGGCTTACAACTGGAAGCCTTCGATCTGCCGGTGAATCTGATGCTGGCGGTGCCGGCCCGGTTGGTTGCGGGCGGCGCTCGCGAGGCGTTGTTATGCCTGGCTGACGAACTGGCGGAGCGATCCTAGGCCCACTCGGTTTGCCAATGCGCCTCGAGTCGTCGGGCTAACGCGGAACACCGTCGCGCCCACCGGGCGGAGCGGGCTAGGGGCTTCAGCCCGACGAGTCTGCGCGAGGGTGGGCTTCAGTCCACCAGGGCGAGTGCCGGGCGGTCATCGGTCAATGACCTGCTTTCCACGGCTGGCCCAACGACACCGGTGCATACAGGCGAGTACGGATCGCGTCTCGCGACAGCAGCACCAGCACCATGATCGTTGCGACGTACGGCAGCATCGCCAGCAGATTACCGGGGATCGACAGGCCGAGCCCTTGGGCGACCAGGTGCAGAATGCTGGCCAAGCCGAACAGATAGGCGCCGAGCAGTACGCGACCCACTCGCCAGCTGGCGAACACAACAAGCGCCAAGGCGATCCAACCACGCCCGGCGGTCATGTTCTCCGCCCACATCGGCGTATAGGCGAGCGACAGGTAGCCGCCGGCCAGCCCGGCCATAGCGCCGCCGAACAGCACCGCCAGTACCCGCACGCGCAGCACCGGTAGGCCCATGGCGCTGGCGGCGTTGGGATTCTCGCCGACCGCCTGGATGATCAGACCCATACGGCTTTTCAGCAGCACCCAGGCGACCAGGGCGAAGAGTGCGAAGGACAGATAGACCAGCAGATCCTGGGCAAACAGCATGCGACCGATCAGCGGGATGTCGCTCAGGAAAGGAATGGCGATGGGTTCGAAGCCCGCTAGCGGCTTGCCGACCCAGCCGGCACCGATGAACGACGACAGGCCAACACCGAAGATGGTCAGCGCCAGCCCGGTCGCCACCTGGTTGGCGTTGAAACCCAGCGCCACCAGGGCGAACAGTTGCGAAAGCAGCATCCCGCCCAGGCAGGCAAAGACCACACCCAGCCAGAGGTTGCCGGTGGCGAACGCGGCAATGAAACCGGCCACTGCGCCGAACAGCATCATGCCTTCTTGACCGAGATTGAGTACGCCAGTCTTTTCGCAGACCAGCTCGCCGAGCGCCACCAGCAGCAGCGGTGTACCGGTGCGGATCATGGCGTAAAAGATATTGGTCAGTAGATCGATATCCATGGTGTTCCTTAGCGGGAAGCCAGAAGCGGGAAGCTGGAAGTAAAAGCGGCAACTGCATTGGCGGAGCGAGTCGCGGCGTTCATGGCTGCACCGCTGGCTGCAGGCTGCCAGCTTTCGGCTTCAGGTTCCGCCCGAGGCGCGGCCGATAGAGAATCAGTACATCGCACGCCAGCAGGAAGAACAGCACCATGCCCTGGAACAGTTGGGTGATCGACTGCGGAAGATTGGCCGCCATCTGTGCGTTCTCACCGCCGAGGTAGAGCAGCGCCATCAACAAACTGGCGAAGACGATGCCGAGCGGGTTGAGTCGACCGAGGAAGGCCACGGTAATGGCCGCATAGCCATAGCCGGGCGATACCTGCGGCACCAGCTGGCCGATCGGCCCGGTGACCTCGGCGACGCCGGCCAGGCCGGCCAGCGCACCGCTGATCAGCAGGGCGGCCCAGACCAGGCGCCTCTCGCGAAAACCGACGAAGCCGGCGGCGCGCTTGTCCAGTCCCAGCACCTTGATCTGGAAGCCGAGAAAGCTCTTTTGCAGCAGGACCCACACCACTACGAGCGCCAGCAGGGCGAAATAGAAACCGGCATGCACGCGCAGCTCCTCGAACAGTTGCGGTAGGCGCGTGGCGTCGCCGAACATCGCCGACTCGGGAAAGTTGAAGCCTTGCGGATCCTTCAACGGCCCGTGCACGGCGAACAGCAACAGGTTCAAGGCGATGTAGTTGAGCATGATGCTGGTGAGGATTTCATTGGCATTGAACTGCGTGCGCAACCAGGCGCAGAGGCCGGCCCAGACGGCGCCGCCAAGCGTGCCGACGGCGAGCGTCAGGACCAGTGCCCAGCGAGAATCCCAATCGATGATGTGTACCGCCAGCGCGCTACCGGCGAGCGCGCCGATGAGCAGTTGCCCCTCGGCACCGATGTTCCAGATTCGTGCGTTGTAGACCACCGCTAGACCCAGCGCACAAAGCAGGATCGGCAGCGCCTTGACCAACAGTTCGGAGACGCCGTAGAGATCGCTGACCGGATCGATCAGTAGCACGCGCAGGGTTTCCAGTGGCGGATGGCCGAGCGCGGCGAACAGCAGCGCGCCGCTGAGCAGAGTCAGCAACGCGGCCAGTAGCGGCGAAAGCCAGAGCATCGGTCGCGACTGCTGACCACGTGGTTCGAGGGATAACAGCATGCGAAGGCTCTCAGGCGGCGGTGGGCGTGGGTTGATCGAACTGGCCGGCCATCCAGCGGCCGACATCGGTTGTGGTGGTCTCGGCCGTCGCACGCAGCGCCGACAGGCGGCCATGGCTCAATGCCGCGATGCGGTCGCTGATCTGGAACAGCTCTTCCAGGTCTTCGGAAATCACCAGAATGGCGGCACCGGCGTCGCGCAGCTCGATCAGCTCACGATGAATCGCCGCGGCGGCGCCGACGTCCACGCCCCAGGTCGGGTGTGCCGCGACCAGCAGTTTCGGTTGCTGCAGGATCTCTCGGCCAAGAATGAACTTCTGCAAGTTGCCGCCGGACAGGCTGCGCGCCGGCGTATGGGGGCCGGGAGTTTTCACCGCGAAACGTTCGATGATGCGCCGAGCGAAGGCCTCGACCCGGTCATGACGGATCAGCCCGCCGCCGATCAGATCGTCCTGCTGGAAAGCAGTGAGCAGGGCGTTGTCGGACAGGCTCATGTCAGGCACGGCGCCATGCCCCAGGCGCTCGGCCGGGATGAAGGCCATACCGTGGCGACGGCGCGCGTCGGGACGCAGGTGCGCCACCGGCGCATCGAGAAAGCGAATGCGCGCACCCTGGCCGCGAGCCAGGCGCTGCTCGCCGCTGAGCAGCGCCAGTAGTTCGTCTTGGCCGTTGCCGGCGACTCCCGCGATGCCGACGATCTCGCCAGCGCGTACCTCCAGCATCAGATCCGCCAGCGATACGCCGAACGGGTCGACGTTATGCCAAGACAATCCCTCGACCCGCAGGAAAGGCGCACCGCCCCGGGCCTTGGGATATTCGGCTTCGAGCCCTTCGGCATCACCGACCATCAGGCGCGCCAGGTCCATGTCGGTGCACTCGGCCGGTACGCACTCGCCCGATACGCGTCCGGCACGCAGCACCGTTGCGCGCTCGCAAAGGGCGCGAACCTCGTTGAGCTTGTGACTGATGAACAGGATGCTGCAGCCTTCGGCAGCGAGCCGGCGCAGCACGACGAACAGATCGTCGGCCTCTTGCGGCGTGAGCACCGATGTCGGCTCATCGAGAATCAACAGCTTGATGTCCTGCATCAGGCAGCGAACGATTTCCACTCGTTGGCGTTCGCCGATCGACAGGCTGTGCACCAGCCGCTGCGGCTCCAACGGCATGCCGTAGCGTTGCGATACCTCGCGGATCTTCGGCTCCAGCTGCTTCGGCGTGCCGGCTTCGGCACCCATCGCCAGTGCAATGTTTTCGGCGACGTTGAGGGTTTCGAACAATGAAAAGTGCTGAAACACCATGCCGATGCCATACGCGCGCGCCTGTGCCGGGTCCCGCATGGTCACCGGCTGCCCTTCCCAACGAACCTCGCCGGCGTCCGCTTGTGTCACGCCGTAGATGATTTTCATCAGGGTGCTTTTACCAGCGCCGTTCTCGCCCAGCAGCGCGTGAATTTCGCCTGCTTGGATCGACAGGTCGATGCGGTCGTTGGCCAGGCAGCCAGGGTACCGTTTGGTGATGCCAGCCAGTTGCAGGCGTGCAGTATGTGATTCGGGCATATAGGCGTCCGCTGGATACTTCATGACCAGAGCATTAGCAAAAAACTGGCCAGGTAGTCAGGAAAATGCTGCGAAGCATGGATCAGCAGGCTGCGTGATTAAGCAACCACAGGACGAGGGTAGTCTGTGCTTCGCTTTGGTGCCTGTTCGTACGAAGTGCGGTGTGCGCGCACCGTTTCTGGGCGGGACGACATGGGCAGATGCAAATCGGAGGTGAAGGCGCTACGCCTGTAGGCGTAGCGCCTTGGTGTTACTGCTCGGCCGGGTCCGGTACTTCACGCAGCGCCTGGGCCGCGTCAATGGCACGAGGAAAGCCCGCCGTGACGGTGGTCAGGTAGATCACCTCCTTCAGCTCGTCACGCGTGACCCCGTGGCGCAGTGCATAGCCCGCGTGGATTTTCAGGTACGGCAGGTTGCCCTGGGCGGCAAAGGCGGCAACGGCCGCCAGTTGCCGGGTGCGAGCGTCCAGAGCCGTACGGCCCCATACGTCGCCCAACGCGTAATCGGTGATGCCCTCGGCAAGAAACGGATAATCCCGTCGCAACGCCTCGAGTACTGGCTGACCGGCACCGCCGGACAGATGATCCATGACTTGCAAGCCACGTTCGCGCCGTTCGCTGCCAACTGTTTCTGGTGAAGCGAGCGCGAGCGGGCCGAAGATGCCTAACCAAGTGGCAAACATTAGCGTGCTATTTGCAATCCTCATCGCAGCGACCTCAGTAAGGGCTGGCTGTAGGGCGGACAATCAGTTCGCTGACATCGACGTCGGCAGGTTGATCGACGGCATAGGCGATGGCGCGGGCGATGGCCTCGGCCGGAATGGCGATGCGCCGGAAATCGTCCATGACCGCCCGGGCGTTGTTGTCCGAAATGCTCTCGGCCAGTTCCGATTCGGTCACGCCCGGCGAGACCAGGGTGACGCGGATGTCGCCGCCGACCTCCTGGCGCAACCCTTCGGAGATGGCACGTACCGCATATTTGGTCGCGCAGTACACCGCCGCGGTGGGGCTGACGGTGTAGGCGCCGATCGAAGCGATATTGATGAACTGGCCTGAGCGCTGGCGTTGCATCAGTGGCAGACCGGCGGCGATGCCATGCAGCACGCCGCGGATGTTCACATCGATCATCCGGTCCCATTCTTCGACCTTTAGCGCATCGAGCGATGACAGCGGCATGACCCCGGCGTTGTTGACGATCACGTCGACGCGGCCGAAGCGCTGTTCGGCGAAGTCGACGAAGGTCTGCACATCTTCGCGCCGGGTGACGTCCAGCGCCTTGCATGCGGCCACGCCGCCAGCCTCGTTGATGTCGGCTACAAGCCGTTCCAGGCGATCCAGGCGGCGAGCACCCAGCACGACGCTGGCGCCCTGCGCGGCCAACAGGCGCGCCGTTGCTTCGCCGATACCACTGCTGGCGCCGGTGATGAGTACGATTTTTCCGTTGATGTTCGACATGTGTCCTCCGCGGTTCATTAGGTGCCGGCGTCGGTGGCGCCGTCGAATGAATCTTGTCGCGGAGGGCGTTCGCTGCGTTATGTCGATCCTGCCGGGCGCTTGCCTGATGCTGGTGTGTGCGCTATCGGACGCCTTGGTACGGACCAGTCGCTTTCGCTTGCGGCCCATGGCCGATCATTCAGACGTTGGGAGGCCGGCCTCGGCGAACGGCTGTCATTGCGACATAGCGGCTTAGCCTGCAACGGCGGGACTGCGCGGCAACGTCAGGCTGGCGGTGTCAGGCCACAACCTTTGAGGATGACCCGGATCAGAGTGTCCGTGCCGCGCTCGAAATCATCCTTGGTCACCCGGCGCTGGCCGGTGATGCGGCGGATCTGGTCGGAGAAGTCCGCATAATGCTGGGTGCTGCTCCAGATCAGGAAGATCAGATGCATGGGGTCGACCGGGTCCATTTTGCCCGCGTCGCTCCAGGCCTGGAACACCGCAGCGCGGCCGCGGAACCACTCGCGGTAGTCTTCGTTGAAATGCTCCGACAGGCATTCACAGCCGCTGATGACCTCCATGGCGAAGATTTTCGAGGCCTGAGGCTGTCTACGCGAAAACTCCATCTTGGCGCGGATGTAGTGCGCCAGCGCGGTGGCCGGATCATCCTCGACGGTGAGGTTATCGAAAGCGTTGTCCCAAAGCTCGAGGATATGCCGCATCACCTCGACATAAAGTCCCAGCTTGTTGTTGAAGTAGTAGTGCAGATTGGCCTTGGGCAGCGCTGCACGCAAAGCGATCGCGTTCATGCTCGTGCCCTTGTAGCCATAGCGGGCGAATTCTTCCGCAGCCGCCGAGAGAATCAGTTCTTCGTTTTTCTGGCGAATCCGGCCGGTGCGTTTGCTGGCAACAGACGGCTGGGTGAGCGTTGCGTCGAAAGTATTCATAAGTCCGTTCCCTGTAGTGGCGGTATCAGCCCGATGCGCTTCCTAATGCTAGCGTAGGCGGCATCGGCTGATTTTCCTCGCGACAGCAGCAGATCGAGCAGATTTGTCGCAGTCGTTCAGGAGTCGGGGCTGCAAGAAACTGACCAGCCGCTTAGGTTTACCGGTGCGATTCGGGTTGTGTACCCGAAGGGCTCTGGCACGTCGATTTTGACTCCCTTGTCTGCCGGCTGCACGGGCGTCCGACCCGCATTCGTGCACCAAAATGGGATCATGGGGCGAGGCTTGCCCTCTTTTGTAGCGCATCTGTCTCCGCTGTCGGCAAGGCCGGCTCGCAACGGACCGGCCGAAACTGCTTGTGCCGCCTCGTAGCAATGGCAGTCATCATCCGATAACGACCGCCATGGTCTCAGGCTATGTCAGATACGACTTCCAACCGAACGCCGAGGGGCGAAGCGCGTGGCCGTTCGTATCAGAAATGAGCCTTGACGATGAAGTTGGTGACGTTGTTGTCGGTATTGAAGGCACTGCTGTCCTCGATTCCATACTTGTTCGTCCAGTAGTCATATTCGATACCGACGTAGAGCTTGCCTGGCGTGTAATCGAGCGCCTTGCCGAGGTCGTACTTGACCTGCGGGTTGAAGTGGAAGTTTTTGGCCAGGTAGTCCCCCTTGGCCTTGGAGCCCGCGTCGTTGACGACCCAGTCGATAAAGCCATCGAACAGGATGTCTGACTTGCCCACCGGGAAGGTCATGGCCCAGGTCGGTGTGATCTGCCACTGGCCGCTCGGCGCGCCGGTGATGCCGTCAGGCTTGCGGTAGTAGGTGTTGATTGAGAGCCGGTCGAAGCCGGGCACTTCCAGATCCACCGCTGGGCCGAGCAGATAGTTGCGATTGCGTCCTTCGCCGCGTTCGTAGGTGGCCGAGAGCAGCACGTCCGTGACCGGGCCGAAGGAGAGATCGGCGCCGGTGATCTTGCCCAGCGACAGGCGCGGGCTGAACTCACCGTAGTAGGTGTGGCCGTCGCTGCCGGAGATGCCGTTGTACCACTTGTTATCGACGAACAAGAACATGTCCCCCCAAGTCCAACCGCTGGCATGTTCGAAGGTGATGGTCTGTTGGATATCGCCTTCTTTGCCGCCGGCACCGTCTACAGAGAAGTTCTTGCCGTAGAGATAGGTCAGGCTGTTGTTTTGCCACAGCATTGGTGCGGCGGCCGCCTGGCCTGCGAGCGTCAGGCTGCCCGTGAGCGCGGCGATGGTCAGAATGGACTTCATAGAGGAGAGCTCCTATTGCGTTATGTGGCTTGTTTTTCTTGGCCGGATGGTCAGATGTTGCTGCTTAAGCAAGACCTGCGCCAAGTATTATTTAACGATAGGGGCCCTTTGAATATCTTTTTATTTCAAGCACATAGTTTAGTTCATGAGGCGCTTGATCGATTTCTGCAAGCGCCTTTACCTAATGCCGCTCCATAAAAAACCTGACCGTACCGACAGTGCCCCAATTTGATGCGGGCAATTGGCCATCAGGGCCGAACTCAACGTGGCGCGACGTCAGGGCTGCCGCGGCGCCACCATTGCTCCTTAAGGTGGCCGATGATGATCGCTACCGGAGAAACGAAAAACCCCGCCGATTGGCGGGGTTCATTTGTCACCTCGAGCCCCGCCGGGGCGAGGTCTTTATGGGGTTTTGGCCGACTTTGATCAGATGGTCTCGGCCCACAGGTCGTACTCGTCGGCGTTGGTCACACGAACCCAGACCTTGTCGCCGGGCTGCAGCGGATGTTCGCTGTCGACGTAGACCATGCCGTCGATCTCCGGGGCATCGGCGTAGGAACGACCGATCGCACCATCTTCATCGACTTCGTCGATCAAAACTTCGATTTCCTGACCGACCTTGCGCTCCAGCCGCGCGGCGCTGATGGCCTGCTGGTGGGCCATGAAACGGTCCCAGCGGTCTTGCTTGATCTCATCCGGCACCGGCTCCAGGCCCAGCGCCTCGGCCGGTGCGCCCTCGACCGGGGAGTACTGGAAGCAGCCGACACGGTCCAACTGTGCTTCGGTGAGCCAGTCGAGCAGGTACTGAAAGTCCTCCTCGGTCTCGCCGGGGAAGCCGACGATGAAGGTCGAACGAATGGTCAGCTGCGGGCAGATCTCGCGCCACTTCTTGATGCGAGCCAGGGTCTTGTCCTCGAAGGCCGGGCGCTTCATGGCTTTCAGTACTTTCGGGCTGGCGTGCTGGAAGGGAATGTCGAGGTAGGGCAGCAGTTTGCCCTCGGCCATCAGTGGAATCACGTCGTCGACGTTCGGGTACGGGTAGACGTAATGCAGACGTACCCACACGCCCATGCTCGACAGCGCCTGGCAGAGCTCCAGCATGCGCGTCTTGACCGGCTGACCGTTCCAGAAGTCGGTCTTGTATTTCATGTCGACGCCGTAAGCGCTGGTGTCCTGGGAAATCACCAGGATCTCCTTGACGCCTGCCTTGACCAGACGCTCGGCTTCGCTCAGCACATCGCCCACCGGGCGGCTGACCAGCTTGCCGCGCATGGAGGGGATGATGCAGAAGCTGCAGGTGTGGTTGCAGCCTTCGGAAATCTTCAGATAGGCGTAATGGCGCGGGGTCAACTTGATGCCCTGCGGCGGAACCAGATCGATGAAGGGATCGTGGTCGATATTCGGCGGCACCACTTCATGCACGGCATTGACCACCTGCTCGTACTGCTGCGGACCGGTGACGGCCAGCACACTGGGATGCACGTTGCGGATGCTGTCTTCAGCCACGCCCATGCAGCCGGTGACGATCACCTTGCCGTTCTCGGCGATGGCCTCGCCGATGGCATCCAGCGATTCGGCCTTGGCGCTGTCGATGAAGCCGCAGGTGTTGACCACCACCACGTCGGCGTCCTGGTAGGTGGGCACGATCTGATAGCCCTCCATGCGCAGCTGAGTCAGGATGCGTTCGGAGTCCACCGTGGCTTTGGGGCAGCCCAGTGATACGAACCCGACTGTTGGCGTTTTGCTCATCGACAATGACCTCGGAACAGCGCATGAAAAAGGCGCGCGAGTATACAGAGCTGGATGTTTTTTAGCCATGTCGGTCGTCGTGCCCGGCCGGCGTAAGTCCACGCCGGCCGAGTAGAGTGTGCCCCTGTCGGCTAGCCGTCCCGGTTGGAATCTTCCGTTGGGTCCCGATCCAGTTCGGCGACCTCTGATCGATTGCGGCCCTGCTGCTTGGCCCGATACAGCGCGCCGTCGGCCAGCTTGAGCACGCGATCGATTCCGTCGGCGTGTACCGGCCAGACGGCAATACCCAGAGAAATGGTGATGTGCCCCACCGGTGCAATCTGCTCCTGCTCGACACATTGGCGCAAGCGCTCGGCGACCCGTAGTGCGGATTCGATGCTGGTGTTTGGCAGCAGCATCAGAAACTCCTCGCCACCACTTCGGCACAGCGTGTCGGCGCCACGCGAGCAGGCGGTCATCAGCTGAGCGAGATGAAGAATGACCTGATCGCCAACGTCATGGCCGTAGTTGTCATTGATGCGCTTGAAGTGATCGATATCCAGAGCAATGACGGCGAACGAGTGGCCTTCGGCGCTTAACGCGTCCAGAGCCAGGGTAAGACCGCGGCGGTTGTGCAGGCCGGTCAGCGGGTCGGTCTGGGCATCGAGATTGAGCTTGCCGATGCGTTGGTGCAGCAGGCTGATGCCCAGCTTCAAGGCGCGCTTGAGCTGCGCGGCTTCGAAATACCAGGAGCGGATACGTTGGATTCTTTCCGCGCTGGTAGGGGCGTCCATTTCGCCGGCGCTTCTCGCCAACTGCCAGAGCGGGCGTGAAATCAGCGCTGACAACCACCAGACGCCGATAAACGTCAGCAGTGCGAGGGGGGCTGTTTGCCGCAGGATCTCGAGCATCAGATTGTCGAGTGGGTGCAGCGTCACCGCGGTCGGTCGTTGCGCGACGATGCCCCAGCGGGCGGTTGGAACCGCTGCAAAGCCGGCTAGCATGTCCTGCCCCTGGCTGTTGATGACCCGCTGGCTGCCCGACTCGCCGTGGATTACCCGATCGATGACTGGGTTTCCCTTCACGACGGTGCCTAACCGTTTGGGGTCTGGGTGGTACAGCAAGCGCCGGTTCTGATCAACGGCGTAGAGATAGGAGCCGTCCTGGTAGTAGTGCTCGCCAAGCATGCTGTTGAGTATGTTCGGCTCCTTAAGACTGATGACTCCGCCGATATAGCCGAGGTAAGTGCCTTCCTTGTCCACGATCGGATGCGAGATCAGGACCACCAGCGTACCGATCGCTGAAATGTAGGGGCTGCTGATCAGCGCTCTACGCTCTCGAAGCGCTTCGCGTGCACCGGGCGAATCCAACCGCTGACCGATCAGCCGCTCGGCATTACGCGACGTCGCGCGTATTACGCTCCAGGCATCGGTGACGACCACGGTATTGAAGCTGTTCGTCTGCAATCGTAGGCGTTCGGCCTCGCTAAGTAGCTTGCCGTTATCGTTGAACTGCCCACCGAGGATACCCGCGCTGTATGCGAGCTGTTGCTGTACCGAATCGAAGAAGGTTTCTGTGCCGATTGCAAGCTTGAGTGCATAGACCCGGTTGGCCTCGAGGGTACTGTCGATGAGTGAATCGCGCTGCACCTGATAGCTCGCATAAAAGCTGATGCTCAGCGTAATCAACCCGCTGAGGATGGCCAGCATTACGATCAGCCGTCGCAGGTCTACGCGAAACAGTGGGGCAAAAGGCATGGGGTCTGATTGTGGTAGGCAGGAAGGAATCGTGATGCATGGTAGGGCGTTTGACTACAGGGCTCCAGACTTGCAATGAAATCCATCACCGATGGGGTGGCTATCAAGCGAGGCAGACACATTGGTCAGGGGGTTGGGCTGAGGTCCGTACGGCTGATGCTCGCTCGCGCTCCGGGCAGATAGCGTTTCAATCGCAGCGCTGGAGACTCGATCAAATGCCAGGACAACGCCGCGATAGCGATACTCGCTGACAGGCTGATCGCCATGAACGCACCCAGAGGCAATTGCGGACTGAACCCGTGCATCAGCAGCTGTTGGATCGGAAAGCTGAAAATGTAGATACCGTAGGAGAAATCGCCATATTTGCCAAACCGGGACAATCGCGGAATGGGCAGGTGCGCCAGATAGATAGTCAGGTAAGGCAAGGTCAGGACGTGGACGAACAGCCACAACTCAGTCTGCGCGCTGAGCAGCGATACGGCCAGCAGCGTCAGCGCGATCTTCCAGTTCCACGGCACGCTGCGGCGAAACAGGTACAACGCCGAGCCCAGGAAGAAGAACATGCCCAGTCGGGTCGACTTGCGCAGAATGTCGCTTTCCAGGCCCAGGCTCGGTGCCAGCTGGAAATGGATCAGTATCAACGCGATAGGTACCACCAGCACTGCGATACGGCCGAATACACGGAGCAATCCCATCAGCAGCAAGGAAACGTACATCAGCACTTCGTAGGGCAACGTCCAGACGGAGCCGTTGACGGTTTCGGGAAAGGGATTGCCGGTAAACACCTCGGGCAGATGGAAATGCGTAATCAGCGCGATGTTGCCGAGGTAGCCCAAGGTCTGGCGGTTAAGAAAGTACTCCTCGAGTGACAGCTCGGTCGCCAGCGGCCCGACAATGAGCACGGTCAAAAGTACCGATACGCCCAACGCCGGGAAAATCCGCAGGGCGCGTTTCGCGGCGAAGTCCAGCGGGCTGCGACTGTTGATCCATGATGCGGCGATCAAAAATCCGCTCATGACGAAGAACAGGTTCACGGCAATGTCAGCGGTATCCATGGATCCGGTAAACAGCCGTACCGGTTCGACTTCGCCGGCCCCCGACAGCCAATAGCAGTGGCCAAGGACCACTGCCGAAGCGGCAAAAAAACGCAAGAAGTCGAAGTTGTTCTGCTCGCGCTGAGTCGAAGCGATATCCATGGACAAGTCCTGGTGATCCGGGCGCCAGCACTGCTACAGGCAGGGCTCAACGCAACGGGAAAGTTTTGCTCATTCCCAGAACGCCGTTTTCGCCGTCATGGATGGCTTGTTCGATAAGCGCCAGGCGCTCACGGGTATTGCGCAGCCGGGCGATCAGGCGCAGCAGGGTGAGAAAGATCGCCCGATTGAGGCGATGCAACCGGGGGGAGGCGGCCCAGACGTTCTTGTCGAACCAGGCTTGATTGCGTGCGGTGTAATAGGCGCGGAAGTCCGAGTCACCGAGCAGAAAGGCTTCGTAGATATTGCGTGTGCGCGCCTTGATGTTCCAGGACTGCTCAAGCTCGTCGATTACCGCATCGGTGAACAGGAACAATCGCCCCCCGCTTGCGGTGATGCGCCGGGTGTACTCAGTGTCGTCGACGTATAGCACCAAATCTTTCAACGGCAGGCCGATGCGCTGGTACAGACTGCGATGCGCGAGCATGCCGCCGTAGGGAGCGAAGGGCAGACTGATACTCGCCAGCCGCTTGCCGGGCCGTTTGGCCCAAGGAAGCCTACGCCAGATCTTGAAAGGTAACTGGGCGATGTGAAAGCCGAAATAGCTGGAGCGCGGCTGCAAGATATAGCGCGGCGGTACGCCTTGGGCGATGTCGGCCTGCTGTGTTGCCCGGTAGCCCAGTACTGCCACCCGATCCGGGCCGAGCAGGCTGCCCAGACGCGCGACCTCCCGATGCAGGATCGACACTGCGGCGGCCGTCGGGGCGTTATCGTCATCCATCATCCAGATGTAATCGGCGCCGCCGGCCAGCGCGGCTTCGAGCGCCACGGCATAGCCATTCGCCGAGCCGGTATTGTGTTGCAGCTGAATCAATCGGACCTTTCCCGGCCAGCGTTCTGACAATTGTTCCAGCGGTGCGAGCGCGGCGTTGCTCACGATGATCACTTCGTTGATCTCGACGAACGCCAGCGCGCGCTCGATCAGCTGCTGCAAATAAGCCAGCCGATCTCCATAGGTCACGGTCACCACGGAGGTTTTCGGGGTCATTGGGGAGCTCTGCATGAATCGGGGGGAACGACCGCCGCGTCAGATGGCGCGGAAGGCCGTCTGACGAGGCGCTTAGGGACAGCAGCGGGACGCGTGCGGTTCGAATTTCAGAGGTCGCTGGTCATTTTCATCCTCAGCAGCGCAGTCGGATCGGCGTCGAGAATGTCGTTGTCTCGGTCTGCGGTAAAAAAAGCATGAAAGACACTGATCAACCGACTGCCGCCAGGCATTCCCGGTAGTTCGGGTGCCTGGAATATTTCGGTATAGGAATATCCGTCGGCATAAATCAGCGATTGCCTGTTTTGGTCTTCACTGTCCATAGCGCCTCCAAAAGGTCGCAGGGTTAGAACGAGTAGCGGATGCTGTCGCCAGAGCGGATGTAATGGTTATCGGACAGCGGTTTCGCCAGGCGTACGGGGGACGGGGATACCGTTACGCGGCGACTGCTGTCATCGCAGGAGGGAACGCCCTGGCGAACACCATGATCGAAGGCGATTGCTGCGGGGTCACCGCTGGCGCAGCTATACGTGTCCCGCGCAAGACTGTCGTATCCCTGCGGATACAGTTTTGCTTTGGCACGTTCGGAAATTTGCGTGGCGACGGTCGTCCCGCAGATCAGCAGGGCGATGCTCAGTACGCACGTGGTGCGGATGCATTGGGTTGCAGTGTTCATCCTTGAAACCTCGCAATTGTAATGAGGTCTTGGTCAGGCTTGCTTCATTGGAACCGCGGCGGGGTAAACCGGCGTAACGCTTGCCGGAGTTACGGTCGTTCGGTGCAATAGCGCGTCCTGCCCTTGAAGCAACGAAACCTCTCGAACCCTAGTATCTACGAAAGCCCTGATCTCCTGCCTGAATCGTTCGGTTGAAAAACGCTCCGCGCTGGCTCGGCATGCATCAGGAAAGATGTGATGTGCTTCCGATTCGAATTCCGCGATCGCAGCGATCAGAGACTCGGGCGTCTGCTCGGGGTAGAACACCCCGGTCGGCTCCGGATGATCAATGCCCCGAACGGTTTCCAGTACTCCGCCTCGACCGTAGGCGATGACGGGTGTGCCGCACGCCTGGGCTTCGATCGGCGCGATACCGAAGTCTTCCTCCGCGGCGAAAACGAATGCACGCGCGCGCTGCATGTAGTGCAACAATACCGCGAAATTCTGATAACCCATCAGCGTCACGTTTGGCGTTGCGAGCTCCTTCGCTTTTTCCATCTCGGGCCCGGCGCCGATGACGATCAGCTTCTTGTCAGGCATCCGGGAAAACGCTTCGACGATCATTGGAATGCGCTTGTAGGGCACCATCCGTGAGGCCGTCAGATAGAAGTCTTCCTTGTTCGCATACAGCGTGAACTGACGGGTGTCGACGGGTGGATAGATGACGGTTGATTCGCGCCGATAACTCTTGTTGATGCGCCGGCCGATGAAATGCGAGTTGGCGATGAACTCGTCCACGCCGCTCGCAGTGCGCTGATCCCACATACGCATGTAGTGCAAAAGCATGCGTGCCAGCTTGGCCTTGAAACCATGGTCCAGGCTGGCCTCGTGCAGATACTGATGCTGAAGGTCCCAGGCGTAGCGGATCGGCGAATGCACGTAGCTGATGTGCAACTGGTTCGGTCCGGTGAGTACGCCCTTCGCCACGGCGTGACTACTGGAAATCACCAGGTCATAGGCCGACATGTCGAGCTGTTCGATGGCCAGCGGCATCAGGGGCAGGTACTTCTGATAGTGCGTCTTGGCCTTGGGAAGCTGCTGAATGAAGGTGGTGGTGGCGCGCTTGCCGCCGAGACTGCTGCGATCTTCATCGGAGAGGAAGTCGATCACGGCGAACAGGTCTGCTTCCGGCCAGGTCTCCAGCAGCCCGGCGAGCACCCGTTCGGCGCCGGCATAGGTCACCAGCCAGTCATGAACAATGGCGATTTTCATACGATAGCCTTTCAGGGATGAGGTGGCAGCGGGATCAATCGTCGAGCGTTCGGCGACTGGGGTATCGAAGTGCGGCGATGGGCATCTGTCGACGAGGGGGTCAATGCTTCGGCTGGCTGAACGGGAGTCGCTGTAGGCCTGCCTTATTGCCGTCGCGTACGTTGGTGAATGCCTGGTCGATCAGCCGGGAAACCTGTCGGGCCGATGAATTCCAGCAGTACCGCGCTACGTTCGCCTTGCCACGCCGCCGCAAATCCTGGCGCAAGGCTTCGTCGCGCAGGATCCGCTGCATGCAATCCGCGATGTCCTTGACCTTCAGCGGGTCGAAGTACAGGGCGCTGTCGCCCAGTACCTCGGGAATGGAGGCGGCACGTGCGGCGATGACCGGGCAGCCGCAGGCCTGCGCCTCGAGCGGGGGGATGCCGAAACCTTCGTAAACGGACGGGAACACGAAGGCTGTTGCGCCCTGGTAGGCCTCCACCAGTTCTTCATCGGTGAGCCGGCCGAGCATGCGGATTCGACGGCTGCCAACAACGTCGTGGAGGCTGCCGGAGAAGACTCGATTCGAGTCGCCAATGATGCGTAGCTCGACGTCCTCGAGCCCTTCCATTCGCAGGAACGCGGCAACCATCCTGGCGAAGTTCTTGTGCGCGCTATGAGAGGACACGGCCAGCAGGTAAGGCGCCGAGGCCCGGGGATATTGCTCTGCGCAGAAGGGCTGAAAGCGTGCATCCACTGCGTTGGGCACCACCCAGATGTGGCGCGCCGGATAGCCGTAGAAACGCGCTATTTCTTTCCGGGAAAATTCGCTCACGGTAATCAAGGCCTTGATTCGTTTGAGTAAGAGGGGGGTCAGGTTGCGATAGGTGGCCCGGAATGCTCTCGAGTAGCTTTCCGGATGCCTGACATAGGTGATGTCATGGTGGGTCGCGATCTGGTTGCCGTAGACCAGCGGGGCGGTATTGCAAAATGAGACCAGCGGCGGACTGCCATTGCGTACCAGCCACAGCGGGAGGTCCACCTGCTCCCAAAGATGTCCGCGGTGGCGGCCGATGCGAAGCACCTGCAGTTGCTCGGCACTGCCGTGCAGGCGGATATCCTGGGGGGCGACGAACACCAGATCGTCGCGTAGGGTTTTGAGTTGCAGGCTGATCTGCTCTGCGAAGCGCTGTACTCCCCGTATTTCCTGGGTCAGAAAGCGAGCATTGATCACAATCATCTGAAATTCCTCTTTTCAAAACGGTTCCCGAATGGAGATCTTCTGCTAGGGGCTGGTACGAGCCGCGGCGGACTTGCCGAGGCTGATGATTTTGGGAAACCCATTGAGCTCCACAGTGGCGGTACAGGTGCTCGCGTTGACCGGACAGGTCCACATCGTGTCGCCCAGGGTTCGGCCGTTTTCCGGGTGTGCGGTATCGATCAGTTCCAGAGGGCCGATAGCCTTGCCCGTGGATTCGATGCTGACGGCGCGGGCCTGGTCGGTGCTCCAGGCGACCAGAAGTTGCTCGTCCGCGTTGCCGAAACGCATCAGAACGGTGTTATTCCCGGTTTTTTCGCGATGGCCAAGGAATTGGTAGTGCTGGACGATCGGGCCGACCGCCTCGAGCACCCGGTAGGCTGGCTTGAGGCTGTAGTCCTGACGGACCAAGCCGAAGTTGTGCTCTCGCTCGCGCTTGTCGGTCCCGTCGTTTCGGAAGTCGTACCACCACATGCCCCGCACGTTCGGCAGCGTCCTGACGAGCAGGAAACTGCGCGCCAGATAGGCAGCCTGCAGGTCTTCATCGATGCCGCAGGAACCCTGATAGGCCGGCCAGCTCATTTCCGTCAGGTACAGGGGCACCGGCTGACCGGCCGCACGGGACAGTTCCAGGTCGACCTCGGCAAGCCACTCGATCCAGGCTTCCGGGGTGTTCTTTCCCCGGCCGCGACAGTGGACGTACGGGTGCAACGAGAGGCCGTCGATCGATTGCATTACGCCATTTTCGATCAGGCGCAGGGCGAAACCCGACTCGATGCCCTTGGTGGTCACCGCGCCGGCCAACACCTTGGCGTCGGGATCGTGCTGGCGAATGATGCCTGCCGCATCGGCGATCAGCCGGGCATAGTCCTGAGTGAACTGAGGATCGCTCGGGTCCTCGACGTCCCACTCGTTCCAGACTTCGTAGTGCTTGACCCGCCCCCGAAACTGCTGGGCAACGAAGGCGACGTAGCGATTGAAGGCGGCGCGTACCGGTTCGCTGCGCGGCTTCTCTCCACCGCCGTGAAAACGATTGCCGTACCCCAGAATGAACAGGCTATCGAGCTCCTGCGCTTCGTTACCGGCGAGATAGCGATCCCAGTGCGGCTCCACCTTGAGCTGATCGCGGTTACGCTCGAGAAATGCCCAATGCGCGTCGGTTCGTACCGACTCGATACCGGCGTCCCGTAACAATTGGTTGCCCTGGCTGCGGCTGTCGCGAAGATGCAGGTCATGCGAGCAGACGCCGACGATAAAGGGCTCTTCCGGCTCAACTGCCGAAGCCTGCAGTGCCAGGCCCGACACGGCTGAGACAAACACCAAACGGCACAAAAGAAGGCGGGTGCTCATGACTGGGCTTCCCAGGGTCTATGCGCATGCGGTTGCGCGGTAGCGATCGGGTGGTGCGGCCCTCGGTGCAGCACTTCCCGTGGCGTCAGGGCATGGGCGATCGCCATGCCGAGGAACAGGGTGGAGGTGGTCACCTCCAGGACGTCGGTCGCCCAGCCGATCAGGCAGGTACAGAAGACAATGCCCAGCAGGGCGTGACGGATGCGTGGGCCTCGGTCGTGCAGGCGCAGCATTAACGGAAACAGCAGCAGATATAGCAGGACGCCGAACACCCCGAGCATTCCCCAGAGATACAGCGCCGTGTTGTCGGCGATGCTCAGCAGCTCCAGCCAGGCCAGCGGAAAGGCCGCTGCGCTGCTGCCGACCGCACCGAACCCTGCGCCCCACCAGCCCCAGCCTTCGTTGGTGATCACGTCGATGAAGTTCGGCCAGCTGTTGATCAGACGGTCGTTGAAGGATGCAAGCAGACTAGCGCTGTAGGCTTCGCTCTGCGGAATGTTCAGCAACAGGCTGGCGATCGGCAACGCCATCCCCGTCAGCACCGCGATGAAAAATGCCGTAGCGCTGGGCATGCGGTAGCCGGCGAGGAACAGCATCATCAGGGTCAACAGGTAAGCCGCCGCGGTGGACTTGTTGGTGGTGAGGAAGATCGCGCCGAAGGCCAGCGGGTAAAGCAGCATTCGCAGCAGCCGCGAATGCAGGAACGCGGCCAGGTACAGGCTGTACAGCGCGATCATCACCGCCAGGTTGGTCGACATACGGGCAAAGCCGGCTAGGCGGTCGGTACTGCCGAAGGCCCAGGATTTGTTCGCGGTCAGCTCGACGTCACCCATCATGTAGCTATAGCCCTTCCATGGCACATTGGTGAACATGTCCAGCGCGATGCCGAACAGTGAGGCAACCAGGCACAGCCCGACCACCCATCCCAGCAGGGTGGCTCTGCTTTCCAGGTAGCCGCCGCAGAACAACCCGAACAGCAGCGGAATGTAGATGAACAGGCTGAAGCCGACGTTCATCAGCGCGGCCCCGTGCAGCAACGCCAACAAACCCGAGACTGCCAAGGCAAACAACACCAGCCACACCCCGGGCTTGTTTCGCGCACGCGGCAGTTCCAGCGCGACCGCCGCCAGGCACGCCAGCTTCGGCACGTAGAGCAGGGCGGAGATGCCAGCCATGTCCAGGTAATAGCGCAGCGCGCCGGCAAAGGTTTCGCTGATCAGCAGCGAGGCCGCGATCAAGGTCAGCAGGGTTGGCTTGTCAATCGCCAGCGGGCTCGACCTGGGGCGCGTGATGGTCAGCGAACTCGGGGTCATCGTGGGCTCTCCGGCCGTGTAGCGCGGTATGCAGGATCGACTGGTACTGATCGAGCATTCGCTCCATGTTCAAAAAAGGCGCGACGCTGGTACGCGCCTGCCGCGACAACCGCTGGCGCAGGCTGCTGTCCAGGTAGAGTTTGAGCATCGCCCGGCCAAGCGAGTCAGGATCGGCCGGTGTGCAGAGCAGGCCGTTGTGGTTGTCTTCGATGATTTCCCCTAGGCCGCCCATGCTCGTCGCGATGACGGGCAGGTGCTGGGCGCAAGCCTCGACCGCCACCAGGCCGAACGGCTCAGCCCATATGGACGGCACCACCAGCACATCGATGTTGCGCATGAAGGCATTGGCATCCTGGTAGCCGACAAAACGGACCTTGGCCGGATCGGCCTTCGCCTTGAGCTGTGCCTCGTAGTCCAACTTGCCGCGCCCGGCGATTTCCAGGGTGGCGTCGATGGAAAGCTGCTGAAACTGCTCGATCAGCCAACCCACGCCCTTGTTTTCCGACAGCGTGCCGATATAGCCGAAACGCAGCAGCCCGCTGTGGCTGTGGCGCTCAGGAGGCGCACTGGCGCTCGGCACGATGCTGTTATGCACCACATGGCGGGTGGCTCGGCCGAAATAGCCTTGGGTGGTGAGTCGGTCCAGAACGAAACGGCTGACACCGATCACCGCGTCGACCTGAGCGGACGCTACGGCGTGATGCCGCCGAAAGGCCGAACAGAGCGTGCACTGCCGCTCGCAGCTGCGGCCTTTATTGAACATGGTGTCCTTGGGGCACAGCAGATAGAGGTCATGCAGCACTTGAACGATCGGCACGCCGGCGGCACTTATTTCGTCCCACGCCGAGATCGACCAGCCCGTCAGGTTGTGGCACATCACCAGGTCCGGCTGTTCGCATGCGATCACTTCGCGGACGTGCTGGCGCATGCTGCGGTTGTAACGATCCCGGTAATGCCAGCCAAGGCGACGCAACGAGCTGGGTCTGTTTTGGGTGAAATGCCAGTAAAGGTTGTGCAGGCCGGCGCGATAGATCCGTACGCCGTCTAACGTCTCCTTCTGAACGCCGGGCTCCGGTCCGGTGACCAGCACCGCCACATCATAGCCACGAACCTGCAGCCCTTCGGCCAGCTGGCGTACGACGATCTCCGCGCCTCCGCCCACATGGGGCTCATAGAGACTGTGCAGAAACAAGATCTTCATGGTTGCAGTCCCCGAATCAATCGACGCCGCAGCCAAGCGCGGCCCTGTGAGACACGCCGCAACCGCTGAGGTAGCGCGTTGGCACGCGCACTTTCTGTTCACGCTGCAACAGTTTCAGCAGGATCACCGAACGCTCCTGGCCATCGGCGCTGACGAAGATCGCCTCGAGATCGCTAAAGCTGCCGCCATGTAGTTGCACGCGCTCGCCGGGTTGGAACTGCGGCTTTTCGGCCGGCACCGCGAGGCGTTGACGCAGTTGTTCGATAAGTTCGTCCCTGACCGGCGTCGGCTCGCCTCCGAAGGACACCACCCGGGCGACGCCACGGGTCGAGCGAATGGGATACCAGTTGTCCAGTTGGCGATCGAGGCGGATGAACAGGTAGCCCGGAAACAGCGCTTCTGGTGTCTTGCCGTTTCCGCTGGGCTTCTGCGGTCTGTAACACTCGAACGCCTGGCGCACCAGATGCTCTTCGGCGCGGGCCTCCTGGCGGGGTTTGGTTTGAATCAGGTACCAGTGCGGATTGCTGCCAAGTGCTGTCATGTGAAACCTGCCTTCCATAGGGGAGGTTGCCGATGTCCCTTTTGTCGAGGACGTTTATGCCTGCAGTGCCGTCTGTTGCTCGACCCCTTCGATCAGAGAAAAGCGTTTGAGCAGGGCCTGTGCATCTTTCTGGCTGTTGAACATCAACACGTCGATGATTGACAGTGAAGGCACGAACGGCTGGTTGAACTGCGGATAGCTGAGGTCGTCCATGCGCAGAAATCGCAACGACAGGCCGTGAGATCGGAAGAGGGCTGGACAGTAAAGCGCCACACCGCCGATTGGATTGATATAGAGCGCGGCACCCAGCTTCTTCGCGATGCCGATGACCCGCTCCTGCTTATCCATGCGAGCCGGCAGCCCCAGCTCGGAGCCGATACGGATCGGCGTCGTGATGTCCAGATAGGCACAGACGCAACGGATCGAATGCTCGGTAAAACGGGCCAGATTGCGTTCCGGATGCGTCAGGATCTGGCGGATCAGCGGAACCACTTCAGTCTTGTACGGCGCGCGCGAATAGGCGAGTTCCAGTGTCCTCAGCAGTTTCTGGGCTTCGCGCGCGAAGTCATCGCACAGCCAACGCTGGTTGATCGGGTCGAACCCGCCGCCTTTGCGCAAGGGAAAGGTGATCAGCTGCGGCTGTCCGTTCACCAGTATCCGGTTACGGTTTATCCATGAACCTTTGACGTACTGGAGATCGTCACCCAACACGAAAACATCGCTGCGGGCGATCAGCTGGAAATAGCCCAGGTAGGGGAACAGGTAAGGTTGCATCATCGCGGCGGTTCCGAACACGGCGTCTCCCTCGCATGTGTCAGGCTTTTTGAGAATAGCTGTAATAACCGTAGGCGCCGGTTTCATAGGCGGTGCTCGAGGCCCTGCGCTTGACACCATTGAGAATGGCGCCTTTGAGCAATACCCCGTTCTGTGCCAGGCGCCGCTTGGACGTCTCGACCTGGCTGGCCGTGCTCAGCCCGTAACGTGCGACCAGCAGGCAGGTGCCGGCCAGCTGTGCGACCAGCACGGCATCGGTAACGGCCAATACCGGGGGCGTATCAATGATGACGAAGTCGTATTCCCGCTCCGCCTCTTTGAGCAACTTGGCGAAGTTGTCGTGCATCAGCAGCTCGGACGGGTTTGGAGCGGAAAAGCCGCTGGCGACGAAATGCAGGTTGGCCTGGTCGGTCTTGTTGGTCACCGCCGCGAGACGCAGTCCGCTGGCCAGCGCATCGGACAGGCCGTGGCGCGGCTCCTGACCGAACACGCCCGCGAGATAGCCGCGACGCATGTCGGCATCGATCAGCAACACTCGTTGGCCCGCCTGGGCGATAACCGACGCCAGGTTGCTGGAAACGAAAGACTTGCCCACCGAAGGTGTGGGGCTGGTGATCACCAGGGTTCGATTGCGGGCCTCGAGCATGGCGAACTTGAGGCTGGTGCGCAGGCTGCGCAGTGACTCGATGGCCAGGTCCGCCGGATCCGCTCCGCCTAGCAGCTTGCTTCGCCCATCGCGGATTTTCCTCAGGCGGTACAGGTGCTCCTGTTTCGCCGAGAAAGGCAGCGCGGCATACACCGGAATACCCAGGTGCTCGATCGTCTCGGGGCTTTCGATGCCGCGATAGAACACCTGGCGTATCAGAATCACCAGCGCTGACACAAGCAGCCCGACGAAGATGGCGATCAGCACCACCAGCGGCTTGATGGGCTTGGCCGGCTTCTCCACCACGGCGTAGGCACTGTCGATGATGCGCACATTGCCAATGGTGCCCGCGCGCAGAATGTCCTGTTCCTGAGCCTTGTCCAGCAGCAGTGTGTAGGTGCGAGTCGTGACCTGCATGTCGCGATTCAGGCGCAACAGTTCCTGCTGGGTCATCGGCAAGGTATCGATCTTGCTCATCAGCGCGTTCTTCTGCGCTTGCAGCTGAGCGATCTTGGTCATCAGCGTCTGATAGGTCGGGTGTTCCGGGGTAAAGAGCTGGTTGTACTCCGTACGCTTGAGATTGTGCTCGGAGATCTGCGACTCCAGCGCGACGATCTGGTC
The DNA here is from genome assembly GCF_047225135.1 of Pseudomonas sp. YJ42. Taxonomy (NCBI): domain Bacteria; kingdom Pseudomonadati; phylum Pseudomonadota; class Gammaproteobacteria; order Pseudomonadales; family Pseudomonadaceae; genus Pseudomonas; species Pseudomonas sp. YJ42. Next base: position 1,133,412 of record NZ_CP178378.1, on the reverse strand, counting down.
CAGCACACTCTTGGTCTCGATGCTGATGTCCACCGACTGGGCGCTGGTCTGATAGGCATTTAGGGCGGCTTCGGCCTTTTCCAATTCCTTGCGTACCAGCGGTACCTGCGAACGCAGAAACTCCAGGCGCTGCGCGGCTTCGGCGGAGCTGCGTTCGATGTTCTGGCGCACATAGAGCCGACTGATCTGATCGAGCACATGGTTGGCCTTGTCCGCGTCCGGGTCTTCCAGAGTGAGGTAGATGATTCCGGAGTCCTTGCCGGCTTCACCCACCTTCAACCGCTTCTGGTAGTCCAGCGCCGTGGTCTGCGGGCGGCTACGCACCACGAAGAACTCTGTCCCCGGGCGGGCCTTGAGTTCGGCGATCTGGACGCGGAAACCCTCGTGCCGCACGGCTTGGTTGATTTTGCCATTCAGCAGCAGTTGGTCGTCCTCGTCGTACAGGCTGAATGCACCTGCACTGCCGGCACGCAGCGTCAACTTTTCCCCCAGATAGGCTTCGGGTACGTCCAGCTGAAACACCACCAGCTTCTCTCCGCCCCAGGCGTAACTGTCCATGCCCAGCAGTGGCGTGGCGAGCTCGCCGTCCTTTTCTGGATCGTGCAGACGCGCCATGTAGCTGCCGAGGATCGGGAAATATTTGGGGCGGGCAGTGATGTAGAGCTTAAGAGCGTTAACCGTGCGTCCAAGGACCGAGCGCGACTTGATAAGCTCGATTTCAGTCACCGCCTGGGAAACCGAGTTGGGCCTGGGAATGGCTTCCGGAATGCCCGTTATCCCGGCCTTCTTCGGTTCGATCTGGATCATCGCGCTCGCCCGGTAAACGGGCGTGGCGACGATCGCATAGGCCACGCCAAGCAGGGCGAAGAGGGCGGTAATGGTGAAAATCAGTGCTTTGTGATCGAACGCCACGCGCAGGATGCGCGCCAGGTCGATGCGATTGTCTCCCTCGTATTCCAGCGAAGAGCGGGCCATGACAGTCATTGCGGATCCTTCCTTGAGTGTTGCGCTATCAGTGCGACAGAAGCCAGCCATGCCGGTCAGGCACCGGGCGTCAGTCTGCGTAACAGATTGATGCTGATGTTCTGGAATATCTGGCCCAGCGCCTGAAGCTTGCTGAGCGGCGATATCGATGCCAGTGCCTGGGAGAAGACCTGGATCATGAAATATTCGTAGAGCGACTGATCGCCGATCCGTTGGTAATAGCGGGCGAGGCTGTAATAGGCGTGCATGGACATCTGGATGCGTTGCTTGCTGCTGCGCATGGAGAAGATCCCGCCCTCATGCACGCGGTAGCCGGCGGGCTTGATTTCAGCGATGAACTTGCCCTTGCCATAGGCACCGAGCAGGGACCACCAGCAGATGTCCAGCACCTCGACACCGCGCAGCTCCGGCGGCAGTTCCTGCAGCAGATTGCGAAAGCATGCCGTCAGGGTGGAAACCGGTCGCGCCTGCATCAGCTGGCGAGCGGTGGCATCCCGGCGGAACTTGCCCTGCATGTGGGGACTGCGGACCACCCCCTGGGCGTTGAACATGAAGGCATCGTGGTACGTCATCACGTAGTCGCGATGCCGTTCGAGAAAGTCGACCTGGATCTGCAGTTTGCGCGGGTCGGTCCAGTAGTCGTCCCCTTCGCAATAGGCGATATACCTGCCGTGCGCCTGCGCGAACAGCTGAGTGCTGACGGTAACCCCCTGGCGGTACTGGTTTTCTTGCTGATAGATCGGTTTGATCAGGCTCGGGTAGCGCGCGGCGTATTCACGGATGATCGCGGCGGTGGCGTCGGTCGAGGCGTCGTCATGGACGATCACTTCGAAGGGAAAATCCGTCTCCTGCAGGAGGAAGCCGTCCAGCGTTTCCCGTATGAACGGTGCATGGTTGTAGGCCAAGCAGACGATGCTCACCAGGGGGGCGAACCTATTACCCCAGGCGGCCATGAGCTCTTGTTCACGCTTTGGTTGAATATCCATTCAGACACTCGACTTTGTCATCAGTACGTAAAGCCGCAACACGACGGGCTTGGAGGTGAAAGCGACTAGCGTCAGGCAGATAAGACCGCTGACGGCCAATCCCAGGAAGATGTCGAAGCGGTTCTCGCTGGCTATCGCCGCGAACACGGGTTCGCCGATCACGAGACCCAGGCCGGTCATGGCGGTGATGCGTAGCAAATCCTGTAACCATTGGCGGTGCACGCCGGCGGCAAAGCGCTTGTGCACCATTGGCGGCCAGATCAGGAAGGTCAGCATGCGCAGCCCGAACCAGGCCAGCGCTGCGCCATACACGCCATGCTCGAGCGCGGCATACACCACCAGCGGAATGCTGAGCGTAGCGCTGATCAGGCTGAACCAGACGTGGAGGCGTAGCTGTCCGTGAGCGTATTGCAGATAGAACTGAAATGCGGTGACCGCCATGATCGCGCTGCCGAGTACGTACCAGGGCAGCACCAGCCGGCTCCATTGCGCCGCCTCCTCATCGCCGGTCCAGGCGAAGATCAGCTCAGCGGAGTGGAAGGCGATGACGCCCGCTAACGGAAACAGGAAGCTGCAGACGAACCGGGTGGCATTCAGGTAGAGCGCCTGCATGTCGGCGATCCGACCTTCGGCGACGAGCATCGTCATGCGCGGCAGCAACGTCTGTACCAACGGGTTGGTGAGCGTCATGATTCCGGTCGACATGAGCGCCACCAGCGAGAAATAACCGTACTCCTTGAGCAGCAGCACGTTGGAAAGCAGCACCTTGTCCAGCTGCGTCAGAATGATCCATAGCACCGAAGTGAGCGACATGCCGGCGGCGAAGGGCAGCACCGGCTTGACCACTGCCCAGTCGAAGCCGGTCAGCAATCTGGGGTTGGGCATCAAGGTATAAGCCTTGGCCGCGAACAACAGCGTCTCGATCAGCGCGACCGCCGTCTGGAAGAGAAAGAAGTCCAGAGGGTCCTGGCTGATGCTGGCCACCAGAAACAGGCCGCCAAAGTAGCGCAAGGTGGCGATCAGGATATTCGCGCCGTTCAGCCATGCATGCAGTTCGAGCCCCTGCAAGCCACTTTTATAAAGGGTGGCGTACAGCTTCAGCCCGATCATCAGCCCCATCAGGCTGATGCAATGGACAATCGTGGCCGTGCTCAACTCCTGCGCTTGCAGCCATTGATGAGCGATCCAGCCGCTCGAAAAATGGATGGCCAATACCGTCAGCGATGCCAGCGGCAGGAAAATGATTTCGAACGAGCGCAGCAGCCGCCCCGGTTCGTAGCGCTGTGCCGCAGTGTTCTGCCTTCCGCGAAAATGGGCGATCTGACGCACCAGCGACGGTGACAGACCCGCGTCCAGCAGCTGCAGCCAGGCTTGTAGCACCGCGAAGAAACCGATCAGGCCGTAGGCCTCCGCGCCCAGATGTCCGAGATAGAAAGGCAGAATGAGAATGCCGATGAGCAGGGCATATGCCTGCCCGGCGTAGCTCAAGCCGGTGTTGCGGATCATCGATAGCTTTCGATCGGACATGTAATCGGGCCGCCGAGAATGAATCAGTAAATGTTCTTGAGCTCGGAATCAGGCAAGCCGAAACGCTGCTCCATCAACCCAGTTGCGTTGACTTGTGGCCATAGACGCTCGGTTTGCCGCTGATCACGCCCCGTTGCGTCGCGTAGCAACGTCTGGACCACGGTGTTCTGGATATGCCGCGGCAAGCCGGGATAAATCGGCAGGCATAGCACTCGGCGACTCAAGGATCTCGACTGGATCTGCGGCGGTTGCGGTTGCAGATAGCCGAGAGTGTCCAGAGAGGGATAGAAATAGCGCCTGGGGTTGATGCCCTTGGCGTTCAGCGCCACGCGACAACGTAGCAGCTGGTCTTCGTTGGCCAGTGCAATCGGGAAATAGCTATGGTTGCGTAGGGAGTGTGGTTGCTGTTGCTGAAGATCGAAGTGGTCACTCAGGCGTTCTTCATAGAACCTGGCGATCTCTTCCCGTTGCTCGAGAATCATCGCCATGTCGTCGAGGATGCACAGGCCCATGGCGGCGGCAAATTCGTTGAGCTTGGCGTTGATGCCGATGCCGTCGATGATGTCGGTGTCGACAATGCCGAAATTGCACAACAAACGAATCTTGGCGGCCAATGCATCGTCATTGGTGACGATGGCCCCGCCTTCGATGGTGTGGAAAAGCTTGGTTGCATGAAAGCTGAGCGTGCTGATATCACCCCAATTGAATACCGAGCGCTCCTTGTAGCGCACACTGAACGCGTGGGCGCCGTCATAGATCACCTTGAGGCGATGCCGTTCGGCGATCTGCGCGATGCCTTCCACATCACAGGCGTTGCCGAACACGTGCGTGGCGACGATCGCGCAGGTGTCGCGGTCGATCCTCGCTTCTATCGCCTGTGGATCCATGTTCCAGGTGGTCCTGTCGATGTCGGCGAATATCGGTCGGATACCTTCCCACTGCAGCGAACTGGTGGTGGCGACGAAGCTGAACGGCGTCGTGATGGCGCTGCCTGAGAGGTTCAATGCCCGATAGGCGATCTGCAGCGCCAGGGTGCCGTTGTTCGTGAGGATGATGTTTCGGACACCCAGATAGTCCCGCAGGCGATCTTCCAGCTCGGTGAGCAGCGGCCCGTGGTTGGTCAGCCAGCCGGACGCATAAATGCTGTCCACATAGCCGAGAAACTTGGCTTTGTTACCCAGATACGATTTGGTGACATGGATCATCGTGATGTCCTTATCGGTCGTCACATCGAGATCAGGAAGCGATAACTAACGGCGTCGGCCTGCTTCGGTCATGCGATTGGTTGTGTACCGAGGGCGGTTGCGCGCCGGGCGCGGCGTTGGTTCAGCTTGAGAATCAGGCGGGTCGTAAAGCTGCCAGCATGAGGGTCGCCATAGTGCAAGATGGCGGTTGCTCGGCGACTGGCAGGGTCGCAGGGCTCGTTTGCATGCAGCGTGCGGTAGCCCCAGAACAGATACAGATTGCCGGGAACCAGCTGCAGCCGCTCCGGCTTCAGAATACGGTGGCGGATTGCCTTGGTTATCAGCTTTCGAGTCACTGCATTCTGCAACAGTGCTTTCTCAAACACGTTGACCAGCACACTCGAGCGCACGCCTCGAAGATTGGGAAAAATAATCAGATCACCGCGATCGACGCCGTTCTGAGGAATCTCGATGGGCAACAGTACCGTCACAAGACTTGCGTCGTAATGAAAGCAATTGGATTCGCGACGGCCTGAATTTCCCTGCACACAGCGCAGCACTTTGAGAATCTCGTCGCTGTAGGCAGCTTTTCCAATGCCTGTCTGGTAGAGGCTCGCCAGTAGCTCCCGAAACTCCGGCGCAGCGCCTAGCTCGCCTATTAGAGAACTTTCTATCGCAGCTCCACCATGGTGAGCGAAGTATTTACCATTATGTTTTTCGGCATCGATCCTGACATGTTGCTGCAGCGACGATAGTTGTTCTGGTGTAAGGAAATTTGCGATGCAGGAGCTCCCTTTCAAGTTCATTTCCTTGGCAATTAATTGTTTCGCTTCGATGTCGAGGCTGCGGAACTGGATAGTCACGATGAACTCCGAGTTGAACTGCGGATGAATCTACGGGAATTTTCCGGGAGGGGTGCTTGTTAGGTACGCAAGTCGGAATGAAAACGTGTGCAGAAATAGCGAACCGTTAATGATCAATATAATGGCGAGTTAAACGGATAATGTATAAAAGATGCCATGCAAATTTCTTTTTTAATTAAGCAAAGCTACCGCCACTGCCGGGTTACGCCGTCATCCGACTTGCTTCCTGAACGGTACCCAACTCAGTACTCGCCAGGTATGGCGCGGGCTTTAGGCAAAGCTACCGCACTCGGCTGGGATTCGAGAGAAGCTTTAAGGTGCGAATACTGTTAGCGCAGAACAGCAAATAAGCTGTAACGGGGATGCCATCCCTGCGCACTTCTTGGCTGCAATACCTGGTTTTTATTTGGTTTGCGGCTCCGGAAACGTCCTGTCTCATTTGTGTGATCTAGTTATCATTCAGAACCAGGCGGCAGTCAAGACGAAAACCTTGTTTTTTTGATGGATTCTCTGACCGCCTGTCGTAATGCATTGATAGACAAAAGAATGCTCGACTGCAGCGGGCATCAGCAATAAAAGTTATTTTTAAGGGCATACATCTTTGGAACTAAGCCGAACGATCTATCAATGTTTAGTTGAAAGATGAGCAAGTATCCATGGGGCGGCCTTAGGCAGCTTTAAACGAGCGGAGTGGCACGACCAGGCGGGCAGAGGCGGGGGTAAGAGCTAAGCAGCGCGTCTGGCAGACAGAAACGAAAAAGGCCACTCGCAAGAGTGGCCTTTTCGTATTTGGTTGCGGGAGCCGGATTTGAACCGACGACCTTCGGGTTATGAGCCCGACGAGCTACCAGACTGCTCCATCCCGCGTCTGTGAGGCGGCATTCTACAGGTTAAGGTGCCTCTGTCAACCTCAAGCTGAAAAGAAAGCTTTTTTATTCAGTTGCTTAGCTGTTTCGCTGGCACGACGGCTGCTTATCGCGCTGCGTTGCTCGGAGACCTGCCTAAACGAAAAAAGGCCACTCGCAAGAGTGGCCTTTTTCGTATTTTGGTTGCGGGAGCCGGATTTGAACCGACGACCTTCGGGTTATGAGCCCGACGAGCTACCAGACTGCTCCATCCCGCGTCTGTGGAGCGGCATTCTACAGCTTTCAGTGGTGCTGTCACGGCTTAATTGGGCGAAAGCGTATTTTCTTCAAGCATTTAGCGAAACGTTGATGCCGGACTTCGCTGTCACGACGCGAATTCGCCGCTCTTGTGACGCGTCGTGGCTGGGCCGGTGATGGTAGCGAGCGATTCGCAACATCCCCCAGAGCATGGCCAGTGCGGCGGCACTCCAGCCGACGACCATCAAAAGGATTACCAGTGCGGGTGCGATCATTGTTGGATTCCTTTCTAACCCGAGATCTACGGCTCTCGATAGGTCGGACCCCAGGTTCGGCTCAACGGTTCCGCTTGCCATTGGTCGGTGACGCTGACCGATAGCGCACGGCTGGTCTTTTGGATTGCCTAAAAAGATTGTCGCGACTCAGTAGAAGGAGGGAGGTATGCGGACCTACTTGCTAATCGCGTTTGGATCCGTGGCCGGGCTCGCTGCGATGACAGGCGTTGCCGCTGCGCAGGTTGACCCAGCTGCAATCGAGTGGGCACAGAACACCGGCGCTGCTGATCGCAGCTTGGGTAACGGTTCCATGGGGCTGGGTGAGGGCATCGAGCGATTACCCGAACGTCGCGAAGCCGGGCGCGACGAACGTGAAGACCCACGAAGCAAGACCCACGGCGAATCAGGTCACGGCGATAACGATATCGATATGGAGCATCACCCTCGCCGGACCTTGGGCGATCAGGATGACGATTGATCGAACCGACGAAAGTGGAGAAGAGCATGCTGAATAAAGTTCTGTTGATGAGTGCTGGTTTGATGGTCGTCTCTGGCATCGCGCTGGCCGACGCGGATGGCGACCTGTCCAATCCGTCCACCACGGGGACCGATGCGATGGAGCAGCCATCGTCCGAGATCCGGGATCCTGCACAGAACCAGCGGGACGGTATGGTCGACCGTGACGGAGAGATGGACAGTGACTCCGAATTAGGCACGATGGGCACCGGGGCCACGGGCACAACTGGTGGTATGGGGGCAACGACAGGAACCGATACCATCGAAGACCGCGACGACGAAACGGACCCATAGGACGCCAGGCGGCGTCAGCCGGACCGTTCCTAAGTGCCCGCCGGCTCCGTACAATGCGGTGCTTTTCAGAGCGGACCGTTTTTGATGCAAATTGCTTTGGCACCGATGGAAGGCCTGGTCGATGAAATCCTCCGCGATGTGCTGACCGGCATCGGCGGCGTCGACTGGTGCGTGACCGAATTCATTCGAGTGTCCGATCGTCTGCTACCTCCATCCAGTTTCCGCAAGCTTGCACCTGAGCTCGACAACGATGCGAAAACCCGTACCGGCACACCGCTGCGAGTGCAATTGTTGGGCTCCGATCCGCTTTGCCTGGCCGACAATGCCGCATTCGCCTGTACCCTCGGTGCGCCTGCCATCGACCTCAACTTCGGCTGCCCGGCCAAGACCGTGAATAAGTCTCGTGGCGGTGCCGTGCTGCTCAAGGAACCCGAATTGCTACATGCGATTCTGTCTGAGGTGCGCAAAGCGGTTCCGGCACATATTCCAGTCACTGCAAAGATGCGTTTGGGTTTCGATAGCCCGGATGGCGCGCTCGATTGCGCCCAGGCACTGGTCGACGGCGGCGCAGAGCAACTGGTGGTGCATGCGAGGACCAAGGTCGACGGCTATAAGCCGCCGGCGCATTGGGAATGGGTGGCCAGGGTTCGGGATGTGGTCGCGGTGCCAGTGTTTGCCAACGGCGATATTTGGTCGTTGGAGGATTGGCGCCGCTGTCGCGAAGTCAGCGGCGTCGAGGACATCATGTTGGGCCGCGGGCTGGTCTGTCGGCCGGATCTGGCGCGTCAGATCAGCGCGGCGAAGCGGGGTGTGACGGTCGAGCCGATGAGCTGGGATGACCTTCAGCCGCTGCTCGCTGACTTCTGGATGCAGGCACGGCGCAAGATCTCTCCACGCTACGCACCGGGTCGGCTCAAACAGTGGCTGTCCATGCTCACCCGCAGCTATCCACAAGCGGTTTCGCTGTTCGCCCAGCTGCGGCGCGAGAACGATTGCGAGCGACTCGACGCCCTGTTGGGGCTCGACAGCTCCGCGCCGGGTTTCGAAGTAGCCGTCTGAACTGGGCTTCCGGCGGTGGGGCTAGCGCCCACCGCTGATGTCCAGCAGCGCACCGCTGGCGTAGCTGGCCTTTTCGCTGGCGAGCCAGAGTATCGCTTCGGCCACCTCTTCAGCCTCGCCACCACGGCCCATGGGCACGCTGGACCGGACCCGCTCGACGCGTCCCGGCTCGCCACCGCTGGCGTGAATGTCGGTGTTGATCACGCCTGGTCGCACGGCGTTGACTCGAATGCCTTCGGCGGCCACCTCCTTGGCCAGACCAAGGGTCATGCTGTCGATTGCGCCCTTGGCTGCCGCATAATCAATGTATTCGTTTGGCGCGCCGAGCTTCGCTGCGATCGACGAGACATTGATGATGGCGCCGCCGTTGCCACCGTAGCGGGTGGACATGCGTTTCACAGCCTCACGCGCACAGAGAAAACTACCGGTCACATTGACCGAGAACACACGCATCAGTCGCGCCGCATCCATTTCATCCAGGCGCATCTGGCGCTCTAGCATGCCGGCGTTGTTGACCAGTACGTCGAGCCTGCCGAACTCATCATCGATTGCGGCGAACAGGTTCGCGATCTGCGCCTCGTCAGCCACGTCGGCGGCGATCGCGATGGCTCGCGTGCCGTTACGTTGAAGCTCTTCGAGTAGTTGCTGTGCGGCGTCCTGGCGGCGGTGGAAATTCAGACACAGCGAGTAACCTTCGCTCGCTGCAAGCCTGGCAGTAGCGGCACCTATCCCTCGGCTGGCACCCGTGATCAACATGACTTTGGACATGTAAAACTCCGACGAACGGTCTTGAAAAACAACGGGCGGTTCCTATCTAGGGCATTACAGGATGCCGAATTCGGGTCCTGTAGTAACCACTCGCTGAATATCAGGAGATAGCAAAATGACTAGTTTTTCGATGGCTCCATTGTTCCGCCAATCCATTGGCTTCGATCGTTTCAACGATCTGTTCGAGTCCGCGTTGCGTAACGACGCTAGCAGCTCGTTTCCACCTTACAACGTGGAAAAGCACGGCGATGATCAATACCGCATCATCGTAGCAGCCGCCGGATTCCAAGAATCCGATCTGGACCTGCAGGTTGAGCGTGGCGTGCTGACCATCAGTGGCGGCAAGCGCGAAAACGGAGGTGACAATGTTACCTACCTGCACCAGGGCATTGCTCAGCGCGCATTTAAGCTCTCGTTCCGCCTCGCCGACCATATAGAGGTCAAGGGCGCCGCGCTCAACAACGGGCTGTTGAGCATCGAGCTCGAACGCGTCGTACCGGAAGAGGCCAAACCCAAGCGCATCCCGATCAACGGCGAACGCCTGGCGCTGGAAGAGGCCTGATCGCGAAAGGAGGGCGTCGAGGCGCCCTCGAATCAATGACGAGCCCCGCCGATATGGCGGGGCTTCGTTTCTCTGGCCCGCTAACCGGTCAGGTCGTCGGGCGTGATATCAGAAGCTCACTGAACTCGGCCAACGGCAATGGGCGACTGAACAGATAGCCCTGATAAAGATGACAGCCTTGCAATTGCAGCAGGTCGAGCTGTGCCTGCTGTTCGACGCCTTCGGCAATCACTTCCAATTCCAGGCTCCTGGCCATCGCGACGATGGCACGGATGATCTCAGCGTCGTTGGGATCATCCAGCGCGTCTCGAACGAAGGACTGGTCGATCTTCAGTAGGTTCACCGGCAGGCGCTTCAGATAGGTAAGCGAGGAGTAGCCGGTACCGAAGTCGTCCATGGCGAAACTTACGCCATGCCGGCAAAGGCGACGCATCTTGGCGATGGTGTCGTCCAGATTGTGGATCACGATGCCTTCGGTGATTTCCAGCTTGATCATCTTGTGCGGAAGCCCGCTGGTCTTCAGCGCCTCGAGGATGCGCTCGACGAATTCGCTCTGCCGGAACTGGCGGGGGCTGATATTGACGCAAAGGCTGAAATGATCGGCATGTACGAGACCGCTGGCCAGTAGCGATGCACCGATTCGACAGGCTTCCTTTATGACCCAGTTGCCGACCTCGACAATCAAGCCGCTTTCTTCCAACACGTCGATGAACTGGGCGGGGGAGCGTGGGGTGTGCGCTGGCTGATGCCAACGTAGCAGGACTTCCGCGCCGATCACCGCACCGGAACGCGCGTTCACCTGGGGTTGCAGCTGTAGCTCGAATTCGTGACGCTGCAGCGCCAGCCGTAACTCGCTCTCCAGTTTCATGCGGGCAACGGCGGCTTCCTGCATCGTCGTGCGGAACAGCTGAATGGCATTGCGTCCGGCGTCCTTGGCTCGGTAGAGCGCGATGTCGGCGCGCTTCAGCAGATCGGCCGGCGTCTCGCCGTGATCAGGCATCAGGGCGATGCCAATGCTCGGCGTGACCTGCAGCCGATTACCCTCGAAAATCATGGGCTCGGCGAGCAGCGTGCGCAGTTTTTCGGCCACCTGGCGAACATGACGAGTCACCTCCGAGCGGCGACCGCTCAGCCCGGTCAATAACACGACGAATTCGTCGCCACCGAGGCGAGCGACCGTGTCTTCCTGACGGGTGCTGGCTTCGAGGCGAGCCGTGATCATCTTCAATACGGCATCGCCCACCGGATGCCCGAGTGAATCATTGATGTGTTTGAAGTGGTCAAGATCAAGAAACAGCAAGGCGCCGCGCAGATTGTGTCGTTTGTGCAGGGAAGTCTGCTGCGTCAGGCGATCCATCAGCATGGCGCGGTTGGGCAGATTGGTCAGCGGGTCGTGATACGCCAAGTGATGAATCTGCGCGTGGGCAGCCTTCAGCTGGCTGATGTCCCGTGCCGATAGCAATAGACAGGCGGTGTCGTTGAGTTCGATCGGTTCAATCGAGACCTCGATGTGTTTGGGGTTGCCGTAACGATCTTGTCCGATCATTTCCCAATTGGCCACGCGGCCGTCGCGATTGAGACGTTCGAGCAGCGCTTGGCGCTGCGTACCGGGCCAGACGCCCAGTTCGGTGGACGTGCGGCCGATCGCTTCCTCTGGACGGTAGCCGGAAAGGCGATGGAAGCCTTCGTTGACTTCGATGAAACGTCCCGTGCTGCGCTCGCTGATAATGATGGCGTCTGGGCTCGAATGAAACGCCATGGCGAATTTGGCCTCGCTGACCTTCAGCGCCGCCTCGGCCTGCTGGCGCTTGGTGATGTCGCGGAAGGTCGTGACGATGCACAGCCGTCGATCGATTCGGATGAAGCGGCTGGAGACCACGCAGGTGACGACATGGCCGTCCTTGGTGCGAAATTGCGCCTCGGCATTTTCCAGATGCTGGTCGCGAGTCAGCTGTTGGTAGAGCGCCTGTCGCTGTGCCTCGTCGCGCCAGATGCCTACTTCCGGGGCCGAGCGGCCGATGATGTCGCCGCCCTCCCAGCCGAATACGGCGGTGAAGCTCGGATTGACGTCGACGAAGACACCGTCGCGGATGCGCGAGAGCGCAATGGGGTCGGGGCTGCCTTGGAACAATGCAGAAAATTTCGCTTCGGATGCGGCAAGGTGCTGTTCACGCAGGACGCGTTCGGTGGCGTCGATGATGATGCCGACCATCCGCAGCGGCGCGCCGTGCTCGTCACGATACAGCTTTGCCGTGCTCTCCAGATGGCGGGCGGTGCCATCGGTGTGCTCCGCCTGATAGGTCGTCTGGTAGATTTGGCGTCGGCCTGCGAGCAGATCGCTGTATGCCTCGCGCATGGTCTGACGGTTTTTGGCCGCGACGGAGCGGAAAAACTCGCGGAATGCCCCATTGAAGGGACCGTCGACGATGCCGTGCAGCTCGGAGGCCCGGGTGGACGCATAGAGGCGATCGCTGGGAATGTGCCATTCCCAGTTGCCCAGCTCTGCCGATTCGAGTGTCAACTCGAGCCGCTCCTGGCTGTCTTCGAGGGCCTGGGCCTGAAGATGCTGATCGGTGATGTCGCGGATGATGCCGACTATCATCGAAGGTGGCGTGCCGCTGTCTTGCCGCTGCCCATCGATTTCCAGCCAGCGCACGCTGGCGTCCGGCCAACGCACCCGATGACGAAAGCTGAAGCGTGACTCGCCGCCCTTCAGTACCGAGCGGACAATGGCGTCGACATGAGGGCGGTCCTCCGCAGCGATGAGCGTTAGGTAATAATCGAGGCTAATTTCGACGAGCGGTTCGGTGAGCCCGAAAAGCAGGCCCGTACCGATTGACCAATGCACGATGCCGCATGACAAGTCCCAGGACCATACGCCGACTCCCGCACCGTCGAGCACCGATAGCAGGCGAGAGGCATCCTGCCAGGGGTTTTCCGCTTCATGTGCGGTAGCGTTCTGAAGCGGCTCAGGAGGAAGCATAAAAGGCCTCGATCGGAAGGATCAGGGAATCGCGGATCGGGCGATGACAGGCGATTCTCATGGGCGCTCTGACGATCTTGTTCTTGTGCCGCGAACTTATCCGTAGCTGATGGCAGAGTGCAAGTGCGGTTAGTCGGCATCCAACAGCGCCATGAAGGCTTTCGCCGCGTTCGACAGGGTGCGCTCGGTGTGGGTGATGTAGCCGAGTTGCCGTGACAGCTGAACGCCCGCCAGTGGCAAACGCACCACCTGATCATCGAGCATTGTGCGCGGCAGCACACTCCAGGCGATGCCGATGGACACCATCATTTTGATCGTCTCCATGTAATTGGTGCTCATCGCGATATTCGGGATGAGGCCTTCGCGCTCGAACAACCGTTGCGCAATATGGTGGGTAAAGGTATTGCCGCCCGGAAATACCGCCGGATAACCGGCAATGTCCGCCAGCGTGATCTCGCGTTTTTGTGCCAGGGGATGCTCGGGGGCCACCACGAAGTCGAGTGGATCATCCCAGACCTTGTGGGCGCGAACCGGAGCCGCCGTTTTGGGTGCCAGGGTGATCACCGCGAGTTCGGCGCGCCCGTGCAGGACTTCCTCATAGGCGATTTCCGAATCGAGAAAACGGATATCCAGATTCACGCGTGGGTGGGCGCGAGTGAAGGCCCTCAGCAAGGGCGGCAAACGGTGCAGACCGATGTGGTGGCTGGTCGCCAGACTCAGTCGCCCGCTGACGTCGCCGTTGAGGTTGGTCAGCGCGCGGCGGGTATCGTCCAGCACGTTGAGAATCTGATAGGCCCGTGGAAGCAGGGCTCTGCCTGCTTCAGTGAGACCGATCTCGCGTCCGAGACGATCGAACAGCCGTACGTTCAACTGTGATTCCAGCGCAGCCAGTCGTTTGCTCACGGCCGGTTGGGTCAGATGCAGGCGCTCGGCGGCCAGAGAAAAACTCCCCGTTTCGGCGATGGCGAGAAAGGCGTTGAGGTTGGCAAGGTCCATTGGTTGTCTCCCGGAAGGTCGGGTAAGGCGCGTTATTACTGGACTAGGAACAGCGTACCGCTATTCCTATATGGAATGCGTTAGATGAAAAATATGAATTTGAGTAATTCGACGCAACCCCCTAGCATCAACCCCATAAGCAAAAGGGCTTTAGCCCAACGCACTGATGAGGAAAGTCCGATGGCCGGCAAAACGCTCTACGACAAGCTCTGGGAAATGCACGAGGTCAAGCGCCGTGACGATGGCTCGTCCCTGATCTACATCGACCGTCATATCCTGCACGAAGTGACCTCACCGCAGGCATTCGAAGGGCTTCGCCTGGCAGGGCGCAAGCCATGGCGCATCGACGCCAATATCGCGACTCCCGATCACAACGTGCCGACCACCAAGGGCGAACGTCAGGGCGGCCTGGAAGCCATCGCCGACGAAGTCTCGCGTATCCAGGTACAAACGCTGGACGAAAACTGCGACGACTTCGGCATTCTCGAATTCAAGATGAACGATGTTCGCCAAGGCATCGTCCATGTCATCGGGCCGGAGCAGGGCGCGACGTTGCCGGGCATGACGGTCGTCTGTGGCGACTCGCATACCTCCACCCACGGTGCATTCGCCGCGCTGGCGCATGGGATCGGTACTTCCGAGGTCGAGCATGTACTCGCGACCCAGTGCCTGGTCGCCAAAAAGATGAAGAACATGCAGGTGCGCGTCGAAGGTAAGTTGCCTTTCGGCGTGACCGCCAAGGACATCGTCCTGGCGGTGATCGGCAAGATCGGCACCGCCGGAGGCAACGGCTATGCATTGGAGTTCGCCGGTAGCGCCATTCGCGAACTGTCGATGGAAGGGCGCATGACCATCTGCAACATGTCCATCGAGGCCGGCGCACGCGTAGGTATGGTGGCGGCGGACGAGAAGACGATCGCTTACGTCGAAGGTCGCCCATTCGCGCCTAAGGGCGCTGATTGGGACAATGCCGTCGAGCTCTGGAAGAGTTTGGTGTCCGACGACGACGCGGTATTCGACACGGTCGTCGAGCTGAATGCCGAAGAAATCAAACCGCAGGTCAGTTGGGGAACGTCGCCCGAGATGGTTCTGGCAGTCGACCAGCATGTGCCTGATCCGGCGGCCGAAGCTGATCCGGTCAAGCGCGATTCCATCACCCGAGCGCTGAAGTACATGGGCCTGCGTGCCAACCAGCCGATCACCGATATTCAACTCGACCGCGTCTTCATCGGCTCCTGCACCAACTCGCGTATCGAAGACCTGCGCGCCGCTGCCGAAGTGGCCAAGGGCCGCAAGGTGGCGGCTACGGTGAAGCAAGCGATGGTCGTGCCAGGTTCCGGGCTGGTCAAGCAACAGGCCGAGGCGGAAGGGCTCGACAAGATCTTTCTCGAAGC
The DNA here is from genome assembly GCF_047225135.1 of Pseudomonas sp. YJ42. Taxonomy (NCBI): domain Bacteria; kingdom Pseudomonadati; phylum Pseudomonadota; class Gammaproteobacteria; order Pseudomonadales; family Pseudomonadaceae; genus Pseudomonas; species Pseudomonas sp. YJ42. Next base: position 1,117,918 of record NZ_CP178378.1, on the reverse strand, counting down.
TGGCTTCGAGTGGCGTGAGCCCGGTTGTTCCATGTGTTTGGCGATGAACCCCGACAAGCTGGGCAGCGGCGAGCATTGCGCGTCCACTTCCAACCGCAATTTCGAAGGGCGGCAGGGCGCTGGCGGACGGACTCATCTGGTGAGCCCGGCGATGGCTGCCGCCGCCGCGGTGACCGGTCGTTTCGTCGATGTTCGTGATTTGATCCAGGCCTGAGGAGACCGACATGAAAGCATTCACCCAGCACACCGGTCTCGTCGCGCCACTCGATCGCGCCAACGTCGATACCGATCAGATCATTCCGAAGCAGTTTCTCAAGTCGATCAAGCGTACCGGTTTCGGTCAGAACCTGTTCGACGAGTGGCGCTATCTGGACGTGGGTCAGCCCAATCAGGATTGCTCGAGTCGTCCGGTAAACCAGGAATTCGTATTGAATTTTCCTCGTTACCAAAACGCCAGCGTTCTGCTCGCGCGTGAAAACTTCGGCTGTGGTTCGTCCCGTGAGCATGCACCCTGGGCGCTCGAAGAGTACGGCTTCCGCGCGATTATCGCGCCGAGCTTTGCCGACATTTTCTACAACAACAGTTTCAAGAACGGCCTGCTGCCGATCGTGCTGAAGGAAGAAGAGGTCGATGCGCTGTTCGAGCAGGCCGAGGCCACCGAGGGCTATCAGCTCACCGTGGATCTGGCGGCGCAGACGGTAACGCGCCCGGATGGCGTGCAGTACAGCTTCGAGGTCGACGCGTTTCGCAAGCACTGCCTGCTCAACGGGCTGGATGATATCGGCCTCACGTTGCAGGACGCAGATGCCATCAAGGCCTTCGAGATCCGGCATCAGCAAAGCCAGCCCTGGCTGTTCGGCGCGATCAAGTGAGAAGGTGACGATGAAGCGTTTTCATATCGCCCTGGCGGTGGATGACCTTGATGATTCAATTGCTGACTATAGCCGCCGGCTAGGTCAGTCGGCTGATGTGGTGGTTCCCGGCCGGTACGCAATGTGGCGGACCGATCAGCTGAACTTCTCCATCAACCAGCAGACTGGGCATGGCGGCCAGCTGCGCCATGTCGGCTTCGAGGACGATGGAGTGCAAGGCTTCTCCAGCGAGACGGACGTCAACGACCTGATTTGGGAGTCTTTTTCTGCCGACGAGCAGGATAGACGCATCAAAGCGATGTACGGTCAGCCGGTCTCCTCACAGATTCCAGGTGGTCGCGATGGCGACCGCCCCACTGAATAACTCGAGAAAACATGATGAGCAAACAGATTCTGATTCTTCCCGGCGACGGTATCGGACCGGAAATCATGGCCGAGGCGGTCAAGGTGCTGGAGCTGGCCAACGACAAGTTCCAGCTCGACTTCCAGCTCAGCTACGACGAGCTGGGCGGGGCCGCGGTCGATAAATACGGCGTGCCCCTGGCCGACGAGACCTTGGAGCGTGCCCGTGCTGCCGACGCCATCCTGCTCGGCGCGGTGGGCGGGCCAAAGTGGGACACCATCGATCCCGCCATCCGTCCTGAGCGCGGGCTGCTGAAAATCCGTTCGCAACTGGGTTTGTTCGGCAACCTGCGTCCTGCGCTGCTGTACCCGCAGCTGGCCGAGGCTTCCAGCCTGAAGCCGGAGATCGTGGCCGGGCTGGATATCCTTATCGTCCGTGAACTGACCGGCGGTATCTATTTCGGTCAGCCGCGCGAGAGCAAGGTGCTGGAAAACGGCGAGCGCATGGCCTTCGATACCCTGCCTTACAGCGAGAGCGAGATTCGCCGGATCGCCAGGGTCGGTTTCGACATGGCCCGCGTGCGTGGCAAGAAGCTCTGCTCGGTGGACAAGGCCAACGTCCTGGCGTCCAGCCAGCTGTGGCGCGCCGTGGTGGAAGAGGTTGCGAAGGACTACCCGGATGTCGAACTCAGCCATATGTACGTCGACAACGCAGCGATGCAGCTGGTGCGCGCACCGAAGCAGTTCGACGTGATCGTGACCGACAACATGTTCGGCGACATCCTGTCGGACGAAGCTTCCATGCTGACCGGCTCGATCGGCATGCTGCCGTCTGCTTCACTGGATTCGAACAACAAGGGCATGTACGAGCCCTGCCATGGCTCGGCCCCGGATATCGCAGGCCAGGGCATCGCCAACCCGTTGGCAACCATTCTTTCGGTTTCGATGATGCTGCGTTACAGCTTCAACCAAGTCGCGGCCGCGGACGCCATCGAGCAGGCCGTCAGCAATGTTCTCGACGAGGGGCTGCGTACAGGCGATATCTGGTCCGACGGCTGCAAGAAGGCCAATACTCAGGCAATGGGTGACGCAGTAGTCGCGGCGCTCGCGAAGTTGTAATCTCTCGGGTCCCATTGCACCGGCCGTTGACAGAGCTTGCGGGCGACGGCTAGGCGGAAGACGCCGAGTGATGGCGAGGCGTTGCGGTGCCACGGCACGGCGCGCCCTCGCTTTCGAACCCGAAAGCGTATTTTGTTATCGACGGCCTGCCAGGCGGGCCACATATATATAGGTAGTTGCGATGAAACGTGTAGGTCTGATCGGTTGGCGCGGTATGGTCGGTTCCGTGCTCATGCAGCGAATGCTGGAAGAGCGGGATTTCGACCTTATCGAGCCAGTGTTCTTCACCACCTCCAACGTAGGCGGTCAGGGCCCGTCGATCGGCAAGGACACCGCGCCGCTGAAGGACGCCTACAGCATCGATGAGCTGAAATCCCTCGATGTGATCCTCACCTGCCAGGGTGGCGACTACACCAGCGAAATTTTCCCCAAGCTGCGCGAAGCGGGCTGGAAAGGCTACTGGATCGATGCGGCTTCGACGTTGCGCATGCAAGACGACGCGGTCATCGTGCTCGATCCGGTCAATCGCAAGGTCATCGACCATCAGCTTGACGCCGGCACCCTCAACTACATTGGCGGCAATTGCACCGTCAGCCTGATGCTGATGGGGCTTGGCGGCTTGTTCGAACATGGGCTGGTCGACTGGATGAGCGCCATGACCTACCAGGCTGCCTCCGGTGCCGGCGCGCAGAACATGCGTGAGCTGATCAAGCAGATGGGCAGCATTAATGCCTCGGTTGCCAACGAGCTTGCAGACCCGGCCAGCGCAATCCTGGAAATCGATCGCAAGGTCGCCGAGTGTCAACGCTCCGAAGCTTTCCCCGTGGATAACTTCGGCGTTCCGCTTGCTGGTAGTTTGATTCCCTACATCGACAAAGAACTGCCGAACGGGCAGAGCCGGGAAGAATGGAAGGCTCAGGCGGAAACCAACAAGATTCTCGGTCGTTTCAAAAGCCCGATTCCAGTGGACGGTATCTGTGTACGCGTGGGCGCGATGCGCTGCCACAGCCAGGCGTTGACCATCAAGCTGAATAAAGACGTGCCCATCTCGGATATCGAGGGGCTGATCAGTCAGCATAATCCCTGGGTTAAGCTCGTCCCGAACCACCGTGACGCCAGTATGCAGGAGCTGAGTCCGACCTCAGTGACCGGTACCTTGAGTGTTCCCGTTGGCCGCCTTCGCAAGCTGAATATGGGCTCGCATTACCTGGGCGCGTTCACCGTTGGCGATCAGCTGCTCTGGGGTGCTGCCGAGCCGTTGCGCCGCATGCTGCGTATTCTTTTGGAGCGATAAGCCGAAAGAAAAGAAACACTAGAAGCGCCTCGGCACTGCCGCGGCGCTTTTTTTGTGTCGGAAGCTAAAGGTGCTGCGGTGTTTTTTGGGGAGGAACTCCGCGCGACGGTTCGTCGGGTTAAGCCTTAATGGTTCTGCGCGAGGGGCGGTATCGGCTACAGTGATGCCCTTTCGATTGCGGGCGTTTCCGCTGTGGCCGATCCAGTCATGGCTATCCTCGGACGGTAGAGCGTCGGGGTGCTCGGTTGGGCTGAATGGCGTATGGCGAGCCTCTAGCGGCCGGGATGACTTGGCGGCGACATGTCTTGCTGAAGTGCGCGGGCTAATTTGTGGATTGTGTCTGATAACGTGCGAAAAGGCGCGGCAGGCAATGCCGCACGGTCTGGTGAGTTGTTGATAAAACACTATCTGTAAAAGATACTTACTGGAAATTCGAAGAACTATTCTAGCTAACGACGCTGTTTAGGCTTATCGCTGACGGGGGGAACCGCCACCTGGCGGGCGCGGGCAGTGACTATAAGACCCTCTCGAACATCCGAGAAAAGTTAAAAAACAAGGATTTACATAATGGTTCGGGTTCGCAATCTGGTACTGGCAATCGCGGCTGCTACCGCGCTGACTTCCGAAATGGCTTATGCGCTGGGGCTGGGAGAGGTCACGCTGAAGTCCGCGCTGAATCAACCGCTGGTGGCTGAAATCGAACTGCTGGACGCGAAAACTTTGGCGCCGGGTGAGGTGGTTCCGGTTCTGGCATCCGCTGAAGATTTCAATAGGGCGGGTGTAGACCGGCAGTATTTTCTGACGGACCTTACCTTTACCCCTGTATTGCGCCCTGACGGTAAAAGCATCATTCGGGTGTCGTCGACCAAGCCGGTTCGCGAACCCTACCTGAACTTTCTTATCGAAGTGCTCTGGCCCAGTGGCCGTCTCCTGCGTGAATACACCTTGCTGCTGGATCCGCCGCTGTACTCTCCGGAGATCGCTGCCGCCGTTGCACCTCAGCTACCGATTGCGACCCCCTCGTCCCGTCCCGTCTCGACTCTGCGGCCGGCAAGCCCGGCTGCTCCGGTATCCGCTAGCCCATCCGCGCAGCCAAGTAACGAATACAAGGTCACGCCCAACGACACGCTTTGGGAAATTGCAGAGCGCGCGCGGCAGGGCGGCACCGTACATCAGACCATGCTGGCCATTCAGGACCTGAACCCGAACGCGTTCATTGGCGGCAATATCAATCGGATGAAGAATGGCCAAGTGCTGCGCTTGCCGAACGCCGAGCAGATTGGTAGGCGTTCGCAAGCTGAGGCTATTCAGCAGGTTGCGCAACAGAATGCCAGCTGGCGTCAGGCTGCTGGCTCGACTGTCGCGGGGGCGCGTCAGCTCGACGCCACGAAGCGCGGGTCGGCCGGGGCCGCACCTTCTCGCAGCGAGCAGGGCGATAGCTTGCGACTGGTTGCGCCGGAAGCAGGGAAGTCCACCACTGGCAGCGATGCCGGAACGGGGGGTGACGCGGCAGCATTGCGCGACAAACTTTCCGTTGCCGAGGAAAGCCTCGATTCCAGTCGTCGAGAGAACCTGGATCTCAAGGACCGTCTCAACGACCTACAGGGTCAGCTGGACAAACTGCAGCGCCTGATGCAACTCAAGGATGACCAGCTTGCCAAACTACAGGCTCAGTTGGCGACTGGAGGGGAGCCGGCAGCGGGCACCGAGGCGTCTGTAAATCCTCCGATCGACGAGATTGAGTCAAACACACCTGCTGCACCGGAAGCGACTGAAGTCGCGCCAGAGACAGAAACCGAGTCCGAGACTACTGCTGACGCTTCGGCGTCGCAGGTACCTCAGAGCGAAGCAATAGCACCCCAGGAGCCGGCCGCTCAGCCGCCTGCGGCTCCTGTCGCGCCGGTTGCAGATGCTCAGGCGCCCGAAAGCGACAGCTACGTCGATGAACTGTTGGGAAATCCCGTACTGCTCGGTGTCTTGGGGGGCAGTGCGCTGCTGCTGTTGCTGGTCGGTTTGATGGCTTTGTCGCGCCGCAACGCCATGAAAGAAGCCGAGCTGCAGGAAAGTCTGCTGGCCGATGACGCGCCGGACGCGTTTTACGTAGCGCAGCATGACCTCGATTCGCCGGATGTCGAACCGGCCGATCGCAGCACTGAGGGTGCCGACGCGCATTCGGCGGACTCGCTTGCAGCGGCTAGCAACGATCCGCTTGCCGAAGCCGATATTTATATCGCCTATGGTCGTTTCAATCAGGCCGCGGACCTGCTGCAAAATGCATTGAACGATGAGCCGCAGCGCAGTGACCTGCGCCTCAAACTTATGGAAGTCTATGCCGAACTCGGCGATCGCGAGGGCTTCGCTCGGCAAGAGGCGGAACTTCGTGATATTGGCGGCTCTACCGCCGCTATAGAGCAGACCAAGGCCAGATACCCGGCAATGGCTGCTGCCGCGGGAGCAGGTATTGCGGCAGCCTCGGCGAGTACCAATGACTTCGACAGTTTCAGCCTAGACGATCTTGAGCTTGAACAGCCTGCGCCAGCCACAGATCAAAGCGCGGACAACAGTTTTGATTTGAGCCTGGACGATCTTGAGTTGGACGACGACCTGGCCGGTACGACCGCGCCGGCTAATCAGGCCACAGAGGAACTGGACGAGCTCAATTTCGACGAACTCAACCTCGACGCGACCCAAGAGCAGGGCGCAGACGACTTCTCTTTCGATCTGAACGAATCGTCCAAGTCGGATGAGGTTTCTCTTGAGGACGAGCTGGCCGGCTTCTCGCTCGATCTCGATGATCAGCCCGCCACTACCGATCGCAATGACGAATTGATGACCGACCTCGAAGAGGAAGCGTCCAAGTCCGAGCCGCTCGAGCCGGCCGATGATTTTGATTTCGAACTTTCTGACTCCGCACAGCCGGCTGATATGCCTGAGGAGTTCGACCTATCGCTGGCTGACGAGGCTGCCGAAGAAACAACCTCTGCGCGCTTTAACTCAGAATTGGATGAGGTCGAGGCCGAGCTAGACGACCTCTCGCGACACGTTGAGCCGGTCGATCTTCCCGAGCAGCCAGCGGCTACGATCGCGCCCGTCGAGGCAGCATCGGACGCTTTGGACGATGATTTCGATTTCTTCTCAGATACTGATGAAACCACTACGAAGCTGGACCTTGCTCGCGCCTACATCGATATGGGTGATGCGGAAGGTGCTCGCGACATTCTCGATGAGGTTATGAGCGAGGGTAGCGATGCACAGCAGCAAGAGGCGCGAGATATGCTCGCCAAACTAGCCTGACCATGACTGATGCAGTATCTGAAGCGGCAGCCCCATCGGCTGCCGCTGACGTTTTCAGAATCGCCCTCGGGGTTGAATACAAAGGTTCACGCTACCGCGGATTCCAACGACAGCGCGATGGTGTGCCGTCTGTTCAGCTCTCGCTGGAAAGTGCACTGAGTAAAGTTGCTGGTGGTCATCCGGTCGTGCTGAGTTGTGCGGGGCGTACCGACGCGCTCGTACATGCCTGCGGCCAGGTGGTGCATTTCGACACGCCAGTGAGCCGCTCCATGCATGCTTGGGTCATGGGTGCGAACATGAACCTGCCGGGCGATATCAGTGTCACCTGGGCCAAGGAGATGCCGAAAACCTTCGATGCGCGTTTCAGTGCCATGGCCCGTCGCTATCGCTATGTGATTTACAACGATCAGATCCGTCCCGCGCACCTTGCCGAAGAGGTCACCTGGAATCATCGCCCGCTGGATGTCGCGCTGATGCGCGAAGCGGCCAAGGCGTTTGTCGGGACCCACGATTTCAGCGCTTTTCGGGCGCGCCAGTGCCAGGCGAAATCGCCGATCAAAACGATTCATCATCTGGAGTTGCTTGAGTATGGACGGCTCATCGTGATCGATGTCCGCGCCAATGCTTTTCTGCACCATATGGTGCGCAACTTCGCTGGTGTGCTGATGACCATCGGCGCGGGGGAACGGCCGGTGGAGTGGGCCAGGAAGGTGCTGGAGTCGCGGGTTAGGCGGACCGGTGGAGTGACGGCTCATCCTTATGGCCTCTATCTGGTTCAGGTGGATTATCCGGAGCAGTTCCAATTGCCTGAGCGCTATCTCGGGCCGCATTTTCTGTCTGGCTTGCCGGATGTCCGAAATCAACGAACCTAAGGTCAGGAAACCGGCAGGCGCAGAAGGGGCAGGAGCTGTCGTCCTGACGCCGACTGGCACAGCAATGCAGGTTGCAGCCTGTGGCGCTTTTGTTACCATCCAGCGTCTTTCTTCGCAGGTATCTGCCGTTGCCTATCGTTCGTAGCAAGATATGTGGAATCACCTGTATCGAGGACGCGCTTGTCGCTGCCGAAGCGGGAGCGGACGCTATCGGCCTGGTGTTCTATGCCAAGAGCCCGCGCGCGGTAGGCATCGAGCAGGCGCGTGCGATCATTGCCGCTTTGCCACCTTTTGTCACAACCGTAGGCTTGTTCGTCAATGCATCGCGTTGCGAGCTCAATGAAATACTCGATGCCGTGCCGCTGGATATGCTGCAATTTCATGGTGACGAAACACCGGCTGATTGCGAGGGCTTTCACCGCCCATGGTACAAGGCGCTCAGAGTCCAGCCGGGCGAAGACATTCGCGCGCAGGCCGTTCGTTATGCCGGGGCTAGCGCCATTTTGCTCGATACTTTCGTGGCAGGTGTTCCAGGTGGAACGGGCGAAGTGTTCGACTGGTCGCTGATTCCAGCAGATCTGCCCAAGCCGCTGATACTCGCTGGCGGACTATCCCCTCAGAACGTTCAACAGGCTGTGGCCGGAGTGCGCCCGTTCGCCGTCGATGTCAGTGGTGGAGTGGAGTCAAGCAAGGGCATCAAGGATGTCGAAAAGGTGCGTGAGTTCATTCGTCTGGTAAGGACGGCGATGTGACGAACCGATGGGCATTGCCGTCCAGTTACCATTCGCTGGATTGGCGGGCCCGCCATTGATACCCGCCTGTTAAGGGTGGCGGCTCAAGTTTCAGCGACAGCGCCCCCTCTGGGCTATCGCCTACGCGACGTGGTGAGCTCCAATGGAGACGGTCGCAACGATAAATTTCCGGTGCGTGCAGTTGTTACGCGCGGGACTGACAAGCTGTGGAGAATAAAAGCATGAGCAACTGGCTGGTAGACAAGCTGATCCCTTCGATCATGCGCTCGGAAACGCAGAAAAGCTCAGTGCCCGAAGGCCTGTGGCACAAATGCCCGTCATGCGAGGCGGTTCTATATCGTCCGGAGTTGGAGAAAACACTGGATGTCTGCCCGAAGTGTCAGCATCACATGCGTATCGACGCGCGTACGCGTCTGGACATCTTTCTTGACAAGGAAGGACGCGAAGAGATCGCGGCCGACCTCGAGCCTGTTGATCGATTGAAGTTTCGCGATAGCAAAAAGTACAAGGACCGTCTCTCCGCTGCCCAGAAGCAGACGGGCGAAAAGGATGCACTGATTGCCATGCGCGGGACCTTGATGCGTATGCCGGTCGTGGCCTGTGCATTTGAGTTCTCCTTCATGGGAGGCTCCATGGGCGCTATTGTCGGAGAGCGCTTCGTTCGCGCCGCCAATGCCGCGCTTGAACAGCGTTGCCCTCTGGTCTGTTTTGCCGCGTCCGGCGGGGCCCGGATGCAGGAGGCACTGATCTCGCTTATGCAGATGGCCAAGACTTCTGCGGTGCTGGCACGGATGCGCGAAGAGGGGCTGCCGTTCATTTCCGTCCTTACCGATCCGGTTTATGGCGGCGTATCGGCGAGTCTGGCCATGCTGGGCGATGTGATCGTTGCCGAGCCCAAGGCATTGATCGGCTTCGCGGGGCCGCGCGTGATCGAGCAGACGGTGCGCGAAAAGCTCCCAGAAGGTTTCCAGCGCAGCGAGTTCCTGCTGGATCACGGCGCCATCGATCTGATCATCCCGCGCGCCGAGTTGCGTGCTCGCCTGTCGCGTTTGCTTGCTCAGCTGCAACAGCTGCCTACGCCAGCGGAGCCGGCTCTGGTGACGGCTAGCGCATGACCCGGCGGAGCCTGCAGGACTGGCTCGAGTATCTCGAGCAGCTGCACCCTACCGCCATTGATATGGGGCTCGATCGCTGCCGTGCGGTGGCGACAAGGCTTGGGCTCACACGCCCGGCTCCTCAGGTCGTTACGGTCACGGGTACAAATGGTAAAGGCTCGACCTGCGCCTTTATCGCCCAGATGTTGGCGGGGCAGGGCAAGACAGTGGGTGTTTACAGCTCACCGCATCTGTTGCGCTACAACGAGCGCGTTCGCCTTGGCGGCGTGGACGCCAGCGACGAAGCGCTTTGTGATGCCTTCGAGGCGGTTGAACAGGCCCGTGGCTCCGTTTCCCTGACCTATTTCGAGATGGGTACGCTCGCCGCCTTCTGGCTGTTCGAGCGTGAGGCACTGGATGCCGTAGTACTGGAGGTCGGACTTGGTGGCCGCCTCGATGCGGTGAACCTGGTCGATGCCGATGTGGCGGTGGTTACTAACGTCGGCCTGGATCATGCCGAGTGGCTAGGCTCTACGCGTGAGAGCGTGGCTTTCGAAAAGGCTGGCATATTTCGCTCTGCTAAACCGGCCGTATGCGGTGATTCCTCGCCGCCAGAGTCGATGCTGGAGTACGCGAATCAGTCTGCCGTGCCGTTGCTGGTACGTGGGCTCGATTTCGATCTGGTGAGAGAAGCCACCTGTTGGCACTGGTATGGCAAGGATGGGGCAGGTAACGCCCTGGAGCTGCGAAATCTGCCATTGCTCAGGTTGCCACTGGAAAACGCAGCAGTTGCATTGCAGGCGTTTGCATTGCTCGAGCCGTCCTGGCGTCCTGCGCCGCTCATCCAAGCATTACGGGATACGCGTATTACCGGGCGTCTGGACCAGCGGACGATTCGCTGGAAGGGGCGAGAGTTAGTGATATTGCTCGACGTGGGGCACAACCCTCACGCGGCTGCCTATCTGGCTACGCAACTCCGGCAGCAGCCGAAATCCGGTCGCCGACTTGCAGTGTTCGGCTTACTAGCTGACAAGGATTTGTCAGGTGTGATCGACGAACTGCGCCCGGTCGTGGACAGCTGGGCGGTTGCGCCATTGGCGACGTCTCGCTCGCGCTCCGCAGCGGAGCTGAGTTCGTCATTGAAGGAACGGGGCGCGACCGTCACTATCTACCCCGGAATATCCCAAGCACTCGAGCAGCAGTGTGATCAGGCCGCGGAGGGGGATGAGATATTGCTGTTCGGATCTTTTTATTGCGTGGCTGAAGCGCTGACATGGCTTGAGCGATACGCAACGGGTGGAGGACATGCTCTTGGTGGATAGAGGTTTACTTCAGCGTATCGTCGGTGCGCTGGTGCTTGTTGCGCTAGCCGTGATATTCGTCCCGATGCTATTCAATCGTGATGATGCTGGCCGGCAGGTTGCCGTAGATGCGCCGCAAATGCCTGAGGCGCCCGCTGCGCCTGCGATCGAGACGCGACCTGTCGAGGTCCCGGAGCCGCAGATAGAGCCCTTCCCTGAAGAGTATGAAATTATCGACGAGGCACAACCGACAACCGAGGCTGATGCGCCGGCGGCCCCCATTAGTCCAGCCCCTGTCGAGCCGCCGCCGGTGCCTCCGGTAGCGACTGAACCAGCAACCGTCAAAGCGCCGGCCTCCGTGCCGGCCGCGCCCGAAGAGAAACGACTGGATGCGGCGAACCTTCCGGTCAGCTGGTCGGTGCAACTGGCCAGTCTTTCCAGCCGCGAGAACGCCGACAAGCTGCAGAAAACGCTGCGGTCTCAGGGCTATAACGCCTATATACGCACCGCGGATGGAATGAATCGTGTTTTCGTCGGGCCTTTGGTGGAACGGGCGGAAGCCAATCGTTTGCGTGACCAGCTGCAGCGGCAGCAGAAACTGAACGGGTTCGTTGTGCGTTTCAAGCCTGAACAGGGCTGAAGTCGCTCTGCATCGGCCGTCGACAGGCTTACCTGCCGGTGGCTAGCCCGCTGCCGGCAAGAGCGAATTCGCGGTGCTTACTCCGTGGCGGGCGCTCTGCTAAAATACGCCGCCTTTCTTCTTTGCAGGAAACCCCGTGACGCTCACCTGGGTCGATTGGGCGTTTATCGCCGTTGTGGTCATCTCCAGCCTGATCAGCTTGAAGCGCGGTTTCGTCAAGGAAGCGCTTTCCCTGCTCACCTGGATCATTGCAGGTGTTGTCGCCTGGATGTTCGGTGGTGCGCTGTCGCACCATCTTGCAGAGTTCATCAGTACCCCATCCTTTCAAGTCATCGCGGCCTGCGTGATTCTGTTCGTTGTGACCTTGCTGGTAGGGGCGCTGATCAATTTCCTCATCGGTGAGCTGGTTCGGGTGACCGGACTGTCCGGCACGGATCGCTTTCTCGGAATGGTGTTTGGTGCGGCCCGAGGTGGACTGCTGATCGTAGTGCTGGTGGGGCTTCTCAGCCTTGCGCCTGTACAGCAGGACCCCTGGTGGCGCGAATCGACATTGCTGCCGCATTTTCTGTTGGTTGCCGATTGGTCAAAAAACCTGATTCTCGGGTTTGGAAGCCAATGGGTAGCCGGCTCGCTCGACGCTTCCGGTTGAGATGAGCATTCTTTACAACGGGCGTGCTGGAGGCTTTCAAGCCTGCGCCATGTCCGGATCAGCCTGTAATAACTGAGAGGTTCCTTGCATGTGTGGCATTGTCGGCATCGTCGGTAAGTCAAACGTCAATCAGGCGTTGTATGACGCGCTTACCGTACTGCAACACCGTGGGCAGGATGCAGCCGGAATCGTGACCAGCGACGGCGGCAAGCTGTTCCTGCGCAAGGACAACGGGTTGGTTCGCGACGTCTTTCAGCAGCGCCACATGCAGCGCCTGGTCGGTAACATGGGCATCGGCCATGTACGTTATCCGACTGCCGGCAGCTCCAGCTCGGCGGAGGCGCAGCCGTTCTATGTGAACTCGCCCTACGGCATCACCCTGGCGCACAACGGCAATTTGACCAACGTCGACCAGTTGACCAAAGAGATCTACGAGTCCGACCTGCGCCACGTGAACACTAACTCCGACTCGGAGGTGTTGCTCAACGTGTTCGCGCACGAGCTGGCCGTGCGTGGCAAGCTGCAACCCACTGAGGAAGACGTATTCGCCGCAGTGGCCAAGGTGCACGAGCGCTGCGTGGGTGGCTATGCGGTCGTGGCGATGGTGACCGGCTATGGCATCGTCGGTTTTCGTGATCCGCATGCCATTCGCCCGATCGTGTTCGGCCAGCGTCATACGGATCAAGGCGTCGAATACATGATCGCGTCCGAAAGCGTCGCACTGGACGTGCTGGGCTTCTCGCTGATCCGCGATCTGGCTCCGGGCGAGGCCGTCTACATCACTGCAGACGGCAAGTTGCACACTCGCCAGTGCGCACCGAATCCTCATTATGCGCCGTGCATTTTCGAGCACGTCTATCTGGCGCGTTCGGACTCCCTGATGGACGGCGTTTCGGTGTACAAGGCGCGTCTGCGGATGGGTGAGAAGCTCGCCGACAAGATTCTCCGTGAGCGCCCGGATCACGATATCGATGTGGTGATTCCGATTCCCGATACCAGCCGCACGGCAGCGTTGGAACTGGCCAATCGCCTGGGTGTAAAGTTCCGCGAAGGCTTCGTCAAGAACCGCTACATCGGTCGAACCTTCATCATGCCGGGCCAGGCCGCGCGCAAGAAGTCGGTACGCCAGAAGCTCAACGCCATCGACCTCGAATTCCGTGGCAAGAACGTCATGCTGGTGGACGACTCCATCGTTCGCGGTACCACTTGCAAGCAAATCATTCAGATGGCCCGCGAAGCGGGGGCGAAGAACGTCTATTTCTGTTCCGCCGCGCCTGCTGTTCGCTATCCGAACGTCTATGGCATCGACATGCCCAGCGCGCATGAACTCATCGCGCATAATCGCAGCACCGAAGAGGTCGCAGAGCTGATCGGCGCCGACTGGCTAATCTATCAGGATCTGCCTGACCTGATCGAAGCGGTCGGCGGCGGCAAGGTGAAGATAGAGAATTTCGATTGCGCTGTGTTCGACGGCAAATATGTGACCGGTGATATCGACGATGTCTATTTGCACAAGATCGAGCAGGCCCGCAACGACCTGAGCAAGAACAAGGGCGTTGCAGGCAGTGCAATCATCGACCTGTATAACAACTGATCGACAACCCGGCGGCTCGGCCGCCTCGGCTCAGGGTGAAAAGACTATGACAACTGACTGGGACGCTGGCCGTCTGGACAGTGACTTGTCCGACGCAGGCATGGATACATTGGCCGTTCGTGCGGGCCAGCATCGTTCGCCCGAGGGTGAGCACGGCGAGCCGCTGTTCTTCACCTCCAGCTACGTGTTCCGCAGTGCTGCAGACGCCGCTGCACGTTTTGCCGGTGATGTGCCGGGGAATGTCTATTCGCGCTACACCAACCCTACTGTGCGAGCATTCGAAGAGCGCATCGCCGCCATGGAAGGCGCCGAGCAGGCCGTAGCGACCGCCTCCGGTATGGCCGCGATTCTGGCGACGGTTATGAGCCTATGCTCGGCTGGCGACCACGTGCTGGTTTCGCGGAGCGTGTTTGGTGCAACGGTCTCGCTGTTCGAAAAGTATCTTAAGCGCTTCGGTCTTCAGGTCGACTACGTTCCGCTCACGGACGTGAGTGTTTGGGAACCTGCATTCAAGCCCAATACCAAGCTGGTCTTCGTTGAATCGCCGTCGAACCCCTTGGCTGAACTGGTCGATATCGAGGCGTTGGCTGAGCTCTGCCACGCCAAGGGCGCCATGCTGGCCGTGGACAACTGCTTCTGCACACCGGTGCTGCAGCAGCCATTGGCGCTCGGTGCTGATATCGTCATTCATTCCGCAACCAAGTACATCGACGGGCAGGGACGCTGCCTGGGGGGCGTGGTTGCCGGGCGATCCGAGCAGATGAAAGAAGTGGTGGGTTTTCTGCGCACAGCTGGCCCGACGCTGAGCCCTTTCAATGCGTGGGTCTTCCTTAAGGGATTGGAGACCTTGCGGCTGCGCATGCAGGCCCACTGCGCCAATGCACAGGTGTTGGCCGAGTGGCTCGAACAACAGTCGGGCATTGAAAAGGTGTATTACGCCGGTCTGCCCAGCCACCCGCAACACGAGCTGGCCAAGCGTCAGCAGAAAGGCTTCGGAGCGGTGTTGAGTTTCGAGGTGGCGGGGGGTAAGGATAGTGCATGGCGTTTCATCGATGCGACCCGCCTGGTCTCTATCACCGCCAATCTGGGCGACAGTAAGACCACCATCACCCACCCGGGGACAACCACCCATGGCCGTCTTTCCCCTGAAGATCGCGCCACCGCTGGTATCCGCGATAGCCTGGTTCGCGTAGCGGTGGGCCTGGAAGACGTGGCAGATCTTAAGGCTGATCTCGCCCGAGGGTTGGCCGCGCTCTGATGTAGAGAACAGGCGCTCTGAAAAACCGTCTCGGATTGACGAACCCCGCTAATTGCGGGGTTTCGCTTTTAAGGACAGGCTAGTTAAAGGCGCCGGCGATCAGCATCAGCCGTCCCATCAATTGTCAGTGGTTTCGAAGTTGACCACGAAACCATCCAGACGCTGTTCCTCGGATAGCTGGTCGCGAAGCTGACTGGCTTCCTGACGCTGATCGACTGGACCGACGAAGACGCGATGGGTGCGGCCTGTCGTTCTTGTATAGGTATCGAAGCCTTCGGTCGCCAGCTTTTGCTCCAGTGTCGCGGCGCTATCGCGGTTCTGAAAACTGGCGACCTGTACGGCCCAGCCCGAACGTGTCGACGATGACCGCTCCTGAGGTTGTGCCTGTGGCGTGAAGGTTTGTGGCGCTCGTTGCGTTGCGGGGGCTTTAGGCACTTCGCGACGTTGTTCCGGCTCGTTGGATCGAAGGTCGATGGCTGGTGCCGGCTGGCCCTGACCGTCAAACAGTCGCTCCGGCGTGGCCGGAAGAATGCTTGGGCTGTCCGAGTCAGTTTCGATGACCCGGATGTCGCTGTACTTTTTACCGGAAAGTGCTGCCAGTCCTGCGCGATCACGAATGACTGTCGGTCGCAGGAAAACCATCAGGTTGCGCTTGACGTGGGTTTCCTGGGTGGAGCGAAACAGTCCACCGATCAGTGGAATGTCGCCAAGCAACGGGACTTTGGAGTTGGTCTGGGTCACATCGTCCTGAATCAGTCCGCCGAGGACAATCACCTGGCCGTCTTCGGCAAGAATAGTGCTCTTGATCGAACGCTTGTTGGTCACCAGGTCGACGGCCTGCGCTGACAGGCTTGCCGATGGAGCAATCGATGAGATTTCCTGCTCGATCTCCAGGCGCAGGGTTGCGCCGTCATTGATATGCGGCACGACCTTGAGCGTTACGCCGATATCCTCTCGCTCGATGGTCGTGAATGGGTTGTTGGCCCCGGACGAATCGGTCGTGTAGCTGCCAGTCTGAAAAGGAACGTTCTGTCCGACGAGGATTTCCGCTTCCTGGTTATCCAGCGTCAGCAGGCTTGGGGTCGATAGCAGGTTGCTCTTGCTGTTAGCGGAAAGTGCAGTGATCAAGGCGCCGAAGCTACGCGTGCCTAGTCCAATGATGGCGCCGTCGGGAAGTCTGTCAGGGATCTCATCCTCTCTCATCGCAGTTAGCACGCTGCCGACGGAAATGCCGGTATTGCCGAAATTGACTCCGCCGATGCCACCGGTGCCGCCGCGCGCATCCACGGCCCACTGCACGCCAAGCGCGTCGGTGATATCGCCGGAGACTTCGACGATGGCGGCTTCGACCATGACTTGGGCGCGTGGAATGTCCAGTTGGCGCACGATCGATTCGAGGGTGCCGATCAGCTCGGGCTCGGCGAGCATGACGAGAGCATTGAGGCTTTCGTCGGCACGGATGAGGATGTTCTGTTGCCGGCTGCTTTGAGCTTCGCCGTCGGCAGGGGCTGCGAGACCCTCGGAGATGTCCCCGAGGGTCTCGGCCAGGGCTTTCGCATCGTTGTGGCGCAGGCGGATCACTCGTGTGTTGGCCGAGCGGGTGCTTGGCGTATCGAGCGTCTTCGCCAGATTGGCGAGCTTCTGTCGCGCCTGCTCCGGCCCGGTAAAAATCAGCCGATTGGTGCGCGAGTCAGCGATGATCTGGGCACCTGCGGTATCGCGGGCTTCACCCCGGGCCAGCGTGTTGCGCAGCACTTCGGCGATATCGACGGCCCAGCCGTACTGCAGGTTCACCACGCTGTGGTCGTCGGTTTGAGCGCGGTCGAGCTGGCGGACCAGGTCCTCTATGCGTGCGATGTTGGCGCTGCGATCGCTGATGATCAGCGCATTGGCAGAGCTGACGGCGGCGAGATGGCCATATTGGGGTACCAATGGGCGAATCAGCGGAATCAGTTCGGTAGCGGATGTGTGCTGGACCTGAATCACGCGGGTCTCCAGTAAATCACCACCGGTCGGGCCCCCTCCGGCCTCGGATTTCGCTTCGGCATTCGGCACGATTCGTGCGACTTCGCCCTGCGTGAGCACGCTGTAGCCATGTGTCGCCATGACCGAGAGGAATAGCTGATAGACCTCCGACAGCGAGAGCGTTGTCGACGACACCACGCTGACTTGGCCCTTTACGCGCGGATCGACGATAAAGGTCTGTCCGGTCAGTTGGCTGATCTGATCGACGAAGGCCCGGATATCGGCATCCTTGAGATTGATCGTCCAGCCGTCCTGTTGGGTTTCGCTCGGCTCGATTCCGGGGTCGGCCGCTAGCACAGGCAGAGGGGCGGCGAGCAGACCGGCGGCGAGCAAGGCAATGAGCGGGCGGGAGGAAAAAGGCAGCATCGGTCAGTTGTCTTCCGTGGGCTGTTCGTCGGAGGGCATGGTATCTGGCGGGCTGTTTGCCCCTTCCATCTGTTGGCGGAGCGCTTCCATCTGCTGCTGAAGCATCTCCGCTTGCGGGTCTGGTTGATTCATTTCTGCCGGTTCACTGTAGTCCGGCAGATTATCGGGTACGGCTGTCGCGGAGCGAACGCTGGGAAAATACAGACTTTCAACGCGCCCGCCGCGCAGTATTTCGACTCTGTCTGGATGAACGCTGTGCAGGCGCACCCCCGATTCCAGTTCTTGTTCGACCCGATACAGCTGCGGCGGCTGGCCGCTTAACTGGATGATTGCGGTGGAGCGAGCCGGATCAGCATGAACGAAACTGCCCAGCAAGGTTAGATCAGAACTCGATGCGTCGGGGCTATAGCGTTGGCCTGCTGTTGTCGCTGGTGTGCCGAACAGGCTTTCCATGCGTTGCAGGTCCGGTACGACTCCAGCGGGCTGGTTGCTGTCCGTGGTGGCTGCTGCCGGCGCCTGGGTAAGCTGAAGCCATGTCCTTATCTGGCCGGCAAGGTAGAAGCCGAAGAGCACGACGATAGCTGCGCTGACGATTAGAGGCGCATGTTGGCGAAATTTCTGCAGTGCTGCGGGGGAAGCCAAACTAGGCACTCCGTGAAGCTAAGTGATGACGGCATGGTCGCTGGATCACGTAGGCAGTTGTGATATCTACGAACGGCCAGGCGTCCTGGCAGTCTAGACCGGGACCATGACAAGAAGCACCTGAGTATGCCAGTGCAACTGACTGTTTTTCAGGCAAAAGGTGCCCTATGGACGGCGATTCCTCTTCATGACCTCCCGTAGTCGGTATTTTTTAAGAAAATTACCTGGCACGCTGTTGACTTGATTGAAGTGGGTGCGTAAATTGCGCGCCTCGCAAGGCGATCAGCCGGTTGGTATCACGGTTGACTCTTACGATTCGGACGAAAGTCCGGCCGACGCGCAGCGGTAGTTCAGTCGGTTAGAATACCGGCCTGTCACGCCGGGGGTCGCGGGTTCGAGTCCCGTCCGCTGCGCCACATTTGCTTCCAAGTCCATTGAGCGACTGGAAGTCTCGCTAAAAGCGGCCTTATGGCCGCTTTTTTCGTTCTATATCGCCGCTTCCTGCACTCGTCTGGCGCGGGCAGATTTTTCGTCCCTTCTTACTTGATAACGGCGCAGCGCCGATCTTCGATCCGCTGGCTATCGGGACCTTCCAATCTCGCTATGGCGAAGGCCTCCCGGGCCCCTTGAAGTAGCGCTGATCCAGTTTGCTCCGCTATACGCGGCGACCTGTCACAGCGACCCGAGCGCACCCTTGTGTTTTCCTGCTGTCATTAATGCGTGATGACATCAACAGGCCAGGGGCAAGCGGCTAACTGACGAGGGGTTTTTAATGTTCGGTCTGGAAGCTCTCGAGCTTGCGCGGATTCAATTCGCTTTCACCATTTCCTTCCACATCATCTTTCCGGCGATCACCATCGGACTGGCGAGCTTTCTGGCCGTGCTGGAAGGGCTGTGGTTGAAGACCAGGCGCCAGGTGTACCGCGACCTCTATCATTTCTGGCTGAAGATTTTTGCCGTTAATTTTGGCATGGGGGTGGTTTCCGGTATCGTCATGGCCTATCAGTTCGGCACCAACTGGAGCGCCTTCTCGGAGTTTGCCGGCAGCGTCACCGGGCCGTTGCTGGCGTACGAGGTGCTCACCGCGTTCTTCCTGGAGGCGGGGTTTCTCGGCGTCATGTTGTTCGGCTGGAATCGCGTCGGCCCCGGTCTGCACTTCTTCTCCACGCTGATGGTGGCCGTCGGCACACTGATTTCCACATTCTGGATTCTTGCCTCGAACAGCTGGATGCACACCCCTCAGGGCCACGAGATCATCGATGGCATCGTGGTGCCGGTGGACTGGTTCGCCATCGTGTTCAACCCCTCCTTTCCCTACCGGCTGACGCACATGGCGATTGCCGCGTTCCTCGCCACGGCGTTCATGGTGGGCGCCTCCGCGGCCTGGCATCTGTTGCGTGGGCGAGACAACCCTGCGGTCCGCAAGATGCTGTCCATGGCGATGTGGATGGCGTTGCTGGTGGCGCCGATCCAGGCATTGGTCGGTGACTTCCACGGCCTCAACACGCTGGAATACCAACCGGCAAAAATCGCCGCCATGGAAGGACATTGGGATAACTCCTCAGGCGAGCCAACGCCTCTGTTGCTGTTCGGCTGGCCTGACATGGAGCGTGAAGAGACGCGTTACAAGGTGGAGATTCCCTATCTGGGCAGCCTGATCCTCAAGCACAGCTTGACCGAGCCGATTCCGGCGCTGAAGGATTTTCCGCCAGAGGACAGACCCAACTCGACCATCGTGTTCTGGACGTTTCGCGTGATGGTCGCGCTGGGCTTTCTGATGATCTTCACCGGCTTGTGGAGCCTCCTGCTGCGACGAAGCGGTCGGCTGTACCAGTCACGTGCCTTTCTACGACTTGCGTTGTGCATGGGTCCCTCCGGAATCCTCGCGATTCTGGCCGGCTGGTTCACCACGGAAATCGGCCGCCAGCCTTGGGTGATTTATGGGCTGATGCGGACTGCAGACGCCGTTTCCAATCACGGCACCGAGCAGCTCGGCCTGACGCTGGCGATGTTCGTTCTGATCTACTTCGCGGTGTTCGGAATCGGTTTCGTCTATGTGTTGCGGCTGATTGCAAAGGGCCCCGTTACCAACGAGGGCAACGAGAAGGGCGCTGGTGGGCCCGGCGAGAAGCGGACGCCGATGCGACCGCTCTCGGCTGCCGACGAGGCGATTCCACACGAACACGGCGATCAACTGGGCGAGAGGAATTGAATATGGGTGTCGATCTTTCGCTGATCTGGGCCGTCATCATCATCTTCGGCATCATGATGTACGTGGTGATGGACGGCTTCGACCTGGGTATCGGGATCCTTTTCCCGTTCCTCGCCGACAGTTCCGAGCGCGACGTGGCGATGAATACCGTGGCGCCGATCTGGGATGGCAACGAAACCTGGTTGGTGCTGGGTGGCGCCGGGCTGTTCGCCGCGTTTCCGCTGGCCTATTCGGTGGTGCTTTCCGCGTTGTACCTGCCGATCATCTTCATGCTGATGGGCCTGATCTTCCGCGGCGTGGCCTTCGAATTCCGCTTCAAGGCGAGCGTCGCGCGCCAACATATCTGGGACAAGGCGTTCGTCGGTGGTTCATTGGCGGCGACCTTCTTCCAGGGCGTCGCGCTGGGCGCATTCATTCATGGGTTTCCGGTCGCCGATCGCGCCTATGCAGGGGGACCTCTGGATTGGTTGACGCCGTTCTCGGTGTTCTGCGGCGTGGCGCTGATTGCTGCCTATGCCTTGTTGGGCTGCACGTGGCTGATCATGAAAACCGAGGGTGAACTGCAGCGACGGATGCACGACATCGGCACGCCACTGGTCTGGGCGGTATTGGCGGTGACCGGCATCGTGAGTATATGGACGCCTTTAACACATCCGGACATCGCCGAGCGCTGGTTCAGCATGCCGAACCTGTTCCTCTTCATGCCGGTGCCCATCCTCGTGTTGCTGTGCACGTTCGGACTGCTGCGATCTATCGCGCGCTACGCCCACTACGCGCCGTTCCTGTTCACCCTGGCGCTTATATTCCTTGGCTACAGCGGCCTTGGCATCAGCCTCTGGCCGAACATCATCCCGCCATCGGTCAGCATCTGGGAGGCCGCCTCGCCACCGCAGAGCCAGGGTTTCACTCTGGTGGGGGCGCTGCTGATCATCCCTTTGATCCTGATGTACACCGCATGGAGCTATTACGTGTTCCGCGGCAAGGTCAGCGCAGAGGATGGCTATCACTAGTCGTCTCGTTATGGAGCCCACGATGCAGAAGAAGCCCGAAAGCAGTGCGCCAGGACCGAAGCCGTTATGGCAGCGCATGACCTGGCTCGTGCTGATTTGGTCTGCCAGTGTGCTGGCGCTCGGGGTGGTCGCCTGGCTGCTGCGTCAATTCATGACAGCCGCTGGCCTGGCGACCCCATGAGTGCACCAAGCGGCTCTGCAACGGCGGTTGTAGCCATGTGCGGCGATTGGGCGCGTTGTGGCTGTGGAGAGGTTGGGCTATTCAGTCGTAAGTGCCAGCGTGGGGCGGTTCATGTTTTCGTCATGTCTCCGCGGTAGCTTGCTGGCATGGACTTTGTTAGCACCGGTAGCAGCTGTTGAAAAACGCAGGCGAGGCGTCTTGCCAACGCAATGGGATTTCGACGGTTTGGCAGACCCCAGCAAGAGGAGCGCTCCTATGGATGACTATCAGGACGAGATACTCGAATGGCACGCCGCAGAGCAGGACGGTCCTGAGCCGGCCGACGACGCCTTCGAGCTTTAAGACCGCCACTGGCGTTTCGCTGCAGCACGACGAAACGTCAGCGGATCAATCAGCGCGCCGCTGCGCGCGCCGATATTCCCCCGGTGTTTGTCCGCTCCAGCGTTTGAACGCGCGTTGAAAGGCTTCCGCCGAGGAAAATCCCAGTAGCCAGGCTATCTCGCCGAAAGCGGATTCGGTATCCCGTATGTAGGCCATTGCCAGGTCGCGTCGTGTGTCGTTGAGAATGGCCCGATAGCTGGTGCCTTCTTCCTCGAGCTTGCGACGCAGGGTCCAGGGTGGCAGCTGCAAGCGGCTGGCGATCTGCTGCAGATCGGGTTCTTGGCCCTTGAGCATCGGCCCTAGGAGTTGGGTGACCCGCTCGCGCAGGCTGCGGGTACGGGTGCGCTGCTCCAGCTCCGCCTCGCAGAGCTCCAATAGCTGGCGCCAGGTGCCAGGGCAATGTTCCGGGTTGCGCAAAGCCAGCGTGGCTCTGTCCAATCGCAGCTGATTGTGTTCGGCCGCGAACTCCACCGGTTTCGTGAAGAACGTCTCGTAGGAAGTTGCGTA
Source organism: Pseudomonas sp. YJ42 (assembly GCF_047225135.1). Classification (NCBI taxonomy): domain Bacteria; kingdom Pseudomonadati; phylum Pseudomonadota; class Gammaproteobacteria; order Pseudomonadales; family Pseudomonadaceae; genus Pseudomonas; species Pseudomonas sp. YJ42. The sequence goes on along the minus strand of NZ_CP178378.1, from coordinate 1,095,513 downwards.
GATGGGGCGCTCGAACTCGATGTGTACCGCCACGGGTACCAGCGGGGAAGCGGCCACCGTGCTCAGCTGAGTGATCCAGCTCGCCAATACCGTATCCACGACGAACCGGTTGTAGCTGTTGTAGGGGCTGATCGAATAGAACCGCAGCCAGGCTCCTTTGGCATCCTCATGGAACCCGGAGGCGCCGCGGTAGTTGGATGCATACAGCGGTTCATAGCGGATCAGCGCGCGGGCGGCTTCTCGAACGGTCGGCGCCTGGGTTGATGTCACCCCGACCAGACCAAGATGCCCGGCCTTGCGCAATCGTCCCATCTCCAGGCCCAGGCTCGGGTCGCCAGTCAATTGTATGGCGGCATGGCCGAGGCGCATGTAACGCGGGATCGAAAGCCGGGCACGCGGTTCCGAGAGGCGCGCGGGATCCAGCCCGTAAGCGTCGAGTAGCGGTTGCGGATCGATCTGCTTTGCCAGCAGGGCGCTGCTCAGGCTATGCACGAAGCCAACCGAGAGATCACCCAGGCGCACTCGCTGCCGATTCATGGTCGGTCCGGTAGCCACAGGTTGGTCAGTTGCACCGGTTCGTTGTAGCGTTGGCGGACAGGGCGCCGCGGAGAGCCGACCAAGTTCCACGGCAAACCGAGGGTACGTACCTCCATGCGCGGCAGGGTGGTCTGTGGCGGGTTGCTGGCTGCGCAGGTAACCGGCGGATCATCGCGCGCGCCAGGCAGAGCGAGTAGATCGGCATCGGCTGGCGGTGATCGAGTGTATCCATCGCAGCCGATCAGCACCGCTAGACGTCCGGCGGGTGTCAGCAGCGCGGACGACGGTGCATCCGGGGCCTGACTATAGCGGCGTTCGTAGCGGCTGAGCCCCATCTTGTACTGCAGCGGTCCGATGGGTTCGCCGTCGGCGGCAAAACTCAGACTGACCTGGCGAAGCGGGCCATCGCCGATCTGCAGGCGTCCTTCCTCAAGGCGCGGCTCGGGGAGCACGATGGAACCTGCGACCAGCGTCACTCCGTAATCACGGGCAAGGCCGCCGAATATGCGCTGATAATCATCGGCCATCTGCCGGCCCTTGATTTTCAGAACGGCCTCGGTGCGGTGGTCTTCACCCTCGTTATCGAGCAGCGCTCGAAGGTACGTCCATGGATTGCTCAGCGCCATCCAGTGCATGGCGTCGCGCAACGTGCGCGCCTGCTGCACTTCAGGTTTTTCTCCCAGGGCAAACAGCCCGGTGCCGACGTGTTCCGGCAGCACGACGATAGTGCGCGAGTCCAGTAGGCCGGCATCGCGTGCCTGGTTGAGATAAGTGGTGAATTTCAGTTGCAGCCGTTCTCTGCTCTGGTAGTCAGCCGGCGTCAGGCGGGTTTCCACGCCGAGCAGATTGCCAGCAGGGCCTGGCTGCCCGTGGCTGTTGATCGGCAGGATGCGCAGATCGGACAGCAGCGGGCCACTGCGCCGGTCGCGCGTCCAGTCCAGGTAGAGGCTGAGCGCGACGAGGACGAGTACCGTCAGGCCGAATAGTTTGCTGTAGGTGCGCATGACTGAGGTTGGTTAAACGTGTGGGAGGAGACTAGAGACATGCCCGATGATTGCCAAGTGTTTTTGCGCGATAGGGTCAGGCAGTTGTCAGTTTCGATCATTGAGCGAGGCGCAGCGCCTGTTTATCTTCACGACACAGTGACCGCGACCCCACGAGGCGTGGCATTCCTACCGTTGACCCTGGGCCGCTGTGACCGTGCCGCCTGATCGAGGAACGAACATGACCGCTTTTCCGCACCTGCTGGCTCCGCTGGATCTGGGCTTCACCACCTTGCGTAATCGCACGCTTATGGGCTCGATGCACACCGGTCTTGAGGAGATGCCCAACGGATTCGAGCGTATGGCTGCATTCTTTGCCGAACGCGCCCGTGGCGGCGTCGGCCTGATCGTTACCGGCGGGGTGGGGCCCAACGAAGAGGGTTCGGTGCGGGCCGGTGCCGCCAAACTGTCGACGGGCGAGGAGGCCGAAGAGCACAAGATCGTTACCCAGGCCGTGCATGAGGCAGGTGGCAAGATCTGCATGCAGATTCTTCATGCCGGGCGTTATGCCTACAGTCCACAGCTGGTCGCACCGAGCGCCATTCAGGCCCCGATCAACCCCTTCACGCCGCGTGAGTTGGATGAAGAGGGCATCGAAAAGCAGATTCGCGACTTCGTCAATTGCGCCAGCCTGGCGAAGCAGGCCGGCTATGACGGCGTCGAAATTATGGGGTCGGAAGGCTACTTCATCAACCAGTTCCTCGTCGCGCATACCAACCACCGCACCGACCGTTGGGGCGGCTGCTATGAAAATCGCATGCGTCTACCTGTGGAGATCGTGCGGCGTGTGAGAGAGGCCGTGGGGCCGGAGTTCATCATCATCTATCGCCTGTCGATGCTCGACCTGATGGAAGGCGGCAGTATCTGGGAGGAGGTGGTGCAGTTGGCCAAGGCCATCGAGCAGGCCGGCGCGACACTGATCAACACAGGCATCGGCTGGCACGAGGCGCGTATCCCGACCATCGCTACAAAGGTGCCGCGTGCGGCGTTCACCAAGGTGACCGCCAAGCTACGTGGCGAAGTCGGTATCCCTCTGGTGACTACCAACCGCATCAACACACCGGAAGTCGCCGAACAGGTGCTGGCTGAAGGCGATGCAGACATGGTGTCGATGGCACGACCCTTTCTGGCCGATCCGGATTTCGTCAACAAAGCGGCGGCCGATCGCAGCGATACCATCAATACCTGCATCGGTTGCAACCAGGCCTGCCTCGACCATACGTTCAGTGGCAAATTGACCACCTGCCTGGTCAATCCGCGCGCCTGCTACGAAACCGAGCTGAACTACATTCCTACCGCGTCAGTGAAGAAAATCGCGGTCGTTGGCGCCGGCCCGGCGGGGTTGTCGGCCGCGACCGTCGCCGCCGAGCGTGGCCATCAGGTGACCTTGTTCGACTCGGCCAGCGAGATCGGCGGCCAGTTCAACGTCGCCAAACGTGTACCAGGCAAGGAAGAGTTCTACGAAACCTTGCGTTACTTCAACAGCAAGCTCGAGAGCACCGGTGTCGATGTCCGCCTGGATACCCGCGTCAGTGCGGCGGACCTGCTGAACGGCGGCTATGACGAGATCATCCTCGCCACCGGTATCGCACCGCGCACACCGCAGATCCCAGGCATCGAGCATCCGATGGTGATGAGTTACCTCGACGCGATTCTGCAACGCAAACCCGTTGGGCAGCGCGTCGCGGTGATCGGCGCCGGCGGCATCGGCTTCGACGTTTCTGAATTCATCACCCATCAAGGTCAGTCGACCAGCTTGGACCGTGAAGCGTTCTGGAAGGAGTGGGGCATAGACCTCGGGCTCGAGGCGCGTGGCGGCGTCGCCGGAATCCAGCCGGCACCGCACGCACCGGCGCGTCAGGTCTATCTTCTGCAGCGCAAGAAGTCCAAGGTCGGCAATGGTCTGGGCAAGACCACCGGCTGGATTCATCGCACTGGCCTGAAGAACAAGCAGGTGCAGATGATCAGCGCTGTGGAGTATCTCAAAGTGGACGATCAGGGCCTGCATATTCGTGTCGCCGACGGCGAGCCTCAGGCGTTGCCAGTGGATACCGTGATCGTTTGTGCAGGACAGGACCCACTGCGTGAGTTGCAGGCTGAGCTCGAGGCAGGGGGTGCCAAGGTGCACCTGATCGGTGGCGCGGACGTGGCCGCCGAACTCGATGCCAAGCGGGCCATCAACCAGGGCTCGCGTCTCGCGGCTGAACTCTGAGTATCCAGGCCCCGCTACGAGCGGGGCTTTTTTCTTGCGCAACAAAGGAGCTCCGCATGAATACTTCCCTCGCGATGCAGCCGGCCGTTGCTGCGACTGTGCAGCGCTGGCATCGGATGATCGACGCCCAGGATCTCCAGCAACTACCGGAGCTGCTGCATCCGCGGGCGGTGTTCCGTTCGCCGATGGCTTTCAAACCCTACGAGAGCGCAGTGGCGGTCAATCTGATCCTCAATACCGTGGTAACGGTATTCGAAGACTTTGAATACCATCGCCAGTTGGTCAGTCCCGATGGCTTGAACGTCGTGCTGGAATTCAGCGCACGCGTCGGTGATCGACAGCTCAAGGGCATCGACATGATCCGTTTCGATGAATCTGGACTGATCACCGATTTTGAAGTCATGGTGCGCCCAATGAGCGGCCTGCAGGCGCTCGGCGAGGAGATGGGCAGGCGCCTGGCGCCTCAGCTTGCCGCGCTGACGCGGTGATCGTCCACCTCCGATGCCACCATAGTTTGCTGGTTGCACCTCGCTGCGAATAAGCATGCCGACTCGCTGCCAACCCAGTCACATCGCCCGCTGCAGTTTTTCCCCTAAACTTGCGCCAACCATGGGATGGCGGCGTCGGTGCGGTTGCTGTCTCGGAATTTTCGCTGGCCGATCAAGCCGTTGAGGGTGCGAGCATGCAGATCAAACCGCAGACGGTCGAAGCCGTGCTGTTCTTCAACGATGACGGCGTCTGCAAGGAAATGCTCTATCCGGAATTCGAGGCGATGCTCGATGGGGTCGTGAGCATGCCCGAATTCGCCGATCAGCAGATGCGCGTCGCCTATGTACTGATCAACACCCGCTTGCAGGTTCGCGCGGCGGTGTTCTTCTATCTCGATTTCAACGAAGACGGTTCGGCTGACAGTGGCTGGAACATTCCGCTGCGCAATCTGGCCGAACGTACCGGGCGCGGGCCCGATCTGGGCGCGGGCCCCATTCGCCTGGCCTGCCGCAGTCAGTGCCCGGTCTCCTGGTACCAGATGCATCTCTGGGATCCGGAACTGACCCAGAGCAAGAATCACCTCGTCATGCTGCGCGATCGGGTCAGGCGCAACCAGCTTGGTCTTCTGGTCGAGGAAGAACAGCCTCAGACGGTACCGGCCGAGCGACTGCAGATGGTCGCCGAAGACACCTGGTACGCGGCTGATTCGGCCAAGCAAACCGCCACCCGACGGGCAGAGAAACTGGAACAGGAACAACGGCTGAAGGCCGCGCAACTGATCAAGCAGCAGCGTCTGCGCATCGCCAATCTTGAGCAGCAGCGCGAGGCCGATATCACCAGGTTGCGCGAACTGGCCGCACAGCAGCATGCCAAGCTGCAGGACGAGCTTGCCCAGTTGCGTCAGGAGCTGGTGCACAAAGAGCAGCTTGCCGCAGACCTGCGGGCACAGCTCAACGAACAGGCTGAAGGCTTTCAGAAAACCCGCGAAGAGATGAGCCGACAGCTCCGTGCGTTGGAACACAATAGCCGCGCCGAAGCGCAGGCTGCGCGTGCGCAGTTCGATGATGAACTACAGCGGCAAGTCGCAGCAGCCGTGGCTGAGTACAAGGAGCAAGTATCCATACGCGACGTCGAACTGGCCTACCGCAACGAACTGGATAGCCAGTTACAGGAAGAAATCGAGCAGCTCCAGAAGCAACGTGATGCGCTCATCGAGCAGAGTGGTGAGCGCTCCCTGGAACGTCTTTCAGCGCTTGGCGTGGCGTTCATGGCCTACCATCCCGGTGCCGGTCACCTGACTATTCCACTTTCTGATATGGCCGGTTATCAGCAAAACCCGCTCGCCTATGCTGCGGCTAAATGCGCGGTCTCCGAAGAACAGTACGGTCAGTGGGTTCAGCATTATCAGCAGCCCACCTGCATTGCCACGCTGTCCAGCGGAGAACGCTGCAATATGCCGTTGGACAAAGTGGAGTCGCCGGGGCGTTTCGTCATTGGACATTCCAACTGCTGTGCCAGGCATCGATCGCAGGACCGGCTACGCACGGGTAGCTGATGCACGTGCCTGCACTTTCAGCGTTTTCCCCAGAGGCTGTGCCTGCGCCGTTGCACACCGTCGACTTACCCTGGCTGCAGCGAGCGAACATACAGCTCGCCGTGTTGCGCCTGGACGTGATCGATCCCGAGTTGTCTGGAAACAAGTGGTTCAAACTCGTCCATCACCTGCACGCAGCCCAGGCGGCCGATGCGCCAGGACTGATCAGCCTCGGCGGTCCGCATTCCAACCATCTTCACGCGCTGGCCGCCGCGGCCAAGCGCTTCGGGCTTGCCAGCGTTGGCCTGTTGCGCGGGCATCCCCAGCGAACCGCGACAGTAGAGGATCTGCAGGGCTTCGGCATGCAGCTGCACTGGCTGGGTTACGCGGGCTACAGGGCGCGGCATCAGCCGGACTTCTTTGACGTCTGGCGCCAGCGTTACCCGGACTATCACTGCATACCTGAAGGTGGCGGTGGATTGGCGGGTGCCCTGGGTTGCGCGCCCTTGGTGCTCCGCGTACGGGAGCAGCTTGCCGCGCTTAGCTGGGACGACTACGACGGCTGGTGGTTGGCTGCTGGCACCGGAACGACGCTGGCCGGGTTGGTGATGGGTGAGGCGGAGCAGGGTAACCGATGGGTATATGGGGCGCTGGCGGGGCCACCGTCTCACGGCGTCACGCAGGAGGTCGACCGACTGCTGGGTGAGGCCGGTGTCGTCTCCGCAAATTATCAGCTGATCGATGCGAGTAGCGGTGGTTTCGGCCAATTCGACGAGACTCTGGCTCGCTTCATGGTCGAAACCGAGCGGGCGGCCGAGCTACCTCTGGAGCCGGTTTATACAGCTAAAGCGATGATGGCATTGCGCCTTTATGTGGAGCGCGGTTATTTTGCGACCGGCACGCGGCTCATCTTCGTGCACACCGGTGGCCTGCAGGGTCGACGGGCTGCCCAGGCACAGCTGGACGAGCTGCTGCGCTGAACTTCTGTACTTGGAATCCATGGATGAACAAGCCGTTACTCCCCGATCAGATACGCAGTCTGACTCCGCTCAATGCGCTCTCGCCTCGTCAGTTGCAATCGCTGCGTGACCAGTTGATCCCTCGCCCGCTGCTCGCCAACCAGTGGCTGTTCGATGGCGAGATCGAGCTCGGGTCGAGCTATTTCCTGCTGACCGGTTCGCTGTCCATGCAAGGCGCGGACGGCGTGGCTTGGCGAATGTTCGCTGGCTCTCCAGAAAGCTGCCATGTGTTCAGTGCCGGTAGCCGGCTGATTCAGGTACAGGCGCTGGAAGACTCCAGTGTGCTGGTAGTCGATAGCGCACTGTTGGATCGTTCATTAGCCTGGCATCAGAGCCATTCCGATCTGCTTCTCCAGCTGGCGACCACTGGTGAGCTGACCGAATGGCTCGAGGAACTGCTGGAAAATCCGTTGTTCGCCAAGGTGCCGGCGGAAAACGTGCGGAGCATGTTGGGCAAGCTCGAGGCAATCGAGTTGCCTGCCGGCCATGTGTTACTGCATGAAGGCGATGCCGGAGATTGCTGTTACTTCCTAAAAAGCGGCTGTGCGGAAGTGATGATCGGCTTTGATAGCGACGAGCAGGTAGTGGCTGAGTTGGGCGTCGGTGCCTGTGTCGGCGAAGAAGCCTTGCTGACCGAGAGCCCGCGCAACGCCACTGTGACCTTGCTCGAAGAGTCCTGTGTGCTGCGTCTGGCGCGGCAGGATTTCATTGCCCTGCTGAAGGCGCCAGTGGTAGCCGAGCTAGGGCTGGCGCAGGCCAACGAACTGGTCGCTCAAGGCGCGCAATGGCTGGATGTCCGACTGCTGGACGAATACCAGCGTGGCCATGCGCTGCAGGCGCTGAACATGCCGCTGCATCTGTTACGCCTGAAAGCGCGCCTGCTGAAGCAAGATCGGGTCTATCTGTGTTACTGCGACAGCGGCAAGCGTAGCGCCAGCGCGGTCTTTCTGCTGACCCAGCTGGGCTTCACCGCCTATCCGTTGCGCGACGGGCTCGATGCCCTGTCGGCGGAGGAGTATGCGGCCTTGCTGTGCGAGCAGGGCAGTGGCTATCTAGCGCGTTCCGGCGGGCGTACCGAGCGTAGCGGCTGATGATCGGAGTCAGGTTGCGCTTGCCGCCCATTAGAACAGCGCGGCAACCACCCAGCCGGCAATGCCACCGGCCAGCACCACCACCCAGGGGGGCAGCTTCCAGACCATCAGGGCGACCAGGGCGATCAGCGCCAGGGTAAAGTCGCCAGGGCCGAATATCGCGTTGGTCCAGACCGGGTTGTACAGTGCCGCCAGCAGCAGGCCGACCACCGCCGCGTTCACCCCAACCAACGCCGCCTGTACTTGGCGATTGGCGCGCAGCCGATCCCAAAAAGGGATCACACCGAATACCAGCAGAAACGAAGGAATGAATACCGCGACGAGGCATAAACCTGCGCTCACCAGACGGGTGCCTCCCTCGTTCATCGATCCACCGAGAAAGGCGGAAAAGGTGAACAGCGGCCCCGGTACTGCTTGGGCGGCTCCGTAGCCCGCGAGAAAGGTGTCGTTGCTGACCCAGCCGTTGGGAACGACCTCGGCCTGTAGCAGTGGAAGCACCACATGACCACCGCCGAACACCAGCGCGCCGGTGCGATAGAAGGTATCGAGCAATGCCAGCCATTGGTTGGTCGAGGCGAGTGCCAGAACGGGCAGCACGATTAGCAGGGCGAAGAATGCCAGTAGAAACAGGCTGGCTGCTGAGCGACCCGCATAGAAATGCAATGGAGTCGAAGGGGCTTGCATCGCCGGGCGAAACACCAACAATCCAAACACGCCTGCCAGCGCGATGACGCCGAGTTGTGCCCAGGCGTTGGGTAGGACCAATACCGCGCAGGCCGCCAGCAGCGCGACGATCCTGCGCGCGCCATCGGTACACAGGGTCCGCGCCATGCCCCAGACTGCCTGAGCCACGACCGCTACCGCGACGATTTTCAGGCCATGCAGGAACCCTTCCGGAACGGCATCGCCCCAGTTGGCGATGCCGAGGGCGAACAGTGTCAGCGCAATCGCCGAGGGCAGGGTAAAGCCGGCCCAGGCGGCGAGCGAGCCGCGGTAACCGCCACGCAACAGGCCGATGGCGATACCGACCTGGCTGCTGGCGGGGCCGGGGAGAAACTGGCAGAGCGCGACCAGATCGGCATACCGCGCCTCATCCAGCCAGTGGCGGCGGTTGACGAATTCTTCGCGGAAGTAGCCGAGATGGGCGACCGGACCGCCAAACGAGGTCAGCCCCAGGCGCAGGAACACCAAAAATATCGCCCAGGCGGTCGAACGCTGTCGGTGGTCTGAGGTAATGGACATGGAAGCTTCTGCTGTTGGCGTGGACACGTCGGCTGGCCTGGCAGTATGCGATAGACGGATGACAGGTTGGCGGCAACGCCGCGTCAATCATCCCGGCCAGCTATCGGGTACCACGAACAGGCGCTCGCGCTCGACCCAGCGGCCGTCCGTATCCTGCTCAAGGCGTGCCATGAGCCTCGCCTGCTTGCCGTTGACTTCGGCTATCCAGCGCTCGATTTCCTCGGCTGACCAAGACTGGCTGCCGTCCAGCTGTGCCGGTGCCAACCAGGCCTGACGGCGCAGCGGCTGCCAGCGTGTCGCGCCATCGGCCACTGTCGCGTTCACCCAATCGCGCTGCCGTAGCCAATGTCCATCGAGATGCAGCGGATGGGCCCCGGCCGGTGGCTCGCACCCGGACGACCACGGCTGAAACAGATAACCGCCAAGCCAGAGGGCACTGTCGATTTCGCTGCAGGTCAACTCGGCGAGAAGCGCCTTCGCAGCTGCGCTCGACGAGAGTTGCAGCTGATGCTCGCAGAGTCTTTGAAGTTTGATGTCCAGTCGGTCATGGCTGCCGGGCCCTAGCCAGTGATCGTGCCGACGGCGGTCACCTGCTTCCAGGCCCAGGTAGAACTTCACCGCCAACTCGACATGATGGACGCCTTCGGCGTCGTGCAGGATCAGATCCAGTTCGCCCAGCGTATGACCTCCCTGGCGGATCGGCAGATTGGCCACCAGCAGCTCGACGTCCGGCGCCTGACCCAGCGCGAACTGCCAGAGGCGCTCGTAATACAGGCCCAACCGGCGGATGCTGTGTTGTGCCAGCCACGCCTCGAGCACAGTCGGCTGGCCGTCGTGCGACAGCAGCCAGTCGGCAAGCTCGCCGGGGTGAGAGGCCCAGCGACTGGCTGCGAACGGGTGTCGCTGCGGGGCCGGCGTATCGCTCAGCAGGGGAGGCGACATCAGCACCCACGCGAGATCCCGCACCTGAGGATGCAGCAATCGGGGCATCAATTCAGCAAGATAAGACGGGCTCATGCAACAAGCATAGCCGGGATGGTTTGCTGCCACTTCGAGCTTTCGCCCATAATCCCTGCGCCGCGTCGCAACGGGATTCCGGGCAGCGCGCGGCGTTGAACTCAATCGCGCCCGCGCGACACCAATCTAGTGCCTGTTACGCTTCGGCCGGCCTGCGCCCCGATGCACGCCCGCCCGTTACCAGCCACGCCTATCAGGGAGCTTCAATGGATCAGTTCCGCAATATCGGCATCATCGGCCGCCTGGGCAGTTCCCAGGTGCTGGATACCATTCGCCGGCTGAAGCGGTTCCTCGTAGAGCGCCATCTGCATGTCATTCTCGAGGAGAACATCGCCGAGGTGCTGCCGGGCCATGGCATGCAGACCTCGTCGCGGCAGAGGCTGGGCGAGTCCTGTGACCTGGTCATCGTGGTCGGAGGTGATGGCAGCCTGCTCGGTGCTGCACGGGCGATGGCCAGGCATCGTGTTCCGGTGCTGGGAATCAACCGTGGCAGCCTGGGTTTCCTCACCGATATTCGTCCCGACGATCTGGAAGAAAAGGTCGCCGAAGTGCTTAGTGGGCAGTACACCCTGGAGAACCGCTTCCTGCTCGAGGCCCAAGTGCGGCGCTTCGAAGAGTCCATCGGCGAGGGTGACGCGCTCAATGATGTGGTGCTGCATCCCGGCAAGTCGACGCGGATGATCGAGTTCGAACTGTACATCGACGGCCAGTTCGTCTGTAGCCAAAAAGCCGACGGGCTGATCGTCGCCACGCCGACCGGCTCTACGGCTTATTCGCTGTCCGCCGGCGGGCCGATCATGCATCCGCGTCTGGATGCCATCGTCATCGTGCCGATGTATCCGCACACCTTGTCCAGCCGCCCGATTGTGGTGGATGGCAACAGCGAGCTGAAAATCGTGGTCTCACCGAACATGCAGATCTATCCGCAAGTATCGTGTGACGGCCAGAACCATTTCACCTGTGCGCCAGGCGATACCGTCACCGTGCGCAAGAAGCCGCAGAAGCTGCACCTGATTCACCCGCTTGACCACAACTATTACGAGGTGTGCCGTACCAAGCTTGGCTGGGGCAGTCGCCTTGGTGGAGGGGAATAGTGATTGTCGATCCGGAGCGCAGCTACGACCTCATCGGGGACGTGCACGGTTGCGCCCATACTCTGGAGCGTCTGCTCGAGCAGCTCGGTTACAGCCGGCACGGGGGCATCTGGCAGCACCCGCGGCGGCAAGTGATCTTCCTTGGCGACATCATCGACCGCGGCCCGCGCATCCGTGAGGCGCTGCACCTGGTGCACGACATGGTCGAGGCGGGGCAGGCCCACTGCATCATGGGCAATCACGAGTTCAATGCGCTGGGGTGGTACACACCGGCCCCGCCGGAGAGCGGCAAGACCTTCGTCCGCGAACATTCGCCCCGCTATGAGATGCTGCTGCAGCAGACCTTTCAGCAGTTCGAGGATTATCCGGAGGAATGGCGGGCGTTTCGCGAATGGCTCATGGAGCTGCCGCTATTTCTTCAGTGTGAGCGCTTCCGTGTGGTTCACGCCTGCTGGGATAACACGGTGATCGGCCAGTTGCGCCAGCGCCTGCAGCAAGGACGGGTCGATCCCGAGTTTCTGCGTGACGCTGCCTTTGCTGATGGGTTTGCCGCCAAGGCGCTGGATCGTCTGCTGCGTGGCACCGATATGCCACTGCCGGAAGGTCTGACGCTGACCAGCGCCGAGGGTTTTACCCGCAGTTTCTTCCGCACCAAATTCTGGGAAGAGAACCCAAAGACTTACGGCGATATCGTGTTTCAGCCCGACGGCCTGCCGGAGAAGGCGGCGCGCCTGCCGCTCAGCGAAAGCCAGAAGAGCCGCCTGTTCCTGTACGGTCCCGACGAGCCGCTGTTGTTCGTTGGGCATTACTGGCGTAGCGGCGAACCCGCTCCCATACGGCATAACCTGGCTTGCCTGGATTACAGCGCGGTGAAATACGGCAAGCTGGTAGCCTACCGACTAGACGATGAAACCCGACTCGACCCAGCGAAGTTCGTCTGGGTGAATGTGGAGCGCTGAATGATCGTCGTAGAGGCGTTGCGTCTGCCGTTGTCGGAAGATCTGAGTGGCTTCATCGCATTGCTGCGGCGTCTGCAGGTGCCCTGCCGGGTCTCGGAAGAGGCGGGCGAACAGGTGCTGAGGGTGCCGGCAGAAACGGCTGAGCAGGTCCGTGAGCTCTATCAGCGCTATCCGCAAGGGGATGGAACGGTCGTCGCCGAGCAGCCGCCGCGGCGAGGAGGTGGGTTCTTCGCCAGCCTACGGCGTAGCCCGCTGACAGCGATGATGTTACTGCTGACGTTGTTTGCGGCGGCCACCACCATGCTGGGCGAGAATTTCGAGACCATCCGCTGGTTCAGCTTCAGCGATTTTCGCATCGACGGCGAATACGCCTATTTCGCCACCCTCGAACAGACCCTGGCCGAAGGTCAATGGTGGCGGCTGATCACGCCGATCTTCGTGCACTTTGGCTTTCTACATCTGGCGATGAATTCCATGTGGTACTGGGAGCTCGGGCGGCGTATCGAATATCGACAGGGTGCATTGATGCTGTTGGGGTTGACCCTACTGTTCGGCGTTGTCTCCAGCCTGTCGCAATATACGTTTGGCGGTCCCGGCATTTTCGGCGGGCTCTCCGGTGTGCTCTATGGATTGCTGGGGCATTGCTGGTTGTTTCAGAAACTGTCGCCGGGCGAGGCCTACCGACTGCCACCCGGTGTGGTGGTGCTGATGTTGATCTGGCTGGTGGTGTGTCTGAGCGGCGTGGTCGATGTGCTCAGTTTTGGCGCGCTGGCGATCGCCAACGCGGCCCATGTCGGTGGGCTGGCCGCCGGCTGCCTGACCGGTTTCCTCGGTGGGCTGCTATCGCGTCGCAGGGCGGCGGGCCGGCGCAACTGAAAGGCTGATCGGGTTTTCCCTAAAGCGGCGGCGCTCGGTAGAATGTCCGCTTGTTCTCCGGGAGCCGGCCATGTCGTCCTTTATCGAAGCCATCGAAAACATTACCCCCGAAATCTACGAAAACCTCAAAACCGCCGTCGAGCTGGGCAAGTGGAGCGACGGCCGCAAGCTGACGCCCGAGCAGAAGGAAACCTGTCTCGGCGCGATGATCGCCTGGGAAATGAAGAACCTCCCCGAAGAGCAGCGCACCGGCTACATGGGTGGCCAGGAGTGCGCCTCCAAGAGCAAGAACAAGGCGCCGATCGACACCAGTCTGTTCGCCCCGGCTTCTGGAACGCGACACTGATGCTTGAACTCGGACGCGGCGCCCTGAGCAAGATGTCGGTTCAGCTCGGCGCGCCGGCGCAGTACTCGTTCCGTCTCGATGAACACCGGGTGCCGGTCAACCCGCTGATCGGCAAGACCCTGCGGCTGGAATATCTCGGCGCCATTCATTGCAGCCATTGTGGACGCAAGACCAACAAGAGCTTCAGCCAGGGGTATTGCTATCCCTGCTTCAAGAAGCTGCCGCAGTGCGACATCTGCATCATGAGCCCGGAAAAATGCCACCACGACTTCGGCACCTGCCGCGATCCGCAGTGGGGCATGGATTTCTGCATGACCGACCATGTGGTGTACCTCGCCAACTCGTCGGGCATCAAGGTGGGCATCACCCGCGCCACGCAATTGCCGACGCGCTGGCTTGACCAGGGCGCGAGCCAGGCGCTGCCGATCATGCGCGTCGCGACCCGACAGCAGTCCGGCATGGTCGAAGACCTATTGCGCAGCCAGGTGGCCGATCGCACCAACTGGCGCGCGCTGCTCAAGGGCGATGCCGAGCCCATCGACCTGATGGAGATTCGCGAGCGGATCTTCGATGCCTGTGCCGATGGCCTGCGAGATCTGCAGCAGCGTTATGGACTGCAAGCGATCCAGCCAATGGCGGATGCCGAGGTGCTGGAAATCCGCTACCCCGTCGAGGCCTATCCCACCAAGATTGTCAGTCTAGACTTGGAAAAGACCCCCGTCGTAGAAGGCACCCTGCGCGGTATCAAGGGTCAATACCTGATCCTCGACACAGGCGTGATCAACATTCGCAAGTTCACCGCTTACCAGGTGGCCGCAAGCTGCACGCCGTAAACCCAAGCTTGTAGGTGGATTCAGCTTCATCGATTCACCAAACGAACCATTCACTCGCAGCTTCAAGCTCGCAGCTTGAAGCTGCCTCGAAGAGGCCAACCCAATGCGCACCGAACAACCGAAAGTCATTCATCTCAAGGATTACCAGGCGCCTGAGTACCTGATCGATGAAACCCATTTGACCTTCGAGCTCTACGAGGACCGTACCCTGGTCCATGCGCAACTGGTAATGCGCCGCAACCCGGATGCGGGCGCTGGGCTGCCGCGGCTCGAGCTGCACGGCCAGGATCTGGAGCTGCTCTCACTGTCGATCAATGACCGGCCACTTGGCCTTGGCGATTACGAGGTGGCTGGGGAGTGCCTGACGCTGCAACCTGACGCGGCCAGCTTCACCCTCGACAGCAGCGTGGTAATCCACCCCGAGAGCAATACCGCGCTGGAAGGCCTCTACAAATCCGGCAGCATGTTCTGCACCCAGTGCGAGGCCGAGGGGTTCCGCAAGATCACCTATTACCTCGACCGTCCGGACGTGATGAGCAAGTTCACCACCACGGTCAGCGCCGAGAAACAGGCCTATCCAATCCTGCTGTCCAACGGTAACCCGCTCGCCAGTGGAGAAGAGGATGATGGTCGTCATTGGGTGACCTGGGAAGATCCGTTCAAAAAGCCTGCCTACCTGTTCGCCCTGGTGGCCGGCGATCTTTGGTGCGTCGAGGACAGCTTCACCACCATGAGCGGGCGCGACGTGGCGCTGCGCATCTATGTCGAGCCTGAGAACATCGACAAGTGCCAGCACGCCATGGACAGCCTGAAGAAGTCGATGAGGTGGGACGAAGAGGCCTACGGTCGCGAGTACGACCTGGACATCTTCATGATCGTTGCGGTCAACGACTTCAACATGGGTGCGATGGAGAACAAGGGCCTCAACATCTTCAACTCCAGCGCCGTGCTGGCGCGTGCCGAAACCGCTACCGACGCCGCTCACCAGCGGGTAGAAGCGATCGTCGCCCATGAATATTTCCACAACTGGTCGGGCAACCGCGTCACCTGTCGCGACTGGTTTCAGCTGTCGCTGAAGGAAGGCTTCACGGTTTTCCGTGATTCGCAATTCAGCGCCGACATGAATTCGCCGACCGTCAAGCGCGTCGAAGACGTCTCCTACTTGCGTACGCACCAGTTCGCCGAGGATGCCGGCCCGATGGCCCACTCGGTGCGCCCGGAGTCCTTCATCGAGATCTCCAACTTCTATACCCTGACCGTCTATGAGAAGGGCGCCGAAGTGGTGCGCATGATTCAGACACTGCTGGGCGAGGAGGGCTTTCGCAAGGGCAGCGACCTCTACTTCGAGCGGCATGACGGCCAGGCCGTTACCGTCGATGATTTCGTCAAAGCCATGGAAGACGCCAACGGCGCCGATCTGACGCAGTTCAAGCGCTGGTACAGCCAGGCAGGCACACCGCGTCTGGCGGTCAGCGAGCAATACGATGACGCCAACAAGAGCTATACGCTGACCTTCCGTCAGAGCTGTCCGCCAACACCGGGGCAGAGCGAGAAGCTGGCGTTCGTGATTCCGGTTTCGCTGGGCCTGCTCGATAGCCAAGGCGCGGAAATTGCGCTACGCCTGCAGGGCGAAAGTGCGGCGGCTGGGACCACCCGCGTGCTCGCGGTCGACCAGCCCGAGCAGAGTTTCACATTCGTCGACGTTCCCGAGCAGCCGCTGCCCTCGTTGCTCCGCGGTTTCTCGGCACCGGTGAAGCTGGAGTTCCCCTACAGCCGTGATCAGCTGATGTTCCTCATGCAGCACGATTCCGACGGGTTCAACCGCTGGGAGGCGGGGCAGCAGCTGTCCGTGCAGGTACTGCAGGAGATGATCGGTCAGCACCAGCGCGGCGAAGCGCTGCACCTGGATCAGCGTCTGGTCGAGGCGCTGCGCAGCCTGCTGCAGGACGAGTCACTCGATCCCGCCATGGTTGCCGAAATGCTCTCGCTGCCCAGTGAAGCCTACCTCACCGAGATCAGCGAAGTGGCCGATGTCGATGCCATCCATGCGGCGCGTGAGTTCGCCCGAGAGCGCATCGCCACCGCGTTGTTCGATCTGCTCTGGAAGCGTTATCAAGCCAATCGTGAGGTCTCTCGGCAGACGCCTTACGTGGCCGAGGCTGGCCACTTCGCCCGTCGCGCGCTGCAGAACATCGCGCTGTCCTACCTGATGCTCAGCCGCAAGCCCGAGGTGGTCGCCGCCTGTGTCGAACAGTTCGACCAGGCGGACAACATGACCGAGCGTCTGACCGCATTGGCGGTGTTAGTCAATTCCGATTTCGCTGCCGAGCGCGACAAGGCGCTGGAAGCCTTCGCCGAGCACTTCAAGGATAACCCGCTGGTGATGGATCAGTGGTTCAGCGTGCAGGCCGGCAACACCCAGCCGGGCGGCCTGGAGCGCGTCCAGCAGCTGATGCAACATCCGGCGTTCACGCTGAAGAACCCGAACAAGGTTCGTGCGCTGATCGGGGCTTTCGCCAACCAGAACCTGGTCAACTTCCATCGAGAGGACGGTGCCGGCTATCACTTCCTCGCCGATCAGGTCATCGTGCTGAACACCCTCAATCCGCAAATCGCCTCGCGCCTTCTTGCGCCGCTGACCCGCTGGCGCAAGTACGATGCCAGTCGCCAAGGCCTGATGAAGGCCGAACTGGAGCGCATTCTAGCCTCGGGCGAATTGTCCAGCGATGTCTACGAGGTGGTCAGCAAGAGCCTTGCTTGACGCACTGACCGCGTGAGCCGGGCCAACGAAATGAGATGACCCGAAACGACAATCCCGCGCATCGTCGCGGGATTGTCGTTTTCGAAGTCGTGAAACCCTTCTTCGAAGCGGAACGCGTCGCGCGGCGAAGCCCCGTGCCATAAGGCATGCCTATCGGACAACATCAATCAGCCCGGCTTAACAAAACATAACGTCCAGACAATTGCCGGCGCTTTCGAAAGCCCTATAGCATGGCCCAGCCTGATATCAAATCAGGCCTTACCTAATAAGAATAAAGGGGGTATGTATGAGTGAGCCCGTCATGTGGCGCACCCAGTTCGGCCGTGCGACAGAAGCACTTCGCAAGCCGATGTTCAGCTCGTCGCTGGTGAGAACACTCTCGCTCTACAGTGTTGTGCTCTCCACTCTGGTACTGATCGCTGCACCGGCTCATGCACAAAGCGCCACGGAGCCCGGCACTCGCTATGCGATCGAATCGCAAAAAGCCGCATCCTCACTTCTTCTTGATATTGCCTATGCCGGCTCGCGTTTGGTGGCTGCAGGGGACCGGGGGCACATCCTTTATTCCGATGACGGAGGCGCCACTTGGTCGCAGGCCAAGGTGCCCACCCGTCAACTGCTCACTGCCGTGTATTTCGCCGATGACAAACAGGGCTGGGCGGTCGGCCATGACGCGTTGATTCTGGCGACCAGTGACGGCGGCGAGACCTGGACGCGGCAGTACGAAAACCGTGAAGGCGAGGTGCCGCTGCTCGACGTCTGGTTCGAAAGCCCGCAACACGGCTTCGCGACCGGCGCATACGGCGTGCTGCTGGAAACCACCGACGGTGGCCAGAACTGGGAAGACGTCGCCGACCGCCTCGATAACGAGGACGGCACGCACCTCAACGCCATCGCAGAAATTCCTGGCTCCGGTCTATTCATCGTCGGCGAAATGGGCGGCATGTTCCGTTCCACTGATGCGGGCGAAACCTGGGAGCGTGTCGAATCGCCTTATCAAGGTTCCTTCTTCGGCGTGGTCGCTGGCGGCGAGCCTGGCGTGGTCGTGGCATTCGGCCTGCGCGGGCACCTGTTCCGCTCCACCGATTTCGGTGACAGCTGGCAGCCGATCGAGTTGCTCGACGGCGGCGAGCCGATCGAGTCGGGGCTCGCGGACGGCAATCTGCTACCCGATGGGCGCATCGTGGTGGTAGGCCATGGCGGCACCGTGCTCAGCAGCGAGGACAAAGGGCAGAGTTTCAAGCTATTCAGTCGGCCGGATCGGCGCTCGCTGTCAGGCGTCGTCGCCAACCCGGATGGCAACCTGGTCCTCGTCGGGCAGAGCGGCGTCAGGGTCGTTTCGCCGAGCGGCGCGAACCTGCCCGTAAAACAACAATAAGCCGGAGCCACCATGACCAAGCATCAACAGAAACCGGCCTCTTTCCTCGAGCGCCTGATCTTCAACAATCGACCGGCAGTGATCCTTATCTGCCTGTTGGTCAGCGTGTTCCTGTTCTACCAGGCTGCCCAGGTTCGTCCTTCGACCAGTTTCGAAAAGATGATCCCGCTGGGGCATCCCTACATTCAGAACATGCTCCAGCATCGCGATGACCTGGCCAACCTGGGCAACACGGTGCGGATTTCCGTCGCGGCGAAGGATGGCGACATCTTCTCCAAGGAATACATGGAAACGCTGCGTCAGATCCATGACGAGGTGTTCTACATTCAAGGTGTCGACCGCTCCAACATGAAGTCGCTGTGGAGTCCGAGCGTCCGCTGGACCGAGGTGACAGAGCAGGGCTTCGCCGGCGGTGAGGTGATCCCACAGACCTATGACGGGTCGCCACAGAGTCTTGGCGATCTGCGCAGCAACATCCTCAAATCCGGCCAGATCGGCCGCCTGGTGGCGAACGACTTCAAATCCAGCATCATTGATGTGCCGCTGATGGAGTCCTATTCGGACCCGGATGACCGCAGCAAGCTGATCAAGCTCGACTACCAGAAGTTCTCCCATGAGCTGGAAGAGAAGATTCGCGACAAGTACGAGGCGCAAAACCCGAACGTCGAGATCCACATCATCGGTTTCGCCAAAAAGGTCGGCGATCTGATCGATGGTCTGGTCGGTGTTGCCCTGTTCTTCTTCGTCGCCATCGGCATCACCCTGGCTCTGCTGCTGTGGTTTACCCGCTGCTTCAAAAGCACCATTGCGGTGGTGGTCACCACCCTGATCGCGGTGATCTGGCAGCTCGGCCTGCTTCACACGCTCGGTTTCGGCCTCGATCCGTACTCGATGCTGGTGCCGTTCCTGGTCTTTGCGATCGGTATTTCCCACGGGGTGCAGAAGATCAACGGTATCGCCATGGCGTCCGGCGAAACCGATGATCCGCTGTCCGCCGCGCGCATGGCGTTCCGCCAACTGTTCATCCCCGGCATGGTGGCGCTGGCATCCGACGCGGTCGGCTTCGTTACGCTGCTGCTGATCGATATCGGGGTGATCCGAGAGCTGGCCATCGGCGCGTCGCTGGGCGTGGCGGTGATCATCCTGACCAACCTGATCCTGCTGCCGGTAGCGATCTCCTACATGGGCATCAGCCGGCGCGCGGTCAAGCAGGCCCGCGAGGAAGCGGCTCGAAACCATCCGTTCTGGCGCTTGCTGTCGAACTTCGCCAATCCAGTGGTTGCGCCGATTTCCATCGTCATCGCCTTGCTGGCGGTCGGTGGCGGCCTTTGGTACGGCCAGAACCTGAAGATCGGCGATCTCGATCAGGGCGCCCCGGAGCTGCATCCGGACTCTCGCTACAACCTCGATAACGATTTCGTGATCCGCAACTACTCCACCAGCTCCGACGTGCTGGTGGTGATGGTCAAGACCGCCCCTGAAGGCTGTGCCCATTACGACACGCTCGCCGCCATGGACGAGCTGATGTGGAAAATGGAAAACACCGAAGGCGTGCAATCGGCGGTTTCGATGGTCACCGTGGCGCGGCAGAGCATCAAGGGCATGAACGAGGGCAGCCTGAAGTGGGAAACGCTGTCGCGTAACCAGTTCGTCCTCAACAGCTCCATCGCCCGCGCCGAAGGCATGTACAACAGCGACTGCTCGTTGGCTCCGGTCCTGGTGTTCCTCAACGATCACAAGGCCGAAACGCTGGAACACGTGGTCTCCGCAGCACGGGAATTCGCCGAGGAAAACAACCGCGAAGGGCTGGAGTTCGTTCTTGCCGCCGGTAACGCTGGTATCGAGGCGGCCACCAACGAGGTCATTGCCGCATCTGAAACCACCATGCTGATTGCGGTGTATGCCGCGGTAAGTTTCATGTGCCTGCTGACCTTCCGCTCCGTGGCGGCGACACTCTGCGTGATCCTGCCGTTGGTGCTGACCTCCATCCTCGGCAACGCCTTGATGGCGTTCATGGGAATCGGCGTGAAGGTAGCGACGCTGCCGGTGATCGCCTTGGGCGTGGGTATCGGTGTCGACTATGGCATCTACATCTACAGCCGTCTGGAGTCCTACCTGCGTCAGGGCATGACGCTGCAGGAAGCCTACTACCAAACCCTGAAATCCACCGGCAAGGCGGTGATTTTCACCGGCATCTGCCTGGCGATCGGCGTGTTCACCTGGGTCTTCTCGGCAATCAAGTTCCAGGCCGACATGGGCCTGATGCTGACCTTCATGTTCCTCTGGAACATGGTCGGCGCGATCTGGCTGCTGCCGGCACTGGCACGCTTCCTGATCAAGCCGGAGAAGCTGCGGCACAAGGCGTGATGCTCAAGCGGCAAATAAGAACCGCGGCCCTAGGGTCGCGGTTCTTTTATGACTGGGAGAAAGGGGCACTGATGGATGCTCGCCCTCAAAAGCGGGGGGGAGCGATCATTGATGCGGGCGCGTGGCGAGCGGCCCTCTCGCTCTTCGTGAAGGTGGCAGGGCTTAGGCTGTCTGGCTCAGTATCTGGGTTACGGCCTGCGCCGCCACGTCGCCGATGACCAGGATTGCCGGGCTCTTGAGCATGAAGCGGGTCGCGTCGGTGCACATCGCACCCAGGTCCGAGCGGCATTCGCGCTGCTGTGGCAGGGAGGCGTTTTCGATCATGGCCACCGGTGTACTCGCCGGCAGCCCGCCCTCGATCAGACCGGTCTGTACCTGCTGCAAGCTGCTCACGCCCATGTAGACGACCAGCGTCGTGCCGGTCTTCGCCAGTGCATGCCATTCGGGGCTGCTGCCGTCGAGCGTGTGTGCGGTGATCAGCGTCACGCCGCGAGCAATACCGCGCTGCGTCAGGGATATCCCGCACTGGGTGGCGCCCGCCAGCCCGGCGGTGATGCCATTGACCATTTCGACTTCTATGCCGCGCTGGGCCAGCCATTCGGCCTCTTCGCCGCCGCGGCCGAAGATGCACGGATCGCCGCCTTTCAGGCGTACCACGCATTTCCCCTGACGGGCGTAGCGCAGCATCAGCCGGTGAATGAAGGCCTGAGGCGTCGAGCGGCAGCCGCCGCGCTTGCCCACTGAAATCACCCGTGCGCTCGGGCAATGTTCGAGCACGGCAGGATTGACCAGATCGTCGATCAGCACCACCTGCGCCTCGCCCATGGCGCGCACGGCCTTGAGCGTCAGGAGTTCCGGGTCACCAGGACCTGCGCCCACCAGCCAGACTTTTGCGCTCATGCTTCCACCTCTCGTGCTGCTGTGGTCGTGTCGGTAATGCGTTGTGCATCACCGGTTCTGCTCTCTTACCGTTCAAGCCACCGCTGGCTGTTTCACCAGCAGTCGCTTGATTTCCGGTACGCAGGAGCCGCAGCTGGTGCCGCAGCCCAGTTCCTTCTTCAAACCATTGAGATCGAGCCCCCGGTCGATGCCGGCACAGATCGCCTCCTGACTGACGTTCATGCAGTTGCACAGCGTTTTGCCAGCCTTGAACTCGCTCCCACCTGGGGAAGTGTTCAACGGCGCTAGCATCCAGCGGCGCAGGGCGGCATCGGCCTTGCCGTCCTGCCAGAGGTTTTTCAGCCAGTGGCGCGCGGCCGTCTCACCGGAAAGACTCAGGGCTACGATGCGGCCCTCCTCGATCCTGACCCGCTTGCCGACCGCGCGCCGCGGATCGTCGTAGGCCACCACAGGCCCGTTGTCGAGCCCCAGCAGCTGATCGAATCGCGCCAGCAGCTCGGCGCTGGGCGCCTCGATGCAGGCTGCTCGGACCACCAACGCCGGACGCTCACGGCCGGCCAGGCTGAAGCTGGCGTACGCAAAACCGTCGAACAACGGACGCAGGGCTTCGAAGCGCCGCTGCACCGTGCCTTCCACCAGGGCGAAGAATTGCCAGGGCAGCTCGACCGTCTCCACTTCGACTCCGGCGTGCTTGAGTTCGGGTTGTTTCGACAGCGGGTCGAAGGCGGGCAGGGTAATGACATTCACGCCCAATCCCTTGAGAAAGCGATCGCCCCAGTGCATGGGCAGGAACGCCTGCCCGACCCGCAGGTTGTCGTCTTTCTGCACTGGCAGCACCAGTTGACCGCGACGGCCACGGACACGGACCAGCTGACCGTCGAGCAGACGACGGCGGCGCATGTCGTCGGCGTTCATGCCAAGGACCGCTTCTTCCACATGACCGAATAACCGCGCGGCGGTGCCGGTGCGGCTCATGCCGTGCCAGTGGTCGCGCAGACGGCCCGTGTTGAGGATCAGCGGAAAGCGCGCTTCGCGCTTTTCCTGCGGGGCCTGGTAATGCTCGGCGAGAAAGCGTGCCCGGCCATTTGCGGTCGGAAACACACCGTCGCCGTAGAGCCGCGGCGTACCTTGCGTGCTGCCGGCAGGGAAGGGCCACTGTTGCGGGCCGAGTTGGTCGATCAGTGCGTGGCTGAGCCCGGAGAGGTCCAGATCGCGACCCCGGGTCAGCAGTTTGTATTCTTCGAACAGCGCGGCAGGGCTGTCGAAGTCGAACAAGCCCGGCTGATCGGGGCGCATCATCTTTTCCAGCCGACGGGCAAAGTCGCAGGTGATCGACCAGTCGGCACGGGCCTCACCAGGCGCAGGAATGGCCGCACGCACATGGCTGACGCGGCGCTCGGAGTTGGTCACCGTGCCTTCCTTCTCGCCCCAGCTGGCGGCGGGCAACAGCAAGTCCGCGTAGCGACAGGTCTCGGTGGTGAAGAAGGCTTCCTGAACCACGACGAAGGGGCAAGCGGCCAGTGCTTCGTGGATCTTCTTCTGGTCCGGCATGGACTGAGCTGGGTTGGTGCAGGCGATCCACAGCGCCTTGATCCGCCCGCTGTGCACGGCGTCGAACAATTCGATGGCGGACAGTCCGGTGGTTTCGGGCAGCCTGTCGACACCCCAGTAAGCCGCCACTTCGGCACGATGCGCCGGGTTGCCGGCTTCGCGGTGGCCGGGCAGCAGATTGGACAAGCTGCCGGTTTCGCGGCCGCCCATGGCGTTGGGCTGGCCGGTGAGCGAGAAGGGCCCGGCGCCGGTGCGGCCGATCTGTCCGGTGGCCAGATGCAGATTGATCAGGGCGCTGTTCTTGGTACTGCCTGAACTCGACTGGTTCACGCCCATGCACCAGAGCGACAGGAAGCTCGGCGCATTGCCGATCAACCGCGCGCAGCTTTGCAGTTCGTTCACGCTGATGCCGCACAGGTCCGCGACCATCGATGGGTTGTAGTCACGCGCCAGGGTCTTCAGCTCATCGAAGCCGTCGGTGTGCGCATCAATGAAGTCCCGGTCGATCCAACCTTCCCACAGCAGCAGATGCAGAATGCCGTGGAACAAGGCGACATCCGTCCCCGGCAGAATGCCGAGGTGCAAATCGGCCAGCTCGCAGGTGTCGGTGCGGCGAGGGTCGACGACGATGACCTTCATGTCCGGCCGCTTCGCCTTGGCCTCTTCCAGGCGGCGAAACAATACCGGGTGGGCGTAGGCCATGTTGCTACCAACGATCAGCACGCAGTCGCTCTGCTCGATGTCCTCGTAGCTGCAGGGGGGGGCGTCGGCGCCGAGGCTGCGTTTGTAGCCGACCACTGCCGAAGACATGCACAGGCGGGAGTTGGAGTCGATGTTATGGGTGCCGACCAGCGCGCGGGCGAGCTTGTTGAACGCGTAGTAGTCCTCGGTCAGCAGCTGGCCGGAGATGTAGAAGGCGACGCTGTCGGGGCCGTGTTCGGCGATGGTCTCGGCGAATACGGTGGCGGCGTGGTCCAGGGCGGTGTCCCAGTCGGTGCGGGCACGTGCCAGCCCCTTGCCCAGGCGCAGCTCGGGATACAACGCGCGGGCGTCAAGATCGCCGGTCAGGTGCAGGGTCGAGCCTTTGCTGCACAGCTTGCCGAAGTTGGCCGGGTGGCTCGGGTCGCCGGCGACATCGAGGATGCGCTCGCCGTCGTGCTCGATCAGTACCCCGCAGCCCACGCCGCAGTAGCAGCAGGTCGAGGCGGTTGTCTGGCGCATGGCGTCGTCTCCTGGCAATTCGTTCATGGATGGGCTCGCTAGCGCTGCAGTCAGGCGCACTCAGTTGCGCTATTCAGCGAAAGCAGCACGCGGCCGTTCTCGACGCGGACTTCATGGCGGTGTGCGCAACCCACGTCGGGTGCCACGGCTTCGCCGCTGTCCAGGTTGATCTGCCAGTTGTGTAGCGGGCAGGCGACCTGCTTGCCGAAGACGATGCCCTGCGACAGCGGACCTCCCTTGTGCGGGCAGCGGTCGTCCAGAGCGAATACCTGGTCATCGGCGGTGCGGAACACCGCGATGTCACCTTTGGGGCCGGCGACGATGCGTGCGCCGAGCGGGTTGATCTCGTCCAGGGAACAGATGTCGAACCAGGTCATGGTGATTTCCTCGAATGGCAGGCGGTTTCGGTCGAGCATGGGTTTCAGGCAGGCGCGATCGATTTGAGCTGGATCGTTTCGTATTCCTTTTTCAGCGACTGCTCGGCGATGGCCTTCTTCCAGCCGTCACCCTCGAAGCTCAGCGAGTACATCAGGCGCTGACTCAGGGCCTTGCGCCGGGCTTCGTCTTCCAGAACGATCTTCTTGATGTAATCGAGGCCCACGCGCTGCATGTAGTGCACGGTGCGCTCGAGGTAGAAGGCTTCTTCACGGTACAGCTGGAGGAAAGCGAAGCTGTATTCGGCGACTTCCTCGGTCGTCTTGACCTTGACGAAGAACTCCCCGGCCTCGGTCTTGATGCCACCGTTGCCACCGATGTACAGCTCCCAGCCGGAATCCACGCCGATGATGCCGACGTCCTTGATGCCGGATTCGGCGCAGTTGCGCGGGCAGGCGGAGACGGCGAGCTTGACTTTGTGCGGCGAGTACATGCCGAACAAGGCTTTTTCCAGTTCAATGCCCAGTTGCGTCGAGTTCTGTGTGCCGAAGCGGCAGAACTCCTGCCCGACGCAGGTCTTCACGGTACGGATGGATTTCCCATAGGCGTGGCCGTCGGGCATGTCCAGGTCCTTCCAGACGTTCGGCAGATCATCCTTCTTGATCCCCAGCAGGTCGATGCGCTGGCCGCCGGTGACCTTTACCATCGGCACCTGATATTTGTCGGCGACGTCGGCGATGCGGCGCAGCTCGGCGGCATTGGTCACGCCGCCGAACATCCTCGGAACCACGGAGTAGGTGCCGTCCTTCTGGATGTTCGCGTGGGCGCGCTCGTTGATGAAACGCGACTGTGGATCGTCCTTGGCCTCGCCTGGCCAGGTGGAGATCAGGTAGTAGTTCAGCGCGGGCCGGCAGGTCGCGCAGCCGTTGGGCGTGTGCCAGTCCATGAACGCCATGGCGTCCGGAACGGTCAGCAGGTGATGGTCGCGGATGGCCTTGCGCACCTGACCATGGTTGAGGTCGCTGCAGCCACAGATGGCCTTCTCGCTTTTAGGTTTGACGTCCGCCGCACCACCGACGGTGTTCATCAGGATCTGCTCGACCAGCCCGGCACAGGAGCCGCAGGAGCTGGCGGCCTTGGTGTGCTTCTTCACGTCATCGACGGAAAACAAACCATGTTCCTGGATCGCCTTGACGATGGTGCCTTTGCACACGCCGTTGCAGCCGCAGACCTCCATGCTGTCGGGCATCGCCATGGCCTTGTTCTGACCCTGGTGGCCGGTGTCACCGATGGCGCCCTCGCCAAACATCAGGTGGTCGCGAATCTGCGCCACGTTGTGATTTTCACGAACCTGACGGAAGTACCAGCCGCCATCGGCCGTGTCGCCGTAAAGGCAGGCGCCGACGAGGATGTCGTCCTTGATCACCAGCTTCTTGTACACGCCGCCGATGGGGTCGGAGAGGGTGATGGTTTCCGTGCCTTCGCCGCCAATGAAGTCGCCGGCGGAAAACAGGTCGATGCCGGTGACCTTGAGCTTGGTCGAGGTCACCGAGCCGAGATAGCGGGAAAAGCCGAGCATCGCCAGGTGGTTGGCGCAGACCTTGGCCTGTTCGAACAGCGGGGCCACCAACCCGTAGGCGGTGCCACGATGGTTGGC
The DNA here is from genome assembly GCF_047225135.1 of Pseudomonas sp. YJ42. Classification (NCBI taxonomy): domain Bacteria; kingdom Pseudomonadati; phylum Pseudomonadota; class Gammaproteobacteria; order Pseudomonadales; family Pseudomonadaceae; genus Pseudomonas; species Pseudomonas sp. YJ42. The sequence goes on along the minus strand of NZ_CP178378.1, from coordinate 1,069,011 downwards.
GCACTCGCCAACGGCGTATACGCGGGGGTCGTAGGTTTGCAAGGTGTCGTTGACCAGGATGCCGCGGTTGCAAGGAATGCCGGCTTTTTCCGCCAGTTCGCTGTTGGGGCGGATACCGGCGGCCATCACCACCAGATCTGCCTCGATGATTTCACTATCGGCGAAGCGCACGGCGCGGACCCGGCCCTGCTGGTTGCCGATCAGCTCGGCGGTCTGCTTTTGCATCTTGAAGTCGAGGCCACGACTCTCGAGCGCCTGCTGCAGCAGGGTTCCGGCGGTCTTGTCGAGCTGACGTTCCATCGGCCACTCGCCGATGTGCACCACGGTCACCTTCATGCCGCGCAACTTCAGGCCATTGGCCGCTTCCAGGCCCAGTAGGCCGCCACCGATGACCACGGCATGCTTGTGGGTCTTGGCAGCGTCCATCATCGCCTGGGTGTCGGCGATGTCGCGGTAGCCGATCACCCCGTCGAGCTGATTGCCGGGGATCGGCAGGATGAAGGGGTTGGATCCGGTCGCAATGAGCAGTCGGTCGTATTCGGCCTCGCTGCCGTCTTCGGCGATGACGCGGCGCTTGGCGCGGTCGATCTGTACCACCTTGCGGTTGAGCATCAGGCGGATGTTGTGTTCGGCGTACCAATCGAGGTCGTTGAGCACGATCTCCTCGAAGGTCTGCTCACCGGCCAACACCGGTGAGAGCAGGATGCGGTTGTAGTTGGGGTGGGGCTCGGCACCGAACACGGTGATGTCGTAAAGGTCGGGGGCGAGCTTGAGCAGTTCTTCCAGGGTGCGGACCCCGGCCATGCCGTTGCCGATCATCACCAGTTTGAGTTTTTTCATGCTGTTCTCCGCGCCGGGCCGGGGGGCTGATCGCCGTCTGGCCATGCCGTTGAAAATCCAACAACGAAAAGGCGTCCCACTGGTTACCCAGTGAGGACGCCTTTGTCCTTGTCTTCCGTATTCGGAGCCCGGCCCTCTACGTTGAAGGCCCGGCTTGATGTTGAACCTGACAATGCAGGGCCTGTGCCAAGCCCGTACGTCCTTGGTTTTCAGGCGTTTGGACGGGGTGTCAGGGCCCGATCCGGATGATTCCTGCACCCATATGATGCGCACCGCGCAGCCCTGGTGCAGCTGAACCCATCGGGGAAGAGCAATTGGCCGTTGACAGCAGCCGTGTCGCTTTTTATTGTTTCGCCCATGCGCCGATTTAGTCAGCTACTTGCGGGGCGCCTGGAGCCGAAGGCTTCGAAATACCGCTAAAGCGCTGGTTCGGTGTCGCCTCCCACCGCTGCCCAGCGGAATCCTCGAGGCGGGAAATCCCCGATGAATGCACTGCAACGCGCTCCTCTACGCCTGGCCCCGATCACCAGTGGGCTGGTTCGCAGCAACCCGAAAATCCTCCTTGGCGGTAGCCACCAACCCTCGCTGCTGCGTTACCTGGACGGCTGGCCCAAGCGCTGGGGCAAGCCGCGTGCGTTTCTCGTGCAGTTCACCGGTGCCGATGAGTCGCTGGCGCATTTCGCCGCGGACAGTTTCGATCTGGCCGTGATTCAGGCACCCAGCCGCGAGCGCCTCGATGAATGCGTGCACGAGCTGACACGTGTTGCGCGCCAAGGCTTGATCGTTCGACGCTGATCGGGCTTGCCAATCAGTCTGCCTGCTAACCGCCTTTGCCCAGCCAGACCAGCAAGATCAGGTTGACCAGCAGCGAGAGCAGGGCGAGGCCGCGCCAGACCTTCAAGGGCTCTCGTTCGAGCAACGGCAGTGCAGGCGCGCTACCGGTCAGGCGTTCGCCCTGTTCCAAGGTCAGCAGCCATTCTTCGGCCGTTTCGAATCGCTGCGCGGGCTCCATTGCAACGGCGCGCTTGAGCATGTCATCCAGCCACTGGGGCAGGTCGGGGCGATAGCGACTGGCCGGGACCGGGATGCCAAAGCGCGGGCGTTGGAAGGCTTCCACCTCGCCGTAGGGATAGTGGCCGGTGAGCAGGTGGTAGAGGGTTACCCCGGCGGCGTAAAGATCTTGTTCTCGGCTCGGCGCGACGCCGGCGAAGGCCTCCGGAGCGATATAGCTCGGCGTACCCGGCAGGCTATGCGGCAGGTCCTGCGACAGACCCGGACAATAGGCCAGGCCGAAATCCAGCATACGCAGCTCGCCGTCTTCACTCAAATGAAGGTTTTCCGGCTTGATGTCGCGATGCAGGATATTGCGCCGATGCAGCATCCCCAGCGCACGGATCAGGCGTGGCGCCAGTTGCAACCAGTCGGGTAGCGCCATTGGGCCCTGTTGGCCGAACTGCTGAGCGAGGGTCTGGCCGCTGTATTCGCGCTGCACGTAGTACAGGTGCTGGCGTTGCGGCAGGCCGTGTGTTTCGGGAAAGTGTCGTCCGGCGACGCGGCGCAGAAACCACTCTTCCTGCAGCAGCGCAGGGCCGGCGTCCGGTTCGTCATCGCGGCTGGGTGGCAGCGTCTTGAGAATCCAGGGGTGACCCTGTTGATCGCTGACCCGATAGACCAGCGATTGCCGCGACTCGGCCAACAGCGCCTCGACGGTCCAGCCTTCGAACAGCTGCCCCGGTCTCAGCTTTGGCGGCAGGGGCCAGTCCGCCAGTTGCGCGAGTGAGTCGGCCAGCGCTGCTTCAGGCAGCTCGTCGACCCGTAGCAGCAATGCGCTGGCATTGTCCTGGCTGCCGCTCTGGTGAGCGAGGTTGACCAGTGCCTTGGCTGCGTTGGATAGATTAGGCTCGGCACCGAGGATGTTCCGTAGATCGCTCTCGGCGATGCTGGCCCAGATGCCGTCGGTGAGCAGCATGAGGGTTTCGCCGAGACGCAGTTCGCCGTCGAGGTAGTCCACTACCAGATGCTGATCCAGCCCCATGGAACGCTTGAGCACGTGCTGCATGTTCGGCTGTTCCCAGACATGGTCTTCGCTCAACCGTTGCAGCTCACCGTCGAGCCAGCGGTAGGCGCGGCAGTCGCCCACATGAGCGAGGGTGAAACGACGGCCGCGCAGCACCAGTGCGGTCAATGTCGTTAGCAGCGGCTGCCCGCCACCGTTGGCCTGCAGCCAGCGATTGTGGGCGACCAACAACCGATCGAGCGATTGAGCGACGGTCCAGGTTTCCGGCGTGGCGTAGTAGTCCGTCGCCAGCGCCTGCAAGGTGGCCCGTGCCGCTAGGCCGCCATCGGCACACTGGCTGACGCCATCGGCAATGGCGAACAGTGCGCCTTTGCTTGCGGCCAGACCCGGTGTGGGTGTGACGATGCGCAGTGCGTCCTGGTTCTCTTGGCGTGGTCCGGTGGCAGTGGCTTCGCCGAACGAAAACTGCAAGGGCATGAAGGCATCACTCCGGATGGCGCGCGGGTAGGTGGATGAACGACATCGGCAGGCCCTGTGAGGCCCGCCTACTGATCGCCAGTCTGAAATCAGACCCGTGCGACCGTCATCGCGGCAGAGCCCCAGGTGGTTCTCCAGCGACGCTTGACGCCATAGAGGCCAAACCAGGCCAGCGCACCCAGGCTGGCGAACAACCAGAGGCCCATCTGATAGTCACCCGTGGCCTGCTTGACGGCGCCCAGTCCTGCAGTGAGCAGGAAGCCTCCGATGCCGCCCGCCATGCCGATCAGCCCGGTCATCACGCCGATTTCCTTGTTGAAGCGCTGCGGCACCAGCTGAAACACCGCACCATTACCCGCGCCGAGGCTGAGCATCGCGACCACGAATAGCGCCAGTGCAGCTGTCGAGCTCGGCAAGTTGAAGCCCACGACGAACAGGCAGACAGCCGCAACCGTATACATCAGCAGCAGCGAGCGGATGCCGCCGATGCGATCGGCCAGTGCACCACCCAGCGGGCGCAGCATGCTGCCGGCGAACACGCAGGCGGCGGTGTAATAGCCGGCCTTGACCGGATCGAAGGCGTATTGGTCGTGGAAGTAGCCGGGCAGGGTGCTGGCCAGGCCAAGGAAGCCGCCGAATGTCACGCTGTAGAAAAACATGAACCACCAGCTGTCGCGGTCCCCGAGCGCTTTCATATAGTCGGCGAAGGATTTCGGCGCAGGACGGTTCGGTGCGTTCTTGGCCTGAGTGGCGAAGATGATCAGCACCAGCACCAGCGGAATCAGCGCCAGGCCGAATACGTTGCTCCAGCCAACCATCGTCGCCAGCACCGGTGCGAACAGTGCCGCGAAAACGGTACCTGAGTTGCCTGCACCGGCGATGCCCATGGCCTTGCCCTGGTGCTGCGGCGGATACCACTGCGAGGCCAGCGGCAGCGCGACGGCGAAGGAGGCGCCGGCCATGCCGAGGAAGAGCCCCAGCAGCAAAGCCTGCTCATAGCTGTGGATGCCATTGAGCCAGGCAACGAACAACGCGACGATCACCACGATCTGCCCGAACAGCCCGGCCGCCTTCGGCGAGGTGCGGTCGGCCAGCATGCCTAGCACGAGACGTAGAACGGCACCGGAGAGGATCGGCGTAGCTACCATGAAGGCACGCTGTTGGGTGGTCAGGCCGAGATCTGCCGCGATCTGCACGCCCAGCGGACCGAGCACGTACCAGACCATGAAACTCAAATCGAAGTAGAGAAAGGCGCAGAGCAGCGTCGGCGTATGGCCGGATTTCCAGAAACTCGTATTCATCGAACACCTCACTAGACAAGGGCAACCGACGCGCTGAAACGGGCGACGGAGAATGCGATGGGCCCCACCCGGATTCGGTGTGGGACCGCGTGAAACTGTTGCGAGCCGCTGAGTCGTTGCCGCTCGCGCCCCGGTCCTTGGGGCAAAAAAAAAGCGCCGCGAAACCGCCGTCAGTCTCGACGGGGCAACGCGACGCCTTTGTCATGTCTGTGAGTAACCGCCTTTGGCTACCTGTCTCGAAGTAAGCAGAAGCTGTGCCAACAGCCGAAGCTGTCGGTTTCAGCCGTCTGCGGGACCTTCAGTGGAATGTTGCCCGGGTGCAAGCGCGCGCCGTTGGTGCGCCGTGCTTCGAAGTGGGGCGCGTCAGGCGATGCTATGACGAATGCCTTGCAGGCGTTCATCGATGATCGGGGTGATCAACGCGTAACATTCGGCTGGCGCCAGGCTGACCCGCGGTGCGTCAATCAGGTTGCACTCCAGGTGCTCGATGAGGTTGCGCAGGCTGTCGCCGCTGATCGGGTCGGTGAGGCGCAGGCAGAGATAGCGCATCTGGATCTGCATATCCAACGGGCACTTTTCGAAGTTGGCTGCACGCACTGCCAGGCCGCGTAAGCGTCCGAGGTCTTCCAGTGCGCGACAGGCCTCGCACAGACCGGACACCTGAGGATTGCCTTGAAAGGCAAGGCGCAGTTCAAGCACATGAATGCTTTCGAGCAATTGCTCGATCAGGATGCAGTGCGGTTCGAACTCCGCCGGGTTCTGGCGGATCTGTTGCCACAGGCCGCGCATCGCGGGCCGGTTTTCCTCGCCTTTCCACTCCTGCCAGAGCCGGTCGATATGGCTCGCAACCTCCAACCGCTGCGCGGCTGCTGCGGCATCAGATTGGCCGCCCAGGCCACGGTGTTTCTGCACGAACTGAAGAATCTCCAGCGAATGCTGCAGCGCCTGGACATCGGTTGCGCTGAGGCGCTTGCGATGACGCTCGGCTGCAACGCGGCTGAGATGGTTGCCGAGCAGCACCAGGCAGGCGGCCAGTGTCAGGGCGATAGATACTTCCATGGTCAGGCTTCCGTACGGCTGAGACGAGTGAGGTAGAGGGTCAGGCTGTGCAGCTCTTGGGCCTGGGTACGCTGGCGCTCGACGCCGGCTTCGACGTGATCGAGCTGGTCGCGCAACAGGCGGTTGCCGTGTCGCTGCTCTTCGAGGGCCGTTTGCAGATGATCGAGTTCGGCCAGGCTCAGCTGGCTGCGCCGCGCCAACTGATCGAGTTCGGTGGCTAATGCACTGCTTTGCTCGCTGCTTTGCTCGAGTAATTGCTGGTGCTGGACGACCTCGGCCTCGACGCGACGAACCGCGTTGCCGGTCGTGGCCACCACGCGGGTGATGTCTTGGGCCGCGCAGTCGCTGGTCAGCGCCAGTTGGCGAACTTCGTCGGCCACCACGGCGAAACCGCGACCGTGCTCGCCGGCTCGCGCCGCTTCGATGGACGCATTCAGGGCGAGCAGCTGGGTCTGCTTCGCGACGTTCTGGATGCTCAGTGCGGCTTTGCCGACGGCGGCCGTGTCCTGCAACAGCTGGCCGACCGCATCCGAGGTGCGCTGCATGCTCTGGCGCACCTCGGTCATGCGGACGCTGACCGACATCGCGTTGTCGCGGCCGGCCTGGCTTTGCCGGTGGGTGTCGGCAAAGGCTTGCATGGCTTGCTGGCCCAGTGTGCGGACCTGCTCAAGGTTGCGGCTCAGCGCCTTGCTGGCCTCGGTCATCGCCAGCACTCGCTCGCCTTGGCCGATACTGCTGTGCTCGGCGATTCCGGCCATGCGCTCCAGGGCATCGCTGGCGAACTGCACTTCACTTCGTAAACGTTCGCTGCGCAGCGATTGAGCGCCAACGGTGGCGACCAGATCCTCACGGGGCTCGTTGAGCCCCTGCTGCTGGCCGAGCATTGCCAGCAAATGCTCACTGTGGCGCTGATGTGCGCGGCGTTTGCGCTGTTGGGTCAGTTGCAGACCTGCAGCGATGCAGGCGAGGGCCAGCGACAGCAGCTGCTGCTGCCACAGTCCCGCAATGCAGGCCATGGCCCAGGCGGCGAGCAGTAGCCAATCCATGTATGACTGCAGGGCGGCCTTTGTCGCGTGTGGCACGGCGTGCGCCGGGCGCGTGCTGTTCAAAGCTCTGTCCATGCTCGTGATCCTTTCTCGATTACCTTCCTGGTGAGTTGTCAGGCCGCCGGCCGCTGCTGGCGCTGGTAAAGGAACTCCAGAACCTGCGCCCGGTAGGCGTGGTACTGAGCGTCGTGGGCCAGGCTCATGCGGTCGCGCGGATGCTTGAGCTCGACGCGCAGGGTCTCGCCGATGGTTGCGGAGGGCCCGTTGGTCATCATCACGATGCGGTCGGAAAGCAGCACCGCTTCGTCGACGTCGTGGGTGATCATGATCACCGTGTTGCCGAGGTCGGCGTGGATCTCCATCAGCGAGTCCTGCAGATGCGCGCGGGTCAGCGCATCGAGGGCGCCGAAGGGTTCGTCCATCAGCAGCACCTTGGGCTGCATGGCCAGCGCGCGGGCGATGCCGATGCGCTGTTTCATACCGCCGGAGATCTCGCTCGGGCGTTTATCGCGGGCGTGGGTCATGTGCACCAGCTCGAGGTTGTGCTCGATCCAGTCGCGCATCTCGCGCCGGCTTTTGCGACCCTTGAAGACTTCCCGCACCGCCAGCTCGACGTTCTCGTAGCAGGAGAGCCAGGGCAGCAGGCTGTGGTTCTGGAACACCACGGCGCGCTCCGGGCCGGGCTCGTTGACCTCACGGCCGTCGAGAATGACGCCGCCGGTGGTGGACTGATACAACCCGGCGACGATGTTCAGCACCGTCGACTTGCCGCAGCCGGAGTGGCCGATCAGCGAGACGAATTCGCCCTTGGCGATGCGCAGGTTGACGTTCTGCAGGGCGCGATAGAGGCCCTTGTCGGTGGGGAAGCTGATGCCGACGGCGGTGAGTTCGAGATGGGTATTGTTCATGGTGATTCCTCAGCGCAGGTCTGCGTTCTTGTCCCAGCTCACGCGGCGCTGGAGCATCAGCATGATGCGATCCAGGGCGAAGCCGATCAGGCCGATGACGATCACCGCGACCATGATTCGGCCGAGCGAATTGGAACTGCCGTTCTGGAACTCGTCCCAGATGAATTTCCCGAGACCGGGGTTCTGCGCCAGCATTTCCGCGGCAATCAGCACCATCCAGCCGGTCGCCAGCGACAGGCGCAGGCCGGTGAAGATCATCGGAATGGCGGCGGGCAGGACGATGCGGCGTACATGACTCAGCGGTGACAAGCGCAGCACCCGGCTGACGTTCTGCAGGTCCTTGTCGAGGTTGGCCACGCCGACCGTGGTGTTGATCACCGTCGGCCACAGGCAACACAGCGCGACTGTAAGCGCTGAGGTAACGAAGGATTTCGCCATCAGCGGGTCTTCGCTGATGTACACGGCGCTGACCACCATGGTCACCAGCGGCAGCCAGGCCAGCGGCGACACCGGTTTGAAGATCTGGATCAGCGGATTAACCGCGCTGTACACCGTCTTGCTCAAACCGCAGACGATGCCCAGCGGGACCGCGATCAGCGAGGCGATGGCAAAGCCGGTCATCACCGTGTAGAGGCTGGTGATGATCTGTCCAAAAAAGGTCGGCTTGCCGGTGTATGGGCGGATCTTCACGTCGGCGTCGGGGTTCTTCGCCAGTTTCGCGGCGTTGCGTTCTTCCTGGCGCTGGTAGAAGGCTTCGGCTTTTTCCTGCGACTCGATATGGGCATCGACCAGCCCGTTGAACTGCTCGGCCACCTGGCTCGGGCCGGGAAATTGACCGAGACTGGTCTGGATGTTCGATGCCACCAACTGCCAGAACAGCAGGAAGGCGAAGATGCCTACCAGCGGCATGATCACCTGCGGCAGCCAGCGTTTGAGCCGGGCCTGACGACCTGCCTCAAGCGTTTCCTTAATGCTTTTTGCGACGGCGGGATTGCTCATTGACATGTCCTCTCCGGGTATCGGGAGCCGCAACGGCTCCCATGGGCGGAATCAGAGCGTGGTATCGCCTTTCAGGCCGATCGCGAACTGTTCGAGGTAAGCGTTGGGCGTTTGCCCGTCGTAGGTGATGCCGTCGATGGTGTCGGCCAGCGGCTCGCGGATACCGTCCTCGTCGGGCGGCGGTATGTCGCTCGCGTTGAGCAGGCCGTCGGCGATCAGCTCCGCCGCGGCCTCGCGATAGATTTGCGGGTGGTAGACGCGCTTGGCCATGTCCAGATACCAGCTGTCCGGCTTGGCCTCGGCGATCTGTCCCCAGCGGCGCATCTGCGTCAGGTACCAGATGGCGTCGGAGTAGTAGGGGTAGGTCGCGTGGTAGCGGAAGAACACGTTGAAGTCCGGCACGTCGCGCTTGTCGCCTTTTTCGAACTCGAAGGTGCCGGTCATGGAGTTGGCGATGACTTTGGCATCGGCGCCGACATATTCGGGGCGAGAGAGAATTTCCACCGCTTCCTGACGATTGGCGTTGTTGTCTTCATCGAGCCATTTGCCGGCGCGGATCAGCGCCTTGACCAGACGCTTGTGGGTTTCGGGGTTTGCTTCGGCCCAGGCCTTGGAGACGCCGAAGACCTTTTCCGACATGTTCTTGCGGATCGCGTAGTCGGCCACCACCGGCACGCCGATGCCCTTGAACACCGCTTGCTGATTCCAAGGCTCGCCGACGCTGTATCCATGGATAGTGCCGGCTTCCATGGTCGAGGGCATCTGCGGTGGCGGGGTTACCGAGAGCAACGCCTGGGCGTCGATCTGCCCGCTGATGTCGCCCTTGTTCGGTGCGTAGTAGCCAGGATGGATACCGCCGGCGGCGAGCCAGTAGCGCAGCTCGTAGTTGTGCGTCGAAACCGGGAACACCATGCCCAGGTTGAACGATTTCCCGCTGGCATTGAGCTGCTCGATCACCGGCTTGAGCGCGTCGGCCTTGATCGGATGCTGCGGTTTGCCGTCGACCATGGTCACGTTGGGCTTCATCTGCTCCCAGATCGCGTTGGACAAGGTGATGGCGTTGCCATTGAGGTCCATGGTGAAGGCCGTGATGATCTCCGCCTTGGTGCCGAAGCCGATGGTGGCGCCGATTGGCTGGCCGGAGAGCATGTGCGCGCCGTCCAGTTCGCCGTCGATGACGCGGTCCAGCAAGACCTTCCAGTTCGCCTGGGCCTCAAGCGTGACGTAGAGGCCTTCGTCCTCGAAAAAGCCCTTCTCGTAGGCGATCGCCAGGGGTGCCATGTCGGTGAGCTTGATAAAGCCGAGCTTGAGTTCTTCCTTTTCCGGTTCGGCCGCCCAGGCGGTCATCGGCACCAACTGCAGCAGGGCGGAGCAGCCCACGCTGGCCACAAGGGTCTTCAGCAGTGTACGGCGGGTCTTGCGCATGATTTATCCCTCAATCGCGAAACGAAAAAAGGCGTAACGGACGCCGCCTCCGCAAGAGCAGAGCGAGCACCGTTGACGCCTTTGTCAATTCGTCCCGATCACCGCCGTTGGCGACCCGAAGACGTGGTAATGGGGAAGTAGCAATCGGCTTGCCAGAGCGCAAGATTTTCCTTTTATTATTTTTATTTATATAAAAATCAGTAGCTTGTATAAGATACGGTACGCTCGATACGGTGTCGTCCGAGCGTTCAGCCAGCTGCGAGGTCGTGGCTGGCCCGATTGCCGTGCAGTGACGAGCCGATGAAGCGCCGTTTTGGTTCAGGGCGGAACGCGCGCCAAATCGCCCTGAGGACTTGTCTGCGACTCTGCAAAAAACAAAACCCGCCAAGTTGGCGGGGCTCGTTGTCGTGTCAGGAGCCGGTGCTGCTAGCCTGAATTGCTGCCCAGCAGATCGTTCATCGCGATGATCTGTTCGGCCACCTGGATAAGCTTCTGCTGGCGGCTCATGGCCTGGCGCCGCATGAGGGTGTAGGCCTCTTCCTCGTTGCAGCTGCGCATCTTCATCAGCATGCCCTTGGCCAGTTCAATGCGCTTGCGTTCGACCAGTTGCTGATCGCGTGCATGCAACTGTGCGCGGATCGCCTGGTCGCTCTCGAAGCGGGCCATGGCGACATCGAGGATGGGTTTCAGGCGCTGGGCCTGGATGCCTTCGACGATGTAGGCGCTGACGCCGGCGCGGATCGCCTGGCGCATGGCGTCTGGGTTGCTGTCGTCGGTGAACATGACGATGGGGCGGGGCTGGTCGCGGGTGACCATCACCACCTGCTCCATCACGTCGCGGCCGGGGGAATCGGTGTCGATCAGTACCACATCGGGGCGTATGGCCTCGACCCGCTCGGGAAGGTCGATGGTCAGGCCGGATTCCTCGATAACCTCGAAGCCGGCTTCTATAAGGGCGGTTCGCAGGCGGCCGACCTTGCGTGGGGTGTCGTCGATCAGGAGGACGCGAAGCATGGCTGTCTCCCTTAGCAGAGTACTGGAGGCACGGCGGAATCCGCCAAAGCATGCAGGGCGAAACTGCGGGCGTAGGCGGCCGGGTCGCTGCCATTCCAGCGGCTGCCGTCCATCAGCAGAGCGCTGCGCATGAGGGTGTCGGGCAGGGGGATATTCAGCGCTGTCGCCGCATCGCGATAGAGACTGGTCTGCTGCACGTTTTGAGCAACGGCAAGGTAATCGGGGTCTTCGCGCAGCAGGCCCCAGCGCCGTAGCTGGGTCATGAACCACAGACCGTCGGAATGGTAGGGCATGTTCACTTCACCGTTACCGAAGAAGCGAAGTGGATGCTTGTCCAACCAGGCGTGGCCAAGGCCGTCCTCATATTGGCCGAGAAAACGCGGCTCGATGGCCGCTACCGGTGCATCGACGTACTCGCTGCCGGCGATCAGGTGCGCGGTGCTGCGCCGATTCTCCTGGCTCTCGTCGATGAAGCGGCTCGCCTCGAGGACGGCCATGACCAGCGCGCGGGCGGTGTTGGGATTCTCCTCGACAAAGGCACGGGTGCAGCCCAGAACCTTTTCCGGGTGGTCGGGCCAGATCGATTGGCTTGTCGCCAGCGTAAACCCCATGTCCTCCTGGATCGCCTGGGCGCCCCAGGGCTCTCCGGCGCAGAAGCCGTCGATGCGTCGTGCCCGCAGGTGTGCAACCATCTGTGAGGGCGGCACCACCAGGGTGCGCACATCTTTCAGCGGGTGGATGCCGTAGGCCGCCAGCCAGTAGTAGAGCCAGAGGGCATGCGTACCGGTGGGGAAGGTCTGGGCCAAGGTGAGTTTTGCACCGCTCTGGCGCACGCACGTACTGAGTGCCTCCGGATCGGTCACGCCCGCCGCCTTGAGCGTGCTCGACAGGCTGATGCTCTGGCCGTTCTGGGCCAGGCCCATGAGCACCGCCATGTTCACCGGTGCGCTACCGCCAATGCCCAGATGCACGGCGTAGATCAGCCCGTACAGACCATGAGCGGCATCCAGTTCACCTTCGATCAGCTTGTCTCGCACGTTGGACCACGACGCCTGGCGCTGCAGGTTGAGCGTCAGGCCGTAAGGCTGCGCGAAGCCCTGGGTGGCAGCGACGATCAGTGAGGCGGCATCGGTCAGAGCCATGAAGCCTAGGTTGACGACGCGCTTTTCCGGTGCATCGCTGCCTGCGACCCAGGCCAGCGGATCAGGTCGCGAGGGTGTGTTGGGATGGGGCATGCTGGCGGGACCTTTGGCAATGCTGGGCGCGCGTATCGCGTATCGCCGTGGAGCAGCGATCGGCGCGCAGGGAAATCATATGCGAGGCAAAGCAAGCCACATGCCAAAGGAGTGAGCATCGATGCAAGCCCACCGGTGCTTCCGGGTGCCTGCTTGTGCTTCAGCGACCGGCCCGATGTGCTCAGGCTGCCTGGCGCAGCGATGAGGGTTAGCGTGGATATAGCGGTGGCAAGGCGCCGGTTTCCTGCTCGCTGGTTTCGGGCTGCGCAGTCGGCAGGCTCTGGATGGCCTGCCACAGCGCTTCACCCTGCCAGCGCTGGCCGGTCTCGCTGTAGAGCGCACCATTCAGGCCATCGAGTGCGTCTGATAAAGGGACGAAGCGTGCGGCCATGTCGGCCAAGGTTTCAGGTTGCTGACGCGCCCAGGCGTCGAGCGCGTGACGAGTCGCCTGGGTATCGTTGGCCAGGCATGCGCGTTTGAGGTCGTCGAGCAGGCTGCGGGGCGTGGGGCCGCTCTGAACGGTGCGAATCACCGCCGGCTGACTGCGGGCTCGCAGCCATAGGCCGAAACCGAGCAGGGTGGTCAGGGCCAGCACGGCGCTGCTCAGCTGCCATGGCCACAGCCGGTGCGCCTGGGCTTGCGGTTGCGGTGTATCGGCGTTTTCTTGCGAGGGCTGCTGAAGCTCGGGGTTGTCTGCAATCTGCAGCGCTCGTTCGGGGAGTGCGCTGCGCTCCAGTCGGTCTTCGACGGTGTTCCACCAGACCAGCTCCACGGGCGGCAGAACAAGATCACCGGCTCGCGTCGCCACCAGCGCCTCACGCTGTTCGCGGCTGCCGTTGACGCCATCTTCGCTGACCGCATCGTTCAGGCTCGGTTGGTCGGGATAGCGGCGCAGTCCTGGAACCGTTGGCGATTCGACCGGGGGCAGCTGCGCACTGGACAGACCCTCTGCTTTCACCAGCAGGCTGCGTGTCAGCGCCTCGCCGAGTTGTGCATCCTGCGGCTGCGGGCTCCAGGCTTCGACCAGGGTCAGATTGGTCGCCGGGAGCCAGGGGGCATCGGCGGGGTATTCGGCCGGCTTGGGTTTGACCTGCAGTGGGATCTCCGGCGATTTCACTTGAGTGGATTTGCCGAAGCGAGAGCCATAGTAGTCGCCATTGCCGGCGACCGTAGTTGCGCTGAACAGCTGAGCAGGAATACTCAGCGTGCCGCTTTTCTGCGGAAACAGCGCATAGCGGATTTCGATCACGCCATGACGAATGCCGTTGATGTCTTTTTCGTAGGTCCGCGGCTCGCCGAGCCGCTCGACCAACGCGTCGCTCATCTTCAAGGGCGAGAGCGTGCTGTCGTCATAGAGCGATACGGAATGGTAAATGCGCAGGGTCAGCACCACCTGCGCTTGTACATAGACACTGTCGTGATCGAGGCTGGAGTCGATGAATATCGGGGCGAGCGTATCGCCACCCCCGGGGCTGGGTTCGGTGACGTTGAGGGTGATCGGCTCGCTGCGCCAGTCGCCCAGCTGCAGCGGTGGAATGATCACGTAGCCGGTTTGCCGGGGCTGCAGGGTGATCAGCCAACGGGTGATTGCGCGCGCCTCGCCGTTGGCCCCGGATAGCTGGTTGTCCTGACGGGTACCGAGCACCTTGAAGAGACCCTCGAGTGGCTGCAGGTCGGGTTTGCCGAATACGGTGGCGTCCGCGGTTTCGAGTGTCAGCTCGACCATTTCGTCCAGGCTCAATTGCGTGCGGTCGACCCGGGCGATCAACGCAGCGGCATTCGCCTGGAAACCGAGCAGGAGCAAAAATACCAGTGCCGTCAGCCGCTTCATCGATTCATTTCCTGGCGCTTGCGTTGTTCGTAAAGAAATTTGCGGCGCAGCAGCTCGCCGGGGTTGTCGGGAATCTTGCGCAGCCACTGGTTCATCGCTTGGTCCTGCTCTGGATCGAAAGGCGCTTCCCGGGGCTGAGCAAGCGCTTCGTCTGCTTCGTCCTGTTCGTCTGGCACAGGGGATTCGGTTGGCGCAGCGTCTGCTGCATCGTTGCCCTTGCTGGAATCGTCCTGGCCGGATGCGTCGGGCGCGTCAGGCTGAGCAGCAGTGGCGCTGTTGCTCGATGACTTCTGCTCGGTTTGGCGAGCCTCTGGCGGTTCATCCTGCGCGGGCTCGTTCGAGGTCTGCTCTTGCTCTTGCTCCTGACGTTGACGCAGGGCGGCTTCAACGGTGGCTTTGTTGCGACGGGCCGGTTCCAGCTCCGGGTCGAGCTCCAATGCCTGATCATAGGCTTCTATGGCCGCTTCCAGTTCCTCATTGCGCGCCAGTGCATTACCACGGTTGTAATGGTCCGCTGCGGTATCGCCTTTGGCGAACTGCTTGGCGGCACCGGCAAAGTCACCCGCCTGGTAGCGGGCGTAGCCTTGCCATTGAGGGTCTTCGAAGCGCTCCGCTGCCTCGGCTGGACGTTGGGCTTCCAGCAGTCGCATGCCTTGCTGATCCGGCCGTAGCCATAGGTCCTGCATGCTCAGTGCGCTGGCGGGTTGCGGTATGACGATCAACAGCGGCAGGCAGAAAAGCCAACCGCGGCGCCCTCCACACGCGGCCAGCAACAGCAGCGGCAACAGCAGCCAGTAGCCTTGATCGAGCCAGGTATCGAGACGGGTCGAGTCATCCTGAGTCACTAGCGCGCCGCTGCGCTCCAGCAAACCGAGGCCTGCTAAGTCGCTGTCATCGATACGTGCCTGCTGATAGCGGCCTTCGATGCTGTTCGCGAAGCGGCGCATCGCGCCGTCATCCAACCGTGGGATCAGAATGGCGCCCGTTTCGTCCTTGAGGAAGCTGCCATCTTCGTTGGCGATGGGGGCGCCTTGCGCGGTACCGACGCCCAGAATAAGCAGTTGCTGATCGCTGTCCTCGAGCACGCTACGAATCGCGGTGCGCTCCTGTTCGTTCAGGCTGCTGCCGATCAACAGCAACCGACCGCGCCCATTCGCCCCTCGTGCAAGGAGTTCGATGCCATGCGCCACGGCCAGCTCCGCGCGGTGGCCGGGCTCCGGCATCAGGTCAGGCTGGAGGGCATCCAGTAGGTTCTGCGTCGTGGCGATATCGTTGGACAGCGGCACCAGGGTATGGGCGCTTCCGGCGAATGCAACTACCGCGGTTTGGGCATCGTCACGCGTGTGCAGCAGATCGAGAATCTTGCGCTTGGCCTGCTCCAGGCGATTGGGGCGGACATCGGCCGCGAGCATGGCCGGCGTGGTTTCCAGCAGTATCACCAGCGGATCGACACGTGACAGGTTGGGCTGTTCGGCATGCTGCCAACTCGGCCCCAGCAGCGCCACGCAGGCAAGCAGCCAGGCCGTACCGAGCAGCAGCCAGGGACGCCTGCTGTTGCGCAATTTGCCACGTGTCAGCAACGCAGCATGAAAGGCTTCGGGCAACAGGCGCTGCCAGCGGCCAATCTGCCGTTGACGATGCCAGAGTCGCCACAGCAGCCAGGCGAGTAGCGGCAGGATCAACAGCCAGAAGGGCCTGAGCACGTGGGGCAGCGCGTCGATCACAGCTGCTCCCCGCGCCAGATGAGGCGTTGCAATGCCGGCCTCCAGAGGCTGTTCGCCACCAGCAGCAGGCTGATCAACAATGCCGCTGACAGTGGCCAGACGTAGAGCGCATCGGCGACGCGTGCCTGGGCCGGCTGTTGTGCGGCCGGTTCGAGCTGATCGAGCGTGTCGCCAATGGCCTTCAGCTCGCTGCTCGAGCGTGCTCGGAAGTAATCGCCGCCAGTTCGCTCGGCAATTGCCCGCAGGGTTGGTTCGTCCAGCTCGGCACCCACGAAGCCGAAGCGCTGAAGTACGCCGCCAGCCTCCGCATCAGAGCCAATGCCGATGGTATGTATCCTGACGCCTTCTTCTGCAGCGAGGCGAGCGGCCAGCAGCGGGTCGAGCTCTCCGCCGTTGTTGGCACCGTCCGTGATCAACACCAGCACTCGGCTTTGCGCCGGACGCTCGCGCAGCCGCTTGATCGCCAGGCCGATGGCATCGCCGATGGCGGTGTTGCCGCCGGCGATACCGATCGCGGCCTCGTCGAGCCAGGTGCGCACGGTCTGTCGGTCGAAGGTCAGCGGTGCCTGCAGGTAGGCTTTGCTGCCGAAGAGAATCAGTCCGACGCGGTCGCCACGCCGCTCGATGATGAAATTGCCGAGCAGATGCTTGACCAGTTCCAGCCGACTGACCTCGTCGCCCTCCCATTGCATGTCCGGGTAGTCCATCGAGCCGGAGACGTCTACAGCCAGCAGCAGATCACGACCACTGGTGGGCAGCGGCAGGGGTTCGCCGAGCCATTGCGGCCGGGCGGCGGCCAATAACAGCAGCAACCAGACCACCAGATAGGGAAGTTGTTGACGCCACGCGGGAAGCGCGACGCCGGCGCGACGGCCGGCCAGCGGTTCCAGTTCTCCGATGAAACTGACCTTCAGCGCGGCATCGCCGCTGTCGGCGGCCGGCAGCAGCCAGCGCAACACCCAGGGTAGCGGCAGCAGGAGAAAAATCCACGGCCACGCCAGTTCAAACATGCTTGCGAATCCAGATCTGCACGGCCTGCTCCAAACCCTGGATGGCCTTGTCGTCCAGTTGGCATTCGGCGCGGTAAACCCCTTCGACCAGCACCATCCAGCGCGTCAGGCCGGCTGCCGGGCAACGACTGTCGAGAAACGCCAGCCAGGCACGGCCGCTGAGCGTATGCGGGTGATCGTCCGGATAGCGGGTGCGACAGAGGCGTTTGAGCAGCCCGTTGAGCTGCTGCAGCCACTGATTGGCCGGCTGGCCCCCGTAGGGCTTGTTCAACTGAGCGAGCTCGTCCAATGCGATCTGCCGCTGGGGGTCGACGGTCACTTCGGCTTCGACTTTCGCTCGTTGTCGCCGTTGCCATGGGCGCAAACGCAGTAGCAGAAGTACGCTGAGCATCAGCGCGGCGACGAACCACCAGCCGGGCGCCGGAGGCCACCCACTGATCGGGGCGGGTGCGATCAGCGGCTCGAGCTGATCAAGGGAACTCATCGATGCGCTCCGGGATGTTGCACGCTGAGGTGCTCGCGTAGCTGGTCGACCAGATCACGCTGGGTATCCAGCGGCATCAGTGGCAGCCGCAGACGATCGGCCAGGCGCCGCCAGCGGGCGGTGCGGGCTTCGCCCTGGAGTCGGTAGGCCTGGCGGATGGCCGCATCGTGGCTGTCCAGTTCCAACCGCGCGCCGAACTGGGCAAAGCGCAACAGGCCGGCGGCAGGTAAGGCATGGTCGAGCGGATCGAATACCGGGACCAGTAACAGGTCGACGTGGCGGGCGAGCAGGCTCAGCTGCTGTTCAGCGGCATCGCTCAGGGCGCGCTCGTCACAGATGATCACCGCCAGGCTGCCGGGACGCAGCACTTCGCGAGCGCGTCTCAATGCCAGCCCGAAGGCATCCGCATCGCTGCTCTGGTCGGTACTCAACCCGGTGTTGGCGCGGGCCAGACGATCGAGTAGTTGAAGCAGACTCTGCTTGCTGCGTCGAGGTTTGATCTCATGGTGTTCGCCGTGGCCGAACACCAGCCCACCGACACGGTCGTTATGGCTCAGTGCGGCCCAGCCGACCAGACTCGCCGCCTGCGCGGCGAGCACGGATTTGAAGGCCAGGCCGCTACCGAAGAACAATCGCGAGCTCTGTTCCACAAGGATATAAATGGGCCGCTCGCGCTCCTCGTGGAACAGTTTGGTGTGCGGTTCCTGAGTGCGCGCCGTTACCCGCCAGTCGATGGTGCGGACATCATCGCCCGCCTGATAGATACGCACCTGATCGAAGTCCACCCCGCGTCCGCGGAGCTTCGAATGATGCAACCCGACCAGTGGACTGCGACGGTGCGGACTGGAGAACAACGGGACTTCGCGAACCCGATGACGAATATCGATCAGCTCGGCCAGGCTCACGTGAACTCCCTCGCCGGGCGAGGGCGGAGCGTGGCGGGCGACCGACGGCAAGGGGTGCATCAGGCCACCGCCACGACGTCGAGGATGCGCTGCAGCACCCGATCCTGGTCGATGCCGGCGGCTTCTGCTTCGAACGAGAGAATCAGGCGATGGCGCAGCACGTCGAATAGCATGGCCTGAATGTCTTCCGGGCTGACGAAATCGCGGCCCGCGAGCCAAGCGTGGGCGCGGGCACAGCGATCCAGCGAAATCGAGCCACGGGGGCTGGCACCGTAGGCGATCCAGCCGGCCAGCTCGGCGTCGAACTTGGCGGGGGTGCGGGTCGCCATCACCAGCTGCACCAGGTATTCCTCCACCGCATCGGCCATGTACAGGCCGAGGATTTCCTTGCGCGCGGCGAAGATCGCCTGCTGCGAGACACGGTGGTCGGGCGGTGTCTCGCCGTGAATGGCCTCGCCACGGGCCTGCTGCAAAATACGTCGCTCCACTGAGGCATCGGGGAAGCCAAGCTTCACATGTAGCAGGAAGCGATCGAGCTGCGCTTCGGGCAGGGGGTAGGTGCCTTCCTGTTCGATGGGGTTCTGCGTGGCCATCACCAGAAACAGCGGCGACAGGTCGTAGGTGCTGCGGCCGACACTGACCTGGCGCTCGGCCATGGCTTCGAGCAGCGCCGACTGCACTTTCGCCGGGGCGCGGTTGATTTCGTCGGCCAGCACCAGGTTGTGAAAGATGGGGCCCTGCTGAAAAACGAAGCTGCCGGTTTCCGGACGGTAGATCTCCGTTCCGGTGATATCGGCTGGAAGCAGATCGGGGGTGAACTGGATGCGATGGAACTCGGCTTCGAGGCCGCCTGCCAGTTCTTTGATCGCGCGGGTTTTGGCCAGGCCCGGGGCGCCTTCGACGAGTAAATGGCCGTCGGCCAGCAATGCGATCAGCAGCCGCTCGATGAGCCGTTCCTGGCCAAGAATCTGAGTTGAAAGAAACTGTCGCAGCGCGACTATTGCTTCACGGTGGTCCATCGCGGGGCTCTTCTGCTGGGGCGTGTCTGGGCGGGCGCTCGACGGTCACGACTTTAATTCATTTGCCGAGCGACAGGCTATGCGCGGCTCGGCAACTTCGTCACACCAGGGTTGGCCGACCGCAACTCAGGGAGGGGGTATGCCTCTATCGTCACATTGACAAATTAAATGTGACGGCACAGCCGCTGGCGACGCCAGACAAGGGAGGCACGCGTGAATGCAATCCGTGTCTTCTGAACTAACGTTGAACTTACACGTTGCGTTGCCAGTCAGGTGCCGCGACTGCCTTAGTCGAATTCAAAGCCAGAATGGAGCGAAAAAATGGCGTTCTTTACAGCTGCCAGCAAAGCCGACTTTCAGCAACAACTGCAAGTGGCGTTGGCGCAGCATGTCGACGAGAAACTTCTGCCACAAGTGGGACTTTTCGCCGAGCAATTCTTCGGGATCGTTGCGCTGCCCGAGCTCACCGAGCGGCGCATGACCGATCTGGTCGGTTCGACGCTGGCCAGTTGGCGTCTGCTGGAGCGTTTCGATCCGGGCAGCCCGGAAGTTCACGTGTTCAACCCTGACTATGAGAAACATGGATGGCAATCGACCCATAGCGTGGTCGAGGTGCTGCATCCGGATATGCCGTTCCTGGTTGACTCGGTGCGGATGGAGCTGACCCGCCGCGGCTACGCGATCCACACCCTGCAGAACAGCGTGCTGCAGGTCCGCCGGGATGCCGATGGCAGCTTGGTTGAATTGTTGCCCAAAGGCAGTTCCGGCGAAGGCAGCGAAGCCGAGTCGCTGATATTCGTCGAGATCGATCGCTGCGCCAACGCCGCTGCCTTGCGCGAATTGGAGCAGTCGCTGCATGGCGTGCTCGCCGACGTCCGGATCACCGTGAATGATTTCCCGTCGATGAAGGCCAAGGCCGAGGAACACTACGCCCGGCTGAGCGCGTCACAGCAACAGGGCGGTGACGAGCAACTGGTCGAGATCATGGATTTCATGCGCTGGCTCGCTGACGATCACTTCACGTTCCTCGGCTATGAGGAGTTCGTCGTAGTAGACCAGGGCGAAGGCGGTCGCATCGTCTATGACGAGTCTTCGCTGCTGGGATTGTCACGCACTTTGCGTACAGGCCTGGAGGAACATGATCAGCTGATCATGCCGCCGGCTTTGGCCTATTTGCGTCAGCCGTTACTGCTGTCATTCGCCAAGGCGGCCACACCCAGCCGGGTTCACCGGCCAGCCTACCCGGATTTCGTCTCCATTCGGGAGTTCGACGAGCAAGGCCGTGTGGTCAAGGAGTGCCGCTTCCTTGGTCTCTTTACCTCTTCGGTCTACACCCAGAGTGTGCGCCGAATCCCCTATATCCGTAGCAAGGTCGCAGAGGTCGTCGAGCATTCCCATTTCGACGATTCTGCACACCTGGCCAAGGAACTGATTCAGGTCCTCGAAGTGCTGCCGCGCGACGAACTGTTCCAGATGACCATCGAGCAGCTCTTCGACACGGCGATCGCCATCGTGCAGATCCAGGAGCGCAACAAACTGCGTTTGTTCCTGCGCATCGATCCCTATGGCCGTTTCTGCTATTGCCTGGCGTACGTGCCGCGTGACAGCTATTCGACCGAAACGCGATTGCGCATCCAGCAGGTTCTGGTCGATCGGCTGGAAGCCAGCGATTGCGAATTCTCCACCTATTTCTCCGAATCGGTATTGATCCGCGTGCAGTTCCTGCTACGCCTGGATCCGAACAAGCAGGTCCAGTTCGATCCGGTGCAGTTGGAGCGGGAAGTAGTGCAAGCCTGCCGCACCTGGCAGGACGATTACTCCAGCGTGGTAGTCGAGCGTTTCGGCGAAGCGCAGGGAACCGGCATCCTCGCCGATTTCCCCAAGGGTTTCCCGGCCGGCTACCGTGAGCGCTTCGCTCCGCATTCGGCTGCCGTCGACATGCAGCACGTGCTCAGCCTGAACGAAGAGCGGCCGCTGGTGATGAGCTTTTACCAGCCGATCACGGCGGTGGAAAACCGCCTGCACTGCAAGCTCTATCACCTGAACACGCCGCTGCCTTTGTCGGACATGCTGCCCATTCTGGAGAACCTCGGCCTGCGGGTGCTGGGTGAGTTTCCATTCCATCTGCGGCGCAAGGACGGGCGCGAATACTGGATTCACGATTTCGCCTTCACCTATGCCGAAGGTCTGGAAATCGACCTGATGGAAATCAATGAACCGCTGCAGGATGCGTTCATTCATATCCATAACGGCCAGGCGGAAAACGATGCGTTCAACCGGCTGGTGCTCACCGCGGGCCTTACCTGGCGCGAAGTGGCTTTGTTGCGGGCCTATGGGCGCTATCTCAAGCAGATTCGCATGGGCTTCGATCTGGGCTATATCGCCAGCGCGCTCGTCAATCACACCGATATCGCCCGTGAACTGGTGCGCTTGTTCAAGACGCGCTTCTACCTTGCCCGCAAGCTCGGCGAAGAGGATCTGGCGGACAAGCAGGCACGGCTCGAGCAGGCAATCATCACCGCTCTGGATGACGTCGCTGTGCTCAACGAGGACCGCATCCTGCGCCGCTATCTGGCGCTGATCAAAGCGACCCTGCGGACCAACTTCTACCAGACTGATGCCAGCGGCAAACCGAAAAGCTACTTCAGCTTCAAGCTCGATCCGCGCTCAATCCCGGAGATGCCACGGCCAGCGCCGAAATTCGAAATCTTCGTGTACTCGCCGCGTGTTGAAGGCGTGCATCTGCGTGGCGGCAAGGTGGCGCGCGGCGGGCTGCGCTGGTCGGATCGCGAAGAAGATTACCGCACCGAAGTGCTGGGGCTGGTCAAGGCGCAGCAGGTGAAGAACGCCATCATTGTGCCGGGCGGGGCCAAAGGTGGTTTCGTACCGCGCCGGCTGCCGACAAGCGGCTCGCGCGATGAAGTGCTGGCCGAAGGTATCGCCTGCTACCGCATCTTTATCAGCGGGTTGCTGGATATCACCGACAACCTCAAGGACGGCAATGTCGTGCCGCCGGCTAATGTGCTGCGTTACGACGAAGACGACCCTTATCTCGTGGTGGCAGCCGACAAGGGCACCGCGACCTTTTCCGATATTGCCAACGGCATTGCCGCAGAGTACGACTTCTGGCTGGGCGATGCCTTTGCCTCTGGCGGCTCGGCAGGTTACGACCACAAGAAGATGGGCATCACTGCCAAGGGCGCCTGGGTCTCGGTCCAGCGACATTTCCGTGAGCGCGGGATCGACGTTCAACGTGACCCGGTCAGCGTGATCGGTATCGGCGACATGGCCGGCGATGTATTCGGCAACGGTCTGTTGATGTCCGAGACGCTTCAACTGGTCGCCGCGTTCAACCACCTGCACATCTTCATCGATCCTGATCCGGATGCAGCGCGCAGTTTCATCGAGCGCAAGCGTCTATTCGATCTGCCGCGTTCCTCCTGGACAGATTACGATGCTTCGCTGATCTCGGCGGGCGGCGGCGTTTTCCCGCGTTCGGCCAAGCGCATTGCGATCACGCCGCAGATGAAGGCACGGTTCGAGATCGAAGCTGACCAGCTGACCCCGGCCGAGTTGATCCACGCGTTGCTCAAGGCGCCGGTGGATCTGCTCTGGAACGGCGGCATCGGCACCTACGTCAAGAGCAGCTTGGAGAGCCATGCGGATGTCGGCGACAAGGCCAACGACGTGTTGCGCGTCAACGGCAACGAGCTGCGTGCGAAAGTGATCGGCGAGGGCGGAAACCTTGGGATCACCCAGCTGGGTCGCGTCGAATACTGCCTGCACGGCGGCGCGGCGAATACCGACTTCATCGACAACGCCGGTGGGGTCAACTGTTCGGACCATGAAGTCAACATCAAGATCCTGCTCAACGAGATCGTCAGCGCCGGCGATATGACTGGAAAGCAGCGCAATCAGCTGCTGTTCGAGATGACCGACGCGGTAGCCGAGCTGGTGCTGCATGACAACTACAAGCAAACCCAGGCGCTCTCACAGGCGGAACACCGCGCTCGCGAGGGCGGGGGTGAATACAAGCGGCTGATCAGCGCCCTCGAAGCCGACGGGCTGCTGGACCGTGCGCTTGAGTTCCTGCCCAACGATGACGCGCTCGCCGAGCGCGCAAACCAAGGCAAGGGCCTGACGCGCGCGGAGCTGTCGGTGCTCATCTCGTATAGCAAGATCGATCTGAAGGACGCGCTGCTGCAATCTCGCGTACCGGATGACGCCTATCTGGCGCGAGAAATGGAAAGTGCGTTCCCGCAGCTGCTGGCTGAGCAGTATCGCCCGGCGATGCTACAGCACCGCCTCAAGCGCGAAATCGTCAGCACTCAGATCGCCAACGACCTGATCAACAACATGGGCATCACTTTCGTTCAACGGCTCCGAGAAGCGACCGGCGTGAGCGCTGCGAACGTTGCCGGCGCTTATGTGATCGTTCGTGACGTTTTCCATCTGCCACACTGGTTCCGTCAGATCGAGGCGCTGGATTACAAGGTCCCGGCCGAACTCCAGCTCAACCTCATGGAGGAACTCATGCGGCTGGGCCGCCGCGCGACCCGCTGGTTCCTGCGCAACCGTCGCAACGAGTTGGATGCGGCGCGTGACGTCGGGCATTTCGGCCCACGTGTGGCGGCGCTCGGGCTGAAGCTCGATTCATTGTTGCAAGGTGGAACGCGTGAGCTCTGGCAGGCCCGTTACGAGCGGTATACGGAAGCAGGCGTCCCCGAACTGTTGGCGCGAATGGTGGCCGGTACCAACCATCTGTACACGCTGCTGCCCATTCTGGAAGCCGCTGATGAAACCGGTCAGCCCCCGGCTGACGTGGCGGCGGCTTATTTTGCCGTTGGCGGCGCGCTGGAGCTGCCTTGGTATCTGCAGCAGATCACCGGGTTGCCGGTCGAAAACAACTGGCAGGCGCTGGCACGGGAAGGTTTCCGCGATGATCTCGACAGCCAGCAGCGCGCCATCACCGTGTCGGTGCTGCAGATGAGCGACGCGCCTGACGATCTGGATGCCCGGGTTCAGCTCTGGCTGGAACAGCGGGAATATCAGGTCGAGCGTTGGCGGCGGATGTTGGTCGAGCTGCGCGGTGCAAGCAGCGTCGACTATGCCATGTACGCCGTCGCTGGGCGTGAGCTGCAGGATCTGGCGCTGGACAGCGCACGACGTTAATGACCAATCAGCCGCCTGATGTTTAGGGCGGTGATCGGTTGACAAGTAAAACGCCGGTGCATTGCACCGGCGTTTTGCGTTCAGCTGTGGGTGTCAGAGGCGCGCAACGCGCCAGTGTGCGGCCTGGCGTTGGGTCGCCAGTCACGATCAGTCCGCTTGCGCCGTCCGGTTGCCAAGGCGGAATCTGGTGATTTGGGGCAAGCCGCGCAGATAGCGAACCAAGTCGGGCGCGCCGGCAAGCTTGAGTCCCTCGCCGAGGGCATTGGCGGCGGGTTGTTGCTTGTCGAGCAGAAGCAGCTCGGAGTTGTTGGCGTTGCGTAGCAGCGTCAAGCGCGCGTAAGGGATCTTCGCATCAAGCAGCAGGCCCATAAACTCGCGATCGTCCCAGGCTTGCGCCGGCATGGTCACAGCGTGGTACTCGCTGTCCAGCGCCTGCAGTCCCGCTGCATCGAGCCGGTAGTCGGTCAGCTCGCAGGGCAGGTTCACCTCAAGCCCTCGTAGCCGCGCATAGGCAATGGCACAGGCGAAGGCTTCGGCATGATGTTCTCCCGACCAGTAAATTCGCTCGCCGAGCCAGCTCGCCTGACGAAGCTCGATCGGAGCCTGGGTCTGGAAGTCGGGCAGGGCGGCGGTAATGGTCCGCACGAAGTCCCGGTAACTGATCACGCGCAACTGGCGGCACGCCTGGGTGGCGGCAAAGGCTTCGAACGTCGGATAGATAGTGCCATCGATGCTCTGCCCGCCGAGGCCGTCAATCTGCCGAAGGTCGAGTGCTGGATGGGCGCTCTGCTCTCGGCGCACGAGCCGCGTCAAGGCCGCGCGAGCTTTTGCCTTGTCTTCCTGGATCGGTCCGGAAAGCGCGCTTCTGGGAAGATCGACGAATCGCTGTAGGCAGGGTCCGTCGTGCCAAAAGATGCTCGGCGTCGGCTCGGAGAGCGGAGCGAAGGGCAACTGGATTTGGCTGGCGCGTTCAAGGATCTGGCGCGGCGACTTGCCGGTCAGTCCGAGGCGCTGAGCAAATTTGACGATTCGGGAGGTCACGGGCGGCATCGGCTCGGGCAAGTTCATCATTGTAGATGAACACGTAGGACAACGGCGGGAGTGTGGCAGAGCCGACGAAGTCGTGCACCGTGTTTGCCGAGCTTTTGTTCTGGATTGAGAGGTTCGGATAGCCTTGGTTTGCCACTGGTTAAGTGCCAATGTGGCAGAATCGCTGTGCTGATCATTGAGGAGCCTCCATGCCAAGCCTCGTGCTGGATATTGCGCTGCCTGCAGAAAAACTGCTGGCTGTCTATCAGGGGCGCGCTAATCGTATCCTAATCAAGAGCCGGGAAGGGACGAGCGTCAGCTTGCCGGCATATCACCTGCGACCCTTTCTGACATCTGTTGGGATATTTGGTTCATTCGAGATGGAATTTGCTCCGGAAGGCAAGCTGATTCGCTTGCGCCGCCTTGATTAGGCGACCTCTCAGAGAGTGGTTCCACATGGTTGGGCTTTACGTTCAACCCGCTGAAAATGCCCCCCGCCTGCTATACTCCCGCGCCACACTTTCCAGGATCTAGGCTGCGTATGTATAACCTGGCCCGCCAGCTGCTATTCAAATTCACTCCCGAGACTTCCCATGAACTCTCGCTCGATCTTATCGGCGCGGGCGGCCGTCTGGGGCTTAATGCCATGCTCAACAAGGCGCCGGCCGGCTTGCCGGTGCGAGTGATGGGATTGGACTTTCCCAACCCTGTGGGGCTGGCGGCCGGACTGGACAAGAATGGCGAGGCGATCCATGGCATGTCTCAGTTGGGGTTCGGCTTTGTCGAAGTGGGCACCGTGACGCCGAGGCCGCAGCCGGGCAATCCGAAGCCGCGCATCTTTCGCCTGCCCGAAGCCGAAGCCATCATCAACCGCATGGGCTTCAACAATCATGGGGTCGACGCGCTGTTGGAAAGAGTCGATGCGGCTCGTTTCAAAGGCATTCTGGGCATCAATATCGGTAAGAACTTCGATACGCCCGTCGATCGCGCCCAGGATGATTATTTGTTGTGCCTGGACAAGGTCTACCACCAGGCAAGCTACGTCACCGTGAACGTCAGCTCACCGAATACACCAGGGCTGCGCAGCCTGCAGTTCGGTGACTCCCTCAAGCAGCTGCTCGACGCGCTTGGGCAGCGCCGTGAGGATCTCGAGGTGCTGCACGGCAAGCGTGTACCGCTGGCCATCAAGATCGCGCCGGACATGACCGATGAGGAAACCGCATTGGTCGCCGAAGCTGTATTTCAAGCCGGGATGGACGCCATCATCGCGACCAATACGACACTCGGTCGTGACGGTGTCGCCGGGCTTGCCCACGCTGACGAAACTGGCGGACTGTCAGGGGCGCCGGTGCGCGAAAAAAGTACCCACACGGTTAGAGTTCTGGCTGAAACGCTGGCGGGCCGTTTGCCGATCATCGCTGTCGGTGGCATCACCGAAGGGCGGCATGCGGCGGAGAAGATCGAGGCCGGCGCGAGTTTGGTGCAGCTGTATACGGGCTTTATCTACAAGGGGCCAGCACTGATACGCGAGACGGTGGATGCCATCGCAGCGCTGCAATCTCGGAAGGAAGTGAATCGCTGATCTATTTGCTCGGTGGGGCTCCCTGAGGGAGCCCCGGGCTTCAAGCCCGCCGCCCGGGTGGGGCGTGCCAGTTGAAGTCGGTGTGATCGTGTCAGCCGACTGCGTGAAGTTCGTTCAATCGATGAAGACCGGCCGCACCGGTCAGACCGTCCCAGTTGTCGCCGCGGCCCTCTCGCCAGCCGTTAATCCAGGCTTGGCGTACTTCGGGATGAGAAAAAGGACAGAGATCGCGAGATTTGCCGTGTATGCCATGCTGATAACCGCGTAGAAATGCTCGTTCCATCGGATCACGCTTGAGTCTTCTCATTGGGTATTGCCCTCAGTGGTTGACTGGTGTTCCTGTATGACCTCCTAGAGGTCGGCAGATAGACTGCCAACGAAGCCCGCTGCCGGCGTGGCGAGCCTCTGCCGAACATCGTTGCGATGCCGGGTTGAGTCGAGTTCTAACCCAAATGGTTCCGATGCGGGAATGATCGTTTTGTAATAAGCAAGTAACCAAACCGTAGTGGTGCCCATAAGGCACGCGAGACGCGCGTCTCGCGATGTCTGCCTCCGCACTGTTGCCGCTGCTTCGCGACGAATGCAGTCGGAACCGCGCAACTATCGAAGAGAGATCCGGTATGGCTATCCGACCGGGTCGCACAATTCTGGACATGTCATGACTGATCGCCACGAACTTATCCTCACCTGCCCCAAAGGGCTGGAAGGCTTGTTGCTCGAAGAGGCCATTGGCCTCGGACTTGAGGAGGCACGCGAACAGACCGCTGCCATTCGCGGCTTCGCCGGCATGGAGGTTGCGTATCGATTGTGCCTCTGGTCGCGCCTGGCCAACCGGGTTCTGCTGGTGATCGACCGTTTCGCAACAGTGAATGCCGAAACGCTTTATGAAGGCGTCCACCGGATCGACTGGGCGGAGCATCTGGAAGCGACTGGCAGCCTGGCTGTTGAATTCAGCGGTCACGGATCGGGAATCGACAATACTCACTTCGGTGCGCTGAAGGTCAAGGACGCGATCGTAGATCGCCTGCGAACGGCGTCCGGCGAGCGCCCGAGCGTCGACAAGCTGAATCCGGACCTTCGCGTTCATCTGCGTCTCGACCGCGGGCAGGCGGTTCTTTCATTGGATCTTTCCGGGCACAGCCTGCACCAGCGCGGCTACCGTCTGCAGCAGGGCGCTGCACCACTGAAGGAGAACCTGGCGGCCGCTGTATTGATCCGCGCGGGCTGGCCCCGTATCGCCGCAGCGGGCGGCGCGCTGACGGACCCGATGTGCGGCGTCGGCACCTTTCTTATCGAAGGCGCCCTGATGGCTGCTGATGTCGCGCCCAACTTGCGCCGTGAGCGTTGGGGGTTCAGCGCCTGGCTGGGGCATGTACCGGCCATCTGGAACCGCCTGCATGCCGAAGCGCAGGCTCGCGCTGAAGCGGGGCTGGCGCAAAAGCCGCTGTGGATACGGGGCTACGAGGCGGACCCGCGTCTGATACAGCCTGCCAAGAACAATATCGAGCGCGCCGGTCTGGCCGGCTGGATTCGGGTCTACCAGGGAGATGTGGCAACGTTCGAACCTCGTCCCGACCAGAACCAGAAGGGCTTGGTGATCTGCAACCCGCCCTATGGTGAGCGGCTGGGAGACGAGGCGAGCCTGGTCTACCTCTATCAGAATCTCGGTGAACGCTTGCGACAGGCATGCCTTGGCTGGGAGGCTGCCGTTCTGACGTCGGCGCCGGACCTTGGCAAGCGCATGGGTATCCGCAGTCACAAGCAATACGCCTTCTGGAATGGCGCGCTGCCTTGCAAGCTGTTGCTGATCAAGGTCGAGCTGGATCAGTTCGTGACCGGGCAGCGCAAGGCTTCGGTTGAGAACAAGATCGAGGAACAGCCCGTCACGGAACTGGCGCGCCTCAGTGAAGGTGGTCAGATGTTCGCCAACCGGCTGCAGAAAAACCTGAAGCTGCTCGGCAAATGGGCGCGAAAGGAAGGTATTCAATGCTACCGGCTATACGACGCCGACATGCCTGAATATGCGTTGGCCATCGATCTGTATGGTGATTGGGTGCATGTACAGGAGTACGCCCCCCCACGCTCGATCGACCCGGAGAAAGCCCAGGCGCGGCTGTACGATGCGCTGGGAGCGATTCCTCAAGCGTTGGGTATTTCCCGCGATCGCGTGGTGGTCAAACGCCGAGAGCGGCAGAGCGGGACACGCCAGTACGAGCGTCAGGCCAGCCAGGGCGAGTTCCTCGAAGTGAGAGAGGGCGACGTCAAGTTGCTGGTGAACCTGACCGACTATCTCGATACAGGGCTGTTCCTCGATCATCGTCCGCTTCGCCTGCGCCTCGCTCGCGAAGCGGCTGGCAAGCGCTTTCTGAACCTATATTGCTACACGGCAACGGCAACTGTGCATGCGGCCAAGGGCGGCGCTCGCAGCACTACCAGCGTCGATCTGTCGAAGACCTACCTGGACTGGGCGCGGCGCAACCTGGCTTTGAACGGCTTGTCCGATCGGCAACGTCTGGAGCAGGCCGATGTGATGACTTGGCTCGAGGAGGATCGTGGCGAGTACGATCTGATCTTTATCGACCCGCCCACCTTCTCCAACTCCAAACGCATGGAAGGCGTCTTCGATGTCCAACGTGATCATGTTGCATTGCTCGACCTCGCCATGGCGCGGTTGGCTGCCGGCGGTACGCTTTATTTTTCCAACAATTTCCGCAAGTTCGCGCTCGATGCGGGCGTCGCCGAGCGTTACGCCGTGGAGGAAATCACCGGCGCGACGTTAGACGAGGATTTTCGGCGCAACAGCAAGATACATCGGGCCTGGAAACTCCAGGCGCGTTGACCGGCGATTCGTAAGCGTTTGGCTGCACAGCGATGCGAGTACGTATTGGGTGGCCGACGCTCTGCGATGGAGTGGCGCTGATGCATGAACCGACGGCCGGCGGCCTTCGACCGCCGGCACGCATGGATTAGCGTTGCGCGGTGCTTTCGTTGCTCGGGCGGTTGTAGAGACTGACCAGCACCTGATCCAGTATCGAGGAGGCACCCCATGGACGCGGGTGATTGAGAATGGCCACAACAGCCCAGGTATTGCCATCGTTGTCGCGGCTATAGCCGGCGATCGCCCGCACCGTATTCAGCGTTCCGGTCTTGATATGTGCCTTGCCAGCCACGCCGGTGTTGTGCAGACGCTTGCGCATGGTGCCGTCTATGGCCGCGAGCGGCATCGAGGAAATAAATTCCGCCGCGTACGGGCTCTGCCAGGCCGCCTGCAACAGGCTAGCCAGTTCCCGTGCACTGACGCGCTCGGCACGCGACAGGCCGGAGCCGTTCTCGATGACCAGATGCGGTGATATCAATCCCTTTTTCGCCAGCCACTGGCGGATCACGCGCTGCGCGGCTTTCGAGTCATCGGTATCCGTTTCGTTACGGAACTCGGCGCCCAGGCTCAGGAATAGTTGCCGCGCCATGGTGTTGTTGCTGTATTTGTTGATGTCGCGAATGATTTCCGCCAGATCCGGTGAATAGGCGCGAGCGATCATGCGAGCATTCTTGGGTACCTGGGCGACTCGGTCGTTACCCAGGATGCTGCCGCCCAATTCATTCCAAATTGCCCGGACGGCACCTGCGGCGTAGCGCTGATGATCGAGCAGAGACAGGTAAGTCTGGCCGCTGCATCCGGCTGGAAGTTTGCCGGTGACCACGACCGTCACGCCGTCAGCCTCCTCGATCGGGTTGTAGCGAATGTCAGGCCAGCCGGGACATTTGGCTTTGGGCAGTGCCTGTATGCGATTGTCGACGCGAACCGTGGAGATCGGCGGCTCGACCATGACGTTTACCCTGCCGTCATCGTTGCGGGCGATGAAGCGAAGCGCCTTGAGATTGACCAGCAAAGAATCCGGCCCCACCAGGAAGGGCTTGTTCTTGTCGTTGCCGTCGTCATCGAAAATCGGCAACGTCGGTTGCACGAAGTGGCTGCGGTCGAGGATCAGATCACCAGTAACGGTCTGGACGCCATTGGCGCGCAGATCGCGCAGCAACAGCCAGAGCTTCTCCATGTTGAGCTTGGGATCACCGCCACCCTTGAGGTAAAGGTTTCCGTTGAGCGTGCCGCTCTCAATAGGCCCGTCAGCATAGAATTCCGTCTTCCACTGATGGTTGGGGCCCAGCAGTTCCAGCGCAGCGTACGTCGTGACCAGCTTCATGGTCGAGGCGGGGTTGACCGACACATCGGCATTCACAAAAGTCGGCGACGCATTGCTGTTGAGCGGCAACATTACGACGGACAGCGCGCTGCTTTCTATCTTGTTCGCCTTAAGCGCCTGTGCCACTCGGGGTGGCAGGGTCTGATTGACGGTCTCGGCGAAGGTTGTAAACGCCAACGGTAGCGTCAGCGTGGCGGCCGCGATACGGCCAAGCAATTTGTTGATGACTCTGTGCCGAGCAGCTGGAACAGAGAGACTGGAAATCAGCGACATTGAAGTTCCCTACTGCGTTCAGGGAAAAAAGGCGGGCTCATTATGCCCACGTCCAAGAAGTGACGTGCTTCTCATCCGACAAGCGTAGCTGGCGACGTGCGGTCCCTGCAAAAAGAATCCGCAGTTGCCATTGATTTGAACGAATAGGGTGACAGACTGCTGCCTGTAATCGCACAAGCGCGGCGTTGCTGTTAGAGTGCGCGCCGTCATCACGTTGGAAAAAGGACCGATTCAATGGCTACCAATCGCTCGCGCCGCCTGCGCAAAAAACTCTGTGTCGATGAATTCCAGGAACTGGGTTTCGAAGTCAATCTGACCTACCGTGACGGTCTTGACGCGTCGGCAGTCGACGGCTTTCTCGAAGCTTTCCTGAACGAAGCTATCGAAGCCAACGGTCTAGGCTATATCGGTGGTGAGGATTATGGTTTTGTATGCTTGGCCAGTCGTGGCTCGGTTAACGAAGAGCAGCGCGGTCAAGTCGAGGCGTGGCTGAAGGGCCGCAACGAACTAGCCGAATTCAACGTAAGCCCGTTGATGGATGTCTGGTATCCGGAAAACGAGATCAACGCTAAGGCGTGATCGAGTCGTTCCTGTCCTGATCGGTCGCGGTTGTTTGCCGGGATTTGCGCAATGCAATCCGGGCAATCAACCGGCGTAGCACGTACATCAGCGTAGTTACGCCCAGCGCTACACCCACCCCAATGGCCGCATTGGTCAGGCGTATCTGCGGCAATTCCCAATCGTGCGCCAGGGTTTCTGCCAACAGCAAAAAGCTCAGTGTCGTCTGCAGGACGAATAGCCCGTAGTGATGTGCCTGGAAAGCCCGACTCAGCATCACCAGTGGCAGCATGATCATCACCATCATCGGCGGATCGGCCAGGCTGTGGCCCATATAGATCAGTACCGCTGCCGCGCAGAAAATTCCGATGCCGGCTTGCAGAGCGCGAACGAGGCTGTGCTGCAAATCCATTTGCAAGCTTGTGAAGACTGCCAGCGTCAACCAATAACCTCGTGGAAGCTCGGCAAGGGTCACGATCAGGCCACCGGTGGCCGCTGCGAGTATGTAAGTCAGGGCATGGAGCCGCCATTGGTGAATCGGAGTACGCCGCGCACGGCGCCGTAGCACTTTCATCAAGCTGAATAGCCGAGGCATGTACGGCCACATGCGCAAGCCATGCATGCCGCGTAGCCCGAATGCCAGCAGGGTGACCCAAAGACCTCCCAAAGCGAACAGTACGGCGATTGCCTGGGGATTGTTGAAATCGCCGATTCCGTGCTGCCCCTGGCCAAGGCACAGGCAGATCGCCAGGCCGATCCCGAGCTTGCCGGCCTCACTGCCATAGCGCTGCAGCCATGCCAATAACAGGCCGTAGAAGGCAAACAGACCAAGACTGACCAGAGGGTGCGTCGCCGACCAGAATCCGAGCGCGGCGCTACCGGCACCGAGGCCGATCAATAGCAGCATTCGTAGCATGCCGAGGCGGTGCAGCGGGTTCGCTTTGGCCGCCTGGAAAGCCCCGACAGTGGCCCATAGGAAGCCGGGATGACCGCTGAACAACCCGAGCAGAAGCGGCAGTGCACAGCCGAGGCCGGCTACGGTTGCTGCGCCCCAGGCGGGGCGGCCAGGCTGCCAGCCGACGATTCTCCACAGTGGTTTTTTCATCTGACTCACGTCGGGCTCGAGCGTCCGGTCATTTCGCCGGCCATCTCGGTCGCATAGCTGTCAGTCATGCCGGCAATGAAGTCGATCATCCGTATGAAAGACTGATACAACGGCCAGTCAGGATTCGGCGCATTGCTACCAAGCAGGTCCAGTATGCGACGATTCTTGAAGGACGGTGTACGTCCGCCATGCTGCTCCAAGGCGGCACCACAGAAGGCGTTAAGGAGAATTTCGAGCGTGGTATAGGCGCCAATCTCGTGAAGCGTCTTGCGCTTGTCTTGAAAGATCTTTTCCCGCGCCATGGCTTTGGCTTGCACTACGCACTGTTTGGCTGGGCCGTGCATATGCTCGACTAGATCTCCGGCGAGTTTTCCAGTCAGCAGCGCCTGCTGCTGCTCGACGAAGGCACGTGCCGCGGCGTTGGTCAGATGTTCGATGGCCTTTCCTCTGAGAATGGCCAGCTTGCGCCTGCGCGAATCCTTGGGACCGAGTTGCCGGTAGGTCTCTGGCAGGTCGTCGCCCACCAGATTCAACAGCAGGGCCTCGACCTCGGCGTAATCGAGCAGGTCCATTTCGAGGCCATCTTCCAGATCGATGAGGCCGTAACAGATATCGTCTGCCGCCTCCATCAGATAGACCAGCGGATGACGCGCCCAGCGCTGCTCATCCAGCTTCGGCAGGCCGAGCTTCGAGGCGATTTGCTCGAGCAGAGGCAGCTCGCTCTGGTAGCAGCCAAACTTGTGCTTCTTGTAGCCGAGCGCCTCGGCATGACGCGATGTCCAAGGATACTTGAGGTAGGTGCCAAGCGTTGCATAGG
Organism: Pseudomonas sp. YJ42; assembly: GCF_047225135.1. Classification (NCBI taxonomy): domain Bacteria; kingdom Pseudomonadati; phylum Pseudomonadota; class Gammaproteobacteria; order Pseudomonadales; family Pseudomonadaceae; genus Pseudomonas; species Pseudomonas sp. YJ42. The sequence continues at coordinate 1,034,979 of NZ_CP178378.1, read as the reverse complement.
TCAGCCGGGTGCCACCGTCGAACTGGTGGTACTCGAGCTGTGTAAGCACTCTGAAGCCTTGCGCGTTGCCCTCGAAGTTCAAGAAATCGGCTCGTTCAGCATCGCTCATGCTATCCAGCCAGCCACGTCCGGCCGCCTGTTGAAACCAATGGCGAATCGCATCTTCCCCCGAGTGGCCGAACGGGGGATTGCCTATATCGTGAGCGAGGCAGGCTGACTGGATGATCATCCCTAGATCAGCCGGACTGCACCATTCCGGCATGTCGTCACGCAACACTTCTCCCACACGCATGCCGAGAGAGCGTCCGACGCAGCTCACTTCCAGCGAATGAGTGAGGCGGGTATGTATGTGGTCGTTGCTGGAGACGGGGTGCACTTGGGTCTTGCGCCCAAGTCGACGGAACGCTCCAGAGAAGATAATCCTGTCATGATCCTTGTGAAACGGGCTTCGACCAAGCTCTTCGTTGCTGTGAACGGATTTACCGAGCCGTTCACGATTAAGCAGGGTATGCCAATCCAAAGAGCAACCTCCTTGATGTCGCAGTGGGGCCGATGTGCCAGGCGCAATAACACGACCGGCAGCTAGCGCCGCAGCGTGTCCGTCGAGTGCATTCATCACATGGCGCCAGCCTACAGCACTTGCCGACTGCTAAACCATACGCGCATCGCATGGCGGGGCAGTCAAGCTGCACTGCCTGCCAACATCAGGCCTTCTCGGAATTTTGCGCCGGCTAATGCCGCATCTTACGGATAATCGGATATAGCAGAAGGCCCAATCGAGCCAGTTTGCCTACCTTTCCAAGGCGACGACCAAACAGAGCGAGCGCCATGGTCGTCGCTACCACCACGGGGCCCCTCTGTACAGTATGTTCGGACGCGGCGCCGCGGTTCGCGACCATCTGCTTGATTCGCTGAAAAGGATGGGCGAGTGGTTGCGAGTGATAAAGGAGTTGTTGGCGGTTCATCTCCATGCGCAACCGAACCAGATCCTTGCGCATGGCGAGGTCGCTGGAACTACTAAGGGGAAAGCTCATGGCAATAGACGCTCCCGATTGCGGGCCAGCTCCTCGACCGTTGCCTGGAAGGGCGAAGCGCTCTCTTTGGCGAGGCGAGTTGCGCGGCTAATACATGCTGCCAGGCACACTGTGTACAGCACGCAGAGCACCAGGATCGCTGCGATAGGGTTGCTGTCCCAGAACGCGATGACGATCGCGGCCGATAGCCCTACCAAGATCAGCAAACCGAGGATGAGGGCGATACTGGCGAGAAGAAAAAGCTTGAACACTCGGACTCTTTCTTCCTGGATTTCTATCCCGACCAGCTCCAAATGCCCTTGCAACAGATCAACAAGCGCGCCGCCCATTTTCTTGAGGGAGGGCGCTGGTGCTTCATCGGCGTGCTTGGTTTCCATTGAATCCATACCCCACATCAGCGGCGGGTAATCAAGCCAAAGAGAAAACCGACCCCTGCCGCGATACCGATCGATTGCCATGGATGGGTATGGACATACTCCTCGGTGCACTGGATAGCTGCCTGACTCTGCTCACGCAACGTACCTTCCTGTTCCTTGAGCATTTGACGGGCGCGGCTGAGGTTGGCGTTGATCTTGCCGCGCAACTCTTCGGTCTGTGCACCTGCGGTCTCTTGCGTGTGCTTCAACAGGCGCTCGGTGTCTCCGATCAAGGTGTGGAATTCTTCAATGAGTGCGTTCTGAGCGGCTTGGAGGTTGCGGCGGTGTGCGGACTTGTCGAACAACGGTGCGGAGGTTCCCATGGATGCATCGGGGATTGGCGTTTCGTCACTGGTGCCGAAAGTGGATTCGGTAGACATCTGCAGCTCCTCTTCAGTCTCGCTGGAACAAAAGGTCCCAGTGCCTCAAGTTTCGAGCACGCTGATAGCGCAAGGTTCCCGCTCCGTTTGACTCGTTTTACCGTCAGTTTGCGTTCAGGCGTTGAACCCGCTCGCAGTGATGGTTCGTGGTTGATATATGCGCAAAAAAGAAAACCCGCCGAAGCGGGTTTTCTATCTACTGCACTTGCATGCGGTAGCCGCTATTACATCAGCGGGATGGTGTAGCTGACGATAAAGCGGGTCTGATCGATCTCACGACCGTCGCCGCGGTAGGTGCCGTTACGCAGCTTGACACCAAGATTCTTCAGCGCGCCACTTTGCATGACATAGCCGATATCGGTATCACGCTCCCACTCTTCGCCGTTGCCGTTGGCGCCGGCATCGGTGCCTTTCACGTAACGGGTCATGAAGGTCAGGCCCGGCACGCCCATGGCGGCAAAGTTGTAGTCATAGCGGACCTGCCACGACTTTTCGTCCGGATCGGCAAAGGTGGGGTCGATCATGACGTAGTTCACCAGGAACGCGTCGCCACCATTTAGGTAGGGATAACCGGTATTACCGCTCATGTCCTGATAGGCCGCACCGAATGCGTGGCCGCCCAGGCTATAGGTGAACATCGCGCCGAATGCCTTGTTGTCGACGTTGGTGTTGCCATCGTCGGTGGAGCGGGCGTAGCGAATGTCGCTCTTGAACGATTGCTTCTCGCCCAGCGGCATTACGTGAACCAGGTTGAAGATATGTTGCTTGTAGTTCTTGTCCAGGTTGCCGTAGTCGTACGAAGTCGTCAGTTCCTTATTCCACTGATACTTCAAGCTGGCGAAATCGAACTTATCAGAAGCTACACCACCAGCCCCTCCATTGGACATTGTCATGTCAGCAAAACCGGCTTCGCTGCGCAAGCTGGTTTCGGTCATGCGGCCGAGGTTGACGGTTAGGCCATCGATTTCCTGAGAGGTCAGCATGCCACCGCGAAAAGTCTGTGGCAGCAGGCGCGAGTCGCTCGGCAGGATAGTTGGCAGCTTCGGAATCATCTCGCCGATTTTTAGCGTGGTCTGGGAGATTCGAGCTTTCGCGGCGCCGCCGATGCGGCCGTAATCGTCCGGAGCGTAGCCATCGTCATTGGTAGGAAGAAGGCCGGAACCGGTGCGGTCGGGACTGGAATCGAGCTTCAGGCCCAGCAGGCCAATCGCATCTACACCAAATCCAACAGTGCCTTCGGTAAAGCCTGATTCGTATTTGAAGATAAAGCCTTGTGCCCATTCTTCGATTTTGGACTGGCCGGCGCCGTCATGACGGTTATCACCGTTGAAGTAGAAGTTGCGCAGTTCCAGGCTGGCTTTGCTGTCCTTCAAGAACTCAGCTTGAGCCATAGTAGGAATGGCCAGTGTTGCTCCCAGAGTGGCTAGGGCCACGCCCCGGGCGATTGGGGTCTTGAGCATTTCTTATTTCTCCTCGTTGGATGATGCTCTGAAGTCGCTCTTACGGCGCCATGCAATAAAGCACTACATAAGTAATTGAGCCCTTAGACCTTAGTCTTTAAGGCTTAAGCATGAAAGTGTCGGTTAAACCGTTCGGCAGTTATGTCTACTTCCGTTGAAGCCTGGCATCAACTGCTGCTGCCGATACGCGTCGACACATCCGGCCCAGTGGCTCTGCGGCCGCTTGGGTTGCCGCATCCTAGCGGTTTGCCAGCGTCTCGTCGATTCCCTAAATCAAACCATCGTTTGAGTGGGGTGAAGGTCACACTTTTTCTAACTGAGTAATCCGAAAGGACGAGGCTGGCAGTTCCCAGCTGCATCATGTCTGGCCTGCTAGAATTGCATGGCCTGTTCTAGTGAGTCGTACTTATGTATCTGCCTGAATGCCAGTTGTTTGGAACGCTGGGTTGCCACCTCTGTGAGCAGGCCGAGGCGGAGCTTCTGTCGCTAGTGGAAAACGGGCTGCTGGTAGAGTTGCTGGATATAGCCGACCGCCCTGAGTGGGTCGATGATTACGGCCTACGTATACCTGTGTTGCGGCGAGTGGATACGGGCGCCGAGCTGGATTGGCCATTTGAAGCAGAGCAGGTTGTATGGTTTTTGCAGCGATAGAAGGAAGGCAGGCTAGTCGAAGGAGTATCGCGGAGCGGGTGCAAGGGTGTGTTCGTGAGGTGCGCTAAGGAGCAGCGGGCCTGACCGATTAAACGAATCCAGACGCGGAGGTTTCGGCCCAAATACAAAAAAAACCGGCCAGAGGCCGGTTTTTTTTGCATCAGACCTATTCAGTCTGATGCCGGGATTTGGTCGGAGCGACTGGATTCGAACCAGCGACCTTCTCGTCCCGAACGAGACGCGCTACCAAGCTGCGCTACGCTCCGAAGATGGCGCGCATTTTACAGAAAAAGTTTTGCTTCACAAGCGTTTAGCGAATGCTTTTTTGACGGTGCCGGGCAGTGTGCTCGACACCGAAGAGCGGGGTGGTTACAGCTCCTTGACAGTACGAACTTGATCCTTGTTAACCCTGCCTGGCTTACCGTCGATGCCTTCGAATTCGTAGAAGCCGGCGTCCTCGTCATATTCCGGACGGTCCAGCGTCTGGATTTCTCGACCATCGTTGAGTGTGATGACGCTGGGGCTCGAACAGCCCGTAAGAAGGGCCAGTCCAACCAGCAATGCCAAGGCGGGTCCGGTTGCTGCACGCATGATAAGTCTCCTCTGAGTAGTTGCGTCTGTGACGGCAATCGCCGACGCTAAGTTCCCTGTGGAGGTGCTCGCTCCGAAAGCAGCTCAGGCGAGTTCAGATTGGCTAGCCGAGGATCGTCTGCGTCGAGGTCAAGGGCTTGTGCACCCAGCTCCAACAGTATATTGCGGTTGCTGCGTTCTCCCGCATGCCAGGCAATTTCGATGGCAGGTGCCAGATCGCTCGGAATGACGCAGAACAGCGGTTCCCATTGCGTGTCACGCCTAGCCATTACGGCCTTCCCCGGCTCCGCTCGAGCGCTCTTGTACAGCTGTATAAGCAGCGCCTCGTCTATCAGCGGAGCATCGCACGGCAATACCATGAGCCAGTGGTGGCGAGCCGCCGCGAGGCCTGCTCGTATACCGGCAAGCGGCCCAGGAAAATCAGGCTCGTCGTCACAAACCAATCGATCGGCAAAGGCCGCGTAACGCTGTTGGTTGCGGTTGCAGGAGACGAGCAAGTCATCCGTCAGTGGCCGCGCGATGCGATACGGCCACGCCACGAGCGGTTTGCCATGCCACTCAACCAATCCCTTGTCCTGCCCGCCCATTCGTTGTCCGCGGCCACCAGCCAGCAGCAAAATCGAGCAATCAGCAAGCCTGCGCTGTTGCATCAAATGCTCCGCCAAAAGCCTGTGATATAACACCCAAAATTGAGTCCAACAACCGGGAAGCCTGTATGAGCCATCTTGCTGATCAATCCTTTGTTCCGTTGAATATTGCTGTCCTGACAGTCAGCGACACCCGTTCGCGTGAAACCGATACCTCAGGGCAGCTTCTCGTCGACCGGCTCCTGGCTGCCGGGCATCGACTGGCTTCTCGAGTACTGCTCAAGGACGATCTGTACCGCATTCGTGCGCAAGTAGCGAACTGGATCGCCGAGGACGAAGTACAAGTTGTACTGATTACCGGAGGTACAGGTTTTACCGGGCGCGACAGCACCCCGGAAGCGGTGAGCTGCTTGCTGGACAAGCAGGTCGACGGCTTCGGTGAGCTGTTTCGCCAAATATCCGTTTCCGATATCGGCAGTTCCACCATCCAGTCGCGAGCGGTGGCCGGACTGTCGAACTCGACGCTGGTCTGCTGCCTACCCGGCTCGACCAATGCCTGCCGGACCGCCTGGGATGGCATTCTTGCCGAGCAGCTCGATGCGCGTCATCGTCCGTGCAATTTCGTGCCGCATCTCAAGCAGGCCGAACCCTGCGAGAGCCGCGCATGAAAGCGGGTGAGCCGCCAGCGCTGATGCCGGTAGAGCAGGCGCTTGAAGCACTGCTCAATCTGGCGGAGGCCACTCAGATTGATGGCGTCGAAAGCGTGCCGATCGATGATGCGGTTGGTCGGATACTCGCTGAACCCTTGATCGCGAAGCTGGACTTGCCGCCATGGCCGAACAGCGCCATGGATGGCTATGCCCTGCGAGAAGCCGATTTGTGTGGGCAGCCACTACGGGTCAGCCAGAAGATTTTTGCCGGCACTCAACCCGCACCTCTGGAACCAGGTAGCTGCGCTCGGATTTTCACCGGCGCGCCGATGCCGGAAGGTGCCGATAGCGTGGAGATGCAGGAGAACGTCGAGGTGCTCGATGATGGCCGAGTGCGTTTTGCCGTGCCGGTGCGGCAGGGGCAACACGTCCGTCCTCAGGGTGGCGAGGCGCGGTCGGGTGACGAGGTCCTGGCAGCGGGTGTGCGGCTGGGGGCGATTGAGTTGGGGCTTGCCGCTTCACTGGGTGTCTCGCAGCTGAACGTGAGTCGAAAACTCAAGGTCGCGCTGCTTTCTACCGGAGATGAGTTGGTCGAGCCGGGCGAAACGCTGCAGCCAGGACAGATCTACAACAGCAATCGCGTGCTATTGCGCCACTGGTTGCAGCGTTTGGGGTGCGATGTCATCGATGCCGGCATCGTGCCGGACGACCTCGCGCGGGTTCATCAATGCCTTGCGGGTCTGCACGAGGTAGATCTGATTCTTTCCACGGGTGGCGTGTCGGTCGGCGAAGCCGACTTTCTAGGAAGAGTTCTGCAGGAAGAGGGCGAGCTAACGCTCTGGAAGTTGGCGATCAAGCCAGGCAAGCCGTTGACCTGCGGTAGTTATCGCGGCGTAGCGGTCATTGGTTTGCCCGGCAATCCGGCCTCCACGCTGGTCACCTTTGGTTTGCTGGCGCGGTCTTATTTGTTGCGCAGGATGGGGGTGACGGAGGTCGAACCGTTAAGTTTTCCAGTGCCTGCGGGCTTCAGCTGGAACAAACCTGGCAAGCGCCGCGAATACCTTAGGGCGCGCCTCGAATTGGGCAGGGCGGTGCTATATGCCAACCAGAGCTCGTCGATTCTGCGCAGCGCAGCCTGGGCGGATGGGTTGGTCGAGGTGCGTGAACATGGTCAACTGAAGGAGGGGGATCCCGTACGCTTTATTTCTTTTGCTGAGTTGCTGGGCTAAGACCCAATTGCCTGAGGCTGTCCGGATGGAAGCCACGTACGAATGGCTCTGGCGCATTACGTCGGATAAATAGGGTAGCTGGGTACCGGCAACAAACTGATCGCATTTCTCACTGTCTACCTTTCCCGTCCGCGCCAGCTGTGGCTGCGATGTGCCTGGTACCCCAAAACAAGGAGAATGTGATGCAGGAGAGAAATGCCTGGGTCGATTATGCCAAAGCCATTGGAATCATCTTGGTGGTCTACGGACATGTTGCACGCGGGGTGTTCAATGCTGGCTTGCCAATAGAGGAAGACCGCTATCTTCTCGTCGATAGCATCATTTACAGCTTTCACATGCCGTTGTTTTTCTTTTTGTCGGGTTTGTTCTTTTACGATTCGCTGATGAAACGCGGAAAGACGGGGCTGATCACCAACAAGGTTGATACCGTCGTCTATCCCTTTATCGTCTGGTCGTTACTGCAAGGCTCGATTGAGGTGGTGTTGTCGAACTACACGAATGGAGAGGTCACCTTAGGGCAGGTGTTCTCGTTGCTCTGGTCGCCGCGGGCGCAGTTCTGGTTTCTCTATGCGCTGTTTCTGGTTTTCGTGGTCTGCTCCTTTGTCTATGCCAAGGCTGATCGTCGCTACTTCCTGCCGATACTGCTGGCATTCAGCGCCTTCTATGTCTTCAAGCAAGACCTCGCGATGGGCAATGTTGGCAGGTTCATCTTTGGCAATGCCGTATTTTTTGCGCTTGGCGTCTGGTTTAACGAGATCAAGGCGTATTTTTTGACCCGCTTCGTTCCGCTCACCTTGCTGTTCGGAACGCTATTCGTAATCGGTCAGTATCTGTTCCACATCACGTTTGGCTTGAACTGGGAAGTTGGTGGCTTGCCGGTACTTGTGCTGGCGACTGTTTCGATCTTTTTCGTGATTGCGCTATCGATGTGGTTAGGGCAGGTTCGGATGGAGTGGCTACTGTTCATTGGCGCTTCCTCAATGACCATTTACCTGATGCACATTCTCGCCGGAAGCGGTATTAGGGTAATCCTCAGCAGCTTCTTGGGTGTTGATTCCATCCCTGTGCATCTCGTGCTTGGGACGCTGATCGGCCTAATTGCACCGTTGCTGGCTCAAGCCATCATTACGCGTTATGACCTGTACTGGCTGTTGGTACCGCCGAAATCATTCTCTGCGACCAGCCTACGGACGCGCAGGGTGGTCGCGCACTGACCCCAGCGCGTTGCGCCTTGGTTGCAGCAGGCGCTGCAGGCTATCGATGCGGCGCCCGGTCATGCGGAGGGTTAGAAGGACGATGCTGCGGCTTAGCCGCAGCCAATCCGCTGAATTTCCAACGATTCGTCAGTCGTGAGTGTTAGCCGTTGCGCGTTGTATTCCAGCGTGACGACGTCTCCTGGTCGGAGGATGCGGGCTATGGCTGCCCCACTTTGTTGGCGTGCCTGTTCAAGCAATGCTGGGCTTGCATGTTTCCCGACCAGCGCCTGAACAGCCCCGGCGTTGCATCGCCCGGTTGTGTCCTGTGGCGTTTGCATCGAATCGGATGTTGATGACTGGCAGCCAAGGAGGATGGCGCCGTACAACATCAGAGTGATTGATCGAATGGCCTGCATGTTCGTTCTCCCTTGTATCGTGATCGTTTGGGGGGATGGGCGGTGGGTGGTTGAAATCCTCCTTTTGCTGAAACCTTAGCGTACGAGGGAACTGGCGGAACAGCGGCACCGTCTTAACTTTGGTGGCCCCTGACAATCGCGCGGGGCTGACGAATAAAAAGATTAAGGAGTTCCGCCATGTTCAATTCGTCCGTTATGAAGCGTGTAGCCAGCCTGCTGGCTGCGATGCACTTCATGCTGTTCGCGCAAATCCCGCTGGCCCAGGCGACAATGATCGGCACCCCGGAAATCATTGCCGAGCAGCAACAGCAAGTGGACCGCCAGCAGCTGCTGACGATGCTCGAGGACAAAGACGTCCAGAAAAAGCTGATCTCCATGGGTGTCGACCGCGATCAGGTTGAGCAGCGAATCAACAGCTTGACGCCGGCGGAACTCGCGCAGTTCAACCAGCAACTGGATCAGGCGCCAGCCGGTGCCGGAGTCGTCGGGATCATCGTTCTGTTCCTGGTGATCTTTATCATCACCGATCTGCTTTGCGCGACTAACATCTTCAACTTCGTCCACTGTATCAACCGTTGATGCAACGACTGGTCCTGCTGTTTGCCGTAATCCTTCTCGCGGCGTGCGCGCGGACTCCAATCGTACCGGTTGGGTCCGCGGGGCTTCCCGAGCGGGTTGAGCTGGACGAGGTCCCATTCTTTCCCCAGGAAGATTATCAGTGCGGGCCCGCCGCGCTCGCCACGATGCTTACCCAGCGTGGCGTCGATACTCAACCGGAACAGCTCGTCAAACGCGTTTATCTTCCCCAGCGCAAAGGTAGCCTACAGGTTGAAATGGTCGCGGCTGCGAGGGCCCACGATCTGCTGGTCTACCCGTTGAAGCCACGCCTAGAAGCGGTGCTGAGTGAGGTGGCGGCAGGAAATCCCGTCCTGGTGCTGCAGAACCTTGCTTTCGATCGCTGGCCTCAATGGCATTTTGCAGTTGTGGTGGGGTATGACCTGGCTGCGCAGACTCTCGTGCTGCGCTCCGGGACCACTCGGCGCTGGACCGGAAGTTTTCGTCAGTTCGAGCGCAGTTGGGCCAAGGGTAAGCGGTGGGCAGTGGTAACGGTTGCGCCCGATCAATTGCCGCGTACCGCTCAGGAAACGGTCTGGCTGAAGGCTGCGAATGACCTTGAGCAAACCGGTCACAATGATGCGGCGCTAAAAGCCTACGAAACGGCTGCACAACGTTGGTCGAGCGGCTTGTCATGGTTCGTACTGGCCAACGCTCGGTACGCACAAGGCGACAAGCCTGCGGCGGAGCGCGCCCTGAGGGCCAGCGTCCAGCGTGACAACGCTTTCGCGCCTGGTTGGTTTAACCTGTCGCAAGTGTTGGCCGAGCGGGGGTGTCGTACTCAGGCATCAGCAGCACGCTCATGTGCGGTGCAGCTGGCGCCGAAGGACGAGCGATTCAAGGCGGGGTTACCTAGGGGGCAAGAAGAGTCCGGCGCTTGCGATGCGGCTCCGCCATGTCCCGTTAGGTGATACGTCAGAAGCCGATTCTGTCACGCAGACTGTAATAGAGCGCGCCGAGAGCACTCAGCGACGCGCTGAATGTTTGTCCTCCGGGAAACGGATAGTGCGGCAAACTGGCAAAAGCATCGAAGCGCTCAGCCTGCCCTCGCAAGGCCTCGGCAATGACTTTCCCGGCGACATGGGTGTAGGTGACGCCATGACCGCTGCATCCTTGGGAGTAGTAAAGATTGCCATCGAGCCGACCGACCTGGGGTAAGCGCGATAGCGTCATTAGAAAATTGCCGGTCCAGGCGAACTCCGTCTTGATGCCTTGCAACTGCGGAAACGTCTTGAGCATCTTCGGTCGGATGATCGAGTCGATATCGGCCGGATCGCGTGCGCCATATACCACTCCACCACCATAAATCAGACGTTTATCGGCGGAAAGACGGAAGTAGTCCAACAAATAGTTGCAGTCCTCGACGCAGTAATCCTGCGGGAGCAACGTCGCCGCGAGTTCTGGATCGAGGGGCTCGGTGGCGATGACTTGAGTGCCGCAGGGCATGGATTTGGCTGCTAGTTCAGGAACCAGTCCACCCAGATAAGCATTCCCGGCAACGACCACGAATTTAGCGGTTACTTGGCCGTGCTGGGTGTGTACTCGCGGCGTGTTTCCTCGATCGATACGGATTGCTGGGCTTTGTTCATAGATGACGCCGCCGAGGGATTCGACCGCTGCTGCTTCGCCGAGCGCAAGGTTGAGTGGGTGGATATGGCCGCCGCCGTGATCCAGCATTCCGCCGATGTATCGCTCGCATGCGACGACGTTTCGAATGCCGTCGTGGTCGAGCAGTTCGAGTCGATCGTAGCCGTAGCGCTCCCAAAGGGTCTTCTGAGCCTCGAGGTGGTGCATCTGTTTGATGTTGAAAGCGGCGAATACGCCTCCGTTCTTCAAATCGCAGTCAATGCCATAGCGCGCTACTCGCTCCCGGATAATCTGCCCGCCCTCGAATGCCATCGCCCCGATCAATCGTGCTTCGTCACGACCAGCACTGCGCTCGACGGTATCGATATCGCGGCTGTAGCTGTTGACGATCTGCCCACCGTTGCGCCCGGACGCGCCGAAACCGACCTTCGCGGCTTCAAGGACGATGACACGGAAACCTTGCTCAAGCAGGAACAGGGCGGTCGATAGCCCGGTGTAGCCGGCGCCAATCACGCAGACGTCAGTCTCGACATCGCATCCCAGGGCGGTGCGAACAGGCGCCGGGTTCGCCGAAGCCGCGTAATAGGATGACGGGTAGGGAGTGTGCGACATTCTGTTTGCCCTGTTTTGAATATTTGACGCTGATGCTATCGCTACAGGACTTCCTATGCCATAGCGGTGCGAGAGACTTTTTTGGAATCCAAAAATTACGTATATCAGTGGCTTAGCGAAAAAAGCGCTTGACTCTCTCAGGCGTATCTCTAAAATGCGCGTCCATCGGAGGCACATAGCTCAGTTGGTTAGAGCACCACCTTGACATGGTGGGGGTCGTTGGTTCGAATCCAATTGTGCCTACCAATTCCGAAAAGGGTCGCGCTAGCGACCCTTTTTTTATGCCTTGCTTGTCAGTGCGGCGGCTTTCTGAAAGCATCCGTGCTCCATATATTTCCAGTGACTTCGATCCGGATCGATCAGCTTTAGTGCTCCTGCCACCGTGCGGCAGGTTATTCGATGGATCGCTTTCCTGGCTCATCCCAACCCACGTGGCCTTTGGTAGGGGTCACCACTAGGAGAGGAGGCGCCATGCCCATCATTACTCTTCCTGACGGCAGTCAGCGTTCTTTCGATAATCCCGTTTCCGTCGCTGAGGTGGCTCAATCAATTGGCGCAGGTCTCGCCAAGGCTACTCTGGCGGGCAAAGTAGACGGTCGATTGGTTGATGCTTGTGATCTGATCGAGCGCGACGCGAGCCTGCAGATCATCACGCCTAAGGATGAAGAGGGTCTGGAGATCATTCGTCACTCCTGTGCGCACCTGGTTGGGCATGCGGTCAAGCAGCTATATCCGTCTGCCAAGATGGTGATTGGGCCGGTGATCGCAGAGGGCTTTTATTACGATATCGCCTTCGAGCGGCCGTTTACGCCGGATGATATGGCTGCGATCGAGCAGCGAATGAAAGAACTGATCGATACTGAATACGACGTGATCAAAAAGGTCACGCCGCGTGCTGACGTGATCGAGGTATTCCGGTCGCGCGGTGAGGATTACAAGCTGCGCCTAGTCGAGGATATGCCGGACGAGCAGGCAATGGGGCTGTACTACCACGAAGAATATGTCGACATGTGCCGTGGCCCGCACGTGCCGAATACCCGGTTCCTCAAGTCCTTCAAGTTGACCAAGTTGTCTGGTGCCTATTGGCGTGGCGATGCGAAGAACGAGCAGCTGCAACGCATCTACGGTACCGCGTGGGCGGACAAGAAGCAGCTTGCCGCCTACATCCAGCGAATTGAAGAGGCCGAGAAGCGCGACCACCGCAAGATCGGCAAGCGCCTGGATCTGTTCCATACCCAAGAAGAAGCACCGGGGATGGTCTTCTGGCACCCGAATGGCTGGACTCTGTATCAGGTGCTCGAGCAGTACATGCGCGGCGTGCAGCGCGAAAATGGCTATCAGGAGATTCGGACTCCGCAGGTCGTTGATCGCAGCCTGTGGGAAAAGTCCGGACACTGGGCGAACTACGCCGAAAACATGTTCACGACCGAGTCGGAAAGTCGCGACTACGCGATCAAGCCGATGAACTGCCCTTGTCACGTGCAAGTTTATAACCAAGGGCTGAAAAGTTATCGCGAACTGCCACTTCGCCTTGCCGAATTCGGGGCGTGCCACCGCAACGAGCCTTCCGGTGCTTTGCACGGCATCATGCGAGTGCGTGGCTTTACTCAGGATGATGCGCATATCTTCTGTACAGAAGAGCAGATGCAGTCCGAGTCCGCTGCGTTTATCAAGCTGACCCAGGCGGTGTACGCGGATTTCGGTTTCGACAACATTGAATTGAAGCTGTCGACCCGGCCAGAAAAGCGAGTTGGCTCCGATGAGCTGTGGGATCGCGCCGAGGCGGCGCTCGCTGCTGCGCTGGATAGCGCTGGACTGCCTTATGACTTGCAGCCAGGTGAAGGCGCGTTCTACGGGCCGAAGATCGAGTTTTCGCTGAAGGATTGCCTGGGGCGCGTATGGCAGTGCGGAACGCTGCAGCTTGATTTCAATCTGCCGATTCGCCTGGGTGCCGAGTACGTCAGCGAGAATAATGACCGCCAGCATCCGGTCATGCTGCATCGTGCCATTCTTGGCTCGTTCGAGCGATTCATCGGAATTCTCATCGAGCATTACGAAGGCGCTTTCCCTGCCTGGCTGGCTCCAACTCAGGCCGTGGTGATGAATATCACCGACAAGCAGGCTGATTTCGCACTGGAAGTGGAGAAAACGCTTAACCAAAGCGGCTTCCGTGCCAAGTCCGACTTGAGAAACGAAAAGATCGGCTTTAAAATCCGCGAGCATACCTTGCTCAAGGTTCCCTATCTTCTGGTTATCGGAGACAGGGAAGTAGAGACACGAGCCGTTGCTGTGCGCACCCGTGAAGGCGTCGATCTGGGCTCCATGCCCCTGGATGACTTCGCGCAGCTGCTGACACAAGCGGTTTCCCGGCGTGGTCGCCAAGAATTGGAGTAATGACTATTAAGCGTGAAATGAGACAGGATAAACGAGCTGCACCCAAGGCCCCGATCAACGAGAATATCTCGGCTCGTGAGGTCCGTTTGATTGGTGCTGATGGCGAGCAGGTTGGCATCGTCTCGATTGATGAAGCGCTTCGTATAGCTGAAGAAGCCAAATTGGATCTGGTGGAGATTTCCGCCGATGCGGTTCCTCCCGTTTGCCGGATCATGGATTACGGCAAGCACCTGTTCGAGAAGAAGAAGCAGGTCGCTGCGGCGAAGAAGAACCAGAAGCAGATCCAGGTTAAAGAAGTAAAGTTTCGTCCAGGGACGGAAGAAGGGGACTACCAGGTCAAGCTACGCAACTTGGTACGTTTCCTGAGTGACGGGGACAGGGCCAAGGTTTCGTTGAGATTCCGCGGTCGTGAGATGGCGCATCAGGAGCTGGGGATGGAACTGTTGAAGCGGGTCGAAGGTGATCTGGCTGAATACGGTTCGGTCGAACAGCATCCAAAGATGGAAGGACGCCAGCTGATCATGGTCATCGCTCCCAAGAAGAAAAAGTAACCACCAGGGCACTGGCAGGCCTTGCGGTTATTTGAAATCACCCACACTGTGGAGTACCGAACATGCCAAAGATGAAGACTAAAAGTGGCGCTGCGAAGCGCTTCAAGAAGACGGCGAATGGCTACAAGCACAAACACGCTTTCAAGAGCCACATCCTGACCAAAATGTCTACCAAGCGTAAGCGTCAGCTGCGTGGTACATCTCTGATGCACCCGTCTGACAACGCAAAAGTAGAGCGCATGCTGCGCGTTCGTTAATTCGGTCAAGACTCAGAGGAATAACTCATGGCTCGTGTTAAGCGTGGCGTCGTCGCTCGTCGCCGTCACAAGAAAATTCTGAAACTCGCCAAAGGCTACTACGGCGCTCGTTCGCGTGTGTTCCGTGTTGCCAAGCAGGCGGTGATCAAGGCTGGCCAATATGCCTACCGTGACCGCCGTCAGCGGAAGCGTCAGTTCCGCGCTCTTTGGATCGCTCGTATCAACGCCGGCGCTCGTGTAAATGGTCTGTCCTACAGCCGTTTCATCGCTGGCCTGAAAAAAGCGGCTATCGAGATCGACCGTAAGGTTCTGGCCGAGTTGGCAGTGAACGAAAAAGCAGCTTTTGCTGCCATTGTCGAAAAAGCCAAAGCTTCTCTGGCCTAAGCCCATCGACAATCGAATCTTCGGATTCGTAGCGTCACCGATAGGGGAAGAGCCTTGTGCTCTTCCCCTATTTCGTATCTGAAGGGGCATTTGCAAAAATGCACCTCGCGTACAGCCTGAGTGCTGATCGTCTGGTGCGGTTCTGCAAGAACCTCTGGAGGTTGTACATGGAAAACCTGGATGCACTGGTCTCGCAAGCGCTTGAGGCGGTGCAACATAGTCAAGACATCAACGCCCTGGAGCAAATCCGGGTTCAGTATCTCGGCAAGAAAGGCGAGCTGACCCAAGTCATGCAGACGCTGGGCAAACTGTCTGCGGATGAGCGCCCCAAGGCCGGTGCGCTCATCAATGCGGCGAAGAGCCGCGTTCAGGATGAGTTGAATGCCAAGAAGGCGGATCTTGAGCAAGCTGCGCTGAGCGCCAAGCTCGCCGCCGAGCGGATCGATGTGACATTGCCAGGACGGGGAGAGGCCTCCGGTGGACTGCATCCGGTGACGCGAACACTCGAGCGGATCGAACAGTTCTTCAGCCACATCGGCTATAGCGTTGCCGAGGGCCCTGAGGTCGAAGACGACTACCATAACTTCGAAGCGCTCAATATCCCCGGCCATCATCCAGCCCGGGCGATGCACGACACCTTCTATTTCAACGCCAACATGCTGTTGCGTACCCATACCTCGCCGGTTCAGGTGCGCACGATGGAGTCGCAGCAGCCGCCTATCCGCATTGTTTGTCCGGGGCGTGTTTACCGATGCGACTCGGATATCACCCATTCGCCTATGTTTCATCAGGTCGAAGGCTTGCTCGTCGATGAGGGCATTAGCTTTGCGGATCTGAAGGGCACAATCGAGCAGTTCTTACGGGTGTTCTTCGAAAAGCCGCTGGGCGTCCGTTTCCGGCCCTCGTTCTTTCCGTTCACCGAGCCGTCGGCCGAAGTGGACATGCAGTGCGTCATGTGCAGCGGAAAGGGATGTCGCGTCTGCAAACAGACCGGTTGGCTCGAGGTGATGGGCTGCGGCATGGTGCATCCGAATGTGCTGCGCATGTCCGGTATCGATCCGGAGAAATATCAGGGTTTCGCTTTCGGTATGGGAGCCGAGCGGCTTGCCATGCTGCGTTATGGCGTCAACGACTTACGCCTGTTCTTCGATAACGACCTGAGGTTCCTGGCGCAATTCCGCTAGGCCAGAGTCCAGTCAAAGAAATACTAGGAGAGCAGGATGAAATTCAGCGAGCAGTGGTTGCGTACGTGGGTCAATCCGCAAGTTTCCCGTGAGGAACTGGTAGCGCGGCTGTCGATGGTAGGCCTCGAAGTGGATGCGGTCACCCCCGTGGCTGGTGAGTTCAGTGGCGTTATCGTGGGCGAGGTGCTGAGCACCGAGCAACATCCGGATGCGGACAAGCTGCGCGTCTGCCAGGTCAGCAACGGCAGCGAAACCTTTCAGGTAGTCTGTGGTGCGCCCAATGTGCGCCAGGGGCTGAAGATTCCTTTTGCGCTGATCGGCGCGCAGCTGCCGGGCGACTTCAAGATCAAGAAAGCGAAGCTTCGCGGCGTCGAATCCAACGGCATGCTCTGCTCGGAAACCGAGTTGCAGGTTGGTACAGACGACAGTGGACTGATGGAGCTGGCTGGTGATGCCCCCGTTGGTAGCGATCTTCGAGTGTATCTCGGCCTGGATGATGCGAGCATCGAGATAGGCTTGACGCCAAACCGTGGCGACTGCCTCTCTATCGCGGGGCTTGCGCGTGAGGTAGGCGCCATCTACGGCGCGAAGGTCGCTCCAGTCGATATCGTTCCGGTGGCTGCGAGCCACGATGAGGTACGTCCCGTAGAGGTGTTGGCGCCCACAGCTTGTCCGCGCTACCTCGGACGCGTGATTCGTAATGTGGACCTGTCGCGACCCACTCCGCTGTGGATGGTCGAGCGGTTGCGTCGTTCCGATATCCGCAGTATTGATGCGGTGGTAGATGTCACCAACTACGTGATGCTTGAACTTGGGCAGCCGCTGCACGCATTCGACCTAGCCGAGATTCAAGGAGGGATCAGGGTTCGGATGGCTGAGGATCAGGAGAAACTCGTCCTGCTTGATGGGCAGGAAGTGACTCTGCGCAGCGATACCTTGGTCATCGCCGACCACCAGCGTGCCCTCGCGATTGCTGGGGTCATGGGGGGTGAGCACAGCGGTGTGAGTGCCGCGACACAGGATCTGTTCCTGGAGAGTGCCTTCTTCGACACCATTGCCCTTGCCGGCAAGGCGCGCTCCTATGGTCTACATACCGACGCCTCGCATCGCTACGAGCGAGGGGTTGATTCCCAGCTGGCCCGTAGGGCCATGGAGCGGGCTACTGTGCTGCTGCTGGAGATAGTCGGCGGCAGCGCCGGGCCCGTAATCGAAGTCGCTAGCGAAGCCGATCTCCCCCGCGTTGCACCGGTTCTGTTGCGCAAGGATCGGATAGAACAGATGCTGGGGTTAAGCATGGCGGGCGATCAGGTCGTCTCGCTATTGTCAGCGCTGGGTCTGGGTGTTGCTGAGCTGGGAGATGAGTCTTGGGAAGTCAGCGTGCCCAGCCACCGATTCGATATCAGCCTCGAAGTAGATCTGATCGAGGAATTGGGCCGTCTGTATGGTTACGACCGCTTACCGGTGCGTTATCCCCAGGCACGTCTGGCCCCCGAAGCCAACCCTGAATCCCGAGCCGAGTTGCCCGCTCTGCGTCGCTTGCTGGTTGCCCGTGGCTACCAGGAAGCGATCACCTACAGCTTCATCGATCCGAAAATGTTCGAGCTGTTTAGCCCTGGTGTCGAGCCGCTGCAATTGGCCAACCCGATTTCCTCGGACATGGCGGCGATGCGCGCGACGCTATGGCCAGGGTTGATCAAGGCATTGCAATACAACCTGAACCGGCAACAGACGCGGGTGCGTCTGTTCGAGAGCGGCCTACGTTTTGTCGGTCAGCTTGGCGAGTTGAAGCAGGAGCCGATGTTGGCAGGTGTCATCACCGGCAGCCGTTTGCCGGAGGGTTGGGGCAACGATAGAGCCGCAGCTGACTTCTATGACATGAAAGCCGACGTAGAAGCCTTACTCGGGTATGCCGGTGACTCTGTCTCCTATCGCTTTTCCGCCGCCGAGCATCCTGCTTTACATCCTGGACAGACTGCTCGAATCGAGCGGGAAGGGCGTCTGGTCGGCTATATCGGAAGTCTTCATCCTGAACTGGCCGCCACGCTGGGTATCGATCAGCCCGTCTATCTGTTCGAGCTGCTGGTCGCAGAAATCAGCGAGGGCCGGCTACCGCGTTTCAGTGAGCTATCCCGCT
Source organism: Pseudomonas sp. YJ42 (assembly GCF_047225135.1). Classification (NCBI taxonomy): domain Bacteria; kingdom Pseudomonadati; phylum Pseudomonadota; class Gammaproteobacteria; order Pseudomonadales; family Pseudomonadaceae; genus Pseudomonas; species Pseudomonas sp. YJ42. Next base: position 1,016,651 of record NZ_CP178378.1, on the reverse strand, counting down.
TCCCTGAAGTGCGTCGCGACCTGGCGATTCTGGTGGCACGTGAAGTTCCGGCTGACGATGTGTTGCTATGCATTCGTAGGGCCGCAGGCGAGAACCTGACAGACCTCAAGCTATTTGATGTCTATCAGGGTAAAGGTATTGATCCTCTTAGCAAAAGTGTGGCAGTCGGCTTGACCTGGCAACACCCTTCGCGCACTCTAAACGACGATGAGGTGAGTGGTGCGATGCAGCAAATCCTCTCCTCCCTGGAAGAAAGGTTCAACGCCACGTTAAGGAAATAGCGTATGGGGGCTCTGACGAAAGCTGAAATGGCGGAACGTCTATATGAAGAGCTAGGCTTGAATAAGCGCGAGGCCAAGGAACTGGTCGAACTGTTTTTCGAGGAAATTCGACAGGCGCTCGAGCATAACGAGCAGGTGAAGTTGTCCGGTTTCGGCAACTTCGATCTGCGCGATAAGCGACAGCGCCCTGGGCGCAACCCGAAAACCGGTGAGGAAATCCCGATCACGGCGCGTCGTGTCGTGACATTCCGGCCAGGGCAAAAACTAAAAGCCAGAGTCGAAGCCTATGCTGGAACCAAGTCATAACGACGAATTGCCAACGATACCTGGCAAACGCTACTTCACCATCGGTGAGGTCAGTGAGCTGTGTGCGGTCAAACCGCATGTGCTGCGTTATTGGGAGCAGGAGTTTCCGCAACTCAATCCTGTGAAGCGTCGCGGTAATCGGCGCTATTACCAGCGGCAGGACGTGCTAATGATCCGGCAGATTCGGTCATTGCTATATGAGCAAGGCTTCACGATCGGCGGCGCTCGGCAGCGGATGTCCGGTGACGAGGCTCGTGAGGACACAACGCAGTACAAGCAACTGATCCGACAAATGATCACCGAGCTTGAAGATGTGCTTCAGGTGCTCAAGAACTAACTACTTGGCATAAAAAACTTTCACATATTCAGTCGCTTAATGTATAGTTCGATCCGCTTCCAGCCGAGCTGAAAGCATCGTCGGGGCGTAGCGCAGCCTGGTAGCGCACTTGCATGGGGTGCAAGGGGTCGAGTGTTCGAATCACTCCGTCCCGACCAAATAGATCAACGACTTAGGCCGGTGCGAAAGCACCGGCCTTTTTCGTTGCGGGACTTTTGCGGGATTTTTTCATCCTGCCTTCCTCCTCAGTATCGTCAGCGCCGGTCCTCTCGAATCCGTTGCCGATATCTTGTTGGCCTCATCGATCAGCTTGCCCAGCTCGGCCGCCGAGTAGTGGCTGGTGATGCTGCCGTTCTTGTGCCCCAGCAGGACCTTTCTGTCTTCCTCCGTCACGCCTGCGGCGCGAAGCCTGCGGCCGAACGTATGCTTGAGATCATGCACGCGGATCGACGCAAAACCCGCCGGTGCCGTTCGCTTGAAGCGCTGCTCGTACATCGCGGCCGCCCGTTTCCTTGCCTTTCGCCACGCCGAGTCGTTCATGCGGTGCATTGGGGTGGCGTTGAAATCCTTGTCGGGCTGGCCATAGGGAAACACCCATAACGGGTCCAGTCCTCGCTGCCCCTCGATGACCGACTTGGCGACCCGGTTCAGCACGATCAGACGCTCGTCGCCATTCTTCACGCCCGCGTTATCGTGTCGCCCGCCGAAATCGGCAGGAATGAGGAAAACGCTGGTTCCGAGCTCCGGTACCGGGATTTCCCAATCCCAGCGCAGCTTGACCACTTCCTGTTCCCGCGAGCCGCTGTTGACCTTGTAGAGCGCCATCCTCTTCAGGTGATCGGGCAGCTCTGCAAACAGCAGGCTCTGTTCCTCCCACGACAGCGGATGGGGCTGACGCGTCGAGCGCCTGAGGTCCAGCCGCGTAATCATCGGGACGGTATCGAGCCAGGGACGCCTCGCTTCATCACGCCATTTACGGGCGCAGAGATTCAGGATCCGTATGACTCGCTCCAGCGCGATGTTTATGGTCCGCGGCGCCACGCTTCTGCCTTTTTCGGGCGATCCGCGCAGGCGACCGGCGAGCCTATCCTTCACGTAGGGTGCGAGCGCCTCGTCGTCGATGTGGTCGACCGGTCGATCACCAATGTAGGGATCGAGCTGCTCGAGATACAACGCCGTCAGTCCTATGGATGGCTGCTCCTTGTACTCCACCAGATAGCGCGTAGCCGCCTCACGCCATGTTCTTACCCGCCGAACACCGTAGATGTGCTGTTGCCTCAGCTGCTCCAGGCGATGGATCAGGTACTGTTCCGCCTCCTTCCGATCGTCTGATCCAGTGCTTTCATAAAGGCGCTGACCTCTGAAGATCTTGTCGATGTGCCAGATACCGTTCCGTAGGTACAGGCCCGTGATTTGTTTTTTCGCCATGGTTGTCCTCCACGGCGCCTACTGCAGGGCTGATCTTCCCTCTGCTCGCCGCTCTTTTCAATGCTGGCTTCGGCAATATAGGCGTCTGCCCAGGCGTCGAGCTCGAGACGATCGAAGCCAATGCCCTGGAGGCCGATGGGAAACTCCCGGATGAAGGGGCGTACGGTCCTGTTGAACTCGCTGCGACACATGCCCAGGTACGCAGGGGCTGCATTGGCTCGCAGAATCCGAGGGGGAAGGGGCGTTAGCGTGGGGCTGCTGGAATTTGCCATGACGTTGGGCACCGGTTGCTCGAAACGACAGGGTGCCGTTGGCACCATCGGCTAGATGCTGGGCGTTACGCTGTATGCGCTCAACCGGCTCGGGCATGTTGGAGCGTACCCGGTAGGAGACGCGGTGCTGACTGGCTGGAGGTAGAGGTGAGGAACGACGAGCGGATTAGTAGAGAGGCGCTGTACGAGCTGGTCTGGTGCGAACCCATGCTCAGGGTCGCCGAGCGCTATAGGGTATCGTCCAGCTTCATGGCACGGGTTTGCCAATGCATGGGGGTACCGCGACCGCCGCGCGGGCACTGGGCGAAGCTCAGTCACGGCAAACCCAGCCCGCAGCCGCCGTTGCCGGCGCTGGGACCTGGAATGCGCGAGTCGTGGCGGCGTGGCGAGCGAGTCGATATCAATGCTCCTCGTTCATTGCCAAAGGCGCCCGCGCGGGCGCGTCGACTCAAGGCCGTGGTTCGCAACGGTTCCGGACCTCACCCGGTGCTCGCTGGTGTCAAGGAGGTGTTCGGGCAAGCGCAAGAAATCGACCAGGGTTTTCTCAAGCCCTCCAAGCGCCGCCTCGCCGATCTCGTAGTGACCCGCCCGATGCTCGACGAGGGAATTGCGCTGCTCGATGAACTGTTTCGACGGTTCGAGCAGAAAGGGCATCCGGTCAGCTTGTCACCCGGGGACAGGACCTACCATCGAGTCGGGGTGGACGTACGCGAAAAGCCCGGCAAGACGGCCGAGCACCGCTATCCCTCGTTGTGGGCACCATCGAAGCCAACCGTCGTTTTCATTGGGACTGTTGCCATTGGCCTGACGCTGTTCGAGCTGACGGAAACGAAGGAGGCGCGTTACATCGACGGTGAGTACCTGCCGCTTGAGCAGGCCGAGCGACACCGGCCCCGGCACGGATGGCCGCACTGGTCCTGGACGACCCAGCATGTCTTCGCGACGGGACGGTTCTGTTTGCAGGCCTATTCTCCCTATCCGCTGGCCGACTGGTCCGAAAGTTGGCGCGAGCGCAAGCCCGGCGACTTGCGAAAGCGCCTCGACGTCATCGTTCGCGAAGTGCGCGCAGCGGCGCCCGTGGTGGCGCAACGGGTGGAGAAGGTGGAACTTGCCGAGCAAATCCGGCGCCGCGAGCAAGAAGCGCAATGGCAGCGTTATTTGGAAGAGCGGGAGCGGCAATGGCGTGAGAAGGCCAGGCAGGACGCACGGGATGAGCTCTTACAGATCATTGCCAGTTGGGGCGAAGCGCAGCGTATTCACTCATTCTTTGCAGCGGCAAAGGCGCAAGCGCGACAGCGAAACGATGATGCACGCGATGTGCTTCTCGAGCGGCTGGACAGCGCTCGCTCATTGATCGGCGAGCCGGATCCTCTGGCAGCGCTGCTTGACTGGAAAACGCCTGAAGAGCGATAGGTGCGCGTCGTGCAGCGCTTGTGGCTGAACTGGCGTCGACTCGGGCCGTCGAGGCTTATGTCGGCACTATAGTACCTGTTATTGTTCGGTTTCGGCTTGTTTAGGTATTTTAATACTGACTAATCGGCATGGTTGCGGTATATTCGGAACTACAGTACCGGTTATACGATTGGGCAGGCTATGGTTGGAGAACTCACGATCCAGACCCATGTCGAGGGACGCTGGCGAGATGCATTGGCGCTCTCGATCACCGACATCCGACACGTGGGGGAGGCGAGATGCACAATGTCCTACCTGCAGCCGTATCTAGTCGACTTCATCGGAGAACTGGACTCGCTTCTCGAACCGGCCATCAGCGTTAACCTGCCGGTCAACTGGAATCTGGTCGAGGCCAAGGGCTATCCGGCCTTCGTCTACGACCTGATGCCAGCCGGGGCCGCTCGAAGATCGCTGGAAAAGCGCTTCGGCGGTGAGAAGCCCGACGGAGTCGATCTCGATTTCTTTCTGCTAAGCCGCTGTACGTCTTCGTCGATCGGTCATCTGCGCGTGAAAGAGTCTTTCGAGCACGTAGACCAGACGCGCCGGGAAGCTTTTCCTCGTCGCGATGTCGTGGACAGGACCAACGATTTTCTCGAATACGCCTACGAGTCGGGGGCTGCGCTGGGCGGCGCTACCGGTGCACAGGGCGAGGCGCCGAAGCTGCTGATGGTCGAAGGCGTAGACGGGGCGCTGTATGCAGACGCGATGCTATCAGACGATCTGGCCAGACGACATTGGCTGGTTAAGTTCGCCCGCAACCAGGTAACCGAGCGGGACAAGAATATCCTCCGCTCCGAATATCACTACTACCGGGCGGTCTCGGCCCTTGGCTTGAACACGGTCTCGACCGACGGCCTCGTGCTCGAGGAAGCCGAGAAGCCTAGCCTGTGGATGCCACGCTTCGATCGTCGAGTCGATCAAGGTGGGGTCGAGAGAATCCCGGTCGAGTCGATTTACTCGATCTGCGGAAATACCGTCCCAGGATCAAGTATGAACCATGAGGATGTGCTGGGCCGGCTGATAGGGCTGTGGACATCCAACGACCAGGTTGGCGAGCTCGAGGAGCTTGTCTTCGAGTATCTGCAGCGCGATCTGTTGAATCGGATCCTCGGCAACTCCGACAACCACGGCCGCAACATGGCGATTTTTCGGTATCGCGGCAGATTCGAGCTGGCGCCCGTGTATGACCTTGCACCGATGGTGCTGGACCCCGGGGGCGTGACGCGGGTGACCAAGTGGCGGCCAGAGCACATGGGGAGCCCGGACTGGAGAGCGATCTGCGACTATTTCCGCGCCATTACCGATCCGGCTACGCTGTTCGAGCGCCTCCGCTGGGCCGCGCAAAGATTCAGAGCGTTGCCTGATCTGTTGGTCGATTTGCCCGCGGAGGTGCGCCAAGCCCAGGCCGTTCCCTTGAACAGCCTGGACACGCGCCTGGCGGAATGGGGGTTGAGATGAGCACGCCCAATAACGAGCAACGCAAGCGGATTATCGACGACATCATGCAGGGCCATGCGTTGGGAAGGGAGACGCTTGGGACCTCGATCCGCCGATTGCGCCTCGAGGTGACCGGTTTCGACCAGGCCACTTTCGCCACGATGTGCAACCTGTCTACCAAAGCCCTGTACCAGATAGAGACCGATAAAGGTAACCCGACCCTCGGCACTATCGAGACGATCCTGAGGAAATTCGGGCTTCGCCTGGGGCTCGCAGCGGGCATACCCGCCTCGTCAGTTTCTCTGAGTGAGCCGCAGTCCGATGTGGCCCGCCCGGCCCGCGGAGCCAACCCGCGCCGCAAACACGTCGAACAGCGAGCAGGGGCTACGGCCGCTCCGCTCGACAAGGGCGGCGAGCGAAGATAGGCGGACTAGCGCCGGGGCTGGTCTGTCGGCAGCTCGAGTCTTCCTCGTATCGGCTCGACTTTCATCGCCAGCCATGTAGCGCTGCGGAACGCGGCCGATATGGGCGCAGCGGGGTACAAAGTGTCTGCAGCCATGGCTTCCATTAATATTCGTATCTACGACGAGTTAAAAACCCGGGCTTATCACGAGCTGGAAAAGTTCGGCGTCACGCCTTCTGAGCTGTTACGCCAAACCCTGCAGTATGTGGCCGAGCGCGGGCAGCTGCCATTTCGTCCAGTGCTGATGACCGAGGAAGATGAAGCGTTGATCGCCTCCGTTCGTGAGCGTCTTGAAGCTCCCCAGCGCGTGAAGGCAGCGCTGGATGACCTATAGCTTGGTGTTTGACGCGGGCGTATTAAAGAATGGAATGAAGTGATATTCGATGTTCATGTCGGTTCATGATCGGCCACCAAGCGCTACCAAGAGTGAGACGAGGACCCGCTGAGATCCCCGCCGAGCAGAGGCGCCAATTCCTGGGGCGTCAAACCGAGGGGGCGCCCCACCGTTTACGGGTTTATTTGGTCAAGATGAGCTTGTTCTGACGCGTGAGCCGCAACACGTATTCACAGCCGTCATGGACGATGACCATCTCTCTTAATCCCCCAAGCAACTGATCACTGCAGACGCGCCTACGAGGCGGAATCGCGACTGATCCTGTCGGCTGCGTCTGTGTTTGTGTGGTGTCGGACAGGTATCGATCCAGTAAAGTCATGCCTTGCTCCTTGCTCATTCTGGTACGTACACCATCGACCCATCCTTGAGACGATAGGCCACGCCGGCCTTAGCGCCTTCGCCCTGACCGATGTCGCCAGTGGAGGTGTAATGCTCCATCGTCTTGCCCTCCTTGACGTAGATCTCCATGTTTGGCTTGCCGGCGTTCTTGATCACCGTAACGTCGTCGTCGCTGGCAAATGGATTGACCGGATTGTTGGCCACCGCGATCAATAGCGCGGCGATGATCACCAGGAAAACGTCGATCAGGTTGACGACCGAGAGGATCGGATCGTCGGCCTCGGCTTCTTCTAGTAGGCGTAGGCCCATCAGGCAATCTCCGCCGTCAGGTCATGGGCGACACCTGCCACTTCGCGCTTGCCGTTGCGCTGCGCGTGCTCTATCTGCACCAATTCTTCGGCGTACCAGCGGCGGCGCACATTGACCACCCAATAGGTCAGTGAGGCGGCCAGTAACGAGAGGATTACTGCCGAGAAGGCGACGGTGAGGTTGTCGCTGACCTGATCGAGCTGACCACTGGAAAGGCCTTTTAGCGCAGGGCCCATCGGAATCATGGTGGCCACCAGGCCGAGCATCGGCGTTACCCGTGTGACGATTCGGGGAACCTCCAGACGCTTGAAGGCCAGAGTCTCCAGCTCCACAGAGCCCATGCCTGGTGCCTGACGCCAGCTGTGCAGCAGGTCGAAGCCGCGCGCATCACCCCGGCGACGCTGCCGCGACTGCCAGAGGAACCCGCCGACCGCGTAGAAGGCGTAGAGAAACAACAGGATCACAGCCAGCAGCACCGGCAGCATGAACAGTTGGCTGGCGCTGTAGAGCGCCGATTCGACGAGGTATTGCATGGATTCTCCCTGGTCATGTACGGACCGGCAGGCGCCGGCTCTGTTGGTAAATACCGGCCAGCAGCGCCAGTGCGACCAGCAGCGACGCCACCAGTGGCAACCAGTCGAAGGGCTGCGGCTGGGCCTGTTTTTTCTCCAGCTTCTGGCCCTGAACCTGCTGCGTCGGTGCCACGTCGCTCGGTTCACTGGGCTGCGTTTCAGCGATATCGCTGACGGGTGAGGCGAGGCCGAAGCCGGCGGCGGTCTGTCCGACGTATTCGCTGAACTTGGCGTTGTCGCTGACCACATCATGCTGCTCAGCCAGTGCCTGCCAGCGTTGGGCCAGCTGCTGCAGGGTCTGGGCATCGGTGTTCCAGTACTCCTTGCGCGCCGCCTCCAGCAGACGTTCGATCAGCTGCGCCTGGGCTTGCGGGTGGTGCTGCTCGAACCACTCGTTGATACCCAGTTCCAGCTTGTCGTCGACATAGACGGCCTTGAACTCATCCCATTGATCGCTGCGCACGGACTCAGGCGCGGTGACCTGCCAGCCCCAGAGGTTGTTGGCGGAGCCCAGCACTTCCAGGGCACCGCTGTAACCTTCCTGCTGGATCGACTTGATCCAGCCTGGGTGGAAGTAGCGAGCGCGCAGGTCACGCGACAGGAAGCCTGCGGCGGTTTCGCTGCGCGGACTGTCAGCGTCGCGCAGGTTGCTGATGTACAGCTCCGGCGACTGGCCATCCAGATGGCGCACCGCCAGGCCCAGACCGCCGAGATACTGGAAGGGATCATCGGTCGTGAGCATGCCGTAGAGGTTGGACGAGCGTGAAAGCACCGCGCCCTGAACGCCACGCAGCTGCTCGGCATATAGATTCACCGTTGCTTTCTCGCCCCAGCGGTCGCTGTCCGGGCCGTAGGCGAACTGCATGCGTTCCAGGTACAGGTTGGCCAGTTTGGCTTCGCCAGCTACGCGGTCCTGGCCGCCCTCGGCGGCTTCGCCGAAGCTGTCACTGGCCAGTGTGGCGTCCTCCAGGCCGGTGCTGTAGGCGCCGGTTTCCGAAGAGAAGATCCGTGTACGTGCTGCTAGCGACGCGTCCTCGGCAGCCAACCCACGCGCCAGCAGCGCCTGCTCGATGCGTCGGCTGTTGGCAGCGATCAGGTTGTTCGGCTCGTCCAGCGCGCTGGCCTGGTCCGCGGCCTGGGCCAGCCAGTGCATGACACTGGGAAACTGGTCGCGGTACAGGCCGGTGGCAGAGATCACCGCGTCGATACGTGGGCGGCCCAACTCGGCAATGCGAATCGCCTCGATGCCGGTCACCCGCCCGGAGGCGTCCCATTGCGGCTTGAAGCCCATTACCGCTAGCACCTGTGCTTCGAGAATGCCGAAGTGACGCATGGTTTCGACCGACCAGAGGGTGAAGGCTAGTTTGCTTGGATAGTCGCCATGTAGCGCCCGGTGCTGCTCGATCAATCGCTCTGCGGCCACCTTGCCGGCTTCCCAGGCCTCGCGCGTCGGAATGCGCGAAGGATCAAAGCCGTACAGGTTTCTCCCGGTGGGCAGGCTGTCGGGGTTCTTGATCGGATCGCCGCCGTAGGAGCTGGGCGCATGGCGGCCGTTCAGGGCAGCGAAGAAACCATCCAGCTCGCTGTCATTACCCAGCTTCTGCCAGTAGGCGCGACCGCGCTTCAGCAGTTCGCCGATGGCGGGGTCGTCTGTCCAAGCCTGGTTCTGCCGAACATGGCTGTCCAGCAATGTCCACACCGGGGTAGAGCGGATCTGTTCGTAATCCACCAGCAGCAGCTCCTCCGGGTCGTTCGGCGCCAGCGCCGCCAACAGCGGCTTGCCGAGCATCTGCTGCACGGTGAGCAGGCGCAAGTCGCTTTCGGGCGGTACACCGAAACGGGCCAGGCCCAACGGTTGTTGCTCCAGCGCCAGGTCGTGCAACTGCACGTGCAGGGTGTCGACGAAAGCCTGGAAGTCATCGACGCCTGACAGGTCGATGGCTATGTCCTTGTCGATCTTTAATTCGTTGGTGAGCGTCCGGATACGTGCTGCGGTTGCGCTGCGCACTTCGCCTTCGGTCATGCTCAGCCATTGGTGCAGCAGGTCGTGCAGTTCATTGAGTTGGCCATGCAGCCCCGCGGGACCGAACGAGGGGGTGTTGTGGCTGATGGTCACCGCGCGGCCACGACGCTTGGTCTGCAGCGCTTCGCCAATGTTGTCGACGATATAGGGATAGACCACTGGCAGATCGCCGAGCACCAGATAAGGTGCCTCCAGCACATCCAACCCTCGCTCTTTGCCCGGTTGCCATTCGGAAGAGCCATGGGTGCCGAAATGTACCAGCGCATCGGCGGCGAAGCCTTCACGCAGCCACAGATAGGCCGCCAGGTAGCTGTGTGACGGCGGCACCTTGGTGTCGTGGTAGAGCGTCTTCTCGCGGTCATCCAGACGCTCGCCACGCGGTGGCTGCGGCATGATCACCTGGTTGCCCAGCCGCAGGCGAGGGATGACGAAGGCGCCTTCTGTGGTCAGAAATAACCCAGCATCTTGGGGCGCGCCCCAGCGCTCGAGGATGGGCTGGCGCACCGACTCAGGCAGGCCATCGAACCAGGCCATATAGGTTTGCAGTGGCAATGATGCAGCACGGTCGTTGGCCAGCAGTTCCGCCAACCGGCCGTCGCGGTAATAAGGGGCGAGCAGGTCGGTGAGTTCTTTTATCAATCGCGCTTCGTCAACTTGCTCCACGGTGTAGCCGCGCTCGGCATAGGCGCCGAGTAGACGTTCGAGGCTGCGCGGCACATTGAGGAAAGAGGCGCCGAGGTTCTTCTCGCCGGGCGGGTAGTTGTAGAACTGGATAGCCGTTCGGACGTCTTGGTGCGGTAGCCGTTGCAGGCGCGCCAGACGCATGGCTTTGTCGACCACTGCCTGCGACTGGCGCTCGATGGGCACGATGTCGCCGTCGACCTTGCGTGTGGCGGCGGCGAACAGCGGGTCGATCAATCCAGCGAACTCCGGCTGTGCCAGGTAGAAAGGTATGTCCTGTGCATCGAGGCCCTTGGGATCGGCTTCCCAGTCCGCTTGCTCGCCGCCGCGGTAGGGCATGGCTTGTATCACCGGGATGCCAAGCTGTTCGAACTCCTCCTTGCGTCCGGCGCCGTTGAGCATGATCTGCATGTTGATCAGTACATCGGCACGCGACTCGCCATCGTGGCTCAGCAACCTGGTGATCTCACCGTTGCCCATGGCCGAGGTGTACAGCGGCACGGCCAGCGCACCGGCCGCCTCGATACGGCGTAGGCTGTCGTCGACGAAACCAGTCAGCCCTGAATCCATATAGGCTTTGTGGAACAACACGCCGATCAGCGGCACCTCGGGGGGCAGCGCAACGCCCTTCCAGGCGAGGAAATCGCCAAGGCTAGCGAATGTGCGGCCTTGCGCGTCGGGATGGTAGATGCCGGCCTGCGGATGAATGTCTGGCGCCGGACAGGCCGCCCCGTCAGTCCCGCTGAACTGCGCCTGTAAGCGGCAGAAGAAGCCGCTGAAATTCGACACGCCGCCGTTGCTGTAATACACATCCAGCTCGGCGACCGTCGCCTCAGGTAACTGACGGCCACGGCTGCCGTCACGGCGAAACCAGGCCCAGGGCGCCTGCACGGCATCGAGCAGCGGGCCCAAGCTCATCTGCACGGTGCCCAGCGCCGCGCCATAAGGCGCGTCGATGACCAACAGGTCGTAGCTGTCCAGCTCGGCCTTGCCCGGCGTTGTGGCGGCGCCGGCGAGCATGCGGTAGTCGAGAGTGAAACCAGCTTCGGCCGCCAGCGGTTTCAGACGCTCGAATTTGCCCGCCTGAACCGGCGCAGCGGCGATGAACAACAGGCGCTTGGGCGGCACCGTCTCGGCCTGGATACGCATGGATTGACTCAGCACCAGTAGGCCGCAGAGCAACAGCATCAGCGTCTTGCCCAGCATGAAGATTTCGCGCATCAGAAACTGGCCTCCACGGCGAGCCAGCCGGTGCGGCCCTGTTCGACGTAGCCGAACAGCTCGGACTTGTCCTCCAGGCGCAGGTCACCGATGTTCTGCACGCCGCCACGCAGCATCAGGTTGCTATGCAGCTCATAGCCAAGGCTGGCATTGACCAAGCTGTAGCCCGGCGCGCGTTGCTGGCCGCTGGTGCCTTCCAGGTGCTGCTTGCCGATATATTCCCATTGCAGCAAGGCATTCCACTTGCGGGCCTGCCACTCCAGCGACGGCGTGGCCGTGAACTCCGGTCTGCCGTTGAGCTTGGCATCGGTTTTGGCGTTGCGCGCATCCATCCAGTTCAGCGTGGTGCCCAGGGCAATGCCATAGGCCAGCTCGCGACGTGCCGAAAGCTCGACGCCTTCGATGCGCGCCTCCTCTATGTTGTCGTATTGGTAGATGGTGCGTGGCGGTATGCCCGGCTCGCGCCGCAGCATCCGGTAGTAGATCAGGTCGTCAATTTCATTTCGGTAGAGGTTGGCGGTGTAGGCGCTGCGCTCGTCGTGCCAGTCCACCCCCAGCTCGAAGGAACGGCTGGTTTCCGGCTTTATGTCGGCGTTACCGAGGAAGGTGTGCGGTCCTTCGGCGCCGACGTAGTTGGGTGAGATCTGCTTAAGGGTCGGTGCCCGGAAGGCTTCGCCGTAGCCGGCCTTGAAGGTCAGCTCCGACGTAGCACGCCAGACCAGCCATGCGCGCGGGCTGGTTTCGCGGCCGAAGATCTCGTGGTCGTCCATGCGCGCGCCGAGGGTCAGTGCCCAGTCGTCGGTCAGGGCGATTTCGTCCTGAATGAACACCGCTTTGTGCACTGCAGAATCGGAACCCCCAATCAGGCCGGCGTTGTCCAGGCGCTCGTCCCGGTGCTCGCCGCCTACGGTCAACGCATGGCTATCACCGAGGTGAAAAGCTAGGCTGGCATCCCAGATGTCGTCGCGAATTGATTGCGGGCGGGTCGGCGCGAGATCCTGGGTGCGCTTGTTGGTGACGTCGAACTCCGAACGGGTGAAGCGCAGCTGCGATCGCAGCGCAGTCCAGTCGGCGCTCCAAGCCAGCGAATCCTGGCGGCGTTCCAACTCATAGGTGTCCAGGTAGATGGGGCGTGTGGAGTAGGCGTATTGCTGATTGCGGTCACGAGTTTCGTCGCTGCGCAGCATGTCTAATTTCAGTGTCTGGCCCTGGATTGGGCTGTAGCTCAATCCCAGGCTGCCAGTCTGTCGATCCTGGCCTTCGACCTCCGAGACGCGCGTATCCTGCTCCCACGGCGTGGATTCGCGGCGCACTTCCTCGACGCTCAGCGCCAGGTTCAGCCCCTCGGCCAACGGCCCGGAGGCGCGTGCAGCCATCCGGTGGCCGTTACCAGTGTCGCCATCGCCCATTTCGCCACGCAGGGTCACCCCGCCGTGCCATTCGCGCTGCGCCTGCCGGGTGATGATGTTGATGACCCCGCCTATAGCCTCCGAACCGTACAGCGCCGACATCGGGCCACGCACTACTTCGATGCGCTCAACTTGCTCGATACCGACCCAACCGTACTGGTAGTCGGAGTGGCCGATGGTGTCGTCTGTAGAGGAGATGCGCCGACCGTCGATCAGAACCAGTGTATGGCGGTCTTCCGCGCCTCGGATGCTGAGGGTTTTGCGGCCGCCGACCTGACGGCCGTTGAGGCTGATGCCAGGCGTGCCGCGCAGGGCTTCGAGCAGGTTGGTGGCGCCGCGGGCCTTGATCTGCTCGGCGGTAATGACCGTTACTGCCGCTGGTGCGTCGGCCAGCGTCTGTTCGCTTCGAGTGGCGGTCACCACCATCGGATCGAGTTCGGTCGTGCCTGCGGCCAGAGCCGCCGGAGAAACCATGATGCATGCCATTGCCAGCGCGTGCCTGCGCATATCCACCCCCTGATAAGAATGAGAATGGCTGGCTTGGGTACCATGGCCCTGGCTGGCTAAGAGTTGTTTCCGTGTCTGACGCTTATCGTAATGAGAAACATTCGCGAATGCAATCAAGCGACTAGGAGTGTCGCAGATGGCGTGCGGCCCCCGCCATGCACGCATGAGGGTAGGCCAAGTGCCGCTGTGCAAGGCCTGGAGCTGCTAGTGGCGTACAAACAGGGGAGCGTCTCCCGCGCGACGGCTACCGTCATGCGTCAACGGGCCGCATTAGCCGGACTCACGGTCGATAGGGTTGCAGGACGAGGTCTCGATTGACTATCACTCGAAGGGGCAGCCCGGGGCGCTGCGTCAGCGTCGGCTTGATATCCAGATTGCGTCGAGGCATCTCCTGGCCGACCTGGTTCACCGTGTCCTGCAGGCTGTCGCGTCCGGCGATGATGATACGGTCGCCGTCGCGGCGGTTCGAAGGGGACGCCAGTTCGGCGCCGATATCCAGCAGGCTGGTCATGGCCGCACCCGTGACGATGCGGTCCCAGTGCCAGTCGACCCGATCTTCCAAGCCTGAGTAGCCGGCGGCGTCGGTGCCCACGAGGTTATCCAGTTGAACCGAAGAGGTGTCCGGGAAGATAACGCGTTGCCATACCACCTGCACGCGCCGCTGTCCGTAGCTGACCTGGCTGTTGTAGCGACCCAGCAGGCGCGAGCCTTGCGGGATCAACTGATGCTCGCCCGTCGCGCTGTCGTAGACCGGTTCGGTCACCGTGGCGATGACATCGCCTGGCAAGTCCGACTTGATTCCGGTCACCAGCGCTGCCGCGATCACGGTACCGGCCATGACCTGATAGGGCGATTCTGGTATCTGCACGAATCCGGAATTACGTATCTGGGTATTTTGGGATTTAAGGGAAAGCGCTTCGTCGTAATCCTCCCTTTGCATCGGCACAGCATTGTCCGAACTCATATCGTGCGGCCGGCCATGCTCGAGGCCCGGCTCGCTTTTTTGCCCCTTGCCAACCGAGCGAAAGAACACAGGAGACAACGCAGCGGCTTCGGCTTCCTTGAGCCTGGCCAGGCGGTCGGCGTCGGCGAGGTCGGATCCGGCGGGCGGATCGCCCGCGTATCGCGCTCGCTGCTCGGCCTTGAGCATTGCGCCACCCAGGTCGCCGGGCAGTGGCGGACCCAGCTGGGGCACCTCTGGCGGAGGAAGCTGGGAGTAGTCGGATGGCAGTTGTTCAAGAGCCTCGGAGCGCGTGATGCGTTCAACATTGTAAAGCTCGTCGGGTGACGCGCCCTGACGGCGCTGCTGGGGTTGCAGCGACCACAGCAAGGCACTGAGCACCGCAGTGGCCAGCCCGCCTGCGAGCACGGCCAAGGCCCTTGGATTGAGGCGGGTGACACGTCGGGGACGCGCCCGCAGGGCCAGCGGCTCCGGCTCCATCTTGGAGGACGTGCGGTCCTTGCTCGAGTCGGTATTGGATGTGCTCATGTTCAGGGCCGGCGCGCCAAACCATCGGTGCGCTCGAGCCGCACCTCGTCTCCTCGGTTTGTGCCCAGGCGCAGCTCGGCGGCTCCGAATAGACGGTCTACGATGTAGTAGGGCGAGCGGAAGCGATAGTTGACCAACTGGCCGTCACCCTCGGGGCCAATTACGAACAGTGGTGGAAGCTCGCCCTGGGCAATGCCGGCCGGGAACTGGATATACACCTTGCGCCCGTCATCAAAGGCTCGCAGCGGCTTCCATGGCGGGTTTCCGCCGCTTATCGCGTAGCGAAAGCGCAACCGTTCCAGGCTAAGCCCAGTGTCAACCGGTGTGCCAGCCTGTGCTGAGGCCGCGCGTTGCTGCAGCGCCAGCAGACGATCCTTCGGATAATCCCAGGACGCCGCTGCCATCCAGGCCTGCTCGGTCGAGGTCAGCTCGATCAGGTAGGTTCGGCGTGTGGTCGCAATGAGCAGGTTGGTCTTCAGATCTCGACGGGTGGGCTTCACCAGCACGCTGACCCTCGATGCATCGCCGCTGCCGCTGGATGTGTCGGCCACGATCCAGCGTACGGTGTCGCCGGCCGCGACCGTCACCAGTTCTTCGCCGGCCTGGAGATTGATGGCCGTGACCCGGCCAGGGCTGGTATAGACCTGGTACAGCGCACCCTCGGAGTAGGGCCAGACCTGGATAGCGTTGAGGAAACCCTCGTTGTCGGGTGCGACACGGGCATTGCGGTTCGCACCGGTGACCCGGGCACGCTCGTCGACCGGTTCACGGACAGGCCTGTGCTCCGGAAGAGGCTTGAGCTGGGCGGGTAGGGCCAGCGGCTGAGGTACCGTCACCACCTCGATGGGTTTGGGCGCTTCGGGCAGGCGCTGGGCCCGTACCGGTTCGTCCAGGGGCACGACCGGTGGCGGAGCGCTCCGGCTGGCACAACCGGCCAGAAGTGCGAAAACCAGATGGCAGGCGTACAGGTAGGCGGTGGTCTTCATGGCTGCTTGACCCGTTGCGTAGTGTCGAACTCACGGCTCCACGACAGGCCGTTTACATAGAGGCCCAGGGGGTTGCTGCGAAGCCTCTCCTCGGTGCGTGGCGGTTGCAGCACGATTGAGAGCACGGCCGTCCAGCGCTCCACGCCGGCCGGCGCGCCGCTTATGTAGCGGCGCTCATCCCAGCGGATTTGAAAGGAGCTATCACTGGCGCGCACCACGCTGGTGACCTCGACCGTCACCGACTCCTTGCCGACTCTGGTGAAAGGGTCGTTGTTGCGGGCGTATTCATTGAGCGTGGCGGCGCCCCGGTCGGTGGTGTACTGGTAGGCTTCAAGCCAGTTCTTCCTTACCACCACCGGATCGATGGCCAAGGCGCGCACCAGGCTGATGAAGCGTGCCAGGTGGTGGGCAATCTGCGCATCGGTGGGGTGATAGTCACTGGCCGCTTCACCCACTGCCCGAACCTGCCCCTGGCTATCGACCTCCACCACATAGGGCGTCACCAGGGTCTGTGCCGAGCGCCAGACCAAGCCGGCCGCCATCACCAGCGACAGGCCCAGGCAGCCGAACGCCATCAGGCGCCAATTTCTGGCCTGGACTCGGCTCGATCCCAGGCGTTCGTCCCAGAGCTGGCCCGCGGCCTGGTAGGGTGTGGTGGGGGGCGGTGTTTCCGAATAGCGAACCCTGGCACGTCTGAAACGCATGCCTGTCTCCTTCAAGCGTCGGATGGATCGTTGAGGCGCGGCCCGGCAGAGGAACCGCTGGCGTCACCGCTACGAAGCGTATGAGCGATGGTCGAGGTCGCCTGGGTGAGCCGCTGTCGGCGTTGCAGTTGCCTGGCCCAGGCCGGCTGGGTGGGGTCCGGTGTTACCGACGCGTGCAGTTGGGCCCCGGTACCCGCTGCAGTGCCGGCGGACGCTGCTGTTCCCGAGGCGTGATTCGCCAACCTCGTGGAGGCCAGGCCCGCACCGCGTGACGCCAAGCGCGCCCCAGCCATGGCGGCTCCACCGACACCCGTGGTTATCGCTGCCGCACCGGCTGCCATGCCGGCCGCACCCAGCGCTGTCCCTGCCGCGGTGCCGGCGCCCAGTTGAGGCGAGCCCGAGACCAGCCCCGAGGCGATGCCAGGGCCGAAGATGCCCAGTCCAAGCATGGACAGCGCCGCCAGCATCGTGGCCAGGGCATGGTCGATCGAAGGTTCTTCCGGTGCGGCGAGAAATTCGCCGAACAGGCCGCTGCCGATACCCACGATCACGGCGAGTACCAAGATCTTTATGCCGGAGGACACCACATTGCCGAGGACTTTTTCGGCCAGAAAGGCGGTTCTGTTCCAGAGCGCAAAAGGCACCAGAACAAAGCCGGCAAGGGTGGTGAGTTTGAATTCGATGAGGGTGACGAAGAGCTGGATCGAGAGGATGAAGAAGCTCGCCAGTACTACCAGCCAGGCCAGGAAAAGCACGACGATGCTGTCCAGGTTGCTCACCGTCTTGGTGAGACCGCTAAGGCTGCCGATGTGATCGAGCAAAGGGCGCCCGGCCTCGATGCCAATGGCGGCGAGCCGCCCCGGCTGGAGAAACTGCTCCTGCGTCAGCGCTGATCCGGACGCCAGTAGGCCGAGTCCGGCAAATGAGTTGAATATGTTTTCGGCCAACCAGTTGAAGTTGCCGATGATGAAGGCGAAGGCACCCACATAGAGCGTCTTCCTGAGCAGTTTGCCGATAACGTCGTCGCCGGCGGTTGCCCAGAGTAGGCCTGCCAGGGTCATGTCGATCGCCACGAGCGTGGCTGACAGAAAGGCGATCTCGGTGCCCAGCAGGCCGAAGCCCGAATCGATGTACAGCGAGAACACCTCCAGGAAGCGATCGATCACGCCGACGTCGTTCATGGCTGCGACTCATCGAAACTTGCCGGTACGGGAGGCAAGTCTTTCAACGTGAGAAATTCGCCCGGAAGAGCCTGTCCTGCAAAAAACCGCTGCGAAGGTGTCAGTGGGGCGCGCGCGTTGGCCTGTGGTTCAACAACACGGCGCTCGCAGGCACTGAGCGTCACGACCATGGTCATGAGGATTCCAATGAGCCTCAGGCGTTTCATGGCCCAAACAGCCTGACAGGACGTGGTGTATAGGGCGTGCCGCTGCGCATGAAGCGTCGACGCTGTTCCCGCGCTTCCTGCTCGTCGGCCACCTGCCGCGCATGGTCGAGGGCCACTGCCCGATTCTGGGTGAGCGCCATCTGTTGGGCCTGAATGGCCTGCTTGGCCTGCAGCGCCAGAAGCTGGTTGGTGGCCTGGCTGGCTTGCAGCGAGCCCACGGCGGACTGGCTATGGGCGACCAGTTCGGCGAGCACCGTCTGGTCCATGTCCAGGTTCTGTGCCACCTGGCCCTGCATGCGAAGGGCCGTGTGCAGACCTTGGCGGTGCTGGCTCCAACGCTCGAGGCGTTGCTGCGCCAGTTGCCCCCCGGTAATGGTCTGGACGTACTGATTCGGATACAGACGCGCGAACTCCCGATCGAGGCGTGTCACTTCAAAGGCCAGCCCCTGGGCCTGGGTAAGTAACTGTTCGCTCCGGGTGATCGAAAGGTTCAGTCGGTCAATAACGTTAAAGTCGAGCGAGGCGAGGTGGCGCGCCTGGTTCAGCAAAATCCGTGTCTCGTTCTGCAATTGGTTGACCTGGTTGTTGGTCATCTCCAGCGTGCGCACCGCCGTCAGCGTGTTCTGAATTAGGTTGGTCGGGTCGATCACCGTCATCGCCTCGGCGCGGCCGAGCAGGGCCAGTCCGAGCAGGAACAGAGAGGGCGCAACACATGGGCGGAATCGGCTCATGGCTGGCTCGGCTTGATAGGTTGATAGGTTGCAAGCAGGTCCGCGGCCCAGCCCAGCCCCGCGCTTCGAAGCCAGCCGGCGGCAAACCCGGCATTGCCGTGGTCGCTGAGCAACCGGTCGATTCGGCGCTGGTCAGCGGGGCCGGCCGCTGCCGCAAATGCCAGCGCGACGGGCCCTAGCTCGAGTTCGAACAGCCGGTTTCCCTGACGGGACTGGAAGTAGTAATCGCGCTTGGGTGTGGCCTGGGCAATGATTTCGATCTGCCGATCGTTGAGGCCGAACGACCGGTAGAGGTCGCGAACCTGGGGCTCCTGCGCCTGAGGGTTTGGCAGCAGGATCCGGCTGGGGCAGCTCTCGATGACTGCGGTGGCGATGCCGGAGGCCTGAATATCAGCGAGCGACTGGGTCGAGAAAATAACCGAGACGTTCTTCTTGCGCAGGGTCTTGAGCCACTGGCGGATGCGTGCCGCGAACAGCGGCTCGTCAAGAAACAGCCAGGCCTCGTCGAGAATCAGTAACGTAGGCGAGCCGTCGAAGCGCGCCTCGAAGCGGTGGAACAGGTAATCGAGCACAGCGGCGACGGCGGCCTTGCTGTGCATCAGTTCCTCCATCTCGAAGCACTGCACATCCGCTTCGCCCACGCGCTCCTGATCGGCATCGAGAAGCCGCCCATGGGCGCCGTCGAGCACGTAGGGCTGCAGCGCCTCGCGCAGGTGTTCGTCCTGTAACAGCACCTGAAAACCCGTCATGGTGCGCTGCGCGACCGGCGCTCCGGCCAGGCTCTGCAGCGCCGTCCAAATCGCGGTTCGCTGCTCGGGCCCCAGGTCGACACCCTCATGCAGCAGGCGTGCCTGGATCCACTCGTTCGCCCAGGCGCGATGCTCTTCTTGATCGACATGCGCCAATGGTTGGAAGGCGATGTCGCCGTCCCGACCCAGGTCGTAGTGTTCGCCACATAGCCCAAGGGTCGTAGCGCGCAGCGAGCGCCCCATGTCGAATATCAGCAGCCGGGAGCCGGCGTAGCGGCGAAACTGCATGGCGAGGGTCGCCAGTAGCACGGATTTGCCCATGCCGGTCGGTCCGGCGATCAGCACATGACCCACATCTCCGACATGGGTGACCAGTCGGAAGGGCGTAGCGCCTCCGGTGCGGGTAACCATCAGAGGAGGGCCGTTGAGATGGGCGTTGCGAACGGGCCCGGCCCAGACCGCGGAGACCGGCATCAGGTGCGCGAGATTGAGGGTCGAGATGATCGGCTGCCGCACGTTGGCGTAGGCATTGCCCGGGACGGAGGATAGCCACGCCTCGACGGCGTTCAGCTGCTCGGCGATCGTGACCAGGCCGCGTGCCTGGATGGCTTGCTCCACCAGACGCCGCTTCTCGTCCGCTCGCTGCGCATTTTCGTCGAGCACCACGACGGTGGCAGTCATGTAGCCAAAGGCGGCATGGTCGGCGCCCAGTTCCTGGAGCGCCGCGTCGGCGTCAACCGACTTGTTGGCGGCATCGCTGTCGACCAGTGGGCTTTCCTGCTGGAAGATCGTCTCGCGCAGCAGCGCCATCACGCCCTTGCGCTTGGCAAACCACTGGCGTCTCAGGCGGGCAAGTTCGGCGAGCGCCTCGTCTTTGTTCATGCAAATGAAGCGGGTCGACCAGCGATAGGCGATGTCCAGCCGGTTAAGCTCATCAAGCACCCCTGGCCAGGTGGATGTCGGAAAGCCGCGAACTGATATGACCCGTAGCTGCAGGTCGCCGAGCATGGGCGACAGCCCGGTCGTTAGGGCCCGGTCGGCCAGCAGCGCGTCCAGGTAAAAGGGGACCTCCGGAACCGTTACCGACTGGCGTTCGGTCGAAACCGTACCGTGCAGGTAGCTCAGGGTCTGGCAATCATCGAGCCAGTCGGCTTCGGGCATCGCGCCTGCAAGCAGGTCCTGGAAACGATCGGTTTCGGCGATGAAGTACGAGAGCTGCTGATGCCAGTCCACGCCTTGTATGGGTTTGTCGGCGTACAGCAACCCGGCCGCTCGGGCATGCGCTTCTTCCCTGGGCAGGTAGACCAGAGTCAGGTGATGGCAGCTCTCGAAATGGCTATCGGTCGATGCGAAAGTGGCGCGGCGTTCTTCATCAACGAGCCAGGACAAGGGGTCGGGAAATGGGCTCATCGGATATTGCACCGCCACCTGGCGATCGGCCTCAATGTGTAGCATCCAGCCCGAACCGAGGCGGCGCAGCGCGTTGTTGATGCGCGCTGTAGTGGCGATCAGCTCGGCCTCAGTGGCGCTTTCCAGATCGGGGCCGCGGTAGCACAGTGTGCGTTGGAACGCGCCATCCTTGTTGAGCACGACGCCAGGTGCAACCAGGCCTGCCCAGGGGAGCCAGTCGGCCAGTCGTGCGGGCCGATCGCGGTATTCGCGCAGGTTCAGCATCGGTGGCTCTCTATGCGTCCAAGAGGGGCGGGTACTTAATGTGGCGAGCGAAGACCTGCATGAACTGTGGATCCAAGCGCGCACCCCGTACGGCCAGCGCATGCCCGACCAGCCATAGCGCTAGACCGGGCAACCACAACTGCAGGCCCAGTCCGACCACGGCGGCGACGGTCCCGTTGAGGATGGCCACGCTGCGCGGTGCGCCACCCAGCAGGATGGGTTCGCTGAGCGAGCCGTGCAGGGGCAGTTCGAAGCCCGGCAGATGCTGCTCCGACTGGCTCATGCGATCACCGCTCCGCCTGCGAAGCTGAAAAAACTGAGGAAGAAAGAGGAGGCGGCAAAGGCAATCGACAGGCCGAACACGATCTGGATGAGCCTGCGAAAACCGCCGCTGGTATCGCCAAAGGCGAGCGCGAGACCTGTGCTGATAATGATAATTACCGCAACGATCTTCGCGACCGGTCCCTGCACCGAGTCGAGGATTGACTGCAGTGGACCCTCCCAGGGCATGCCCGATCCGGCGGCGAATACGGGCATCGCGAAGGACCACAGCAGGACGCGCGTCGCAACTCGTAGCGAGGAGATTCGAAACGAAGCGGTGAAAGGGTGTCGGGTCATGGCTTGGCTCTTGGGGTATCGAGGGACGCTAAGGTGGCTGGGCAGCCGACTGGCTCCAGCCGGTAGCCCTGATGGTCGTGTCCGAGGACCCGGACCATCTCCCGCACGCGTCGCGCGCGTCCCCGCCCGGCCAGAAACACAATGAGGTTCACTGCCTCGGCAATTAGTGGGTGCGGCGCGACCCGCGCAACTTCGAGGACCAACTGCTCCAGGCGCAGCAGTGCGCCCAGGCAGGACCCGGCGTGGATGGTGGCGATACCGCCTGGGTGCCCGGTGCCCCAGGCCTTGATCAGGTCCAGCGCCTCTGCGCCACGGACTTCACCGACGACAATGCGGTCGGGGCGCAGGCGCAGGGTGCTGCGCACGAGTTCGGCCAACGTGACGGTGCCGGCCTGGGTGCGCAGGGCGACCTGGTCGCTGGCAGCGCACTGCAGTTCGACCGTGTCCTCAAGCACGATTACCCGGTCTCCGGTCGTGGCAATTTCGGCAAGCAGCGCATTGGCCAGGGTCGTCTTGCCGCTGCTGGTGCCACCGGCAACGAGGATGTTCAATCGGTCATGCACCGCGCTTTGCAGAGCCCGGGCCTGCGCCCGCGAAAGAATGCCGTCGTGCTCGTACCGCTCAAGGTCCATCACGTGCCTGGCGCGCTTTCGCAGCGCAAAGGCCGGTGCCGTCGAGACCGGCGGCAGCACCCCTTCGAAGCGTTCGCCTGTCTCGGGGAGTTCAGCGCTCAACAGTGGGCGTGCCCGATGCACTTCGCCGCCGACGTGCGCGGCCACCAGCCGAATGATGCGCTCGCCGTCGGGACCTTCCATTGCTCCAAGAAGCACCCGCCCGCGTGAAAGCCTGTCGATCCACAGTCGCCCGTCAGGGTTGAGCATGATCTCCAGTACGTCGGGGTCGTCCAGTGCATCGGCGATCAACGGGCCCATGGCCGTACGCAACATGCGCACGCGACGGTCGAGCACGACGCAGCCGATAGGGGACAAAGTCGTCATCGTGCCTCCTCCCGTCCGGTACCCGGGGCGGACGGCGAGGTCTCGACGGACCCGTCCATCCGTACCTCGTCAAACAGGCGGCGGCCCTTTTGCACTCGGCGCCCCAGCTGCTCGATGAACTGCGAGAAGCGAAGCCGACCCTGAGCCCTGGCGGCGTCCTGGTGGGCTTCGGGAACGGGCGTGCTGACCGTCAGGTAATAGCGCACGTACAGCGCGACGGTTTCGATCAGGATGTTCTGGTCCCGCTCCAGCTGCTCGAATTGTCGCGACAGCCTGTCCAGTCGTTTGGCCATGGCCGTGTCCCGCTGTTCTCCCGAGACCGGGGACAGCCAGGCGGCTAGGGCCGCCGCCACGATCGAAGATTTGGAGAGCCCTTTCTTGATGGCCAGCTCGTTCAGCCGCTTGGCGTGCTCGGGTTCGATGAACAGATTCAGGCGTGTGCGGCTCATAGGGCGATACCGTCGTCGGGGTCAAGCGAGGCCTGGCGGGCGGTCTCGTGGCGACGCTGGGCCTGCGAAACAGGCAGCCGCACGTCTTCCTCCTCATCCAGCAGACCAA
Organism: Pseudomonas sp. YJ42; assembly: GCF_047225135.1. Classification (NCBI taxonomy): domain Bacteria; kingdom Pseudomonadati; phylum Pseudomonadota; class Gammaproteobacteria; order Pseudomonadales; family Pseudomonadaceae; genus Pseudomonas; species Pseudomonas sp. YJ42. The sequence goes on along the minus strand of NZ_CP178378.1, from coordinate 993,326 downwards.
GGTCGCTGGACGCGGGATGGGAGAGAGGCAGCTCTGGCGGGGTTTGCCACTCCGGCTGGTGCGCAGGACTGATACCGCCCGCTACCTGTTCAGTCCGGTCCTCCGGCGATGGGCCGGTCCAGGCGACGGGTGCCCGGAGCTCGCTCCAGTCATCGGGGCGCGGCGGCGGAGCATCGTGGTAGTGCCCCAGAACGAGTACCGGGGCGGGTAGCAGTCGCCGCGTGAAATTGGCGTCCTCGTAGTAGCGAAGCTTGTCGGCACGGACCGGCGGGTGACCTGAGAGCATCACGATGGCCTGGTCAGCTGGAAGCTGCATAACTTCGCCGGGCGTCAGCAACGCGCGGGCCGTTTCCTGGCGGGACACCATCAAATGGCCAAGCCAGGGCGCGAGCCGGTGGCCCGCATAGTTGCGCTGGGCGCGCAACTCTGTGGCCGTGCCCAGCGTTTCGGAGATGCGTTTGGCTGTGCGTTCATCGTTCGTTGCGAAGGTGACGCGCACATGGCAGTTGTCCAGGATCGAGTGGTTCTGACCATAGGCCTTGTCGATCTGGTTGAGCGACTGCGAAATGAGGAAGGCACGAAGACCGTAGCCGGCCATGAAGGCGAGGGCCGATTCGAAGAAATCCAGCCGCCCCAGGGCAGGAAATTCATCGAGCATCAGCAACAGCTTGTGCCTACGCTCGATGCCGTCCCCACCATCCAGCGACTCTGTCAGGCGCCGGCCAACCTGGTTCAACATAAGGCGGATCAGCGGCTTGGTGCGGCTGATGTCCGAAGGCGGAACGACCAGATACAGCGATACCGGATAGGGCGCAGAGATGAGATCGGCAATGCGCCAGTCGCAGCGCGATGTTACCCGTGCAACAGTCGGGTCGCGGTACAACCCCAGGAAGGACATGGCGGTGGAGAGCACACCCGAGCGCTCGTTCTCGCTCTTGTTCAGGACCTCTCGCGCCGCCGAGGCCACCACGGGGTGAGGCGCTTCTCCGAGGTGTAGAGTGGCCATCATCCGGTGAAGCGTCAGTTCGAAGGTGCAGCTCGGGTCGGACAGAAAGTTCGCGACGCCGCCGAGCGTCTTGTCGGTTTCGGCGTAGAGCACGTGCAAGATGGCGCCGACCAGCAGTGCATGGCTGGTCTTCTCCCAGTGATTGCGCCGCTCAAGCGCACCCTCGGGGTCGACCAGGATGTCGGCGATATTCTGCACGTCCCGAACCTCGTGAACGCCTCGGCGAACCTCAAGCAGCGGGTTGTACGCCGCCGAGGCGGGATCGGTCGGGTTGAATAGCAGGCAGTGCGAGAATTTTGATCGCCAGCCGGCGGTCAGGCTCCAGTTCTCCCCCTTGATGTCATGAATGACCGCCGAGGCCGGCCAGGAGAGGAGGGTAGGTACCACCATTCCGACGCCTTTGCCGGAGCGTGTCGGGGCGAACGCCAGGACGTGCTCGGGGCCTGAATGACGCAAATAGCGCTTCTCGAATTGTCCGAGGAAAACACCGCCAACTGAGGTGAGGCCGGCCTTGCGCACCTCCCGAGCGTCCGCCCAGCGGGCCGAGCCATGAGTCGTGACGTGTCGGGACTGGCGGGCACGCCAAAGCGCCATGCCGATCGCGGCCAACACGGCCAACACGCCGCCGGACGCGGCGATCAGACCGGCGCTATCGAAGATCTCCGGTGCGTAGGCACCATAGGCGAACCACCATTCGAACAGGCGCCAGGGATGATAGATCGGGGTGCCGGACAGTTCGAACCAGGCAGCACCCAAGCGTGGCTGATAAACGAGCGCACGGGCCGCCCACTGGGTGGCGCTCCAGACACCTGCAAAAGCGACGGTCACCACCACCGTCACCTGTCCGTACAGCACGTTCGTTGCCTGTTTCACGGCGGCACCAACCCTCATCGGTGCGGCACGCCAATGTGCCGCGGGAAGGAGAGTCGGTAATCAGCGAAAAGACATCAAAGACCGTTTTGGCGGTGTTTATGCCGGCTGTGAACAGAGGTGTTGTGAGGCGCGCTTGGGCCAGGTCCGGCTTATTCCGGCGCCGGAGCAGCGGCGTTCCTTCCAACAACTTCGATAGTTACCTAATGCCGGCGTAGGGCCGACGAGCGATTGGTTTTCGTCCATGAAAGGGCAATATGCGACCAGACTGGAGGTCAATGTCCACTATCGGCCAGGAGCGGTCACTCCGGTAGGCGCTAATGGCCAGGGCGATGATGCCTACAAGCGGAGACTCGAATGCCGTTAGCTTCCAACATCCAGTGTGCGTAACTCATGCCTCAGCTCGCCAGACATCTCTTTGCCTGCATCAGGAAATTTAGCGTCTCCCCAAATGCTGGCATATGACAACCTTGACTCCAGCCCGACTTCAAGCCACTTAAGTTTGGCGTTGCATCTTTCCGCTCTCCAGGAAAGCTCGTGCCCATTGGTTGAGCCGTTGTCCCCCTGCGGGCAAAATGCGGTATTACGCAAGGAGAAGGCGCCATGGACAGCAAACCTGCAGTCGTGCCAACTGAAAGTCACCTCAAAGAAATGTTGAGTGACTGGGAAACATCAGGAATCCAGTCATTTACCATGACAGAAGCGCTCCAATGGTGTGCCGCGCATTATCCCGATATCGCGCCCCAGCGCTTCAGCGACCTCCTCCGCAACGCGGCAGCCAACCTTAAGAGAGATAGGCAACTTGTCCCCAATCTGGTGTGGCAACTCACCAAGGAGCGCTTCATTCCCTACGATCCAGCCTGCGACCCTACGCCGGGAAGTCGTGACGCCGCCGCCTGGGTCATTCGTCTCGCGCTGCTGAAGCGTTCCGACGTCGTTCAAGGTGAGATCCTCGATCAGTACTGCGCTCTCCTGGCCGCCGCCATTGAGTACCAAAAACTCCCAAACAAGACATCTCAGAAAATAGCTGATGGTCTAGCCGGACTGCTTCGAGCGGGTGACATTGAGAATTTCCTGTCGCAGATTTCGGAACTGGGGGCTGCGGAGTATTTCAGGGCAACCTATCCAGAGGGTTTCAAAAACCATGTTCCGAACCCGGGCAGCTCAAGCACCGGCCCGGACAAAAACTTCGACTTCACGTTCCAAGCTGAGGGCATTTGCTTCAACGTCGAAGTGAAAGCGTTTTCCAAACCCTTTGATGCAAGCGACGAAGGAGGCGCGAAATACTTCTTGCCAGAGCTTGTCAAGCAGTCGCTGTACGACTCCGGTGTCGAAATGACCGCCACCCTTACCCCTGCTATCGGGCGCTTTCTCAGGGATGCGAATGGCCAGTTACTACGCCGCGACGATGACATGAACGTCGTGTTGCTTTGCTGCAACGATCCGGATGAATACGCTGATGTCATGGAAAGTCTGCACGGGCCCTATGGCCTAATTAGGGCTTCCAAGATTGCGGGTGGCAGCTCCCACCTACCCAATTCAGTCGTCCCCAATCTATCACTGATGACCAACATCGATGCCGTGGTGATCTGTCTGACAGGCTTCCTCCATTCGGGCATCGTCAACACCTTGCGATTCAGCCGGGCGTACAAGCTGGATGGCTTAAGTCTCTCAGACCCCCAGCATGCGTGGGATTTCCGCTTCAGCTTCCCATGCGGATTCTGGCTGCACCGCCCCCCAACTGAGCCGCACCGCGAGATTACCTTCCACAAGGTCTTCAACTCGCACCTACAGTTGCTACTGGACTACTACAAGCAGAACAACAAGGATTGGCAGGCTGCGGTCTTCTCGCTGATCAACCACAAGTCGTCGGGATGCGGAGACGAAGCTTAACGCCCTCTCGGGGGTGTCCAGAATCATTGAGCCACAACAAAGATTGATGCTCCTAGGGCGGGAAAGCTAAAGCGTGGCGCAGGGCGAGTGAGCAATTCAAATCTACAACCAAGGAGTGCTGGATAGTGGAGTGGTGGGATGGGATTCAATTGCCCCAGATCGAGCCTGCCGAACCGCCCGAGGCCTATTCAACGGCGTTGGACGCTGTTGCCGCGTTACTAGAACACGAGCGATGCAAGCGCAGTTGGAAGAACTTCCCAATCAACTCGCAAGCGGCCGCCCGTGCAATCAGCGAGGCGCCGGATTACTCTTGGCTTGAGGCCAGCGCCTACTTCAAGTTGGAAACGGCCGTAGCTGGTATAGCTGATTATGATTCCCGCCAAGCTATCAGCATGCATTTATACAGTTGGGCGCAGGACAATTGGCAATTAGTCGAAGGAGAAGCGAGCGCGCTGGCGCTCAAGCTCTTTACAGACCGTAAATTTTTCTCTTCAGAGCATGATGAGTTCTGGACGCACGTCAAACGCTGGGAGCGCCTACGGACTGATCCCGCTATCCGATCAGCGCTGATATCTATACTGCAAGGCGGTAACTCGGAGCCTGAGTCCGCCATAAGCCGGCTGCGTGCACTTCATGGAAGTGAATCAGCAGCTAGAGCAGCCTTCACGGCCATCAAGCTGAGCCACCGAGCCTTCAATGACTGGGATCAACTAGCACAACTGATGGCCGAGTGGGCGGGAGAGGGATGCTGGGGCCAACTGCAGTATCTAATCTGGCGCCAGGACCCCCCGGAGGCGAGCAGTGAGACCGAGCTCACCCCTATCGACGAGGCGGTACGAGAAGTAGCCAGGTTGCTTGCCCAATTCGGCATCCCCGGTAATCGGAAAGCGCCCTTTGATCTCGCCGCGCTCTCAGCAGAAACCAAGGCCACTTGGCGCCGCACCTTGAAGGCAACCATCGGCAATGATGCGGTGCTTCGCCAACTGACTGCCGAGGCAATACTTTGGTTTACCAGCGCTCATGAGGACCGAGCGGCATTGTTCGCAGTCCTGGAGCTGTATGAGGATGAAAGTGATATACAGTCGGATCTAGCTATCTTTCTGACCCATGCCGATGCCTTGGTGCGCCTGCGCGCGGCAACGGTTCGCGACATTATGGTAGCTGAGCCGGACACCATGGAGTTACTGCTATCAAAACGCGCCAGAACTCGTATCCAAACGCCCGAGCCGCCGCCCAGCAAGCCTGCCCGTACCTGGATAGCGGATCCCCGCATTGAGGAGTTGATTGAGCAGACTTTGGATCATGTGGCTGGTCAAGTCGGCACCGCTATTAGCAAGCGGCTGGATATGGGTGAGGAAAGTCATCTAATACTTCTCCTCGACCGCCTCAGCACCGCGTGCGATTCGATTAGTGATCGCCTGGCAGATCTCGCGATAGAGAGCCATGCCAATGAGCGGCTCAGCCTGAGCCTACAATATCGCGTCGTTGGCAAGCACGAAGAGGGCGGGCCTGGAATTGGGGCCGCCAGGTTCTCTGCAGATGTATGTTTGCTATTCGAAGCCCACGAAGCTGGCAACTGCTTTGCTCGCCGAGGTTCGCTGCTCCAGGCCAAGCGCCTGCATCGAACCAAGTCCCGACAAGGCGCAGGGCGTTATCCGATCGACGCGAAACAACTTGCTGACTTGTCTGAACAGACTTTGGCAAGCTTCCTTTTGCTCCTCGGGCCGGAGCACGATGGGGTCAGAATTCCGATCATTCCTGCGCGCCTAGTGCAAGAGCTCATCGGTCGCGGCCAACTCAGCGCGCAGATGTTGCCCTCCCATGCCGCGACGCTCGGTAAGAGTATTGGCACCTGGCTCCTTGAAGACGTGATAGGCCTGTGGACAGGAGATTGGGGCACTGAGATTGTCGAACGTGCGCAAGGCGGTCTAGACCGCGCGCCCTTCATCATGATCAAAGTTGTAGTCGAGCGTGAGCGCCAAGGGCCGGACGGCTGGCAGAACCGATCAAGCTGACCCGCTACATTGCGACACATTTTGGATTAGCAGGGAGAACTTATTTTATTCGAGCCTCATTACCTAGTTGCATTGGTGCTTACCAGTTGGTTGCATTCGAGTTGCTCAACTCACACCAAGGAGGCGACTGGCAAAGAGCGGCCAGAAGCGGCCATTCGAGACCACCTGAGCCGAGCACGAATACCTCTTCGGGAGACAGAATGCCTTACGCTTCCTGCATGACTATTGCTATATAAGTAACTTAGCTCACGGATTTGTCTTGCATCCCTTGTGGCGACGCAGCGCGTCGCCGTCTGGGATGACGCTGCAAGCGTCGCCAGCCCAACACTGTGCCACTAAGGCAGATGATCAGCCCGGCGAGGCTGAAAGCGGTAATCAGGACCTCTCGCAGGCGCGGTCGCTCCAGCAGCGGCTGCCAATCCCAGCTGTGCAGCAGGTTGAACAGCCAGCGGCCGACTCGTTGCCGCTGATCATGGCGCGCGACCATCTCACCGCTGGCGGGATCAAGGTAAATCCAAGTCTGCTCAGGGTCGTCGAAACGCACCCGCAGCACTGGCAGCGGCCGGCGCTCGGCGCCGTACATGCTCTGCGCATCGCGGGCGAAGTAATAGGAATCGAAGCGCTCGAGCCAGTCTTCTTCTACCGGGATGGCAGGTGCCATAGTGCGAGCCGCAGCGAGCAGCTGCTCAGGCGAAAACTGTCGAATGAGTGTCTCGCCCAGCAGGATGCGGCTATCGCCAGATGAGTCGCGCGCCGCGAGAAAGTTGATGCCATTCATGCGGCGCCATTCCATTTCCACGACGTTCAGCTCACCACTAAGCAATTGCAGCGCCCGCGTGACAGGAATTGACACATCCGCGGCCCTTAGGGTGCCACCCTGCATGGTCGTAGCATCAAGGCGCGACCGCCCGTCGGTCACGCTCCACGGACGCATGGACATCAAACCGCTAAAAATCCATGCCACCAGCGCTGTCCCGAACACCAACCCGACGATGTGGTGCCAGCGCAGCCAGCCACCGGAATAAGGGCTGCGCGAGCCGTTACGGTAGGCTTTGCGAAAACGCCAGCGCAGCACGCCGACCACCATGCCCAGCACGGCCATGGCCGTGCCAAGCAGAGACAAACCGATCACCAGGGTGCGCCAGCCATTCTCGAAACCGAAGCCGTCTCGCAGCGGGTATAGCCAGTGCAGCCAGGCGCCCAGCCAGTTCCAGTAACGCTCTTGCAGACTGGCATCACGTACCACTTCGCCGGTTCTGCCTGAGAGATAGAGCCAAGTCTTGTTGGCATCGCGCAGCTCGACGAGATGCAGCGGACGCTCCGTATCGAGTCCGCGCGAATGCGTCCAGACGTCCTCGTCAAACTGGCCGCGGTAGATCAATGGCACATCGGCCTCGTACTGCCGGGCGCCTGCCAGCGCCTGGGTCTCGTTGGCGCGCTCAAGCGGTTCGCCGCCACGGGCATCGAGCGTTACACGACGCCCGTCGACCAGGTCAAGCAGGTAGAACGGTTGTCCGCCCAGGCTGGTCAGGCGCAACCGCTGCAATGGTGACTGCGCCCACTGCGCCGGCAGTTCGGCGCAGCAGGCGGCAGGCAGAACAGGCAGATGCCCGAGGCGCTCGCTCGGCGTCAGCTTGGGATAACCGACGAAAAGCATCACCACTCCAGATACGAACCACAGCGCCATCAGCAGGCACAGGGCGATGCCCAGCCAGCGATGCCAGAGGTAAAGCTGACGCTTGAAGCCCATCAGTAGCGCCACTGCGCAGCCACTTCGAGACTGCGCGGCTCGCCGAGGTAGTACTGGGTGTTGCTTTGATGGATGAACCGAGCGTAAGTCTCGTCGGTGACGTTGCGCAGGCGCGCGCTCAACTCGGTATGGGCGTTCAGGTCATGTTTGAGGAACATCCCATAGAGCGTGTAGGACGGCACCCACATGTTGTTCGCGGTATTGGCGTAGACCGAGGAGACGTAGCGCGCATCAGCCCCGACTTGCCAATCCGGCGCCAGGTCGTAGGTCAGCCATAGGTTGGCAACACGATCCGGAATGTTCACCGGTTGCCTGCCCTTGCGTGAAACCACCACGCCATCGACGGTTTCGTTGAATTCATCGTATTCGGCGCGTACCCAGGCGACATTGCCGGCAGCCAGCAACTGCGGCGTGATCTGGAACGACGCCGCCAGTTCGATGCCTGTGGAGGTCTGCTGGCCAGCCTGCTCGGTGGTATTAGGAACGGTCGAAGACGGCACCGAGACGTTCTTGCGCACGATACGGTAGGCCGCTGCGGTGGCCGATCCACGCCCCTCGAGGAAGGCGAACTTGGTACCGACCTCGACCTGCCGACCGGTGCTCAGGTCTAAATCGCCAACCTGGCCGATACTCGCACTGGTCAGGGTGCCGCCTGGTGGCTCGGCCGACGTGCTGTATTGGGTATATACACTGATGCTATCGGTCAGGTCGTAGACTAGCCCGAGGCGACCGGTGAAGGCGTCCCAACGCCGATCCAGTTGGGCGCTGGCTGCGTGGTCGACCACCTCGAAGTCGATATGGTCGTAGCGCAGCGCGGTGATGAGGGCGAGCCGATCCGTCAGCCGGGTACGGTTTTCGGCGAATGCCGAGCTGGTGTCGATCCATGTGCTACGGCCCTTAGTACGCGGAGCGTCCATGCCGGGGATGTCGAGAAATTGTCCTGGATCGAAGCCATTCGGATCGACCGTATCGAAATCCGCCGATATCGACAGCGGATAGTTGGTCTGCTGGTTGCTGCTGTATTCCACGCCGAGGGCCCAATCGCTGGCCAGGCCGAACAGCGTGTTGGCATGGGTCAGTTCGATACGATTGCCGTTCAACTCCTGATCATGCCGTTGCCGGTAGGCGGCAGAGCGCGTCACCTCGGAATTGTCGGCGTTGTAACGATAGCGTTCGAGGTTGCGGTAATCGCGATTGCCTTTGTAGTGATAGAAAGTGTTGCGCAACTGGGTGGCGTCATCGAAACGGTAGTCCGTGATCGAGCGCAGCCAGCGGGTGCGTTGCTCGTAGCGGCCATCCTCGACGTTGTAGTTGTTGAAGCGGTTGTGCTTGTCGGCATGCAGCGTGCCGCTCAAGGGCTGCAGCACCGGCGAGCCCCAGTACGGGCTGTCTTCCTTTTCCTCCAGGTACTCGATGGCCAGCGTATGAGAGAGCTGGTCATTGATGTCGCTAAGTAGGGAAAAGGCCAGGTTGCCGGCACCGTTCTCCTGGCGATCGATGTAGCCGTTGGTGTGGGTGCGGCTGTAGTCCAGGCGCGCGTAGTGGCGCGGCCCGTCGCCCTCGTGGAGGGCCTGGTTGAGACCGATGGCGGTTTCCCAGGTGTCGTAGCGCGCATAGCTCACCCGCCCTTCGAAACTGTCTTCGTCGCGGCTGGCCAGCTTGGTAATGAAGTTCAGGCTGCCGCCGACCGCACCACTGCCATTGAGAAAGGAGGAGGGTCCACCCAGCAACTCGACACGATCATATATCCAAGCCCCAACGGGACGGGCCGAACCGCCGTATTGCAGGTTGATTCCGTTGAACAACTGGCCGATCTGCGCGCCATTGAAACCACGGTAGGCCACATAACCGCCCCAACCGGGCGGAGCCGAGGCATTTACGCCAGGCAGGGCGTTGGCGGCATCCTGAAAATTGCGTACCCCGATGCGTTCCATGGTGGCTCGGTCAGCCACGCTAACCGATGCTGGGTTTTCGCGGGCACTCAGATTCAGGCGGGAGCCGCTTTCGATAGTCCTGTCCAGGTTAATACCGGTGGCCTCGTCGGGCTCAGCGGCGTCAGCTGTTACGGTATCTGCGGGTAGCGTAAGGGCGTCGCTTTGCGCCCAAGCAAGCGGAGCGCTGCCAACAAGCAGCACGAACGTTGTTGCTCGAAACATGAGAGCTTCCTGAATTGATTTTTTTAACCGACAAGCCCGCCCCCCGGGCATGAAAAACCCGGAGTCGTGAGGGCGAACTTAGTTAGCAGGAAGCAGCTGTGGGGAGGCGCGAGGGTTGGCTGGAGGCCAATGAAAGCGAGGCGATGTCGGTATAACAGACGTAGACGATGGCCGGGCGGGGTTTGTCGGCAACCGGCCGACTAGACCAAACAGGGCGGCAATCATGACCGCGCCAAACAGGCTCGCCACGGCGCAACCCGCCGCGGTAACCGAGTTCATCGACGAGCTGTCGTGGCTCGTCTGAACGTTTTGGATGTGATCGTGCCCATGGCTGCCCCCATGACCGTCCAAGTGCGATGCGGCATGATGATCGACACCGGGCCCGGCAAGCTGGTGGCCTGCCATTTGGCCGTGACAAAACGCACAAGCCAGCCCGGCGATGAAAACACTGAGATAAAGACCCCAGATGATCAGCGGACGTTGATGGCGGGCCAGTTTCATCAGGTGCAGCTCGGTTAGGGTGAAAGCAGTGTATAAAAGCCATGACATGCCAGGCTCGATTCTGTACCCGGCTTCGCAACCATAAGCATCACGAGCGCAGCCGTCTACATTGGCCATGTCGCACCCACGCGTCAGAGTGCCGCGGGCTTGGAACAACGACATGGTGATGACGGCATTTCATGGGAAATTGATCGCTGCTGCGTGGACGAGGTCGCTACGAAGGCAAAAGGCGCAGATTTATTTATTGGGCTGCTGTCCGCTTCTTGCAGAAAGCTGCCGGACGCGAACGGCGGAAATTTGCTAAAGCGAACGTTAGAAACCGCGTATCAGAAGGTTTCTAATAGGCCCGTGCAGCTTTGGAGCGCTGCACGAGCCTGATAGAGACGGACACTAATAAACGATCAGTTGAGCTGCGCCCGTGATGAGATGCAAGGGAACTGCGAGAGCAGGGCGTTGCATCTCTTTCCCCGATACGGACTGCTTTCGGCCCAGGCTGTGTAAAAAAACCGTTCCCCGTTTGATGCTGGAATCTCGCGTTCCAGCCCCAAGGCTACGGGCTATCGAAAGAATTGATGCCCGAGGGAAGGCTAACTTCAGAAGCAGGCTGCGACCCCGCCGCTGGAGTCGGCAAGTTATGGAGGATGTGATGCTGATGCAAGAGCGTAAGAGCGTACCCCCGCGCCAAGTAGGTGGTTGACAAAACCAGGCGGTTGTTCCGGTCTTGCCGGATTTACGCGCCAGATGATCATCAACTCCTTATTCAGGCCTGCCCCGCTGAACGGAATGGCACACAGACTGCCTGCCCGGACTTCCTCTGTTACGGCTGACGCCAGCACCAACGACACTCCTAGTCCAGCCTTGACCGCCTGCTTGACAGCTTCCGTACTGCCCAGTTGCATGGATACTCCGGGCGTGGCACTTCCATCAGGAAAGTAACGGTCAAGCAATCGCCCCGTTCCCGTACCGGACTCTCCGCCAATCAGCTCCATTCCTGCCAGGTGTTCTGGGTTGACCTGGGCCAGCTGCGCGAAGGGATGAGTGGGCGCCACTATCAGCACCAGCGGCTCCCTTTTCCAGCTACGCGCCTGGAAACCATCTAGGGGCTTCCACCATTCCATGACCGCTACATCCAGTTCAGCGTTTTCCAGCTTTTCCGCAATGGCGGGGTTGCTGTCGATGACCAAGTCCAGTTCAGGGCTCTGCTCTGCTGTAATAAAAGATCGCACATACGGCGGCAGCATGTAGATGCCGATATTTGAACTTGCCCCTACGCGCAGATTGCGTCCCTTGATGGCGCGCATGGCGCGGTCATTTAGTTTGAGCATGCTTTTGGCAAAGGGCAGCAGCATCAGTGCCTCTGGTGTCGGCTGGGAGCAGGTGCGTCCACGTACGATCAGGCCCACCTGGAGTTGCTCTTCCAGCTTCCGGATATGCTGTGTCACTGTTGGCTGGGCAATACCCAACCGGTCTGCGGTCGCCTGGAAACTCCGGTGCTGAAGTAAGGCGACCAGGGTCTGGAGCCAGACCAGATTCAGCATGCGGACTCCTCCGCCTCGGCAAGTCGATTGGCGGCGTCCTGTGGCACGCTGCCCTGCAGCGCCTGCAATATGTTTTCTGCCGCCCTGCGCTCAATTGCCAGACGTACCCGGCGCACCGCCGAGCCTATGTGTGCACTGAACAGAGTGTTGGGGTGCGCCAACAGCGCAGGGTGGATCTGCCGAGGCCGATCATCCCTGGCCCAATCCTCCATCTCGAACACATCTGCCGCATAACCACCCAGTTGCCCACAAACCAGCGCATCAAGTACCGCCTGCTCATCCACCACCGACCCCCTGCAGGGATTGATGAGGAAGGCGCCAGTCTTCATCAGGGCGAGACGATTGGCATTGATTGTATGCAGGGTGTGAGAGTTGAGAGCCAATGCCAAGATCACTACATCGGATGTTTCCAGCAGTGCTTCAAGTGAGCAGAACTCAACCCCCAGCGCTGCCTCTTCCTCAGTGTCCAAGGGCTGCATTTCGCTGTAGCGGACCTGCGCGCCCCAGCCTTTGAGTCGTTGTGCCAGCGCTTTGCCGATCGCGCCCATACCAACGATACCTACCGATGATCCTTCGATACCCAGCCCGTAGAACTGCGGCGTCCATCCTTGAAAGTTGCCCGACCTGACATATTCATCGGCGGCTCTGACCTGTCTCGCCAATCCGATCGTCAGCCCAACGGTCAGTTCGGCCGTCGGCGTGGTAAGTAGATCCGGTACAAAGGTCAGCCAGACATCCCGCTGCGTACAGGCCTGCGCATCGAAATTATCGAACCCTTTCAGCGCCGCGCCGACCACCTTGAGTTGCGGACAAGCATCGAGCAAGTGAGCATCAACTCGATCAGGCATGAAAGCCATGATCGCCTGCGCACTGCCGGCTCGGCGTAGTATTTCTTCCCGCGGCAGCGTCTTATCAGTCTGGTTGGTAATCAGCTCGCAATGCGGGGCGAGCAGTTGAAGTGTTTCTTCATGCACTTTGTGGGTTATTACTACGCGTGGTTTCATGTTTCGCTCTTACTTGAATGATTTGCGCAGAACACCGCTGAGCGCGTCTACCAGGGTTACCATCAGCAGGATGACAAGCAGGATCGCCAGAACTTCTTGGTATTGCATGATTCGCAATGAGCCCATGAGCTCAAAACCGATACCCCCCGCGCCGACCATGCCCATCACCGTGGAAGCGCGGAAGTTGTACTCCCAGCGGTATATCGAAACGTCGGCAAACTGTGGCAAAACCTGCGGCAGCACGGCATGGATCAACACTTGCAATCGCGTGGCGCCGGCAGCCCGCGCAGCTTCCACTGGCGCTTCATCCACATGCTCTATGGCTTCGGCAAAGAATTTTCCGACCATGCCTATTGAATGCATCCCTAGCGCCAGGACGCCAGGCAATGCGCCAAAGCCAACCGCTGCGACAAAGATGATGCCCATGATCAGTTCGGGGACTGATCGCAGGCCGTTCAGCACGATCCTCGTCAACTGAAATACCAACGGGTGCGGCGAGGTATTGCGGGCCGCCAGAAATGCGACCGGCAACGACAGGGCGACGGCGATCGCGGTTCCGGCGATACTCATCGCCAACGTATCGATCAGGGGTGAAAGCCAACTTGCGCCATTGCTGAAATCAGGCGGGAAAGACTCCCCGGCCAAAGTCATGATGGCCGGCACGCCCTGCATCAAGGTATCGAAGTCCAATAAGTTCACATACCAGATGGCAATCAGGACCACGCCAAGAGCCGCGGCGGCTTGAACCAGCGTGCGTTTCCAGCCCCGACCGTAATCAGCCAGTGCCTGGTTGTGACCATCCACATCTTTCAAGGCAGCGCTCGAATAAATACTCATGACCACTCCTTACATGGTGGCGAAGTCAAGCCCAAGCAGGCCGCCCATGTTCCGGATGATGTCGTAGTCAGCATCCTCTATTGGTGCAAAAGCCTCGGCCTTAAAGTTCTTCAGAACGGTTGGTTCATTCAGGTTGATGAAGGCATCCCTGATGTCGGACTTGAGATCGGCGTTGAGGTCGGAGCGCATTGCCCAGGGGTATTGCGGATATTCTTTGCTGTAACCAAGCACCTTGATCTTGGAGGCATCGATGAGACCTTTCTCGGACACTTGCTTGAAGATCACTTCCGATAGGCCCCCGGCATCCGCATTGCCGTTGGCTACGTTTACTGCCACCGCATCATGGCCGCCCAGGAAGTGTTGCTGATAATCGTCTCCGGCTTTCAGCCCGGCCTCCATCAGCACCGTTTTGGGAATCAGGTGGCTGGAAGTGGAAGCGCGATCACCGTATGCCATGTTGCGGCCTTTCAGGTCCGCATAGGAATTCACGCCTGATTCGATATTGGCAATCAGCACGGAGCGGTAGGTGGGCTTGCCGTCGACAACCATTGCTGCAAAGGGCTCAATCTCACTTTTGGACTTGGCCAGGACGTAGGACAGCGGACCAAAATAGGCCAGATCAATTCGCCCGAAACGCATTGCCTCGATCATTGAGGAATAGTCTGTGGTGACGATCAGCTGAATCTTCTTGTCCAGCGTGCTCTCAAGATATTCCTTCAGCGGCTGGTTGCGTTTAATCAGCTCCGAGGCGTTCTCATCAGGCAACAGAGCCACCTTGAGTGTATCCGGGTTGTCATCGGCAGCCAGGGTCGAACCAATACCTGCGATCAAGAGGCTTGCGGCCAGCGCTATACGGTTAAGCAATTTCATTGAGCGATCTCCATTCTTAGGACAGGCTGGTTAGCGGAGTTGGGGTTCAGGCGTGTAATGCCGGGGGGCAGAGCTAGCGGAGTGGCCGATCCAGCGGTGGCATAGATACGAGCAAGTTGGCCGTCATTCAGCTCGCGCGGTGCGCCATCAAAAACGATATGTGAGTTGGCCAGCCCGATGATGCGATCGGCGAACCGCTGGGCATACTCCAGCTGATGCAGGGACACCACCGTTGTGATGCCGTCTTCTTCGCAGATGCGTTTGAGTAGCGACAGCACCTTTTCCGAGGTGGCAGGGTCCAGGCTGGCGACGGGCTCATCGGCAAGAATCATGCTGGGTTCCTGAGCCAGCGCACGGGCAATGCCTACCCGTTGCTGCTGGCCACCAGAGAGCTGATCGACCCGCATCAACGCCTTGTCCGCCAAACCTACGCGGTCGAGGCAATGCAGAGCCAGATCAAGATCACGACGGGGCAGCGGGAACAGGCTGCGCCAAGTGCTGTGATACGCCAGCCGTCCCGTCAGCACATTAGCCAGCGCGGTGTGGCGCAGAATCAGTTGGTGATGCTGAAAAACCATTGCGGTCTTGCTGCGATGCTTTCGCAGGTTGGTCCGCGTATCAAGCGGACCAAACTCACCGGATATCACCTGTCCACTGGACGGCTGTACGAGATGATTAAGTGTTCGCAGCAAGGTCGACTTGCCCGCACCGGACAAGCCCAGCAGCACTGTGAACTCGCCCTGGATCAAATCCACAGAGGTTGAGCGCAATGCCACAACACCCCCCGGATAGGTGACGCTCAGATCCTTTACCTTAAGAATAGGATTCGTCACTTGTTTCGGTGCCATTGGATTACCTTTAGCAATGATGTGACACGCTGTATTGCGAATCAGTATCAAACGCTAAGGTTGTTTGATGACGGCAGCGTGACCCTCAGGTGACAGTTTGGGGAAGTTGCAGCCAGTCAGACTGGCGCCAATAGACAGAAACGAAAAAGGCCTGCATTTCTGCAAGCCATTGATTTGTCGCCTACGGCGGAACGGACGCCTAGGGCAGCCTCAGGCTATCAATATCGGTGACGAAGCAGGGTGTAAGACGGCCTGCTGAAGTCGCCTTTGGCATCTCGGGCGTCCGAATTCTGTGTGCGGATAATTAACTTGCCGGAGCCCACGCGAAGGGTTTCCGATGGGTAAGAAAGATCCACGGCAAACTCTGCGCACCTGCGCCCGCCGGGATCGTCACCTTGCCTCGCACTCGTGTCCGGACTATCGCTGTACGTGGGAGCGTTGTTGATCGGCAATGCCTGCCTGATTGGGCGCAGCAGCTTGTCCGGCGAATGGCAGCACGACGATCAGATCCGCAACAGTCCGCGAAAACCTATTGCTGCGTAGTGCGATTGTGCGTTGTTGCGGTACGTGGACACCGCCCCGTAGCGGCGATCGCAGAACAGCGCGCCGCCAAGCGAGCGGATGTTGGACTTGCGTCCCTGCAGGGCGGCCGTGCCCGAAGAGCGGACTTTCCCTTGTTAGCTCCCGCAGCAATTGGCAAGGCAGACGCACCATAGCGGCAGACGAATCAAATTCGCAGAACGAACAGCCGTTCGTCATAGGTGAAGTCCAGGATTTGGCTGATCTTCACGCGGGCCATCGCCGGGTGCATTGGGTTGAGGACGATATTCCGTTCGAGAGTCATCACTGCGGAAGGCACGATCAGTCCCAGATGAGAGCAGCTCTTTAGCCAGGCTGTGCCAAAGGACATGCTTGGTCGATCGGGCGGCAAGGATGCCCAACCCTTCGGCAAACTGTGCACGTCGGGCTCAAGGTAGAGACCAGGATCATCGGGCAGTTCCAGTTCGGTGATTTTCATGGGAATCACCGGGCGCTGGGTCTGGTGCACGAATGTTTCGAGACAGCATATCGCAGGCGACAGGCCCAGATAGACGGCCGCAACTTCGGCATCATTCCAGCGGCCTCCTTCAAGTGCCGCGCCAACACCCGAGAGATCAGCGGCGCGTTTGGCCTTGGATATACGCCAGGCTCGCATCAGACCGCGCCACCCCATTCGATTGCATGCAGCACCCGACGCACCTGGCGTGCGCCGAGTTCCGTCTCGCACAGCGAAAGAGGCGTTTCCCCGCCGAGCGAATCGTTCGGCGTTACCATCCATATGCTGGCTGTGTCCTTGTCCTCAAAAACGTCCTCGGCCAGCACCGCTACCTGAGCCAGGCGGTCAATCCGCTCCGATGCAATCGGGTCCAACGCCTCGTGGCTTCTGAGTCTGCGCTCTACCGTCGAAGCCGACACGTTCGCGATGACTGCGATCATGGGCACGGTCAGGCCGAACGCTGATTTGGTCGCCACCAGCCAGTTGGGTTCGAAACCCATGCGGATCTTGATGAGTCGTTCCTGTTCGGTGGCTGCCGTCAGCTCATGCGCCATGCTCCAGAAGCTCAGCTTTTCTGAAGCGGTGGACGATCGTTTGACCGGCTGCTTCGCTATGGCGCTCATGCAGTAACCCTCAAATGACGTATTTGAATACGTCAAATGATAGCATTGTTTTGGGTGGCTTGCTGCTGACATGTCTAGGACTGGACGTTCAGGACTTGGACGTCCGCCACGCCGGCAACCGCAGGGGGCGCAAGCTCCGGATCGGCGTGTATGACGCGGTTAATGAATCGACCGAGTTGCTCGGATGGCTCGACATCGCGCCGAACCAGAAAGGTGGTGAGCATTGTGGCACCCTCCAGGGGGCGCGTTACCACCTCCGGATTCTTGAGCTCGGCAATCCGTGCCTGGCTTGAGAATCCGAGACCGTATCCGGCCGCTACCAGCGCCATCATCAGGTCGAGCGTGGGCACGCGCTCGGCAATGCTCAGTCTGGGTTCGACCGGCTCTAGAACCGGTTGCAGCTGTTGCCAGAAGCCTTCGCACACCTGCGGCTCGCATAGCACCAATGGATGGCGCGCGATTTCGTCCAGGGGTATCTCGCGATATGCCAGCAACTGATGCCGGGCGGGTAGGGCGACGACGAGCCGGTCCTGCCAGACGGGGACCGCAACGAGGCCCTCGATTCGATCCGTATTCTGGGTCATGCCTACATCGTACAGGTCGTCCTGCAGTCCCTTGACTTGCGCCGAAGACGATACCTCGTGCAGACAGATTTCTACCTCGGGATCCTGCTCTCGAGATTGCGCGAGCAGGGTGGCCAGTCGGGCCTGGGGAACGCCATCCGAAAGCGCGACGCGCAGGTGTCCACGGAAGCCGGCTGCCGCACCCTTGACGCTGGCCTTCGCCTGGTCAACGACCGCAAATATGCGGCGTGCCTCGTCAAGCAGCACGGTGCCGGCCCAGGTGAGCCGGGTACGCCGCGTCGTGCGCTCGAAAAGCTGTACGCCCAGCCTGTATTCCAGGTCCTTGATGATTCGCGACAGGGGCGACTGCTCGATATGCAGGCGCGCCGCGGCGCGCGCGAAATGCAGCTCCTCGGCAACAACGACAAAACAGCGAAGATGACGAAGCTCCACGTTTCTTTCTCCCGTGTCGGTCGTTAATGGGATTCGGGATCGGTAAGGCCTGACCAGGCTGGCTGGCGCCGCAGATTGGCGATCTGAAGCAGGGCGCCAATTAGCGCGACCGCGCCTGCGCTGGCGGCGAGCGTCCAGGTTGGCAACTGCAGGAGCAGCAGGAATCCACCCGCTGCCGCGCCAATGGCACTTCCCAGATAGAGCGCCGATTCGTTGAGGGCGATGGCGAGATTACCGTCGCCCTGTGTCTGCCTGGCCAGGATCAGCTCGTTGTTTTGCGGCACCTGCAGTGCCCAGCCAACAGCGCCCCATAGCGCAATCGGCAGCATGACCAGCCAGGCACCCAGCGCGGCGGCCAACGGCAGCACAAATAGCGAGGCCGAGAGGATCAGCATGATGGAGAGCACGAGCACGGGCCCCCGTAAGCGGTCCACCACGGGACCGATGAAAAAACTGCCCAGCACGCCGCCGATGCCCCAGATCCACAGGTACGGTGTCACTGAGCGGACCGCGCCGTAGTTTGGGTCGGCCAACAGGGGCGCGATGAAGGTGTACATTCCAAGGCTCGCAATTGCTGCCAGGAGCGATACGAGGAGGATGGTGACCACGTGCCCATCAGCGAGGATGGCCAGTTTCTGGCGAAGAGAGCTGGCCGGTGCCGCGGGGAGCGCCGGTAGCAAGACGGCCAGCCCAGCCAGAGCCAGCAGACCCAGCAGCGTGACCAGCCAGAGAGCGGCCTGCCAGCCCGCCTGATCGGCAATCATCAGGCTCAGCGGGACGCCCAGCACCACGCCGCTGGCCATGCCCCCCATAATGATCGCGATCGACTTGCCGCGCCGCTCGGACGAAGACAGTGCGGCCGAGGCGCCGATGCCCATGGCCAGATAGACGCCCGCGCCGATGCCCGCGACGGCGCGCCAGATCATCAAAGCGTTGAAGTCGGTTGCCAGGGCACTTGCCGCATTGGCGGCGACAAACAGCGCCAGGGCAACGAGCAATCCGGTGCGCTGCCGATCGGGCGGCGTCAGCGCGACGAAGATTGGGGAACCGAGGCCGTAGGCCAGGGTAAAAGCCGTGACCAGCTGCGCGGCGACCGCCACCGAGACCGAGAATGACGATTCGATCATGGGTATCAGGCCGGCTGTCACGTAGGAAGCCATCCCAAGTGAGAATGCACCGAGCGCGATCAGGTAGATGGGAAGCTGTGTGGTGTTGCGCATGAGCTGTTCATTCCAAATGAAAGGGCGGCGCGGCCCCGTCGGGCCGCGCCGGGGCGGTTAGAGTGCGAGGCTGACGTCCTGCTCGATCAGCCAGGTGTTGAGCCCGACCGCGAGCTCCATGCCCATGCGGTCGTACATGGGTGAGGATTCCCCAAGGGGCCTGTCGAGGGTTTGCTTGACCCGCGGCGGGTCGAGTAGGTCGCGCACGGGGGCGTCGGGGTTGGCCATGATCGCTGCCAGCGACGTACGTAGCGCCTGCTCGTACGCCGGATCCTGCGTCGAGGGGTAGGGGCTCTTGACCCGATCGGCGATGGAGTCGGGAAGCAGGTCGCGGGTCGCTGCGCGCAGGATGCTCTTCTCCCGTCCGTCAAATGCCTTCATGTCCCAAGGAATGTTGAAGGCGTACTCGACCAATCGGTGATCGCAGAAGGGCACCCGGACCTCCAGGCCGACGGCCATGCTCATGCGGTCCTTGCGATCGAGCAGCGTCTGCACAAAGCGCGTCAGGTTGAGGTAGCTCATCTGGCGCATGCGCCGTTCCGCCGGGTTTTCGCCGGAGAGCGTTGGCGCGCTGGCAATCGCCTGGCTGTAGCTGTCCGCCAGAAACCCTGGCATGTCCAGTTGGCGAAGCAGCCCGGGGGCGAACAGGGTCTTGCCGTCGAAGTATTTGCCCGTCACGGATGTCAGCCAGGGGAATGTATCCGCCTCGATAGCGACGGGATCGTGAAACCAGCGGTACCCGCCAAAGACTTCGTCGGCGCTTTCTCCGGACAATGCCACGGTGGAATGCCGGCGCACCTGCTCGAATAGCCGGTAGAGCGATGGCCACATATCGCCCCAGTAGGCCGGTGGCAGGTCGAGTGCCTGGACGATGAGGCTGCGTAAGCCCGGGTCACCCAGCTCTCGACTGTCGAGCACGATTTCGTTGTGGCTGGAGTGGATGCGCTTTACCAGTTCGCGGACGTAGGGAGCATCCGGCGTGCCGCGCACGGCATCGCTGGAAAAGGCGCTGCCGTGATCGAGAAAATCAACGGAAAACGAACGGATGTTCTCCTTGCCAGCGGCTAGTAGCTTCTTCGATGCCATGGCGGTAATGATCGACGAGTCGAGCCCGCCCGAGAGCAGGCTGCACAGCGGGACATCCGAAACGATCTGACGCTGGACGATGTCTTCGAGCAAATCGCGGGTATGCCGTATGGTCTGCTCGAGGGAGTCCCCGTGCTCGCACGCCTCGAGTTGCCAGTATCGGCGCCGATGCGGTCCGTGCCTGTCGAATCGCACGACCTCACCGGGCAGAACCTCCCGCATGCCGTCGAATATCGCTTGGCCTGGGGTCTTCACCATTTCCAGGAGTTCGCGAAGCCCATCGGCGCGAACGGTGCGGGGCACGAGCGGGTTCGCCAGAAGCGCCTTGGGTTCGGACCCGAAGATCACACCGTCGGCGGTTTCGTAGTAGTACAGCGGTTTGACGCCCATGCGATCACGGACCAATAACAGCTCGTGAGTCCGCAGATCCCACACCGCAAAGGCATACATGCCATTTAGCCGGTCGACGAAGCCGTTACCCCACTCGAGATATGCACGCAGCACGACTTCGGTGTCGCTTTGACTTTCAAAGTGGTGACCCAGAACCTTCAGTTCCGAGCGGATTTCGCGGAAGTTGTATACCTCGCCGCTGTAGGTAATGACCGCGGCCTCGAGCCCATCATCGCGTCGGGCCAGCATGGGCTGACGGCCACCTTGTAGGTCTATGATCGCAAGCCTGCGATGCCCGAATCCGATCGGTCCGTCGATCCACAGCCCTCCCGCGTCAGGGCCGCGCTTGGACATCGTCTCGGTCATTCGCTGAAGCGTGTCTCGTTGCGTCTGCATGTTCTGGCCGAAGGACAGCCATCCTGCTATTCCACACATGGTCTTCTCCTGCTGATTCGATTACCCGAGGGTTTCCAGGTCACTGCCTTCAACCAGCAACGCGCGGCTCGGGCCATGGTTGTAACGGGCAGGGACGGGGGTCTGAGCACGGCGCTCGAGTTCGTTGAGCAGCCGCTGCAGGTGGACTGACTCTTCCACACCAGCGAAAGGCGGGGCAGGAGGCTGCTGCAGTGCGACCCACTGCAGCACCTGCTGGCAAAGCCGCGACAGCTTATGAAGGGTTTCGAGTCCAGGTTCTTCGGGCGAGACGCGCAGATCGTGCAGCACCAGCTCCGTGCCATCGATGTCGCGCATCCAGATGCGCAAATGGTCGTGATCCCATCGCGGCGTGTCGAAGGTCAATCGGGCATGGATTAAATGATCTTCCTGATCGACAAAACTGAAATCGACCGTACGTTGCCGAACGACGTTCACGAAGCTGCTGTAGCCGGTGATTGGCGTGTCGCCCAGCGTTGCACTCAGTTGAATCGTGTCGAGAATGGCCTCGCCTGAAATGGAAAAATCGGACCTTGTTCCGAGCACATCGACTAGGCGCAGGGGCCCAGCAGCCGGACAAATCCAGCGTAGGAGATCCAGCGCATGGATGGCTTCGCTGGTAACGCCGCACGTTGGGCGGTAGTCGTTGATGCGGTCCTTGCCCCAATGGAAGCCGACGCGCACGGGTTGCCAGCCATGACGTGCAATCCAATCACGCAGCGACTGCGTAGCGTCCGAATAACGCTCGATCAGGTTCAGCGCAAAGCCGCCGAGCCGCTCGAGCGGCGCCTGCACGCTCGACAGGTCATCTATGGGGGTGGCGAGCGGCTTTTCGCAGATGACGAACCCCTGGTAGTCCGCCAATTCAGCTAGAACCCTAGCGTGGCTGATGTCGTTGACGCTAACGACCACGACCTCTGGTTTGAATGTCCGCAGGGCTTCATCAATGCAATCGAAGTAAGGCAACGCGGTTGGCTTCTGCTTGCGCCCAACGTAGGCAAGCGAGATCGAAATCCCGGCATGCTGCGCCACGTGTTCGAATGCGCGGCGAAAACGGTTGCCAGCGTAGCCCAGGCCAATGATCAGTATGTTCACACCGGCACCTCCTGACGGATCAGGAGGCGCTCCGCGCTTGGGCTGAAGCCAAGCGTCTGGTAGAGCCGGAACGCACCGTCGGTTGTCTGGAGGGACACGGTTGCGACGTCCCTGTTGGCGTACCAGCGGAGCAGGGTCTGCATCAGCTGCTTTGCCACTTTGTGCCCGCGCCATTGTGGCGCGACCACAACCGACTGAATCCACCCGGACAGACCGTTGGGATTGACCGAGGTCGGGGCCCTGACATCAATGATCCCGGTGGCGCAGCCGATGATCTGCCTGGACGCCTGGTGCTCGGCGACCAGCACCCGCACGCTGTCGTTCGAGCCGAGATTGTCTGCCAGCCAGTTCCTGTAGGCGGCGCGCCATCGCGCCGTGCCTTCGGGGCTGCGACTCGAATAGCTCGCGCCGGTCCCGTCCAGCAAAAGAGCCCTGAGCTCGATAAGGGCAGCGGTGTCCTCGCCCGTCGCGTTTCGCACCGCAAACAGCGATTCGCTCATCAGGCCACCTCCGCTGCAAAGGCTTGGGAGGCGAGCGGGATTGCGAAGTGGTCGAACGTCTCTCGCAGCGAAGCGGCCAGATGGTCGATCTGCTCGGCGGCGTGGTTGGGTGTCGCGTTGACTCGGAAGCGCTCAGTGCCTACCGGGACCGAGGGGTAATTGATCGGTTGCAGATAGATATTGTGGACTTGCAGCAGGCGATTCGCCGCTGCCTTGCACCGCTCGGCTTCGCCGACGAGCACCGGCAGCACGTGCGTTTGCGAACAGGGCATTACCGGAATGTCGTGCCGCTTTAGCCGTTCACGTAGCTGTTGCGTGTTGCGATGCAACTGCTCTCGCTCACCGGAGCTCGCCTTCAGATGCTCGACACTCGCCAGGCAACCGGCGGTAATTGCTGGAGGAAGCGAGGTGGTGAAAATGAAACCCGTTGCGAACGACCGAACTGCATCGACGAGCGTCCGAGTCGACGCAATATAGCCACCTATGACCCCGATGGCCTTGGCCATCGTCCCCTGCACGATGTCTACCTTGTCGGCAACGCCAAGGTCCGCGGCGATACCGGCGCCGCGAGGTCCGTACATGCCAACCGCATGCACCTCATCGAGGTAGGTCAGCGCATTGAAGCGCTTGGCGACCTCGACGATCTGCGCCACCGGAGCGATATCGCCATCCATGGAATAGATGGATTCGAACACCACGAGTTTGGGTCTTTCGAGCGGGTACCCGGCCAGGATCTGCTCCAGATGGGCGACGTCGTTGTGCCGAAAGACCCGGCGTTCGTTGGCGGTGGCACGGATGCCATTGACGATGGATGCGTGGTTTCGCTCGTCACTGGCTACGACGCAGTCGGGAATCTGCCGTAGTAGGCATTGAAGCGTCGCGTCGTTCGATCCGAATCCGGTCGGAAAAACCAGTGCCGCTTCCTTGTCATGCCAGTCGGCCAGGGAGCTCTCGAGCCGTCCATACAACTCGTGTGATCCGCCGATGTTGCGTGAGCCGCCGGAGCCTGCCCCGTAGGTTTCCAACGCCAAATGCATCTGCTCGCGCACAAGCGGATGCTGCGACATACCGAGGTAATCGTTGCTGCACCACACCACGACGGGCTTCTGCGCCCCGCCGTCGAGCTTGGCCAAAGGATACTGCCCGCAGATGCGGCTCAGTGTGGTGAAAGTGCGGTACTGGTTGGACGACTTCAACGATTCGAGCTGTTCACCAAGAATTGACTGGTACATCCGTATATCTCCTGAACGGTAGAGGTCGCCATGGCGCGAGCAAGCTCTCTGGTTCGCGCCTTACAGGCGACAAGGAGGTATTCTTAGTACCGCTTCGATGGGGTTACAATTTGATTGGTTATGCTAGTACTGGAGGTAACGGGATGAGCGCGCCACGCAGCCATGAGCGAAACCGAGCAGAGCTGGCTGACTTCCTGCGCCATCGGCGCGAGCGAATCAGTCCAGAGGAAGTGGGGCTACCTGCGGGCAAACGGCGCCGCACGCCTGGGCTGCGACGTGAAGAGGTGGCGGCATTGGCTGGGGTGGGCTTGTCCTGGTACACCTGGTTGGAACAGGGGCGGGATATTGGCGTGTCGGCTCAGTTTCTGGAAAACCTGTCCCGGACGCTGAGGTTGGATGCGACCGAGCGTCGCTATCTGTTCCTGCTGGCCCATCAGCGCCTTCCTCCGGAACCCGGCAAGACGTGGTGCGTGGTTCCGCCGGTGGTGCATCGCCTGATGGATGATTTACCGTTGCGTCCGGCCTACGTTCTGAACTTGCGCTGGGACGTGCTGGCGTGGAACGCGGCGGCCGATCAGGTGTTCGGTTTTTCCAGTTTTCCCGCCGAACGACGCAACCTGCTCTGGTTGCTGTTTACCGCACCGTCCATGCGCGCGCTGCTCGACCCATGGGCGGAACAGGCGTTGCAGATCCTTTCGAGCTTCCGTCGCGATTTCGTCAGGGCCGCTCAGGACCCGGACATCGGCGCGTTGGTCAAGGACCTGGAGAAGGTCGACACGGATTTCAGAACCTGGTGGCGACAGCAGGACATCCATGGTGCGTGCCAAGGCATCCGACATTTCCAGATTGGCGAGGTCGGCCATGTGGTGTTCGATCATACGTCGCTGACGATCGACGTCGATCGGGACTTGCGCCTTGTCTACTACGCAGCCAAACAGGGGCATCCTCAGAGCACTCGGTTCGAGCAATGGCTGGCGCTCCCGATGTCCGAGGAGTCCGCTAGCGAGGCCCAAGTCGTCAGCTGATCGTGGGGCCGCGCGTTCGTCCCAACTGCCAGGACACCTGGCCATCGCGCATGACGGCTCCGATGGTCTGACCCTGCCTCGTCTCGATAACCGGCTTCCAGGGCACTAGGCTAAAGCCCGCCTCGGTGTCCAGCAGCGCGTAGCGGCCGCTGGTGAGTTCGATGCAATTTCGATAGACGCCCCGGATGGCCTGCCCATCGACGGGTAGGCGATGTGGCTTGCCCAATCGATCCGAAAGCTTGCGTCCAACCGTCTCGATTTCACGGCGACGAAGCGTGGCGAGCAGGTTGCGGGCGAGCATCAGACGCTGATCCAGCCGTTTGGCCAAGCCTTGGTCGATCAGAAAGTCGGCGCGCCTGCCCAGCGCTACCCGGGCCTCGGCACCAAACCCCCGGTTCGCGATCGATGCGGTGCCGGCGATGAGCTGGCTATCGAGCCATGTGGCACCGACGGCCCGGACTTGTCGCTCGAGCGGCATTGGCGTACGCAGCTTGATGCGCCAGCCTGCGGAGCGCTCTTGTTCGTGGCGCTGAGCTTGCTCTACCAAGTCCGGAGGAATCCGCCAGCGGCCGTCGCGCGCGCGCTCGACGATTCCATATCGGCGCAGGGCTTCGAGCCGCCGTGCGTGGGCATGCAGCACGAAGTCGGGGTCCGGGATGCTGTCGGGACCCGCCAGAAGGGATGCGCGGTGGTGGTCCCGTTGGTACCAGCCGTCCTGGGCGAGTGAGGCAAGTTGCGCATCTATGGCCCTGGGCCCTTGCGAGGAACGGGCTTCAATGATCGAGCCTAGTGGATAGACGGACAGGTCGGCCTCTGGTGCGAGCGGCAGGTGATGGGCTTTGCCATCGGTTCCATCGACGATCAAATATCCCTGGTCGTGCAGTTCTCCAGCCAAGCCCTTCGCCAACACGCTTCCCACAACGGCCGGATCGGCCCCGGGCTCATGGAGAACAAGTTCCCGCTCGCGACCTGCCATCGCGCGCTGCATCGTTCGCACGATGTCGCCCCGTTCCCCCATCGCACGCAGCACCCGTTCGGCCGAGTCGTCGAGTTGCCAGTGCCCGGCTCGGTGCTCGCGCGCGAGCCCCAGACGCACGAGATGCTGCAAGCGACCGATCAGTTGCTGACGATGCGGGTAACGGCTGAGTTCGCGCAGGCTTACACCGGTGGTACGGCTGTGTTTCACCAGCGTGCGATCCAGTCCGGTCAGCCGATCAAGGCTTACGTCGCGAACATGCCCCTGCTGAATCTCCCGTTCACTGCGCAGCCCAAGCCATTCGGTCGCCAGTTCGCCGGCGCGCATTCGCATGCCATGGGCGATGTAATCACGCGCGATGACCAGATCCTTGCCCGTATCGTCCGCGCCCCGCAAGACGATGTGCGTGTGGGGGTTGTCCGTGTTCCAGTGGTCGACGGCGACCCAGTCCAGGCGCGTGCCGAGATCGGTTTCGACGCGTTCCATCAGATGCCGGGTGAAGCTGCGAAGGTCCTCGAGCGACTCGGCGTCCTCGGGCGACACGATGAAACGGAACTGATGCCGATCGGGCCGTCCACGCGTTTCAAAGGCGTCCAGGTCCGCGCGGTCGTTCACCGGCGCGTAGGCCTGTCCGGCTTCGCCCGTCCGACCGACACCTTCGCGCTCGATGTAGCGAAGATGGGCGCCCGTCGAGCGACTGCCGGCCCTGCGCAAGTTCACAAGCCGGGTCTTGATGGTCACGCGGCGTTCTCGGGGGTTGCCGGCAACCATGCGCGCCGCGACATGGCCTCTGCCAAGGCGAGCGCCTGGCTGGTGCCGCCCATTGAGGCCGGTCGGCCCGGACCTGCTCGCCTGACGGACGATCTGGCCAATGAACGATTGGCCTCGATGCCGAGGCGGCCCGGCCTTCGGCCGAAGGTCGTCATCGGGTTCCTGTTTGCCTTTGCGGGTCATGCATCGGGTGCTCCAGGATTGGCGCGGTGCAGCGTGGCGGCACCGCCGAAACGTAGCAGCGACCTGCACTGCGGCCGACCTCGGCACAGCATGCTCACTGTTCGTGCCGTCCCAACCCCATGTGCAGACTGGTTCCCCAAACCTCCAGGTGCTGCCACCTTTTATCTTGCCCTCCGCTTTTCCCTGGCTGCTGAATCCTCAGCATGCATCGCCACCCCGGCACTGCACGGTAATGCGCGGATAGCGAAAGGCCAGCCGGGCCGCTCCCGCCTCGATGTTGTTTGCACCTGACCGAAGGTCCCTCAGCGATCGGTCAACCTCTATCGAGACGTACGGGCTGGGCGATGCCTAGCACGGCGTCGAGTCTAAGCGGGCCGAAGTAACGACTGTCGAACGAGTCCGGATGATCCGGGTTAAGCAGCCAAATCTCGTTCTTGGCGAGCGCTCGGCAGCCGTTCCATCGGGGGAGGGCGCGGCCGGCGCGGTCATGCGGTTGCCACCGCGCAACCTCTCGACCGTCAACGATCACCTGGCGCGCCCTGATACATACCCTGCTCGGCGACGTGGCAAATGCCCGTTTGATAAGCGGAACGTTCGCCGGCAGGTAGTGACGTGCGGCGGCGAGTTCGGCCACAGCCTGGGGCAGCCGCACAAGCACGGCATCGGCGGGCGCGACCGACTCAGCTGGCGAGATGAGATACCACCCGGTCGGCATGCTCGCCGACGCGTTGTAGACGATTCGCACGGAAGGGGTTCTGAACGTGGTCCAGGCAAGTGCCGCCATGGCGATGACAGTCAGCCCGATAATCAGCCGATTGGCTGGCATTGGGTTCTCTCGGCACCCTCGTGCAGACCGCCGCTGCAAATGCTGGCCAGGGAACTTCATGCTCCGTCCTCCTGAAATCGACTTTCCAGCAGCTCGCGCAACATGTCGGCGACGGTTACGCCCTGGCTGAACGCGGCGACCTTGATCCGAGCACGTAGGGCCGGTGTCACATCCAGTGTCAGGCGCGCACTGTAGACGGCGCCCTTGGCGAGAGCGGCGCGGTTGCTTTGCCTTACCCAGGCCTCGGCCTGTCGATCGGCGAGGGGACGACTACCGATTGCGGTTCGCTTGGATGTCATAAGGTCCACCTGAGCAGCTCATCAACCAGGCTGCTGACTTCACGTGACGCAGCGCTTCCAGGGGCGAGCTCGCACACCAGTTGTCCGCCCGCCGCGCTGTCGGCAAACACGATTCGCTGGCGAACCTCGGACTGAAGCGCCGAAAGTGGTTGGTCGGCCAGTGCCTGACGGGCCTCTCGGCCGATGATGGTGGTGCTGACGCGCCGATTGATGGCAAACGCGGCGCGAAGCGCCGGTTTGAAAACCTGCGCTTCCTGCAGAAGCGCAACCATCTCGGCGCTGGCCCACATGTCAAACGGGCTGGGTTGCACCGGAATGAGCACCCGGTCGGCGGCCATCAACGCCGACCTCGCCAAGGCGGCGATCCGAGGTGGGCCATCGATGATCACATGATCGGCCCGCTGGGCCAGCTGCGGCGCCTCCTGGTGCAGCGTCTCGCGCGGTAGCCCCACCGAGCTGAACAGCCTCGGCAAACCGCGCTGCGCGCGCCGCTGGGTCCAGTCCAGTGCCGAACCCTGAGGGTCGGCATCGAGCAGGATTACCGCATTTCCCCGCAGCGCGAGCTCACCGGCGATGTGCGTGGCCAGGGTGGTTTTGCCAACGCCACCCTTCTGGTTGAGCAGGGCGATGATCATGATCGGCCCCCGATGCATGTAAGGCTCGGTTGTTCCAGGCAGCGCGATGCCGAACACCAATAACAAGTTAGCGCTCTTTGGTTAGCTAAGTTAATGCTCGCCGTAACGCCCGCCACCAAAGGCCTGCCGGCGTTTGGGTACGCCTGATAGCACGACAGGCATGCGCCTGATAGCACGAAGGCAGATGCGCCCGATAGCACGAGGGATTCCACAGGTTGTGCGCGACTTATCCCCGTGCCGTATGCGGCACGGGGCGAAAGGCAAGCAGCTCGATGGATGGCGCGATGCGCAGAGTGCTCAATTCGTAGCCTGGCAGCGACTGCCGGGCAACCAATGCACGCAGGTCGTAGGCGAAGTCGGAGTATCGCGCGGCACTCCCGGATTTGCGGTACAGGTGGCGGAAGTCGAACTGCCAGCCATCCACTTGGCGTCCGCCGTGCTTGCGTACCAGGCGATAGAGCCAGCGCTCTATCCCTCCGGTTAGCTTGAAATACGCCGGATCTATCGTCAGGACCAGCGCCCGGTCGAGCACGCCGGAATAGAACCAGTCCGGCAGGATTATCGCCAAGCCCAAAGGTTTTCCGTTGGGCGCTGCCAGCTCCTTCCATTCGTTTATCCAGGAAAAGCGATGCAGCCGGCGGCCGGTCGTTTCGCGTATGGAGGTCGCAACACTCGTACTTTGCAGCCGGTCCAGTGCCGCCTTGAGCCGCTGGTAGTCGCGCTGGGACGTGCCACGGCCAATGAAGCGCAGGATCTCGTAAGGCGTCGCCTGGATAAGTCGTGAGGTCGGGATTCCCGCGTCGCGCGCCTCGACCAGTTGGCTGGCCGCCCAGATAAGGATGTCGGCGTCCCAAATCGTGGCGATGCCGTGATCGAGCGTACCCTCGACACGAACGGCGACCGTGGCCGTTCGAAAGTCGATGGGCGTTGTCCGACGGGACTTGGCCAGGGAGAAGAACGGATGTGCCATCAGATCCTGCGCATCCCGCGGCGCCAGGTCTCCCGGGATGGCCCGAAAGCACCGTAAGGGCTCCGGCGTGGCGCCTTGCTTCGGAGTGACGATGTGGGACGGACTCATAGGTCATCGCGCGCGCCTCCCTGATGCTGAGCCAGATACTCCGCGTCAAAGGTGGTTTGGAAGCATCGCGCGTCAGCCCAGGCCTGCAGGTCTGCCCGGGCATACATCACGCGTCGCCCGAACTTTCGAAAACGAGGGCCTCCGCCGATCACACGTTGCTTTTCCAGCGTGCGCGGCGACAGGCGCAGAAAAGCGGCTGCTTCGTCGTTGTTCAGATACTGGGGAGTGTTGCTTGGGCTTGGTTGACGGCTCTGATCGTCCTCGCGCTCGATCCCGCCTGGTCGCCTATGGCTCGGCGCTGTGCGGCAGGAGAGTGGGTGTGCATCGCGGTAAATGTGGCGTGACATGGCATGGCCTCCAGTGAATGAAGGCTTACCCTGGTCCGCCCTGGGGCGGGGATCATGCTGGGTTCGGTCTCAAGCGAGTCGGCAGTAGCCAACCAGAGCAATTACAGCGGGTCCGGTCGGATTCGTGACAGGCCAATCGAGCGCAGTCTGTCCATGTAAGAGTCGTCCGCAGGACACTACCTCGAGCAGGGCGACAATTCGATGCATTGGTTGTGTATGAAATGGCTAATCGTAAGAGCCGACAATAACAAAGTCGTGGTTATCGGAGTCCGAATTATCAAGTTTCAGTAATTGATGCATGTTCGATTAGTCTCAATATATAACTCTGATCGAGTGCGCTCGGCTACGCACTTACATATAATTGTTGAGGTTGCGGTACGTCGCCTTGGACGTGCGGCTGGCACATAAAAGGCCACTGGTCAAACTTATGAGAGTACAGATGAGTAAAATCGCAGAGTACAAACGCCTGGAAGCACAGCTTGCCGAACAACTCGCTGCGCTGGACAAGCTCAAGGGCGACAACAAGCTGCAGCAAGAAATGGAGTTCGAGACCAAACTGAAGGGGCTCCTCAAAGAGTATGGATATGGCCTTCAAACCGTCATTGATATCCTGGATCCGACGCCGTCGTCAAAGGCCGTAGAACCGAGTCGCCGCAGAACTCGGGTCGTCAAGACATACACCAACCCACACACAGGTGAAGTTGTCGAGACCAAAGGCGGCAACAATAAAACCCTCAACGCCTGGAAGGCCGAGTATGGCGCTGAGCAGGTCAAATCCTGGGCGCGGTAGTCGTCATTGGTCGTCACCGTAGGGTGGCCCATCAGACTAGCTGGCAACGCAGCGCTCGCTGCAACAGCCCTAGCGGGCAGGCTCGAAATGTGACGCGTATATCCAATAGCAGATCCTGCGCGCTCGTCTTGCGCCAATTGCGATAATGTCGCTCCGACCGCCGTTGGGGCGGTACCCGCAAAGGAGTGCGCATATGGGTAGGTTGGTTCTTAACAGGCGAGTAGGCGAGCAAGTGCGATTGACGCTACGGCGCGGAGCGTCGGTCGATGCAGTACTTGACCAACTCGAAGACGAGGGCGTCTGGATTACGGTCGCCGAGGTAGAGGGAGGGCGAGCGCGCCTGATTATCGAGGCGCCGGATGAACTGTTGGTTCTGCGTGACGAGCTAGTGGACCGGTACGAGCAGCCCGATTGATATCCAGCCTGAGGCGCTCGCTGATCGGACCCGTCGAGCATCGACCGATCGTCCCGGTGCCCGGATTGTCGCCATTGAACGCGGCAATCCACTATAACGAACCGGTGCTCGTCAGGCGATTCCTGGATGGCGGCGCTGATCCCTACGCAAAAATCACCAATCCAAAACTGCTAAACGGGAAGAGTTCGTTCGAGCTTCTTGAACTGCTCAAAGCACGCGACAAGCGCCAGGCTCGACAAGCCATCCGTGTGGAGCTCGGCACACCGCGCAAGAGGTGAGACGGATAAGCCCTCCGTTTCGCCGTGAGCCGATGGACACTCGCCGTCGATATGCACGGTGGCATCTCGCCAGCTCCTAGCGCCGAAAAGTTTGTTTTGTCCAGCCCAATAGTTGCCAATTTTTCTTAAAAAGGCGTTGACAACAAATTGTTATGCACATCGGTCCAGGAAGCTGCTCCATCGGCTGTGAGAGTCCTTGACGGACGTCACTGCTTTCTATAAGTCCATGATTTAAAAGGCAATATCGTACCTGAGCAAAAACTCGCCGATCTGGCTCAACCCCGCGCCAAATGGGCGTTTGCCCCGATCATCCAAGTTGTGTTCACAGTGTTATCCACAGCTTTTGTGGATAACAGACGTAGCCCAAGCGTGGCGGGCGTTTCAGAGCGCCTAAAATACGGGGCGTCGTAGGTTACCCTTCGATTGTTGCGCTTTTACGCACGCCATCGCTAACTGATGAAGGCTGCCATCTGACTACGACCTGGTCTGCCTGAGGTCAGGACCATTGCTCAATGCTTACTGGCACTCAGTCAGCCGGACCGGCCCGACATAACGATTGCCATGGCCCATTACGCAAGCAATACGCTGGTTACGAACCCGCTCCCAAGGCTGGGGCGGGTAGCTCTTGCTCCATGCGCTGTACAGCTGGCGGTCCTGCTTGGACAAGCGTAGGTCGTAGCGCTCGGCCATATAGAAGTAGGTACGGGCGATCATGCCGCGCACCTGCTGGCGCGGCATGGCTTTGCGAGCCTTGAAGTCCACCACCATCGGGCAGGCGCCATACTGAGTGGGCTTCTGGGGGAGCCAGGCAAAGCCGTAGTTGCTCCGGTCGCCGTTGACCTCACCGATGCTGGGCACCAGGTTATGCAAGTCGGCTTCGGCCAGTCGGTAGGTGGCGTCGTTCTTTGAGCAGTTGGTGCGGCCCCCTTTCTGCCAGCACTGGCGCTGGTGGCCTATCACCCAGGCCGGCACGATGTGCTCCCACTCGATGCGAGACGCCCGCGACGCATTCTTGCGTGGGGTGTATCCGCAGCTCTGCAGGTCCGCCTTGTTCCCATTGAAGCGGCACCCGCAATAAAACTCCGGAGTGCCGGCATAGAGCTTCCAAGCCACTTTCTTTGCTTCGGCAAAGGTGCGAGGTGCGCCGGCGGAGGCTTGGAAGGCAAGTACGCAGGTGAGTAGCAGTAGCAGGCGGAGCAGGCGAGCCATTCGCACTTCCTTGGTGCAGTCGATGCATCTGTATAAATATACAGTTATCGGTGCGAGCGCGCCATGCCTGCCGTTTCGGTTGGGCGCTGCCCGCTTCGTGCCTGCGTGTCAGGGAAATCTCGAAGCACGTGCCATCTTATAGCTTCACGCCAGAGGGGTTAGGCAAAAAAAACCGCGCCAAACAGCGCGGAGAAGCGGCCGGCACATGGAGAGGGAAGATCAGCCGCGTCGCTATCATAGGCCGACATCGGGTCGGCCCGTCGATCGGCAGGCGGAACGGGTTCACATTGTGTTGAAAGTGTAGAGCGGAAGGCGCGGTGGCCGAACGGATCAACTTTGCTGCGGCGGATTAGTCTGATGGCATAAAAGTGTCAAAGTGATGAACTTATGCCAGCAATGCCACTCCTAGAACGGCACTGTTTTGAACCGCCGTCTCGGTGAGCTCAGCCGTGCGCCAATCCAGCTCGGGTTGCTCCCGATCCGGCTGCCGCGAAGGACTCGCAGGGTTTCTGGATGAAACCTCCCAGACCGCTCGGAGCGGCATCACCAATGGACCCAGCCCTTGATCGGCCCTGTAGCGATACAGGGCCGTTTTTTTGGCGGACACCCGAACTGACGAGGCAGCGATTCGGCTGAGCTGGCCTTTGCGCAACTGACCAGCATGCTTGATGCTGAGCGCGCCCTGTGACTTACAAGGGATAGGCCGCGTGATTACGCTTCCCATCGCATGAGTGTTTCCAAATGCCCGGTGTGTTCGTCCCGCTGTTCGCGCAGCGCGACGAAGCCATGTCGTTCATAGAAGCGACGTGCGGGGACGTTGGCTGAGTACACGGCTAGTTCCAACGTCGGGCGGCGGATCTTTGCATCCGCGAGCAACTGTGCACCGATACCAGTGCCCTGGTGCTCTGGCGCCACGAACAGCGCAGCCAGCACGTTCTGGTTCAAGCTGCGGAATCCGCAGACCTTACCTTCGCGTTCGAATATATGAGATTCGGAAGCAGGCAGATAAACATTGCGCATGGCGTCGAGTTGGCTGTGCCAGAACTTCGCATCGATGAATCGGTGCGCTTGAATCGATGCCTGCAGCCATATGTTCAGCACTGCTTCCATGTCCTGCAGACAAATGTTTCGGATCATAAATCTCGCCTCGTTTCCTAAGTAACCACCAGGTTGACCACCAAGTCGGGGCGCATCACTGGCCGCAAACCGCCCGCGTCGCTCGATCATCTATCATTGCGCCGCCTTTACTCATGACCGCCTGGCTCGCCTCAAACCAGAGCGACTATCGTCTGATAGCGTTCACGCCGACTGGCTTGTTTTCAACCAGGATCGACCTCCGAGTATCTCGGCTGCCCGTTTTATGTGTCCAGGTAGGTGTAGAAACACAGATGCGCCACGCTATCGTTGGTCCATCGAATTCGGCTCGGTCTACGTCAACGGGTTACCGGCACGCACATCGGTTGAGGCCTGCCGGCTGCTGACTGAACTTCCTCTGAAACAGCGTTCCAAGTGATGACGACCGCGGCGCCTCGCTTGTTGCGGGGGCGCCCGCCGTCATCGACGCACTCACTAAAAGGGACGTGATCATGAATCACCAAGCAAGGGACTATACCGAGAAGCGCGACTTCATCCGGATGTCTATCAAGACCCCGATCACCCTGTCGCAGGCTGGGTGTATCCTCCAAGGTGTATGCCAAGACCTGTCTAGCACTGGCATGCAGGTAGTCGCTGCCGGCTCGTTCGATCTGGGTGACAAGATTGACGTGCGCATTCCGTCAGAGCATGCCGAACTCAAGGGCCTGGAAGCGATGACCGAAGTGGTACGCGTCGAGCGTCAAGCAGATGGCTGTCAGCGTCTGGGTTTGTCCATCCAGTCCCTGCGCTAATCTTCCCACCGTTTGCGGTCCTTTCCGAGCCGAGCTGAACCATGGCGGCGAGACATCGCTGCAGCGGAGCAGGGGGTTGGGGATCTGTCAAGGGCCAACTGGCCCAGTTGGCTCAAGCCTCGAGCGTGCAATCGCCAAGAAAGACCATGGCGGTCCACGAGCCGCCATGGTGGCGAAGTGATACGTCTGTCACCCTTTAGTTGCGCTGCTTCGCTAGAATCGCGCCGACGTTTGGCGCCGCCTCGGACGTCGCTCTGAGGTTGGGTATCGTGAACCCATCCTCCGCTTCCACGGCTCCAAGAGCGGCGCCCTGCCATTAATAGGTGCCTGCGCGGCTGAACACGGATACCTCATGAACAAATCAGCAGTCGTTTTCGTGCTTGCGTTGCTGAGCGCGGGTTGCCAAAGCCTCGGCGAAACAGCACCCGACAACACGGAAAAGTGGGCAAGTGTTCGCTGCTGGTACCTTAGGGATCAGACACCTGTTAGCAGGCAGAGTCTCGCGTATATCCGAGACCGAAGCGAGAGTGGCGACAGCCTTTGCGGCACGGTGCTCGGCCAAATGTACGAGAACGGGCTTGGGGTTCCCGTAGACCTGGAAAGGCCAGAGCTACCTACCTGTCAGCCGCCCAGGCGGATGATGCCGTATACGTACAGCTGGGGCGCATGGCCGAAGAGGGCATCGGCGAGCCGGCCGATCCAGCAAAGGCCCGGCGCCTTTACGAGCAGTCGGGCGCCTACGAAGACAACAAGCTTGCAGCGGTCCGGCTCGCCGAGCTCCTGGAGGCGGGTAGGGGCGGTCCGCAAGATAAGATGGGTGCGCTTAACCTTTATCTCAAATGGCTGGACCGTCGTCAGGATGATGCCTGGCGTGGCGTGCAGCGGCTTCGCCGCGACGGCATGGTCCTGGATGCCGAGCAGGTGGGACGATACAACCAGGTCTGGTCCAAACTGGTCAACGATACGTTGACCCGACATATGCGTCGTACCAAGACGAAACTGAGCAAAACGTCCACGCAGCGCTCAGCGTTAAAGCCGGTCAAGCTTCAATTTGAATATTCGGTTGGCTCCATCATCCCGCACGTTACGATGATCGAAGGCTCAGGCGATGCTGCTTTCGATGAGGCGGTCTTGCAGGAGATGGCCCTGTACCGCTTCCCGGACGAGCCGATTTTGCCGGCCGAGCAAAAAACGTGGCGCGTCTTTTCCGAATTCGCAGTTCACATCTGGTGATCTGGGCTGGAATACCGGGCTAGGTTGCCGGTTCCGTTTCGAACGACGCGGCCGGATGACCGATCAGTGCTTCAGCTTGCGCCAAGAAAGCCCGGTGGCCGATACCGGTTTGGCTGATGAGCGCTTCATGACCGTTCAGGCTTTGAGTCGCCTCAATCTTGTTGTGAGAGCCCGTTTGGCTAGTATCCAGGAGCTTATCGTCCCAACTTGGGACGTCATAACCGTGTTGAAATCACCTTCTGAATTGCCGCTCCAGCTGCTGTACTGGCCGATGAGGTAGGCATCAATCGTGTTTCCGGTGCCTCGCTGCGCATAGTCCCAGTGCAGCCATCACTTGTTTCGCCAGATGTCCGTCACGGCGAGTCTACCGATAACTAGAGTTCGGCGACCCGCAAGGATCGGAGCAGGTCGCGCTTCTTGATCCGGTGTTCGCGCATTCGCCGTAACACGTCGTCCAGCGTCGCCAACGCCTTGCGAATATAAGGCCCCTTGTTGAGCATCACACATTCGGCGCGCACGCTCATCGCTGCATCCGTGATCTCGGAACGCGCCGGAGCACCCTTTTTCGCGAGGGTTTCGAGGACCTGGGTCGCCCAGATTACAGGGACGTGGGCAGCCTCACACAGGCACAGCATCTCCTCCTGTACCTCTGCTAGCCGCTCGAAGCCGCTCTCTACGGCCAAGTCGCCGCGGGCAATCATCACGCCGAACCGAGGAAGCCGCATGCCGGCAAGTAGCATGGCCGGCAAGTTTTCAAAGCCGGTGCGGGTTTCAATCTTCAGTACCACGCCGAGGTGCTTCGCATCCAGGCGCTCCAGATGATCGAGCAGCTCGATGACATCTTCCGCGGTATTGGTGAAGGACATCTCGACAATATCGGCGTGTGTCGCCGCGAAAGCCAACGTCTCGATATCCTCCTCGGTTGGCGCACGCACCGGCAGCTTGTTGTCGGGAAAGTTGATGCCCTTGTCGCTACTCAGCTTGGCGCAACCGCTAGCGTGGGCAACCTGAGTGATGCGAAGGGTCAGAGCCTCGGCGGAGGCAGACTCCACGCGTGCCCCGATTTTGCCGTCGTCGAACCAAACCGGGTCACCTTCGCCGATCGCAGCCAACACCTCTGGCAAGGTGCAGCCTATGCGTGCCGGCTCGGCACCGTTGTCTAGACTGGGCGGATAAACAGGCTCGTTCTCGGCCGTCAGCATGAGGCAGTCCCCAGCCTGAAGATGCAAATGCTGATCGCGAGGAGGCAGTTCAAACAGGTGCATCCGGCCGAGCGTCTTGCCTGAGCGACGCAGCTTGATCTTCAGTCCTCCCGTGAAGTACGCGGTCTTGCTCAGCTCGGCCAGGCATCCGTCCTGGTCGATCCCGATGACCCTCATGGTTCGGGTGGAGCCGCGCGCGTCACGAAGCTTCAGCTTATCGCCCGCCTGCACCGCCAATCGGTCAGCACTCGTTAGCATCAGGCACGCATCAACGTCCGAGTCGTCTATGTCCGAGCTTGCCCAGGCCAGCCGAACGCGAGCGGGACAAACGACCTGGCCGTAGGGATCGCGAGTGGGGCGGACCTTTTTCACGCCAGGCGCTTTGGCAATGGGACCGGTGCGCAGCTTGGGGCCAGCGAGATCGAGGGTCACCATGCAAGCGCGCCCGAGCGTCTTCTCCGAAGCGCGTACGTGCTCGATCAT
This sequence comes from Pseudomonas sp. YJ42, assembly GCF_047225135.1. NCBI lineage: Bacteria > Pseudomonadati > Pseudomonadota > Gammaproteobacteria > Pseudomonadales > Pseudomonadaceae > Pseudomonas > Pseudomonas sp. YJ42. The sequence continues at coordinate 955,772 of NZ_CP178378.1, read as the reverse complement.
GGCACGCCAACGCTCGGGGCTGTCATGTGCACAATTGATTCGGGCGCAGTCCATGCCGGCGCGCATAAGCGACTCGATGAGCGCGCCGTCCTCCGCGGCTTCGGAGGGAAGCGTGACCATGATTCGAACCGGTCGCTCGTTGCGAGGCTTCCCAAAAAGAGCCTCGGTGTGCGCCTCCAGAAGTCGAGACCCCTCGGCCAGCTCCAGATCGGGCATTGACGGTGCTTGCCCGCGCGGATCCTCGAGCCGCTGCAAGATGCCGATTACCCTTGTCAGGCCTGCGAGCGCGGCCGCTTCGGATCGACCCAGCGACGACAACCCCACCTGAGCCAGCTGCGCTTGCACCTCTCGCAGGTCATGGCGGCGAAGGCAGAGATACTGCAGAAGATTCTCCGCGCTTGCCCGATAGTGCTCGTGAAGCCGCGCCGTTTTGAGCGGCGCCAGGCACTTCGCGCTTGTCATCGCCTCCCGTAGCGACTCGAGATGCACGCGCAAGGCGTGAACATCCGACATCGTCGTGGAGCGCACCGGGGTCTGGTCTGACATCGCTTCTCCTGCAGAGCCTGCGGCTCAACGCCATTGACGGGAAGACTGACCCGCCACGCGACCTACCGGTTTCATGACAGGCGACAGGTGGCGGCCGATGCTTATGGCGCGTAACGGGCCCTCATGTGTGTCCCTTGATGGCGTGCGACTATTGCGCTACGTACTTTTCGTGGCGGGTCGTAGGCGATGCGTTTCCCTGCGGCTCCTTGCCTTGCTCAGCACGGCATGCTCGGGGAGATCGGGCTCGTTGCTCTTTTTGCAGGCGCCAGTTCAGACCCGGATGTCGCCAAGCTGGCGAATTTCCGCCTCTATCCGGGTACCTGTGGCGCGCTCCTCGTTGGAGAAGCCATCGTAGCTAGACAGCGGGCCGAAACTGATGCCGGTCAATTGCTCAATCTGCAACACGCTGCGCTGGTAGGTCCTGAATCGACCGAACAGGGCGGTCAATCGGTCAAGCTCCGCGGCCTGGCTGATCATGTAGGCTGTGGTGGAGGGCCGGCCATCCTCATCCATGAACGCGACGATCTTCCAGAACGCGCTGGGTATCCGAACGCCCCGGTAAAGGCGATCCGATTCCGTGAATACTGGTCCACTGAATATGGTGGCACGGGTTTTCCATCGCCGCGTGTTGTCCAGCAGGTAGTTTTCCAGATCAAGCCAGTTCCTCTGGTTGAAGCCGGCCATTTGTGGAGCGCAATTGGTGAAATGGAACGTGTCGGCGTTGGCTTGTTCTGCCAGGGGACCCCAATTCGGGTCCTGCCGGCGCACCAAATGTCCCCGATCTAGCATGTTGTCCGCATAGAGCGCCTCACCGCACTGTGCGTCAGTGGCGATACGGCCGTCATAACGCCAGGAATCTCCGCTGCGCGGCACCCCTTTCAGCGACGCCCCTTTAATATTGACGCCAACGACAAAGGCGAGGCGCCGGCTACGGGACATGGCGATAGAAAAGTGTGTGTAGTCGAGCCGGTCGTCGTCACTGTTGGGGATGGCTAACAGGTCGCTCCTGAAAGGTTCAAGTAGCTGCGGCCAAGGCACCTGGAAATCGCCCAGGAAATCGGCTCGGTAACCCGCGCGGTCAGCCAGTGCTTGCGCTGATGTGGTTCGGGCGGGCGACAGGGTAGGGGGCGAATCGACCAGGGCGGAGGGGTGGCCGAGGCGGCGCAGGTCAGCCAAGCGGGGGCGGTGCAGGAGCTGCGGGGCAAATTCCGACACGAAACAGGACCTCCCAGGGATTCAAGCCTCGCGCGGTGCCATATGCGCGGGTCGATCCAGATCCTATCGGCGTTCTGTTACGGTTTTGTCATGCACTCTGGGGAACATGGGGGGTGGACGGCCGGGTTGGGCCCAGCGGGCTGAGCCTAGCATCCCTCCAGACGCTGGCGATCTGCGAAAGGCTTGGTCATTCATTCGTCCTGTAAACATTCGCAACGGATGACCTCGCGAAAGGCAGCAGGTTCAGGTTGGCGGCCGGTCGAAGCTGGCGCCGCCCCAAAGGTCACGACATCGCCGTCTCACGCAATGCATTCCACGCGGGACCGATTTTGTACAGAATCGGTCGATCGGGCAGGCTAGCGTCGTACTCAGTCGCCTCGTGAGGCGACTCGTTGTGCTTTGAACATTCATCCATCAACAAACCGAGCGCGCGCGGCTCGAAAATCATCTGCATGCTCCAGCAGCCAGATCCATAGCGGCACCATGTGCACCAAAAAACTTCGGCCCAGCGCGGTCAATTCGTAATCGACACGCGGCGGAACCTCGCCATGATCGCAACGTGCGATCAACCCGTCGCGTTCAAGCCGCCGCAGGCTCCGGGTGAGCATTCGCTGCGTGATGCCTGGCAAGCGACGACCGATCTCGGCGTGTCTTAGTTTTCCCTCAACCCCCAGGGTATGAACAATCCCCAGCGACCAGCGATTGCCGGCGTGAGTCAGCACCTCGCGCTTGAGACCGTCTTCCTCGTCGGTGAGTGCGTCGCAGGTGGCTTGAGATAGGCGTATCACCTCGTCTTCGGTCATGGATTCATGCGGTATCACTCGTGTGCCTTCTTATGCGTGTCCGGAAACGATGACAGGATAAGCCCCATCGACTTCAAACATTCATGGGGGCAACTGATGCAACCAACCGACAACATTCTCGTTCTGGGTGCTGGTGAACTCGGCATGGCCGTGCTCCGGGAATTGGCAGCGCTCCCGGCGGCGCGCGTAACCGTCATGCTAAGACCATCGGTGGACCACATTACGCCCGACAGCAAGCGCCGGACGCTTGATGAACTCAGCGCCTTGGGTATCGAGGTAGTACTCGCCGATGCTGCCAATGACTCTGAAGAAAAGCTCGCGGCGCTGTTTAGCGGTTACGACACGCTGGTCAGTTGCCTGGGATTCACGGCGGGGAAAGGGATTCAGCTCAAGCTGGCCCGCGCAGCCTTGCAGTCAGATGTGAATCGTTTTGTGCCTTGGCAGTTTGGCGTCGATTACGACGCGATCGGCCGGGGCAGTGCGCAAGACCTGTTTGATGAACAATTGGACGTGCGTGATTTGCTGCGCGGCCAACCGCGTGTGCAATGGCTGATCATCTCCACCGGTATGTTCACCAGCTTTCTGTTCAAACCTGCATTCGGCGTAATAGACCTGCAACGCAATATTGTTCATGCGCTGGGTAGCTGGGACACGTCTGTGACCGTTACCACGCCCGAAGATATCGGCAGGCTAACCGCTTCTGTCCTGTGCGAACCGGAGTTGGCTAACCAAGTCGTTTTCATCGCCGGCGACACCCTTACTTACCGGCAACTGGCAGATACCGTCGATCAAGTGCTCAACCGCAAGGTTGAACGTGTCGAATGGACAGTGCCGGCGCTCCAAGCAGACCTGGCAGCAGCACCCAATGATCCGATCCGCAAGTACCGTACGGTCTTCGCCGAAGGAAAAGGCGTTGCTTGGGCAAAAGGTGCCACTTATAACGCCCGTCGGGCGATCGAAACCATCGACGTTAAGCAGTGGATCGAACAGCGTTTGCTTTGATGTATCCCGCCGGATCTTGAATGGTCTCGGCTATGCGTTGCTGTCCGCGCTCAAACAGGTACAACAGCTTGCGCGCTGGGGTTGATCACGCGGGAGCTTTCTCTTCGCTAGTCAATGGAAACATAGGTATGCAGCATTACTCGGCTGCGGCTACTCCCGGAGTACTGACGGGCTGTGCATCGCCATGCACGCCGGTCGATCTCACAGGCCTCTTTGCAGCCTTGCTATCCTTCGGTCATTGCAGCAGAGTCCCGGCGATGCCGGGCTGCCTCACCCGTCGCAGGAGAACCTGTGTGGCTCGCGTTGACTTAGACGTTCCTTTTGCAGAGAAGGACGAGGCGAAAGCGCTTGGAGCGCGTTGGGACCCGCAGGCCAAGACCTGGTATGTCCCCGACGGCAAGGAAACGGCTGCATTTGCGAGATGGCTCGCCCAGCAAGGCGATGCGGACCTGGCGAATGAGCCGGAATTTAAAATCCGGTCGCATTGGTACTTCTTGGTCGAGTCGTCATCCGAATGTTGGAAATGCAGCAGCCGGACACGGGTGCATGCATTCATGCTGCCGGAGGATCATGAGCAGTTCGAGTACGCAGACGAGGACGACGAGGCGTTTTCCCTAGCTAGTCCACGCGGTTGCTGGATGCGCCAAGGGGAAATGGGGACGGTGTCGAATGTGTATGGCTTGTCGCCGAAGGTAGTGACGCAGCTTCGATCCCATACGACCCGGTATATGCCTGCCTACAGCCAGCAGGCCGGGGCAACCTACTATATGAACCACTGCGAGCGCTGCGGTGCCAAGCTGGGCGGCTTCTACATGCACTCAGAGCCGGGTGGCGCGTTCTTTCCCGTTTCGCCTGCTGACGCGAGCAAAATGATCCTGCACAAGGTCGACGCGCCCTTCGAGGCGAATGGCAGCGTGGGATATGCATCGGAGAATTTCGTCGAGTGCATCCAGCGCAAGGATGATCAGTGAGTCCGATGCATCAAGGTAGCGTTACATGAGCTATGGATTAGAAGACGCTTCAGGGGGAAGCAACGACGAGGTCGTGGAGCTGCTGCGCCAGGCCAAACTGATCGCGGTGCGTTACCGCCAGCTCACTGGTAAACCGTTGGGCATCACGGGAGAAGTGGCAGAGTTCGAGGCGGCCGCCATTCCTGGTTTGGATCTGCACGCCGCTCGAACCGCTGGTTATGACGCAACGGAGATGCGAGACGGGAAGCCCGTTCGGGTGCAAATAAAAGGGCGATGCATCGCTGACCCGAAGCGCGTAACGGGGCGGGTCGGCAAGATCGATCTCAGGCAGCCTTTCGATACCGTACTGCTGGTCTTATTGGACATGGACCTGAATGCGCTTGCGATGTACGAAGCGGAGCGTGCCGATGTCGAGGCATTACTCACCAAGCCTGGCTCGAAAGCGCGCAACGAACGCGGATCGGTTGGCATTAGCCAGTTCAAAGCGATCAGTACCGTCCGTTGGACCAAGAGCGGCATAACGACGATTCAGATCGTGTAACAGTTACCCGCCCGGCTGCCGGCGCTGCAAAACACCGACCCCTAAGAGAGGGCAAAGCGGGCCGCCCAGGCGGACGGCCCACCGGCTCAGGCTTGCGCCGATTGCGCCCCGAATGCCCGCCGATACAGCACGACCATCTCGTCGAGCAGTTCCTGAGCCGCATAGCCCAGCAGGCGCGCCCGCAGATCGAGGGTCTGCACGCCTTCGTCCTCGGTCAGCTGAAGCAAAAGCCCCCGGATCATCTCGACCCGCATCTCCGCCTCGGCCAAGGGACCGGAAGACGAAACGGCAGCCGAACAACGCAAGGGGGCAGTGGAAGGAAAGGCCAGGAGGTTGGAAGACAGCTCAGTCATGGCCCACCTCGCAGCGCGAAGTGACAACAGAACAGCCAAACAAGGACGAAACGACGGGGTGGGGCGCGGGCGTAAAAAGGAGGTAGTGCATTCTGCTTGTGCTCCTTGGTTCGATTAAGGAGCCACCACCACCCGTTGTCACGCGGAATGGAGGTGGACCGCACGGGGGTGACAACCGGGAACCAAGGGAACCGGCCAGGCCGAAGCCTGCCCCGCACGGCCCACCATAGAAAAGCGATAGCCGACACCGAAATGCCGACTAGCCGCTATGGCGCTCCTAGTTCCCGGGTTGTCACGCCCGGCCGTGGGATTTACCACGACCCGGAGAGTCTAGCGCGGGGAATTGGGGGAGGGCAAACAGGCTGAAGCGTAATGAGGAGTAAATGGAGTGATAAATTGCGAATGGCGGCTACCGGCCAGGAAGTGGACACCCAGCGTCTATTAACATTCGCTCTGACGAATCACTATTTCCGATAGCAAGCCCTTAATGCGCAGTTGTACATAGCCATTCGAGCAAATTTATTGCGCACCGGGGCCAGGAAAATGCGTCTCTTGGCTAACATGCATGGCAGCTTGCCATCCGAGCAATACGTCACTACCTTGTGTTTTAGATCAACAGAATTACTACATGTGGTGCTTAACTTGAGCTGACTTCTCGCTGGCGATCTCACCTAGCGCTGGGCAGCCGCGCTCATCCAGCGCACTTTGTCGCGACGGTGCGACACAAAAAAGGACTTCTATGCGGTTGATTAATTTTCATACCGAACACCCTGCGAGCCAGGACGTGTTCCCTGGTGGCAGCCACGACAAGGTGGCGAGCGCAATACATGGTCATTTGCTTAGTGATAAGCCGTCCAAGGTAGTGGGTCTGGACGGTGAGTTTGGCTCCGGCAAGAGCTCGATCCTGAACATGTTGAAGGCGAAGCTGATAGCTGCTGATCCCGACTTCAGGGTCTGGTTTTTCGATTGCGAGCAAAATTACCAAGGCTCTACCAAGAGCAACTTCATCGAGCTGTTTACCGACGAGGTGCTTCAGGAGTTGCCTCCTTTCAGCAAGGCAGCGGCAGCTGTAAAGGCCTCGCGAGACAGAGGGTTGGGGCGTCTCTTTGAGTACACAAAAAAAACAAACAGTCGCGTCAGTGCGTGGGCCTTGGGCGTGATCGCCAGTCTTTTTTTTGCAGCTATGTCCTTCCGAGAGATATTCGCATTGTCGCGCAGCGCGCACGTCGCTACGGCGACCAATGCCCTCGAGGCCACTTGGCTTCCAGGCGTTCTTCAAAATACCTCTCCGTGGCTGATCGGCATCCACTGCATTTCCTTGCTGAGTCCGATATTAATCCTTGGCATCGCAAAGCTGTGGCATTGGAACACCAAGGTGGGGGATGAGGATTGGAGCTTGCTCAGCCTGTTCAAGGGATCAAGCGACGATCGCATTGAAGAAAAGATCGAGGTGGGCAAGGAGGTGACGCCTCTGGATCTAAAGAGGACGCTGCTTGAGCAATTGAAGGTTGTTGAGGATAAGCGTTTCGTCATTATTTTGGACAACCTGGATCGCTTGCCCAAAGACAGTCTGCGCTCAGTCTGGAGCGACTTGGAGATCTTCATCGCAGTTGCTGCCGAAGCTAAGAATCTGACCGTCATTGTTCCCTTCTGCTCGACGAAACTCGCAGAGTATTTGAAGGCAGATGGTGATCGCCGGTACGACAGCAAGGACTTTATCGCGAAAAAATTCCCTGTCGTTTTCCGCTCCCCGCCTGTCATTACTTCCGGCTGGAAAGACGGGTTCCGTCATCTATGGAACCACTCGTTCCCCGATACAGGTGAAAGCCTCATTGAGCAAAGTGCTCAATTGCTGCAGCGCCACAGCCCGATGGCCAACAACCTTGTTACGCCTCGGCTGCAAAAAAAATTCATTAACGACATTGCCGCAACTGCTCTGGTGGTAGGGGAAGAGATCAGTCTCCTCGCTATTGCCGGCCATCTCCTGCTCTGCAAGTATGCCGAGTTCCCCCTGGTGCAGATCCTCCGCACGGATGGGTTTTCGGTGCCCTATTTGAATGAGATCGAGAAAGTTCAGAAAGCCCAGGCGGAGCTGGTCAAGGACACTCGGACCCTGCTGAGCGCGACTCTCGGTGATTCAATGGAGACAGGTTGGCAGATCCAGTTTCTGCAGATTCACTACCTGACAACGGGTGATATCGCGATCGCTGAGTTGTTGGACACGCCGTTGGCAGAGGCGTTTGCGAGCAACGATCACGAGGCCTTCGGCAGACTCACTTCCCTGTTCGGGTTCTCAGATGCCATGAAGCGGCTCTTAGCTCAGCGACCGGTGCTTGCCACTCTGCTGCCAACCATTTCAAACGCGCATCAGGCGAAAGGAGGTGAGTGGATTACATCTCTTCTGGAGCTGATCAATAACGTACAACTAGAAATCTTCAGCGAGTCGCTAACCGGATCTGGAGATTTCTATGAGGCCGTACGATACTGCAAAGGCCAAGGGCTGGACGGTCGGCTGCTGATTAAGCATGGTGATCATCTGAAGGCCAGTCTGAAGAAAGTGCTAAATTCCAATTTCGATCAGGAGCAGCTCGAGCCGGCCTGGAATCTTATGCATGAATACGACTGCTATCTCCACGCTCAAGGGTTCGAGTTTGAAGAGTTTGTGGTCAGGCGGGCAGAGTATGTAATGCATTTGTTGCCCGATATGGCCGAGCTGCGAGTGATCACGGCCAAAGCGCTCAGCTTGGCCGACACCGGTTTAGGCGAGGCGCAGTTGCAGCTGGTCAGTTGCGCTGATTATCCGCTTGATCGAGTTCCGTTGCCTAGTGGGTCTGTCGTGCAGGCGCTTGAATGGTTGTACGCGGATCGCAATCTGGGTGGCGGCGTGACCGATGGCATTGCGGCAACAGAAGTCGCCGTGCTGACAAAATTCGCTGGCGCTGCCGGTGAGGTTGAAAATGCAGTGGTAGGTCTGGCGCTGGCCACAAATGTTGACCAGGTCATCGGCTCCACTATCACCAGGTTGCTTGCAAATAACGCTAATCACCTGATCAAAGCGGTGGCTGCAATCATCTACATCCGAAAAGCGGATGCGGAAGCTTTGGCCACTCTGGAAGATTTAGATGGAATCTTTGAGTCATCGGTCTTCCGCGCACTTGCGAACGCAACGCTGAAAGCGTCCTCTCTGTTCGAGCTCCTGCCTGATAAACAGGTCGGTGAGTCGATCGGAGGTTTCTTGGCGTACTTAATTCGGGAACGGCGCATTGGGTCACTGCAGAGTAGCTGGGTAACGGCTCATTTCAGCGTCCTGACAAACGCTGTCGCGCCTTTTGGGGTAGGTGAGCTTGAGGTCGCCACTTGGCTGACTTCGTGGGACACGCACATCGAAAAAGCCTGCCAGGATTTGCTCAAAGCGGACGGCGAATTCATCCGCATCGTGATGGAGTCGGATGAGAAGGTACTGCCCATAACACGGGACGGACTGGTCAAACAGGCCACGAGCGAAGAGCGAACCTGTGATGACTGGGTTCAGATCATCATGGGTGGAGCGAAACAGCACCTGGCAGTCGTTGAGGCAGTTGTAAACAGAGGGATTTCTATACCAACTATTGCGGCTGTCATCGATGCCCTTATCCAAGTGCTTAACTCCCTCGCTAATAATTCGATGACGTCTGCGTGGGGGCAAAAGCAGTACACCATGATGGATGCGTTGATGAGGGGACTTGATGCCCAGCAACGAGCTGTCATCGGTATTCGCTTGAGGTCGATGCTCTTTTCCGAATCTGTAGAGCCTGATGACTTTGTCGCACCGCTCGCAAAATATGGTCACCTAATTCCGAACATTCAGCCATCGAACCCGCAAGAGGTGCTACGAATCGTACTGTTCCTGTCACACCTCAGCCGAGACCCCGACGGCCTTCCAGCGTTGGCCAAATTCTTTGATGCGAAGGCTGAGCAGATCGCTGCATTTAAATACTCACCTGAACTCCGTAGCACGATGGGGGAGGCCGTTGCCAAGCTGTCTCAGGTCACCCCGGCCTTGTACAAAAAGTTCGCTGAGACAAGGGGATTCAAGACGCTGATCCAGTCGCTCACAAGAGCCGCGCGTGACGCTGAACCTGAACAGTGAATCGCTCGGGGTTTCCTTGGTATCTCGGAGCCTATAAACGAGGCAGCCTCAGGTCAGGTTTGATGAGTCCGCTTCATGGCCGGAAGCGGTCACCTGCTAGAGGCAGTTTTCGGCCGATTCTGTTGAAAAAGTCGCTCTCCGAGGGAGTTGCTTTTCGGCTGCTCAAAAAACGCTCGATTTTGGTGTTGCTACGTAAAAACCAAAACAACCCCGCCTTCTGAGCGAACCAGATTTCAACGTCGTTCACGCTCTTTCGTGGACCAATATCGAGGCGGGACTTTTTCAACAGAATCGGCCAAATACAGACGCTCATGTGACTGTAACAATTATGTACCGTGTAATTTCTAGAATTGGAGCAGCTTCGGGCGTAAGAAAATGCAAGAGATTTCTGAGCGTCACCGGCGATGGGTGGCAAATCATTTCGGCAGTAAGGTGCGCGAGCTTCAGTATCACTTGCAAGCCATCGTGGCCGCCTGTGACCAATCACTTGCGCTGTTCGCCAGCGGACAAACCGTCCCTAGAGAGAATAATCAAGCGGTAGTCTATGGCTTTTCAGCATTTGCGAATGTCGTTCAAACACTGAAAGACGCCGTCAAAACAGTGACCGGCCAACAGCTGCCATGGTCGAAAATTGTGCAACTGCGCCATGGTGCTTTCATGCGCGATGCGCGTAATGCGGCGACCCATGACGGCAATCCCGTTGTTAGCGCCTGGGTCGATGGGCGCTACTTTGTCCCAGCAAAAATGGTGCGCCTAGGTGATCGAGGGCAAGTCATCGAGATCCCTGCCCCGACTAAAGACATCCGTAGTCTTTCTTTAGAATTTGCGGAGGATCTTTGTCAGCTATTGCGCGAGACATTGACCGGGCTGGAGAGCGTTGAGCAGCTCAGAGGAGCACTCTTCAACATGGCTGAGCTTGAGGAGGCAATCGTCGAGTCTAATGTCATGCCAGAGTTCGTAAAGGAACTATTCGAAAGCAATCGCCAAGAAATCGCGACAAGCCTGCGTAAAGTGAAACATGATCCTGTGGATCAGGCGATCGGCTACCTCGCCGAGCTGATCCAGTATTGCGAACTAAAGCAAGGCCAAACCAGCTCCTTGGCCGACAAATAGTCTCATGGTTTGTCCTCGGTCTTGGCCGCTTGTGGCCGATTTCGTACATTCGCGACCAGCAGCGATCGACCATGTATGTTACGACCTGTAGAAACCGACGAGAAGCAGCCGCGCAAGGTGGCAGCGAATTGAGGGACATTTTAGTATTGAGGATGGGCTACCTGTAAATTCTGCCGAACAGGCGTAGCCCTGCTCTTCGCTGACTAGCTATGTCGGATCCAAACCGTTGGTCCCAAAAAGAATCGCATTTCTGCAGGGCTTAGTCGTCTACTGATTCACGTTCGAGCTCAGCAGCGAATTGAGGGTCTAGGTCAAGTTTAAACTCTTTGGTGCTAGTACCAATCACCAACTGCAAACCTCTGAACTCCTTCTGACCAAGCTCATGCTCTATCTCGAGAGCGACATCGAAATAGATGGATTTGTCGATAGTCAGACGCTGTACGTCGCCGTACTCAAACCGCGCTGGAATTGCATCTGACTTCAAAATAGGTGGCCTGCTTATCATTGCCTGCTTCCGATAACGCGGAGACCGAATGTAAATACCTCTGACGGTCGCGGGTTTTTCCCCTACCGAAATGAGTTCAATAGTGAAATTATCTTTGGTGAAATATTGTTTGATTTCCATCCTCGCTGAGTTATCTCGCCGTTGCTTATCCGCTAGATAGATGGCAATTGTTGCGGCTGCGAGTCCGCCAAGCCCGGATACCCAATCACCGGCAGAACCCAGGGCAGTTTTTAACGTCTCAGCAGAATCCTTTTCCGCGGCAACAGATAAGGCTGTGGCAACTCCCGCAGTAAATACAGCAGGGAATCCGAGTACGACAGCGATAATAGCTGTGATCTTCCATTTCATACAGATCTACTTATTGGCCGAATACAATCATCTTCCCCATCATAAAGCACCGTGGGTAAAAGCTAAAAATTGCATGGAATTATTGCCCGTACTCAAAATGAGTGCTTTCGGCCGAAACCCGCCATCCCCATCGCCCCCTCGTCAGCGATGAGCGCCCCTGGGTCGGGACGGCCCCGTCCGGCTCGATGCGCAGCACGCCAGCGCGACCCGGCCCAGCCGGGTGACGCCCAATCTTTTGCTCTTTTGCTCTTTTGCTCTTTTGCTCTTTTGCCGTTGCCCTATCTCACACCCGTCGGAAACACCCTCAACCACACCCCACCGCGACCTCACGCACCTACCTACACCGGGCATTTGCCGCTACGGTGCAGCCAGCCCCGTAGTCTGTTGCAAGGATCGCCGTCCGGATGGCTTCACCATCTCAACCCAAAGCCTGATCTTCGATCTGGAGGTCGCCCCCGGCAAAGCCGACCAACCCGACCGCATCTTTATGGTCGGTGCCCTGCCGACACGGGCGAGGAACTCGAACGCAAGGTCGACAGGGACCTGCCCAGCGTCCTCGATGCACTGGACAGCCTGGGGCAGGGCGCAAGCTTCGTGCTCGGCCATAACGTCATCGACCATGACCTGCCGATCCTCAAACAGCAGGCCCCGAAGCTGCCCTGCACACCGCTTGTTGATCGATCTGTCATGGCGGATTCAAAACCGGGGGATTACGCACACTTCAGGCCCTAAGCGGCTGCTACTGTAACGGCAGTGGAGCGGCTCAGTGCACTCCAGGCCTGCCGCGCCCTTGGGGCGACCTCAAAAACTACGTCCTACTGTTGAACGACACAAGTAGCTGCTCATATACGCGTCCGAGATTTGAGAGTTGAACGAAATACGAAGCTGGCTCGATAGGTTATTGAACAAGCAGGGGGCCGCTCAGTCGTGGGCAGACCGTCGACGTGTCGAAGCGCTCGAACTCGTGGCACAGGCTGGAAATGACGCCGCATGGGTTGGCCTGTCTCGCCACTGCAACGGTTTCGTGCGGGAAGTTGCGGTGAGGGAGTTGAACCGCACGCGTTCACCTGGCGCGCTAGTCGCGTTGATCGACAGGCTCAACGATTGGTGCCACAGGTCCGTGATCTCGCAGCGGCCGGACTCAAACAGTATCTGTCTCCTTCCCAGGCACCCGCGCTGCTAACGGCGCTTGAGCCGCTCATCGCCCTTGAAGCACGGCAGAGGGTCGATCATGGCCCCACGCTCATGGCGGCGCGCACGGTATTACAATCCCCGCTCGTTCGGGAGGAGGTTTATCGAAACTTTCTGATGCGACAGGGGAAAGCAGCGCGCTACCTGTTTGACCTATTGCTAGAGTGCGACACTGAGCCCGAGGCGCTTCTTCGGTCTTCGCTAGCCCACCGGGAGCTCACCGTACGGCTGATGGCAGTGGCTGCCTGTAAGCAACTACCCGCTTACCAGGCGCGCCCGTTGCTAGCCGAAGCGTTGTCGCGACCTGGCGCCAGCGTTCGGGTTTGCGTGCTGCGGGCATTGCTGCCTTTACTTGATGATCCGCGCGACGCATTACGCAACGCGTTGTTGGACGCATCCCGAGGTGTTAGGGGTTTTGCATGCTGGGCAGCTCCGCGCAGCGGCCTCGATGCCGCTGCTATTCTCGCAGAGCGACTTCAAGGCGACATGCCAGTGACGAAGAGAGGCTGGCTAGGCATTCTTGGTCTCGCCGGCGAGCTTAACGTCGAACTCGATATGCAATGGTTGGACAAGGCACTGCACTCCGACTACTCAACCGTGCGCGAGTCCGCCGTGCTGCAGCTACGCGACGATCATTTATCGCTTTTGTTTGAGATGCTCGAGGACCATTCAGACAGGGTTTTTAGTGCCTCGGTCGCGCGGCTTGGTAAGCAACCTTGGTCGTCATTAAAAGAGCTGGACAGTAAACTGTCTCAGCGCTGGCATGCGTTGCCGGCAGCCCGTCGCGAAGCAATTTTGGGACTGCTCCCTGCCTGGCAACAGCTGGCATTCCTACTCGCTCGGCTGGGCGCGGAAACCGATCTCCAAGCGTTCTGGCTCCGTCAATTAGCGCATTGGTGCGATCGACAGTATTTGATGGTTGACCCGGTGACACCCAGAATCGAGCGCGAGGCAGCAGCGGGACAGCTAATGCAACTGGCCGCTCAAGGCCTTTTGAGCATCGAAAAGGTGCAGCGAATACTCTGACTACTTGTGTTGTCATCAGAATGAATCTTGACCGCGCGGGTGTGGCTCGCAGCTACCCGACCGATAGCTGCTGCTCGGTCCCGGCCGCTTCCGGCCAGAGGCGGAGGGCTAGCCGAAAATAAATCTGTCCCATTTGCCTCTAATTCAGGTCTTGTAGCTCTCATTTCAAAGTCAAACAACGGCAACTGTGGGAGCGCCCAGGCATTGGTCTGTCAGCAAGAGAGAACCAGCGATTTCTCCTTTCGCCGCGACAACAGTCGCAGCCCGATCTTTCGTCAGTTCGGCGTATTACCCAGCCTTTATTGGCTGCCTCGGTAATAGTGTTAGTTGATGGGATATTGGAGTAACAGCCCTCATGAGTTGAAAAGACCATGTACCTGTAAAGGGTATTAGGCGAATTCGGCACTGGAATCGTGCCTGGTGTTACTTCTCCGCCGTGATGAGGTGCCACGATTCCGCCTAGATTTTTCTGAAAGCGCATCGGAATAGATGTGTAATCGGCATCACCACAGAGCAACACTCGGCGGTAGTAAGGACTCTGAGAGTTCTCCACCAGCATTCCTAGTGCTTCGTTGTTACGTAAGTACTTAGCATCGCTCATGCCTTTGACAGGGTTACATGCGAAGAGCGTACATGCCCCCCATTGAATCTCCTTGCGCCTGGCAGGCCAGAATTTCAATGCACTGCTGCCATCCTGAAGCACTTGGTTTTGTAGCGAATACATTAGGTGCGCATGGCTGATTCCCAGTTTCATGCCGGCAGACGGGCGACGCATCACCCATGGGCGCTGAAGCACACCAGGCTTATAGGTAACAGACGTTTTCCAGAATTTGCTTTGCCGATCTTTAATGGGACGACCTGACTCGTATGCGTACCCCCAGTGATCCCAGTCTAGGTGGGAAAGAAAAACTGGGGCGGGATGGTCAGAATCATCCTCAGCCAATGGATTGAAACCTCGGCAAGTTGGTAGCGTGCGACGGAAGAACCCAATCGGCCATCCAAAATCGAAGAAAGCCTTGGGCTTGTTGTTGTGATCGATGATGGCACTCATGCTGGCTTGGCCGACGTCATAGATCGCAACGAACAAACTGTTGTTCGGTTGAAGGCCTAGATAGTCAAAGGCAGCGCCTTGATGATGGCGACACTCGATTACTCGCTTGAGTGTGTGCAGGTCCTTTGCGCTAGGCGCTAAAGCACTGATTTTTACAAAGAGGACCGTCGGATTAGACTCCTGCGCTTCTATGGAAAACTCCAGTGCTGTAGCCGGAAAAGCGTTGTCACCTGATATGTGGGTATCGGCGACGCTGATCAAGCACCAACCATCGTTTCTCATAGCCTCCTCAGCGACAGATTTCGGAACTCGTGCTTCCATCAATAAGAAACTCAGCGCAGTGTCCAGGTTGTTGACAATTTCCTGGGAGGTTGCACGGCGCAGGAAGGGCAAGAGTTGTAAGGGAATTGCGTCAAACGTCACCGTGCAAAAACCATCGTCCTCTAGACCGACAGCTTCTTTCTGCACGTCAATCGCGCTCAAATATTCAACGGTTTGAGGGTACTTCTGAGGGAATGTATTGAGACCGCGAGGATGTTTAGGCATGGGCACGACAGCTGAACTGGGGTTCGAGTGGTATGGCAAAGTACCATTGAAATGTCATCAAGTGCATTATGACAGTACATACCGTGAAGCTGTTTAGGCGTTGCCTTTACGGGGCAGTCTTGGTAGCGGAATGGCGTGTAAATCCGAGAGTCGCCTGCAGTTAGGATTCTTCGCACACTACCGCAACCTGAATTGACCTTGAATTCGTAGATGAGCGATGGCCGCTCATGGCAGAAACCCGCCATCCCCACCGCCCTCGCGTCAGCGATGAGCGCCCCTCAGGGTCGAGACGGCCTGGGCCGGCTCGATGCGAAGCACGCCAGCGCGCCCCGGCCCAGCCGGGTGACGCCATACTCTTTTGCTCTTTTGCTCTTGCCATTGAGCTGCCCCACACCCGTCGGAGACCCCTCAGCCGCACGGCAACGCGACCCACTCACCTACCGCCGCTACAGTGCCCATAGCCCCTAGTCTGTTGCAAGGATCGCCGTCCGGATGGCTTCACCGTCTCAACCCAAAAGCCTGATCTTCGATCTGGAAGTCGCACCCGGCAAAGCCGACCAACCCGACCGCATCTTCATGGTCGGTGCCCTGCGCCCTGACACGGGCGAGGACCTCGAACGCAAGGTCGACAAGGACCTGCCCAGCGTCCTCGATGCCCTGGACAGCCTGGGGCAGGGCGCAATCTTCGTGCTCGGCCACAACGTCATCGACCATGACCTGCCGATCCTCAAACAGCAGGCCCCAACGCTTGCCCTGCACCAGCTCCCGGTGATCGACACCCTGCGCCTGCCGATCATGGCGGACTCTCTGTTCATCGTGACGAGCACCAACTGGCTCTACGGGATGTGCGTTTCGATGTTCGGAAGGCACCGCCGAAATTTCGGGCAGGCAGCCCCCGTCTACTGCCGACGCTGGTGATCGGATAACTGAGGATGGCTAAGCCCCTGACAGCTATGGATGCAGACTACCGGGCTTGTTCTTCCCGTTGCACGACTCGATCACTGCATCAGTGCTTCAGGCGTATCGAATACCCGCAAGTCGTACCCGCTAGCTCGCTCGTAAGAGCGAGCTAGCTTGATCTCCGAAAGCCCCGGCAGCACTCAGCCGACTTCACTTAACAGGGTCAATAGCACGCCCTAGCAACAGTCGATGCGAAGCAAATAGTTGTGAGGTCTATCACACATCAGCATTTTTCGTTTGACGCCTTAAGCGTGTGACCCCATAAACCAAGGTATCTGCCAGGGTAGGCATCGCATCCAAAAGGACTTTCTCTTTCCCGGCCGAACTATTTACGCAATAGGGGCGCTGAGGTCTTAGTTGTTCGCGCATCCAGTTGCAGTTTAAACGTCATCACGTAAACGGCGGGCACTGTTGCGCCTGTGTTAAGCAAAATCCATAGGGACTCGGAAAGATGAAAAAGATCGCAATGGCGATAGGTTGCCTGTTGTTGAGTGCACAAGCGAGTGCAGCGCCCGCTTGGTACTTTGGAAAGATTACCCGAGTTTGGCCGATGAGCGGCGCCTTGGTCGTCACCCTGGATTCAGGGGTGTTAGACGATTGTTTACATAAATATGTCTATTTCCCGCGTGCGGCGCTTGGCGAAAAGCTATACGCGGAAATATATGCGTTAGCGCTGTCCGCGATGGCAACGACGAACAAGTTTGGCGTTGTAATAGATAAGCAAGTCGCCGGTAGCCAGTGTAACGCAACAAGCGCGGATATGAGGCCGAACTAGTTTTTAGGCACTAGGGTGGGCGGGGCGAAGCTGCTCCGCCCCGGCTATTTTGTGTATCCCGTTCTGCACCGAGGTCTGTATGACGTTTCTATCTAGAGGGCTAAGGTTTCCTCTTCTTTTTGCGCTTGCTTTTTCAGCTTTGCCTTCCCAAGCGGAAGAGGACTTTAATAGCGCTGCAACGGATGTTTATCAAGATCCAGGCCTTAATCTTAATCGTGATTTTTCGAGTAGCAATCAGGTCGACTCGATAGATCCATTCTCTGGCGCTCTGAAGATCGTAGTGCGAGATCTTCATATTCCAGGTAATGGTGGGCTCGATATAGACATTATTCGAAATTATCATACGATCAATAACGAGCGAGGCCCCTACAATACCGGACATACGGCGCGTACACCTTTTGGGACGGGGTGGGATATACACTTCGGTCGTATACTCGTGCCAGACAATAATGCCTATCGATATATAAACTCGTCTAACAATCCATCTTCGTGTAAAAAAAATAATGTTGCCACAAGGCTCAACCCTTACCTTGAATTGCCTGACGGTTCTCGCGAGCTTCTGGCGAACAGCTCGGGTAGCGATTACGCTTATACCACCAGAAACAGATGGATTGGAAAATGTCTTCCAACGGCAGAGAACTCAAATTCGACCGGCGGGTTGGTGGTACATTCTCCGGATGGAAAAAAATATACCTTTAACCTCTTAGGGTCTGTGTCGCCGGATAAGCCATATATGG
The DNA here is from genome assembly GCF_047225135.1 of Pseudomonas sp. YJ42. NCBI lineage: Bacteria > Pseudomonadati > Pseudomonadota > Gammaproteobacteria > Pseudomonadales > Pseudomonadaceae > Pseudomonas > Pseudomonas sp. YJ42. Next base: position 937,960 of record NZ_CP178378.1, on the reverse strand, counting down.
CTTACTTCGTAACCAAGATTGAGGATCTTGATGGAAACTATCTGCAGTTTTCTTACATAAAGCCAAGCGGCAATACGACCACTAAATATACCTTGTTGAGCACCATAACGGCTTCGGATGGTCGCAAGGTTGAGTTTGGTTACGATGACGCTACCGCCTCTAGCATCGGGCTGCGACCACGGCTAACAAGTATAAAGGGCGAAGGAAAAACGGTTTCTTATAGCTACATTGATGCCAGCTGGTTTTCCGGAACTAACGAGCTCCCTCATTATCTGGCGTCCGTTAAATATCCTGATGGCACTAGCTGGTCCTACAAATATCTTCATCGGTCTGATCAAGCGAATTTCGTTCCTGGTCGTTTTTCGATCTCTAGTATGACAAGCCCTTATGGTTTGACTACTAGCTATACTTTCGAGTATCGCCAGATGGGCCCGCTTCCTGCCGAGAAAGTTAACGTGGTGACTCGGAGATCACTCAGCACGATTGCGGGTTCCGATCAACCGCAGCAGGTCTGGAAATATACATATACCAAAGGGTATTCACCTAACAATGACAAGACATTGGTTGCCGGACCTGAAAGCTGCGTACGTTATGAACACATTGGTTCGGACACAATAAGCAAAGCAACAATCACCAACGAGCTTTGGAAGCTGGGGCTTCAGGTAAAAAAAGAAACGCTCAACGGCTCTTCGTGCAGTTCGGTTATCAGAACAGAGCAGACGACCTGGGCAAGTCAAAAGATCTCTGCCCAGAACGAGGTAAGACGGTACGGTACCTACAGCTTTAGTCAAACCCAAAATGGAACATATGCGGCAATTGAAGCGAAACGTGTGATAACTCAGAATGGATCTACCTATACGACCGATTTTTCTTATGACGCCGATGGTCAGCCGATACAAATTAAAGAGGACGGACAAAGATCTCGCACTAAGACCATTACATATACGAAGCCAGGCGGAAACTGGGTGCTGGGACGTATATCTACCCAAGCCGTATCGGGGGTCTCGGGGAACCTATCATATACATACAACAGTGCGGCCAGGGTTACGCAGGAAAGCAACTATGGTGTCAGCACCAAGTTCTCATATTCGAATAAAGGAGACATTAGTTCGCAAACCGACGCGAATGGGCGAGTTACTCGGTTTGCAGACTACTATCGGGGGGTTCCGAGGTTAGTTACCTATGCTGATGGCAGTACGCTTAAGCGAACGGTGAATTCTGGCGGTACCGTTGCGACACAAACGGACGAACTAGGGCGGGTAACGTCATATACATACGACAAAATGGACCGCTTGATTGCTATAACACCACCGAGAGGCGTTAGTGCTAAAGCGAGTATCGCATACCGTTTCAGCTCAAGTGGTACCTCGGAGACGCTCACTCGCGGTAGTTATAAGCGTGTGCGTAATTACAACCAGCTCGGTCAGCTTATCGGCCAGACCGAAAGCGGCTCCGGCAGCCCGATCGTGGTGACGGCTAAGTACGACTCCCAAGGCAATCGCACATTCACGTCCAACCCTAGCTACGCTTCGGCTGCTAGTGGCGAGCGCTATAGCTACGATGCTCTTAATCGGGTGATTAAGGTCACTCACGCTGATGGAAGTTCTGTCGTTTTCGCCCATCAGACCGGCAATAAAATGGTCATAACGGATGAGCGCGGCAACACAACAACTCAGGAGTTTGTCGCTTACGCAGAACCTGACGATAGGCTCTTGTCGAGGATCACCCAGCCAGGGGCGATTGCTACCTCGTTGGGAATTGATAACTTAGGGCGGGTGACGTCGATGACTCAAGGTGGCCTGACGAGGACGTACACTTATTCCAGCAAGGGGTTTCTTGTGTCTGAGAACAACCCGGAGACGGGCATTACTCAATATACGCATGATTCGGTAGGAAACGTACTTTCAAAGAAGGTCGGAAGTGCTGCCCCAGATGTGTACGGCTATGACGCAAGGAACCGACTGGTATCCATAACATATGGCGGTAGTGCACTTAAGCTTGTTAACAGCTACGACAAAGCAGGACGGGTTACTGACCAAGTTTTTGGGCCGACAACTTGGAGCTTTGCTTATGATGTTCACGATAATTTGTTGAGTGAAAGTCTTTCGCTAACTTCGCCGCCCCGCACTTTCACGATTTTTTACCGCTACAACGCGGCTGACGGCCTCGAGTCGATGGTGTATCCAAGTGGCCTTGTTGTCGATTATTTACCCGATGCTTATGGTCGACCGACCAAAGCTGGGGTGTTCGCTAAGGCTATTAGCTACCACGCCAATGGCAGCATTCAAAAAATTGTTTTTGGGAATGATCGGACGTTGAGCGTTTCGCTGGACGCTAGATTGCGCCCGACGGAGCACACGGTTTACGGAGCTGACATGCCAATGCAGCAGCGGCTGGCGTATGACAGCACCAGCAATGTGACCCAGATAAGTGATCTTCAAAATAGCGCTTTCACTCAGAAGCTTAGCTATGACGGATTGAATAGGCTCGTGTCCGCGGCGGGTGCTTGGGGCGCCGCCAACTTTTCGTACAACAACCGAGGCGATTTGACGAGCCAGAAGGTGGGTACTCGGACTATCGGCTACACGTACAACGGACAGGGCCGATTGGCGACACTAAGCGGTAGCGTGGAGGGTGCGGTCAGCTATGACGTGAAGGGCAACATACTTACTGCGCGAGGCCAGTACGGTTACGACGATGCGGGGAATTTGACGTGGCTATGTTTGAATCCACGCGCTGACTGTAGTGTGAAGCCAGATCAGCAGTTCAGATATGACGCGCGTCAGCGGCGTGTTGTATCTCTGGATGCCTCTGGGGAAAAGCTGGTCCACGTGTATGGGCAAAACGGCATGCTGGCTCGAGAGGATGACCTCACAACCGGTACGGTAAAAGAGTTCGTTTACGTAGGCACTGAGCGGATCGCGCATAAGGAGCTTTGCTCGAGTGCGGATTCGGATGGTGACGGGCTACCTGACTGTTATGAGCTACGCCTAGGTTTCGATCCAAAAAATGCCAGTGATGGGTTTGCTGATTCAGACGGGGACGGCGTGCTTAGCCACCAAGAATACCGTCTCGGAACAAAGCTTCGAAACGTAGACAGCGATGATGATGGGATGCCGGATGGGTGGGAGCTGAAGTACGGCTTGAATCCTAAGTCTGCAGGCGATGCCAACTTGGACTTGAACGGCGACGGGCTGACCAATCTTCAGCATTATCAGAATGGAACTCCAGCGGCATCAATTTGGCCTGCGATAATTCCGCCGGTAAATACGATCCTCAATAATTAGATTTTCGTCGATTAGGTTTCGGCTGAGGTGTCCTATGTTAATAATCGTCAGGTTTGCGCTTTTAGTTTCAATGTTTGGGATGTCAATTGGCGCTCACGCTGTGTCACTTTATTGCTCCGGGAAAATCGGTCAACTGATCGTTTATGGTTCAGGTGAGTTGTCGATCGCCGGGTCGTGGCGCAATGATTGGACGTATATATGCGATCTGAACTCTGCTGGCCCGATTGATGCTGTTACCTGCTCTAACTGGGTATCCATGGCCACTATGGCTTGGAAGGAGGGTGCGCAGGTAGGGGTTTATTACAACGTGCCGGCGGGCACGACGTGCGAGGCGTTGCCTACATATGGCAATTCTCCTACCCCGACCTATTTCCGCCTCGTTACACGTCCTTAAGCTGACAGGCTGGTACTCCAATGAATCGCTTTCTTTGCCTCCTAGCGGCGTCTCTGCTGTGCTTGTTTAATGGCGCTAACGCGGAAACGTTAAGCTTCACGACGTATTATCACAATGATTACCTAGGTTCGCCAGTCGCAGCCACTGATGAAAGAAATGAGCTACTTTGGCGTGCTCACTTCAGACCTTTTGGTGAGCGTCAAGAAGATACCTCGACTGTGCGGTTTGGATCAGTGGGTTACACGGGACATGCGCAGGACGAAGCCAGTGAGCTTATTTATGCGGGTGCTCGACACTATGATCCGATATTGGGCCGTTTTTTATCCGTAGACCCTGCCGCTGTTCAGGTCCAGTCACCTGTAACGTTCAATCGCTACGCCTATGGCAACAACAATCCACATCGCTACATAGATCCAGATGGACGTATGTCCGATGATGCTATCCTTCACGGTGGCTGGACTCCTGGGTTCGAGGTGCACATATATAATGGGCCAGGAGGCGTGGGGCCAATTAATGGTCTCAAGGGCGGGCTAGCTCCGCAGGGCGAGTTGGTTAGCAATCCGGTCCTTAAAGGTGCGGACGTTAAGAGCGGTTCCGGTCGGGCAGGAAAACAGGCTAAGCTTCGAGACCTTGCTAACGATGATAAGTTGGGCAGTGCCGATCGGGGCTGGATAAAGCAGGAGCTAAACTCCATAGAGCGAGGTCATAGGAACAGCATCCGCAATCCTCCTGGAAAGGACCTTGCGCATGAGCGGGGCAGAGAAGCTGCTAAAGGGTACAACTATGAACATTCGAAGCTTCAGGATCGTAAACTGCATCGAACGCAACATAAGTACGACGATTTCGGTCGAAAAAATAAGGAGCGTCCGGTTCAATGAGCACTCGTAAGATCAACGAAAAGCAAATTGACGCAGTTTTAGCGCTTCCAGCGGCAAAGCGCTATGAGCATTTCCTTAAGCTCGTGGCAGATTGGCAGGAGCTTTGGGGGCTTTATAATGACGGTTGGGCTATGGCTGCGACTGACTCTGGTGAACCTGTATTTCCGATGTGGCCGGCGGAAGAATATGCGGCCCGTTGTATCGGGGAACAATGGGTGGAGTATTTGCCTGAAAAGTTCTCGCTTGATGAGCTGCAAAGCGAGCTCTTGCCTAAGTTAAAAAAAGATGGAATTCTCCCTGGGGTCTTTTTCCTTCCCTCGGATAAAGGGATCACGCCGACGGTTGATGAGTTGCTGGACGATCTGAAAGCAGAACTGGATAGGTACTCTGATTGAGACACTTTGCCTAACGAGTGCATACTTTCGTGGCAGATGCGTCAGCCGACCGCAGGGAAGAGTACGATGGAAGCCCGAAGGGGCGAGACGGTCTCCGGCTCGCTCCACGACAGCGCGGCCCGGCAGCGCCGGGCGACTCCTCTGCTTCAACCTGCCCCTAGAGGCCCTGCCGCCAACCCAGCCCTGAAATACTCAGCCGTCTCCGCATCCGTGCAATACACGTAACAGCCCTTCATCCCGCGCGTCATGAGCGTGCGGTAGGTGTTCTTGATGATCAGATCGGTTTCCTGCCTGGCCAGGTCGGGATGCGTTGTCATGAGCTTCTTGTATCCCCGTATCGAGCGGTCCTGCTTGTCGCGCTGATCGGGGGAGGTGACAACCTCACCGTTGCGCACGATCAAGTCTGGTCCGATGATCACGCCGATGTAGTCGACCTCGAGCCCCTGGCACGTATGGATGCAGCCCACCTGGTCGATGGATTCATCGGCGATGATCCACAGGCTTCCATCCTGGCTGAGGTTCCACTGCCGGCGGTAATGGCCAATGACGATGTCGTCGGCCAGCGGATCCTTCTTGCTGCGCCACGGCCAGCAGTAGCCCGCCACCACCCGTGCCTTGTTCTCCCCGTTTCGCGCTTCGATCGCTTCATGCAGCGCCTCAGGCGTATCGAACACCCGAAAGTCATACTCGCTGGCATCGAGCCGCTCGTTGGCCGTCAGCCTAATGTCGAGCATATGATCGAGCCAAGCGAGATACCCATCCGAGCCGCTGCAACGAAACTGCGAGGCCAGGTTGTATTCTTCAACCACCGCACCCTTGGCCTCGGCAAACTCCCGGATTGCCTGCTTGCTGCCAATGTCGCTCAGGGTGACGCGCTGGTCTTCATCGATGAAAAATACCGTGCACTTGGCGGCACCAATGAGCTCCTTGATCTGGTTGTCACCAAGATTGGCGTACAGGCCGCTCTTCTCGTTGAGGCGGTGCGCCTCATCGACGATGAGCATGTCGAAGACATTCGGATCGGCATCAACGAAGGCACCGGAGCCGGTGAACATGTGCGAGAAGCGCGTGCGCGTGATCGAGCCGACCAGCTTCGTCTCATAGACCTTGCGGGGCGCGGCGTTCTTGGACACGTACTTGCCCACCAGTCCCAAGGAGGTGAGATGCACCAGCAGGTTTATGGCCAGCACCGTCTTGCCGGTTCCGGGCCCGCCCTCGACGATCACCACCCGCGACTGGGCGGAGGAGGCCGCCTTGGCCGCGGCAATGGCCGCCTCGTAGACCTCTTTCTGATCATCGATCAGCACGAACTCAGGCTTCTCGGCCAGCAACCCTTTAAGTGAATCCGCCAGTGCCTTGGACGGTCTGATCTTGCCGTTGGCGAGCTCGTACAGCACCGCCTTGTCATCACCGGACTTTATGTACTTCTTGATAAAGGAGCGTAGCTGTTCGAGCTCATCCTTGCCCTTGAGAAAGAGCGGCGCCTTGTCGATGTAGGGCTGGTAATGGGCCGCGTCGATGACACCGTCACGCACGTAGTTGTGTAGGTACGCGCAGGGCCTGACCGCAATGCTCTGGTCATACACCGCCTCGTTGAAACCCTCTAGTAGCGAGGCGTAGGACCAGGCTTGGTATGAGGGATGAACCGTCTCCCTCAGACCCTTGCCCAGGGCGGTGACGACAATCGCATCCTTGGTCGTGACCTTCGCCGTACTCCATTGCTTGAGCTCGACCAGCACGGCGTTCTTGCCGCCGGTGTCGTCACGGCCGGTCAAGGTAAAGTCGATACGCTTGGATGATTGTGGTAGGTGGAGCTCGATGGCAAGCCCGGTGTCGCTGGGCAACCCCTCGTCTCGCAGCACCCTGGCCATGTAGCCGAGCGATCCCCGCCAAGAATCGATCTCCGACCGCCCGACCCGCTTGCCGGTGCGAGCGGTGAAGTGAGTGAGGATCACGTCCTCGATGTCGTCATTGTCGGTGTCGTGCAGGAACTGCTGTTTGGTTGCTTCGTAAACGATCACGCGGTCTTCCTTGGCCGGGTCTAGAGCTGGTCGTATTTCTTGCTCGTGTTATGTGCCTTGTCCACCGGATACTTCTCGCCATTGCGCTTGAGCTTGTCCTGCACGGCCTCATCCAGGTCAACCCCGAGCACATCAGCCAGACGAACCAGGTACATCAATACATCAGCCAGCTCGTCTCGCACCGCCTGGGCGGTTTCAGGCGTTTGCGCCGCCGTGATCGACTGCTCTTCAGTCATCCACTGGAAGATCTCGGAAAGCTCACCGGTTTCCCCGGTCAGGGCCATGGTCAGGTTCTTGGGCGAATGGAACTGCGCCCAGTTGCGCGCATCGGCGAAGGCTTCTAGGGCCTCGGCAAGCCGCGTCGTGTCGATGAGCGCAGGGGAGAGCGGGGCATCTGTGGGCACGTGGATTCCTTGGTGTCAGGAGGGACGAAATATCATACGTGAGCCTCAAGGAGCTGTAAGGGTGCAAGCCCCGGCGTTGAGCGCGCGGTCCATGCCCATCGCCACACGCACGGCCTGTTGCGGCTGTTTCACTGTGCAGCGTTCCTCCTGTCTGCTTCATCGTTGAGCAGTCGAGGGTGTTGGTTGATGTGTTGTCCACCAGAACACCACCGCCAGCGAGCTGACCGCCGCTCCCAATGCACATACACCCTGCCAACCGGCATGGGCATAGGTAACGGTGGTGCCGATCGCCCCCAACCCGCTGCCCACCGCGTAGAACAACATGTAGAGGCCAACAAGCCGGCTGTGAGCCTCGGGGCGGGTGCGGAAGATCAGGCTTTGGTTGGTAACGTGCAGCGCCTGACCACCCAGGTCAAGCAGAACGATGCCGATCACCACCGGCCAGAGTGACCATTCCAGTAGCGACAGCGGCCACCAAGCCAGCAGCAGCGCCAAGAGCGCTCCCATGCTGATGCGCTCGGCATGTCCGCGGTCAGCCCACTGCCCGGCACGCATAGCGGCCAAGGCACCGACAACGCCGACCAACCCGAAAGCGCCAATCAGGGTGTGGGAGAAATTGTAGGGCGGGGCGCTCAAAGGAAGTACCAGCGCGCTCCAGAAGATGTTGAACGCGGCGAACATCAACAGCGCAAGCATGCCCCGCACCTGTAGCACCCTATCTTGGCGTAGCAATGTCAGCATGGAGGCAATTAGGCGTGGATAGGTCATCACGCTCGGAGCTGGCGGTAGGGCCGGTAGCCGCCTCCACATCGGCAGTGTGATCGCCAGCATCAGTACGGCGGCGAAGACGTACACGCTGCGCCATCCCGCCAGGTCACTCACTCCGCCTGCCAATACCCGCGCCAGCAACAGGCCCATGAACACACCGCCTTGCGCAGCACCTATGACGCGGCCTTGCTCATGGGGCGCCGCGGCGCGGGCCGCATAGGCTATGAGCCCCTGCGTCATCGCCGTTCCCAGCAGCCCGACCGCCAGCATGGCTACCAATAGAACATGAGCGGACTTCGCCATGCTGACTGCCGTAAGTGCCACAACGAGGCCCAACAGTTGCACTACCATCAAGCGGCGGCGGTCAAGCCTATCCCCCAGCGGGACAAGCAGCAGCAGGGCCAAGGCGCAGCCGACCTGCGTGGCGGTGACCACACCGCCGATAGCGGCGTGGCTGATGCCAAAGTCATGGGCGAGGGCATCCAGCAATGGCTGGGCGTAGTACACGTTCGCCACGCTCAGCCCGCTGGCGGCGGCAAACAGCAGCACCAGCCCGCGCGGCATATCGGAAGCTTGGGTTTGCACCGTCGTCGCCGGAGAGCCCGACGCTATCGATACTTGGGATGACTCCATGGTCTATCGCTCACTCAATCCGGTTTCAAAATGAAACTGGTTGAATGCTAGGGTGAGTGGTTTTAAAATGCAACCACTAACCAAGTTGAGGCTATACGCCTGGAGAGGGCATGCCAAGCTGTGAGTCCATCAACGATGAACCCTGTCCCGTCGCCCGGGCCGCCAATGTCATTGGCGATCGCTGGTCGCTGCTGATCGTACGTGACGCGTTCGACGGCACTCGCCGTTTCAGCGACTTTCAGCGCAGCCTGGGCATGGCCCGCAACATCCTGTCCAACCGTCTGCGCAAGTTGGTCGATGCAGGCATTCTCGAGACTCGTGAAGCTTCCGATGGTACGGCCTATCAGGAGTACGTGCTGACGCCGGAGGGCAAAAGCCTGTTTCCGGTGGTAGTTGCGCTGCGCCAGTGGGGTGAGGGGCATCTGTTCAATCATGGCGAGAGACACTCAGAGCTCGTCGATAAGCGCACCGGTAAGCGGATTCCGTTTATGGCTCCCACGGCAAAGGATGGCTCCGTGCTCACGCCGGACTTGACTGTGGTGCAGAAGGTCACATAAGGCCGCCGCTTGCGGCCGGCCATTTGGCTAGCGGCCGGTGTGCCGTGAACAATTGCTTGATCGTATTGCCGCCTGGCGAGGCTGATCTGAATGGCTGGAAGGGATAATCTTGCGTCACGATCAACCATGAAGCGGCGAGCTGAACGATGGGTTTTGAGCGACTAGCTGAGCTACGTGACCGCCTGCGGGCTGAAAGCAGCAGGTAAAGACTGAAAGCACGGATTCTCAAAGATGCCGAGCAACACTTGGAGCTGCTCGGAATATCCAGCGAACGACTCAAGTTGGGCATCGCGACCTGATGCAGGGGGAGCCGATATTGGGCAAGCATGATTGAGAATGCTCGGCGTCCGGACTTGGCCGGTCAGGCGGTTGGCTCGGTGACGGCCGCTCAAGCGCTACACGCGAAGCAACAGGCTAAGCGGCAACGCGGACAAACGCGACGCACTCAGTCAAAGGTGAAAGAACCTATCCCCGCAGCCGATACCATTGCGGAAAAGACCGCGGATTAAAAATCGATTGCGCCCGGTACCGAGACGCCCAATCAGTCCGGCCACTAGCAGCGTGTGACGAAAATGATTAGGCGACTTGTGGGGAACGCTGATGTCTGGCTAGCCCATTACTACCGTTAAGGGGCTAAGCCTTGGGGTCAGCTTCCCCTTCGGTCACGCTGCGCTCGTCAACTCCCTTACGATGCTTTGGACGGAGGCAGGGGAGACGACAGGCTACCGGCAGGTTAAACGAAATGTATGCCTACGCCCGCTGACGCTACTGGATATGCCTGATCGGCCCCGAGTATTTGGCGATCGCCTGGTCCTTGGTTACCAGAACGAAACCCTCCGTAAGGGCTTGCCCAATCAGCATCCGATCGAACGGATCGTTATGAATGGGTCGAAGGGCAGCCGCGGCGATGCCATGTTGCCCGGTCATCGCCAGCTCCCGGTAGTCGGCGTCCAGCAGTGCTCTTCTGAGTACGGCTGGGTCGAATCGGAAACTGGGCTTGCCCATGGCACTCTTAATGCCAACTTCCCAGATACTGGCTGCGCTGAAAAACAGCTCGTTGCTTCGGTCTTCGATCAGATCAATGGCTTCGGCAGGCAGCGACGCGGGCTCGGCGCAAGCCCATAGGAGGATATGGGTGTCGAGCAACAACTTCATATCTGGAACATCGCCTCGATTTCATCCTGAAAAGGCGAATCGATGTCCTCGGGAACCACGTAAGCCCCGCTGAGCATGCCTAGCCGCGGCTTGGGCTCCTGGCTGATGGCAATTACTCTCACCATCGGCTTTCCGGCCTTTGCGATCACGAAGGGGGTGCCCTGACTGGCCTCCAGGATCAGCTGCGACAGGTGCGTCTTCGCGTCATGAATATTGACGGTCTTGAGTCCATCGCTCGGAGTGTTTTCGGCCTTCATGTTAGTCTCCAGGTTAGCTAACTTGGTTAGTCTATCTATCAGGCTCTAATTCAGCAACGGCGTAGTGCTTCGATTATTCGGCCCGAATTGTTTACAGGGCACGAGCATGTCCTAAGAGCTAGCGTTGGTCGCACGCTGCTCACGCCTGGTTGTTTGCATCATCAGGAAAGGGGGCCGGAGCCCCCACTGCCTCTAGAGCAGCCCCAACTCTGCGAAGGACACCCGCTCGTGGCTCGCAACGATGATGTGGTCCAGGGTGCGTATGTCCACGAGTCCCAGTGCTTCCTTTAGTCGACCTGTTAGCGTTCTGTCCGCCTGGCTTGGCTCCGGATGCCCGCTTGGGTGGTTGTGCGAGAGAATCACAGCTGCTGCATTGAGCTTCAGGGCTTCCTTGACGACTTCACGTGGATACACCGACGCGGAGTCGATCGTCCCGCGAAACATCTCGACGTAACGGATAAGGTGATGCTGATTGTCTAGAAACAGCACCGCAAAGACCTCGTGCTCGAAACCTGCGAGCTTGGCGCCCAGGTACTCCTTGACGATGTCTGGTGATGTTAACGGCGTCCCGTGGCCGATCTTCTGATCGACGACCTGACGCGCCGCCTCCAAGATCTGGTCGACCGTTGCCGGCAGGTAATCCCCCAGCTCATCACGTACGAGGAGGGAGGAATCAAAAGCGAAGGAAACTTGAGACATGGCAGCATGCTCCGGTTGCTCGGGCGAAATTGCCCGGAACCGACCTGGCACGGCGCAGCGCAAGCGGTCACAGGGGCATCGCCGGCCTGCGGCCGCCAACGCGCCCCGCGCGTGCAGCCCTAGACGGCGAGCACGCCGTGACAAAGTGAGGGAACCAGCAAGACCGTCCCATACCCACTCTCTTGGCACGGATTGGCAAGCGGAGCGCGCACGCATCAGCCGACCTCGGGGAGGGGGCGATGGAAGCCCGAAGGGACGAGACGGCCAGCCAGCTCGATGCACAGCACGACAGCGCGGCCCGGCAAGGCCGGGCGACGCCAACCGTTCGTCATTGGCTATCGGGCGGCTTCGAGGCCTGTTTTGCGTGAGGTTCCAAGTGGGCTGTTAGTCGAGTATCGAATTGCTGTTTTCGGACAGCCGCGGTCAGCCGATCCCGCTCTTCAATCGGTGCTTGCTTAACGGTTGTCGGAATAAGGTCAGCGCACTGCGCAGCTGGATTTGACCTGACAGCCAAGGGCTTCGAACAGGAGCTGTCAGGTCGAATCGTGATGGGGCGACATCACGCCTGAATGGTTTTCGCAACGAACAGGTGTTTACCGGCAACAACTTGCTGAGACGTGGGTTATGCCTGGTCAAAGAAGCTGTCCTGAACGTTGTGTTCTGCGGACGTAAATGGTGCTCCTTCGATGTGCCAAACCGTCGGTTCTTCCGAGAAGTAGTCCTCTAGAGCGTCCATGAACACCTGATGGTCTTCACCCGCTTCGAAGTCCTTGTGGTCCGTGAACGAGCGCCAACGCACGATGAGGTTGAGGACCTGGGGCGTTTCGATGCCTTGCGCGAGCAGGTGGCCGCCGTAACCCGTTGCCCGCTTGAGCAACGGTTCGACCTCGGCAAATGCACATTTGAAACGCTCGACGCGTTCCTGGTGAACGGGGAGCATTGCGATCTCGTAAATCATGGGTTATCTCCAACGTGACGTGAACGGTCCAACGGGTGCTTAAGGGTAGAGCGAGGGCTCGACGGCGATAGCGATCTTTCCGCGCACGCCGTTGTTCGGGCTTTCGAGCAGGGCGTGGGCACTCGGGATGTCGGCGAGCGAAAAAACCGCGCCAATGTGTGCCCGCAGCTGACCGCGCTCGATCAATGCGCTCAGCTCATCGAGCTTGCCCCGGTTCTGCCGGGTGAACACGAAGTGGTAACTGGCGTTCTTGCCCCAGGCCTGAATGACGTTTTGCGGCTGGGCGATGTCCACGATGGAGACCACGCGGCCCAGTTGTGCGAGGGCGTCGGGGCTGCGCGACAGGGTGTTGCCGCCGATGGTGTCGAACACCACATCGACGCCGCGGCCATCGGTTTCGCGCAGGATGGCGTCGACGTAATCCTCTTGCTCGTAGTCGATGACCACGTCGGCACCCAGGTTCCGTGCGAACGCGAAGTTTGCTTCTCGCACGGTGGTGAACACCTTGGTGCCAATGGCTTTTGCCAGCTGGATCGCCACGTGACCGACGCCGCCAGCACCGCCGTGCACCAGGATGCTTTCGCCCACACGGAGCGCCGCACGCACGACCAGTGCTTCCCACGCGGTCCCGCCGACCAGGGTCAGGGTGGCCGCTTCGAGATGGCTCAGCGAGGCAGGCTTCTTGCCGACAATGCTTTCGGCTGCCACGTGGTACTCGGCATAGCTGCCGGGGCCGTCGAAAATTTGCGGGGTGTACCAGACTTCGTCACCTGGCTCGAAGCTCGTCACACCCGGGCCTACGGCTTCGACGACACCGGAAACGTCATGCCCGGTAATGCTCGGCAGGGGCACGTAGTCGGCGTAGTCGCCACGGCGGACCTGGAAATCCAGCGGGTTGATGGAGGTGGCGTGCACACGGACCAGTACCTGCCCTGCCTGCGGTACGGGCTTGGAGATGTCACGCAGTTCGAACGATTCCGGGCCGCCGAACGCTTTCAGTAGCTGTGCTTTCATGGATAAATCCTCGCTTCGGTAAAAAGGGATATAGGGAAATCCCGATATTAAGTTGCAAAAAAGCGCGCAGATTTCGCTACTGTCTCATTGTGTTGCGAATTCCTTGTTTTGCTAAAAAGGGATATCGCGATTTTCCGATTTCATGAGTAAAAAATTACAGCTCCTTGCCTATCAGCTCGGCAAGCTCACGGATGTTGGCTTCATTGCGCTTGTAGTAGGTCCACTGCCCGATACGACGAACTTCGACCAGACCCACCCGTTGCAGCGTTGCCAGGTAATCGGACACCGTCGACTGCGACAGCCCGACGCCTTCCTGAATACTGCTCACGCAAACGCCCACCGTATGGACGTCTCCTTCATCCTGTGGAGGGAAGTTCTTCGAGGGATCCTTCAAGCCGTTCAAAATCTTGAGGCGTGTCGGATTCGAGAGGGCCTTGAATGCGTCGATCAGTTCCATGGCGCAATAATATCGAGATTTACCGATATGTCAATTCAAGGTTGTTCCCCGTTCGTCGGGCATGCATTCCAGGGAGTTACCGTCTGAAGGGCAGCCAGATTTCGTCGTAACGTTCAACGACCACTGGAGTCACCTAGCTGCTCCCTTCCGGCCGTTGGCAGCCAATCATCAGGAGCCGCTTACGGCCAGACGGGGACATAGCACAACTCACAGCTCAAGCTCCATCACCTGTGCCATCAAACTGGAGCCCTCACGCAATGGCTCCAAGGCTCCAGCGGGGCGAAATCCATGAGCTCGGTATAGGCGCATTGCAGGAGAGTCTGCGGCAGTAACTGCCAAGCGAATACGGTGCACATTAGTGCTTGTGGCCCAAGCAACAGCTTCTTTGAGCAGCTCGTGCCCCACCCCAAATCCACGCGAAGAGGGATCTACCCACATCTGAAACAGCTCTGCCACTCCGGGCTCAGAAGCTGACAACTTGCACCAAACCAGGCCGCAAACCTTCTCACAGTTGAAAGCGAAAAGAACCTGGTTTGTGCCAGAGGAGATAGCGTTATTGATTCGGGCCGACCAGATATCATCCGGTCTTGTTGCCTCTATGTCGTAGGTGCTTCCGAATGCATCAGGAGAGTCACGAAGGGCTCGTAGGCGCACATCTCGGTACTCCCGCCATTCACTAGGAGTTATCGAGCGTACAGAAATCATGGCGTTTCCTTTTCTGCCTAACTGCGACCGCAGGCTAGCCTGCTTAGGGTATCGGAACAACGAGTAGATCAAGTGCCCCCAATGCCGCTCTTAGCCGATTGCAGCTCTGACGATGGGCGGCTTCTGGCCGATAGTGGACCTCCGATTGTGCGCGCGTATTTCGGGTATCGCCGTAAACCAGGCATCACAGGGCTTCGCAGACTATGTTGTCCGTTTCTCCATCGCCTGTTTGGGCATGGCTTGGCATGGATTGGCACTCCGATTGCCCCAATTTTGCGCCAGATCCTACGTGTTGACGCGCGCCACCCCCGTCAAATCTGCCCCTTCAAAAGCCCTCACTTAAACCAGTAACGTGGGTACATTGTAATACTCATAGAAATGTATTACATTGTGCCCACGCAGCCATAAAAGCAGCTGCGTGCGTCACATAAACCAGCCCTGAAGGAAGGGCACGCCTGGTGGGGCGTTTCCACCCATGACCCATACAAGGGCATGAAAATTACAGAGGTCCACAAACAATGATTACGCAAATCAGAAAGGTCGGTAACAGCGCTGGCGTTGTGATCCCTTCCGTGATGCTCAAGGAGGTGAAACTTGCGATAGGAACAGAAATTGATCTAGCCGTTAGAAACGGCGCACTAACAATTCGACCATTGGAGGATCAACGACGAGGGAAGCGAGAGATTTCGCTAGCTTGGTTGCTTGCTGATTTCCAGGACGTCGAGGAAGACTTAATCCCAGGCGCATTTGGCGCAGAGGTCCTTGACAATAATGATTCAGATTACCGAAACAACCCGCAAAACTCTTAAGCCGGGCGACATTATTCGCGTCGCCCTCGACCCTACCGTAGGGTCCGAAACGCAGAAAACAAGACCCGCTATTGTTCTCACCGAGGAGCAACTTAACTCGGTAAGCCGAACGGTTGTAGTAGTGCCGCTCACGAGCGGGACTGGCTCCATAATGCGTCTATTTCCCCAGGTCAATCCGACCCAAAACGACTGCAACGTACACGGGACTGCCATCCTCACTCAGATGCGCGGGCTCGATCCTGCTGCGCGTGGCGCAGAACTAATCGGCGCCATCACCGATCAAGCGCTTCTTGACTCGATCCGTCTTCATCTGGCGGCAATGCTTGGGATAACGCTCAATCTCCTCGATCCGATATAGATGCTGCATCGCCGACGGGCATAAGCTGAAGACGAGTCAAGTAGTTTTAGCCCAAACGGAGCGCTCATGGACTTCGCACCTTAAGCAAGGTGCGCTAAGGACATTTGTCATGGCTCGGGGACCGAGTTGCCGCTCATCCCCTTGTCTGCCCCCTCCAAAACTCTCCATGTACGGCTCTCGAAAAATTTTTCGAATCGACACTACCTCGGCTGCGCGTAAAGCATTGGTCGATCTGCTCAATTTCGCTAAGTGCAAATACGCTCTGAGCTACGCCCCAGATAGCCGCGTCGAGCAACTGAGGCAAAGACTCCGGGTCGAGCATGGAAGATGCATGGCTTGGACGCAGAGTTGTTCATCGGTTACTGACCTGAGATCGCCAGAGTCGCTCGCTGAAATATTGGCATATCTGTCGGTGCCTGGCTGGCGATAAGTTGTTCTTGGTCAGCAACAGTCCGGAGCTGTTCGGCTGACGCTCGTTCAATCTGGGGTCGGTCGACGCTTTGATCGTTAGGGTGCAGCCCTTTTGGTCAGACTCGTGTCAATAAGCCGGCCATTGTTGCGTCGGAATTGATGTCGATGGTGTGTGCGGTCAAGTTTCGTTGACTTGCCTCACTCGGGGGAATGGGCGGAACGATGAAAGATGTCTAGATCGGCGGGGCTGGAAGTCTTTAGGCAACGACGTTACTGAGGACGAAATTGTCGACACACCGCACGCGCCATGTTTCCCTGTGCCGTTTCACCGAGAATTCCGTAAACGACCGGCTTCGGTAGTCGGCCGTTATTGCTTACTGATAGTCGTCTACGCTGAATGCCGCGTGCTGATGGGTTGTGAAGAGGCTGGTGTCTGACAGTTACGGCATCTTGGTTCACTTTCCGGCACGTCCGAACAACGCTTCGCCTAAGAATGGCTTCGAACGATATAGCCTTTGGGTGCCGCTCACCGTGGCGTTTGATCCAGGGCATGAATCAGGAATCATGCAATGTCGAGTATCCAAGAATTTCCCGAACGGCTCAGTGAGTACGAAAGCCTGATCTCGATGAGCACAGACACGCTCGATGCCTTTCCGGGCGCCGTTTATCTGTGCGACAGCGAGGGCTGGGTCGTCAGATACAACACGGAGGCGGCTCGGCTGTGGGGAAGGGTACCCGTGCTCGGGCGTAATGGAGATCGTTTCTGCGGGTCCTATCAGCTCTTCTTGCCCGATGGAACGCCGCTCCCGGCTGACGAGTGTCCGATGGCGACGGCGCTCAAAACCGGCGTCGAAACCAGGAATGCTGACGTGGTACTCCAGCGACCAGACGGCTCGCGGCTGGTGGCTCTGGTAAATATTCGCGCGCTTAGAGATAGGCATGGGGTAATACAAGGAGCAATCAATTGTTTCCAGGACGTGACGGCGCACCATGCCATGGCGCAGGAGCTCGAAGACTTCTTCGACAACAGTGCGGTGGGGCTGCACATCGTAAGTGGTGAAGGAATCATCCAGCGTGCCAATAAGGCCGAGCTCGCCCTGTTGGGTTATACGGCAGAGGAATACGTAGGCCGCCGTATCGCGGATTTTCATGCCGATGCCCCTGTTATCAATGACATTCTTCAAAAGCTTGGCAGCGGCGAGAGCCTGGAAGCCTACCCAGCACGACTCCGTGCCAAGAATGGCACCATCAAGCATGTGCTGATCACCTCCAACGCACGTTTCGAAAACGGGAAGCTTTTCAACACCCGTTGCTTCACGATTGACGTGACTGATGTCCATGCAGCTGAAGCTGCACGGCGTGAAAGTGACGACAGGCTTGCAGCTACGTATGAGGCGGCCACGGTCGGTATCGCTGAGGCTGATTCAGACGGACGTCTCCTTCGTGTGAACGACGCCATCTGCAACATGCTGGGTCGCACGCGCGAACAGCTGCTGGCGATGACCTTTTTCGGGTATACCCATTCGGATTTTGTAGATGAGGATGCGGCCCTCTACGCGCGGCAGGTCGAAGGCGAGATCGATAATTACGTGCTTCGAAAGCGAGCCTTCAAGCCTGATGGCGAAGTTGTCTATCTCGAAATTCACAGCTCGTCGGTAAGAGATGGTTCCGGCAACTTCCGCTACGGAGTTCGCGTGATCCAGGACGTCACCCTCGCGCATCGCATGGAGCAGCGGGTCCGGGAAAGCGAACAGCATATGCGCGATCTTCTCGAAGCGTTGCCTGCTGCGGTGTATACAACCGATGCCGAAGGCCGTATTACCTTTTACAACCGAGCCTGTGTGGAGCTGGCGGGACGGACACCTCAACTGGGCGATATGTGGTGCGTCACGTGGCGTCTCTTGAACACGGATGAATCGCCGCTTCCCCATGATCAATGTCCGATGGCATTGGCGTTGAAGGAAAACCGGCCGATACGAGGCGTCGAGGCAATTGCGGAGCGCCCTGATGGCACCCGCGTGCCCTTTATTCCGTACCCGACTCCGCTCCACGACGCCAACGGCAAGCTGGTCGGCGCGATCAACATGCTTGTGGACATTACAGAGCGTAAACAGGCGGAAGACAGGCAAAAGACCCTTATCGATGAACTCAATCACCGGGTCAAGAACACGCTTGTCACCGTGCAGTCATTGGCGGGCCAAACGGCACGTAGTGCTGACAGCGCAGACGAAGCATATCAGCGGTTCGAAGCCAGGCTGCTAGCATTGTCCAGGGCGCACGACCTCTTGACGAAACGGCATTGGGGGCACTCACCTCTGGGCTCGTTGGTACGCGAGGTGGTCGTGCCAGTGTTTGGGCTCGACGCCAACAGATTGAAGATTGACGGGCCACCGGTCGAGGTTAGTGCTCGCGTTGCGCTCAATCTCACCATGACGCTCAACGAGCTTGCAATCAACGCGTTGAAACATGGGGCCATGACGGTAGAGACAGGCATCCTTGCAATTAGCTGGACCACGCAGCCGCACGCGGATGGTGTCTTGCTTTCACTGGACTGGCGCGAGCATGACGGGCCGCAGGTATCTGAACCAAAGCGGCGGGGCCTGGGGTCGCGTCTGATGGAGCGTTGCATCGAGCGTGACTTGGATGGAAAGTTCGAGCTTATGTTCGCTTCCGAGGGTGTCGTTTGCCGCTTCTCATTAGTCATCGGAGCCTAGTAGCAGTGACACCTCTGCATGGACTCAGGGTGCTTGTCGTTGAAGATGAGGGCGCAGTCGCGATGTTGATCGAGGAAATGTTGGAAGACCTCGGATGCGTTGTTGTTGCGTCTGTTGCGCGGCTTGCCAAGGCGAGCGACGTTGCGCGCTCTATTGAGGTCGACTTAGCGGTGCTGGATGTAAACCTGGCCGGCCAGCTTGTCTTTCCTGTCGCTGAGATTTTGCGCGACCGCAATATTCCCTTTTTCTTCAGTACGGGATATGGCGCCAGCGGATTCCAGGGTGAGTTCGCTTTGCGTCCCGTACTGCACAAGCCGTTTTCGCAAAAAGAACTGGAGGCAAAGATCGTTTTTTGCGCTGGCAATGACGCGTGGCGAATCTATCAAAACTAGTTCGTAGTCCAATGCTTGGACAGGGTTTGTGCTCGCGTCAAATATTTATCAAACAAATCCAATATGGATTAGAAGCGAAGAGTCCGCCCCTGGGACGGTCGCCCAGCGGTACGCTTGGAACTTGCTTAAGGTGCCTTCTTGCGAAATGTCGATCCGTTCCGCAATACCTTTATATAGGTAACAGCCATTGAAAGGAAATGCCGCCACTTCGTCGCCCTGAGCCTGGCCTTTCTCCAGGTCGAATCGTTCATGGCGTCGGTTGCCGTTCTCGTCGGGTTGCTCGTACGGAAAAAACAGACTGGGCGTGAGTCTTTGCTGGCTTTCGATCACCGATATCGCCCCGGTTTCAACAACACGAGCCACCCGTCGCCATTCTTCACGCCGGTTCCCCATGATGCCCGCCATTACTCGGCGCGCATCATAAAGGCTCCGATATCGAGCTTGGGTCATGCGAAAGTCTACCAACCCCAGCGCGCCCTTCAGACGCGACGTTAGCGTCGTTCATGTTGAATCGCTTCAGGCCGAATAGAGGCGAGTCCCCCTGATCCACGCTCGTAGCCGTAACTCGCGATTGTGGTATCGAGTCAAGCTCCGGTGCCCGCGCCAGGATGGGTTGCCAAGTTGCTTGCCACTGCAAGAGCGCTTCCTTGTTATCTTCAAAAATTAAGTCGAAGAACGCCAAAGTCAGTTCCGCAGTTGCGAGCTTCACCTTTGGGTTGAGTCGCGCGCCGCCGGTGAAAGAGCGATCGGTGAACATGCTGTGGGAGCCGCCATGAAAAACGGCAAGCAGCTTGCGTGGATGGGTAATCGCATCGAAGACCGCTAATCGATCCTCCACTCCGGAGTGAAAACCAGGTATCGCAATTACGTCATCGGTCGCTGTCACGTGCAGAGTTGGTATCGAAATGTCTCCTAATACTGCCGCCAAATCTTGTTCACCATAGAACGGCGGCGCGGAGATAACGATCGCTGCAGAGAAGCGTGAATCCAAGCGGTCGATCGTGATACCGCCTCTCACGACCTGCGCTCCGGCCGTGAGCAGTGCAGTGTTCGCGCCGTATGAGTGACCTGCCACGACTATACGTTGCCGATTCACGGCAGCTCCTCGGCTACCTGCATCGACCGAAAGCATCTGGTCGAGCGCAAAACGCACGTCAGCAGCACGGGAGATTGCCTCGGTCTCTTGAGCAGCCGCTTGCAAACGGCGGATTACTTTGTACGGATTGCCTCTCCAAAGCGCCTCATCGCTGCCGACGTGCTGGACGTGCAGACTGGCAACGCCATTGGTTGATAAATGCTTTCCAAGATAGCTGTAACCCTCCCGCGAACCGCCGATGCCATGTGAGAACACGACTAGTGGGACCGACGTTTGATGAATGGCGTGCCGTGGCCAGTACAATCGCGCGGGAACCGGTCGCGAACGAGCGTGATCCATCCAATTAAAATCCGTCACAACATAGGGGCGCTCGTTTAGTTGCTCGCTCATTGCTGAGTGAGGCGCTACCAATGCGACCAACAAAAGCAGTGCGTTTACTTGCCGACGAGTCATAGTCAATAGGCTAAAAGCTGAAGGAATCCGCTTAGAGTTCAACGCAGTCATCGCATACACCCATCAAAAAGTTATGGAGTTTTTAGTCGCAGCGTCATGGGGCCGGTCCTCTCAAGGCCGAGCTAATCCGAGTGGTTTCTCCCCCGGCAAATGCCACTTCAAATACAAGTCGGCCAGTACCCAGTGACCACAGCCGTTTGGCCAGGTTGGAAAGGGGTATCAGACGGGGTCCGGTTAGTCATGAATGCTGGTCCTGCTATCCGACTTGCATTGTTCGTTTAGCGTCGTTCGGAGCTGGAGGCCTTAAGTCGATGACTAAGCGATCAATAGCCCGGTGAAGGAAAACGAGTGCCGGTGAGCTCTTCGGTGATCGTCCATAATCTTGCGGCGAGCTCTGGGTCGCTGGCCTCAGCGGGAACGGTTGCCAGTCCAAGCGGCCCCGCAACCTCTTTCTCGCCAATCGGTCCGTAGTACGCCCCGCCTTGCGCCTCGGGTGCGGTAGCGGCATAGAGAGTGGGAATGGCTCCCTGTGCGGCGGTTGGGAGGCGGGCACGCATGGCCGACCACTGACGCCCCTGCGGGCTGTCAAGGCCGGGACCGCGCTCAACCAGCTCGGTCACCGCGACGCCGGGGTGGGCAGCCAAGCTCCGGACGCCCCAGCCTGCTGCATCGCCGCGCCGTTGCAACTCCAGCGCGAACATCAAACAGGCCAGTTTTGACTGTGCATAGGCAGTCATCGGCTCGTACGTCTGAGTGAACTGCAGATCGTTGAAGTTGATGCTGCCTAGATGGACCGCGATGCTGGACAGCGTGACGACGCGAGGAGAGTCGCTTTTACCCAGGAGCGGAAGCAATTCTGCGGTTAGGACGAAATGCCCGGCGTAGTTCGTGGCGAACTGCATCTCGAAGCCATCCGCGGACGTACTGCGGTCCGGTGGGGCCATGATTGCCGCGTTGTTAATGAGGCCGTCGAGTCGAGGCAGTGTGCTGCCAAGGCGTGCGGCGAGTGCGCGTACCGAGGACAGATCGGACAAATCGAACGATTCGAACTGCACCTTGGCGTCGGGTATGTCTTTTCTGATCTGATCGATCGCTTCTTGACCGCGCTGTGGATTGCGCGAGGCGATGATGACTCTCGCGCCCGCGGCAGCCAGCGCCTTAGCGTCCTCGAAACCCATGCCGCTGGTTCCACCGGTCACTAGGAAGATTCGCTCCTTCTGTGAGGGCATGTCGGCCAGACTCCAATCGGGCTTGGGTTGAGTCTGCGCTAGTGCAGTGTCCAGGGCAAAGGCGCAGCTCAACATTGCACTAAGAGCGGTGATGCGGCCTAGCCAACCATAACGCCGTGGGATTTTTCTCAGCTGTACGTTGATCATTATTTTTTCTCACTTGACCGTAAAAGTTCGAGCTGCGGATCAGGCGGCACACCGACGGGGAGGATCGGCCATGCGTCTTTGCCTTGTGAGGGTGGTAAAGCTATGCTGGGTGCATAACTAAATACACCGAGTGCAAACATTAGTGCACTCGGTGCTGATGTGCAATAGGCCGTTAACATGTCGAAAACTTTTTCACCCGTGAGCGCTGCGCCCACGGAAGGCTTGCGGGAACGCAAGCGTCGCGAAACCCAGCAGCGTATTGCCGAAGTCGGTCAGCGGCTGTTCCTAAGCCAGGGGTACGACAGCACAACACTGGACGCGATTGCTGCGGAGGCAGGCATCTCGCGTCGGACGTTCTTCTCGTACTTCAAGTCGAAGGACGACATCATCTTTTTCTGGGTGGAGGCCGATAGGACGAGTCTGATTGCCAGTCTGCTGAGCGTATCTCCGGACGTGCCGCCACTCGATGCGGTTCGCGACGTGATGGTGAAACATATCGCGCGCTACACAACGGAGCAGATGATCGCTCTCGACAATCTGATGTTGTCGAGTGAATCGCTGCGTACGCGCAAGCAGGCGTATTACGTGGAACAAGAGCAGTCGCTTTTCAATGCGCTTTGTGAGGTGTGGCGGCAGCCAGAGCGCCGTCAGGCGCTTCGGATGGTGGCCATGGTGTCGATAGGTGCTATGAGGCTCGCGCTTCAGGCGTGGCGGGAACAGGTCGACCAACGGAGGCCTGTGGCCGAGTTCCTGCGAGACGCATTCGAAAGCCTGAAGTCTGAACTTTGATCGCCCCGCCTGGGTAGCCCGACTGCTTCGTTTTCGCGCTAAGTAACAGGGGTGGCTACGGCTGTTGCTGCGGCTTGGGTGTGCACCTGGTCGCGGCCCAGCTCTTGAGTCGGCTGGCAGTATCTGGCGGAGGTTACGCGGGGTGATCCAAGCTCGCTCCATTGACCGGGGAGGCGCGATCAGTCGAGATCGCGATCGGACGCTGCCCATATTGGCGAGGGGAGGTGCCCATAACTCGTTTGAACGCCGTGCTGAACGCGCTTTCTGACTCGTAGCCAAGCGAGAAGGAGATGGCGGAAACGGGATCGTTGGAGTTCTCCAACTTATCTCCAGCTAAGAGCATGCGCCAGCGCGTGACGTATTCCATGGGTGAGCTTCCAATCGTTTCCCGGAATTTTTTGGCGAAAGCCGAGCGCGACATGCAGGCACATTCAGCGAGCGCCTTCAGGGTCCAGCGATACGAAGGATCGGCATGGATTGCGCTAATGGCCAGGCCTAATTGCTTGTCTGCCACCCCGAAGAGCCAGCCCGTGCGGTCCGCGCCTTTTTCATCCACATGTAGTCGAAGTGCCTGAACCAGCATCATGTGGGCGAGGTGCTGGGCGATGAGAAAGCTACCTGGTTCGGGATCGCGCAGTTCCTTCATCATTCGTTCTACGGACCAACGCAGTGCAGCTTGTTCTGTTTCGCTGTGGATATGCACGACTGGAGGAAGCATGCCCATTAGAACTGCGGCGTGCCCTCCGCTGACTCCAAACCGGCTGCCGACGAGAGAGAAATCGCCTCCTCCGTTGATCTGCACGACAGCTCCAGGGCGCGGCGGTGGAAAGTAATTGCTGGCAGGCTCTGCTGGTAACGTCATGTCACTGGCCAGGCGGAAAGGGCGTCCGCTAGGCAGGACGAAGCAGTCGCCATTCTTCAGATGCGCGGCCATAGAAACGCCCTCGACGGCCAGCCAGCACTCACCTGAGACCACGGCATAACATTTGATGAGTTTGTTCTGATCCGGAAACTGAATCGACCACACCCCGCCGGCATCGACGCCTGAGGACACATAGCTGCGCGGCTTCAGCAGTGAGAGGACGTCTGAAAGCGGATCCATGGTTCTGCTCGACGATTGAAAGCGACACCGGACTTTACCGCGCAGACAGTGAAGCGGTAAGCACCTATGTTTGTGCGCGACAGATCGGGCAGCTACCAAATCGGTATTTTGCGAGCTCGGACCACTGGCTGGACGCTCGCGAAGATGAAACGGACTTTCACGCATAGGTCATACAAGGCTGCACGCCTAATCTCCGCAGTGGCGTCGGTGTGAACCGTATCCGACTGAACCTGGAGATACCTATGACTAAGAAACCAACTTCTGATCCCGATCAGATCATGCCGGATATGGAGCGGCGTCGACTCCTTGGTCGGCTGGCGCTGGGTGCAGGGGTGGGGGTGCTTGCGGGGCTCGGCGTCTCACGTGTTTCGTACGCTGAGCAGCCTTCAACCAGCAATAGGATTGTCATCACAACACCCGCAGGAAATATCGGCCATCAAGTGCTTGAAATCATTCTTGCCAGCGGCGCTCCTATCAGAGTGATTGAACGCGAGCCTGCGCGTCTTCCTGCGACAGTGCGTGGGCGCGTCGAAGTCATACACGGCTCGCACGGTGATCCGGACATCGTGGACGAAGCGTTCAAGGATACCGATACCGTGTTCTGGTTGTGTCCTCCAGCCTCACAGGCTGACAGCGTTATGGCTGCATACGTGGACTTTAGCCGCCCGGCGTGCGAGGCGATCATTAGAAACGGCGTGCGCCGAGTCGTCAGCATCTCGGCGTTGGGTAGGGGGTCGGCACTGGCGAGGAATGCTGGGTACGTCACCGCCTCGTTGGCGATGGACGATATGATCGCGGCCACTGGCGTAAACTTCCGAGCGCTGACCATGCCGTCCTTCATGGACAACATTGCCCGGCAGGCGATTCCCATCCGGGAGCAAGGTGTGTTCTTCATGCCTATCGACGGCGACCGCAAGCTCCCGACTGTCGCCAGTCGCGACATCGCAACCGTTGCCGCAGGGCTGTTACTAGACCCGACATGGAGGGGATCCAGTGAGGTGCCCGTGTTAGGTCCAGAGGATCTTTCGTTCAACGAGATGGCACGCATCATGTCCGAGGTGCTGGGCAAGCCCATACGCTATCGGCAGATCAGCTATGAGACCTACAAGGCCGGCTTTGTACAGCGCGGTATGTCGGACGCCATGGCCCAAGGTATGACTGACATGGCCAGGGCCAAGAACGAAGGGCTCGACAACAGGGTGCGCCGTACGAGTGGTAACAGTACGCCTACAACCTTCATGCAGTGGTGCGAAGAGGAATTGCGACCGCAAATCCTCGTGTAGCGGCCCGTTCGCGCCCGGCCACGATGATGTGGCCCAGCGTCTCGTCCGCTTGGCTTCAGACGTCGCTTTCAACCGATCATGCTGTCTCTCCACGAGGGTGGCCACAGCTGGGCAAAGCTTCATAAATTTGGCGAGAAGCGTCGAACGTTGGCCACATTGCTGTTCGATTTCCTGGTTAAGATCCCCGTAGGCCTTCGTGGCAAAGACCTGCTCGTGGAAACCAGAGGTCAATCCCGAAAAGCGCAGCGGAGTCCTCAATGACGACTGCCTCAAGTCTACGAGCGCTACCGAGGAAAACGCATCCAGGTGCACGTAATGCACGAGTACGCCGGGGTCGCATTGGGCGAGATGGCCGCTGCCCTGAGCCTGGTGAGGTGATGCACTACTTCAGCGATTCGAAACAGGACTTTATCAAGTGCGACTCCGAGGGGCGCGTAGAGGTCCCGAAACTCGCCACCAACTGGACGCCAGCCTCGGCACGCACCCGTACGCGCAGCACTCCCCCAACTTTAGCCGGCGATCCGCTTACGCTGGTCCCCAATGAGGACCGGAATCTCATTCAAACAGCCGCGGCCAAACCCCTTGGCCGTACGGCGAAAACCTCCAAGCTCCCGCTCGAAGTCGAGCAATACGAGGTCGCCGGCATTCTGGTCAGGCAATCAGCGCACTGCAAGGAGCAGAATCGGGCCTGGCATAAGTGCGAGTGTTGGGGGATGGTCGTGGCGAGCGTTGTGGGATACGGCCCGACCCAGGTCAAACCTATATCGAGTCTGCGGCCGAACGCTGCGCTTACGGCTTCGTTGCGCAGTAACGTGTACTGAAGGGCGTTTTGGTTCTAGCTATGACGGCAGTAACGCAGCCTGCGTTTGGAGCAATAAAATCAAAAAAGCCCGGCCAGGCCGGGCTTCGCTAAGGCATCCTTACATGTTACATGCCCAGTGCGTTTGGAAGTGCCAACGACAACGCCGGGATATAAGTGATAAGCACCAGGAAGCTGATGAGCAGCATCAGCCATGGCATGGCTGCGCGAACCACTTGCGGCACTGACATGCCCGTCACCGCTGAGGTGACGAACAGGTTCAGGCCAACCGGCGGCGTGATCAGTCCGATCTCCATATTCACGACCATGATGATACCCAGGTGGATCGGATCGATCCCCAGCTCCACGGCGATTGGGAACAGGATCGGCGCCAGGATCAGGATGATTGCAGAAGGTTCCATGAAGGCACCCGCTACCAACAACACGATGTTCACCACTAGCAGGAACATCCAGGGCTGTAGTCCCGCCTCAAGCACCATTGCAGTGATCTGCTGCGGAATTTGCTCGGTCGTCAGCACATGCGCGAACAGCATGGCGTTGGCGATGATGAACATGAGCATGATCGAAAGCTTGCCGGACTCGAGAACGACCTTCGGACAGTCGCGCAGTGTGATGTCCTTGTAGACAAACACTGCGACGAAAGCTGAATAGATCGCGGCGACCGCCGCGGCTTCGGTCGGCGTGAACATGCCCGAATAAATGCCGCCCAGGATCACTACCATCAACAGCAAGCCCCAGATAGCTTTGCGAGCAGCCGAGAGCCATTCCTTGAACGTAGCGCGTGGCAGGGCCGGCAGTTTCTTTTTGACAGCGATGATGTAGATGGCGGCCATCAGCACCACGCCAAGCATGATTCCGGGTACCACACCGGCCATGAATAGCTTGCCGACCGAAGTCTCGGTGGCAGCGGCGTAAACGACCATCACGACCGAGGGCGGTATAAGAATTCCCAGTGTACCGGCATTGCAGACGATGCCTGCGCCAAAGGCTTGGGGGTAGCCGGATCTCACCATGCCTGCAATTGCAATCGATCCTACGGCCGCCACGGTAGCCGGACTTGATCCAGACAGCGCAGCGAACAGCATGCACGCCAGAACCGCACCAATGGCCAATCCTCCACGGATGTGGCCGACGCACGCGTTGGCGAAATCAATCAGTCGGCGGGCGACGCCGCCGGTTGTCATGAACGCGCCGGCGAGCAGGAAGAATGGAATGGCCAGCAGGGTGTAGTGCTCGGACGTCTCGAACAGCTTGATTGCCAGGGATGTTACCGAGTCAGGACTGAACAGCATGATTGTGAGCGAGCCAGCCAGCCCCAATGAGATTGCGACCGGCACACCGATAAACATGAGTGCGAAGAGCGCGACGAAGAGGAAAAGTATGGTCATTTACTTCGACTCCTCTGCGCCCAGCTTCACCGCTTCGGCGGCCTCATCTGCCAGGCCGAGCCCGGTTTGCTCGTTACGCAGAAGGCGTACGAAGATCTCGGCGAAACGGATGAACACGAGGGAAAAGCCGACCGGAACGATCATACCGATGTGCCATTGCTTAACGCCGAAATGTCCAAGGTCCTCGGCCCCGATGTTGGCGTTCAGCAACGCCGATATCCAGCTGAAGCTCGCCGAGGCCAGCAGACCGGCATAGCCAAGGCAAAACAGGCACGCGAGGACACCGATATAGCGCTGGACATGGCGCGGGGCGAGTTTGACCAGAGCGTCGACCCCAATGTGGCCGGCGGTGCGTACGCCATAAGCCAGGCCAAAGAAGATCAACCACGCAAATAGCGCTTTGGTCAGGGCGGTACTCCAGGTCATCGACTGGGCCAACCCGATGGTGAAGTCGCCCATGGCGAAGAACAGGTTTTCAACAGACGAGAAGCGGTCTCCCAAGTTGTAAAACAAGGTGTACAGGTTATTGAGGATGACGTAGACAAAGGTGACTAGCGTCATGGCAGCAAGCAGGAGGGCAATGAAGCCCTCTTCAAAGTGATCCCAAGCGCGCCTGAGGGCGTTCATGGATGTCTCTCCAGTAGTACCAGCATTGTTATATGGCACTTGAGGCGTGCCGTTGATTAGCCGCGGCAGGCGTGAATAGGGATGCTCATAGCGGCTGCCGTGAGCGGCGTACTCAATGACCTGTCGGGAATCTGGAGAGCAAGGCATATGCCAGAAGACCACATGTAATGCTGCGATGGCGGAAACGAAATCGCCTGAATGAGGCGCCACGCGTCAATCCTGGGTCAGGCAGTAAAGTGTTCGTTTTGGCCGTGACGCGAATGAGAAACCCCAACAAAAAGGCAGGGCATCCTGGGCAGCAAAATCGATAAATAAGGCGGCTTTCCGCCCTTGGTCAGAGCACGAAGGCGGAGTTCCGCCATGAACCGCGCCAGGCAATAGAAGCGAACAGGTGTGGGCGGTC
Source organism: Pseudomonas sp. YJ42 (assembly GCF_047225135.1). Lineage (NCBI taxonomy): Bacteria > Pseudomonadati > Pseudomonadota > Gammaproteobacteria > Pseudomonadales > Pseudomonadaceae > Pseudomonas > Pseudomonas sp. YJ42. The sequence goes on along the minus strand of NZ_CP178378.1, from coordinate 909,357 downwards.
ATCGCTGGGGCCAGGTGAGGCAGCCAAAGAGGGCGCACGAACATTGTAGGCGTGGCGAAACGAGAGCAGGCCGCTACGTCATCGCTCACGTTTATCGTCTCATCCGCATTGCTCGGCCAAGCAAGCCGATGCAGGCCAAGGGCAGGTTATTGCCGAATAGTTCGGGTTTCGGCGCCTGCTTGCAGGCGCCTGCATTTATCGGGCGGTACAAGCCCTGCCTGTCATCGAGGCAGTCCTGCCTTCTTTTGATTGGCACGCCGCGCCAACATGTTTAACACCTCGACGCCCGCGGAGAACGCCATTGCGGCATACACATAGCCCTTGGGGACGTGGGCACCGAAACCTTCCGCGATCAGCGTCATTCCGATCATCAGCAGAAAGCCTAGGGCAAGCATCACGACAGTCGGATTGTCATTGATGAACTTGGCTAGCGGGTTGGCCGCGACCAGCATCACGGTTACCGCGACAACAACCGCGATGACCATGATCGCCACATGGTCAGTCATGCCGACCGCCGTGATGATACTGTCGACCGAGAAGACCAGATCGAGCAGCAGGATTTGCGCGATCGCGGCGCTAAAGCCCATCACCGCGGAATTCTCTACGGGCTTGCCTTCAAACATGTCCCCTCCCGGGGTGGGGTCCATGCTGTGGTGAATCTCTTTTGTGGCCTTCCAGAGGAGAAATAGCCCTCCCGCTATCAGGATCATGTCTTTCCACGACAAGGCATTACCAAACAGCTCGACTACCGGTTCGGTGAGCTGGACGATCCAAGCCACTGTACCCAGCAAACCCAGGCGCAAAATGAGCGCGAGGCCAATACCAATACGCCGCGCTCGCTCACGCTGATGCTCGGGAAGCTTGTTGGTCAAAATCGAAATGAAGATCAGGTTATCGATACCGAGAACCACCTCCATCGCGATTAAGGTGGCCAGGGCCACCCAGGTGGTGGGTTCGGAGAACAGCTGGATAAGCGATTCCATCAAGGATCTCTAGGCTAGGGGGGGTGATGGTCCCAAAACAGGGATACCAAGGCGGCGAGAGCATATCCGGAACCCCTCTTGGCTGAGAGCAATGAGGCTGGTCCGATTTGTTTCAACAAGATTCAACCCGAACTCGCCGCCAACAAACCTTGCCATTGCACTAAAAGCCAGTTGATTGCCGGTCCAAATAGGAGTGGGATACGCGTCGATTGCTACCAATCACACCTTCTTCCCACCTCTCATGAGCTTTTTTACATGAACACCTATCAAATAGTCCTTTGCGCCATCCTCAGCTTAGGTGTCTTGGGTACTGGGGCCCTGCTCGACTATCGCAATGCCGATCGTGATCGTGCTGCGCGTACGACGGACTATTCGAACCCCAATACCCTTCTGACGGGACGGTCCAAGCCACGAAGCGAGGGTGTGAAAGAGAAGGTCTAGGAATTCACCATTTGACGCGAGACTGGTGACCCCAGCTTCGACCGGCGCGGCAATAAGCCGAATGAACGACATGCGCTCCACTCGACCTGGTTAAGCGGACTGAGTATTCCGCTTAGCCTCGCTGCCTTCTCCAGGCTCGGCTGGCAACCACCAGCAACGTCACCGCGGTGAGCGGCAGGACATAGCCGAGCATCGCATCGGCGAAGGTTTCAGCGAACGGCTCGCTGGAGCTGGTCATTACCAGATAGGCCGTATATGCGACGTAATAGACCAGGAACAACAGGCCCTCCCACCGGCTGATGCTGTAGCCGGTGAAGAATATGGGCAGACATGCCAGCGCAACAGCAATCATCACTGGAAAATCGAACGCCAGTGCACTTGCGGCCACCGCAACGGCCTGTGGTGCGACCAGTGCCGATAGCCCTAGCACGCACAGTAAATTGAAGATGTTGCTGCCAACGATATTGCCCACCGCGATGTCTCTTTCTCCACGGATCGCGGCAAGTATCGAAGTGGCCAGCTCCGGCAGCGAAGTGCCGACGGCAATAACCGTCAAACCGATCACCAGTTCTGACAATCCCAGCGCACGCGCCAGCGATACTGCGCCCTCAACCAGGAAGTTAGAGCCGACCACAAGTAAAACCAAACCGAAAATGATCAGAGCTGCATTCATGTAGCTGGAGTAGGGCTTGGCGTGCGCGTCGGCAGCAAACTCTTTGGCAAACTCGTCATTTGCAATGGCTTGGGCATTTGCGCGACGGCTGCTCTGGATCAGGAAAATCGTGTACCCGATTATGGCGGCAAACAGCACGGCTCCATCCAAACGGCTTAGCGTGCCATTCCATGCCAATGCATAGGTAACTAAGCTGGCGGCGATCATGATCGGTACGTCGAGGCGAATCAGTTGACGAGACACGACCAGGGGAGCGATGAGCGCTGTCAGGCCTAGGATGAACAAGACGTTAGCGATGTTGCTGCCGACCACGTTGCCGATGGCGATATCACCGCTGCCTTTAAGCGCTGCTTGCACACTTACGGCAGTCTCAGGCGCGCTAGTGCCGAACGCCACCACTGTCAATCCAATGATCAGCGGGGAGATGCCAAATTGCGAGGCCAGTTTGGCCGCGCCGCGCACCAGCACCTCGGCGCCAGCGACAAGAAGCACTAGGCCGGCGATCAGGTAGACAAACGTCATCAAGGTCACGGAACGAGTACTCCAAGAGCAATAACATCCAGCGCACCGAGTCGTGGGCTAATACTAGATCACCTCTAATGTGCGGCAAGGCTAGTTCTGTAGCGAGGACTGCCTTTTACGGGCCGTCTGAATAACTCAGACTATTTAGCTGGTTCGTCAACACGCTAGTATCGTCAAAGATAGGGTGAAAAGATTTCATAGCGAGATCTTCAATCGTAAGCACCCCAGCGAAGCCGCCGTACTCATCGATGACGCAAGCTAATTGATTGGTTGTTTGAACCAACCAATCGAGCGCATCTGACAACGTCTCCCTTGCCCTCCGGCGCTATGCCAGCTGCAACACAGCTTGATGCCGGAAACGAAACAAGCTCGGATTGATACTGGCTTAGCAGGTCGGAAGGACGCTTAGATCCTGTTTGGCTCGTACGCTTTCGCGCCAAATAAATGTCCCGATAGTGTCGTCTGGCCGGCATGTTTCATGCCGTTCCGTTGTGGTATTAATCCTCTATGCGCAGTTGGCTGAGTTAGAAAAGCCAGTGCAAACGGATGCATACGAGGTGGTGGCTTGACTGAATCGCGGGCTTGTTACGAATATGAATACTCAATTGCCGAACGCTGCCGGAAAGGGAGCGTAGAATTCCTTCCGAGACCCGATAAGGAGTCGGAACTTGATGTTTGGCGCAGGCTATTGCTAAGAACGATTTGCGAGGCAATAGGGCGCACGGAGCGAGATTTGGTGTTTGACACGCCGTATGGATTGTTTGGTGATGCTAGCGTCAGGGACCATCACATACTGGAGCGTGTCGCTTACCTTCGTTTGACAATAAAGGCTGTGCCTGACTTTGTTTACAACCTCGATGACTACTCATTTTTCCGGCGGGTTGACAGCTGATTTTTGAGCGAGGCGAACGACCAAGGCGCAATGCTCCGACATGAACGTGCGGCTCAATGTTTCCTAGAGCTTGGCGCCCAGGTACTCCTTGACGATGTCTGGTGATGTTAACGGCGTCCCGTGGCCGATCTTCTGATCGACGACCTGACGCGCCGCCTCCAGGATCTGGTCGACCGTTGCTGGCAGGTAATCCCCCAGCTCATCACGTACGAGGAGGGAGGAATCAAAAGCGAAGGAAACTTGAGACATGGCAGCATGCTCCGGTTGCTCGGGCGAAATTGCCCGGAACCGACCTGGCACGGCGCAGCGCAAGCGGTCACAGGAGCATCGCCGGCTTGCGGCCGCCAACGCGCCCCGCGCGTGCAGCCCTTGACGGCGAGCACGCCGTGACAAAGTGAGGGAACCAGCAAGACCGTCCCATACCCACTCTCCTGGCACGGACAGGCAAGCGGAGCGAACAAATTTTGCGGGACAAGTCTTCGAGCAGCGCTGTTAGCGCTTACCGAGCCGCTGCCAGTCATCAAAATGGCTTGAATATGACCAAGAATATGATGACGAGGGGTGCGCCGATGATGATCGGCAGCATGTCCATCGCATTGAAGCTAACTCCCCCTCCACCCATGCTGACCATGCGTCGCAAGCTCCCCGCCTGAACGCCATGGACGCCTGCCAGCAGCAGGGCGAGACTTATCTTGGTGGTCAGCCAGCCGTTGCCAAACCAGTCGCCCTCCATCGCTATGAGCAAACCGCTGCTTAAGGCCAGCACCATCGCTGGTGTTGTGAGCACCCGATCCCATTTTTGCAATATGCGCAGTCTCGCCAGTTCCTGAGGCAACGCAACGCCAGGCAATTTCCGTCCCGCCCGCAGCAGCAGGGCCTGAACGGTCATTCCGGAGACCCAAAATAAGACGAAGAAGATATGCAGGGCCTTGAGCGTCAAATACATCGTGGCTCACTTCCTTTGCTCGAATGCTTCGCTACGGATCAGCGAGCGGACCGTCACAAAGGCCCCTAGCGGTATGAAGGCGGCAGCCAGCACCCGGCGCAGGCGACGATTGTCCCAGCCTTCGGTCATAGCGACATTGAGTGCCGTCCAGATGTAGAGGATGAACGCAACACCGTGGACAGGCCCAAACCAGGAGACCATTTGCGGATACCCCCAGAGATGCTTTAGGGGAACCGCAACGGTTACCAGAAACAGGAGAGTCGAGCCCTCGAGCAAGGCCGCACCTACCAGAAACCGGCGCATTGGGGAAACCTTGGAATTGTTATCCATCACAAGCTCTTAGCGGGAAAAGAGGCTGCATTGTCGAGGTAGGCTCGACCAGCTACCATTGTCCGAAATGCCATTATTAGAAAGAATTCGGCCAGTCTGAAGAAATTTGGCTAACGGCGACATACAGGAGGTTCAATCATGCCCACGCCGCAGAGCCACCGAGTGGCAGTCCTCGCTTTCGATGGTGTGGTGACGGGTGATCTCAGCATTCCATGTGAGCTTTTCGGGAGCGTAGAGCTTGGAGATGGGCGCCTCCCGTATCAGGTCCAGGTCTGCGCCAGCGCGCCAGTTGTGAAGACGCACCTGTTCGATTTGCACACTCGATGGTCTCTGGATGTGGTACGCCATGCACACACAGTGATCGTGCCCGGGTTGGCCAATCCAGCCGATGACGTTCCGGTTGAGATCGTCGAAGTGCTCCGACAGGCCCAGGCGACCGGAGCTAGGATCGCATCCATCTGTACAGGAGCTTTCGTTCTGGCGGCAACCGGGCTGTTGGACGGATTGCGTGTTACCACCCACTGGAAGGCCGCGAACCTGCTGGCCAGCCTTCATCCCGCGATCCATGTCGACCCGAACGTGTTGTTCATCGACAACGGCCAGTTGCTGACTTCTGCGGGAGCCATGGCCGGCATGGATCTATGTCTGCATATGGTTAAGCGGGACCATGGCGCAACGGTTGCCGGCAGCGCCGCTAGGCTCGCGGTGGTGCCTCTGGAACGCTCCGGTGGCCAAGCTCAGTTCATCGTCAGGAAAACTCCAGACTCGCACACTAGTCTTTCTCAGGTTCTGCAATGGATCGACACTCAACTGGTCAAAACCATTACGGTGGACGACATTGCGGAGTTTGCTGCTGTCAGCACTAGGACTCTCAACCGGCGCTTTCAGGAGCAGCTTGGCGTTAGCCCACTGCAATGGGTCATCCAATCCCGAGTAAATCGCGCGCAGTGCCTTCTAGAGTCGACGGATATCACCATTGAGCACGTAGCGGCGGAAGTGGGTTTTGGTTCGCCCGTTTCTCTACGAAAGCATTTCATGCAGATCGTTGGAACCAGTCCAACTGCTTATCGTCGGGCGTTCAGGAAAGCCGCAGATTAGGAACATGCATGAGGCCGAGGCCTGTGACGTAGTTCTCCGGCGTCGCCATTGATGGTTTTTCGAACCAAGGACAGAGGCGGTTCTACACCTTGGATCAGGCGCCCTGCGTTGCTGATGGTGTTCTGGCAGGACGTTGGTGTGGATCTATTGACGGTAGCGTGGCGACGCTGGCCCGGCTGTTCGCTGACCAGCGGTCAGCTATCGAGAAGCTGGCTTCGGGCCATCCTGGCTGTCCGTAGATGAGTACCAGCGCCTAACTGGCGGAAACGCCAGCATCATCGACGTGCTGGCAGTGCTTGATGCAGAGGGTACTGTGTTCGATCCGCCGCGGGCCGACATCAACACACGTCAAGTTGATCTGTCCTGATGTTTTCGTTGATAACAATGTTGTGTCCGAGCTGCGCAAAACAAAGTCCGGCCGGGCGGACCCTACGGAGTCGATACCGCCATCGCATGCTGTTGCGCCCGGCTTCATGTGCCGGACTCTCGAGCCGAGCGTGACGCGCTGATTGCGGCAAACGCGCTCGCTCACGGAATGACCGTTGTCACCCGCAACGTAGCCGATTTCGTATCCACAGGCGTTCCTGTCCTTAATCCGTGGAAGCATAACTTTGAGGGCTGCGTCGCTTGATGCCGGTCGCACGACCTGGCCGCGCCGGCGCAGGTGACGATACGAGATGAGCCGCGCAGCCGGCGGCTGCCGAACGCGTACTGACCGCATCCCAAGGCATATCTGCACGCAGACGATGCTCCCCTATGCGCTCACTGCGTATCCGGAAAGCGAGGCGCCTATCTAGCGACGGATCGTCAGCCCAATTACCCGAGAAACAACCAGGGCGATGTACATCAGTCCCGCAATTTCCTCGAGCATGACCAAAGCGCGGGCGGCTGGTCGGATGGGAAGGATGTCACCGAGCCCGACACCGGACAGTACGGTCACGCTGAGAAACAGCAGCTCGAGCCAGGATCGCGGTTCATCGGGCTGTAGCTGAGCAACGAAACTTCCAGGGGCGAGAAGTTGGCAGGCGGCATAGGTATAGGCGAATGCCCACGCGAGCAGCGTGAACGTTGCGCCTACGGCGAATAATTCGTCTTTGGTGGTGCGCTGGTCTTCCATCATGTAGCCAATCAGGCCGGCCGCCGCATAGAAGTAGAACCCTGCCTCGAATACAACCAGTACCAAGCGTAGGTTCGGCACCGCTGTTAGCTCCGCCGCCACCGTGAGCAAGAGAATGGCGGCTGCGAGTATGAATGCCACTGAATGGATTGTCGGGCTGCGATTGACGATGCGCAGCGCCGAAACCAGTACCACGACACCGAAAGCGCCAAAGGCAGCGCGACCGAGCGGGGTATTTTCCATGAACGGGTAGAGGAGGATGCCCAGCAGTTGGATAAACAGTAGCCCAGCCGAGGGGTATCGAACGACGTAGCTCAGTATAGGTTTGCTCATTGGGTACGTATTGCCAGCAGGTGCGGTTGGGGAACGGCGCAGTCGGTGAAGTGATGCTTCTTGGATCGCTATATCGGCGCGGTCCGTTTTATCACCAAGCGCGATTCAGTTCTCGTCTATGTGATCTACAGGCCTGCGCCTATGCCTGAATCTGAGCGCGGTCGCCGGGTGCACTGCTACATAGACGCTATCCGTTGGTCCGCTTCATTCGTGCCTCATGCGATATTGCAAGCGCGGCGGGCAAGAATATCCAGTCATCGTACGAGCTGGATCTTCCGGTTCTGCACTTGCTCGCTGATCCACCCCCAGGCCCTCTCCGCCATTGTCCAGAACCGGAATGTTTGGGGAGGAAGAGGGGAGGAGCACATACTTCTTCCGGCTTTGGCACTTCAGCCTTTGCGTTTCATACATGGGCCGACCGGTCGTCGCTCGCCACATTCTTTCAATTGACCCATGACGGTGAAACTCGATCTACTGTCCATATATACAGTAGTGTCAGTTTGCCTTCATGCCTTACGCGCGAACACCAAGTCGATCCAGTTACGCCGAGCTGCATTGCCTGTCGAACTTCAGTTTCCAGCGGGGCGCCTCCAGCGCCCGTGAGCTTTTCGAAAGAGCCAAACTGCACGGCTATGCAGCGCTAGCCATTACCGATGAATGCACCCTGGCAGGTATCGTCCGCGCCTGGCAAGCCTCAAGGGCGGTAGACCTGCCCATGATCATTGGCAGTGAAATCGTGGTGGAGGGCGGCCCCAAGATCGTTCTGTTGGTGGAGAACCTGGTTGGGTACCAGGCGCTTTGCCGGCTCATCACACTGGCGCGGCGGCGGTCCGAGAAAGGCCGCTATAGGCTTGTACCGGATGACCTCGCTATGCCGCTGGAAGGGCTGCTAGCCCTGTGGGTGCCCACGGCCAAGACAAACCTTGCGGAAGGTCGGTGGCTTCTCGACCGGTTTCCTAATCGAGTATGGGTCGCCGCCGAGCTTCATCGCGGGCCGGATGATGTTGGACGCCTGGTGCAGCTTCAGGAGGCGGCGCGTGAGCTTGGTGTCGCGCTGGTGGCTGCCGGTGACGTGCATATGCATGCGCGGGGGCGTCGCGCGCTTCAGGACACCATCACAGCCATCCGCCATCATGTGCCGGTGGCAGAAGCGGGCCATTATCTGTATCCCAATGGTGAGCGCCACCTTCGACCGATCTCCGCGCTCGTCGACCTGTATCCGCCCGAACTGCTCGCCGAGTCGCTGCGCATTGCACAGCGATGCACGTTCGAACTTGGTGAGTTGCGCTATCAATATCCACACGAAGTGGTGCCGGCAAACACGACTCCCACCGCCTGGTTGCGGCAGTTGACGGAGCAGGGCGCGCGTTGGCGCTGGCCTGAAGGTGTGCCAAAGAAGGCGCGTGCCCAGATCGAGAACGAGCTGGCTCTGATCGCTGAACTTGGCTATGAGAGCTACTTCCTGACGGTACGGGACATCGTTCATTTCGCCCGCGGTAGGGACATTCTTTGCCAAGGGAGAGGATCGGCGGCAAATTCGGCCGTGTGCTTCGCCCTCGGCATTACCGAGCTGGACCCGTCCAGGATGAGCATGCTGTTTGAGCGTTTCATATCGCGAGAACGCAACGAGCCACCCGATATCGATGTCGACTTCGAACATGAGCGTCGCGAGGAGGTGATTCAATACATCTACCGGCGCTATGGTCGCGCGCGCGCCGCACTGACGGCTGTAGCCAGCACTTACCATTTCGCCGGTGCGGTCCGCGATGTGGCCAAGGCGCTCGGCATGCCACCTGATCAGGTGAAGATGCTGGCTGATTGCGGGGGGCGCTGGACCGATCGCCTGCCACCGGCCGAACGGCTAATCGAGGCGGGGTTCGATCCAGACAGCCCTGTGCTTAAGCGAGTGTTGGTGCTCACCAATGAGCTGGTCGGTTTTCCGCGTCATCTCTCGCAGCACCCAGGTGGCTTCGTCATCTCCGAACAACCTCTGGATACACTGGTACCGGTGGAAAACGCCGCCATGCCCGATCGAACGATCATCCAGTGGGACAAGGATGATCTGGATGAGGTGGGACTGCTGAAGGTCGATGTGCTTGCGCTGGGCATGCTGACCGCCATTCGCCGCACGCTGGATCTGTTACGCAGCCATGGTCGGCGGGATCTCACACTGGCGACAATTCCAGCCGAGGACGCGGCGACCTTCCGCATGATCAGCCGGGCCGACACCATAGGCGTATTCCAGATTGAATCGCGGGCCCAGATGGCGATGCTCCCGCGGCTCAAGCCCAAGACCTTTTACGATCTCGTCATTGAGGTTGCGATCGTCAGACCCGGGCCCATCGTCGGTGACATGGTTCACCCCTATCTGAGGCGTCGCAACGGCGAGGAGCCCGTGGTCTACCCATCCGAGGACCTGAAGGAAGTGTTCGAGCGGACCCTGGGCGTGCCGCTGTTTCAGGAGCAGGTGATGAGGCTGGCCATCGTTGCTGCGGGATACAGCGCTGGGGAGGCCGATCAACTGCGGCGTTCAATGGCGGCCTGGAAGCGCCACGGGGGGCTTGAACCACATCAGAAGCGCCTGATGGAGGGTATGCTTGCGCGCGGCTATCCAGTCGAGTTTGCCGAGAAGATTTTCGAACAGATCAAGGGATTTGGCAGCTATGGCTTTCCCGAATCGCACGCGGCCAGCTTTGCGCTGCTGACCTACGCCAGTTGCTGGCTCAAATGCCATGAGCCGGCGGCCTACGCCTGTGCCTTAATCAACAGCTGGCCCATGGGTTTCTACAGTCCGGACCAGATCCTCCAAGACGCCCGTCGTCACAGAATTTCAACCCGAGCGGTCGACGTGCTCCATTCGGATTGGGACTGTACCCTTGAGCCGGATCGGGACGGGCAACCTGCTATTCGTCTTGGTCTTCGGATGATCCGTGGGTTTCGTGAGGACGACGCCAGAAGGATCGAGGCTGCCAGAAACAGCGTCGCTTTCCGGAATATCAATGACCTTTGTCTACGCGCCCAACTCGATAATCGTGCCCGTGCGCAGCTGGCCGACGCCGGCGCGCTGGAAGGCTTGGCCGGGCATCGACATCAGGCCAGATGGGGAGTCGGTGGCATCGAACCGCAGCTGCCCCTGTTCGCGGGGATCGAAAGCCACCAGGAGGCCAACGTTGCCCTTCCTGCCCCCTCGGTGGCCGAGAATTTGTACACCGACTACGCCACCCTAGGCACTACGCTAGGCCCACACCCGCTGTCACTGTTACGTGAAACACTTCGGTCGATGCGTTGCAAGAGCTCTCGAGATTTGGTCGAGATCGAGCATGGCCGTCATATCGCAGTCGCGGGGCTCGTAACGGGCCGGCAGCGACCTTCAACGGCAAGCGGTGTGATCTTCGTGACGCTGGAGGACGAGCACGGAATGATGAACGTGGTGGTCTGGGCCGATGTTGGCGAGCGCCAGCGCCGCGAGCTACTCGATTCGCAGCTCATGCAGGTTAACGGCCGGCTGGAATACCAGAGCGGAGTACGCCACATCATTGCCGGAAGGATGCGCAATCTGACCCACCTGCTGACGGGGCTGAACGTGCGCAGCAGGGATTTTCAGTGATAACCGGAATACGAATCGCACTTACTACGCAGGTGCAACCAGGTTAACCATCTTTGAATACCGACCCGTCGAACTCATGCCTTAGTTCGGGTACCAGCTTGGCTACGTTTTGGCTCGTCGCAATCTGGGAAAGCAGTATCCCTGCAATGATGAGCTGAGTCCGCCCCGTTTCTCGCTCATACACTCGAAGCCTGACACTCGACTGTTCGCAGCGGAAATGGCATGCAAAGGGGGCGAACACCCGCTCCAGCTCGGTGCGTGCGCTCAACGATTGGCGCCTCGTAATCATGGATAAACCTCCGGGTTTTCCAAGCGCCGCGCGGTAGCAACACAGGCAGGTCGGTAAAGCTCGGCCGGGCCAGGATGTGACTCGTTCGCGTATCACGCATCCCGCATATGGCTGAACTCGCCAATGCATTCAGACCTGAATTCCGCCCAAGTATAGGAAGGCATCGATGCCTTCTACCGCGGCTTGCAGTCGCTTGCGCAATAAAGGCAGTTCGAGAACCGTGTTCGCGAAGGGCCGATCGGCCAATGACAAGATCATTGCAAGCGCGACGTCGGAGTGTTTGATCAACGCAATTAGATGCTCACCTCTGGGACCGCTGGAACCCGCCATCCAGTTCTTCACCGTCCGCTCATTGGCGTTGGTCCAGCGCATCAGCGTTTTTGTGGCCTGATGAGTTGACCCGAGCTCGCCACGAAGCGCTAACGCCAGATTCTGTGCGTACCGCTCGTGACTAAGAAAATGATTGCCCGTTTTCGTAAACATTTTTCCGGCCTCCTTCTTCTATCGTTTTAACGGTGTGAACGGCTCGAGCCGACTGGAGTAATCCCGCCTGATCGAGACGATGACTTTGTGGGGAGCGAGTTGTCGATGATAGGAAATGCTGGCGAAGCTGCGTATACATCAACCCGCCCACTACTGGCGGCGGCTTATGTCCGAATGTCGACCGAGCATCAGCAGTATTCGACCGAGAATCAGCTGGACACCATTCGGCTATACGCGGCAGCTCACTCGTTAGAGATAGCCAAGATTTACACCGACGCAGGCAAAAGCGGCCTCGTGCTTGAGGGGCGGGACGCACTTAAGCAATTGTTTTGTGACGTGGAAAGCGGGCATTCAGGCTTTGCGACCATCCTGGTCTATGACGTTAGTCGCTGGGGCCGGTTTCAAGACCCGGATATAAGTGCAAGTTACGAGGTCCGCTGTCGCCAAATGGGTGTCTCAGTGCAGTACTGTGCCGAGCAGTTTTGCAACGACGGTTCTCCCGTTTCTAACATCATAAAAAGCGTCAAACGAATGATGGCCGGCGAGTACAGCCGGGAGCTTTCGGTAAAGGTGTTCGCCGGACAGTCTCGGTTGATCGAGTTGGGCTACCGGCAGGGCGGGACTGCAGGGTATGGCCTGCGGCGACAACTGATCGACGGTGCGGGATTGCCCAAATACGAGCTGTCCCCCGGCGAGCACAAAAGTATCCAGACTGACCGAGTGGTACTAGTGCCCGGACCAAAACAGGAGGTTGAGGTAGTCCAACAGATATACCGACTATTTGTGGACGAGGGCAGAAGCGAACGGGAAATTGCTAATTGGTTAAATAGCCGGTCCATCCTGACCGATCTCTCCCGCCCCTGGTCTCGCGGTGCGGTCCACCAAGTGCTTATCAACGAGAAATACATCGGCAACAACGTTTGGAATCGTACCTCTTTCAAGCTCAAGCAGACGCGGACGCGAAACAGACCCGAGCATTGGGTCAGGGCTGACGGGGCCTATCGTCCAATAATTAGTGAGCTCCTTTTTAGAGCCGCCAGAGAAATAATTGCCGCGCGCTCATACCGTATGCCAGACGAGGAAATGCTTCGGCTATTGCGCAGCATCAGGGAGCGCAGTGGATGCCTATCAGGATTGGTCATCGACGAAGCTGAAGGGTGTCCATCAAGCAGCGCCTACCAGTATCGGTTCGGCAGTCTGCTGCGCTGTTATTCGTTAATCGGTTACACGCCTAGTCGCGACTATCGTTACCTGGAAGCCAATAGGAGGCTTCGCCAACGGCATCCGGGTCTATTGCAGCAGACGATTGACCAGATCAGAGCGGTTGGCGGGCGGGTCGATGTCGAGCGTGAATCCGGCATGCTATCGATCAACCAGGAAATAAAGCTTTCGATAGTTCTATGTAGATGCCAGTTAACGCCCGCTGGCTCCAGACGGTGGAAGATCCGCTTCGATTCGGGGCTGAACCCCGACCTAACGGTTGCCGTGCGCATGAGTGAGGGCGAAGAGAGCGCTCTGGACTATTACGTTCTCCCCACCGTGGACATGACTACTTCGCAACTGCGTGTATCGGAGAACAATCAGGCCGACGTGGAAATCTACCGCTTCGATACTTTGGAGATCCTTTCCCAATTATCGCGTCGCTGTCCGTATAGGACGGCAGCATGACGACTTCCGCACCGACGGGGAAGGCGGCGCTCCATATCTCCGATGCCTCGACGATCAGGCTCATTCCGCTTGATCGAATCAGAGTGCTCAATCCCCGGGTTCGCAACAAGCAGGTCTTTGCCAGGCTGGTAGAAAACATCGCGATGATCGGGCTCAAACGGCCTATCACCGTGACCTGTACCAAGGACGGAGGTGAACAACAGTTCGAAGTCGTCTGCGGCCAAGGACGTTTCGAGGCGTTCCAAGCTTTGGGCGAGTCGAGCATTCCTTGCATCGTGGTTTCTGCAAGCGAGGCGGACCGCTTCTTGATCAGCCTGGTGGAAAATCTTGCCCGCAGAAAACACTCCAATCGTGATCTGCTCATGTCCATTCAGATTCTCTCGGAGAGAGGGTATTCAGCCAAAGAGATCGCGGGCAAGACAAGCCTCGACCCAACGTACATCAACTGCATTCTTCTTCTGCTCCGCCAGGGTGAGGAACGCTTGATTTCGGCTGTTGAGAAAGGTTGGCTACCTATCAAGATCGCCACTGAGATAGCCCGTTCCGATGATGCGGAAATTCAACAAGCAATGATCGAGGCCTATGAGACGGGTGTTCTAAAAGGGGAACAGTTGATTAAGGTGCGCCGACTCGTCGATAGGCGCCATGCACTTGGCAAACGGTACGGACAACACGTGCACGTCGAACGACCGACCACACCACAGAAGCTTCTCAACACCTACCAGGCCGAAGTTCGACGTCAGAAGGTGATGATTAAGAAGGCCGATATCAACGAGCAGCGCCTGCTGATCATCGTAACAGCAGTTAAAAAGCTGCTGGCAGACGACTACTTCGCCGCGTTACTGCGTAACCAGGATATTCAGGACATGCCGCGACCTTTAGCGGATCGTATTAACGGCGAGGTGAAATGATGGGACTGGTGAAGCAGGCGTTTGAACAGCAAGTCGTCGCGATTCCTTTGGATCGAATCCTCCCGACACGGCAGGTGGACAAGAGCGTTCAAGGCAGCAAGAAATTCGCGACCATCCTTAGCTCGATCCGTGAGCTCGGCGTCGTTGAGCCGTTAGCCGTACATCCTCAACCTGTGAGCGGTCAAGGTATCGCTTCCTACATTTTGCTCGATGGACATCTTCGTTTGGAGGCGCTCAAAGAGCTGGGGGGCACGGACGCCCTGTGCTTGATATCTACTGACGACGAAGGATTCACGTACAACCGCCAAATAAACAGGTTAACACCTATACAGGAACACAAAATGGTTCTAGCCGCCCTCAAGAAGGGGATCGAGCCGGAACGGATTGCGCGCGTGCTCGGTGTGAACGTCGATCGAATCCATCACCGCCGGAGCCTGCTGGAGGGTATCGCGCCCGAGGTCGCCGATATGCTCAAGGTTAAGATGGTTGCCCAAGGCGTCTTTCGAGTTTTACGGAAAATGAAACCGATGCGTCAGATAGAAACGGCGGAGATGATGATTTCGGCTAACTGCTTCACGCTGAGCTACGCGCAAATGGTTTTTGCCGCAACACGTCCTGAGATGCTGGTCGACAAGAAAAAGCCGTTTACCGAGACCAATGCGCTTGACATCGCGCGCATGGAGCGCGAAATGGAAAACCTGCAACATGATTATAAGCAGGTCGAAGACACCCTGGGCGAGACCATGCTGGTACTAGTCGTTGCAAAGGGATACCTGCTCAGAATCCTGAGAAACGACGCAATCGCCGGTTATTTACGGCAATATCATGCCGACCTGCTGGAAGAGATGGTTTCGATCATGGAAGCGATCTCATCAGACGCACGCCATCTTGAGCGTGAATAAACTGAGTTTGTCTTTGCCGCGTAACGCGGTTGCATTGGCAATGCGAAGCTCATCGTATCGTATTGAAGTATGGGCTAGGGAACGTCGCAAACTTCTCAGGGGGTTCGACTGAGAACTCACGCTCTAACGTTCATCTTTGTGGATGGGTTGCCGAGTGGAAAAGACCACCACCGTCGTGCTTCGCGCACATCCGAAGGACCCATGAGCTGGTTTCGGGCTGTATAGCTGCATCGCCCAAGGACGCCCCATTGAAGGGGCGCCCGGTGCGGTCAGTCGATTTTGCTGCGGCTCCATATGAGCGTGTGGGTACCATCCTCGCCTTCGATGAGGTTGGCGTAGACCGTGGCAGGCAAAGCCGGATCATCGATGCTTACCGACAGGTAAGGTCGGTCCGCCTGGCTGAGCTTCTCCCAGGCAGCGCCGATCTCGTATCCGCCGGAAGCCAGGATGCGATAGTCGGGAGCGTTCTCGCTGCTCTTGGTGTTTGGAACGAAGCTCACCTTGGCCTGGAACGCGAGGGTGCGTAGGGTGCCGGTGAAGCCGTCTTTGGAGGTGGTAAAGGTGCCGATGATGGCCATGATGTGCTCCTTTCGGATTCAAGGTCGCGCCCATCGCGTCCTTGTTGTGAACCGGTCGACGGGTGAGAGCCGAACGCACTGCGATGCAGCCGAAGCGTAGAGGAGGACCGTGAGCCCCGAACATTTTGTCGCGCGAGGAAGCCGCTCGCCGGCGGGGAAAATGTTTGGGGCGAACGGTTGCGGGCCTAGGCCCGATCCCGTCAGGATTCACGACGTGTCAAGGACGCATGGGTGACCGCCCGAACAGGGGCATTGGCCGGCTCGAGCCATCAGCCACAGTTAAGGGATTCACGCAGCCATAGCCCTTGTCCCGCTGACGATATTTCCGGCTGTCAATCGCTGGATCTGACGTTGGCGCTCGGTATAGCGTCGTGCGTTTACGTGAGAGGCTCAACCAAGCACAGCCAGTTCAGGCGTGGACCGGATTTCAGTAACTGGCGCCTCGTCGCTTAGCCGACCAGCGCATTGAACAATAGCTTCCACCGGATCATGCCGGGCGACGGCGATTTCTTGCAGCCGCCGCTCGATCTGGGCACCGCTCTGGCGGCGCTCGGTATCGTCGAGCACGCGGCACGTGACTTCAAGATGCCGTGAGATAAGAGGGTCAATTCGCGTTGCTAATGCCCATTTCCCTTGTCAGGCATCAGATGACGTCGACGACATGCCGCACGGCGACCATGTTCCGGTTGATCTCCTCGGCCACGGCAGTTCGCTCCTCGACCGCGGTGGCGATCTGGGTACTCAGATCGTTGATGTGACGACGGAACTCGCCATTTTCTCAGACGGGATCTGCTTGCGGGTGTCATTCTCATCGATCACATCTTCGCAAGTATGGACACATTGACGTTGCGGTCGACCTGGCCGTCATCGTTCTTGGTATCGGTACATCTGCTCAGCTCGACGTCACCTGCGGAGGGAATCGAGGTAATCGGCTCGTTGACCTATCAGTTAGGTCGTTAGGGTCCAGTGGAGCCCTTGTGTTGCAGCCCTGTCGATCCGCGGTGGGACTTTTGCGGGGATCAGTTGAACATCGTCGAACAGAGTAGGGCGCTGATTGCAGTAGGGCGCCGATAAAATTGCATTTAAATCAATAAGATACTTTTCAAGTAACCCGCATGGGGTGCAAGGGGTCGAGTGTTCGAATCACTCCGTCCCGACCAAAAAACTTCACGATTTAGGCCAGTTCAGAGATGAGCTGGCCTTTTTCGTTTTAGACGGTTTTTACGGGACTTTAATCCGGCCTCTTTCCTCGTTATCGCCAGCGTCGATCTTGCTGTTGAGGCGTGAAGCCCTAGCGTGGCCTGCGCTCGATGGCCGGTCAGAGCCCTGTATCCGATGATAGGGACGGCTCAGACCGATCCTGCTTACGGAACGCCTGGGGGGATAGCCCCATGAGGCGCTTGAAGAACCGGGAAAAGTAGGCCGCCTCCGAGAATCCGAGTCCTTCGGCGATCTGTTTGGCACTGAGTGCGGTGTAGAGCAGCTGTCGTTTTGCTTCGAGCAGCAAACGTTGATGGATTACCTGCTGTGCGGTACAACCAGCGAACCGACGTGTCAGGTTGTTCAGGTGTGCAGGCGTGATGCCGATGCGGTGCGCATACTGCTCAATAGAGAGCTGCTCGCGAAAGTGTGCCTCGACCAACGCAGAAAATGCCTGCAGATGGTCCAGTCCGGGCAATGGGCGCTCCCGCTGCCGATCATGTGCCTGTCGCCGCAACCAGGTTACGACAAGGCCGATCAGCGAGTGAAGCTGCAGTTCCCGTGCTGGGGCTGGGCAAAGGTATTCGCGATTGATGGCTTCGAAGAGCCCATCGAGATATTGCAGATCATCGCCGATGGGGTGGAGGGCGGCCGTAGCGAGAATGGGTTGGGGTGCGGCGAGCTGTTCCTCGAGCACCCTGGCCAACGGAGCTGCCAATGTGATGACATAGCCCTCTATTTGGTCGGAAAATTGGAAACCGTGGATGCACAGCGGCGGCACTACTTGAATTGCCGGATGTTCCAGCCGGGTTTGCGCTCCTTCAATCTCGATCACGGCCCAGCCGCTGCGAACGTACAGCAATTGCACCAGATCGCCATGCCGATGGGGCTTGATTTCCCAATCGTGCAGGCGACTGCGCTCTGGGATCGATTCGCAATGCAGTAGATCCGGTGCGGTCCACTCAAGACGGTCACCGTAGAGCTTGAACACCGGAACGCTCGCCGGACGGGCTTCCATGACGTGGCCTCTGCGCAAAGCGTTGACGCTAGCACCGCCAGCAGGCACTGCCCAGCCTGCCGGGTCACTCGATCGGCTCATAGGGCAGGCCTACGTAGTTTTCCGCGATGCTGGTCAGCCCGGCGACGGTACTGGTGTAGTACTCCAGCTCGCTCTGCTGGATGCGCTGACTAAAACCGTCGGTATCCGGGAAGCGATGCAGCAACGAGGTCATCCACCAGGAGAAGCGTTCGGCTTTCCATACGCGCCGCAGGCAGATAGGTGAATAGCGGCTGACGAGGTCGTGTCGACCTTCTTGGAATACTTTGCAGAGGATCCGGTACAGCGTGCTGACATCGCTTGCCGCGAGGTTCAATCCTTTCGCGCCGGTGGGTGGAACAATATGCGCGGCATCGCCGACGAGGAACAGCCGGCCGTATTGCATGGGTTCGGTCACGAAACTGCGCAGCGGGGCGATACTCTTTTCCAGCGAGGGGCCGGTCACCAACTGGGCGGCGATATCTTCAGGTAGACGGCACTTGAGCTCTTTCCAGAAACGCTCATCCGACCAGTCCTTCACATGTTCATCCAGACCTATTTGCAGGTAATAGCGTGAACGGGTGGTGGAGCGCATGCTGCACAAGGCGAAGCCGCGCTCATGGTTGGCGTAGATCAGCTCTTCATGCACCGGAGGCGTATCGCTGAGCAGCCCTAGCCAGCCGAACGGATAGACCCGCTCGAAGATTTCCAAGGCATAGCTGGGGATGGTCTTGCGCGAGACGCCGTGAAACCCGTCGCATCCGGCGACGTAGTCGCAGTCCAGACGCAGCTGTTCGCCGTTGTGCGTGAAGGTGACATAGGGCGCATCGGATTTCAGATCGTGTAGCTGCACGTCGCTCGCTTCGTAGAACGCCGGGGCACCGCTGTCGCGACGGGCGACCATCAGGTCTCGGGTCACTTCGGTCTGGCCGTAGACCATGACCGTATCTCCACCCGTAAGAGTTTTCAGATCGATCCGTTCGCGTCGTCCAGCGAAGGCCAACTCGACACCTTCGTGGACAATTCCTTCGCGGTCCATGCGTTCGGCAACACCGGCCTCGTGCATCAGATCGACCAAGCCCTGCTCAAGCACTCCTGCACGGATGCGACCCAGCACATAGGTCGCGCTCTGGCGCTCGATGATCACATTAGAAATGCCTGCCTTATGTAAGAGCTGGCCGAGTAATAGGCCGGACGGGCCTGCGCCGATGATGGCAACATTGGTTCTCATGAATGGCCTCTCGTTATTGTTCGCGCGTGTTGCGCCTATTGATTCGAGATGACGGACATTCTTGCTGCACCGACGGGCCCAAGTTAATGGCCATACCCGGCTTTAACTTGGACTTTTATAAACTGCGTTCGGTAATCGGACAGGCTCGTTACGGCCCTTGAGCCGACTACGGCCGATGTCGAGCTGATATGACTGCACTCAACCAAAGGGGGCTTCATCCTTCAGGTCGCTGCCGCCGTGTGTTGCAGTCAAGTGATTTGCATAAGCGACTCGGTAACGGTCCTATAAAAAAGCCCGTCACGAGGACGGGCGAAAGTTTCCGCAACAGGAGCGAGGAGCGTTGCGTCCAGCGTGGTGGATGCCGCTTACAAGATGGAGATCGGGTAGTTGAAGATCAGGCGGTTCTCGTCCAGGTCACGGGTGTTGGCCTGGGAGCGGAAGCTCGAGTTGCGCCACTTGATGTTGAGGTTCTTCGCCGGGCCGTTCTGGACGGTGTAGGCCAGTTCGGTTTCGCGGCCCCATTCCTTGGCATCGTCGTCGGCGGCGGTCTTGATATTGTCGCCGCTGATGTAGCGGTTCATCAGGGTCAGACCCGGCACACCCATGGCGGCGAAGTTATAGTCGTGACGCACCTGCCAGGAGCGTTCGCCGGCGTTGTCGTAGGAATTGTTGAAGCTATCGTTGGCCAGCGAGCCGCCGCTGGTGCCGTTGACGCGCATCCAGCCGGTATCGCCGCTGACTTTCTGCAGGCCGACGTAGAACGTGTTGCCACCAGTTTTCAGACCGAACAGACCGGAGTAGGTCTTGTTGTCCAGCTCGCCTGCCAGCGCGCTGCCGTCCTCGTCCCCCTGGAAGTAGCCCAGGTTGGCGGTCAGGGCCAGGTCGGAGCCCAACGGCTGAGTGTGCAGCAGCTGAACGTACTGCTGTTCGTAGACGTCCTTCAGCTCGGCAGTCCACAACCCTACGGTGGTGCGCTTTTCATTGAAGGCGTATTCGCCACCCAGGTAGTTGAAGCGGTCGGAGACGCCACCGCCGTAGCTCATGTCTTCCATGCTGGCGTCGTCGCGCGGGCTGTTCTGACGGAACTGACCGCCGCTGAGGGTCAGGCCATCGATTTCGCGCGAGGTGACCATGCCGCCCTCGAAGGTCTGCGGCAGCGAACGGCCGTCGTCGGCGCGCAGGATCGGCAGTACCGGCATCATTTCGCCGATTTTCAGCTCGGTATTGGAAAACTTGGCTTTCGCCGCGACGCCCAGACGACCGAAATCATCGGCCGGACGACCATCGCTATGACGCGGCAGCAAGCCGGTGCCGTAGGTACCGCCACCGCCATCGAGTTTGACCGCCAGACCGGCGAGCACGTCAACGCCAAAGCCGGCCGGGCCCGGGGTATAGCCGGACTGGATGTTGAGTATGAAGCTCTGGGTCCATTCCTCGGCTTTGCTGCGGTCGGTGATCGAATCGTCGCGGAATTCGCGGCCGATGTAGAAGTTGCGCGCATTGACGGTGATCTTGGTGTCGTCGACGAAGCCTTCGGCGCTGGCGGCCAGCGGGGCGAGGGCGGCAATGGATGCCGCGAGCAACGTCGGGACCAGGATGCGGTCTGCTCGGGTGTTGTGGTTCAGGTGCTTCATTGTTGTTATCCCTTTTTCAAGGTTGAGGGCTCCCCGCCGCAGTCGCGGATGCTTCAAAGCGAGGGGGAGTGATACGCCGCCGCTGGCGGCAATCCGGTTAGTCGGGTGGCGTCATGACAGCCACCGCACAAGGCAGAGTGTGATGGAGGGGAACAGCACCAGGACCACCACACGCAGGACATCGGAGATCAGGAAGGGCACCACGCCGCGGAAGGCATCGCGCAGGCTCACGTCGCGGGCCATGCTGCTGATGACGTAGACATTCATTCCCACCGGCGGCGTTATCATGCCGATCTCCACCACCATCAGCGCCAGTACGCCGAACCAGATGGCCTTCTCGGTCTGGTCCAGCCCATAGAAATCGAGGCCCATGATCAGCGGGAAAAAAATCGGGATGGTTAACAGGATCATCGACATGGTGTCCATCACGCAGCCGAGGATCAGGTACAGAATGAGGATCCCGGCGAGCACCACGAACGGCCCGACGCCGCTGTTGGTGATGGCCTCGGCTAGCGCTACCGGGAGCTGCGAAATAGCGAGAAAGGAATTCATGATGTCGGCGCCGAGCAGGATCATGAAGATCATTGCGGTGGTTACCGCTGTGCCGTAGAGCACTTCCTTGAAGCCCGCCCAGCGCATCCCGCCGAGCACGACGGCGAAGATACCGGTGCCGACGGTGCCGATCGCTGCGGCCTCGGTGGGGGTGAACCAGCCGCCATAGATGCCACCCAGTACCAGCACAAAGATCAAGAATACCGGCCATACGCCTTTCTGCGCGGCCAGGCGTTGGCGCCAGTTCATGCGGGGCTGTGCCGGACCGGCGTCTGGATTCATCCTCACGTAAATGGCGATCGCGACCATATAGCCGATCGCCGCCAGCACACCGGGAATGAACGCCGCCATGAACAGCGACGAGATGTTTTCCTGGGCGAGGATGGCGTAGATCACTAAGACGACCGACGGCGGGATGAGGATTCCCAGGGTGCCGCCGGCGGCCAGGCAGCCCACCGACAGCGAGCCGGAGTAGTTGTACTTCTTGAGTTCGGGCAGGGCGACCTGGCCCATGGTCGCGGCGGTGGCAATGGAGGAACCACAGACTGCGCCGAAGGCCGCGCAGGAGCCGACTGCCGACATCGCCAAGCCGCCGCGCCAGTGGCCGATCATCGCCGCAGCGGCGCGGAACAGCCCTGTCGCCAAGCCGCCGCGTGAGGCGAACTGGCCCATCAACAGGAAGAGAGGAATGACCGAAAGGTCATAAACGGTGAATCGCGCATAGGCGACCGTTTTCAGGTAGCTCAGCAATGGTGGCCAGCCGCTGATGGCAACGTAGCCGCCGACACCGGTCAGCAGCATGGCGATGGCAATCGGGATGCGTGCCACCAACAACACCAGAAGGATAGCGAGAAACAGTCCACCGATTTCAACACTGCTCATATGGACTGGCCCTTACCGCGAAAATCCTGCCACGCGGTGTACAGCGCCACCAGCGCCAGCAGGGCGAAACCAGGGGCGAAGGCGGTCATCGACCACCAGATCGGCAAGCCCATGATGATCGATTCCTCGCCGGTGCCGTAGGCATCGACGGTGCCGACTACCGAGCGCCAGGCCAGCACCGCCGCGGTCAGCGCCATCAACAAGCCGCCCAGGGCGTCAAGACCGTTGCGCACCTGTGCCGAAGCATGCAGGGTGAATACGTCGACAATGACATTGCCGCGTCGCAGCTGGCACAGCGGCAGAAAGAAGACGATAGCGATGCCGCAGCTCATCTGCACAAGCTCGACGTCGCCGAGCAGCGGCTCGTCGAAAAGCGCGCGCATGGCGATGCTGTAGGTCGCCATCAATGTCATCGCTACTAGCACCAGGCCGCCTACGATGGCTAGCAAGCGCGACAGCACGTCGAGCAGGCGGCCAAGGGGATCCGCAGGCGCCGGGGCAACCTGGGCAATGGGTTCGCTCATGTAACTCTCCAGGGCAGCACCGTCGGTACTGCCTGTATCGATCAGTGGGATAGCTGGGCGTTGTATTGCTCGATCAGTTGGCGAGCTTCTTCCAGCAGCGCTTTGCCGTTCTCGTAGCCTTTGCTTTCAACTTCATTGATCCAGTCTTCACTGACCTTGCTGGTAACCTGAACCCACTTGGCCTGCTCCTCCGGGGGCAGTATGTAGATTTCGTTATTGCGCGACTGAGCCAGCTTGTGGCCCGTTTCCACCACCTGGTTGTCCCAGATGCGTCCAGCTTCGCGGGAGAGTTCGCGACCGCTGTTGGCATCGATAATCTGCTTCAGATCAGCGGGCAGATTGTTGTAGGTGTCCTGGTTCATCCCGACGATCAGCGCGGTGTGCATCAGCGCCGGGGTGCCAGCAGCGGTTTCGGTGTGGTACCTGACCAGTTCGTGCAGTTTGAGCGCAGGGACTACGTCCCATGGCAGCACCGCACCGTCCACAACGCCTTTGGACAGGGCTTCGGGAACCTGCGGGACGGGCATCGCCACAGGCGTAGCGCCGAGCAGCCCGATGGTCTTGGCGGCGGTGCGGTTGGCTGCGCGCAGCTTCTGGCCGCGGAAATCCTTCAAAGTATGAATAGGCTTTTTCGTCGTATGCACGAGGGCACCATCAGTCAGATGCGTGGCCAACAGGTGCATGTCGGCAAATTCGTCCTGTCCATGTCTTTGAATGAAGTCCCACATGGCCTGGCTACTGGCTTCCGAGGAACTGCTCATGAAGGGCAGTTCGAACGCCGCGGTGAGCGGAAAGCGGCCGCTGCTGTAGCCAGGCAAGGTCCAGACGATGTCGGCTACGCCATCGCGAACCTGATCGACCAGCTGCGGTGGTGTGCCGCCGAGCTGCATAGAAGGATAGAACTGGAACTGAATGCGTCCGTTGGACTGCTGGGTGATGCGTTCCGCCCAAGGTTTGAGAAATTGCGCCTGGGTCACCGAATGCGCGGGCAGGAAGTGGGCCAGTTTCAGGGTGACTACTGGTTCATCGGCATGGGCCGCGCCGTTCAGCATGAGGGACCCGAGCGCAAACATGGACAGCAGCGTTTTGGGGAGCTTGAGCATCACGTCATCCTTTTTTATTCATTGTTATGTTCGAACGGCGTGTCTGGAAGGGAGCAAGGCTCGCCTTGGCGGACAGCGGCTCGTATCGCCGATGAATCGTGCAAGCTCCGGTCTGCGCAATCAATCGGGCATGCTGCTTACTGTGCGATTATCGAACGGCATCCTTGCCGTTCGGCTTAACGGCCAGCTTCTAATAGAAGGCGTCAGCCTTGTGCGAGCGATGGGACGCTGTGTTTGCCGGCCCATTGCCGGGCTGCATAACTGTGGCTACTACTATCAGCGCATGGAAATTCCGTGGAGCGGCTAGGCTCATTGGGGCAGATCGACATCGATGAGAGTGACTGCAACGTCTGCCAGTTAACTGCCCGCGAGGGGCCGCCCACTCCTAGCGATGGGTTTGTTGTCCTTCGGATCAAAAGGAGGATCTGTCATCGACACTGGAAGACAGATCGATCGGAGCCTCGAGGTATATAGGTGTGGACGGGATGCGGATGGATTCTCTGAGGAAAGCCGCGGCGCAGGCACTTGCATCTGGCGATCCACTTGGCGCTCTCAAAAGGGTCGCGTTGTGCGACGATCCGGCAGCGCTTGCGCTTCGGGGTATCGCAATGGCACAACTCGGGGATTTCGTGCGAGCGAAGGCCCTATTGCGTGACGCCGCCTTCGGCTTCGAAGAGGCGGTGCCCCGCGCCCGGTGCGTTGTCGCCGAAGCCGAGATCGCGCTTGCTTCACGCGATCTGGGCTGGCCGTCGCAAAGGCTCGACGACGCGAGAGCGACACTCGAAGCGCATGGAGATTGGCCGAACGCCGCGCACGCGCGTTTGATCGAGCTTCGGCGGTTGGTTCTGATCGGCCGCATGGACGACGCTGAATGCGCTCTGGCCGCACTGGATTCGGCAGTACTTGGACCCGCGTCCAAGGCGATCCATGAGCTGGTCGTTGCAGCCATAGCGCTCCGGCGTCTTCAGGTCGATAGCGCGCGCAGGGCGCTGGCACGAGCCGAGGATGCGGCGAGCCGAGCATGCATTCCCGCTCTGAGTGCGGAGCTGCAACGCGCCTCCGCTGCATTGAGCAAGCCGGTCGCACGGCTGACTACGCAGCGCGACGACCGACTGGTGCAGCTGGACGAAGTGCAACAGGTACTGACGTCAGGCATGGTCGTTGTGGACGCATGCCGTCATATCGTGTGTAAAGGCAATGCGAGCATTTCTTTGATCAAACGCCCTGTGCTGTTCGAGCTGATCCGCGTGCTGGGAGAAGCCTGGCCGGCAGACGTATCGCGACGCACCTTGATTGAACGAGCATTCCGGGCCCGGGCCGTCGATGAGTCGCACAGGGCTCGGTTGCGTGTGGAGATCGGGCGTCTTCGAGCATTGCTGTTGGGGCTGGTTGGCGTGACTGCAACGAAGCGGGGATTCGTGCTCGCGCCGCTTGCGACGGACGAGGTCGCTGTGCTGACACGCCCCGCCGAAGAGAAACACACGGCCGTGCTCGCCTGCTTGGCTGACGGTGAGTCCTGGTCGAGTTCCGCGCTTGCCCTTGCGCTCGGAACCAGCCAGCGCAGCGTGCAACGAGCATTGGACTCGTTGGCGACGGTCGGTAGCGTGCAATCATTCGGTAGCGGTAGGTCGCGGCGCTGGATGACGTCGCACACGCCTGGTTTCGCGCCGATCTTGTTACTCCCCGTTTCCGTGATGATGTGACTAGGATCTTCCCACCTGTTAAGGAGGAATGGACACATGAACCGATCAGCAGCACACATCGCACGAGAATACGGACCCTTCGATGGCATCGAGAGCGTGCATGGCGTCAGCTATGATGGCCAGCACGTCTGGTTTGCAAGCGGAGACAAACTGCATGCGCTCGATCCATCAACCGGCGAAACCCTGCGTTCGATCGATGTCTGCTCGGATGCCGGAACGGCATTCGACGGCCAGTACCTGTACCAGATATCGGGCGACCTCATTCATAAAGTCGATCCCACGGACGGCACAGTGCGTGCCACCATTACGGCACCTGGAGATGCATCGGGCCTGACATGGGCAGAAGGGACGCTCTGGGTTGGCCAGTATCGCGGGCGAAAGATCTATCAACTCGATCCTCAAACAGGCGCCATTCTTCGAACCATCGAGTCCAACCGTTTCGTCACAGGCGTCACCTGGGCCGACGGGGAACTCTGGCACGGAGTTTGGGAGGAAGGCCAGAGCGAGCTGAGGCGCATCGACCCGGCCACAGGCGACGTGCTGGACGCCGTCGAAATGCCTGAGGGTGTCGGCGTATCCGGGCTCGAATACGATGGCACGGGCCGCTTCTTCTGCGGCGGTGGCCCAAGCGGCAAATTAAGAGCCGTTGACCGCCCGACCTGACGTCTCGCTGGTTGCAATGGCCTATGCGTTGGCCCATGCCTTGCCTGGATGAGCGTTATCGACAAAGCGCAGGTTACAGCCGGAAAGCCAGACGGCCTTCCGGCGTCCTGCCACTGCTGCAGGACACTCGTAATCGAGTTGGTTTCGGCGCGCTCCTGATGGCGTTCTCGGTGGAGGCGAATAGGGCATCGGGTGCTGGTTCAGGATGTCCTCGTGTGTCCGTGTGTTTCAGCTTGCGCCTACCGCAAGGCCGCGCTGATGTCATACGGAAGGCGGTTGCGGCTGATTACGCGCTTCGCTGTTCCGACTGAAGGTTCAGCACCAATCGCGGCTTCACCGTTCGAAATTTGCAGAGGCTCATCGAGAGCCTCACTGCGAGGTGAAGCATGCAAGTCGAATCCATGATGTTTACTGAAGTACAGGCGGCGAACGATCCTGACGCGCAGGCGCCCCTGCCCGGGGATCCGGACGGCGCTAGCATCAATGATGCCCCGATGTCCGACCCCGAGGAGCCGGAGCTCACCGATGAAGACATCGACATGTTTGAAGATGACCCAACTATCCCGACCGAATAGGCAGTTGATGCCGTTCACTCAATGCTGATGGCACAAGCTCACTGGCTCGGGCATCACACGGGATGTGGACGGAAATAAAAAACCGCAGCCGCCCAAGGGGCTGGCTGCGGTTCTTTTTCTCAGGCCGCGCTGGACCTGATGCCTTTCACGTCATTAGCGGTTGAACGCCGCACCGGTACCGACCACGGTGGCCGACGGCAACAGCTGGCTGATGAAACGGTTCCAGCGAGTGATTCCGGCCGGCCCTACGAACACCACATCCTGCGGCTGGAGCGGGAAGCTTTTGGCCAGGGCGAAGGCGGTGGGGGAGGCCGCGTTCAGTTGGAATACCTTGGCTTTCTCGGTGGCGATGTTCTCTGCGCCACGGATGACATAGACCGCTTCGCCGTCAGCCGTATCCTGTCGAATGCCGCCTGCAGTACCGATGGCATCCATCAGATTGAAGCTCGAGGCCTTGAAGCTGAGCGCCTGTGGCTGGGTGACTTCACCGAGCACATAGATCTTCTTCTGGTCGTTGTAGGGCAGGTGAAGCTGGTCACCGTCTTTCAGGTAGACCTGGTTCAGCCAGGAATCTGGACGGTTGAGGTCGTCGAGGTTAAGCATGTACTCGCGACCGTCACGCTTGAGGATCAGGCTGGACAGGTCAGCGGTCTCGGTGTCTACACCGGCCTGGCCGATGGCCTGGACCAGCGTAATCGGGGCGGTGGTGACTGGTACTTCGCCAGCCGTATTGAACGCGCCGGACAGGACTACGCGCTGGCTACCGTAACGCAGCAATGCAACGTCCACCTGTGGGCTGTCAATGTAATTGGCGAGGCGGCGTGCGATGTCGGTTCGCAGTTCTTCAATAGTACGGCCCGCAGCGTTGACGGTGCCGATGTAGGGGTAGAACAGGGTGCCATCAGGGCGAACCAGGCGCCCGTTGGCATCGAGTTGCTGCTGCGGACCGGACGGTGCTGTCAGCTCCGGATGATCCCATACGGTTATATAGAGAAGATCGTTGGCGCCGATACGGTACGCCTCCGGTTTGTAGTCGATCAGTTCCTGCTTGCTGGAGGTGCCCCTGTCCGAGGACAGCTCGCCCTTGAGCATATCGGGAGTGATGCGAATCAGCTGTACAGTACCGTCTTCTGATACCGCACCGTCCTTGAATTCATCCGGATCAAGGTGTTGGCCAGGCGAAAACACGCATCCCTGGAGCACCAGCACGGAAGAGAAAGCGAGAGCAAATAATGGTTTCATGGTTCTTCATCCTTGACGGAATAGTTGTTTTACGAAGTGAAACAGCAGATTCACTTGGAACTGAAGGAACGAGCGAAATTGATTCGTCTATCAACAATCGGTTTTTCGAAAGTGCAAAAACGATTCAATATCTGCTTCTCCTGATGCCGCTACCGCAAAGCGCTGGAAGTCGTACGTCATGACTCGATGTGAGACCTGTTTCGGAAGAGTTACTGACAGGCTTCAGTCAACCTGCTTAGCGCTTTCACGAGACTGCAACAGGCGCTTGCCGCTCACCGTAGCCATAGACCGCTCCGTTTCTCGGGGGTTCAAGGCAATGCGCACAAATCAGGCATTGATGTAGCAAGCATTTGTGGTGCTAAGCGATGAGAGCGTCTAGAACGGCAATTCGTTTCTTTTCACCCTGGGACGCGGTTGCGGCACGCATGCAAATAAGCGGAGAAGTAAGGCTTATGAATAACCGTACGCCATTCGATGCTCGTATCAGTCGAGCTTAAAAAGGATCGAAGATACCCGCTCTGTTATAACCAATCGCAATGCCCTTAGGCCCTCGGCAACGCCGCTGTTATTGAAAAAAAGTATTAATCCTCCAATGGCTGTTCGATCATCCAGCGCAAGGTATCCTTCAGTTCTATCTGGGGAAGGTCGCCGATAAGCGAGTCCAGCTTGGTTCTGCAGCCGAACAGATTTTTTACATCAGCGCTGCGCACGAAGGTTGGATTAACCCTGACCTCCATTCGGTGGTCGGATATGGCGGCCGCCTGCTTAAGAACATATTCGAGCGTATACGCAGAACCCGAGCAGATATTGACCGTTTCGCCGATTGCGGCGGGGGTTTCCAACAGTCGTCGATAGGCCTGTACAACCTGACGGACATCGCAGAAGTCGCGGGCGATATCCAGATTCCCCAGTTCGATAACATCGGCGCGACGACGTGTGTGCGCGACGATTTTCGGGATGAGGAATTGCTCAGCCTGACCAACCCCCGTGTAATTGAACGGCCTGCTGATAATCAACGGCAACCGCCCAACGTATAGTCGCGCCAGGTACTCCATTGCTGCTTTGCTCACAGCGTAATCGTTGGCCGGAGCAAAAGGTGAAGACTCGTCCAGTACGCCTTCGGTAGCGTTTCCATAGACATTCGCACTGCTGGCCAGGAGCACGCCTTCCAGGCCGGTAGCTGTTGTGCGTAGCGCTTCGAGCAGGTGACGAGTGCCGAGCAGGTTGGCGTTGTAGATCGCGTCCGCATCGGTATGTGCGACAAAAGACACGGCGGCCAGATGGACAACATAGGTGGGCCGTATTTCCGTCAACAGTGCTCGCAGCGTCTCGGTGTCGTTCAGCGAACAGCAATGAATGGCTGAGACCGCCATCGGCAGTTCACCCATGGGTTGGCGATAGCTGAGGCCATGAACCTCGTAGCCGTAGGCTGCGAATTCTTCTGCCATATAGCGGCCGGTAAAACCGGTGACGCCGGTAATCAGCACTTTACGCATGTTCTTCCCGATAGCATGAAATTCCAATTTCAGCGGAGCGATCTATCCCTGGTATAGGCATGGGATGTTGCGTCCCGGTTACGGTCGGCTGGCTGATTACAAAGCGCCGTTGGAACGGCGCCTTTCATCTTTCTGATCAGTTCAAGCCAGCGCCGACCGTGAATCGCTGGCATAAACAAGCTGGCCATCGTTCAGGGGAAGTGAGCTCAGAGAACAGGTCCGGTGTCCTTCGCGGTTCTCTGGCGGAGTGTGCCGGTGCCCAACTAAAGCATCCAGTACAGCTCCGCTCAGTGGGCGATCAACCTTCCTAGAACGAAAAACCCTGCTGGTTGCGGCGCAGGTCGGCGTCCACCATCATGCGGCACAGCTGTTCCAGCGAAGTTTTGGGTTCCCAGCCCAGCACGTCTTTGGCCTTTTGCGGGTCGCCGATCAACAGATCGACTTCTGCTGGGCGATAGAACTTTGGATTGACCCGCATAACGACCTTGCCAGTCGCCGTGTCGATAGCCTGCTCCTGCTCACCGCTGCCTTCCCATCGCAGTTCGGTATCGACTGCCTTGAATGCCAGGGTCACGAAATCACGCACGGTTTCGGTACGGTTCGTCGCCAGTACGAAAACGTCAGGCTCGTCGGCCTGCAGCATGCGCCACATTCCTTCGACGTATTCTTTGGCGAAACCCCAATCACGCTTCGCGTCGATGTTGCCCAGTTCGAGCACATCCAGCTGACCCAGTTTGATCTTTGCCACTGAATCGGTGATTTTCCGGGTTACGAACTCGCGGCCGCGCAGAGGCGATTCGTGGTTGAACAGGATCCCGCTGCAACCAAAGATGTCGTATGACTCTCGGTAATTGATGGTCATCCAATGCGCGTAGAGCTTGGCGACGCCATAGGGACTGCGAGGGTAGAAGGGGGTGGTTTCCACTTGCGGAATGGCTTGAACCTTACCGAACATTTCCGAGGTGGAGGCCTGGTAATAGCGAATCTTCGGATTGACGATACGAATGGCTTCCAACAGGTTCACAGCGCCTGCGCCTGTGATGTCCAGGGTGGTCAGCGGTTGTTCGAATGAAACCCCGACGAAACTTTGTGCCGCGAGGTTGTACACCTCGGTTGCACCGCTGTTCTCAAGTAAGCGGATGCTGGAGGACAGGTCGGTAAGGTCATACTCAACGAGATGCAGATTGGGGTGTTTGTCGATACCCAGCTCTTCGATTCGCCAGAAATTTACCGAGCTGGTACGCCGAAAAGTGCCATATACGGTGTAGCCTTTTTCCAGCAGAAGCTCCGCCAGATAAGCGCCGTCTTGCCCTGTGATGCCCGTGATGATTGCTTTCATGTTCTTCCCTGTTTGAGGTTAGATTTTAGAAATTGCTCTTGCTTCGCTATTGTCTGGAAAGCAGCAGCGAAGCAGTATTCGCGAGTTTTTTTCGTTAGTTGCCGACCAACATAACGAAACGACGGTGGCATGCCCTTTGGCAGCCCTTCGATATCCGATCAAGACTCCTGCTTTGCGGGGCTGGCTTTTTGCCTCGAGCTTTTTTCCCGTAGAAAGGCGGGCACGATATACAACGCATCAATCCAATAACGTTTGGCCAGCCTGCGGGGTTCCATGCACATGCGATGAAGCCACTCGAGCTTGTATTCGCGCATCCACTTCGGCGCACGCTTGATGGTGCCCGTCGCAAAAGAGATGGACGCACCAATACAAAAGCCCATGCCAGAACGCTCATGAGACTGAGTCGCCGCGGCCAGAACTTCTCCGCGCGGCGTCCCTACGGCATACAGAACCAGTTCCGACGGGTTTTCCCGAACGAATTGCAAGCAACGCTGCACTTCTTCGGGGTTCTTGATGAAGCCCATCGGCGGGTTGTAGTGATACAGATCGATGCCGGGGTAGAGGGCTCTCAGCTTGTCGGCTTCCGACTGCAACGAACCAATCAGAACCACGCGCAAGCGATCCTTGTCGGCCCATTTGAGAATATCCAGGGTCAGGTCGCTGCCCGGAATGGCCTCGTCCAGATGCACACCCAGGCGTCCCAACAACGATAGAAGAATACGGCTGTCACAGAGCCTCCAGCGGGCTTTGGCGTACGCATCTCGGAGCTCTTCGTCATGCTCCAGTTGAACGAGGTGATCCACGTTCGGCGTTACTACAAATGAATAGGGTTGCTTAACACCCTCTCGGATGTAGCTCAATAACGTTTTCTTATTGCCGGAATAGAAGTCTATTCCGAACGCATTAGTATCACTTGACACTCATTGCTACTCCCTTGAAAGCGCCCTTGATACCCGACCAGGCGAGGGTGGGATTTCTGAATTCCTTTATCGTTGTAACGGCTGAAAGCAAGAATGCGGAAGTAAGTGCGAAGAGCGGTCCATAGAATCGCTTATTGAAGCGAGTGGCCGCTCGGTTGCGATAGTAATGATAGAAAGCCGAGCGATTTCCCAAGCTGAGAGAGCCATAGTGGAACAGGCGGCTTTCTGGAATGACCTTGATCGAGATACCGAAGCGCCTGGCGCGGTATTGCCAATCCACTTCTTCGAAGTACATGAAGTAGCTTTCGTCCATCAGGCCGATCTCCTTCGTCAGCGCCGCTGAAAACGCGAGGCTGCAACCCATTATGTAATCGGGGTCATGCTGGAGGTTTTGCTGCTGCAGTGCTTCGAGGCTCTGATTTTTTCCAAGCAGGCGTGCCTTGCCCAGGATGGGGTACAGCTTTCCGCCGCCGTAACATTCCAAACGCCCGGTGTCGGCGCTCAGTACGAGCGAACCGACGAACTGGCGGTCGTCCCGCTGCAACGCTTCGAGTAACGGCGAGAAAGCATCGCTGTCGACATACGTATCGTTGTTGACAACCCAGAAGTAGGTGGGCCGGAGATTTTCCATCGCCCAGCGCAAGCCATAATTGTTGCCGCCGGCATAACCGTTATTTTCCGGATTGCAGAGCAACGTTACCTTTGCATATGCCTTTTCATCCAGCCATTGCTGGAAGGCAAGGGCTGACCCATCCTGGGAGTCGTTGTCGACGATGACGATATGATCGATTGTCGAGCAATGAGTGAGCAGGCTTTCTGCGCAGCTGATAGTTTCAGTAGCAGCTTTGTAGTTGAGAATAAGTGCGACGTTCATGTACTCGTTCCTTGCTGCGAAGATGGCGTGCGCGTAAAGCATGTACAACGAAAAGCATGACAACGATCGGTTGTGCGTATTCGAACAGGCCGCTGAGTGGCCATATCACGAAGAGCGCCAGCATGACCGCGTAATTGAAGCCCATGTCCGGGTTTATGTTGCGGGCGATGCGCTGATAAATGAACAGCGACATTGGCACCACCAGGAAGGTCAGAAACCCGAAGCGGAACATGGTTCCGATGATCCCGACGTCCGACAGGAAAAAATGTTCACCGAAATAAGGAATGAAGCCGTCCTGCCACATCAGCGAAAGTGAACCGCTGGGAAGCCAGTTGACCAGATCCAGATGATTGAATATGGCGGCGATCGTGTAACGACGCACGCCATCGTCTACATCGCCTTCAAGACTGTTTTGATAGAACTCGATGTTCAGCCCCAAGGTTTGGAGAAGTTCTGGATAGAAATAGAAGGGCGATAAGATAATACAGAGTGAAGCGGCCCATATGATGGCCTTGGCCCTAAGAGAAAAAAGCGTAAAAGCAAGGCAAAGTACAATAAGCTGGCGAGTTTGCGTTGCGAAAACCAGCGTCATGAGAAGTATCGCGGCCATGATGAGATAGAGGTTACGCGCCCGCTTGTCGCCATTGATCGGAGACTTCCCTCTCGCCCAGGTCTGAATGCAATAGAAGTAGGTAAAGCAAATCAGAAAGGGACCTATGGAGGAGCGATCTGGACGGTCCCATGCTGTTTGCTCTGTGCGCAGATCAGGCAACAGGCCGAACTTGAAGCACCATGAAAGAAATACTGCCAGCAGCGCCGCGCCCAAGAGCGAATGCTCGAACTGGCGGGTCGTCAGTTTTTTCGCGAGCAATAAAAGAGGTGCGAAACCAAAAGCGAACAAAATTCTTCGTTCTTCGATAAGCCCGTAAGCAATGGGTTGGCCGAACGTATAGAACGAGAATATCGCCGGCAGCAGAGTAAATACCAAAACGCTATATAAGGCGTAGTACATCAGAACGCGCAATTCTCGGGACGCATCCTCTGCAGCTGCGAGCACGAGAAGCAACGATGCACCAAGGCAAACCGCCAGATAGGCTTCGTTGAGAAATTTGAATCCGATCGGGTTGTGCGTGCTATCGCCGAATACAGAGAAATGTAGAACGAGCGCCAACACCGTCAAAGGTAAATAAAAGAATCTTGAGCTGATGTTTGTCATCACCTGGGTCCTTAGGTGCTTTTCCATTGTCCAGACCAACTACGCCGCAACAAACTCAAGCCATTGAACGTTGTCGTACCGATGCTTCGATGCGTCGTCCTGGTATCGCTGTTACCGGCCTGCCTTTCATCGCGCAGCAACCGTCGGTAACCAGACTCCTTCGATAGGCGGGTCATTCGAGTTTCGCTCGCATTAATCCGCTGATGCTCGGTCGAAACGTTGGACAACCGGTTAGTGGTTGGGTTGCGTGTGATTGCCAGTTTTGCCAAAAATTTCTGACTGCCGTCACACCGCCGAGGTGCTACGCGTTTCTCCACGGCGGATACGCGGATAGGGTAGCTGGGCATCGATCAAGGCCGCGGCGTCGGTCCGTATTCCGTACAGCTATTGGCGATGTTCTTTTGCAGCACCTCCATTTGCGGCCGGTCGTTACCGTCGATGGGCTCAACGGCCAGGACGTACTTGCCCCAACCCGGGCCGCCGGCCCAATAGGCACTGGGAATGCAGTGTTCGTTGAGATAGCCGAGCAATTTATCCATGGCGACCAGCATCGACTCGGAATGGCCAGGTACGCCGTACTCACCCAAGAAACCTCTAAGGTTGTGTTCCTGCAACCACTCGACGAAAGGTCGGACTCGCTCCACCCCCAACATGGGGCTGACGGTTTCGTCCGCTGCATAGCGTCCGGAAAAGTCTTTGTCGAAGTACAGGTGACCTTCGTAAATGAGCTTGTCTGCGGGGTCTTCGATCAGAAAGTCCTCGTTCACCTTGCGCCAGTGGAAAGTGCTGGCCCAGCGGTCGCCCTCCACGAAGATCAGGGTGTTCATGTCCACCTGACGGATCGCATCGACCGCCGCCTGTGCCGCAGCTGGCCACAATCCCTTGGTGGAGTGGGGCTCGTTCATGATGTCGTAGCCCAGCAGAGCGGGGTGATCCTTGAACTCTTCGGCGAGTTTTCTCCAGACGCTAGCGTAGGCTTCGTATGGCACTTCGGGAGAGCCGATCAGGTTGCCCTTGTATCGGCCATAGTTGTGCATATCCAGAATGACTTTCTGGCCATGCTTGGCCGCGTAATCCAAAGTGCGCCTAATCAGGCGGATCTGATCGAAGTTCACGCCTTTGTATAGGTCATGTTGCACGCGCTCCCAGATGAATGGAAAGCGGATCAAACGGATATTTTTGTCCGCGTAATACTTGAAGTATTTTTCCTCCGGGTAGAAATAGTTAGTGCCGACCTTACCGGGCGTTATATGAGGTGCGAAATTGGCGCCGGACATATTGATGCCGATCAGGTCGATACCGGCGCTATTCTCGCTGGATTGAGCCTGCGCAAGCGATACACAGCTGACCAGTGCCAAGCCTGCAGCCAGCCGTATCGCGCCAAGCACGGGCGAAAGAAAGCAACGTGTCATATTTACCTTGATCTCCAATTGAACTATCTGCAACTGGGCTGGCATTGACTGCGCAACCTGCGCGCACCGTTCGCTAACGAATGCGAGCGAACGGGAACGAGTAGTCGATGCGGAGCAACGAGTGGCAAAAGCTGTTGTTCGTGAGGCCGGCATGCGGTACATGCCGGGTACACTCACTTGCTCTGATAGTCGTACTGGTAGTAGCCGTACTCGCTGTAATTCGACGCCTTGCGAATCACGGCATTGAAGATCACACCTTTGACCAGAAGCCCGTTCTGCTCGAGACGGCGCTTGGCGACCTCGATCTCCTTGACGCCGTTCAGGCCGTAGCGGGTAACCATCAGCGTGGTGCCAGCCTGGCTGCCGACCAGGGCGGCATCGGTGACTGCGAGGATCGGCGGCGTGTCGAAGATCACCATGTCGTACATCGTGCTGATTTCTTTGACGAAGCGAGAGAAGTTCTCGTGCATCAGCAGCTCTGACGGATTGGGTGGCAACTGGCCGTGAGCAATCACGTGCAAGTTGTTGAGCTGGGTCTTCTGGATGGCGTCGAACAGCGTGATGCGCCCGGACAGGATGTCCGAAAGCCCTTTCTCACCCTGGCAACGCATGACTTTGTGCAGATACCCCTTGCGCATGTCGGCGTCGACCAGCAGCACTTTTTTGCCGGATTGCGCGATTACCGCCGCCAGGTTGCTGGTGACGAACGACTTACCGACGGCTGGACTGGGGCCGGTGATCATCAGGATATTGTTCTTGGCCTCGATCATGGCGAAGTGCAAGCTGGTGCGCAGGCTACGCATGGCTTCGGTCGCCAGATCCGCCGGATCGTTGATGGTCAGCAGATAAGAAGCACTGCTTTTGTCCCGCTTGAAGTTGGCCAAACGTTTTTCCAGCGCGCCCTGCTTCTCGCTGAACGGGATTGCGGCGTACACCGGAATGCCGACTCGCTCGATCTCTTCTGGATTCTCCACGCCGCGCTTGAGCGCCTCGCGAACATAAACGAAGGCGACTGCGAGAAGGCCTCCGAGGAGGATGGCTGCAATGACGATCAGTGGCTTGTTCGGCTTGACGGGCTGATCGATGTCGGCTGCCGCGTGGTCAATGATGTGCACGTTGCCCACGGTACCGGCACGGATAATGTCCAGCTCCTGAGTCTTGTTCAGCAGCATCGAATAGGTTTCGGACGACACTTCCACATCACGGGTCAGGCGTAGCAGTTCCTGCTGGGTCGAGGGGAGGGTGCCGATCTGTTTCTCCAGCTCGGCCTTCTGCATCTGTAGCTGATTGATCTGATTCATCAGCGCCTGGAAGTTCGGATGCTGACGGGTAAAGCGGCGTTCCATCTCGGTACGCTTGAGGTTCTGCTCGGAAATCTGCTTTTCCAGATCGACGATGCGATCCAGTACCGATTGGGTTTCGGCCGAGATGTCTACCGAACGGTTGCCGGTCTGGTACTTGTTCAGCGCTGTTTGGGCGGCATCGAGCTTCTTGCGAACTTCCGGTACCTGTTCGCTGAGGAATTCCAAGCTCTGGGTCGCTTCGGCGGCGTTGCGTGCGACGTTCTGGTCCACATAGCGCTGCGCCACTTCCTCCAACACCTGAATGGCCTTGTCCGGATCGGTGCCTTCCAGGGTCACATTGACGATGCCGGACTGCTTGCCGAGCTCGCCAGCGGAGAGGCGATTCTGGTAGTCCTCGGTGGTGGCGTAGGTGCGGTTCTTGATCACCGTGAAGGTGGTACCTGGCCGCGCGTTGAGCTCGGCGACGGTAATTCCGTAATCCGGCGTTTCGACCGGTTCGCCAACCACACCCTGAGCGACCACTTCGTCGTCGGGGTCGCGCAGAATGAAGCCATTATTCTCAGCGGCTTCCAGTGTCAACTCTTCGCCATGCATCTTGTCCGGCACGATCAGCTGAGTGACACGCAGCGATTCACCGCCCCAGGCGTAGGACTCGAAACCGTCCGGGTACCAACCCAGCTCGCCTTCTTCAGTCGGCTCGAAGCGGCGATACACGAACCCGCCGATCAGGGGGAAGTAATGCGGCTCGATGTTGATGTCGAGGTTGAGCGCCTCCACCGCGCCGCCCACAACGGAGCGCGACTTGAGCAGTGCGATTTCGGTCTGTGCCGGGGAGACTGCCGGTGCGTTGCCCACCACATCGGTGAGGCTGGGCAAGCCATTCTTCGGCTCGATCTGAATCATCGCGCTGGCCAGATACACCGGCGTGGCGAGCAATGCGTAGGCGACACCTAGTGCCGCGAAGAAGCCTGTGATAGTGAGGATCAAGGCCCGATTGTTGATGAGCGTGTCAAAGAGGTGGGCCAGGTCAATGTCCTTGTCCTCTTTGGTTTCGTAGATGGGGCGGGGCATGGTGGTCATTGAAGTTCCTTCTTCTTATTTCAGGTAAGGAAGCCAGCTCTCGACGGACTGCGTCAGAAGGCTGTGGACATGTTCGAATGCGGGCTTGGATTGACGAAAGGGATCGGGGATTTCCATGTTGTCTAGCCATTTACCCATCAGAAAGGTCTTGCCATGTACTTCGGGGGCTATCTGGCGGATGTGCTGGACGTGACTGTGCTCCATGGTGAGGATCAGGTCGGCCTGGTGCAGCATCTCGCTATCGACCTGCCGAGCACGGTGGGACCTGTGTTCCAGGCCGTGGTCGGCAAGCACCTCATGTGCGGTCTTGTCCATTGGATTGCCTACTAGTGCACCTATGCCTGCCGAGCTAATTGTCAGGCCTTTACCCTGGAGCCTGTGCGCCAGCAACGCTTCGGCCGCCGGGCTTCTGCAGATGTTGCCGACACAGACGATCAATATGTTCTGGAACATCTCGCTTAGCCTCTCAGCCCCGAATTCCTGGACGGATGGGCATGCGTGTAGCAGAACGCAAATCTGATATTTGCTCGCTTCATTAGTTCAATCTTCCTGCTGCGCTCGCGCATGAAGTGGCGTATCGCCTTGATGGGGCCGGTCAATGCGTGCTGCAGTCAGTAGACGTCCCTATTGAATAGCAAGGCGGGAATGGTCCGGGCGAGGATGTAGATGTCGAACCAGACCGACCAGCGCTCGATGTAGTCCAGATCGAACTCGACGCGCTTTTCGATCTTTTCGAGGGTGTCGGTTTCGCCACGATAGCCATTGATCTGCGCCCAGCCGGTGATGCCGGGCTTGACGCGATGGCGCGCGGAGTATTCCGAGACGGCGTCTTCGAACAGCACGCCCGCGGCTTTGGTCGCGGTTGCATGAGGGCGCGGGCCAACCATGGACATGCTGCCGAGGAAGACGTTGAGCAG
Source organism: Pseudomonas sp. YJ42 (assembly GCF_047225135.1). Lineage (NCBI taxonomy): Bacteria > Pseudomonadati > Pseudomonadota > Gammaproteobacteria > Pseudomonadales > Pseudomonadaceae > Pseudomonas > Pseudomonas sp. YJ42. The sequence continues at coordinate 870,681 of NZ_CP178378.1, read as the reverse complement.
CTGGGGCAGCTCGTCAAGGCTGGTTTTGCGAATGAAGCGACCTACACGGGTGATGCGGTCGTCGTCACGGGTGGTCTGGCGCTCGGCATTGGCATCCGACTTGGCGTGGTACATCGAGCGGAACTTGAACACCTCGATCAGCCGGTTGTTGTAGCCGTAGCGCTTCTGCTTGAACAGTACCGGGCCGGGCGAGTCCAGTTTGATCGCCAGGGCCAGCAACAGCATCACGGGCGCGGCGGCCAGCAGAGCCAGGCTGGAGAGGATGATGTCCTCGATGCGCTTGAACATTGGCGACCAGCCGCGCAGCGGCAGATCGGAAGCGATCAGCGTCGGCAGCCCGCCGACTTCGGTGATGCGCTTGTTGGCGTGACGGAAGGCGACCATGTCCGGGACCAGCAGCACGTTGACCGGCAGCTTGCGCAGTTCATTGATCACTTGGCCGATGCGGCTGTCGGCGAACCAGGGCAGGGCGACTAGAACCTGGGTGACTTTTTCTTCGCGGATCATTTGTTCCAGATCGCGCGTATTGCCCAGCAGTGGGAGGTCGGCCAGCGTTTTGGGCAGGCGCTCCAGGCGGTCATCAATAAAACCGAGTACGCCGGTGCGGATGTCGCGGTGATGGGCTAGATACTCGGCAACGCGCAGGCCGTTATCGGTGCCGCCGAGGATCACCGCATTTTGCAGGTATACACCTTTGGCCATCAGGCGACGGAACAGTGCAAGCATCATCAATCGCTCGGCGCCGAACAGGACGCCGCTGGCAATGAACCAGAAAGTCAGGTGCTTGGCTTCCAGGTAGCTGAACATGCCCAGCCCCTGGTGCATGAAGATCAACAGGCTGAACGCAGCAGCCCAGGCCACCAACATGGTGCGGAAGCGCAGCAGTGTGCTGAACACTTCTTCGCTATAGATACCAACCGACTGGAAAATGACTACGCTGATGACGCCGAAAAACATCAGAAAGGTACTGAAAGTACCACCACCCGCCGGCAGTTCGAGCGGCAGAAAAAGCAACAGCAGGACGCCCGGCAAAACAGCGGTCAGTCCGTGAATCAAGCGAACGCTGGCAAGGAAATAATCAACAAAACTGGGGTGGGCGTACTCAAGGGTTCCAACGGACTGTAAGCGCATACAAGGCTCCTTCCTACGGCTATTGCTAGCTCAATACTCGTTTTGATCGCCGCGATCCGCGGTTCTGATGGCAGGCCGCTATCGCAACCTTCACCTGGACACCTGCTCCGACCGCCTTCCAGGAAATGAGTTCACCGTCAGGGTGCAAAGTGCTTAGTCAGTCGTGAGGATTAAATTCGCTGCTAAAGGGCTGATATTTAAAGGTTATGAGCAAGGGCTGGTTCCGCACCGAGCGTTTTCGGGTGCGGTCTCCTGACCGATGGTCAACGCGATGTGTCGCTGGGCTTAAGTCGCGGTTGGTCCCGGACTCACAACTTTCTGGTGCCGCAGCAGGTCCTATTTGCCGATTACCGAATGGAAGTTATTGGAAATGAATGAACCCAAGGCGTTACTTGTTCTTCACGGGAAACAGGCGCTCAACGACGAGCTGCGTGCCGCAGTCAACGAATGGCGTCAATTGGGAAACGAACTGGCCGTGCGGGTGACCTGGGAAGCCGGTGATACCGCACGCCTGGTGCAGGAAGCGCTCGCCGCGGGATACCGAACACTGATCGCTGGAGGTGGAGACGGGACCGCGCGGGAAATGACCCAGGCTTTGCTCGAAAGTGGTTCGGATGCCAGCCTGGCGATAGTGCCGTTGGGTACTGCCAATGATTTCGCCCAAGCCGCCGAGATTCCGCTGACGCCCTTCGAGGCGCTGACCTTGCTCAATCGCGAGCCGGTGAGCGTCGATGTTGGAGAAATGAACGGTGAAACCTTCCTCAACATGGCCACCGGTGGCTTCGGTTCCAAGGTCACTGCTACGACTTCCGAAGAGCTGAAGCGGGTGCTGGGGGGCAGCGCATATCTGTTGACCGGCTTGTCGCGCTTCAGTGAACTGCGCGCTGCCTGGGGGCGCTTTGTTGGACCTGAGTTCGCCTGGGAAGGCGACTTTCTAGCACTGGGTATCGGCAACGGTCGTCAGTCTGGGGGTGGGCAACAGCTGTGTCCGCAGGCTTCGATCGATGATGGCCTGTTCGATATCTGCATCGTCCCGGCGCCTGCCGATACGGTGGGCACCTTGGGTACGCTGTTGAGCGGTGGGCTGCTGGGAATCGATACCGTTTCAGTAACCGCGCGCGTGCCATGGATCGAGGTTGAAGCGCCGGATGAGATCGACATCAACCTTGATGGTGAACCCTTTGCAGCGAAGCGTATGCGCTTCTCGGTGAAGCGTAGGGCGTTGCGACTGCATCTTCCCGACGGCAGCCCGTTACTGCGGGATGAGCCACTGCCTCGAGCTGATGGCGAGCCCGCCTGACCGCGGCGTACCCACTACCGGCTGATCAATCAGGTGGCTCGCTGCGGGCCGATAAAATACTTGTTCCGATAATAAAGCGCGAAGCTTTGCGGCCGATAGCTTGTTACATCCCTTATTCGCAAGGAGCCCGCATAATGGCCGGCATTCTAGAGTCAGTCGATCAACGCACCCGGTTGGTGGGGCAAAATCGTCTGGAAATCCTCATGTTCCGGCTCTCGGGTCGCCAGCAATTCGCGATCAACGTGTTCAAGGTCCAGGAGGTGGTGCAACTGCCGAAGATGACGCTGATGCCACACCGGCACGGCTCGGTCTGCGGCGTCGTCAATCTGCGTGGCCAGACGCTCCCGGTGATCGATCTATCGCGTGCCATCGGGCTGCGCCCACTGGTGCCGGATGAGCGCAGCACCATCATCGTGACCGAGTACAACCGCTCGATTCAGGCGTTTCTAGTCGGTGGCGTGGACCGCATCCTCAACCTCAACTGGGAGGAAGTGTTGCCGCCACCGACCACGGCGGGACGCCAGCATTACCTCACGGCGATCACCAAGGTCGACGATAAGCTCGTCGAGGTCATCGACGTGGAAAAGGTGCTGGCCGAAATCGTCCCGTACAACACCAGCATCGCGCCCGAACGTCTAACCGATCCGTTGCTCGAGCGCGCCAGGGGGCGTGAAGTGCTTTGTGTCGATGACTCAACCGTCGCACTGGCGCAGCTGCGCGAGACCCTCAGCCAGCTCGGCATCACCGTACATGCCGCCAGCGACGGCATGAAAGGGCTGAACCGGCTCAAGGCGTGGGCCGATGCGGGAGAAGTGCTCACCGATCGCCTGCTGATGGTGTTCACCGATGCTGAAATGCCGGAGATGGACGGCTACCGACTCACTACTGAAATCCGTAACGATCCGCGTCTGCGTGATCTGTATGTGGTGCTGCATACGTCCCTTTCCGGAAATTTCAACCTGGCGATGGTGCAGAAAGTCGGCTGTGACAACTTCCTTTCCAAGTTCCAGCCGGAGAAACTGGTGGATGTCGTCCGAGAACGCCTGTTGCTGGACGAAACTCGCTGACCCGTCCATCTGATCGAGGCACCCGCATGCACCTTTCCTCGTTGTACCGTTTTCCGCTCAAGTCCGGTTCCGCTGAGTTGCTTGAGGAGGGGCGATGCGACGAGCTCGGTCTGAGCGGCGACCGCCGCTGGATGGTGGTGGATGCGGCGACTGGAAAATTCCTGACACAGCGAATACTGCCGCAGATGGCATTGCTGACCGCGCGCTGGCAGGGCGAAGCGGCGTTACTGATGTGCGCCCCCGGCATGGAGACGCTGCGGGTACCAGTGCCTGGCCCGGACAGCGTGATGCGCGGCGTGCTGATCTGGCGCGAGACCCTGCGGGCACCTGATGCCGGTGATGCCGCGGCGGCCTGGCTGACGCGCTTGCTCGAACGCCCGTGCCGGCTGGTGCATCTGCCAAACGCGCTGGGCATCCAGATCGACCAGGACTATGCCCGACCTGGCGAGCTGACCGGATTCAGCGATGGCTTTCCCTTTCTACTGATCGGCCAGCGATCACTTGACGATCTTTCTGCACGGGTGGGACAACTGCTCGACGTGCGACGGTTTCGGCCGAATCTGCTGATCGCCGACTCGGCCCCCTACGCCGAGGACGGCTGGCGGCGCATTCGTATTGGCGATATGGAGTTTCGCGTAGTCAAGCCGTGTTCGCGCTGCATCATCCCGACCATTGATCCGCTCAACGGTGAGAAGAGCCCGACCCGTGAGCCACTGGCTACGCTGATGAACTACCGAAAGGGGGATGGCGGGGTGTTTTTCGGACAGAACCTCATCGCCGAGGGCACTGGCGTGCTGAAGGTGGGCATGCCTGTGCAAGTGCTCGAATAGGTTCGGATAGCAAAACCGCAGTGCCGCAGAATGGGGTGCGTCCCCATCGTGCGGCCGGCATTTTTAAGGCCTGCCATCGCCATCACTGCCCTTCGAAATAGCGCTCGTGCCACTCGACCAGGGGCTGTGGTGCGTTGAGCTTCTGTCCGTAGATCACCGAGTAGGTCAGCACGTTCTGCACGTACTGGCGGGTTTCATCGAACGGGATATTTTCGACCCAGACGTCGAACGGCAAATGTTCGGCGTTCTTCAACCATTGACGAACCCGCCCGGGACCAGCGTTGTAAGCGGCTGAGGCGAGCACCCGGTTGCCTTTGAATTGACCGTAGATCTGACTGAGATAGGCGGCGCCCAGCTGGATGTTGACATCGGGATTGAGCACCTGTTGCGGTGATGAAAGCGGGATGCCGAAGCGTCTGGCGGTTTCCTTCGCGGTGGCCGGCATCAACTGCATCAGTCCCGTGGCTCCGACGTGCGAACGGGCGTCGGCCATGAAGGCGCTTTCCTGGCGTGTGATGGCGAACACCCAGCTTGGATGAATCTCCCGCGCTTTAGCTGCCTTCACCAAGCTGTTGCGATGGGCCATGGGGAAGCGAATGTCCAGATCGTCCCAGTACTTCGCCTGGCTGATGGTGCGAATGGCCGGGAAGTACCATTCCATCTCGTAGGCTAGCCGTGCTTGCGCGACCAGCTCTTCACGGCTGAACAGCCGACTGACGTGGTACCACTCCCGGCGCCCATCGACGATCTGCCCACGCGCATGGAATTCCATAGCACGGCGGATACCCGCGGTGTTACGGACCTTTTGAATCAACTTTGGATCCAGCGCAAGTGGCTGATGGTTGAGCTTGTAAGGCGCTTGGATGCGGTCGGCAGAGAGGAATCCATAGAAGTCGCGCTCGCTGGCGACCGGCCGGTAGAGCTGAATGGTTTGTTCGTCATTGGGCTTGGCCAGCTCCCGACTGCGTGCTTTCCAATAACGCCAACGGTTGCTGTTGGCGAGCTCCTCGGGGAACCGTTGGGTCAGCGCGTAGGCGTCGTCCCAGCGTCCCAGGCGCAACAACAGGCGGGCCCGCCATTCGCTGACGGTATCGTCACGCAGCTCGGGATCGTACTCGGCCATGACCTTCAGTGCGCGTGCATCGAAGCGCTTGGCCAGGGTGAGACCAATCTGGCGAGCGATCGCGACCTTTTCGTCCGTTGAGAACGACAGGCGCCTGGCGTATGTCTCCAGCAGCCGGAGGGCCTTTTCCGGATCCTTGCGTGCAAGCCGGCGCAGGCCGATCGAGACGATATCGCCCATCGTCTGCGTTGGCGTCATGAAGCGGCCCGTCTGATCAAGCATCTGCGGCTTCTGCGCGACATCGATCAGCAGCTCGCCCTGCGCTTTCAGCGTCGGCAGGCTTTTGGTGAGGAAACTGGCGAGGCCGTAGTTACCGTTCTCGACCGCCAGTTTGGTGCGCTTCCAACGTAACTCTTCGGTGAGTTGTCCGGCGGCTTCCCAGCGGTCGAATAGCGCATCGCATGCGTTGTGCTGTGATTTACCAACCAGCCAGAGCCGCTCGGCGGTCTCGTAACCTTGTTTCGTCTGTCCACTGGCGAGCTGGTATTGGCCGAACAGGCAGTCCAGTTCGGTGAAGTTCATCTTCGGATCGTAGTGCGCGACGAAGGGCCGCCAGTCGCCGCGCGCGGCGAGCAATCGCAGCCAACGCAGTTTCATCCAGCTGGCCTGGGGCAAGTCGCCATGCTCAGCCAGAAACTTCTCGACTTCGTCATTGCTGGCGGACTTCAGCCGTGCCGTCAGCTCGTCATAAGCCAGGTAAGGCTCCAGCGGGTAGTCTCGCAGCGCGCTGGCGTAGCGCCGATACGGGCCGCTGTCGCCCTTGGCCAAGGCTCGCTTGGCTTCGTCGTAATACTGCCGTTGCTGCTGAAGGCTGGCGGCTTGAGCGGTTTCGAGGGTGACGGCAGTGAACAACAGACAAAAACAGATACTGGAGAGTCGACCGCGCATGAGACTTCCGAAGACGGGGGCATGAGGGATTGCTGCGCTAGCTTAGCTTGGCCGCGCTGGCAGTTAAACGAGGATTAAGCTGTTGAAACCAACAAACTAGTACGTTCCGACGAACGTACGATAAGCCAGACGTGGCGCGCCTGTGACGCTGGCGGAATCATGATGGCAGGTTGTGGATGAAGCCCTCGGACGCGTGCCCGCAAACGCGGTGACGTCCGTCTGACAGGCGCATTCTGCTAGACTGCGCGCCCTGTTTTCCGGAGGTAGTCATGACCCTGCTCAAGTTGACCAATGTGTCCCTCGCCTATGGCACCAATCCATTGCTCGATGGAGTGTCCTGGCAGATTGCGCGGGGTGAGCGGGTGTGCATCATCGGCCGCAACGGCACCGGAAAGTCCAGCATGCTGAGTCTGGTCAAGGGCAGCCAGTTGCCCGATGACGGCGAAATCTGGCGCGCGCCGGGGCTGAAGATCGGCGAGCTGCCGCAGGAGCTTCCGCTCGCTGACGAGCGCACCGTGTTCGACGTGGTAGCCGAAGGCTTGTCCGGCGTCGGTCAGTTGCTTGCCGACTACCATCACCTCAGCCAGAACATCCAGAACGAAGCCGACTTGGACAAGCTGATGCATGTCCAGCAAGAACTCGAAGCCAAGGACGGTTGGCGTCTGCAGCAGCTGGTCGATAGCACCTTGAGTCGTTTGCAGCTGCCAGCCGACAAAACCCTCGCCGAGCTTTCCGGCGGCTGGAGGCGGCGCGTTCTGCTGGCTCAGGCGCTGGTATCGGAACCCGATCTGCTGCTGCTGGACGAGCCGACCAACCACTTGGATATCGGCGCGATTGCCTGGCTGGAAGAAGCGCTGACCGGTTTTAACGGTGCGGTGCTGTTCATCACGCATGACCGTGCGTTCCTGCAGAACCTGGCGACTCGCATCCTCGAGCTCGATCGAGGCCACATGATCGACTGGAACGGCGATTACGCCAGCTTCCTGGTGCACAAGGAACAACAGTTGGCGGCTGAAGAAACGGCCAATGCGCTGTTCGACAAGAAGCTTGCGCAGGAAGAGGTGTGGATTCGCCAAGGCATCAAGGCCCGCCGTACTCGTAACGAAGGCCGTGTTCGTGCACTCAAGGCATTGCGAGCCGAGCGCAGCGAACGCCGTGAGCATCAAGGCAAGGCCAACATCCAGGTCGACGCAGCGGAGAAATCCGGCAAGCAGGTCATCGTCGTCGAGCATGCAAGCTTCGCTCATCCGGGCGGCGAGCCGTTGATTCGCGATTTCTCGATGGTGCTGCAGCGTGGCGATCGGATTGGTTTGCTCGGGGCCAACGGAACCGGCAAGACCACACTGCTCAAGCTGCTGTTGGGCGATCTGCAACCCACCAGTGGCACGATTGAGGCGGGGACCAAACTGGAAGTGGCGTATTTCGACCAATTGCGTCACCAGCTGGAACTGGAAAAGACTGTCATCGACAATGTCGCCGAGGGGCGCGACTTCATCACTATCGACGGCCAGAATCGCCATGTTCTCAGCTACCTCGGTGACTTCCTGTTCAGCCCGCAGCGGGCCCGCACGCCAGTAAAGGCACTGTCTGGCGGAGAACGGGCACGCCTCTTGCTCGCTAAACTGTTCAGTAAGCCGGCCAACTTGCTCGTACTGGACGAGCCGACCAACGATCTCGACGTGGAAACCCTCGAGCTTCTCGAGGAGGTTCTACTCGGGTTCCAGGGCACGGTATTGATGGTCAGCCATGACCGGGCGTTTCTCGATAACGTGGTCACCAGTACGTTGGTTTTCGAGGGTGACGGGGTCGTTCGCGAATACGTCGGCGGCTACCAGGACTGGCTGCGGCAAGGCGGCTCGGTAAAACTGCTCGGCGTAGCGGAGACGAAGGAAGCCAAGGAAGCGAAAGTCGAAACACCACAGAGCAAGCCCGCGACACCCAACGCCGAACCTGCCCCGGCGAAGAAGAAACTCAGCTACAAGGTCCAGCGCGAACTGGAGGCGCTACCGGGAAAAATAGACGCAGTCGAAAAAAACATCGCCGCGTTGCAAGCCGAAATTGCGCAGCCGACGTTCTATCAGCAGACTGCGGAGCATACTGGCGAAACGATATCGCGTCTTGAGGCGCTGCAGGCAGAACTCGACGAATTGCTGGAGCGCTGGGCCGAGCTGGAAGACTGAAGCGCACGCGTGGTGGAAATCCCCCCGTTCTGTCCAGCACATCTCTCGATGCCATAGATCAGCCCTTGATGTTCCGCATGGCGTGACCCGGACACCAAGACTAAACGACACCTGTCAGCATTCCAGACGGAGCTTAGATGGCAATTGATTACCGCATCGTCCTGGACGACGAGCATGAGTTCAGCTACCGGATCGAGCTGGACCGCGTCTACGATCACGAGGCTGCCAGTCAGGCACCCAAATGGACGCGCCTGGATCATCAGCAGTGCAACAATTGCCCACTGAGTCGGGACAGCTTCAGCCATTGCCCCGCCGCGGTGGACCTGCACCGGGTCATCGAGGACTTCCAGGGCCTGCCTGCGGTGAAGAAAGCGCAAGTGCGAGTGCGTACGCCGGAACGGGAATACAACAAGCTGGTAGGGCTGGAGGAGGGGTTGCGTGCGCTGCTCGGCGTTATCATGGCTACCAGCGCGTGCCCGGTGCTGGGCAGGCTCAAGCCGATGGCGCATCAGCATCTGCCGTTCGCCAGCAATCAGGAGTTCGTGCTGCGTGCGGTCTCGCTGTATCTGGCTCGGCAGTACTTCAATTTACGTGAAGGACGCCATGCCGACTGGGAGTTGCGTGGCCTGGTGCGATCTTTCCAGCAACTGCAGTTGGTCAATCAGGCGTTCTGGCAGCGAATCCACGACACCTGTCACGGCGACTCCAATCTAAAGGCTTTCCTGACGTTTTTCTCCATGGCAACCAGCCTGACCTATTCACTGGAGACCCAGTTGAAGAAAATCAGACCGCTGGTGATGAGCGCCGGAGAGGGGCCGGAGATGGCCTGAGCCGCCAGGGCTCAGGCGCAGAATCGGTGAAGTTACTCGGCCTTGGTCAGCCGAACAGCAAGCACGTCGCAGGGGGCTCCGTGAAGAATGTCATTGGCGGTAGAGCCGAGCAGCAGCGCCAGACCATGACGGCCGTGACTGCCGACAACGACAAGATCGCAACCTTGTTCCTTGGCCAGCCTGTGTATCTCCTGACGGGGCTGTCCGTAGGCTAGATGACGCTGCTCGACAGTCAGGCTGGGGTAACGCTCAGCGAACCCGGTCAAGCGCTCACGGGCCTGGTCGAACTGCTGCTGCTGCAGCATCGATAGATCCATCGGCACGTCACCGCCGAAGGCCATGGCCATTGGTTCGATGACGTGGACCAAGGCTAGTTTTGCGCCGCTGGCGATGGCCAATGCCTCGGCGCGTGCTACGACCGGGTGGCATTCGTCGTTCAGGTCGGTAGCGACCAGAATATGCTGGTAGGTCATGATGGCTCTCCTGATGTGTCCGTGTGACAAGTATGGCTTCTCGGCACGCTACTGGCGCTTTCCGGCCCTTTTTTGTTTTCAGCGTTTATACGGCGTTACATGGATGATGACCAGCTTGTCATTGCATTGCGAACTGGCAGCCGGCAGGCTCGCCACTGTTATCATGCGCGGCATTACACGCCGGTGAGCACACTGCCTTACACACGAGATCGTCATGTTCCTATTCGCCAATGATTACCTACTCGCCTGGACAGCTTATGGAGTGGCTGCACTGGGAGCTCTGCTGGTGTGGTTCCGTGTCACGCGACCCCTGTGGCGCTGGCTGCGCGAGCCGCTGCGGCTGATCGCAGCCGTACTGCTACTGACACCCACCATCGTCGATCCCACTCGGGAACTGTTCGCGCCGGCTGTGGCGATCACCGCGCTGGATCTACTGTTCAAGGTCGGCAACAACGCCTGGCGTGCAGTTGCGGATTTGGCACTCTACGGGCTGATCGCATTCGCGCTATACGCAGTATTGGTGGCGCTGCGCTGGCCGATCGAGCGCCGGCTCGGGCGGCGGCGCACAGCATCTGCAGCAGAGGAGGACGCTCGTACCTTGCGGGAGCGGCTCGAGGATGACGAGCAGGTGGACTACCGCCCCTCCAATCGTTACCAGTCACGGACCGAGCCCAGGTTATGAGCGAGTCGACCGGCTAATACCGGGCACTCGGAACACAAGAGATAGCGGGAGATCATGCATGTGTGAACTGCTCGGCATGAGCGCCAACGTACCGACCGACATTCATTTCAGCTTCACGGGGCTGATGCAGCGCGGGGGGCGCACCGGGCCACACAAAGATGGTTGGGGCATCGCTTTCTACGAAGGCCGTGGTCTGCGTCTGTTTCAGGATCCAGTGGCCAGCTGCGAGTCCGAAGTGGCGAAGATGGTTCAGCACTACCTGATCAAGAGCGAAGTGGTGATCGGTCATATCCGTCACGCCAACGTCGGCAGGGTCGCGCTGGTCAATACCCATCCCTTCGTGCGAGAACTGTGGGGGCAGCATTGGTGCTTCGCCCATAACGGTCAGCTCGCTGATTTCAGTCCTGCGCGTGGTTTCTACCAGCCAGTCGGCGATACCGATAGCGAGGCGGCGTTCTGCGATCTGCTTAGCCGGGTGCGCAGCGTGTTCCCCGACCGCGTGGCTGCCGAGGACCTGCTCCCTGCACTGCTCGACGCCTGCGCGGGCTACCGTGCCAAAGGCGTATTCAATTGCTTGCTGAGCAACGGTGAATGGTTGTTCAGTTTCTGCAGCACCAAGCTCGTGCAAATTACTCGGCGCGCTCCCTTTGGCCCGGCACAACTGAAAGATGCCGACCTGACGGTCGATTTCACCGTCGAAACAACGCCGAATGATGTCGTTACCGTATTGGCAACCGAGCCATTGACTGATAACGAGCAGTGGCAAGTTCACCAGCCGGGCGAATGGACGCTCTGGCGTTTGGGCGAGTGCGTTGCGCGCGGGCAGGTGCAGTGATGCTACGAAGCTATTTGCGACTGACGGTGTTCGCCCTTGGCTTGCTGATTGGCGTCCAGGTGCCGGGCTTTATTCAAGCATATGAACGTCACGTCGAGGCGCGCCGGATCGAAGCGCAGCAGGGGCTGCTGGGCTTTCAGGAAACGGCCGGACGGTTCTTCGAGGGCAATTTGAATGCGCTGGTGGAGCACTATCGTGCCAGCGATGATCCAGTTATCCAGAGTGATGCACGCAGTGTCGCGGCGCTCGTGGAACGCGCACGCCTGCTCGATCGTGAGTGGCGAATCATGCAGGGTCCCTGGTATGCACAAGCCTGGCATGTGTTCTTCGGGGCCGACCAGGCCATTCGCCATCAGGTCTGGAGCAGTTACCGCTTTCAGGTCCTGCTGGCGCCCGAGGCGATCGCTTGGGGGGTCGGCTGTGCATTGCTGTTGGCCTGGATTGCCGAGAGCATTTTTCTGCTGATCCGCCGATTGCTGTTTCCGCAGCGTCGGCCACGTAATGTGCGTCGCGTCGCTCGCTCGGGTCGTCCAGGTGATAATGCATAGCGAGCCCAGGCGGGTTCGCTATGGCACCGTGACGGTGATCGGTTGGCTGCTATTTCGCCAGAAATTTCATCCCTTCTTCCAGACCGCTCAATGTCAGCGGGTACATCCGATCCTCCACCAGCTCGCGGATGATCCCTGTGGATGAGGTGTAGCCCCAGGTGTCCTTGGGGTAGGGATTGATCCAGATGAGTTTCTTGTACTTGGCCATGAAGCGCTGCATCCAGACGTAGCCCGCTTCCTCATTCCAGTGTTCGACACTGCCACCGGGTTGGGTCACTTCATAAGGCGCCATGGCGGCATCGCCGACAAATACCACTTTGTAATCAGGGCCGTATTTGTGCAGCAGGTCGAGTGTCGAGGTGCGCTCGGAGGTGCGGCGGAAGTTGTTCTTCCAGACCGACTCGTAGATGAAGTTGTGGAAGTAAAAATACTCCAGGTGTTTGAACTCGGTTTTGCAGGCGGAGAACAGCTCTTCGCAGACCTTCACGTGAGCGTCCATCGAGCCGCCGATGTCGAACAGGATCAGCAGCTTCACCGCATTACGTCGTTCCGGGCGCATCTGGATGTTGAGTAGCCCGCCGTCTCGAGCGGTGTGGTCGATGGTGCCATCGAGGTCCAGCTCGTCCTGCGCACCTTGACGGGCGAATTTGCGCAAGCGGCGCAGGGCGACTTTGATGTTGCGAGTGCCCAGTTCGACCTGATCGTCGAGATTCTTGTATTCGCGCTGGTCCCAGACCTTCACCGCCTTGCCTTGACGCTTGCCAGCATCACCGATGCGAATGCCTTCGGGGTTGTAGCCACCGGAACCGAACGGGCTGGTGCCGCCGGTGCCGATCCATTTGTTACCGCCGGCGTGCCGTTCCTTTTGCTCTTCCAGGCGCTTCTTGAATTCCTCGATCAGCTTGTCCAGCCCACCGAGGGACTCGATCTTGGCGCGGTCTTCATCGCTCAGCGAGCGTTCGAATTCCTTGCGTAGCCATTCTTCTGGAATCAACGCCTCAATGTGTTGATCGAGGTTTTCCAAGCCCTTGAAGTAGGTGCCGAAGGCGCGGTCGAACTTGTCGAAGTGGCGCTCATCCTTGACCAGAATGGCCCGCGACAGGAAATAGAATTCGTCCATATCGGCGAAAATCACGTTGTGTTTCAACGCGTTGATCAGGTCGAGCAGCTCGCGTACCGACACCGGCACCTTGGCGGCGCGCATTTCATTGAACAGGCCAAGCAACATGGCAGAACCTCGGGCGTACCGTCATCACGGCACCTTGCGTTTGATGGTCAGAGGTCTTCGTCGTGTTCCGCGAGCCCGTCGCTGATTTCGTACCAGTCCGCCTTGGAACCGACGAAAATGTGCTCCTGGGGCGGGACGGGCAGCGAAGAGTCGAGCGTGCCGGCAGCGACGCCGACCTCATGCTCTCGGTTATCGACGAATTGCAGATTGGATCCGCAGCGAATGCAGAACGTCCGCGTCACATGTTCGGAGGAGTGGAAGACGCCCAGCTGATCCTTGCCGGAGAGGAAGTGAAACGCTTCCAGCGGCACGCTCGCGTAGGTCGCGAATGCAGCCCCGTGCGCCTTGCGGCACATCTTGCAATGGCAATGGGTGAGCTGGTTGATCGGTGCGTCGATGCGATACCGCACGACACCGCAGAGGCAACTACCGGTATGCGTTTGCATGGTTCTTCCTCCAGTGTGTGGGGCGGTCGGCTCCGCTTGGAGCCGCCGCCGTTCAGCGGCTGGCGCGACGACTCATGAATGCCAGACGCTCAAGTAATTGCACGTCTTGTTCGTTTTTTACCAGGGCTCCAGCCAGGGGCGGAATCGCTCGGGTCGGATCACGTTCGCGCAGCACGGCTTCACCAATGTTGTCGGCCATCAGCAACTTGAGCCAGTCGACCAGTTCGCTGGTGGATGGCTTCTTCTTCAACCCGGGTACCTTGCGAACATCGAAGAACACGTCGAGGGCTTCGGCCACCAAGTCCTTCTTGATGTTCGGATAATGCACGTCGACGATCTTCTGCAGCGTTTCCCGGTCAGGGAAGGCGATGTAGTGAAAGAAGCATCGGCGCAGGAAGGCATCCGGCAGCTCCTTTTCGTTATTTGACGTAATGATGATGATCGGGCGCTGCTTGGCCTTGATGGTTTCATTGGTCTCGTAGACGTAGAACTCCATCTTGTCGAGTTCCTGCAGCAGGTCGTTGGGGAACTCGATGTCCGCCTTGTCGATTTCATCGATCAACAGAATGACGCGCTGTTCGGACTCGAACGCCTCCCACAACTTGCCCTTCTTGATGTAGTTGCGTACATCGTGCACCCGGTCTGAGTCTAGCTGCGAGTCACGCAGGCGGCTCACCGCGTCATATTCGTACAGGCCCTGATGGGCCTTGGTAGTGGACTTGATGTGCCAGGTGATGAATTTCGCACCGAATGACTCTGCCAGTTGCTCGGCGAGCATGGTTTTGCCGGTGCCCGGCTCGCCTTTCACCAGCAACGGGCGCTCCAGTGTGATGGCTGCGTTGACCGCCAGTTTGAGGTCGTCGGTGGCGATATAGGATTGGGTGCCTTCGAACTTCATCAGGATTTCCTTGATCGGGCCTGGCACGCAGGCGCTTCGTGTTTGAGTCAGAGATCGACTATAAGGGATGGGCCCTTTAGTGTGAACGCGAGCGAATCATTCAGTCACTGAATGGGCGCAGGCCGCTCAACCGTGCTCCGCTATTTGTCGTCTTCACTCAGTGAACGCTCGAAACGGGCCGAAAATGCTTCGACGAAAGCGTTCTGCAAGATGGCGATGAAGGCCTGAAACGGGCTGACCTCGGTGTTCTTGGTGCTGCCGGATAGCTCAACACGCGTAGCGAACTGATCTTTGCTCTGGTTCTGCAGGACTTCTTCGCCGCCACCGACCACGGCTTCCCAGATCCCACGGAAGAAGCCCTTGTCTTCGTTCTCGACGTCCTGCTCGAAGTTGAACACTTCGACTTGGTGCAGCAAGGGCTTGATGTAGCCAGACAGTTGACTGTCGTTGGCCTCTACTTCCATGATCAAGTCACCGGTGCCGCCGGCGAAATCGAATTTGCCGTAGGCATTGCTGAAGTCGTTCAGCTTGGTCAGCTCCACCCCGGTCAAGCGCAGGTTCACTTCAAAATCTTCCCAGTTGGTGTAGGGGTCGAAGCTCGCGGTGGCTTCCATAGGGGCATGGTTCAGAAACTTGGCGCTGCCTTCGAACGTCGCCACGCGGCCTTGCCCATCCGCCGTGTTGGTCAGGTTGTAGAGACTGGCGTTAATCGCGTTGGCGTAGATATGCACTGGCGGATCGGATTCGAAGTTGCGGAACGATAGCTGACCGTCGATGACACGCAGCTCGTTCAAGGTAAACGGCACCAGCTCCTCAAGCCTTTCGCGCCAGTCGACCCCTTCGCCGGTCTGCGAGTCGCCGGCGTCCTTGCCGTCGACGAAATTCAGTTCTGGCTGTTCCAGCCGGACCTCACCTACCAGGGCGCGGTGCTTCCAGAGTGCTCGCCAGCTCACCCCGATATCGATTGTCGGAGCGGTGAACAGAGGGGCTTGAACCTGCTCGTTCTTCTTCTCGATCAGCACCCCGTCAATCTGATATGCACCACGCCACCAGGCCAGATCGACGTCGTCGACATGGCCGCGATACTCGCCCATGTCCGCCAGCTTGTCGTTCAGGTAGTTGCGCACCAAGTGGGGCAGGGCAAGGTGGATGATCAGCAGTAGCAATGCCAATGACAGAAGTATCCACAGCGGGAGTCGGTAACGTCTTTTCATGGAGTGGTCTGGCCGAAGGTGTGGTCATCGAACTGCCTTTACTTGAAGGTGGACCGTTGCTCGTATCGGTGAGTTCGGCTGGACGAGTCATGAGACTGGGCTTAGGCTGATCAGTCTGATTTTCCACTCGCAGGGACACTGTCATGAGCCGCATCTTCGCTGACAATGCGCAGGCCATCGGGAATACCCCGTTGGTGATGATCAATCGGTTGGGCCCGAAGGGCGTCAGCATCATGGCCAAAATCGAGGGCCGCAATCCGGCCCATTCGGTAAAGTGCCGGATCGGCGCGGCGATGATCTGGGATGCCGAGAAAAGCGGACTGCTCAAACCAGGCATGACGATCATCGAGCCGACTTCCGGCAATACCGGCATCGGTCTGGCGTTCGTCGCCGCGGCACGTGGCTACAAGTTGGTATTGACCATGCCGGCTTCGATGAGCCTGGAGCGGCGCAAAGTACTCAAGGCGCTTGGCGCGGAGCTGGTGCTCACCGATCCGGCGAAAGGCATGAAGGGCGCCATCGAGAAGGCGACTGAAATCGCCGCATCGGACCGTGACCAGTATTACTTGCCGCAGCAGTTCGAGAACCCATCCAACCCGGGGATCCATGAGAAAACCACCGGGCCGGAAATCTGGAACGACACCGAAGGCAACATCGACGTACTGGTTTCGGGGGTTGGGACTGGCGGCACCATCACCGGGGTTTCGCGTTACATCAAGGACACCAAGGGCAAGAAGATTCTCAGTGTGGCGGTCGAGCCCGCCAGCTCTCCGGTAATCAGCCAGACGCTCGCGGGAGATGAGGTCAAACCGAGCCCGCATAAGATCCAGGGCATCGGTGCCGGCTTCGTGCCGAAGAATCTCGATCTGTCCATTGTCGATCAAGTCGAGCTGGTCAGTGATGAAGAATCCAAGGCCATGGCGCTGCGCTTGATGCGCGAAGAAGGCATCCTCTGTGGCATCTCTTGCGGCGCCGCCATGGCTGCGGCGGTGCGCATGGCCCAGCGGCCTGAAATGCAGGGCAAGAACATTGTGGTGATTCTTCCCGATTCCGGCGAGCGCTACCTGTCCACCATGTTGTTTGCCGACCTGTTCGGTGAGCAGGAACTGCAGCAGTAACACCCGTTGCGCCGATCTGGCTTGGCAGAACCGGCGCAGCACCGCTATAGTCTGAAACCTGCTTCTCCAATGCTTCGAGATCGGTATGAACCGCACATGCTTCTGCAACGTCGCTGACCACGAACGCCCATACGCGGGTGGTTTCGCAGCTCTTGCACGCATGCCGATCACATCTCCCCGCCATCCTGCGAGCCCACCACCGGGCTTGTTCCTGGCTCCGTCACCGCCACCCGCGGTGGCTTGAGTCACGCCGGTTCGCCGGCACTTCCGTCACTGCATTTGCCATTCGTTGGCGCAGTTTCGTATGCCTGATCAAAGGTGGCAGGATGATTTCTTTCTCACGCAACAACCTGGTCGCGTATGCGACTACGGGCCTTTTCGTGCTGCTCTGGAGCAGTGGGGCAATCGTGTCGAAATGGGGATTGGCGTACGCGTCGCCGTTCGCCTTCCTGTTGGTTCGTTTCGTTATCGCGCTGGTGGCGTTGGTGGGGGTGGTGAGGCTGGCCTCGCTATCGCTGCCTGACGGATGGAAGGCGCGTCGGTATGCCTTGACCACCGGTCTGGTGCTGCTGGGCAGTTATCAGATCTTCTATCTGCTGGCACTGGATCTGCAGATGACGCCGGGGGTCATGGCGACTCTGCTAGGCGTGCAGCCGATCCTGACGGCCGTGTTGCTGGAGCGCAAACGGCTAAGACCGCTGCGGCTGTTCGGATTGCTGCTTGGTCTGAGTGGACTGGTGCTGGTGGTGTATCAGAGCCTTGGCGTGGGAGGGCTGTCCGTGGCGGGCGTGGCCTGTGCTTTGCTGGCACTGTCGAGCATCACGCTGGGCTCGATGATGCAGAAACGAGCCAAAGGTGATCCGCTACGTGCCATGCCCTTGCAGTATCTCGCCGGGCTTTTGCTTTGTTCGCTGTTCGTGCCATTCCAGCCCATGAACATAACCTTCGAACCGGGCTTCTGGCTGTCGGTGTCATGGATGGCGTTGGTAATCTCGGTGGCCGCGACCTTATTGTTGTATCGACTGATCGCCAAGGGAGATCTGGTCAACGTGACCAGCCTGTTCTATCTGGTGCCGGCGGTGACGGCGGTAATGGACTACCTGGTATTCGGCAACCGGTTGGCGATGCTCAGTCTGGTCGGCATGTTGCTGATCGTGCTTGGTCTCGTTCTGGTATTTCGGCCAGCGCCGGACCGTCGTTAACTTCGTTGGACGCAGGTGTCGCCGCGGTCGTGGCCGGCGCCTGCTTGAGTACGAGCCAGAGCGCCACGGCAATCAGCGCACCGCCATAGGCATAGGCCCAGTCCAGCGGTTCATCAAGAAACAGGGCGCCCCAGAGCACACCGAAGGGTGGAATGATGAAGGTGACCGTCAGGGTACGAACCGGGCCGATGTCTGCAAGCAGGCGAAAATACAGAATATAGGCGAAGGCGGTACAGACGATGCCGAGCCCGGCAAGGCTGAGCCAGACGGTGCTGTCACCCCAGGAAACCGGGGGCGCTGTCAGCAGTGACAGGACGAACAGTGGCAGCAGACAGAGTGCCGCTCCCGCTTGGCTGCCGAAGGCAACCAATTCGCTACTCAACCCGCCGTGCTGGTTGATCCAGCGACGAGTCAGGAAACCACCGAATCCATAACAGGCGGTCGCGCCCAGGCATGCGAGCGCGCCGATCAACAGCTGTGCGTCGAATGCCACGGGGCCGGTACGTGTCAGCAGCGCCACGCCGCTCAGGCCGAATAGCACTCCGACCAGTTTCGCTGCCGTCAGCGCTTCGGCGAAAAATAGAGCACCAATGATTACGCCCATCATTGGTGTGGTTGCGTTGAAAATCGCGGAATAGCCGGTTGGCAGAAATTGCGCTGCCAGGGCATAGAGCGCGAACGGGACGCCGGAATTGATCATTCCGAGAATCAGACACAGTTTCAGCTTGCCGCGAAAATCCCAGCGGATCCGCATCATCATCAGAATCGCCAACAGGCCTAGGCAGGCAAATAGTACCCGGAAGAACGCAGTGGGAAATGTCCCGAGTTCCGGCGCGATGATTCGCATGAACAGGAAGCTGGCGCCCCAGATGGCAGCGAGACCGAGCAGGCGCAGTAGGTCTGAAGGACGCATGGGAAACTCCGACGACGGGACACCGAAGTGTTGGCGAGGTCTGCCTGTCTGGCAACCCGAATCACGCTTTCAAACCGGCTTGCGACCCGCTGCGGTCCTTTCATTGCGATCGGTGGCTGGATAAGCTCGGGCTTCCATCGCTGGAGACGATCGCCATGCTGTCAAAATCGCCGGACGCTGAAATCGCGCGGCAGATCCTGCTGGGCTTCGATAACTACCGTGAACATTTCCGGCTGATCACTGAAGGTGCTCGGTCCCGGTTCGAACAAGCACAGTGGCAAGATGCTCAGCATGCCTCGGCGGCACGCATCAACTTGTACGAACAGAAGGTCGGCGAAACGGCAGCGGACCTGCGAGCGTTATTCGAGCCAGAGGTACTGCTGGATGTACAGCAGTGGCCGCAGATCAAGAGCGCCTATATCGATCAGATCAATCCCCGCTTTGACGATGAATTGTCCGAGACTTGGTACAACTCGATCTTCTGTACGTTGTTCAGCCATGACTGCATCAGCGACGGCACCATGTTCATCCATACCACTCGGCCCTCCAATCGTGCCCACGAGCGAAAGGCCCAGACGCGTCGGTATCAGCCCGGCGGTGACCTTTACGGCATGCTCGCGCAGATCCTTAGGGACTTTGCCTTCTCCGTACCCTACGCGGATCTGAACGGTGACCTGCGGCGGCTCGAGGCGCAGCTGCAGGTGTCCTTGCCAGACTGGGTATGCAAGGACCCTGAGCTGTCGGTTGAGCTTTTCTGTTCGGTGCTCTACCGCAACAAGGGCGCCTATCTGGTTGGACGGATCTTCACACGCGACGAACAATGGCCGCTGGCGATACCGCTACTTCACCACGAAGGCGCGGGAATCGTCGCCGATGCGTTGATCACCGACGAAGCGGAAGTCTCGATCATCTTTTCGTTCACGCGCTCGTATTTCATGGTCGAGGTGCCGATACCCGCGGAGTTCATCGGATTTCTCAAGCGCATCATGCCGGGCAAGCACATCGCCGAGCTGTACACCTCCATTGGGTTCTACAAGCACGGCAAGTCGGAGTTCTATCGCGCGTTGATCAATCACCTGGCAACCACTGATGACTGCTTCATCATGGCGCCGGGTGTGCGCGGTATGGTCATGAGCGTGTTTACGCTGCCGGGCTTCAACACGGTCTTCAAGATCATCAAGGACCGCTTCTCTCCGACCAAGAACGTCAACCGGGCGACCGTCATCGAGAAGTACCGGCTGGTTAAAAGTGTCGACCGGGTAGGGCGCATGGCCGATACGCAGGAATTCGCCGATTTCCGCTTCCCTAAGTCCAAGTTCGATCCCGACTGCCTGGCAGAACTGCTTGAGGTTGCGCCGTCAACGGTCGAGGTACAGGGCGATACGGTGCTGGTGCGCCACTGCTGGACCGAGCGGCGGATGACGCCATTGAACATCTACGTGGAGAGCGCCAGCGAACAGCAGGTACAGGAAGCGCTGGAGGACTACGGACTGGCGATCAAGCAACTCGCCGCCGCCAATATCTTTCCCGGCGACATGCTATTGAAGAACTTCGGTGTGACCCGTCATGGCCGGGTAGTGTTCTATGACTACGACGAGATCTGCTTCCTCACCGAGGTGAACTTCCGCTACATCCCCGAGGCTCGTTATCCGGAAGACGAAATGTCGTCCGAACCCTGGTATTCGGTCGGTCCGAACGATGTGTTTCCAGAGGAGTTCCCGCGCTTTCTGTTTGCCGATATCAAGCAGCGTCGCCTCTTTGCCAAGCTCCACGGCGAGCTGTACGACGCCAACTATTGGAAGGGCCTGCAGCAAGCGATAAGCGATGGCAAAGTGATCGATGTCTTTCCGTACAGGCGCAGGCTGGAGGCTGCCCAGTGAGTGGTATGTGGTGAACGCTCGCGGTCAAGGCGGGTCGCAATTTATAGAGCCAAACCACATAGGCTCGGAGGCTGACAATCAGCAACATTTGTTGCAGGCAACGGCGCTTTTCTTGGGTTATGCTGATTACGAAGCCCATGGCTCCACCAAGACCCGTTACCAAGCAGGAGGGTTCATCATGAAAGCATGGCTCAGTAGTGTGTGCTGGAATCTGGCAGTGGCGCTTGGCTTCATCGAACCGCCACGGCTGCAACCGATACCGGTCCGCGCGCAACGAGGCGAGTCAGCAGCCAAGAGGCGCTGACCCGTACAACCGGGGGGTTGAATTTCAGCGCCCGGGCATCACCGGACCACCCCGTTCTATGGCTCGTTGATAAGCGGGGCGGTCACGTATCCTTTGCAAGAACGCACTCAGCCTCGGGCGGCTGGCATCCAGGCCCGCTCTCGCTTGGGCGGCTTCTAACGGGAAGCTCATCTGAATGTCGGCAGCGCTGAATTCGTCCCCGGCGAACCATTGGCTTTTCTCTAGTTCCTTCTCCATGTAATCCAGATGGAGCTTTAGCTGTGGGCCGATAAATGCCTTGTTCGCGCCTTTGGCGATTGCCCGCGCCACCGGCCGAATGAAAAAGGGCATTGGCCCGTTGCCAATGCGATCGAATACCAGTTTGAGCAGCAACGGCGGCATCGCTGAACCTTCGGCGTAGTGCATCCAATAGCGAAAGCGAAGGTATTCGGATGAGCCTATGGGCGGGGTCAGTCGGCCGTCGCCGTAGCGGTCGACAAGATACTCAATGATGGCGGCGGATTCGGCCAGAGTCAGGTCGCCATCGGTAATGACGGGCGACTTGCCGAGCGGATGCACCTTCTTCAGTTCAGGTGGAGCAAGCATTGTCTGCGGGTCTCGAGCGTAGCGCTTGATCTCATAAGGGAGTTGCAGTTCTTCCAGCAGCCAGAGCACGCGTTGCGAGCGGGAATTGTCCAGGTGGTGCAGGGTGAGCATCGGTGCAGCCTCTTTACAATCGGTGACCGCGACTAGCTTAGTCCACCGTTACGTTTCTGCCGGTTGTGGCAGACTTCGCCTCCATTCAGGAGAAGCCATGTCCCGTCCACAATGCACGCGTTGCCAGCGCCCGTTGAGTCATTGCCTCTGTGCTTTGATCCCCTCTGTTGCCAGCACCACTGCTGTGCTGATCCTTCAGCACCTTAGCGAAACGAGACACGCCCTGAACACGGCGCGCTTGGCAGCGCTGGGTCTGACCAATGCCGAGCTCCGAACGGGCGAAGTATTCGAGGATCTCCCAGACGATGGCCTCGAAAGCTACCTGTTGTTTCCCGGCGAGCAGGCCGTGTCGCTTGTGGATTTGGCACAGAAGGGTGGGCCGCTGCGATTGATCGTGCCGGACGGCACCTGGCGCAAGGCCCGCAAGCTGCTGCACCTCAATCCGCGTCTTGCCGACCTGCCGCGTGTTGTACTACCAGAGGGCCTGATGTCCCGCTATCGACTGCGCAAGGCCCCGATGCCCGGTGCGTTGTCTACCCTCGAAGCGATTGTGGCTGTGTTGAATACGCTTGAGGACACCGATAGGTTCGATGTGTTGCTGGGACCGTTCGAAACGATGATCGAGCGGCAGATCGCGGCGATGGGCACAGAGGTGTTCCAGCGCAATCACGCAAGCCTCCAGCACCGGTGAGCACGCATCCGTGGCTTAGCGCGGCGGACGGGTTTTCAGGCGGAGGATGTACAGCGTCACCAGTGTCGCGCTGGTCAGCATTCCGATTCGTGCCCAGAACATCGGCACTAACCAGCAGGACACGCTGATGCTCAGCCACATCGTTACGATCGAATAGATTTTTGCCTTCAGCGGGATGCCTTTGCCTTCCAGATAATCCCGGAACCAGGGACCCAGCCTCGGGTGCATCACCAGCCAGTTGTAGAAGCGCTGTGAACTGCGGACGAAGCAGGCGGCGGCAAGAAGAAGAAAGGGCGTAGTCGGCAGGACCGGCAGAAAGATGCCGATGACGCCGAGCGCAACGCTCAACCAGCCGATACCCAGTAGCGTATAACGCACTACCGGGTTGCGATACGTCGGGATATCGCGGTGCGCCAAGAGGTTACCCGGGTTTAATGTTTGCGCGGTTTAAGAAGCGCCGGTTTCTCTTCGGGGGCATGGCAGATCAGGTACAGCGCGGTGAGGATTTCAGGGATCTGCGCGACCATTTCCCCGACCAGATCCTGATCCTCGGCGATGTCGCTGAACTCGGGTTGCTCATCGAACAGCCCGGAGCCGACCATGATCGGCAGGAGCAGCTCGCTGACTTCCTCCTCGGAATCTTCGAACCACACCGACTCGCGCATGAATACGCCTTCCATGAAGCCGATGCACCAACCGCGCAGATCGGATTCGTCCGGTTCGTCGCCCATGTCGAGCTCGCAAGGCAGTTCCATATCTTCGTCACTGGCCAGCTGCCGGGCGATATGCGCCTTAAGCTGAGTCAGTGTCGCCTCGATGGCTTCGCGCTCGGTGTCGTCGGCGTACTTCGGCGGCTCGGCGAACAGCGCATCGATCCACTCGCGTTCGGGCACCTGCTCCGAGCAAATGCACAGCGCGGTCAGGTAGCCGTGCGCGGCGATGTAATCCAGTGCTTCTTCATGCAGGTCATCTGCATCCAGAAACACTTGCAAGCGGGCGAGTTGCTCGGCGAATGACATCGAAGACTACCTTGGGATGAGAACAGCGGTGATTCTAGACGAGCTGCGGGTCTCCCGCTACCGGGCGCTATCAGGCGGTAGTGGCTGGGCCAGCTTTCGCGCGCCGTCGTCCTTCGACAGATAGAAAAATACCGATGGAGTTCCGCTGCAATAGAACTCACCGTCCGGCTATCGCGTCATCGTGGTGTTCAGCCTGAACCCCGCGCCCGTGTCGCGTATACTCGCGCGTCTTGTTTCGGAGACCGGCATGCTCGATCAGGCACAGCGCATTCTAAAAGATGTTTTCGGCTACGACGCCTTTCGTGGCAACCAGGGTGCGATCATCGAGCGCGTGGCCGGCGGCGATGACGCACTGGTGTTGATGCCGACCGGTGGCGGCAAATCGCTTTGTTATCAGGTGCCGGCATTGCTCCGTGACGGCCTGGCAGTAGTGGTATCGCCGCTGATTGCGCTGATGGACGATCAGGTGGCCACGCTCGAGGAGCTGGGTGTTGCTGCGGCAGCGCTCAATTCGACCCTGACGGCTGAGCAACAGCGAGACATCGCCGATCGCCTGCGCCGCAACGAAATCAAAATGCTCTATCTCGCGCCCGAGCGGTTGGTTCAACCGCGCATGCTGGCGTTCTTGCAACGTTTGGAAATCGGTCTGTTTGCCATCGACGAGGCCCATTGCGTCTCGCAGTGGGGCCATGATTTCCGTCCCGAGTATCTTCAGCTGGGACAGCTCGCAGAGTTTTTCCCCAGCGTCCCGCGAATCGCGTTGACTGCCACGGCGGACAAGCGCACCCGAGAGGAAATCGTCCAGCGATTGCATCTGGAGAATGCCGAGCGTTTTCTTTCCAGCTTCGATCGTCCGAACATCTTTTATCGCATCGTGCCCAAGGAACAGCCTCGCAAGCAGTTGATGGCCTTCCTGGCGGAGCGTCGCGGCGATGCTGGCATCATCTACTGCATGTCGCGCAAGAAGGTCGATGACATTGCCGCCTTCCTCACCGAGCAGGGTTTTCCTGCGCTGCCTTACCACGCCGGGTTGCCGAACGATCTGCGGGCTTTCCATCAGAAGCGCTTCCTCAACGAGGAAGGCCTGATCATGGTGGCAACCATCGCCTTCGGAATGGGGATCGACAAGCCCAACGTGCGTTTCGTCGCTCATCTTGATCTGCCCAAATCGCTGGAGGCGTATTACCAGGAAACCGGCCGTGCGGGTCGCGATGGCCTGCCTGCTGATGCCTGGATGGCGTATGGCCTGCAGGATGTGATTTTCCTCAAGCAGATGCTCAACAATTCAGAGGGCGATGATCGGCACAAGCGCATCGAGCAGCACAAGCTCGACGCCATGCTCTCGCTGTGCGAGGAAACCCGCTGCCGTCGCCAGGTTCTGCTGGCTTATTTCGACGAGCAGATGCCCGAACCTTGCGGTCATTGCGACAACTGTGTCGATGGCGTACAGACCTGGGATGCCACCGAACCGGCGCGGCAAGCGCTGTCGGCGATCTACCGCAGCGGACAACGCTACGGCGTCGGGCATCTGGTCGATATCCTGCTCGGCCGCGACAACGAGAAGATTCGTAGCTTCGGCCATCAACAACTGTCGGTGTTCGGCGTTGGCAAGGCGCTATCGGAAGGGGAGTGGCGTTCGCTGTTCCGTCAGTTGGTCGCGCGGGGGCTGGCGGATGTCGACCTGGAAGGTTTTGGTGGGTTGCGACTCAGCGACAGCTGCCGTCCGTTATTGCGTGGCGAAGTCACCCTCGAACTGCGCCGCGAGCTGGCTGCCAAGGCGCCGAAGACCTCCGTCAGCGCGGCGAGTCAATTGGTTCGCAGCGAGGAACGCGAGACCTGGGAGGCGTTGCGCACGCTGCGCCGCAAGCTCGCCGAAGAACATGGCGTACCGCCTTACGTAATTTTCCCGGATGCGACCTTGCTGGAAATGCTCCGCAGCCAACCGAGCTCGCTTAGCGACATGGCGCGCATCAGTGGCGTGGGTGCGCGCAAGCTTGAGCGCTATGGCCAAGCGTTTCTGGAAGTCCTGCAGGGTACGGCGAAGGCGGTCAGGTCCCCTGCGGATGTGCGTCATGAGCTCATCACCCTGTCGCGTGCCGGTATGACGCCAGCGCAGATAGCCCGACAGCTCGATTGCAGCGAGAAGAATGTGTACGCCATGCTCGCCGAAGCGATCGGCCAGCAACAGCTCAGCTTGGAGCAGGCGCTGGATCTACCCGAGGAATTGCTGGGCGAGATCCAGGAGGCGTTCCTCGATGGCGAAGGCGAGCTTCCTCCCGTTGCGTCAATTGCCGAGCACTTCGTCGGACGTGTTCCAGAAGCGGTACTGTTTTGCGTTCGGGCGTCATTGCAGGCCGAATTCGAACTCTGATCGCCATACCTGGCATATAGTCCGGCGTGGCTAGCCGGCGCCTCGCTTGTTGCCTATTGCGCTCGGGCTGAGGCTTGTCCTGCAACTCACGGTTACGTTCCAGAGTAGAGGGCCGCTTGCCAGCATTTTAGAGCTGTGGTTAGCTCACTAATAATTAGTTTTGCAGGAACGCCGCTCCATGTACCCAGACCAACACCGCTTCGCCATGCAATTGGCGCAACTTTCGCGTGGCTGGCGCGCCGAGCTGGATCGCCGGCTGGCCGATCTAGGCTTGTCGCAGGCCCGGTGGCTGGTTCTCCTGCATCTGGCCCGGTTCGATCACGATCCAACCCAGCGCGAGCTCGCGCAAAGCGTGGCGGTCGAAGGTCCGACGCTGGCCAGATTGCTGGACAGCCTTGAAGCTCAGGGGTTGGTGCATCGCCAGCCGGCGCCCGGGGATCGCCGTGCCAAGCTCATTACTCTTGGCGTGCCGGCGCGCCCGTTGATTCAGAAGATCGAAGCGATCTCCACCCAGGTTCGGCAGGAGCTCTTCGAAGGCATCGACGAGGAAGACCTGCGCAACTGCCAACAGGTGCATGAGCGCATTCTGGCCAACCTGGTCAAGGCCAAACGTTAAAGGCCGGCGTGGGCTAATCACTACCGAGATCGCTGCCCTTGTCGTCGTCGATTGGCGCGTCGTTCTTCCTCATTCGACTGTTCGCAAACCAGGCGGCGATCGCCGTTCATCCTTTGCTCCTAGGCTGGTTTGCATGGTAGTGGCACAATGCCATAGCGCGTTCGCCGACGAAATACATCCATCTTTTTCTGTATCTGTCGATAACCGCGTCACAGTTCAGTAATCGAACAGTGGGTCGGCGTCCATGCACGCCGCTGGTCGGCTGTGGAGGTTGTTATGGCACTAAGTCGTCGAGTCTTGTTAATGGTAGCCTCGGGCTCGCTGATCTATTCCGGCCTGGTGTCTGCCTTGGGCATGGGCGATATCACACTCCACTCCGCGTTGAATCAGCCGCTGAGCGCTGAAATCGAGTTGCTGGATGTGGCCGATCTGTCGGCTGATGACATCCGTGTTGCCCTGGCTTCTAGTAATGACTTCGCCCGTGTCGGTGTCGAGCGCCTGGCATTCCTGCAGGATCTGAGCTTCACCCCCGTGATTGACGGTACCCGCAGCCGGATCCGCGTGGCTTCCAACAAGTCGGTTAATGAGCCTTACCTGAACTTCCTGGTCGAGATCACCCGGGCGAAGAGCCGGATGTTGCGCGAGTACACGGTTCTGCTTGATCCGCTGCCGACCACGCCGGCTCCCGATAACGAGATGGTCAGCGTCCCGCAAGCGGTGGCTTCGCCAGTGCGCGCCGAACCAGCTCACTTTTCAGAGCTCGCCGAATTGCCGCAAGCGTCGCTGGGCAAACGCCATCGGGTTGCGAGTGGCGAAAGTCTCTGGATGATTGCAAACGCTTATGTCGCTGACGGCGCGCAGGGTTCCCAGTCGCAGTTCATGCGCGATATCCAGGCACTTAATCCGAATGCCTTTCCCGATGGTGATTTGGGGCGCCTAAAAGCCGGTGCGAACCTGCTGTTGCCAGATTCGGCGGAGAGAGCTGCCACTACGCTTGCCGAACCTGTCAGTGCACAGCCGATGGCTGAATCCATCGCCCAGAATCATCCGGTAGCCAGTTCTGAGCCTGCCGATGCCTCGGCACTGGATGATCAAATCACGGCTCTGCGCCGTCAGCTGTTCGAAGAGCTGGCAGCCAGTCGAGAGGAGAACCAGCAGCTCAGGCAAACGTTGGCCGACTTGCAGATGGAGCTCGAGGCTGTCACCGGGCAATTAGTCGAGCAGCAGCGACCACAGGCGACCGCTTCGCCTCAGCTTGAACAATCGATTGCGCCAGTGGATACGCCTGAGCAACCTGTCGCTGAGCCGTCAGCTGCACAAATAGCCATTGCCGAGCCGGCATTCTGGTGGCAGGACTGGACATTGGCTGGCGGAGGCGTGCTGGTAGCGCTGCTGCTGGGTGGGCTGTGGTTCGGGCGCCGCCACAAACGACACGTCGAATTCCCGGTAGCGGTTCCCGTATCGGTTGTACCGCCGACACCTACGGCGCCTGTCGCGCCGACGGTGGCGCTGGAGATGCCTCGCCAGCCCGCGCACGCCTCCGTCAGCGAAACGGACGTGCTCGAGGCGGCGGAGATCTACCTGTCCTACGGTCGCCGCGACGAGGCGCTCGAAGTGCTGCAGCGCGGTATCGAGCGAGCACCCGAGCAGCTCGATATTCGCTTGCGCCACCTCGGGCTTCTCGTGGAGTCTGGTGATATCGACCGTTGCCGCGCCGCTGCCAATGCTTACCTGCAAGCGGGTGGTAGCCAGGCGCAGCTGGACCCGCTGCTGACCGTGTGTCCCGCCTTGGCTGCGACGTTTGCATCCGCTAATCATGAGTCATCGCTGGATCCAGACGTCACGTTCGTACTGAACGAGTTTTCTCCGTCGCCGTTGGTAGGCCTGGCGCCCATGGTCGCCGAGCCACGCCTGGCTGAGAGTCGCGAGCAGATTGCCTCTGAAGATTCACAGCCCTGGCTGGATGGCATTGACGAAAGTGCATTGACGCTCGGCGACCTGCCCAGTCTGTTCGATAATTCCTGTAGCTTCGCGTCGATTTCGGCGACCGAAGAACTGCGCCAGCTGGAGGCAAACCCGGAGCATCTGGTTCGCCTCAATCAGGCTGCCGCCTACATCAAACAGGGCGACATGGAGAGCGCCTGCGTCATTCTGGAAAGCCTCGCGATCGAAGGCGACGAGAAGCAGCGGCAGCAAGTCAACGAGTTGCTTGCACAGATCGCCTGATCGAGGTTCCGGTATGAGCGCTGGGCGAGGCCATCAAAAGCTGCGCCCAAGATTCATGTACAGGGCCCGCTCGGATTCATCGTTCAGGCCGTAGCTGAAGTTCAGCGGTCCCAGGGGCGTTTCGTAGCCGATAAAGATGCTGCCGGCGTTGATATAGCCACTATCGAACGCGTTGTCGTTGTTCCAGGCGCGACCGCGTTCAAGCGATGCCCCCAAGTACAGTGGGAAATCCAGTGGCAAGAACGAGCGCGGCGTCATCCTGCGGAAATAGATCATGCGGGCCAGGCTGATGTTCTGACCGGAGAGGGCATCCTGGCGAAAGCCCGACAGCTGCCGTGCGCCACCGAGCAAGAAGCTCGATGTGACGATCTCGGCGTCGTCCAGGGTGCGTCCATAGCGGCCACCGAAGACCAGCGTATCCAGGCCGAAACTGACGGCCTTATCCAGGCGAAACTCCCATTGGCGATAGCGCTGATCCGAGCCGAGACTTGGATCGTACTGGCGCAGGGTCAGCCCAATATCTTCGCCCTCGCGCGGAAAATCGACGTTGTCCACCGTGTCGAACGAATACTGCAGCTGGTAATAACCTTCCTCGAAGTTGAAATCCGGTAGCTGCTGGTCGCCGACGCGAATGTCTGCCTCGCCCCAGGCCTGACCTACACCGAAACGGATTTCGCCATTGTTGGCAATCTGTCGCCCCAGGTTCAGCCCATAGCCGTATCGCTGCAGGCGGTATTCGGCAATGGGGTCGTTATCGATGATCGCCTCGATGTTCTGTGTCTCGGCGAACAGGTTGGGTGCAACGAACCAGCGCGAACCGGCATCCAACGGCTGATAAAACTCGCTGAACAGCTCCTGGCGATCGCCCAGCTGCAGGCGTGTCAGCCACTCGGCGCCCAACTCGTTGATGCCGTTCTTGCGATAGCTGGCGCCGATGTTGAATGCGCTGTCGCCGCGAAAATCATCCGAGAGGTTGATGCCCAGGCGCAGGTAGTCGGTGCCGGAGCGCTTTTCACGGGTGGTGATGACCAGCGTATTGCCCGGATTGCCATGCACCACGCGGTATTCGACCTGCTCGAAATAGTCCAGTCCGTACAGCGTGCCCATGTCATTCTGCAGATCCTGGAGATCCAGGGGCTTGCCCACTTGCTGGCGGATGTGCCGGCGGATGACCGCGTTGCCCACTTTCGAATCGTTCTCGATGCGCACCGCGGTGATCAGTGGTGTACGAGGCTCGGCTGAGCGGGCGAGGCTCAGCGCAGGGTTGCCACCGGTTTCGCTGCGCATGGCGGTCAGACGGGCGTCCAGCGCGGTGGCCGCACGATACCCTGCGTCGATAAGCGCTTCCGTGCGGCCGAAATCGGTCGAACCGAACCCCGCCAGCATCGGTTGTACCAGCAGGTCTTCCTGACGCAAGGTCGCCAGCTGAGCCTCGGAGTTACGTCGGGTCATCATGGTGATCGATTGATTGAGTACATCGACGACCGTAAGCAGCTGCTCGCGGGGCTGCAGTGGCGTGCCGATGTCCACCACGATCAGCCGATCCACGCCCATGTCGCGGGCGACATCCATGGGAATGTTGTCGACCATGCCGCCGTCGACGAGCAGACGGCCTTCGATTTCGACCGGGGCGAACACCGCAGGGATCGACATGCTGGCGCGAATGGCTTGGGGCAGATGGCCACTGCGGAAGATGACTTTCTTGTCGTTGGCGATATCGGTTGCCACAGCGCGAAAGGGTATTGGCAAGCGATCGAAATCACGGGTGTCGCTGGTGTGCACGAGCAGGCGTTCGAGCAGTAGGGCAAGGTTCTGTCCTTGGATGACACCCAAAGGCAGCCCTAGGCTGCCATCGTCGCGGAAGCTGAGTTTGCGCTTGACCAGGAAATCGCGGTCGTCCTGTTTGCGTCGAAAAGGTACATCCTGCCGCGGCGGATCATCCGACAGTACCTGTTGCCAGTCGAGATCGAGTGCCAGCGTTTCCAACTCCTCGACGCTATAGCCTGCGGCGTAGAGCCCACCGATCACCGCACCCATGCTGGTACCGGCAATCGCATCGATTCGCACGCCGTGTTCCTCCAATGCCTTCAGGACGCCGATATGTGCCAGTCCTCTTGCAGCACCTCCGGACAGCACCAAACCAGTGCGGGGCTGGGAATCGGCGAATCCTGTCAGCGGCATCAGGAGGATCAGCAGAACGAGTAGGCGGGACATGGCAACACCGGCGGGAGGATTGCGAAATGGCGGCTATTATAGGCGTCCGTCAGCCCACGAGCGTCCTGTCATGGCCGATAGCAAACCGGAAATCGTCATTACCTACTGCACCCAGTGTCAGTGGCTGCTGCGTGCGGCCTGGCTGGCTCAGGAACTGTTGTCCACTTTCGCCGAGGACTTGGGCAAGGTCTCGTTGGTGCCGGCCAGTGGCGGTACATTCCATATTGCCTGTGACGGCGTGCAGATATGGGAGCGCAAGCGCGACGGCGGCTTCCCGGAAGCCAAGGAGCTGAAACAGCGCGTGCGCGACCAGATCGATCCGCAACGGGACCTCGGGCATAACGACAGATAGATCAGACAGTAGGGGTGTTCCGGCCGGCAGCTGGCGGTGCTGTGCTTTCACGGGCAAGGATCTGGTAGTCGACGATCGAAACTTCCCGCGGCTTCGGCATGCCCGCACGTTGCGCGGCCGCGCTGGCCAGCAGCATTTCTCCGGCGCGCCAGCCGATTCGGTACGGGTCGACGGACACAGTGGTGATCGTCGGCGTGCAATGGCGTGATACCTCGAAGTCGCCAAAACCGGCGATGGCGATATCGTCCGGTACGCTCAGGCCTTGACGATGGCAATGCATGATCGCGCCAAAGGCCGAGAGATCGCTGACGCACATCACCGCGTCCGTGTCGGGCCATTGCTCCAGCAGGCGGCTTATGGCTTCGCCGCCGTGGCTCATGGTGATCGGCGACTGGCCATGTTCGACCACCCGGGAATCCAGATTCAGCTCACTGAGCGCCCGCAGATAGCCTTCACGACGCTGCAGGCCGCGATGATCCAGGGCTGACGCTCCGCCGATGAAGCCGATGCGTTGATAGCCGCAACCGTGCAGGTAGCGAACCAGAGCCGATGCGGCTTCAGCATTGGAAAAGCCCACGGACTGTTCTATCGGCTCGTCAGGCACGTCCCAGGTTTCCACCACTGGCACTTTTGACTGCAACAGCAGTTTGCGCGTGACGTCCAGGTGGGCACTGCCGGTCAGCATCACGCCTAGCGGCCGGTGCCGCAGCAATGTCCGCACCAGTAACGCTTCCTGCTCGGGGTGATAATCGGTGTCGCCCAGCAGCAGACGCAGGCCCTGCCCCTGAATGCAATCATTCAGGCCGCGCACCGTGTCGGCGAAGTTCGAACTGTTCAGCGAGGGCACCAGCGCGACGATGAATTCGGAGCGCCCGCTCGAGAGGGTGCCGGCCGAAGCGTCGGGCAAGTAGCCAAGGCGCTCGATGGCTTCCTGAACGCGCTTTCGCGTCTTCTCGCTGACGCTCCGCCCAGCCAGCACTCGCGAAACCGTCATCTTGGAGACGCCGGCGAGCCTGGCGACATCCGCCATGCGCGGGGGCGATACGTCTGGCGCGAGGATGTTGTCCGTCATCGGTACGGGTTCCGGCAGTCACTGGTGGCATCGGAGTATACCTGCGGCCCGTTGTCGGTCTGGTCGTTCACCGCGCTTTACAAGGCGAATGTTATCGGTAACATTTTGCGCTGTGACGAGCGAGTTGCTGCTCCTTGGATGTGTTGTGGATGATTTATTCGATATCCGCTTCTGTGTTCGGCGGCTGGCGTCCCCCTAACTGATCGGCCGAGGAGCGTCCTGGCCGGCAAAAACAAGAAGGGCTCCCATGACCCAAGCTGACAAACGACCGCTGCGCAGCCAGCAGTGGTTCGACGACCCCAGCCACGCCGACATGACCGCCATCTACGTCGAGCGCTACATGAACTACGGGCTCACCCGGGGCGAGCTGCAGTCCGGCCGCCCGATCATCGGCATTGCTCAGACTGGCAGCGACCTGGCACCCTGCAACCGGCACCATCTGGAGCTGGCCCAGCGAGTCAAGGCGGGCATACGCGATGCGGGTGGCATACCCATGGAGTTTCCCGTGCATCCGCTGGCCGAGCAGACCCGCCGCCCGACGGCAGGCCTGGATCGCAACCTCGCCTATCTGGGCCTGGTGGAGATTCTTCACGGCTATCCGCTCGACGGTGTCGTGCTCACCACCGGCTGCGACAAGACCACCCCGGCGTGCCTGATGGCGGCCGCCACCACCGACTTGCCGGCAATCGTCCTGTCCGGCGGGCCCATGCTCGACGGCCACCACAAAGGCGAGCTGATTGGTTCGGGTACCGTGCTGTGGCATGCGCGCAAACTGTTGTCCTCCGGCGAGATCGATTACGAAGGCTTCATGGAAATGACCACGGCGGCGTCGCCCTCCATCGGTCATTGCAACACCATGGGCACCGCACTCTCGATGAATGCACTGGCCGAGGCGCTGGGCATGTCGTTGCCGGGTTGCGCGAGCATTCCCGCGGCTTATCGCGAGCGCGGCCAGATGGCTTACCTCACCGGCAAGCGGATCGTTGACCTGGTGTTCGGGGACGTTCGCCCGTCGCAGATTCTGACCCGGGAGGCGTTCGAGAACGCCATCGCCGTGGCCTCGGCCCTTGGCGCGTCGAGCAATTGCCCGCCGCACTTGATTGCCATCGCTCGCCACGCCGGCGTTGAGCTGTCGCTCGAGGACTGGCAGCGTGTCGGTGAAGAGGTGCCGTTGCTGGTCAACTGCATGCCGGCTGGCAAGTATCTGGGTGAAGGGTTTCACCGTGCCGGTGGCGTGCCGGCGGTGATGCACGAACTGCTCAAGGCGGGGCGCTTGCACCCCGGCTGCGCGACTGTGTCTGGCAAAAGCATTGGCGAGATTGTCGCCGCGACCCAGGCCCACGACAGCGATGTGATTCGCCCCTACGCGGAGCCGCTCAAGCACCGCGCCGGCTTCATCGTGCTTAGCGGCAATTTCTTCGACAGCGCCATCATGAAGATGTCGGTGGTGGGCGAAGCCTTCCGCAGAACCTATCTGGCCACCCCAGGTGACGAAAACCGTTTCGAGGCGAGGGCGATTGTGTTCGACGGGCCGGAGGACTATCACGCACGGATCAACGACCCAGCACTGGAGATCGACGAGCACTGCATTCTGGTCATCCGTGGCTGCGGCACCGTCGGTTATCCGGGCAGCGCCGAGGTGGTCAACATGGCGCCGCCGTCCGATCTGATCCGCCGCGGCATCGATTCGCTGCCGTGCCTGGGCGATGGTCGCCAGAGCGGTACCTCGGCCAGCCCCTCGATTCTCAACATGTCCCCAGAGGCCGCAGTGGGCGGTGGGCTGGCGCTGCTTCGCACCGGCGACCGGCTACGGGTGGATCTCAACAACCGTAGCGTCGATTTACTGGTCGACGAAGTAGAGCTGGAGCGACGGCGCCAGGATGCCGTCCCGCCGATTCCAGAATCGCAAACTCCCTGGCAGGAGCTGTATCGGCAACTGGTCGGCCAGCTCTCGACAGGTGGTTGTTTGGAGCCTGCCACACTCTATTTGCGCGTGATCGCCAACCGCGGGGAGCCGCGCCACTCGCATTGATCGAATACCGAGTCCGGCTGCAGGCCAGCCGGGCAGGGCGTGCTAGTCGGCCGCGGTCCGCGCGCGCGGCAGAACGATGCGGCCGGCGTTCATCAGGTCCATGGGATCGAACAGGGCCTTCAGGCCGTTGAGCAGCTGCACGTCCTCCGGTGCCATTCGAGACAGATAGGCCTGTTGCTTGATCCGCCCGATACCGTGCTCGGCACTGATGCTGCCATTGAAGCGATCCAGGACGGCGAATATCACGTCCTCGATGTGCAGCAGCAGGGCGCTGACCGCTTCGTTGTCCAGACCGAGGGGCGGCAGGATGTTGAAGTGCAGGTTACCGTCGCCGATGTGCCCGTAGACCAGGGTCGTCGCTTGCGGCGAGATCTCGGCGACCGCCTGACTCGCTTGCTCGACGAACGCCGCGATGGACGAGATGGGCACCGAGACGTCCGTTCGCAGGTGCTCGCCGCGCAAACGCTGGCCTTCGACCATGCCCTCACGGATCAGCCATAGCCTGCGCGCCTGTTCACCACTGCTGGCAAGCGCGCCATCGTGCACCAAACCGTCGCTCATGGCTCGTTCGAGGAAACCGTCGAACAAGCCTCGTAAGTCCAGCGGCCCGGAGACGCTCAGCTCCAGCAGCACATAGAAGGGGTGGGGCTCGGACAGCGGATCGGACAACAGTGGAATCGCTTCGAACGCCAGCTCCATGCCGATCCGAGGGACCAGCTCGAAGGCCGACAGCAGCTCGCAGCACTCTCGTCGCGCACGGGTGTACAGCAGCACCGCATCGGCCGCCGACGCGACGGCCAGCCAGGCCGTGAGCGTGCGCTGTGGGCGCGGCGAGAGCTTGAGTACGGCTCCGGTGACAATGCCTAGCGTGCCTTCGCTGCCGATGAACAACTGCTGCAGGTTGTAGCCGCGGTTGTCCTTGCGCAGAGCGTTCATGCTTTCCCAGACTCGGCCGTCAGGCAGCACCACCTCCAGCCCCAGTACCAGCTCACGCATCATGCCGTAGCGCAGCACATTCACCCCGCCGGCGTTGGTGGCGATGTTGCCGCCGATCTGGCAACTGCCTTGAGCACCCAGTGCCAGCGGAAAGTAACAATCCGCCACCTCGGCCGCCTGCTTGACCTGTTCGAGCACGCAACCCGCATCGACGGTCATGGTGAAACCGATGGGGTCGAGCTGGCGGACGCGGTTCAGTCGTTCGAGGCTGATTACCAGCTCCGGTCGAGTGCGATCGGGCAAGGCGCCGCCGACCAGGCCGGTATGCCCACCTTGCGGCGACATGGGAATGCCGTGCTGTGCGCAGAACCGGACGACGGCAGCCACCTGCGCTGTATCGGCCGGCCGGACCACTCCCAGCGGTGTGCCCAGGTGGCTGCCACTCCAATCGCTGACGTAGCGTTGAAAATCCTGCGCGTCACGCATTACACCGGCTTCGCCGAGGATCGAAACCAGCCCTTCGAGCATCTGCTGGCGGGAAATCTTCATGCGTAATTCCTTCGTTGGGAGCAAGCCCCGCGCTAGCGATACCAGAGCACCAGGCCGGGAAAGGCGAGGAACAGCACCAGCAGCGCCAGCAGCGTGAAGTAGAACGGTAGCAACCGATGCACCAGCTGCTCCATGCCGACCTTGCCGACCCCGCAGCCCACGTAGAGCACCGTGCCGACGGGTGGCGTGATCAGGCCGATGCCAAGCACGAAGGACATCAGCACGCCGAAGTACACCGGGTCGACGCCGAGCTTCACCACGATGGGCGTCATCAGCGGCGCGAGAATCACCATTGCCGGCGTCAGGTCCATGAAGAAGCCGACCAGCAGCAAGAACAGCGTGAGGATGCCGAGGATGACGAACTTGCTTTGCGAGAGCGCGCCGAGGGCCTCGACCAGCTGCTGCGGAATCATGTTGGCGGTCAGCAGCCAGGCCAGCACGTTGGCGAATGCCAGCAGCAACATGACGATCCCGGTGAGTTTGCCGGTGGCGATACACAGCTGGAAGAAGCGTTTCACCGTCAGGCTGCGGTAGACGAACATCGAGATGACGAGCGCATAGACCAGCGCGAAGGCAGCGCTCTCGGTAGGGGTGAAGACTCCGGTGAGAATGCCGCCGACGATGATCACCGGCAGCAGCATCGCCAACAGCGCACCGCGCAGCGCCTTGCCTAGCTCGCCGACGCTGAAGGGCTGCGCCTTGCCGATCTTTTTTGACTGGAAGTAGGTGGTGATGGCCAGACCCAGGGTGATCAGGACTCCGGGCACGATCCCGGCGAGAAACAGCTGCGAGATCGAGGTGTTGGTCACCACGCCATAGAGAATCATCGGGATCGACGGCGGGATGATGATGCCGACGACCGAGGAGGCCACGATGATCGCCGCGGCCAAAGGTGCCGGGTAGTGATGACGCTTCATGGGTTCGATCATCATGCTGCCGACCGCCGAAGCATCGGCGACCGCCGAGCCGCTGATGCCGCCGAAGAACATCGAGGTGAGCACAGCGATCTGCCCCAGACCGCCGGAGACGAAGCCGACCATGGCGCTGGCCAGGCGCACCAGGCGCTTGGCGATGCCACCTTCGCTCATCACCTCGCCAACCAGGATGAACAGCGGGATTGCCAGCAAGGGAAATGAATCCAGGCCGTTGATCGCCTCGGACACGATGGGCGTCATCGCGTAGTCGGCGTAAAAGAAGATGAACAGGCTTATCGCCGCCAGGGCGAACGAGATCGGCACGCCCACCACGATGGCCACCAGCAGGCCGATCAGAATGCTCCAGAGGATCATGTCGAGCTCCGGCTGAATATCGAGAACAGGGCGATGGTGTTGGCGATCAACGTCAGCACCGCCATGACCGGCATGGCGCTGTAAATGAAGGTCTTGGAGATTTGCAGCAGGGGCGTGACGCTGACGAAGCCGGACAGGATGTCCTTGAAGCCGATCAGGATGCAGATGCAGACCGCATAGATGACGGCCACGGTGATCAGGCTGAACGCCTTCTGCAGCGGGGCGGCAACAAGGTTTTTGAAGTAGGTCACCGAGACGTGCTCGTCGTTCAGGCTGGCGAGCCCGGCGCCGAGCAGGACCACCCAGATGAACATGATTCGGGAAAACTCCTCGGCCCAGACGAAGGAGTAATTGAGGACGAAACGACCAAAGACATTGGCGGCGACACAGAACACCACGCCCAATACCAGCAGGCCGATGGTGATTTCCAGCGCTGAACGCAGAACGCCCAGCATGGCCTGGAGAGCAGATGAGTGACGGGTCATGGGAACCATACCTGAAGGCTTACGGGAGGCGGGCAGGCACTGGATGCCTGCCCGTGACGGGGCGAGGCGTCAATTCTTGCTCAGGATCGCATCCACCAGGTCTTCACCGATCTGTGACTTCCACTTCTCGTAGACGGGCTCGAGGTGCTCCTGGAAGACGGCTACCTGCTCGGGGGTAAGCTCGGTGACGTTCATGTTCGAGGCTTTCATTTCCGCCTTCAGCTGGTCATTCATGGTGCGGCTGACATGGCGTTCATAGATGCCCATCTCCTTGCTCGCATCCACCAGCAGTGCCTGGTATTCAGCCGGCAGGCGATTCCAGAATCGCTCGGAAACCAAGGTCATGAACGGCGTGTAGACGTGGTTGGTTTCGGTTGCGTAGGGCTGCACTTCGTTGAAACGCGACGATGAGATGGTGATCCAGGGATTTTCCTGGCCATCGACCACACCCTGTTCCAGTGCGGTGAACAGCTCGGCGAAGGACATCGGCGTCGGGTTCGCACCGAGGGTGCGCCAGATGTCGATATGAATCGGATTCTGCATGGTGCGGACTTTCAACCCGGCCAGGTCGTCAGGCGTCTGCACGGCCGTTTTGCTGTTGGTCAGCTGACGGTAGCCGTTCTCGGCCCAGCCGATGGCGACGAATCCTTGCCCGGACGCATCCTTGAGCATTCTCTGGCCGATCTCACCATCGAGCACGCGGTCGGCGTCTGCCGGGGTGGGAAACAGAAACGGGAGATCGAACACCGCGAGTTGCGGCAGCATGCCAACGAGTGGAGAGGTCGACGGTGCCGTCATTTCCAGTGTGCCGGCCTGTAGCGAACTGACCGCCTGTAGGTCATCGCCCAGCTGCGCGCTGTGGAACAGCTTGACGTTGACGCGCCCTTCGCTGCGTTGCTCGACGATCTTCTTGAAGTACTCCAGCCCCCGGTATTGAGCGCCGGACTGGGTAGTACCGATGCTGAACTTGATGTTGAAGGTGCCTTTGTCCGGGACGGTATCGCCCTTCACCTCGGGAAGCGGTGGAAATTCCGGCGCGGCGGCCGCCTGCAAACACGCAAGGCCAATGCCCAGCGCGCCGAGTATGGAAATCACCTGTTTTCTTGTCTTTGTTTTCATCGTGGCATTCCGTTTTGGGGTGAAGGTCTGCGGGACGGGTGGTTCAGGGTCGCCTGCTTTGAAGGCCTCTGCGATGGGTAACCTCCTGGCTCATCGGTCGCTTGGGCTCGCATCCAGCTGCCAGGCTGCACCCGTGGGGAACAGATGCTCGGCGAGCGACGCGGCATGCATGGTGATGCTGCTACCCGCTGCGGTCGGCACCCGGTAGTGACCGCGTTCCACACGCACCGGATCGA
Organism: Pseudomonas sp. YJ42; assembly: GCF_047225135.1. NCBI lineage: Bacteria > Pseudomonadati > Pseudomonadota > Gammaproteobacteria > Pseudomonadales > Pseudomonadaceae > Pseudomonas > Pseudomonas sp. YJ42. Next base: position 831,688 of record NZ_CP178378.1, on the reverse strand, counting down.
CGAAGTGTTCGTGCAGGTGGTCGACATACTCGAGCACGCGCCCCTCGAGCGAGCCGGACACTGCGATGTAATCGAACATCGATAGATGCTGGATGTATTCGCACAGGCCCACGCCGCCGCCGTGCGGGCAGACCGGCACGCCAAAACGGGCCGCCAGCAGGAGGACCAGGATGGCTTCGTTGAATCCACCCAGACGGGCGACATCCACCTGGCAGTAATCGATCGCACCCGCTTGCAGCAGCTGCTTGAACATCACGCGGTTCTGGCAATGCTCACCCGTGGCGACGCCGATGCCATCGAGGCGCCGACGGATTTCGGCGTGGCCGAGGATGTCGTCGGGGCTGGTCGGCTCCTCGATCCACATCGGGTTGAACTGCGCCAGCTGGCGCATGTTGTGGATCGCCTCGTCGACGTCCCAGACCTGGTTGGCATCCATCATCAAGGTGCCGGCTTCGCCGATTTCTTCACGCAGGATGCATGCACGCCGAATGTCTTCCTGCAGGTCGCCGCCGACCTTCTGTTTGAAATGCGTCCAGCCCTCGGCCAGCCCTTCACGGGCCAGCCGGCGAATCTTCTCTTCGGAGTAACCGAGCCAGCCGGCCGAGGTGGTGTAGGCGGGGTAGCCGCGCTCGATCAACGCCTGTTCGCGTGACGCCTTGCCACTGGCTTGGCGCTGCAGCATGGCGAGTGCTTCTTCCGGCGTCAGCACATCGCTGACGAAGCGGAAATCGAGACAGCGCACCAGCTCGTCGGGCGACATATCGGCCAGCAACTTCCATAACGGCTTGCCTTCGATCTTGGCCCAGAGATCCCAGACCGCATTGACGATGGCAGCGGTGGCGAGATGGATCACACCCTTCTCGGGCCCCAACCAACGCAACTGGCTGTCGCCGGAGATGATCTGGCGCCAGAACCGGCCCATGTTCTCGGTGATCGAGGCGAGGCTGCGCCCCTCGACCATACCTGACAGCGACCGGGCTGCGGCAACACAGATGTCGTTGCCCCGGCCGATGGTGAAGGTCAGACCTTGGCCGGTGAGGCCGCTGGGCGCATCGGTGTACAGGGTGACGTAGGTCGCGGAATAGTCGGGTGCGGCATTCATGGCGTCCGAGCCGTCCAGGGAGCGGGACGTCGGGAACCGGACATCCTGAACTTCGACCCGAGTGATCGTCGGCATTGCGGGTTTCCTTCCGGTGCGTCTTGTTCTTGTTGTTGCTGTCGCGACTGATGAGACGCGGCGCACGATGGTGCTCAGCGGCGGGATGTCCCCTCGCCAGCACTGAGGAAGGTATAGACGGCTTCGACCGCGGGACTAATGAGGCTTCTTCATTGAACGATAACGGGGAGTTATTCGACGTCTGAGATCTGGTTTGGTCGTCAACCACAGCCGCGTCGTTATGGCACGACGCGTAACACTCAAAGCTCGCTGCGCCCTCGCAACAGAATCTCCATCAATTCCTGCGCATTGCTCGAGGGCGTCTGATGCTTGCGGGTGAGGATGCCGTACCGCAGCGATTGGGTGGCCAGGCTGGTGGACAGTTCGCACAGCAAGCCCTGCTCGACTTGCTGCCGGGCGATGGCTTCGGGCAGTAGTGCCAATGTTTCGCTGTTGCGCAGCAGGTAGAGGGTGGTCTGCACCGAGGTGGTTTCCACGACGTTACTCGGCGGCGCGACGTCGAGCTGGCTCAGCAGTTGCTCGAGCATCTGTCGCATCGGCGTGTCGAAGGGGTAGAGCACCCAAGGCCAGCGCGTTAGTTCGGCTGGATGAATGTCGCGCTGTGCGCTCAATGGATGATCGCGTTTGCAGACCAACCAGAACGGCTCTTCGGCCAGCGGCTGGAAGTCGAAGCGCTGCTGCTGGCGGGTGTTGGTAAAACGGGCTACCACCAGATCGAGCTGCTTGTTTTCGAGCATGTCCAGCAGGTGATCGCTGGTCTGCTCAACCAGCTCGATCATCAACAGCGGTCGCCGTCGCTTGAGTTCGACCAGCGCCACCGGGATGGTGGCGGCGGTGGCGGCGATGATCGCGCCGATCTTGATGTTGCCGTGGCCGCCCTTGCGCAAGGTATCGAGCTGATGGGCGAAGCGCTGGGTGTCGTTGAGGGTACTCTCAGCATGCTGAATGACCACCTGCCCGAGCTCGCTGGGTACCAGCTTGCGTGACAGACGTACGAACAGCGCGAAGCCGAACAGCTCTTCGATATCGCGCAGCATCTTGCTGACGGCCGGCTGGCTGAGGCCCATCTGCTCAGCTGCGGTGTGCATGTTCGCTGTACGCGCCAGGGTGGATATCAGCACCAGATGGCGGTATTTGAGCCAGTTTTTCAACGCGGGCAAATTGCCCTGTTCAACGCTCATGATCGGTCTGTTCGACGGCGGAGTGATAACGAAGTCATATCGAACCCTGAAAATTTGTCATTAGAAGCCAGGCGGTTTGGCTGCCTAAAGTGATGATCGCCGCGCCCGCAGTCCGGGTAGCACCCTCTGGATAGTACTGCAGGCTGCAACGCCATGGGCTCGTTGTCCTGCTAAAGGCGCGGCGTTCCTTATCTTTGCCAAGGTAACCGACCTATGCCGCGCCGGATTCAGCTCACTTTCGAAAACACCCTGCCCGTCGATGGCCTGCAGGGCACCCTGGTCGGACGCGTCTGGTTGCCCGGCGAGGTGGCCGGCCCGACCCCTGTGCTGTTGCGCGAGGGCGGCGTCTATGACCTGTCCCGCGTGTCAGCCACCCTGAGCGGTCTGTTCGAGGAGCCCGAACTGTTGCAGCGTTTACAACAACTGGACGTGCCGCGGATCACCAGCATCGAGGCGCTACTGGCCAACAGCGGTGAAGATCGCGACCCGGCCCGGCCTTACCTGTTGGCGCCGGCGGATTTGCAAGTGATCAAGGCCGCTGGTGTGACATTCGCCGCCAGCATGATCGAACGTGTGATCGAAGAACAGGCGGCGGGCGATCCGGCCAAGGCCGAAGCGGTGCGCGGCCAGGTTCACCAGGTTCTGGGGACGGACCTGTCGCGCATCCAGCCGGGCTCCGAGGCGGCGATGGGCCTCAAGAGCTTGCTGATCGAGCAGGGCCTGTGGTCGCAATATCTGGAGGTCGGTATCGGTCCGGATGCGGAAATATTCACCAAAGCGCCGTTGCTAGCGGCGGTTGGCACCGGGGCTGAAATAGGCATTCATCCGGGCTCGGCATGGAACAACCCCGAGCCAGAGGTTGTGCTGGCGGTTAACAGTCGTGGTGCGGCGGTGGGTGCAACCCTGGGCAATGACGTCAACTTGCGCGACTTCGAGGGTCGCAGTGCGTTGTTGCTGAGCAAGGCGAAAGACAACAACGCTTCCTGTGCCATCGGGCCCTTCATTCGATTGTTTGACGACAGCTTCGCCATCGACGATGTGCGCCGCAGCGTGGTGGAGCTGCGGGTCGAGGGGGAGGACGGCTACGTACTTAACGGCAGCAGTTCGATGGACCAGATCAGTCGAGACCCGCTGAATCTGGTGGGGCAGGCGATCAACCGCAACCACCAGTATCCCGATGGTTTCCTGCTCTTTCTCGGCACCTTGTTCGCGCCCACCGAGGACCGCGATACGGCGGGTTCGGGCTTCACCCACAAGCTGGGCGACAAGGTCAGCATACGCAGCGATCAACTGGGGGCGCTGCACAACCGGGTCAACCACAGCGATGCGGTGGCGCCTTGGGAGTTCGGGGTGTTGGCGCTGCTGAAGAACCTCGGGGCACGCGGCCTGCTTTAGCCCACGCAAGGCTCGGCCGCTGCCGAGCCGCTTTCGTCCTGCAGCTCTTCGAGCAATAGCCGCGCCGCTGGCGACAGGCTGCTCCCGTGCCGGGCGATGACACCATAGGGTTCGCTGCGCGAGTGCAGTGTCAGCGGAAGCTGGCGGATCATGGCGAAGCGTTCGCCGAAACGGGCCACCGACAGCGGCATGACGGCGACCAGCTCCGGATCCTCCTGCAGCAGGCTGAGGGTGGTGAAGGTGGAGGCGGTTTCGACCGGGTACCGCGGGAACTCAAGGCTGGCTTCGCTGAATTCGCGCTCGAGCAACTGGCGCATCGGCATGTTCGCCGGGTAGATGACCCAGCGATAGCCGCTCAGATCGGCCAGGGTCAGCGGCGCCGCGGCGTCGGCGAGCGGATGGTCAGGATGGGCGACCACGGCCAGCTGCTCCTCATGCAGGGTCAGGCAGTCATAAGCGTCCGGACGCCGGCTGACACTGCTCCGGCAGATCGCCAGGTCCAGCCGGCCTTCGTCGAGCAGGCCGAGCAGGCGCGCACTGGTGTCCTCGACGATCTCCACTGACAGCTCCGGCTGCTTGCGCCGCAACCGGCCCAGCACGCGCATCAACAGCGGCACGGCGCCCATTATCACGCCTATCGAGAGACGCCCACCATGTCCTTGCAGAATGCCGACCATTTCTTCGCGCAGGTGCGCCAGGTCGCTGTGGATCAGCCGTGCATAGCGGATCACGCAACGACCCAGATCGTTGGGTTGCAGCCCTTGGCTGCTACGGGTGAACAGTTCGGCGGCGAAGGTCGTTTCAATCTCGTGCAGCGCCTTCGTGGCGCCGGGCTGGCTGATCGAGACCTGTTCGGCGGCACGGTGCAGCGAGCCCTGTTCATCCAGTGCGATGAGAAGGCGCAGCTGCTTGAGGCGCAAGCGAGAAACGATGGAGGGCAGGGCGGCGATCATGGGGATGACTGGAAGTTATCACTCAATCAGAAGCTTTCATTAGGCACCACCTACGGTGCTTTTTAAAGTGGCCGCAGCAGATGCCTGCGATTGCAGGCCCTTCAATAAGAAGAGGAAGCCTCATGCGGTTGATTCAATTCGAGAACGAACAGGGCCAGCGTCAGGTAGGCGTGGTGATTGGCGAACGCATCGACATGTTGCGCGGCGTGAGCAGTACCCGCGAGCTGGCACTGGCGGCGATTCGCAACGGTAACAGCCTGGCGGCTCAGATCGACGTGCAGGGCTGCGATGCCGGACCGTCGTATAGGCAACTGCTGGATGCCGGGCGAGTGCTGCCGCCGCTGGACCATGAAGACCCTGCGCATTGCCTGGTCAGCGGTACCGGCCTGACTCACTTGGGTAGCGCTTCGACCCGAGACAAGATGCACCAGCAGGTCGAGCAGACCGCGGAAAAACTGACCGATACCATGCAGATGTTCCGTTGGGGCATGCAGGGCGGAAAGCCGCAGCCGGGAACCGTCGGCGCGCAGCCCGAGTGGTTCTACAAGGGCGATGGCAGCATCCTGGTGCGTCCCGGTGCAGATTTTCCTGCGCCCGATTTCGCCGAGGACTTCGGCGAAGAGCCTGAGCTGACTGGCCTTTATGTCATTGGCGACGACGGCCAGCCATACCGGCTCGGTTTCGCGCTGGGCAATGAATTCTCCGATCATGTGACCGAACGCAAGAACTACCTGTATCTGGCTCACTCCAAACTCAGGTTCTGTTCCTTCGGACCGGAGCTGCGGATCGGTGAGCTGCCCGCGAACCTGGCTGGTATCAGTCGCATCCGCCGCAACGGCGAGGTGCTCTGGGAGAAGGAGTTTCTCTCCGGCGAGGACAACATGTGCCACAGCCTAGAGAATCTCGAATACCATCACTTCAAGTACGCTCAGTTCCTGCGACCCGGTGATGTACATGTGCATTTCTTCGGAACGGCTACCCTGTCGTTCGCGGATGGGATCAAGGCGCAGCCGGGTGACCAGTTCGAGGTCAGCCTCGATGCCTTCGGTGAGCCGCTGCGCAACGGTATTTCCATCCGCAAGCCCGGCATCGGCGCGGGCGGGGTGAAGGCGCTCTGATCGAATCTGCGCAGTTGTAATCGTCATACCAGGCGAGTCGCCGACCCAGCTTTGGAGGTCGGCGGCATTCGCCCACGGGCCGTCGGCCATGCTCCGCACGCCATGCGGAGCCCCCTGAACCAACAGGTAGAGGAGATATTCCATGTCCGCCATTCTCGGCCACAATTACATCGCCGGTGCGCGTAGCGCCGCTGGCACCCAAAAGCTGCAGAGCCATGACGCCACCAGCGGCGCGGCGCTGCCGTTCGAATTCATTCAGGCGACGGAAGACGAAGTGAACGCGGCGGCAGAGGCCGCTGCCGTCGCCTACCCAACCTACCGTGCCCTTCCAGCCGAACGGCGCGCCGAGTTTCTCGATGCCATCGCAGATGAGCTCGACGCACTGGGCGACGACTTCGTCGCTCTGGTCTGCCAGGAAACCGCACTACCGGCCGGGCGCATCCAGGGTGAGCGCGGACGTACCAGCGGTCAGATGCGGCTGTTCGCCAAAGTGCTGCGCCGCGGCGATTTCTACGGCGCGCGTATCGATCGCGCCTTGCCGGAGCGCAAGCCGCTGCCGCGGCCCGATCTGCGCCAATGCCGGATGGGCCTGGGCCCGGTCGCGGTGTTCGGTGCCAGTAACTTTCCGCTGGCATTCTCCACGGCCGGCGGCGATACCGCCTCGGCGCTGGCCGCCGGCTGCCCAGTGGTGTTCAAAGCGCACAGCGGGCATATGGCAACGGCCGAGCAGGTCGCCGATGCGATCCTGCGTGCCGCTGAGAAAACCGGCATGCCCAAGGGCGTGTTCAACATGATCTACGGCGGCGGTGTCGGCGAGTGGCTGGTCAAGCATCCGGCGATCCAGGCGGTCGGCTTCACCGGCTCGCTACGCGGTGGACGTGCGCTATGCGATATGGCGGCGGCGCGCCCGCAGCCCATTCCGGTCTTCGCCGAGATGTCCAGCATCAATCCGGTATTGGTACTGCCCGAAGCACTTAAAGCGCGCGGTGACGCCATCGCCAATGAGCTGACGGCCTCTGTGGTGCTGGGCTGTGGCCAGTTCTGCACCAATCCGGGCATGGTCATCGGTATTCGTTCGCCAGAGTTTTCAGACTTCCTCGAGCGACTCACAGGTTTCATGTCCGAGCAGCCGGCGCAAACCATGCTCAACGCCGGAACACTGACGAGCTATGCCAAAGGCCTGGAGCATCTGCAGGCGCATCCGGGTATCACCCATCTGGCCGGCGCCGCGCAGGACGGCAATCAGGCGCGACCACAGCTGTTCAAGGCCGATGCGCAATTGCTCATCGACGGTGACGAGTTATTGCAGGAGGAGGTCTTCGGGCCCACCACGATCGTTGTCGAGGTCGCCGACAAAGCGGAATTGCTGCGCGCGCTGCATGGCTTGCGTGGGCAGCTCACTGCTACCTTGATTGCCGATGAGGCGGACCTCAGCGCTTTCACCGATCTCACTCCGGTGCTGGAGCAGAAGGCCGGACGCTTGCTGCTCAATGGCTATCCGACCGGCGTCGAGGTGTGTGACTCCATGGTGCATGGCGGGCCGTATCCGGCAACTTCCGATTCCCGAGGCACCTCGGTGGGCACCTTGGCGATCGACCGTTTCCTACGGCCGGTGTGCTATCAGAACTTCCCCGAGGCACTGCTGCCGGAGGCGCTGAAAAACGCCAACCCGCTGGGCATCAACCGCCTCGTCGATGGTGAAATGACCCGGAGCGCGATCTAGCTCAATCCGACGGCTGATGTGATGCATCAGCCGAACGTCATCTGGGTGCCATTCAATGGCACCCTTTACCGATGGCGATCGCGCGTTGGCAGATGGACTGTCATTGCTCGTGGTTGCTGTGGCAGTGCCATCTCGGTCGGCGTTATGCCAGCGCGGTCTGCTGGGCGACGTCGCGTAGCAGTTCCAGCACGTTGCGTGCGGCTGGGGAAAGCAGCCGCTGGTCCTTGGTGATGATGCCAAACTCCATCAAGCCCTGATTCAGGTCGGTGTCGATGCTGGCGTCGACGTCGATTTCAGCGAGCATCCCATAACGTGCGTAGTGCGCCAGTACATCGCGCGGCAGCACTGTCAGCATGTCGTTCTTCTCGACCAGCGTGGTGACCATCAGCAGGTTTTCAGCGTTGACCACCTTGGTCGGCGGCCGCATGCCAACACGCTGGAACAAACCATCGAATTCCTGACGCAACACGCTGCCCGCCGGCGGCAGCACCCAGTCGGCGGCGTTCAGTTCGGCGCGCGACATCGGCCGCTGGATGAGTCCCGCGCGCGCACAGATTCGCAGGGGTTCCTTGGCCAGTGGTTCGAAGCGCAGGTCGTGCTGCTGGCTACCGGCAAAGAAGCGCGCCACCAGAAAATCCAGCTCGCCGTCGTCAAGGATCGCCATCAGATCGCGGCTCGAGCCGGTCCGGATGCTCAGTTCCAGGTTCGGGAAACGCTGCTTGGCACGACCGACCACTTCTGGCAACAGCTCAGCGCAGGGTGTGAGGATGGTGCCGATCCGAACGTGGCCTTGCTGCCCTTGGCGCAACGCGTCGACTTCGCTGTAGACGTTGTCCAGTGTGTTCTGCAAGCGCCTGGCGTGGCGAATCATGGTCTCGCCGTAAAGCGTCGGGACTACCCCGCGCGCATGTCGCTCGAACAGGGCGACGCCAAGCCCGTCTTCCAACTCCTTCAGCAGCTTCGAAATGGCCGGTTGGGAAATCCCCAGGCCTTCGGCGGCGCGATTGAGGTTCGAGGTGTCGCCTAGCGCTACCAACAAAGGGATGTGACGGTTCTTCAAGCGAGCTCGTACGAACCAGTTGCTGTTGATCGGTTTCATGTCGGATATATCCGTTTGCGTATAGGTGCGGCGAGATTTTGTATTTGTTGATGATGGCTGCGCTCTTTAGTCTTTTCAACAGCGGGACAGGCCACGCCAAGAAGCGCTGTCACCGTGGCCGAAGATGCCGAATAACAATAAGTGGAGAGGCAACTATGCAACCGACTATTCCCCGTGCCGGCCTTGTCCTTGCGGCGAGCCTGATCCTTGCTTCCGGCAGTGTCGCCGCTGCTCAGGAATGGAAATTTCAGATTAACGTCAATGCCGGTGACGACGAGTACCGCATCGCCCAGCAATGGGCCAAGAGCGTCGGCGAGAAAACCAACGGCGAGATCACCGTCGAGGTCCTGCCGACCGGCACCATCGTGGGTAACAACGAGACGCTGGACGCGGTCGGTGCCGGCATCATCCAGGGGCACATCACCGACCCCGGATACTTCTCAGGCAAGAACCCGGCTTTCGCGGTGTACGGCAATATGGTCGGCGCCTGGAGCGGTCCGACGCCGTTTCTCGATTACATGCGCAACGCTGGCGGCGAGGCGGGCTACAACCGCCTGGTCGAGCCATACAACGTTCACCTCATTCGTGCTGGCGCCGTGGGAGCCGAATCCCTGATCAGCAAGCGCAAGATCGAAACGCTCGGCGATCTGAAGGGCCTGAAGGTGCGTGCGCCGGAAGGCATGGTCTCGAACATCTTCAAATTGGTCGGCGCGGCGCCGGTGAATCTGCCCACCTCCGAGGTATACACCGGGCTGGAAAAGGGCGTGATCGACGCAGCCGACTACACGGTGTTCTCCACCAATTACCAGCAGGGCTATCACAAGTACGCGCCATTCGCCGTCTATCCCGGCTTTCACTCGATGCCGATGAAGGACATCTCGGTCAACAAGGCGCTGTGGGATGAGCTAACGCCCGAGCAACAGAAGACTCTCGAAGACTCTGTCGATGCGTTCACCGAACAACTGGTCAGCGATCTGCAGAAAAAGGACGAGGAACAAGTTGCGCTGGCCAAGCAGAAGGGCGACGTGACCCTGACCTCGCTTTCCGACGATCAGTTGAAGAGCTTCCGCCAATCCGCCCGGGAAGAGTGGGCGCGCTGGCGTGAGCGTAGCCCCCAGGCCAAGGAGGCGGTGGATTCGATCCAGGCCTACTTGCAGGACAAAGGCATGCTCTAAGCCGCACCTTGCGGTTCCTCTCTTCGATGACCAAAGGCTCCCTGGCTTCGGCCGGGTAGTCCGAGGAGTTTCGCTGTGAAAAATGCTCAACCTTCATCTGACGATCATCTCGACGCCTGCGCCCCCGAACCGGGCCGCGGATTGCTCGATCGCGGCGTTCGTCGCGCCGGCCAAGCCATCGCCTGGCTGGTGTTCATCGCCATGCTGGTCAGTGTGTTCGAGGTCATCATGCGCTACGGCTTCAACTCGCCGACCGAGTGGGCGCACGAGACCACGACCTTTCTGGTCGCTGCGATCTTCGCGCTGGGTGGGCCCTATGCATTGGCGACCAACCGGCATATCCAGATTCGCATCCTGCTCGACCGGCTTTCGCCGCGTAAGCGGAGCTGGCTGGAATTGCTGAACCTGCTTTTGGGCATCCTGTTCTGTTTGGCGATCGGTTATGCCGCCTGGGTGCTGGCCTATAACGCGACTCACGCGCCTGATGGCAGCTGGCGCCTGGAAACCTCCGGGTCGTCCTGGAACCAGCCGCTGCCGGCCTTCACCAAGATCGTCATTCTCGCCTCGATTGCCCTGATGTGTGTGCAGCAGGTGGTGCGGATCGCGACTCACCGTCGTGCACGTCATGATTCGGATGCCGCGCAATGACCATCGAGATCGCAACCTACCTGATGATCTTCGCGATCTTCGCTTTACTGGTGTTGGGCCTGCCGCTGGCCTTCGTCACCGGCCTGGTGGCCGCCGGTTTCACCCTCGGCTGGTTTGGACCTGTGGCGGTGCCGTTGGTGGCGAGCCGGATGTTCGGCTTTATCACCGAATACTCGTTGGTGGCCGTACCGATGTTCGTCTTCATGGCGGGCTTGCTGGACCGATCGGGTCTGGCGCGGGATCTGTTCAATTCCATGCGCTTTTTCGCCGGTCGGCTGCCGGGCGGGGTCGCGGTACAGACCATCGTCGTGGCGTTCTTTCTCGCTGCGATTTCGGGAATCATCGGTGGCGAAATCGTCCTGCTCGGCGTGCTGGCCCTGCCGCAGATGCTTCGCCTGGGCTACGACAAGCGCATCGCCATCGGCGTGGTCTGCGCGGGTGGCTCGCTGGGCACCATGGTGCCGCCGTCGATCGTGCTGATCATCTACGGGCTGATCGCCAGCGTCTCCATTGCCGACCTGTTCAAGGCGGCGATTATGCCCGCGGCGCTGTTGATGGGCAGCTACATGCTCTACGTGGTGGTGATGTGCATGCGGTATCCGCATATGGGTGGTGCGCATCTGGAGAAGGACATCAATCAGCCACGACTTACGTTGGCCGAAGCCTTCAAGGGCATGTTCTTTCCGATCGCCATCGCCGGGTTGGTGCTCGGCAGCATCTACGGCGGTATCGCCTCGGTCACCGAGGCCGCGGCCATGGGCGCGCTGGGTGTGTTGCTGGCCGTGCTGGTGCGCGGCGAATTCAGCGTCAAGCTGCTTCAGGAAAGCCTGACCCAGACGCTGGAAACCTGCGGAATGATTGTCTGGATCGGTATCGGTGCGGCCTGTCTGGTCGGGGTCTACAACCTGATGGGCGGCAACCGCTTCGTCTCATCCGCGATTACCGGGCTGGAGGTGGCGCCCTTCGTCATCGTGCTGGTGATGATGCTGATCTTCCTGCTGCTGGGCATGTTTCTGGACTGGATCGGCATCGCCATGCTTTGCCTGCCGATCTTCGTGCCCATAGTCGTCGAGCTCGGCTACGACCCGGTGTGGTTCGGCATTTTGTTCGCGGTGAGCATGCAGGTGTCCTACATCTCGCCACCCTTCGGCCCTGCTGCCTTCTATCTCAAAAGCGTGGCGCCGCCGGATATCACGCTGACCGACATCTTCCGTTCGATGGTGCCCTTCATCGTCATTCAGATCGCGGTACTCGGCCTGCTGCTGTATTTCCCGGCCATCTCGACCTGGCTGCTGTAATCAACCCGAACGTTCAATCTGGCGGGCCCGGCGGGTCAGCCGCTGAAACAGGTGCATCGCAAATGACCGACAAACGCCCCCTACGCTCCGCTCAATGGTTCGGCACCACCGACAAGAACGGTTTCATGTACCGCAGCTGGATGAAGAATCAGGGCATTCCGGATCACGAATTCCAGGGCAAGCCGATCATCGGCATCTGCAACACATGGTCCGAACTGACCCCTTGCAACGCGCATTTCCGCAAGATCGCCGAGCACGTGAAAAAAGGCGTGTTGGAAGCAGGCGGGTTTCCGGTGGAGTTTCCGGTGTTCTCCAACGGCGAATCGAACCTCAGGCCGACCGCCATGCTCACCCGTAACCTGGCCAGCATGGATGTGGAAGAGTCGATTCGTGGCAACCCCATCGATGCGGTGGTGCTGCTCACCGGCTGCGACAAGACCACCCCGGCGTTGCTCATGGGGGCAGCAAGTTGCGACGTTCCCGCCATCGTCGTTACCGGCGGTCCGATGCTCAACGGCAAGCATAACGGCCGCGACATCGGCGCCGGGACCATCGTTTGGCAGATGCACGAGGCGTACAAGGGCGGCCTGATCAGTCTCGACGAATTTCTTTCGGCCGAGGCTGGCATGTCGCGCTCGGCCGGCACCTGCAACACCATGGGCACGGCCTCGACCATGGCCTGCATGGCCGAAGCGCTGGGTACTTCGTTGCCGCACAACGCGGCGATTCCCGCAGTGGATTCGCGCCGCTACGTGCTGGCGCATCTGTCCGGCATGCGCATCGTCGAGATGGTTCAGGAAGACCTGCGGCTGTCCAAGGTGCTGACCAAGCAGGCGTTCGAGAATGCCATCCGCGTCAATGCCGCCATTGGCGGTTCGACCAATGCGGTGATCCATCTCAAGGCGATCGCCGGGCGGATAGGCGTCGAGCTCGATCTGGATGACTGGACGCGCATCGGCCGGGGCATGCCCACCATCGTCGACTTGCAGCCGTCGGGGCGCTTCCTGATGGAGGAGTTCTACTACGCCGGTGGCCTGCCCGCTGTGATCCGTCGGTTGGGTGAAAACCAGTTGTTACCCAACCCGGATGCCTTGACCGTCAATGGCAAGTCGCTGTGGGACAACTGCGCCCAAGCACCGATCTACGGGCAGGACGAGGTTATCCGTGCGTTGGACAATCCGCTGCGCGAGGACGGCGGCATCTGCGTGCTGCGCGGTAATCTGGCACCCAGCGGGGCGGTGTTGAAACCCTCTGCGGCGACACCTGAGCTGATGAAGCACCGAGGGCGTGCGGTGGTCTTCGAGGACTTCGACGACTACAAGGCGCGCATCGCCGATCCGGAGCTGGACGTCGATGAAACCTGCGTGTTGGTGATGAAGAACTGCGGACCCAAGGGTTATCCCGGCATGGCCGAGGTCGGCAACATGGGGTTGCCGCCAAAGGTACTGGCGAAGGGGATTACCGACATGGTGCGAATCTCCGATGCGCGGATGAGCGGGACTGCCTACGGCACCGTGGTGTTGCACGTCGCCCCCGAAGCCGCCGCTGGTGGACCGCTGGCAGTGGTGCGTAATGGCGACTTCATCGAACTGGATTGCCTGGCGGGCCGCCTGCATCTGGACATTCCCGATGCAGAGTTGAAAGAGCGATTGGCTGCCTGGCAAGCGCCGCAGGGCTTGTTGTGGGACGGCGGCTATCGGCGGCTGTTCGTCGATCATGTACTACAGGCGGATGAAGGCTGCGACTTCGACTTCCTCGTGGGCTGTCGAGGGGCGGACGTACCGCGTCATTCCCACTGACGGCAGTGCTGTCCGCTGCATGCCCGGCGTAGCTAACGCTGCGCCTTCGGCATCTCTGTCAGCGATGCTGCGGCACTGGTCCCAGCCGGAGCCTTGAGACGGCTGGTGATCACCGTGGCGAGAATGATCAAGGTACCGCCGATCAGCATGCGCAGGGTGGGTTGTTCGTTGAACAGCCACCACGCGAAAGCAATCCCATAGACCGGTTCGAGGGCGAAAATCACCGCCGTGGTCCGCGCCTTCAGCACCTTGAGGCTCGCCACGAACAGGCTGTGCGCCAGTCCCGTACAGAACACGCCGAGTAATCCCAGCCATAGCCAGTCCAGCACTGGTACCGCGGGAAGTGAGGTCCAGGTGACAGGCAGCAGACACAGCAGGATGGTGCCGTTTTGCCAAAGTGCGGCCTGTACCGGGTCGACGCCGCGGGTGACGGCACGGTTGAGCAGCGAGAGCAGGGCGAACGTCAGCCCCGAGAGGATGCCGTAGAGCAGCCCTACAGTGCTTTCACTGGCGAGATCGAAGTGTGGCGTCACCAGCAGCAGGCCTGCGCATACCAGTCCCACCATGGCGAACTCGACCGGACGGGTACGCTCGCGAAACAGCAGTCCTTCAAGCAGCACCGTGAAGGCCGGGAAGCTGGCGAAGCCCAGCGTGGCGATGCCGACCCCTCCGATCTTTACGGCCATGAAGAAGGTGAGCCAGTGCCCGCCCAACAGCACGCCGCCGAGCAACAGGCCAACACGCTGCCGCCCGCTTGGACGGTTGCCGCCGACACGCAAGAACTGCGCTGCCAGCAACAAGGCGATGACGGCAAACAGTGCGCGGCCAAAGGTGATGAGCAGGGGCGGACTTTCGGCCAGCTTGCCGAATACCCCCGAGAGGCCAAACATCAGCGCGCCGAAGTGGATCGCCAATAAGGCGTTGCGGTGGGTCACGGTAGATCCGCCTGCTTGGATCGGCCTTGAAAAGGGGAAGCAGAGGTGTCGAATAAGTTCATCATGGAGCCTCGCGATATGCGTTGGAGCATCGCCCGCAGCGTTGAGCCACCAGGGTAGGTCGTGCGGTGCGGCTCGTCTGTCGCGTCAGTCTCGTGATTTGTCGTGCGTCTCGCGGCGGATGGCGCGAGGCGTAGTGCCGTATTGGCGGTTGAGAGCGGCCGTGAAGGCGCTTTGCGACGCATAGCCGACGCGTGCGGCGATCTCGCCGACTGCCAATTGGGTACTGCTCAGTAGCTCTCGGCCTTGTTGCAGGCGGCGCAATCGGATGAACTCTTGTGGCGTCAGGCCCGTTTCGCTGACGAAACGTACATGGAAGCGTTGTACGGAGAGGCCGGCCAGTCGCGCGAGATCCCTGACTTCAAGCGGATGCGCCAGATGCCGGTCGACGTGGGCATGGAGCGCGGCCAGCGGAAGCGACTGCGGTCGGCTGATTTGCTCGCAGCCTGCCCCCAGGCTGGCCAGCAGCAAGGCTGCGCCTTGTGCGCCAATGATTGAATCGTTGATCGGGCTGGCGGCAAGCCAGCTGACGAGCTGGCTTTGGGATGGCGTCAGCTGTAGTGCTGCGGACTGCTCCAGCAAGCGCTGAGTGGAGCTGGCGTGATGACCAAGGTGCTGTTGTAACCAGCCGCCATCGGGTATGTCCACGACCAGGCAGAGGCTGCCATCGGTGCTACCGCATGCGTGGCGCGCATCACTGGGTACTACAGCAAGGCGTTGTTGTTGAATGCGGCTACCGTGGCCATCAATCTCGAAATCCAGCTGTCCACGCAGGCCGAACACCAATTGCGTATGTTGATGACTGTGAATGACCTGGTCCTGGTTGTAATGACGCAGGGACAGGATGGGCGACATGTTTACCTCGACTGCAAGCGGATGGCGTGGCCGGCTGCGGCGGAATCCGACGCGTGCCGTTGGCACTACATGATGACTTTGTCGCGCAGTTTGTCAGCCGCCTGGTTGAGCGCCTGGATGACACGTTCCTTGTCGAAGTTCTGGACACCGTTGGTATCCAAGTACATGGAGAAACCTGGTAGTTCGTGTTCGACGAAACTATTGGTTGCGCCGAGATCGCGCCGAAAATCCACGACCTGATAGATCTGAACCGGTCGGCTGAACCCCTTGACCGTGATCTGGCCATTGTCGCGGCACATGATGACGTCTTTGACCAGGGAGTAGGTCTCGTGGGAAATGAGAATTTCCCCGGCTTCGGCGGAGCTTTCCAGACGGCTGGCCAGGTTAACTTCGCGGCCGATGATGGTGTAGTCCATGCGGGTGTCGGCACCGAAGTTGCCGACCGTGCAGTAGCCGGTGTTGATCCCCATGCGGATTTCCATCGGCTTCGTAATGCCTTGCGCCCGCCATTGCTGGCGCAGCACCTTCATGTGTTTGCGCATGGCGATGGCCATCGATACCGCCGCCACCGCATCCTTTTTTGCGCCTTGGCTGGTGGGGTCGCCGAAAAACACCATCACGCAGTCACCAACGAACTTGTCGATGGTTCCGCCGTACTTGAGGGTGATCTTCGACATCTCGTTGAGGTAGTTGTTGAGCAGATCGGTCAGGGCTTCTGCTTCCAGCTCTTCGGCGAGCTCGGTGAAGCCCTTGATATCCGAAAAGAACACCGTAAGTTTCTTGCGCTGGGTTTCCAGCCGTACGCTGCGCTTGCCGGAAAAGATCGACTCCCACACCTGCGGGGATAGGTATTTGGCCAGATTACGAGCCAACCGTGCGGCTTTTGCCTGCTCGGCTTCCACTTCGCGGCGCGCCTGTGCCAGTCGCTCGCCCTGCTGGTGCACGTAGTAGGCCGTGATACAGACATACAGGGTGGTGAACAAAATGCTGACCGCCGACACCAGAGTAGGGGTTGCGCCGTCGAAGCGCAAAGGCACCAGCAGGCTGGTCAGCCCGGCACCGATGATCACCATCAGTATGGTCATCAACAAGTGGCGCAGGCTGCCAATAACCAGTGCGCTGAAACCGAGGGTCAGCAGAAACATCATGCTCGGTACCAGGATGCAGCCGAGCAGCACGATTCCCGCTCCGGCATTCAAGGCGTCGAGGCACAGCAGGGTCTGCGAAGTTTGCTCCGGGTATTCGCGCTTGAAGCGATAACTCAGGTGATAGGCGAAATGCGGATAGAGAAGGGTATAGGGGACCATCCACAGCAAGTCGAGGGCGAATTGCTGGGTATAGACACCGGCGGCGAGCGTGGCGGCGCAGGTCAGGTAGGCGAACACCCGGGCGTAGTACTCGCGCAAGGGGCGAGTCGCGAGGCCGTTACGCCGTTCACCGGTCACGGTTGGCATGATGGATAACTATCCCTGAAAGGTTTCAGCGCTCTAGGATGCGCCGTTGGAGGCAACAGCGCATCGAACGACGCTGACCGGCGATCATAACCAAGTCATCGTCATTGCGCCAAATCGCCCGTCCAATCCGTGACGGGCCGCGAGTATCGAGCGGGCCGTGCCTGGCTCAGCCTCAGAAGCGAATCTTTCCAGTGAGCATATCCTTGAGCATGACCCAGTCGCCCAAAAAGCTGTACAGCGGATACTGGAAGGTCGCAGGCCGGTTCTTCTCGAAAACGAAATGGCCGACCCAAGCAAATCCGTATCCAGCCACCGGCATCGCCAGTAGCCACAACCATTGCTGGCTGATGAGCGCATAGGCAAGGATGGCCAGCACCAGCAGGCTGCCCACGTAGTGCAGGCGGCGGCAGATGCGGTTGCTATGCTCAGCTAGGTAGAACGGATAAAAATCAGCAAAGCGGGTAAAGCGTTCGGCGGTTTGCGTGCTCATGCGGCACCTCCTGTTATTGTCGTCATCGCAGTCTAGATTCGCTGACGCTTGCTCGCCATAGGGTTTCGGCTAGGGTATTGCGGACCGGCATCAGAAACCCCGACAGCGCCCCGATGGCATAGGACTGGCGTGGCGAAGCCAGCGCTGACGGCAGTTGCGCCGGAACTTGTGCTGCGGCGCGACGGCCTTAGTTCCAGAGTCCATACAGCGGCATATTCTCGCCGCTCTTTCCAACCCTTCCAGAGGACGCCCAGCATTGGCCAGTAGCCTGCTTGCCCTGATCGACGATATCGCGACGGTTCTCGATGACGTTTCCGTCATGACCAAGGTCGCCGCGAAGAAAACCGCGGGTGTACTCGGCGATGATCTTGCCCTCAACGCCCAGCAGGTCACGGGCGTCAAGGCCGATCGGGAATTGCCTGTCGTCTGGGCGGTGGCCAAGGGATCATTTCGAAACAAGTTGATTCTGGTACCGGCCGCCCTATTGATCAGTGCGTTCATTCCGTGGGCGATTACGCCATTGCTGATGCTCGGCGGTGCGTTTCTGTGTTTCGAGGGCTTCGAGAAGCTGGCGCACCGTTTTCTGCATCGAGACGACAACCACCATGCACAGCAATTGCAGGCGTTGGCGGACCCGCAGGTCGATATGGTCGCCTTTGAGCGGGACAAGATCAGCGGCGCGGTACGCACCGACTTCATCCTCTCGGCCGAAATCATTGCCATCACGCTGGGTACCGTGGCGGCCGCGAGCTTCACCGAACAAGTGGCGGTGCTGGCGGGCATCGCGGTCATCATGACCGTCGGCGTGTACGGGCTGGTCGCCGGTATCGTCAAGCTGGACGATGCCGGTCTGGCCTTGAGTAAAAGCGCCAGTGGCGCGGCGCAGGCGATCGGGCGGGGCATACTGACGGTGGCGCCCTGGTTGATGAAATCGTTGTCGGTGATCGGTACGGCGGCCATGTTCATGGTCGGCGGTGGCATCCTCACCCATGGCATCCAGGCGATTCACCATTTCATCGAGGACAGCGCCCAGAACTCCGTGGCGTTGCCCTATGTCGGCTCGGTGTTGGCTGGGTTGCTGCCGACGGTGCTCGATGCGGCCTTCGGCATCCTCGTCGGGGGACTGGTTTTCGCAGCGCTTACGCTGGGCCGTCGGCTGTTCAAGGGCAAGACCGACGCGGTCTGAGTGCTCACGTTTGAGTGGCGCGCGATTCAGCCGTATCGGCCTGTTCATTGGCTTGGATATTCAGGGGAGAGAAGGGGATGGATGCATTCATGCAGGCGGCAATCGACGAGGCAAGGAAGGGGCTGGCCGAAGGCGGCATTCCGATCGGCTCGGTGATCGTCCACCGAGGACAGATCATCGGGCGTGGACATAACCGACGTGTTCAGCAGGGCAGCGCTGTACTGCACGGCGAGATGGACGCCTTTGAGAATGCCGGGCGGCAACCGGCCTCTGTTTATACCGAATCGGTGCTCTATACGACGCTGTCGCCTTGCTCGATGTGTAGCGGGGCGATCCTGCTATATGGGATTCCCAAAGTCGTGGTTGGCGAGAATCAGACGTTCATGGGCGAAGAGCTGTTGCTACGTGGCCGCGGTGTCGAGGTCGAAGTGTTGCAGGACCCAGGCTGCGTCGAGATGATGCGCAGCTTTATCGCCAATAGCCCTGAACTGTGGAACGAGGATATCGGCGAAACCTAATTGGATCAGTGACGCCAGAACGAGGGTGTCAGCATGACCAGTACGGTAATGATTTCCAGACGGCCGAGCAGCATGCCGACTGAGAGTAGCCACTTTGCAGCGTCTGGCAGAGTCGAGAAGTTGCCGGCTGGACCGATGATCGGCCCCAGGCCGGGACCAACGTTGCAGACCGCTGAAGCCGCGCCTGTGAGTGCGGTGATCGGGTCCAAGCCAAGTAGCGCCAGACACAGGGCCAGCACGCCGATGGTCATGGTGATAAAGAATGAGAATGTCAGAATCGAACGGACGATTTCTTCGTCGAGGTTGTGACCGTTGTACTGCTGGCGTATCACTGCTCGCGGGTGAACCAGTTGCTTGAGGTTCGAACGCAACAGGGCATAGGCGACCTGGAAGCGGAACATCTTCAATCCGCCTGAGGTGGAGCCGGAACATCCGCCAAGGAACGTGAGGTAGAAGAATGCCATGACGGCAAATCCACCCCATTGGGTGTAATCGGTAACGGCGAAGCCGGTGGTGGTGATCACCGATACCACGCTGAACGTTACGATTCGCAGCGAGTCGAGCAAGTTGTCATCATGGTTGAGCCAGTACCAACCGCTGAATAGAAGGCTGGTGAGCGCAAGCATCAGGAGAAATCCCCTGACCTGCTGATCGCGGAATAAAGCGCCGCGATTTCCTCGTGCGGTAGCGACGTACAGCGTAAACGGCAGACTGCCCAGCACCATGAAGAAGATCGCAACCCAATGCGATGCAGAGCTGAATTTGCCGAGAGACGCGTCGGACGTCGAATATCCCCCTGTCGACACGGTCGACATCGCGTGGTTGATGGCATCGAAGCCGCTCATCCCGGCTAGCCAGAATGCAACGAAGGCGGCCAGCGTAAACGCCACATAGATTGCGATCAGGTATTTGCCGGCCATGTGAGAGCGAGGCATGACCTTTTCCGACCAGTCTGATGACTCGGTCTGGAATAAGCGCATGCCACCGACTCGCAGCAACGGCAGGATCGCCACCGCCATACCAATAAAGCCGATGCCTCCAAGCCAGTGCAGCAACGAGCGCCACATCAACAGACCCGGCGATGCACTATCCAACCCTGAAAGTACAGTTGCGCCAGTGGTGGTAACACCTGACATGGTTTCGAAAAAGGCATCGGTATAGCTGATGTGCTGAATGAGCATCAGTGGCAGGGCGGCGAAGCAGCAAACGATCACCCAGCTAATGGTCGTCAGGAAATACATGTCGCGAGGACGCAGGTGGGTGTTCGCCGGGCGGCCTGGCGCTACCAGAGCGAAACCGCAGCTGAAGGTGATGAGGCTCGCCCAGATGAACGCTTGGAGATCATCGGTACGATCGAAAGCGAACAGCGTGATCATTGGAATGACCATGCTGACTGCAAGGGTGATCAGGAAAATGCCGAGGATGAAACCGATAATGCGCAGCGTCGGCAAGGCCATTTTTGATTGATGCTCGGCTCGAAAAATGAGGCCGCCATTCTACGCCTGTCGCAGCGGCAGTAAACCGGCTATCGGCCCGCTGGAAAATCTTTTGTGGAGCACCCCGGGAGGCTCTTCCCAAGTCCGTTGCGATGATTAGAATAGCCGCCCGGGCGCCGGCCCTTTCCCGGTTTCTGGGTGTTCACCTTCCATGTCGATCGACAATCCCTGCCTCACGTGCGGCGCCTGCTGCGCGTATTTTCGTGTGTCCTTCTTCTGGGGCGAGTGCGCCTCATCCGGTGGTACCGTACCCGACAACGTGACCGTGCAGGTCAGCCCGTTTCATGTTGCGATGCTCGGGACCGAATCCAAGCCAGCGCGGTGCGTCGGCCTGATGGGCGATGTGGGGTGTGGCGTGCGTTGCACGATGTATGAGCAGCGCTCGAGTACCTGCCGCGAGTTCGAAGCGTCCTGGGCCGATGGCCAGCACAATGCCCATTGCGACGCGGCCCGGGCCGCCCATGGCCTGCCACCACTGACTCCGCCTTTGGAGCCACATCTGTCGCCTGATCGGGTCGCCTGACCATCGCCTGTCAAGCTGTTAGCCGCTAGGTTGCCAAACAGGCCGTTGTCGAAATGGTGCCGCGCGGTCGCGATGAAACGCCAACACCCCCTAGAATGTCCGATTCGTTTTGGAGGTGTTGGATGGATGCTCTCGACCTGTTGTTCAACCGCGTTTCAGTTACGCGACTCGCTGATCCGGCGCCGACGGCCGCTCAACTGGATGTCTTGTTCCGCGCGGCACTGCGCGCACCGGATCACGGTCAGCTTCGGCCGTGGCGCTTTCTAACCGTTCAGGATGGCGCGCGCGAACGGCTGGGCGAGGTGTTCGTCGAGTCGCTTCGTTTGCGTCAGCCGGATGCGCCAGAGGACGCCCTGACCAAGGCGCGCAAGATGCCGCTGCGCGCACCGCTGCTAGTCGTTGTCATCGCCCAGGTGTTGCCGCACCCAAAAATCCCCCAATCCGAGCAGGTGCTCGCGGTTGCTTGTGCGGCGCATGGTGTGTTGCTGGCGGCGCATGCCCAGGGATTAGGCGCGGTCTGGCGCACCGGTGAGTTCGCCTATGACCGGCATGTGGCACAGCGATTAGGCCTGGCGGAGAACGAACAGGTACTCGGCTTCATTTATCTAGGCACGCCGGAAGGCAATCTGCGGACGCCGCCGGAGTTGGATCCCCAGTCTTTCGTCAGCCGGTGGAACGGCGCGCAGTAGAGCTCAGGTCGGGGATGGAAGGACCGGGCGGTTTTAGCGGCAGCCTCAGGCTGGCGACGAAACCGCCCTCGGGATGATTGCCCAGCAACAGCTCTCCGCCATGCCGTTCGGCGGCGCGGCGGGCGATCGCCAGTCCCAGCCCATGACCGGCAGTGGTCTGCCCCGGCGCGCGGAAGAACGGTTCGCTCAGTCGCGCGAGGTGGGCTTCATCGACACCTGGACCGCGATCACGAATGCTCAGGAGCAGCCAGTCGTTGTCGGCAGTGGCGTACAGCTCGATCGGCGCGCCTTCTGGATTGAAGCGCAGCGCGTTGCGCAGCAGATTGTCCAGCGCTCGCTCCAGCATGTCCGGCCAACCGTGAAATTCAACCGTGGCATCCATCCGGGTTTCGATGCGCTGGGCAGGCGACACGATGCGTGCATTTTCTTCCAGTTGCTGGAACATGGCCGGCAAATCGACCGGGATCGTCGCGCCGGGCTCGGCATCCAGTCTCGCCAGCGCGAGGATCTCACTGATGAGTGCCTCCAGGCGGTCACACTCCTTCGCCAGTCGCGGCCAGATGGCTTCACGCTCCGTCGGGGTCGCTCGTTCGGCGAGCGCCAGGGCAATGCGCAGCCGCGCAAGTGGCGAGCGCAGCTCATGGGAAACGTCACGCAACAGCTGTCGCTGGCTGCCGATCAGGCTCTGCAGGCGCGCGCCCATGCGATTGAAGTCCTTGGCCAACACGCCGAGCTCGTCGCGTCTGGTAGCCAGACGGGCAAGCGAATTCTGCTGATAGGTAGTCTGCCCGAGGTCATGTACGGCGCCGCGAAGGCGGTCGAGGGGGCGCGTGATGGACAGGGTGAGTAGCAGACTGAAGCCGGTCAGCACGACCAGCGTGATGGCGATCGCGCTCAATGGCCAGAACAGGCTGCCACGGTGCCAGGCCTGCAATTCGGAATTGGGAATACGGTAGATGAACAGGTAGGTTTCGCCGCTGAGCGGGCTGGTGTAGTCGGTGGTCAGGCGCCGCCAGGGCAGGCGTCCCGAGAGGTTTTCCTGTCTCGCTTCGAATGCGGCGGCGCGTGCCGGAAAGGTTCCGCGGATGATCGGTTGGCCGTTTTCGGCCAGTACCTGAACGTCGATATGGAAGCGTTGTCGGTGCTGTTCGAGCAAAAACTGCGCAGGCAAGGGGCCCTGGCGCTCGTAGACTCTCGTCCAGATTTCGGCCAGATCCTTGACGCCAGGATGCCGATTGATGATCCAGGAGTCCTGGTTTAGCGCGCGGCCCAGCAGCATGGCAAGGCCGGCCACCAGCGCGATGGCCAGCCAGAATGTTGCAAGGATACGCCAGAACAAAGATCGCAACGGTCATCTCTCTACGACAATGCCCAGTTCGCGCCTCCTCGGTGAGGCGCGACCGGCGGGTTGGTTTCGGACGCACAAGCCTGGAATTAGCTCTTCTGATCGCGCTCGGCTTTCCATTGCTGGAACTCGGCGCGCTCTGCTCGCTTGGCTTCCATCTTCTCGTGCATTTCGTCGAACTGCTTCTGTTGCTCGGGCTTGAGGAGGTTGCGCATCTGTTTGTGGGTGTTTTCTTTGCTCGACTTAAGTTCGTCCAGCATGGCCTTTCGCTCGGCTTCGGGCAGTTTGTCCAGGTAGCGCTGGGTGATTTCGCGACGTTGCTTCATCTGGGCCCCCATCAGGTCGCGCATTTTCGCTTCCTGTTCCTGAGTGAGGTTCAGCTGTTCGAACGGGGCATGTTTGCCGCCATGATGGCGATGGCCCTCGTCGGGCATCGCCATGGCAAGGGTGGGCAGGGCGGAAGCGAAAAGCACGGCTATAACAGTCTTGCGCATCATGAGGTCTCTCCTGTGTATGGGAACCGATCGCCAGAACGCCTGCACGCTTTGCGCTTCGATCGGATGAGCTCAGTCTAGGGAGCGCAAGGTCAACGGCGGTCAGTACAGGGTAAAGGCTCGGTAAAGCCGATCAGGAGGCGTAAAGGTAACCGCGACTGCGAAGGGCGACGATCCTCGGACGACCATCGGGATGAGGGCCAAGCTTGCGCCGCAGGTTGCTGACGTGCATGTCGAGGCTCCGATCATACAGGGTCAGTTTGCGACCGAGGGCGAGCTGCGCCAGTGCCTGCTTGTCCAAAGGCTCGCCCGGCTGGCTGAGCAGCGCTTCCAGAATGCGGCCTTCAGAAAGCGTCAGGGTGACCTCGTGATCGCCGACGCTAGCGACGCCGCGCGCCGGGCTATAGCAAAGATCGCCCAGCTCCAGTTGAGTTGGCGTGCTTGCCGGCTGGCTGCGCCGCAGCACGGCACGTAGCCGGGCGGTGAGCTCGCGGGGATCGCAGGGTTTGGCCAGATAATCGTCTGCGCCCAGTTCCAGGCCGAGGATGCGATCCAGCGGTTCGCCGCGCCCTGAAAGCATCAATACCGGCAGGTCCGGATGTTCACTGCGCAATTGTTTGAGTAGTTCGAGGCCGCTCCCGTCGGGCAGCATCACATCGAGCACCACCGCAGCCGGCTGGTGTTCGGCCAGTGCCGCGCGGGCGCTTTGACCGTCGTGGCAGGCGTGAGCGACAAAACCCTCTTGGGCGAGCCAGCTCACCAGCAGTTCGCAGAGTTCCTCATCATCGTCTATCAGTAACAGTTCGCTCATGCCTTTGCTCGTATCCGCTTCAGTTCAACCATTGCCGGCGCCGGCGTCCCCGCGTGGTGAGAACGCCCAGCAGGAAACCCAGCACGCCGACGCCGCCGCCCACGGCAAACCACTGCTGCTGATCGTTCAGCAGTTGTGGTTGCGGTTGCGCCTTCGGTTGGACTTGCTGCAACTGCATGCGCAGCCGGTGGTTCTCTTGGCGCAGATGCGCCAGCTGAGCCCGCTCGGCATCGGTAATGGCCATGCTGAGGCTGTCGTTGGGCGCTTCGGGCTGTAGTTCATTGTCGGACAGGCGTTCTTCGAGCTCCACCTGTGGTCGTTCGGCAGACGGATCGATTGGACCTTCCTCGGCGTTCACGAGCGGCATGGCAACACTCAGGAAAAACAGCAGGGTTAGCGAACCTTGGCGCATCGGAACTCCTTTTTCCTTAAACGGCCGTAGAAACCCCACGACCAGAGCAATATCTGACGGCGTCAGCCGATCGACTCAGGGAAAGACTTGCTTGAAAGGTTTGACGACCACTTCTCCGTAGACGCCGGCAGCCTTGTACGGATCAGCCGCCGCCCATGCTTCCGCGGCTTGCAGGGATTCGAACTCGGCGACCACCAGGCTTCCGGTGAACCCGGCAGCGCCTGGGTCGTTGCTATCGATGGCTGGATGCGGCCCGGCGAGAATCATGCGGCCTTCGCTTTTCAGCTGCTCGAGACGCGCCAGGTGGGCCGGGCGGGCCGCCAGACGATTCTCTAGCGAGTTCGCTACGTCGGTGGCGATGATGGCGTAGAGCATGTTTACTCCTATGATTCTTCAGGTTCGGGTTGCATGTGGCGGGCCAGGTATACGGCCTGACCTGCCATGAAAAGCAGTGTCAGCCCCAGGCTGCCGAAGACCTTGAAGTCGACCCAGACAGAGGGGTAGACGAAGGCGACGAACAGATTGGCGAAGCCGCAGATGAGGAAGAACAGGATCCAGGCGACATTAAGTTTTGTCCATTGTGCCGGCTGCAACTGTACCGCATGGCCCATTACGCGTTGGATAAGCGGCTTTTCGCCAATGAAATGGCTGCCGGTGAACGCTAGCGCGAACAACCAGTTCAGCACCGGCGCCTTCCACTTGAGAATGGCTTCGCTGTGCAAGGCCAGGGTCAGTCCACCAAACAGCAGGCATGCGGCAAGCGTCAGCCATTGGCTCTTGGTCAGCCGGCGCTGATGAATGAACAGCGCGGCATACACGACGACCGAGCTGATGATGAGCGCCGCGGTCGCGTTGAAAATGCCGCCGACGGTGACGTTCAGATCCGCCAGTTCGAAAGTTCTGGGCTCGAGTTTGTACACCACGAAGAACAGCAGCAGCGGAATGAAGTCGACGATTTGTTTCACGAAGAGAGCCAGAAGCGGTATGTGGGCGGCATAATAGCAAACCGCGCTTTCGGCGGAACGCTGCCTGCGGACCATTTCCTGGACGCGGCGCAAGCTTTGGCGAGGTGGATGACGGCACGAGCGCTGGCGGCGACGGTCAGTAACAGTATGCCGCCAAGCCCCTGGAGAATAGGTCCCGAATGATTGTTGATCTGCATTGCCACAGCACCGCGTCCGATGGCGTGCTCTCGCCCGACGCACTGGTTGAGCGGGCATATGCACGTGGTGTCGAATTGCTCGCGCTGACCGATCACGACACGTTGGAAGGTCTCGATGCCGCCCGTGCCATGGCAGAATCGTTGGGGATCCGGCTGGTCAACGGTATCGAGCTATCGTGCGTCTGGGGCGGCGCGACTATTCATATCCTCGGCTATG
This sequence comes from Pseudomonas sp. YJ42, assembly GCF_047225135.1. Taxonomy (NCBI): domain Bacteria; kingdom Pseudomonadati; phylum Pseudomonadota; class Gammaproteobacteria; order Pseudomonadales; family Pseudomonadaceae; genus Pseudomonas; species Pseudomonas sp. YJ42. The sequence continues at coordinate 805,475 of NZ_CP178378.1, read as the reverse complement.
CGTTCCGCCGGGACGCCGCGGTGCTGCAGAAGGCCATCGCGGAGTTGCACGACGGCCGCTGGCGTCGGGCGGAACTGATTGCCCAGCGCTTGGAAGTGAAAGGCATGCCGGGCGCGCTGGAAGGCGCACGAGCCGTGCAACAGGAGTTGGGTGACAGCGGCAACGCCCCGGCACGCCCGCACTTTGCCGAATTTCTGGTGCGCGCCGGCCATGTTCGCGACCGCGCCGAAGCATTTCGTAAATGGCTCGGCTCGGGCAAGCTCGGTGATGTCAAACAGCACTGGCCGAGTCTCGAACAAACCGTAACTACGCTGCGCGAAGCGGGGGCTTGGATCAGTCTGGCGCATCCTTGGCAATACGACTTCACTCGTAGCAAGCGGCGGCGTCTGGTGGTCGAGTTCGCCCAGGCCGGTGGCCACGCGCTGGAAGTCGTCAACGGCATGCAGCCGCTGGAGCAGGTCGGCGGTCTGTCGATTCTCGCGCGTGAGTTCGGCCTGATGGCCAGTATCGGCAGCGATTTTCATGCGCCTGGCGACTGGTCGGAGTTGGGAATGTATCGAACCTTGCCGGATGATCTGCCGCCGCTGTGGAGACATTTCGACCATGAACCATGCGAGTCTGCTGCCCGCTGAACAGGGAGTTCCCGTGAGCCAGTTTTTTCAAGTACACCCGGAAAACCCGCAGGCCAGGCTGATCAAGCAGGCGGTGGAAATCATTCGCAACGGCGGAGTGGTGGTTTATCCCACTGACTCGTCGTATGCCATTGGCTGCTCGATGGGCAATAAGGCGGGTATCGAACGTATTCGCCGCTTGCGCCAACTGGATGACAAACACAACTTCACGCTGGTCTGCCGTGATCTGTCCCAGCTCGGCCTGTTTGCCAAGGTCGACACTGCGGCCTTTCGTCTGCTCAAGACGCACTTGCCGGGGCCGTACACCATCATCCTCAGCGCCACCCGAGAAGTGCCACGGATGCTCTTGCACCCCAAGCGCCGAACCATTGGCCTGCGGGTCCCGGCGCAGCCGATCGCCCAGGCGCTGCTTGCCGAGCTCGGTGAGCCATTGATGAGTGTCAGTCTGATACTGCCCGGCGAGACCGAGCCGATGAGCGATCCCTATGAAATGCGCGATGCGCTGGAGCATCAGGTGGACCTGATCATCGACGGAGGTTACGGTGGCGTCGAGGCCTCCACGGTCATCAGCCTGGTGGACGGCGATCCGGAAGTTGTGCGGGTGGGGTGTGGTGATCCCGCGCCTTTCGCTGCCTGACCCGATCCGCTTTTTCGAAAACTACGAAGGAAACCCTTTTGAGCTCCATGGATTCGCAGCGACGTGTGGTCTCTGGAATGCGGCCCAACGGCCGCCTTCATCTTGGCCATTACCACGGCGTATTGAAGAACTGGGTCAGGATGCAGCATGAATATCAGTGCTTTTTCTGCATCGTCGACTGGCACGCTCTGACCACCGATCACGCTGCCGGTAGCGATATCGCCCGGCATGTACAGGACATGGCGATCGATTGGTTGGCGGCAGGGGTTAGCCCGAGCTCCGCAACCCTGTTCATTCAATCCCAGATTCCTGAGCATGCCGAGCTGCATCTGTTACTGTCGATGATCTGTCCCTTGGCCTGGCTGGAGCGCGTGCCGTCCTATAAAGAGCTACAGCTCGATTCGCAGCATAAGGATCTCGGCACGTACGGCTTCCTCGGTTATCCGCTGCTACAAGCCGCCGATATTCTGGCCTACCGAGCCGGGGTCGTGCCGGTGGGTGCCGACCAGTTGCCGCATATCGAGTTCGCGCGTGACGTGGCGCGACGCTTTAATCATCTCTATGGCTGCGAGGAAGACTTCGAGGCGAAGGCTGAGGCCGCCATACGCAAACTCGGCAAGAAGAGCTCCAAGCTCTATACCAGCCTGCGCAAGAGCTATCAGGAACAGGGTGATCTCGAGGCGTTGAACACCGCCCGCGCCCTTCTCAAGGATCAGCAGACCATCACCATCGGGGATCAGGAGCGTCTGTTCGGGTATCTGGAAGGAAGCGGCAGATTGTTGCTGCCCGAGCCGCAGGCTCTGCTGAGCGATTCGTCCAAGCTGTCGGGACTCGACGGCGGCAAAATGGCCAAGTCGGCCAGCAATTCCATTTTCCTGCGCGACACGCCTGACGAAATCGAAGAGAAGATCAAGCGAATGCCCACCGATCCGGCACGGGTGCACCGTCACGATCCCGGTGAGCCGACGCGCTGCCCCGTCTGGCAGATGCACCTTTCCCATTCGGGAGAGGAGGTCTGCCAATGGGCCGAACAGGGCTGCCGCAGCGCGGGTATCGGTTGTCTGGAATGCAAAGCGCCGCTGATCGAGGCGATCCAACTCGAGTTGGCACCGCTCCAAGAGCGGGCTCAGGATTACGAGCAGAATCCGGATCTGGTGCGCAGCATTCTGGCTGAAGGGGCCGAGCAGGCCCGTGACGAGGTCCGGGAAACGCTGATGGTCGTGCGTCAGGCCATGGGCCTGAACTACCGCTAGAGGTCGCGGGGCCACAGGACTAAGCTGTTGCCGCTTTCAATATCCTTCGACCGTGGAGAGAGCATGCAGGAACCCCAGGCCGCCGCGCCGATCGACCCGCCCGGCGAGCAGTTACGGCTGGCGTTGGTCTACGGTGAGGCATTCAACAGTCTGCCGCAGGATCTCTATATCCCGCCAGATGCGCTGGAGGTGTTTCTCGAGGCGTTCGAGGGGCCGCTGGATCTGCTGCTCTATCTGATTCGCAAGCAGAACATTGACATCCTGGATATTCCGGTTGCGGAGATCACCCGCCAGTACATGGGCTACGTCGAGCTGATGAAGGCGGTGCGTCTGGAGCTGGCTGCCGAATACCTGGTGATGGCCGCGATGCTGGCGGAAATCAAGTCGCGTATGCTGCTGCCGCGTTCGGCTGAGGTGGAAGAAGACGAGCTCGACCCGCGTGCCGAACTGATACGCCGGTTGCAGGAATACGAGCGCTTCAAGGCGGCCTCCGAAGATCTCGATCAATTACCACGTGTCGGTCGCGAGCTACATGTGCCGCGACTGGATGCGCCGGATGCACGGGCGCGCAAGCTGTTGCCCGAGGTCAGTTTGGAGGAGCTGCTGATCTCCATGGCCGAGGTGTTGCGCCGTGCCGACATGTTCGAAAGCCATCAGGTCACGCGCGAAACGCTGTCGACTCGTGAGCGCATGAGCGATGTGCTGGAAAGGCTCAAAGGCGGCGCTTTCGTTCCCTTTGCCGCTCTGTTCACGATCGAGGAAGGTCGGCTTGGCGTAGTGGTCACGTTCATGGCGGTGCTCGAACTGATCAAGGAATCCTTAGTCGAGTTGGTGCAGAACGAACCCTTCGCGCCGATTCATGTTCGAGCTCGGGTCGAATAGTTGTTTGTGCGATTTATGGATGAGCCGAGGTAGTCAAGGTTGAATCTTTCCGATCCCAAGGATCTCGCTTCGCTGCTCGAAGCTTTTCTGCTGGCGGCGGGCAAGCCGATGTCGATCGACCGAATGGCCGAGCTGTTCGAAGAAGCTGAGCGGCCCGCGCCGGCACTGTTGCGCAAAGCACTGGAGGTGCTCGACAAGTCCTGCAAGGGGCGTGCGTTCGAACTGAAGGAGGTTGCCAGTGGCTATCGTCTGCAGGTTCGCGAGCGCTTTTCGCCCTGGGTGGGGCGGCTCTGGGAGGAGCGGCCGCAGCGCTATTCGCGCGCCTTGCTGGAGACCCTGGTGCTGATCGCCTACCGGCAACCGATTACCCGGGGCGAGATCGAGGACATTCGTGGCGTCGCGGTTAACAGTCAGATCGTCAAGACACTGCTGGAGCGCGAATGGGTGAGAGTGGTTGGCCATCGCGACGTTCCGGGGCGACCGGCCATGTTCGCCACCACCAAGCAGTTTCTCGATCACTTCAACCTCAAGAACCTCGACGAGCTGCCACCGCTGGCGGTGCTGCGTGAAATGGAGCCCGAGCCGCTGCCAGTGGATGTGGAAGAAGCGCCCGTGCCGGTGGCGTTGCAGGCTCGTGCAGATCTCGAACAGGAACCGGAGGAGGCCTCTCGCGGGCAAACCAGCTTTCGCAGCCTGCTGGCCGAGCTGGACAGCATGGAAACAGGTCTCAAAACCGACTTCGACGACCTGCGTGACGAAGCGGACGACGAAAGCCAACGTCTTCCAGACGAGGATCGCCGCGATTATTGATCCGCGGACTGCCGGCCTGCCAGATAGCTGCTGTAGTCGGGGATGCTCAGGGAGTGGGCTTCATCGAGCAGAGGGCTCGACAATAGATAGTCGGCGCTGCTCTCGTTGGCCGCCAGCGGGATGTTCCACACGGCGGCAACCCGCAGCAGCGCTTTCACATCTGGATCATGGGGCTGCGGTTCGAAGGGATCCCAGAAGAACACCAGCATGTCGATCCGTCGCTCGGCGATGCGTGCGCCGATTTGCTGGTCCCCGCCCAGCGGGCCGCTGATCATGCATTCCACCGGCAGCGCCAGGCGCCGTTCAATCAGTAGGCCCGTGGTTCCGGTCGCGAGCAGTTCATGCCTTGCCAGCCGCTCTTTCTGCCGGTCGGCCCATTCCAGCAGACGCTCCTTGCAGTGATCGTGCGCTACTAGCGCAATGCGCTTGCGGGCGGGCAGTGTCGCGGTAACGAAATCGATACGGTTCATGTTCTTCCCTGGCTGATTGGGCGGTAGGGCCGAAGCGCTGACTACGGCGCCTCGTGCAGGGCGCGGCAAGTATCCAGCATCCGATTGGAAAATCCCCACTCGTTGTCATACCAGGCCATCACTTTCAGCAGTCGTCCGCTAACCTTGGTGTGGTTGGTGTCGAAAATCGACGACATCGGGTTGTGGTTGAAATCGCAGGAAACCAGCGGCAGCGAGTTACAGGCCAGTATGGGCGAGCGTCGGCTGGCGTCCAGCATCAGTGCATTGACTTCCTCTGCAGTGGTTTCCTGGCTGAGCTCCAGGGTCAGGTCCACCAGCGATACGTTGATCACCGGCACCCGGACGGCCATGCCGGTCAGCTTGCCGGCCAGCTCCGGCAACACCAGGCCAACGGCTTCGGCGGCACCGGTCTTGGTCGGGATCATCGACTGAGTGGCCGAGCGAGCGCGGTAGGGGTCACTGTGATAAACGTCGGACAGGTTCTGGTCGTTGGTATAGGCGTGGATAGTGGTCATCAGCCCGTGCTCGATACCGTATTCGCGTGACAGCACCTGTGCGACCGGAGCCAGGCAGTTGGTGGTGCAGGATGCATTGGAGATGATCTGATGCGACTGGCGCAGAATGTCGTGATTGACGCCGTAGACGATGGTGGCATCGGCGCCGGAAGCCGGAGCGGAGATGATGACCTTGCCGGCGCCGGCCTGCAGGTGAGCGCTGGCTTTCTCGCGGGAGGTAAATAGACCGGTACACTCGAAGACCACATCGACTTCGTGCTGGCGCCAAGGCAGTTCTGCCGGGTTGCGGATCGCCGTCACGGCGATCGAATCTCCATTGACTATCAGCCGATCATCGCCGACCTCGATTTTTGCGTCGAAATGACCATGGACGCTGTCGTACTGCAAGAGGTGGGCATTCATCGCCGAGCTGCCGAGGTCGTTGATCGCCACGACCTGCAGATGTTCGCGGTAATCGTGGCTGTACAGGGCACGGAGGACGTTGCGTCCGATACGGCCGAAGCCGTTGATGGCGATACGAATGGTCATAATGAGTCCCTGGCGGAATTTGTTGTAGGAATTACAAGATTATTCCTGTCAAAATAGAAATCAAGCCCAAATACATGTTGTTTTGTTGGTAAAACTACAGATTCATGAGCAGGAGTGATGGCATGCACCCGCGGATTCAAGAAGTTACCGAACGTTTGATCGAGCGCAGCCGTCCGTCGCGGCAGCGCTACCTTGCCCAGATGGCCGGCGCGGCGAGCGATGGGCCTCAGCGCGGCAAGCTGCAATGTGCCAACTTCGCGCACGGTGTGGCGGGTTGCGCATCGACCAGCGACAAACAGCAGCTGCGGCTGATGAACGAGGCCAACGTGGCGATCGTCTCGGCGTACAACGACATGCTGTCGGCGCACCAGCCGTACGAGCATTTTCCGGAGATCATCAAGCAGGCGTTGCGAGACGTCGGCTCGATTGGCCAGTTCGCCGGCGGCGTACCGGCCATGTGCGATGGCGTGACCCAGGGCGAGGCGGGAATGGAAATGAGCCTGGCCAGTCGCGAGGTGATTGCTATGTCGACCGCCATCGCACTGTCACACAACATGTTCGATGCGGCGCTGTATCTGGGCATCTGCGACAAGATCATCCCGGGTCTGATGATCGGTGCCTTGCGCTTCGGCCATCTGCCGGCCGTGTTCGTACCGGGCGGGCCGATGCCATCGGGCATTCCCAACAAGCAGAAGGCCGAGGTTCGCCAGCGCTACGCCGAAGGCAAGGCCAGTCGTGAAGAGCTGCTGGAGTCGGAAATGCTGTCCTATCACAGCCCGGGCACCTGCACTTTCTATGGCACGGCGAACACCAATCAGGTGGTGATGGAAATCATGGGGCTGCACCTGCCGGGCTCGTCCTTCGTCAATCCCTATACCCCGTTGCGCGACGAGCTGACCCGCGAGGCGGCGCGCCAGGTCGCTCGCCTGACCCCGCAGTCCGGCAACTACTTGCCACTGTGCAAGATCGTCGACGAGAAGGCGATCATCAACTCGGTGGTGGCCCTGAACGCCACGGGCGGCTCGACCAACCACACCTTGCATATTCCGGCTTTCGCCCAGGCGGCGGGCATCCAATTGACCTGGCAGGATATGGCCGATATTTCCGCGGTGACGCCGACACTGGCCAAGGTCTATCCCAATGGCCAGGCCGACGTGAATCATTTCCATGCCTGTGGCGGGGTGCCTTTCATGGTGCGTACGCTGCTCGATGCCGGCCTGTTGCACGAAGACGTTTATACCGTGATGGGTCAGGGGCTCAAGCAATACACCCAGGAACCTTTCCTCGAAGACGGACGGCTGGTCTGGCGAGAGGGCCCGCAAGATAGCCTCGATGAAGCCATCCTGCGTCCCACCGGTCGTCCGTTCTCGCCCGAGGGCGGCTTGCGCGTACTGGAAGGCAACCTCGGGCGTGGCGTGACCAAAATTTCCGCGGTCGCTCCGGAGCACCGTGTGGTCGAGGCACCAGCGCGAGTGTTCAGTGACCAGGCGGAGTTGGCGCAGGCATTCAAGAACGGCGAGCTGGAAAAGGACTTCATCGCCGTGGTGCGCTTCCAGGGGCCGAAGGCCAACGGCATGCCGGAGCTGCACAAGCTGACGCCGTTCCTCGGCGTGCTACAGGATCGTGGCCATAAGGTGGCGCTGGTTACCGACGGACGCATGTCTGGTGCATCGGGCAAGGTACCGGCGGCGATTCACGTCAGTCCCGAGGCGCTCGATGGCGGTCCGTTGTGCCGAGTGCGAGACGGTGATGTCATTCGTGTCGACGGTGACACGGGCGAACTCCGTGTGCTGGTAGATCAGGCCGAGTTCGACGCCCGCGAGCGGGTGATGGCACCGAACGATTTGGGCATCGGTTGCGGCCGCGAGCTGTTCGGCTTTCTCCGTGCCGCGTTCAGCCCGGCGGAGAAGGGCGCGAGCGTGTTTACCGAGGAGCTGGAGGCGCTCAAGTGACGGCACTGGTAGGCGATATCGGTGGCACCAATGCCCGCTTCGCGCTGTGGCGTGATCAGCAGATCGAGTCGGTGAGGGTGTTGCCGACCATTGATTATCCGCGTCCTGAAGATGCCATCCGCGCTTATCTGCGCGGCGTCGGGCAGAGTGTCGAAGCGCTGCAGGCGGTCTGTCTTGCCTGTGCCGGCCCGGTTTCCGGCGACGAGTTCGTCTTCACCAACAATCACTGGCGCCTGAGTCGCAAGGCCTTCTGCCAGGACCTTGGCTTGAGCGATCTGTTGCTGATCAACGACTTCACCGCGATGGCGCTGGGCATGACCCGGCTGGGTGACGACGAACTGATTACCGTCTGTGAAGGCCATTCCGAGCCGGGGCGTGCGCGTCTGGTGATCGGGCCGGGGACCGGCCTCGGGGTTGCCACGCTGCTGCCGATGCCAGACGGTAGCTGGCATGCTTTACCTGGCGAAGGGGGGCATGTTTGCCTGCCGGTCGGCAGTGTTCGTGAAGCCGCGCTCTGGCGGCACCTGCACGAAAAGCTCGGTCATGTGAACGCCGAAGCTGTGCTCAGCGGTGGTGGCTTGCTGGAGCTGTACCGAGCCAGCTGCGCGCTGGATGGCGAGCCTGCAACCCTGACGACTCCGGCAGAAGTGACAGCGGGTGCGTTGAGCGGTGATGCAACCGCTGCAGCGGTGTTGGAACAATTCTGCGTATCGTTGGGTCGGATTGCCGGCGATAACGTGTTGACCACCGGTGCGCGCGGTGGTGTCTATGTGGCTGGCGGTATAGTGCCGCGTTTCGTCGAGTTCTTCATGCGCAGCGGTTTTCGTCAGAGCTTTCGCGACAAAGGTTGCATGAGCCGCTATTTTGACGACGTCCCAGTCTGGGTGGTGACGGCCGATTATCCTGGTCTGGAGGGCGCTGGCGTCGCGCTGCAGCAGTTGCTGGAGGTCGTGCCGACTGGGCCTTGAACGGCCTTGAAACGATATATAACAAGAGAAGGGATGCCGGGTGAGCCAGGCTGGAAGATCGATTCTGCTGGTCGATGACGACCAGGAAATTCGCGAATTGCTGGAAACCTATCTGAGCCGTTCGGGCTTTCGAGTGCGCACCGTTGCCGACGGCGCGCAGTTTCGCGAAGCCATGGGCGGGGATACGCCGGATCTGGTGATTCTCGACGTCATGCTGCCGGACGAAGACGGCTTCAGTCTCTGCCGTTGGGTGCGTGGACACCAGCGGCTGGCACAGATGCCAATCATCATGCTGACCGCCAGTTCCGACGAGACCGACCGCGTCATCGGCTTGGAGCTGGGCGCGGACGACTACCTGGGCAAGCCCTTCAGCCCGCGGGAATTGCTGGCGCGAATCAAGGCCCTGTTGCGCCGGGTCAGCTTCGCTCATGAGCGCGGTAGCGATGTGCTGGCCTTCGACGAATGGCGGCTGGATATGGTCAGCCACCGGCTATTTCATCAGGACGGCGAGGAGGTGCTGTTGTCCGGTGCCGACTTCGCCTTGCTCAAGCTTTTTCTCGATCATCCGCAGCAGATACTCGACCGCGACACCATCGCCAACGCGACTCGTGGCCGCGAGGTGATGCCGCTCGACCGAATCGTCGACATGGCGGTCAGTCGTCTGCGCCAACGCCTTCGGGATACCGGCAAGTGCCCACGATTGATTCGTACCGTTCGCGGCAGTGGCTACCTGCTCGCCGCCCAGGTGTTGCCGCATCATGACTCGCTCGGCTAGGCGTCGCTGGTTGCTGGTGCCGCGTTCGCTGCTTGGACGGATGCTTTTTCTGACCCTGCTGGTGGTGTTGCTGGCACAGGCGTTGTCGAGCTTCATCTGGGTGTCGCAACTGCGCGCCAGTCAAATGGAGGGATTGCTGACCAGTGCACGCAGTCTGGCGCATTCAATGGCCGCCAGCGTCAGCTATTTCCGCTCGCTGCCGCTGGGCTATCGGCCGCTGGTGCTTGATCAATTGCGCAGCATGGGCGGTACGCGCTTTTTCGTATCGCTGAACGACAAGCCGCTGGAAATGCAAATCTTGCCACCCACCGAACGCAAGCAGGCGGTGCTGGCGCAGGTCGACGAGGTGCTGCGTGAACGCTTGGGCAAAAGTGTCGATATGTCGGTTAACTTTGTCAGTCCGGACGACCTGCGTATTTTCAATGGCGGACTGAAGCTCGACGAACTGCCGCGATCCTGGGCACATTACGCATTGAGCCTGGAACCGCTGAATCCGCCCGTGCTGGTCACGCAGATCCAGATCGCCCCTGACGAGTGGCTCTATCTTGCTTCGCTGATGCCGGCGCCGTACGTCAGCCTCGAAGACCAAGGAATCCCTAACCAGCAACTCTGGTTCATCTTTCTCACTACCAGCTTTCTGCTGTTGTTCATCGGCATCCTCGTTCACTGGCAGAGCCGTCCACTCAAACACTTGGCGCGCGCGGCGCGAGAAATGTCGCTGGGTAGCGAGGTTGAGTTGCTGCCGGAAGCGGGCGGCAGCGAGGTGGTCGAGGTCAGTCGGGCGTTCAACAGCATGCGCGAACGCATCGGTCGCTACCTGACCGAGCGTAGCCAGTTGTTCAGCGCGATCTCCCATGATTTGCGCACCCCAATCACGCGGCTGCGGCTGCGTGTTGAACTACTGGATGACGAGACGCTCCAGGGCAAATTCAGCCGGGACCTCGACGAGCTGGAGTTGCTGGTCAAAGGCGCTTTGCAATGCGTCAAGGACACGGATATTCACGAAAACATCGAACCGCTCGATCTCAATTTGCTGCTTGATTGCGTCACCGAGCCCTACTTGGCACCCGCCGGGAATGGGCGCGTGACAGTTCAGGGCCGGGCGCTCGCGCCTTATGCCGGCAAGCCGTTGGCGCTAAAGCGTTGCATCGGCAACCTGCTGGACAACGCGTTGAAGTATGGCGAGCGGGCGCATCTGTTTATCGAGGACGACAAGAACATCTTCGTTTTGCACGTTGACGATGAAGGCCCTGGCGTGCCGGAAACCTGGCTGAAGCAGGTATTCGAACCGAACTTTCGCTTAGCGGCCAAGCAACCCGGCTATGGTCTCGGACTCGGTATCGCACGCAATATCGCCCACAGCCATGGTGGCGAGGTCAGCCTTTGCAACCTGCAAGAAGGCGGGCTTCGCGTGACCTTGCGTCTGCCCCGCAAGCTCGAGTGAATGTCACCAGGTGGTGACGATGGTCGGCATGTTCGTTACCCGACCGGTTCCGAGCGCCCGCTAGACTCCGGCAACGGGTCGATGAGTTGGCCGATGCACCGTGAAGGGCAAAACGCTTCTGCCCTTGAGCGGCCCGAACTCATATAAATGCTCACAGTTCTCCACGCTGACCGCTCACGGTCATTGGCAACGACATACTCGCTCGCACGGAAAAATAATAATGAAAACCGCTGAATTATCCTCAAGCAGCTGGCTGCAGAAGCCTGCCCATTTGGCGTGGTTGGCTGACGAAGGCATGCGTCTGCTGCCGTTCGCCAGGGCTTCGCGAGTCGACCAAGGATTCGCCGCACTCGATGCGAGCGGGCACCTCCCGGAACACGCCTGCGCCGAGTTGATCCACACCACGCGCATGACCCATTGTTTCGCCCTGGCGCATATCCAGGGTATTCCCGGATACGCCGAGCTGGTCGACCACGGGCTCGCCGCGCTGCGAGGCGCCTTGCACGATGCCGATTTCGGCGGTTGGTTCGCCGATGCAACGCGCACGGGCGACAAGTCGGCATACCTGCATGCCTTCGTTGCCCTGGCTGCCAGTTCCGCGTTGGCTGCTGACCGTTCTGCAGCGTTGACCTTGCTGGACGAGGCGATCGCGGTCCTCGAGACGCACTTCTGGAGCGAAGAGGAGGGCGCCTTACGTGAAAGCCTGAGCCGTGATTGGCAGCAGGAAGAGCCTTATCGCGGCGCCAACAGCAATATGCATGCTACCGAGGCCTTTCTTGCCCTGGCCGACGCCACTGGCAACACGGTGTGGCTGCTACGCGCCCTACGCATCGCGGAGCGGCTGATCCACGGCCATGCGGCGGCAAGTGGGTATGCAGTGGTCGAGCATTTCGATCATGAATGGCGTCCGCTGCCGGACTATAACGACGGTAACCGTGCCGACCCGTTTCGCCCCTACGGCAGCACACCGGGCCATAGTTTCGAGTGGGCGCGCCTGCTGCTGAACCTGGAGGCTGCCTTGGAGCATGCCGGACTCGTTGCGCCCGGATGGTTACTGGATGACGCCTGCGAGTTGTTCGCCAAGGCCTGCCGTGATGCCTGGAACGCGGACGGTGCTCCCGGGTTGGTGTACTCGCTCGATTGGGAGAGCCAGCCCGTGGTGCGCGCGCGCTTGCATTGGGCGCACGCCGAAGCCAGCGCAGCGGCCGCGGCGCTGCTCAAACGCACGGGCTCTGCGGTTTATGAGGACTGGTACCGCTGCTTCTGGGAGTTCTCTGCGAGCCACCTCATCGATCTGAAAAACGGCAGCTGGCACCATGAGCTCGATAGCGGAAACCGACCGGGGAGTAGCATCTGGCCGGGCAAACCCGATCTCTATCACGCCTATCAGGCCGTATTGTTGCCTCGCCTACCTCTGACGCCGAGCCTGGCAACGGCCCTCGCTGCTGTGTAACGGAGCGGTGACACACGCGCATCCCTTCGTTACGTCTTAAGGTATTTACCCGACTTAGAATCCAATGCAGCGCAAGCCTTGAGCTTGCATGCATAACAACAAGAAAAGGTATCCAAATGAACGCGATAACTCGCCTCGCCACAGTTGTTTCTCTCGCCTCCCTGTTTCCCCTCTCGGCACTGGCTGCCGATTCCAAGGGCACTGTTGAAGTTGTCCACTGGTGGACGTCCGGAGGGGAGGCCGCCGCTGTGAATGTCCTGCGCGACTTGGTCAACAAAGAAGGCTTTACCTGGAAAGACGGCGCAGTCGCTGGCGGCGCAGGCTCCGCGGCCATGACCGTACTGAAGACACGTGTGGTATCCGGCAATCCACCCGGCGCAGCGCAGATCAAGGGCCCTGATCTGCAGGAGTGGGGCGCTCTCGACCTCCTGAGCCCGCTCGATGAAGTGGCCGAGGCCAATAACTGGGATGGCCTGCTGTCGAAGACCGTGTCCAACACCATGAAATATGACGGCCACTACGTCGCGGTGCCGGTGAATATTCACCGCGTCAACTGGCTGTGGATCAATCCGAAGGTGTTCGAGAAGGCCGGGATCGACAAGGCGCCCACCACCCTCGAAGAACTCTATGCCGCGGGTGACAAGCTCAAGGCTGCCGGCTTCGTGCCATTGGCTCACGGTGGCCAGCCGTGGCAGGACAGCACGGTTTTCGAAGGCCTGGTGTTGGGCATCATGGGCGCCGATGGCTATCACAAAGCCTTCGTCGAGCATGACGAGGCGACCCTTACCAGTCCGCAGATGACCGAAGTGTTTACCGCGCTGAAAAAACTCTCCACGTACATGGACGACAATCGTGCCGGCCGTGACTGGAACCTCGCCACTGCACAAGTAATCGACGGCAAGGCCGGGATGCAAATCATGGGCGACTGGGCGAAGAGCGAATGGACTGCTGCCGACAAAGTGGCAGGCAAGGACTATCAGTGCGTACCGATGCCCGGCACCGCTGGCAGCTACACCTACAACATCGACTCCATCGCTATGTTCAAGCTCAAGGACGAAGGCGACGTCGCGGCGCAGCATGCCTTGGCACGGATCGCCCTGGAGCCCGAATTCCAGTATGTGTTCAACCAGAACAAGGGTTCGATTCCGGTACGTTCCGACTTGGACATGAGCAAGTTCGACAGCTGCGCACAAGCCTCGATGAAGGACTTCAAGGAAGCCGACCAAAATGGCCAATTGGAGCCGAGCATGGCGCATAGCATGGCCACCAACTTGGCGGTGCAGGGCGCGATCTTCGATGTCGTGACCAACTTCATGAGCGAGAAGAACGCCGATCCGAGCAAAGCCGGGGCGCAGCTCTACGCGGCGATCAAGTCCGCCCAATAGGCTGACTAGGGCCGATGTTCCGCGGCCCTTTCTCCTTCGTCAAAGCTTCCCGCGACAGGACTGCGGACCTGTCGTAGGAAGCGCTTGGCCCGGATTTCACTTCTGACTGGTAATGCCCGATGAGTGTCGCGACGGTAATGACCAAGCCCTCACCCCTGGATGCGCTTCAGCGCTGGCTTCCTAAATTGGTGGTGGCACCGACCATGTTGGTGGTCTTGGTCGGCTTCTATGGCTACATCCTCTGGACGCTGGTGCTGTCCTTCACCAACTCCAGCTTCATGCCGAGCTACAAGTGGGTCGGCTTGCAACAGTACGCCCGCTTGATGGACAACGAGCGCTGGTGGGTGGCGAGCCAGAACCTGCTGGTATTCGGCGGTCTGTTTATTGGCATCAGCCTGGTGATCGGTGTGTTTTTGGCGGTGTTGCTGGATCAACGCATCCGCCGTGAAGGCTTCATCCGGACCGTCTATCTGTACCCGATGGCTTTGTCGATGATCGTCACCGGGACCGCCTGGCAATGGTTGCTCAACCCAGGTCTTGGCATCGACAAAATGCTTCGTGACTGGGGTTGGGAAGGTTTTCGCTTCGACTGGCTGGTCGACCCAGACCGTGTCGTTTATTGCCTCGTGATTGCGGCGGTATGGCAGGCCTCCGGCTTCGTCATGGCGCTTTTTCTAGCCGGGCTACGCGGCGTCGACCAATCCATCGTGCGTGCGGCGCAGATCGACGGTGCCAGCCTGCCGAGCATCTACATGCGCATCGTCCTGCCGAGCCTTCGGCCGGTGTTCTTCAGCGCCGTGATGATCCTCGCTCACATCGCTATCAAGAGTTTCGATCTGGTGGCGGCGATGACAGGGGGAGGGCCCGGGTATGCGTCCGACCTGCCCGCGATGTTCATGTACAACTTCACGTTCAGCCGCGGCCAGATGGGCATCGGCTCCGCCAGCGCGATGATGATGCTGGGCGCGATCCTGGCGATCCTGGTGCCGTATCTCTACTCGGAACTGCGGAGCAAGCGTCATGACTAGGACATTCAGCCCGAGCCGTCTGGCCATCCACACCACGCTGCTGCTGGCGGTTGTGTTGTATCTGGTGCCGCTTGTGGTGATGTTGCTGACCAGCTTCAAGACGCCCGACGACATCCGCACCGGCAACTTGTTGTCCTGGCCTGAGGTGTTCACGGTGATCGGCTGGGTCAAGGCCTGGGGCGTGGTCGACGGGTTCTTCTGGAACTCGGTGAAAATCGCCGTACCCGCCGTTCTGATCTCCACAGCGATTGGAGCCTTGAACGGCTATGTCTTGTCAATGTGGCGCTTCCGCGGTTCCCAGCTGTTTTTCGGGTTATTGCTGTTCGGCTGCTTTTTGCCGTTCCAGACCGTGTTGCTGCCTGCCTCGTTCACGCTCGGAAAGTTCGGTCTGGCCAACACCACGGCCGGCCTAGTGCTGGTGCATGTGGTCTACGGGATCGCCTTCACCACGCTGTTCTTCCGCAACTACTACGTGAGCGTACCTGACGCCTTGGTCCGTGCGGCACGCCTGGACGGTGCTGGATTCTTCACTATTTTCGGGCGAATTCTGCTGCCCATGTCGACGCCGATCATCATGGTCTGCCTGATTTGGCAGTTCACCCAGATCTGGAACGATTTCCTTTTCGGCGTGGTGTTTGCCAGCGGCGACTCGCAGCCGATCACCGTGGCGTTGAACAACCTGGTCAACACCAGTACCGGTGCCAAGGAATACAACGTCGATATGGCTGCGGCAATGATCGCCGGGCTGCCAACGCTGGTGGTGTACATCCTCGCCGGCAAGTATTTCCTGCGTGGGCTCACGGCCGGCGCGGTCAAGGGTTAGGAGAACGACATGGCTGCACTTGAACTTTGCAACGTCCGCAAGAGCTATCCGGGTAGCTCCAACGACACCTTGAAAGATATCGACCTGAAGATCGAGGACGGCGAATTCCTAATCCTGGTTGGCCCTTCAGGTTGCGGAAAATCAACCTTGATGAACTGCATTGCCGGGCTCGAGGACATTACCGGCGGAGAGATCCGTGTGGACGGGGCCGACATTAGCGGCGCAAGCCCCAAGGATCGCGATATCGCCATGGTGTTCCAGTCCTACGCGCTGTACCCGACCATGACCGTTCAGGAAAACATTGCCTTCGGCCTGAAGATGCGAAAGGTGCCGGCGGCGAAGATCGACGAGGAAGTGTCGCGAGTCGCCCAGCTGCTGCAGATCGAGCACCTGCTGGGGCGCAAGCCGTCGCAGCTATCCGGTGGTCAGCAACAGCGCGTGGCGATGGGCCGTGCACTGGCGCGGCGGCCAAAGATCTACCTGTTCGATGAGCCCTTATCGAACCTCGACGCCAAGCT
The DNA here is from genome assembly GCF_047225135.1 of Pseudomonas sp. YJ42. NCBI lineage: Bacteria > Pseudomonadati > Pseudomonadota > Gammaproteobacteria > Pseudomonadales > Pseudomonadaceae > Pseudomonas > Pseudomonas sp. YJ42. The sequence goes on along the minus strand of NZ_CP178378.1, from coordinate 789,402 downwards.
TCGGGTCGAGATGCGCACCGAGATCAAACTGATGCATCAGCGGCTGAAGACCACCACGGTGTATGTCACCCATGACCAGATCGAAGCGATGACTCTCGGTGACAAGGTCGCAGTGATGAAGGATGGCGTCGTCCAGCAGTTCGGTACGCCTAAAGAGATCTACAACAATCCAACCAACCTCTTCGTTGCCAGTTTCATCGGTTCACCGCCGATGAACTTCATTCCGCTGCGACTGATCAAGCAGGGCGGCGCCTGGCAGGCGCTGCTGGACAGCGGTCAGGACCGTTGCGAGTTGCCACTGCGCCTGGCTGATGGCGAGTCGTTGGAAGGCCGCGAGGTGATCCTGGGTATCCGTCCGGAGCAGATCACGCTCGGCGCTGGAGGCGGTCTGCCGTCCCTGCGGGCCGAAGTGCAGGTAATTGAGCCCACCGGGCCCGACACCATGGTCTTCGTCGAGCTCAACCAGACCAAGGTCTGTGTTCGTCTCGCTCCGGACGCGGCGCCCGCGCCTGGCTCCAGCCTGGATCTGCTGTTCGAGCCAGACAAGGTGTTGTTGTTCGACGCACAGACAGGCGAGCGGCTGGGTATCACCCAAGGAAACGGCTCCGCTGGGCATAACGGCATCGTCACCCGGTTGGTAGCTCGTTGATCGGAAGTGTGAGGAAAAGGACCGGTCGCGGTATATCTGCGTACCGGCGCAGGTTTCGTCTGAATGTTATTGATGTGCCTGGTTTTTCGGCGACGCGGGCGAGCCCGGATCGCTAAAGTTCGAACCGCAGCACGCAGGTAGCTGGCATGCGGATCGTAAGGAGAGCCTTCACCGGCTCGATCCAACGGCAGTAACAACAATAAGAGCTAATTGGAGCGGATATGAAAAAAACCACACGCCTGGGCCTCGCGGTATCGCTGGCGAGCCTCGCCATGCCATTCACCGTTCAGGCATTGGATTTCAACGGTTACGTGCGCAGCGGCGTAGGCGAATCGAGCGGTAGCGCTTCGCAAGCCTGTTTCCAACTGCCGGGAGCCCCGTCCAAGTTCCGTCTCGGTAACGAGTGCGAGCAGTACGCGGAGCTGGGACTGCGTCAGGACCTGTTCACGCTGAGCGATGGTTCGGTGCTGAGCGTCGAGGGTATGGCGGCGCTCTACAACGAATATGACCACACACCGAAGTTCACCGGCGACCATGGCTGGGCGCGGATGGTGCAAGCCTACGCCGAATGGAGCAAGGTGCCGGCACTCAATGGTGGTTCGTTGTGGGCGGGGCGGCGTTTCTACAAGCGGAACGACATCCATATCTCCGACTTCTACTACTGGAACCAGAGTGCCACTGGTGCCGGTATCGAAGACATGGAGATCGGCGGGCTGAAGTACAGCTACGCATTTTCCCGCAAGGACAACGTGTTCCAGGAAAACTACATCAACCGTCACGATTTCAACGTCGGGGGCTTCGACAGCAACCCCGGCGGAGAGCTGGAGTTCGGTGTCAGCTACATTGACGAGCCGGATCGTGAGGATGCCAACAGCGGCTGGGCCGTTACTGTGCAACACAAGCAGGTTGGTTTCCTGGGCGGCAGCAACACCTTCGCTCTCCAGTACGGCGAAGGGCCGGGTACCGGTCTCGGCTATACCGGCGACGTGACGCTGGGCAGCAGTGACAAGAGCTGGCGGGCGGTCGAATACTTCGACTGGCAGGTCACGCCGCGTTTCGGTGGGCAGTTCCAGGCCGTGTACCAGAAGGACAAGCGCCAAGGCGGCGGCGATCAGGACTGGATCTCGGTTGGCGTGCGCCCGGTTTATGCCTTGAGCGACCAATTCAAGCTGGTCGCCGAGCTCGGGCATGATCAGATCGATGCACCGGAAGGCACCCGAAAGCTGACCAAATTCACCGTGGCGCCCACGTGGTCACCGGCTGGCCCCGACTTCTGGGCTCGTCCTGAGGTGCGCCTGTATTACACCTATGCCCAGTGGAACGAAGCGGCACAGGACGCGGCCAATCTGATGGCAGCCGGTAGTGCGCTGTCCGACACCGGCGCCTTTGGTGGCGACCAACACGGTTCGAATTTCGGCGTGCAGGTCGAGTACTGGTGGGACTGATCGAGCCGATAGTCCGATTCGGTTAGAACCTCCAGGCGAAGAGGGCCTCTACTTAGCCAAGGCGGTAGGGTCCTCAGGCTGATCGGAGGTGGTTTTGGGCGACAAGGCGAAGAATCCGTGCGTCAGCATTTGCAAGCTCAAGGACGACGTCTGCATCGGCTGCGGTCGCAGCCGGGACGAGATGAAGGCCTGGAAGAGCATGAAGAACAAGGAGCGCAAGGTGGTCAACGCGCTAGCCGTCGGGCGGCTGAAGGCGTTGAACAAAGCGCGGAAGAAAAAGCAGTGATCAGCTTTCTTCGGCCGGATAGCGGGTGGCCATCAGGCTCTCCTTGATTTTGCGCAGATGTGGTTGGAAATCGACCCCACGCCGCAGGGTGACACCGGCTGCCAGCGCGTCGAGCACGGTCAACTGGATGATCCGCGAGGTCATCGGCATATAAATGTCCGTGTCTTCCGGCAAGGGTATGTCTAGGCTCAGCGTGCAAACTTTGGCCAATGGCGAGTCGGCAGCGGTCAGTCCCAGAACGGAAGCTCCGTTGTCACGCGCAATCGACGCGGCCTCCACCAGCTCGCGCGTGCGACCGGTGTAGGAGATGATTACGAACAGATCGCCGGTATGCGCTACGGACGCCAGCATCCTTTGCATGAGCACGTCGCTATGAGCCGTCACCGGTAGGTTGAATCGAAAGAACTTGTGCTGGGCATCCAGTGCTACCGATGCGGACGCACCAAGGCCGAAGAAATGGATCTGCCGCGCCTGGATCATCAGGTCCACGGCATGGCTGATGACTTGTGGATCGATCGCCTGACAAGCGCTGTCTAGTGATGCGATGGCGCTGCCGAAGATCTTTCGTGTGTAGGCCTCGGGGCCATCATCCGCCTCTACCGCACGGCTGACATAGGCTGCGCCACTCGCCAGGCTCTGGGCCAGCTGGATCTTGAGCACCGGATAACCGGCGGCGCCGAACGACCGGCAGAAACGATTGACCGTCGGCTCACTGACCTTCGCCGCTTGTGCCAGCGCCGCAATGCTATAGCGAGTGGCCTGTTGCGGGTCGCTCAGTATCACCTCGGCGACCTTCCTTTCCGCTTTGTTCAGCTCGTCGAGCCGATTTTTTATCTGTTCCAAGAGATTTTTCATGCGATCCATGTCTCTTCTTTCAAGGGGCCGTGCTCGCGGCGGCTGTGAGATGCCATCCAGAGCGCGAAAAAAACAGGTTATGTTGTTTTAATAACAACATTATGCGCTTAAACTGCGCTAACGAATCTGTCATGCAGCTTAATTTGGTTAGTATAAAAAACATGCCTGCTATTACTGTTGACGCGACCACCTTTGCTTTGTTCGGCGCTCTGGGCGATTTGGCACTGCGCAAGCTGTTTCCCGCACTTTACCAGCTAGACCGAGCGGGGCTCCTTCATAGCGATACGCGCATATTGGCGCTTTCGCGGGATAAAGGAGAGCCTGCCGTCCATCTGGAGCGGATCGATCAGGCATTGCGACGGTACATCCCTGCCGCGCAACTGGACGAAACGGCGCTCGCGCGCTTTCAGACGCGGCTGGAATACTTCACGATGGATTTCCGCGACGCACATGATTATGCGGCGCTGGCTGAGGCGGTGTCGTCTGACATGCCCTTGATTGCGTATTTCGCCACGCCTGCCTCGGTTTACGGTTCGATCTGCGAACACCTCGCTGCGGTCGGATTGGCCGAGCAGACCCGCGTCGTGCTGGAAAAACCCATCGGACACGATCTTGAATCCTCGCGCGTGGTCAATGACGCGGTCGCAAAGTACTTTCCCGAAACCCGGATTTACCGGATCGACCACTACCTTGGCAAGGAGACGGTACAGAACCTGATCGCACTGCGCTTCGCCAACAGCCTGTTCGAGACCCAGTGGAATCAGCACCACATTTCTCACGTCGAGATTACCGTCGCCGAGACGGTCGGCATCGAAGGGCGATGGGGGTATTTCGATCAGGCCGGACAGCTGCGCGACATGATCCAGAACCATCTGCTGCAGCTGTTGTGCCTGATCGCGATGGATCCGCCGAGCGACCTCACCGCCGACAGCATTCGCGACGAGAAGGTCAAGGTACTCAAGGCGCTGGCACCGATCACGCCGGAACGCCTCGGTCAGCAGGTAGTGCGCGGCCAGTATGTGGCTGGTTCGGTCGGCGGCAAGGCGGTTCCAGGGTATTTGGAGGAGGAAAACTCCAACGCCGAAAGTAGCACCGAGACCTTCGTCGCGCTGCGTGCCGATATCTGTAACTGGCGCTGGTCGGGCGTGCCGTTCTATCTGCGTACCGGGAAACGCATGGCCGAAAAGGTCTCGCAGATCGTCATCCATTTCAAAGAGCCACCATTTTATATTTTCGCGCCTGAGCAGCGTTCGCTGATCAGCAACCGGCTGATCATCCGCTTGCAGCCGGACGAGGGCATCTCGCTGCAGGTGATGACCAAGGAGCAGGGGCTCGACAAGGGCATGCACCTTCGCAGTGGGCCGCTGCAGCTCAACTTCTCTGAGACCTACAAGAGCTCGCGCATTCCCGATGCCTATGAGCGCCTGCTGTTGGAGGTGATGCAGGGCAATCAGAATCTGTTCGTGCGCAAAGACGAAATCGAATACGCCTGGAAATGGTGTGACCAGCTCATCGATGGCTGGTCGCGCCTCGGTGACGCACCGAAGCCCTATCCCGCCGGGTCATGGGGGCCGGTCGCGTCCATCGCCTTGATCACTCGTGATGGGAGGTCTTGGTATGGCGATCTCTGAACTTGAACTGCCTTCGGGCGTAGTTGCACATAGCCTCGCTGATCCCGATCAGATGGCCCGGGCGTTGGCTGATCGGGTCGCCGAGGCGCTGAGCTACGCTGTAGCGACTCATGGCTGTGCCAGCCTGGTGGTGTCTGGCGGCCGCAGCCCCATCGCCTTTCTAGAGGCATTGTCGACTTGCCCACTGGACTGGGCGAAGGTGCAGGTGAGTCTCGCTGACGAGCGGTGGGTCGATGTCAACGATGCCGACAGCAACGAAGGGCTGGTTCGCCGCCATCTGTTGCAGAATGCCGCAGCCGATGCGCAACTGCTCGGTCTGTATCAGCCGGCCGAAACACTTGAGCAGGCCGCTCGGCTGGTTAGCCACCGATTGGATGATCTGCACCAGCCCATTGATGTACTGGTGCTCGGTATGGGCAACGACGGTCATACCGCTTCGTTGTTTCCGAACAGTCCATTGCTGGCCCAAGGGCTCGATCCAGATGGGGCAGCCCATTGCCTGCCGATGCAAGCACCTATCAGCCCGGAACAGCGCATCAGCATGACCTATTCATTGCTGGCCACCGCGCGGGTTCAGTGCCTGGCCATCCAAGGGCCGGCCAAGCTGGAAACCCTGCGTCAGGCAATGCAGCTCGAAACCTTGCAGATGCCCATCCGCGCATTTCTGCATTCCCCGTTAGAGATCTACTGGTGCCCGTGAGGCCCGAGGACTTTCCATGATGGACCAGAAAAACGCACTGATCGAAAAGATCTGTACCGAAGCCCGAATCCTTCCAGTCATCACCATAGGCAGCGAGGAGCAGATCTTGCCGTTGGCCGATGCACTCGCCGCGGGCGGCCTGAAGGCGTTGGAGATCACGCTGCGCTCGGCACACGGCCTCACTGCCATCCGTCGCCTGCGTGAAGAGCGGCCTGAACTCTGTGTGGGCGCAGGCACGGTGCTAGACAAGCGGATGATGGACGAAGTCGAGGCAGCAGGCGCGCAATTCATCGTCTCGCCGGGTTGCACGGATGAGTTGTTGCAAGCGGGCGTGGCCAGCTCGGTGCCGTTGTTGGCTGGCATTAGCAATGCGTCGGACATCATGCGCGGCTACGCACTCGGCTACCGCCGTTTTAAGCTTTTCCCAGCCGAGGTATGCGGTGGTGTTGCGGCAATAAAGGCACTCGGTGGACCCTTCGGTGATGTTCGCTTCTGCCCGACTGGGGGCGTCAATGCCAGCAACGCGGCGCAATACCTGGCATTGCCCAACGTGATGTGCGTTGGCGGAACCTGGATGATTGACGGCGCGGCACTGAAGAACGGTGACTGGGCAGCGATTCAGCAAGCGACGGCTGACGCACTGGCGGCGCTGGATAAACGCTGAGCCTGTAATCACCTGGCGCGCCGCTCTGCGCGCACCTTGGTTCGGGCTGCTAACCTTCCTAGTGCTTTGGTGAGCCGGGCCGCGTATAGTGCGCGGCCTTTCTATCGGAACTGCCACACCGGGAGGTGCCCAGATGACCGAACACGACGATGAAACCCCTCATATTGCCCACGGCGAAAAGCTGCAGAAGGTCCTGGCCAGAATTGGCCTGGCTTCGCGCCGCGACGTGGAGAACTGGATTGCCGCTGGCCGGGTCAAGGTCAACGGCGCCGTAGCGACGCTGGGTCAGCGCGTCGATCTGCATGATGCGATCGCGGTCGATGGTCGCTTGCTCAAGCGCGAAGAAGCCGCTGAAGTGGTTCGCCGTGTCCTGATCTACAACAAGCCGGATGGCGAGATTTGCACTCGTGATGACCCAGAGGGTCGCCCGACGGTTTTTGATCGCCTGCCCCGTCCGAAAGAAGGGCGCTGGATCAATATCGGTCGTCTCGATATCAATACGACCGGCCTGCTGCTATTCACCACTGACGGCGAGCTGGCCAATCGCCTGATGCATCCGTCCTATGAGATGGACCGTGAGTACGCAGTGCGCGTGCGTGGTGAAGTCGACGACGAGATGATCGAGCGCCTGAAAACGGGCGTCATGCTTGAAGACGGGCCGGCGCGGTTCACCGATATTCAGCAAGCGCCCGGTGGGGAAGGCTTCAATCATTGGTACCACTGCGTGGTGATGGAGGGGCGCAACCGCGAGGTGCGCCGTCTTTGGGAGTCTCAAGGTCTCGTCGTCAGCCGGTTGAAGCGTGTGCGCTTCGGGCCGGTGTTCATGACTTCGGACCTGCCTATGGGGCGCTGGCGCGAGATGTCTCAGAGCGAAGTCGACATCCTCAGCGAGGAGGTGGGGCTCAAGCCGGTGGCGCTACCGGGGATGAAAGCGAAGACCAAGGAGAAGCTCGACCGTATGCAGCGCAAGGTGGCCAAGCCTATCGGACGCGCCGAGCGCCGCCCCAGGGTTCTGCGCTCGGCTCATGAAGCGGATGCATCGAGTGGTGGCAATAAAGGTCGTCGTACGCGCAACGATCAGCCGGCGCGCAAACCGCGTGACGCCGATGAACGCAGCAAACCGAGTCGCGGCACACCCGTGGCGGAGCGGCCGAGTACTGTTGGGCGCAATCGCGGCAAACCGTCTCCCGCCAAGCGCAATGGACCGCCGGCCTCTGAAGGGCAGCGTCCTGGCTTCGGACGCGGTGATCGCTCCAAACGTCCTTGAGCTGTGGATGCAAGCTAAATGAGAAGGGCGGGGCCATAATGGCCCCGCCCTTTTTTTCGCCAGCCATTCGAGCGAATGCTATACCGAGGCCGCGCACATTCGATTGCGTCCGTCGCGTTTGGCTTGATACAGCGCCTGATCGGCCCGACGCAGAAGCGCTTCCTGCGACTCGGATGATTGATAAGTGGCGCAGCCAAGGCTAGCCGACAACCGGACCTGCTTTTCCCCAACGAGAAAACACAGGTTCTGGATGGCGGCTCTGATTCGCTCGGCTACAACAGCGGCGGCCTCAAGCCCGGTGTTGGATAACACCAGAACAAACTCTTCGCCGCCAAAACGAAAAACCATGTCCACGTTGCGCAGCTGCTCTTTAAGCAAGAGGGCGGTCGCTTTCAGTGCGGCGTCTCCCGCCTGGTGTCCGTGGGTGTCGTTAAGGGTCTTGAAATGATCCATGTCCAACATGATGACTGACATGGCCTGATCATGGCGTCGGGACAGCTCAATTTCCCGAGCCAGGTTTTGCTCCAGGGCCATGCGGTTCCCCGCGCCCGTCAGCGAATCTTTGAGCGAGGCCTGAAGGGCATGCCGGTAGAGCAGAGCATTGCGCAATGGAAAGAGCATGCAGTTAACAGCGCTTTCGAGCTGCTCCAGCGCCAACGTGGATAACTGATATTGGCTGAACAGGCGGAGCTCGCCGAGAGAGTCGGCTTGGTTGGACAGCGAATAGTTCACGACGAATCCCTCGGCTTCGCCAAACTGAAGGTTGGAGTCAGTGCCGACATGGCGATAGGACAGGCCGCGCAACGGGACCAGGTTGCAGACTTCGTCAAAAAAGAACCCCAATAACCTGTCAATCTCCAGGCTGGTCTGCAGGCGTGATGCCAGATTACGTAACAGCTCGGAAAGGTCGAGCTGACGTATCGATAGCGGCTTGTTGAAATTGACCTCCAGACGCCGGACGCGAGCGGTCTCGATATCGGTGGTATTGTCCTGCTTCTCTGGCAGCATAAGGTGAACCTCGAACGCAATTGGCGCTGGTAGAGGTTCTAAAGCGAATTTAATGCCAGTTCAAGAATGTCTTTTTGTATCAAAGGCTTAGCGTAATTTTTTCTGGCGTTACGGCAAAGAGTTGCCAGCGGAACGGCGGAGTGATGCCAATATGACATGCCCACCGTTACGAAGTGCCGGAAAACAGGCGCTTTGGATGGTGTAAGTTACTGAGCGTTCAACGCCTGGCCGTTGATGCCCGTGCTGTCTGGCCCCATCAGATAGAGATAGACCGGCATGATATCTGCCGGTAGCGGGTTGGCCGCCGGATTTTCCCCTGGGTAAGCCTTTGCGCGCATGTCCGTACGAGTCGCGCCCGGATTGACGCTATTGCTGCGCACGGATGCGGTGCCATCAAGTTCATCAGCCAACACCTGCATCAACCCTTCGGTCGCGAACTTCGATACGGCATAACCGCCCCAATAGGCGCGGCCTTTCCGCCCAACGCTGCTCGAGGTGAAAACAACCGAGGCGTCGTTCGACAATTTGAGCAGGGGGAGCAGACTACTGGTGAGCATGAAGGCAGCGTTAACGTTCACCTGCATGACTCGCATGAAGTTGTCGCCGGACAACTGTTCGATCGGTGTGCGCGGGCCGACGATGCCTGCATTGTGCAGCAAGCCATCGAGTCGCCCGAACTCTCGCTCGACGGTCGCTGCTAGTTCGTCGTACTGGTGTGGTAGGGCGGTTTCCAGGTTGAGTGGTATGACCGCCGGCTGCGGCCCGCCGGCGGCTTCGATCTCGTCGTATACCCTGTTGAGGTTGTCCTCGTTCTTGCCCAGCAGCAGGACGGTCGCACCGTGCGCGGCGTAGGCTTTGGCGGCGGCTTCGCCAATCCCGCGGCCTGCGCCGGTGACCATGATGATCCTATTCCTGAGCAGGTCGGGGCGGGCCGAGTATTTGAACATCTGAAGCCTCATGTAATCGTGGGTGACACCCACCGGGTGTTATCAATAAAGTGGCCGGGCGACGAGTCAGCTATTCCCGGTCGTACGATGCAGCAAGGCAAGCAATTCAAGGGGATGATCAACGACCATGTCCGCTCCCCAGGTATCCGGGTCGTCATCGGGGTGGACATACCCATAACGCACCGCTGCCGTACGGCTCCCTGCTGCGCGTCCGGACTCGATGTCGCGTAAATCGTCACCCACGAACAGCACGGTCGAGGGGTCGAGATCTAGTTGGCTGCATGCCAGCAACATTGGTTCCGGGTCGGGTTTGCTCTTGCTGACGTGGTCGGGGCAGACCAGCACGGCAGAGCGCGAAGCGAGGCCCAGCTGATGCATGATCGGCTCGGCGAAGCGCAACGGCTTATTGGTAACCACCCCCCAGATAAGATTTGTCTTTTCGATCTCGACCAGTAACTCCTCCATACCCTCATACAGGCGGCTTTCGACGGCACAGTGCTCCTGATAGCGGTCCAGGAATTCGAGCCGCAGCACTTCGAACTCATCAGACAGGGGATCGACATCAAAGGCGCTGAGCACCATAGCCCGAGCTCCGCCCGAAACGACGTCGCGGACCTGCTGGTCCGGAACGCGATCAAGGCCGCGTGCCAGACGCATGGCCTGTGCGACAGCGATGAAATCCGGCGCGGTGTCCAGCAGCGTGCCGTCCATATCGAATAACACTGCACGCAGACGCATCAGGCCTCCCGAAGCGTCTGGATCATGTAGTTCACATCCACATCCGGCGACAGCTTGTAATGTTTCGTCAATGGGTTATATGTCAGGCCGATAATGTCCTGGACTGCAAGCCCGACCTCGCGGCTCCATGCGCCGAGCTCCGATGGGCGAATGAACTTACGAAAGTCGTGGGTGCCCCGCGGCAGTAGTTGCAGAAGATACTCGGCACCTACAATGGCGAATGCATAGGCTTTCGGGTTGCGGTTGATGGTTGAAAAGAACACTTGCCCGCCAGGTTTCACCATCTTGTGACAAGCGCGAATAACGGAGGCTGGATCGGGAACATGCTCAAGCATCTCCAGGCAGGTCACGACATCGAATTGCTCTGGTGACTCTTCGGCCAGCGCCTCGGCAGTAATTTGTCGATAGTCGATTTCCAGGCCGGACTCGAGCAAATGCAGTCGTGCAACGGACAGAGGGGCTTCGCCCATGTCGATCCCAGTCACTGTAGCGCCGCGCTGGGCCATGGCTTCACTGAGAATCCCACCGCCGCAGCCCACGTCCAAAACCTTCTTGCCGGCTAGCGAGACATGCTCGTCGATCCAGTTGACCCGAAGCGGATTGATCTCGTGCAGCGGCTTGAACTCACTTTCCCGGTCCCACCAGCGGTGAGCCAGGGCTTCGAATTTGGCGATTTCGGCGTGGTCGACGTTGCTCATGATCCGTTCCGTTTGAAAGCTTGAGGGAGAAGCTTGAGCTGCAAATGCTCATGTTGCCACCTTCTGTCAGACGAAGAGGCTTTGGTGAAGCGCTTCGTGTACGTCAGTTTGTCGCAGCACCGCATGAGCGGTGCTCGTTTAATGCTTAGCGCCGATCTTCTTCCCCCAAGCCTTGGCTGTGGCAATTAGGTGCTCTTCATCCATACGGATCAGTCGACGATCATCGACCAACTGCTTGCCGCCCACCCATACATGGCGTACGCAATCTCGACCGCTGGAATAGATCAGTTGGGAGACAGGGTCGTAGACGGGCTGTTGCGCAAGGCCTGATAGATCGAATGCCACCATGTCTGCGAATTTTCCTATCTCCAGTGATCCGGTGTGATCGTCCAGTCCGAGAGCGCGAGCGCCATTGAGCGTTGCCATGCGTAACGCGCGATGGGCATCGAGAGCCGTCGCCGATCCTGCGACGGCTTTGGCAAGCAGCGCGGCGGTACGGGTTTCGCCCAGCAAGTCGAGGTCGTTATTGCTGGCTGCGCCGTCGGTCCCTATGCCGACATTGATTCCGGCCTCCCAGAGGCGTTCGACTGGGCAAAAGCCGCTGGCTAGTTTCAAATTGGACTCAGGGCAGTGAATGACGCTGCAATTGTGTTCAACCAGCAAGGCGATATCTTCGTCATCGATCTGGGTCATGTGGACGGCTTGAAAACGTGGGCCTAAAAGCTGCATGCGGGCCAGCCGAGCCAGTGGGCGTTCGCCATGCTTGCTCAGTGACTCTTCTACCTCGTGCGCTGTTTCATGGACGTGCATATGAATGCCGATGTCCATTTCCGCGACAAGGGTTCGAATGTTTTCCAGCGTGCCGTTTGCCACCGAGTAGGGCGCATGTGGACCGAATGCGATACTCAGGCGAGGATGATGCTTGAGGTCGTCGTACAGCGCGACGCCTTTGCGAAGCGCTTCGTTGGCGTCGCGCGCGCCTGGGATAGGGAAGTCCAGCACTGGGATCGCTATCTGTGCACGAATGCCGTGCTTGTGCACGAGCTGACTGACTACGTCTGGGAAGAAATACATGTCAGAAAAACAGGTGACACCGCTTTGAAGCAGCTCCGCGATCGCCAGCTCGCTTCCGGCTTGTACGAATGCCTCGTCTACCCACCTGCTTTCCGCTGGCCAAATGTGCTCGCGCAGCCACGTCATCAGTGGCAGGTCGTCGGCCAGTCCGCGAAACAAGGTCATGGCGGCGTGCCCATGAGCATTGACAAGCCCTGGGGCCAGGAGCATTCCGGTGAGGTCCCGTGTTTCGCGGGCAATGTATTGGACTGCCTCCTCGCGAGGCGCTATCAGCACGATGCGGCCGTCACGGATGCCTAATGCATGGTTCTTCAGGACAACACCGGCTGGCTCGACCGGGACGAGCCAAGTTGGAAGCAGCAATAGGTCGAGCGGATCGGCAGGTGTATGCGGCATTTGGGTCATCGATTGATCTAAAGAAGGGCCCAGTGTAAAGCCTGTCGAAGGTACTTTGAAGGAAGCCGGAGGAAACTCTACCGTCGGCAAACTGGGCAGGCCTATCTATATGCACGTACGTAGCCATTTGCCCCGTAGAGAAAACTGAAAACAACCGTTGACGTGGTTTTGTGAGTGCCTATAATGCGCACCTTCTCCGGCGCAGGCTTTTGGCGAAACGTCTTGTAAATCAATAAGTTAGCTAAAATAAAGGCTTGCACGGAAGGCGGATTCGAGTAGAATGCGCCGGGCTGACAGGGTGGAGGTTGAGTCCTGTTGGCAGCTTCGGTCGGGTTGATCGGAGGCGGTTGAAAGAGGTGGTTGACAGCGGTTTTGGACGCTGTATGATTCGCCTCCCGCTGACGAGAGACGCAGGTTGATCGGAAGCGCAAGCGGTTGAGAAGAAAGAAAAACTTCTTCAAAACAGCTTGACGAGAAACAGGGCTGCTGTAGAATGCGCGGCCTCGGTTGAGACGAAAGAATTGATCGAAACGCTCTTTAACAACTGAATCAAGCAATTCGTGTGGGTGCTTGTGGGGTAAGACTGATGGTCAGCAAGATTATCAGCATCACAATGTACTCAACGAGAAATCATTGAGTGCTCTTCTTTTAGGAGAAGAGATTTGCGATTGCTGAGCCAAGTTTAGGGTTTTCTCAAAACCCAAGCAGTATTGAACTGAAGAGTTTGATCATGGCTCAGATTGAACGCTGGCGGCAGGCCTAACACATGCAAGTCGAGCGGATGAAGGGAGCTTGCTCCCTGATTCAGCGGCGGACGGGTGAGTAATGCCTAGGAATCTGCCTGGTAGTGGGGGACAACGTTTCGAAAGGAACGCTAATACCGCATACGTCCTACGGGAGAAAGCAGGGGACCTTCGGGCCTTGCGCTATCAGATGAGCCTAGGTCGGATTAGCTAGTTGGTGAGGTAATGGCTCACCAAGGCGACGATCCGTAACTGGTCTGAGAGGATGATCAGTCACACTGGAACTGAGACACGGTCCAGACTCCTACGGGAGGCAGCAGTGGGGAATATTGGACAATGGGCGAAAGCCTGATCCAGCCATGCCGCGTGTGTGAAGAAGGTCTTCGGATTGTAAAGCACTTTAAGTTGGGAGGAAGGGCAGTAAGCTAATACCTTGCTGTTTTGACGTTACCGACAGAATAAGCACCGGCTAACTTCGTGCCAGCAGCCGCGGTAATACGAAGGGTGCAAGCGTTAATCGGAATTACTGGGCGTAAAGCGCGCGTAGGTGGTTTGTTAAGTTGGATGTGAAAGCCCCGGGCTCAACCTGGGAACTGCATCCAAAACTGGCAAGCTAGAGTATGGCAGAGGGTGGTGGAATTTCCTGTGTAGCGGTGAAATGCGTAGATATAGGAAGGAACACCAGTGGCGAAGGCGACCACCTGGGCTAATACTGACACTGAGGTGCGAAAGCGTGGGGAGCAAACAGGATTAGATACCCTGGTAGTCCACGCCGTAAACGATGTCGACTAGCCGTTGGGATCCTTGAGATCTTAGTGGCGCAGCTAACGCATTAAGTCGACCGCCTGGGGAGTACGGCCGCAAGGTTAAAACTCAAATGAATTGACGGGGGCCCGCACAAGCGGTGGAGCATGTGGTTTAATTCGAAGCAACGCGAAGAACCTTACCAGGCCTTGACATGCAGAGAACCTTCCAGAGATGGAGGGGTGCCTTCGGGAACTCTGACACAGGTGCTGCATGGCTGTCGTCAGCTCGTGTCGTGAGATGTTGGGTTAAGTCCCGTAACGAGCGCAACCCTTGTCCTTAGTTACCAGCACGTAATGGTGGGCACTCTAAGGAGACTGCCGGTGACAAACCGGAGGAAGGTGGGGATGACGTCAAGTCATCATGGCCCTTACGGCCTGGGCTACACACGTGCTACAATGGTCGGTACAAAGGGTTGCCAAGCCGCGAGGTGGAGCTAATCCCATAAAACCGATCGTAGTCCGGATCGCAGTCTGCAACTCGACTGCGTGAAGTCGGAATCGCTAGTAATCGTGAATCAGAATGTCACGGTGAATACGTTCCCGGGCCTTGTACACACCGCCCGTCACACCATGGGAGTGGGTTGCTCCAGAAGTAGCTAGTCTAACCTTCGGGGGGACGGTTACCACGGAGTGATTCATGACTGGGGTGAAGTCGTAACAAGGTAGCCGTAGGGGAACCTGCGGCTGGATCACCTCCTTAATCGAAGACTTCAGCTTCTTCATAAGTTCCCACACGAATTGCTTGATTCACTAGCGAAAAGCGATTGGGTTTCGACCCGAGAGAGACGATTGGGTCTGTAGCTCAGTTGGTTAGAGCGCACCCCTGATAAGGGTGAGGTCGGCAGTTCGAATCTGCCCAGACCCACCAATTGTCATGGGATGTGGCCGATCTGTAGATGGGGCCATAGCTCAGCTGGGAGAGCGCCTGCTTTGCACGCAGGAGGTCAGCGGTTCGATCCCGCTTGGCTCCACCATTACCTCGACATCGCTTGAAAGCACAGAAATGAATAGATTCCTTAGAGGAGTGTATTGATTTCTGGTCTTTGCGCCAGTAACTGTTCTTTAAAAATTTGGGTATGTGATAGAAGTAGATTTGGGTAATTACTTTCACTGGTGATTATTCAAGTCAAGGTAAAATTTGCGAGATGCTCGAGAGAGCAAAATGCGGATTTTCGGCGAATGTCGTCTTCACGTTATAGACAGTAACCAGATTGCTTGGGGTTATATGGTCAAGTGAAGAAGCGCATACGGTGGATGCCTTGGCAGTCAGAGGCGATGAAAGACGTGGTAGCCTGCGAAAAGCTTCGGGGAGTCGGCAAACAGACTGTGATCCGGAGATGTCTGAATGGGGGAACCCAGCCATCATAAGATGGTTATCACACACTGAATACATAGGTGTGTGAGGCGAACCAGGGGAACTGAAACATCTAAGTACCCTGAGGAAAAGAAATCAACCGAGATTCCCTTAGTAGTGGCGAGCGAACGGGGACTAGCCCTTAAGCTTCTTTGATTTTAGCGGAACGCTCTGGAAAGTGCGGCCATAGTGGGTGATAGCCCTGTACGCGAAAGGATCTTAGAAGTGAAATCGAGTAGGACGGAGCACGAGAAACTTTGTCTGAATATGGGGGGACCATCCTCCAAGGCTAAATACTACTGACTGACCGATAGTGAACTAGTACCGTGAGGGAAAGGCGAAAAGAACCCCGGAGAGGGGAGTGAAATAGATCCTGAAACCGTATGCGTACAAGCAGTGGGAGCCTACTTTGTTAGGTGACTGCGTACCTTTTGTATAATGGGTCAGCGACTTATTTTCAGTGGCGAGCTTAACCGAATAGGGGAGGCGTAGCGAAAGCGAGTCTTAATAGGGCGTCTAGTCGCTGGGAATAGACCCGAAACCGGGCGATCTATCCATGGGCAGGTTGAAGGTTGGGTAACACTAACTGGAGGACCGAACCGACTACCGTTGAAAAGTTAGCGGATGACCTGTGGATCGGAGTGAAAGGCTAATCAAGCTCGGAGATAGCTGGTTCTCCTCGAAAGCTATTTAGGTAGCGCCTCGTGTATCACTGCTGGGGGTAGAGCACTGTTTCGGCTAGGGGGTCATCCCGACTTACCAAACCGATGCAAACTCCGAATACCAGCAAGTGTCAGCACGGGAGACACACGGCGGGTGCTAACGTCCGTCGTGAAAAGGGAAACAACCCAGACCGTCAGCTAAGGTCCCAAAATCCTGGTTAAGTGGGAAACGATGTGGGAAGGCTCAGACAGCTAGGAGGTTGGCTTAGAAGCAGCCACCCTTTAAAGAAAGCGTAATAGCTCACTAGTCGAGTCGGCCTGCGCGGAAGATGTAACGGGGCTCAAACCAGGTACCGAAGCTACGGGTTCAACGTAAGTTGAGCGGTAGAGGAGCGTTCTGTAAGCCTGTGAAGGTGAGTTGAGAAGCTTGCTGGAGGTATCAGAAGTGCGAATGCTGACATGAGTAACGACAATGCGAGTGAAAAACTCGCACGCCGAAAGACCAAGGGTTCCTGCGCAACGTTAATCGACGCAGGGTGAGTCGGTCCCTAAGGCGAGGCTGAAGAGCGTAGTCGATGGGAAACGGGTTAATATTCCCGTACTTCTAGTTACTGCGATGGGGGGACGGAGAAGGCTAGGCCAGCTTGGCGTTGGTTGTCCAAGTTTAAGGTGGTAGGCAGAGGTCTTAGGTAAATCCGGGATCTTAATGCCGAGAACTGATGACGATCCTTCTTTTAGAAGGAGAAGTGGTTGATGCCATGCTTCCAGGAAAAGCCTCTAAGCTTCAGGTAACTAGGAACCGTACCCCAAACCGACACAGGTGGTTGGGTAGAGAATACCAAGGCGCTTGAGAGAACTCGGGTGAAGGAACTAGGCAAAATGGCACCGTAACTTCGGGAGAAGGTGCGCCGGTGAGGGTGAAGGGTTTACCCCGTAAGCTCATGCCGGTCGAAGATACCAGGCCGCTGCGACTGTTTATTAAAAACACAGCACTCTGCAAACACGAAAGTGGACGTATAGGGTGTGACGCCTGCCCGGTGCCGGAAGGTTAATTGATGGGGTTAGCGCAAGCGAAGCTCTTGATCGAAGCCCCGGTAAACGGCGGCCGTAACTATAACGGTCCTAAGGTAGCGAAATTCCTTGTCGGGTAAGTTCCGACCTGCACGAATGGCGTAACGATGGCGGCGCTGTCTCCACCCGAGACTCAGTGAAATTGAAATCGCTGTGAAGATGCAGTGTATCCGCGGCTAGACGGAAAGACCCCGTGAACCTTTACTATAGCTTTGCACTGGACTTTGAATTTGCTTGTGTAGGATAGGTGGGAGGCTTTGAAGCGTGGACGCCAGTTCGCGTGGAGCCAACCTTGAAATACCACCCTGGCAACTTTGAGGTTCTAACTCTGGTCCGTTATCCGGATCGAGGACAGTGTATGGTGGGTAGTTTGACTGGGGCGGTCTCCTCCTAAAGAGTAACGGAGGAGTACGAAGGTGCGCTCAGACCGGTCGGAAATCGGTCGTAGAGTATAAAGGCAAAAGCGCGCTTGACTGCGAGACAGACACGTCGAGCAGGTACGAAAGTAGGTCTTAGTGATCCGGTGGTTCTGTATGGAAGGGCCATCGCTCAACGGATAAAAGGTACTCCGGGGATAACAGGCTGATACCGCCCAAGAGTTCATATCGACGGCGGTGTTTGGCACCTCGATGTCGGCTCATCACATCCTGGGGCTGAAGCCGGTCCCAAGGGTATGGCTGTTCGCCATTTAAAGTGGTACGCGAGCTGGGTTTAGAACGTCGTGAGACAGTTCGGTCCCTATCTGCCGTGGACGTTTGAGATTTGAGAGGGGCTGCTCCTAGTACGAGAGGACCGGAGTGGACGAACCTCTGGTGTTCCGGTTGTCACGCCAGTGGCATTGCCGGGTAGCTATGTTCGGAAGAGATAACCGCTGAAAGCATCTAAGCGGGAAACTTGCCTCAAGATGAGATCTCACTGGAGCCTTGAGCTCCCTGAAGGGCCGTCGAAGACTACGACGTTGATAGGTGGGGTGTGTAAGCGCTGTGAGGCGTTGAGCTAACCCATACTAATTGCCCGTGAGGCTTGACCATATAACACCCAAACAATTTGATGTTTGCGTGTCAGACGGTTGAAGTCGACAAACAAACCGAAAAGACGCATCGCTCGCAAGCGAAACCAATACAGCAACACCATCACATACCCAATTAGGGGAAGCGACTGAACACCGACTCCCCAACCGAATTGCTTGACGACCATAGAGCGTTGGAACCACCTGATCCCATCCCGAACTCAGAAGTGAAACGACGCATCGCCGATGGTAGTGTGGGGTCTCCCCATGTGAGAGTAGGTCATCGTCAAGCTTCTACACCAAACCCCCGATCATCGAAAGATGGCCGGGGGTTTGTCTTTGGGTGCGGGAAAACCATTTCTCATCGTCTGCCAATAGTGCACACGATTCACTACCGAGGCACGCCTTGAGCGCTGGGTAGCTAACGCTGTGAGCCGCGCTTGTTGCTTTGGAGTAACCGCTCGGTAGCGCGGGCGGGCGGGTTGGATGAATGACAGGCGGCCCCAGATTCACAAGGCGCGCTAAACGCATCTATAGCGTATACATAGATCGCCTTGCTTTTGTAAGGCTACAATCTTGTTGGAAATGCGGTTCACGGGACACCGCAAGGCACCACAAACGATAAGATAAATAAGCGGCTCGCTAGCCCGTCGCAATGCGTAGGTCAGTTACCCCGGTATTCACATCCGCTCGTACAGGTTTCATGAACGCGAATCCGCGATAATTCTGGGAGTAGCGGTTTCAGTTCATGCCAGATCCACTTCGCCAGATTTTCACTGGTGGGATTTTCCAGGCCCGGCAAATCGTTTAGATAGTTGTGATCGAGTCGTTCGTAGATTGGCTTGAATACTTGCTTTATCTCACCAAAATCTCGAATCCAGCCTGTATGAGCATTCACTTCACCCTCTAGGTAGATTGCGACCCGGAACGAATGGCCGTGCAGGCGGCCACATTTATGTCCCTCGGGTACATGCGGCAAGCGGTGGGCTGATTCGAACGTAAACTCTTTGAATATTTCCACTGATTCATCCAAGAGGTGAAAGTCAGGCTCATCTTACCGTCCTGTAACTAGGGTGTCACAGCTAAACAGGCTGCTTGAAAAGCGCGTCTAAGTTCGTATCTCTTGCTGGACTTTGACACTACTGCGGGCTTGGGGCAAAGTACCCCGCTTTTTTATCGGCACGTGCCACTTCGAGGAGTTGAAATGAATGCAGTAGTGGCGGCAGTCGGTATTATGCTGATCCTAAGTCTTTGCCGGGTCCATGTAGTAGTGGCATTGATCACTGGGGCTATTGCCGGGGGCGTCTTGGGTGGGCTAGGGCTTGAGGGGAGTCTCTCTGCTTTTAACAAGGGGCTTGGGGGAGGAGCGACGGTCGCGCTTTCATATGCTCTGCTTGGTGCGTTCGCAGTCGCAATCGGCAAGAGTGGGCTAGCCCATGCTCTGGCAGACCGCGCTCTGGCTATGGTGGGTAAGCGCGAATCCCAGTCTGGCGGAGCAGTTAAGTGGACGATGATCGGACTGTTGCTCGCGGTCGCAGTGTCATCCCAAAATATCCTTCCTATACACATCGCCTTTATTCCTTTGCTGGTCCCGCCTCTGCTGTATGTACTGAGTAAGTTACAGATCGACAGACGATTGATCGCCTGCGTTCTGGCGTTTGGCCTAGTCACGCCCTATATGTTTTTGCCCGTGGGCTTCGGAAGCATCTTTCTGAATGAAATTCTTCTCGCTAATGTCGCCAAGAGCGGTGCTGATGTCTCTGGGATAAATGTAAGCCAGGCCATGTTGATTCCTGCCCTTGGGATGGGCGCAGGCCTGCTGATGGCCATGTTCAGCTACCGCAAACGGCGCGTCTACGATCTAGGCAAGGTCGATCAATCTAAAACGATCAGCGTGAGCTACAGCCCCCTCACCTTGCTGGTTGCAGCGCTGGCTGTTGCTGCTGCGTTCGTTGTACAGCTGTGGCTGGACTCGATGATTATCGGGGCCCTGATAGGTTTCGTTATTTTCTCCGTTTCTGGAGTGGTGCGCTGGAAGGAGGCTGATGATCTGTTCACCGAAGGCATGAAGATGATGGCTATGATCGGCTTCATCATGATTGCTGCAGCCGGATTCGCAGAAGTCATGCGCGAAACGGGCGAAGTCAAAACTCTTGTCGATGCGTCTGCAGAATGGATTGGGAACAGCAAGGCTATTGGCGCCTTGGTGATGTTGCTGGTTGGCTTGTTGGTCACCATCGGTATCGGGTCTTCCTTTTCCACCGTTCCGATTATCGCGGCGATTTTCGTTCCGCTCGGGTTGGAGCTCGGGTTCAGTCCGTTGGCCATCGTCAGCCTGGTAGGCACAGCCGGTGCGTTAGGGGACGCGGGCTCGCCGGCTTCGGACTCAACGCTGGGCCCAACTGCTGGGTTGAACGCAGACGGCCAGCACAACCACATCTGGGATACCGTGGTGCCGACCTTCCTGCATTACAACCTGCCGCTCCTTGCATTTGGCTGGGTTGCAGCAATGACGTTGTGAAGGATTGAACTACCGCCCATATGCATTACGCGCCGTCCTAAGGACGGCGCTTTCATCATGCCACTTCCTACTGCCGAACCAGCACTCCTAACGGCAATCGCTGACTAATAGATACAGCCGCAGCGATAGGAAGCAGATTGTGAACTCAACTCTTGAGCAGAAAGTTTTTCTTGCTCTGTTGCTCATCGTAACCCTTGCGTTCTGCTGGATACTCTTCCCGTTCTACGGGGCAGTATTCTGGGCCGTCATCCTTGCCATCATTTTTGCGCCCCTCCAGCGTCGCCTATACAGCCGTCTTGGTAATAGGCGAAATTTGACTGCACTGATTACCTTGTCGGTATGTCTGGTCGTTGCGATTCTTCCAGTTATCCTGATTGCCGGCCTGCTGGTTCAAGAGGGCACTTCGCTTTATAAACAGATCGAAAGCGGTGAACTCGATATAGGCAGCTTCGTAGGTGGCGCAAAAGAACTGTTGCCCACATCGTTTCAGCTGCAGTTGCAGAGGTTTGGCCTTGGTGATATGGACCAAATACGCGAGCGGCTTGCAAGCGGGGCGCTGGAAGGGAGTCAGTTTCTGGCTACCAAGGCATTTAGTTTTGGCCAAGGAACCTTCCAGTTTCTGATCAGCTTTTTTGTGATGCTATACCTGCTGTTCTTCCTCATTCGAGACGGGCGAGAACTGGTAGCAATGATCCGGCGAGCGCTGCCTTTGAGCGATAATCAAAAACGTAGATTGTTCAGCAAGTTCACGCGCGTGGTCAGGGCAACGGTTAAAGGAAATATCGTCGTAGCGGCCACTCAAGGATTTCTTGGCGGTGTGATTTTCGCTGTGTTGGGTATTCCTGCTGCGTTGCTCTGGGGCGTACTCATGGCGTTCTTGTCATTGCTGCCAGCGGTCGGTGCAGGATTGATATGGACGCCAGTCGCAATTTACTTCCTTATGAAGGGAATGGTCGTACAGAGTGTAATTCTCACCCTGTACGGTGTTTTGGTGATTGGCTTGGTGGATAACATCCTTCGGCCGATTCTGGTAGGGAAGGACACCAAGATGCCCGACTACTTGGTGTTGATCTCGACGCTGGGCGGGCTCGCTCTGTTCGGCCTTAATGGCTTCGTGATCGGCCCGCTCATTGCTGCGCTGTTCATGTCCACGTGGGGGTTGTTTACCGCCCCCGAATCCAAACCGTTAGCTTAGGCGCGCCCGGTCGTACCGGGCGCACCTCGGGATCAAAGCACTC
Source organism: Pseudomonas sp. YJ42 (assembly GCF_047225135.1). Taxonomy (NCBI): domain Bacteria; kingdom Pseudomonadati; phylum Pseudomonadota; class Gammaproteobacteria; order Pseudomonadales; family Pseudomonadaceae; genus Pseudomonas; species Pseudomonas sp. YJ42. Next base: position 767,640 of record NZ_CP178378.1, on the reverse strand, counting down.
GTCCGCCATCGTCACGAGTGATGATTACCGTAGCAGAACGGGGCCTACGTCCTGGACCATCGGGCCAGGCGCTGGTGTATTCGGTGGAGGTCGAACCTTCTCCAGGGTGCTGAATATTGACGAACAGGGTGCGGAAGTCGGGAGTGGCTGTAATGCCTGTCACCTCGGCTCCTCTTGGCCCAACCAGGAATCTCTTGGTCTCACCCGTCCTGGGGTCCGACACCAGCATTTGGTTGTTGCCAAAAGGACCACCGCTCAGCTGGCTGCCGCTCATGTCAGTCTGGATCCAGAGACGTCCCTCATCGTCGAACCAGAGGCCGTCCGGGCTGGCCAGGATGCTCGCTTCGTCCAGTGATTTGCCACGCGGGTCGAGACTGTCGTTCTGTGGCCCGGCAAGTAGATAAAGGTCCCATCGGAATTGGGTACCGATGTGATTTCGTCCAACCTCGCGCCAGCGGATGATATGTCCGTAAGGGTTCGGTGCTCGGGGATTGGCTGCGTCGGCCTCCTGTCGAGCGCTGTTGTTGGTCAGTGTGAAATACACTTCGCCCGTATCAGGATGCACCGCGCCCCATTCCGGGCGATCCATTTTGGTCGCTCCGACAATGTCCGCTGCGACTCGAGTATTGATCATTACATCGCCCTGATCGGCGAATTCGACGCCAGCGTTGGCACACGCCTGTTGAAAACCTGCGTCGTCGATGTCCAGCGGTAACCAATCGCCGCTGCCATCCGGATTGAAACGAGCGACGTACAGAGTGCCTTCATCGAGAAGGCGGCTATCGCCGCGCATTGGACGGTACTTGTCGCGGCTGACGTATTTATAGATGTACTCGTTTTGCGAGTCGTCTCCCGAATAGCAGACCACTGGCCAACCCGGCTTGACGGGTGCGAACACCAGTCCTTCATGGGCAAAACGGCCCAGCGCGGTGTGCTTTACCGGTGTGGAGTCAGGATCGAACGGGTCGATCTCGACGATCCAGCCAAATGTATTGGGTTCGTTGCGATAGTCGGCACGGGCGTCTTCGGCTGTTATGGTGGCATCGAAGCGCTGGAACTCATCACCTTGAATGGTTTCCCAGCCGTAACGGCTCGTCGAGCGGAGTCCGTAGCGCTGCAGGTGCCGAGGAAGCTCTGCGTCGCGAGTCGCGAAATAGCCCGCCCAGTTTTCCTCGCAGGTCAGATAGGTTCCCCAAGGTGTGTAACCATTTGCGCAATTGTTCAGGGTCCCACGAGTGGAGGTGCCGCTTGGGCTATAGCGGGTTTTCATCAGGTCATGACCGCGGGCGGGGCCTTCGATCCGCATCGGTGTCGCGCCGGTGATGCGTCGGTTGCGGGCGGATGGCAGTACAGCCCACTCACCGCGGGCATTGCGACGGATTTCTACGATCGATACGCCGTGGGCGTTGATCTCCTTTCGGACCTCATCGGCATCGACGCGTCTGTCGCCCACGACAGTGGGCCCGTTTCGATGCAGCAACGGCGGATCTATATATTCGTGATTCAGTGCGAGCAGGCCATGGTCACTCTTGCGTCCTTTGAACTTTGCGTCCATCGGGAAGAAGTGCATCCCGTCGTGGTGCATTCCGGTCTGTTGCGCTTGATGTTCCGCGCTGTTGCTGCCGTCTTCCAGATACGCCGGATAGCTTCCGCAAATAGGCGTGCCCCAAGGAATGAACACCTGTGTAGAAAAGCCGGATGGGACCGTGACAGTGTCCGCTCTGGTGACGTTTACGGCGCCGAACGGGAGGCGGGTACGTCGCTGAAAGGGCAACTTGTTGGCTGCGCCTGCAGGTTCGGCTGCGCCCGCGATGGCAGGCAAACCACCTAAAAAGGCCAACGCCCCAAGCGCCGCACCGCCTGCCAGAACCTTGCGTCGACCCGCACTGACGACATCCTGAATATGGCAGTTGTTTGAGCGGTTGCTCGGCAGTTCATCGCCATTGCCGAACATGATGTTTTGATTATCGTCAGTCACGACGCAGCTCCATAGGTAATCGACGGAACTGTGACGCTAGGCTGAGGTTGCGACAATTTAATGACAGGTTGGCGGCTGCCGACAAGCGGCTCGCTTGTTTGGTTACAGACACCGTGGAGGCGCCGCCCTAGGGGCGGCGCAACAGCTTCAGAGCCAGCCTTTCTCCTTATAGAACCGCTCAGCGCCCTCATGCAATGGCGCGGTGAGGCCGACGTGGATCATGTCCTTGCCGTCCAAGTCGGCAAACGCCGGGTGCAGGCGTTTGAAGCGCTCAAGGTTGTCAAACACGGCCTTAACCAGCTGATAAACGATTTCCGGGTCGGTATTCGCGGTTGTCGCCAGCACCGCCTTGCCGCCGATCGAGGGGACGGCTGCATCTACGCCTGGGTAGAGCCCGGCGGGAATCTCGGCTGCGGTGTAGTAATCGGCGCCCTTTAGAAAGGTGTCGATCTGCGCACCATCGACCGGAATCAGCCTGGCTTTAACGTTGGTCAGTGCTTCCTGAATCGCCCCGCTGGGATGTCCGACTACATAGGTAATCGCGTCGAGGTTGTTATCGCCGAGTGCCGAGGCCATCTCTGCTGGCTTGAGTTCGCTGGCCAGGGCGAAGTCGGCGTTGGTCCAGCCTTTGGCCTTCATAACCTCTTCGAACGTATCGCGGCTACCAGATCCCGGTACCCCAATGTTCACTCGCTTGCCCTTGAGGTCATCGAACGACTCGATACCACTATCGCTTCGAGCGACCACAGTGAGAATCTCGGTCTGCAATGAGAATACGGCTCGCAGTTCCTTGATAGGGACGTCCTTGTCGAAAGGGGCGAGCCCGTTTAGGGCTTTATGCTGATGGTCGGACTGAATGAAGCCGAATTCATATTCGCCGTTTTGCAGCGACATGATGTTGGTCACACTACCGGCGGTAGACGGCGCGTTGCACTTGATCGCTGGCTGCACTTCGGCGCGGTTGAGAAAGCGGCACACCGACTGACCCGCCGTGTAATAGACCCCGGTCTGGCCACCGGTACCGATAGTGACGAAACGCTCCTGGGCCATGCCGGTATTCGCACCCAGGGACCCGGCAAGTACGCAGCCGAGCAAACCGATACGGATCTTCTTATTCATCGTGAGTCCCTCTCATGTTTTTATTGGTTGGGTTTGCCACCGTATCGTCCGTGACGACCACGGCATCATCTCAGCGATCGCGATAGAGCATGAACCGGTGCTAGCGGATCAGGCGCTGGCGGCGATCACCATGATTTCCACGAGCACGTCTGCTGAGGCGAGGCGGGCTTCCACGGTCGCTCGCGCCGGCGCGCATTCGGCCGGCAGCCATTCGCTCCACACTGCATTCATCGCTGCGAAGTCGGCTTCGATGTCCTTCAGCCAGATCTGCGCACTGAGGATCTTGGAGCGATCGGAGCCGGCCTCGGCAAGCAAGTTGTCTATCTTCGCCAGCACCTGCCGGGTCTGCCCATCCGCGTTCTCGCTGCGGTTATCGGGTACTTGGCCAGCCAGAAAAACCAGGTCGGCGAACGTGACGGCTGCGGACATACGTTCATTACTGCGGATACGTTGCAAAGTCATGCGAATTCCTCTTGGGTGCGTGGTCAGGAAGCAAGGGTGAGGCCGTCCAGAGCAACGGCCGGACGTCGATCGCCAATCAGGTCGCAAAGCAGATCGGCGCTGCCACACGCCAGGGTGAAACCGAGGCTGCCATGACCCACGTTGAGCCAGAGATTGTCGATTGCAGCGGCACCGAGCAGCGGTGTTCCCTCCGGGGTCGCTGGACGTAACCCCGCCCATTGAGCCGCCGTACGGTAGTCTCCTGCGGCGGGAAAGGTTTCGCTGGCGAGGCGCTGCAACATGGCGATCCGACCCTGATCGAGACTGGCATCCCAGCCACCGATATCGACCATCGCGGCCACCCGCAACTGGTCACCCAAGCGTGCATACACCACCTTATTGTCGTAGTCGGTCACGTTGGTTTCCGGAATGCCGATGTGACTGCTCAACGGCAGCGTCAGGCTGTAGCCCTTGAGTGGATAAATCGGCAATTCGATCCCCAACGGCCGCAGCAGTGCGACGCTGGCGGTGCCGGCGGCGATTACCAAGTGGTCCAGCTCCAGCCGCTTGCCACCGACATTCAGCGAGCGAATCCGGCCGTTCTCCTTGTGCAGCGCCCCGACTTCCCATCCACAGTGCAAGCGAAAGTTCGGCGATCGTTCCAGCCGTTCGAGTAGCCGTCGGCAGAACAAGAGGCAATCGGCGACTTCGTCGCCAGGCGAATAGATGCCGCCGTGCAGCTCACCGGATAAGGGCAGCAGCGCCGGCTCGATTTCGATGCACCGCGGGCCATTAAGCACTAATTGGCCTGCGCTTGTATCGAGCCCGGCAGCTGACTTTTCGAAACTGGTTCGGCTGCGATAGATCACCAGCTTGCCATTGGCGCGCCAACCGAAGTCACTGAGGCCGTCTTCTTCCCGCCAGCTGCGCAATACCTGCTGGCTGTGCAGGGCGAGGCGTAGCAGGTGCTGTGCGTTGCGCCGATTGGTGGAGCGCCGGCAGGCGAGCAAGAAGCGCAGACACCAGCGCCACTGCTGTCTGCTGATTTTCGGCCGGAACCGCAGGGGCGCATCGTTGCCACGCAGCATCCAGCCCAGCGCCTGCATGGGAACGCCTGCATCGGCCAGCGGCGATACGTAGCGGTAGCTAAGCTGGCCGCCATTGGCGAAGCTGGTCTCCATCGCCACCTGATCGCGCTTTTCGACCAGTTCGACCTGATGGCCCTGGCGCACCAGTGCATAGGCCGTGGTCAGCCCAATGACACCGCCACCGATTACCGCGATTTGCATCGTGCCGCTCCCAGACATTTGATGACAGCAGCCTAGAATCAGCGGGAGCGAAGCGGCCAATGAAAGGATGAAGGTAAGTCATAACCTGGGGTTATGGTTATGCTTCGGCACTCAGATCAGAGGATTGCGCATGCGCCTTCGCCACATCGAATTGTTCCAGGCCATCTTGCAGACGGGCAGCCTGACTGCCGCCGCGCAGCTACTGCACATATCCCAGCCAGCGGCGAGCAAAATTCTCAAACATGCCGAGCAGCAGCTCGGTTTTGCGCTGTTCAATCGGGTGCGGGGCAAGCTCCAACCGAGCGCCGAAGCGCGGATCTTGCAGCAGGAAACGGAGCGGCTCGCGGCCGATCTGCAGAATCTCCGGCGGCTGGCTGGCAATCTCGGTCGGGGCGAGGAGCGTGCGTTGCGACTGATCTGCACGCCTGCATTAGCGCAAGCGCTGGTGCCCGAGGCGCTGCGCCTTTGGCGTACGCGATTCACCAGTACGCAATGCCACCTGGCCACCCAGCACACCGCTGAGATCATCCAGGCCTTGTTATTGCGCGAGGCCGATCTAGGGCTGACTTTGCAGGCGGTGGAACATCCGGGTCTGAGCAGCCAGCTCCTCGCGCAGGGACAGATGATGGTGATCGCTCCGGTCGGCTGGTGGTCAGACGAAACGCTTTCGCATCCCTTTCGGTTGGAGCAACTGGCCGATGCCCCGCTGATCGGTCTGGATACGCATGATGCGCTCGGCGGTCTGCTGCGCGGCCATCTGGAAGCGCTCGATCCGCCGCCGCGCATCGATACCTGGGTACAGACGTACCAACTGGCACGCACGCTTGTTGCTGCCGGGCAAGGGTTGGCCCTGGTTGATCCTTTGACCGCGCAGGCAGGGGACGGGCAGCGGGTACTGGCACGCCCCTTGGAGCCGCTGATCCCCGTACCGCTCTATGCGCTGGAGAGAACCCAGGAAGCGGCGTCCGCAGCGCAGCTCGAACTGCTTGAGCAGGTACGCAAGCAAGCCAACAGCCTGATGGGCGATTAGCTCCGACCGTAGTCATCGGCTGGCTTGTCCTGCGATTCAGATGTGCCTGAGTTACCATCGCGATACATATCATCATCGCCTGTTTTTTCATGGAACTCAGCTCCCCGCTTGCCCTGTACCAGCAGACCATCGTCGATCAAGGCTTTGTCAGTGACGCTGCTCAGCTGCGCGCCGTTGCCTTGCTGCAGCACTGCCACGACGCCTTGCACGGCATTGCCATGGAGACGCCGCGCGGCGTCTATCTATGGGGGCCGGTGGGACGTGGCAAAACCTGGCTGATGAACATGTTTCACCGCAGCTTGCGAGTACCGTCACGCCGGCAGCATTTTCACCATTTCATGCGCTGGGTGCATATCCGGTTGTTCCAGCTCAACGGCACGGCTGATCCACTGCAGGTACTGGCCAAAGAACTAAGCCAGGAAGTGCGTGTACTGTGCTTCGATGAGCTGTTCGTTGGCGATATCGGCGATGCGATCATCCTTGGACGCCTGTTTCAGGTCATGTTCGAGCACGGGGTGGTCATCGTCGCCACCTCCAATCAGCCGCCTGGCCAGCTATACGCCGATGGCTTCAACCGGGAGCGATTCGTGCCGGCTATCGATGCCATCGAGCGGCACATGAACGTAATCGAAGTGGATGGCGGCGCGGACCACCGACAGCGACCAGGCGCCGCGCTACAGCGCTATTGGTTAACCATGCCAGATAGCGTCAGCGCGCTGTGGTCCGTATTCGATGAGCTGGCGGGCGGCGAGGATTCCAATACAAATGTGGTGACCGTTGGCCATCGTCCGGTGCAGACCGTACGCAATAGCGGATCGGTGATCTGGTGTCGTTTTGCCGATCTCTGTGAGCAGCCGTTTTCGGCTTTGGATTTCATCGAGCTGTGCGACCGCTTCTCTGCGATTCTGATCAGTGAAATTCCGAAGCTCGGCAGCGAGCAGAGGGAAGGGCGCATTGCTCGGGGTACCGAAGATGCTGCGGCGCAGGTAGAGGCGGGGGATCGAGAGTTACCGAGGTTGGCCCCGCGCGACGATGCGGTCAGACGTTTTATTGCGCTGGTGGATGAGTGTTACGACCGCGGTGTGCCGCTGTATCTGGAGGCCCGCGTGCCGCTGGAGGCGCTGTACACCCAGGGATATCTATCGTTCGCGTTTCGTCGCACCCTGAGCCGGCTACGGGAAATGCAACTGCAGCGATTCGGCACAGCCGGGGCAGGCACCGTTTAGTCGCGGTAGAACACTTGCACCAAGTGATAACCGAACTGGCTTTTTACTGGGCCATGTATCTCGCCCAGTGCTTTCTTGAAGATGATCTGATCGATGCTTCGGACCATCTGTCCTGGTCGCACCTCGCCCAGATCGCCACCTTTCTTGCCCGACGGGCAAGTCGAATACTTCCTCGCTAGCACATCGAAGGCCTCGCCGCCGGCTATGCGCTTTTTCAGCTGTGCAGCTTCGGCTTCGGTCTTCACCAGAATATGGCGGGCCATGGCTTTGGGCATTGCGTTTCTCCTTGCGTGCGGCGGCGATTGTAGTCAGGGCAGATGCAAAACCGAAGCAGCATCGCCCAAGGCCGACCGTTCGTCCGCCACCTGACCCGACGAACGGTAGTTATGGGTGCTTCATGTTAGCGCTACCATTCTGCTCAACAATCATAACGCAGCACTTCGATGCTGCTGGAGAGCCGATAGTGGATTCCCACTCCAACAGCGATTTTCCTGCGACCTGTCGAGCGTTGGTGGTGATGGGCGTCAGCGGTTCGGGCAAGACCGATACCAGCCACGCCGTCGCCGAAGCACTGGGTTTTCGACATATCGAAGCCGACCATTTCCATCCCGAAGAAAACGTGGCACGCATGCGTGCCGGCACACCGCTGTCGGACGCTGACCGTGTCGAGTGGTTGCAGAAGCTGACGGTCGAGATGCAGCGCGCCATTGATGACGACGTTGGTTTCGTTCTGGCCTGTTCCGCCCTCAAGTGCCGCTATCGTGACTTGCTGCGCCATGCCGTTCCCGGCCTGCGTTTCGCTCACCTAGCCATCGACTACGACATCGCCGTGCAGCGTGTTGGCGGGCGTGCCGGGCACTTCATGCCTATTTCGCTGGTGGACAGCCAGTTCGCCACTCTCGAATCACCGGAAGGTGAGCCGGGCGTACTTGTAGTTGACGCCAGCCAGCCGCGTGAGCGGGTGCTGGAGGCAATCGTTGGCTGGATGCAGCAAGGCCTGGGTCTGGAGATCAGCGAGCGTGAGGGGCTTTCGGCGGCTCCGCTTGATAGCGCTAACACGTCGACGGTGCGAGGTGCCGAGCTGACTAGCCCGCCAATCTATAGTGGACGAGTCGCCCAGGGCTTCGATCGCATTACCGACTGGCTGATGGCCGCGTTGCTGGCCTTCATGGTTATCGTGGTATTCAGCAGCGTGGTGTTGCGCTACGCCTTTGGCACTGGCTGGACCGGTGCCGAAGAGCTGTCCCGGCTGGCCTTCGTCTGGCTGGTTTTCGTCGGCGTCGCGTCTAGCATGCGGCGAGGCGAGCTGATGGCCTTCAGCATGATCCGGGACCGCTTTCCCTTGCTGTTTCGCCGTGTCGTGGATTCGATCAGCTGGATCATGGTGGCCGTCGCCAGCGGCATGGCCGCCCTGGGCGGCTGGCACCAAATGCAGTTCGGCTGGAACATCAATAGCCCGGTAGTGGGTTATCCGCTGGCGATCGCCATGGTTCCGGTCGCCGCTAGCATGGTCGCGCTGACGGTGCTGGCCTTGCTCCAGCTGATCAACGTCTGGCGTCGACAACCGCCCGCGCATATCGCCGAAGCCAATGTAACGGCCGATTGATTTCCTGATAACAACAAGGGCAGACGCCCACCCGAGGTCCGTACATGACTGTCGTCGTCTTTCTCTCGTCATTATTTGGCTTCATGGCGTTCGGTATGCCGATCGCCTTCGCGCTGATCCTCACTGGCGCGGTGCTGATGTGGTATCTGGATTTCTGGGATGTGCAGCTGCTCGCGCAGAATCTGCAGGCCGGGGCTGACAGCTTCCCGCTGCTGGCCGTGCCGTTCTTCATCCTCGCGGGCGAACTGATGAACGCCGGCGGTATTTCCCGGCGCATCATCAACATGGCGCAGGCTTATTTCGGCCATAAGCGTGGTGGTCTCGGCTACGTGGCGATCGCCGCGTCGGTGCTGCTGGCGAGCATGTCCGGCTCGGCGTTGGCGGACACCGCCGCGCTGGCGACGCTGCTGTTGCCGATGATGCGCGAGCGTGGTTATCCGTTGAGCTCGTCCTCGGGCTTGGTGGCGGCCGGCGGCATCATTGCGCCGATCATTCCACCGTCGATGCCGTTCGTGATCTACGGCGTGGTGACCAACACCTCGATCAGCCAGCTGTTTCTCGCCGGTATGGTGCCGGGCTTGATCATGGGCGCCGGGCTGGTGATTGCCTGGACCCTGATCGCGCGCAAGATCGAAGAGCCACCACAGGCGAAGGCCAGCGGAGCTGAGCGCCGCAAGGCTCTGGTCGATGGTTCGGCTGCGTTGATGCTGCCGGTGATCATTGTCGGTGGCTTGCGTTTTGGCCTGTTCACGCCTACCGAAGCGGCTGTTGTGGCTGCGGTCTATGCGTTGCTGGTGTCGACGCTGCTGTACCGCGAGCTGAGCTGGAGCGGAGTGATAGAAGTGCTGACCCGCGCCAGCCGCACCACGGCTTCGGTCATGTTCCTTTGCGCAGCCGCGATCGTTTCCGCCTACATGATTACGCTCGCCCAGTTGCCAGACGAGATTGCCGCCATGCTCGGGCCTTTGGCCGAGGATCCGAAACTGCTCATGGTTGCCATCATGGTGCTGATGATCGCGATCGGCATGGTGCTCGACCTGACCCCGACGATCCTGATTCTCGGTCCGGTACTTGCGCCCATTGCGGTCAAGGCGGGCATCGATCCTGTGTATTTCGGCGTGATGTTCGTGCTGATCGGCTCGATCGGCTTGATTACACCACCAGTCGGTACGGTGCTCAACGTCGTCGGCGGAATCGGGCGGCTACGCATGGAAACCCTGGTCCGTGGTGTGACTCCGTTCTTCGCCATTTACCTCGTTATCGTCGCACTGCTGGTCGCGGTGCCGTCGATCATCACCGTGCCGCTGCAGTGGCTCAGGTAATCGGTCAAAACAACAATCGCTTCACCCAATCCTCCACAACAACAAAAGGTACGTCAGCATGAAACGTTTTCTGATCGCGGCCCTGGCCGCTACCACCCTTGGCAGTGCCATCAGCGCTGTTACCGCACAGGCGGCCGACGATATCCGTCCGCGGATGATCCGCTTCGGCTACGGTCTCAATGAAGACAGTAACCAGGGGCGCGCGGCCAAGGTACTCGCCGAAGAGATCGCCAAGGCGTCGGACAACAAGCTCAAGGTCCGCACCTTCGGCTCCGCCAGTTTGGGCTCGGACGATCAAATGCAGAACGCGCTGATGGGCGGGGCGCAGGAAATGATGGTCGGCTCGACGGCGACCCTGGTTGGTATCGCCAAGGAAATGGCCGTGTGGGATACACCTTTCCTGTTTGAAAGTGAAAAGCAGGCGGACTACGTGCTGGACGGCCCCGTGGGTCAGAAGGTCATGGATGCGCTGGAAGCCAAGGGCCTGGTCGGCCTCGTTTACTGGGAGAACGGCTTTCGTAACCTGACCAACAACGTGCGCCCGGTCGAGAAGATGGAAGACTTCAACGGCATCAAGTTGCGCGTGATGCCTAACCCGGTGTTCATTGACACCTTCAAACAAATGGGCGCCAATGCGGTGCCTCTGCCGTTCTCTGAGCTGTTTACGGCGCTGGAAACCAAGGCGGTCGACGGCCAGGAAAACCCCTACAACACCATCCTCTCTTCGAAATTCTACGAAGTGCAGAAGTATCTGAGCGTGACCAATCACGTCTACAGCCCATGGATCGTCACGGCGTCCAAGCGCTGGTGGGATGGCCTGTCCGAGACCGAGCAGAAGATCATCATGGACGCCGCGAAGAAATCACGCGATTCGGAGCGTGCGGACACCCGTGCCGAAGCGCAAGAAGCCTTGGCCAAAATCAAGGAGCAGGGCATGGAAATCAACAAGGTCAGCCCTGAAGAGATTCAGCGCATGCGCGAGAAGGCCAAGCCAGCGATTCAGACCGTGGTCGACACGGTGGGCGAGCCCTTGTTCAACGAAGTCCAGGCGGAAATTGCCAAAGCGCCGAAGTGAGCGGCCGCGCCCCTGCGGGGGCGCCGTCCCGTTATAGAATTCCCGTCCTTGGTCGCTGGATGCCGCTATGAGTTCTCGCCGTCGTCGTTCTCTGGAACGGGCCACGCTCTCCGATGTTGCCCGCAGCGCAGGCTGTTCGCTGATGTCCGCCTCACGTGCGCTGTCGCAACCCGAACGGGTGTCGGACGCCTTGCGCGAGCGCGTGATGGCAGCGGTCAAGACACTGGGTTACGTGCCGCATACCGCCGCGCGCAACCTTGCCAGCGCCCGGTCGAATCTGGTCGCGGTGATCATCCCATCGCTATCGAACGCGGTGTTCGTCGATACGGTCGAGGCCATTCAGCGTGTGCTGATGCCGGCTGGCTATGAGCTGATGATCGGTGTCAGCCATTACCACCCCGAAGAAGATGAGCGTCTGCTACGCGCCTATCTGGCGCATCAGCCGGCCGGACTGTTGGTCACCGGATTCGAACGCAGTGACGCCGCGCGCGAAGTGCTCGGCAGTTACAACAGCCCGATCGTTACCCTGATGGAGCTGAGTGATGCGGAGGAAGACTACTGCGTCGGCTTCTCACAGTACGAGGCGGGTGCGGAAATGACCCGCAAGCTGCTCGAACGCGGCTACCGCAATATCGCTTTCGCTGCCGCTCAGCTCGACCCCCGCACGCTGCAACGCGCCGAAGGGTATCGGCAGGCCATGCGCGACGCGTCGCGCTACGCCGCCGCGTTGGAATTGCTGACGCCTGAGGTTTCCTCCATTGGTTTGGGCGCGCAATTGCTGGACCGACTGCTGGCGCAGCATCCTCAGATCGATGCGATTTTCTTCAACAATGACGATTTGGCGCTGGGCGCGCTGTTCCGTGCGCGTCAGCTGCAGCTTGCCGTCCCGCAACGACTGGCGATCGCAGGCTTCAACGACCTGCCAGCGGCCGCCTGGATGCATCCGGCTCTGACGACGGTGCGAACCATTCGTGGCGAAATTGGCAAGCTGGCCGGGCAGATGCTGTTGAGCCTCATGCGTGGCGAAACTCCGTCGCAACGGCGGATCGACGTCGGATTCGAAGTGGTGATGCGCGAAAGTGCGTAGTTGGAGAGCCGGCAAGGGGGCCTGCCGGCCGTATTGCTACTCGGCTTGCTGTGCCGCGGTGACCTGCTGAGCGATCTCGATCATCTGTTCGCGCATCCAGCGGTTGGCGGGGTCCTGATCGGTGCTTTCGTGCCAGTAGATGTGCGTCTCCAATGGCGGAATGTCCACCGGCAACGGGATCTGATGTAGATCGTGACGACGGGCGAAACGCTCTGGCACGGTGACCGCCATGTCGGTCTGCTGAATCACCTGAGTAGCCATCATGTAGTGCTGTGAGCGCAGGGCGATCTTGCGCTGCTGGCCCATCTTCCCCAGGGCCAGATCGACCATGCCCAGACCGCTGCGCCGGCTGGAGATGTGGATGTGCGACAGCGACAGGTATTCCTCGACGCTGAGCTTGTCCTTCGCCATTGGATGTCCACGGCGCATGGCGCATACGTAGCGGTCTTCCAACAGCTTGACGTGGCGAACCTGTGGGTCGGTATTGAGCGGCGCGTCCATGGCGAAATCCAGGCGGCCGGCGGCTAACTCTTTGGTGGTTTCGCGGCGCTTGGCCAGCATGCTTTCGATCTTCACATTCGGCGCCAGCCGTCGCAGCCGCTGGAACAACGGTGGCAGTACCACGGCCTCGGTAAGGTCGGTCATGCTGATGCGGAAAGTCTTGTTTGCCTGTAGCGGATTGAAGGTACGGCTTTCCTGCACCGACACCCGCAGTAACTGCAATGCGTTACGCACCGGCCCGATGATGTTCTGTGCCATCGGGGTCGGCACCATGCCTTGGGCGGTACGCACGAACAGCGGGTCGTTGAAGGTCTCGCGCAACCGTGCCAGGGCATTGGAGACGGCCGGCTGGGTGATGCCTACGATCTGCCCGGCGCGGGTCAGGTTGGCCTCGGTGTAGATGGCGTCGAAGACAATGAATAGATTCAGATCGACCTTGTTCAGGTTCATTGTTGTGCTCTCTGGCGTATATCGGAATTGGCCGATCATATATCGGTGATGAATGTTTATACACGAGGAAAATAGCTTAGATAAATCACTGAGTGTCCTCTAGCATTCAAAACTACAAAACATTACGTGCAGAAGGTCGCCATGAATTTCGCCTATTCCCCCAAGGTTCAAGAGCTGCGTGAGCGCGTCCAGGCGTTCATGGATGCCCATGTCTATCCTGCTGAAAAGATCTTCTACCAACAGGTGAGCGAGGGAGACCGCTGGCAGCCCACCGCGATTGTCGAAGAACTCAAGGCCAAAGCCAAAGCCGAAGGGCTATGGAACCTGTTCTTGCCAGAGTCCGAGCTCGGTGCCGGCCTGACCAACACCGAATACGCACCGCTTGCCGAGATCATGGGCAGCTCAGGTCTCGGCCCGGAGGCATTCAACTGCTCGGCGCCGGACACCGGCAATATGGAAGTGCTGGTGCGCTACGGCAGTGAAGAGCAGAAGAAGCAATGGCTTGAGCCACTGCTGCGTGGGGAAATCCGCTCCGCCTTCGGCATGACTGAACCAGGTGTGGCGTCTTCCGATGCCACCAACATGGAGGCTCGTGCGGTTCGCGAGGGTGACGAGTGGGTTATCAATGGTCGTAAATGGTGGACGTCCGGTGCCTGCGATCCACGCTGCAAGATCATGATCTTCATGGGCCTCACCAACCCGGATGCACCGCGCCACCAGCAGCATTCGATGATCCTCGTACCGATGGACGCGCCTGGCCTGAAGGTGCTGCGTCCACTGCCGGTTTTTGGCTACGACGACGCGCCGCACGGCCACGCCGAAGTGTTGTTGGAAAACGTGCGGGTGCCGTACGAGAACGTGCTGCTCGGTGAAGGTCGTGGCTTCGAGATCGCCCAGGGTCGCCTTGGCCCAGGCCGTATCCATCACTGCATGCGTTCCGTCGGTGTCGCTGAGCGCGCGCTGAAGCTGATGTGCGAGCGATCGGTGAACCGTACTGCTTTCGGCAAGCCGCTGGCGCGCTTGGGGGCGAACTTCGACCACATCGCCGAATGCCGCATCGAAATCAACATGGCACGCCTGCTGACACTCAATGCGGCGTACATGATGGATACCGTGGGCAACAAGATTGCCGCCAGCGAGATCGCTCAGATCAAGGTGGTCGCACCTAACGTCGCGCTGAAGGTCATCGACCGCGCCATTCAGATCCATGGTGGTGCGGGTGTTTCCGAAGACTTCCCGCTGGCGCACTGGTGGGCGATGCAGCGCACCCTGCGCCTGGCTGACGGCCCGGACGAAGTGCATCGCGCATCGATTGCCAAGCACGAGTTGGGTAAGTACTTCCCGCGGGAAATGCTGCGTAGCCGCTGATTCCGGCTCGTTGTTGTTCAAAAGGCAAAGCCACATTCGGTGGCTTTGCCTTTTTTTTGCCTGACCGCTTCGTTGATAGCAGGCGACTGAGTATGGCGTCCCACGTCGCAGCCTGGCACGCCTCAGGGGGCGACCGTCACCAGGTCCGGTGGGGTGTGCCGACCATAGGTGGCGACGATCAGCTCTCGGTAGCGTCGATAGACCCGCTCGTAGGCCTCCACGGCCTCGGCGCGGGGTTCGACAGCGGTTGTTTCGTCGAAGCTGACGCAACGCTCACACAGCTCGTCAAGACTCGCCTGTGGATCGCTTTGCCGCGCATGACACCAGGCGGCCTGAATGGCACCGCCCAGCGCGGCGGCTTCGCTATAGGTGGTGCAGACCACCGGAGTCGCCATCATGTCGGCGATCATCTGCCGCCATAGCGGATTCTTCGCACCGCCACCGATCAGCTGGATCCGCTCGCTGCGAACACCGCTATCACGCAGCAGGTCCAGACCGTAGCGCAGGCCGAAGCTCACGCTTTCGACCACAGCGCGGCACAGGTTGGGGCGGGTGAGATTGTCGCTGGTCAACCCGTGCAGGCTGGCTGTGGCGTGCGGCAGGGCGGGAACCCGCTCGCCGTTGAGAAACGGCAACATGCAGACGCCTTCAGCACCGATCGGCGCCTGGGCCAGCAAAGCATTGAACTGCTCGAGATCCAGTTGCAGCAGGTCGCGAACGGCACCATTGGCATTGGTCAGGTTCATGGTGCAGATCAGCGGCAGCCAGCCACCGCTCGAGCTGCAAAAGGTTGCGACCGAGGGCTGCGGGCTGATACGTGGCTGGTCAGTATAGGCGTACAACGTGCCGGACGTGCCGAGGCTCATGGTGATCGCGCCGGTGCTGATATTGCCGGTGCCGATCGCGCCCATCATGTTGTCACCACCGCCGCTCGATACGATGGCGTGTGGGTTCAAGCCCAGGCACTTCGCCAGCTCTGGGCGCAGCCGGCCGACGGGCTGGTCTGGCTCGATCAGCTCCGGTAGCGCTGCCGCGATGCGACCGCTTGGATCGATATGCCGCAGGATCTCGAAGTCCCATTCCCGGCTGCGCACGTTGAAGTAGCCGGTTCCGGAGGCGTCGCCGTATTCGCTGCAGCAGCGGCCCGTGAGCCAGTAGTTGAGATAATCGTGGGGCAGCAGGGTATGCGCGATGCGTTCGAACAGTTGCGGATGCTGTTCTTTCATCCAGAGGAGCTTGGAAACGGTGTAGCCCGGCGCAATGGCAACACCGAGGCGCTGTAGCGATCCGCTTTCGCCGCCCAGCCAGTCAAGTAGCCGTTGATTTTCAGCCGCTGATTCCGTGTCGCACCAGAGCTTGGCCGGGCGAAGCACCGCACCCTGTGCGTCGAGCGTGACCAGGCCGTGTTGCTGGCCGGAAACGCCGATGCCCAATATCGCACCGCCCTGTACGCCGGCCTCGCTCAAGGCCGCGGCGGTGGCCGTTTCGAAGGCGCAGGTCCACTGTTCGGTGCGCTGTTCGCGGCGGCCATTGGGGCCACTGATCAGCTCATGACTGGCTGAGCCCTGGCCCAAGACGCGGCCGCTGGTGGCATCGAGCAGCAGCGCCTTGGTGCCCTGGGTTCCGCAATCGATGCCGAGAAACATGGTGGCCTCCGTCAGCGTGTCAGCAGGAGATCTAGCGTGCCGCTCACGCCGAGCGTACGCAGCCGCAACAGGTTGCGCTCGAAGGCGTCGCGGAACGCCATGGACCGGGGAATCTGCGCGCCGAAGATCTCTTCGCGCCCGAGCAATCGTTCGGCGAGGCCCTCGTCCTCTTCCACCAGCGCCTGGCAGAACTCGGCTCGCGGATCGGGAATCCGATAGCGGTCACCGTTCTCGTCGACGCCCCGCAAGTACATGGCCCAGGCGGCCACCACCAGCGCGGCGCGGTCCAGCTCTGCGCCGTCGGCGATCAGACGGTTGATGGTCGGTACCGTGAACTTGGGAAATTTCGATGAGCCGTCGGAACAGACGCGCTCCAGCTGATCGGCGATGGCGCAATTGGAGAAGCGCTCGATCAGGGTCTGCTTGTACTCGGTCAGGTCGATGCCAGGCACGGGCGCCAGCTGCGGCGTGACGTCATCGTCCATGTAGCGACGGATGTACTCGACGAACAACGGATCGGCCATGGTCTCGTGGACGAAGCGGTAGCCGCGCAAGAAGCCCAGGTAGGTCAACGCCAGGTGGCTACCGTTGAGCAGCTTGATCTTCATCTCCTCATAGGGCGTGACATCGTCGGTGAACTGCACGCCGACCTTTTCCCAGGCCGGACGTCCGGCAACGAACTTGTCTTCTAGCACCCATTGCACGAAGGGCTCACAGACCACCGGCCAGGCGTCGTCGACACCGTGCTGCTGCCTGAGATCCTTGCGATGCGCGACGCTGGTCATCGGTGTAATCCGGTCGACCATGGCGTTGGGAAAGCTGACGTTGCCTTCTATCCAGCCTGCCAGCTCGGCATCGATCAGGTTGGCGAAGGCCAGGGTCGCCTTGCGGGTGACATCGCCATTGTGCGGCAGGTTGTCGCAGGACATCACGGTAAACGGCCCGCTGCCTTCGCTGCGACGTTTGGCCAACGCGGCGCAGAGTAGCCCGAATACGCTGATCGGCGCGCGCGGATGAGCGAGGTCATGCTGAATTTGCGGCAGTGCGGCGTTGAACTGGCCTGTGCTGTCGTCCATGCAGTAGCCGCCTTCGGTGATGGTCAGCGAGACGATGCGAATGGCCGGATCGGCCAGCCGGGTGACTACCGCTTCGGAGCCATCCTCGGTCGCCAGCAGCATGTCGCGGATGCTGCCTATCACCCGCACCTCGGTGTCCGGCCGGTCATCCAGCTCGACCAGGGTGTAGAGGTAATCCTGCGATGCTAGAGCGTTGCGCATGGTGATCTCGCCCGCTCGGGTGCCGATACCGCAGATGCCCCAGTCGAGGCCTTCGCCCGTGTTCATCAGGGCGTCGGTGTAGGCCGCCTCGTGGGCACGGTGAAAACCGCCAACACCGATGTGGGCGATGCCAGTACGCACGGACTGCAGGTCATAAGAAGGCCGGACGATGGATGCCGGCAGCTGTGGCAGATTCTGTCGCTTCAACTTCATATCAGGCCTCGCGGGGCGTGAACTCAAAAAAATGAAGGCGTGACTCGCTGCGACTGGTCAACAGCGACGCGCCAGCAACCTGGCTCGGGCAGGAACGAAAACTCAGGCGGCCTGTTGTAATGGCTGACCGACCGCCAGTCCGCTGCTGTCGAACAGATGGCAGTGAGCGGCGTCTAGCGTCAGCTGCAACGACTCGCCGTAGCGTGGCGTGAAATCGCCGCGGATTCGCATGGTGAGCGGTTCGCCGGCCTGGCTGATGACGTGGCAATAGGTATCGCTACCCAGCCGCTCACTGACGTCAGCTTTCACTTCCAACTGGCAGCTGCCATCGGTGCTGCGATTGAGGTGCTCCGGTCGAATGCCGAGCGTGACCGGATCGCCCGCAGTCAGCGTCGCGCCGCCCAGAGGCAGGAACAACTTGCAGTTGGCGTCTAGCTCGACTTCGCAGCCAGTTGCATCGACACGACTGACCTTGCCTTTGAGAAAACCCATCTTCGGCGTGCCGAGAAAGCCCGCGACGAACAGGTTGGCGGGGTGGTGGTAGAGCTCCATGGGCGAACCGACCTGCTCGATGCGGCCACCGTTGAGTACCACGACCTTGTCGGCCAGGGTCATGGCTTCGACCTGGTCATGGGTGACGTAGATCATCGTCGCCTGCAGTTCCTGATGCAGGCGCGAGAGCTCCAGGCGCATCTGCACACGCAATGCCGCATCGAGGTTCGACAGTGGTTCGTCGAAGAGGAACACCTTGGGGTTGCGCACGATGGCGCGGCCGATGGCGACGCGTTGGCGCTGGCCGCCAGAGAGCTGACGCGGTTTGCGTTCAAGTAGCGGCTCGAGTTCGAGCGTGCGGGCCGCTGCTTCGATCTTGCGTGCCACCTCCTGCTTGTCCGCACCGGCAAGGTCGAGGGCGAAAGACATGTTCTTGCGAACTGTCATGTGCGGATACAGCGCGTAGGTCTGAAAAACCATGGCCAGGTCGCGCTTGGCCGGGCTGAGATCGGTGATGTCGCGGCCGTCGAGTTCGATCTTGCCGCTGCTGACTTCTTCCAACCCCGCAATCAGGCGCAGCAGGGTGGATTTGCCGCAGCCGGATGGGCCGACGAAGACGACGAATTCACGGTCGCGAATATCCAGGTCGATGCCCTTGATGATGTCGTTGCCGTCGAAGCTTTTCTTCAGGTTGTGGACTTTAAGGTCTGCCATGTTCGAATCCTTTTATTCTTGTCGATCTTGTTAATACCGCGGCGGCGAGCTATTTCACGGCGCCGAACGACAGGCCGCGAACCAGCTGCTTCTGGCTGATCCAGCCGAATATCAGGATCGGCGCGCAGGCGAGGGTGGAGACGGCCGAGAGCTTGGCCCAGAACAGCCCTTCGGGGCTGGAGTAGGAGGCGATCAGCGCGGTCAGCGGGGCGGCGTTCGAGGAGGTCAGGTTCAGCGACCAGAAGGCCTCGTTCCAACATAGGATCAGCGACAGCAGCATGGTCGAAGCGAGTCCGCCCTTGCTGATCGGCAGCAGCACGCGAACCATTTCCTGCATCAAGGTGGCGCCGTCCATTCGCGCCGCTTCGAGGATGTCGCGCGGGATGTCCTTGAAGTAGGTGTAAATCATCCAGACCAGGATCGGCAGGTTGATCAGCGTGTAGATAATGATCAGCACCGTACGGCTGTCGAGCAGGCCAAACTGCTTGGCCAGCAGGTAGATCGGCACCAGCACGCCCACTGGCGGCAGCATCTTGGTAGAGAGCATCCAGAGCAGCGTGCCCTTGGTCCGCTTGGTCTCGTAGAAGGCCATCGAATAGGCCGCAGGGACCGCGATCAGCATCCCGAGCGCGGTTGCGCCGAAGGAGATGGTTACCGAGTTCCAGGCGTACTTGAAGTAGCCGCTGCGGTCCTGGATGTGCAGGTAGTTCTCCAGCGTCGGGGTGAAAATGAACTGCGGCGGCGTCGCGAAGGCGTCGATCTCGGTCTTGAAGCTGGTCAGCAGCATCCAGAAAATCGGGAAGAACAGCAGCAGCGCCACGGCCCAGGCCAGCAACCCGACCACCAGGGTATTGAGGCGGCGACTTTGTTTGAGCGTCAGCATCGGTCTGTCCTCAGTATTTTTCGGTGAGATTCTTGCCGAGCATCCGCACCAGGATGATCGCCGCGATATTGGCGATCAGCACTGCGATCAGGCCGCCGGCCGAGGCCATGCCGACGTCGAATTGCAGCAGCGCCTGGTTGTAGATCAGGTAGGCAAGGTTGGTCGATGCGTAGCCGGGACCACCGCTGGTGGTAGTGAAGATTTCGGCGAACACCGACAGCAGGAAGATCGTCTCGATCATCACCACCACCGCGATCGGTCGCGCCAGGTGCGGCAGGGTCAGGTGCCAGAAGATGGCGATCGGGCCAGCGCCATCGAGGCGGGCGGCTTCCTTCTGCTCCTGGTCGAGGGACTGCATGGCCGTCATCAGGATCAGGATCGCGAAGGGCAACCATTGCCAGGAGACGATGATTACGATCGACGCCAGCGGGTGCTGGGCCAGCCAGTCCACCGGCTGCGCGCCGAAGAATTTCCAGACGGCGGCGAGAATTCCGGAGACTGGATGGTAGATCAGGTTCTTCCAAACCAGGGCGCTCACCGTGGGCATGATGAAGAACGGCGAAATCAGCATGACGCGCACGATGCCGCGACCGGCAAAGTCCGCTGCTTCCAGCAGGGCGGAAATCAGCACGCCGAGGACCACGCTGATCAGCAGCACGCTGCCGACCAGAATCAGCGTGTTGACCATGCCGGGCATGAAGCCGGCGTCGGTCAGGAAATACTCGAAGTTCTCCAGCCCGACGAAGTCGTTTTCGCCGGGATAGAGCAGGTTGTAGCGAATCGTCGAGAAGTAGATGGTCATCGCCAGCGGCACCAGCATCCACAGCAGCAGAAGCGCAACGGACGGACTGACGAGGAACCAGCTGGGTCCGAACCGTCGTGGCTTGCGCTCGTTCGCCGTTTCGGTGACGGGGACCTTGGGCAAGGCTGTGGTAGTGGTGGCCATGGGCGTGCTCCGGATGAAAGAAGGCCATAAGGGCTCAGGCGAGCCCTGTCCGATGGAGTGCCTACTTGGGATAGCCGGCGCGCTTCATCTCACGGGCGGTGGACTGCTGGACCGCGGTGAGCATCTGCTCGACCGGCATCTGGCCGGTCAGCGCGGCGGAGAACATCTTGCCGACCTGGGTACCGATGGCCTGGAACTCTGGAATGGTCACCAGCTGGATGCCGACATAGGGCACCGGCTTGGTCGACGGCGAGGCGGGATCAGCCTGCTTCAGCGACTCCAGGGTGATCTGGGCAAAGGGCGCAGCGGCCATGTATTCGTCGCTGTAGGTCGATTCGCGGGTGCCCGGCGGTACGTTGGCGACACCATCGGTTTCGGCGACGAGCTTGGCATAGTCTTTCGAGGTGGCCCAGGCGGCGAAGGTCTTGGCGGCGTCTTTCTGCTGCGAACTGGTCGGAATCGCCAATGCCCATGAATACAGCCAGGCCGAGCCCTTGTCAGTCTCCTGCTGCGGCGCGAAGGCGAAGCCGACCTTGTCGGCGACCTTGCTTTGCGATGCGTCGGTGACGAAGGAGCCGGCAACCGTCGCATCGACCCACATGGCGCACTTGCCGCTGTTGAACAGTGCCAGGTTTTCGTTGAATCCGTTGCTGGACGCACCCGGCGGGCCGTATTTGCTCAGCGTATCGACGTAGAACTTGGCCGCCTTGGTCCACTCCGGACCGTTGAATTCGGGTTGCCACTTCTCATCGAACCAGCGCGCGCCGAATGAATTGGCCACAGTGGTCACCAGCGCCATGTTCTCGCCCCAGCCAGCCTTGCCGCGCAGGCAGATGCCGTATTGGTCTTCTCCCGGCTTGTGCAGCTTCTCGGCGAACTCCGCCATCTGCGCCCAGGTGGGATGCTCGGGCATCTCCAGGCCTGCCTGCTTGAACAGATCGGTGCGGTAGTAGGTCATCGAGCTTTCGGCATAGAACGGCAGGGCGTACAGGGTGCCATCGACCGAAAGACCTTCGCGCACCGAGGGAAAGACATCGTCGAGGTCGTAGTCGTCGGGCAGATCGCTCATCGGTGCAAGCCAACCCTTGTCGCCCCAGAGCGACGCTTCGTACATGCCGATGGTCAGCACATCGAACTGGCCGCCGTCAGTAGCGATATCGGTGGTCAGGCGTTGGCGCAGGACGTTTTCTTCCAGCACCACCCAATTGAGCTTGATGTCGGGGTTCTTTTCTTCGAAGGTCTTGGACAGGCGCTGCATGCGGATCATGTCCGCGTTGTTGACCGTCGCGACAGTTACGGTTTCGGCGGCCTGGGCCATGCCGAACGAGGCGATGCAGGCCGTGCCGAGCAGCAAGTGTGAAATCTTCATTCTTGAACTCCTCTTCCACGGCAGAGCGGTGGAAGTCGCTTATTGTTTTTGTTGTTGCCCGCGTACTGCGCTACGGGCGGCTCGCGAGCATTACAACGCCGGTAGTGTGCGGGCGACAAAGCCCTGACTACACTTCGAACAATACTTTTTTGCACTGAGTTTGAGCGTTCTTGTTGCCTGGATAGACTCAAGATTGAGTCGCGCCAGCCGCTCAAGCGCGAGGGTTTTCCGAGTTCGGTCGGGGGCCTTCGAACGAGTCGGAGCGCGGGTGCACGATGGGTGGCAGCGGCCGGATGCGTATCAGCTGGCCAGGTTCTGCTCGGTGAGGCGCTGCTCGACCAGACGGCGATAGCACGACGGCGTCATGCCTTTTAGCTGCTGGAAGCGGCGATTGAAGTTGGACAGGTTGTTGAAGCCCGACTCGAAGCAGACGTCGGTGACCGGCTTGTCCTGATCCAACAGTAGCTCGCAGGACTTACTGATGCGCAGGCTGTTGACGAATTCGACGTAGCACCGGCCGGTCGCGCGCTTGAAGAAGCGCGAAAAGTAGGTGGGCTTCATACCGAGGTGGCTGGCCACCTCTTCAAGCGGCAGTTCGCGCATGTAGTTATCGAAGATGTAATTGACCGCCATGTTGGTGCGGTCGGCATGGTGTTCGTCGCTCAGTTGTGCCGACGTCGCGCCGGACAGCAGCTGATAGTCGTCACAGCGGGCGAGCAGTTCGAGCATGATCAGAAAGTAGCCGAGGCGGGTGGCGCCGCGGCTGTCAGCGATCTGCTGCATCAGCTGGCGCGCCTGGGTGATGGTCTGCGGGCAGCGGAACTCGATCCCGTAGCGAGAGCGTTCGAGCATCGGTGTGAAGCCGCGCAGCTCGGAGAAAACGTTATGGCCTGCCTCGAACAGCTCATCGGTGAAATTGACCAGCATGTCGCGCTTGGTCACCACTTCGCCTTCCTCGACCTGGCTGATCCAGTTGTGCGGCAGGTGCGGGCCGGTCAGAAACAGGCTGTCCGGAGCGAAGTTGCCAACGTAGTCGCCGACGAAGACCTTGCCGGAGCTGGCGACGATCAGGTGCAGTTCGTATTCCTTGTGGTTGTGCCAGCGCACCAGCGGGCAGGGGAAACCATGTTCACGGTAGATCAGCGAGTTGCCGTGGTGGTCATCCATCAGCTCATAGGATGGGTCGGTGATCTTCAGCGCTTTCATGCAGGTTCCGTCGTCCTAAAAAGTCCTCTGGGTTTATAGACGTTCGTGAAGCTACGGCCAACCGGTCAGATGATTTCGTATCGGTAAGGCAGCTCGGGACCACGTCTGGAGCAGGTGATCGATGCCGCCTGCATCGCGAAACTCAACATCGCTTCCAACTGACCAGGCTCTATGTCCGCCAATGCGCCTGGGGAATTCAGGCCCTGCTCGTGGAGGTAGCTCAGCAACGCCGCTTGAAAGGTATCGCCGGCACCCACGGTGTCGCGCACCGTGACGGTTCTGGCCGCCGCATACAGCGCGCCATGACGCCGACTGAACAGCTGCGCGCCTGCGCCACCGCGGGTCAGCAGCACCAACTCGCAGCTTCCTTGCAGCCACCGCTGGGCGATAACGTCAGGTGCTTCGCCGGGATAAAGCAGCGCCAGATCTTCATCGCTAACCTTGATCAGGTGTGCGTGCTCGGCAAAGGCCTCGACCCGCTCGCGCCAGCGCAGCACGTCCGGTTCGACATTGAGGCGGATATTCGGGTCCAGGGAAATCAGACGATTGCTGCTTTCGCGGCGTACCAGCGCCAGCAAAGTGTCGGCGATCGGCGCGGTCACCAGCGAATAGGAGCCGACATGAATGCCACGGATATCCTCGCCAAGCGGGGCGAGATGCTCATCGCGTGGTAAGCGGTCGGCGCAGCCTTCGCCACGGAAACTGTAGACCGGCACGCCGCCGGCCCCGAGTGCGACCATCGCGAGGGTGGTGGGCGCATCGAAAGCCGCCAGATAACGGCAATCAACACCTTCCTCTTCGAGCACCTGGCGCAGCTGCTGGCCCAGGTGATCGCTGGATATGCCGGTGAACAGTGCGCAGGGCGTTCCCAACCTGGCCAGCCCGACGGCAACGTTGAAGGGAGACCCGCCGGCGACCGCCTCTAGATTCAAGCGGTTGTTACGAGTGCCCGAGGGCGTCGCAAATACGTCGAACAGGGCTTCGCCACAGACCAGGTACATAGGATATTTCCGATGCCGTAAATCCCCAGAGCTTAGTCGCGGTACGTGCCGTGTGACAGTACGACACAGGCTTTCCGCCAATACGATTTTGCACTGGTGGTTGGCGGTTCAGTACACCCACACTTCGACCCGCCGGTTCTTGATGCGGCCGCTCTCACTGTTCGACGCCACCGGAAGTTGGTCGCCTAACCCGTTGATATCCCTTACGAGTATGCCTCCACGGGAAAGCTCGCGACGGACCGCCATCGCCCGCAGTTTGGACAGAAGAGCGGTGCGTGTCGGGTCGCCTTTCGCGTCACCGAAGCCCACCAGCACCGCTGCGTTCATTATTTTGTCCGTGCCTCGCAGATAATCGATCAGGCGACCGATATCGCGCTGAGCCTTGTTGTCCAGGCGCGCACTGCCTTCGTCGAAGCGAAAGTTGACGGTCAGTCGCTGCGCTGTATTGGCCAGGGCCTGGTAGGGCGGAGGCATGTCCGTCTGCGCTGGCAGTTTGATCGCGGTAATCGCCTGTGCGATGTAGCCGGATTGCGCAACGATGGCTTGGCCAGCGGCGCTGTGGACGAAGTCGAGGTAGGCGCGGGTCCACTCCGACTGCCGACCCGGATCGGCATAGAAGAACAGGCGACGCGACAATGGATAATCTTCGGTTGCGACCAGCGCCGTGGAGGGCAACATCGGCTGTGAGTTGCCGTCGGCTATCGCCAGAGCTTTTGAACGACCGACCGAGGCGAGACCGACAAATCCGATTGCGCCGGGACGGGTGCTGACCGTGTTCGACAGTTGGTCGTTGGACTCGTAGCGTGCGGCACTTCCGGCCAGCGTCTTGCTCTGCCTGGCAAGCACCAACTCCTTGAAGGTGTCATAGGTACCGGACTGATCATCGCGTGCATGCAGTTCGACTGCTAGATTGTCGCCGCCCAGCTCGCGCCAGTTGCGGACCTCGCCGGCAAAAAGCCTGGCGACCTGCTCGACGCTGAGTGAAGCGACCCGGCTGCCCGGGTGAACGATGATCGCCAGTCCATCGATGGCGATGATCTGTTCGGCCTCTGCACTACGTAAATTACCCAGCGTGGCAAGGCTATCGAATTCACTGTCCTTGATCGGTCGTGAGGCGGCCGCGAGATCGGCGGAGCCGTCCTTCAGCCCGGCGAATCCGGTTCCTGTCCCGTGGGCCG
Organism: Pseudomonas sp. YJ42; assembly: GCF_047225135.1. Lineage (NCBI taxonomy): Bacteria > Pseudomonadati > Pseudomonadota > Gammaproteobacteria > Pseudomonadales > Pseudomonadaceae > Pseudomonas > Pseudomonas sp. YJ42. Next base: position 742,223 of record NZ_CP178378.1, on the reverse strand, counting down.
CAACCAGCGCGTGGACTGTACGACCGGAATCGTCGGTGCCACTGACGCGCTGCTCGTTCTCGCGCCCAGCCGGAGCAATCCGTACGGCCGTCAGCCCCTGCGCTTCGAAGAACCCGGCGATCAACATCGGGGCGAGCTTCGCGCCGACGGTGTTCGACCCTTGTATGCGCAAGACCGGACTGTCGTTCACAGGCGGCGCCGGCATGGCAGCTTCGCTCGCTGACATCGGCCCGATGCTGAGCAGGCCGAGAAACGCTAAGCGCAGCACCCGTTTCCCTGTAGTGCGTGCGGACGCAGAAAATGCCATGCAGCGACTCCCTTTCAAAGAAGCGGGGAGATTAAGAAGCTTTGTTTGCCGTTATGTGACGGCCGGTCGCGAACTTGCCGATATGAGCAATGCTTGGCAGTTTCAGTCGCCCGACTCGATGCTCCGCGCATCGAGTCCAGTCAAGGCTGTCACTTCAGTTCGATCCAGACCGGGCAATGGTCGGAAGGTTTCTCCATGCCGCGGATGTCGTAATCGACGCCACAATCAATGACGCGCTCATGCAGGCCGGTGGTCGTCAGAATCAGGTCGATACGCAGTCCTCGGCGGGGATCGTCCTCGAACCCACGGCTGCGGTAGTCGAACCAGCTGAAACGATCGGCAACCTCGGGATTGAGCGTACGGAAGCTGTCCTGCAGGCCCCAGTTCTTCAAGCGTGCCAGCCATTCGCGCTCTTCCGGCAGGAAGCTGCACTTGCCTGTGCGCAGCCAGCGCTTGGCGTTCACTTCACCGATGCCGATGTCGCAATCTTCCGGCGAAATATTGAAGTCGCCCATCACGGCAACGGACTGATCGGGAGTGAAACGCTCTTCCAGCAATGCTTGCAGGTCCGCGTAGAACTTGGTTTTGGCGGGAAACTTAGTGGGATGGATGCGGCTTTCTCCCTGCGGAAAATAGCCGTTCATGACAGTGACCGGTTGGCCATCGCCATCGGCGAAGCGACCCCAGATGAAGCGCTTCTGCGACTCCTCGCCATCGCCAGGAAAGCCCTTATGGATTTCCAGAGGCGCGTTGCGAGAGAGCAATGCGACGCCGTAGTGCCCTTTCTGACCGTGAAAGTGGACGTGATAGCCGAGGGCTTCGATCTCGGCCTGGGGGAACTGCTCATCGTCCACCTTTGTTTCCTGCAGGCCGATAACGTCCGGCCGATGCTTGTCGATCAGTGCAGCCAGTTGGTGAGGTCTTGCGCGTAACCCATTGATATTGAAGGATACAATTTTCATTTGGTTCAGGCCCCGGCAAAACCGAGATTCTAATCGTTTCGAGCGGCCCGCTGCGAGCCGTATCAGTAGAGCCGGCTATAAACACGCCTAGATGCAGCACGGCAGCGATGCCGGTGCTAACGTGAGTTCAGGCTCTACAACAATAAAGATCAAAGAGAACCGCCATGCCGATGCCCGCCGAAGTACGAATGCTGGACAGTGGTTACGCCAGGGAAGCTCGCTCGCTCCTGTACAACGCCTATCGACACGAACCCACCTTTGCGTACCTGTTCGAGTCCGATCGGCCGGGCTACGACCAACGAGTGCGCGCAACGGTACGTGAGTTGGTGAATCAACACCTTCTACAGGACCAGCCTTCGCTAGGTTTGCTGGTAGACGATCGGCTGATCGCCGTCGCGCTGATCGCGCCGCCGCAGCGGCGCCTCGACATCACCGAAAGCTGGGCATGGCGCATGCGTATGTTGTTGACTGCCGGCTTTCGCTGCACCCGACGCTATCTCGATTACCACGCCGCGGTGTTGGGCTGCCTGCCGCCGGGCACCTTCCATGTATTACCGATGATGGCCGTCCACCCGCAGTATCAAGGGCAACACTATGGCGAGCAGCTTCTCGAGGCATTGCACAACTGGTGCGCCGCCGACACCACCTCGCAGGGATTGGTGATCGATACCGGGAATCCTCGTTACCTGCACTTTTACGAACGGCAGGGCTATCAAGAGCTTGGCCAGGTGGCCATCGGGCCGGTGGTCGAACATGTGTTTTTCCATCCAGCGCCGCGTCAGGTTGAAGCCAATAGCGGTTGACCGCGAATTTTGCTGGCCGTCCAAAGTCCAACTGATGGATGTCCGATGAAGTTTTCCAATGCCCTGCCTGACGCTGTACGTGCCGTGCCATACGCCTCGATGCCAACCCCGAGCTTCGGCGCGCGTCGTGCTAGCATCGCTCGCCATGCGCTTATTCTCCATGAGTCGAATCCTTCCGACCGGCTTTGCCCTGTTCGTTTCTACCGGTCTCTGCGCCGCGGAGCTCGACGTCAGCGTCGAGCCCTCGAACCGTGCACTGCGTGAAAACGTCGAAAGCTACATTGGCGATCTGGGCGATCGTAACGAGGCGGAACTGCTGCGTTATAGCCGCATCGCCCAGGAGCAGGCGGAAAAAGCACTCCAGGCCCTGGGGTATTACAGCGGCAAGATCGAATCTCAGGTCAGTGGTGGCGAGAACCCGCAGCTGAGGTTACGTATCCAGCCCGGCGAGCCGGTTCGACTGCGCAGCATCACCGTACGTGTGGACGGGCCGGCCGCCGATTTGCGCACCTTCCGCGTGCCTCGCAAAACGCTCAAGAGCGGGGAGGTGCTCAACCATGGCCAGTACGAGGAGGTGAAGCAGCAGATCCTCAACCAGGCTTCACGTTACGGTTTCTTCGATGGCCGCTTCAAAACCCAGCGCCTTGCCATCGATCCCGCTGTGAACGCCGCCGATGTCGAACTGGTATTCGAGAGCGGCCCACGCTACCTGTTGGGCGATGTGCGCTTCGAGGGAGATTCTCCCTTTGATCCGGCTCTGCTGGCCCGCATGGTGCCATTCGAAGCCGGTACGCCTTACGACTCGGAACTGGTCGCTGATCTGAATCAGGCGATGCAGTCCAGTGGCTACTTCGAAGGAGTGCGGGTCGATGCCAATCCGGCCAACGCCGAGCAACAGCGCATTCCTGTTGCGGTACAGCTGACCACACGTGACCCCAGAACACTTGGGCTCGGGCTTGGATTTTCCACCGATGTGGGCCCACGCATGCGTCTGGATTTTCTGCGTCATTGGGTCAATCCGCAGGGTCATAGCTACGGGCTCGAAACGGAACTCTCGGCGCCGCGGCAAAATATCGGACTCTGGTACGACGTGCCGCTGGATCCGCCGCTGACCGACAAGTTGCGCTATGCCGCCGGTTATCAGTTCGAAGAGCTGGCCGACAGGGATAGCCAGAGTCGGCTGCTGACGGTCGGCCCCGAGTGGCACCGTAAGCTGCCCAGCGGGTGGAAGCGGGTCTGGGCACTGAAATGGCGACACGAACAGTACGAGCTCGGGGACGATTCTGGCGTCAGCACACTGCTGATGCCGGGCGTTGCCTACAGCTATCTGCGCAGCGACAACCGCATCGATCCCAGCCGCGGCTACCGTCTGGAATTCGAGTTGGCCGCGGCCAAGGAGGGGCTGCTGTCCGATGCGGATCTGATCCATGCGAACACGACGGTCAAGGGTTTGATCACCCTCGCCGAACGCCATCGTTTCTTGGGCCGTGTTCAGGTCGGCGGAAACTGGACCAACGAATACACCAAGGTACCGCCATCGCTGCGCTATTTCGCCGGTGGGGATCAGAGCGTACGTGGCTATGACTATCAGAGCTTGTCGCCGACCAACTCCGATGGCGACAAGATTGGCGGGCGCTACCAGTTGGCGGTCAGTGCCGAATACCAGTACTCGCTGACGGACAAGTGGCGGGTCGCGACCTTCGTCGACCAGGGCAACGCGTTCAACTCCTTGGAGCTGCCATCGCTGAAAAGCAGCGTCGGGCTCGGCGTTCGCTGGGTTTCGCCGGTCGGGCCGATCCGCGTCGATCTGGCGCACCCACTCGATGACGAGGGGGGCGTGCGGCTGCATTTTTCCATGGGGCCGGAACTTTGAAGTCTACGGCACGAGTCATTCGTTGGGCGCTGTTGGGTCTTCTGGCCTTGCTGCTCCTGACTCTGCTGGCCGTAGTCCTGGTGCTTGGCACCAGTGTGGGCAGTCGGTGGGCCTTGAGCCAGGTCCCCGGAGTGCAGGTCGAGCAGTTTCGCGGGCGCCTTGGTGGCGATTGGCAGGCGCAGCGGCTGACCTGGGAGCAGGACGGCAGCCGCGTCGAGGTGCAGTCGCCGCGAATGGCATGGTCACCGCTATGCCTGCTCCGCATGACGCTGTGCGTCGAGGAGCTGGTCGTCGGCGATATTGATCTGCGGTTCCCACCGACGCAGGAGGATGCTGCGCCCAGTGAGCCGTTCAGCCTGCCCGACATCAAGTTGCCGCTGCGATTGCGAGTCGAACGGATCGAGATCGGCAGGCTTCGGTTGAATGATGTCGAGCAGTTGCAGCGCCTGCAGCTGCGCGCGGATTGGCGTCAGGACGGCCTGGATATCCAGGCGCTGCAGCTGCGCCGCGAAGACCTCTCGCTGGACATGGCTGGTCGCCTGCAACCGAGCGGCGACTGGCCGCTGGAACTGGCCGGCGATGCAGCGGTGCGCTCGCCCGATGGGCAACCCTGGGCGCTGAAGATTGCGCTGGATGGCGAATTGCGCGAGCACCTGATGCTGGACGTCGAAAGCCAGGGCTATCTCGACGGCACGCTCGGAGGTTGGATACGTCCCTTGGAGTCGGATTTGCCGGCGAATCTGCTGCTGACGGTGGAGCGCTTCAAAGCCGCGGAAGAGCTCCCCGATGCGCTGCGTCTGGACACGCTTGACCTGACCGTTGCTGGCGATCTGCAGCGTGGCTATCGGCTGGTCGGCGAGGGGAGTTTGCAAGGCGAGGGCGGTGCGGTCGGCATCGCCCTGAATGCGCTGGTCGACAAGATCCATGCGCAGGTCGAAGCGTTACAGCTTGAGGCCGGCGAGGGGCAACGGCTCAGCTTGAGTGGCCAGGCGGACTGGCAGGAAGGACTGCAGGGGGAGGGTGAGCTGGCCTGGCGCGACTTCCCATGGCGTCGGTTGTATCCGGACATGGAAGAGCCCCCCGTGACACTTCGTACGCTCAATGCGCAGCTGCAATACGACAGGGGCAACTACCTGGGCAACTTCGATGCAGCGCTGACCGGCCCGTCGGGCGATTTCACCTTGCGAAGTCCTATCAGCGGCGATCTCGAAGAGGTGCATCTGCCGCAGCTCGAATTGCGTGCCGGACAGGGCCGAGCCGACGGGAATCTCAGCGTGGGCTTCGCCAACGGTGTCGATTGGAACACCACGTTGGATCTCAGCGAGTTCGATCCGTCGTATTGGGTTACGGAACTGCCGGGACGGTTGAAAGGCACGCTCAGCAGCCGCGGCGCAATGCGTGATGAACAGCTGCAGGCCGAGGCTCGTCTTGATCTGGACGGTACGTTGCGCCAGCAACCGCTGAATCTTCAGCTGGAGGCGAGCGGGCAGGGTGCCACCTGGGACGTTCCCCGTATGGACTTGCGCCTCGGCGACAACCGGATCCAGGGTAACGGGCGCTGGGCTGAAACCTTGCAGGCAAGCCTCGAGCTGGATTTGCCGCGTTTGGCGCAGCTTTGGCCTGATCTCCAAGGCCAGCTCGCCGGCAACCTCAGCCTGGCGGGCACGCCGGCCGCCCCCCAGGGCGAGCTGACGCTTGATGGCCGCCAAATCGCGTTCCAGGACAATCGCTTGGATCGTCTGCAACTGGCCGCGAACCTCAAGGAAGGCGAGCGCGGCCAACTGCAACTCACCGCCACGGGGTTGCAGGCGGGGGATACCGATCTGGGGCAGCTGCACATAAATGCCGAGGGGACTCGTCCGGCGCATCAGGTCAGTCTGAGCCTGCAAGGGCCGCTGCTCGATTTGTCCTTGGGGCTGGATGGCGGATTGCGTGGAGAGGATTGGCGAGGGCGCCTGCTGCGAGCCGAACTGAATGCTAAGGGACAGCAGTGGACACTTCAGCAGCCGGCCACCCTGCAGCGCTTGGCCAGCGGTCGGGTGACCTTGGGCGCACATTGCTGGGGATCGGGTTCGGCCACGCTCTGTGCCGAGGATCAGCGGCTAATGCCCGATCCGCAACTGCGTTACCGGCTGCGTGATTTTCCACTGGAATCACTGGCCGCTTACCTGCCCGACAATCTGCTCTGGCAAGGGGAGGTCAATGCCGACCTGTCGTTGGACCTGCCGAATGCGGGTCCCAGCGGGAACGTTCGAGTCGATGCGGGGCCCGGCACCTTGCGTATGCGCGACGGCGAACAGTGGTTGGACTTTCCTTATACAACCCTGGCACTGAACAGCGAGCTTACGCCGCGGCAAGTCGACAGCCGCTTGCGCTTCGAGGGTGGGGAACTCGGCGAGCTCGACGTGCAACTGCGGGTCGATCCGAGTACCGAGGCCAAGGCCATCTCCGGCTCGTTCCGTCTGAGCCGTTTCGATCTTTCCGTAGCCAGGCCCTTCGTGGCTCAAGTCGAGCGATTGAGCGGACAGCTGAGCGGCAATGGCGAGTTATCCGGCAGCTTGCAACAGCCGCAGGTCAACGGTGAGCTGAGACTGAGCGACGCGGAGATTGCCGGCAGCGAGCTGCCCGTCAGTTTCGAGCAGCTTCAGGTACGGGCCACCATCGAGGGTGAGCGCGCGCGAGTCGATGGCGACTGGCGCAGCGGTGAGCAGGGGCGAGGGGAGATTGCCGGCACCCTGGATTGGGGCGATGCGCTGGATCTGGATCTACGCGTGAGGGGCAGCCGGCTGCCGGTGATCGTCGAGCCTTACGCCGAGCTCGAGGTCGAGCCGGATCTGCGTCTTGAGCTGGCCGGTGATCAATTGGCGGTGAGCGGCAAGGTGCGCGTACCGCGCGGTGATATCACCGTGCGCGAGTTGCCACCTTCGACCGTTCGGGTTTCCGAAGACGCCGTGATCATCGGTGCGGATGCCGAAGAAGCCCAGGCACCGATGGCCATTCGCATGGATATCGATGTCGAAGTGGGCGAGGACCGCTTGCGATTCAAAGCATTTGGTCTCACGGCCGATTTAGCGGGCTATGTACACATCGGCGACAACCTAGACACACGCGGCGAGCTCAATCTCAACAATGGTCGATATCGTGCTTACGGCCAGCGCCTGACCATTCGCCGTGCTCAGCTGTTGTTCACGGGTGTGCTGACGCAACCATTCCTGAATATCGAGGCCATACGACGGATCGAGTCGGACAACGTCATCGCCGGTTTACGCATAACCGGTAGCGCCGAACAACCGAGGGTCGACGTGTTCGCCGAGCCGGCGATGAGCCAGGAGCAGGCGCTGTCGTATCTGGTGCTCGGACGGCCTTTGGGCACCGATGAGGGTGAAAACAACATGTTGGCGCAGGCGGCGCTAGGGCTTGGTCTGGCGGGTAGCTCGTCGATTACCGGCAATGTTGCCCAGCGTCTGGGCATTCAGGATTTCCAGCTCGACACTGAAGGTCGTGGCACGGAAACCAGCGTCGTCGCCAGCGGTCGTCTTACCGATCGATTGACGCTTCGTTACGGTGTTGGGGTGTTCGAATCGGCCAACACCGTGGCCCTGCGCTATCAATTGACCAAGCGGATATTTCTCGAGGCTGCGAGCGGGCTGGCCAGTTCGCTCGACCTCTTCTATCGACGCAACTTCTAGCCGCTCATGCAGCGATACCGCCTGCAAAAAAACGCACCGAATTCGCTGGCGGCATCGCAGCGCTGAGCTACGCTGGTGAGCTTACGTAACCGGCAATCAGGGCTCCGCTCATTCGGTGACCTGCGAGTCGCTCAAGGCTGCGAAAAGTACCTGTCAACGGTGTCGCGCCAAGCACTCGTGGTGATGGTAGGATCGCTCGGTCGCTCCTCGCATGACGGCTGACGCAAGGCTCTAGCATGAGTTTTGCAGGTTGCCGGTAGTACCCAGCACATTGAAGTCGGGGTCATTACCGAGTCGCTTCGGCAGGGGATGGAAATGTGGCGTGTGCGCTGCATTTGTATTTCGCTCCGGCGCGGGCCGCTCGGGCAAGGATGTCTAACATAATTAATAAGGGTGCCTTGAATGGAATTCCTGCAAAACCTGGTCAACAACATTAACGGTCTCGTCTGGGGACCACCCATGCTGGTGCTGATCCTCGGTACCGGTCTCTTCCTAATGGTGATGCTCAAGTTCATGCCGCTGGCGCATATTGGCACCGGCTTCGCATTGATCTGGCGCGGGCGCGTAAAAGGCGACGAGGAGACGGGTGAGATCAGCCCATTCCAGGCGCTGATGACCTGTCTGGCCGCCACCGTCGGCACTGGAAACATCGCCGGTGTAGCCACGGCGATCTTTCTCGGCGGCCCGGGTGCGCTGTTTTGGATGTGGTGTACCGCGCTGGTCGGCATGGCCACCAAGTACTGCGAAGTCGTTCTGGCGGTCCATTACCGCGAGAAGGATGACCGTGGCGAGCATGTCGGCGGGCCGATGTATGCCATCAAGAACGGTCTGGGCAAGCGCTGGTTGTGGCTCGGCAGCGCCTTCGCCATTTTCGGTGGTCTGGCTGGGTTCGGTATCGGCAACATGGTGCAGGTGAACAGCATGGCACTCGCGCTCGAGGCCACATTTTCCGTACCGCTGTGGGTCACCGGTCTGGTCGCCATGCTGTTCGTGGGCTTGGTGATCCTGGGCGGTATCAAGCGCATAGGCGCTGTGGCAGCGGCGCTGGTGCCGTTCATGTGTGTGGCTTACATCATCGCTGGCATCACGGTGCTGGTGGTGCACGCCTCGGAAATTCCTGCTGCATTCGACCTGATCTTCACCCACGCGTTCTCGCCTATCGCGGCCACAGGCGGCTTTGCCGGCGCGGCGGTCATGGCAGCGATTCGTTTCGGTGTCGCGCGGGGTATCTTCTCCAATGAGGCAGGCCTCGGCACTGCCGGCATCGCTCAGGCCGCCGGTACCACCAGAAGCTCGGTACGCTCAGGCATGATCGGGATGATGGGCACATTCATCGATACTCTGATCATCTGCACCATCACGGGTCTGGCGATTATCTGCTCCGGTGTCTGGACCGGAGGCGAAAGCGGTGCCGCACTCTCCGCCGCAGCCTTTGAATCAGCCATGCCGGGAGTTGGCGGGGCGCTACTGACCGTCGCACTGGTGGTGTTCGCTTTCACCACGGTTCTTGGCTGGAGCTACTACGGCGAGAAATGCTGGGAGTTCCTGGTCGGCACCAAGGCGATCTGGCCGTTCCGTATCATCTGGGTGCTGGCAGTGCCGTTCGGTGCGATCGCGCAGCTGGATTTCGCCTGGCTACTGGCCGACACCCTCAACGGCCTGATGGCGATTCCCAACCTGGTTGCGCTTCTGCTACTGAGCCCGGTAGTGGTCAAGCTGACCAAGGAATATTTCGCCCGTAATCAGGCTGCGTGATCAATCCAGGCCGCGAGTGTTCATCTCGCGGCCCATTCCAACTAGGAGTTCACATGACTGAAGTAACCCTCAGGGGCAACCCGATCCAGGTGGCCGGCGTTTTTCCGCAGGCGGGTCAGAAGGCCAAGCCGTTCAGCCTGGTCGGTGGCGATCTGGCTGATGTCACGCTGAGCAGCTTTGCTGGCAAGCGCAAGGTGCTGAACATCTTTCCGAGCATCGATACGCCGACGTGCGCCACCTCGGTACGCAAGTTCAACGCTCAGGCCAACGAGCTGGCCAATACCGTTGTGCTGTGCATCTCTGCGGACCTGCCGTTCGCGCAGAAGCGATTTTGCGGCGCAGAAGGACTGGAGAACGTAGTCAACCTGTCGACCATGCGCGGTCGGGAATTTCTCGAGGATTATGGCGTGTTGATCGCCACTGGCCCGCTTGCTGGTGTAAGCGCGCGGGCCGTCGTCGTGCTGGACGAGCAGGACCAGGTGCTGCACAGCGAGTTGGTCGCCGAGATCGGTACCGAACCGAATTATGAAGCGGCTATTGCGGCCCTCAAGTAATTACGATCGATAGGAAGCGGTGCAACGCCGCTTCTTTTTCTCCCCGAATCTGGCGACAAAAATCTAGCCCGCTCACCCTTTTCGCTTGCCATTAATCAATTGGCTGAATCGAGCTGCTAACGCTTAGCTTGAGCTATCAAGCGCTCTGCAGACGCAACGGCGTCACGCGATGGCGTTAGGCCAGATTTTTTATTTTGCTACAAAATCTTTTCGTGCCGCTGCGGTCAGAGCATTCGTTGCCTATTGAATGGATTCGCCCTATGTCTACCTCGCATATCAAAAAGAAGATCGGTGTATCCGGCACAGGAATGATTGCCCATTGCTTTATCCGGCTGATCAAGCAGCACTACCAGGATCTGGAAATTTCCGGTGTGCTGACTCGCCGCCCGCTGAATTCCTTCAGCGACTTTCCCCTGACCGAACGGCTCACGAACTCCATCGATCAATTGATCGATGACGCCGACCTGATCGTCGAATGCAGCGGTGATGTTTTTCATGGCACCGAGGTTATCGAGCGCGCGTTCGAGGCCGGCTTGCAGGTAGTGACGGTCAATGCAGAGCTGCAGGTCACCACGGGCTCTTATCTGGCCGGTAAGGGTTTTATCACCGAAGCTGAGGGCGACCAGCCCGGCTCGCTGGCGGCGCTGCATGAAGAAGCCCTGATGATGGGCTTCAAGCCGTTGGTGTACGGCAACATGAAGGGTTACCTGAACCACGATCCGTCGCTCGAAGACATGACGTACTGGTCGAAACGCCAGGGTATCAGCATCGATCAGACCACTTCTTTCACCGACGGCACCAAGGTGCAGATCGAGCAAGTGATCGTTGGAAACGGTTTGGGCGCGACCATTACTCAGCAGGGGCTAGAAGGGCTGGCATCGACCAATCTGACCGAAACAGGGAATTTGCTTGGCATGATGGCTGAGCGCCTCGGTCAGCCATTCGTCGATTACGTCATTCCCTCTGGGTATCCAGCCGGCGGCGTATTCCTGGTCTGCCGGCATGACGACAGCCAGCAGGCCGCTATCGAGTATTTCAAGCTCGGTCCCGGTCCTTATTACACGTTGGTGCGTCCGTTCCACCTGTGTTCATTGGAAGTGGGCAAGACCGTGCGTCGCGTACTCAACGGAGGTGGCGTGCTGCTGAATAATTCCACCGCGCCGACCTTGGGTGTAGGTGCCATTGCCAAACGGGCCATGCGCCCTGGTGAGCTCATTGAGCGCGGCATCGGTGGCTTCCAGTTCCGTGGTGAAGCGCTCAAGCTCGATCAGAATCCAAATCACGTTCCGATCGGCCTGCTGCGCAAGACAGCACTCAAGCGTGCGGTTGAACCCGGTCAGTTGATTACGTTCGACGACGTTGACCTCCTGCCGAGCCGCGCGCTGGATATCGTCATGCAGCAACGTGCGGAGCGTGCTGCTAAGGTCACGCAGACGCCACCAGCAAGCCTGCAGCCCGTTGGAATGATTGCGGTAGGCGGCTGAGAGACCAGTCGATAAAAAAAGAGCGATACGCTGTTTGGTGTCGCTCCATGCTGCGCGACCATCGCCCGGGGCGCTGCGCAGGACGGTGCCGGCGTAGTGGGCGTTGCGACGAGACCAGGCGCCTGGCGTGAGAGGGTGACGTGCTTGGCGTCGCCGGACCATAACATCCCTCAGCATGGCCGTTCTCGAGCCACGCAACAGTTCAACGCTCATCGCCACGCTGTTAAACCAAGCGTACGTATGGGCGTTGACCTTCCGATAAGCCTCGATCCCGGGTATTTTCCCGTGCACCGTGGGAGCATGGCAAGGGGCCGCATGCACGCGGTTTGCTCCTCGGCCCAGGAAGGAATCGGATGCAAACCGGACCCGCTTAGGCGTGGCCGGTCAGGTTCCAATAGGCCTCTATGCAATTGGCAAGGCTTCCCTTCGGCTTAATTACTAATTCGACGCGACGAACCGGCGCACTCTTTTGCCTTGGACTATGCTGCAAGGGCCTCGGTTAATTCCCAAGTAAACGTCGCCGGATGTATATGGAAGGATTATCAGTACTACCTTTCACCATCGGTAACCTCCAGTGTGCCGTACCGCTTGAGAACGTCGTGAAGGTCTTGCCTGCGCTTCTCAATACACCGCTACCGGGGGCTCCAGAGTCAGTCTGTGGGCTGGTCAACTTGCGTGGACAAGTTCTGCCGGTTATCGATCTGTCTGGGCGCTTCGGCTTGCATCCGGCCCAGCAATCCCTCTGGCAACCCTTGATCTGGCTCAAAACCAGCCGGCGCGAACTGCTGCTGTCAGCCGAGTCGGTTGCGGTAGTCCTCGCTTGCGAACCTGAATCGTTCTTTCCGGCGCCCGACCCTAGAGTGCCCTCCAATCTGCTGCACGGCGTGGTACGAAGCGCGACGGGCATGTTGCTAATCCAGGATGTCGAACAGCTGCTGTCGGCCGCCGATGAACAGCGTTTGGCCGAGGCGATGGCCCAGGCTACCGAGGCCGGCAATGAGAGTGTCTGACTTGCAATGCTCACCACGTCTGCTCGACGCCTTGGCTCACAAGGTGCACCAGCACCTGGGCATGGACTTCTCGGGAGAGCGACGAAGCGATCTCTTGCGCCGCCTGCTCAGGCTGGCACGGGAACAACGCTTGCCGGATACCGAGCACTGGTTGGAGGCGCTGGCTTTCGCCGACTGGAACGCGTCCCAGATCCAGGCTCTGGTCCCGGCATTTTCCGTCGGCGAAACCTATTTCAGGCGCGACTCGGAAGCGTTCGGTTGGCTGGCGCGAAATCACCTGAAGCCGTTGCTGGCGCGACGCAGGAGAGAAGGGCAACGCTATTTGCGGCTCTGGAGCGCGGCATGTTGCACGGGTGAGGAAGCTTATGGCCTTTTGTTTCTGATCGATGAACTCCTCGGCACTGAGCGTCGCAGTTGGGATGTGGAGTTGTTGGCCACCGATATCAATGAGGATTTCCTGACGCATGCACGGCGTGGCGTATATGGCCGCAATGCTTTCCGCGGCAATGACGATGCGTTCCGTCGGCGTTATTTCCAGGCGGAGGGTTCCCGCTGGCGAGTGCGCTCTGATTGGTTGGATCGTATTCGCTTCGTCCGTTTCAATCTGACGGATGCTCGGCAACCGAGCCCGATGCCAAGCGCCGATCTGATTCTCTGTCGCAACGTGTTGATGTATTTCTCACCTGCGCGTGCCAGCGCTGCGTTGCATCGTCTGCTCGCCAGCCTGGAACCGAACGGGGTGCTGTTGCTGAGCTCGGTCGAGGCCGGCATCGCGACCCAGGCCGGGTTGAAGGGGTGCATGGCAGCCAGCAACTATGCGTTGACTCTGCCGGGTTCGATAGGTGCGAAGGAATTATGCGTGCCTCGGCCAGTTGCGTCGCCGGCCCAGTTGCTCTGGCCTGGGGGCGATTATGCGGCCGCTGCCCCAGCAGAACCTGCGGCTTTGTCGAGAACCGCTCCGAGACGAGTCACGACGCCTGAAAACGAACCCCGAGTGATCGAGACGGATCCAGCGGTATTTTGGGCACAGGCGCAGCAAGCCCTGGCTCAGGGACAGTCGGAGGTGGCGCGAGAATCCTTGCATGCCTATCTGGGTTGTCCTGGGCTGAGCCCGGGGCAGCAGCATGAGACTTGCTTGTTGCTGGCCAGGAGCTGGGCCGACGAGCTGCGGATCGAACCAGCCAGATGCTACCTCGAGCGTGCGCTCGCCCTCGATGCAGCCTCAACGTCTGCCTATTGGTTATCGACATTACTGGAACAGCAGGCCGGTAACACCCGTGGAGCGCTATCCGCCTTGCAAAAGGCGCTCTATCTGGAGCCGGATTTCATTCTTGGCTATTTCCTCCAGGCCCGTCTGCTCCGTAGCGATGACCAGGCGCAAGCCAGCAGCAAATCCCTTCAGGTGTGCCGGCAGCTGTTGAGCGAGCAAGCCGAGGACGCTCCAGTGCCTCGCGCCGACGGCATGAGCTGCGCTCAGTTGTTGCGCCTTTGCGATCAGATAGTGACGAGAGACCAGCCATGGCCGAATCGTTGAATAAGGATGGCCATTGGGCCGAAATACACCTGCGTTTGGCGGAATTAGGCCAACGTCTAGACACAGGCTTCAAGCCCGATGCCGCGACGCTCGAGGCGCGATTGCGTGAGCGGACGCAGAAGTGGGCGGCCATGCCAGAGGCGGAACAGGAGGGTGGCTGGATCGAGACGCTGACGTTCAGCCTGAGCGGCGAGACTTACGCAGTAGAAAGCGAGCACGTAAGCCTAGTGATGCCTCTGTCGCAATATACGCCGCTGCCCGGCACCCCGCCTCATGTGCTGGGAATCGTCAATGTGCGTGGCCGTATCGTCTCGGTACTTGATCTACGCGTGCTGTTCGATCTCCCGATTGGAGGACTGTCCGACAAGAATTTTCTGGTCGTCATGCAAGGGCCGGAGATGGAGTTCGGGCTATTGATCGACCGCGTGCTGGGGGTCAAACAGATTCAAACGGCGGCCCTGCAACAGGAGGTCGCCAACCTGTCGGGCATTCGCTCGGCGTATCTGCTCGGCGTCACGGCCGATCAATGGACGGTTCTCGACGGCGCCCGGATGCTGGGCGATCCGGCTATGCGCGTCATCATCGAATAAGGAAAAGAAGTATGAGGCAAGCCTTGCGGTTCAGCATCGGCAGCAAACTGGTGATCATTTTCGCCATTTTCATCTTGGGGTTTGGCTCGCTCCTGTTCACCACCCAGGCGCGCTTCGCCAAGTTGCAAGAACAGGAGGAGGAGCAGTTCCAGCGTCACTATCAGCGCGTTTCCCTGGTGAACCAGTTGCGTGCCAATCTCGCTGATTTACGCGGAGACCTTCTGCTGGCGTTGAACGCCAGTATGCAGGGCAGCCAGACCGGCTCGAGTGGACTGGAGGAATCGATCAGGAAGGGCAGTGAGGACAACGATCGAATTGTCAGACAGCTGCAATCCGATTCGACCAATGACATCGAAGTTATCCGTATCGTTGATCGAATAGTGGAATTACGTACCGCGCTGGTGGAGGTGCGAAATCAACAACTGCAATTGATGAGAGACGGCCGTCCCGAAGTGGCGGTGCAACTACAGACGAGGGAGCAAGCCGAACGGCTCGAGCGAATCAATAAGCTTGGCGCGGAGCTCACCCGTCTGACCGATCGTCGTATCAGCGAGTCTTTCGCCGTGTCGCAGCAGCAACTCGAGGCGACACGCACCAGCACGTTTCAGCTATGCCTGATGCTGGTGCTCATCAGCGGCGTGCTGGCGTGGTTGCTCAGTCGCCATATTTCCAAGCCGTTGGCCTGGCTGACGGGGCTCGCTGAGCAGATCGGGCGCGGCGACATCCCCCGCTCGGTCCCCACCAGCTCGCGTCAGGATGAGGTGGGCAGCCTGGCTAAGGCCTTTGCCGACATGAGTCTGTACCTTCGAGAAATGGTGCAGGAAATCAACGAAGGAGTCTCGGTGCTGGCCAGTTCCAGCGAGGAGATTCTCGCGGCTACCAGCCAGGCGGCTTCGAGCACCCAGGAAACCGCCACGGCCATCAGCGAAATCGCCACCACGGTAGAGGAAGTCAAACAGACCGCCGTACTGGCCAGCACCAAGTCGAAAACTGTGACCGAAAGCGCTGAGCGTACCCGGTTGGTCGCCCAGAGCGGCTTTCAGGCAGTGGACGAAGCGCTCAAGGGGATGCAGCAAATCCGCGAGCAGATGCAGGCCGTCGGTGAAAGCATCATGCGACTGGGCGATCAGACCCAAGCCATCGGCGAAATTGTCGCGACGGTAGGCGACCTTGCCGAACAATCGAATCTGCTCGGCGTGAATGCCTCCATCGAGGCCGTGAAGGCGGGGGAGGCGGGCAAGGGTTTCTCGGTAGTGGCGCAGGAGGTCAAGGCGCTGGCAGATCAGTCCAAGCAGGCCACCGCGCAGGTGCGCGGCATTCTCGGCGATATCCAGAAAGCGATGACGAAGGCGGTAATGCTGGCCGAGCAAGGCAGCAAGGCGGTCGAGACTGGTTATGAGCGAGCTCGCGTGAGCGGCGAGTCGATTCGCACGTTGAGCAGCAGTATCGAGGAGTCCAGCGACGTGGCCTTGCAGATCGCCGCCACCAGCCAGCAGCAGATGGCCGGGATGGACCAGATCTCCAGCGCCATGGATTACATCCGCCAGGCAAGCCAGGACAATGTCGGCGGTACGCGACAGGTCGATGTGGCAGCGCGCAATCTGCACGAGGTGGGGTTGAAGCTCAAGACCCTGACCAGTCGCTTCAGGTTGTAACGGCCATGAGCCTGGATCGTGAAGCGCTACAGCGACGATTGCTGGAAGGCTTTCGAACGGAGGCGCGTGAGCGCTTGATGGTGCTTGCCGATCGGCTCGCGGACTGGCGCGAAGGTTTCACTGATCCACAATCCGTTGAGTCACTGTTTCGTGAAGTGCATAGCCTCAAAGGCGCCGCGCGCTCGGTTGGGCTCAGACCCATCGAGCAGATCTGTCATGCCTGGGAGACGCTGCTGGGCGCAGTGCGCAAGGGCGAGCTCGAGCTGACTCCTGAACGGGTAGATATCTGTCGGCAGGCACTGGCTGCCGTACAGAAGCTCGAGGCGGGTACTCCCCTGGATCGAGGCGAGCAACGGCAACTGATCGAGCAGCTCGAGTCCGCGTCGCGTGGCGAAGCGGTGGAGTCCAGAGGAGAGAGGCCCGCGGCGGCGCCTCCTGCTGAATCGAATATGGTCAGGGTGTCCACGGATAATCTTGACGCGTTGCTGTACCACGGCGAAACCCTGTTGCAACACAAGCTCGAGGCCGTGGCGTTGGCTCAGCATCTGCGCGAGCATTCGCGGGGTTTCGACTCCCAGCGTGGCAGGGCGCTTCTTGCCGGCAGTCCGGGCTGGAAACAACTGCGCGAGGAGCTGGAAACACTGCCGCTGGGTAGCCGTGATTTGCTTAAGGGGGTGCTTGATCAGTTGGATTGGAGTCAGGCGCAACTGGATCGACTTCATTTCGAGGCGATGAATCTCGAGAAGGCCAGCCGCCAACTTGCCGCTGGGCTGTCACAGCTGTCGGATAGCCATGCCGCGGAGTTGCTCGCTGTGCTTTTGCTGCCCGCCGGTAATCTGGTACAGGGTATCCCGGCGATGGTGCAGGACCTGGCGAGCGGAGCAGGCAAGCGCGTCGATCTGCAGATCCGTGGTACGGAACTGCAGATCGACAAGCGTATTCTCGATGAGCTGCGAACGCCGTTGACTCATCTGTTGCGCAACGCCATCGACCATGGGTTGGAAAGCCCGTCTCAGCGTGAAGCTCTTGGCAAATCGCCGGTAGGGCGACTGCAGATCGAGCTGAGCCAGGAGTCGGCGGATCGTTTCCGATTGAGCGTGCGCGACGATGGCCGAGGAATCGATATCCACCAGCTGAAGGCGCGAGCGCTGGAGACCGGCCTGTTGAGCGAAGAGCAGGCTGCGCAAATGACCATGGCAGAGACCTACAAGCTGGTGTTTGCGTCCGGCCTTTCAACCAGCGCGATGATTACCGAACTGTCCGGACGCGGCTTGGGCATGGCCATCGTCCAGGAAGCGGTCGAGCGCATCGGTGGACGCATCGAGACCGAGTCGAGCCTTGGAGAGGGCACCTGCTTCGAATTGAACCTCCCGTTAAGCCTGTCTACCTTCAGGGCGGTCATCGTGCGCAATGCCGAGCGCACCTTCGCAATTCCAGCACTGGCGGTCGAGCGCTGTTTGCGGCTGCCTCATGACGCCATACGGACCATGGAAAACCGCCCCTCGCTGGCATGGGAGGGAAGGGTCTTGCCGGTCTGGGCTTTGGCTGATGTGCTCGGGCTCGACAGATTGGAGCCGCACGTCGACGAGCTTACGCTGTTATTGCTGCAGGTGCGGGGTGAGCGCTTCGTCCTGCTGATAGATGAGCTGCTCGGCGACCAGGAGATCACGGTCAAGAGCCTAGGGCTGCAATTGCGACGGGTACGCAACCTGATGGGTGCGACCGTACTCGGCGACGGCCGACTGGTGCCGATCCTGCACCCTGTCGATCTGTACCAGAGCGCGTTGTCGACGAACGCCAGCACCCTGGCGAGACCTGCAGGCGAGCCGGCTGGTACTACCGTCCAGCGATTGCTCATCGCCGAAGACTCCTTTACCTCGCGCGGCCTGCTCAAGACGATTCTCGAAGCCGCGGGTTATCAGGTCGCCACGGCCAACGACGGCCTTGAAGCATGGAACGCGCTGAAACAGGAGCCCTTCGATTTGTTGATATCCGATGTCGAAATGCCCCGCATGGACGGTTTCATGCTGGCCGACCGCGTCCGGGCCGATCCGAACCTGGCGCGGCTTCCGATCGTGTTGGTCACCGCGCTTGAGTCTGACGAGGACCGCGCCCGAGGGCTGGAAGCGGGAGCGAATGCGTACTTGGTGAAAAGCGGTTTCGCCCAGGACAGCCTGCTCGACGCCATCCGGCGGCTAATCTGACTGAGGATCAAAAATGCGGGTACTCGTTGTTGATGATTCTGAGGTTGTTCGCATGCTTCTCCAGGCCGTTCTGGAAAGCACTGGTGCTGAAGTGCGGTTGGCCGAGTCGGGTGAGCAGGCGCTCGAAATGCTTGAAAGCTATACGCCCGATATCGTCACCATGGACATCCACATGCCCGGCATCGACGGTTATACGACCATCTCCCGCATCCTCAAGCGGCACGCGTTGCCCGTGGTGGTCCTCACCGCTAGCGCCAATGCGGCGGATTCAACGACCGCCATGAAGGGGTTGGAGGTTGGTGCATTGGCGGTGCTGGAGAAGCCCGCCGGCCCGGACGCGCCGGATTTCGATCAGCATATTGATGAGTTGCTACGAACCTTGCGGGTCATGTCGCAGGTGAAGGTCGTCCGGCGGCAGCGGTTGGTAACGGAGCGGATCCGCGTGGCGCCAACTCCGCAGATAGACCGGGTCGTATCGCAGGTACCCAGGCTCGTGGCGGTTGCCGCTTCTGCTGGTGGGCCCGCGGCACTCAAGATCTTGTTGCAGCGTTTGCAACCTGGCCAACCTTGGACGTTAATACTGGTACAGCACATCGCGCCCGGATTTCTGACCAGCTTCTGTCAATGGTTACAAAGCATCACGTCAATGCCGGTGGAAATTGGCTGTGACGGTCAATTGCTACAGCGCGGCAGGCTTTATTTATCCCCGGACGGATATCAGATCGGCATCACCGCCGATTGTCATTTGCGGTTGGAAGCCTGTCGGCCCGAGCAGGCGTTCTGCCCATCGGCTGATTACCTGTTTCACTCCATCGCCAGGACACTGGGCAGACAGGCGATCGGGGTTCAACTGTCGGGAATGGGGCGTGATGGTGCTGCCGGGCTGGCGGAGTTGAAACGCAACGGAGCGCTCACCTTCGTTCAGGAGCCGAGCGACGCGATAATCGATTCGATGCCGCGTGCTGCGATCGATCTGCAGGCGGCCTGCGAGGTCATGTCTGCGCAAGGGATTGCCGAAATGCTCAATACGATTGCGATGCAAGCGACATCGTAAAAGGAATGCGCCGGGACATGCTGATGAATCAAGCTGCGGAAATATTGGTTGTCGAGGATAGTCCAACCCAGGCCATGGAGCTGCAGTATCTGCTCGAATCCGCCGGGTGCTCGGTACGCGTCGCCAGCAACGGCGTCGAGGCGTTGGCGATGGTGGCGGAGCGGCCGCCAACCATTGTCATCAGCGACATCGTGATGCCTGAGATGGACGGCTATGCGCTCTGCCGGCAGCTCAAAAACGACCCGAAGACCTCCCACATCCCCTTGATTTTGATCACCCATTTGAGCAATGCGCTGGATGTGGTCCACGGCCTGGCGTCGGGCGCCGATAACTTCATCGTCAAACCGTATGACCAAAACTATTTGATGTCGCGTATCCGTTATTTCCTGGTGAACCTGGAATTGCGTACCAAGGAGCGGATGCAGATGGGTGTCGAAATCATGCTGGCAGGCGAGCGGCACTTCATCACTGCCGATCGCCAGCAGATCTTTGATCTGCTCATTTCGACGTACGAACAAGGCATTCGCCTCAACAATCAGCTACAGAACAAGCATGACGAGCTCACCCACAGCAATCTTCTACTCAGCTGCCTGTTCGACTTCACCGCTGCCTTGAGTGATGCCCGAAGCGAGCGGGATGTCATTGAGGCTGCGCTCGAACATATCGTGGATTTCCCTGATGCCAGTGGAGCCTGGTTGGTGATGACGGAAGCCGAAGGGGGCGATGCTTCAGCGCAGCTCGCCGGTGTGCGGGGGTATGGCCTGGCAAAAGCGAAGCAGTCCCTTCGGCGTTGCGTTGAAACCTGCCCATGCATGCAGGCCTGGCGCAGCCAGCACCCCGTCGCGCCGGCCAATATCGAAGCCTGCCCAGCGTTGGAGGACCTTCCCGGGGGAAACACTCACGCGGGGATTCCACTCAATCTTGGCGATGAATGCATCGGCATGCTCAATGTGTTGCGTTGCGATGCCGAGAGCTGGCCGGAGGAATCGCTTGAGGTTCTGACCTCAATCGGCCAACAGCTGTCCATGGCGCTTGGACGAGCGCGACTTTTTGCGAGCATGGAGGAGGCGGTTGAACTGCGCACCCAGGCGTTATCGCGGAGCGAATCGCTGCTGCGCAGCGTGCTCGATAGCTTGCCTGTCGGCGTATTGGTTGGCGATCAGGATGGCGGACTGTTGGATAGCAACGTCGAATGCAGCCGCATCTGGAATGCCGAACAGCCGCTTCAGCGGGCCGATCAGAGCCGCTTTCAGGGCGCGTGGGCCGAGACCGGAGAGCGCTTGACCGAACAGGAATGGCCTCTGCGCCTCGCCGCCAGGCAGGGCAAGGAGCTGCGAAACCAGGTGCTGGACATCGAAGCGTTCGACGGTGCCCAGAAGACCGTCTTGGCTTCGGCTGTGCCGTTTCGCGATGAGCGTGGTTTGCAGCTTGGATCGATCTCGGTTATCCAGGACATTAGCGAACAGCGCCAGCGCGACATGAGCATGCGTGTCCGAACACGTGCGGTGGAGGCAAGCGTCAATGCCATCATCATCACCGATAACCAGCAGCCGGACCAACCCATCGTTTACGTCAACCCGGCATTCGAGCGCATCACGGGCTACAGGCAGGAAGAGGTGCTAGGTAAAAACTGCCGCTTCCTTCAAGCAACGGACCGAGACCAGATTGATCTGATTGGTATTCGCCAGGCCCTGCAGACCGAGCAGGAAGGCTCTGCCGTCCTGCGTAACTATCGTAAGGACGGCTCCGAGTTCTGGAACGAGCTCAACATATCTCCGGTGGTAAACGACCGAGGCAAGATCAGTCATTTTGTCGGCATTCTTCACGACATCACCGAAGCCAAGCGCTATCAAGAGGAACTCGAGCACCAAGCCAATCATGATGGGCTGACCGGCTTGGCGAATCGAAATCTGTTGAACGACCGCATCCAGCAAGCGATCGCATTCTCCGCGCGTAATCAGGAATCCTTCGCGCTCGTTTTCATCGATCTGGATCGTTTCAAGGTGATCAATGACAGCCTTGGACACAACGTTGGCGATTGCTTGCTGAAGCAGGTTGCCGAGCGTCTTCGAGAGTGCACTCGCAATACCGACACGCTCGCCCGGCTTGGCGGCGATGAATTCGTTATTCTGCTGACCGATAGCCGCATGTGCTCCGAGCCGATCGGTTTTCTCGAGCGACTGCAAGCACGTATTGCCGCGCCGCTGATGCTCGATGGGCATGAATTGGTGGTCGGCTGCAGCATCGGCTTCTGCTGTTACCCGACCGACGGCGAGGATATCGATACGCTGCTGCGTAACGCTGACACCGCGATGTATCGGGCTAAGCACCAAGGCCGCAACCGTATTTGCGCCTTTATGCCTGAGATGAATGCGCAAATTCAGAAGCGTCTGGTCCTGGAAAAGCAGATCCGCCATGCGCTACAAAACAACGAATATCACCTGGTTTATCAGCCTCAGCTAGACCTGCTCAGTGGTCGGCTATGCGGCTTCGAGGCACTGGTGCGCTGGCAGCGCGAGGGCAAGCCGATCCCACCGGATGATTTCATTCCATTGGCGGAAGAAACCGGTTTGGTCGTGGGCATCGATTTCTATGTGCTCGACGCCGTGTGCCGGCAGCTACAGTCCTGGCGTGATGCGATGCATGGCGTGAACGTGGCAGTGAACGTCTCTGCAGTTACTTTGATGGAGGCGGATTTCGTTGAGCGGGTTGAGCGGACGCTCGATCAATACCAGATCACCCCGAACCTGATAAAACTTGAGGTGACAGAGACCTGCCTGATGACCGATGCCGATCAGGCACTGGAGAAAATGAAAGCGCTCAGTTCTATGGGCATCCAGTTTTCAATCGATGATTTTGGCACTGGTTATTCGTCTCTCGGGTATCTCAAGCGCTTTCCGTTCAGCGAACTCAAGATCGATCGCAGTTTCGTGAATGACACGCATCTCGACCCGGACAGTGGTTCGTTGGTGCGCTCGATGATTTCCATCGGGCATGATCTGGGCATCAAGGTTATAGCAGAAGGAGTGGAAACGGCCGAACAACTCGGCTTCTTACACCACGCCGGCTGTGATGAACTCCAAGGCTATTTTTATTCGCACCCGTTGAAACCCGAGGAGTGCCTGACGTTTCTGTCCAGCAAATCGAATCTGCAATTACCAGCACACATTCTCGACGAGCAGGTGCGCTATTTGCTGCTGATCAACGACGAGCAGAGCGTTCTCTATGCGCTGCGCCGAGAACTGCGCCTCGAGAACTATCGAATACTAACTGCCACCACTGCTCGCAAAGCGCTCTCCTTACTGGCTTCTTACCCAGTCGACGTAATACTGACCGATATGCGGCTGGATGAAATGAGCGGCATCGCACTGCTTGGGCAGGTCAGGCTGCTTTACCCCGATGTCATTCGCGTTGTGTTGAGTGCCTCCACGGAGGTGGATAGCATCCTCAAAGCTATCAACGAAGGGGTCATATACCGCTTCATCACCAAGCCATGGGAAGAAGAGCATTTGCGCGCCCAAATACGTGAGGCTTTTACGCAGCGTGAACTGATCCGTGAAAATATGCGCATGCGAATTCAACTGGCCGATCGACGCAGTATGGCGGACTCTCGCAGATTAGACGGTAACGCCGGACCGCTTGGAACATCAATCAACCCCAGTAGGGCATGACCGAACGCTAGGTGATGTGACGTGCCAGATGCAGGCCGCGATTCTCGGTTTGGTTTCCTGCCGTGCTGATGCACTGCCCTAATATCGTCCCGCACAACGGGCCCCACGGCGCCTGAACTTCCTTGTAGGCGGCAGGCTCTACCTAACAACACGCCTGTTGGGTTCGTTATGCGCAACCGTGATGATGAATATGTCAGTCGGACTTATCCAGTACAGGAAGACATGCCGCTGCAAGTGAAGGTATGGGCAGCAGAGCGCGTCGGTTGGTATCTATTGTGTCTGTTGATGCTTCTGTCACTGGCGGGTTTATTCGGAACCGGCCCGTTGAGCTGGACTGACAAAGCCTCCGTAAATGGCACCCTCAGCGCTCAATACGAGGTGTTCGAACGCAACGGTGCTTCCAGCGAGATGACTATCAAAGCCAAAGCCGATAACGACGGTAAGGTCGTCAGGCTGACTATCGATGGCGATCTGCTCGAAGCGTTTACGATTGAGAGCATTCAGCCACAACCCGTCACGACCGAAAGCTTTAACAAAGGATTACGGCTTGAGTTAAAGCCGGATGGCAATGGCTGGGCAACTGCTTATCTTGCTATCAGGCCGTACGGTTTCGGCCGTTCACGCACTACGGTGCGCTCCGGCGACCAAGTTGTGGAATTGCGCCAATTCATCTACCCATAGGGCGTGAGTCATGGAGTCTGTTCTACGCGCAGCGGCTATATATCTGGTGGTCTTGGTAATCTTCCGAATCTCCGGAAGGCGAACGCTCTCGCAAATAACCACGTTCGATTTCGTTCTGCTACTCATTATTGGCGAGGCCACCCAGCAGGCATTGTTGGGAGATGATTTCTCTGTGGTCAATGCCGTGTTGATCATCGTTTCGCTCGTCACCTTCGATATTCTCATATCGCTAATTAAAAGGCGTTCTCCTTATCTCGGCAGGGTCATCGACGGAAACCCCATGATCATTGTTGAAAATGGCCTCCTTTTGAAAAGCAGAGCTCAAAGGGCGCGTATTGAAGAGGAAGATATTCTTGAGGCGGCGCGTTACTCTCAAGGCTTGGCTCGCCTGGACCAAATAAAATTCGCAATTCTGGAGAAAGACGGAAAGATCTCGATAGTTCCGAATGAATAAATACCCACCGAGATATTCTCGGCTCGATCAATCGATCCGCAGCTGTGTGGTTTCTTAGAGAAAACTTCAGCGATAGCCGTCTGCCTCTTCGCGCCGGCTGCACCGGCCTATCCGCAGGGATAGACCGATGTAGGCGGACCTGGGCCGTAGCGGCAGGGGAGCAGATGGGGTGCGTTTCGTCGGCGCTACGTAGCTGGTGCAACGTGCTGGAACGACGATGAGCGTGGGTTGGGCAGATTCACACCGTATACCCCAACACTCTTGGCAGCCACAGCGCGATCTCCGGGAAGATTGCTACCAGCACTAGCGCGCTGCTCATGACCAGGACGAACAGCATGGCCCAGCCGACCGTTTGTTCCAGTCGGATTTTCGCCGCCTCGGCGGTGACCATCAGGTTGATCGCAACCGGCGGCGTGAACTGGCCGATGGCGATGTTCATGGCCAACAGGATGCCGAACCAAACCGGGTTCCAGCCGAAGTGTTGCATCACCGGGATCAGGATCGGCATGAGGATCAGGTAGATGGAAATCGCATCCAGCAACATGCCGGCCAATAGCACGGCGATCATCACCAGAATCAGCAGCACAGCGCTGTTATCGGAAAGCGAGATCAGCCATTCGGCCAGATGACGGAAGGTGCCGAGCATCGTGCCGGCCCACGCGAAAATGCCGGCTAGCGCGATGATGAGCATGACCACCCCTGAGATCACCGCCGCCTCCCCGCAGAGCTTCCAGAGATTGCGCCAGTCCAGTTCGCGGGTAACGAACAAACCGATCAGCACGCCATAGGCAACGCCGGCCACCGCAGCTTCGGTCGGGGTAAACAGGCCGCTGCGCAGACCGCCTAGGATGAGCACCGGTGCGAACAGTGCCGGCAGCGCCAGACGGAAGCTTTCGCCCAGCGGCGGCCGCTCGGTGTCCTCCGGGTTTTCCCAGCCGTAACGGCGCGCCAGGAGCCAGGCCGGTAGAAGCAGAACCAGTCCGGCGATGATGCCGGGGAACAGTCCGGCGGCGAACAGCGCTCGTAGATCCACACCCGGTACGACGATGGAGTAGAGAATCAGTGCGATGGAGGGTGGAATTAGGATCGCAGTGGACGCCGAAGCGGCAATCAGAGTGGCCGAAAACGGTTTGGGGTACCCGGCGCGGGTCATGCTTGGGAGCATCACCATGGCCACCGCTGCCGCATCTGCCGGACCCGATCCGCTCATGCCGCCCATGATCAGGCAGACCAGGATGGCAACCATCGCCAGACCGCCGTGTCGAGGGCCGATCAGCGCCTGGGCGAAACGCACCAGACGTAACGCCACACCGGCCTTTTCGAATACCAGACCGGTGAGAATGAACAGCGGGATCGCGATCAACGGATACTTGGCGACGCCGTTGTAGGTATTGGTGCCGAGCGTTGCCAGCATGTCTGGTGAAAGGCCTGCGAGAATTCCGATGGCGCCAGACAACGCCAGGGAAAAGGCTACCGGTACGCCGATCAGCAACAACAGCAAAAAGCTGACGAGCATCCAGACGTCAGGGCTCATCGGAAAGCCTCCCGCGCAGCCGGTCGAGCGTCATCTGGCTCAGCCGTACGGCTATCGCCAGTGCCAACAACGGCAGCCAGACGACGTACCACCAGTTCGGTAGGCCGAGGCCGGGAGACTCCGACTCCCACTGGTATTCCTCCAACGCAAACTGCCCCCCGAACCAAACCACCAATCCCAGGACCAGTATGCTGGCGAGCCACTGAAGGACAATCAGCGGTGCGCGCAGAGCAGGGAACAGCCGCTCGATCAGTCCGATACGAATGTGCCGGTTGCTGCGCATGGCTACTGAGGCACCGGCAAATGTCAGAATGACAAGCAGAAACACGGAAAGCTCTTCGGTGAAGGCAAAGGAGGCGTTAGTGAAATAGCGCACCACTACATTGGCCAGGCTGATCAGGCTGATAATCATAAGCGCCAGAGTGGCCAGCACACGCTCAAGGCGCGCGTCCTGTCGATTGTTCATGGAATCCCTCGAATCCCGGCGGCGGCGCACCGCCGGGCAAAACAGTTTTACTTTGCCATGGCCGCACGGGCCGCTTCGAGCAGGTCAGTGCCAATCTTCGGTGCCCACTTTTCGTGCACCGTTCGGGTCGCCTCGACGAATGACTGATGCTCTTGATCGCTGAGCTCGGTCACTTCGACGCCGCGTGAACGAATGTCGTCCAGGCGCTTGGCTTCTCCGCTTCGCGAGAGCTCGATTTCCCATTTGCCGGCGTCGATGGCTGCCTGGCGCAGGAGCTCTCGGTCGGCTTCCGGCAGCTGTTTCCAGATGCGCTGGTTGACCGCAAAAATCAGTGGGTCGGCCATGTAGTGCCAGAGCGTCAAATATTTCTGGCCGACCTGATCGACACGGGCAACATCAAACACCGATAGGGGGTTTTCCTGGCCATCGACGGCGCCAGTGGTGAGTGCCGGCTTGGCATCGGCCCAGCTCATCTGAGTGGGGTTTGCGCCCAGCGCAGTGAAGGTGTCCTGGAACAGTGGCGAGCCGACAACGCGAATCTTCAATCCGGCGAGATCAGCTGGAGTCTTTACCGGTTTGGCCGAATTGGATAATTCGCGGAAGCCATTCTCACCCCAGGCCAACGGGACGATCCCGCGCTTCTCGATGGCATCGAAGGCCAGCTTGCCGGCCTCGCCTTGAGTAATGGCATCGAGATCGGCGCTATCAGCCATCAGGAACGGCAGAGAGAACAGGTTCAACTCCGGTACTTGCGGCGACCAGTTGATGGTCGAGCCGACCGCCATGTCGATCAGCCCAGAACGCATGGCGGAAAATTCCTTGGTCTGATCTCCCGCGACCAATTGCGCGTTGGGGTAAACGCGCAGGGTGATTTCGCCCTTGGAGCGTTCCTCGACCAGGTCGGCCCATTTTTGCGCGGCTTGCCCCCATGGGAATGCATCGGAAAGTACGGTGGAAACGGAATATTCGCGGGCCGCGGCGGAGAAGCTAGTAGACAGGGCGGCAGCGATGGTCAGCGCGGTAAAACAGCGGGTCAGTTTCATGGGGCGTCCTTGTTCGGATCGGTCTTTCTGGTTGTTATTGGCGAACGGCCAGGCGCTGACGGTCAGCGGCGGGCACTGCGATGGCCGACGAGCCATAGCCATAGGGACGCGCGGGTAGCGCGAAAAGTGACGCGTAGGCTGCGGATGGATAGTGCAGCGCAACGTACGGGCGTCACCAATGCCGAATGCCTTGTGAGCGAACGACGTACCAGCCGCACTGCAACTGGTCGTACAACTATCGCAGAAGGTGCCTGTGAGCGCTATTACCGGATCTGGGGCCTCAGGTATTGCGTAGCAGATCGTGAGCGTCGAGCAATCGGTAGGCGATTTCCGGCTGCCGCTCCAATGCGCGCCGAATCGCGGCGGGAATGGATTGGCGGGTCTTTCGGCATAGCCCGGGCAGATCGGCGATATCAATGCGGATACCGCGCATGCTGCGTACCTCGTTGAAGCTCGGTGCAATCTGCATGCGAATGCCCAGCTGTTGGTAAATCCGCTGCTGCATGTGTTCGAGATCATCAAGGCTGGTCAGGTTCTCCAGCCGATGCAGCAGCCGATTCTCCTCATGCCGGGTCAGGCGAAGGATGCGCAGATCGCTGCCAGGCGTTTCCAGCAGTTGCTCGCGCCCGCAAATACAGGAACCTGGCGGGCAGGGGGTGCGGATCGGAACCGAAGCTGTCATGGATATTGATCATAGCGGGCGGCGCGGCCCGATACCCGTTTCGTCGACGAAACGGATGTACCGATTAGCAGGCGAAAGCGCATCGGGAAGGGCTGCATCCAGCTAAAGAGCTACGAAATTCGACATCACCTTCTCTCAAAGGCGCCCACCAGTAGCAGGCGCCCTGATCGCGATTCGCACGATGCCAGCTGCAGCTGGAGGCGACTTACGCTTCTCAGCGCGCGGGCACGCCTTAATTGAACCGCCCATTGGTACCGCCAACGCTATACCTGCCGGCACCGAGCAGCGCGACGGCAATCGAGCCGAAGAGGAACATCCCTTGCAGCTCGAGAGCCCAGCCCCCCATCTGACCGAGGGAGAACAGCTCACCCATATGAGCCAGAGCAAAGGCGACGAGCATGTTGCCGACCATGAGCAATGCTCCAACACGAGTGAACAGGCCGATGATCACTAGTACCGGCCCAACTAATTCACCGAGGTATACGCCGTAGGCAAGAAACGCGGGCAAACCGTGCCCGCTGAGCATTCCGGCGATACCGCCGACGCCGCTCTGTAGCTTGGCGATCCCGTGCAGCAGAATCAGCACGCCTACCGATACCCTCAGTAGCAGTTTTCCAATATCGTCAGTCATGACTCGTCTCGTCCTCTAGCGCGCCAGGGCTCTGGCATAGCGTTTTCTATAACATAGACCAACGAAGAGAGTGCTGCTTTCGGCATAAGCGAGGAGCCGAGCCGGGTGATCAGGTTGCTGCGTACTCCGCATTAATTGGGCCACCTTCGCATCCTCACGTTCGAGCTCGCATTTTTCGCTGAAAGAGGACGCTGGGCACTTTTGGATGCGCCCTGACGGGCGGGGTGACTTCTGTGATACGAGCCACTAGAATGCTTGCCCATTCTGGGGCCGGAATGCCGGCTTATGTCTGTGCAACGAGGAAAATCCATGCAAGTTTCTGTTGAAAGCACCTCCGCTCTTGAGCGCCGCATGACCATTGGCGTGCCGGTCGAGCGCATCGAGACCGAAGTCAACAAGCGTCTGCAACAGACCGCCAGCCGTGCAAAAATCCCAGGTTTCCGCCCCGGCAAGGTGCCGATGAGCGTCATCCGCCAGCGTTATGAAGCTGCAGCACGTCAGGAAGCACTGGGCGACCTGATCCAGGCCACCTTCTATGAAGCCGTGGTTGCCGAGAAGCTGAATCCCGCCGGCGCGCCTGCGGTCGAGCCGAAGGTGTTCGAGAAGGGCAAGGATCTGGAATACGTTGCGACGTTCGAAGTTTTTCCCGAGTTCAAGGTTGCCGGTTTCGACGGCATTGAGATCGAGCGTTTGCAGGCCGAAGTAGCTGATACCGACGTCGACAACATGCTCGATATCCTGCGCAAGCAGAACACTCGCTACGAAACAGTTGATCGTGCCGCCGAAGACGGCGATCAGCTGAACATCGATTTCGTCGGCAAGATCGACGGTGAGGCCTTTGCAGGCGGTTCGGCGAAGGGTACCCAGCTCGTGCTGGGTTCCGGCCGCATGATTCCGGGCTTCGAATCCGCTCTTGTTGGCGCCAAGGCTGGCGAAGAGCGGGTCATCAACCCGACGTTCCCTGAGGACTACCAGAATCTCGATCTGGCCGGCAAGACCGCTGAGTTCACCGTGACCGTCAACAGCGTTGAGGCACCTCAGTTGCCCGAGCTGAACGAGGAGTTCTTCGCCCAGTTCGGTGTTCAGGAAGGTGGTCTGGAAGGTTTCCGCACCGAGGTCAAGAAAAACATGGAGCGTGAACTGCGCCAGGCGATCAAGACCAAAGTGAAGAACCAGGTCATGGAAGGTCTGGTCAGTGCCAACCCGATCGAAGTGCCGAAAGCACTGATTGACAACGAAGTGAACCGTTTGCGCGTTCAGGCCGTTCAGCAATTCGGTGGCAACATCAAGCCCGACCAGCTGCCGGCAGAGTTGTTCGCAGAACAGGCCAAGCGCCGTGTCGTGCTGGGGCTGATCGTCGCCGAGGTAGTCAAGCAGAACGAGCTCAAGCCTGACGATGCACGCGTTCGCGAGCTGATCGAAGAAATGGCTTCCGCTTACCAAGAGCCGGAGCAGGTCGTGTCCTGGTACTACAAGAACGACGAGCAGTTGAACGAAGTCCGTTCTGTTGTGCTCGAAGAACAAGTTGTAGATACTGTCCTGCAGCAGGCTAAAGTGACCGACAAGTCGGTCTCCTACGAAGAAGCAGTGAAGCCTGCGGAAGCCCCGCAAGCTGCCTGAGCCTCTTCAACCGTTTAATGCACATTCATAAGCCAGCCTCGTGCTGGCTTATGTCTTTGCGGCGTGACATAGGGAGTATCGTTGGACATGTCCGGCAATTCGTTTATGCAAGCACCAGACATCCAGGCAGCTGGCGGCCTGGTGCCAATGGTCATCGAGCAGTCTGCGCGTGGCGAGCGCGCGTATGACATCTATTCCCGTCTCCTGAAGGAGCGGGTGATTTTCATGGTGGGCCAGGTAGAGGATTACATGGCCAACCTGATCGTCGCGCAAATGCTATTCCTCGAGGCTGAAAATCCCGAGAAGGACATTCATCTGTATATCAATTCTCCGGGCGGCTCCGTCACTGCGGGCATGGCCATTTACGACACCATGCAATTCATTAAGGCGGATGTTTCCACCACCTGCATCGGTCAGGCCTGCAGCATGGGCGCGTTCCTGCTCGCCGGTGGTGCAAAGGGCAAGCGCTTCTGCCTTCCCAATGCCCGGGTGATGATTCATCAGCCCCTGGGCGGTTTCCAGGGCCAGGCGTCAGACATCGATATCCACGCGCGTGAGATTCTCTACATTCGTGAGCGGCTGAACCAGTTGCTGGCCCATCACACGGGGCAGGACCTGGAGACGATCGAGCGCGACACCAATCGCGACTACTTTATGAGTGCTTCGCGAGCGCTGGAGTATGGGGTCGTTGACGCTGTCCACGAAAAACGGCAACTGCCGGTCTAATACCGGTCTTGGAGGGCGTTGTGAGCGGGCACCCGTCATGTGCGCTGTGCGCACCCTTGAAAATGCCCGCATTTGCCTTCATCTTGTATTTCAAGCCTTCCCGATTGGATCGATCGAATGACTGACACCCGCAACGGCGAGGATTCCGGCAAGCTGCTTTATTGCTCTTTCTGCGGCAAAAGCCAGCATGAAGTACGCAAGTTGATTGCCGGGCCCTCGGTCTTTATCTGCGACGAGTGCGTCGACCTGTGCAATGACATCATCCGTGAGGAGGTGCAAGAAGCACAGGCCGAGAGCAGCGCGCAAAAACTGCCTGCGCCAAAGGAAATCAGCGGCATCCTCGACCAGTACGTCATTGGTCAGGAACGTGCCAAGAAGATTCTGGCCGTGGCTGTTTACAACCATTACAAGCGACTCAACCAGCGCGACAAGAAAGAAGAAGTCGAACTGGGCAAGAGTAATATCCTGCTGATCGGGCCGACCGGTTCGGGCAAGACGCTGCTTGCCGAGACGCTCGCACGGCTGCTGAATGTGCCGTTCACGATCGCCGACGCCACCACCCTCACCGAGGCGGGATACGTGGGCGAGGACGTCGAGAACATCATTCAGAAGCTGCTGCAGAAGTGTGATTACGATGTCGAGAAGGCCCAGATGGGCATTGTCTACATCGACGAGATCGACAAGATTTCGCGCAAATCCGATAACCCGTCGATTACCCGCGACGTGTCGGGCGAGGGCGTGCAGCAGGCGCTGCTCAAGCTGGTCGAGGGTACGGTCGCCTCGGTTCCGCCACAGGGTGGCCGTAAGCATCCGCAACAGGAATTTCTGCAGGTCGATACGCGCAACATCCTGTTCATCTGTGGCGGGGCGTTTGCGGGCTTGGAAAAGGTCATCCAGGGGCGATCGACTCAGGGCGGTATCGGCTTCAACGCCGAGGTTCGCAGCAAGGATCCGGGCAAGAAGATCGGTGAGTCGCTGCGAGCAGTAGAGCCTGATGATCTGGTCAAGTTCGGCCTGATTCCCGAGTTCGTGGGACGGCTGCCAGTCATCGCCACCCTTGATGAACTGGACGAGGCTGCGCTGATTCAGATTCTGACTGAGCCCAAGAATGCGCTGACCAAGCAGTATGCCAAGCTGTTCGAGCTTGAGGGTGTGGATCTCGAGTTCCGCACCGACGCGCTCAAGGCCGTCGCGTCCCGCGCTTTGGAGCGCAAGACCGGAGCCCGTGGGCTGCGCTCGATTCTCGAGGGAGTGCTGCTGGACACCATGTACGAGATCCCGTCGCAAAAGGATGTCAGCAAGGTGGTCATCGACGAGAGCGTCATCGAGGGTACGTCTCAGCCGCTTCTGATTTATGAGAACAGTGAGCCGCCTGCAAAGGCTGCGCCAGACGCGTGACAGCACAAGGGGCCTCCGGGCCCCTTTGCTTTTCTACAGCATCCTTGTTTTTTGCCCTGCGTGCCCTCATCTTGATTGCCAAGGTGTTTCCCGTTTACCGCCGTATGGCCGTCGTAGAGCTGAATTTATGAAGACAACCATCGAATTGCCCCTTTTGCCGCTGCGCGACGTAGTGGTCTACCCGCACATGGTGATTCCGCTGTTCGTTGGCCGGGAAAAATCCATCGAGGCCCTCGAATCCGCCATGGCTGGTGACAAGCAGATACTGCTCCTGGCCCAGAAGAACCCGGCTGACGACGATCCGGCCGAAGAGGCTCTGTACCGTGTGGGTACGGTTGCGACTGTGCTGCAGCTGCTCAAGCTGCCGGATGGCACCGTCAAGGTGCTCGTCGAAGGCGAACAGCGTGGCGTCATTGACCGTTTCTTTGAGGTGGACGACCACTGTCGCGCCGAAGTCTCGCTGATCGATGAGTCGGAAGTCGAAGAGCGCGAGGCGGAAGTCTTTACCCGCAGTCTGCTAAGCCAGTTCGAACAATACGTACAGCTCGGTAAGAAGGTTCCCTCCGAGGTGCTCTCATCGCTCGCAAGCATCGATGAGCCTGCACGCCTGGTCGATACCATGGCCGCGCACATGGCGCTCAAGATCGAGCAGAAGCAGGCTATCCTCGAGATCACCGATCTGCCGGCTCGTGTCGAGCACGTGCTGGCGCTGCTTGATGCAGAGATCGATCTGTTGCAGGTCGAAAAGCGCATCCGCGGCCGTGTCAAGAAGCAGATGGAGCGCAGCCAGCGAGAGTACTACCTGAATGAGCAGATGAAGGCAATTCAGAAGGAGCTGGGCGATATCGATGAAGGTCATAACGAAATTGATGACCTGAAGAAGCGCATTGAAAATGCCGGTTTGAGCAAAGATGCATATGCCAAGGCGACAACCGAGCTGAACAAACTCAAACAGATGTCGCCGATGTCGGCCGAGGCCACCGTGGTCAGGACTTACATCGACTGGCTCGTCAATGTGCCGTGGAAGTCTGCCAGCAAGGTGCGCCTGGATCTGGCGAAGGCTGAGGAAGTGCTTGATACCGACCACTACGGTCTCGAGGAAGTGAAAGACCGTATTCTGGAGTACCTCGCGGTCCAGAAGCGCGTGAAAAAGCTCAAGGGGCCGGTGTTGTGCCTGGTTGGTCCGCCTGGCGTGGGTAAGACTTCGCTGGCGGAGTCCATCGCGCGTTCTACCAACCGCAAGTTTGTCCGGATGGCATTGGGTGGCGTGCGTGACGAGGCCGAAATCAGAGGCCATCGCCGCACCTACATCGGTTCGATGCCTGGCCGATTGATTCAGAAGATGAGCAAGGTCGGGGTTCGCAATCCGCTGTTCCTGCTCGATGAGATCGATAAGATGGGCAACGACATGCGAGGCGATCCGGCTTCCGCGCTGCTCGAAGTGCTGGACCCCGAGCAGAACCATAATTTCAACGACCATTACCTCGAGGTCGATTACGACCTGTCCGACGTGATGTTTCTATGTACCGCAAACTCCATGAACATTCCGGCGCCGCTGCTGGACCGCATGGAAATCATCCGTCTTCCGGGTTATACCGAAGACGAAAAGATCAACATCGCGATTCGCTACCTGGTGCCGAAGCAGGTTCAGGCCAATGGCCTGAAAAAGACCGAGCTGCTGTTTGACGAGGACGCCATCCGCGACATCATCCGTTATTACACCCGTGAGGCTGGCGTTCGTGGGCTGGAGCGCCAGGTTGCGAAGGTCTGTCGCAAGGTGGTCAAGGAGCATGCGGCGGAGAAGAACTTCGAAGTGAAGGTTACCGCTGAGTCGCTGGAGCATTTCCTCGGTGTCCGCAAATTCCGCTACGGGCTTGCTGAGCAGCAGGACCAGGTCGGTCAGGTAACTGGTTTGGCGTGGACTCAGGTTGGCGGCGAGTTGCTCACGATCGAGGCAGCCGTAGTTCCTGGAAAGGGCCGGTTGACCAAGACCGGTTCGCTGGGTGATGTGATGGGTGAGTCGATCACTGCGGCGCTCACGGTTGTGCGTAGCCGAGCCAAGAGTCTAGGCATTCCGGTGGATTTCCACGAGAAGCAGGACATACACATCCATGTGCCTGAAGGCGCAACGCCGAAGGACGGTCCGAGCGCAGGAATCGGGATGTGCACCGCACTCGTTTCGGCGCTGACGCAGATTCCGGTTCGCGCCGAAGTGGCTATGACCGGAGAAATCACATTGCGTGGTCAGGTCTTGGCGATCGGTGGTTTGAAGGAGAAATTGCTTGCCGCGCATCGAGGCGGAATCAAGACGGTGATCATTCCGGAAGAAAATCAGCGTGATCTGAAAGAGATTCCTGAGAATATTAAGCAGGACCTACAGATTAAACCGGTTAAGTGGATTGACGAAGTCCTCCAAATTGCGCTGCAATACGCGCCGGAGCCCTTGCCCGATGCGGCTCCCGATATTGTTGCAAAGGACGACAAGCGCGAGTCTGATTCCAAGGAGCGAATCAGCACGCATTAGTCTGAAAGGCTTTGTTGACACATTTTCGGTAGCCTTGATATAAGCCGGCCCTCTGTGTTGCTGCTATTTCAGCACCGCTTTGCTTACACCCAAAAATTAAAGATACGACTCAACAGAAATAAGGGGACTTAGAGTGAACAAGTCGGAACTGATCGATGCCATCGCTGCATCTGCTGATATCCCGAAAGCTGTTGCTGGCCGCGCGCTGGATGCAGTGATTGAATCTGTCACTGGCGCTCTGAAGGCTGGTGATTCCGTGGTGCTGGTTGGTTTCGGTACTTTCGCTGTCAAGGAACGCGCTGCTCGTACTGGCCGTAACCCGCAGACTGGCAAGCCGATCAACATCGCTGCGGCCAAGATCCCGGGCTTCAAAGCTGGCAAGGCGCTGAAAGACGCTGTGAACTAAGCGTTTTCGATCCGGCCAGTTGCCAGTTAGCGCTGGTCCTGGCTTGGAGCGGTTAATCGAACAGGTGGTTGCCTGTTGCGTTCGGGCTTGGGGGATAAAGCCCAACCGCTCCAAAAGCTCCGAGAAGGCGCATCCCTGGATGCGCCTTTCTTTTATCCAGTTTCCACCCGTGCTGCAGTGAATATTGCGCAGTTGACTCCTGGGGGACGCATGCTTCAGAACATCAGGGACAATTCACAAGGCTGGATTGCCAAAACCATCATCGGCATCATCATTATGCTGTTGGCGTTGACCGGCTTCGACGCCATCTTCAACGCCGCCAGCAACAGTCGTAATGCCGCTGAGGTGAACGGTGAGGAAATCTCGCTGGACGAGCTCAACCAGGCGATGAATATGCAGCGTCGGCAGCTGGCTCAGCAGATGGGAGGCAATTTCGATCCGTCGCTGCTGGATGACAAACTGGTACGCGAGTCATCCCTGCGTGCGCTCATCGATCGTGCGTTGTTGCTGCAAGGTGCACGTGACGCCGATTTCGCCTTCTCCGAGGCCGCACTCGACCAACTGATTCTACAAACGCCAGAATTTACCGTAGACGGCGCTTTCAACGCAGCTCGGTTCGACCAAGTCATTCAGCAAATGGGCTACACGCGGCTGCAATTCCGCGAGCTGCTGAAGCAGGAAATGCTGATTGGTCAACTGCGCGCTGGCATTTCCGGTTCCGGCTTCGTTACGGACGAGCAGATTGAAGCCTTTGCTCGCCTGGAACAGCAAACCCGTGACTTCGCCACCATCACCGTGCAGGCGGATGCCGGTGCGGCTGAAGTCAGCGACGAAGAGGCGCGTGAATATTACGAGCAGAACACTGACCGTTTTCGATCTCCAGAGCAGGTTGTTCTTGAGTACGTGGAGTTGAACAAGGAATCGTTCTTCGATCAGGTCGATGTTTCGGATGACGAGGTGAATGACCTCTATCAGCAGCGCATCGCTAACCTAGCGGAGCAGCGCCGTGCGGCACATATTCTGATCGAGGCCGATGACGCCAGCGACGCCGACGCCAAGAAAAAGATCGAGGAGATTGCCAAGCGGTTGGCTGCCGGCGAGGATTTTGCTGCATTGGCGAAAGAGGTCTCCGAGGATCCGGGTTCGGCCAATGAAGGGGGCGATCTGGGCTTTGCCGGTCCGGGCGTGTATGACCCGGCTTTCGAAAAGGCGCTGTATGCGCTTGAAGAAGGTCAGGTGTCGGCGCCGGTGCGTTCCGATTTCGGCTGGCATCTGATCAAGTTGTTGGGCGTGCAATCACCTGAGGTTCCGACGCTGGAGAGCCTGAAGCCGGAGCTGGTGCGTGAGCTCAAGGCGCAGCAGGTTGAACAGCGTTTTGTCGAGGCGAGCAAGCAACTAGAGGACACTGCTTTCGAGTCGTCCGATCTTGTCCAGCCGGCCCAGGAGTTGGGTTTGTCCGTGCAAACGACCGAGGCGTTCGGGCGCGAGGGTGGCGCTGGCATCGCAGCCAACAGGCAGGTTATCCAGGCGGCGTTCAGCGACGAGGTTCTGATTGATGGTGCTAACAGTAGCGTTATCGAACTGGATCCGGACACTGTCGTTGCGGTGCGTGTGAAAGAGCACCTGCAGCCAGAACTTCTGCCTTTCGATTCGGTGAAGGATGACATCGTTGCCCAGCTACAGCGCAGCAAGGCAGCCGAGCAGGCGCGTGAAGCGGGTGAGCGGATGATCGCGACGCTGCGGGACGGAGGCGAGGCAGACCAGCAGTGGGTGCCGGTGGAGGCCGCTTCGCGCAATCAGGACGGCATTGAACCCGCGGTGCTGCAGCAGGTGTTCCGGATGCCAAAGCCCGAGGCGCCT
The DNA here is from genome assembly GCF_047225135.1 of Pseudomonas sp. YJ42. Classification (NCBI taxonomy): domain Bacteria; kingdom Pseudomonadati; phylum Pseudomonadota; class Gammaproteobacteria; order Pseudomonadales; family Pseudomonadaceae; genus Pseudomonas; species Pseudomonas sp. YJ42. The sequence goes on along the minus strand of NZ_CP178378.1, from coordinate 705,053 downwards.
GACAAGCCAACTTACGGCAGTGTCCGTCTCGCAGATGGGGATTTTGTCGTTGTTCGTCTGAGCGGAGTCAGCGAGCCGAAAAGCGAGCTCTCGGAACAAGACAAGCAGAACTATCGTCGCTTCCTGGCCTCGCGCAGTGGTCAGCAGGATTTCGCAGCGTACCGTCAGATGCTGCACGCCGACGCTGAGATCGAAACCTTCTAATCAAGCGCGGATAACTGCAGGCAAAAAAAACCGCATCCAGGATGCGGTTTTTTTTGGAGTGGTGAATCAGTCTTCCATCGCGCCCATTGCGGTGGTGTTGAAGCCGCCGTCGACGTAAAGAATTTCACCACTGATACCGGACGCCAAATCCGAGCAGAGGAACGCGCCGGCATTGCCGACTTCCTCAATGGTGACGTTGCGGCGTAGCGGCGTCTGCTTCTCGTTGGCTGCGAGCATCTTGCGGAAGCTCTTGATTCCGGACGCCGCCAGCGTACGGATTGGGCCTGCCGATACGGCGTTTACGCGAGTACCCTCAGGGCCGAGGCTGCCGGCAAGGTAACGAACACCTGCTTCGAGACTGGCCTTGGCCATGCCCATCACATTGTAGTTAGGCATGGTGCGCTCGGCGCCCAGGTAGGAGAGGGTCAGGATGCTGCCGTTACGGCCTTTCATCATCGGGCGTCCGGCCTTGGCCAGTGCGACCAGGCTGTAGGCGCTGATGTCGTGCGCGATGCGGAAGCCTTCGCGGGTGGTAACTTCGGTGAAGTCACCGTCGAGCTGATCGCCCGGGGCAAAGCCGACTGAGTGAACGATACCGTCCAGGCCGTCCCACTTCTGGCCCAGCGCTTCGAAAACCTTGACGATCTCTTCGTCGCTGGCCACATCGCATGGGAAGCACAGCTCTGGGCCCGAGCCCCAGCTGGCGGCGAACTCTTCGACGCGTCCCTTGAGTTTCTCGTTCTGATAGGTGAAAGCCAGCTCGGCGCCTTCACGATGCATGGCCGCGGCGATGCCGGAGGCAATCGACAGTTTGCTGGCGACGCCGACGATCAGTACGCGCTTACCGGTAAGAAAACCCATGTGCTTGTCCCTCTTCTGGTTGTTCATCAGTGGCCGGGGCCATAAAGGCAGACTCCAGCAACTGCTGTGTATACGGATGTTGGGGAGCGGCGAAGATAGCCTCGGCTGCTCCTTGTTCAACGACCTTTCCTTGCTTGATCACCATCATCTGGTGACTGAGCGCCCGTACCACCGCCAGATCATGGCTGATGAACAGGTAGGTCAGGTTGTACTTGGCCTGTAGCGAGCGTAGTAGCTCCACCACCTGCCGTTGTACGGTACGATCCAGCGCCGAGGTTGGTTCATCAAGCAGAATCAGCTCAGGCTTGAGTACCAGTGCTCTGGCTATGGCGATTCGTTGCCGCTGCCCCCCGGAAAATTCGTGAGGGTAGCGATGTCGACTTTCCGGGTCGAGCCCAACCTCGACCAGCGCATCGATGATCGCCTGCGCTTGTTCCTCAGCGGAGCCCTTTCCATGGATGCTGAGCCCCTCTCCGACGATCTGGCTGACCGACATCCGAGGGCTGAGACTGCCGAAAGGATCCTGGAACACGACCTGCATCTGGCGTCGTAATGGGCGTACCGCCCGTTGCGACATTTTTTCCAGGGCCTGATCCTGAAATCTAATCTGCCCAGTGCTGGACAACAGTCGCAAAATCGCCAATCCCAGCGTTGATTTTCCCGAGCCGCTTTCACCGACGATGCCCAGCGTCTGACCCTTCGGCAAGCTGAACGTGACTCCATCAACCGCTTTGACATGGTCGACGGTTTTCCTGAACAGCCCCTTTTTGATCGGAAACCAGACCCGCAGATCGCTTACTTCCAGCAACGTCGGCGACGAGGCCTCAACTGCTACAGGTCCGCCGCTAGGTTCCGCTGCGAGCAGTTCCTTGGTGTAAGGATGCTGCGGCGAGCGGAACAATTCTTCGCAAGGTGCTTGTTCGACGACGCGACCGCTCTGCATGACACATACATGATCAGCGATTCGGCGTACGAGGTTCAGATCGTGGCTTATCAGCAACAGAGCCATGCCCAGGCGGGCCTGCAACTCCTTGAGCAACTCCAGTATTTTCAGTTGTACCGTCACGTCCAGCGCGGTGGTTGGTTCGTCAGCGATAAGTAGCTCGGGCTCGTTCGCCAACGCCATGGCGATCATCACACGCTGACGCTGGCCACCTGACAGTTCGTGGGGATAGGCTCGAATCCGCTTGGTGGGTTCGGGTATTCCGACCAGTTCGAGGAGCTCGAGGGTGCGTGCCGTGGCGGCCTTGCCGTTGAGCCCCTTGTGAATTTGCAGTACTTCGTTGATCTGTTTGCCGATGGTATGCAGCGGGTTGAGCGACGTCATCGGCTCCTGAAAGACCATGGCGATACGGTTGCCGCGTATTCGGCGCATGCGCTTTTCGCTTGCTTTGATCAGATCTTCACCGGCGTAGCGAACCTCACCGGCCGGATGCTGCGCGAGCGGATAGGGCAGCAGGCGCAAGATCGAGTGAGCCGTAACGGACTTGCCGGACCCACTTTCACCGACCAGCGCCAGGGTCTCGCCTTTGCGGATATCGAAGCTCACGGCCTCGACAACTCGCTGTGCCTGACCGCCGGTTACGAACTCGACGGCCAGATCGCGGACCTCTATCAGATTCTCAGCCATGCTATTTCCTAGGATCGAAGGCGTCGCGAGCGGCCTCGCCGATGAATACCAGCAAGGTCAGCATGATCGCGAGGACCATGAATGCGCTGATGCCGAGCCATGGCGCCTGCAGATTCGCTTTCCCTTGTGCCACCAGTTCGCCCAGAGACGGAGCTCCGGGTGGCAGGCCGAAGCCAAGGAAATCCAAGGCCGTTAGCGTGCCGATCGCGCCGGTCAGGATGAACGGCATGAAGGTCATGGTCGAAACCATCGCGTTGGGCAGGATGTGACGGAACATGATCGCGCCGTTGCGCATACCCAGTGCTCGTGCCGCGCGTACGTATTCGAGGTTGCGGCCGCGGAGAAACTCGGCACGGACCACGTCGACCAAGCTCATCCAGGAAAACAGCAGCATGATGCCGAGTAACCACCAGAAATTGGGCTGCACGAAGCTTGCGAGAATGATGAGCAGGTAAAGCACGGGCAGTCCGGACCAGATTTCCAGCAGTCGCTGTCCAACGAGATCGACCCAGCCTCCATAGAATCCTTGCAACGCACCGGCAATGACGCCGATCACCGAGCTGATCAGCGTCAGCGTCAGCGCAAACAGAACCGAAATACGGAAGCCGTAGATGACTCGCGCAAGCACGTCCCGGCCCTGGTCGTCGGTGCCTAGCCAGTTATCCCATGAGGGTGGGGCGGGCGCGGGGACTTGAAGGTCATAGTTGATACTGGAATGATGAAACGGGATCGGGGGCCAGATCATCCAGCCGCCCTTCTTTGCGATCAGTTCCTGGATGTACGGACCCTTGTAATCGGCCTGTAGCGGAAACTCACCGCCGAAAACCGTCTCCGGATAACGTTTGAATACCGGAAAATACCAACCGCCATCGAAACGCACCACGATCGGTTTGTCGTTGGCGATCAGTTCGGCACCCAGGCTTAGGGTGAACAAGGTGAGAAACAGCCACAGCGACCACCAGCCGCGCTTGTGAGCTTTGAACAGGGCGAAGCGGCGCTGATTCAGCGGCGATAGCTGCATGTCAGGCCTCTCTGCTTTCGAAATCGATTCGCGGGTCGACGAGCGTGTAGGTCAAATCGCCGATCAGCTTGACCACGAGGCCGAGCAGGGTGAAGAGGAACAGTGTGCCGAACACGACGGGATAGTCGCGGTTGACGGCCGCTTCGAAACTGAGCAAGCCCAGCCCATCGAGCGAGAAGATCACCTCGATCAGCAGCGAGCCGGTGAAGAACATGCCGATGAAAGCCGATGGAAAGCCAGCGATGATGATCAGCATTGCATTGCGGAACACATGACCGTAGAGCACGCGATTCTTGCTCAGTCCTTTCGCCCGCGCTGTGATCACGTACTGCTTGTTGATCTCATCGAGAAAGCTGTTTTTGGTCAAAAGGGTCAGGGTCGCAAAGTTGCCGATCACCAAGGCCGTGACCGGAAGTGCCAAGTGCCAGAAGTAATCGATGATCTTGCCGGTGAGTGTCAGATCGTCAAAGTTGCTGGAGGTCAGCCCCCTCAGTGGAAACCAATTCCAATAACTGCCGCCGGCGAACAGGACAATCAACAGGATCGCGAACAGAAACGCCGGTATCGCATAGCCGACGATAATGGCCGAGCTGGTCCAGACGTCGAATGGGCTGCCATGGCGGGTCGCCTTGGCAATGCCAAGTGGTATCGACGCCAGATACATGATCAGTGTGCTCCAGAGACCCAGCGAGATCGACACCGGCATCTTTTCGGCGATCAGTTCCGTCACCGTTGCGTCGCGAAAGAAGCTTTCACCGAAATCCAGGCGCAGGTAGTTGCTGAGCATGATCCAGAATCGTTCGGGGGCCGGCTTGTCGAAGCCGTACAGACGCTCGATCTCGGCGATCAAATCCGGGTCCAGACCTTGTGCGCCCCGATAACTGTTGCTGCCGGTGGCCACTTCCGAGCCGCCGCCGGCAATTCGACTCGTAGCACCTTCAAAGCCTTCAAGCTTGGCGATTGCCTGTTCGACCGGACCGCCGGGGGCTGCCTGGATGATGATGAAGTTGATCAGCAGGATGCCGAACAGAGTGGGGATGATCAGCAGCAACCGCCGGAAAATATACGCGAGCATGCTTAGCGCTCCGTCCCGGAGGAGGGGCGCTTAGAGACGATCGGCGCGTCGGCCTGGTTTGCGGGCGGCTCCGGCGTTGGCCTCTTTACGTCGGGTTTTTCCCACCAGGTCATGAGACCGATGTCGTAATCGGGTGTGATCTCCGGATGCGCCAGATGATTCCAATAGGCGACACGCCAAGTTTTGATGTGCCAGTTTGGAATCACGTAGTGACCCCAGAGCAGCACACGATCCAGCGCTCGCGTTCGGGTGATCAACTCGTCACGGGAGTCGGCGGCGATCAGCTTTTCTACCAGCGTATCGATGGCGGGGTCCTTGAGACCAATGAAGTTTAAGCTTCCAGGGTTGTCGGCACTTGTCGAATGCCAATATCCGCGTTGCTCGTTACCCGGTGAGTTCGATTGGCCGAAGCCGCTAACGATCATGTCGTAATCACGCGAGCGGCGTCGGTTGACGTACTGCGAGACGTCGACGCGGCGAATCTCCAGATCGATGCCCAGGCTGGCCAAGTTGCGCTTGTAGGGTAAGAGTACGCGCTCGAAATCGGCCTGAAACAGCAGAAACTCGAATTTGACCGGTTTCCCATCGGCATCGACCATGCGGTCGTTTTCGATCTTCCATCCCGCAGCGGTGAACAACTCATACGCTTTGCGCTGCTGCTCCCGAATCATGCCATCGGCATTGGTCTGAGGCAGCTTGAAGGGCTTTTCGAACACTTCGTCGGGTATCTGGCCGCGTAGGGGTTCGAGCAATTTCAGCTCTTCCTCGCTGGGCAGCCCGGATGCAGCCAGCTCGGAATTGTCGAAATAGCTGGCCGTACGGGTATAGGCGCCGTTGAACAGTTGCCGGTTGGTCCATTCAAAGTCGAATAGCAGCGAAAGTGCTTCTCGAACTCGGACGTCCTGCAGGCGTTTCCTGCGGGTATTGAAGATGAAACCCTGCATGCCTTGCGGGTTCCGATTGGCGATCTCCTCCTTGATGATTCGCCCGCCTTTGACTGCATCGATATCGTAAGCGGTGGCCCAATTCTTCGCGCTAGTTTCGAACCAGTAGTCGAAGTGCCCAGCCTTAAAGGCTTGCAGTGCCACCGTGTTATCGCGGTAGTAGTCGAAGTGCACATGATCGAAGTTATATAAGCCCCGGTTGACCGCCAGGTCCTTGCCCCAGTAATCCTCGACGCGGGCATAGCGTACCGAACGGCCGGCTTCCAAATGCTCGATGCGATAGGGGCCGCTGCCCAGGGGGGGCTCCATGCTGCCTGAGGTGAAGTCTCTTTCCTCCCACCAGTGCTTCGGCAGGACCGGAAGTTGTCCCAATATCAATGGCAGCTCACGATTACCTGCGTGCTTGAAATCGAAACGAACGCGACGGGGACCCTCGACTACGGCTTTTTCGACATCGGCGTAGTAGCCGCGATAATGCGGCGCACCTTTGCTGAGCAAGGTTTCGAAGGTGAACACGACATCCTCGGCCGTTACCGGCTCGCCGTCGTGGAAGCGTGCTTCGGGGCGCAGGTAAAAACGTACCCACTCGTTTTTCGGACCCTTCTCTATTTTTTCCGCCAACAGGCCATATACCGTAAAGGGCTCATCCAGACTGTTGGTTGTCAGGGTGTCATAGATGAGGCCGATGTCATCAGCGGCTACGCCTTTGCTGATGAAGGGGTTGAATGAGTCGAAACTGCCGAAGCCTGCCTGGCGCAGGGTTCCGCCCTTGGGGGCGTCCGGGTTGGTGTAATCGAAATGGGAGAAATCCGCGGGGTACTTGGGCTCTTCGCCGTACAGCGTCAGCGCGTGCCGTGGCGCTGCCTCGATTGTGTTTACCAGACAAAGGAAGGCCAGGACGCCTGCATGCAAGATCGACAGTCGTGCGTTTTTTGTCATTGAGCCTTCTCCAGGTCCTTCAACCACCACGCACGCAGCCCGAGGGTATAAGGCGGTGTGGTGACATGCGCGAACCGATTGCGATATGCCAGGCGGTGGTAACTGATGTACCAGTTGGGGATGATGTAGTGGTTCCAGAGCAGGACCCGATCGATTGCGCGTGCTGCGGCAATCTGTTCTTCCCGGGTCTTGGCTGCAAGCAGTTTCTCAAGCAGCCGGTCGACCACCGGGTTGGCGACACCCGCATAGTTGCGGCCTCCCTTGATGTTCACCTGACTGGAATGGAAATACAGCCACTGTTCGAGCCCCGGGCTGAGGCTCTGGGCCAGCGTGGTCAAAATCATGTCGTAATCGTACTGATCCAGGCGCTGCTTGTACTGCGCGCCGTCAACGCTGCGCAAGCGGGTATGGATGCCGATGCGCGCCAGGTTCTCCACATAGGGTTGGAGGATACGCTCGAGTCCCGGATTGACCAGCAGGATTTCGAACCTAAAAGCGCGGCCTGCCTTGTTGCGAAGACCGTCAGGAGTCAGTTTCCAGCCGGCTTGGCCAAGCAACGTCAGCGCCTTGCGCAAGGTGTCTCGCGGAATACCGCGCCCATCTGTCTTCGGCAGCGCGAACGGTTCGGTGAACAGGTGCGCCGGTAGTTGGTCTCGGAAAGGCGATAGCAGCAACCATTCGCCTCCTTCTGGTGTGCCGGTCGCGGAGAACTCACTGTTCGGATAGTAGCTTTCGCTGCGCTGATAGGCGCCATAGAACAGGGCGCGGTTGGTCCATTCGAAGTCGAACAGCATGCCCAGTGCTTGACGGACCTTGATGTCGGCAAATACCGGCCGGCGCCCGTTCATGAACAGTGCTTGCGTCTGGGTGGGGATCTGATGCGGAATCTCCGCACGGATCACATCACCACGAAGAACCGCCGGGAACTGATAACCGTTGGCCCAGTTTTTCGCCTGATGCTCAATATAGAAATCGAACTCGCCAACCTTGAAGGCTTCGAACGCGACCGTCGTGTCGCGGTAAAACTCTACATCGATCCGATCGAAGTTGTACTTTCCGCGGTTGGCAGGAAGATTGGCACCCCACCAGTTCTTCACGCGCTCGAAGCTCACTCTACGTCCCGGTTGGACATTGCTGACGCGGTACGGACCGCTGCCGAGTGGCGGCTCGAAGGTGGTGGCGCGAAAGTCACGGTCTTTCCAATAATGTTGCGGCAGTACCGGTAGTTCGCCGAGGCGCATGATCAGCAATGGCTGATCCGGTTTGTCGAACACGAAGCGAATTCGGTGGCTATTGAGAATATCGACGCGCTTGATACCTTTTAGATCGGTGCGGTATCGAGGGTGGCCATCCTTGATCAGCAAACGATAGGAAAAGGCCACGTCATAAGCCGTGATCGGGTGACCATCATGAAAGCGGGCCGAGTCGCGCAGATTGAACACTACCCAACTATGGTTATCGCTGTACTCGATCGTCTCGGCGATAAGTCCGTACGCCGAAGCCGGTTCGTCGCCGGACGGATCGTAAACACCGGTGCCCACCATCAACGGTTCATTCAATTCGCTGATGCCGTACTGGAAGAAGCCCGGCGTCGCGCTTGGACTGGTCCCTTTGAAAGTATAAGGGTTGAGCGTGTCGAATGTGCCGGACGCCATCAGTTGCACTCGGCCACCCTTCGGCGCATCGGGGTTCACCCAGTCGAAATGAGTGAAGCCTTCCGCATATTTCAGAGTCCCAAACTGCGCATAACCGTGGCTCTCGCTGATAGTCGCGAACGACGGAAAGCTCAATCCCAGACAGCTTAATAACAATAGGATGGGTCGCATCAAACGGTGAATCCGATCCATGGCGCTTTCGGTCTTTTCGGCGGAGTACAGTAACAGCTTGTATCCGCTGGAAAAAGGCCGACTATCTGGGCAAACTGCCTTTCCTTACTAGCCGCCCGGTCACAGGGTGAGGTCGCAGATTTTGAGTGAAACGAGCTATGGCCTGCAGTCTTGGATAGACCGCTTGAACCAGTCTGAGCTGCCCGCGCTGGCGGCGGTCGTGCAGGATCTGCAGCGCCTCACGGAGCAGGAACATGCGTCCGTGCAGCAGCTCGCGGACGTGCTATTGCGCGACGCTGCGCTGACCTCCAAGGTGCTTCGTGTCGGCAATAGCAGTTACTACAATCCGTCTCAGGAAACCATCAAGACCATCTCGCGTGCCATCGTCATGATCGGCTTCGACAATGTTCGCTTGATCAGTCTTTCGGTCAGCCTGATCGATGGCCTGCTCGATCGCGCGCCGCGCCAACAATTGCAGGAACTGCTGGCACGCTCGTTTCACGCTGCCGTGCAAGCACGCAATATCGCCGGTTACGTACTGACGAAGCACGAGGAGGAAGTTTTCATTGCAGCACTGCTTCATGAAGTGGGTGAACTTGCCTTCTGGGGCTGCGGTGGCAAGCAGGCCGACGAGCTTGGTGAGGCTCTCGCGGCTAGTGATGCGGATCATGATCAGGCTGTCGAGCGAGTGCTTGGCACCAGTTTTCGCCAGCTGAACCTGGGGCTGATTAAAAGTTGGAATATCGGTGAACTCGCCAGTTTTGCTCACGGATCGGCGAATCTGCGTGACCCCGCGGTGCACGCGGTCAGCCTGGGTGTTCGCATTGGTTCGGCAGCCTTGAACGGTTGGGGGTGTCCGGAGATGGAAGGCCTGGTCAAGGAGCTCGCCGAGTTCAGTGGTATATCTGAAGCAGACGCGATGCAACAGGTCCTTGCCAGCGCGGATGAAGCCGTCAACGTGGCGGCGACGTTCGGGGCCAGCCGGCTGTGCAAGCTGATTCCGTCAACCGATCCTGAGCAAGTGCAGCTGCAACAGGCGCAACGCGCAGCTAGCCTTTTGCAACCGAATCTGTTGCTGATGCAACAGGCCATGCAGGACCTTGGAATGATGGCCGCGAGTCGCGGTGACGTCGGGCTGATTCTCGATGCGTTGCTCAAGGGGCTGCATCAAGGAGCAGGGCTGGAGCGCGTGATGCTGACTGTTCTGGCCGATCACCAAACTGCGTTCCGCGCCAAGCGCGTTGCGGGGGAGCATACCCAATCCTGGCTTGACACCTTCGTCTTGCCTGTCGATCCATCGGGTCAATCGCACATTTTCAGCTACGTGCTTCGTCAACGCCAGCCGCTATGGATGGGGGTGCCAGCTAGCTATAACCTTGAGGAAATGGTGACCTTGCCGCTTCGCCAGCAGTTGGGTAAAGGAATGTTTTTCATTGCGCCGTTGATGGCGGGCGCGCGCGAGATCGGTGTGCTCTACGCTGACAATCGGATATCCGGTCGCGCGCTGAAGCATGAGCAGTTCGTTGCTTTCCAGCGATTCACACAGCTGGCCGGGCGTTGTCTCGATGCGCTGGGCAGGCGCTAAGGGGGCGCCTTGCCCAGGCGAATTACTGGGGGATATACAGTGTGAGGGTCTGGCCTGGCTTGAGCAGCGCGCTGTCCCTGGGATTCCAGGTTTTCAGGTGATTGATCTGGACATTGAAACGCTTGGCGATCTCGTAAAGTGAGTCACCTTTCTTGACCTTGTAATAGGTCGGCCTCGGGTTAGCCCGTTGGTTGCCGCCGGCAGCCTGTAAAAACAGTGCTTGACCTACCTTGATGTTGCTGCCTGAAAGGTTGTTCCAGCGCTGCAGATCATGAACCGAGACTTTTTGGGTCTTGGCGATATCCCAGAGATTGTCACCCTTGCGGACCCGATAGCTGCGCGGTGCCGGTTGGCTCCGCGCTACGGCATGCAGGAGTTCGCGAGATTGTCCCGTTCCGGCCGACTGCGGGATGCTCAGGACCTGCCCGATCTGCAAGCGATCGCCTCGAAGACGATTGATATCACGAATGATGTTGACCGATAGGCGGTGCCTGTTGGCGATTGCGCCAAGCGTGTCGCCCGGGCGGACCTTGTATTGCTGCCAATCAACCAGATCTTGCGGTTTCATCATTGCTAGATTGGCGGCGAACATCTCGGCCTTAGCGCTTGGAACGAGCAGATGTTGTGGGCCGTCCAGCGTAATGCGACGGGTGAACGCGGGGTTCAACTGATAGATTTCGTCTTCTTCGAGATCCGCCATTTTGGCGACCCTGGCGAGATCCATGCGTTGTTTCAGCGCGACCACTTCGAAATAGGGCTCGTTGGCGATCGGAGTCAGGTTGAGGCCATATGCTTCGGGGCTTTGCACCATCTGCGAGAGCGCCAGCAGCTTGGGTACGTAGTCGCGCGTTTCGCGGGGCAGAGGCAGGTTCCAGTAGTCGGTCGGCAAGCCGAGCTTCTGGTTGCGCTCGATGGCCCGGCTGACGGTTCCTTCGCCCGCGTTATAAGCTGCCAGCGCCAGTAGCCAGTCGTCATTGAACAAGCCGTGCAGGTAGGTCAGATAGCGTAATGCGGCGGTGGTAGAGGCGGTGATGTCGCGCCTGCCGTCGTACCAGCTGGTTTGTTGCAGATTAAAGTGGCGACCGGTCGAAGGAATGAATTGCCATAGGCCTACCGCCTGGGCTGGAGAATAGGCAAAGGGGTTGTAGGAACTCTCGATTATAGGCAGTAGCGCCAGCTCGAGCGGCATATCCCGCTCTTCCAATTGCTCGACGATATAGTGAATGTAAGGGCTACCTCGCTCGCTGGCCGCCTCGATGGACTGTGGGCGACTTGAGAAAAGCAGGCGCTGTTGCTCGATGCGAGGGTTGCTGTCCAGATAATCCTGCAGTTTGAAGCCCTGCCGCATGCGATCCCAGACGTCCGAGTGGGTCGGCGCGGCGGTTTTCACGTCCGTGAGCCACAGTGTGTCCTGGACCTGAGGTTCAGGTCGTGTTTGAGCTTCGCGGTCTGGCGAGGTGCGCGAACCGGTGCTTTGGCAGCCGGTGATAACGAGACAGATGGCCAGCGCCAGGGCCCGGCCGGAGGCTGCCAAGGCGTCCGGATGAGGGCTATTTGATGAGTCAGACGGCATTGGCTGAAGGTTTCCCTAGCGCAAAATTCGAGGGAGTGTAGGAATGCCGTTCCGGTGGGTCAACCCGGTGCCTTGGTTTTTGGAGACTGGTCGACTTAGTCAGAAGCTGTCTTTCCAGGTGCGCAATGCCGTGAATACGCTTTCTGGCGTGGTTAATTGACGGCCGGCATGGCGACTTGCTGCAGCCGCGACGGTGGGTTCGGTGCTGCGCAGGAACGGGTTGGTAGCCTGTTCGATGCGCATGTCAGTGGGAAGGGTAATGCGTTTTGCCTCACGCCAACGAATGACCTGTTCGATGCGCCCTGCGATTTCCTGGTTGTCCGGCTCCACTGCCTGGGCAAATCGCAGATTGCTCAGTGTGTATTCATGAGCGCAGTACACCCGGGTGGACGCGGGCAGCGCCGCCAGTCGTTGCAGAGAGTTGAACATCTGGGCTGCGGTGCCCTCGAAAAGGCGGCCGCAGCCTGCGGCGAACAAAGTGTCGCCGCTCAATAGCCATGGCTCCTTTGCGTTGTCGTGAAAATAGGCGATGTGGCCGCTGGTATGCCCGGGCACTTCGATCACCTCCAGCTCCTGGTCGAGGACGCGGATACGCTGCCCATCAGCCAGCGCATTGTCCTTGCCAGGAATATTCTCTGCAGCCGGCCCATGGACCTTCGCCCCATGCGTGGCCTTGAGTTGTTGCACGCCGCCAACGTGATCGTGGTGGTGGTGGGTGATCAGAATATCGGTCAGGCGCCAGTCGGGACGGGCATCCAGCCAGCGCTGGACGGGGCCCGATTCACCTGGGTCCACCGCCGCGCAAAGGCGGCTTTGAGGATCCAGCAGCATCCATATGTAGTTGTCAGTGAAGGCCGGCAGAGCTTCTATCTTCAACATATGTACGGGTCGCCAAGTCATTAGCAAAAGCGCATCCTAACAGCGATATCGGAAAGTTGAACCGGCCGGTAGCTCCGATCTGACCGACCCAGCCGATGAATGGAGGCTAGCCATGAGTGAGTCTTGTACCAAGTCGGATGAAGATTGGCTGTCGCTGATGAACGAGGCGAGTGCCTGGTTCGATAGCCCAACGGGTCGACAGCTGTTGCAGCAGGAAGAGTGGGTGATCAGTCAGGAATTGTCGCGTTGCTTCGGCAGCTACCTGGTGCATTACGGACCGTTCGCCAATACGCCAATCGAGCCGCAGAAGATCAAGCGTAGTGTGCGATTGGGGCCACCGTTGGCGGGCGTCGAGATCGTTTGCGAAGAGCAGAGCTGGCCGATCGGTGAGCACGCCGCCGACGTCGTGGTGGTTCAGCACGGCCTTGATTTCAGTCTGTCGCCACACGCTTTGCTGCGCGAGGCGGCGCGTAGCGTCAGGCCGGGCGGGCACTTGTTGATCGTTGGAGTCAATCCGTGGAGTGCTTGGGGAGCGACGCGCCTGGTATCACGCAAGGCCTTTCGTCGCGCTCGCTGCATCCGTTCCACACGCGTCGGGGACTGGTTGAACCTGCTTGGATTCGCGCTGGAGAAACGTCGGTTCGGATGCTATTGTCCGCCGCTTTCCTCGGGTCAGTGGCAGACACGATTGTCCGGCCTGGACATCGTCGGCCAGCGACTGCAGATGCCGACCGGCGGTTTCTATCTGCTGGTGGCGCGAAAGCTGATGGTGGGCCTGCGACCTCTGCGACAGAGCCGTCGCGAGCGTATGGGCCAGCTGCTGCCAATGCCTGTGGCAAAGGTCAGTCGCCGTGATGCCGAACAGTAAAATTAGGCAAATAATCCTTCATGAGTGATGAAACGGTCGAGATATACACGGATGGCGCCTGCAAGGGTAATCCGGGTCCCGGTGGTTGGGGTGCGCTGCTTGTTTACAAGGGCGTTGAGCGCGAGCTGTGGGGCGGCGAAGCGGAAACCACCAATAATCGAATGGAGCTGATGGCAGCTATCCGTGCACTGGAAGAGCTGAAAAGGCCTTGCCGGGTCAAGCTGGTGACCGACTCCCAGTACGTCATGCAAGGCATCAACGACTGGATGCCCAACTGGAAGAAACGGGGTTGGAAAACCGCTGCCAAGCAGCCGGTAAAGAACGCCGATCTGTGGCGCCAGCTCGATGAGCAAGTCAATCGCCATCAAGTGAGCTGGCAATGGGTGCGCGGGCATACCGGCCACCCGGGAAACGAACGCGCCGATCTGCTGGCCAATCGCGGCGTAGTACAGGCCAAACGACAAACCGCTTGAGTGAGTTGAAACATGCGTAGCGTAGTGCTGGACACCGAAACCACTGGCATGCCGGTGACCGATGGGCACCGGATCATCGAGATCGGCTGTGTCGAAGTCATCGGCCGACGCCTCACTGGGCGGCATTATCACGTGTACCTTCAGCCGGACCGTGAGGTGGACGAGGGTGCCATCGCCGTTCACGGTATTACCAATGAGTTCTTGACCGATAAGCCCAGGTTCAAGGATGTCGCCGATGAGTTCTTCGATTTCATCAAAGGCGCGCAACTTATCATTCATAACGCAGCGTTCGACGTTGGCTTCATCAATAACGAGTTCGCCCTGCTCGGGCAGCAGGACCGTGCCGAGCTGAGCGACCACTGTAGCGTTCTCGATACATTGTTAATGGCGCGCGAGCGCCATCCGGGTCAGCGCAACAGCCTCGATGCGCTTTGCAAACGCTATGGCGTGGACAACTCCGGTCGCGACCTGCACGGCGCGCTGCTCGACGCCGAGATTCTCGCCGACGTCTACCTGACCATGACCGGCGGGCAGACCAATCTGTCCCTGGCAGGTGAGGGCGCCGAGTCTGAAAACGGCGGTCGGCAGCAGGCAACGCCAATCCGCCGGTTGCCGGCTGATCGTCCCGGCACGCTGGTCATTCGCGCCAGTGCCGAAGAAGTCGCCGCGCATGCGGCACGCATGCAAGCGATCGAAAAGGCTGCGGGTGCGGCGCCGCTCTGGGTGCAGCTGGAACAATCCTCTGAGATCGAGACTGAAGCCTTGCCGGCCTGATCCGTCGGCGCTGTCTGACGCGCCTATTGTCGCGTCGACTCGGCGCCATCGCATTTCACGCTTGGTGCTTGAGGGCGGACCTTCTACGCTGGGGGGAGTATGCCTTCAGGAAGCACCCATGTATAAAGACCTCAAGTTTCCCATCCTCATCGTTCACCGCGATATCAAAGCCGATACCGTCGCCGGCGAGCGTGTCCGCGAGATCGCTGCCGAGCTCGAACGGGACGGCTTCCATATTCTTCCCACGGGTAGCGCTGCCGAAGGTCGCATCGTCGCTTCTACGCACCACGGACTCGCCTGTATTCTGGTCGCTGCCGAGGGTGCCGGTGAGAATCAGCGGCTGCTGCAGGACGTGGTGGGACTTATTCGCGTCGCACGGCGGCGCGCGCCACAATTGCCGATCTTCGCGCTTGGTGAGCAGATCACTATCGAGAATGCCCCGGCCGAAGCGATGGCAGACCTGAACGAGCTGCGCGGGCTGCTCTACCTGTTCGAAGACACTGTTCCGTTCCTTGCACGACAAGTCGCGCGGGCCGCCCGGAGCTATCTGGACGGCTTGCTGCCTCCGTTCTTCCGCGCACTGGTTCAGCACACCGGCGATTCCAACTACTCGTGGCACACACCGGGTCATGGCGGTGGCGTTGCGTTTCGCAAGAGCCCGGTCGGCCAGGCTTTCCATCAATTCTTCGGCGAGAACACCCTGCGTTCCGATCTGTCGGTCTCGGTGCCGGAGCTCGGCTCGCTGCTCGACCACACGGGGCCGCTGGCCGCAGCCGAAGCTCGGGCGGCGCGCAATTTCGGTGCGGACCATACTTTTTTCGTCATCAACGGAACGTCGACCGCGAACAAGATCGTCTGGCACTCGATGGTGGCGCGGGATGACCTGGTCCTGGTGGACCGCAACTGCCACAAATCGATACTGCATTCGATCATCATGACCGGGGCGATTCCGCTCTACCTGACGCCTTCGCGCAACGAGCTCGGCATTATCGGTCCGATTCCTCTCGAGGAGTTTTCCCCGGAATCGATTCAGGCCAAGATCGATGCCAACCCGCTAGCGCGCGGGAGACCGCCACGAGTCAGACTGGCCGTCGTCACCAATTCCACTTACGACGGGCTCTGTTATAACGCCAATCTGATCAAGCGCACCCTGGGCAACAGTGTCGATGTTTTGCACTTCGATGAGGCCTGGTATGCCTATGCGGCCTTTCACGAGTTCTACGATGGCCGCTATGGGATGGATACGCGCGAGCAGGGGCCGCTGGTGTTCACCACGCATTCGACGCACAAGGTATTGGCGGCCTTCAGCCAGGCCTCGATGATCCATGTGCTCGACAGTCAGCAGCGACAGTTGGATCGGGATCGCTTCAACGAAGCGTTCATGATGCATATCTCGACGTCGCCGCAGTACGGCATTCTTGCCTCGCTCGATGTGGCTTCGGCGATGATGGAAGGCCCCGCCGGGCGTTCGTTGATACAGGAAACCTTCGACGAGGCGCTAAGTTTCCGTCGTGCACTGGCCAATCTCCGTCAGCATCTGGCGCCGGACGATTGGTGGTTCAGTATCTGGCAACCCACCGCGGCGGATGGCGCGGACGAACTGGTTACCGCTGACTGGCTGCTGCAGCCGGAAGCGGACTGGCATGGTTTCGGTGATGTGGCGGATGACTACGTATTGCTTGACCCCATCAAGGTCACGCTGGTCACACCTGGCCTCACTGCTGGCGGTAGGCTGAGTGAGCGGGGCATCCCCGCAGCGGTTGTCAGCAAGTTTCTCTGGGAGCGGGGGCTGGTCGTCGAAAAGACTGGTCTTTATTCGATTCTGGTGCTGTTTTCCATGGGCATCACCAAGGGCAAATGGAGCACGTTGCTGACCGAGTTACTGGAGTTCAAAAGGCACTACGACGATAACGTCCCGTTATGCGACGCGTTGCCCACCGTCGGGCAGACCGGCGGCAGCCAGTACGCCGGGATGGGGTTGCGCGACCTGTGTGACTCCTTGCACGAGTGCTACCGCGACAACGCCACCGCAAAAGCCATGCGGCGGATGTATACGGCGCTGCCGGCGCTGGCGATAAAACCGGCCGATGCCTATGACAAGCTGGTTCGGGGAGAGGTCGAAGCTGTACCCATCGAAGCGCTGGAGGGCCGTATTGCCGCGGTAATGTTGGTGCCGTACCCGCCAGGTATTCCCCTGATCATGCCGGGCGAGCGGTTTACTCCCGAAACGCGCTCAATACTCGACTACCTTGCTTTCGCCCAACGCTTCGCCGCCCGCTTCCCCGGATTCGACGCCGACGTGCATGGGCTGCAGCACGAAGAGCATGCTGGGGGAACGCGGTATACGGTCGATTGCATCCTTGAGGAATAGGCAATACTTGGTATTGACCTGCTATCGCGAGATGTCAAAGCCGATGATGTGCAAGGGCGTGGGCTGCTTCACAACGTCCCGCATCGACTTTCACCCGGCTGTTGTTATAGTTGTTCGGCTGAGAACAGTCCCTGCGAAGGGCCTGTCCAACCTGTTTAAGGCACATGAGTGCCTCGGCTGTCGAGGATGATAGCGTGACTGAGTACCAAGCCTTCCGTGTGGAGTTGAAGGACAAGATCGCCCATGTAGCGATCAATCGACCTGACAAGGTCAATGCCATGAACGCTGCGTTCTGGAGTGAGATTGTCGATATTTTCGAGTGGATCGACGATACGGACGATGTCCGTGTAGTGGTGCTTTCAGGCGAGGGTAAACATTTTTCGGCCGGTATCGATCTGCAGTTGTTAGCGCAAGCCGCAAGCCAGATGGGGAATGATGTCGGACGCAACGCCGAGCGCCTGCGCCGTCAGATTCTCAAGCTGCAAGCGTCGTTCAATGCCGTGGACAACTGCCGCAAGCCGGTTATCGCAGCCATCCAAGGATATTGCATAGGCGGTGCGATCGATCTGATCACTGCTTGCGACATGCGCTACAGCACGCTCGACGCGCAATTCTCCATCAAGGAAATCGACATGGGCATGGCCGCTGATGTCGGAACACTGCAACGGCTGCCGCGAATCATCGGCGATGGAATGATGCGAGAGTTGGCTTATACCGGACGCACCGTTGAAGGCCAGGAAGCGCAGGCCATAGGATTGGTGAATCGAGCCTATCCTGATCAGCCGAAGCTGATGGCCGCGGTGTTCGCTCTGGCAGCTGATATCGCTGCGAAGTCGCCGGTGGCGATTCGCGGCACCAAGGAAATGATCCGCTATATGCGCGATCACCGCGTCGATGACGGTCTCGAGTACATTGCCACCTGGAATGCTGCAATGCTTCAGTCGGCAGACCTCAAGGTGGCCATGGCTGCCCATATGAGCAAACAGAAACCGGATTTCGCCGACTGATGCATCATCTAAACGTTGCGCGGGAGGCGCGCTAGGCATGGTTACCGGAGCTACTTCACTCAGCCTGGTCCGCGATGAACTATTCGCAACCATGGAGGAAGCCGAGCAGAGCCTCGAGCATTTCATCATTGATCGGAACAACGGAAGTCTGCTGCAACAGGCCGTGGAAAATCTCAAGCAGGTTCGGGGGACACTCAATCTCATCGAATTGACCGGGGCCGAGTTGCTGGCGCAGGAAATACTCCAGCTCGCCACCGATATTCCGGTTGGCGCAGGCGAAGAACGGGATACTCAGCTGGCAGCGCTGAGCAATGCCCTGTATGTGCTCGGGCGCTATCTTGAAAGTGTTGATGCCAGCCGTCAGGAAATGCCGGAACTGCTCCTGCCGCCGATCAACGCGCTGCGGCTCGTCAGTGCACAGTCCCCGTTACCCGAGAGTTTCTTCTTCAGTGCCCGACTCGATCATGCGCGACCACCAGTGGTGGCGGCAGTGCGAGAGCCTGCCGCGCGGATGACCGAAGCACGACGCTTACGACAGATGTATCAGGTCGGTCTGCTGGGTTTCATTCGTGAAGATAATGCTGCCGCGAGCCTCAAGCTCATGGCGCGAGCCCTCAGTCGATTGGATCTGCTGTTCGCCAATACTCCTGCTGGCCGCCTATGCTGGTTGGGCAGTGCGGCGTTGGAGGCCCAGCTGGATGGCCAGCTGCTGCCGCGTCAGTCACGCAAGCAACTGTTTTCCCGGCTCGACCGTGAGCTTCGACAACTCAGCATCAATACGGCCTACGAGCCGCCGCGTGTCCTGCTCAAGGAATTGCTGTATCTGGTTGCGTTGGCGGAAAGCAGCGGGCCCATGGCGACTCAGGTTCGCGAGACGTTCTCGCTTGGTCCGCTGCCCTTTACCGATCATCTGCTCGAGGACGAGTCCCAGCGCCTCGCTGGTCCCGGTCAGGCAGTGATGCGTTCGCTGTCATCGGCGATTCGTGAAGAACTGGCGAGCCTCAAGGATCTGCTGGACCTCATCGAAAGGCAGACGGCTCCGAGCGAATCGTACGCCAACCTGCACAGTCTGTTGGGGAAGCTGGCGAAGACCCTGGGTATGGTGGGGCTGTCTTCCGCTTCGAGTACCTTGCACGCTCAGCTTGCCACGGTCGCCGGCTGGAGCGCCGAACAGGCCCCGGACTCCCAGGCGCTGCTGAAGCTGGCCGACGCGGTGCTCTATGTCGAAAGCATGGTGGCAAGCCTGGAGCGCGGCGAGCGCCGTGATTCGCGGCCTCCAATTGCCCAACCGGGCCAGGAAGCTGAAGCCTTCGCCAATCATCAGCTCACCGAGGCCTGCATTGTTGTGATCGGCGAAGCGACCGCGGGCCTGGCGTTGGCCAAGCGCGCTATCACAGCCTATCTGGAGTCCAATGGGGAAAAGCTGCATCTGGCTAACGTCCCGTTCAGCTTGATGGCGGTTCGTGGCGGGTTGCGTTTCCTTGAGCAAGATCGGGCGGCCGAGCTGATCGGTGCTTGTGCCGACTTCATTCAGAAGCAGATGCTCGAAGGCGTGCAGATGCCTCCAGAGCAGATGCTCGAAACCCTTGCCGATGCCTTGACCAGCCTCGAGTACTACCTCGACGGTGGCGCAATACTGCGGCGCGACGACTCTCGCGCCAGCGTGCTGGATATTGCGTCCGAGAGCGTTCGCGCATTGGGTCTTCCGGTGGCTGCCTGATGAGCCTGCGCTGGCAGCCTGCACTGCTCGATCCCGCGAACGAAGGCGGGTGGGCGGTCGTGCATTGTCAGCAGGGTTTTCTTTTCGATGCCAACGGTGTGCTGTTTCCGAGAGGCTGGCTCAAGCGGCTTGAATTACCTGTGATAAGTGAACAGGGCTTGGGTTACTTCGACGGCGACCCGGTGTTTCTGTTGGAGCTGGCTCACCCTGCCGAAGTGCCTGGTGCAGCCTGGCAGGGCTTGCGTCAGTTCATGATGCAGGACAATGATGTCGACAGGTTCCGTATGCTCGGCTTCGCCGCACAGATCGGCACCTGGGCCAATCATCATCGCTTCTGCGGAAGCTGTGGCAACCCGATGCGTCAGCATCCGACAGAGCGGGCAATGCAGTGCGAGAGTTGCGGCATTCATCATTACCCGCGTATATCTCCGAGCATGATCGTTCTGGTGACTCGTGGCGATGAATTGCTGCTGGCGCGTTCACCGCGCTTCGCGCCGGGTGTATACAGCACGCTGGCGGGCTTCGTTGAGCCTGGCGAGTCGGTCGAGCAGTGCGTCCGGCGAGAGGTGCATGAGGAAGTCGGTGTTTCGATCCAGGAGCCTCGCTACATCTGCAGCCAGGGCTGGCCGTTTCCGCACTCGTTGATGCTTGGCTTCCACGCGGAATATGCGTCGGGAGAGGTCGTCATGCAGCCTGAGGAGATCGAAGATGCCGGCTGGTTCTCGATCCACGATCTGCCGGCACTACCAGCGCCAAAATCCATTGCCCGCTACTTGATCGACTTGTATGTGGCTCGACGTTCAGGCCGCCCCGAACCAGTGCTGCCAAGCTAATCTCAGGCTCAATGCCAGCACGACCGAAATAAAGATCGGTCGAATGAACTTCGATCCACCTTGGATCGCTGTGCGTGCCCCTAGGTAGGCGCCAATCATCAATGCGAGCCCCATGCCGATCCCCAATGCCCAGGCAACCTGGCCACTGATCACGAATACGGCAAGCGCAACACCGTTGCTGACGAAGTTCATGCTGCGCGCCACGCCGCTCGCTTTTAGCAGATCCAGTGGGTAGATCAGCATGTTGCTGACGGTCCAGAAGGCGCCGGTGCCGGGGCCGGCCACGCCATCGTAGAAACCCAGCGTCAGCCCCTGCGGCCATTGTCGGCGTTTGCCGATCGGCGCTGAATCTTCTCGTGGTGTGGTCGGCACCCGACCGAACAGCAGGTACAACCCACAGGCGAAGACCACCAAGGGCAGCATTTGATTAAGCCAGCGGGCGGGAATCCAGTGCGCCAGTCCTGCGCCTAATGCTGCGCCTACGGCTGTAGCCATGAGTGCGAATCGCCATTGCCCGGGATCGAAGAGCTTACGGCGATAAAACGTGAAGCTTGCCGTGGCCGAGCCGAAGGTCGCGCACAGTTTGTTGGTGCCGAGAACCAGATGTGGCGGTAAGCCGGCCGTGAGTAATGCGGGTAGGGTCAGGAGACCACCACCCCCAGCGATCGCATCGATAAAACCCGCAAAGAAGGCAACGGCCATCAGAGCGGCCAGTACCAGCGGGTCTGTGGCGAATTCAAACATTGGCATGCGGCGTCACTCATGAGCAAATTGGTGAAGACAGGCGGCGCATGATGCCGCTTGCGTTGCCGCAAGCCAATCGCGAACTAATAAACGTCGTTTCACCGTATCGTTAGGACGCAACAAAGCAGAATGTCGACTCGTAGTCAGTGTCCCCATCTGCTGCTGGCTGCGCTGCGTGACCCTGTCGATAATGTGCCGTCAAATTTTCGGGAATGTGGCGATGCAATATCTGGGGCTTGCAGTGGTTGTCGCGTTGCTTGCGCTGATCACTGCGCTGATAGCGGTGCGTATGCTGGTCGGCGGCCGCTGGCTGTTGGGGTGGCTGCGAGGCACCGTCGGTATGCTGGTCCTCGCGCTGGGTGGTCTGATTGGCTTGATCGCCTGGGACGTCACCACTTATCAGCCGCTGGAGCAGGGGGCACCGTTGGCGTCCTTGTCGTTTCAGGCCGATGGCCAGCAGCGCTATCAAGTAAAGGTGGAGGAGGGGCAGCAGATCCGTTTTGTCACGCTGGAGGGTGATCTTTGGCAACTCGACCTGCGTGCACTTCATTGGAAAGGTCTGGCAACGCTGATCGGTTTGAAATCGGGCTATCGGCTGGAGAAGCTTTCTGGTCGCTACCTCGCCGTCGAACAGCAGGATCAGGCTCGCCACCCTCATGTGGCGCTCGGACGGAGCCAGGCTGGGGTCGACTTCTGGGCTTGGCTGCAGCGCTGTCAGTGCGCACCGCTGGTCCTCGAGGCCCAGCCCCGACGGGTGAGCTTTCTACCGATCGCCGACGGCGCTACCTACACGGTTGAGATGGCACCCACGGGTCTGTTGGCGAAACCGGCAAACGCGGCAGCGGAACAGGCGATGAAAGACTGGTAACGGCGAAGATTTCAGCTAGTGAAGAAAGGGAACCCTGAGGTTCCCTTCTTTGTTTCAGACCCGTTAGGCGAGGTAGCCACCGTCCACGTTGAGCGACAGGCCTGTGGTGTAGCTCGATGCGTCGCTGGCCAGATACAGCACGGCGCCGGCCATTTCACTCGGGTCGGCGACGCGATTCAGCGGGATATGACGCAGCGCTTCTTCACGGATCGAGTCGTTCTTGACCAGCGCCGAGGCGAACTTGGTGTCGGTCAGGCCCGGCAGCAGCGCGTTACACCGAATGCCTTGCGGTGCGCATTCCTTGGCGAACGCCTTGGTCATATTGATCACCGCAGCTTTGGTGACTGAATAGATGCCCTGGAAGTTGCCTGGCGTCACGCCATTGATGGAGGCGACGTTGATGATGCTGCCGCCACCATTTGCACGCATCAGCTTGCCGGCCTCGACGGACATGAAAAAATATCCACGGATGTTCACATCGACAGTTTTCTGAAAAGCTGAAACGTCGGTATCGAGAATGTGGCAGAACTGTGGGTTGGTCGCTGCGTTATTGACCAGGATGTCCAGCCGACCGAATTGCTCGCGAATCTGAGCGAATACCGTTTGAATCTGTTCCAGCTCACCGATGTGGCAGGCAACCGGCGTCGCTTTGCCACCAGCTGCGACGATTGCATCCGCGACAGCCTGACAGCCTTCGATTTTGCGACTGGAAACAATGACATGGGCGCCTTGCTGGGCCAGCAGTTTAGCGATGGCCTCGCCGATGCCGCGGCTAGCGCCAGAGACGAAAGCGATCTTGCCATCCAGGTCGAACAGGGTGGTTTTGCTCATGAACTGTATTCCTCTTGGTGAGCTGTATTACAGCTTCGATTTATGGATGACCTGCAGGCTTACTTGTTCGAGCAGGGCGTTCATTTGAACGAATTTAGCGAACCGCTGATCCTGGGTCTGGCCGTGGAAGTAGCGGTAGTAAATTTGTTGCACGATAGCCGCTAGACGAAACAGGCCGTAGGTGTAGTAGTAGTCGAAGTTATCGATATGAATGCCGGCACGCTCGGCGTAGTAATCGACGAACTCCTGGCGCGTTAGCATGCCTGGAGCATTGCTGGGCTGTTTGCGGATCAGTTGCATAGGCGGCGGATCTGTCGCTTCTATCCAATAGGCAAGCGTATTGCCCAGATCCATCAGCGGGTCACCAATGGTGGTCATTTCCCAGTCCAGCACGCCGATGATCTCCATCGGGTTCTCCGGGTTGAGGATGACATTGTCGAAGCGGTAGTCGTTGTGCACGATACCGGGCTTGTGGTGGTCAGCAGGCATCTTGTCGCGCAGCCAGGTTTTGATCGGTTCCCAACCAGGGGCATCCGGTGTGGCGGCCCGCTCGTAACGATCGATCCAGCCGGTAATCTGACGCTGCACGTAGCCTTCGGGCTTGCCCAAGTCGCCAAGGCCGCAGGCGCTGTAGTCCACGTTGTGCAGCTCGACGAACTTGTCGATGAAGCTCTTGCACAGCGCGGTCGTCTGTTCTGGCGTAAATCCGAGTTCAGCCGGCATGTCTTCACGCAGGATGATGCCCTGGACGCGCTCCATGACATAGAACTCGGCACCGATAAGCGCCTCGTCAGTGCAGTGGACGTAGGCTTTCGGGCAGTAAGGAAAGCCCGCGTTGAGCTGATTGAGGATTCGGTATTCGCGGCCCATGTCGTGTGCGGACTTGGCTCTGTGGCCAAACGGTGGGCGACGTAGCACGAATTCCTGCCGAGGATACTCCAGGAGGTAGGTCAGGTTGGACGCGCCACCCGGAAATTGCGAAATGTTCGGGCTGCCTTCCAGTCCCGAAATATGGGCTTTGAGGTATTGATCGATGACTGCAGCGGGCAGTTCTTCACCTTCACGGATGCGGCTGGTCTGATCTGTTAGCGCCATGCTTGTCCCTTTCTTGTAATCGATGCCTTGATGAGCAGGTTCATGGCGGCTGTGCTCCGCAACGCCAGCTGACCATCCAGCACCTGTAATCTAATGGGCGCCCATGACAGCACCAAGCAAAGACGGTCTTTATTGGTCGGGGTGTTGCTATGTAATCAAGATGCTTGATGCTTGAACGTCACTAAAAAAGCGCACAAAAAAGCCGAAGTCGCAAAACTTCGGCCTTTGCGTCACATCTCGGCAAATTAGGCCGGGAACAGCTCGCTCAGCTTCAGCGCGAGCATCATGTCGCCCTCGGCGCGCAGCTTGCCTGCCATGAACGCCTGCATGCCGTCGGTTTCGCCACTGATGACGCCCTGCATGGTTTCGCTGTCCATGATCAGCGTAACGTTGGCATCGGCGGACTCGCCTTTGTGAAAGTCACAGGTGCCATCCTTAACGACCAGATAGTAGTTTTCCGCGTCGGTGATATTGAACTGGAAAACCAGGTCCAGACCGGCTGCAGCGCTGGGGTTGAACTTGGCTTTCATGCCCTGGATGGTGTCGTCGACGTTGCTCATCGGATATGTCCTTTTTTATCGTGGAAATTGCAGCCTCGGGCTGCAGTCGGGTTGGAGCTTATCGATAGGTGACGAGCTCCGGATTCTTCAGCAGTTCCAGATGCACATGGCTGTTGAACGAAGCCAGCGCTACGTCGTTGTCGCGAAACTTCAGGCAGCTGAGCGAGGTGTTGACGATCTGCCAGTTCAATTCGAACGCCTTGATGGGCGGCACGCCGATGATCAGTTGAAGCAGTGCGGTGATGGTCCCGCCAGACGTGAAAACGGCGATGTGATCCTTTTTGTTCGCCTGATCGAGCAAACGGTTCAATCCGTTTTGGACACGGTCGATAAAGCTCTGCCAGCTTTCCAGCCCTGCTTTTTCATGCTCGCCAGAAACCCATCGATGAATCACGTAACTGAACAGTCGCTGGAACTCGGCACGGTGACTGGCAGCATTGCTGAATATCTGCATCGCGTCAGGCTCAACGGCCAACAGATCGGCCATGTGAGCACGAATCACCTCGTCAGCGTGAAACTCATTGAACGCTGAATCGATTTCGATGGGACATTCATCTAGATCATGAGTGGTCATCCGCGCCAGGGTGGCCCGAGCGGTATCTTGCTGCCGGCTCAACTCTCCGCTCACGCAGCGGTCGAAACGAACACCTAATTGCTCCAAGTAATCTCCCAGGGCTGCTGACTGTCGAAAGCCAAGCGGCGACAGGACATCGTAGTTTTCCGCGCCGAATGACGCCTGACCATGCCTGATCAGGTAAATACTGCCCATGTTCAGCTCCAGGACCCTGTTTTTCGCGAGGGTAGGGGGATCGATTAGGAGTGTCAACGATAAATCATACGTTTGTTTGAATCGGCTTCCGCTGGCTCAGGTGTCTATGCAATCGGTATGCTTGAGCGCTTTACGCCATGCCGTGTCCCGCTGGCAACCGTAGGTGATCCGAGGAGGATATGTGGAATTTCTTGCTGACTATGCAAGCTTTCTGATTAAGACCGTCACGCTAGTGGCGGCTGTGCTGGTAGTGCTAGCTGCGCTCGCCACACTGCGGCGCGGAAGGAGCAAGCAGACGGGTGGCCATCTGGAAGTCCATAAACTTAACGACTTCTATAAATCGATGCGTGAGCGTCTCGAACAATCGCTGATCGATAAGGATCAACTCAAACTGCAGCGCAAGCGTGAAGCCAAGGCAGCCAAGCTGGCGAAGAAAAAGCCGGAAACCCGCCCACGGGTGTTCGTGCTCGACTTCGACGGCGACATCAAGGCGTCGGCCGTCGACAACCTGCGGCATGAAATCACTGCACTGCTGACCTTGGCCACGCCACAGGACGAAGTGGTCCTTCGTCTGGAAAGTGGCGGCGGCATGGTCCACGGGTACGGACTCGCTGCCTCGCAGCTGGTGCGCATCCGTGATGCAGGTGTGCCGTTGACGGTGTGTGTCGACAAAGTTGCAGCGAGCGGCGGATACATGATGGCGTGTATCGGCCAGAAGATCCTCAGCGCACCTTTTGCAATTCTCGGCTCCATTGGGGTCGTAGCGCAGCTGCCCAATGTCCATCGATTGCTGAAGAAGCATGATGTCGATGTCGAGGTGCTCACCGCAGGTGAATACAAGCGTACCCTGACGATCTTTGGTGAAAATACCGATAAGGGACGGGAGAAATTCCAAGACGATCTGGAAACTACGCACGAGCTGTTCAAGAACTTCGTCGCCCGCTATCGCCAGCAGCTGTCTATCGACGATGTTGCCACTGGTGAGGTCTGGCTGGGTATCGCCGCTCTTGGCAAGCAGCTCGTTGATGAATTGAAGACGAGCGATGAGTATCTGGCTGCTCGCGCCCGCGAGGCGGATCTGTTCCAGCTGCACTATGCGGAGAAAAAAAGTCTTCCAGAGCGATTCGGCATGGCGGCGAGTGCCACCTTGGAGCACGGCTTGCTGAAGGGCTGGACACGTCTCAACGAACAGCGATTCTGGCAATAAGGAGCAACTGATGGGTAGCTTCAAAGCACTGCAAACCAGCGAACATGCCGATGGCCGTTTCGAAACACGTGTCGTCGAGAGAGTCATCGACGAACTCCCTGTGGGTGAGGTGTTGATTCGCGTTAGCTACTCATCGCTGAACTACAAGGATGCGTTGTCGGCCAGCGGCAACCGCGGCGTTACCCGAAGCTTTCCGCACACACCGGGCATTGATGCGGCCGGCACAGTTGCCGAATCGAGCGTCCCGGAGTTTTCCAAGGGCGATGAGGTCATCGTTACCGGATATGACCTTGGAATGAATACGGCGGGCGGTTTCGGTCAGTTCATTCGCGTGCCGTCGGCGTGGGTAATCAAGCGCCCTGCCGGGCTTTCCTTGCGCGAGGCCATGGCGCTTGGAACGGCAGGGCTGACTGCGGCACTCTGCGTAGACAAGCTCGAGTTGGCGGGCCTTGAGCCAACAACCGATGCGCCAGTTTTGGTGACCGGTGCTACGGGTGGAGTCGGCAGCATTGCGGTGGCCTTGCTGTCCCGTCTTGGTTACAGCGTCGCTGCGGTGACCGGTAAGGCCGATCAAGTCGATTTCCTAACCCGGCTTGGCGCCGCGCAGGTCATTGAGCGTGGTGTGCTTCAGGCGGGGGCGGAGAAACCTCTGTTCAAAGAGCAATGGGCCGGCGCGGTCGACACCGTCGGTGGCGAAATTCTTTTCAACGTCGTCAAATCGTTGCGGCGTGGCGCCAGTGTCGCCTGTTGCGGTCTGACTGCCGGGACGAATTTTCAGGCCAACGTCATGCCCTTCATTCTGCGCGGCGTGAATCTGCTTGGAGTCGACTCGGTGGAAATCCCGCTGGTCGTCAAAGCGTCGATGTGGGACAGACTGTCCGTGCAGTGGAAATTGCCGAATCTGGATGATCTGGTGCAGGAGATTTCGTTGGAGGAGTTGCCTGCAGCTATCGAGCGAATCCTGGCGGGGCAGCAGGCCGGTCGAGTACTTGTGCGGCTTGACTGACTGTGTGGCCCCTTCGGTTAACCGGCTATTGATGACATAGCTAAAACCGATTTTGTTGCGTTGATCGAGTGAGCGAAGCTAGCGCCACTCCAACGCAACAGGAATGGGTCATGAAAGCACTGGCAGAGAAGATCATCGAAGCATTCGGCAAGAAGCAGCCGACCGAGGCCCTTCAGGTCGAGCACCCCAACTTCTGGATGTATCAATAAAAAACCGCCGAAAGGCGGTTTTTTTATTGCAGCACGAGCGTGGATTCAGCCTTGTCGGCGGCGAAACAAGGGCAACGGTTCATCGACGGCCGATTGGTAGGTGACGGAGAAATCCTTCAAACCTTCCAGCGCCTCATAGGGGTCGCGGTCAGCGCGCACCGCGAAGGCGTCGAAACCGCAACGACGCATATAAAACAGTTGATCGCGCAGCACATCGCCTATGGCTCGGATCTCGCCTTTGTAGCCGTAACGCTCGCGCAGCAGGCGAGCGCTGGAGTAGTGGCGACCATCGGTAAAGGCAGGGAAGTTCAGTGCGATGACTTGGAAATGCTCAAGGTCGTCGGCGATTTCTTCCACGGCTTCGTCGGCGTCCAGCCAAACCCCGAGACCGCCGTCGCGAGCTTTCAATGCATGAGCATGATCGAGCCATAGCTGGAACGGCACGATCAGATCGTCACAATTGGACAGACCATCAAGCGTTACGTCCTTGGGTAGCAGATGCCAGGTTTCGTCGATGACCTGGCCGTCCTTAATGATTCGCTGCATAGACGCGCTCCTTGAAGGGGTCGATGCCGATACGGCGGAAGGTGTCGAGGAACTGTTCATCTTCTGTACGTTGCTCCACATAGACGCCGATGATCTTTTCGATCACGTCGGGCATAACGTCCTGAGCGAAGGACGGGCCAAGTATCTGGCCGAGGCTCGCATTGCGGCCGGAACTGCCGCCGAGGGAGACCTGGTAGAACTCGGCGCCTTTCTTGTCCACGCCAAGAATGCCGATGTGACCCACATGGTGATGTCCACATGCGTTCATGCAGCCGGAGATGTTCAGATCGATGTCGCCGATGTCGAACAGGTAGTCCATATCATCGAAACGGCGCTGGATGGCTTCGGCGATCGGAATCGACTTGGCATTGGCCAGCGAGCAGAAATCGCCGCCAGGGCAGCAGATGATATCGGTCAGCAGGCCGATATTCGGGGTGGCGACGCCCAGTTCGCGCAGCTCGCTCCACAACTCGAACAGCCGCGACTGTTCGACATCTGCGAGGATCATATTTTGTTCGTGGGAGTTGCGCACTTCACCGAAGCTGTAGCGATCGGCCAAATCGGCGATGGTATCGAGCTGCTTATCGGTCACATCGCCTGGAGCCACTCCGGTGCTCTTGAGCGATAGGGTGACGGCTGCGTAACCGGGCTTCTTGTGTGCCACCACGTTACGCTGGCGCCAGCGGGCGAAACCGGGATGCTCGGTATCGAGTTGAGCGAGCGCGGCGCTTTGATCTTCCAGAGGCTTGTAGGCCGGGTCGACGAAAAATTTGCTGACGCGCTCGACTTCGGCTTCGGTCAGCGTGCTAGGGCCATCTTTGAGATGGGACCACTCGGCCTCGACGCGCTCGGCGAAGACCTCCGGCGTGAGCGCCTTGACCAGAATCTTGATGCGCGCCTTGAACTTGTTGTCGCGACGGCCATAGCGGTTGTACACACGCAGGATGGCGTCGAGGTAGGTCAGCAGATGCTGCCAGGGAAGGAATTCGTTGATGAAGCTGCCCACGATCGGCGTGCGGCCCAAACCACCCCCGACCGACACGCGGAAGCCCAGCTCACCAGCCTCGTTGTTCACTGCTTCGAGGCCGATATCGTGCACTTCGATGGCGGCGCGGTCGCTCGCGGCTCCGTTCACGGCAATCTTGAACTTACGCGGCAGGAAAGCGAATTCCGGATGGAAGGTCGACCATTGGCGAATGATCTCGCACCAGGGGCGTGGGTCGATCAGCTCGTCTTTGGCTACACCGGCAAACTGGTCGGTAGTGGTATTGCGGATGCAATTGCCGCTGGTCTGGATCGCATGCATCTGCACCGTTGCCAGCTCGGCGAGAATCTCAGGGACATCTTCGAGTTCCGGCCAGTTGAACTGCACATTGGTCCGGGTACTGATGTGGGCGTAGCCCTTGTCGTACTTGCGGGCAATTTCAGCCAGCTTGCGCACCTGGGTCGAAGACAGCAGCCCATAGGGCACCGCGATACGCAACATGGGCGCATAGCGTTGAATGTACAGGCCGTTCTGCAGGCGCAGGGGGCGGAATTCCTCGCCACCGAGTTCACCCGCCAGAAAGCGACGGGTTTGATCGCGAAACTGGCGAACGCGATCCTCGATGATGTGTTGGTCGTACTGGTCGTAAACGTACATGGGATGTCCTGTTCTCAGGGCTGTCTACAGCTTATCGCGCGCACGGCCGCGCACCCATTCAGGGAGGGCGGCACGATACCAGCTAGCGGTTATGCGCAAAAGTGATGTTTGGGAATATGTTTAGAACGAAACGCTGCTTTATTGGCATTTGAAGCGGTGAGCTTGAGCGACTCGCTGGCGTGGTCTTAACTGCAAGCAACGTGAGCCCGATAACAAGGAGAGCAGCCGTGTCAGAGCAGTCCAATCAACGCGGTAATGACAGCGTGGCGGATGCCACCGCTATTTTCGTCCTGATAATTCTAGTCGTCGCAACGGCGGTTTTCTGGGTCAGTCACCAATAAAGCATGGTACCTGTGCCGGGGCTGTCACAGACCGGCAAGATACAGCACCAGCTTGACCACGCCGAGGATGATCAGTACGAACGCCACTGTGAAGCCGACACCCAACAGAATGAAGTGGCTCGGTTTTCCCTGACTGAAATCCCTTTCTCGGTTTTTTCCGCTCTGCACACCGAGCGCGCCAGCCAGAACGCTTTGTAGCATTTGCCGAAACGTGAGTGGTTTTGGTTGCTTGTCGTCGTTCATAGCCGCCCCGATATGACTGATCCCCTCGAAGTCTAGCCACCATCAAGCAAGCCGTCGCATCTAAGTTCCGAGGGTGCCTGCAGCGGCTAGGGTTTGTTGCTTGATCTTGTCGGGTGCGCCGCGTAAGGTTCGCGCCTTCAGCCGCCAAGCGGCTGTCTTCATGGAGTGCGCGGTGCCCGGATCAAGGTTCGGGTTAAATGGGAAATCAGTACCAAGCTGATGCTGCCCCCGCAACGGTAGAGCCGAACCTTCGGCCAAGCCCGATACCAGCCCGTACTCCCCAAGGAATTGTCGCGGTGGGCGACATCCTCAGAACGCCTTGCGCCTGTTCCAGGCTGTGCGGCCGTTCTGCCGCCCGCGCGTCTCGAGACGGAGTGGGCATGTCTATCGTTTTCCGCTGGGCTGGTTTGGTGCTTTCGCTGCTGCTCGCTCCTCCCGCCCTGGGCGGGCAGGTTAAGGCGATCATCTCGCAGTACAGCGCGGCTGAATTCGCCTCGGCGGTGGCCCTGTTCAAACAGCGCCAACCGGACGAAATCATCGATGCACGGACCCCGGAACAGCTGAGCGAGATGGATGATGCCCGCATAGCCGAATGGCTCCAGGGCGGAGGCACGCTGCTCGCTGTCGGCGTCTTCGGGTCCGAGGTGGAGCGCTTGCGGCCGCTGATCGAGGGGTACAGCTCCGGTGATCGTTACATCATGCACAGCGATCAGGGGCTGGTTGCGATGAGCCGTATCGATGGCACGCCCGTGTTCCGCGACCGTGAACAGGCATCACGTCTCGGCGCAGAAAAGCCCGGCGAGGATCTGGCCGGCTGGGTCCGCGAGCTTGGCGATGCCAATCCCGATCAGACCGGGTGGATCGAGGCGCGTAGCTACTGGATTGCCGGTGGGAGCGATAACATCGCGCGCCTGCTGAGCTGGCTGTCCGACGATGGTTCGAGGCGGATCATGCCTGCCGAGCCGCGTCCAGCGCTACGCTTCTACCAGGACGGGCGTACTCTCAACGCATCTGAGCTCGTCTGGCGCGGCGACAGCATGGTCGCGGTGATCGATCATGGCCGTGCCGATCGCCGGGGCGACGCCGACCTCAACAACGCGCTCTGCCAGACGCTGCAACAGCGTGATATCGCCTGCGTCAGCCTGCTCGCTGGATGGGGCGAGGGCACCCTGCAGGCGCTGCGTTGGCTCGAAAGCGGTGCGCATCCGACGCTGGCGGCGGTGGTCGTGCTGCAGGATTTCGTGCTCGGCGGTGGCGAGGGGCGAGAAGAGGCCACCGAGATACTCAAGCGCCTCGATGTGCCTGTGCTCAAGGCCTTGCGCTTGGATGACCGTGACGAGAGCGCCTGGCAGCTCTCCAGTGACGGGCTCGGGCGCGACAAGGTCCACTACCAGTTGGCCATGCCGGAGCTGCAGGGCAGCAGCCAGCCGATGGTGCTGGCCGCGTGGGAGTCGGCGCAGATCGATCCGAATTCCGGTATCCGTTTTGGTTTCAGCCAGCCCTTGCCGTCCCGGATCGAAGCGTTCGCCGCTCGGATCCATCGCTGGCAGCGGTTACAGCGCAAGGCCAACAAGAACAAGCGTGTCGCCATCATCTATTACAACCATCCGCCGGGACGGCACAACATTGGTGCCGACAACCTGGACGTACCGCAATCCTTGCTCGCGATACTGCGGCGTCTCAAGGCTGAGGGCTACGAAACAGGCGAGTTGCCGCTGTCGTCCGAGGCGCTGCTGGGCATGCTGCAAGACCATGGCGTGAATCTGCCTGAGCAAGGGGATGCGTTGGCCAACATGGCCGAGAAGGTGCCCGGGCTCGACCGCGATGGATATCTGCGCTGGTTCCGTACCTTGCCGCCGGCCTTGCAGGCCGAGATGGTGCATGGCCCGTTGGGCCACTGGAGCGCGCAGATGCGTCGGGCACTGCAGGCGTCGCATCTGGATATCGCCCAGCAGACCTTGCGTGATGGGTCGAGCGAGCTGCATCACCTGCTCGATGGCGTCGAGCATCCGGCCAGAGCCCGCGCGCTGGATCTGCTCGGGCAACTCGAGCACTTCTACGAACGAGCGCTCGAGCAGCCCGGGCTGGCCAATTGGAGTGAAGCGGATGAGCTGATCGACGCGCTGGCGGCTACAGGCATCGAGGGGCTGCGTGGTTGGGGCGAAGCGCCTGGACGGGTGATGGTGCAAGGGGAGCGGATGGTTTTTCCAGGTCTACGTCTGGGCAACGTCTTCCTCGGTCCGCAGCCGCCGCGAGGCTGGGAAGTGGACGAGGAATTGCTCCACGCCAACCTGGTCTTTCCGCCAACGCACCAGTATCTGGGCTTCTATCACTGGCTGCGCGACGACTTTCGTGCCGATGCCTTGGTGCACCTGGGGCGTCACTCTACCTACGAATTCCTGCCGCGGCGGCGTGCCGGGCTGAGTGCTGAGGATTACCCGCTGCAGATCGTCGGCGATCTGCCGAGCATCTATCCCTACATTGTCGATGGCGTGGGTGAGGGCATCCAGGCCAAGCGTCGAGGGCTCGCGGTGATGATCGATCACCTCACGCCGCCTCTGGTGGCGACGCCGCTGTACGACGATCTGCTCAAGCTGCGTCAGCTAATCGAGAGTTTCGAGGCCGGGACTGGCAGCACCGAAGGGCCCGCTCGGCGCGCGACCATCGCTGAGATCAAACGGCTGCTGAGCGAGTCCGGGTTGGAACCCGAGCTGCGCGATTCCATGGCCGAGCCGCTCGCCGCGCGCGGTATCGATTTCGATCAGGTCGACGACGATCTGCTGGTCCACGAGGTCGGTCATTACCTAACCAATATCCAGGAGCGCTTCATGCCGCTCGGTCTGCACGTGTTCGGCAAGCCCTGGTCCGAGGAGGCGGTCGATACTCTGATGGCGTCGATGGGCGCCGAACGGACCGAGTACCGCCAGGCATTGGTCGATTCCCCGGCAGCCGAGATGCGGGCGCTGATCCACGCGCTAGAGGGAGGCTTCGTCGCGCCGGGTAAAGGCAACGATCCGATCCGCACGCCGGAGGCGTTGCCCACGGGGCGCAACTTCCACGCGCTGGACAGCAGCCTGCTGCCGAGTCGTATCGGTTGGGGGATCGGTCGAGAACTGGCCGATCGCGCCCGTGAGCGAGCCATGCCGGAGGGCGGCCGTGAAGCGGTCATCCTTTGGGCCTCGGACACCGTACGAGACGAAGGCGCCATGGTTGCGTTCGGCCTCGATCTGCTCGGCGTCGAGCCGGTCTGGAACAGTCGGGGAATCGTCGAGGGGATCGAGCGGGTGCCGCTTGAGCAGGGTCATGAACGCCGTGACTTGATGTTCACCACCTCCGGCCTGTTCCGGGATTTGTACGCCGACCAGCTTGCGCTGCTCGAGCGCGGTGTGCTGTTGGCGCTGGACGGCGCCAGCAACACCATCCGCCGGGATTATCCCGCTCTGCGTATCGCTTTGGATGCCGCGCTGCAACCGATCGGTGCGCTGGCGACCGGGGGAGATGAGACCCTTTCACAGAACCGGATCGCCGCCAACTGGGTCGAGGACGCGGCGCGCCGATTGGACGGCGGCGCCGATGCCGAGCAGGCCGGAAGCCTGTCGGCGCTGCGCCTGTTTGGGGTGGCACCAGGCGCCTATGGTGCAGGCATCAACGCGCTGGTGGAACGCTCCGGCAGTTGGCAGGACCGTAGCGAGTTGGCGCGCAGCTACGTCAACCGGATGGGCCATGCCTACGGCCTGCAGCACAATGGCGAGCCGGTCCAGGCAGTGTTCGAGGCTGGCTTGAAGCAGGTCACACGTACCTATCTAGGACGTTCCAGCAACCTCTACGGGCTGATGGACAACAACGATGCGTTCGACTACCTCGGTGGCCTGAGCATGGCCGTCGAGCATTTGGCCGGCCAGGCGCCCGAAAATTTCGTCAGCTGGCACAACGACCCGACCAAGGTGCGCCTGGAACCCTTGCAGCAGGCGTTGCTGGCGGAGCTTCGCGGCCGCTTCCTCAATCCGGCCTGGATCAAGGCGTTGATGCAGCATGATTACGCTGGCGCGCGGACCATGGGCAGCGAGTTCCTGGAATATCTCTGGGGCTGGCAGGTGACCAACCCGGACATTATCCAGGACAGCGCCTGGGAGGAGGTCAAGGCGGTGTATCTCGATGATCACTACCAGTTGGGGATCGATTCCTTTCTTGAACAGGGCGCCAATGTGCATGTGAAGACCAACATGCTGGCGATCATGCTGGTGGCCATTCACAAGGGCTTCTGGCAGGCCGACGAGCAGACCCGGCGTGAGTTGGCGGAGGCATTCGCCACGCTGGTTTCTGCGAATGGGCTCCCCGGCAGCGGCCACACCCGCCCCGACCATCCGATGATCGAGTGGCTGCTGCCCCAGCTGAAGCCCGACGTTCGGGAGGCTTTGCAGGCGCGTCTGGATGCCGCGAAGCGCGAGCCGCAGCACACCATGAAGGCGCCCAGCAGTATCAGCGAGATCCAGCCAGACGTAGCCGAGCAGTCTGTCGAGGCGCAGGAGTCGCAAGGCGAGAGCGATACCAGTGCCAGCCAATACTTGTGGCTGGTTGCGCTAGTCATGCTGTTGCTGCTGGGCATCGGTATCTGGCGAGGCCGCCGAGCACCATCCAGGGGTGGCTCATGAGCATGCTCGATGACCGTTTGTTCGGCTGGTTGCACCTGCTGGTGGGGTGGCTGCTGCAGCCCGTGACCTGGGCGCTGTTCGGACTCATGGCCATGATGATCTGCGACGCAGGCGTCGCGGCGGGAGAGCGGTTTGGTGGGCTTCGGCGCTGGCGCATGCTGACGGTGGCCGAAATCGAGAGGCGTGCAAGGCGGCGGCTTGATCGCGCCGATCTGATCGCTCGCGTCGGGCCGATGCTCGGCCTGATGGGCACATTGATACCCCTCGGTCCGGGCCTGGCTGCGCTGGGAGACGGCAATGTGCAGATACTCAGCGTCGCGATGCGAGTGGCCTTCGATACCACCGTGCTCGGGCTGTTGATCGGGGTGGGCGGCTTTGCGCTCGGCCGTTTGCGACGACGT
This sequence comes from Pseudomonas sp. YJ42, assembly GCF_047225135.1. NCBI lineage: Bacteria > Pseudomonadati > Pseudomonadota > Gammaproteobacteria > Pseudomonadales > Pseudomonadaceae > Pseudomonas > Pseudomonas sp. YJ42. Next base: position 669,356 of record NZ_CP178378.1, on the reverse strand, counting down.
TGGTATGACGAGCTGCTGGATGAGATCGAAGCGGCGGAGGCGCGCGACAATGAGTCGACGGTGGCGATCTAGTCGATTTGCGGCTGGCGATGACGATCCGTTGGGACCCTTGGCCAATCTGGTCGACGTAGTCCTGGTATTCGCCTGTGGCTTGATCGCCGCGTTAGTCGCCCAGACCGATCTACTGGAGCAACTCGATGCCGCCAAACAGCCCGTGACGGTCGAACGCGGGCGTGAGCTGCCGCGCTTGCCAGACAGTCTGGAGGGCAGCTCCGGCCAAGGCCTGGAAAGTGTCGGGCAGGTCTACCGTGATCCCTTGACCGGCAAACTCATCCTGATCGGAGACTGACTACCGAGTCCTATCGTCTCAGCCGCCGCCTTTGAACCAGTCCCACAGCCCCAGCGAATAGTTCGGCAACAGGTTGATCCCGAGCGCCGACTTGATCAGATAGAGCACCACCAGGCCGACCAGCACGGAGAACATCAGGAACAAGGTGATCGCGCCGGCCTTTGCAGCCAGCGAAAGGCTGCGCTGCGCGCGGGACAGGTTGCGTTTGTTGCGCCCGCCAACCAGTACGAAATAGTACTGGTTGCTCCACAGGCTGAACGTACCGCGCCAGTCAATCTTGTGGCGGCCCCAGGAACGCGTGGCGAAGGCGCTGCGCAATCCTTCCAGCTGCTGTTCACTAAAGCTTTCACGCAAGTGTTCGGGCAGTCGTTGCTTGAGTCCGACGATGAATGGGTCGTGCTCGAGCGCAACGTTAGCGTTGGCCGCTGGCGACTGGGCGTTTGTGTCGTTATTGCGTGGTTCGGAGTGAGACATGCGTCAGAAAGCCGTCAGAGCTGGAAAAGTCGATTCCCTCCATGCAACTAATCGGCCGTATCGGTCCGTCCGGCGCAAATTGCTTCGAGCGCCTGGTTCAGTTGCGCGAAGTCCGGTCTTTCCAGTACGGCGTCAAGGAGGCAGCCGCGCTTCAGCTCGCCGAGGTCTCGCAGCGCCGGATCGTGGTTGGCGACCGCGCAATGCGCCAGTAGCTCTTCCAGCAGGCATCCGAACGCGCGTGCTTCGAGTCGCTGCAACGCAGGTGCTTGTGCGCCTTGCGGATCATAGAACGATGCAGCACCAAAATCGCTGAGCAGGGTCTGCCCGCGCGGATCCACCATCAGATTGTGTGCGTAGAGATCGCCGTGCAGGATGCCTCGTGCGTGCAGGTGAGCGACCACAGATCCGACGCTGGCTGCGATGCGAAGCACCTGTGCAGGGCTGAACTGGCAGCTCGCTGGATAGCAATCGCGCGTACAACTGGACAGCGATGGCGGGCCGGCGAGCGTCTGGAAGGCGGGATCGATCAGGGTCAACAGCAGCCCAGGAAGGGCACCAGCCTGCTCGGCCAGTGGTCCCGCTACCGGAATCAGGTTGGCGTGCGCGCCGGCTGCGATGCTGGCGGCCATCTCGCTATGAGGCAATCCATCGCTGGTCAGGTTGCCTTTGAACAGCTTGGCTGCCATGGCTTGTCCGGCGCTCCCCGGGCGCTGCCATTCGGCACGATGGATAACCCCGGACGCGCCCTGGCCAAGCACATCTTCGAACGACACCTGCGCGCGAACAATGGGCGGCAATGGATGCTGGGCCAGGATCTCCGCCTCCATCCTGTCGCTGAAGGGATTGCCGGCAAATGCCAGCCAGCTCAGCCGGGGCATACGCAGCAGCCAGCCAGGAAGGGCGGAGAGCTGGTTGGCAGCGATTCGCAGCAACTCCAGGCGCCGGCAGTCGGCGAGCGATTCAGGAAGTTCACGCAGCCGGTTCCCCGCCAGCATCAGTTTCTGCAGGCGGTCGCATCGGCCGATCTCGGTGGGCAACGCTTCGAGCTGGTTGTCGGTGAGAATCAGCCAGCGCAGCAGGGGGGGTAGTGCTTCGGCTGGTAGCGTGCGGATGCGGTTTGCTTTGAAACCGACCATTTCCAGTTGGGCGCAGCGGCCAATCACAGCAGGCACGGCGGTAAAGGCGTTATCGGAGCAGAACAGGATGCGCAGTTTGTGCAGGCGCGGAAGGTCATCTGGAAGGCGGGTCAGTCTGTTGCCGGACAGGTTGAGCACTTCCAGGCTGTCGGCCAGTTCGAAGATTTCCGATGGGAATACGTCGAGTCCTTCGGACAGGTCGAGACGGGTGATGCCCGTCAGCTCACCGCGCTTCAATTGTTCCAGTGTGTGCATGCTGTTCTCGTTGCCCGTCACTGGGCATGGTTGTGCGATCGCCGCAGTCTGTATCGGCCGGTCGGGGCCTAGTTCGACTCAGTCGCGCTAGGACAACGGCATGCGACGCTTGTTCAGCGCAACGGCTCTGGCCTGGATGTTTGGGAGGATTGGCGGCGATCGCGCACGATGCGTTCGGCGCGCGCACGCAGTTGTCCACAACCGCCGTCGATGTCCTGTCCGGCAGAATTGCGCACTTTGGTCAGCACGCCATTGTCGTGCAGATAACGCATGATCTGGCGAATCCGCTCGGCTTCGGGGCGTTGATACTCATCGTCGTCCAGGTTGTTGTACGGAATGACGTTCATGATCGCGAACTTGCCGCGCAATAAACGGATGATGCCGTCCATCTCGTCCTGGCTGTCGTTGATGCCCTTTAGCAGCGTCCACTGGTACTGGATCGGATAATCGACCAGCCGCGCATAGCGCTCGCCCAGTTCGACCAGCTCGGCGGGGTCGAATACCGGTGCGCGCGGCAGTAGCTCGCGCCGCAGTGCGGCGTCGGTAGTGTGCAGCGAAAGTGCCAGTGCGGGTTTGATCTTTTGGCTCGGGAGGCGTTCGAACACGCGTGGATCGCCAACGGTAGAGAACACCAGGTTCTTGTGGCCTATGCCTCCGTCGGTGCCCAGCAGATCGATGGCGTCGAGGACATTGTCGAGGTTGTGCGCGGGTTCGCCCATGCCCATGAACACCACCTTCTTCACCGGGCGGTAGCGGCGGGCAAGGGCAACCTGGGCGACGATCTCGGCGCTGCCGAGCTGGCGCAACAGGCCGCTTTTACCCGTCATGCAGAACACGCAACCGACTGCGCAGCCGATCTGGCTCGATACGCACAGACCGTCGCGCGGCAACAGCACGCTTTCGACCATCTGGCCGTCCGCCAGCTCGACCAGTAACCGGGCCGAGCCATCGCCACCGGGGTGTTCGGAGCGCAGGCGAGCCAGCCCAGCGACGGTTTCGCTGATCTTAGGCAGCCCGTTGCGCACCGACAATGGCAGGAAGTCTTCGGTCTTCTGGTGACGGGTTCCGACATCCAGCGCCTGCCCTTTGAGCCAGGCACGCCTGATCCGACCGATATGGACGGGCTTGGCACCGATCTCGGCGAGCTGTCGATGGATGTCTTGGATGCGCATAGGGCGCGCATTCTAGCCAAAGGTCGAGGCCTGGTCTGTAGTGTGGTGAAGATTGCCAGCTCCCGCGCCGGGACATTCATTCCTTGAAGCGACGACTGCCCAGGGTGAGCCCGAACAACAGTATCGCGAGCAAGCCAAAAGCAAGCGTCAGCGAACTGTAGTGAGCGATCACGCCAATCACGGCTGGGCCTGCAAGTACGCCGGCAAAGCCGATGGTGGTCGCCGCGGTGATGGCCTGATGAACCGGCATGCTGTGCTGCCGGCTCAAGGAGGAAATAAGCACTGGCGAGACATTGGCGCAACCCAGGCCACACAGGCCGTAACCGAGGAGGGCGAACCCCCAATGCTCGGTTAGGATACTCAGGCCGATGCCAAATCCCGCCAACAGTCCGCCGAAACCGATCACCCGTGCGGTCCCTAGGCTGTTTACCACAGGCGCTCCGGCGAAGCGGCCGACGGTCACCATCAAGGCGAAGCTTGCGTAACCCAGGCCGCCCTTGGCGGTTTCCAATGCCTTGTGCTCGGTGAGGTAGAGCGCGCTCCAGTCCAGTACTGCACCCTCGGCCAGGTAGACGACGAAACACAGGGCGCCCACCAGCAGCACCATCCCGGTCGGGCGGATGAGCGCGACCCCGCCGCCCGGCGCCTTGTTCCTTAGAAACCCGGATGATACGGCGAGGTTGGCCAAAGCGATCACGGCAATCATCAACAGTGTGCCGGTTGCCGGTGCGAGGCCCAGGGTCAGCGCGCCGGTCAGTGCCAGCGCACCGCAGATTGATCCCAGGCTGAACATGCCATGGAAGTTCGACATGTGTCGCTTGCCGGAGCCACGCTCGATGAGCACACCCTGAATATTGAGCACCACATCGATGACACCCAGGCTGCCACCGAAGCAGAACAACGCCAAGGCGAGGACCCAGATCGATTCGGTCAGCGCCATTCCGGTCAGTGCAAAAAGCAATAGCGCGACGCTCGACAGCACCACAGGACGGATGCCGCAGCGGGTCACCAGCAATCCAGATAACGGCATCCAGCTCAACGAGCCGATGCCGATGCATAGCAACAGCGTGCCGAACAGGGCATCGCTCATCTCGATGCGCTCGCGCACATAGGGCACCAGCGGCGCCCATACGGACAGACCGAATCCGGCCATGAAGAAACCGACCCGAGTCGCGCGGCGCGCGAGGGGAGATGTAGCATCAACGCAACGGGGCACCGGCGACATTCGTGGGTGTCCTTGATCAGCAGGAGTGAAAGCCAGCGCTAGCGCGCCAAAGGCCGTGTACAGGCGTCATTGTGGCAAATTCCAGCGTGCCGGGTGTGCCCAGCGTCGCTCGTGCCCATGGTAATCTTCGCCTTTGCCAGAACGCGGTCCGGAGCGGTACATGAAGTTCATTCACCAGCGCGAACATCTCAACGAAGACGACTTCGTGATCATCGAATGTTCGCAGCCTTGCAATATCCGTCTGATGAACGACAAGAATTTCCGCAGCTTCAAGAACGGCGGGCGTCATGCGTATCACGGCGGTGCGTTTGACAAGTTTCCAGCGAAGATCAAGGTGCCCAACACCGGCTTCTGGAATATCACCATCGACACCGTGACGCGCAAGGCTATCAGTGTCACTCGTAAGCCTGCGCTCACACACTCGATCAAAATCGTTCGTAATTCGCCGTCCGAGCTGAAGTAACGCTGTCCATCGGGCGCGCAGCTCCGGTTGCCGCCCGGTTCCTGGTTGATCAAACGTCACTCGTCGATCAGTGCGCCGCCTGAGCCGTAATCGCTTGCCTTTGGTTCTTCGTTTAAATACCTTCACATGAAGATTCTTTTCGTGGAGATATCTATGCGCAAGCCCAAAGGCGGCGATCACGTCGATGGCGTGCTCGCTCAATGGCAAAACGTCCGCCCGGAAGGCGACGCATCGCCGATGGCAATCTTTACGCGTGTGTATCGGCTGTCCAAATACCTCAACCGGCGCATCGCCGACGTATTTCGCAAGCACGGTCTGCACGACGGCGAGTTCGATCTGCTCGCGACGCTTTATCGCAGCGGCCAACCGCAAGGACTGACACCGAACGCCTTGCGGCATGCCGCCGTACTCAGCTCGGGTGCCATGACCAATCGGCTCGATCGACTGGAGACGGCCGGTCTGATCCAGCGCGTTCCCAACCCGAACGATCGGCGCAGCCTGTTGATACGCCTCACCGATGAAGGACAGGCCGTATTGCTCGGCTGCCTCGATGAATATCTCGCGACCCTGGACGGTCTGCAGGCGCCGCTCGATAACCAGCAGCGACAGGCCTTGGCGAGCGGGCTGCGCATATTGCTGCGGACACTAGAGGAGCAAGGCGATGACTGAGGCGAAGCGTGGCGCCACTCGTGCGCATTTGGGCATGCTGCTCTGGGCATTGTTCGTTGGCCTGTCTTTTCCTGCGGTGGGGTTGATGAGCGAAGGCTTGCCGCCGCTGCTACTGACCTCTATCCGGTTCAGCATCGCCACGCTGGCGTTGTTGCCGCTGCTGGTGCGTCAGGGTGCACGTTGGCCAAGTATTCCCGGATTGCTGCTGTATGCCCTGATGGGCCTGAGTCTGGCCGGTTTCTTCGGCACCATGTTCTGGGCGGCGCACCGTATCAGTGCGCTGTCGATGGCTACTCTGTTCGTCACTGTACCGCTGCTGGCTTACTGCATTGGCCGTGGCCTGGGTGTCGAGCAACCAGCGGGTCGGCTACTGGCGATTCTTGCGTTGGGTGCGCTGGGTGCGCTGGGGCTGGCTGTTGCGGAAAACAATGGAGACCTTGCGCAGCTCAAGTTCGGCTTTGGCGAGCTGGCGTTTTTCTTCGGTTGTATTGCTTCGGCGATGTACCCGGTGCTGAGCAAGTGGGGGTTGCAGCGCGGCATATTGGCTCCGCAGGCCGGTTTGCGAACATTCTGGAGCCTGCTGACAGGCGCGATCCTGATCGGCCTGCTCGGGGCGATCTGGGAGCAACCGGCGACATTGTTGCGGATGGACCTGCGCGACGTGATGCTGGTTATCTATCTGGGTGTGTTTTCCAGCGGCATGACCTTCTTCCTGCAACAGCGGGCCACGGCAGTGCTGACGCCGGGTGCCGTTACTGCCTACAGCTACCTGGTGCCGTTTGTGTCGATGTTGTTGCTGTTCTTCACCCAGCCACAGCGCATCGGCTGGCAGTGGCTACCGGGCAGCCTGCTGGTGCTGCTGGCGATCGCCCTGTTGCTGCGCCGCGGCGCGCGCGAAGGCTGACAGGCAAGCGCGTGTTACGACCATCGAGCAACCGCTTACGTCAGCGCCACTGACGGGGCGGGGTCGAAGGACAGGTCTGGCGCCAAAGCGGTGTACCAGCACTGAAGCAACAGGTGGCGGCTTGTCGCGCTTGGCGGGCGCTTCAGACGTCTTCGCTAACGATTACCGCTCCGAGGCAGCGCAGGTGATGTTTGCCTTCGTCCAGTGACCAGGCATCGTCCGCTTCGAGATAGGTCGCCTCCATGACCTGGTTGTAGCTGAAGCGCCACACCCGTCGTTCCCGGCCATCGAGTCCTTCGATGGTGACCACGGTTTCCTCGCTGTCGAATGCCAGCTCTGCTTCGGCGGCGGCGTCAGCTTGGTCGAGGAGGGCATCGTTAAGCTCGAACTGCCAGGCATGCAGGCCGTCGATTTCCAGCATGTCCGCAACTTCAAGTTGATCGAGTAGGTAGAGCGTGTCGCTTGGCATGGTTTCGTCATCCAGAGGGAAATGTGGCGGAGCCGAGCGGTGCTCGCAGGGTAGCTATTTAAACCCGCCCAGCACATGCGCAGCCAGACCTTGGTCAAGTCAATGGTGAACATGGCCCATGATCTGGGTTGCAGCGTCGTCGCCGAGGGCATTGAGGAGGCCGAAGTCTATGACCTACTGAGAGCGCTCGGCGGCGAGAGGCCCAGGGCTATCTGCTCTCGATGCCCCTGCGCGCGGAAGCTTTCGAGCACTGGCTTGCCGAGCACTAGCACTAGCCGTGCGGTTGTCGGTTGACGCGTCTGCGACTTGAGCGTGGGGGCATGGCAGGCGGCCTGGGGAATCCGGCCGCCGTCGTTGACAGCACGCGCCTTTCGACAGGCGCAGTGCTTCTCAGGCGTCGTAGCCCAGGTTTGGCATCAGCCAGCGCTCGGTTACGGCAAGATCCTGCCCTTTGCGCTTGCTGTAGCTTTCGGCCTGGTCCCTGTCGATCTTGCCGACCGCGAAGTATTGCGCCTTGGGGTGAGCGAAGTACCAGCCACTAACGGCCGCGGTTGGTAGCATGGCGAAGTGCTCGGTCAGAGTTACCTGGCTGGCACCGTCGGCATCGAGCAACCTGAACAGTGTGGCTTTCTCGGTGTGATCGGGGCAGGCCGGATAACCGGGGGCAGGGCGGATGCCCTTGTACAGCTCCTTGATCAGCTCTTCATTGCTCAGCTGCTCTTCCGGATCATAGCCCCACCACTGCTTGCGCACCTGTTGGTGCAGCCACTCGGCGCAGGCTTCGGCCAAGCGATCGGCTAGCGCCTTGACCATGATCGAGTTGTAGTCATCACCGGCGTCCTGATAAGCCTTGGCGACTTCCTCTGCACCGATGCCCGCGGTGGTGATGAAACCGCCAACGTAATCGGTCACTCCGCTGCTCTTCGGTGCCACGAAGTCGGCCAGCGAGAAGTTCGGTTTGCCGTCGGTCTTCACCGTCTGCTGACGCAGATGATGCAGCGTGGCCAGGGCTTCGCCGTCGTCGCCATAGACCTGGATATCATCTTCGTCGACCTGGTTGGCTGGCCAGAAGCCGAACACCGCGCGAGCCTTGATCAGCTTTTCATCGACCAGTTTGGTGAGCATCGCCTGGGCATCGTTGAACAGCGAGGTGGCGGCTTCGCCGACGATTTCGTCCTCGAGAATGCGCGGATACTTACCAGCCAGGTCCCAGGCGATGAAGAATGGCGTCCAGTCGATGTAGTCGACCAGGGTGCGCAGATCGATGTCTTCGAGCACCTTGCGGCCGGTGAAGCTCGGCTTCACCGGGTTGTAGTCGGCCCAGTCGAATTTGGGTTTGACGGCAACCGCTTCGGGGTACGTCAGGCGTTCGGTGCGAGCGCTGCGGTTGGCGGTGCGCTCGCGGATCATCGCGTACTCTTCGCGAGTCTTCTGCACGAAGGCCGGCTTCAGTTCCTTCGACAACAATGTCGTCGCAACCCCGACGGCACGTGAAGCGTCGGTGACATAGACCACTGCATCGTTCTTGTAGTGCGGGTCGATCTTCACCGCCGTGTGCGCCTTGGAGGTGGTGGCGCCGCCGATCATCAATGGCAAATGGAAGTCCTGACGTTGCATTTCGCGGGCAACGTGGACCATCTCGTCCAAGGAAGGCGTGATCAGGCCGGACAGGCCGATGATGTCGCATTTCTCGGTAATCGCCGTCTGCAGAATTTTTTCTGCTGGGACCATCACGCCCATGTCGACCACGTCGTAGCCGTTACAGCCGAGCACCACGCCAACGATGTTCTTGCCGATGTCGTGGACGTCGCCCTTTACCGTCGCCATGAGGATCTTGCCCTTGGCTTCAGGCTTGTCGCCTTTCTCAGCTTCGATGAAGGGAATCAGATGCGCAACGGCCTGCTTCATCACACGGGCTGACTTCACCACCTGAGGCAGGAACATCTTGCCCGAGCCAAACAGGTCGCCGACCACGTTCATGCCCGCCATCAGCGGACCTTCGATGACCTCGATGGGGCGCGCGCACTGCTGGCGGAACTCTTCGGTGTCCTGGACGATGTGGGTGGTGATGCCCTTGACGAGCGCGTGCTCGAGCCGCTTCTCGACCGTATAACCACGCCATTCCTCTGTTTCCGCTTCCTTGACGCTGCCGTCGCCCTTGAATTCGTCGGCGATGGCGAGCAAAGCCTCGGTGCCGTTGGGCGTGCGGTTGAGCACCACGTCTTCGACCGCGTCGCGCAGCTGCTTCGGGATCTCGTCGTAGATCTCAAGCTGGCCGGCATTGACGATGCCCATCGTCAGCCCATTCTGGATCGCGTAATAGAGGAAGACCGAGTGGATTGCCTCCCGCACCGGGTTATTGCCGCGGAACGAGAAGGACACGTTGGACACGCCGCCCGAGGTCAGGGCATAGGGGAGGTGGTCGCGGATGTAAGCGCAGGCTTCGATGAAGTCCACGGCGTAATTGTTGTGCTCTTCGATGCCGGTGGCGACGGCGAAGATATTCGGGTCGAAGATGATGTCTTCCGGCGGGAAGCCGACCTCGTTTACCAGGATGTCGTAAGAGCGCTGGCAGATCTCACGCTTGCGCGCGGCGGTATCGGCCTGGCCGGCCTCGTCGAAGGCCATCACCACTACGGCGGCCCCGTAGCGCTTGCACAGGCGGGCATGATGCTTGAAGGCTTCGACGCCTTCTTTCATCGAGATCGAGTTAACGATGCCCTTGCCCTGGATGCATTTCAGACCGGCTTCGATCACCTCCCATTTGGAGGAGTCGATCATGATCGGCACGCGGGAAATGTCCGGTTCACCGGCGATCAGGTTGAGGAAGGTCACCATGGCCTTCTTCGAATCCAGCATGCCCTCGTCCATGTTGATGTCGATGACCTGCGCGCCGGCCTCGACCTGCTGCAGGGCGACTTCCAGGGCTTCGGTGTAGTTCTCCTCGCGGATAAGGCGGGCGAACTTGGCGGAACCGGTAATGTTGGTCCGCTCACCGACGTTGACGAACAGCGAGCTGCGATCGATCGTGAACGGCTCGAGGCCGGACAGGCGGCAGGCTTTGGGAATGTCGGGAATGACGCGTGGCGCATATTTCGCAACGGCCTTGGCAATCGCCTCGATATGCGCCGGTGTCGTACCGCAGCAGCCGCCGACGATGTTGAGAAAGCCGCTGGCGGCGAATTCCTCGACCACCCGGGCCATCTCCGCCGGGCTTTCGTCGTACTCGCCGAAGGCGTTCGGCAGGCCGGCGTTGGGGTGTGCCGAGACGTGGGTTTCGGCCTTGTTAGACAGTTCTTCCAGGTAGGGCCGTAGCTCCTTGGCGCCCAGAGCACAGTTCAGACCGACCGAGATCGGCTTGGCGTGGCGTACGGAGTTCCAAAAAGCTTCGGTGGTCTGTCCGGACAGGGTCCGGCCTGAAGCATCGGTAATGGTGCCGGAAATCATGATCGGCAGTTCGAACCCGATTTCCTCGAAGACTTCCTGAACCGCAAAGATCGCCGCCTTCGCATTGAGCGTATCGAATATGGTCTCGATCAGTATCAGGTCAGAGCCGCCTTCAATGAGGCCTCGGGTGGCTTCGGTGTAGTTCTCGACCAGCTCGTCGAATGTAACGTTGCGGTAGCCTGGGTTATTCACGTCCGGCGACAGCGAGCAGGTTCGGCTGGTCGGGCCCAGCACCCCGGCGACGAAGCGCGGGCGGTCTGGCGTCTCGGCAGTCTTGGCATCGGCTGCCTGGCGAGCGAGGCGGGCGCCTTCCACGTTCAACTCGTACACCAGCTCTTCCATGCCGTAATCGGCCTGGGAAACGCGCGTGGCGTTGAAGGTGTTGGTTTCGACGATATCGGCGCCGGCATCGAAGTAGGCCTTTTCGATGGCGCTGATTGCATCTGGGCGTGTCAGGATCAGCAAGTCATTATTGCCTTTGAGGTCCTGCGGCCAATCGGCAAAGCGCTCGCCGCGGTAATCGGGCTCGTCCAGTTTGTAGCTCTGGATCATGGTGCCCATGCCGCCGTCGAGAATCAGGATGCGCTCCTTGAGGGCCTTCTGGAGAGCCTGGAGACGGGCGTTGCGGTCTAGCATGGGGACTACCTGAAAAGCTGATTTCTAGAAGCGCGAATGATAACAAAGCTGCATGCTTTTTGATCATCAGCGCTTTTGTATGAGTGGCGCTCATATTCGTTGCCGGGTGTGACGTCTTGCGAACCGGTTCTGACGCTCCGCGTGAAGGGGGCTGGACAGCTATCGGAGCCTCCAGCTCGGAAGGTTCTATTTCCTACTAAAACACTGGGACTTTATCCGGGGAGAGGGTTGGCGTACACTGCCCATCATGTCTGAGAGGAGTTCCCATGAGCGCCATTACCATTACCGAAGCTGCACACGATTACCTGGCAGACCTGCTCGAGAAGCAGAACACCACAGGGATCGGCATCCGGGTCTTCATCACTCAGCCCGGTACGCCCTATGCGGAAACCTGCATTGCCTATTGCAAGCCTGGTGAAGAAAAGCCGGATGACGTTCCCGTCGCACTGAAGCGTTTTACAGCCTGGATCGATAGTGTCAGCGAGCCCTTTCTGGAAGACGCCCTGGTGGATTACGCCACTGATCGCATGGGGGGGCAGCTGACGATCAAGGCGCCGAACGCCAAGGTGCCGATGGTCAATGAAGATAGCCCGCTGAACGAGCGCATCAACTACTACCTGCAGACCGAAATCAATCCAGGGCTTGCCAGCCATGGTGGCCAGGTCACCTTGATTGATGTGGTTGACGAGGGGGTCGCGGTGTTGCAGTTCGGTGGTGGTTGCCAAGGTTGCGGCCAGGCTGACGTTACGCTCAAGGAAGGCATCGAAAAAACCCTGCTGGAGCGAATTCCTGAGCTCAAGGGCGTGCGCGACGTGACCGATCACACCAATCGGGATAACGCTTACTATTAAGGCGGAACTGCCCAAACGGTGGTTGTTTCAGTCACTTCTTGGGCAAAGTGCCATTATAGTTTTGTGTCACCAACCCAGCGACCGTTTGCTGAGATAAGCTGTCCAGGTTTCTGATGCCTGGCTAAGTGAGCGAGCGCTGCATGTCTGCCGTTTCCCTGTTGATTTGCGATGATTCGAACCTGGCGCGCAAGCAATTGCTGCGTGCGCTGCCGGTTGCCTGGCCGCTGAACATCCGTCAGGCCGCCGGCGGCAGTGAGGCCCTTGAGCGCATACGCGAGGGCGGAATCGATGTGCTACTGCTCGACCTGACCATGCCGGATGTGGACGGCTATCAGGTGCTTGCTGCGCTTCGTGATGAGCAACTCGACTGCAAGGTCATTGTGGTCTCGGCGGATGTTCAGGAAGAGGCTGTACGGCGGGTGCTGGAGCTGGGAGCGCTGGCATTCATTCGTAAACCGGCAGATCCGGTGCACTTGCGACAGACCCTGGCCAGTCTGGGGATTGTGGGCAACGAGTTGCCAGCGCTGGGTGAGAGAGCGACAGGGCCCATCCCGTTTCGTGATGCCTTCCGCGAGGTGGTGAACGTTGCGATGGGGCGCGCGGCTGCGCTGCTTGCAAAGGTGCTTGGGGTTTTTGTTCAGCTACCTATTCCCAACGTGAACATCCTCGAAGTCGGCGAGTTGCACATGGCACTTGCCGATGCGGCCCAGGGAGACAAACTGACCGCGGTTTGCCAGGGTTATATCGGCGGTGGAATCGCCGGTGAGGCATTGCTGATCTTTCATGACTCGGAAGTCGCCGACATGGCGCGCCTGATGCGCGCAAAGGACTTCCGTGAACTGGAAATGCTGCTCGATCTGTCCAGTCTGCTGATCAGCGCATGCCTCAGCGGCATCGCCGATCAAATTGACGTGGTGTTCTCCCAGGGGCATCCGCAGGTGCTGGGCCAGCACGCGTCGATCGACGAGCTCATCCGGCTCAATCGGCAGCGTTGGAAAAGCACCCTTGCGGTGGAGATCAGCTACAGCCTGGAAGGCCATGATGTCCATTTCGATCTGTTGTTGCTGTTCACCGAAGACTCGGTTGAGCTGCTGTCTCGCAAACTCGCCTACCTGATGGCCTGAGCATGTCCGACTCGATGAATCTGAGCGAACTTCATTGGCTTCTGGCGATCATCCAGAGCATCGACGTTGGTGTTGTGGTCCTGGATCGCGAATACCGCATCGATGTGTGGAATACCTTCATGGAAAACCGCTCCGGGCGGCTGCCTGAAGATGCGCGGGAAAAATCTTTTTTCGAGCTGTTTCCGGAAGTGGATGAGCAATGGTTTCGGCGCAAGGTGGAGAACGTTGCGACGCTCGGCACGCCGTCGTTCACCATCTGGGAGCAACGTCCCTATTTGTTACGGTTCAAGAATTACCAGCCGATCACCGGGTTGGAAGATTTCATGTACCAGAACACCACTTTGATGCCCTTGAAAGGCCTCAGCGGCAACATTGACCAGATTTGCCTGATCATCTACGACGTGACCGACGTCGCCATCAACCGGCGCCAGTTACAGGCGGCCAACCAGGAGCTGCAGCGGTTATCGAGCACTGATCGCCTGACGGGTCTGTTCAACCGCGGTCATTGGGAAGAAATGCTGCGTCAGGACTATGCTCGGCACCGACGTTACGACCGTAATGCCGCACTGGTGATGTTCGATATAGATCACTTCAAGCGGATCAATGACAGCTACGGTCATCAGGCAGGCGATGCGGTCATTCAGCGGGCCGCCGAGCTCATCCGCCAAAGCATGCGAGACGCCGACATAGCCGGGCGCTACGGCGGTGAGGAGTTCGTGGTACTGCTGCCGGATACGGACAGCGAGGGGGCCGTGACCTTCGCGGAAAGGCTGCGGCAGTCCATCGAGGCGCATGAGGTCATCCATGAAGGGCGCAGCATCCATTTTACCGTCAGCCTCGGCATCGCGGATCTCAGTCAGCCCACCAGCGGCTATGCGCAGCTGATCGAGCGAGCTGACAGCGCGATGTATATGTCGAAATCGGCAGGCCGCAATCAGGTATCGCTCTACCGCTGACCAATATTCGGAGACGTCAGGTGGGATTGCGCTCGGTCAGGAAATTCAACAAGGTGGCTTCCTCGCTGCTCAGCCACTTGCGCTTTCTTGCCTTGGACAACCGGGCGAGCTCACCTGAGGTGAAGGCCTGGAGCACGTCGGGGTGGATATAGCACTGGCGGCAAATGGCCGGGGTGTTGCCAAGCTGGCGGGACACCTGGGTGACCGTCTCGACCAGATTGCGACGGGCAACGGCGTCCGGTTGCCAGTCGCGCTTGCGCAGGTAGTCCAGGGCCAGCGCACTACCGGCCCAGGTGCGGTAGTCCTTGGCAGTGAAGTCACCACCAGTCATATCTTGAATGAACTGATTCACGTCGCTGGAGCTCACCGGGTGGCGTAAACCGTCCTCGTCCAGGTACTGGAAAAGGTGTTGCCCGGGCAATTCCATGCAGCGACGCAGGATGCGCGCCAGTCGTTGATTTTTCAGCGTGACCTGATGCTTTACACCGCTCTTGCCTCGAAACTGGAAGCGGATCGCGGCGCCATGCACATCGACATGGCGTGTACGCAGCGTGGTCAGGCCGTAGGAGCGGTTTTCCCGCGCATAGCGTGAGTTGCCGACACGAATCAACGTCGACTCGAGCAGTTGCACCACCAGCGCCATGACTTTCTCTCGCGGTAGTCCGCGCAGCGCCAGATGTTGCTCCAGACCAGCACGCAACCGGGGTAATGCTGCACCGAATGCCAGAAGGCGTTCATATTTTGTGCTGTCCCGGATTTCCCGCCAGCGGGCGTGATAGCGATACTGTTTGCGACCACGGGCGTCACGCCCAGTGGCCTGAAGATGCCCTTGCGGATCGGGGCAGATCCAGACATCGGTATAGGCCGGCGGGATCGCCAGTTTATTGATCCTGGCAATCTCGGTCGCGTCGCGAATGCGCTCTCCGTTCGGTTGGAAGTAGGCGAACTTGCCCCGCAGTATCCGTCGCCCGATTCCCGGACTGCGATCATCAACGTAATGGAGATCGGCTGGAAGCGGAGGGCACAGGGCGGTGCCTGTATCGGACTGCTCGTCCGTCGGTACCGGACGAATACCCTCCGCCAATGGCAGAGGAACTTCACCGCCTTGATCGATCAGCATGCGGAACACACCTCGCGATACGCACAGCTTGATGGCGCAGACTGATCTGGCCTGCGCGCTCCCCTTTCAGCATGAACCCGGCGAGTGAACGAATTGCGATCAGTCTTCGCTTTCCGGGCTGTTGCGCATCAGCAACCGTATCGCGGCTACCAGTTCGTCGATTGCTTCTCGGTAGATTGCAGGATCCGCCTTGGTTTCAGCGCTGTCAGCCAGCCTGCGTGCAGTTTCCAAATGATCATTTATCGATGAATAGTCGCCAATCATGTGAACGCTCCTGGATCGCGGAATAAAAGGCAGCCGTGGCGGGGGGGCAGCGCGGCGCCCGTCTCTATAAGTGACCGATGTAAGCGGACGGGGTTCGCGCCGCAGATCAGCGCACACGAGGATTGCTCAGCGCAATACACCAATGCTGGTGGTGACAACGAGGACATGTCGCCTCCCGCTGTGCTTCGATGATCTGCGGATATCCACACCGCATGCAGGCATACAGCCCGCTGGAGGGGACCTGCCGGTAAATCGTCCGAAATTGTTTGGGCAGCACAGAAAGCCCTGGGCGCACCGCCTCGGCTTCGTTGAAATAGAGGCTGACCTCTCCATCGGTCTCGAGAATGCCCAATCGAACCTGCCCCAGGTGCTCAACACCTTGCTGACGCAACTCCATGAAAAACTCGTCGGATGAGATATTTAGTTGGTCCAGGCTGTGTAGTTCGTACAGGCCATTCTGGATGATTGTGACTGGTTCGCCTTCCATCCATTTGGACAACCGTTCGTTGCGCGTCATGAACCAGACGGTGAGCCGATAGAGCAGCAACAAGGTTGCGAATACGGCCGCGATGGGCAGCAGTGGCACATCCTCATAGAAGGAGACATCGCCTGCTGCTGACCCCAACGTAAGAATCACTACCAGCTCGAACAGCGACAGCTGCCGAATACCCCGTCGTCCGCTGATTTTCAGAAATAGAAACACCGCAACGAAGGCAAACAACGCTCGCAGCACCACTTCTGCGATGAACAGCAATGGCAGATCGTCCAGCAGCATGCGCTGCCAATCGAAAGGAGTCATTCGCGGCCTCGATAATGGCGTCGCTTAACCAATAAGGCCCGGCTGTGCGGGCATGGACCATGCGCTCAGCGGCACGCCATCTTTGCTGAGCTGCAGCCGTGCGTTCTCAAGCAGACCGGCGAGATGCATGGGGTCCGCATACTGGGAACGAGCGATATGGGGAATCGACATGATTTCATCGCCTGCCACGTTGATCACCCGCAGTGAAAAGCTGGCGTCCTCGTTATTCACCTGGGTAGTTGCGTGGCAAGGTAGAAAAGCCATCTCGCTGATACGTATGGCTTCGTCGAGTGCAAGACGTAGTGCGGTCATGGTCCGTACTCCGATGTAGCGGTTGCTCATTGCGCAGGGGCGACATCAAATACCAGGTCTATACCGTCGCCACTGCCATCCCCTACGACCGAACCTTCCACTGGTCTATGCGTTACCTTTCGGTCTTTATAGAACTCGCTCAGGTGCCGCTGCGCCACCTCGCGGACATGCGTGATCAGCCCGGTGAACTGAGCATCGCGAGGGATAATGAACTTCAAGGTAATGCAATGGCCATCAGCACCCTCAGGCAGGTCTGCCAGACCGCTGCTGTACCACTGGTCATTGACGTAGGCTTCTGCACCCTTCATGGCTTGCTCCTCTTGATTCACTTATTGCTGGGACCGTGAAACAAGCGAATGGATCAGTCCGATAAACGGAACCGGCAGGCGAGGGCCATGCGATTGCAATGAAAAAGGCCCGGTGCTTGCGCCGCCGGGCCTTGGTTCATTCGAGACGGATGTCTTATTCCGGCATCTGCCAGGGGGCGAGGTGAATACCCTGGCGGCTCAGGTCAGCGCGTGCTTGTTCCAACGATTCGCCGAGCTTGACCGGGTCGGAATAAACGCTGCTGGAGAGTTTGCAATGGCCGACGGCGCGAGACTCGCTGCCATCCACGACGGTAATGCTGAGTTCGCCGTTGCCTTCGAGCAGTGTCCAGGCGACGCACTGGAACGGCTTGAACGCACGATCAGTAATGAGAAGGGCGTCGTTGAAACGAAGGGGGCTATTCATGAGGTGTGTCTCTCTGTGTGATAACCAAGATCGGATTTAGCCTGCCGCCAGGCTGCCGGCGTTGGCCTTACATACCATTGATGTACACAGAGGACTGATAAGTCACATTGAGAGTTCGCGATTGCGGAGAATTTTTGCAATTAGCCGAAAGTATAGGATTAGTCGTGCAAGCGCATTTTGGATTAAGCGTCGGCTGAACGGCTTGATTTCATGGCCTGCGGACCGTTCAGAGGTTCCATGGCCGCAACGATGACCGTTACTCAAGCCGCATCGCGCGTGGCGAAAAGTCGCAGCCGCCTGGCGAAATAGGATGGCCGGTCTCCGTGAGGAGGCCGGCCGTATGTATACAAAAGCCAGTCGTTGATGCAGTTTGGTTGGCTAGACCTTGAACTGCTTGAGCAGACGATTCAGCTGTTCTGCCAACTCGCCGAGCTGCTTGCTCGCTGCGCTCGAGTGCTCAGCGGCCTGGGTACTATCCTGTGCCAGTCCGGCGGCTTGAGTGACGTTCTGATTGATATCTTCGACGACATGAGTCTGCTGCAGGGTAGCGCTGGCAATCGAGGCGTTCAGGCCGGACAGGTTGCGCAGCGCCTGGGCGATCTGACCCAGGCTTTCACCGGCCTGGCTGGCTTGCTCGACGGTGGCCTGAGAGGCCCGACTGCTTTCCATGATAACGGTCACCGCCGCGCCTGAATTTTTCTGCAGGCGTTCGATCATCGTGTGAATCTCTGCCGTCGAGGTCTGGGTGCGCTGTGCCAGCAAACGAACTTCATCAGCCACAACGGCGAAGCCGCGGCCTTGTTCTCCGGCGCGAGCGGCTTCGATCGCGGCGTTCAGAGCGAGCAAGTTGGTTTGGTCGGCGATCGATCCGATAACTTCCAACACCGAACCGATCTGAGTGGTTTCGTCGGCCAATGACTGGATGACCCCAACTGCTTTATTGATGGTGGTCGATAGCTGGTCGATCTGCTGAAGGCTGGCTTCGATATTACGTTGTCCCAGCCCTGCCTGCTTTTCCGCATCGCCGACTTCGTTCGATGCATGTTCGGCATTTTTCGCCACTTCCTGCACCGCGTAGGTCACCTCGTTCACTGCGGTGGCCACCAGTTCCATTTGCTGCGACTGCTGTTGGCTTTGCTTGTGTGTCCGACCGGCTAGCCCACCCAGGTCGCTGGACGACTTCGCCAGCGAGCCGGAAGTTTCGAACAGCTGAGCGATAACCGTATGGAGCTTGTGTATAAACGTGTTGAAATCGCGGCTCAGCGTAGTCAGCTCGTCATTCCCCGAGATGTCCAGGCTGCGCGTAAGGTCGGCTTCACCGCTCGCTATGTTGGCCATCGCCTGCATGGAATGGCGCAGCGGACGGGTGATGCTGCGGATAAGAACGGAAACCAGCAGCGCCATCAGCGAGGCGATGATCAAGCCAATGATGGAGAAGCGAACGAGGTAATGCAGGAACTCTGCTTCTACGTCGTCCACGTAGATGCCGGAACCGATGATCCAGCCCCATGGCTTGAACAATTCGATGTAGGAAATTTTCGGTACGGGATCTTCCTTACCCGGTTTCGCCCATTGATAGTCGACGATGCCGGCTCCCTGTAGGCGAGCTACTTTGACCATCTCGTTGAACAGTTCTTTGCCGTTCGGGTCCTTCACGTTGGAAAGATTCTTGCCTTCGAGCTCGGGCTTCATCGGGTGCATGAGCATGACCGGGCTCATGTCATTGATCCAGAAATAGTCATTTTGTCCGTAGCGGAGCAGGCGGATCTGATCCATTGCTGCTTTCTGTGCCTCGGACGTGCTCAGCGTGCCGTTTGCCTCGAGTTGTTGGTAATAGCTGAGAACACCCGTCGCCGTTTCGACGATGTTCTGGGTCATGACCTGCTTGCCTTTGTACAGGTCGGTACGCACTTGCTGGATCATCAGCAGGCCGAGAACGAATAGCATCGCAACGGCTAGCGTCGGAATCAGCCAGAGGCGCTTGCTGATAGGGAAATTTCGCAGCATATTCATCTGCTTGTAAGCTCCTGTTGAGACTTTATCTTAATTATTATTTGTTTAGCGGCTTTGGGTTGGAGCACCGCGCCTGCGTCTGCCTTGGCCGTTTGAGCTGTGGCAGTGGTTGCTTTGCTACACCGTTGAATAGCTTGTCGGCATCTGTGAAAAAAAGATGAGGATGGGCGCTTCGACTCATTGAATTTACTTGTCGCCAGCGAGTCACAACAGCGCTCAAGTGGCTATCTGACATATACCTTCGTTGCATATTCAAATGCGGTGGTTTGCACCGCTATTGGGGATTAGATGGATTTTTGGATCGCCTTTCAGGCGTTGCTTCTAGGCGTGGTCGAAGGAATCACGGAGTTTCTGCCTATATCCAGTACCGGACACCAGATCATCGTCGCCGATCTCATCGGGTTTGGTGGCGAGCGGGCATTGGCCTTCAACATCATCATTCAGCTGGGCGCGATTCTGGCTGTGGTCTGGGAGTACCGGCGCAAGATCATCGATGTCGTGGTCGGGCTGCCCAGCGAGCGACAGGCGCAGAAATTCACCGTCAACCTACTAGTGGCATTCCTACCAGCCGTCGTGCTGGGTGTGACCTTTGCCGACCTGATACATGAATACCTGTTCAACCCCATCACCGTGGCGACCGCGCTGGTTATCGGTGGGGTGGTCATGCTCTGGGCTGAAAAACGTTCGCATCGCATCCAGGCGGAAACGGTTGATGATATGCACTGGAGTCATGCGTTGAAGGTGGGATGTGCACAGTGCTTGGCGCTGATTCCAGGAACTTCGCGCTCGGGGGCTACTATCATCGGCGGGCTGTTATTTGGCCTGTCGCGCAAGGCGGCGACTGAGTTTTCCTTCTTCCTGGCGATGCCGACGATGGTGGGTGCTGCGGTTTACTCCGGCTACAAATACCGCGATCTGTTCCAGTCGGGTGATCTTCCAGTATTTGCGATTGGCTTTGTCACTTCGTTCATTTTTGCGATGTTGGCGGTGCGTGCGCTATTGAAATTTATCGGCAACCATAGCTACGCAGCATTCGCTTGGTACCGGATCATCTTTGGCATCGCCATTCTGGCGACCTGGCAGTTCGGCTTGATCGATTGGAGCACTGCCGCAGGCTGATAACGCCATGGCTTAGGGCTGAAGAAGAAACTCCGGCACACGCCACGAACACCGATTGAAACCGATCATTTCGTATCGTTTTGCCGCCGATTGGAATGCCTGATTTTCACCGAGTCTTTCAACATGGAATTACGCGGTCAGCTGAAAAGTTGGGACGATCAGAAAGGATTCGGTTTCATCCGCCCTGACAATGGCGGTAACGAGGTGTTCGCGCACATTTCGGTCATGCGCGGAGCACGTCGTCCGGTACAGGGCGATCGGGTGCGGTATGGAACCGATCGCGACAGGGAAGGGCGTTTGCGTGCCTCGCATATCCGTCTGGATACGCTTTCCCTCGATGATCCGGCCATTCGCCAAAAGCCCTTGGCGCGGCGCTCACCCAAAGCTCGGCATGAGGACCATGGACCGCGCGCCCGACGAGTTGGTGCTCTTCGTCAGCATTTCTCGTTGAAGGTCTCTGCCCTTGTACTACTGTGTCTGCTACCGACGCTGGGCAGCGTGCGGTTGGTCCAGCAGGGCGTGCACTGGCCGCTAGTCGCCTATGCACTGGCGAGTTTGCTGGTCTTCGGTTTGTATTTGCACGACAAGCGCAGCGCCATGCGCGGCAACAGGCGTACGCCGGAGGCGCATCTGCATCTGGTCGAGCTGCTCGGTGGTTGGCCTGGCGCGCTGCTGGCGCAGCAAGTGTTACGACACAAGACTCGCAAGCTCTCATTCCAGCTGGCGTTCTGGTTGATCGTTATGGCTCATCAGGTGGTGTGGCTGGATTACCTGTATTTCCAGCGCTTGCATGAGGTGTTGCTCGGATTGAGCCGGTGAGTCTTTCGGCGTTAACACGGCCAGCCCTGACCGAATACCTTGACCATATGATCTATCCACGCCCTAACGGCAGGTAACATTCCGCGCCGATGCAGATAAGCCACCTGCAGGTGACCCCCCGGCAGCGTCCAGTCTGGCAGGACGCGAATCAACTGGCCGCTCGCCAACTCCTCTTCACAGTAGCCGCGTGGCAGCATGGTCAGGCCGAGTCCTGAAAGAGCGGCAGCCTTGCGGATCAGAAAGTCATCGACCGCAAGCCGCGGTTCCAGCACGAGTTCCCGTGTCTCGCCATCATCGCTGACGAGCCGGTAGCGCACCTTGCGGTCGGGGTCTGCTGCGCCGAGCACGGGCAGCTTAGGCAGGTCTTCTGGACCGTTGATGGTGTGGTCACGAAGTAATGCGGGCGAGGCGACGAGATAGGCGACAGTCGGTTGCAAACGCCGAACGATGAGCGAGGGGTCTTCGTCATCTGCGGTACGAACCCGCAGAGCGACATCGATGCCCTCGTTGACCAGATCTACACGCCGGTTGGTGACAATCGTTTCGAGTGTTACCAGCGGATATGTCGCAAGGAAATCCACTACCGCATCAGCGAATCCGGCCACAGCGATGGGGCAGGACACGCGCACGCGTCCCCTGGGTTCGCTGGTCAGTCTCGCTACGACCTCATCCGCCTGTTCCGCTTCCAGCAGCATCGCCTGACAATGCCGGTAGTAGCGCTCGCCGATCTCGGTGACGGATAGCTTTCGCGTCGTGCGCTGAAGCAATCGCGCACCGAGTCGCTCTTCAAGCTCGGCGATGCGGCGCGACAGTCGTGATTTGGGAATGCCGAGCTGGCGACCGGCCGCAGCGAATCCACCGCCTTCGACCACTTTGGCGAAATAGAAAAGGTCGTTGAGATCTTGCATGGCTTATCGTCCTATTTTCAGGACAATCTATCGTAAATCTCGCTACTAATCCCTTATTCGATTTGTCTGTAGGATTTCCCCATCGAAACGAACCTGAGATGGAGACCCTACATGAACATACTGCACCTGGATTCGAGCATCCTCGGCGACGCCTCGGCTTCGCGTCAGCTAACACGTGCTGTCGTGGCGACTGTGCTGGCGTCCGAGCCGGAGAGCAGCTTGCGTTATCGCGATCTTGCTGCGGACGAGCTGGACCACCTGTCTGGCGCAAGTTTGGCGGCCGCCAGCACTCCGGAAGAGCTGCGTGATGCGGTGCAGCGTCAGGCAGCGGCACTGGCCGAGGCGACCCTGAATGAGTTTCTCAAGGCAGATTTACTGGTCATTGGCGCACCTATGTACAACTTCAGCGTACCCAGCCAGCTCAAGGCATGGATCGACCGCATCGCCGTAGCAGGCAAAACCTTTCGCTACGGCCCGAACGGTGCAGAGGGCTTGGCCGGTGGAAAACGCGTGATTCTCGTTTCAACTGCCGGAGGCATTCATGGCGACCAACCCAGCGGTGTCGCGCACGAAGGCTACTTGAAGCTTGTACTGGGGTTTCTCGGCATTACCGAGATCGAGATCGTTCGGGCCCATGGCCTCGCCATGGGAGGCGATGCACGGGAATCAGCGATGATCGCAGCTCAGCAGTCCATTGAGGCGCTGTACGAAACCGCCTGACGCGAAGGGCTCATACAAAAACGCCCCGTACAGTACGGAACTGACGGGGCGCGTTCGTTCCGGCGTCCTTAGATCACGCCAAGGCTACGCAGATAGTCGTCATAGGTGCCGCTGAAGTCGGTCACACCTGTATCCGAGAGCTCAATGATTCGCGTCGCGAGCGAGCCGACGAACTCGCGGTCGTGGCTGACGAAAATCAAAGTGCCCGGATAGTTCTCCAGCGCCAGGTTCAGCGCTTCGATGGATTCCATGTCCAGGTGGTTGGTCGGTTCGTCCATTACCAGGACGTTGGGCTTTTTCAGAATCAGCTTGCCGAACAGCATGCGACCCTGTTCGCCTCCAGAGATAACTCGAACCGACTTGAGGATCTCATCATTCGAAAACAACATACGGCCAAGGGTGCCGCGCACGATCTGTTCGCCGCCCTGCGTCCACTGGCCCATCCAGTCGAACAGCGACATGTCGTCTTCGAAGTCATCGGCATGGTCCTGGGCGTAGTAGCCGATATCGGCGCTTTCGGTCCACTTCACCGAACCAGCATCCGGCTGCAGTTCGCCAACCAGCGTACGCAGCAGGGTGGTCTTGCCGATACCGTTCGGGCCGATGATCGCGACCCGCTCGCCGGCTTCGACGGTGAAGCTGAAGTTCTTGAACAGCGTCTTGCCATCAAATCCCTTGGCCATGCGCTCGACGGTTACGGCTTGGCGGTGCAGCTTCTTGGTCTGCTCGAAGCGAATGAACGGGCTGACGCGGCTCGAGGGCTTGACCTCCGCGAGCTGGATCTTGTCGATCTGCTTGGCGCGCGAAGTCGCCTGCTTGGCTTTCGATGCGTTGGCCGAGAAGCGGCTGACGAAGGTCTGCAATTCGGCGATCTGCGCTTTCTTCTTGGCATTGTCGGCCAGCAGCTGCTCGCGCGACTGGGTCGCCGCGGTCATGTACTCGTCATAGTTGCCCGGGAACAGCCGCAGCTCGCCGTAATCGAGGTCGGCCATGTGCGTGCACACGCTGTTCAGGAAGTGCCGGTCGTGGGAAATGATGATCATGGTGCTGTTACGCGCCGTGAGGATGTTTTCCAGCCAGCGGATGGTGTTGATATCCAGATGGTTGGTCGGCTCGTCGAGCAGCAGCACTTCCGGATCGGAGAACAGCGCTTGCGCCAACAGTACCCGCAGTTTCCAGCCCGGCGCCACTTCGCTCATCGGCCCGAAGTGCTGTTCGAGCGGGATACCAAGGCCCAGCAGCAGCTCGCCGGCACGGGACTCGGCGGTGTAGCCGTCCATCTCGGCGAACTCGGTTTCCAGTTCGGCGACGGCCATGCCGTCTTCCTCGCTCATTTCCGGCAACGAGTAGATGCGCTCGCGCTCGGCCTTGACCTTCCATAGCTCTTCGTGGCCCATGATCACCGTGTCGATGACGTTGAAGTCTTCGTAGGCGAACTGATCCTGACGCAGCTTACCCAGGCGTACGTTGGGTTCGAGCATGACCTGACCAGCGGACGGCTCCAGGTCGCCCCCGAGGATTTTCATGAAGGTCGACTTGCCGCAGCCGTTAGCCCCGATCAGGCCGTAGCGATTGCCGTTGCCGAATTTGACGGAAACGTTTTCGAACAGCGGCTTGGCGCCGAACTGCATGGTGATGTTAGCGGTGGAGATCAAAGCCAATATTCTCGCGGGTTTCAGAGTTGGGGATTTACGCTTGGTCCCTTTTAGGTCCCATCTGCAGCTTTTTCATTTCGTTCCCATCGCGTTCGCTATCGGCAACAGGCGTATCGAGACCGAGGGACATGTAACGATAGCCAAGCTGTTCGGCGATAAACGCGGGGCATGCCTACATCAGGCAGATGGTTGCGTATGGGTGGCGCGCATTGTACGGATGATGCTAGCGAATCCCTAATGACTTAAGCGTTGGTTGTCCTTGATGAATGCAGATCCGGTTTGCTTCGCTAGATTACAGGGCCGGTTCTGGTGATGCTGCGTCGCAATGACCGGCGTCACGGTGGGTACGTAACGATGTTGCACGGCGGCGTCAGCCGCTACATTCAAGTCCAGTGCGCTTGCATAGCCTCCCGCAGCCCGACGAGGAAGGGCATCCGCCGTTGACCTCATCGACCGAAACTATCCGCCGCGATGCAGAGCCTGTGCCTTAGCTGGGAGCAGGATCTGGTATTGGGCTCAGATGGTGCAGTTGCTGGCCTGCGGTGTCTTTGGCGCCAGGGTGCGAGAGCTGGAACAGCAGGCCTGGCTCTACCCTGAACACGGACAGCGTCCAACCGTGCGCTGTCGCTATTTCCTGGCAGATGGCGAGGCCAAGGCCCGCACCGTGATCGCGTCTATCGGCGCCACGCCAGAAGCGTGCAAATAAATGCGCCAGTTGGTCTTCGTTCACACCAGGGCCCCAG
Source organism: Pseudomonas sp. YJ42 (assembly GCF_047225135.1). Lineage (NCBI taxonomy): Bacteria > Pseudomonadati > Pseudomonadota > Gammaproteobacteria > Pseudomonadales > Pseudomonadaceae > Pseudomonas > Pseudomonas sp. YJ42. The sequence goes on along the minus strand of NZ_CP178378.1, from coordinate 644,022 downwards.
TCACGCACCGCCAATATGTTCGCGCCGACGCTCACATGAACTGCCGTCCCACGAGGCGCGTGCTGAAGCGCGTTCTCCAACAAATTTTTCAGCAAGGTGAACAGCGCACCCCGATCGGCTACCCAATCGTTCTGACGGGCGTCATTGTTCATTACCAGTCTCACACCCGCGCCATCGGCCATACGTTGCAGATAACTGATCGCTTCGCTCACAACTTCCCGGATATCCACAGCGGCAAACCGGTAGCTTTGCATCTCGCTTGCTTCGGCGAGATGCAGCAGCTGTTGCACTTGGCGCGTCATATGTTCGACATCATTGAGCAGTGAGTTCTGTCCGTCGGTATGATCGATCAACTCGATCTGAGCACGGATCAATGCAAGTGGCGTTTTAAGTTCATGGGCCGCCGTTGCGAGAAATTCCTGCTGAACGCGATAGCCCCGCTCAAGCCGCTCGAGCACGTTATTGAAGCTTTCAACCAAGGGTGCGATCTCATTTGGTGCGGCATCGGTGTTCAGGCGAGCGTGTAGCGAGCGAGGGGAGATCTTCGCAGCCGAGTTCGATATGTCTCGTAGCGGCTTGAACGCATACTTCAGTGTTACGTAAACGCATGCGCCGAAGATAAACAGCAATACCAAACTGAACAGCGTGATTCCCAGGCCGGTGAAAGGCAATGCGAACGCACGGTGCATCAGGTGCAGGAATCGGGTACTGGCCGCGAACTGAAAATACCAAGTCCGCCCCTCATGCTCGACTGCCTCGGTGGCGCCGTGCATCGTCACGCCTCTTTGCTCGAATTTAAAGCTTTCGGAGCGAAGCTGGTCGGCTTCGCTACTTTCAGGCCAAATGACTTCGCTTCCAGGCCAGGACAATACAACCATCCCCGACGCGTCCAGCACCCGGTATGAGGTTTCTTGTTTCAGGCTGTCGAATACCCATTCGATATCGAATTTGGTTATGTCTATCCCGATCGGTATGCCATTGCTATCGAACACTAGGTCATCGGCCATCTCTCTCGCATTATCGGCCACCTCCGCGTCCGAGAGCATGTCACTTTGAGATGCCGTCAGCGCGAAAAGGGCCAGCACGATTATGGCTGTGGTGACCATTGCGCCGGCGATATAGGCGAGCAGTACTTTGACGGCGAGGCTATTGAGCCACGTCGTTCTCACGAAGCGCATAACCGTGCCCCCGTACGTTGACGATCTTGTGGCGCGCACCGATGGTGAGCAGTTTGCGGCGGATACGGTGAAGCGCTACATCCAGAGCATTGGGAGTGACCGCTTCACTCAGCCCCCACGCGGCCGCTTCCAGCGCCGTGCGCCGCACAACCTCATCATGGTTGCGCATCAGCAAGAGCATGACCTGAGCTTCGGTCGGCGACAGGGCTACGCTATTACCGCCGCGCCAGAGAACGCCGGCATCGACGCGTAGCGTCAGGTCCCCATAGCTGGGATCGAGCGAGCGCTGTATGACGGGGCGGCGCAGCAACGCCTTGGCGCGCGCGATCATCTCATCCATGGCGAACGGTTTGGGTAGGTAATCGTCCGCTCCGGCGTCCAGCCCTTCTACTCGATCATGCAATGCGTCACGCGCCGTCAATACGAGGCACGGCAACCCTATCCCCGCGGTGCGCAGCCTTTGCAGCAGGATGAGCCCATCGCCATCCGGCAGGCCCCGATCCAGGATGACGGCCTGGTACGGGAGCTGCTGGATAGCGGCCCACGCAGCATCGATGCGTCCGATTACGTCGACAGCGATCCCGGCGCCCAGCAGCCCTTTGCAGATCAGTCGAGCCAGGCGTTCGTGGTCCTCAACGAGGAGGATGCGGTTCATCAGAATCGGTAAAGGTAGCCAAAGGCCACGCGATTTTCGGTGGAGCTGTCTACCAGAGGGCTGTCCTTGATCTCATCAGCGAGACTTACCGCTTCGAGGTCGAGGAACACGGAGTGCTTTTTATCGAACATATAGGTTCCACGCACGCCAAACTCAGTATTGATTCCGGCCTTTCCATCGTAGGCCGCCCGGTCGAAGCGAGCTTCGCTGTCGCGAACGCCGTAATAATAGTCGACGTACTTCTTGTCCTGCCATACGGCTGCCAGGCGCGGCGTAAGCTTGATGTGGTCACTGATCTGCCACGATCGTTCCAGGCCGAGGGTAAAGCGTTGACCGTCGCTATTACTCGACGCGTCCGTAAGCCATTCGGCGTAGACGTCCGCCCATTCGTTCTGCCATTTCACATTCGCTCCAGCCCAAAAACCGCCGTCGCGATCGTCCATTCCGTCGAGTATGCGAGCATCGCCTTCTTCATACCCGCTTGAGTCGTACCGAGCCACAATATTGAAATTGAGTTGTTCAGAATCGCTGATGCGCAGACTCGGCAGCTTGAACTCCGCGACAGGGCCGAAGATCCGCACATACTGATTTTCGTAGTAGATCAGCGGTATCGCCTTGTTGTCCCGATCTATATCGGTGTACGGCTGTTGACTGCTGGCCGCGCCAATACCAAGCCCCCAGGATGTTGAAACCTCTGGATAGGAGAACTCGGCCGCGTGGGTGGTCAGCGGCGACAAACCACCTAAAAGAACGGAAGCAGTCGCGGCGCGCATGATTGCACTTGATGATGCGGTCAAAGCGGGTAAGCGAAAACGATACATCGAACTCTCCAGGGCGAGGTTGAAAACGCTTGCATCGTCCAGAACTCCGTCTTACTGAAAACTTACCGGCCAACCTTTATTTTCCGTGCGCCCGGTAAGGGTCTGGAAAGGTTGCCCGTCCGATAGTGACTCCCTAAGCCGCAAGTCGATGGCCGGTTCGCTGCGTGATGACGACTGGCTGCGCTCATGTAGGAAGGGAGAATGCCGCATTGAACTCATCGTTGAGTCTGACCTGGGGCGTGCTGACAGCAGTTGTGCTCGCTGGCTGCGCGACCATCGAGCAGGCACCGACACTCGGCAGCGCCGATGCGCCCGTGGCCACCCAGTGGCATGCACCCCGTGCACACGGGGGCGAGCTCGTTGATCTGGCGCAGTGGTGGGGACAATTCGACGACCCGCTGATGCTGCGCCTCATCCAGGATGGACAGGACGCCAGCGCGACGCTTTCACAGGCCATCGCACGTATCGCTGACGCCCAAGCTGCACGTGTCTCTGGGCTGGCTGCTCTGTTGCCTTCGCTGGATGGAGCCATCGAGTCGAGCCGTGGACGGTCCGAAGTGGCAGCGCCGGTGGGCTCGATGGCATCGGTGGGCCTTCAGGCCAGCTGGGAGCTGGATATATTCGGTGCCAATCGAGCTGGAGCCGGCGCTGCACAGGCGCAGCTGGAAGCCAGTTTGGCCGAATGGCATGACGCTCGGGTGTCGGTCGCCGCCGAGATCGCGACGACCTATGTCGAGTTCCGGGCTTGTGAAGCCCAGGCGGTGCAAGCCGAACTCGATGCACAGTCACGCAATGAAACCGCACGCCTGACCGATCTGATGGCCGCGAGCGGTTTTCAATCGCCGGCCGAAGCTGACCTGGCCCGTGCGAGCGCGGCCCAAGGGCGGGTGAGTCTGGCTGAGCAACATGCGCAATGCGAATATCTGATCAAGTCGCTGGTTGCGCTGACCGCCCGGAACGAGGTGGCGCTGGGACGCGACCTTGACGCAGCCAGCGCGCGGATGCCGCAGCCTGCCGAGTTTGTCGTCGCGACGCTGCCCGCTCAGGTACTGGCGCAACGCCCGGATATCTTTGCGGCTGCTCGTGACGTCGTCACCGCTAGCGCTGAGTCTGTTCAGGCGCAGGCATTGCGTTGGCCGCGCGTCACCTTGAGCGGGGAAGTCGGGCGGACACGTGTATCCGAGCAGGGCAGCGTCAGCACCAGCGGTACCGTCTGGAGCGTCGGCCCGGTTGCGGTGACGGTACCTCTGTTCGATGCCGGTACGCGTCGAGCCAACGCTGAAGCTGCCCAGGTGCGCTACGACGTTGCCAAGGTCGTTTACGCCGACCGCTTGCGTAATGCCATACGAGAAGTCGAAACGGCGCTGGTGTCGCTGCAGAGCACCGCTGCGCGAAGTGGCAACGCGCGCGACGCCGTCGAGGGATTCGAACGTTCGTTCCAGGCCTTCGAAGCACGGTACCGGTCGGGTAATGCCAGCCTGTTCGAACTAGAGGATGCCCGTCGCAGCAGGGTGAATGCGCAGATCTCCTTCATCGAACTGCAGCGCGAGCACGTCACCAGTTGGATCACGCTGTACCGAGCGGTTGGTGGTGGCTGGTCGTCCGCGGCGTTAGACGACATCACCGGCCTATGACCCCCACACAACCATCGCCTTATCGATCGCCGCTCCGACCACGTCCCGGCCGCAACGTTAAATCAGGATTATGACCCGTATGAAAAGGACAACTCGCCAGACCGTTTTTATCGTAACGGTAGTGGTCACCACGGTCGCCATGACGATGGGGGCTATAGCCGCCTGGGACCGCCGTGACGCGATTCAGGAGGATGAGCCGGTCGCGAGGCCTGCGCTCACGGTGGCCGTTACCTCGCTCGAAACCACCACGCTGCCCAATCAGATCCCGGCGAATGGCAACATCCAGCCGTGGCAGGAGGCGAGCATCGGTACCGAGGCCGATGGCCTGCGCCTGGCCGAGGTCAGGGTGAACGTGGGCGATCTGGTCACACGCAATCAGCTGCTGGCGACCTTTGCTTCCGATACCGTCACGGCCGAACTGGCGCAGAGCAGTGCCGCCACCGCAGAAGCACAGGCGGCACTCGCCGAAGCCGAGGCCAATGCCCAGCGGGCGAGGGAGCTGCAAAACACCGGCGCCTTGTCGGCCCAGCAGATCAATCAGTACGTGACGGCTGAGCGCACCGCGCGAGCACGCCTGAAGGCTGCGGAGGCAACCGAGCAGACCCAGCGCCTTCGCCTGGCTCAAACCCAAGTATTGGCGCCGGACGACGGCATTATCTCGGCGCGCAGCGCCACCGTGGGAGCAGTTCTGCCTGCCGGTCAGGAGCTGTTCCGTTTGATACGCGGACGGCGGCTCGAGTGGCGCGCCGAGGTCGCCGCGGCGGACTTGGCTACGTTGCGACCGGGCCAGCCCGCACAAGTCAGGCTGAGCAATGGCGAGGTGGTAGAAGGGCGGTTGCGCATGGTCGCGCCAGTGATCGACACGCAAACCCGCAATGGATTGGTCTATGTCGACTTGCCGCCAGACAGCCCGGCACGTGCTGGTATGTTCGCGCGAGGCGAGTTTGTGGTGGGCACGGATCAGGTGCGGACCCTGCCGCAGAGCGCCGTGCTGTTGCGTGACGGGTTCAGCTACGTCCTGCGCGTCGGACCTGATTCAACAGTGGCAAAGGTCAAGGTGACTGTGGGGCGGCGGGTAAAAGACCGCGTCGAGATCACGGCGGGTCTTGATACGGACGGCCAAGTGGTACTGACGGGAGGCGGGTTTCTAGGCGACGGCGATCTTGTGCGAGTCGTCGAGGAGCAGCCTGCCTTGAGTCAGGGCGAGCAGGTTTCCAGTGGAGCAGCCAAGCCCGTCAGCCTGTACATGAAGGGGGATGCCCGATGACTCTTAACGTTTCGTCCTGGTCGATCCGAAACCCGACGCCGGCCATCCTGCTCTTCATACTGCTGACTTTTGCGGGCCTGATGGGCTTTGCCTCAATGAAAATCCAGGAGTTTCCCGACATCGACTTGCCGATGATCACCATCACGGCGGAGCTGCCCGGCGCTTCCCCGGCACAGCTTGAGAACGATGTTGCGCGCAGGATCGAGGACTCGCTCGCCACCGTGCAAGGCGTCAAACACATCCAGAGCACCCTGACTGACGGTACCGCGGATATCGCGGTCGAGTTCCGCCTGGAGAAGTCGACCCAGGAAGCGCTTGATGATGTCCGTGACGCGGTGTCCCGAGTACGCGCCGACCTGCCGGCCGATCTACGCGACCCGGTGATCAAGAAGGTCGAAGTCTCGGGCTCGGCGATCCTGACCTACACAGTCGCCTCGACACGGATGGATGACGAGGCCCTGTCGTGGTTCGTCGACCATGACATCAGCAAGGCTTTGCTTGCGGTGCCCGGGGTGGGAGCGGTAACCCGGGTTGGCGGTGTCACCCGCGAGGTGCGCATCGCCCTGGATCCGACGCATCTGCTGGCTCTCAATACCACGGCGCTGGACATCTCCCGTCAGTTGCGTCAGATCCAGCGGGAGGCATCCGGCGGCCGTGTGACCCTCGGTAGCGGTGAGCAGATGGTGCGCACCATTGCTACCGTTCAATCCGCCGAGGAACTCGGCGCGCTCGAGATCACGCTCAGCGATGGTCGGCGAGTCAGGCTCGACCAGGTCGCCACGGTATCCGATACGTTCGCCGAACGCCGATCGGCTGCACTCCTGAATGGTGAGCCCGTGGTCGGTTTCGAGATTGTACGTGCGCGGGGCGCCGGTGAGGTCGAGGTGGGCGCGGGCGTTCGGGCGGCACTCGACACGCTCAAGGCCAAGCACCCGGACATCACCGTCACCGAAGCCTTCAACTCCGTCGATCAGGTGATCGAGAACTATGAAGGCTCCATGCGCCTGCTGTATGAGGGCGCTGCGCTCGCCGTGCTGGTCGTATTCCTTTTCCTGCGTGACTGGCGGGCAACGTTTGTGGCCGCCGTAGCGCTGCCGCTGTCAGCGATTCCCACCTTCGCCGTAATGTATTGGATGGGCTTTACGGTCAATACCGTGACCTTACTGTCGTTGTCACTGGTTGTCGGCATTCTCGTCGATGACGCCATCGTTGAGATCGAGAACATCGAACGCCATCTACGGATGGGCAAAACGCCGTACCAAGCCGCGATGGAGGCGGCCGATGAGATCGGATTGGCCGTCGTGGCGACCACCTTTACGCTTATTGCGGTTTTTCTGCCCACGGCCTTCATGAGCGGTACGGTCGGTAAATTCTTCGTGCAGTTCGGTTGGACCGCAGCCATTTCGGTTTTTTTCTCGCTGCTCGTCGCGCGCATGCTGACGCCTATGATGGCGGCGTATTTGCTCAAGGCGCCAAAGCAGCATGACGAACCCGAGCCGGGATGGATGAGCTTGTATCTATCGCTTGCGCGCTGGTGCCTGCAGCACCGCGTTCTGACCGTCACAGGCGCGGCGGTATTCTTCGCGGGTGGCCTGATGCTCGCCGCCTTGTTGCCGGGTACCTTCATGCCGCCAGACGACGATTGGCAGACGCAAGTAACCCTTACGCTCGCGCCGGGAAGCACCATGGACGACACGCTGGTGCTCGCCGAGCGAGCACGCAGTATCGTGGCGCAACATCAGCACGTGCAGATGGTTTACGCCGGGATTGGCGGTGGCAACACTAGCGGTGACCTGATCGATCCGTCCGGCAGCTCGGCAGGCGATGTTCGCATCGCGGTGCTCACCCTCAATCTGACTCACCGTAACGATCGCCCCGGGCTGACCAAGCAGCAGATCGAGAGTCAGCTGCGCAAAGCGCTTGCTGCATTGCCCGGCGTGCGTATCAAGGTCGGCATGGGCGGATCGGAAAACTACGTGCTGGTGCTGGCAGGCGAAGACGGTCGGGTATTGAGCCGGCATGCCCAGCAGGTGGAGCGGGAGCTGCGCACCGTTCCCGGGGTGGGCGCCATTACCTCGACCGCGAGCCTGGTTCGCCCCGAACTGATTGTCCGGCCTGATTTCGCACGTGCTGCCGACCTGGGTGTTACGTCCACTGCCATCGCCGATACCCTGCGCGTTGCCACGACCGGGGATTACGATCAGGATCTCGCCAAGCTCAGCTTCAGCAATCGGCAGGTTCCCGTTGTGGTACGGCTGACTGACGCCGCCCGAACAGACTTCGATACGCTCCAACGCCTTCCCGTACCCGGTGCTCGCGGACCGGTGCCCCTGGATAATGTCGCAACGCTCGAGATCGGCAGCGGCCCCTCCGAGATCACCCGCTATGATCGGATGCGCAACGTCAATTTCGAGATCGAACTCAATGGCCAGCCTTTGGGTGACATCGAGCAGGCGGTTCTGGCACTACCGAGCCTCCGTAATCTGCCAGCAGGCGTAGTCCAGACGTCGGTTGGAGACGCCGAAGCCATGGGCGAGCTTGCGAGAGGATTCGGCCTGGCGATGCTGACCGGCGTGCTATGTATTTACGTCGTGCTAGTCCTGCTCTTGAAGGATTTCCTGCAGCCGCTGACTATTCTGGCCGCACCGATGCTTTCAATTCCCGGGGCCTTCGTTGCGCTTTACCTGGGCGGAACGGCGTTGTCGATGCCGGCGATGATCGGGCTGATCATGCTGATGGGCATCGCTACGAAGAACTCAATTCTGCTGATTGACTACATCATCCTCGTGCGCCGCGACTTCGGGCTGTCGCGATGGGACGCTATCATCGATGCCTGCAGCAAGCGTGCACGTCCCATCATCATGACGACGATCGCCATGGGCGCAGGGATGATGCCGGTGGCGCTGGGGTGGGGCGTCGACCCGAGCTTCCGCTCTCCGATGGCAATCGTCGTGATAGGGGGACTGATCACTTCGACCGTGTTGAGCTTGCTGGTCATCCCGGTGTTATTCAGCTACGTGGATGACTTCGTCGGCTGCCTACGCAAACTCAAGGGCAGCCCCGATGCCGATCCGACGGGGCTCGCTGGGCCCAGCGGGTCAGTGCCGTAGCGTTGCTCACTCGGAGCATCTGGCCTCGGTCACTTGAGCCGTTGTTAGGGGCGTTCTAGCATGCGATACGCTGAGTCCGATATTTCCCGGACATGAATGCGGAATTTGCGCTCGCAGGTTATCGAGGCTGAGCGCTACTGAATGTTTGGCGATAAGTCGGTCAGAGAAACTTTCGCAGCACGGCCGCAAAGGCGACGAGATTATAGCTCGCTGCCCGCAGCAACCCAGGCCCCGAAATCCTCACGGAGGCAGCGGCAGACATGCCTTCGACGCAGTGATCGATCCGTAGGAGTGTGATGTGGAATCCGTAGAGCCAGAGGTATTCGTACAGGTCAATGATGTCCTGTGCAGATTTTTTCTTTGCTTCGATCAGCGTGATTGGCCCTCGATGGTCGATTGCCTTGGGTCTGAAGTGGCAATTGACTATGTGTCCTCTGGGCGGGAGCGGCCGACGACGATGACTGGTCGTGATTTCGTCAGTCGTCGGCAGAATGCCGCAGACACCTTGGCGAAACACCACAGTTTTTCCAACCTGTTAATCACTCCAGGGCCAGACGCAGGAATTGTCCGAGCGCGGTGCAACTACCTGATTCTTCGGTTTGACCTTTCCCAGGAGCGTCCGGATTCAGGCGAGGATTTCTTCCATTCATGCGGAGGCTACGAGTTCGAGCTTTCCGACCTGGAGGGCGAATGGAAAATTTCTGGCATCAAGCAGGATGCCCTTCGCAGCTGGGGTAACGCGAGCCTGCACGGTGGTTCGGCGAAGGCTAACGGCTAGATGGGATAGTGATTTCTGGATCGGAGGCCGTCATGGTTATTTTGGCTGCTGCGGTTCCCGTGTTGGCACATCACTGAGCGGCCGTTCTATCGAGCGGCGTTTGACGTATTGCCGAACCCAGGCAGGTTCGTAGGTTAGCTGGCTGAACATCTGGCCGTGCGGTTCAGCATACCGCGACGGTATGGAGCTATCTCGGGTTCGTGCTGTTGAATGCATGTCGACAGCGTTCTTGAGTAGCGCCGATAGCGCACGGCTATGGTTGCTACTGTTATGCGATTCGCAGAAAAGCAAACGCCCCGAACCAGTCGGGGCGTTTGCTCATCTTCCGCTACTCATGCAGACGGCGTTAACCGTCTGTAAGGCGGACATGCATGGCTCAGCGCATCAAACCGCAACCACGTCGATCTTCGCCTTGGCCGCGGACTCACGGAACTCGGCGATCTGATCGAAGCTCAGGTAGCGGTACACGTCCGCTGCCATGGTATCGATCTGCGCGGCGTAGACCATGTACTCCTCGACGGTCGGCAGACGACCGAGAATCGAGGCGACTGCTGCCAGCTCGGCAGAGGCCAGGTACACATTGGTCGCATCGCCCAGGCGGTTCGGGAAGTTACGAGTCGAGGTGGAAACCACTGTCGAACCGGTTTCGACCCGAGCCTGGTTACCCATGCAGAGCGAGCAGCCCGGCATTTCCAGGCGCGCACCGGCGCGACCATAGATGCCGTAGTAGCCTTCTTCGGTCAGCTGATGCTGGTCCATCTTTGTCGGTGGTGACAGCCACAGACGAGTCGGCAGGGAGCCTTCGACCTTGTCCAGCAGCTTACCTGCAGCGCGGAAGTGACCGATGTTGGTCATGCAGGAACCGATGAACACTTCATCGATCTTCTCGCCCTGTACGCTCGAAAGCAGACGGGCGTCGTCCGGGTCGTTCGGCGCGCACAGAACTGGCTCGGTGACTTCGGACAGATCAATTTCAATGACTTCGGCGTACTCGGCGTCGGCGTCGGCGCTCATCAGCTTCGGATCGGCCAGCCAGGCTTCCATGGCCTGGGCGCGGCGCTCAAGGGTACGGGCGTCGCCGTAGCCTTCGCTGATCATCCAGCGCAACAGGGTGATGTTGGACTGCAGGTACTCGGCGATAGCCGCTTCCGGCAGCTTGATGGTGCAGCCTGCAGCCGAACGCTCGGCAGAGGCGTCGGACAGCTCGAAAGCCTGCTCGACGGTCAACTCGTTCAGTCCTTCGATCTCGAGAATACGGCCGGAGAAGATGTTCTTCTTGCCCTTCTTCTCGACAGTCAGCAGGCCTTTCTGGATGGCGTAGTAGGGGATCGCATGAACCAGGTCGCGCAGGGTGATGCCAGGCTGCATCTTGCCCTTGAAGCGAACCAGTACCGATTCCGGCATGTCCAGCGGCATCACGCCGGTGGCCGCGGCAAAGGCGACCAGACCGGAACCGGCCGGGAAGGAAATACCCATCGGGAACCGGGTGTGCGAGTCGCCACCGGTACCGACGGTATCCGGCAGCAGCATGCGGTTCAGCCAGCTGTGGATGATGCCGTCACCTGGACGCAGGGAAACACCACCGCGGGTCATGATGAAGTCCGGCAGGGTGTGATGGGTAGTGACGTCGATCGGCTTCGGATAAGCCGCGGTGTGGCAGAACGACTGCATGACCAGATCGGCGGAGAAGCCCAGGCAAGCCAGGTCTTTCAGCTCGTCGCGAGTCATCGGGCCGGTGGTGTCCTGGGAGCCGACAGTGGTCATCTTCGGCTCGCAGTAGGTGCCCGGACGCACGCCTTTGCCTTCCGGCAGACCGCAGGCGCGACCCACCATCTTCTGGGCCAGGGTGTAGCCCTTGTTGCTTTCAGCCGGCGCTTCCGGCTTCTTGAACAGGTCGGACGGGCCCATGCCCAGCTCGGCACGTGCTTTTTCGGTCAGGCCGCGACCGATGATCAGCGGAATACGGCCGCCGGCGCGTACTTCGTCGAGCAGAACGTCGGTTTTCAGCTGGAAGGTGGTGACCAGCTCATCGCTGCCATGACGACGGACTTCGCCCTTGTAGGGGTATACGTCGATCACGTCACCCATGGCCAGATCCGAGCAGTTGAACTCGATCGGCAGGGCGCCTGCGTCTTCCATGGTGTTGTAGAAGATCGGCGCGATCTTGGTGCCGAAGCAGAAACCGCCGGCACGCTTGTTCGGTACGTTCGGGATGTCATCGCCGAAGAACCACAGCACCGAGTTGGTGGCCGACTTACGCGAAGAACCGGTACCGACCACGTCGCCGACGTAGGCGACCGGGAAGCCCTTGGCTTTCAGTTCTTCCATCTGCTTGAGCGGGCCAACGGAGCCAGGCACGTCAGGCGTGATGCCGTCGCGGGCCATCTTCAGCATGGCCAGAGCATGCAGCGGGATGTCCGGGCGCGACCAGGCGTCCGGTGCCGGCGATAGGTCGTCGGTGTTGGTTTCGCCGGTGACCTTGAATACGGTCAGGGTAACTTTCTCGGCAACAGGGGCGCGGTTCTTGAACCATTCGCCTTCGGCCCAGGATTGCAGGACGGCTTTGGCGTTCGCATTCCCGGCCTTGGCTTTCTCGGCTACGTCATGGAATGCGTCGAACATCAGCAGGGTGTGCTTGAGTTGTTCGGCGGTGGCGTCGGACAGTTCCGGGCTGTCCAGGAGGTCGACCAGCGTGACGATGTTGTAACCGCCCTGCATGGTGCCCAGTAGCTCGACGGCGTGTTGCTTGCTGATCAGCGGAGAGGTGGCTTCGCCCTTGGCGATGGCGGCGAGGAAACCGGCCTTGACGTAGGCGGCTTCATCCACGCCCGCGGGAACGCGGTTGGTGATCAGATCGAGAAGGAATTGCTCTTCGCCGGCTGGCGGATTTTTCAAAAGGTCGACCAGGCCTGCGGTCTGCTCGGCGTTCAGCGGCTGGGGCACGACGCCCTGGGCGGCACGCTCTTCTACGTGTTTGCGATAGGCTTCAAGCACAGTTTTATACCCTCATCATTGGTCCCTTGGGTGTCTCGGGACGCGCATCCGGAAGCTGTTTTCAAAGTTTTACGCCGGTTTCCGGGTGCGCAGGTTAGAGGGATCTGCGCACCCGGTAGGTAGCCGGTCAACTGTGCTCGTGACGCTTTGAAAACAGCTTCTTGCGGATTGTTGCGCCTAAAACGGCGGGCCGATTCTACTGGAACAGGCCCGCAAAGTTAAGTGAAACGCCGTGACCATCGAATCTGGTGCGTCCTGCCGGGCTGTTGCGAAAACGCGCTGGAGTACCGCAGGGCGCGGGATGCACGGCCATGGGCGGGTGCCCAGGTGGATTCTTCCGTGACCCGGCTTGGACAAAAGTCTAAGATGCGGCGCTGTTCTCCGATCCACCGCCCGTTATGTCCAATCAGCGCATCAAAACCCCTTGTGTGGGCCTCTGTTCCACTGTTTACGGTGATCTCGTCTGCCGTGGCTGCAAGCGTTTCCATCACGAAGTGGTCAGCTGGAATGCCTATGACGAGGCGAGCAAGCGCTCCGTATGGCTGCGGCTGGAACAGCTCCTGGCGCAGGTGATGGCTGCCAAGCTGGAAATCTTCGATGCGGAGCTGTTGCGCCGCCAACTGGAAAGCCGACAGATCCGCTTCGTTGCGGAACAGTCACCCTACTGCTGGGCTTATCAGCTTATCGCTAGGGGCGCGCGGGTGATTCAGCAGCTCGACGCCTATGGCGTAGTCTTGCTGCCTGAGTTTCGCGACTGGTCTCTGCCCGAGCTTCGCGATGCTATCGACCGGGAGTTTTTTCTTCTCTCAGAGGCGCACTATCAGCGCTATATCGCGCCAGGGTTTTTGGGCGAGATCAGCGGCTAGCGGCCGCAGTGGCGGTAGCACTGCTCCCGCCGGATGGGCGCGCCGGGCCGGTTACCGACGTGCCAGTTCTTCCAAGTGATCGATGATACCTTTCGGCTTGAGTACCAGGACGTCACTTTCCAATGTATCGAGCACCACTTCTGCCGTATTGCCCATCAGTGCGCCGGAAAAGCCCGTGCGGGCTACCGTGCCGATAACCGTCACAACGGCTTGCAGCTCGTGGCAAACGCGAGGAATCAAGGCATCGGCCGGACCCTCCTCGATATGTAGATGGCTATCCGGAATGCCGAACTCGGCCTGGAACTGCTTACAGGCATCGCGATAGCGCGCTTCGATGGTTTCCTTGAGCTGGAAAGCGGGATCGGCCGCTGAGAGCATGGCCGACGGGTGGGCACTGATGACGTGCAAGCTGCCTTCGGCAAGCGAGGCGATATCGTAGCCATGATTGACGATGCTGGCATGGAGCGTGCGATGTTCGAGATCGGCGTTGCCGACGTCGACCGCGGCAAGCACCGTGCCGCCGGTCCAGGGCGCTTCGGTCTTGGCCATCAGCACGGGGCAGGGGCAGTAACGCAGTAGTTTCCAGTCGTCCGGCGTCAGCAGTGCGCGCTTCAAAGGAGAGTCCGCGATGTGCTGCTTGATCACCAGATCACAACCTTCGGCTTGCTGTACCGCAATGATTGTCTGGTGAAGATTTTCATGCCAGGCCTGATGAACGGCTACGGTCTGCCCCTGATCTTCCAGTTCTGCGCGAAGCCTGGCGAGGTATTCGCTGTGTTCATGCTTGCCATCGCAGACCAGCAGATGCAGTTTTGCCTGACTGACGCTGCCGATCAGGCGCGCTCGTTTCAGTGCCAGGTTGTCGGGCAGGTTTGGGTCGATTATTACGAGGATGCTGCGAATGGCTTGCATGATCGGCTCCGTTTCCGGTTTCGTAATGTCTTCACTATAGCTAAGGCAACCCATTTGGTTGTGACGCAAATCAACCCGCACTGGCCGCAGGAAATTCGGCTCGTATAATGCCCGTCGTCCGCGGCTTCGAATCGCCGTATCGCCGCCGTTCACCTCTTATTGCGAATACACCTCACCATGCTTCCCGAATTGAACGAGTTTCTGGGCTGTGCAACGCCTGCCGCCTGGGTCGATGTTGCACTGCAGAACCAGGACGTAATGCTCATCGATCACGGCAACTGCGAGAAAAAGGCCGCTGGCGCGGCCTTCCAGCTGATGTTCCGCTATGTCGACAAGCCCGATCTGCAGAACAAGATGTCGCGCCTGGCGAGAGAGGAACTGCGACACTTCGAGCAGGTGCTGTCGATCATTCGCAAGCGCGATATCGGCCTGCGCAACATCGGCTCATCACGTTACGCCGCCGGATTGCGGGAGTTGGTTCGCAACCATGAACCTTATCGGCTCACCGATACCCTGGTGATCGGGGCCTTTATCGAGGCGCGGTCTTGCGAGCGCTTTGCGATGCTGGTGCCGCACCTGGATGAAGAGCTGGGCAAGTTCTATCACGGTTTGCTGAAGTCCGAGGCGAGGCATTTCCAGGATTATCTGAAGCTGGCATATCTCTACGGCGATGCGTCAGATATCGACGCGACCATCGTTCGGGTCCGTGAGCGCGAGCGCGAGCTGATCGAAAGCCCGGATGACGAGTTTCGCTTTCACAGCGGTGTACCGAGCGCCGCCTGATTCGCTCAGTCCAAGTCGAACGGAGCTTGGTGAAAGCCTGAGTCATCGATCTGCAGCGCCCAACCCTGGCGATCCCAATCACCTAGCACTATACGTCTGGCGGTTTGATCGTCGACTTGGAACGAGTGCGTAGCGGGGCGGTGGGTGTGGCCATGAATCAACGTGCGGACCTTGTGTCGCTGCATGATCCTGACTACCTCGTCGGGCGTCACGTCGACGATGTCGCTGGCTTTCATGCGTGTCTCCTGCTTGCTGCTCGAGCGCAGCTTCTGCGCCAACCTCTGACGCTTGGCCAGGGAGAGGTTGTGCAGGATGAACAGGCTGATCGGGTTGCGCAGCCAGCGCCGTAGCCGCATGTAGCCTTCGTCTCGCGTGCACAGACTGTCGCCGTGCATCAGCAGTACTCGCTCTCCGCCAAGCTGCGCGATATGCGGATCGGCCAGGAGCGTACACCCGGCCTCTCGGCTGAACGCCTTGCCGATCATGAAGTCACGGTTGCCGTGCATCAGATAGATTCGGGTTCCCCGCTGGCTCAACGCCTTCAGCGCTCCGGCTATCTCGTGCTGATAGGGCGTCATGCCATCGTCGCCGACCCAGACCTCGAAGAAATCACCCAGGATGTAGAGCGCCTCGGCCTGGGGCGCTCGTGTGTCGAGGAAGCGAAGAAACGCCCGGGTGATATCCGGGCGTTCTTCTTCCAAGTGCAGGTCGGAAATCAGCAGGATCAATGCGATTACTCGACGATCTCGGCTTTCTCGATAACCACGTCGTCCACCGGCACGTCCTGATGACCTGACTTCATCGTGGTGGGAACGCCCTTGATCTTTTCGACCACGTCCATGCCTTCGACCACTTCGCCGAACACGGCGTAGCCCCAGCCTTGAACGGTTGGCGCGGTGTGATCGAGGAAGTCGTTATCTTTGACGTTGATAAAGAACTGCGCGGACGCCGAATGTGGCTCCATGGTGCGGGCCATGGCTAAGGTGCCCGTCTTGTTGGAAAGGCCATTGTTGGCTTCGTTCTTGATCTGGCCACGGGTAGTTTTTTGCTTCATGCCTGGCTCGAAGCCGCCGCCCTGAATCATGAAGTTGCTGATGACGCGGTGGAAGATGGTGCCGTCATAGTGGCCGGTCTTCACATATTCCTTGAAGTTGGCGGTGGTTTCAGGAGCTTTGTCTTCGAACAGCTTGACGGTGATGACGCCATGATTGGTGTGGAGTTTGATCATTGGAAGCCTTCCTTATGATAAAGAGTTAGAAAATGGTGTTGCGATTGCGCAATTGGCGCGGTCGCCCCGGAGACTCGCTGCTGCGGCGCAGTGCGCAGCAGGGCGCTTTGCGCTGTCAGGGGGTTGATGGGTCCGCTATGATAGGTGCTTTGTTTTGGCCGGCCTACCCTGAGAGAGCGTTTACAAATTACTGCGCTCGGCCATGCTGCGTTGAAATCAGCCTCAAATGCTCATGTACTACTTGTACATTCCGCTTTTTCGACTGATTGATTCGCGGCGCTCACCCTTCGGGCCAGCCTTTGGCTGTTACTCCCGATGGTCGTTGCGCCTTGCCCGACTATTTTTGTAAACCTCTCTGAGCCGCACACTCGCAGATCGTTAAGGACACCATGAGCAAGCCTGAGACTACCGCAGCCACCAACTTTCTCCGCCCGATCATTCAGGCCGACCTGGAATCGGGCAAGCATGCCAAGATCGTCACGCGCTTTCCGCCCGAGCCCAACGGTTATCTCCATATCGGCCACGCCAAGTCGATCTGCCTGAATTTCGGCCTGGCCAAGGAGTTCGGCGGCGAGTGCAACCTTCGCTTCGACGACACCAATCCAGCGAAGGAAGATCAGGAGTACATCGATGCGATCAAGAGCGACGTCCAATGGCTCGGTTTCCAGTGGGCGGGTGAAGAGCGCTATGCCTCCAATTATTTCTCCCAGCTCCATGAATGGGCCATCGATCTGATCAAGGCGGGCAAAGCCTACGTCTGCGATTTGACCCCCGAGCAGGCTCGGGAGTATCGAGGCAGCCTGACCGAACCGGGCAAAAACAGCCCGTTTCGCGATCGCTCGGTGGAAGAAAACCTGGATTTGTTCGCTCGGATGAAGGCCGGTGAATTTCCTGAGGGCGCCAAGGCGCTGCGCGCGAAGATCGATATGGCCTCGCCGAACATGAACCTGCGCGACCCGATTCTCTATCGTATTCGTCATGCGCATCATCACCAGACCGGCAATGACTGGTGCATCTACCCCAGCTATGACTTCACCCATGGCCAGTCGGACGCCATCGAGGGCATCACTCATTCGATCTGCACCCTGGAGTTCGAAGATCACCGGCCGCTCTATGACTGGTTCCTCGAAAACCTCCCGGTTCCTGCGCGCCCGCGGCAGTACGAATTCGCCCGGCTCAACCTGAACTACACCATCACCAGCAAGCGCAAGCTCAAGCAATTAGTAGATGAGAAGCACGTGAACGGTTGGGACGATCCGCGCATGTCGACGCTCACCGGCTATCGCCGACGCGGTTATACCCCGGCGTCGATTCGTTCCTTCTGCGACATGATCGGCGTGAACCGTGCCGGTGGTGTGGTCGACATCGGCATGCTCGAATTCGCAATCCGCGAGGATCTGGACGCCAACGCACCACGCGCCATGTGCGTGCTCAAGCCACTGAAGGTCGTCATCACCAACTACCCCGAAGGTCAGGTCGAGAATCTCGAGCTGCCTCGCCATCCCAAGCAGGACATGGGCGTACGCCAATTGCCGTTCTCCCGCGAGATCTACATCGACGCCAGCGATTTCGAAGAAGTCCCGCCGGCCGGCTTCAAGCGCTTGATTCCGGGCGGCGAAGTGCGTTTGCGAGGCGGCTACGTTATCCGTGCCGATGAAGCGGTTAAAGACGAGCACGGCCACGTCGTCGAGCTGCGTTGTTCCTACGACGAAAACACGTTGGGCAAGAACCCGGAAGGCCGCAAGGTCAAGGGCGTCATTCACTGGGTTCCGGCCGCCGAGAGCCTCGAGTGCGAAGTGCGTCTGTACGACCGTTTGTTCCGCTCGGCCAATCCTGAGAAAGACGAGGAGGGCGGCAGCTTCCTCGACAACATCAACCCCGAGTCGCTGGTGGTGCTCAAGGGCTGCCGTGCCGAGCCCTCGCTGGCCTCGGCCCAAGCCGAAGACCGTTTCCAGTTCGAACGCGAGGGCTATTTCTGCGTCGATCGCAAGGACAGTCACCCGGGCGCCATGGTGTTCAATCGGACCGTGACGCTGCGTGACTCCTGGGGAGGCCAGTAATGGCGTTGTCGATCTACAACACCCTGACCAAGGCCAAGGAGCCCCTCAAGCCGCTGGTCGACAACCAGGTACGCATGTACGTATGCGGCATGACGGTCTATGACTTCTGCCACATCGGTCACGCGCGCGTCATGGTGGCGTTCGACGTGGTCTCGCGCTGGTTGCGCCAGCGTGGTTATGAATTGACCTACGTGCGCAACATCACCGATATCGACGATAAGATCATCCGGCGTGCTCAGGAAAATGGCGAGGCCTTCGAGGCGTTGACCGGACGCATGATCGCCGCCATGCATGAGGACGAGGCACGGCTCAGCGTCCTGCGGCCGGATCTCGAGCCGCGTGCCACCGAGCACATCGCCGGCATGCACAGCATGATCCAGACCTTGATCGACAAGGGCTTCGCCTACGCGCCGGGTAATGGCGATGTCTATTACCGAGTCGGCAAGTTCGTCGGCTACGGCAAGCTGTCACGCCGAAAGATCGAAGATCTCAAGATCGGTGCGCGCATCGAAGTCGACGAGGCCAAAGAAGATCCGCTGGACTTCGTGCTCTGGAAAGCGGCCAAACCGGGTGAGCCGAGCTGGGATTCGCCGTGGGGAGCGGGGCGTCCGGGCTGGCATATCGAATGCTCGGTGATGTCTACCTGCTGCTTGGGGGAGACCTTCGATATCCACGGCGGCGGTCCCGATCTGGTGTTCCCCCATCACGAGAACGAGATTGCGCAGAGCGAAGCGGCAACCGGCAAGCAGTACGCCAACGCCTGGATGCACGCTGGAGCGGTGCGTGTCGATGGCGAGAAGATGTCCAAGTCGCTGGGCAATTTCTTCACCATTCGCGAAGTGCTGGAGAAATACCAGCCGGAAGTGGTGCGCTACCTGCTGGTGTCAAGCCACTACCGCAGCCCGATCAACTATTCCGAAGACAGCCTGAAAGAAGCCAAAGGCGCGCTCGAGCGCTTCTACCATTCCTTGAGGGGCATGCCTGACGCGGCGCCTGCAGGCGGTGAGGCTTTCGTTGAGCGTTTCTCGGCGGCGATGGATGACGACTTCAATACCCCGGAGGCCTGTGCTGTGCTCTTTGAGCTGGCCCGCGAGGTCAACCGCCTGCGCCCGTCCGATCCGCAAGCCGCTGCCGGTCTGGCGGCGCGTCTGAAGGAGCTGGCCGGGCCGCTAGGTGTGTTGCAGCTGGAGCCGGACGACTTTCTGCAGGCCGGTGCCGCAGGTAAGGTTGACGCAGCTGAGGTGGAGGCGTTGATCGCCGCTCGCCTGCAAGCTCGTGCCGAGAAAAACTGGGCCGAGTCCGACCGCATCCGCGATCAGCTCACCGCCATGAGGGTCGTCCTGGAAGACGGCAAAGGTGGGACGACATGGCGGCTGGCTGACTGATTGCTGTCAAAAGGACAAAGGCCGCGTGTGCGGCCTTTTTCATTTGGGGCAACGACGCCTTCTGGCGGGCTCGTTGCTGCGCAGCGTTCAATCTAGGCGCTTCTGAATGCGGGATACCGAAAGGCCCAGCAGAATGGCGCAGAATACCAGCAACCACAGGGCTTCGTTCCATAGCTCGCCCATGCCGGCCTCGCGCAGCATGATGCCGCGGGTGATGCGCAGGTAATGAGTCAGAGGCAAGAGCTCGGCGATCCACTGGGCGGCTTTCGGCATGCCGGCGAAGGGAAACATGAATCCCGACAGCAGAATCTGCGGCAGGAATGTGAAGAACGCCATCTGCATGGCCTGGAACTGCGTACTGGCCAGGGTGGAAAGAAACACGCCAAGCGACAAGCTGGCGACGATGAACAGTAGCGAGGCGCCATAGAGCTCCAGCAGCGAGCCGCGTACCGGCACGGCGAACAGCCAGTGACCGACCAGTAGGATGACGCTGACTTGGATCAGGCCGATGCCCACGAAGGGCAGGACCTTACCGACGGTCAATTCCCACGGCGAGACTGGCGTGGCGATTAGCAATTCCAGATTTCCGCGCTCGCGCTCGCGTACCAGAGCGACCGCGGTGAATAGCACCATGGTCATGGTCAGGATCACGCCCAGCAGTCCCGGTACGGTGTTCAGAGGTGCCAGGCGTTCCGGGTTGTAGAAGTTGACCACCTCCACGGCTTGGCGGTTGCTCCAGCCAGGCAGCGGGTAGGCTGCCAGTTGGCGGGCCGAGGCTTGCACGCTCTGGTCGGAGCCGTCGACCACCAGTTGCAGCGGAGGGCGGTCCTTGCGCTGCAGGCGTGCATTGAAATCCACTGGGACCACCAGAGCAGCGCTGATCCGGCCTTCGCGCAGCAATTGGTTGATCTGTTGCGGGTTGTCCAAGTGGTAGCGCAGGTCGATCACCTGGCTGGAGGCCAGTTCGGCGATGGCTTCGCGGGAGCTGGCGGTATTGGCCTGGTCAAGCACCGCCGCTTGGATGCCGCGCACGTCCATACTGATGGCGTAACCGAACAGCACCAGCTGCAAGAGAGGAATGCCGGCGATCATTGCGAAGGTCAGTCTGTCGCGGCGCAGCTGACGCAGCTCCTTAAGCACGATGGCGCCCAGCCTGCGCAGGTTCATGGCGTGGCCTCCACGGGCTTGCGGGTGACGCTGACAAAGACATCTTCGAGATTGGCTTCACCGTCCCGCAGCTCGGCGGGTATGCCAGCACGCTGTAGCGTGGCTGCGATGGCCTCGCGCGTATCGCTGCCAGCACAGAGGACGCGGAGCACAGCACCGATCTGCGCCATTGCGAGCACTTCTGGGTGCCCTTCGAGCGCTCGCTGGGCTTGCCGTGGCTGGCGGCATTCGATCAACAGCGGGTGGCTGGGTAGCGCGTCCATCAGCTCTCGCGGGCTGCCGTCGGCAACCAGCCGGCCCGCGTCGAGAATGCCCAGGCGGGTACAGCGCTCGGCTTCATCCATGTAGTGCGTAGAAACCAGCAGTGTGGTGCCGGCATCGGCCAGTTCGAACAGTGATCCCCAGAACTCTCGGCGCGATTGCGGATCCACGGCGCTGGTGGGTTCGTCGAGCAGCAGCAAGTCGGGTTTGTGCAGCACGGCGCCGGCCAGTGCCAGACGCTGCTTCTGCCCACCACTCATGGTGCCGGCCATTTGCGAGCGCTGGTCGGTCAGCCAGTAGCGCTCCAGCAACTCCTCGGTACGCTGGTGGGCGTCCCGACGGCTCAGGCCATGGACGGCGGCGAGGAACTCCAGGTTTTCCATGACGGTAAGGTCGTCATAAAGGGAAAACTTTTGCGTCATATAGCCGATGCGGCGCTTCAGTGCTTCTGCGTCTCGAGGAATCTGGTAGCCGAGCACTTCGACTTCTCCCTCGCTGGGCTGCAGCAGGCCGCAGAGCATGCGAATGGTGGTGGACTTGCCACAGCCGTTGGGTCCGAGGAAACCAAACACTTCGGTGCGGCGCACGTTAAGCTCAAGATGGTCGACGGCGGTCAGCGTACCGAAGCACTTACTCAGGCCTCGGGCGCGTATCACCAGATCGTCATTGTTCATCATTCAACCGTTCTGCCCGTAGAGGCAGCCCGGCCGGTAGCCGCTGCGCCTCAGCACCTTCGAGCACCAGTTCGGCGCGGTAGGACAAGCGACTGGCGTCATCGCCCGTGAGTGCGTAGTAGGGCGTGAAGCTCGCCTCGCTGCGAATGCTACGCACATGTGCGGCGAACGGCTGGTCGACGCCTTCAACCCAGACCTGCATGCCGTCTCCAATGTGGATCTGCGCCCGCTGACTCGCAGGTATGAATACCCTCGCATAGGGCGCATCGCCCACCAGTAGACGGACCAGTTCGGCCCCAGCAGGCGGTTGGTCGCCTGTCTTGAAGGGCAAGGCATCCACCAGACCGGCACGGGGCGCTCGCAGGCTGAGATGCTCACGGCCAATCTGCAGCTGGTTCAGATTCGCGCGCGCGGCGTCTAGCGCGGCAGTGGCTTGGTCCAGGCGTTCCGGCCGTGTGCCGTTGGTCAACTCGCTCAGTTGCGCCTCGGCGCTGCGCACGGAGGCCCTGGCTTGATCCCGGGCGGCGCGCGAGCGATCCAGCTCGGCGATGGCGACCTGCTTGCGTTGATAGAGTGCAGCGATGCGCTGGAAGCTACGCTCGGTATCGGTCTGTTCCGCACGGCTCCTCGCCAGCTGTGCGCGGGCCGCTTCGATGGTCTCGCTACGCGCGCCATTGCTCATTTCAGCGAACTGGGCGGCGGCCTGATCGACCTGTCCCCTGGCCTGGGCGATGCGGGCATCGTGGCGGCGCGCATCCAGCTCCAGCAGTAGCTGGCCGGCTGCCACATGATCGCCTTCGTTGACGTTCACGCTAAGCATGATTTCCGAGGCCTCGGCGGGCAGGCTGATCGAATCCCATTCCAAGGTGCCGAGGAGTTTGTCGTTTTTAGCTTCACAGCCGATAAGCCCGAGGAGTAACAGGGCGACAAGTAGTACACGGCTCATGTCAGACCTCCATGCCGCGTTCCATTAGGGCTAGGGTATGGTTGACGAGGGCTTCGTGGCCAACCTCCGGATTGGCAAATATGCCCCGCCAGATGGACTCGGCGGCATAGGGCAGCATGGTTACGCCAATCAAGGAAACCACCAGCAGGCGTGGGTCCAGCGTCGGATTGAGCGCTCCACGCGCCTGGGCGGAGGCAAATCGCTGAGCCAGCAGCAACGGCACCATAGGCGCGATCCGGGTGGTCAGTTGTGCGCGCAGCAGGCCGCCCTCGCAAAGGATCTCGCGCACCCACAACGGTGGTATCCATGGGTTGTGTCGCACCATTTCGCTCATGCTACGGACGAAGGTGCGAACCAAGCGCTGCGGGTCGTCGTCCGTGGATCGCAGCTCTTCGGCGATTTCCTGGACCAGCGGCAAAAAGCGTTCCTCGACCATGGCGTCGACGAGTTGCTGCTTGTTACCAAAATAGTAGTTGAGCAACGCGGGAGTCACCCCGGCAGACTCGGCGATCATGCGCAGGCTACTGGCCTTGATGCCAGTGTGGGCGAACGCCTGGGTAGCAAGATCGAGTAATTGATCGCGCTGTACCTGTTGGTGCGAGGCCGGACGACCAGCAGTGCGGCGAGTTTTATGAGTTTTTGACATATTTAATTAATCATTTAATTAATTAATATCGATGAAAGCATCATTCGCTCGATTGAACAAGCGTTGTGTATCTCGCTAGAGGCAGCGTTCAGGCTTTATGCTTTCAGCCCTTGTTCACGTAGACGCTTGTAAAGAGTGTTGCGACTCATCCCGAGGTTGCGGGCCAAATGCGAAATGTTTCCGCGACAAGCGTGGTAATGGCTGGCCAGATCGTCGCTGGGGGAGGGCGTGGCTTCCACAGAGCGTGGCGTTGGCTGTGTCGGGGCACGTTCCAGGTCATCGAAGAAGTCGTCGGGTAAGTGCTCGGGGCGGATCGGCTGATCGTCGGCCAGGACCAACGCAACCTGGATAACACTGCTCAGCTGGCGGATATTTCCTGGCCAGGGATGGCTGTTGAATAAGCGCAGCACTTCGGCGCTCAACCCGGCCCACTGCTGCGGTTCTCGATACTGTTCCCAGATTCGCTGGAACAGCGCCTGCTTGTCGCGGCGCTCTCGTAAAGGCGGCAGTTCCACGCTGAGTCCGCTGACGCGGTAGAACAGGTCCTGGCGAAAGCGGCCATTCTCGACCTCCTGGCGTAGCGAGCGGTTCGTTGCGCAAATCAGGCGAAAGTCGACGGGGAAGGGCTCTCCGCCACCGAGCGGCTGGACGCTGCGGTCCTGCAACACGCGTAGCAGGCGCGCCTGGAGATTCAGCGGCATATCACCGATTTCGTCTAGGAACAGCACGCCTCGATCTGCCTTGCGGATCAAGCCGAGGCTGCCTTTCTGATGGGCACCGGTGAACGCACCTTTCTCGTAGCCGAACAGTTCGGATTCGATCAGTTCGCCGGGTATGGCAGCGCAGTTTACGGCGATCAATGGTGCCTTGGCCCGCGAGCTGGATGCATGCAGCGCCTTGACCAGGACTTCCTTACCGACACCCGTTTCACCGTGCACCAGAATCGGAACATCCTTTTCCAGCATGAGTCTGGCCTGGCGAATCACCTTGTTGACTTGCGGGTCGCCCTGGTCGATGCCAGCCAGGTCGATGGGTTGTTCCGGTCGAGCTATCGTGCGGAAGTCGCGCGGCTGCATGCGAGGTTTCTGCGGACGTCGCACGATGCCGTGAAAGCGATGGCGGCCCATTGCTCGCAACAGCAAGGGCTGGTCTTCGGGTTGATTGAGCAGTTGTAATAAGGGGACATCAAACAGCGTGTCGATGCGGGTCCGCGCCAGTGTCACCCCGAGCAGATTGTCGGCACGCCGGTTGGCCGAGACGACCAGACCGGACTCGTCGAATAGCAGTAGCCCGGCCCACTGGCTGTCGAGATTGTCCTGTCCGGTATTGAAGGTCAGCTGGAAATAGTCGTCATGGAACAGATTGAGGATCAGCCGATTCTCCACCGACTGGCTCATCATCTTGACCATGCCGAGCGTGTGCGAAGGGGGAAGATAGCTGTCGCTGGAGACGTCGAGTACGGCGATCAGCTGGCGCTGCGCATCGAAGATGGGGGAAGCCGCGCCGGAAAGATAGCGATTGGCCTTGAGGAAGTGCTCGTCGCGCTGAATGTGTACGGCCTGCCCGCTGGCCAGCGCAGTGCCGATCGCATTGGTTCCGGTGTCGCGCTCCATCCAGCTCGCGCCAGGCTTGAATCCGCGCTGCTGTGCGGGTTCTACAAAGCGTCGATCGCCCCAGGATTCGAGCAGCTGCCCGCCACTGTCCGCCAAGAGAATCAGGCAGCTCGAATTCGAAAGAATGTTTTCGTAGTAGGGGAGCACTTCGCGCTGGGTGGTTTGCACCAGGCTGCGCTGGCGTTCCAGCAGCGCATCGATGTCCTGCTTTGCGGGTTGGCCGAAGCTGGGAATGCTGAGCGGGTTCAACCCGTAACGCTCGCAGCGGTTCCACGAATCTTCCACCAGAGCCTGATGCGAGATGGACTGGGCTGGGTCGGCCATGTTGCCTCTCTGAATGTGCAATTTATTGTTGTTATCGACCGCTGACGCGGCTATCGGCTTTGAACAGTCTTGTTCATTTCTGTTCACTGTCAATGTTCACAATTGTTCATTTTGAACACTTGAGAACAACGTTTTCTGCGGAAAACAACGAACTAGAGCCTTTTCCGGCGCTGGCACGGATATCGCTCTTCATCCTTCCATAACAATAGAAGGATGCGACATGTCCCTCACGCTGGAACACGTCACCAAATCCGTCGATGGGCAGCTGCATATCGACGACGCCAGCCTGAATTTCGAGCCAGGCTCATTCAACGTTCTGATCGGGCGAACGCTGTCGGGCAAGACGTCGCTGATGCGACTCATGGCGGGGCTCGACAAGCCGAACCAGGGACGGATCCTGATGAACGGCGCCGATGTAACCGGCGTACCGGTGCGCAAGCGCAATGTGTCGATGGTGTACCAACAGTTCATCAACTATCCGACGTTGAGCGTCTTCGAGAATATTGCCTCACCGTTGCGACAGGCTGGCATGAGCAAGGCGGAAATCGAGCGCAAGGTCCGCGAAACCGCTGAGATGCTGCACATCGAAGGCTTTCTTCAGCGGCACCCGCTAGAACTCTCGGGCGGGCAGCAGCAACGCACTGCGATGGCCCGGGCATTGGTCAAGGACGCAGATTTGATCCTGTTCGACGAGCCGCTGGTCAATCTCGACTACAAGCTGCGTGAAGAACTCCGCCAGGAGATGCGCGAGCTATTCAAGACGCGGCGCAGCATTGCTGTCTATGCCACCACCGAGCCCAACGAGGCGCTGGCGCTCGGTGGAACGGCCACTGTCCTGCATGAGGGTCGCGTGATTCAGAGCGGACCGACGTCCGAGGTTTACCACCGGCCGAGTCAGATGCTCAGCGCCGAGCTGTTCTCCGAGCCACCAATCAACCTGTTGCCGGGACGGATCGCCGCCAACGAGGTGAGCTTCCAGGAATGTATGCACTTTCCCCTTAATGCCGACCTGCGTGCACTTAACGAAGGGGAATACCGGTTCGGCATCCGCCCCAGCCATATCGGGCTGGTGCCGTCCAATGACGACGACCTCGAGGTGTCCGGCATGGTCGAGCTGGCGGAAATCAGCGGTTCGGAAACCTTCCTGCACGTACGCAACGAACATTTCAGCCTGGTGCTACATCTGCAGGGTGTGCACGACTACGCCGTTGATTCGCCGATCCGGGTGTACATCCCGACCCACAAGCTGTTTGTGTTCGATGCTGGTGGGCAGTTGGCCCAGGCACCGGCCCGACGCATCTGAGGAGAGCGCCATGGCGGAGATTCGCTTGCAGAACCTTGCCCATAGTTACAACCCGCAGCCGAGTGGTGCGGCGGACTATGCCATTCGCGAGATGGACCACGTGTGGGAGCAGGGTGGCGCCTATGCGCTGCTGGGCCCTTCCGGCTGCGGCAAGTCGACTCTGCTCAACATCATTTCCGGATTGCTCAGCCCATCCGAGGGGCAGGTGCTGTTCGACGCGCGAGAAGTCAATAGGATGTCGCCAGAGCAACGCAACATCGCTCAGGTTTTCCAGTTCCCGGTCGTCTACGACACCATGACCGTCTTCGATAATCTGGCCTTCCCGTTGCGCAATCAGGGCGTTCCGGAAGCGCGGGTTGCCAGCAAGGTGCACGAAATCGCCGAGGTGCTCGATCTCCATCCGCTACTCAAGCGAAAAGCCCGCAACCTGACCGCGGACGAGAAACAGAAAGTGTCCATGGGACGTGGCTTGGTACGGGACGATGTGTCGGCAATTCTCTTCGACGAGCCGCTCACCGTCATCGATCCTCATCTGAAATGGAAGTTGCGGCGCAAGCTCAAGCAGATTCACGAGCAGTTCAATATCACCATGATCTACGTCACCCATGATCAGCTGGAGGCATCGACCTTCGCTGACAAAATCGCGGTGATGCATGGTGGGCAGATCGTTCAGTTCGGCACGCCACGGGAACTGTTCGAGCGTCCACAGCACACCTTTGTCGGCTTCTTCGTCGGCAGCCCGGGAATGAATCTGATCGACGTGCGGGCCGAAAAGGGCGGTGTCGGGTTCGGCGATCTGCATCTGTCCCTTTCCGATACCTTGCTCGGGAGATTGCCCGATGTAGCTGGGTGTCGCTTGCAGATCGGCATTCGTCCGGAGTTCGTTCAGGTTTCCGACGAGGCCGCAGTAGGCGGGATGCAGGCCGACGTGGTGCGAGTGGAAGACCTGGGCACCTACAAGATCGTCACGCTTCGCCTGCAAGAACATTTGCTCAAGGCGCGACTGCCAGAGGATCAACCCGTCCCGAGAGGCGAGGCCTGGGTAGGCTTCCCTGCCCAGTGGCTGATGCTCTACGCCGATGATCGGCTGGTGGAGGAGGCGCCATGACCAAGGTTCAGAACAACCGTGCCTGGTGGCTGGTGCTGCCAGTATTTCTGCTGGTCGCCTTCAGTGCGATTCTGCCGATGATGACCGTGGTGAACTACTCGGTTCAGGACATCTTCGATTCCTCGACGCGGTTCTTCGTGGGGGCGGACTGGTACCGCCAGATCCTTCATGATCCTCGACTGCACGACTCGCTGCTGCGGCAATTCATCTTTTCCGGCTGCGTGCTGCTGATCGAGATCCCGCTGGGTATCGCGGTTGCTTTGACCATGCCGACACGTGGCCGCTGGGCGTCGCTCTGTCTGATCGTGATGGCGATTCCGCTGCTCATTCCATGGAACGTAGTCGGCACCATTTGGCAGATCTTCGGGCGTGCCGATATCGGGCTGCTGGGGTACGGCCTGCGTGAGCTGGGTATCGACTACAACTATGCCTCCAATACACGGGACGCGTGGGTGACTGTACTGGTCATGGATGTCTGGCACTGGACGTCACTGGTTGCGTTGCTCTGTTACTCGGGGTTGCGGGCCATCCCCGACGCCTATTACCAGGCCGCGCGCATCGACAGGGCGTCGTCCTGGGCGGTGTTCCGCTACATACAGTTGCCGAAGCTCAAAAGCGTGCTGCTGATCGCCGTGATGCTGCGCTTCATGGACAGTTTCATGATCTACACCGAGCCGTTCGTGCTCACCGGCGGCGGGCCGGGCAACGCCACCACCTTCCTCAGTCAGACGCTGACCAAGATGGCGGTGGGCCAGTTCGATCTCGGCCCGGCGGCGGCGTTCTCGCTGATCTATTTCCTGATCATCCTGCTGGTGTCCTGGCTGTTCTATACAGCCATGACCCATGGCGACCAGAAATGACAAGGGCCTGCTTATGAACCTGCGCAAGCGAGCGGTATTGATTCTCTACATCGTCTTTCTGATGGTGCCGATCTACTGGCTGGTCAATATGTCATTCAAGAGCAACACCGAGATTCTCGGCGGCCTTACGCTCTGGCCTCGGGGCTTCACGCTGGACAACTACCGGGTGATCTTCACCGATCGCAGCTGGTACAGCGGCTACATCAATTCGCTGTATTACGTTTGCCTGAACACAATCATTTCGCTGACCGTGGCGTTGCCGGCTGCCTATGCTTTTTCCCGCTTCCGCTTTCTCGGCGACAAGCACCTGTTCTTCTGGCTCTTGACCAACCGCATGGCGCCTCCGGCGGTTTTTCTGCTGCCGTTTTTTCAACTCTATTCGTCGATCGGGTTGTTCGACACGCATATCGCGGTGGCGCTGGCGCACTGCCTGTTCAACGTACCCCTGGCGGTCTGGATTCTCGAAGGCTTCATGTCTGGTGTGCCCAAGGAGATCGATGAAACCGCCTATATCGATGGTTACAGCTTTCCCAAGTTCTTCGTGAAGATTTTCATCCCGCTGATTGGCTCGGGTATTGGCGTGACGGCCTTCTTCTGCTTCATGTTTTCCTGGGTCGAGCTGCTGCTGGCTCGCACGCTGACCTCGGTCGACGCCAAGCCCATTGTTTCGGTGATGACGCGGACCGTTTCCGCTTCAGGAATTGACTGGGGTGTGCTGGCAGCCGCCGGCGTGCTGACCATCTTGCCGGGCATGCTGGTGATCTGGTTCGTCCGCAATCACGTGGCCAAGGGCTTCGCCCTCGGACGGGTATAGGAAGGAAATCACCATGAATTGGATGGCTTGGACCACCCCTACTGCAGCCTTCTTCGCGGTAATTGGCGTGATGCTGGCGCTGATGAGCGCTTGGGAGCTGAGGCGGCCTTGTGTACCACGCAAGGGTTTCCTGCCTATCGTCACCACGCGCGGCGATCGATTGTTCATTGGACTTCTGGGCAGCGCCTATTGGCACCTTCTGCTGATAGGGCTGACCGACTGGAGCATCTGGATAGCGTCCGCGCTATCTCTCGTCTGGTTGTTTGCAGTGATGCGCTGGGGTTGAGCCTCGCGGCCCATCCCTCCGAAAAACCCAAAGGAGGTGTTTATGTTCGAGAATAAAAACAACACCCGACATGGCATGGCGATCGCGGCCTTGCTGACGTTGTCCGGCATTGCAGGAACGGCATGGGCTGATGCCTATGAAGATGCGGCTAAGAAATGGGTCGAGTCGGAATTCAATCCTTCGACCCTCTCGCCGGAACAGCAGATGGAAGAGTTGCGCTGGTTCATCAAGGCCGCCGAGCCCTTCCGTGGGATGGAAATCAACGTCGCTTCGGAAACCATCACGACCCATGAATATGAATCCAAAACCCTCGCACGGGCGTTCAGCGAGATTACTGGCATCCGTCTGCGCCACGACTTGATGCAGGAGGGCGACGTCGTCGAAAAACTGCAGACGCAGATGCAATCCGGCAAGAACATTTACGATGGCTATATCAATGACTCCGACCTGATCGGCACTCACTTTCGTTACGGCAAGGCGGTCGCCATCAGCGACATGATCAAGAACGAGGGCAAGGACGTTACCTTGCCGACGCTCGACCTCGATGATTTCATCGGGATTTCCTTTACCACCGGCCCAGACGGCAAGCTCTACCAGCTACCCGACCAGCAATTTGCCAACCTCTACTGGTTTCGCGCGGACTGGTTCGAGCGTCCCGAGCTGAAAAAGCAGTTCAAAGAGCGTTATGGCTATGAATTAGGCGTGCCGGTGAACTGGTCCGCCTACGAAGATATCGCCGAGTTTTTCAGCAAGCACGTCAAGGAAATCGACGGTCAGCGCGTCTATGGCCACATGGACTACGGCAAGAAAGATCCTTCGCTGGGCTGGCGCTTCACCGATGCCTGGTTCTCCATGGCGGGCGCTGGTGACAAGGGGCTGCCAAACGGCTTGCCGGTGGACGAATGGGGCATCCGCGTCGAGGATTGCCATCCAGTCGGCTCGAGCGTGGCTCGTGGCGGCGCAACCAATGGGCCAGCGGCTGTCTACGCGACGCAAAAATACGTCGACTGGATGCGTGAATACGCCCCGCGTGAAGCCCAGGGCATGACGTTCTCCGAGTCCGGGCCGGTACCGGCGCAAGGCAATATCGCGCAGCAGATATTCTGGTACACCGCCTTCACAGCCGACATGACCAAGCCGGGTCTACCGGTCGTCAACGAAGACGGCACGCCTAAGTGGCGGATGGCGCCATCTCCCAAAGGGCCATATTGGGAAGAGGGCATGAAGCTCGGCTATCAGGATGCTGGCTCCTGGACCTTCCTCGACTCGACGCCCGAGAAGCGCCGTCTGGCTGCATGGCTCTACGCGCAGTTCACCGTGTCGAAAACCGTGTCGCTGAAGAAGACTCTGGTCGGCCTGACGCCGATCCGTGAATCCGACATCAATTCCGATGCCATGACCGAAGCGGCACCGAAGCTGGGAGGCCTGGTCGAGTTCTATCGCAGCCCTGCGCGGGTGCAGTGGACGCCAACCGGAACCAATGTGCCGGATTATCCACGTCTGGCGCAGCTCTGGTGGCAGTACATCGCCGAAGCGGCCAGCGGCGACAAGTCCCCTCAAGAAGCGCTGGATGGTCTTGCCGAAGCGCAAGACACCATGATGGCGCGACTGGAGCGGGCCAACGTCCAGTCCAAATGCGGTCCGAAACTGAACGAGCCGCGTGACCCGGAGTACTGGCTGAAGCAGCCTGGTTCACCGAAACCCAAGCTGGAAAATGAGAAGCCTCAGGGCCAGACCATCAGTTATGACGAGCTGATCAAGTCTTGGGAACAGGAGCGCTAAGCGCCGACACGTTCGTTAAAAACGCAAAAAAAAAAACGGCACCTCAGGGTGCCGTTTTTTCATCACGCTGGCTCAGGGCAGCGCCCGACGATTAGGCTTCGTTCAGGTCAGCTATGCAAATGTTCTGCGGCGTGCAGCGTATTTTCCAGCAGACAGGCGCGGGTCATCGGACCCACACCTCCAGGCACCGGGGTGATCCAGCTGGCGCGTTGTACCGCCACCTCGAACTCGACGTCCCCGACCAGTTTGCCGTCGGCTTGGCGGTTTATCCCGACATCGATGACGACTGCGCCTTCCTTGATCCAGTCGCCTTTTACCAGGCCTGTAATACCCGTCGCGACCACGATCAGGTCGGCGCGCTTGACGTGATCGGCCAGATCATGGGTAAAACGATGGGTGACGGTCGTCGTGCAGCCTGCCAGCAGCAATTCCAGCGCCATGGGCCGCCCTACGATGTTGGACGCACCCACAACCACGGCGTTGAGCCCGTGCAAATCTATGCCGGTGCTTTCAAGCAGCGCCATGATGCCTTTCGGCGTGCACGGACGCAGTAGCGGCATCCGCTGAGCGAGTCGGCCGATGTTGTACGGATGGAAGCCATCGACGTCTTTGTCCGGACGGATGCGTTCAAGCAACTGCGAGGCGTCCAAATGCTTGGGCAGTGGTAGCTGTACGAGAATGCCATCGATGAGCGGATCCTCATTGAGCTGATCGATAAGTGCCAGCAGGTCCTTCTGGCTGGTCGTTGCCGGTAGATCATGGGCGATGGACTTGAATCCGACTTCCTCGCAGTCCTTGCGCTTGTGCGCCACATAGACCTGAGACGCCGGGTCCGTGCCCACGAGAATCACTGCCAGTCCCGGTATCCTGAGGCCCTGCCGAGATCGCTCGGCAACTCTGCCTGCAATCTGTTGGCGGATGTTGGCAGCGATCTTTTTACCGTCGATCAGTTTTGCGGTCATGACGCTTGATTAACCATCGAGAAGGATTGAAAAAGGAGGCGCATTCTCGCACGGTGACACCGTCCGGCAAAGGCAATGCGACGGCGGAATCCCGTAACTCCTTTACCAGGCTGAATTTTTTTCGGTTTGGCTGTTGACGGCATGCCGGCAGGCCATTAAGATTCGCCCCGCTTGTCGAGCACAGCTTGCTGCTGGGTAAGACGGCTTTTGAAGGTCGAGGCCTTCATTGGCTGAAGCTTGAAGTCTGCGCTCTGATAGGTTGCAGATAAAAGCGCCCGTAGCTCAGCTGGATAGAGCATCCGCCTTCTAAGCGGATGGTCGCAGGTTCGAGTCCTGCCGGGTGCGCCATTTCGGGCTCTGGCAAAAGCAAGGCAATATGGTGGGCGTAGCTCAGTTGGTAGAGCACAGGATTGTGGCTCCTGCGGTCGTGGGTTCGAACCCCATCGTCCACCCCATATTCCGAAACGCCAGGCACTGCCTGGCGTTTTCGTTTAGCAGATTTGCGGACGTGGTGAAATTGGTAGACACACCAGATTTAGGTTCTGGCGCCGCAAGGTGTGAGAGTTCGAGTCTCTCCGTCCGCACCATGTAGAACGTTGAAAGCCCCGAATTTCGGGGCTTTCGCGTATCTGGGATATGGCAAAAGCACGCGTGAGTGTTCCCATGAAAGTGAGCGCATCAGGTCAAAAAACCCACTTCCATGGCTGGTGCCGCGATTTCGCCTGACCCCAAAAAAACGGGTAATTTTGGTAAGGTCGATTTTTAAACGGTTAAAAGCGTAACGAATTCAATGCCTTGTCACCATTAGTTAAAGGTAATAATAGGGGTAATAAAATAGGTACGTGAATTACCTCAAGTAGTGGTGAGGTGTTCGTTTTATGAATTCCTTTAAAATCAGCCGCTTGCAATAAAATTACTTTTTGCCTTACCGGACACCATCTGGATGATGCGCCAACAGTTCGTCCGCGAGCCGGGTCATTCGCATCTGGGCGAAGGCTTCCCGCCCGTGGAGTGGCTGATGGACATGCGCCTGGACAAGTTTCACCGCCAGGTCGTTCGAGGGGGGCACCACCCTGTTTCGCTACGGCACCCGTCTGGGCAATCCGGCGCTTCGCCACCGGCTGATACAGAAGCTGGCGGATTACGCCATAGTCGTTTCACCCGGGCAGGCCGTGACGACCCTGGGTGCCAACCACGCCATGGACCTGATCATCCGTCGTTACGTTGCGCCACGTGACGTGGTGCTGGTCGAGGATCCGGGATACTACCCCCTGTTCGGCAAGCTGCAGCTGCAAGGCGCGCGCATGCTAGGCGTACCGCGCCATGCCGATGGGCCGGACCTCGACGCGCTGACGCGCATCCTCAAGCGGCACAAGCCCAAGTTGTTCTCCATACAGTCGGTTGGCCACAACCCCACCAGCTCGGACCTGTCACCCGCCAAGGCCCATCGGCTGCTGTAAATGGCGGAGGTGCATGACCTGCTGATTGTCGAAAACGATGCCATGGCCGACTTCAAATCCAGCTCGGCAGTCAAGCTATCGGCCCTGGATCAGTTGAACCGCCCCCTGTATTGGGCAGCTTTTCCAAATCGATCTCGGCGGCGCTGCGCGTCGGCTCCATCGCCGGCAGCAAGCAGCGCATCGAGGAACTGGCAGATCTAAAAATGCTTCTGCACAACTGCGGCGCTGAATGCAGCGAGCGCACCATTGAGGTGATTCTGGGAGAAGGCCCTTTCTGAGGCATCTGGTGCGTCTGCAGGAGAGTGTCTGATCCTGCACGCCAGGCAGGCGGAGCCCTCGGTGGTATTGCTGTGCCAGACATGACAGTGGTGCAGAAGGTCACATAACGCCGCCGCTTGCGGCGGCCGGTTACCGACCGGCCGGCGTGCCGTAAACAACTGCTTGATCGTGTTGCCGCCTGACGAGGCTGCTTCGAATGGCTGCATGGGATAATCTTGCGTCACGACAACCATGAAGCGGCGAGCTGAACGATGGGTTTTGAGCAACTAGCTGAGCTACGGGACCGCCTGCGGGCTGAAAAGCAGCAGGTGAAGACTGAAAGTACGAAGCAGCGCAAGAGGGAGCCGGCCTTGCAAACGAAGCCTCGTGAGCAAGATCCTGCGGTGGAAGCAATATGGCGGTTGCAGAAGCATTTTCCGTTGGCCTTCCCGGTCAACCCGGCCCCCAAGGTCCCGCTCAAAGAGGGCATTCTCAAAGATGCCGAGCAACACTTGGAGCTGCTCGGAATATCCAGCGAACAACTCAAGTTGGGCATCGCGACCTGGTGCAGGGGGAGCCGATATTGGGCAAGCATGATTGAGAATGCTCCGCGTCTCGACTTGAACGGCCAGGCGGTTGGCTCGGTGACAGCCGCTCAAGCGCTACACGCGAAGCAGCAGGCTAAGCGGCAACGCGGACAAGCGCGACGCACTCAGTCAAAGGTGAAAGAACCTCTGCCTGCAGCCGATACCATTGCGGAACAGACTGCGGATTAAATCAATTGCGCCCGGCACCGAGACGCCCGATCAGCCCAGCACTGGCAGCAGGTAAGAGGAATGATTAGGCGACTCGAGGGAACTGAAGCCCGGCTAGCTCGTTACTACCCATAAGGGGGCTAGCTTCGGTTAAGCCCTGGCGTCAGCTTCCCCTTCGGTCACGCTGCGCTTCTTAAACTCGCTTATCGCGCTGTCCAGTTCATGCCAGTTCCATGGCGCTTAGCTGCTTGGGGCAGCAGTACGAGTGCGCTCGTGAGCCCAGGTTGGCGAGGGCTCAGCTCAGGTGCTTCTAGAGCGTGTCACTCGGTATTGATGACCGTCGCTCTGAGCAGACAATATTTCTAAGTGGACACGCTTAAAGACCTAGCAGATAGCCACCGAGCACGATCAACAGCATCAGTCCGGAGGCCTTCAGCATACGGTTGGATGTGATCAGCCTAACGAATGCCGCGTTTTTCCTCGCACGCTTCTCACTGATCTCGGACGCGGCATCAGGATGCAGATCGCCGATGAACGCTCGGTTGCTGTAGAGCAGATACCTCGCTTGTTCAGCTTCAGAGGCAAGCGGGCAGGCAATACCGTAGACGTTCCGACCTTCCGCATTAGGCCCTATTGGCGCTACGAATGAATCGACTCCGTAACGTCGAAGTGCTGAGTTCAGATAGTCGGCCTGGCCTTCGTCTGTGGTTTCATGTACGTAAAACATCCTGTGTCTCGTTAGTCGCAGAGCGGTGGTGACATTGATAACCGCTCCAGGGCTCGCTGATCTGGAGCCGGGACGACATATTAGCTTGTTGTAGCGATATGGCGCGGTGTTTCAGGACCTGGTGATCGATAATGCGGTTAGACGCTTACTCGGGGCGTAAAGCAGTGCTCTAGATTGACCAGAGCGACCATTAGGCGACGCAGTTCGACGTTACGGTCACAGCCCTGATCGCTCTGTCGCGCTCATGCTGGGTGCTTAGGAGCCCCACGAATATGGAACCACGGCTGGGGCGAAGGCGCCCAGGATCGTTGCGTTGCGGTTATTGTCTCGGGCCATAACCGTCAGCGGGCTTGTGGCCACTTCTATGTAGGACAACAGCAGAACGCCGCCCTAAACCCGTCGGCCCACCAACTGTTCGGCCAGCCGGTTAATCTGGTGTACCACATTGGCCGCGTCTCAGTCGGGGGAGCCGCTGGCCGCCCAAGCTCCGGGCTGTTGCGCGACCAGTTGCCTTGGCGGCATGGCGAGAAATCGAATGAGCAATGTTCGAAGAGGTGCTCCACTATGCTCGACAGCCCTGGCTACCGACAGCAGTGTGGCTTGCACAGGCAGGACGCAGTGCAACGTCGGTAGAGCTTGCGGAGGTGTGTTGCAGTGGAACGGCCCCTGTCGGGGCCATTCTCATCAGCTCGAACGTTAGCGAACCCTGAAGCGATTCACCAAGGCCGTTAGGCGGGCATTGGTGCCAAGTAGGGACTCTGTGCTTCGGTCGACGCTCACGCCGCTTTCGACCAGCTCTTCAACCACGTGGCGCACTGCGACCATGTTCCGATTGATCTCCTCGGCCACGGCGCTTTGCTCTTCGGCGGCTGTCGCGATCTGAGTACTGAGGTCGTTGATGTGAACGACCGAGCTGGCCATCTCGTCCAGCCCGACAGTGACCTGAGCGGTCTTGTCGGCTGTCGCCTGGCAACTGGCCTTGGTTTGTTCCATGGCCTGCACGGCAGAGCCCACAGCGTCTTTCAGGCGTTGGAGCGTTTCATTGATTTCGGACGTGCTCTGTTGGGTACGTGCGGCGAGTGCGCGGACTTCGTCGGCGACGACTGCAAAACCACGGCCCTGCTCGCCGGCTCGTGCCGCTTCGATCGCGGCATTGAGTGCGAGTAGATTGGTTTGTCCGGCGATGTCACCAATGACGCCCAGTACATCGTTGATGCGCTGGGCGTCGGCCTGCATCGCCTGGACCTTGGCCGTCGCGCTTTCCACTTCGCTGACCAACGACCGCACGCTGCTGGATGCATCGTCAACCACCAGCTTGGATGAGATCGCGTTGTGGTTGGCCGTTTTGGTGAAGGTCGCCGTGTCGCTGGCGCTGTGAGCAACCGACTCGGCAGTCGAGCTCATTTCGTTGATCGCCGTAACGGCTTGGTCCGTTTCCGAGGCATGCCGGGCAAGCGCATCGTTGGTAGAACGTGACAGCTGCTTGAGTTGCGCGATCTCGGACTGGATCTGGGTGGTGGCGTCACTTACGTCGATCATCATCTTCTGCAGGTAGCCGATGAATCCATTGACGGAGCGTCCGACCTGGTCGACCTCGTCTTCACCCTTGATATCGATACGCTTGGTCAGGTCGGCGTCGCCCGCGGACAATGAATCGATGTTTGTCCTTAGAACGCCAAGTCGCTTCATGAGCTGGTTGATCGCAACAAGCATGAGGACTAGCAGGACGAGCACCATTGGAATTTGCAGGGATGCAAGCGTCCTGAGCATCGCATCGCTTCGTGCCTCGAGCTTGGCGGTCGGTAGGGCGGCGGCGAGGAACCACGGCGTACCATCGACAGGTGCCATGAAGAAAGTGAATTCTTCGCCGGTCTTGTTCGTGAATACCTCCCGTCGTAGCGGTTGCGGCGGACTGGCGAGCGCCTTCTGTACGGTCGCGATGAAGGGCGACTGGCTGGCCATGTCGGAAACGTTGCGCAGCACCATGTCCGAGCCCAGCTGCGGCTGGTTGCTGAGGATCTTGCCATCGGCTTCGACGATCATGACTTCGCCTTCGATCTCATCCTGCTTTTCTGCAACCAAGCGGTTGAAGAAGCCAAGGGTGAGATCGATCGTCGACACGCCCCAGGGGGAGCCGTCCTTATAGATGGTCATGGCGCAATTGGTACGTGGCTCCGCACTGGCGTCGTCCTGGTACGCGGCTGCCCAGACGCATTTGCCGCGAGGTGCCTGCATGCCGGCCCGGTGCCATGGCTCCTCGAAGTAGTTACGCGACTCTGGCGAGTTCCAGTGGGTATTGACGATAAGCTTCCCCGACGCGTCCCGGTGGTAGAAGGTGCTGTGCTTTGCGCGGCCTGGCGTGCGGACCTCTGGGAGCGGCCAGATGCCGCCGCCGAAGACCTTGATATCACCGTACTGGTCGACAAGGCCGGGCAGGACCCGATCGATCCCGTCACCGTCGAGCATCGGCACCGTCTGGGTGATGCTGCGTGCTTGCGCCTCGACTCGCGCCAGTTCCATCGCGATGTGCTCGCCAATCTCAGTGACCTGGGACATGACGATGGTTTCGCCCGCAGCCATGAGTTGCGGGGTAACGAAGCGCTTGACGCCCAGCATCGTGAGCAGCATGACCAAGAGAACGAAGCCGATGAAGGCGGTTGTGTAGCGAGCTTTAATGGTACGCAAAGTGAACATGGATCCTGAACCTGTAGACAGCCGGCCCGACCCGGGCGTGGCGATGGCTCCCTATCGGCTAGTTGACCGATTAGTTAAGAAAAGGGCGACTGGCGGTCATCGTGGTTCGGTGCTCGATACGCCCAGCGACCGATGCGCTTGTGCCGAAGTCCAGGGCGTCACTGATTCACAGGGCAGGGGGTGGGCTTACGGTCGACAATGGAAGCTGAGCATGCTTCCCTGAAGCGTCCAGTCGCTAATGGACGAACGCATATTCGCTCGCGGTCGTGAAGCGCCACAGACCGCATTCAAGGGTGCATAGGAGCCTTAGAGTGTCAACAGGGAAGCAAGACAGTCACCGGTTTTCTAGGCCGCTTGCCGTACCGGTCGAGCAGTCGCGGATGCCCGCTCTCGTTGTTGGCTTGGAGACGCGGCGGCAGGTGGTTCTGGTCGGGTATCACAGACCAGACCGGTGCCGTCGTCGCTTAACCCAACAGTGCATCGATACGTGAACTGGCCCGCTTGACGGCTTCATCGAGTTGATCACCGCCGATGGCCGTGTATTCCAGACTGACCGTTGCCACATCGTGGATGCCCAGCATGCCCAACACTGCAGTAAGGTAGGGCTCCTGGAAATTCATGTGTGTGTAAGCTCCCCCTTCACCGTACCCATGGCCGCCTCGCACGAGCAGCAGATACGCTTTCTTGTCGAGCAATAGACCTGCGTAGGGGCTGCCGGGTGTGCCGGGCACCAGGCGGGTAGTGATTCCCATACGAATAATCTGATCAATATAGGCTTTCAGCGTACTGGGCACCGACAGGTTGTGCATGGGGCAGCCGATCACGATCTGGGTGGCTTGCTTCAGCTCGCTCACCAGTTCGTCGCTGAGCGCCAAGATGTCTTTCTGTTGAGAGTCCCGGCCCTCGGGCGGTGTGAAAGCGGCCTGGACCCAGCGCTCATCCACATGTGGAATTGGCTGGTTGCCCAGCTCGCGGTAGACGATTTCGCCGCTCGGGTATCGAAGGCGCCAAGAACGCACAAAGCGTTCTGTCATTTGCCGACTGTACGACGCACTGCGCTGCGGGCTGGTGTTGATGACGAGCAATTGTTCCATGAGCGACTCCTTGGTCTTTCGATATCCAGAATTACCGTTGCACCAGTTCGGGCAGCGAATCCGGTCTGAGGATCTGGGGCAGTAGTCGTGGCTCGGCTTCACCCGCTCCGTACCACAGGTACAGCGGAACGCCTGAGCGACCGTGGCGTTCTAGAAATGCGGTGATGACGGGATCGCCATTGGTCCAGTCGCCACGCATCACTTCAACCCCGGCAGCGGCAAAAGCCTGTGCGGTTGCGTCACGGTCGATGGCGACTTGCTCGTTCGCCTTGCAGCTGATGCACCAGTCAGCGGTGAAGTAAAGGAACACCGGTACCTTATCAGCACGAAGTTGGGCCAGTTGCTTCTCGTCGAACACGTGCCGCTGCACATCCGAAGCCGGTGCGGTTTGCCCTGTTACCAGACTCCAGCCCAGGCCGAGCGACAGGATCAATGCAACAGCAGCGGGTAACCAGGCGTTGCGTTTCAGTTTCTGCTGCCAGAGGCCAGTCAGCCAGAGC
Source organism: Pseudomonas sp. YJ42 (assembly GCF_047225135.1). Taxonomy (NCBI): domain Bacteria; kingdom Pseudomonadati; phylum Pseudomonadota; class Gammaproteobacteria; order Pseudomonadales; family Pseudomonadaceae; genus Pseudomonas; species Pseudomonas sp. YJ42. The sequence goes on along the minus strand of NZ_CP178378.1, from coordinate 604,117 downwards.
CCGAGTGCAAGCAGCATGGCGCAGCCCAGGGATGCGACCAGTGCATTGGCCGGCACCTGATGGCTAAGTACCCAGAGGAGGGCGAGCGCGGTGAGAAACATTGGCACCGCGAGGACGTGGCGCAAGGTTCCCATCCAGGGGCCGGGTCTGGGCAAGCGTCGTTGTAGCGAGGGGACGAACCCCAGCGCCAAGAAGGGTAACGCGATTCCCAGACCAAGCCCGGCGAATACCAGCATGGCTGCGGCAGTCGGTAAAACCAGCGCAGCGCCCAGGGCTGCTGCCATGAACGGCCCGGAGCAAGGCGTGGCGATGAAGGCCGCGAGCGCGCCGGTCCAGAATGCACCGCCGACGCCGCTTTGCTTGGTTAGCTTGGCTCCAGCATCGATCGCTGCCAGCTCGAACAGCCCGGCCAGATTGAAGGCGATGGCGGTGGTAAGCAACATCAGGGTCAGAATCACGCTAGCGTTCTGCAGTTGGAAGGCCCAGCCGACCTGGGCGCCAGCAGCACGCAGGGCGAGTAGAACGGCGCCGAGCAAGACGCACACCAACACCACACCGCTGGTGTAGGCCACGGCGTCGCGACGAGCTATAGCCGGGCTGATGCCAGAGCGCGCCAAGCTCAAGGCCTTGAGGCTCAGGATAGGGAAAACGCACGGCATCAAGTTCAACAACAGTCCGCCGGCAATCGCCCCGGCCAGCGCGAACAGGATGACGCTCAAGCCGCTGTCGGGCGCGCTCGCCGGGCTGCCGCGTTTCGCATGTATATCCAGCCCCAGGTCATCACTCAGTTTCAGCGTGGCCTGGAAAGCATCGGGTACTTGAGCTCCCGCGCGGGTTTCCAGAATCAGTTCATCGCCGCGGCGCTCAACGCGTTGGGGAGCTGCGTTGTCGATCGCCCCCTTGGTTGCTGAAAACAGATGAGGATTCCGGATCGAGACGCCGGCTGGAAGGGGCACGCGAAGGCTTAGGCGATCGCCGTCCACGTCATAACTGGCCGGCGCGGCCAGTGGCCTGGGCAGCGCCTGGCGCCAGCTGGCGAAACGGGCTGCGACGCCCGGCGACTGATGACCGTCGCCGACATGCAATGTCATGCCCAGCGAGGCCCGCTCAGGGACGCAGGCGTCGTACCGACAGGCCAGATATTGCATATCCACACGGATCGGCAATGCGGTCCCGTCTGGCAGGTTGTCTTCGAGAGACAGGTCTACAAGCAACGCATAGGGATGCTCGTAGACATGGTTCATCAGACCTTCGATCAGCAGCGTTTGCGGCAGCGGATAAGCGGGATCGCCCACCGTTACACCGTCCGGCAGATGCCAGGTGAACTTGGCGGGGAGACCGACATCGCCTGGTTGCTTCCAGTAGCCATGCCATTCGCCCTGGGGTTCCATGAAGATCGCCAATGTTGTGGTCGACCCGGATGAAGGCGCCTCGGTTGAAGCGATCAGCGAGGAGGCGATCAATACATCGTCCGGCCCAGGCATCTCGGCTGCCAGGCTAGGCAGATTGAAAGCGCACAGGCAGAGGCAGAGCAGAAGCCTGTTTAGCGATAGCAGTGGCATGCGGTTCCTGACGAAGGTATCGAGTGAACAAAGAGAGGAGGCATCATGGCGCCTCCTTCCGCAACCGCGGGGCGCAACGGGTCAGGGCAGCGCTTTTACGGCCTCTACGAGATTGCTGTCCTGCGGTTTGAGGATGCTGGTGACACGGCCTTGCGCATCCAGAAGTACCACCGTCGGGATGTCCCGAATGGCGAAGGCACGAAAGAGCTCGTCCTGCTCGTCGAGCGCCAGCGGCAGAGTGGTCGGTGTGGTGTTCTTGTAGTCCTGCAGATCGCTGGCCGAGACCCACAGGCCTGAAGAAACGCCCAGCCATTCCATGTCGCTCTGGCCCATCAGGTTGTCCACATCCTTGCGTACCCGTAGGCAAGCCTGGGACGTCTCGGGCCGGCTTTCCTCGAGATAGGACTCGCACCAGGGGGCGAAGAACACCAGCGCACGTGGCTTGTCACCCTTGCCCAGCTTCACATGATCACCGTCGAGGGTTTCGATGCTCAGGTCGGTCACGGTGTCGCCCACGCCGAACTGCGGCGTTTCGGGCGCTGTGTTGGCCTCCGAGTGACTGGCGGAGGCTGTCTGCTCCGATACGGCCCGCTCCAGCGCAGCGTGCAGCGCCTGATCATCGAGGTGACCAATATGGGATATCAGTCCATCCCGGCCGATCACCACATGCTGGGGGGTTACCCGTAGGTTGAGGTCCGCCGCCAGGCTGCCGTCATCGATCACGATCGGCATGGTCAACTGATGCTCCTTGCGGTATGCGCGGATCGAGTCAATGTCGTCGCTGAAGCCGGTGTTTACCGCGATGACCTGCACCTTGTCGCCCATCGTCTGTTGCAATTGCTCGAAGCCGGGCATCTGCTGGCGGCAAGGCACGCACCATGTGGCCCAGAACTTCAGGTAAACCGGCTTGTTACCGTACAGCTCAGCCAGATCGATTTTTTTTCCATCGATGGTTTCCAGCACAGCAACCGGCCCGGGATGTCCGATCAGCGAAGCGCCGGCGGTGCGTGCCCGCCGCTCACCCTCATCGTCGAGACTGTCGTCGGCGTGAGCCGAGTGGAACACGAAACCGAGCACGAGCAGTGCCGCGAACTGCTTGATGAATGACAGGAAAGACGGTGATTGCAAGGGGAACTCCTAGACCGGGTTGGGCATGAAATAGGTCGTTGTAGTGCTTCATCATATGGATTGAAGGTTCAATAAAAAGGCCCATGAACGGCAAATCTGGCTGTACCATCGGCGCGCCTGTACCGCTTTCGAACGCCAGGCCTCCTTTCGTCTTTTTGTCAACGCCAGCGGGTGATGGATGCATGGAAGATTTGCGCATTGAACTCAACCGCGAGGCGGGGCTTTCCCTGGTTGAGCAAATCGTTGGAGCCATTGGCAGATCGATCGGCGAGGGGCATCTGTATGCGGGTGCTCGCTTGCCATCCTGGCGGGACCTCAGTGTTCAACTAGGCGTAGCCCGTGGCACCGTGCGGGCGGCTTATGAGCGATTGATCGACGATCAGTTGATCGTCTCCCGGGGCGCTGCGGGTACCTTTGTCGCGCAGCCGTTACCTGCGGTCCGGGCGATTGACGCCAGCAGTTTGCGCTCGCCATTACCGGACTTCTACCAGCATCCATTCAGCAACGCACCCATGGTGTTCCAGGCTGGCATACCCGCGCAGGACGTTTTTCCCTACAAAGTATGGTCACGCATTGCCGCGGGCGCGGCCCGTCAGGCCGCAATGGCTCCGGTCAGCTACCCGGACCCTCGCGGCGAGCCCGGTTTGCGGACCGAGATCGCCGCCTATCTTTCGGTGGCGCGAGGCGTCATCTGTGCGCCAGAGCAGATCGTCATCACCTCGGGCTACTCGGGTGGCCTAGGGCTGATCCTGCATGCGCTCGGTTTGCGAGGGCAGACGGCATGGATGGAAGATCCCGGCTATCCAATGACCCGAACGGCGCTTTCCATGGCGGGGATCGAGTCGGTACCCGTCAGGGTTGATGCACAGGGTTTGAACGTCGAAGAGGGTATCCGACACGCGCCGAACGCGGCGTTGGCAGTCGTCACCGCAGGGCAGCAGGCACCTCTGGGTGTGACGTTGTCGCTGGCACGGCGCCTTCGCCTGCTGGAGTGGGCTGAGAGGAATGGCAGCTGGATCATAGAAGATGACTACCTGAGCGAGCTGCAACTCGCAGGTCGAGCGGCCCCGGCTCTTGCCTCCCAGGATCGTTCAGGTCGGGTCATTCACATTGGCACTTTCAGCAAAACCATCAACCCGGGTTTGCGCCTAGGGTTTGTTGTGGCTCCGGCATCCTTGGCAAACCGGGTCGCAGACACAGCGGCTGCGCTGGCACCTGCGGCGTCGATCGCCAGCCAATGGGCGCTCGCCGAGTTCATGCGCAAGGGCCATTACCTGCGCCACCTGCGCAGAATGAAGCGCACCTATGCCGCCCGGTTGGCCGCTCTACAGCGTGCCTTGAACGTTCCAGGCACGAGCGAAGCGATGGCCGGACTTGCTTTGCTGTTGCACTTGCCTCGAGGCACGGACGACGTTGCCATCAGCCAGGAGGCGTTGGCATTCGGGATTGCGCCGTTACCGTTATCCATCTGGTATGCCGATGCTGCACAGGCCCAAAGTGGATTGCTGTTGGGCGTGACCAATGTTCCAGCCGAAGGCATTGAGGATTGCTGCAGACATCTGGTTCAGCTCACTGAATCACTGATATAGGCGCGGATTCCCGGCCCAGAATACGGTACCAGGCCGTTTGCAGGTTGATTACCGCAGGTCGGCGGTGCTCGGAAGAAAGCCGGTATCGATTGGTCTTGCAGAAGCTCACCGCACCGTTGGATGGCTTGCTGGGGGTATGGCTGTCAGGCGTCGGCCCGGACATCGCCGTCCGATGCGGATCAGGAGGCCCTGTCGTTACGAAACACATCGCACCGTTCGCGAGGGGATTCATGCTGCGTCTGGTCGGCCGAAGCGTTATCGCTCACACGTCAGGTCCCGTTGAAATGCAGTGCGTTGCTCGATGGGTTGGGCTGTCATTGAATTTTCATTCATGAGGGTTCTCATGGACGGTGTTTACATCATCCGATCCAGCCAGTAGCGAGTATTGCGCCCGGCCCACGTAAGCTCATGTAGTCACTGTACTTTTCTGGTGCTTCGAGAAAGGAATAGACAATGACCGTCAAAGCGACGAGTAACGCAGGCGACAACCCCAGAACGGACTCGAATTCCACAAGAGCGTGGGAGCAGGCGGCTGAGGGGGCCAAGGAAGCAGGCATAAATTGGGAGCGTCCAGCAGACGACAAACGCTCAGCACAAGAGATTATCGACGATACGCCGCTGCTGAAAAATCTGGGAAACCAGAGCGGCGTGAAGGACAAGTTGAAAGAGCGCGTCGGCGATTTCGAGAAAGATGCCGATGCGGCGTACCGGGCCGCGCAGGTCCTGGAGCATATCGAGAAGTTCGACGAAAGCGGCAACCGTATCGCCAGCAACGATGTGGATAACGGCAGAGTAGACGGGTTCACTAGCAGCGGCGAGGCGAGACATGCCACCGAAGCGGGTCGACTGCAGGACTTCGGGAAATATGGCTTCACCCACCTCAAGGGTGAGCTCAACGATGTCAGCACTGTTGGCGACGACACCGAAGCCCGAGAGCAGGCCGAGGCCGCCGGCATCCAATGGGAACGTCCGGACGGGGATGACCGCTCAGCGCAAGACATCATCAATGACAATCCCCTGCTCAAGAACCTAGGTAACCAGAGCGGCGTCAAAGACATGCTCAAAGAGCGGGTCGGCGATTTCGAAAACGATGCCGATGCCGCTTACCGAGCCGCTCAGGTACTGGAACATGTCGAGAAGCTTGATGGCGACGGTAACCGCATCATCAGCGGCGACATCGGCAACGGCAGCATCAATGGCTTCACCAAGAGCGGCGAGGCGAGGGCGAACACCGAGGCCGGACGTCTACAGGATTTTGGGAAGTATGGATTCTCTCACCTCAAGGGGGAGCTCAATCAGGTGTCCGCTGCAGCGGATGACAAGCAATCACGCGAAATAGCCGAGAAGCTGGGAATCAAATGGGAACGTCCCGAAGGTGATGAGCGCTCTGCCCGGGACATCATCGACGACAGCCCGTTGCTGAAAAACCTTGGGAACCAGAGCGGCGTCAAAGACATGCTCAAGGAGCAGGTTGGCGACTTCGAGAAGGATGCCGATGCCGCTTACCGAGCGGCTCAGGTTCTCGAGCATATCGAGACGATGGACAGTTCAGGCGAGAAGATCGCCGGGAAAGATGTCGGCAATGGGAGTGTCGATGGCTTCACCAAGAGCGGCGAAGCGAAGAACGGCACGGAGGCCGGGCGTCTTCAGGACTTCGGCAAGTTCGGCTTCTCCCACCTCAAAGGCGAACTCAAGGACCCGGCGTCGGCCGCCAATGACAAGGACGCTCGCGAACAGGCGGAAAAACTCGGCATCGTGTGGGAGCGGCCGGACAGCGATGATCGCTCGGCACAAGACATCATCAATGGCGATCCATTGCTCAAGAATCTCGGGAACCAGAGCGGCATCAAGGACATGCTGAAAGACCAAGTCGGCGATTTCGAGAAGGATGCCGACGCCGCGTTCAGGGCTTCGCAAGTACTCGAATTTATCGAAACACATGACAGCGACGGAAAGCTTTTGTCTGGAAGCGATGTGGGCAATGGCAGCATTGACGGCATCACCAAGGATGGCGAAGCGAGGAATGGCACTGAAGCAGGCCGCCTCCAGGACTTCGGTAAGTACGGTTTCTCAAGCCTCAAGGGACCTGAGGCTACCGAAGACAGCAGGCTGGATTTCGAACGCAAGAGCGCCGGTCTGCCTTTGGACTCCGAAACGGATGTGGCCAACCTGGAAACCACGACTGCCGATCCGAATGACAAGAATCGCAAGTTGACCGTAGGCGAGCTGACCTGGCAGAACCTGATCAGCGAATGGAAGACCGGCATCGACAACGGCAGCATTGCAAAGGACGACGACCGCGCCAAGTTGTACAACGCCTTGCGCGCCCAGGCTGCCAGCGAGAATGGCCTGGACATGGTGACGCTGGACATGTCGATGGGTCAGAGCACGTCCAAGGTCAACGGCGAGGACTTCGCCTCGATCATCGATCGAGCCAAGGTTGATGAGCAAACGGCCGAGCTGTTCGGCTCCAGCATTGTGCAAAAAGATTTCCAGGCCCAACAGGGCAAGGCCCTTGACGCGCTGCCGGACAAAGACGCGGTACTCGACAAGCTTGAGAAGATGGCCTTCTCCGAGGAGTACTCGCGCTACATTGCCGATCTGAAGGAGAGCGGCAAGGCTGATCTGGCTGAAGCCGATATCGGCAAGACCTACGCATCGCTCGCTGCCTTCGATCCGGACAAGGCCGCACAGTTTTCGCAGCACATGATGATCGATGCGACGACCATGGACCTGGACAAGCTGCTCGCCGATCCCTCCGGAATCAATGACGAAAACACGGTACTTGCGACCCAGGACACCATCAAAACCCTTCTGACTGCGCTGAAGAAGGGTGGTGTCGACATGACCCGCCGTACTGTGGAAACCGAGCGTTTCGTGCAGGAGTTTCTGGGCAACAAGCAGACCGCCAAAGCGTTCGGTGAGGCCTTGAAGGAACTGGGCGCGACCTTCGCCAAAAACGGGACCGTGACCGCGGCCGATATCGACAAGGTCATGGGCAAGGACATCTACAAGACGTTGGGCGAGGGTGCCCACGGCAGCATGTTGAAGACCATCACCGAGCTCAATAGCAACGGCGTGCTCGGGTCGGCAGGCGGTCTGATTTCGCTGGCCTCTGGCATCTATCAGATCGCGGGCAAGGGCGGCACGCTGGCGGACACGCCAGAGGAGCGACTGGCCATCGCCAAGGACTTCGTCAGCGTGTTGGGCGCAGGGCAGCACTTCGTCAACTTGGGCAGCAATATCGTCGACAGCGTCCGTGGCACTCACGTCAATCAAATGTTGGGGCTCGACAAGTCCTTGCCGCAGATATTTGGAAAGGACGTCCCAGGCGGTGCCGGTCGGAACATGGGGCTGGTCGAAGGCGATTTGCATCAGATTCTCACGGACTTCAACACCGCCGTTGATGCCGCACCCATCGAAGACAAGGACAAGCTGGCGAAGAAGCTTGATCTGACGCCCGATCAGTGGGATCAGCTTAACGCCGGCTTCCGCGACGGCTTCGCCAAGAACCCGGGACTCAACGGCAGCACGCCGACCACCCGGGGCGTCTCGGCCTTTCTTCGGGTAATGGATGCAGGGGCCAATACCTTTACCGGTGTGGCCGACCTTGTGCTCGGGGGACTGAAGATCAAGTCAGGACTAGCCAGCAACGACAAGGTTGCAGTGGCGCAAGGGGCTATCACCGTGGCCGCCGGAGCATTCAACTTCGCCGGCGGTGGCGCACAGATGGCGGCGCTTCTGGGCTCCAATGCCGCCCGGGCCATTGCCGCGCCGCTACTGTGGGTAGGCGCCGCACTGACCGTGGCGTTGACCCCGTTCCTGATCGTCGAGGACATCAAGCACAACAATCGAATGGATGCCCATCGCGATGACCTGCAGCAATTGTTCGCTGACCTGGACGAGCAGGGCCTGTTGACCGAAGACGGGTTGCAGCGCTTCGAGTTTCTTGACCAGTACATGTACAGCTATGGCCAGCGTGACGCGCCGGACGACCAGAGCATCTTCGAGTACCGCGAAGAGGAGTACGAGTTCTTCGTTGAGGATGGAAATCTGCCATCGCCAGGCTTTGACTACATCACACACGTGGATTACGACGGGGACGGAAGTAACTTGCAAACCCAGATGGATGAGGGAAGTACCGTAGCGAGTTGATCCATTTGCTCGGCTCCCTCGATCAAGGAAACCGAAGCACCAAGCTTGCCCGAGTGGCCCCTGGCCGTTCGGGCTTTTTTTTGCACTGACGGCAGATTGCTCGCGTGCATGATGGCGGTCGTCAGTTCTGGGAGGCGCTTGGCCAGAGGGGCGTAAACGGCTCTACCGTCTGTCAGGTGCGTGTCAATAAACTGCTCTGCATCAAGCATCTCGCCATATTACCGTCACCTTTGGCCTTCATCCTGAAAATGCAACGGACAGCGCAGCCCAACGGGGTGTTTTGTTCGTAAGCAGTGTGCAGGTTGCAGCCGAGCAGTCGCGGTTTGCGCATGTCCTTCTATCCCTTCAAGGAGACATCGATATGAGTACTGTTGCCCCTTCCAGCACCACCAGCGCAGACGCCGCAATCGCCAAAATGGAAGCAGCGTTCGACGCCGCTATCGAAAAATCGGCCAAGATCACCGAGATCACCACCGAGAAGAAGACTGAGCTCGACGCCACCAAACAGCGTCCTCAGAACTGATTCGCGACCGGGCGGCGAACAGTCGTCGCCCGGCCGTTCAGCATCGATTTCTTCATCATGTGGCGAGTAGAACGCCCCATGAACACCGCTCCGGGGCTCGAATCCAATGACTGCCCAGATCCTCACCACCCACTCGGCGCCGACGCCACCGCGATTCGTGGTCTCGGCCGGCGCGCATGCTGGCGCCTCATTTCTGCTTACCGATGAGCGCTGTCGGATCGGCAGCGACCTGACCTGCGATGTCGTGCTCAGTGACGCCGTGATCGCGCCCGAGCACTTCGCGCTGCAACTGGTCAAGCGCAAGGGGTTGCGCGTCGAAGCCGTTGGTGCCGATCTGCATGTCGACGGCACCCATGTCGCGCAGGGCTGCGGGTACCTTGGCCGGCTACCTGTCACGCTCAGGATCGGTGAGGTGGAGATGCACATTTGCGCGGGTACCACTGGTGCGATCGCGACGCCGCTGCAGAGCTGGCTGGATCGTCGCGCTGCGGTGTTAGCCGGAAGTGTCGCGGGTCTCGGGTTGTGCCTGTTTCCTTTTCTGGCCATGAGTGGCGCTTCGTCGCGTGTAGAGCCAGAGCAGCCCGCCCAAACATCCATAAGCGTTGCCCCAGCGTCTGCCGACCCTACCGAAGAACTGCGCGCCCGGTTGGCAGACGCGAATCTTCAAGCGCTACGCCTGGATGTTCAGGGCAGCTACCTGCAGGTGACCGGCGCGCTCGATGCGGACAGGATGCAACGGTGGCGCGATGTCCAGCGTTGGTTCGACCAAACCTACGGGCACAGCCATCTGCTGCACGGTGCGGTCAGCCCGGCCGCGCCGATCGAACCGCCTCGCGTGCGGGTGCAAGCGATCTGGACAGGGGAAAACCCCTACGTGATCGGCGAAAACGGACAACGCTTATACCCGGGTGCAGCAGTGGACGGTGGTTGGGTGCTGGCGAGCATCGAAGCCGAGCGCCTGCTGCTGCGTCGCGATGGCGCCGAGTTCGTGCTGACCCTATGAGCCGACAAACGCTAGACATCCACCGGAGCTCATGGCGATGAGAATCGATCCCCATCGACTTGGTCGTTCAGCGGGTCCGGACGTGTCGGCAGCAACCACTGCCGATGCGGTGCGGCGTTTCAATCCGGTCGTCAACGGTACCGCTGGTGACACCTTCGAGCGCTTGCTGCGTACAAGGCGCGGCGCTCAGACTCGGTCCCTGATCAGCGCGTTGGAGCGGGCAACGATGCCCATCATTGACGATCCGGCGCTGCTCGGCGAAAGCCGTTCGCTGGAAGTTCTTCAGTACCTGCTGGACCAGGTGCTGCCATCGTTGGAAGGCGACGCTGAAACCTTGGAAACCCTCGAGTGCATGCTGCTGGAAGAGTGCGATCAGCAGATGGCGCTTCTCGAATGGTTATCGCCGGATCCGATTTCATGAGCATTCACCACCACGAGGCCGCGCAATGGCTACAAGTGCGTGGCGATCTTTACTCGCGCGCGGGACAGCCCCAGCGCGGGCTGGCAATGCTATTGCTCGCCGTGCGCCTTGCCCCCACGCAGCCTTCCATTCTTCGGACGCTGATTGGTGGCTTCCTTGCTGCGGGTGATGGCCGCCGCGCGCTGCTAGCGATCGATCAGCTGGCCTTGCTCGAAGGCGAAAAGGCCGACCACCAGTTATTGCGCAGCCGGGCCTTATGGATACTCAACCGGCGTGACGATGCGCGCGAGTGTTTTCACCGCTATCTGGCCTGGAGAACCGAATGACCCTGGCTCCGTTGAATCGCCTGGCGCAACTGGCTGCTGGTCGCAGCGACGTGGTGATCGCCGCGTTCATGCTCCTCGCTGTGGCGATGATGATCATGCCGCTGCCGACCTGGCTGGTAGATCTGCTCATTGGCATCAACATCGCGTTCAGTCTGTTGATCCTGGTTGTTGCGTTTTACCTGACCCGAGCAGTGGACTTTTCCGCCTTGCCGCCAGTGATCCTGCTGAGCACCTTATTTCGGTTAGCGTTGTCGATCACGACCACTCGCCTGATCCTGTTGGAAGGTGACGCTGGCGAGATCGTGCAAGCCTTTGGCGAATTCGTCATTGCCGGTGAAGTGCTGATCGGCCTTGTGGTGTTCCTGATCATCACGGTTGCGCAGTTTCTGGTGATTACCAAGGGTTCGGAACGCGTGGCCGAAGTAGCCGCCCGCTTTACGCTCGACGCGATGCCGGGCAAGCAGATGAGTATCGACAACGATCTGCGCAACGGCGACATCGATCAGCAGGAGGCGCGCACGCGGCGCTCCCGTCTGGAGCGCGAGAGCCAGCTCTACGGAGCGATGGATGGCGCGATGAAGTTTGTCAAAGGCGACGCGATCGCCGGCCTCGTGATCCTCTTCGTCAACCTGTTCGGCGGTTGGATGATCGGTATGCTCAAGCGTGGAATGCCGTTTGACGAGGCCCTTCATACCTATTCACTGCTGACCGTAGGTGATGGTCTGATCGCCCAGATTCCCGCGCTGTTGATTGCCGTTGCGGCGGGCACGGTAGTGACCCGCGTCGCGTCTGAAGACGAGCGCGACCTGGGTACGGAAATCGTCGGTCAGTTGGGTGCCAACTCGCGGGCGCTGGGGCTGACGGCCGTCATTCTTGGCGGCATGGCGATCGTGCCGGGCTTCCCCGCCCCTGTGTTTCTGGCCCTGTCTGCGATTCTTGGCGCCTTCGCCTACCGTCTGGCGCGTCGCGAGCGGCCAGTACAGGCGGCCGGTGCCGACCCGGTGCTCGAGAGCCTGATTGCGACGCCGCCGGCTGAGCCGCAGGTTGGACCGGCCTTGGTGGAAAGCGATGACCGGAACTGCCGCGTTACGCTGTGGCTGGGGGCTGCGCTGGAGCGTGATCTGGTCCTCGACGCTGTAAGAGCTCAGGCGGGCGAAGCGCGCCAGCAGGTCATGGATGAACTGGGCATCGAGCTGCCGCGTGTCGGTGTGCGATGCGATCCGAGCGCAGCGCAGGGCCGCATCGGTGTCGATATTGATGGGGTGCCGATCGCCGAGGCGAGCGTCGCGCCGGGCTGTCTGCAGGTACTTGACGACACGGTGACGCTGTCACTGGCCGGCTTCGACGCACAGTACCTGCCACCTTTGATCGGGCGGCGGGAAACTTTATGGGTCGAACGAGGCGCACGCACTGCGCTGAATGAGGCAGGAGTGGCCTGTCGGGGAATCGACGAAGCGCTCGGCGCCTATCTGGCGCATACGCTACGGCGGTACGCCGCGGAGTTTCTCGGTATCCAGGAAACTCGCCAACTGCTGTCGCGAATGGAAGCTGAGTATCCTGAGCTGGTCAAGGAAGCCCAGCGCGTCGTGTCGTTGCAGCGCACGTCCGAAGTATTTCGGCGGCTGCTGGACGAAGGCATTGCACTGCGCAACTTGCGCGGCGTGCTCGAAGCGCTGGTGGAGTGGGGCGGGCGCGATCTTGAAATTCATGTGTTGAGCGAGCATGTCCGTGCGGCACTGTCGCGTCAGATCTGCCACCGCCACGCCGATGGCAACCGCGTCATCGCAGCCTTTACCCTCACCCGTCCGCTGGAAGAGGCGATCAGACAGGCGCTACGTCGTAGCGATCGCGCCCAGGCATTGCCCGAAGCCCTCTCTCGTGGCGTGTTGTCCCAGCTCCAGGGGCATTACGACGGACTGAGCGGCAACCTGGAACCGGTGCTGATGACATCACCAGACCTGCGCCGCTATCTGCGCCAATTGGTTGTCCGGCAAGGGCTCGATATCGCCGTACTGAGCTTCCAGGACCTGACCCGCGAATTTTTCGTGCAGCCACTCGCGCCTGTGGAGCTGCCGCGGGGCTATAAACCGTCGCCAGAACGCGCCCCTGCGTCAATGGCAGCCTCTTGAGCCGGCAAGGAGCGCCCATGCCCGAACGTTTCCTGAACGCTATTCGTTGGCTGACTGCGGCCACGTACCGGCCGCTGTGCTGGTTGGTGCTTGCCTTCGGATTGATGCCGGTCATGGCTCAGGCCCGCCCGGTCACGATCGATCCTGGCAGTGCCCAGCAGATCGGCCTGACGCCGGGGGAAGGGAGGGTGCTGCGCTTTCCTGCGGCCGTTGAGTCACTGTTTGTCGCCGATCCGACGATCGCTGACGTACGCGTCGTCTCCGACGGCGTCGCTTATGTCTACGCCAAGGCGGTTGGCAAGACCGATCTGATCGCTCTGGGGCCAGAACAACAAACACGCGGCACGGTCAGCCTGGACGTTCGGCCCGACGGTGGTGGCAAGGTGCGTGTCGATCTTGCCGGGCGCCGCGCGTTCGCATCCGGAGAAGCGGATACGGTGCAGTCTGCGCTGGCTACCCAGGCTTCGTTGGACAGCCAGGCTATAGAAGGCCAACCGGCCATCAATGCGACCACTTATGCCGGCTCGCCACAGGTCAACATCCGAGTTCGGTTCGCCGAGGTTTCACGTCAGCAACTGCTCAGTTATGGCGTTAACTGGAACGCCTTGGTCAACGCCGGAAACTTCTCCTTCGGCCTGGTGACCGGTGGCCCGTTGGCCAGCGCGGCAGCCAACGGGGCGACCAACCTGATCGGTGGCGGTTTCAGCTCCGGCAGCGGCAGTGTCGACGTGCTGCTCGACGCGCTGCAGAGTAACGGGATTCTCGAGATTCTTGCCGAGCCGAATATCACGGCCATGACCGGGCAGACTGCAAGCTTTCTGGCGGGCGGGGAGATCCCGGTGCCGGTCCCCGTCAGCAACGAGCTGGTGGGTATCGAATACAAACCTTATGGCGTCTCGCTGATGTTCACCCCGACGCTGCTACCCGGCGAGCGGATCGGTCTGCGGGTGCGACCTGAGGTCAGCAGCCTGGATGGCAGCAGCACGGTTGAAATCGCCGGGCTGACGGTGCCGACGTTCCGTATCCGCCGCGCCGATACGCGGGTAGAGGTAGGCAGCGGACAGACCTTCGCCATTGCCGGGTTGTTCCAACGCAATAACTCGCAAGATATGGATCGCCTGCCGCTACTGGGAGATATGCCGGTGCTGGGCAGCTTGTTTCGTTCCCGGCGCTTTCAGCAGAACGAGACGGAGCTGGTCATCCTGATCACGCCGTATCTGGTCGAGCCGAGCGGCGAGCGCGACTTGGCGACACCGCTGGACCCGGCGGGCACCAATCCCGCCTGGCAACTGGCTGGCGCGTCAGCGTTCACGCGTCGTACGGAGTTCGGCTTCCATGTTGAATGAGATCCGCTTTTTTTCTGCAACGGTCGTTTGGGTGGGGCTGGTTGCGATGCTTGGCGGCTGCGCCACTGAGCTGGACTCACCGCACTATTCGGCAGGGTTCGATGTGGACCTGCCCGGCGACTCGCGGCCTTTTCCGGAGGCTTGTCTGGCCATTGCTAATGGAACGAATTCGCCCCGCCTGCCGGTCGGTTGCGCCAATGCGCTCAATTTGCAGCGGATGGTCGAGCGGCCTGATGACCTGCGTCGCGGTCGCGATACCGGACCGCCCTTCGCGGCGCCAGTTGCCCAGGCCGCGGAGCGCTACCTGCGTGGCGATAACGAAGATGAGCGCGAGCGCAGCCGGCGTCTGGAGCAGGAGAGCAGCACAGGCGCACCCTGACAGGTCAGAGTTGGGTGGAGGTCAACAAGCCGACGGCACGCGCTCGGGCCGCGGGATCTTTGATAGAACGGATCGCCCGAGCTTGAGCGAGCAACTCGCCGCGCTCTGCCTTGGGTAAACCAGCCAGCGCATCAGCTGCGGATTGATCATCACCAAGCAGGGTCAATACCAGCATTTGCTGGCGCACGTGATGCGGTTCGGATAATGGGGATTCGGTAATCGCCGTAGCCTCTGCTCGTGCTCGCTGGGCTTGACCGTCAAGTGCGAATGCCAACGCCAGGTTGCTGCGAATGTCCAGGTCGCCGCCCGCATGCGCCAGTGCGGTTCCGTAGGCGGCTTGGGCTTCAGTGAACGCGCCGGACAGCACGTACGCGGTTCCGAGACGGTTATAAGCTACCGCCGTGTCGATCTGCGGCGCGGCGGCTTGGAGAGACCGTACGGCGCGCTCGATGCGACCCTGCTGCAGGTCCGCGGTGCCCAGCCCGAGTAGCGCCTGTGGGTCGTCCGGATTGCGGGTCAATACCGCGCGAAACGCTTGTGCTGCCCCGCTTGCATCACCTGTAACCAGCTTCGTATCGCCGAGTGCGAGCATGACCTCCGGTGCCTGATCGCTCAGCTCGGCGGCTCGTTCATACAGCGCGACAGCCGAGGCTGGGTCCCCGCCACGTCGCACCTGTTCGGCCAGCGATAGGAGACGGTCGCGATCACTGACAGGGGGGGTGGGATTGCTGGCGCAGGCGCTTAGCGCCATGCAGACGAAGACAGCCGACAGGCGGGGGCGGACAAACTCTGGCAACGGATAGCTCCTGCGTGGGTGCAGCAAGCGATTGGGCCAGAGCGGCATGACAATGCCATGACATTCCGCCGACGCCATCAGGGCCGCTGCAATCATGTTGTCATCTGGGGCCGCAATACTTTTGCCATTCGAGAGGTCGCTGACGCGACTTCCGCGTTTCGGCTGCTGGACGTGGTCGTTGTAGTCGCGCAATACCAGGATGGCTGTTTTTCCTAGCGGGCCCGCGCCCGACTGTCGCCTTTCAAGGTGATGGTATGGATGGAACGAACATGACCTCGTATCGCCACGATGACGCCTTCAACATCCTGCGGCCATTCCGTCATGCCGCGATCTGGTTTTTCGCTTGGCTTGCCCTCGCACAACCTGCGCAGGCCACGTCTGACCCCGACTGGTTCGCTCAACCCTATCGCTATCGCGTGATTGATCAGGACGTGCGCAACGTGCTGGCTGAGTTCGGCCGTAACCTGAACGTGCCGGTCATTCTATCTGCACGCGTGAAGGGCAGAGTGCGAGGGGACATCCAGGCGCCGGACGCCGCAGCCTTTCTGAAGCGTATTTCAACCGCTGCCGGGCTTACCTGGTACCTCAAGGGCGATGCGGTCGTGGTCGATTCAGCCACCGAACTCGCTAGCCGCAGCTTCAACGTCGGCCCGTTCGACAGCGATGCGCTTGATCATCTGCTTGCCACGCTTCGCCACGGAACAGGCGTCGGGGCGCGTCTGGACGAGCGCCGCGCGACACTGAACGTCTCAGGCCCGCCGGGCTACATCGCTCATGTTCAGCAACGCCTGGATAGCCTGCGTGGCAGTCCGGGTCGAGCTCCGAGTATCGGCGTCCGCATATTCCGGGGCGGCGCCGACACCGAAGTCGTCAGCAATCGCAGCTGACAACCACTGACCGTGCCCTGGGCACATCCACGCAGGAGAGTTCCATGTCGATCAATCCCGTAGATACCAGCGTCATCACCGACGGCTCGAGTGCCGCTTCCAACGAGCGGACCTTCGACGAGGCCATCGAGAACGCCCAAAACGAGCTGTCGGAGGCCGACTTCAACGAGCAATTGATCATCGGGGCCATACAGGTCGGTGGGCAGATGATCCTTATGCCGCGCGCCACTGAGATTCTCAACGAAGCCATGTCGGACGAGTAAACGTCTGCACCACAGACAGAAGGGGAGACGCGATGACGCCAGCAATTTCCACCAGCAACCTCGCCAGCGGGGGGCAGGAGTTGGCATCGCAGAACCTTTTCGAACACCTGGCTAGCCAGGCCCAAAGCGCGGGACAGGGAGCCAGCCCCGCGCAGTTGGGTGAAGGGCTGGTCAATGGACTCGACGGGTTTCTGGAGCGGTCCCAAGCATTTGCTGCCCGCGCTGACAGCCTATCCGGCAGCGGGCCAACTGCCGTCGACGCGCAGGTCAGCGTGGTTGATCAGCCTGGCGCACCGACGCGCATGGCCGACGCTCAGCTCGAAAAGGTTGCCGAGTCGTTGAGCCGGATGTTCGATCATGCCATCGAGACGCAAATGGTGGTGCGCGGTGCGACGCAGATATCTGGTGCGGCCAATACGCTGCTGCGAGGCCAATGACATGCGGCTCAGGTTGATCCCGTTGTTTGCACTGATGCTACTGCTGCAGGCCTGCGACACCGAACTCTACAGCGACCTCGAGCAACGCGAAGCGAACCGTATGGTGGCAGTGCTGCTGGAGCGGGGTATCGCGGCTGATCGAGTCATGCAGAAGGATGGACGGTTGACCGTGACAGTGGACAAGCGCCGCTTCGCCGACGCCGTGTCGTTGCTTGAGGATGCCGGTTTGCCGGAGCAGAGCTTCACCAATCTAGGCGAGGTGTTCCAGAACAATGGCCTGGTGTCGTCGCCTGTGCAGGAACGCGCACAGATGATCTATGCGCTCAGTGAGGAGCTGTCACATACCGTTTCCCAGGTCGATGGCGTGCTATCGGCGCGCGTGCACGTGGTATTGCCAGATAACGATCTGCTCAAGCGCAACACGGTGCCATCTTCGGCCTCGGTGTTCATCCGCCATGAACCCGGGCTGGATATCAATCGCTTGTTGCCTCAGGTGAAAACGTTGGTGGCAAACGGCATCTCCGGGCTGAGCTACGAAGGCGTCTCGGTGATTCCCGTCGAAGCGCCGGCGCCCGTCGAGCGTGCGACCGAGCCGCTGGTGCGATTCTTCGGCATAACCCTGCAACAGGCCAGCCTCGATCAGGCACGCTGGGTTTTCGGCAGCCTTCTGCTGACGGTGCTGGCACTCGCCGGCGTCTGTATCTGGCTGTTGCGTCGTCCCGCTGTCGGGGCGCGCGTCTACCCATTGGTGCCGCGCACATGAGTGCGGACGCTATGGATTGGCCGCCGTCGAGCACCGAGCTGCTCAGCCTGCTCGACGTGTCGGCGCTGGCTCGTCAACAGATAGGTGTCGCCAGTGTCGATGTGCTGCTCGCCGAGCCGCGTTTCCATGACCGGCTACTTCAGTTGCTCGCAGGCAATGCCGTGCCCCTCGATCCGGTCCTTGATGCAGGTGATCGTCATCTGTTGCGTGCCAGTGCCAGCCAGTGGTCCGAGCTGAGTCGAGCCTGTGGCGCTGTTTGTCATGCGCAAACCTTCGCGTGTGCCATTCAGGCGGCACAGGTGCAGACGCTAACCGAGCGCTTTGGCCGGCCGCTGTATGAATTGGCACTGCGACACCGAGCGCTCGCATGGTTGCCGGCGGTTTCGGATGATCCGGCGGGACTGGAAGCTACCGTCTGTGCCACAGGCGAAGCCTGCATGGCCGCCTGGTACGTCCAACTATCGCTGTCGTCACGGGACTGGATGCGTCTGCGCGGATTTGATGAGGGTGCGCCTGTGGGTGATGAGCATGACGCACGTCGACTCGAGATCGTGCGCGCCGTCGCCGTCGATTACTTCGCTGAGGCAGCTGACAAGCCATGAGTGATCTGCCGACACAGCCGAACCGCATCATCCTTCGCGCTGACGAGGCGCAGGCCTGGGCCGACGGCTTTGCTTTTCTTCAGGCGGCGCGTGAGCAGGCCGAAGCCTTACGCGAACGTGCGCTGCAGGAGGCCGATCAACTTCGCGAGCAGGGTTACGCCGATGGGCACCGGCAGGGAGCCGATGCGGCGGCAGAGCTCTTGACTAAGACCCATGCGGACGTCGAACGCTACCTCGCCGGTCTGGAAGGTGATCTGGCGAAGCTCGCGCTTTCTGTTGTTCGTCAGCTGATCGAAGGCTTGGACCATGCTGAACGCATCGCCCGTCTCACTGCGAAAGCACTGAAAGCGTTCCGTGATCAACAGGTGCTGACGCTACACGTCGCTCCTGAGCAGGTTGCAGCGGTGCAGGCCAACCTTGACGCGCTGGTGGGCAGCCGGTCGCCGACCGTAACCGCGGATTCGCAGCTGGTGGGCGCTCAGGCGATGCTCGCCAGCCGTTCGGCAGTGGTGGACCTAGACCTCGATGCGCAGCTCGAAGGACTGTCGAAGGCGCTCCATCCGTCCAGTCGGGAGCTATCGGCGTGAGCGAACTACCGCTGGACCAGCGCCTGAGCGACCTGTTGCCACGCTTGCAGGAGCGCGCCCTACAGGCCGATCCGCGTCTTCCGCGTGGCCGTGTACGTCGCGTTCGCGGTGTGATGGTCTATGCCAGCCTGGCGATGGCGCGAATTGGTGAACTCTGTTATCTGCGTGATCCACTGACCGGACGGCAGATTCCCGCTGAGGTCGTGGGCTTCGCCGACGAAGAAGCGATTCTTACCCCAATTGGGGACCTCGACGGGATGTCCACCCGTGCCGAAGTCATTTCGACTGGCTCGGTTTTGCAGGTGCCAGCGGGTGACGGGCTTCTCGGCAAGGCGATCAACGCACTTGGCGAATGGCTCGATGGGCCGGAAGGCGAGAGCCTGCCGCCGATGGGGCGTTGTTCAGTACAGGCCGAGCCACCGGCGCCGTTTGATCGTCAGCTGATCGAGCAGCCTTTGCAGCTGGGTATTCGCGCAATCGACGGCCTGCTGACACTCGCGCGCGGCCAGCGGATGGGCTTGTTCGGTGAGGCGGGGGTGGGCAAGTCTTCACTGCTGGCCTCGATGGTGCGAGGCACCGAGGCGGACGTGGTGGTGCTCGCGCTGATCGGTGAGCGTGGCCGGGAGGTGCGGGAGCTGCTGGACCGTCATCTCGATCCGACGGCTCGGGCCCGCACCGTTGCCGTTGTCGCTACCTCAGATCGCCCGGCAATGGAACGGGTGAAAGCGGCCTATGTCGCGACAGCTCTCGCCGAGCATTTCAGGGACCAGGGCCGCCATGTTCTGTTGTTGATGGACAGCGTGACGCGCTTCGCCCGCGCCCAGCGTGAAATAGGCCTGGCCGCTGGCGAGCCGCCGACCCGTCGCGGCTATCCGCCCTCGCTGTTCGCGGCGCTGCCTCGCTTGCTCGAACGCGCGGGGCCGGGTGCCATGGGCAGTATTACCGGCCTTTACACGGTACTGACTGAAGGCGAGGGCAGTCAGGATCCGGTGGCCGAGGAGGTGATGTCGATCCTTGATGGGCACATTCACCTCAGTCAATCGCTCGCCCAGCGCAACCATTTTCCCGCCATCGACGTGCTGCGCAGCCGCAGCCGTCTGATGGATGCAGTGACCCGGCCCCTGCAACGGCAAACCGCTGCGCGCATTCGTGAGTCGCTGTCGCGCTACCGGGATATCGAATTGCTGTTGCAGGTTGGCGAATACAAGGCCGGTAACGACCCGGAAATAGACGCTGCAATCGCCCGGAAGCCGGTCATCGACCGCTTTCTACGCCAGGCTACGGACGAACATTCGACGCTCGGCGACACCCTGCGGGCCATGACGGAACTGGCCCGATGACCGGCCCAACCCTTGATCGCCTGATGAGCTTGCGTCAGCTGCGAGAACATCAGGCTGCTGCTGCGCTGGCCCGACAGACCCAGACCGCAAGGGAAGCGGCACGGCGTGCAAACGATGCGCAGCAGGACTATCAGCGCTTTCTCGACGAACTCGAGGCCGAAGACGCATCGACACTCCAGTACCTGAACGGCGATCGGCTTGATCTCGACGCGCTGCAGCAGGAGCACGCCCGGCGAATCAGCGTTGCCAGCGAAGAGGCCGGCCACCAGCGAACGATCGAACAGGCGCGCGTGGCACAGGACGACGCCGAGACGCAAAGGGATGCGCTTGCCCGTAACCATTCGCATCAGCGCAAACGACGCGAGGCGATGGAGCTTCATCGTCAACGTCAAGCAAACAAGGCCCGGGTGGACGCCGATCTGCACGACGAAGACGAGGCTGAACGCCTCACGCGCCCCGACTGGCCCTAAGGAAGACCGAGTGACGACACCCGAGCGTTCATCTGATTACCGGCCTCTGCGTGACAGCTTGCCCGCCGTTCCTCCCGATCTCCTGCCTCTGATGGCGCGCCTGCATCGGCGACGGCTGCCGGTGCCCATCAGTACGGTGGCGGGTGAGCGGCTGGCGAAACTGACGGCGCCCAAGACGGCACACCAGGCGCTGACCGGCCTGCCGCTGAGCATTGGCTCTGCGCGCGCCTGTCTGCATCTGGGCGTCCAAGCGGCTGCACTGATGGGGATCGAAAACTGGCCGCAGTTGCCGTCGCCCTGGCGAGCCCTGTACGTGGAACAGGCACTGCTCGGGCCGATCGCCCAGCTGGAAGAGCGTCTTCAGCGGCCAGTTCGGTTCGATATCGACGGTCCCGTTGATGCCTGCCGGTTGCGTCTGGGGGTCACCTTCGGATTGCCGTCAGCCGAAGCACATGGCTGGATCGATCTGGATGACGGAGCCGCGCATCTGCTGGCCGATCTGCTCGAACAACTTCCTATCGCGCCGCATCGGCTACCCGTCATACCACTGCATGCGGTGGTTGAATGCGGATGGCAGTCGCTCACGCTCGGTGACCTGCGCAGTCTGCGTCCTGGTGATGTCGTGATGCTCGATCGTCCCGCTGCCCGCTATCGACTGTGTTTGGCCGAGGCGTTTGAAACCTCGTGTGAGTCCGCCGGGCCCGCCGCGGTTCGGCTGCTTGCGCCCCTATCTTCCCTTCGTCTGATGGAGCCTAACCCCATGGAAGCCTCGCTTGATTCCACGACTTCACATGCATCGCCTAACGATGCACTGGACCGCCTGCCGGTACGCCTGGTTTGCGAGGTAGGCCGGTTGGAGTTGCCGCTGGGTGACGTCCGTGAATTGGGCGAGGGCAGTGTGCTGGAGCTTGGATGCAACCTCACCGAACCGGTGCAGCTCACCGTCAACGGCCGGTGTATCGGCCGCGGCGAGTTGGTAACGCTTGGCACGGGGCTGGGTGTGCGACTGACGAGCTTCGCCGCCGATGAATGAGTTCGAGCCGAACCTGTTCGGCATCATTCTGCTGGTCGCCACCATTGGCCTGCTTCCGCTGGCGGTGGTCACCATGACCGGTTTTCTGAAGATCTCCGTGGTGCTGTTTCTCATCCGTAACGCACTGGGCGTTCAGCAGACGCCACCGAACCTGGTGCTTTACGGCATTGCGCTGATCCTGGCCGTGTATGTCACTACCCCTCTGGCAGGAGAGCTGTTCCGTCAACTGGAGAACCGACCCTTGGCGCTCGACAGCGTCGAGGAGGTGAAAGCCACCGCCGGTGTGCTTCGCGCGCCGTTGCAGGCGCATCTGTCGCGCTACGCTGAGCCGAGCGAGCGGGCATTCTTTCTTGATGCCACCGAGGACCTATGGTCGGAAGAAGCGCGGGCTGACCTGCGCGATGATGATCTGGTCGTCCTGATCCCGGCGTTCGTCAGCTCGGAGCTGACCCGCGCGTTCGAGATCGGCTTCCTGCTCTACATACCCTTCCTCGTGATCGATCTGATCGTCTCCAACGTGCTGATGGCGATGGGCATGATGATGGTTTCGCCGACGCTGATTTCGATCCCCCTGAAGATCTTCCTGTTCGTGGCGGTCGATGGCTGGTCGCGGCTGATGCATGGTCTGATCATGAGTTACGGAGGCTGACGTGGGCGAAGCCGCTTTCGTGGCGTTGATGAAGGACGCTGCGCTGTTGGTGCTGCTGCTGTCCGCACCGGCGCTTGGCGTCGCCATCCTGGTCGGCTTTGGCGTCGGACTCTTGCAGGCGCTGACGCAGATCCAGGATCAGACCCTGCCGCAGGCGGTGAAGTTGGTGGCGGTGTTGCTGGTGTTGATCGTCACCGGGCCGCTCTTGGGCGGTGAAGTGGCTGACCTGGCGGGACAGATGCTCGACCGTTTTCCTGCCTGGACCCGCTAGGCCGTGTTTGCCGGCGGTGAATTGGCCTCAGCATTCTTCGATCTGGCCTATCCGTTACTCAGCGCATTCGGCTTGGCAGTCGCACGCGCACTGGGCCTGGTGATGATCACGCCTGCGTTCAACCGGCTCGGGCTGACCGGTCTGCTGCGTTCGGCCGTGGCGGTGGTCCTTGCGATCCCTGTGGCACCTGCGATGTTCTTGGCATTTTCGAGCCTGGACGCGCCGTCGCCACTGATGCTGTCGGGGCTGTTGGTCAAGGAACTGGTGATCGGACTTGCGATCGGGCTGTTGTTCGGTATCCCGTTCTGGGCGGCCGAGGTCGCCGGTGAGCTGATCGACCTGCAACGGGGATCGACCATGGCGCAATTGCTCGATCCGCTGGGTATTGGCGAGGCGAGTGTGACCTCGACCTTTCTCACGGTAGCGCTGATCGCGTTGTTCTTCATGACCGGCGGGTTCATTGCCATGCTCGATGGCTTCTATCGTAGTTACACCCTATGGCCAGCGCAGGCTTTGACGCCGGTATTGGTCGAGAGCACCG
The DNA here is from genome assembly GCF_047225135.1 of Pseudomonas sp. YJ42. Taxonomy (NCBI): domain Bacteria; kingdom Pseudomonadati; phylum Pseudomonadota; class Gammaproteobacteria; order Pseudomonadales; family Pseudomonadaceae; genus Pseudomonas; species Pseudomonas sp. YJ42. Next base: position 580,917 of record NZ_CP178378.1, on the reverse strand, counting down.
CGTTGCAGTTGCTGCACGTGCTCGACCGGCTGATGAGCATCGGCGTGCTGATGATCGCGCCCGTGGTCATCGCTCTGCTGGTGGCGGATCTGCTGCTGGCGTACCTCTCAAGGATGGCACCGCAGCTCCATGTGTTCGACCTTTCGCTGCCGGTCAAGAATCTCCTGTTCGCCTTTCTGCTAACGCTGTATGCCGCGTTTCTGGTGCCGTTCATGCTGACGGAACTGGAGGCGCTGCCGACGCTTTTCCGACGCTTCCTTGATTCGAGCCTCCCCATGGGGGCGGCTGCGTTCGACTGACGGCGGGCCGCCTACTGCAATACCTCTGTCATCGTGTCGCGGCAGAGTCATACCAAAGCGGCTGGATAGCCGCCTCGCATTAGCTTGTTTGGCTTCGGGATGGAAGTCGTGTCGTCTGGCGTCGATATCCCGAAGGAGACAACGCATGTCCATCGTGTCCGGTGGCCTGAGTATGATCGTCTGCTCGCTGAATCCCGCGTGGGCGCGGGCACTGGTGCTTGAACGCGAGGCACGGCTGCGGTGAGTGACAAGAGCGAAGAGAAATCCCAGCCTGCATCCGACAAGAAGCTGCGTGATGCACGGCAGAAGGGACAGCTCTCAAAGAGTCAGGATCTTGTGACCGGCATGGTCATGCTCGTCTGCACTCTGTGTGTGGTCGTGCTGATCGACGGCATCCATGCCCGCGTGCAGCAATTTCTCGGCACTGTGGCACGCGTCTATGTAGAGCCATTCGCCACGGTCTGGCCACGCGTGCAATCCGAGGCGTTCAGCCTGCTGATCGCAGCAACGCTGCCGATCTTGGTGGCGACCGTCGCAACGGTAATCGTCACCAACGTCGCAGCCATGCGCGGCATGGTATTCACCGCAGAGCCGATCAAACCCGACGTCCAGCACATCAATCCGGTTGCGGGCTTCAAACGCCTGTTCTCGATGCGCAGCATCACCGAATTTCTCAAAACGCTGTTCAAGCTGCTGGTGGTAGCGGTGGCTCTGGTGATCGTCTATCGCCTCGGCTTGCAGGCCTTGATGGAGTCGTCCCGCTGCGGCGCCGCCTGCGTCTATTCCTCCTTCCTTTCACTCCTGACGCCGTTGGTAGTGACCGCCCTCATCGCTTTTCTGGTCGTGGGGGCAGTGGACCTGCTGATCCAGCGCTGGTTGTTCAGTCGCGAAATGCGCATGACCAAGAGCGAGCAGAAGCGTGAGCACAAGGACATGGAAGGTGACCCCCTGATCAAGCGTGAGCGGCGGCGTCTGCGGCAGGATTTCCAAACACCAGGCGCGCGCCTCGGTCTTGAGCAGGCGACGCTGATAGTGGGCCAGGCCGGTGGTTGGCTCGTCGGGCTGCGCTATGTCCGTGGGCAGACGCCTGTACCGGTCGTGGTGTTCCGCGCGGCACCCGAACAATCCTCGGCCGTGCTGGCACGCGCCGCGCAGCTCGGCCTGCCCCTGGCCACCGACAGCGAGCTGGCCGAGGCCATCGGCAAGCGCACGCCGCCTGGCGCTCCGGTGCCTGATCGTTATTTCCAGCGTGTGGCGGACCTGCTGGTCTCCGCACGGTTGATATAAGCGTGCACGACGTGCTCGTTCATTGCTCTGCCCGTATGGGCCTGCCTTCAACGAACCTTCGGAGAACATCACATGGCTCTGCTGATCGACGATTCGGGCGCGCGCCGTCTAGTGCGCAACCTTCAGACCCAGGCACAGGAAGAGCGCGAGCGTTTCCGCCAGGCCGTGCAGAAGGCTGTAGGCGATCGCGCCAGGGCGTCTGACGATGCGCGTCTGGACCAGCAGCAACCACAGGAGCGACTGGTGGTCGTCGAGCGCGGCGATACCTTGAATGACATCGTCGAGGCGTACGACGTCGAGCTGCCGGAGGTCGAACAACTCAATCCGCAGCTGGAAAGTCTCGATCACATCGACACCGGAGAGGTGCTGTTCCTGCCGCCACCATCACCTGTGGAGCTGGCTCAGCGACCCAACGGCGAAGCCTTGTTCCTGAATGATCTCTATACCCGCGGCAACGCCATCGAATACGCGGACGCCAGTGAGATCGACCACCAGGCCGAGGTCGACACGCTGGTGGCCGACGTCCGTGAATACCTCGGCGCACTGCCTGCCGGCGCGCGCAAAGCCGCCGCGCAGCGCCTGTTCGATGAGAACTGGACCGATGCCGGGCCGGCACAAATGGCGATAGAACAGGCCGCCAGCGCCGAAGGCATTACCCTTGCGGCGTCCTCGCATAGCGGTAGCGCCATCGAGACGAAGGCCCGCCAGCTCGTTGCCGACGCACAAGCGAAGACCGATCCGCTCGAACGTCTCGAGAGCCTGAACACAGGTTTCAAACAAGCATCACCCGAGGTACAGCAGGCGCTCCTGCGGTCGTCGGACGCGCGGGACATCATTGAGGGAGCTGCCGATCAGGCATTGGCCGCGCTGACCGAAGAGCACAAGGATGCGGTGGACCCACACGTATTCAAGACCTTGGAGCTGTTCCGTCGCCTTGATGAAATGAGCGCCGATCTGGAACCCGCGCTCACCAGCGAACTGGTCGAGGCGGCGCTGCCCGGATTGGAGGAGGCATTCGCCGAGTCGCTCAGTAGCGATTTTGGCGCGCTGCGCGTGGGGACTCAGGGCATGGACCATCTGCTCAATCTGACCGGCCGGCTCGACCCCCAGGCCGATCAGCGTTCGTTGGAGCGGTTAAGCGCGATGGGCTTTTACCACATGCATGGCATCAGTCAGCATCTCGGCGGAGGTGGCAGCCTGAACTATCCCCTCGCGCTTGTCGGGCACTACGAGGGTGACTTCCCGACCACGCTCACTGAAGGCGACATCCTTCCCGGCTTGACACAGAACACACAGCGCATCGGCGAGCACGTCGATGCCTACCAGAACCATCTGCTGGAGCTGACTTGGCTGGAGGAAAACGGCGGATCGGTGATGACCGATGACCAACTCGCCGATGCGGTAGACCAGTACGTCGAGGGCAACGAGGACTGGCAGAAAAAGGCCACCGACTTGCGCGATCAGCTTGCCGATGATGGTGAGCAGGTGCTGGAAAACCTCGCGACCATCGACGCGCACTACCCGGAGCTATTTGAAGGTGAGGAAGAATTCGCGACCGAACTGCAGAACATGGGCAGCGCTGAACTGGATGCTCGGCTGAGCCGCATCGAGAACCCCGAAGAGCGCGCCTTCGCAAGGGAACTGATTGCATCATTCGATAACCCCGACACCTTTACCGCGCTGGGCATGGCACTTGATCGTGATCCGTCGCTACTGTCCGACCCGCAAAGCATGCAGCTGCTCGGCCAATACGGCCGTTTGACCGACCGTGGGCGCAAGTTCGTCGAGGAAACGGCCACGCAGATCATTCGCCGTACCGTGTTACCGGAGCTTGCCTCGCTCGATCCCGCCAACCCGAAGAGCTACCAGTACGCGCAGAACGCGCTGGACAATTTCAACAGCAAGTCGACCGCTCGTTTGCTTGGGGTGACCGAAGCCGACCTGGACGAGGCGATGAAGGTGATCGAGCGTGCAATGCCGCAGCCGGGTGAGAGCACCGTCGATGCGCGTGCTCGGTTGCAGGCGATGAACGACGATTTCGATCGACTGAGTTCGTCCCGTTCCGGCGTGCGTGCCTTCAACCGCGACACCGCGCCTGGGCAGGTTCTGCGACTGTTGGGTGTGGTCGGCAATACAGCGGTTATGTTCAATTCACAGACGAACCTGGTGAACGACCCGAATGTCTGGACGGCACTGAAACTCTCCCTGGATACCGCCGGCGTGGCGCAGAAAACCACGGAGTTGATGATCGGTGTCGGCATGTTCGAAAAGGGCGGTACGCTCGACAAACTGGTCGGCGGCAGCAATCGCATGCCGGTGAAGGTACTCGGTGTGCTGACCTCGCTCTACGACTTCCGCAATGCCTGGCAGGCTGGTAATCAAGGGGATGCGGGGGCAGCGGCGCTGTATGCCAGCACCGGCGTGGGCGGGGTGATGGCGGCGGTCGGCACCGGCAGTATGTGGGGACCGATCGGTATCGGCGTGGTGTTGCTGGGCACCGGAATCCATATGAAGTACGACCAGGTCAAGCAGGCCAACCAGTACCAGACTGAAACCACGGTGACGTTCCTGACACAGGCCGGCTTCAGCAACAGTGCTGCCCAAATACTCTCGGATCAGAGTGGGGAAGGGTATAGCGTGTTGCCCCTGCTCGAACGCTACGCCAATAGCCGGGGATTCGACCTCAATGATGCAGCTGATCAGCAGGGATTCGTCTCCTGGATCAATGCGATGCCCGCGGATCGTCTTGGTGTGCTGCGAGACAATCTTCACCGGTCCCTGGATGAGGTGGACAATGATCTCGAGCAAATTCCGGACGCCAGCGACGACGATGACTTCTTTGAATTCAACAACACCGATCGTCCACACTTCACCTACAGCGGCTACGCCACGCCCCTGTCGATGAATCAGATGGACACGGTTCTGCAGATCCTGGACCTGCAAACACTTGCTAGCTAGTCGGCACATAGGACGCACGAGGCGTCCAGGCGGCCGGCCGACTGGCGCTCAGTGAAGCGAGCGTAGCTTTTTTGTGCCAGGAAGACTCTCGGCTGGCCTCACAACGCCTAGCACCAACGTCGACATTTAGGTGCATAAATACCTACATCAAGCGGAGCAAACCCGCCGATTTGCCAAAACCTGCCCGCGCATTCGCCCAATGACCCGTTGATATCTTCCTGTTAGCCACCCGTCACATTGACGTCAGTCTGCTCTCCCTAGAGTGGTGGAACCTCTAGGGTTAAGGAGAGTGTTGTGGCGACGCTCATTACGTTCAGGAAAGCGCTGGCTTCGGCCTTGGTCATAGGCTGTGCGGCCGTTGCTACTGCCGTCTTTTACGGGGATTCGACGTCTGGTGCCACAGTCGCTGCGACAGCGCCGGCGGTGCCTGTCAGGATCGGGATCGTTGAGCAACGCTCTGTACCGGTACTGATCCGCGCCCTAGGCAATGTGCGCTCCCAGCGCAGCGTTGAGATTCGCGCGCAGGTCGACGGTGTGCTCGTCGAATTGCCGGTCAAGGAAGGGCAGCTTGTCCGACGCGGAGACCTGCTCGCTCGTATCGATGATCGATCGATTGTGGCTGCGGTAGAGCAGGCCAAGGCACAGGCAGCGGTGACCGAGGCTCAGTTGGTGTCCGCCCGGCTGGATCTGCGCCGCTATCAATCGTTGGCCAAAACCCAGGCCATTGCTACCCAGACGCTGGATCAGCAACGTGCGCTGGTGGCCCAGCTGGAAGCCACTTTACGCACCCACGAAGCCAGCGTGGCAGCCAGTCAGGTACAGCTCTCACATACTCAAATCCGTGCGCCGAGCGATGGTCGGGTAGGGATTCACAACGTACATGAAGGCAATTTTCTAAGGGCCAGCGATGCACAGGGGCTGTTCTCCGTGGTGCAGCTGGACCCGATCAGCGTCGAGGTGTCGTTACCCCAGCGGATGTTGCCGCAATTGCAGGCGCTGCGGCCTGGCAGCGAGAGCGACCCGGTGCTGCTGCAGGCGTACTCGGGCGACGGTGGTTTGCTGCTCGGCGAAGGGCTCCTGACGCTGATAGACAACCGAGTGTCGACGCAGACTGGAACCATCCGGATCAAGGGCGACTTCGCCAACCCAGACGGACGCCTATGGCCGGATCAGTCAGTGACCGTGAGCCTTCCGGTGCAGACCTTGCCGAACGCGTTGGTGGTGCCACATCGAGCACTGCGCCAGGGTGTCGATCAGGTCCTGGTCTGGCGTGTCGTGGACGGCAGCGCCGCGCCCCAAGCGGTACAGGTGCTCCATTCTGATAACGAGATTGCTGTGATCAGTGGCCTGGCCGCTGGGGACACCGTGGTGGTCGATGGGCATTCGCGGCTGCGGCCGGGCGTGGCCGTCCGTACGCTCGATGAGGCCCAGCAACCGGAACCTGCGATGGCCACCCGGAGGGGATTCTGATGGCCCCGCGCAGCCTCTACGCCTGGTTCATGGATCACCCGGTCGGCACGATTCTGCTGACCGTCGCCCTGGTGCTGCTTGGCGCGCTGGCATTTCCGCGCTTATCCATCGCGCCGTTGCCCGAGGCAGAATTTCCGACCCTGCAGATAACCGCCAGCCTGCCCGGAGCCAGTGCCGAAACCATGGCCTCGTCCGTGGCGACGCCTCTGGAAGTTCAGCTCAGCACGATCTCGGGCATCACCGAGATGACCTCGTCCAGTTCCCTGGGCATGGTCACGCTCAACCTGCAGTTCAATCTGGAAAAAGACATCGACAGCGCCGCCCAGGAAGTCCAGGCCGCGATCAATACAGCCTCGGCGCGGTTGCCGGAGGACATGCCGAGCCTGCCGACGTGGCGTAAGGTCAACCCGGCCGACAGCCCGATCCTGATCCTGCGCGTCAACTCCGACCACCTGTCCCTGATCGAGCTTAGCGACCACGCCGAAACCGTTCTGGCGCGGCAGCTCAGCCAGATTCAAGGCGTCGGCTTGATCGATGTGGTCGGTCAGCACCGGCCGGCCATACGCATCCAGGCCCGCCCGGAAGTGCTTGCCGGCGCCGGGGTGACACTGGGCGACATACGCGAAGCCGTACAGCGCTCCAGCGTCAACCTGCCGAAGGGGGCGCTGTACGGCAACAACCGCATCTCCACCTTGGCGGTCAACGACCAGCTGTTCGAGGCGCACGAATACGAGGACATAATCGTCACCTACCGCAACGGATCGGCGGTGCGGATCAAGGACCTGGCGACGGTCCGGGTTGGCGCGGAAAACGACTATACCCAGCACTGGCCCAATGGTCGACCCGGCGTGGTTCTGGTGATTCGGCGTCAACCGGGCGCCAATATCGTGGCCACTGCCGAGCGTATTCAGGCAGCCCTGCCGGGGTTGCGCGAAGCGCTGCCGGCGGCGATGGAAGTCGAAGTGCTAAACGACCGTACGCGCACGATTCGTTCCTCGCTGCACGAAGTCATGCTGACGCTGGTCATCGCGATTGTGCTGGTCGTAGGGGTGATGGCGCTGTTCCTGCGCCAGTGGTCGGCAACGCTGATCGTCGCAACCGTGCTGGGGGTTTCGCTGGTTGCGACCTGTGCGGTGATGTATCTGGCCGGCTTCAGCCTGAACAACCTCACCCTGGTCGCTATCGTGATAGCGGTAGGGTTCATCGTTGACGATGCCATTGTGGTGGTCGAGAACATCCACCGGCATCTGGAGGCCGGGGACACTCGCTACGACGCGGCGCTCAAGGGTGTACAGGAAATCGGCTTCACCGTGGTGTCGATCAGTGTGTCGCTGATCGCGGCGTTCATTCCGCTGTTATTCATGGGCGGTGTGATTGGACGCCTGTTCCGTGAGTTCGCCTTGACGGCGACCGCCGCCATCCTGATCTCGGTGGTGGTCTGTCTGACCCTGGTGCCAACGCTGGCGGCGTTGTTCATGCGGGCACCGAAACACCGTCAGTCCAGCACGACGGGCATAACCGGGCGGCTGGTCAGCGGCTATGACCGGGTATTGCGTTGGGCGCTGGATCACCAGCGCACCATGCTCGGCATCTTCGGGTTGAGCGTGATGCTGAGCGTGGCGAGCTTCGTGATGATTCCCAAGGGGTTCTTCCCGCTGCAGGACACGGCTTTCATCGTCGGCTTCACCCAAGCCGCACCAGACATCTCCTATGACGAGATGGTCGCCAAGCACCAGGCACTGCAGGCGGTTATCAGCCAGGATCCAGCCATCATCAGCTACAACCATGGCGTCGGCGGTGTTGCCAGCGACTCGATAGGCAACGGCCGCATGTGGCTGGTGCTCAATGATCCCGGGGAGCGTGACGAGAACGTCAGCGAAGTCATCGACCGACTGCGCCCACAGCTGGCGCAGGTGCCGGGAATCCAAGTCTTTCTGCGTGCGGCCCAGGACATCAACATCGGCGCTGGGGTGCCCCGTGCCCAGTATCAATATGTCCTGCGCGCACAGAGCAGTGCGGAGCTGGCGCAGTGGACCCGGACGTTGACCGATCGACTGCGGCAGATGCCCGAGTTCCAGGACGTGTCCCATGACCTGCAACTGGACGCCAATATCACCCGCCTGAGCATCGACCGGGATGAGGCCGCCCGCTACGGTTTCTCCGCCGTTGACGTCGATAACGCCCTGTACGACGCCTTCGGCCAGCGCCAGATCAACGAATACCAGACTGAGACCAACCAGTATCAGGTTGTGCTCGAGCTGAGCACGGCGCAGCGGGGCAACGCCGAGAGCCTGGCCTTCTTTCATCTGCGTTCGCCCACCACGGGCGAGATGGTGCCGCTGCGTACCTTCGCCCGCCTCGAGGACCAGGAAAGCGGCCCTCAGGTCATTTCCCATAACGGCATGCTGCCGGCCGCCAATATCTCGTTCAACCTGCGTGCCGGTGTCGCCCTGGGCGACGCAGTGGCGCAACTCAATGCGCTGCAGTTAGAGATCGGCATGCCGGCTTCGGTGACCGGCACCTTTCAGGGCGCCGCTGAAGCGTTTCAGGCTTCGCTGGCCAGCCAGCCGCTGCTGATCCTCACTGCATTGCTGGCGGTTTACATCATCCTTGGCGTGCTCTATGAGAGCTTCGTCCATCCGCTGACCATCTTGTCGACGCTACCGTCGGCCGGCGTTGGCGCCATTCTGTTGCTGTGGGCTTGGCAACTGGATTTCTCGATCATGGCGTTGATCGGGCTGATTCTGCTGATCGGCATCGTCAAGAAGAACGGCATCCTGCTGATCGACTTCGCTCTGCATGCCCAGCGGGTAGGCGGGTTGTCGCCACGCGAGGCGATCCACCAGGCTTGTCTGACGCGCTTCCGTCCGATCGTGATGACTACCCTGGCCGCGCTGCTCGGGGCGGTGCCGCTAATGCTGGCGTTCGGAACCGGGGCGGAGCTGCGTGAACCGCTGGGCGTGGCCATCGTCGGCGGGCTGATGCTCAGTCAGGTGCTGACGCTGCTCACCACCCCCGTCGTGTACCTGGCACTGGATCGCTTGTCCCGGCGCGATCGCGCACCGGCCACCGCTCAACCGACAGGAGAGGTGGCATGAACGCGCGAGCATCATGGGTACTGGTGGTCATGCTCGGCTTGGCTGGATGCGCGGGCCAGGCGGGCAGGGACGAACCGCTCGAGCAGCCAGCATCCGCACTGCCGTCAGCACTGGCTGTTCTGTCTCCGCGCTGGTGGGAGAGCTTCGAGGATCCATCGCTCGAGCGTCTGATTCGCCTGGCACTGCGCGACAACCTCGACCTGTTGAGCGCCAATGAGCGGGTACGCGAGCAACGTGCGCAACGACGTCTGGCTGCGGCTGCTCTGGGGCCTGATATCGCCATCAGCGGTCAATACGGACGTGCCCGCAACGCGCAGGACGGCCGAACGAACGACCACTTCTACGGGTTGGATCTGGCTTGGGAGCTGGATGTATCCGGTCGGTTGCGTGCCCTGCGCGATGCCAGCGACGCCGAGCTACGTGCCTCTTGGGAGGACTACCGGAGCTTGCGCATCGGGTTGATGGCCGAGGTTGCCAACACCTACCTGAGCTATCGTCTGGCGCAACAGCAGTTGGCGATCGCCACCCGCACTGGCGAGACGCAGCGTGAAATCGCCCGGGTGACCCGTGAACGCTTTGCCCAGGGGACCGTGAGTCGCCTGGATCTCGAGCGGATCGAAGCCCAGGTGCAGATCACCGAAGCGGAAATCCCCGTCGCACGTCAGCAACAAGTCGATGCACGTTACGCGCTGGCCTATCTGCTGGCCACTGAATATCAACAGGTTGACGCGATTCTTGCGGATGGGCCAGAAACGACAAGCCTGCCGAATGAGGATGCGTTGGCGGCGTTGCTCGAGGTGCCGGTGGAGATCCTGCGAGAACGCCCCGATGTACGCGCAGCCAGTGAGCGCCTCACGGCGGCGGGAGCGGGGCTGGCTGCCAGCCGGGCCGCGCGCTATCCGCAACTGACGCTGGGTGCCTTGGGCGGATTCGAACGTGGCACCAGCGTCCCCGCCTGGTCGCTGACCGCAGGGCTGCTGCAGCCGCTGTTCGACTTCGGCCGCATTCGCGCTGGCATCGAGGCCAGCGATGCACGCCAGGCACAGGCGCTGCTGGCCTACGAAGCGTCGCTACGCCAGGCGATGCGGGAAACCCAGAGCGCCATTCATGCCTACGGTCAGGGCTGGCAACGCCAGCAGCGCCTCGACCAGGCGGCTACGTCCGCCACGCGTGCGGTCGCGCTGGCGCGTAACCAATACCAGATCGGCACCGTGTCGCTGTTGGAGGTCCTGGATGCCGAACGCAGCCTGTTCGATATCCAGCGCAATCAGGTGCAAGCGAGCGCCGACATCTCGCTGCGCTGGGTCGAGCTGCACCGGACGATCGGCGTCGCGCCCGCCCTTCCTTCCACGCCGCTTGCCGCGAACGGTAACTGACCCATGCGATCGCTATTCACTGCGCCGGAGCGCTCGAAGCTCGGGAGCGATCGAAGCGCCATTGAAAGAGGTGAACAACGCTTGGAATCTTGGGTGCTGCTCGACCTGTTTAGTCGTCAACGCTAGCGGAGTTGATCGGCGGCGCCTTCAACGTCCAGGCGATCGCTTCCCATTCAGACAAATCCGATCCAGCGGCCAGCGATGAGGATCGAAAGCCAAAGCATGGCGGAGGCGGCGGCGAGGGTACGAACTCGAACAGTTAGCTGGTTGCTGCACAGGGCGGTATTAAAGTGGCCGCCGCGATGCTGGAGAGTGATGTTACAGATTGCCACCACTAGCAGTGCCGCTTTGTAGCGAAACGCTGGGTTCTCTGCGTATTCGACCGGTTTCACGGAGAACAACCAAAGGCCCGTAATCACCGCGAGCGTGAAGCCCGTCGCTGCCGCGCGTACAAGAAAGGGTCCAAGGATTGGCAGAGCCCGCGCGTGCCGTGACCGTAAAACGAGCCAATCGAGGGGCAAGATCGCGCCTAGCAGTAGCCCTATGCCAAGGATGTGAGCTGCATTGACGACGAGATAGGCGATCCAGGATTCCTGCAGGAAGACGGCGCCGGGCCAGGCGGCGATTGATTGCAGAAAAACTGTCATCGCCGCGGCGTCATTCCGTGATGCGTTCCGGATACATGTCGTATTGCTTGCCGCCGACCGTAACCCGCACGGCTTTCATATGCGCTTCGTTCGGCTCTTTGGTACGGTTGCCGAGTACCGTGATGTCATCGCCCACTTTGGCAGTATCGCCAGTAAAACCGGAACGTTGTGTCTGGTTCGGATTCCCCAGATCAACTCGCCATACGCGGCCGTCTTGAGCCTTTACGCGTAAGACCGGATGAGGTGGAGCCATCGAAATTTCATCAATTGTGCCCTTCAATTCCGAGAGCTCTTCTTCTGCCCAGGCCCAACCGTGGTGAGCGAAGACTTGTGTTGTAGCCAACACTATCGCTGTGACACAAAGGACTGAGGCCATACGACGGGCAAATTTGTTCGCCGTGATGGAGGCTGCTCGGATGGCGGTTCGGCTTTCGCTTGATATCGACATGATGATGCTCTTGAGGCGAATAAGTAGGTGTTGGACACATTGAACGCGGCTTCCGGTAAAACAAGAACTGCCAGTGCCTACCGTCCTAAATGATGTGTAGCAGGTTCTGGGGACTTTCGCTTTCAACGTCATGTTCAAACGCTACGAGCTGGACGCAACACCGGACGAAGACCCAACCAAACGTCAGATCGCTTGTCAGTTTCATTACCGCGCACGAATAACCAGATAAGGAACTGACATGAAAAAGAGCTTATTGCTGTTGGCCGGGCTTTGCGCGGCGCTAACTGGCGGTGCCCATGCCCAGGAGAAGCCAACCGTTCAGTTCATTGCCACCGGTGGCACGATTGCCATGAAAATCGACCCGGTCAAAAACGCACCCGTACCTGCCATTTCTGGCGATGATTTGCTGGCCACCGTGCCTGAAGTGGCAAAGCTCGCCAAGATCGAAGTCAATAATCTATCGAACGTGCCTTCGGACTACATGGATCCCCCGCGGTGGGTGGAGCTTTCCAAGGCAGTAAACACTGCACTTCAGAATCCGGAAGTTTCGGGTGTGATCGTGTCGCACGGCACTGACACCCTGGAGGAAACCGCCTTCTGGCTTGACCTGACCGTAAAATCGGAAAAGCCCGTCGTCGTTATTGGGGCACAGCGCAACGCGTCCTCTTCCGACTTCGACGGCCCCCGCAACCTGCTCAACGCTGTGCGGATTGCGGTTGATGAGCAAGCAAAGGGCAAAGGCACCATGCTGGCCATGAATAACCAGATCAATGCTGCGCGCCATGTGACCAAAACCCATACGGCCAACGTAGAGACCTTTCAATCTGGCGATTACGGTTTTCTAGGGGAGGTGTATCCCGACCGCGTGATTTTCGCCAGGGAGCCACTACGCCGACAGCATATCGAGATCAGCGCCGACACCATGCCAAAAGTGGAGATCGTTGCCATGTATGGAGGCGCCGATGGCAGCCTGCTGCGCAGCGCTGTCGACCAAGGCGCTGAAGGAATCGTGGTGCAGGCGCTGGGCATGGGAAACATGAACCGGCCGATGTTCGAGGCGGTGAAATATGCGCTGGGCAAGGAGGTACCGGTAGTCATCTCGACGCGTGTCTATAACGGGCGAGTCATGGCCAATTACGGCTTCGAGGGTGGCGGTAAAACGACCGCCGATGCAGGCGCCGTCATGGCAGGAAATCTGAGTCCACAGAAGGCGCGCATTCTGCTGATGCTGCTTTTACAAAGCGGTAAATCGGGACAACAAGACCTACAGGCCGCATTCGACGAGATGTGAACACCCTGGACATGCAACAGTCGGCGCATGCAGGCCGCGAAGCAATGTAGCGGCGGCGCTTGAGTCGCGCAGCCTCGGTCACTGATCGTGGTCTTAAAGCCATGCACCTGAGTGCCGATATGTTGGGCTTCCTCATGGAGGCCCTCATGAGACTTTACGGTTTGCAATGGCGGCAATGTTGGGATTGGCGCCGGGATACCGGGTGGCCCCACCGAGCGCGAATGATCAATCGTTAGCGAAGCTGACGGAATACGATCGGGATGATGCGAATCGCATCCGTCACGTAGCGCTTCACCAGGCGCCGCGGCTCCGTGCACATACGATGCAGCCATTCAAGTGACATACGTTGCATCCATCTGGGCGCGCGCTTGACCTTGCCGGACAAAAAATTGATTGACGCGCCCACACAAAGCCCGACGCCCTGAGCCCCTCCGTTCGTATGGATCAGCTGGCCCAGAAGTTCCTGACGCGGACACCCGACGGCCAGCACGACCAGTTGTGCCGGGTGGTCGGTAACGAAATCCAGGCACGCTTGGATCTCCTCTGGGCGATCGAAGAAACCCATGGGTGGGTTGTGATGGATGAAAGTCACATTTCGGTATAGCTGACGCATCGTCTGTATTTCCGAGGCGTCACTGCCAATCACCGCTACTCGCCATTTCCTCGCGTCCGCGATGCGCATGAGTTCCTCGGTCAGATTGCTGCCAGGGATGACCTCGCGCACCTGGATACGCATGAGCTTCATCAAGCCTTTCAAGACCTGGCTATCGCATATCCGGTGGCTGGCGTTGGCATAGGCGCGACGTAGCTCGGGATCGTCTTCGAGCCGTACCACATGATTGACGTTGGGCGTCACGATATAACTGAACTCGGTATCGCTCGCCTCGATGATGTGCGAGATGAGTTCGGCATTTGATCCATTGTAGAGGTCGATATCGAATACCCTGAGCGTGTTTTGTCTGTCATTGCAACAGGACGGTCCTTCGTCTGCACGAGGCTCACTCCATCGCGGTTGCTTATGCAAAACTCTGCCTCCTCGTTCGGCGTTTGGGGTGCGTTCAAGCCAAGAACTGCTGTGTCGCTGCAGTTCTTTCGTTGCTCTTAAACTGAACCCAGTCGAACGAAGAGGTTCGAGCGAGGTGCCGAGAGGCCAGACGCAGCAGCTGAACCCGCATCGATGGCCAGCGCCGAGAATGCTGGCGGTCGCCCGGTGCATGCCGTCCGGCCATGAGTGCGAACTTCCTCGGCACTAGACCCGCTCGATGTGCGTCGGGAAACACCACACCGGCAATGGCTTGCGGTGAAAGCCTGGGTGTGGCGGGGTTGCCCAAAATGTCGAGCATTTCGATATGCGGGGTGTTACCGCGTCTCGCACGCATTTGCGTGGACGTTCCGGTAAAAGTGCATCGACACGGCATGAACAGCGCAAGCCGAGTGGGGGCTTCTCAACCCGAGAGACCGGCTTCGGCCGCCGAATCGAGTATCCAACGACGGAACGCGGCGACCTTTGGTCGTTCGTGTCGGGCTTCTGGGTAGACCAGATAGTAGGCAAAGTCCTCTAGCAGCGTGACCCCCGCAACCTTAACGAGCTGCCCCTGCGCGAGTTCAGGAGCCACCATGGCGGCCGGCAGCAGCCCCACACCCTGGCCCGCCAGTACGGCCTTGACCAGCAATCCCGAGTCATCGAAGGATGGCCCCCGGGGCGGACCCACATCTTCTATTCCTTGCGACTGGAACCAGCGATGCCAGGCCTTGCGCTCCGCATCATGTACGTGCGGCCAGTGCGTCAGGTCGGATGGCGTTGCTGGCTGACCCAATCGTTCAACGAGTTGCGGGGCTGCCACCGGAACGATCTCCGCCGCCAACACGCGGTGACTCGACAGCCCCGGATAAACGCCAAGTCCGTGCCGGATGGCGACATCAACGCTATCGCGGGAGAAGTCCACCAATTGATTGCTGGTTACCACCCGCAGATCGATCTCCGGATTGTCGTTCTGGAATTGCGTCAGACGCGGTACGAGCCAGGCTGACGCGAAGAACGAAGTCACGCTCACAGTCAGCATTCCTGTCTCCATGGCGCTGGCAATGCGACTGGAGGCTTCGGTTATTTGCCTGAAGGCGTTGCGTACCGGCGGCAGGTAAGTCTGCCCGATATCGGTCAGGAAGATGCCCCGGTTCACCCGGTGGAATAGCTTGACGCCCAGATGGAACTCGAGCGTTTTGAGCAACTGACTTACTGCGCCAGGTGTCACGCATAGTTCTTCAGCGGCGTTCTTCACCGACAGGTGTCTTGCCGTAGCTTCGAACGCACGGAGTGCATTCAGTGGGGGCATCTTGCGCTCGATCATTTAGCTCACCTAACTCGAAACCGACAGAAATACTCGTTTGCGCGAGCGTTTGTGCAGGGTCACTATTCTTTCAGCTTAGTCACCTTGATGCGAATCATGCATGCGTGATCAAGCTTATCTATACCTTTCGTGGAGATGGATCACGTGACCACCCAACCGACAGCTCTGCATTACCTTGAATTGACTCAGCTCGCGGCTCACATAAGAACGCGCCAGATATCACCAGTCGAGGTCGTGCAGGCGCAGCTGGACCGGATTGCAACCATGGACGGTAGCCTCGGTAGCTACGCGCTTGTGACGGCGGATATTGCTTTGTCCCAAGCTGAAGCGGCCGAGGCGGAGATCGCGGCGGGCCGATACCGAGGGCCCCTGCATGGCATACCGATCGCGGCGAAGGACCTGTTCTGGACCAAAGGCATACCGACCGCAGCAGGCATGCCGATTCATCAGGACAATCACCCAACCGAGGATGCCACTGTCGTGCGGCGTCTCAAGGAGGGCGGGGCCGTCTTGCTGGGCAAACTGCAACTCACCGAAGGCGCTTACTCCGATCACCATCCCTTGATTACCGCCCCCAAGAATCCTTGGAATACTGACTTCTGGCCTGGTATTTCTTCCAGCGGTCCGGGCTCTGCGACGGCGGCGGGGCTGTGCTACGGCGCGCTTGCCTCCGATACGGGGGGCTCGATTCGTTGGCCTTCTGCCGCCAATGGTGTGACAGGCCTGAAACCCAGCTGGGGGCGCGTCAGCCGTCACGGCGTGTTCGAGCTTGCTGCAAGCCTCGATCATGTGGGCCCTATGGCCCGGAGTGCCGAGGACATCGCCACGCTGCTCGCAGCCATCGCTGGCGGTGATCCGAAGGACCCCACTGCGATAACCGATCCGGTCCCAGATTACGTGGCGGCTGTAGGCCAGGGCATCCGGGGCGTACGGATAGGCGTGGACCCCGAGTGGAACAGCGCCGATGTTGACCCCGCTATTCAACGGGCGCTATTGGACGCGCTGGAGGTGTTTCGCTCGCTCGGCGCGCAGATCGCCGAAGTCGCCTTTCCGGACGTCCAGCAGGCGGTTGCGGACTGGTACCCGATATGCGCGGTGGAGGCGGCCGTCGCGCACCAGGCAACCTATCCTGCGCACAAGAGCGAATACGGCCGGGTGCTGGCGTCCGTTATCGAAGCAGGTAGCGCTCTGTCCGGCATCGATTATCAGAAGCTACTGCTGCGGCGACTGACTTTCCGTGGCAGCGTTTGCACCTTTTTCAACACCGTTGATTTGCTGCTTACGCCGGTACACCCCTTCGCACCACTGAGCCTCGACGCGATACAGACATTGGGTGAACAGCCCGAACTGATCGCCAGGCTGCAACGCTACACCTGCCCATTCAATCTGACCGGCAATCCCACCATCACCTTGCCCGGTGGCTTCACCGAATCCGGTTTACCCATAGGGTTCCAGCTCGTCTCTGCGCATCTTGACGAGGCAATGCTCCTTCGAGCCGGCGCCGCCTTTCAAAGCGCTACATCCTGGCATCGTTGCCATCCATTGGCCTAACGGGCATTTCCATGACAAACAATTCGATGCCGTCTCGTGTTTTCTACGGCTGGTTTGTGGTGGCGGCCGCTTTCGCCGTTACCTTCGTCGGATTCGGAAGCGCCTATACCTTCAGCGCTTTCGTCATCCCTCTTCAGAACGAGTTTTCAGCCTCGCGTGGCTCGGTTTCCCTGGTGTTCTCACTGGCGGGCTTTCTGTATTTCGGCCTGGGAGTTGTGAGCGGGCCGCTCGCCGATCGCTGGGGTTCCCGGACGCTGGCGGTCGCCGGCATGATCCTGGTGGGGCTCGGTTTGGCGTTAGCCGGTATGGCCCGCACTCTGACGGAAGTCTATATCGCCTACGGGCTTGGGGTAGGGCTCGGTGTAGGTCTCTCTTATGTACCTGTGCTGAGCACCATCCAGCGATGGTTCGTTCGCCGTCGCGGGTTCGCATCCGGCGTCGCGGTCAGTGGGATTGGCGTCGGCACGCTTGTGATGCCGCCATTTTCCGCTCTGCTAATCGAGTCCATCGGGTGGCGCGATGCCTACCTCGTGCTCGGCGGGCTCGCCGCGGTCGTTGGTGCGGGCATGGCGCTGCTGATCGTCAACAACCCCAGGGATCGAGGCGCTGCGCCCGACGGCGACCCCGTGCAGGTGGGCGCACGAGACGAACCACGCAAAGGCTTCGCTGTAGCCACAGCCGTCAAGTCACCGCGCTTCATCGGCCTTTATGCCGCCTGCTTACTCTGCTCATTCGGCGTCTTCGTGCCGTTCGCCCATCTCGCTCCTTACGCTATGGATCTCGGCATCGCGCCCGCACAGGCCGTCTACCTTCTGGCTGTAATCGGGTTAGGAAGCACGGCTGGGCGTTTTTTGCTTGGCGGCTTTGCCGATCGGTACGGGCGGCGCTTTTCCCTTTTGATCATGTTCGTCGGCATGGCGCTCGCCATGCTGATCTGGCTGATCGCGGCGGAATTCTGGTCGTTAGTCATCTTCGCGCTTGTCTATGGCATTTTTTACGGCGGGTGGGTCGCAGTCCTCCCAGCCCTCGTCATGGACTACTTCGGCGAAGCCAAAGTCGGCAGCCTCATCGGTATTCTGTACACCAGTGTGGCGTTCGGTACGTTGATAGGGCCTAGCCTGGCGGGATACGCCTTCGATCTGACCCAGAGCTACACGACACCAATCCTGGCAAGCCTCTGCGCGAACCTGGTTGCCACGGTAATCGCGGCGGGTACATCGATCAGACGCGCTCGGTTTTCCACTAGCGAGGGGACACCAGACGCTTCACTTCACTGAAAACGTCGTCACGCAGCGCCCATGGGCATCCCCAGTAATCGTAGATGCCACCATCCGTACTGTTTTGCCCGCAAACCACAAACACGCCGGTGCCAAAACTCGCTTTAAGCCGCGCGGCTAACCATCCCACGAAACCCGAATTATCAGCGTCCGCTGGGAAGTGAAACCGCCAGACTGCAAAGAGCTCCATGCTGGCGTCGTTGCTTTTCACCAACTGGCTCCAAACGTGCTCATCGCGCACCATCGCCAGTGCTTCCACATTTGCCCGATTGGGGAAATGTGCCAGCGGAAATTCCTCAAAAGCATACGGCTCGTCAAAAAGCGTAAGACGGCTTCTTTGGATGATCGACTCGAGGCGGCTAGCCGTTTTCTCCGGTGTTTCATGCGAGATACTGACCATCGTTCACCTCAGGAGTATGCGGGCGGATCACGCCTGCCGGTGTATGCGGACGCGATCTTAGCTTGGCAGCCGGCTCTGGGTTCAACCCCGTTCGCGATGCATCAGCCAAAGAAAATAGGGGCAGCCGATAAATGCGGCCAGCAAACCCGCGGAGACCGGCCAAGGATAGGCGATGCTGCGCCCCATCCAGTCGGCGACAAGCATGATCAAGGCCCCGATGAGCGCGGCGAGCACAAGTTGCGGCACGGCATGACGTACACCGAGCTGGCGAACGATGTGAGGCGCAATCAGCCCGACGAAGCTGAGCGGGCCGACCACCAGCGTCCCGGCCGCCGTAAGCAGCGCCGCGAGCATCAGGATCGTCAGCTGGCTCAGACGCAGGCGCAGCCCCAATGCAGAGGCGGGTCCCGTCCCTAGCGTGAGCAGCTCGAGCGGGCGCGCCAACAGCAAGCATAGCGGCAACAGCAGACCGGCAACGCCCAGTGCGACCAGCGCTCGGGTGTCATCGACATGGTAGGTGGAGCCAGTCATCCAGCTCATCAGCATGGTCATACGTGGATCGCCGCTGGCCATCATCAAGGTACTCAGCGAGCCGAGCAGGGTGGTCAGACAGACCCCCGTGAGCAGCATGCGCTCAGCGCTGAAGGCGCTGCGCCAGCCGAGCCAGAGCAGCAGGCCGAGCGTGAGCAGGGCGCCAACGCTGGCAGCTGGCAGCATCAGCGGTTCGGGACGGCTGACGACAAGAAACAGGATCAGCACGGCAAGCGCGGCGCCGGAACTGGCGCCAAGCACCTCCGGACTGGCCATGGGATTGCCGGTGAGGCGTTGAATCAACAGACCGGCAGCCGCAAGCATGGCACCGGCAGCGATCGCCGCCACAGCGCGCGGCAGCCGCCATTGCAGCACCGGCTGCAGCTGACCGAAAGAACTCCAGTGCCAGCCGTCCGCCACGGGCGCCAGGAGCAGTGCGACGGGCAGCAGCACAAGCAACAGCAGACCGACACCGACAATCAAACGAGCGGTGGACACTTTTCGGCGACCGATGCCGGCGCGTGCCGGACGAATACCACCGGCACGTTGACGGCTCAGCAGCCAAAGCAACAGCGGCACGCTGAACACCGAAGTGAGGATGCCGGCTGGGACTTCTCCCACGAAGCGCGAAATTTCACGGGCGCACTGATCTACCAGACAGAGCAGTACGGCGCCCAATATCGGCGCCCAGATCAGTCGCTGGCGCAGCGTGCGGGCCCCGGTCAGACGAGCGATGGCCGGCGCGGCGAGGCCGACGAACCCGATAATGCCAACGCAACTGGTGACGAAGGCGCTCAACGCCACCGCGCTGAGCAGTGCCAGGCTGCGCGTGGTGCGCAGCGATACGCCGAGGCTGGAGGCGCTTTCGTCCTCCAGGCCAAGCGCTGCCAGTGGGCGCAGCAGGAGGCCTGCGAGCAGTGCCGCGCCGAGCAGGCGGGGCAGCAGGTAGGTGACGCCGTCCCAGCTGCTCTGGTTCAGCGATCCGGCTTGCCAGAGCAGCAAGTCGATCAAATAGTCGTGGTTGAAAAGCACCAACAATGCATTGATGGCATTGCAGTAGAGGCTGATGACCATGCCGGCAAGGATGAAACGCAATGGTGAAAGCGTCCGCCCCCAGGCAATGGCGAACAGCGCCAGGGTTGCCAGTCCGGCACCTAGCAGCGTGGCCCATTCGACACCGAAACGTGCCAACAGCCCAGGCGCGCCGATGGTGAACACCGACAACGCCAAGTTGGCACCACCCGCTACGCCCAGGGTTACTGGTTCGGCCAGTGGGTTGCGCAGCACCTGCTGAAACAGTGTGCCGGCCAGTCCAAGGGCGGCGCCGGCCAGCAGACTGACCAGCAGCCGAGGCGCGAAGCTGTAGTGCAGCATGACCTGACGCGCGTCGTCGAGATCAGGGCTCCACAGCGCCTGCCACCAGACCTCGCGGGGAAGCAGTCCTTGCAGGCCATGGACCGCCAGGGACAGGGCGACCAACCCGAGCGCCAGGACCCAGGGCAGCGGGTTGCGGTAGGGCTCGCCGCGTCCGGCGGGCAGAGCGGTGAGGGAATCAGACATGCGGTTGGCTCTTCAGAAGGTAGCCGGCAATGCGTTCCGCCAGGCTCAGGGCGGAGGCAACGCCACCGTAGGGGTAGAATTTGCCGAGAGGCTGGCTATGACCGTTACGTACGGACGGCAGGTTGTCCCACAGCGCGTTGGGCTGGCGCAGGCTCTGCAGACGCGCCGACGTGGTCGGGATTTCGATATAGAGCAAGTGAGTGTCAGGCGTTTCTGCGAGTCGCTCGACCCCGGTCAAGCTGAAACCCATGGCATTGCTCGGCCCTTGCCAGGCATTGACCAGGCCGAGCCGATCGAGCACATCCTGGGCCATGCTGTGCCGGCCATAGACCGTCGCGTGGCGGCCGTCCTGGTTGAGCACCGCGATACACAACGGCGGCTGGGGACGGCTTGCCAGTCGTTCGGCCAAGATCTCGAGACGCTCATTGGCTGCCTGGAGATAGGCGACGGCACGTGACTCCAGCTCCAGGCGCGCGGCGAGTCGCAAGGTGAAGGCGCTGGCGCTGCGCCAGACGCCTTGTTCGGTGGGGTAGATGTCTACCACCTCGGTGGGTGCAATGCTGCGTAGGGCACGGTCGACCGTAGGGGGAAGCGGATCGCAGAGGATCAGTTCTGGCTTCAATTGCTGGAGCAGCTCCAGGTTCGGCTCCCAATAGGGGCCGATATCCAGCACCGGCGGCTTTACCGGCCAGGTCGGCATTCGCCGGTTGTAGTAGCCAACATCGGAGATGGCCAGCGGGGCGACACCGAGGGTGAGCAGGGTTTCCGCCGCCGCCCAGTTGATCGCCACGACGCGTCTCAGGGGTTCGGCCCTGATGCGCAGCGGCAGCCCGGCCGCCAGCGCCAACCCCCCTACGCCGAGCTGGCTGAGCAGTTGGCGGCGACTCAGTGGCATGCGGGACTCCAGTGTTTCGATAGCGGCATGACGGCTCCGGAAATGCGTCGGGCCCCTCGCTGAGGGGCCCGTGGTGGTGGGCAATCGGTATTACGCGGCGGTAATTACCAGGCGTACTTCACGCTGGCCATGAGGTTGCGCTCCAGGCCCGGATAGCAGCTGGTCGCCGAATCGCAGGTGGCGGTGTAGTCCTCGTTCAGCAGGTTCTGTGCGTACAGCCCCAGGGTGACCTGCGGAGTTAGCGCATAGCTGGCCGAGCCATCGAACAGGGTGTAGCTGTCGATGGCGAATGTGTTGTTGTTGTCGCCGTACATCGAGCCGACATAGCGGGCGCCGCCGCCAAGGGTCAGGCCGCGCAGCGTGCCGTCGGTGAAGCTGTAGTTAACCCAGGCGGAGGCCATATGCTCCGGCACGTTGGCAGGACGATTACCTTGGTTACCGTTGTTGCTTCGGGTGACCTCTGCCTTAGTGTAGGTGTAGGAACCCAGCACGTCCCAATGCTCGCCGAGTTTGGCACGGGCCTCGGCCTCGATGCCACGCGAGCGCTGCTCGCCTTCGGCGACGTCGAGACCGGTGGGTAGGCCGTTTGGACCTAGCTGGCGGGTGAGTATGTTGGTCTTGGTCAGATCGTAGGCAGCGAGGGTCAACAGCAGGTCGTCGTGCGGTTGGTATTTCACACCCGCTTCCCACTGCTCGGCTTCGCTAGGATCGAAGGTGCCGCCGCCGGGCGCTTGGCCGCTATTGGGGCTGAACGACTCGGAATAGCTGACATAGGGCGCCAGCCCGAAGCTGGTCAGATAGGTGAGCCCGACACGACCGGTGTAGGCGTCGTCCTTCTGCCGGGTTGTCGAGTTGGAAGTGTGATCGTCCAGCTCGTTGTCTACCCGGTCGTGGCGGCCACCCAGCGTCAGCAGCCAGTGATCGTCGAAGTGGATCTGGTCCTGCACATACACGCCGAGTTGCTCAATGGTCTGGTCGTAGTCGGCGGCGACCTGACCGTTACCGCGTGAGGGGCGGGGTACCGGCTGCCCATAGGTGGGGTCAAGCAAGTCGAGAGTAGGCCCCAAATTCCGATAGAAGGCGACGTCGGCGTCCTGCCAGCTGTAATCAATGCCAGACAATAGCGTATGACGTATCGAGCCAGTCATGAAATCTGCCTGCAACTGGTTGTCGATGTTGAAAGTGTTCATGTGCTGGTCGCGACGGTCAGCAATACGTGTCAGGTTGTTTCCGACCTGTGTAAAGGGCAGCAGGTTGTTGAAAACTAGATCAACCTGGCCATAGCGCAGGTTCTGGCGGAACTCGAAGGTGTCGTTGAAGCGATGACGGAATTCGTAGCCGAGGGTGTACTGGTCCTGGTCGAAATGGTTGAAGCTGTGGTCGCCCAGCAGGGTGTCGGTCGGATGACCGTTCGGCGGGGTATAGACGAACACGCTGCCGCCGTTGCGATCACGAAGGAAATCGGTGAGCACGGTCAGGCTGGTGTCCGCATCGGGCGCCCAGGTGAATGACGGAGCGATATACAGGCGATCGTCTTCTATTTCATGGCCGTCGTCGTATTCGATCTGAGTATCGCTTTCGCGGGCCAGGCCGACCACGCGATAAAGGAATTGGTTCTGCTCATCGAGCGCGCCGCCAACGTCGAACTGCCCCTGCTTACGGTTATGGCTACCGCCAGTGATCTGTATTTCGTTGGTTTGGTTGGCGGTCGGTCTCTTGCTCACTCGGTTGACGATACCGCCGGCATCACCTTGACCGAACAGGGTAGAGGCGGGGCCGCGTACAACGTCAATGCGTTCCAGCGAATAGGGCTCGCTGCGAAAGAAGGCATAGTTGTTGTTCTGCTGGCGCAGGCCATTGAGGTAGTCGCTGGTGGTCATGCCGTTGAAGCCGCGCAGGAACAACCAGTCGAAACCTTTGGGATCCAGACCATAGGTTTCCACCTTGACCCCAGGCACGTAGCGCAGCGCCTCGGTCACGGTCTGTGCGCCTTGGGTTTCGAGTTGGGCACGGGTGATTACCGAGACCGACTGGGGGATTTCGAGAATCGGTGTGTCGGTCTTGCTACCGCTGTTGGACATCTTCGGCACGAAGCTGTCGTGGCCTTCGATGACGCCTTCGACCACCGTCTCGGGCATGACTAGAGGGGCAGCTGCGCTGGTTTCGTCGCCCACCAGGGACACGCGATTACCTTCGATCCGGTAGCGAATGCCGGTGTTACGGAGCAGCGTTTCAAGTGCCTCGGTCGGCTCCATCTCGCCGCGTACGCCGGGGGTGCGCAGATTCTGTACCTGTGCTTGGTTGAAGAGAATCTGCAGGTCGGTCTGCGCGCCAAGGTTCGTCAGTGCAGAGGCCAACGGTTGGGCGGGAACATCGATGCTGACCGGCGCTGCGATTGCGCCGGTGGCGCTCAATGTCAGCCCAATCGCGGCGGCACGGATGATCGCCGCCAGTGGCTTTTTGCGATGCGAAGCGCTGAGAAACCGTTTCACTGTGTAGCTCCTTAGATCGAAGTGTTGTTAAGAACTATTTAGATTTATATGACGCGTCAGTGACCAAAAACCGGAAAAAATAATTGTCCTAATGCACAGCGGCATCCTGCTGCTGCGTGCGGCGTGGGTTATCGCTGATTTCCGTGATACGCCCTGCGCTCATCCGTAACAGGCGATCGGCCACATCGAAGTAGCGATCGTCGTGAGAAATCACGATCAGGGTGCGGCCTTGCGCGCGCAGTTCCGGCAGCAGCTCGGTGTAGAAAATCCGGCGGAACTCCGGGTCCTGGTCGGCCGCCCATTCGTCGAACACCAGCACTGGGCGCTTTTCCAGCCAAGCCTGGACCAGGGCCAGACGCTTGCGCTGGCCTGTGGAGAGATCGATGGTGGAGTAGTTGTGCCCATCCAGCGTGACCTTGTGAGCGATTTCCAGACGCTCCAGATAGCGACTGGCTTCGACGGGGATGTCTTCGCTTTCTTTGAGCAGATCTTCGAAAAGGAAATAGTCGGCAAAAATCGTGGTGAACAGCTGACGATAGTCATCGCGGTTGCTGTCCGTCACCGCCTCACCGTTGACCCGTAGCTCGCCGGCCTGAGGCACGTAAAGGCCAAGCAGAAGCTTGATCATGGTGGTTTTTCCGCAGCCGTTCTCGCCGGCGATGAAAAGGATCTCGCCGGGACGCACGGTCAGGTCCAACGGGCCGACACCAAAGCCCTGGCTACCGTCCTCGGTGGGGTAGTGGTAGTGCAAACCGCGTAGCTCTATACCTTGCATGGGCATCGCTGGACGACCGTCGTCACGCAGCAGCAGGTTGGGCTCCGGAGACGAGAAACGTACCGAAAGCTCGGCGATGCGACGGAAAGCGACTTGCGCGCGGCTGACGATGGGCAGTTGGCCGATCAGGTGTTCCAACGGGCCTTTCATATACAGCAGCACGAGGATGAATCCGCTCAGAGTGGCCTTGTCGGTGCTTGGCCAGATCGTCTGGTAGGCCAGGGCCACGCCGATGACGATGAAGAACAGCGTCGAACCGAAGCCCTTTGCAATTACGAACAGGTTGATCGAGCTGACCTGGATGTCGCAGATGCGGTCGGCAGTGCCCTGCAAGCGCTCACTGTAATGCTGGAAGCGCCGTGGGCGGCTGATCCGCAGCTCCTTGGCGCCTTCGGCCATGGCCCGGTAGTGCTTCTGCAACTCATCCTCTTCGTCACGCGCCTCGAAGAAGCCACGAATGCCCTTGCTACGCGCGACATATTGCACAGCGCTACCGATCACGATGGCCAGCGCGGTAGCCAGAAACATCGGCAACGACAATGATGCGAGGTACCCCAAGCAGCCGATGCTGACGGTGAAGGAAACGGCCAGCGGCGCGAAGGCAAAGGCGAAGTCGCTGATGGTGTCGATGTCATGGGTTAACACCGGAATCAAGCGGTGGCTGCGGTAGCGCTCGATCTGATCGATGGGGGCCGAAATGATCTTGCTACCCAGATCCTTACGCAAACGGGCGATGACGTGTTGCCCGACATAGTTGGTGCCGATGTCAGATACGACCGAGCCCAGTAGGGCCATCAGGCACAGGCCGGCAAAACCCAGCAACAGGCCGCTCTGCAGACCTTCATCGGAATGCAGGCTGTAATTGATGGTGGCCAGCAGTGCGGTGATGCTGGCGCCACCGAGCATGCCGAGCAGCGTGGCGCCAAGCAGTTGCGGTCCGAACGGACGAAGGAGCCTGAAGAGTTCGCGGAGCGTGCTGTTCGTGGATGTCTGCATCGTTGGGTCCTAACAGGGGATCGTCACCAGCCAGGTGGCGGTAAATCCGAATCGTTCCTGTTAAGACGTATGAAGCGATAAAAAACTGAATAAAAAAGATTGGGTTTGTTCGTCAGCCCGACGCAAATAAGGGAAGGGCGGCTCAGGGCCGCTTGTTTCGGCTTACCAGGACTGTGCTGCCATCGTCTCGTCGTGTGAGTTCAACCGGCAGGACTACGGGTAGCGAGTCGATCAGCGCGCGCAGGTCGTTGGTCTGGTAAACCCCTCCGATCCGCATGCCGGCTGCTTCGTCGTCGCCGAGGCTGGCAGGCTTATCCAGATAGCGATTGATCAGCGGCAGCGCGCTGCTCAAAGGCAGATCGTCCAGCACCAGTTTGCCTTCGATCCAGGCTATCGCGCCGGCTGGGGCCACCTGATTCACCTCGATTCGCCGGCTGGCCTGGGTGTAGCGCGCTTGCATGCCTGGCATGAGCTGCGCGCTGTTGCCGCTCACGCCTTCGGGTGGGCTCAGCGTCACCGAGCCGTCCAGCAGCGTGACGAGCAATTGCTGGGGATTGGTCCAGACGTTGAAACGGGTGCCGGTGACGCGCACCTGGCCGTTGTCGGTATGCACGGTGAAGGGTTGCGCTCGGTCGTGACGGACTTCGAAGAACGCTTCACCACCACCGTTCAGCCAGACACTGCGGCGGTCGCGGTAGCTGGCGAAAAACAGCCGAGTATGGCTGTTGAGCTGAACGTGCGAGTTATCGGCGAGGATGACCTGGCGCGGTGCGTCTTCGGCTGTGTAATAGCCGACCCGAGAAGGCAGGAGGCTTGCCGACCAGCCAGCCGACCACAGTGTGGCGACCGTTAGCACCAGTACCGCTGCGGCCGCGGCGATACGCCCCGGATCGCGCCGTCGACGTGGACGAACCGGCGGCGTGGTTGGATGCGCAAGGGCGGAAGCGCCGGCCGGTTTCAAACCTTCTGCCAACTGCCAGATGGCCAGCATCGCATCGTACTCGGCGCGGTGACGCGGATCTTCTGCGACCCAGCGAGCAAAGTCCCGACGCTCTTCGTCAGTGCAATCCTTATCGTGCAGACGTGTGCACCAGAGCGCGGCCTCGGCGCTCAGGCGGTCATCGTCAGAAGGGAGCGGGTTGCCAATCATTCGAGAAGTTCCGGAAGCGCTAACACGCTTTCATTTCAGAAAAATGCGAGTGATTATAAGTACGGGGTGACATGGACTGCCAGCATGCATCCGCAAGATGCGTCACGCCCGAAACCTGCATGGGGCGGTTTCGGGCGGGAACGCCGAAGGGAAGCCGTTGTGATCCGTCATTATCAGGAACTCGTCCATTACCTCAGTCGCCTGCTCGGCGATCGCCAGGTCGCCACTGACCTGGCTCATGACGCTTTTGTGCGTCTGCTCGATCGTAAGGCCGGGAGCGACATCGAGCAGCCTCGTGCCTTCCTTTTCAAGACCGCTACCAATCTCAGCATTGATATGCATCGCCGCACCCGCGTGCGACGCAACGAACCGCTCGACAGCCTCGATCACGAAGAATGGCTGGATGAGCGCGACCCGGAGGGGAACGCCATCCAGGCCCAGCAATTGAAGCTGTTGCGGCGGGCGCTGGAGGAACTGCCGGCCCCTTGCCGGGAGGCCTTCTTGTTGCGCAAGGTGGAGGGTTGCTCTCACATGGAAATCGCCGAACGCCTTTCCCTTTCCCGCGACATGGTGGAAAAGCACATCGTCAATGCGATGAAGCACTGTCGTGTCCGACTGCTCAGCTGGACGCAATAATTTCTGCTCGTTCTGACCGCTATCTCTGTTCGTAATGAGAATGATTTAAATTTCTCGCCTTCTGCCTCGTCTTTTCTTCAAAGCCGCTTTCACCCCGTCGACATCACGGCGGAGGCGCGCTTCCGGTGGTCGCCGCGTACGCGTCGGCCCGTGGTAAACGGCTAGAGGACACAGGCACCATGACTCAATTGATCGCTCCAACGTATGACGTGCTGGGCATCGGCTTCGGCCCTTCCAACCTGGCGCTGGCCATCGCCCTGCAGGAGCAGACCCAGCACCAGAAGCGCGATTGCCACATGTTGTTTCTTGACAGGCAGCAGGACTATCGCTGGCATGGCAATACGCTGGTGGCGCAAAGCGAATTGCAGATTTCCTTTCTCAAGGACTTGGTGACCCTGCGCAATCCCACCAGCCCTTACAGCTTCGTCAACTACCTGCACGAGCAGGGCAGGCTGATCGATTTCATCAACCTTGGCACCTTTTATCCATGCCGTCTGGAGTACAACGACTACTTGCGCTGGGTGGGGCGCCAGTTCGCCGACCAGTGCGCCTATGGCGAGACGGTGACACGTGTCGAGCCGGTCTCCGGCGCTCAGGGCATCGATCGGCTCAAGGTGATGTCCACCGATACTCAGGGGCGTGAGCATTTTCGTCTGGCGCGCTCCATCGTCCTTAGTACCGGCGGCACGCCGCGTATCCCCGAAGCCTTTGTCCACCTGCGCAACGATGCCCGCGTCTTTCATCACGCCCGTTATCTGGAGTGCATGGCGCAGCAACGCTGCACGCGCCATGAGCCGATGCGCATCGCGGTGGTCGGTGGCGGTCAGAGCGCGGCCGAGGCGTTCATCGATCTGAACGACAGCTTCCCGTCCGTGCAGGTGGATATGATTCTTCGCGCCGCGGTCCTGAAACCGGCTGACGACAGTCCCTTCGTCAACGAGATATTCGCGCCGAACTACACCGATCTGGTATTCAACGAGCCGGAAAGCGAGCGCGAGAAGCTGATTCATGAGTATCACAACACCAACTATTCGGTCGTCGATCTGGATTTGATCGAGCGCATCTACGGCATCTTCTATCGCCAGAAAGTCGCCAATGACGCACGCCATGGCTTCCTCTGCCGCCGCTCGGTGGAAGCGGCCCGCGCCGATGCTAACGGCGTCGAGCTGACCCTCTGCGACAGCGCCACCGGTATGGTGGAGAACCGTCGCTACGATGCGGTGATTCTTGCCACCGGTTACGAGCGCACCTCACATCGCGAACTGCTCGCGCCGCTGCAGGAGTATCTGGGCGACTTCAGCGTCGGGCGCGACTACCGGATGCGTGCCGACGCACGCTTGCGGGCCGGGATCTATCTGCAAGGGTTCAGTCAGGACAGCCACGGTCTCAGCGATACTCTGCTGTCGGTATTACCGATGCGCGCCGAGGAAATCGCCGTTTCGCTGTTCGACAGTCTTCCGGCGGTCGCGACGGTACCGCATGCCCGAGCCGCGGAAAGCGCCTGAGGATTGCTCGGCGCGTCTGCTATTCGAGTCGTTCGGTGACGACTGTCATCGAGCGACTAATT
Organism: Pseudomonas sp. YJ42; assembly: GCF_047225135.1. Taxonomy (NCBI): domain Bacteria; kingdom Pseudomonadati; phylum Pseudomonadota; class Gammaproteobacteria; order Pseudomonadales; family Pseudomonadaceae; genus Pseudomonas; species Pseudomonas sp. YJ42. The sequence continues at coordinate 551,865 of NZ_CP178378.1, read as the reverse complement.
TTTTCAGGCGCTCGTTCGTCTTGAGTTTTTCGAGGTAATACACATGACCAGTTGCTCCATTCCCTTGCCTGATGGCCGACGGTTGCTCGTCGATGGCGGCGAACACGCGCTCAGCCTGCTGGTCGACGATCAAACGCTGGGTCGAGCCGAGCGTCAGAACGATTCCTGGCGACTATCGGCTATCAATATGCCGCCGGCGGTCTGGGCGCTGGCCTACCAGGCGTTCGCCAGCGATCCGCTGTGCCAACGACTGGTGCTGAGAATGGATGAGTGTCCGGCGGAACTGCTGCACAGCGGCCTGCTCAACCGGGACTCGAGCGGTACCTGGCAAGTGGAGCGGGCGACGTTCTGGCAGTTACCGGCACCCTGGCGCCTCGGTCCGGCCAGCGAAGGCTATCCGCAACGCTTGCGCATAACCGACGGCAAGCGTCATCCGCTGCGTCCGCCAAAGCCTGGCGGTGAACTGTACCGGCGTTTCGATGTACGTCTAGGCAGTTGGATTTCGTTTCGTGCGCTGGATATCGACACCGACCTGGAACGCTTTAGCCGCTGGCAGAACCAGCCACGCGTCGCGGCGTTCTGGCAGGAGGAAGGTAGCCTCGAGCAGCATCGGCAGTACTTGGAAAAGGTCGCGGCCGATCCCCATACGCTGGCCCTTATAGGCTGCTTCGACGGCCAGCCGTTCGGCTACTTCGAGGCCTACTGGGCCAAGGAGGACCGCATCGCGCCGTTCTACTCGGCCGACGACTACGACCGGGGCATTCATATGCTGGTGGGGGAAGACGCGCACCGTGGCCCGCACAAGGTTGAAAGCTGGCTGCCGTCTCTGATTCACTACCTGCTGCTGGATGATCCCCGTACCCAACGCATCGTTGCCGAGCCGCGGGCCGACAACGCCCGGATGATCGAGCACATGCAGCGTCTGGGTTTCTGGCAGGAGAAAGAGTTCGATTTTCCGCACAAGCGCGCCGCGCTGATGGTGCAGAGTCGTGAACGTTTCTTCGAGCGATGCCGCTTGTGCTGAGTCGCACGCTCTGCGTTTACCGGGAGCGGCAATGATCGCCGCGCTCGCGCCCCTGTATATCGGCGAGTTCGCCAGCTACCGCGACGTCCTGACGACCCGGGACGATGCGCGCCCGTCGATACCCGCGCCTCTGTTGCTGCAACCGGCTCGGCTCGATGCGATCTTCCAGCGTTTCGACCCGCTGCATACCGGGCAAGACCGTCGTGCGCTGGCCTCGCAGTGGTCCAAATACTACTTGGTTCGCTTGATTCCGCCGGTTGTGGCCGCCGCCCTGGTGCTCGGTTGGCGTCTGCCGTTGGCTTTCGATGACGTCGAGGTGGTGCTGGACGAACAAGGTCTGCCGCACGCGTTCAAACTGCCCGCTGAGGGCGGCCCTTTCAGCACGCCGCCAAACGATCCGTTCCAGCGTTTCGGCGAGCTGATCGACGCGAATCTGCAGCCCTTCATCCAGGGGTTGGCATCGGAGGTGCGTCTGTCGCCCAAGGTGCTGTGGAGCAGCGCGGGCAATTATCTGGAGTGGTTTATTGGTGAGATGGCCAAGGCGCTACCGGGGGCGGTGCTGACCCATGGTCATGAGCTGCTGTCGAGCGAGCGCCGCCCCGATGGCCGCCGCAATCCGCTGTTCCGGCCTGTTCGTTACGTGGAGGTCAGCCCGGCGTTGCGCCCGGATGGTCTCTGGCGTCAACGTCGGGTCTGTTGCATTCGGTATCGGCTGGAACATTTCGAGCATTGTGACAACTGTCCACTACTGGACCAGCCGCCAGCCTATGTGAGCGATCTGTAGCCACTCAGCGCTGGCGGGGCAGGGCGCAGTCTGGTGGCGGGCCGCTGCTCAATGCACGTAGCAGATCGGCGAGCCGTCCGCTGGATTGGCCAGCACACCCATGGAAATGCCGTAGATGCGCTCCAGGGTTTCGCCGTGCAGGAGCTTGGTCGGGCTCCCTTGGGCCAGCAGTCGACCGCCGTGCAACGCCAGCAGGTCGTCGCAGTAGCGCGCCGCCATATTGATATCGTGCAACACCACCAGCACGCCGAGACCGAGCTGGCGGCTGAGATCCTGAACACGCGACAGGACCTCCACCTGGTGGGCGATATCCAGCGCTGAAGTGGGCTCGTCCAGTAGCAGATAACGGGTGTTCTGGGCCAGCAACATGGCCAGCCAGACACGTTGACGCTCGCCACCGGACAATTGATCCACCAGGCGCTCGGCGAAGGCGCTGGTGTCGGTCAGTTCGAGCGCACGTTCCACTTGGGCGCGATCTTCGCTGGTGAAGCGTCCGAGCGCGCCATGCCAGGGGTAGCGACCGAAACCCACCAGTTCCCGAACGGTCAGCCCATCGGTTTGTGGCAGCTGCTGCGGCAGGTAAGCGACCTGTTGGGCGAACTCGCGCTGGCTCCAGTCCGATAGGGCCTTGCCATCGAGACGGATATGTCCGCTGCTGGGCAATTGCTGTCGGGCCAGCAGCTTGATCAGCGTGGACTTGCCGGAGCCGTTATGGCCGATCAGACCGACCATGCGTCCGGAGGGGATGCCTAGGCTCAGAGGGTACAAGAGGGTGCGTTCAGGAATACTGAAGCTGACGCTTTCCAGTTCGAACATGGGTCCATCCACCGGATATTTTCGGGAAGCCGGATAGCCTAATTCAAATGCTAATGGTTATCAATTTTGGCGAAAGATGCCTACATCGTTTTCCCGTGCTCCGTGAGTACCGTCTAGGGCCCATCCGCTTGGCGATGCTCAGGATTCCTTTCGCTCCATCTTCTTGAGGGCATGCCGGCAATGGATCAGCGTGTCGCGCACCATGAAGTTCACCAGCGTTGGCGAGACCCCCAGCTCAGCAGCGATCGCGCTCTGCGTTTTGCCCTGCAATCGGTACATCTCGAAGGCGTACCGGGTGCGTTCCGGTAGTTGTGCGAGGGCGTCGGAGAGTGCTTCCAGCGTCTGCCGGCTTTCGTGAAGGCCTTCCGGCGATGCCCCTGAGGCGCAGACATAGAGACCTTCTTCCTCACTGCCGCAATAGCGCTTTTCCAGGGCCTGACGTCGATAGCGGTCAATGGCCAGGTTGCGTACTACGCGCAGCAGGTAACTGATCTGGGAATGGGGGCTGGGAACCGCGGCCGCACCGCGCAGCTTCAAATAGGCATCATGCACCACGTCTTCGGCGTGGCTGCGACACCCGAGAATGCGCGCCGCCGCGTTGATGAAGGTCTGCCTGTTCGTGACGAACATGTCATTCAGGGCCGGATGCTGCTCTGCTGAAATTGTTTTTGGCATGTGAAATTTCCTGTACGACGCGAAGGCGGACGTCCATATCGGTTGGACTTGTCCTGGGCAGTTGAGCGAACCGCCCGCTCAGCCTGGCCCACCTGTACTGGCTTGAAGGCGAGCAATCTAGTCCAAATGATAATACTTATCAATTCAGATCTTAGTTGCTTTCTGCTGAATGGCAGCGTTCGTCGGACTCTCGCTCGTGCTGCATGTTCCATTGTGTTGAGAATAAATCTCATACGCGAAGGCTAACTATTCCGCTCGCTCCTTCGTCTTCATCGGAAAGCGGCCAACAGGTGCTCTGCCACCGTGCCGCCCGATCAACCGCCCCGTACGGGGAGAAGGAGAGTACAGATGGCATTCGATCGCGAAGACGCGTTGTTCAAGGTTCTGGTCAACCACGAAGCGCAGTATTCCCTCTGGCCGGACTACAAGGCGGCGCCGGCCGGCTGGCAAGAGACCGGTCAACGCGGTAGCAAGGCTGAGTGCCTGGCCTACGTCGAGCGTGAGTGGACCGACATGCGGCCGCTGAGCCTGCGCCAGGCCATGGATGCACAAGCGGCGGGGCAGTAAACGATGGCCGCTCGCTTGCGTCTGTTCTGCCTGCCGTATTCCGGGGCCAGCGCAATGGTCTATGCACGTTGGCGCCGCTCTCTGCCTGAGTGGATCGAGGTGGTTCCGCTGGAGCTGCCCGGCCGTGGCCGGCGTTTCAACGAGCCGCTGCAGACCGACCTGCTCGGCCTGGCCGACCAACTTGCTGCTGAACTGGAAGAGCGCCTGGACCTGCCCTATGGGCTGTTTGGCCATAGCCTTGGTGGCCTGCTTGTTTTCGAATTGGCGCACGCAATCCGCCAACGCGGCCTTCCTGCGCCGCGAGCGCTGTTCGTATCGGCTGCGCCCGCGCCATCGCGCCGCGAAAACCATCTCGAGCTGGCGGTGGAGCAGAGCGATGCTCAGCTGCTGCAGCGTTTACACCGTCTTGGAGGTACTCCCGAGGCGGTGTTCGCTGACGAGGAGATGCTGCGTCTGACCCTGCCGGTGCTGCGCGCCGACTTCCTGCTATGCGGCCGTTACCGCTATTACCGCCGTGCACTGCTTGCTTGCCCGATCCATGTATTCGGTGGCAAGGCCGATCGGGTCTCGGTGGACGCGCTGGCTGCCTGGCAGGACGAAACCGCCGAAGGCTTCTCGCTGGAGATGCTCGAGGGGGGTCACTTCTTCATCAATGCCTGCGAGGCGCGCCTGCTCGAGCTGATGCTCGGCAAGCTGCGCCAGGACGGGCGTGATATACAGGCCATCTGGGCCTGAACGGAGAGCTCGATGGCACTGTTTTCCATTCAACCTCTGGCTGAAGCACGTGGCGGGCTGCCGCTGCTGGTGCAGGCCGAGGGCGAAGTCGACCTGTTAGAGGCCCAGGCTGAACTGCGCGGGCTGATCGATGAGCACCTCGAACGCTGCGGCGGGGTGCTGCTGCGCGGTTTTCGTGTTGGCGAGGCGGAGCGCTTCCGCGCATTCGCCGCTGGCTTCGGCGATCCGCTGCTCAATTACGAATTCGGCTCGACGCCGCGCAGCAACGTTACCGCCGGCGTCTATACGTCCACCGAATACCCGCCGCACCAGCACATTCCGCTGCACAACGAGCAGGCCTATACCCGCGAATGGCCGATGCGCATTTGGTTCTATTGCGTGCAGGCCGCGCAGAGCGGTGGCGAGACGCCCATCGCCGACAGCCGGGTGATCTACCGCCAGGTCGGCGAGGCGATCCGCCAGCGCTTCGCCGAGCGCGGGTTGATGTACGTGCGCAACTTCGGCAATGGCCTTGATGTGGCCTGGGAACAGGTATTCAACAGCGACGACCGCGCCGTGGTCGAGGCCTATTGCCGCGCCCATCGCATCGAGTGCCAGTGGAAGGACGACGGCGAGCTGCGTACCCGCCAACGCTGTCAGGCGGTGGCCCGCCATCCGCGCACCGGTGAGTGGGTGTGGTTCAACCAGGCGCACCTGTTTCATGTCTCCAACCTGCCGGAGGAGGTGCGCGAGAGTCTGCTGGAGATCGTCGACGAGGAAGACCTGCCGCGCAACGTCTACTACGGCGACGGCAGCCCCATCGAGGAATCCCTGCTCGACGACATCCGCGGTGTGCTGGCCGAGGCCACGGTGGGCTTTCCCTGGTACAGCGGCGACGTGCTGATGCTCGACAACATGCTCACCGCCCATGCCCGTGCGCCGTTCAGCGGCCCGCGCAAGGTCATCGTCGCCATGGCGCAAGGCCACGGTCTTGACCATCCCAAGGCCTGAGGGCTGCGATTTTCCAATTCCTCGGCGGGTGCCAGACACTCGCCGCGTTTCAAGGTGATGCCATGAATGATCGTTACGACGCTGCCGCCAACCTGCTCGAGGTGCTGTGCCAGCGCGCCGCCGAAACGCCACACGATATCGCCCTGCGCTTCATTGCCGAAGGGGTCGACGAACCGCTGACGTATCGCGCGCTGGACGAGCGCGCCCGGGATCTGGCCGTCTGGTTGCTTCAGCATGGCCAGCCCGGCGACCGCGCCGTGTTGCTGTTGCACAGCAGCCCGGAATACGTGACGGCCTTCTTCGCCTGCCTCTATGCCGGCATCATCGCGGTGCCGGCCTATCCGCCGGAATCGGTGCGCCCCCAGCACCTGGCGCGTTTGCGGGCGATCCTCGACGACGCCGAGCCCAGCCTGGTACTCACCGACTCCAGCCTTATCGACGCCCTGCGTCCGGCCTGCCAGCGGACCGGCGATACCTCGCCGCAGCTGCTCGCGGTCGACCAGACGCCCACCGGCCTTGCGTCGGGATGGGGGATGCCGGAACTGAGCGATACGCACATTGCCTTCCTGCAATACACCTCCGGCTCGACCTCGACGCCCAAGGGCGTACAGGTCAGCCATGGCAACCTGCTGGCCAACGAGCGGTTGATCCGCCATGGGCTGGACATGCGGGCCGACGACGTGATGGTCAGCTGGCTGCCGCTGTTCCATGACATGGGCCTGATCGGCGGCCTGCTGCAGCCGATCTACAGCGGTATTCCCTGCGTGCTGATGTCGCCACGCTACTTCCTCGAGCGTCCGCGGCGCTGGCTGGAAGCGATCTCGCGCTATGGCGGCACGGTGAGCGGCGGCCCGGACTTCGCCTTCCGGCTGTGCTGCGAGCGCATCCGTGAGTCGGCGATGGACGGCCTCGACCTGAGCAGTTGGCGGCTGGCGTTCTCCGGTTCCGAACCGATCCGTCCCGATACCCTTGAGCGTTTCGCCAGCACCTTCGCCCCGGTGGGGTTCGATCCGAACGCGCTCTACGCGTCCTACGGCCTCGCCGAAGCGACCCTGTTCGTCGCCGGCGGACAGCGCGGCAAGGGCATCGGTCTGATGGCCGTGGATCCGACGGCGCTGGCCGCCAATCAAGGCCGTCCCGGCCAGGGCACCACCCTGGTCAGTTGCGGGCGTCCGCAACCGGGCCACGACGTGCAACTGATCGACCCGGTCAGCCGTGAGACGGTGGCGCCGGGTGGCGTCGGTGAAATCTGGAGCAGCGGTCCGAGCGTGGCGCTGGGCTACTGGCGCAACCCCGAGGCCAGTGCACAGGTGTTCATCGAACGCGACGGCCGCACCTGGCTGCGCACCGGCGATCTGGGCTTCCTGCACAACGATGAGCTGTACGTGACCGGCCGGCTCAAGGACATGATCATCGTTCGCGGCCAGAACCTTTACCCGCAGGATATTGAGCGCTGCGTAGAAGAGGAGGTGGACGTGCTGCGCAAGGGTCGCGTGTCCGCGTTCGCCGTTGAGCACAATGGTCGTGAAGGCATCGGCATCGCCGCCGAGGTCGGTCGCAGCGTGCGCAAGCTGGTGCCAGCCGCCACGCTGATCAAGGCGATTAGCGCCGCCCTGGCGGAAACCTTCCAAGAAGCGCCGCTGGTGGTGGCGTTGCTGGAGCCGGGCGCATTGCCGAAGACCTCAAGCGGCAAGTTGCAGCGCTCCGCCTGCCGGCACAAATTGGCTGACGGTACCCTCGATACCTATGCCGTACAGCGTGCCGGGGAGTCGTCGGTCGCTGATCCGGCGACTGTCACCCTGGCATCGCTGAATGAGGCCGAGCAGGCCATGGCCGCGCTCTGGTGCGAGGTGCTGCAGGTGCCGCAGGTCGCTCGCGACGACCACTTCTTCGCGCTCGGCGGTGACTCGATCCGCGCCACCCAACTGCTGGCTCGCCTACGGGAACGCCACGGTCGCGCCGTGGACATGCGGCTGTTGTTCGAAGCGCCCGAACTGGGCGCGTTCGTCGCGGCCCTGGCCAGCCACGCGGCATCCGCCGAAGCACCGCGCAACGTGTCGCGCCTGGCGCGGGCGGATCTGTTGCCCCTGTCACCGGCCCAGCGCCGTCTGTGGTTCCTCTGGAAGCTGGAGCCGCACAGCGCGCTCTATCACATCGCCGGCAGCCTGACCCTGCTTGGCGAGCTGGATCGCCCCGCGTTGCGACAGGCATTCGCCGATCTGCTCGTGCGCCACGAAACCCTGCGCAGCCGATTCATCGAAGGCGCCGACGGTGAGGTCCAGCTGCGACTCGCCGAGCCCGGCGCGGTGCCCTTCAGCGAGATCGACCTGAGCGCCCAGCCGGATACCGCCGAGGCCGATGCGGCCTGTTTCGCCGCCGAGCCCTTCGATCTGGCCAGCGGCCCGCTACTGCGCCTGCGTTTGCAACGCATGGGTGAAGGCCGACAGACGCTGCTGCTATGCGTGCACCACATCGTCGCGGACGGGGCCTCGCTGAATCTGCTGCTGGAGGAATTCGCCGCCTGCTATGCGGCGCGCCTGCAAGACCGTTCCGCCACGCTGCCTGCGCTCGAGGTCCAGTACCTCGACATCGCCGCCGCTCAACAGCAGGCCCTGGATGCCGGGGAGGGCGCACGTCTGCTGGATTGGTGGCGTGCGCATCTGGGCGACGAGCATTCACCGCTGGAGCTGCCTTACGCCCTGGCCAGTACCCACAAGGCGGGGCGCCGCGCCGGTTTCGTCGAACAGCGCCTCGATGACAGCTTCGCTGCCGACCTGCGCGGCCTTGCCCAGCGTCATGGCGTCACCCTGGCCATGCTCCTGCTGGCCGCCTTCAACCTGCTGCTGCAGCGCTTCACCGGCCAGCACGACTTGCGCGTCGGGCTCACCCAGGCCGGCCGCGACCAGCTTGCCAGCGAGCGGCTGGTGGGCTTCTTTGTCAACCTGCTGGTGATGCGCTGTGACCTGTCGGCCAACCCGACCCTGGCCGGGCTGCTGCGCCAGGTACGTGACGGCTTGCTGGAGGCCCAGGCGCACCAGGGCCTGCCGTTCGAGCAACTGGTCGAAGCCTTGCAACCCGAACGTAGTCATGGCCGACATCCGTTGTGCCAAGTGGCCTATGACTACCAGGTGCGCACCGATCCGAGTCTGCCAGGCCTGGCCGTGGAAAGCCTGCGGCAGATCGACCTGGAAACGCCTTTCGACCTGGTCCTGCGCGTTCGTGAGAGTCGTGATGGCGTCGAGCTGAGCTTCTGTTACGCCGCCGAGCGGTATGCCGCCGAGGGCATGGCGCGCATGGCCGAGCAGTTCCTCGCGCTGCTGCGCGTTTTGCCGACCCAACCAGCCGAGTCGCCGCTGGAGGCCAGCGCCTGGCTCGATGCCGCGCTGTGGCGCGCCGATGCGCCGGTCCAGGACGCCACCTTCGAACCCCTGGCCGCGCGCATCGCCACCCAGGCTGCCGAGCGCCCTCAGGCAGTGGCGGTGCTGGATGATGAATGCGAGCTGAGTTTCGCCGAGCTGGACGCGCGCGCCAACCGCCTCGCCCAGGCGCTAGTGGCGGCCGGTGTCGGCCCGGAATCGCGAGTCGGCGTAGCCCTGCCGCGCGGGCTCGATATCCCGCTCGCACTGCTGGCCGTGATGAAGACGGGCGGCGCCTACGTGCCACTGGATCTGGACTACCCGCACGAGCGCCTGAGCTGGCTGATGCAGGACGCCGGCATCGGCTGGCTGATCAGCCACGCCTCGCTGGCCGAGCGTTTACGCTCGACAGAGAACGTGCAGCGCCTGGATCTCGACCGCTTCGACTACGCCGGCTGGCCAGCCGAGTGCCCGCCGTCGCGGATCCATCCGGCCAATCTGGCGTACCTGATCTATACCTCCGGCTCTACCGGCCAGCCCAAGGGCGTGGCGGTAGCCCATGGCGAGATCGCCGCGCACTGCCGTGCCATCGGTCAGCGCTATGCCATGAGCCCGGCCGACCGCGAGCTGATCTTCATGTCCTTCGCCTTCGATGGTGCTCACGAGCGCTGGCTCACTGCGTTGTCCCATGGCGCCAGCTTGCTGGTGCGCGGCGAGGCGCTATGGACGCCGGAAGAAACCCTGGAACGCCTCAAGCGCCATCAGGTCACGGTCACCGCCTTGCCACCGGCCTATCTGCAGCAACTGGCCGAGCAGGCGGCGCGCCTCGGCCATGCGCCGAGCATGCGCATCTACTGCTTCGGTGGTGATGCAGTGCCCGAAGCGGCTTTCGAGCTTGCACGACGCAGCCTTAAGGCCGAGCACCTGATCAACGGCTACGGGCCGACCGAAACGGTGGTGACGCCGTTGCTGTGGAAAGCCGATGCCACCGCGCGCTGCGGTGCAGCCTATGCACCCATCGGCGAGGCAGTCGGTGCCCGTGCGCTGTACGTGCTCGACGAACACATGCAGCCGCTGCCGCGCGGCGTGGCCGGCGAGCTGTACATCGGCGGTGAGATGCTGGCGCGCGGTTACCACCGGCGCCCAGGGATGACTGCCGAGCGCTTCGTCGCCGATCCGTTCGGCACGGCTGGAGGCCGTCTCTATCGCACCGGCGATCGAGTGCGTTGGCGCGAAGACGGGGTGATGGACTACCTCGGCCGGGTAGATCAGCAGGTGAAGATTCGTGGCTTTCGTATCGAGCCGGGCGAGATCGAAGCGCGCCTGCGCGCGCTGGACGGCGTACGCGAGGCGGCCGTGGTCTGCCGCGAAGGCGCGGGCGGCCGCCGGCTGGTGGCCTACGTGGCGCCAGCGCTGCCGGTGGATGCGCTCAAGGCGGCACTGCGTGAGCAGCTGCCGGAGTACATGGTGCCGGCACAGATCCTTGGCCTGGAGCGCCTGCCGCTGAACGCCAACGGCAAGATCGACCGCAAGGCGCTGCCTGAAGTCGCGGAGACAGGACGCGACTGCTATGTCCCGCCGCGCGACGGGCTGGAACATCAGCTCGCCGAATTGTGGGCCGGTTTGTTGGAGGTACCACGGATCAGCCGCGAGGACGACTTCTTCGAACTTGGCGGCCATTCGCTGTTGGCCACCCGGTTGGTGTCGCGGATTCGTCGTGACCTCAAACTGGATTGCCCGCTGCAGGTGATTTTCGAGGCGTCACGGCTGGATGCCTTCGCCACCCGTGTCGCTGCGCTCGGTAGCGGCTCAGGTCGGCCGCCGCTGCGTGCGCTGCCGCGCGACGGCGCCTTGCCTCTGTCGCCAGCGCAGAGCCGCCTGTGGTTCTTCTGGCAGATGGAGCCGCAAAGTGCGGCCTACAACGTGCCGGGTGCACTGCGCCTGCGTGGCGCGCTGGATGAAGCTGCATTGCGGCAGACCTTCGCTGCGCTGGTGGCGCGCCATGAAACCCTGCGCACTACCTTCGACGAGCGCGACGGCGAGCCGTGCCAGATCATCCATCCCCATGTGGAGCTGCCCCTGGCGCGCCTGGACCTGTCGACCCAGCCAGACGCAGAAGTTCAGACACGCCGTCTGGCAGAGGAGGAGGCCGCACGCCCGTTCGACCTGCGTGACGGTCCGCTGCTGCGCCTGACGTTGCTGCGCCTGGCCGACGAGGAACATGTGCTGCTGTTGACCCTGCACCACATCGTCTCCGACGGCTGGTCGATCCGCGTGCTGATGGACGAGTTCGCGGCGCTCTACCGTGCTGCCCTCGATGGCATCGAAGCACAGTTGCCGGTGCTGCCGGTGCAGTACGCCGACTACGCACAGTGGCAGCGGACCCTGCTCGCAGACGGAGAAGGCGAGCGCCAACTGGCCTGGTGGGTGGAGCAACTCGGCCGCGACAACCCGATACTCGCCCTGGCTACTGATCGCCAGCGTCCGGCCCAGCAGAGCTACCGGGGTGGCAGTCTCGGCTTCGAACTGGATGCCGAGCTCAGCGAGCGCCTCAAGGCCCTGGCGCGAAGCCAGGATGTCACCCTGTTCATGCTCTTGCTGAGCGCCTATGGCGTGCTGCTGCGCAGCTGGAGCGGGCAGGACGACCTGCGCGTCGCCGTGCCGGTCGCCAATCGCCAGCAACTGGAAACCGAAGGGCTGATCGGTTTCTTCGTCAACACGCAGGTTTTCCCCTGCCGGATCGACCCGCAGGCATCCTTCGCCGATCTGCTGGCTAGCCTCAAACCCCTGGCCCTCGGTGCCCAGGCGCACCAGGACCTGCCGTTCGAGCAACTGGTCGAGGCCCTGCAACCCGAGCGCAGCCTGGCCTGGAACCCGCTGGCGCAGGTCAAGTTCAACTTCGGTTTCGATGTCAGTGCGCTCCCTGCTGCCGGCCCGCTGCGTCTGGAATTGTTTAGTGAGGAGCAGTACGGCGCGCGCTTCGATCTGGCCCTGGACATGGCCGAAGCCAGTGATGACGGCCGTCTGCGCGGTAGTTTCGTATTTGCCCGCGATCTGTTCGATGCCAGTACCGTGGCACGCATCGCCGCCGTCTTCGCCTGGCAGCTCGAGCAGTTCTGTGCCCGGCCGTTCGAACCGCTCGCACGGCTGGCCCCGGCATCGGCCGAGGCACGTTCGGAACTGGCCGGAGAACGTCGCCCATGGCCAGCCGCCGACGTTCTACGACTGTTTGCTCGCCAGCGCGATGCGCGCCCGGACGAGGCCGCGGTCGAGGCCTGGGATGGTCGCTACAGCTATGCCGAATTGGACGCCGCTGCCAACCGCCTGGCCCATGCGCTGCGAGCCGAGGGGCTCGGCCCTGGCGAGCGGGTCGCGTTGTGTGAGGCACGAGGCGCGCGCTGGGTGTTGATGCTGTTGGGTGTCCTCAAGAGCGGCGCCGCCTACGTACCGCTGGACCCGGTGCTGCCGGCCGCGCGCCTGCAGGGGCTGCTGGTCGAGAGCGGGGCGCGACGGGTGCTGGTGGGCGATGCCGAGGTTGCTGCGATCTTCGCTGATGCCGCGCTGCGGGTGGAGGCCGAGGGTCCGCAGGACTTCCCGGCCGATGCGCCGGCCGTGACCATCGCCTCGGCCAGCCCGGCCTACGTGATCTTCACCTCTGGCTCCAGCGGCCAGCCCAAGGGCGTGGTGGTCAGCCATGCGGCCCTGGCCAACTACGTCCAGGGTGTACTGACGCGCCTGGATGGCCAGCCCGGTGAAGGCTGGGCGATGGTGTCTTCGGTAGCGGCCGATCTCGGCCATACCAGCCTGTTCGGTGCCCTGTGCAGCGGTGGGCGGCTGTGCCTGGCGAGCGCTGATGAGGTGGGGGATGCCGAGCGTTTCGCGGCTTTCATGCAAGGGCGCGCCGTGGATGTGCTGAAGGTTGTCCCGAGCCATCTCGCCGGCCTGCTGGCTGCTGCGCCGCAACCGGCCAGCGTGCTGCCGCGTCGCCTGCTGGTGGTCGGTGGCGAGGCCACCAGCGGGCCGCTGTTGGCCCGTCTGCGCGAGCTGACGCCGGCGCTGCGGGTGGTCAACCACTATGGCCCGAGCGAAACCACGGTCGGTGTGCTGACGCATGAATGGCGTGCAGGTGATGCACTACCGGACGGCAGCCTGGCCATCGGTCGGCCGCTGCCGAATGTCCACGTGCGAGTCGTCGATTCCCAGCTCGCCAGCCTCCCGCTGGGTGTCCCTGGTGAACTGCTGATTGCCGGTGCCGGGCTGGCCGAGGGTTATCTCGGCCAGCCGGAGCTGACGACTGAGCGCTTCGTCGAGCTGGACGGCGAACGCCACTACCGCAGCGGTGACCGCGTCCGGCTGCGCGCCGACGGCGAAATCGAATTTCTGGGCCGTCTCGACGAGCAAGTGAAGATCCGCGGATACCGGGTCGAGCCTGCGGAACTGGCCCAGGTCCTCAAGCGCTTGCCGGGCGTTCGTGATGCGCAGGTGTTGGCCGAACGTGAGGGCGACGGCCCGCTGCGCCTGCTGGCCTGGTGCGTGGCCGACGGTGACGCCGAGACGCTGCGCCAGGCCTTGGCCGCCGAGGTACCGGAATACTTGCTGCCGGCGCACCTGATGCTGCTGCCGGCGCTGCCGCTGACCGCCAATGGCAAGGTCGACCGCCAGGCGCTGCCGCGTCCGGGCGCTGCGACCGTGCACGACGAGCAACCGCTGAACGAGCTGGAAAGCCAGCTGGCGGCGATCTGGCAGGCCGTGCTCAAGGTCGAGCGAGTGGGCGCCGAGGATAACTTCTTCGAATTGGGCGGCGACTCGATTCTCAGCCTGCAGATCATCGCGCGCATCCGCAAACTGGGCTTCAAGCTCAGCCCCAAGCAGCTTTTCGAACGGCAGACCGTACGCCAGCTGGCGCAATGGCTGGAGGTCCGCGCCGTGCCGACGGCCGTTCCGACGACGGTCGTCGCGCCCGCCAACAGCGAAGCGCCGCTGGCACCGGTGCAGGCACGTTTCTTCGAGCGTGTGCCGGCGGCACTGCGTAACCACTGGAACCAGGCGGTGCTGCTGGAGCCACGGGAAAAGCTCGATCTCGACGTGCTGGCTCGGGCCCTGCATGCCCTGCTGGAGCGCCATCCGTCGCTGCGTCTGCGCCAGGACGGCGATAGCCCGCGCCTGCGCATCGCCGAGCTCGGCGCGCTCGACTTGACCTTGCTCTGGCGCCGTCGTGCTGCCGACCAGCAGACGCTCGAACGCTTGTGCGACGAGGCCCAGCGTAGCCTCGATCTGCGCCAGGGTCCGCTGCTGCGCGCCATGCACGTCAGGCTGGAGCAGGGCGGCGAACGGCTGCTGCTGGCGATTCACCACCTCGCAGTGGATGGGGTGTCCTGGCGGGTGCTACTGGAAGACCTGCACAGCGTCTATCGAGCCGCCCGTTCCGGCCAACCCATCGTGTTGGCGATCGAGGGTGACAGCCATGCCGTCTGGGCTGTCCGCCAGCAGGCGCTGGCGGCGAGCCCGGCGTTGGCCGCCGAGTTGCCATACTGGCAGGCGCAACTGGCGGATGCTCCGTGCTTCCCGCAAGCAGTGCCCGATGCGCGGACGACTTGGCGCGAAGCGGAGCAGCGGCACGTACAGCTGGACGTAGCCTCTACTGCCGAGCTGCTTGGCCCGGCCCTGGCTAATCAACGCCTGCGGATCAATGACCTGTTGCTAACGGCCTTAGGCCGCGCGCTGTGCGACTGGACCGGCGCGGACGAGGCGCTGCTCGAAGTGGAAGGTCACGGCCGCGATGCCTTCGACGAGGGCGAGCCGCTGGAACTGTCGCGCGCGGTCGGCTGGTTCACCAGCCTTTACCCGTTGCGCCTGCGTCCGACCGGCGAGCCCGGTACGGCGTTGCGTGCGGTGAAGGAAGCGCTGCGGGCGGTGCCGCGCGCCGGTATCGGCTATGGCGTGCTGCGCTACCTGAGTGACCATGCCGACGTTTTGAAAAGCGCGGGCCAGCCCCGTGTCACCTTCAACTACCTCGGCCAGTTCGATCAGCAGTTCGGCGCGGAGGCGACATTCCATCCCGCCAGCGAGTCCGCCGGCCGCAGCCAGTCGGACATTGCACCCCTGGGCAACTGGCTGGTGATCAACGGCCGCGTACTCGGCGGTCGTCTGAAACTGGAACTGACCTACAGCCGCGCCATGTTCGCTGGCGAGGCCATCGACGCGCTTGTTCAGGGCCTGGAGCAGTCGCTGCTCGGGCTGTTGGCCCACGTGAAGGAGGCCGAGCCGCGTCTTTCACCAAGCGACGTGCCATTGGCAGGGCTGGACCAGGCCGCGCTGGACAGCCTCGCGCTGCCCGTAACCAATCTGGATGACCTCTATCCGCTGTCGCCGATGCAGCAAGGGCTGCTGTTCCATGCCCTCGATGTGCCGGGCTCGGGCCTTTACATCAACCAGCTGCGGGTCGATCTGGACGGGCTCGATGCGTCGCGCTTTATCGCTGCTTGGCGACAAGTGATTGCCCGTCATGCCGCATTGCGCACCGGTTTCCTGGTAACCGAGGGCGGCGCACCCTTGCAGTTCGTGCTGCGCCAGGCCGAGTTGCCGGTACGCGAACATGACTGGCGCGAGCGCGGCTTCGATCCCGCGGCAGCGGATGCCTTGGCCGATGCCGAGCGAGAGGAAGGGTTCGACCTAGCCGCGCCGCCGCTGCAGCGTGTGACTCTGGTGCGGCTGGGCGAGCACCGCTATCACCTGATCTGGACCTGCCATCATCTGATCGCCGACGGCTGGAGCAGCGCTCGGCAGATCGGCGAAGTACTCGCGCTTTACCGGGGCGAGTCGTTGCCGGCGCAGATTGGGCAGTACCGCGATTACATCGCATGGTTGCAGATTCAGAACGCCGATGCCGGCGAGCGCTTCTGGCGCGAGCGGCTGGCCGACTTCGAGGAGCCGACCCTGTTGGCCGGCGCGTTGAGTCAGGCAGCCGACGAGCCCGCGCGGGAGGTGAACAGCCGCTTGGATGCCAGCGCGACACGTCGCCTGCAACAGTTCGCCCAGGCCCAGCGCATGACGCTCAATACGTTGCTACAGGGGGCCTGGCTGTTGCTTTTGCAGCGCTACACGGGGCAGGCGCGACCCTGTTTCGGCGCCACCGTCGCTGGCCGCCCGGCCGGATTGCCGACGGCGGAAAGCCTGCTCGGGCTGTTCATCAACACCTTGCCCATCGTCCATCCGGTCGAGCCGGAGCAGGGTGTTGGCGACTGGCTGCGCGACCTGCAAGCGCTGAACCTGGATGCCCGCGAGTTCGAGCACAGCCCGCTGTACGATATCCAGCGCTGGGCTGGCAAGCCGGGGCAGGCGTTGTTCGACAGCATCCTGGTATTCGAGAACTTCCCCATGGATGCCGTCCTGGCGGGCGGCGGTAATGACCTGAAAGTCCTAAGTCAGAAACCGCTGGAAAGCACTCACTTCGCTCTGGCCCTGGTGGCCAGCGCCGGCGAGTGTCTGGATGTGCGCTACGCCTACCGGGCAGACCGCCTAGCGGCGAGCCAGGTGGAGCGCGTGCGCGAGCACTTCGAGCGCTTGCTGCTGGCTCTGGTCGACGACGCGGGCCGCCGTTTGGCCGATCTGCCGATGCTCGCCAAGCCCGAGCGCGAGCAGCTGCTGCACGGCTGGAATGCCACCGAGGCGGCGTTCCCTGATGCCGTTCAATTGCAAACGCTGCTGCAGCAACAGGCCTCGCGTAGCCCGGATGCCCTGGCCTTGCAGTTCGGCGCACAGCGCCTGAGCTACCGCGAGCTGCACAGCCGCGCCAACCGCCTGGCCCGCTGGCTGCGCGGGCAGGGTGTGGGGCCGGATGTACTGGTGGGTGTGGCCGCCGAGCGTTCCGTCGAACTGGTGGTGGCCTTGCTGGCCATCGTCAAGGCCGGTGGCGCCTACGTGCCGATGGACCCGGATTACCCCCGCGAACGCCTGGAACACATGCTCACCGACAGCGGCGTGACACTGCTGCTGACCCAGGCGCACCTGTGCGAGGCATTGCCTGAGTCGAGTGCTCGACTGTTCTGCCTCGACCGCGACTGGCCCCAGGTGGAAGCGTTGGATGACGGCGATCTGCCGACCCTCGGCACGCCGCAGAACCTGGCCTACCTGATCTACACCTCTGGTTCGACCGGCAAGCCGAAAGGTGCCGGCAACAGCCACGCGGCGCTGATCAACCGTCTGCACTGGATGCAGAAGGAGTACGGCCTGACATCGGCTGATCGCGTCCTGCAAAAGACCCCGTTCAGCTTCGATGTCTCGGTCTGGGAGTTCTTTTGGCCACTGCTGACCGGCGCGGCGCTGGTGGTGGCCGAGCCTGGAGCGCATCGCGATCCCTTGGCGCTGCGTCAGGTGATCAACGCGGGCGAGGTCAGCGTGCTGCACTTCGTACCGTCGATGCTGCAGGCCTTCGTCGCCTCCGGCGAGCTGGAGCAGTGCCCATCGCTCAAGCAGGTGATGTGCAGCGGCGAGGCATTGCCCTACGAGCTGCAACAGCAATTCCGCCAGCGTCATCCGGCCAAGCTGCACAACCTCTACGGCCCGACCGAGGCGGCCATCGACGTCAGCTACTGGGCTTGCGAGGAGGAAAACCCGCGGCACATCGTGCCGATTGGCCGGCCCATCGACAACCTCAAGCTGTACATCCTCGACGCCTGGCTGGAGCCAGTGACGCCAGGTGTAGCCGGTGAGCTGTACATCGGCGGCGTGGGCTTGGCGCGGGGTTATCACGCCCGGCCGGGGCTGACCGCCGAGCGCTTCGTCGCCGATCCATTCAGCGAAGGCGGGCGCCTCTATCGCAGCGGCGACCTGGCGCGCTGGCGCGAGGACGGCGCCATCGAGTACGTCGGCCGCATCGACCACCAGGTGAAGATCCGCGGTTTGCGTATCGAGTTGGGCGAGATCGAGGCACGGCTGCAGGCCCATCCGCAGGTGGACGAAGCGGTGGTGGTGGCCCGCGATACGCCGCAAAGCAAGCAACTGGTGGGCTACGCCGTGGCGAGCTGCGACGGCGACCTGCTGCGCCAGGCACTGGCCGAGCAGTTGCCGGACTACATGGTGCCGACGCGCATTCTGGTGCTGGAGGCCATGCCGCTGTCGCCCAACGGCAAGCTGGACCGCAAGGCGCTGCCGGAACCGGAATTCGGTTCCACGACGGTGGGCTACGTTGCCCCACGCACCGATCTGGAGCGTGAGTTGGCGGCTATCTGGGCGCAGGTGCTGCAGGTCGAGCGGGTCGGCATCACTGACGACTTTTTTGCCTTGGGCGGGCATTCGTTGTTGTTGACCCAGGTCGGGATGACGCTGCGCAACCGCCTCGGCGTCACGCTGCCGTTGCACCGTCTGTTCGAATTGAATTCCATCCAGGCGCTGGCCGCCCATCTGCAGGCGCAACAGGACAGCGCGCCGCCGGAGAACGCCGAATTGGACCTGATGGATGAGTTGCTGGGCGAGCTGGAGAACTTCTGATGACGATGCTGGATGCGCAAACCGAACAACTGCGCGTGATTGCCGAGCGCCTGGGCGCGCTCCCGGAAGAACGACAGCTGACCTTCCTGCGTCAGTTGCGGGAAAAGGGGGTGAGCCTGGAGCGCTTGCCCATCGGCCGCCAGCCCTGCGAACGCGCGCCGTTGTCGCCGGCGCAGAGCCGCCTGTGGTTCCTCTGGCAGATGGAGCCGGACAGCGCCGCCTATAACATCCCAGCGGCGGTTCGCCTGCGCGGCGTATTGGACCGTTCCGCCCTGCGTCGCGCCTTCGAGGCGCTGGTGGTACGGCATGAGAGCCTGCGCACGCTGTTTCGCGACGAGGGCGGTGAGCCGCTCCAGGTGATCCTGCCCTCGCTGCCGTTGGCGCTGGTCGAGAAGGATCTGTCGGCGCTGCCTCAGACTCAGCGTGAAGCCAGCGCCGGTGAGCACCTGGAGCAATCCGCCCGGCGCCCGTTCGACCTCGCCGAAGGCCCGCTGCTACGGCTCGACCTGCTGCGTCTGGACACCGATCATCACATCCTCCTGCTGACCCTGCATCACATTGTCTCCGATGGTTGGTCCATGGGCGTGCTGATCGACGAGTTCGCCAAACTCTACAGCGCCTTCGCCGAAGGTCGGGAGGCCGATCTCGCTCCGCTGCCGATCCAATACGCCGACCATGCCCGCTGGCAACGCTTGTGGATGGCGGCTGGCGAGGAGCAACGCCAGCTCGACTACTGGACCCGGCGCATCGGCGATCCGGCGCTGGTGTTGACCCTATCCAGCGATCGCCCGCGTCCGCCAGTGCAAAGCTACCGGGGCGCCGCGCAGAACTTCGAGCTACCGCTGCCGCTGGTGATCGGCCTGCGCAGCCTGGCACGCGGTCAGGGGGCGAGCCTGTTCATGGTGCTGCTGGCGGCGTTCGAAGTGCTGCTGATGCGCTACAGTGGCCAGCGCGAGCTGCGCGTCGGCGTGCCGGTGGCCAACCGGGGCCGCGCCGAGTGCGAGCGGTTGGTGGGCTTCTTCGTCAATACCCAAGTGTTGTGCAGCGAAATCGACGAGCACGCCTCGTTCGCCCAGTTGCTCGGCGAGGTGCGCCAGGCCGTGCTGGATGCCCAGGCGCATCAGGAGCTGCCCTTCGAGCGGCTGGTGGACGTGCTACAACCAGAACGTAGCCTGAGCCACAACCCGCTGTTTCAGGTGGCCTGCAACCATCTGCCGAGCGCCCGCGACGCGTTGCGCGAACTGCCCGGCGGCGAGGGCGGTCGGCTGACGCTGGAGAGCCTGACGCTGGACGTCGGCATCGCCAAATTCGACCTGATGTTGCAGACCGAGGAGGGCCGTGACGGGCAGGTGCGCGGTCAATTCGTGTACGCCACCGACCTGTTCGATGCGTCGACCATCGAGCGTCTCTGCGGACACTTTCTCAACCTGCTGCAAGCGTTGGTGGCCGATCCGCGGCAGCCGGTGGGGCAGTTGCCGATGCTGTCAGAGACCGAGCGCGAGCAACTGCTGCAGGGCTGGAATGCCACCGAGGCGGCGTTCCCTGATGCCGTTCAATTGCAAACGCTACTGGAACAACAGGCCTCGCGTAGCCCGGATGCCCTGGCGCTGCAATTCGGCGCACAGCGCCTGAGCTACCGCGAGCTGCACAGCCGTGCCAACCGCCTGGCACGCTGGCTCCGCGGGCAGGGTGTGGGGCCGGATGTACTGGTAGGTGTGGCCGCCGAGCGTTCCGTCGAGCTGGTGGTGGCGCTCCTGGCCATCATTAAGGCCGGTGGCGCCTACGTGCCGATGGACCCGGATTACCCCCGCGAACGCCTGGAGCACATGCTCGCCGACAGCGGCGTGACACTGCTGCTGACCCAGGCGCACCTGTGCGAGGCGTTGCCTGAGTCGAGTGCTCGACTGTTCTGCCTCGACCGCGACTGGCCGCAGGTGGAAGCGCTGGATGACGGCGATCTGCCGACCCTCGGCACGCCGCAGAACTTGGCCTACCTGATCTACACCTCCGGCTCCACCGGCAAGCCGAAGGGCGCCGGCAACAGCCACCAGGCCTTGATCAACCGCCTGCACTGGAAGCAGAAGCAATACCGCCTGACTGAAAACGACCGGGTGCTGCAAAAGACCCCGTTCAGCTTCGACGTCTCGGTCTGGGAATTCTTTTGGCCGCTTATGACCGGTGCCACGCTGGTGGTGGCCGAGCCGGGCGCGCACCGCGATCCGCTGGCCTTGCGTCAGGTGATCAATGCGGGCGACGTCAGCGTGCTGCACTTCGTGCCGTCGATGCTGCAGGCCTTCGTAGCCTCCGGTGAGCTGGAACAGTGCTCGTCGCTCAGGCAGGTGATGTGCAGCGGCGAGGCGCTGCCGTACGAACTGCAACAGCAGTTCCGCCAGCGCCTCGTTGCCAAACTGCACAACCTCTACGGCCCCACCGAGGCGGCTATCGACGTCAGCTACTGGGCTTGCGAGGAGGAAAACGAGCGGCACATCGTGCCGATCGGTCGGCCCATCGACAACCTGCGCCTGTACATCCTCGACGCCTGGTTGGAGCCGGTACCGCAAGGCGTGGCCGGCGAACTGTACATCGGCGGCGTGGGCCTAGCACGGGGTTATCACGCACGGCCGGGGCTGACCGCCGAGCGCTTCGTCGCCGATCCGTTCGGCGAAGGCGGGCGCCTCTATCGCACCGGTGACCTGGCGCGCTGGCGCGAGGACGGGGCCATCGAGTATGTCGGGCGCATCGACCACCAGGTGAAGATCCGCGGTTTGCGTATCGAGTTGGGCGAGATCGAGGCACGGCTGCAGGCCCATCCGCAGGTGGACGAAGCGGTGGTGGTGGCCCGCGATACGCCGCAAGGCAAGCAGTTGGTGGGATATGCCGTGGCGAGCTGCGACGGCGACCTGCTGCGCCAGGCCCTG
This sequence comes from Pseudomonas sp. YJ42, assembly GCF_047225135.1. Lineage (NCBI taxonomy): Bacteria > Pseudomonadati > Pseudomonadota > Gammaproteobacteria > Pseudomonadales > Pseudomonadaceae > Pseudomonas > Pseudomonas sp. YJ42. The sequence continues at coordinate 530,511 of NZ_CP178378.1, read as the reverse complement.
GCCGTGCAATTGCCGGACTACATGGTGCCGGCGAGGATTCTGGTGCTTGAGGCCATGCCGCTATCGCCGAACGGCAAGCTGGACCGCAAGGCGCTGCCAGAACCCGACCTCAGCCAGCCGCAGGCCGATTACCAGGCCCCGGTGACGGCGCGCGAAGTATTGCTGGCGGATATCTGGCAGGGCGTGCTGGGTGTGCAGCGCGTCGGCCGCGAAGACAACTTCTTCGAGCTGGGCGGTGACTCCATCGTCTCCATCCAGGTAGTCAGCCGCGCCCGCCAGGCGGGATTGCAGCTCAGCCCCAAGGACATGTTCCAACATCAGACCCTGCGCACTCTGGCGGCGGTCGTGCGGGACGCCGCGGTGCAAGACGTGCAGGGGCCGGAGCAGGGTGAAACGCCGTTGCTGCCGATCCAACGGGCATTCCTCGCCACGCCCATGCCGCGCCGTGCTCATTGGAACCAGGCGCTGTTGCTGGAGCCCCGGGAAGCGCTCGATCCTCGGCGGTTGGCCGAAGCTTTGACGGCATTGGTCGCTCATCACGACGCCCTACGTCTGCGTTTCGCCGCCGACGGCCTTCACGCCGGGCATGCCGAGCAGCCGGATCCCGATCTGCTCTGGCTGCGTGAGGCGGCGGACGCCGGCGAGCTAAAAATGCACTGTCACGCTGCCCAGACCAGCCTCGACCTGGCGCGTGGCCCGTTGCTGCGCGTCTTGCTGGTGACCATGGCCGACGGCAGCCAACGGCTGTTGCTGGCGATCCATCATCTGGTGGTCGATGGCGTGTCCTGGCGCATCCTGCTGGAAGATCTGCAGGCGCTCTACCGGAGCCAACCCCTGGCGCCGCGCAGCAGTTCGTTCAAGCGCTGGGCGCAGCACCTGGGTGAATGGGGCGGCAGCGAGGAACTGGCGGCGGAACGGGATTACTGGCGGGCTCAACTGGACGGCACCGCTGCGGCGCTGCCTGATGCTCGCACTGACGTCCGTCTGGTCGAGCGGGAGGCGTATACGCTGCGTCTGGAACTGGACGAAGCCAACACCCGCGCACTGCTGCAACAGGCCCCGGCGGCCTACCGCACCCAGGTCAACGATCTGCTGCTCACGGCTCTTGCCCGCACGTTGTGCGCCTGGACCGGCGCCGACAGCGCCTCGCTGATGCTGGAAGGACACGGCCGAGAAACCCTGTCCGAGGACATCGACCTGAGCCGCACGGTGGGTTGGTTCACAAGCCTCTATCCGGTGCGTTTGCATGCCGGTGGCGAGCCAGCCGCGGCGATCAAGTCCGTCAAGGAACAGCTGCGCGCGGTTCCGCGGCGTGGTCTCGGCTACGGTTTGCTGCGTCATTTCGGCGAGGGCCTGGATGATCTGCACGAGCCGCGCGTGACCTTCAACTACCTCGGCCAGTTCGATGCCAGCTTCTCCGACGATGCACTGCTGCGGCCGGCCAACGAAAGTGCAGGGCCGAACCGCGATGGCGAGGCACCGCTGGGTAACTGGCTGAGCATCGATGGGCAGGTACTCGATGCCCGCCTGGGCCTGCGCTTCACCTTCAGCCGCGAGATGTTCGAGGTCGCGACAATCGAGCAATTGGCCGGCCGCTATCTTGACGAGCTGCGCGCATTGATCGCGCATTGCCTCGAAGGCGAGGCGGGCGGGGTGACGCCGTCGGACTTCCCGCTGGCCGGCATCGATCAGGCGCAGCTCGATGCGCTCGACTTGCCAGCGGTGCAGATCGAGGACCTCTATCCGCTGTCGCCGATGCAGCAAGGCATGCTGTTCCATGCCCTCGACAACCCGGGCTCGGGGCTCTACGTGAACCAGATCAGCGTGGCGGTGGAGCATCTCGACCCGTCGCGCCTGCAGGCCGCTTGGGCTCAAGTAGTGGCCCGCCACGAAACGCTGCGCAGCGGTTTCCTCTGGCAGGGCGGTTTGCGCCAGCCGCTGCAGGTGGTACACCGCCAGGTGCCGACCGAAATACGGGTGATCGAGGAAGAGACGGACGTCGTCGCCTTCGCCGAACGCGACCGTGCCGAAGGCTTCGATCTCGCCCGGCCACCTTTGCAGCGCATGAGCCTGCTGGCGTTGGGCGATGGCCGCTGGCAACTGATCTGGACCATGCACCACCTGCTGACGGACGGTTGGAGCGGAGCGCAGCTGATCAAGGAGGTGCTGCAGGTCTATGCCGGCGAGTCCTTGCCGTCGCCGATCGCCCGCTACGCCGATTACATCGCCTGGCTACAGCGCCAGGATGCGGTCGCCGCCGAGGCCTTCTGGCGTGAGCAACTGGCCGGGCTGGATGAGCCAACACTGCTGGCAGATTGCTTGCCGCGTCCGGCGGAGGGCAGCGACCACGGCGTCACCTACAGCCGCTACGACACGGCCGCCACCGAACGCCTGCGTGCCTTCGCCCGCCGCGAGCGGGTGACACTCAATACCCTGTTGCAGGCGGCCTGGCTACTGCTTCTACAGCGCTACACCGGTAAGCGCCGAGTGGCTTTCGGCGCCACGGTCGCCGGCCGGCCGACGAATCTGCCCGGTGCCGAGGGGTTGCTGGGGCTGTTCATCAATACCTTGCCGGTGGCCCAGGCGCCGGCGGCGCAGGCCGAACTCGGCGACTGGCTGCGCGAGCTGCAGGCATACAACGTCGAAGTCCGCGAGTACGAATACACGCCGCTGTACGACATTCAGCGCTGGGCTGGGCACAGTGGCCAGGCGCTGTTCGACAGCATCATCGTGTTCGAGAACTATCCGGTCGACGAGGCGCTCAAGCAAGGCGGCGGCACAGGCCCGCGCTTCGGCGAGCTGGTATCCAAGGATGTCACCAGCGTGCCGATGGACCTGGCGATACGCCTCGGTGATGGCCTGGAAATCGAGTACCAGTACCTGCGCAGTCATTTCACGGACGAGGCGGCGCTGCGTATTCGCGCCAATCTGGAACAGATCCTTGCCTCGATGCTGGAGGGCGGCGACCGGCGCATCGCCGATCTGGCTTGCTTGAGCGTCGCTGAGCTGGACGCCCAGGCACGCTTGCACGGCCAGGCGCCGGTGGTCGAGAGCTTCGAGCCGGTGCATCTGGCGATTGCCCGGCATAACCGTGAGCGACCGGATGCCTGCGTGCTCATCAGCGAAGGCGCACGCCTCGATCGCAAGGCCCTGGAGGAAGGCTCCAACCGCCTGGCGCGGCGCCTGATGGCGCTTGGGGTCGGCCCCGAGGTGCGTGTCGGTGTGGCCCTGCCGCGCGGTGTCGAGCTGCCCTTGGCGCTGCTCGCGGTGCTCAAGGCCGGTGGCGCCTATGTGCCGCTGGATGCCGACTACCCACGCGAGCGTTTGGCCTTCCAAATGCAGGACGCCGGCATCGCCCTGTTGCTTACCGACAGCCGTCTGCGCGACCGCTTGCCCCTGCCCGAGGGCGTTGCTTGCTTGGAGCTGGACGGGCTCGAGCTGTCCGGAGAGCACGCCGAACTTCCGCAGGTATCGTTGCAGCCGGGCAACCTGGCCTACCTCATCTACACCTCCGGTTCCACCGGACAGCCAAAGGGCGTGGCGGTGGCCCATGGCGACATCGCCATGCATTGCCGTGCAATCGGCGAGCGCTACGGGATGGGCCCGAACGATCGCGAGCTGATCTTCATGTCGTTCGCCTTCGACGGTGCCCATGAACGCTGGCTAACCGCGCTTAGCCACGGCGGTAGCCTGCTGATCCGCGGCGATGCGCTGTGGGCACCGGACCAGACCCTGGAGCAACTGCGCGAGCATGCGGTGACCGTCGCCGCGTTTCCGCCAGTCTACCTTCAGCAATTGGCCGATCAGGCCGCGCGTGTCGGGCATGCCCCGAGCATGCGGATCTACTGCTTCGGCGGCGATGCGGTGGCTGAGGCGGCCTTCGAGCTGGCCCGTCACAACCTGCGTGCCGAACATCTGATCAACGGCTACGGGCCGACCGAGACCGTGGTCACGCCGTTGCTCTGGAAGGCTGATGCAACGACCCGCTGTGAAGCGACCTATGCCCCCATTGGCACGGCGGTCGGCTCGCGCCGGTTGTACATCCTCGACGAAGCGCTGCGCCCAGTGCCGTTGGGTGTGGCTGGCGAGCTGTACATCGGCGGCAGTGGCCTGGCGCGTGGCTACCACCAGCGTGCGGCGCTGACTGCCGAGCGTTTCGTCGCCGATCCATTCGGCGAGCCGGGTGGCCGCATGTACCGCACCGGTGACCTTGTGCGCGGTCGCTCAGACGGGGTCGTCGAGTATGTCGGGCGTATCGATCATCAGGTGAAGATCCGCGGCTTCCGTATCGAGCTGGGCGAGATCGAAGCCCGCCTGCAAGCCCATCCGCAGGTGCGGGAGGCCGTGGTGGTCGCCCGTGAAGGTGCGAGCGGCAAGCAGCTGATCGGCTACGTGGTCGGTGACGTCGATGGCGACACCTTGCGCAGCTATCTGCGCACGCAGCTGCCGGATTACATGGTGCCGGCCCAGATCCTGGCGTTGCAGTGCCTGCCGTTGTCTCCGGCCGGCAAAGTCGACCGCAAGGCGCTACCCGAACCGAGCTGGGAAGGGACCGGCTATGTCGCGCCGCGCAACGACGCCGAGCGGATGCTGGCGGCGATCTGGGCGCAGGTGCTGCAGGTCGAGCGGGTCGGCATTCACGATAACTTCTTCGACCTGGGCGGTGATTCGATCCTCAGCTTGCAGGTGGTGTCCCAGGTGCGCCAGGGTGGCGATCCGGCGCTGGACATTCGCCTGCGTGATCTCCTCCAGTACCAGACCATCGCCGCGCTGCTGGAACGGCGCGACGCACAGCCCGCCCTCGCGGCCGAACAATTCACTGCATCGGCAGCGCAGGATGGCGACTGCTTCGGCCTGCTGCCGATCCAGCAATGGTTGTTCGAACAGGGCCTGCAAGAGGCCGACCATTTCAACCAGTCGGTGCTGCTGGCGTGCCGGCAGCCGCTGGACTGCGAACAGCTCGAAGCGGCGCTGCGCGCGGTCCTCGGTGAGCACGGCAGCTTGCGTCTGGCGTTCCAGCGGGGCGCGGACGGTCAGTGGCGCCAGCGTCTGCAAGGCATGGACGCGCTCCGGCTGGATGAGGATCCGCTGCTGTGGGTCCGGCCGGCGGCCGACCCCGCGGCGATGGTGGCCATCGCCAATCAGGCCCAGCGCAGCCTGTCCATCGCCGACGGACGCCTGTTTCGGGCGGTCTACAGCGAAATGGACGACGGTAGCCGACGTCTGCTGCTGGTGGCGCACCACCTGGGGGTGGATGGGGTGTCCTGGCGCATCCTGCTGGCGGAGCTGAAACAGACCTACCGGCGCCTGTGCGAAGGGCAGGCAGCGAGCTTTCCTGCACCGAGCTGCAGCTACCAGGCGTGGGCCGATGGCTTGCGCGGCTATGCCGGGCATCCCCGCCTGGCGGCGGAACTGCCTTACTGGCTGGCACAGACCGAGCCGGCCGGATTGGTCGATCTGCCTCGCGACAACCCGCGTGGGCACGCCCGGGTGGCCTATCGCGAGCAGGTGCAGTGGAGACTTGCGCCGGAGCAGACCGAACGACTGCTGAAGGTCGCCCCGGAGGCCTATCGGACGCAGATCAACGATTTGCTGCTGACCGCTCTGGGCCGCACACTGTGCCGCTGGAGCGACAGCGCCTCGGTGCTGGTCGGCATGGAAGGTCATGGTCGTGAGGACCTGTTCGATGATCTGGATCACAGCCGCACCCTGGGTTGGTTCACCAGCCTGTTCCCGCTGCGCCTGACACCGGGCGAGGGCGGTTACGCTGAAGCGATTCCGGCGGTCCGTGATCAGCTGCGCGCCTTGCCGCAGAGGGGCATCGGCTACGGCGTGCTGCGCTATCTGGGTGACGAGTCGACACGTCGACGCCTGGCGGAGCGGGCGCAGCCGCAGGTCATCTTCAACTATCTGGGGCAGTTCGATCAGGGCTTCGACGACCAGGCGCTGTTCGCGCCGGTGCAGGAAAGCGCCGGTGATGCCTACGCCGCCAGCGCGCCGCTGAATGCATGGCTGGAGATCGTTGGCCAGGTCTATGAGGGGCGATTGAGCCTGCGCTGTGTGTTCAGCCGACGCCTCTATCGCCGTTCGACCATCGAGCAGCTGATGGCCGGGCTGCAGGAAGAGCTGCAGGCGGTGATCGAGCATTGCTGTGCGACGCACGGTGAACGCCAGGAACAGGCGTGCCTGCCCGCATGAACCATTCATCAATCAACTATCCAGCGCTGGTCCGGCGACATGCCGGGCCGGCGATCCCTTGAGTGAGGTTGCAATGCTGCATCAGGAACTTTCCGCTTTTCTCGATATGGTCGACGAACGCCGCCAGAGTGGGCGTCCGGCCCTGCATGAGTTATCGGTCGAGCGGGCGCGAGAGGAATTCGAGGCCGCTTCGCAAGCCTTGAAGGCCGGTGCGCCTCGGATCCCAGTGGAGCAACTTGAGCTGGAACTCCCAGGGCGAACCCTGCCTGCGAGGTTGTACCGCCCGACGCCGCAAAGCTCGGCGCCGGTAGTGCTGTACTTCCATGGGGGTGGGTACGTGGTTGGCAGCCTGGAGTCCCACGACGGTTTGTGTCGGACCTTGGCCGAGGCCTGTGGCTGTACGGTGCTGGCGGTTGGCTACCGACTGGCGCCGGAGCATCCGCTTCCCGCCGCGCCTGATGATGCGCGGGCGGCCTGGGAATGGCTGCGGGTTCGGGCCGCTGGACTCGGCATTGATCCAACCCGGGTGGCGGTGGCTGGCGACAGCGCCGGCGCCACGCTGGCCAGCGTCCTGGCGGCGCAACTGGCGGCGGAGGGCGGCCCATTGCCCTGTGCTCAACTGCTGTTCTACCCGGCGGTGGATGCTCAGGATGGAAGCGAATCGCGCGAATTGTTTGCCGACGGTTACCTGCTGGAGAGCGCCACGCTGGAGTGGTTCTACCGACAATATGCACCGGAGCAGTCGCAGCGGTATGACTGGCACTGCTCCCCGTTGTATGCAGGCGAACGGCTGCGCGGCAGCGCCGCGGCGTTATTGCTGATCGCCGAGTTCGATCCTCTGGTGGACGAGGGACTGGCCTATGCGAAGGCGTTGCAGGAACAGGGCGTGGATGTCGAGGTGACGCTTTGCCGAGGGTTGACCCACGACTTCCTGCGCATGTCCAGCCTACTGCCCGACGTGGCCGCGTACTTCCACCAGATCGCCCGCTTTCTTCGCGAGCGCTGGTGACGGGAAGAGCCAGGCTTGCACCTACGAAAGCGTCGGAATCATTGAACCTGTCATCGGGTAAGACCCGCCGCGCCCCTTTCGCTGTCTTCTCAAACGGCGAGATGCCCCGTCAGGTTTGGATACGACGCTGGCTTACCTATATCCGGTCGTCGGATAGTCATCGTACAACCACTGGGCTATGATACAGATTACTTCGCTTCAATGAGATCGATGTGTCCATGGAAAACCAGAGCGCTCAACCACGCGTCCGCCGGAAGCACCGCAGTCTTGCACAGGAACTGGTCACGGAGCTGTCCCAGCAGATACGCGACGGCCTCATCAAGCGCGGAGACAAGCTGCCCACCGAGTCTGCAATCATGCAGGCGCAGGGTGTAAGCAGGACGGTGGTGCGCGAAGCGATCTCACGCTTACAGGCGTCCGGTCTGGTGGAAACGCGTCACGGCATCGGTACCTTCGTACTCGACACGCCCAGTACCACGGGTCTTCGCATCGACCCGGCAACCATCGGCACGTTGCGTGACGTATTGTCGATTCTCGAGCTACGTATCAGCCTTGAGGTCGAGTCAGCCGGGTTGGCGGCGATGCGTCGTACTCCAGAACAACTGGCGGCGATGCGCGCGTTCCTGGATTCGCTGCAGCAGAGTGCGGCACTGTCCAGCGAAGCCGCGGTTTCCGATTTCCAGTTCCACCTGCAGATTGCCGAGGCAACCGGCAATCGCTATTTCACCGACATCATGAATCACCTCGGTACAGCGATCATTCCGCGCAGTCGACTCAATTCGGCCCGCCTGGCGCACGATGACCAGCCGCACTATCAGCAACGCCTCGGCCGAGAGCATGAGCAGATCTACGACGCCATCGCTCGCCAGGATGCCGAATCCGCTCGCGCCGCGATGCGCCTGCACCTGACCAACAGCCGCGAGCGGCTGCGCCAGGCGCACGAAGAGGCTGAAACCGACAAGGTTGGGTGAACCTCAGCGCTGGTTCATGGCCATGCCGGCGACGCGTACCGCAGCAGAGGCTCGCAGTGCAGCGGCGCTATACCGGGCTCATGGATGAGTCCACCGGTAATCAGCTGCTCCTCTAACGTCCAATACCGGCTTTTCTAGCGCCACTCGGCGACTCAGCGTTCCGTCGTGTTAGCGAACGATCGCCGGTGTGCCAAGACGGTGATCCTCAACGGAATGACCGTCAGGCCGGTTGTCCTTTCGCCTCAATGCTTGCGGTACGCCAGTAGAACGATACCGCTGACGACGATCAGGCCACCCAGCACTTGCAAGGGCCCGAGCAATTGGCCGAGCACCAGCCAGCCCAGCAGCATGCCAGCGACCGGCTCCACATTCATTACCGGCGCATTGCGCGCGATATTCAGGCGCGGCATACAGATGAACAGCGTCGAGAACGCCGCCCCGTAGAGCAATATCAGGCACCCCAGGGCGATCCAGCCGGCGCTCGCGCTTGGCAGGCTCAGACCACCCGGTATCAGGCCGCTGGCGCCAAGCAGGGCGGAGCTGCTGAATACGACGACCAGCGTCAGCATGCTGCGCACCGAACCGGCCATCGTCGATAGCTTATGCTCGGTAATCCACAGCGCGATCGCAAACACCGCGGCCGCGGTCAGGCTGAACAATATGCCGGCGACCCACTGGCCGTCCGGCGCCTCGCTGCTGACCAAGCGTGCCGGGACGTCCAGTACCAGTACCAGGCCGAACAGGATCATGCCCATGATCGCCAGCGCCTGCCGGGTCGGTTTTGGGCCGCCTAGCAGCCAGGTCAGCAGCGCAAGCATGATGGGCGACAGATTCACCACCAACAGGGCCAGCGCCACGGGAATGCGAGCCACGGCTGAGTAGATACAGAAGCTCTGAACCGCGATCAGCAGGCCGAGCAGAATCTGCCAGCGCCAAGTGGCGCTGCTCAGGCGCAGGGATTCGCGCCGCCAGAAGACCAAGGTGCCTAAGGCAATCAGGGTAACGCCAGCGCGACAGAGCATGGCCAGCAGCAGTCCGGTGTCGTGATCGAAAGCAATCCGGGCGGCGATGTGATTGCCTGCGAATGAGCAGGCCAGGGTGGCCAGAACCAGTACGGCGATATGGCGTGGGAAGGGCGCAGCAGTTTGCATGGGGTCAATCCTGTCCTGGGCGGAATCCGTTCCGTTCGGCCGTGTAGCCAGATGGCAGTGGTGGCTTTTTGATGGTTATGGTTGGCGAATTGTTCGTTGGCTTGCAAAGCAAAACGCCGCCCGGGTGGGCGGCGTCCTCGCTCGTGCGCTGAGGACTGTCAGAGCACCATGCTTGGCAACCAGAGCGAGATGGCCGGAATGTAGGTTACGGCTATCAGTACCAGCAGCAGCGCGGCATAGAAGGGCAGCAGCGCCTTGACCGTGTTCTCGATCGTCACTTTGCCGATTGCTGCGCCGACGAACAAGACAGCGCCTACCGGTGGGGTGATCAGACCGATCCCGAGATTGACCAGCATGATCATACCGAAGTGCACCGGGTCGACTCCGATGCCGGTAATCACGGGCATCAGAATCGGCGTGAGAATCAGGATTAGCGGCGCCATGTCCATCAGCGTGCCGAGTACCAGCAGCATCATGTTGATGCACATCAGAATCACGTAGCGATTATCCGACAGCGTCAGAAACATCGTGGTGATCTTCGAGGGAATCTGCATCAGCGTCATGATGTAGCCGAAGCTGGCGGCGAACGCGATCAGGATCATCACCACCGACAGCGTACGCACCGTCCGGTGCAGCAACTTGGGCAGCTCACGCCACTTGTAGTCGCGGTAAATGAACATGGTCACGAAGAACGCCCAGACGACGGCAATCGAGGCGGATTCGGTCGCGGTGAATACCCCGGAAAGAATGCCGCCAAGGATGATGACCATGGTCATCAGGCCCCAGAGCGCTTCGACACAAATCTTCAGCGCCTGCTTGAGTGGAACGACCTCACCTTTGGGGTAATTGCGCACCCGAGCGAAGATCAGACACATGGTCATCATCACCGCGCTCAGCAGCAGTCCAGGGCCGATGCCGGCGATGAACAGCGATGAAATCGAGACTGTGCCGCCGGCTGCCAGCGAGAACAGCACCGAGTTATGGCTAGGTGGCGTCAGAAGTGCCTGGACCGAGCCACTGACCGTAACCGCGGTGGAAAATTCGCGCGGGTAGCCCTTCTTCTCCATTTCCGGAATCAGCACCGAACCCACCGAAGCGGTATCCGCCAAGGACGAGCCTGAGATGGCGCCGAAGAAGGTGGAGGCCATGATGTTGACCAGGGACAGACCACCGCGTACGAACCCGACCAGCACGGCAGCGAAAGCAACCAGCCTCCGCGACATACCGCCTTCGGCCATGATGGCTCCAGCCAGCACGAAGAATGGGATCGCCAGCAAAGAGAATTTGTTGACGCCGCCCGCGACCTGAATCATCACCGCGTCGAACGGGATGTCGATCCACCAGGCGCCGATCAGCGCCGACAAGCCCAGCGCATAGGCGACCGGCATCCGTAGGAGGAACAGCACAGCGAAGCTGCCAAGTAGTATCAGCGCATCCATTACACCGCCTCCTTGCTGTCTTCGACCAGCTCGTAGTTGACCGCTCGTCGATGGCTCTGGTCACCGAAAATGATTCGTTCGAGCACGAACAGCAGCGTGATCGCGCCGCCAATCGGAATAGGGGAATAGGTGATACCAACGCGCAACGTCGGCAAGGTGCTCATGAATTGATTCCAGGTGGCGATGCACAGCTTGACGCCCCAGATGGTCATGAACAGGCAGATGATGGCCATCAGGATTTGCACCAGCAGTTCGACATGGCGGTGCAGATGTTCAGGCAGACGGTCGGTGAACATGGTCACCGCCATATGCGCTCCGGCTCGATAGCTCGCCGCAGCGCCAAGAAATGTAAAGATCACCATCAGCAGGATGGCCACCGGTTCAGGCCAGCCGCCACCGGAGCCCAGCACGTAGCGCGCGAAGATCCCCCAAGGGATGATCATGGACATGACCACGATGGCCAATCCCGCGACCCATACACAGGTCATGTAGATCGCGTCGTTGACGCGCAGCAGCGTGTTTTTCATCAGACTTCACCACAAGCGCGGTGACGGGCGCAGGCCCGCCACCGCGAGACTTTTCAGAGAGAACGAATTACTGGACGGCTTCGATACGCTTGATCAGCTCGGCGTAGGGTGCGCCGTACTTCTCGCGAACCGGGGCGGTCGCGTCGTAGAAGGGCTTCTTGTCCACCTCGATGAAGGTGACGCCTTCTTCCTTGAGCTTGGCTTCGCTGCTGGCGGTCTTCTCGTCCCACAGTTTGCGCTCTTCCATCTGCGCTTCCTTGGCGTACTTCTTGACGATTTCCTGCTGTTCCGGGGTGAGCTTGTTCCAGGTCGCCTTGGACATCACGATCGGCTCGGGGAGAATCAGGTGACCGGTCAGCGAATAGTTCTTCGCAGCACGGAAGTGGTTGTGCTCGAGCATGGTAGGCGGATTGTTTTCGGCGCCGTCAACCACGCCAGTTTGCAGGGCGCTGAAGATCTCACCGGTATTCATTGCAACGCCTTGTGCGCCCATGGCGTTCAGAGTGTCGATGAACAGGGGGTTGCCCATGACACGAATTTTCATCCCCTTGAGATCTTCCAGCTTGCGAACCGGCTCTTTGGTGTAGAGGTTACGCACACCGCCATCCATCCATGCCAGACCGACCATGTTGAATTCGGAGTTGGTGATCTTGTCGAGGATCTCCTGGCCGATTTCACCGTCGATGACCTTGCGCATATGTTCATGGTCACGGAACACGAAAGGCATGTTGAAGGCGTTGACATCTGGTACTACCGGACCGAGCGTGCCGAGGCTGACGCGGGTCATTTGCACCGCACCGATCTGGACCTGCTCCACCACTTCTTTTTCCGAGCCAAGCACGCCGCCGGAGAACATGCGGAACTTGAGTTCGCCGTTCGTGGCTTCTTCAATCTTCTGGCCCATGTGTTCCTGAGCCACGACCGTCGGGTAACCGGCTGGATGGATTTCAGCGATCTTCAATGTCATGGCCGCATGGGCCGCGCTGGACAAGCAGAAGGCGAAGGGGAGTGCAGCGATGAGCAACTTGCGTTTGAAGTTCATGTGGATCTCCATCTTGTTGTTGTTGGTGAGCAGCGTTGGAACTTCAAGGCCGGACAACCGCGAGCCGGTCCTTGCATGGGTGAATCATTGACGAAAGGGTGTTTCCTCCAGTCCGCAGACGCCGGGTTGCAGGGCGAACACGCCGCCCGCTAACGGCTGGTCGGAGAGATCGCCCCCCGGACGGATGGACGTGACGAACAGGGTGTCGAGGCCAGAGCCACCAAAGGCGCACATGGCTGGCTTCTTGACAGGTACTTGCAGCGAACGATCAAGACGGCCGTCCGGCGTGAAACGGTGGATCAGGCCGGCATCGTTGCCGCAGATCCAATAGCAACCGTCGACGTCCACCGCAGCGCCATCTGGGCGACCGGCATATTGGGTCATGTCGACGAACAGACGGCGATTGCTCGGGGTGCCGCTGTCGATGTCGTAATCGAACGCCCAGATGCACTGCACGCTGGGGTGCGAGTCGGACAGATACATGGTTCGGCCGTCCGGGCTGAAGCCCAACCCGTTAGGCACGACGAAGTCGTTTATCTGTGCAGCGAGCGAACCGTCGCTGGCGGAACCATCAAAGCGGTACAGCGCGCCAGCCGGGATGCCAGCAGCCATATCCATGACCATAGTGCCAGCCCAGAAACGCCCCTGGCGGTCGCAGCGTCCATCGTTGAACCGCATACCGCCGTGACCGTGCTGCACATCGATGAGGCGAGTGGCGGCAAGCGTGCCGTCATCCTGCGGAGTGATGTCGAAGACGCCGTCTTCCATTCCGGCGATCCAGCGATTCGCAGCGCCATCGCGGCGCGCGATGCAGGCGACCATCTGCTCGCCAGTCCAGCGGGTCACCGAAGCGTCCGCTGCCGCCCAGCGCTGCAATTGGCGGTTGGGAATGTCGACCCAGTAGAGCGCCTGTTCCGAGGCGATCCACACCGGGCTCTCTCCGGTAGCGTTCCGGGCATCGACGATTAGTTCTGCTTGGTTTGCCATGGCGATTCTCTTGTTGTTTTTCGCGGCGTGGCGCAAGGCGATCAATCGTCGAAGGGACCTGCTTCGCAGAACGCACCGCCTTGGTAGATCAAGGCAGGGTCGTTGGGGGCGTAGGGTGGTTGCGCTTCGACCTTGTCGCGGAATACTTCTGATGTGTCCTTGGGTGTGAAGCCAAGGTGCGCCGCCATGTGGTTGTCCCACCAGACATCCCGGTTCGCCGAGGCGCCATAAACGACGGTGTGACCAACATTGGGAGTGAACAGCGAACGTCCAATCAGATCGGTCAGGTCTCGATAGCTGAGCCAGGTGGCCATCATTCGACGATTGAGCGGTTCGGGGAAGGAAGAGCCGATGCGAATGCTGACGGTCTCGATGCCGTAGCGATCGAAATAGAAGCTCGCCATGTCCTCGCCGTAGGATTTGGACAGGCCGTAGTAGCTGTCTGGGCGGCGCGGGGCGTTAGCGTCGATGGTTTCGGTCTGCTTGTGAAAACCGATGACATGGTTGGAACTGGCAAAGATCACGCGCTTGATGCCGTGCTTGCGTGCGGCTTCGTAGATATGAAATACACCGCGGATGTTGGCTTCGAGAATCTCTTCGAAAGGCCGCTCGACAGAGACGCCGCCAAAATGCGCGATCGCATCGACACCCTCGCAAAGTGCGTGTACGGCTGCTTTATCGGAGAGATCGCAAGGCATCACCTCTTCATGCGGGCCGGTGGCAGGCTCCATAGAGGCAATATCGGAGAGACGAATAACAGTGGCATAGGGTCGAAGCGTTTCGCGTAGCACCTTGCCCAAACCTCCCGCCGCGCCAGTCAGCAGGAGGCGATTGAAGGGTGTGGGTGTGGTCGTCGTGCTTGTCATTATGGGCCTGCCCGTCGCTTATTGTTTTTGATGTCATCGGTTGTCGGATGACTTGAGCTGATTATTTCTGCGACCATCGAACTTTGTCAACCGCGATTGCGATCTTCGTGCTGATGCCCAAAATGCTTGCCTTGCCTGGGAAAGCTCCGTTCGTTGCGCCTGAAAGTGGCTTGTTCTCTAGGCTTCATAGACTTCAGAAGTGAATGCAAAGCATCACGCTAGCGGGCGCAGCGGGGCAATCACATACCACTAAAGTCGAGTAGGACTCCCGTATTGGAAAAGGATGAGCAAGTCGGTCGAACCCCGTGTAGTTGTATGATGACAGCGCCAGGAGTAAGGGTGTTCAGATGTGGGCTTCAGAGCCCGTTCCTCATCCCCCTGAGGCGCCTCGACGATAGACAGTCATGAGCGACGGTAGACAGTCATGAGCAGAAAGTAGCCCGATGTTCGCCCGCCAGGCACGCCAACGCTGATCGAAGTGGCCAAGGTCGCGGGCGTTTCTCCAATCACCGTGTCGCGCGCTGGATCGGCCGAACGCGACGGGGGGCGTGGTGGTCTGCAGCTCCGACACCCTGGCTCAAGGTGTACTGGCGGAGGCAGCCAGTCGCGGTCTGGCCGTCCCTGCAGACCTGGCGCTGATGGGCTTTGGCGATCTGTCCAGCGCGGCGCATAGCCCCGCCGTTGACCACTGTACGGATCGATGGTCCGAGGATTGGCCGAGCCATTGCCGAAGCGTTGCTGGCGCGCATTGCCGAGCCCGCTCAGGCTCACGATCCGTTGCGCCTGGATGTTGTCTTCGAGCTGATCGTGCGAGACCGCGCCTGATGTTTTTAGGACTTGAATGATTGCGCAATCATCATAGGGTGAAACGGGCACTTCATTTTCGACGGTCTGACAGGTCTATGTGATTGTCTGGTCACAGCGGCCTCGGGTAGGTCGTCGGTTCCATCACCAGGAGGTTCCATGAACGACAACTGCGCGATCATCTATGCCGACGATGACCGTATCACCTGGCTACGTCTGCGCTCGGTGGCGCTGCCGCTGGCCCATCCTATAAGCGATGCGAAGGTACTCACCGGCCGGCAAAAGCCGATGACCGAAATCGCCATCCTGATCGCCGAAATCGAAACCCGCGACGGCCACCAGGGGCTGGGGTTCAGCTATTCCAAGCGCGCCGGCGGCGCGGGGCAGTTCGCCCATGCCCTGGAGGTGGCGCCCAATCTGATCGGCGAGAATCCCAGCGATATCGCCAAACTATGGGACAAACTGTGCTGGGCGGGCGCATCGGTGGGGCGCAGCGGTCTGGCGACCCAGGCCATCGGCGCCTTCGACGTGGCGCTGTGGGATCTAAAGGCACGTCGCGCCGGACTGTCGCTGGCGCGTTTGCTGGGCGCGCAGCGCGATTCGGTACGCTGTTACAACACGTCTGGTGGCTTCCTGCATACGCCGCTGGATCAGTTGATGAAGAACACTGATTTGTCGCGCGAGAAGGGCATCGGCGGGATCAAGCTCAAGGTCGGCCAGCCGGATTGGGCGCTGGATCTGCATCGGGTCGGCACGGTACGCCAGCACCTGGGCGAAGCGTTTCCACTGATGGTCGATGCCAACCAGCAATGGGACCGACCGATGGCCCGTCGCATGTGTCGACGCCTGGAACCCTTCGATCTGATATGGATCGAGGAGCCGCTGGACTGCTACGACGCCGAGGGGCACGCCGAGCTGGTGCGCCAGTTCGATACGCCAATCGCAACGGGCGAGATGCTTACCAGCCCGGCCGAACACTGGGAGTTCATTCGTCAGCGTGCTGCCGATTTCCTGATGCCTGACGCCCCGCGCGTCGGCGGCATCACGCCCTATCTGCGGGTGCAGATCCTGGCGGAACAGGCCGGCATGACATTAGCGCCGCACTTCGCCATGGAGCTGCACGTGCATCTTGCGGCGACCCACATTCGTGAACCCTGGGTCGAGCACTTCGAATGGCTGGAACCGTTGTTCGAAGAACGACTGGAAATTCGCGATGGGCGGATGCTGGTGCCGAATCGACCCGGTCTGGGCTTGAGTCTGAGCGAACGGGTGGCTGGCTGGACCGCGCAGCAGGCCGAGGTGGGTCAGCGCGCCTGAGCGGGCTCGCTGGCCGCATGACGCACTGCTTCGCGAAGCGCGGCGACGGCCGGGTTGTCGTTATCGTCGCGCCAGACCAGATGTAGCTCGCTGTGTACGCCTATCGGAAGGTCGAGCGTGCGCCAACGCACTCGCTCGAAGCTCACCGCACTGGCGCTGCGCGGCACCAGTGCCAGGCCCATGCCGACGTTCACCAGGGACAGGATGGTCAATGTGTTGCTGAGTGACTGGACATAGTCCGGTTGCACGCCGGTGGAGCGGAACATGCCGGTGAGCAGCTCATTGAACGGCTGCCAGGCGGCATGCGAATAAAGGATGAACGGCTGGCCGTGCAATGCCGCCAGTTCAAGCGGCTCGAGTCGTGCCAGTGAATGCTCGTCGTGCACGGCCAAGACGAAGGGCTCGCGCACCAGACGCTCGCTGACAAGGCCCGGATCGTTCAGAGACGCACGCACGATGGCCAGGTCGATGCGCCGCGTGCGCAGGGCCTGCAGTTGCTCGAAGGTGGTCATCTCCTGTAGCGCGATCTGTACACCGGGGCGGTCGCGCCTGGCCTGTGCCACCACCCGAGGCAAAAAATCGTAAACCGCGCTGGCGACGAAGCCGATGCTCACTGTCCCGCTTTCGCCCAGCGCAATCAGTCGCGCAGTCTGTGCCGCCCGGTGGGCCTGCGCAAGCAGCGCCTGGGCTTCGACGAAGAAGGCCCGACCCGCGGCCGTCAACGCCACCGCACGGGTACTGCGGGTGAACAAGACGACGCCCAGTTGATGCTCCAACAGCTGGATCTGCCGGCTCAGTGGCGGCTGGGTCATGTGCAGGCGCTCAGCGGCGCGACGAAAATTCAACTCCGTCGCCAGAGCGGTAAAGCATCGCAGTTGCGCCAGATCAAACATTGATGCATTTCCGGTATCAATCAAGTGGGTGATTAGATTAGCTCTGCATCAACCGCAACGTCCATCATGCTTTCCATACATCGTCGCGACCATGAAGGTGGACATGAAAACGTACATTTCCGATCGCATTAACTGGGTCGGCCTGCGCTCGGTGGAGCTGCCACTGGCGCACGCTGTCAGCGATGCCAAAGTAGCGACCGGTCGGCAAGCCGCATTGGCCTCGGTCAGTCTGTTGTTTGCCGAGATCGAAACCGCACAGGGGCACACCGGCCTGGGATTCAGCTACAGCCTGCGCACCGGCGGGCCGGCGCAATATGCCCACGCTCAGGAACTCGCACCCTTGCTGATCGGAGAAGATCCCAACGACATCGCCCGACTCTGGAGCAAGCAGGCGTGGGCAAGTGCTTCGGTAGGGCGGGGCGGTGTCGCGGCGCAGGCCATAGCTGCGATCGACATCGCCTTGTGGGACCTCAAGGCACGGCGCGCAGAGCTACCGCTATCCAAACTGCTGGGTGCGCAGCGCGGCTCGGTGCGCTGCTACAACACCTCGGGCGGCTATTTGCAGGCCTCGATCGAAGAGCTCATCGACAAGGCGACGCAGTCTCGCGAGCGCGGCATTGGCGGCGTGAAGATAAAGGTCGGGCAGCCGGATAGACGCCTCGATCTGCAGCGGGTTGATGCCTTGCGCAAACATCTCGGCGACGAGGTGCCACTGATGGTGGATGTCAATCAGCAATGGGATCGCATCACCGCATTACGTATGGGGCGAGCGCTGGAGCAGTATCAGTTGGAATGGATCGAGGAACCGCTCGATGCGCATGACGTTGCGGGGCATACCGCTTTGGCCACGCAACTGGATACGCCCATCGGTACCGGCGAGATGCTCACTAGCGCCGCAGAAGCTTTGGGCTATGTCGACACCGGCGCGGTCGATGTGATCATGCACGACGCTCCTCGCATGGGCGGTATCACGCCGTTTCTCAAGGTCGCCCAGGCAGCCGAACAACGCGGCATGATCATGGCGCCGCATTTCGTCATGGAAATCCATTTGCACCTTGCGGCTGCCTACGAGCATCAGGCGTGGGTCGAGCACTTCGAATGGTTGGAACCGGCCTTCAACGAGCGACTGGAAATACGCGACGGCCACATGATCGTGCCAGACCGGCCAGGCCTGGGCCTCAGCCTGCACGAGCGCGTAGCTGACTGGACGTTGGCAAAGATCGAAATGGGTAAGCGTGGCTGAGCAAAAAAACCGCGCCAAGGCGCGGTTCTATGCCCGGCGGCACCGCTTGCACGGTGCCGCACGCTCAAGCGCGCTGCAGTTTTTCCACTGCGCTTTTACGACCGCGCAATGCGCTGAACAGATGCCAGAGCACCGACAGCAGGGCCAGCGCCAGGAAGGCCGCCGAGATGGGATTGGTGAGGAAACCCATGAAGTTCCCGTCCGAGAGCATCAGGCCGCGCCGCAGATTGGTTTCGGCCATCGGCCCGAGAATGAAGCCGATGATGAACGGCGCCGCGGGCATTCCGCCTTTGACGAAGCCATAGCCGATCAGGCCGAACAACAGAATGGTCCAGACATCGAACACCCGGCTGCTCAGACCGAACGCACCCACCACGCACAGCACCAGGATGATCGGCAGCAGAATGTGCTTGGGTACCGCCAGCAGTTTGATGAAGATCCGCAGCCCATAGAACTCCAGTACCAGCATCATTACCGAGGCCAGGATGAGGGCGGCGAAGATGGTGTAGACCAGCGCGCCCTGGGTAATGAACAGCAAGGGGCCCGGCTGGATGCCGTGAATCATGAAGCCACCGAGCAGGATCGCGGTCACGGTATCGCCCGGAATGCCGAGTGTCATCAGCGGGATCATGGCGCTGCCGATGCCGGCGTTGTTGGCCGTCTCGCTGGCGACCACGCCCTCGACCGCGCCCTTGCCGAATCGCTCGGGATGCTTGGAGCGCTTCTTGGCGATGATGTAGGAGACGATGTTCGAGGTGCCGGCCCCGATGCCCGGCAATATCCCGATCCCGATGCCGATCAGCGAGGAGCGAAACGCATTGGGAATCTGCCCGAAGAACTCCTTTATGGAGAAACCGAAGCCTTTGACGCCCTTCATGCTGACGGACGCGATCTTGCTCTTGTGCGCGGCGCGGCCCGTTTCGGCAATCTTGATCACTTCGGCCACGGCGAACATACCGATCATCACCGTCAGCATCGCGAAACCGCCGTTGAGGTTGGGCGAGTCGAAGGTGAAGCGGCGGATGGCATCGACCGGAGCGATGCCTACGGTGGAAAACGCGAAGCCCAGGGTGCCGGCGTAGATGCCCTTGAGCAGCGAGCCGGTGGACAGCGTGGCGATCAGCGTCAGCGAGAAGATCGCAATGGCGAAATACTCGTGAGGGCCGAAACGCAGAGCGATCTTCGCCAGCGAGGGGGCGATGGACATCAGCGCGACGATACTGAAGACGGTGCCGATGAAGGAGAACACCACGCCGACCCCAAGGGCCTTCAGGCCTTCGCCTTTTTCCATCATCGGCCCGCCGTCGAAGGTCGTGGCGATGGAGGCTGGCGTACCGGGAATTTTCAGCAGAATCGCCGAAATCAGACCCCCGGATGTCGCGCCGATGAACAGGGCCACTAGCAGCGATAGGCCGGCCGCCGGGCCCATGGTGTAGGTCAACGGCAGGCACAGGGCGATTGCCATGGTCGCCGAAAGCCCCGGAACTGCACCAAAGACAATGCCAACGGCGACTCCAAGGGTAATCAGGATGAAGATATAGGGAGAGAAAACCGCACCGAAACCGGCCTGCAGAAGCTCGAACATGGCCGCCTCCTAGAATTTCAGAAAGCCGGTCGGGAGCATCAGATCGAAGCCCTGCCGGAAGGTGAAGAAGATCACTGCGGAGGTCACAACCGCGATGACGACATAGGCGATGTGGTTGATCTTCTGTTCGCGAGGCGTGATCACGATGAACTGCGCATACAGATAAAGCACGGTCATGATTGGAAAGCCGACTTTCTGCAGCAGCGCGACGTATACGGCGATCAGGCCTAGCGTCTTGAAAACCGTCGGGTAGTCAGGTGGCGTTCCGGTAGATGGGTCAGCTGCCGCATCGGGATCAGCCGAAGGTTGCGTCGCCCTGGTTGCAGTCAGCAGTTGCAACACGCCCAGCAGGCAGAGCCCGACGGACAGTACATAAGGAACGGTTGATGCGTCGATGAAACCTTTGCGCGGAAGATTGATTGTCAGGAACAGGTAGAACAGGCCGGCGCCCAGCATCAGGGCTCCGACCAGTAACTCCTTTCTCTTGTAGGTATCCATGGGGCTGCTCTCGATTCAGAAGAAAGGCTGCCGGGCGCAGCGAGCGCGCCCGGCATCGGGTCGCAGGCTTACTTGCTCTGGCGCAGATCGTCCTTGTATTCCATGAACTGCTCACGGGTGTTCTTCAAGCGGTCGATGGACGCGTCGGTACCGAAGTAGCTGACCGGTTGCTTGAACGTCTTGCGCAGCTCTTCCTCGTATTCAGGCGTCTCGGTGATCTGCTTCACGATGCCTGCCATCTTTTCGATGATGGCCGGATCGGTGCCGTCCGGGAACGCGACGACATAGGGCTTCTCCATGACGAAGTCGACGCCTTGTTCCTTGAATGTCGGCACATCGCCCAGCAGCGGGTTGCGCTCGTCGTTGGGCTGGCCCAGGGCGACCATCTCACCGCTCGTTACGTAGTCCTGTACCGAACCGTAGCTGATCGCGGCGAGGTCGATACGGTTACCCAGCAGGGCGACGACCTTTTCCGACACCGTGCCGGCGTCGACCATCTTCAGCTTGGTATCGGTCAGACCTTCGAACATCAGGCCTTGCAGGTGCGAGTAGCTGCCCATCTCGGTGCCGTAGGTCACGCTGCTTGGCTCTGCCTTGGACTTGGAGATCAGGTCTTCCAGTGATTTCAGGCCTGAGCTTTTCGAGGCGACGAATACGGTGCCCTTGTCGACGCCCGCGATGCAGCAGATGTCGAATGCGTCCAGGCTGTCCTTGGTCAGGCCTGCGACTTCGTTGACGATCAACTGGCCCGTGTGGGTGAAGAGAATGGTATTGCCGTCCGGGTCGGCCTGCTTGACCTGCTCGGCAGCCAAGGTGCCGCCGCCGCCCGCGACGTTGGTGATGACCATCGCTTCGCCGGTGATCTTGGTGAAGTATTTGGCCATGGTGCGGGCATTGAAGTCGGTGTCGCCGCCGGCATTGGCGATGACCACGACCTGCACAGGTCGCGTCGGCCATTCGGTTTCGGCGGCATAGGCGCCGCTGACTGCGGTTGCAAGCAGGGCGGAAACGAGGGAGGCGCTGATAGCTTTTTTCATTGTTGGGTCTCTCCGTGGTTGGGGTTGCGGCGCTTCGTTTGTATCTTTTCTGGTTATTGACGCCCCAGGCTTGGCTGCTTGGGATCGTATTTCCAGCCAGGCACCAGATACTGCATGGCCATGGCATCGTCTCGGGCGCCGGTGGCGACCTTGTTGTAGAGCTCGTGCGCGGCAGCGATTCGATCCATGTCCGGTTCGATGCCGAGTCCCGGCTTGTCTGGCACTTGCACCGCGCCACCGACGATCTGCAGCGGTTCGCGGGTCAGGCGCTCCTGGCCTTCTTGCCAGATCCAGTGGGTGTCGATGGCGGTGATGTTGCCCGGCGCTGCAGCCGCGGCGTGGGTGAACATCGCCAGCGAGACGTCGAAGTGATTGTTCGAATGCGAACCCCAGGTCAGGCCGAACTGCTCGCACATCTGCGCCAGTCGAACCGAGCCCTGCATGGTCCAGAAATGTGGATCGGCCAGCGGGATGTCGACTGCTTCGAGGCGCAGCGAATGGCCCATCTGCCGCCAGTCGGTGGCGACCATGTTGGTGGCGGTGGGAATGCCCGTTGCGCGCTTGAACTCGGCCATGATCTCGCGACCGGAGTAGCCGTTTTCGGGACCGCAGGGATCTTCGGCGTAGGACAGGATGTGGCCCTGGCCTTTGCACAGCTCGATGGCTTCGGCCAGGGACCAGGCGCCGTTTGGATCGAGCGTGACACGTGAGTCCGGAAAGCGCGCCTTGATGCCTGCAATCGCCTGCATCTCTTCGCTGCCGCGCATCACGCCGCCTTTGAGTTTGAAGTCCTTGAAGCCATAGCGCGCCGTGGCGGCTTCGGCAAGCCGGACGATGGAGGCTGGGGTGACCGCCTCCTGATGGCGAAGGTGGTACCACTCGTCGGCCGAACCGCTGCCGGCCAGATAAGGCAGGTCGGTGCGGGTGCGATCACCTATATAGAAGAGGTACGCCAGCATCGGCACACTGTCACGCTGCTGGCCGCTGCCGAGCAATTCTGCGACAGGCACGTTGAGATGCTGTCCGAGCAGGTCGAGGAGGGCGGCTTCGACCGCGGTGATGACATTGTCCAGTCGCAGGTTGATCTCGTGTGGCTGTTTGAGTACCGCGGCTTCGGCTTCGGAGGTCACCTCATGTTGGGTGGCCTGCGGCCCTTTCGCCGAGCCGCCCGCAATAGCCTGGCGCAGGGCGTTGAGCACGCGGTTGTAGCGGCCGACCTGCTGCCCCACGACGAGCCCTTTGGTGCGCTCCAGCGCTTGACGGATGCCTTCGCCGCCGGGGACTTCGCCGATCCCCTTGTGCCCGGCGCTGTCTTCAAGCACCACGAGGTTGCGAGTGAAATAGGGCGCATGCGCACCGCAAAGGTTCAGCAGCATGCTGTCGTAGCCCGCCACGGGGATGACCTGCATCCTGGTCACGATAGGGGTATTGGCTTTGAGGTCTGACATCGAGTCGCGGGCTCCTGATTGTTCTTGTGAGCTCAATGATTGGATAGGGAGGGTGGCGCTATCAGCCAAGCCCTCGCGTACAGCTGTCTGACCGTGAACGATTCGCGGCCGGCGCGCTCGCCAGGCTGTAATGGTTATCGGAACGACTTGCCCGCTGAGGCAAGACAGCGGTGGAGATGTGGGCAACAGGCCTGGGCGCTGCAGAGGAGAAATGCGCGGAATGAGACATGGCTTTTTAAGCTCTGTTTGTTTTGTCATACGTTGTCGTATGACTTGGTTCGATTTTTATCAGCGCCGATGGTGGTTGTCAAATGACGGAAACATAAAAATTGTTCTGTGTGACTGCTCGGTCGACGCCAGGTTTCGCCTCCTTCAGGATCTGGTGTTCTTTTTCAGAATAGAAGAAATGCCGCGAATCCCGCCTATCGCGATGACTCGGGGGAGTTGGCCATATTCAGAGGGAGCGAACGAGGAGAAGAAGAAAATCGTCAAAACCGGTAGCGTGTTTTAGAGTTGTACGATAACGTATCTCAAGGCTGCGGCCCCTTCCTCAAATACCGATAGCTTCACAGGATGCTCAAACAATGAACCCACAAGAACTGAAGGCCATCCTCTCTTCTGGTCTGCTCTCTTTTCCTGTTACCGATTTTGACCAGCAAGGCGACTTCAATCGCGCCGGGTATATCAAGCGACTGGAGTGGCTGGCACCTTATGGCGCGACTGCCTTGTTCGCGGCCGGCGGCACAGGCGAGTTCTTCTCGCTGACCCCACAGGAGTATCCGGACATCATCAAGACCGCGGTTGATACCTGTGCCGGTCAGGTGCCGATCCTCGCTGGCGTTGGCGGTCCTACCCGTCAGGCCATTGCCTATGCGCAGGAAGCTGAGCGCCTTGGCGCGAAGGGTCTGCTGCTGCTGCCGCATTACCTGACCGAAGCCAGCCAGGAAGGTGTTGCGCGTCATGTGGAAGAGGTCTGTAAGTCGGTCAACATCGGCGTCGTGGTTTATAACCGCAACGTGTGCCGTCTGACCGCGCCGCTGCTAGAGCAACTGGCCGAGCGTTGCCCGAACCTTGTGGGCTATAAGGATGGCCTCGGTGACATCGAGCTGATGGTCTCCATTCGCCGTCGCTTGGGCGATCGCCTGACTTATCTTGGCGGTCTGCCTACCGCAGAAGTCTATGCCGCCGCCTATAAGGCACTCGGCGTACCGGTTTATTCCTCCGCGGTGTTCAACTTCGTTCCGAAGTTGGCAATGGACTTCTACGGCGCTATCTCCCGTGACGATCATGAAACCGTCGGTAAGCTGATCGATGATTTCTTCCTGCCGTATCTCGACATCCGCAATAAGTGCAAAGGCTACGCGGTCAGCATCGTCAAGGCGGGCGCGAAGATTTCCGGTTACGACGCAGGTCCCGTGCGCGCACCACTGACCGATCTGCGCCCGGACGAGTACGAAGCGCTCGCCGCACTGATCGCGAAGCAGGGCGCTCAATAAAGGCCCGCCCGCTCTATCACTCGCCCCACCCGCCGCTTCAGATGCCCGTCATCATAGTCAGGGCATCGGCGGCGGACCTCACGAAGGAGAGTTCCGTGGCAGAAGCAAAGCGTTATGACAACTACATCGATGGCCAATGGGTAGCAGGCAAAAACTACCAGGCCAATATCAATCCGTCCGATCTGTCGGACGTCATCGGCGAATACGCTCAGGCGGACGCGTCGCAGGTCGAAGCCGCCATCGCAGCAGCACGTAAGGCATTTCCCGCTTGGTCGACTTCCGGTATTCAGGCACGTGCCGATGCCCTGGAAAAGGTAGGACTGGAAATCCTGGCGCGCCGCGAAGAGCTGGGTAATCTGCTCGCTCGGGAAGAAGGCAAGACCCTGCCGGAAGCCATCGGTGAAGTGTCCCGTGCCGGCAACATCTTCAAGTATTTCGCGGGTGAATGCCTGCGCCAGGCGGGTGAAACCCTGCAGTCGGTCCGCCCGGGCGTCAGCGTTGAAGTCACTCGGGAACCGCTGGGCGTGATCGGTCTGATTACCCCCTGGAACTTCCCGATCGCCATTCCGGCGTGGAAGATTGCCCCGGCGCTGGCCTACGGCAACTGCGTGGTGATCAAACCGGCGGATCTGGTTCCCGGCTGCGCCTGGGCGATCGCCGAGATCATTTCACGTGCTGGCTTCCCGGCGGGTGTGTTCAACTTGGTGATGGGCAAGGGCCGTGAAGTGGGCGAAGCCATCGTCAACGACAAGCGCGTCGATGGCGTTAGCTTCACCGGTTCGGTGGGTGTTGGTCGCGGCATCGCGGCGACTTGCGTGGGACGTCAGGCCAAGGTTCAGCTGGAAATGGGTGGCAAGAACCCGCAGATCATTCTGGACGATGCCGATCTCGATACCGCCGTCGAACTGGCCGCGCAAAGTGCGTTCTATTCGACCGGCCAGCGTTGCACCGCTTCCAGCCGCATCATCGTGACCGAAGGCATCTACGATCGTTTCGTCGAAGCCATGATCGAGCGCATCAAGAAGATCAAGGTCGGTTCTGCTCTGGAGCAGGGCGTGGATGTCGGCCCGGTGGTTTCTCAGGCCCAGCTGGAACAGGACCTGAAATACATCGAAATCGGCAAGCAAGAGGGTGCACGCCTGGCCTGCGGTGGCGAGCGTGTCAGCTGCGGGACAGAAGGTTACTTCCTGGCGCCGACGTTGTTCGTCGACAGCACCGCCGACATGCGCATCAGCCGTGAAGAGATCTTCGGGCCAGTGGCCAACGTGGTGAAGGTCAAGGACTACGACGAAGCGCTGGCCATGGCGAACGACACCGAGTTCGGCCTGTCGGCGGGCATCTGCACTACCTCGCTGAAGTACGCCAACCATTTCAAGCGTCATTCTCAGGCGGGAATGGTGATGGTCAACCTGCCGACCGCCGGCGTGGATTACCACGTGCCATTCGGCGGGCGCAAAGGCTCGTCCTATGGCCCGCGCGAGCAGGGACGCTACGCCCAGGAGTTCTACACCACGGTGAAGACCACCTATATCGGCTGATCAGCCGTGCCGCTTGACACGGCGCACCCTGTCCGAGCCGTCTAGCGTCTCGGCGGGTCGCGCCCATGGCGAACAGATCGCTGTACCCGCAACGCGGACCATAAGAACAAAAGAGAGACGCATATGAACAATTCTGTGAATCATGGTGCTCCGGTCATCACCGAACTTCGGGTGGTTCCGGTCGCAGGTCAAGACAGCATGCTGCTCAACCTGAGCGGCGCCCATGGTCCGTATTTCACCCGCAACATCCTCATTCTCAAGGACAGCGCCGGCAATACAGGTGTCGGAGAGGTCCCCGGTGGCGAGGCGATCCGCAAAACGCTGGACGACGCTCGCGCCATTCTGATCGGCCAATCGGTTGGTAATTTCAACGGTTTGCTGAACCAGGCGCGCAAGGCGTTCGCCGACCGCGACGTTGGTGGCCGCGGCTTGCAGACCTTCGATCTGCGCATTGCGATCCACGCGATCACCGCCATCGAGTCGGCGCTGCTCGACCTGCTCGGCCAGCATCTCGGCGTACCGGTTGCTGCACTGCTCGGTGACGGCCAGCAGCGCGACGAAGTCGAAATGCTCGGCTATCTGTTCTTCATCGCCGATCGCAACAAGACTGACCTCGGCTACCGCGACGAATCGAACGCCAGCGATAACTGGTTCCGTGTGCGCAACGACGAAGCGCTGACCCCCGAGACCGTCGTGCGCCAGGCCGAGGCGGCCTATGAGCGTTACGGTTTCAAGGATTTCAAACTCAAGGGTGGCGTGCTGCCGGGCAGCGAAGAGGTCAAGGCCATCCGCGCGCTGGCCGAACGCTTCCCCGATGCCCGCATCACCCTGGACCCAAACGGCGCTTGGTCACTGGCTGAAGCCATCGACCTGTGCAAGGACCTGCACGGCGTGCTGGCCTATGCCGAAGACCCATGCGGCGCCGAGAACGGTTACTCCGGTCGGGAAGTCATGGCCGAGTTCCGCCGTGCCACCGGCCTGCCGACCGCGACGAATATGATCGCGACTGATTGGCGGCAGATGGGTCACACCGTCCAGTTGCAATCAGTGGACATCCCATTGGCGGACCCGCACTTCTGGACCATGAGCGGCTCGGTTCGTGTCGCGCAGATGTGCAACGACTGGGGCCTCACCTGGGGCTCGCATTCCAACAACCACTTCGACATCTCATTGGCGATGTTCACGCATGTAGCCGCAGCCGCGCCGGGAAAGATCACCGCGATCGATACCCATTGGATCTGGCAGGACGGCCAATACCTGACCCGCGAGCCACTGCAGATCGTCGGCGGCAAGGTCGCTGTACCGGCCAAGGCGGGTCTGGGTGTGGAACTGGATGAAGATGCGTTGCAGAAGGCTCACGAGCTTTACCTGGCCAAAGGACTGGGCGCGCGCGACGATGCCATCGCCATGCAGTACCTGATTCCGAACTGGACCTTCAACAACAAGAAGCCGTGCATGGTGCGTTGATTTCACCCACCAGCCAGTAGGGCGGGCTGGACGGCGATCCGCCTCAGCCCACCCTATGTCTGTGATTCCCTTGCGCAGAGCACCAGACAACAACCGGCCTGACCGGAGACCGATATGAACGACACCGTGGAACTGATTCAGCATCAAGATTCGCCGCGTTACATTCGCCTCCACGAGGCGGACAACGTGGCCGTGGTGGTCAACGATGGCGGTGTGCCGACCGGTGCCCAGTTCGAGGATGGCCTGGTGACGGTCGAAAGCGTGCCCCAGAGCCATAAGGTGGCGCTGGTGGACATTCCCGAAGGAGAGCCTGTGCGCCGCTATGGCCAGATCATCGGCTATGCGCTCGAGCCGCTGCGTCGCGGCTCATGGGTGAAGGAAACCCAGCTGAAGATGCCCAGCGCGCCACCGCTTGATAGCTTGCCGCGTGCCAATGCGGTACCGGACAAGCTCGCCCCGCTGGAAGGCTACACCTTCGAGGGTTATCGCAACGCCGACGGCACGGTGGGCACGCGCAATATCCTCGGCATCAGCACCACAGTGCAGTGCGTGACCGGCGTGCTGGAACACGCGGTCAAGCGCATTCGCGATGAGCTGCTGCCCAAATACCCCAACGTCGATGATGTAGTGGCGCTGACTCACAGCTATGGCTGCGGCGTGGCCATCAATGCGCGCGACGCCTACATCCCGATCCGCACCGTGCGCAACCTGGCGCGCAACCCGAACCTGGGTGGCGAGGCGCTGGTCATCAGCCTCGGCTGCGAGAAACTCCAGGCCGAGCAGGTGATGCACGAGGGCGATCCTTCGGTGGACCTGCGTGACCCCTGGCTCTATCGCCTGCAGGAGTCCAATACCGGATTTGGCGAAATGATCGAGCAGATCATCGCCCTGGCCGAAACGCGGCTGAAGAAACTCGACCAGCGTCGCCGCGAGACGGTACCGGCGTCCGAGCTTGTGCTTGGTATGCAGTGCGGCGGCAGCGACGCCTTCTCGGGTATCACCGCCAATCCGGCGTTGGGCTATGCGTCGGACTTGCTGGTTCGCGCCGGCGCCACCGTGATGTTCTCCGAAAATACTGAGGTTCGCGACGCGGTGTACATGCTCACCGCCCGCGCCGAGTCGACTGAAATCGCCGACGCACTGATCGCCGAGATGGACTGGTACGACCAGTACCTGGAGCGCGGCGCCGCGGATCGCAGCGCCAACACCACGCCGGGTAACAAGAAGGGCGGGTTGTCCAATATCGTCGAGAAGTCGCTGGGCTCGATCGTCAAATCCGGCAGCAACGCCATCAACGGCGTGGTCGGGCCGGGCGAGCGGGTCGATCGCAAAGGGCTGATCTTCTGCGCAACACCGGCCAGCGACTTCGTGTGCGGCACGCTTCAGTTGGCCGCCGGCATGAACCTGCACGTGTTCACCACCGGCCGCGGCACGCCGTACGGCCTGGCCATGGCACCGGTGGTCAAGGTGGCGACCCGTACCGAGCTGGCCGAACGCTGGCCGGATCTGATCGACATCGACGCCGGCCGCATCGCCACTGGCCGCGCGACCCTCGAGGAGCTGGGCTGGGAGCTGTTCCACTACTACCTGGATGTCGCCAGCGGTCGCAAGAAGACCTGGGCCGAGCAACACCGGCTGCACAACGACATCGTGCTGTTCAATCCGGCGCCCATCACCTGACCACAGCGCGAAAAAGTGAATCAGCGCATCCGCCTGGTGCGCTGTAGCGAATGATCTAACTGCGGGAGGTCGAGATGAGCATACTGCCGGACGAATTCGTCCGCGAGATTGAACGCATCGTCGGTGCAATCGGCATCGTTCGTGATGCCGAGCGCATGCAGAGCTATCTGAGCGACTGGCGCAACGCCTATCGTGGCGACGCGGCGCTGGTGATTCGCCCGGCCAGCACCGAAGAGGTCGCATCCGTAGTACGGCTCTGCAACCAATACCAGGTGACACTGGTTCCGCAGGGTGGCAATACGGGTTTGTGTGGCGGCTCGATTCCGGATGCAAGCGGCACCCAGGTGGTGCTGTCCTTGACCCGCATGACCCGTATTCGCGAAGTCGACCCGGCGAACGAGACCATCACCGTAGAGGCGGGTGTCATCCTGCAGACGCTGCAAGAGGCGGCTGCTGAGGCAGGGCGGTTGTTTCCGTTGGCGCTTGGCGCGCAAGGCAGCTGCACTGTGGGTGGCAATCTCGCCACCAACGCCGGCGGCACTGCGGTGTTGCGCTACGGCAACATGCGTGATCTCGCCCTTGGCCTGGAAGTTGTGCTGCCGGACGGGCGGATCTGGAACGGCCTGCGCGGGTTGCGCAAGGACAACACCGGCTACGACCTCAAGCAGCTGTTCATTGGTTCGGAAGGCACGCTCGGCGTTATCACTGCGGCGGTGCTCAAGCTGTATCCGGCCGTGCGCAGCACGACCACCGCCTGGGTGGCCTTGCCCAGCGCCCAGGCCGCGGTGGAGTTGATCGGCGTCATTCGTGGGCTCTGTGGCGACCGTCTGACGGGCTTCGAACTGATGTCGCGGCAAAGCGTCGAGTTCGTGCTGAGCCATGTCGCGGGATGCAGCGATCCGTTCGCCGAGCCTCACCCCTGGTATGTACTGATCGAACTCAGCGATACCCAGCCGGATGCGCCGCTCAACCAACTGTTAGAGGTGGGCATCGGCGAAGCGCTGGAGCGCGAGCTGGCGATCGATGCCGTGCTGGCCGGGAGTGAAGCCCAGGTGGCGGCGTTGTGGGCCATGCGCGAAGGTATTTCCGAGGCGCAGAACCATGAAGGTCCAAGCCTCAAGCACGACATCAGCGTGCCGGTGAGCTCGATTCCGGCATTCATCGAAGCGACCAATCAGCGCCTTATCGAGCAGTTCCCCGGCGTACGCATCGTTGCCTACGGCCATGTCGGCGACGGCAACCTGCACTACAACATCAGCAAGCCGATCGGCTGCCAAGATGCGGTCTTCAAGGCGCACCAGGAGGCGATCATGCGGGTGATCTATGACGTCACCATGAGCCTGCGTGGCAGTATCAGCGCCGAGCATGGGCTTGGCCAGGCCAAGCGCGACGCGGCCAAGCATTACAAGGACCCGCTAGAGCTAGAGCTGATGCGCGCGCTCAAGGCGACGTTCGACCCCAAAGGGTTGATGAATCCCGGCAAAGTGCTCTAACCGAATCTCTCTCTCAGAGGTAATCCCGTGACCTGTATTCTCCAGCTCGGCCCCCTGACCGAACGCTTCAACCGCGACCTGGCCGCGGAGCATGAGGTACTGCGCATCTGGGAGCAGGACGCGAATGTTTTGCTCGATCAGCACGCCCAACGCATCGAAATCGTGGTGACCTCGGCGCGCTTCGGTTGCACCGCAGAATTGATCGAGCGGCTGCCCAACCTTAAGGCGATCATCAGTTCCGGTGTCGGTTATGACTCCATCGCCGTGGGAGCGGCGCGGGAGCGGGGCATTCCAGTAAGCAACACGCCAGATGTGCTCAACGACTGCGTTGCAGACCTTGCCTTCGGGTTGGTTATCGACTGTGCTCGCCAGATTTCCCGGGCTGACCGTTTCGTTCGTAACGGCGAGTGGCTCTCAGGTGGCCTGCCTTTGGCGAGCAAGGTTTACGGCAAACGACTCGGCATCGTCGGTCTTGGTCGCATCGGCGAGGCTGTCGCCAAGCGCTCCAGTGGTTTCGACATGCAGGTGCGCTACCACAATCGTCAGCCGGTCGAAGGTTGTGAGTACGGCTACGAGTCTGACCTGATCGAATTGGCACGCTGGAGTGATTTTCTGGTGCTGACCTGCCCTGGCGGGAAAAGCACCCGTAATCTCATCCATCGCGAGGTCCTGGACGCGCTTGGCGCGAAAGGCACGCTGATCAACGTATCGCGCGGCTCGGTGGTGGACGAACCGGCATTGGTCGAAGCGTTGCTTGAGGGCCGCCTGGGCGGTGCCGGGCTGGACGTGTACGCCCAGGAGCCGAATGTGCCGCACGCCTTGCTCGACCTGCCGAACGTCGTCCTGCTGCCTCATATCGGTAGCGCCACCGAGGAAACCCGGCGGGCGATGGAAGAATTGCTGTTGGCCAATCTGCGCGCGTTTATCGAGCGTGGAGAGGTGCTGACAGCGGTCTGAGCGCACTTACCGGAGCGCTTCGGACTGGGGGCGGCAACCGTCGCCACAACGAGCCCTGGCCAGAAGCCCGGGTTCGATTTCTGAGCGACATCCCAATGGCGTTACCACAGCCACAGTCACAAGCGTGTGGGTGTGGCGCGCCGCTTACATTCACATCCGCGAGTGATAACGGCTCGCCTGAGGAGTCATCTGCCATGTCCGATCGCCAACCGAGTCTGACCGAGATCGAACTGCGGCATGGTTCGCTGCAGGTGTCGGTTTGTCCGGGGTTGGGTGGGGCGATCACGCGCCTGAGTATTGACGGTATCGACCTATTGCGGCCATGGGACGGTTCCGACAGCGTCCGCCGTGCCGGCTGCTTCGTCCTGGCACCATTTTCCAATCGAGTCGGCGGTGGCGCCTTCGAGCACGAAGGCGAGCACTATCCACTGCGCCGATTGTCACCTGACCATCCGCTGCCGATTCATGGCGTCGTCTGGAAAAGGGCCTGGACCGTGGCCGAACAGGCATCGGCCAGCCTGAGCCTCGCCGTCACGCATCGACCGGAGGGCGACGCGGTCCTTGATTGGCCGTTCGCCTTCGAGCTGGAGCATCGAATTGAGCTCGGTGATGGAGGCGTTACGCTGCACCTGAATTTGCGCAATACCGACACCCGCTCGATGCCTGCCGGGCTAGGTTGGCATCCGTACTTCTTGCGCCATGACGATTGCCGGCTGCAGTTCGCGGCGCGCTCCGTTTGGCAAAACGACTCGCAAGGCCTGCCGTCGCATCTGTCGCAGATTCCGGCACAATGGGACTTCGCGACCGCCAGGCAGCTGCAGGAGCCAGGGTTGGATAACTGTTTCGTTGGCCGTACCGCGCCAGTGCTGATTCGCTGGCCAGGGCAGGGCGTCGAGCTGAGCATGAACGCCAACGAGGCACTTGCTCATCTGGTGGTGTTCACGCCACCTGCTGATATGGGCTTCTTCGCAGTGGAACCGGTATCCCACGCCAATAACGCCCTTGGCATGGACGATCCGGTCGCGAACGGGATGCGGCTGTTGTTGCCTGGCGAGACGATGCAGGTCAGTTGCCAGCTGAACATCAAGCGCATCGGTGTCGAGTAAGACTGCCACGCGATGCGGTGACGCATAACCGCGGCGATCGCTTTCCTGCTCTGGCTGATCGCCTGCAAGGGACCAGCATCCTTGGGCGCCTACGAAGAGGTCCAGCTATTCGAGCGCGCGATGCGCCGATCTCTCCACTTGTTCGTGCAGATCCTAAGTCTCTCTTCAATCACCGAAAAAAAGCCCGTCACGAGGACGGGCGAAAGTTTCCGCAACAGGAGCGAGGAGCGTTGCGTCCAGCGTGGTGGATGCCGCTTACAAGATGGAGATCGGGTAGTTGAAGATCAGGCGGTTCTCGTCCAGGTCACGGGTGTTGGCCTGGGAGCGGAAGCTCGAGTTGCGCCACTTGATGTTGAGGTTCTTCGCCGGGCCGTTCTGGACGGTGTAGGCCAGTTCGGTTTCGCGGCCCCATTCCTTGGCATCGTCGTCGGCGGCGGTCTTGATGTTGTCGCCGCTGATGTAGCGGTTCATCAGGGTCAGACCCGGCACACCCATGGCGGCGAAGTTATAGTCGTGACGCACCTGCCAGGAGCGTTCGCCGGCGTTGTCGTAGGAATTGTTGAAGCTATCGTTGGCCAGCGAGCCGCCGCTGGTGCCGTTGACGCGCATCCAGCCGGTATCGCCGCTGACTTTCTGCAGGCCGACGTAGAAGGTGTTGCCACCAGTTTTCAGACCGAACAGACCGGAGTAGGTCTTGTTGTCCAGCTCGCCTGCCAGCGCGCTGCCGTCCTCGTCCCCCTGGAAGTAGCCCAGGTTGGCGGTCAGGGCCAGGTCGGAGCCCAACGGCTGAGTGTGCAGCAGCTGAACGTACTGCTGTTCGTAGACGTCCTTCAGCTCGGCAGTCCACAACCCTACGGTGGTGCGCTTTTCATTGAAGGCGTATTCGCCACCCAGGTAGTTGAAGCGGTCGGAGACGCCACCGCCGTAGCTCATGTCTTCCATGCTGGCGTCGTCGCGCGGGCTGTTCTGACGGAACTGACCGCCGCTGAGGGTCAGGCCATCGATTTCGCGCGAGGTGACCATGCCGCCCTCGAAGGTCTGCGGCAGCGAACGGCCGTCGTCGGCGCGCAGGATCGGCAGTACCGGCATCATTTCGCCGATTTTCAGCTCGGTATTGGAAAACTTGGCTTTCGCCGCGACGCCCAGACGACCGAAATCATCGGCCGGACGACCATCGCTATGACGCGGCAGCAAGCCGGTGCCGTAGGTACCGCCACCGCCATCGAGTTTGACCGCCAGACCGGCGAGCACGTCAACGCCAAAGCCGACCGGGCCCGGGGTATAGCCGGACTGGATGTTGAGTATGAAGCTCTGGGTCCATTCCTCGGCTTTGCTGCGGTCGGTGATCGAATCGTCGCGGAATTCGCGGCCGATGTAGAAGTTGCGCGCATTGACGGTGATCTTGGTGTCGTCGACGAAGCCTGCAGCACTGGCAGTGGCAGGGATGCCAAGCGCCAGGGTCAGAGTGCCTGCGAATACGGCGACAGACAGGGGATTGCGTGGGGTCATTGTTGTTGTGCTCCCTTTTTTTAAGTAGTCCACCCCGTGCGGCCAAGGCCTAAGACGAGGCGGGATGTAGCGCGGCCGCAGATTCTGGAGCGGCGCTCGTCGGGCAATGAAACTGTTATCAGTTGTCTGACGACGTATCGGATTATGGCTATGCCGCAAGGCTTGTCAATTCAATTTGTAAAGAATTGTTAGGTCTCAGACTTTCGTCTAGTGCAATAGCTCGATGGCGTAAAAGGCGGAGAAACAGGCTGTTGCGGCGATTCGAGCCCAGTCTAGTCAGATGGCTGCACGGGGCTGACCTACGCTGGCCGTGGCCACCAGCCAGGCAGCAGTCGTCTGACCTGTGATCGAGCGAAGCGGTCGTCGATGAGATGAAGCGTGCCAGCGTCTTCCGTGGTGCGGATCACTCGCCCCGCAGCCTGCACGACCTTCTGCAGACCCGGGAAGAGGTAGGTGTAGTCGTAGCCGGCGCCGAACAGCTGATCCATCCGAGCCTTCATTTGCTCGTTCACAGGATTGACCTGGGGCAGGCCCAGGGTTGCCACGAATGCACCGATCAAACGTTTCCCGGGCAGATCGATACCTTCGGAAAACGCACCGCCCAACACCGCGAAACCGATGCCTCGGCTTTGCTCAGTAAACCGTTCGAGAAAGGCAACGCGTGCAGCTTCTTGCATGCTACGGGTCTGCTCCCAGTAGGGCAGGTCAGGGTGCTGCTCACTGAGCAGGGCGGTCACCTGTTGCAGGTAATCGAAACTGCTGAAAAAGGCGAGATAATTGCCCGGGCGCTCGCGGTACTGCTCGGCCAGCAGATCGACGATGGGCTGCAAGGAGGCGTAACGGTCCCGATAACGCGTGGAGATGTTGCGCGCCAGCCGTACCTGCAGTTGCTCAGCCCGAAAGGGTGACTCGACATCTATCCAGACATGATTGAGCGGCACGCCAAGGGTATCGGCGTAAAAACGCTGCGGCGCTAGCGTGGCGGAAAACAGCACGCACGAGCGCGCTTGGCGAATACGCGGGGCGAGAAAGGGGGCGGGGAGCACGTTGCGTATGCAGAGCACCGAGGCTTTCGTCCCATTGCGATCCAGCCCCGGGACCAGCGTACAGTCGATCAGCGAATGCTCACCGAACTCTTCGGCCAGTCGACAGAAATGCATGGCATCGAAATAAGCCGATAACAACGAGGGATCGAGCCCCGCGGGCTCTTCACTCATGTATTCGGTTATGGCACTGACGGCTTGTTGCAGCGCGTTGATGAGCTTGTACGGGATATCCGGGAGGACCTGATACGCATCGACCTGATCTCTGTGCAGGTCGCTCCAGCCGCGCAGCACGCGTTCGACAGGTCTTTTCAAAATCATCGGAAGAGTTTTCCGTAACTTCCTGATATTCCTTACATCTAGCTCGGCGCTGTACATGCTCCTGCCGCGTTCAAGCAGATTATGCGCCTCGTCGACCAGCACTCCGACGTGCCACTCATTGAGCAGCGTCAGGCTGTAGAGCAGAGCGCTCAGGTCGAAGTAATAGTTGTAGTCGCCGATCACCACGTCAGCCCATCGGGCCAGCTCCTGGCTCAGGTAATACGGGCAGATTCCGTGCGCCAGCGCGACCTCACGTAACGTCGCCTTGTCCAGGAAGGGTCGTGTGACGGCGTCGGCGCGAGCAGCTGAAAGCCGATCATAGAAGCCGCGTGCAAGCGGGCAGGATTCGCCGTTGCAGGCCTTGTCCGGGTGTTCGCAAGCCTTGTCACGGGCGATAAGCTCCAGTACCCGAAGCGGCGTGGAATCGCTCGACAGGCTTTTCAGTGCATCGAGGGCAAGTTGGCGGCCGGAAGTTTTCGCGGTAAGAAAGAACAGCTTGTCGAGTTGCTGACCAGGAAACGCCTTCAATTGCGGAAACAGGGTCGCCAACGTCTTGCCGATACCGGTGGGAGCCTGTGCCATCAGGTGCGTGCCAGTGCATACGGCCTTATAGACGGCCTCGGCCAGCTGCCGTTGACCGCTGCGAAATTCCCCGTAGGGGAACGCCAGGTCCCTTAGCGCCTGGTCGCGCTCGGCACGGTGCGCCAACTCCTGCTCGGCCCATGCAATGAAAAATTTGCACTGCGCCTCGAAGAAATTCTGTAGATCGTCCGCACTGAAGGTTTCGACCAGCAGCGTTTCCTTCTGCGTGACCACATCGAAATACACCAGCGCGATATCGAGCGTTTGCAGATAACGCGCTTCGCATAGCAGCCAGCCATAAACCTTGGCTTGAGCCCAGTGCAAATGGCGGTGATTGGCCGGCTGCCGGTCCAGATCGCCGCGGTAGGTCTTGATTTCCTCCAGGCGATTCTTTCCCGGGTCGTAGCCGTCGGCGCGGCCACGCACGTGAAGGGAGCCGTAACGGCCTTCGAGGGTGACCTCGCGTTCGTAGCCATTACCACGTCGTGCGGTGACAGTGGCGTGACCGGCGACGCCCTCCAGCGCGGTAGGCGAGGGCGTGAAGCGCAGGTCCAGATCACCTTGCTTGGCCGTGAATTCGCACAGCGCTCGCACCGCGACGCGATAACTCACCAGGTGGCCTCCGCCCATTGCACATAGCAAACGGCGATTGGCATCTGATGTCGCTGTGCAAAATCTATCCATCGCTTCTGATTGTCCTGCAGACGATCACCAGGGCCTTTTACTTCGATCAGTTGGTAGCGCCGATCGCCAGGCCAGAACTGGATGAGATCCGGCAACCCGCTGCGATGGTTGGGCACGTCCAGCAGAATGCGCTGGAAGAATGCCTTCAGGTGCTCGGCTGGAATGCATTCGAGCGCCAGCTCTAACAGCGTTTCGTCAAACAGTCCCCAACTGACGAACTGTGATTGCAGGCCGAACTTCTCGCGAAACACGCGGCGTATGCAGTCACGGTATTCGTCTGTGCCAAGTTTGCTCAGGCATTCATCGAAAAGCCCGGCTCGACGCGTATGGAAGTCGGGTCGGGCGAGATCAGCTGGAGCCGCATGGAACGGATGGAAGAACGCACCCGGCAGCGGCGCGAAGATCGCGTCCCAGCACAGCAGACCGAGCAGCGAGTTGATCAGCGCATTCTCGACGTAGTAGGCCGGCGCCTCGCTGCGCGACAGAT
Organism: Pseudomonas sp. YJ42; assembly: GCF_047225135.1. NCBI lineage: Bacteria > Pseudomonadati > Pseudomonadota > Gammaproteobacteria > Pseudomonadales > Pseudomonadaceae > Pseudomonas > Pseudomonas sp. YJ42. The sequence continues at coordinate 493,133 of NZ_CP178378.1, read as the reverse complement.
GCTCCCGCACGGCTTGCTCGACGCTCAGGCCGGGTTGCCTGGCAATGGCAAGATCGATGCGTTCCGCTTCGACCACAACGCGGCGGCGTGCCACGGGCTCGCCGAGCGCACGACGCAGGCGTGGCAGGATCCGCTGCAGCTGCTGCGCTTCGTGTTCGCTTTCCGGCGCGGCATTGGCTTCGCTTGCCAGCTGCAACGCGGCTTCGGGCTGGTCGCAGCGTTCGAGCACTCTGATCGCCCGCTCGCGCGCACCGGGATAATTGTTTGTCGCGTGCAGGCGCAGGGCCTGGCTCAGGTCGCCAACACGTTCGCATTGGCGGCCAATGCTCAGCAGCAGCTTGCCGCGCCGATGCTCCAGCCATTCGTTGGCGTAGGGCACGTGAGGAATGTCGGCGAGCACCTCATCCAGCGCCTCGCCCGCCTCGAAACGTTCGCGGCAGCGATGCAGGTGCAAATAGGCGTCGACGTCCTCACGACTGTGGAACGCGCGCGAGGCGGGAGAGAAACTCACCTGTTCGTAGCGGAAGATGCCCAGGTCGGCGAGCACGAATTCTGTCCAGTCCTGGTGAATATTGCCAAAGAACATCAACCGTAGCCGGTCACACAACTCGCTGATGTTGAGCCCGAACGCGACTTCACCGAGCGCCTCGCACCAGTTGCGGAACGGTCGTGGCTGAACATGCTCGGCCAACAGCGTCTGCAGCAGGTCGGTTTTGCGCTGACTGCGGCCCGTCGGGGGGCCAAAGACCCGGATCAGTTCATCTTTATTGAGCAGGGCGAATAATTGAACCAGATCCAGCGTCGGATCCGCGTCGATCCAGCCCTGATCGATCAGCGCGGCGGAGGCTTCCAGGGGGCAGCCGATCTCGGCATAACGCAACTTGCTGGCACGGAATAACGTCCCCTTGCGCATCACCATGCGAACCAACAGCGCCTGCGAGGCTTGCGGGACTTCGCTGAACCGGTCTAGAAACGCGCGCTCGTGGTCGGCCAGCAGATCGCCATGGCGTTCGCCGACCCAGGCAAGCACCTGTCGAAAGTTCTCGAGGTAGTAGAAGGGGTTTTCCAGGGCCTGGCGCATCGAACGTCCGGTTCGGTCATACACGGGCGCATTCACCCGTTTGGCTGTGTATTTATACAGTTGTTGGCGAATTTGGCAACGGCGGGACGATCAGTGGTTTGGCGTGCTATTTGAAAGCAGGGCAGGCCGATGGCAGTGGATGTCTGCAGTGAGACGCACCCAGCAAGGCCGGGCGCGTTAGGCCGTCACACCGTGCGTGAGAACCGGCCGCGCTGCTCGCCGCCGAGATAGGCATCGAACGCCATGGCGACGTTGCGCATCATCAGGTGGCCCTGAGGCATCAGCACTACCGCATCGCTGCGTATCTCCACCAAACCGTCGGCCACCTGCTCGTCGAGCTTGGCCAGCGAATCGGCGAAGTAATCGCAAAAATCGATGCCGTAGCGCTCTTCGATCTCGGCGAAATCGACGCGTCCGTGACACATCAGGGAGATGATTACGTCACGGCGTAACCGGTCGTCTTCGCTCAGCTTGTATCCACGATGCACCGGCAGCATGCCTTCGTTCAGGCGTGCGTAGTACTGCGACAACTCCTTCACGTTCTGGCTGTAGCTGTTGCCGACCTTGCCGATGGAGGAAATGCCGAGCCCGATCAGGTCGCAATCGGCGTGGGTCGAATAGCCTTGGAAGTTGCGCTGCAGCGTGCCGTTGGCGCGGGCCAGCGTCAGCTCATCATCAGGCAGGGAGAAGTGGTCCATGCCGATATAGACGTAGCCGGCGTCTGTCAGGCGCTTGATGGTCAGCTCCAGCAGTTCCAGCTTGCGTTCCGGTGGAGGCATGTCTTCCGGGCGGATCAGCTTCTGCGCACGCACCAGATCCGGCAGATGCGCGTAACTGTAAGCGGCGATGCGATCCGGGCGAATATCGATGATCTTGTTCAGGGTGGTGTTGAAGCTCTCGACTGTCTGCAGCGGCAATCCGTAGATCAGGTCGACGCTGATCGACTTGAAGTTCACTTCACGTGCTGCCTGGACCAGCTCGCGGGTCTGCTCTTCGGTTTGGATGCGGTTGACCGCGATCTGCACCTGTTCATCGAAGTCCTGCACGCCAAAACTCAGACGATTGAAGCCGAGCGTGCGCAGTCCATGAATCTGTTCGGGCGTGACGGTGCGCGGATCGACCTCCAGAGAGAACTCGTGATTGTCACTGTCGTCCATGTTGAAGGCGTCGTGCAGTGCATCCATCAGGTCGGCCAGTTGCTCGCTGGTGAAATAGGTCGGCGTGCCGCCGCCCAGATGCAGCTGGGTCAGCTTGCGTGAACGATCGAACAGCGCCGCCTGCATCTGGATTTCACGCTTGAGATATTCCAGATACTCGACGGCACGATCGGTCTTGTGGGTGATGATCTTGTTGCAGGCGCAGTAGTAGCAAAGGCTTTTGCAGAAGGGGATGTGGATATACACCGATAGCGGCTTGGGTGCCGGGGCGTCGTTGGTCTCCTGCGCGGCGCTGCGATAGTCGTCGATGGCGAAGGCCTGATGGAACTGGGGCGCGGTGGGGTAGGAGGTGTAGCGAGGACCCGGACGGTCATATTTTTCGACCAGGGCGCGGTTAAAGCTCGGCGTTTGGTCCATGTGCGGTTTCACCTTGCGGGTTAATAGGGGAGTGGCTGGATGGGGAGCTCCGTCGACAGCCAGCGACATCGTGCCGCGATTATCCTTGATTCTAGTCACGGTTCGGATGTCTCAAATCAAGAACGCTGCGACTGCCAGACGCCGATATTCGACGCTCAATCCACCCGTCCCGGCGTATCAGAGCGTCGAACCCGTCTGGTTCGTGCGTGCTTAGAGACGGAATTGCCCGACCAGGCGGTTCAGCTCGGCCGCCAGGCGCACCAGCTCATCGCTGATCTGCGAGGTCTGGCTGGCATCCGTGGAGGTCGTGTCGGCAATGTTGCTGATGGTGGTGATGTTGCGGTTGATTTCCTCGGCGACCGCGCTTTGCTCTTCTACCGCCGTGGCGATCTGCATGTTCATGTCGTTGATCGTGCCCACCCCGCCAGCAATCACGTTGAGGCTTTGGGCGGCCTTGGCAACGCAGTCGGAACCGGCATGAGCGCGAATCTGTGCGTTCTGCATAACTGTGACCGCATCGCGCACACCGCTCTGCAACTGCTCGATGGTCGCCTGGATATCTCGAGTGGATTGTTGCGTACGCGAAGCCAGGGTGCGCACCTCGTCGGCGACCACCGCGAAACCGCGGCCCTGTTCGCCAGCGCGTGCTGCTTCGATCGCGGCGTTGAGTGCGAGCAGATTGGTCTGTTCGGCGATGCCGTTGATAACGCCCAGCACCATGCCGATGGAGGCACTGTCCGTCTCGACCTGCTTGATCACCTGTGCGGCCCGTTCGATTTCCCGAATCAGCCCGTCGATGCCGTCCAGCGCCTCGGTGGCCAGGGTTACGCCGGCTCTGGATTGCTCGTCCGCATCGTTCGAGGCCGATGCCGTCTGGCTGGCATGCCGCGCCACTTCCTGCACCGTCGCGCTCATCTCGTTCATCGCCGAGGCCACCATGTCGGTTTCGCTGCGCTGCGCCATGACCGCCGAATGGGTCTTTTCGGCCACATTGGCGACTCGGTCCGACACGGCGCCCAGTTGGCGGGTGATGCCCGCGACCGCTTCCAGGCTATGGCGAAACTTGCCAATCATGCGGTTGAATGAGTGCCCCATGGCACCCACTTCATCTTCGGCATGGACGGATACGATGCGGCTGAGGTCCTCGTCCTCCGTCATCGCCTCCATGGTGTGGCGCATGTCGTTGACGCGACTGATGATCACGCGGCGAATGATGTAGCTCATCACGATCAGGCCGGCCAGCAGAAGCAGAAGCTGGATGCCGGCGGAGATCATGACATTGCGATTGATTTCACCGTCGAGAACCGACAGGTCGTAGCTGATCCGCACAGCCCCCATCACCGAATTTTCGGCAACCTGGTGACACGAAAGGCAATTGGTGCCGCGGTAATCCCGATGAGCAAGGATTGGGTTGACGACGGTGAGCACTCGACCATCCTTGCCCTCCCTGACGTCCATCGTCGCCTTGCCTGCCAGCGCATCGCGGTCCATTTGATCGGTCGCCGCCTCGTGTGCGAATCCTGGGCCGAAGACCTTGGTCACCGGTTCGCCACGTACGATGCGCGCGTCAATCACGCCGGGCCTTGAGAGTATCTTTTCTCGCAGCACTTCGCGCTGGGCCATGGTGCCGGTCAGCATCATTGCGTTGATGCTGTCGAAGTACGAGTCGGCGGCATCCTTGGTTTGCTGTTCGACGACCTGCAACACCAGTCGCTTCTCGGTGCTGGCGGCATGCAGCAACGAGGCGGAAAGCACCAGTGCGAAAACCAGCACCAGGGCCAGGTTGATCTTCGCCTGGACGGACATCTCCCGGTTAGCGTGAGCGCTGCTCATCATCATCCTTACTACTGCTCGGAAACGAAATCGCCTGAAAGCAGGCGATAGACGTGGGGGCTACAGAACAGGCGGTCCAACGCAAGCGTTCGCTCCGTTCGATCAGCCAGGCAGTTGGCGATATGTTAAAGGCTGCGATCGGCTGCGCCTTTGGGACTCGCACCGTATCGGGCGCTAGTTGCTGTTTCACTGATCTGGGTCAGTCAAACGCTTCGTTTCGCTTGCGAAAAACGGAGGTGCTCCAAAGTACGGCGAACGAGTCGGCGGCGCGGATCTACGGCACGGGGAATCCTTGAATCTCCGGTCGTCCCGATTCACTTGGCCACTTGGCAAGCCGCTCGGCACCGAGCACTCTATGCCGCGCGTGCAAGTCAACGACCGCCGGTCAGCTGGCAGCTTCGTTTACCGACTCGAATTTTGCTGTGTGAACCTGCGAACCCCTAATCGTTTCGGCGGTCGTAGCCTCTAGTCAGCCGCTGTCGGCGGGACATGCAGGGTATGGCTGTTGACCGATCCAGGCGCAGTGCATCAACCGGAACTATCTTTTCAAGGACTCACATGATCAAGAAATGCCTTTTTCCTGCGGCCGGATATGGCACGCGCTTCCTTCCTGCGACCAAGGCCATGCCCAAGGAGATGTTGCCGGTAGTGAACAAGCCGCTCATCCAGTACGGGGTTGAAGAGGCGCTGGCTGCAGGGCTTAACCAGATCTCGATCGTTACCGGTCGCGGCAAACGTTCCCTGGAAGACCACTTCGACATCAGCTATGAGCTGGAGCATCAGATCCGCAACACCGACAAGGAAAAGTACCTGGTCGGCATCCGTAAGCTGATTGACGAGTGCAGCTTCTCCTACACCCGCCAAGTCGAAATGAAGGGTCTGGGCCATGCCATTCTCAGCGGCCGCCCGCTGATTGGCGACGAGCCCTTTGCCGTGGTTCTGGCCGACGACCTGTGCATCAACGTGGACGGAGATCCGGTACTGGCGCAGATGGTCAAGCTCTACAACCAGTTCCGCTGCTCGATTGTCGCCATTCAAGAAGTGCCGCCGGAAGAAACCAGCAAGTACGGTGTTATTGCCGGTGAAATGATCCGTGACGACATTTTCCGCGTCAGTCACATGGTCGAAAAGCCCAAGCCGGAAGACGCGCCGTCTAACCTGGCGATTATCGGTCGTTACATCCTGACGCCGGATATCTTTAACCTGATCGAGCAAACCGAGCCGGGCAAGGGCGGCGAGATCCAGATTACCGACGCCCTGATGCGTCAGGCGCAGGATGGCTGCGTCCTGGCATACAAGTTCAAGGGCCAGCGTTTCGATTGCGGCAGCGCCGAGGGTTATATCGCGGCGACCAACTTCTGCTACGAGAACTTCTATCTGACCGGCAAGGCGTTCTGATTCACCTCACGCCGAGCACAAAGCCACCCAAGGGTGGCTTTGTTCGTTTCATGGCGCCGGCATGTCCTCGGCGCCTGGTCCCAACGGCTGGCCATAGCTGAACTCGACGTAGTTGCCCGCCGGATCCCGCAGGCCGCAGTAGTAGCCGACCGGGTAGGGTTCATCACGCGGCTCCCAGATCAGGCAGCCAGCCTGGCGAGCACGAGCGGCAATCGCATCGACTTCACCGCGGCTCGACAGCGCGAAGCCGAAATGGCTGTAGTCATTGTCGGCCAGCGCACGGTCCTGCCCCCCCGGCATGATCACAAAGATGAAATCGCGCTCCTTGCCAGGCTCAGCCATCCAGACGATGCGTGAACCTTTTCCAGCGCGCTCGTGAAACACGTGCATTCCGCAGAACTGTGCATAGAACGCGATGCATGCGTCCAGGTCGGGGACATGCAAGGCGAGGTGGGTCAGGGTAGGGCGCATGCGGCACTCCTTCGATGATCGGGCCAACGACGTTGGGTTATGCTTTGCGTTCTACATGGGAGACAACAGTTCATGGCTTACGACTTCGATCTATTCGTCATCGGTGCCGGCTCCGGTGGCGTCCGTGCCGCTCGTTTCGCCGCTGGCTACGGTGCCCGCGTCGCGGTTGCCGAAAGCCGTTATCTGGGTGGCACCTGCGTAAACGTCGGCTGCGTACCGAAGAAGCTGCTGGTTTACGGTGCCCACTATGCCGAGGATATCGGTCAGGCCCAAGGCTATGGCTGGACCATCGATGGTGCGACTTTCGACTGGAAGACCCTGATTGCCAATAAGGACCGCGAGATTCAACGCCTCAACGGTATCTATAAGAATCTCCTGGTCGACAGCGGCGTCACCTTGCTGCAGGCGCATGCGCGGCTGGTCGATGCCCATACCGTCGAAGTAGACGGCCGTCACTACAGTGCCGAGCACATTTTGATCGCAACCGGTGGCTGGCCTTTCGTGCCGGACGTTCCGGGTCGCGAGCATGCGATCACCTCCAACGAAGCCTTTTATCTCGATGAGCTGCCGCGTCGCGCGCTGGTGGTCGGTGGCGGCTACATTGCTGTCGAGTTCGCCTCGATCTTCCATGGCTGTGGCGCCGAGACCAAGCTGCTTTATCGGGGCGACCTGTTCCTGCGTGGTTTCGATGGTTCGCTACGCGATCACCTCAAGGATGAGTTGATCAAGAAGGACATCGATCTGCAGTTCAACGCCGACATCGCGCGCATCGACAAACAGGCGGACGGCAGCTTGCTCGCCACACTGCACGACGGTCGCGTATTGGAAACCGACTGCATTCTGTACGCCACTGGCCGGCGCCCGATGCTGGACGGGCTGGGGCTCGAGAATGTCGATGTCACGTTGGACAAACGCGGTTTCATTGCGGTTGACGAGCAGTTTCGAACTACCGCGCCATCGATCCTGGCAATCGGCGATGTGATCGGTCGCATCCAGTTGACCCCCGTCGCGCTTGCCGAAGGCATGGCGGTGGCGCGCCAGCTATTCAAACCGGAGGAGTACCGGCTGGTCGATTACAACACCATCGCCACCGCGGTGTTCAGCTTGCCGAACATGGCGACGGTCGGCCTGACTGAAGAAGAAGCACGCAAGCAAGGGCACAAGGTGGTGTTGTTCGAGAGTCGCTTCAGACCCATGAAGCTGACCATGACCGGTAGCCTCGAGCGCAGCCTGATGAAGCTGGTGGTCGATGCCGAAACCGACAAGGTACTGGGCTGCCATATGGCCGGACCGGATGCCGGCGAGATCATGCAGGGCATGGCCATCGCCTTGAAAGCAGGCGCTACCAAGCGAATCTTCGACGATACGGTGGGTATCCATCCGACGGCGGCTGAAGAGTTCGTCACCATGCGCACGCCAACGGGAATCTGATCGAAGCACGGTGTTGCGCACGTCCGACCGGCCATGCGTCATGGCCGGTCGGACAAGGCATCATTGTGGAGGAGGGTGCTGATTTCCAGGGCGGGCAGCTAGGCACCTCAGCTGTCATCCGTGGTCGTCGACGCTCAATGATGCTGGTGGGTGTTGCCATTCGGCTCCGGAGCCTGCTCCTGAATGGCGACATCAACGGTTACTTCACCAGCTTTATCGAAAATCAGCGTAAGGGGGAAGCGCTCTCCGGCGACCAGCGGCTCGCTCAGTTTGAAAAGCATCACGTGATTGCCTCCCGGCTTGAACGCCACTTCGCCACCGGCAGGCAACTCGACCGAGTCGATACGCTCCATGCTCATCACGTCGCCCTTATGGACATGGGTATGCAACTCGGCTCTTTCGGCGCGCGGGGTCTGAATGTCCATCAGTCGATCCGGCGTATTACCGGGATTGCTCAAAGTGAAGTACACCGCACCGGTAGGGGCGCTCGGCGGCATGGCACGGGACCATACCTGCGTAACGATCGGCTTCCCATCGTTCATTTGATGGCTGTGTGCATGGTCATCAGCCATGGCGGTCAGAGTAACCGTGCCGAGCACGAGAGCGGTTGCCAGACGAAGCAGCATGAAGTTTCTCCAGAGTGGTGTGCGATGCCGAACATTATCATGACGGCTTTCACGTCTCATGAGAGCAAAGCCAATCGCGCCAGCGATGCTGGCGTCGCAATGAACCTGCAGCGCTGCTGCGTTTCTGTTTGAATGAAACGCCGAACGCGGTTTACAACGAAACGGGGACAGGCCTAGGTCCCATCTGATCGGAGATGCATCAACCAATGGAACGAAGTCGCTGGAGTCACCGGCTGTTACCCGGCGGAAAAGAACCTGATCCGCGATTCACCCTGGCCAACGAAAGAACCTTTCTCGCCTGGATCCGCACGTCGCTGGCGCTATTGGCTGGCGGCGTCGCGGTCGAAGCCTTTGCCGGAGGCGTCTTTACCCTGGAGTTGCGCAAGGTGCTGGCCGTCTCGTTGTTATTGCTGGCCATGTTCATCAGCTCAACGGCCTGTATCCGCTGGCTGAGCATCGAACGGGCGATGCGCCACAGCGGCCCTTTGCCGTTTCCGTTGCTGATCCCGATCCTTTCGATCGGCGGCACGTTGGTTACGCTGGTCCTTATCAGTTTCATCGCCCTGCGCAGCTGAAATGCACATATCCTTTCGTCGTCGCCTGGAGCCCAAACCGCCGCGGCCGCCGTTGCACGAAGACCCGGGGCTGCAGCCGGAACGCACCTCGCTGGCTTGGGGTCGAACGCTGCTCACCATGCTCACCGTCAGCTCACTTTTCTTGCGCTGGATGCCATATCACGGAACCTTCGTCGCGATGCTGATCGCACTGTCGTTGCTCACGGCGCTAGGCATCTGGACCACCCAACGGCATCGTTACACACGCAGTGCCAGCGGCCTGAAAAGTGGACGCATTCAAGCTGACGCGGTCTCGGTACTGTGGTTGGGTGCTTCAGTTTCCATACTCGCCGTGTTAGGGCTCTATACCGTTATTTTTTTGCCGATCAGTAGCTGAGGCAGCAACCAGAAGAGGCTTAGATGACCACCGCCAATCAGCAATTTGCCAGCGACAACTATTCGGGCATCTGCCCGGAAGCTTGGGAGGCCATGGCCCGGGCGAACCAGGGCCATGATCGGGCTTACGGCGACGACCAATGGACGACCCGCGCCGCGGACCATTTCCGCCAGTTGTTCGAAACCGATTGCGAAGTGTTCTTCGCGTTCAATGGCACGGCGGCCAACTCTCTGGCGCTGTCTTCGCTCTGTCAGAGCTATCACAGCGTGATATGCGGCGATATCGCGCATATCGAGACTGATGAATGTGGCGCGCCGGAATTCTTCTCCAACGGCTCCAAACTGCTGGTGGCGCGGACCGAGCAAGGCAAGCTCACACCCACGGCAATCCGTGAAATTGCGCTGAAGCGCAAGGACATCCATTACCCCAAGCCGCGCGTTGTCAGCATTACCCAGGCCACTGAAATCGGCACCGTATACCGGCCCGACGAACTCCAGGCCATCAGCGATACCTGCAAAGAACTGGGGCTGCATCTGCATATGGACGGCGCACGTTTCGCCAATGCCTGTGCGTTTCTTGGCTTATCGCCGGCGGAGCTGAGCTGGAAGGCTGGCGTGGACGTGCTCTGTTTCGGCGGGACCAAGAACGGTATGGCCGTGGGCGAAGCCATTCTGTTTTTCAATCGCGACCTGGCTGAAGATTTCGAATACCGCTGCAAACAGGCCGGACAGCTGGCATCGAAGATGCGCTTTCTATCTGCGCCATGGGTCGGCTTGCTGGAAAACAATGCCTGGATGAGATACGCCGACCATGCGAACAGCTGCGCCCAGTTACTTGCGACGTTGATCAGCGATGTGCCGGGCGTGGAGCTGATGTTTCCCGTCGAGGCCAATGGCGTTTTCGTAAGCATCCCACCCTTGGCCCTGGAAGCGCTTAGAAGCCGCGGTTGGATGTTTTACACCTTCATCGGTGTCGGCGGTGCGCGCTTCATGTGCTCCTGGGACACCAGCGAGGAGCGTGTGCGGCAGTTGGCGGATGACATTCGCGTTGTCGTTATGGAGAACCAGTAGTTGCGACCTTCGCCGGTGCCGCACGGAAGCGGCATCCACCCCGTTTGCGGCCGAAGCCGATAGACATTGATTAATTCACAGGTTGGTTTGCACGGCCGGTTCAATCCAGCCCGAAGATGTTCGCGGCGGATCTAGTAAAAGATCCCGCCGGCATCGTGAAGCATGTACATGGCGCCTCGGCGATCATTAACTCCGACTACATGCCGTGGACAAAACGACGTACTACAGCGTTTGGGATTTTCCGGACGAATCGATGTACTTCATGGTCTGCTCCACCGGTTCGCAGACAGCACTATCTCGAGTCGAGATAGACAACACTTTTTCTATATCCAGCTTCGTTCCGTACGCATCTGAACAAAAGATGGGTGTGATATTGGTTATCACACCCATCGATGCGGAACACGGGTGCCGTGATCCGGTGCGCCCGTAAGTTAGTGCATTGGTTTACGTCAGCGCCGTCCGGTTCGGGTGCTCACGTCTACCCACACGGCCAGCACCAGAATGCTGCCTTTGACAATCATCTGCCAGTAGCTGTCTACGTCGAGCATGGACATGCCGTTGTCCAGACTGGTGATGACCAGCGCGCCAAGGAGGGCGCCGTAGACAGTGCCGGAGCCACCGCGCATCGAGGTGCCGCCAATGAAGCAGGCGGCGATGGCGTCGAGTTCGCCCATGCTGCCGGCCGACGGTGAGCCGGCGGCCAGGCGCGCGGTGTTGACCATGCCGGCGAATGCGCACATCACACCCATGATGCCGAAGATCCACAGTTTCACGGCCTGGACGTTGATGCCCGATAGCCGCGTCGCCTCCATGTTGCTACCAACCGAATAGATGCGTCGGCCGAATACGGTCTGGCTGGTGACGTAGCTGAACACGCCAAGCAGAACGAGCAGGAGCAGCACAGGAACCGGAATGCCGTCGTAGCTGTTAAGCGTGTAGACGAACCCGGCCAGCACGGCGCCTATCAAGGCCACGCGCAACAGGTCGCGAACCAGCGAGTGCGCAGCCAGCCCGTGAAGGGCGCGATTGCGGCGCTGTCTCCACGTCAGGAACAGCGTCAGGGCGAACAGCAGTACGCCAAGTACCACACCCACCGTATGCGGCAAATAACCCTGGCCGATGTAAACCAGGGACGGCGATACCGGAGCAATGGTGGTGCCGCCGGTGATCCCCAGCAGGATTCCGCGAAACGCCAACATGCCCCCCAGCCCCACGATGAAGGAGGGGATGCGCAGGTAGGCGGTCATGTAGCCGTTTGCCAGCCCGATCATCAGCCCGCACAGAGCGACCAGGCTCAGGTTCGCCAGGAGCGGCACGTTGTAAATCACGTCCAGGATCGCTGCCAGCCCGCCAAGTAGGCCAAGCAGCGAGCCCACCGACAGATCGATCTCGCCGCTGATAATCACCAGCACCATGCCGCAGGCGAGAATTCCCGTGATGGACATCTGCCGCAGCAGGTTGGAAAGGTTACGCGGCGTCAGAAACCCGCCCTCGGTCTGCCAACTGAAGAACAACCAGATAATTGCTACAGCGATCACCAGCGCGAGCATCTTGTAGCGGCTGAATAATTGTTTGACGTGGTTCATTTACGCGGACTTCCGATCATTATCGTTATGGTCAGCGGGTTGGCTGAGCGCGGCGGCGAGCACCTGTTCCTGGGTGAGTCCGTGATTGACGAAGTCTCCGCGTAGTTGGCCTTCGCCGATGACTAGGACACGGTCGGAAATTCCCAGCACTTCGGCCAGCTCCGACGAAACCATGATGATCGACACGCCTTGAGCCGCTAGCGCACCCATCAGCTTGTAAATCTCGTACTTGGCACCGACGTCCACCCCGCGGGTGGGTTCGTCGAGAATCAGCACGCGGGGCCGCGTCAGAAGCATCTTGGCTAGCACGGCCTTCTGCTGATTGCCGCCGGAGAGACTGGTGATCGGTAAAAAGGGGCTCGCGGTCTTGAGATGCATGCGCGAAATTTCCTGATCGATGCTGCTCAGCTCAGCTTCGGCATCGATGCGGGTCATCCTCGCGTAGTTCTCCAGGACCGCCAGCGTGATGTTCTGGCCGACACCCAGGTCCGGGATGATGCCTTGGCGCTTGCGGTCTTCGGGAACCATGCACAGCCCGGCGCGGATGGATTTGCGTGGCGTTCGGGTGTCGATCGGCTTGCCCTCTAGCAAGACGTCCGCTTCGTACCCGCCCGGATAGGAGCCGAAAAGCGCCGACACCAGCTCCGTGCGGCCGGCGCCGACCAGCCCCGCGATACCGAGGATTTCTCCGCGCTTGAGAACGAAGGAAATGTCGTCGACCCGTTTGCGCTTGGGATTGTCGACGTCGTAGCAGGTGACGTGGCGCGCCTCGAAGATCACTTCGCCGATGTCGTGGGGTTCGGTGGGGTAGAGGTTGCTCATCTCCCGTCCCACCATCTGGGCGATGATTTTCGGAATATCCATGTCCGTCATGGCGGTCGTTGCGATGTGTTGGCCGTCGCGGATCACCGAAATGGTGTCGCACACGGCCGCCACTTCATCGAGCTTGTGGGAGATATAGACGCAGGCTACGCCCTTAGCCTTGAGGTCGCGGATGATGTCCAGCAACACCTCGATTTCCGAGCGGGTGAGGGCGGATGAAGGCTCGTCGAGGATCAGCAGCCGCGCTTGCTTGTTCAATGCCTTGGCGATTTCCACCAGCTGCTGGTAGCCACCGCCGTACTGCGACACCGGCAGCGAGACGTTCATGTCTGGCACCTTGAGTTCACGCATCAGGGCTTCGGCGCGGTGGATCATCGCCGGATAGTTCATGCGACCGCCGGGCAGGGTCAGCTCGTGGCCCATGAAGATGTTTTCGACCACCGACAGGTCCGGAACCAGCGTCAGCTCCTGATGGATGATGACGATTCCGGCCGCTTCGGTTTCGTTGATCGATTTTGCCCGTAGCGGCTGACCGTCCCAGAGAATTTCACCGTCCCAGGTGCCGTAGGGATAGACGCCCGAGAGCACTTTCATCAGCGTGGACTTGCCGGCGCCATTCTCACCGCAGAGGCCCACGCATTCGCTAGGCTTGATCTTGATATCGATGCCGTCAAGGGCTTTGACGCCGTTGAAGGATTTGACAATGCCGTCCATTTGCAGCAGGTAATCGGTCACGGGAGGTACTCACAGATAAGCAACGGGCGGGGACGGCAGGGGCGCCTGCCAATCCACGTGGGTCGCGGTCGGGTCGTCAGTCGAGTCTGCTCAGCTCGATGATCATTGCCCGGCGATCTGTGCCTTGGTGTAGAAGCCGTCCTTTTCCAGCAGATCGATGTTGTCGCGAGTCAACAGGGTTGGGGTGAGCAGGATGGTGTCGACCTTCTTAGCGCCGTTGTCGAGTTGGGAGCTGAAGGCAGGCTTCTCGTTGCGTGCCAGCTGCACCGAGAGCTTGGCGGCTTCCGAGGCGATCAGTTTCAGCGGCTTGTAGACGGTCATGGTCTGGGTGCCTCCAATTACCCGCTTGACTGCCGCCAGGTCGGCATCCTGACCGGAAATCGGCACCTTGCCGGCCAGCTTCTGCGCCGCCAGCGCCTGGATAGCGCCGCCTGCCGTGGCGTCGTTGGAGGCGACGATGCCATCGATCTTGTTGTCGTTTCGGGTAAGGGCGTTTTCGACGATGCTGAGCGCTTCGGTCGGGTTCCATTCCTTGACCCACTGTTGCCCGACGATCTTGACGTCGCCCTTGTCGATAGCCGGCTGCAAGACCTTCATCTGCCCTTCACGCAGCACCTTGGCGTTGTTGTCCGTAGGGGCGCCACCGAGGAGGAAGTAGTTGCCCTTGGGCGCCGCCTGCAGCACGCCCTGGGCCTGCAGTTCACCGACCTTTTCGTTGTCGAATGAAATATAGGCGTCTATATCGGCGTTCAGAATCAGCCGGTCGTAGGACACCACCTTGATCCCGGCTCGCTTGGCCTCGGCCACGACGTTGGTCAGCACGGTTGCGTTGAACGGCACGATGACGATCACGTCGACGCCGCGGGAGATGAGGTTCTCGATCTGTGAAATCTGCTTCTGCTCGTTGGCATCGGCCGACTGGACGAAGACCTTGGCGCCCAATTGCTCCGCCGCCGCGACGAAGTAATCACGGTCCCGGGCCCAGCGCTCCAGGCGCAGGTCATCGATGGAGAAGCCGATTTTCGGATTCGCGGGATCGGCCATGAGTGGAAGCGAGAGCAGGGCAAGGGCCCCGGCGAGGAACATGCGCTTTACGGTTTTCATGGTGGTGCGCCCTTTTATTGTTGTTGGAGACACTGCCTGACGATTGGGTAGTGCTATAGAACAGTAGAAAGTCGGACGGCGCCGTGCGTAACGAAGTGTCGCGAGAATGTAACCGCCTGACGCCGACCGGGTGCTGTCAGGGGTAGATGAACTGGTTGACCACGTTTTCGAGCATCTCCTGACGACCGCTTACTGCCTGCGGATTCAGTTCGTTGGCGAAAGCATGTTCAGCCAATGATTCGAGGCTGAACTCGCCCGCCAGCACTGCCTGTCCAAACGGCTGCTGCCAGCCGGCATAGCGGTGATCCTTTAGCTGCTGGAGTCGGTCGTTCTGCACTATGGCTGCCGCGCGCTCCAGGGACAGAGCGAGGACATCCATCGCGGCGACGTGGCCATAGAACAGATCGACTTCATCAAGGCTCTGCCGACGCACCTTGGCGTCGAAGTTGAACCCGCCATTCTGGAAGCCACCGGCTTTGAGAATTTCATAGATGGCCAGGGTCATTTCTTCGACGCTGTTGGGAAACTGATCGGTATCCCAGCCGTTCTGTGGATCACCGCGGTTGGCGTCGATGCTCCCGAAAATCCCCAACGAAACTGCCGTTGCGATTTCGTGATGGAAGCTATGGCCCGCGAGGGTCGCGTGGTTGGCCTCGATGTTGACCTTGATTTCGTTTTCCAGGCCGAACTGATGCAGGAAGCCAAATACGGTGGCGCTGTCGTAGTCGTACTGATGCTTGGTTGGCTCCTGGGGCTTGGGCTCGATCAGTAGGTCGCCCTTGAAACCGATCTTGTGCTTGTGCTCGACCACCATGCGCATGAACCGGCCCAGTTGCTCGCGTTCGCGTTTCAAGTCGGTGTTGAGCAGGGTTTCGTAGCCTTCACGGCCGCCCCACAACACGTAGTTCGATCCGTTGAGGCGTTGAGTGGCGTTCATGGCGCTAAACACCTGAGCGGCGGTGCAGGCGAACACTTCCGGATCAGGATTGCTGGCGGCGCCGGCGGCAAAGCGTGGGTTGCTGAAGCAATTGGCGGTACCCCACAACAACTTGATTCCGCTTTCTTCCTGATGGCGTTCCAGATGGTCGATCATCTGCGCGAAGTGGTTGCGGTACTCCTTGAGCGAGTTGCCTTCCGGGGCAACATCCGTGTCGTGGAAGCAGTAGTAGTCGATTCCGAGTTTGGAGAAGAACTCGAATGCAGCCTCCGCCTTACCCATCGCCATTTCCATCGGATCTGCAAGCTGCTGCCACGGACGCTTGAACGTGCCCGCTCCGAACACATCGGAGCCTGGCCAGACGAAGCTGTGCCAATAACAGACCGCCATGCGCAAATGCTCACGCATGGGTTTGCCGAGGATGAGCTTGTCGGCATCGTAGTGACGGAAGGATAGGGGAGAATCGCTGGCGGTGCCTTGATAGCGAATCTTTTCGACATCGGGGAAGTAGGGCACTCGTAATGTCCTTTTGTTCTTGGCGGTGTCCCGATACTAGCAACGGCCCTATGGGTAATTAGTATGAAAGTCACCAACCCAGGGTTCGATTTTGACCTAGCCTTTACTACCGCCTAGGTACTGATCGGCTCAGGACAAGAACAATGAAAACCGTACCGCTCGTTCACCGTATTGCTCTGCTGTTCAACGGCAGCAAGATCTACGACCGCGGCATCATCAGCGGCATCGGTAACTACTTGAGCAGCACTCGAGCATCCTGGGATCTTTTTCTCGAGGAGGATTTCCACTGTCGGCTGAAAGGGATCGAGCGCTGGCAGGGGGACGGGATCATCGCCGACTTCGATGATCCGATGATTGGCGAGGCGCTGGCCGACATCAAGGTGCCCGTTGTGGCGGTAGGCGGTTCCTATCAGGACGAGCGCGCTTATCCGAAGGGTATTCCGTACGTCGCCACCGATAACGAAGCGTTGATAACGCTGGCGTACGAGCACCTGATCGAGGCCGGACTGACGCGTTTTGCCTGCTTCAGCCTGCCTGAAGCACAGGCCAATCGTTGGGCGCAGGAACGAGAAAAGGTGTTTCGCCAACTGATGAAACGCGATGGCTTGCATGCCGAGGTCTATCGCGGGATGGGTACCAGCGCGCCGCTTTGGGACAGCGCCGTCGAAAAGCAGATCGCCTGGCTGCAAAGCCTGCCCAAACCCATTGGCATCATCGCCGTGACGGATGCTCGCGCCCGGCAGTTGCTGCAAGCCTGCCTGACCGCCGGGATCGCAGTGCCGGAGCAAGTGGCGTTGATCGGTATCGACAACGACCCGCTGACACGCAGCCTGACCCGGGTGCCATTGAGCTCGGTCGTTCAGGGCACCGAAACCATGGGCCGGACCGCTGCGCATCTGCTCCATCAAATGCTGCACGGTGTGCCGTCGGCCAGCACGCACATACTGATACCGCCTGATGCGGTCAACGTACAGCTATCGAGCCTGCATCAGCCATTGGGTAACCCGTACGTCATGCGGGCGCTGTTGTTTATCCGCCAATACGCTTGCCAGGGCATCAAGACAGCGCAGGTAGCGGCCTATGTGGGCGTGTCGCGTTCATCGTTGGAGTCGCATTTTCGAAAAGCGCGAGGGTGCAGCGTGCATGACGAGATTTTGCGTTTCAAACTGGCCGCAGCTACAAGCAGGCTGGAGAACACCGATTCGACGATGGTGGATATTGCTCAACATTGTGGCTTCAAATCTGCGCAGTACCTGCATACCGTGTTTCGGCGCGAGTTCGGGTGTACGCCCCGTGAATACCAGCAAGCCGCCAACAACGTTGGGAATCCCCGCGCAGAGACGAGTAGCGACAACAGATCAGTTCTCGCGACGTGATCCTGCATAACGGTAAACGGCGCATTTGACCCGGGGGACCTCATGAACACTCACAACCCAATACGTTATTTAACATAATATAGATTATGCGAAGTACGCAGTATATGAACCAGCGCCACTCTCGTAGCTTGTCGAGCTGTGTTCAGGCCTGATCTTTCAGCCGCGAACGACAAGCTGCCATGATAGCGCCTGGATTACCGAGACGCTGCCACTGGCAGATTGTCCTAAAGCGGTGGCTTGCTCACCGCTCCAGAAAACCGAATACATGCTCCAGCAATATCTCTGGCACCTCTTCGGCTAGATAGTGGCCGGCTGGCAGTGCCGTTCCCTGGACATCGGCAGCAACCTTTTGCCATTCATTCAACGGATCGAAGCATTGGCCGATTGCGCCATCCTTGCCCCATAACACCAGCAATGGTGCCAGCAGTCGCCGCCCGGCTTTGAGGTCCTCTCGATCATGGTCCAGGTCAATGGAGGCGCTTGCGCGATAGTCTTCGCAGATACCGCGCGCACTATCGGGTAGCCGAAGACAACGGAGGTACTCAGCAAACGCTTCTTCGGTAAATGGCTTCATTCCGGCACTGCGACCGCCCATCACGCCGCGAAGATAGAGATCTGGATCTGCTTCGATGAGTGTTTCCGGCATAGGCGCCGGGCGAATCAGAAAGAACCAGTGCCAATATGCTCGAGCGAAGGCTTCAGTGGTCTGCTCGTACATCGCCAAGGTCGGTGCGATATCCAGCAACACCATTCGTCGCACCGCTTCAGGATGGTCCATCCCCAATCGAGCGGCAACTCGCGCGCCGCGGTCGTGTGCGAGCACGTCGAAGTGCGGCAGGTCCAGAGACGTCATCAATTCGACCATATCCCGAGCCATTTCGCGCTTGCTATAGCGGGCGTGCTCAGGGTCCGCTGCAGGCCTGTCTGAGTCTCCATATCCCCGTAAATCAGCTGCGACAACCGTAAACTGTCTGGCCAGTATCGGCGCCACTCTGTGCCAGATCACATGCGTTTGCGGATGCCCATGAAGCAACAGCAGCCCCGGTCCATGACCGCCGATGCGATAGCAAATCTGAACACCGTTTACATGCCGAAACTCTTTGCGGAACTCGTTGAACACGCCGATGACTCCTTCTTAACGGTTTCGCGCATGCTAAGCCGAAGTTGACGGCACTCAAGATGCCAACTGTGATGCGAATGTTCACACTTCATGTTGGCGCTAGAACAACCGGGTAAAGCGTTCACATGCCCTCCTCAGACTAATCTCGGCGTTCTCAAGGCTCCCGTTTCATTAGGATCATGATGTCCACGAGCTCTTTCGTAAGCCAACTCATATACGGCTCACCGCCGAGGGATTTGCGCCAGTACAACCTCACAGAGATGGCCGTGCTGGTAAAAGGTAAGGACACCAGCCGGTTGCCCGTCAGATGGGCGAGCCGTTCCGCGTACGTCCTCGGCATTGTCAGTAGAAGGTCCGTTTGGGCTACCACCTGAGCTGCCGCGTGGTAATGCTCGCAATGCAGTGCTATTCGCCGTGGCTCCCCTGTCAGGCCAAGCACTTCTTGGTCGACAGTGCTGCGTTCGCGGTCGGTCAAGGTAACAAGAACGTGCTCACTCTTCGCATAATCGGAAAGACTGATTTCGCCTTGGTTGAAAGCAAGGTGCTGTGGCCCAACCATCACTGCGAGCTGTTCCTTGACCACTTCGCGACTCGCCAGCAGTTCGCTGACCGGATATTCCAGGCTCATCGCAACGTCGAGCGCTCCTGAGAGGATTAGCGCCTCGATATCTTCGCCCTGCACCCGCCGACTTTGAAAGCGCACTCCCCAACCACCTGCTCGAGCGCGCTGCAGGAGCGTCGGCATGATCAGAAATTCCAGTGCATCGCGAAGACCGCAGCGAAACGTCATTGCTGACTCAGAAGGATCGAACACCCTTTCACGCCGCGCGGTAGTGGCAAGTTCACTGAGCGCATTTCGAACCGTGGGCAGAATGTCTCGCGTATGCGGAGTCATCACGAGTTGGCGGCCGTGTTTAACAAATAACGGGTCGTCAAGGGCAGCTCTAAGTCGGCGCAAAGCATGCGAGACCGCTGATTGCGATAAGTTGAGTCGCTCAGCCGCCTCGGTCGCACTCCCCGTCTCGGCTACTGCAACCAGAACGCGAAATAGATTTAGGTCGCTCATCGAATGAATTGCATTCATGTAATTATGTGAAATATCGCCATTATACACCGCCAACGGCCTGCGCTAATTTCAAACCCCACTAATAATAAGAGGTCTCGGTTATGGATATTTTGAGCCAAGTTAAAATGAGCACAGTTGGCGGTGAGGGTGCCGCCAAAATACCAATGCCGCCTACATTCAATGATCCACTTGAACAGCGGGCCTATATCAAGCATCGACTTGCGGCGGCGTTCAGGTTATTTGCTCATTATCAGTTCGATGACGGCCTCGCTGGGCATATAACTGCTCGAGACCCAATCGAGCCAGATACCTTTTGGGTGAATCCGGTAAGCCTGCATTTTTCGATGATACGCGCCAGTGATCTTGTGCGCCTCGATCACAAAGGGCAACTGGTAGAGGGAAATGCATTCGTCAACTTGGCGGCATTCATGATCCACTCTCGGATTCATGCTCGTCATCAGCACATTCACTCCGTAGCACATGCTCACTCTCCTCAAGGGCGTGCTTGGTCCGCCTTTGGCCAGCCTTTACAACCACTCACGCAAGACGGCTGCGTGTTTTTCGAGCGCCATCGTGTGTTCTCGAACTTCAACGGCGTCGTGCACCAAAGCGAAGAAGGAGATGCCATTGCTGACCATCTAGCGGATGGAAGCATCGCATTGATTCTCCAGAACCACGGCCTCTTGAGCGTAGGAAAGGATGTAGATAGCGCAGTGTCGTTATTTGTACAGCTCGAAAGAGCTTGCGAAACCCAACTAATGGTGCAGGCCGCCGGCCATGACTTCCAACCCATCAACCCGGAAGTTGCTCGTAAGACCAGGGATTTCACGGGTTCAGAACTCGTAGTATGGGGAAATTACCAACCCCAATACGAAATGATTACGCGCCTGCATCCAGACCTGTTCGAATAACCTCATACTATGTGGCGCCGTCCCTGCACGAGCAGGCGCCGGCGCATTCAAATATGGAACTCCGAAGCGGCCTATTTTAAGAACGACCTGCGCAGCGCTTGCCCTTCGACACGAACCAAATCTTTAACTACTTCTGCTACCTCGTTAAAACGAAGCACACCATGAATGACCCCAGGAGATACAGTCAGACTTGACTCGACACCGACACGTTCAAGTTTGTGTTGCAGTGCGATGTTTTCATCTAGAAGCGGGTCCAGGTTACCAACTACCAGTCGAGTCGTCGGAAGCCCGTCCAGGTTTGCGTACAGCGGTTGAACCCGCCAGTCGTTTTCATCGTGTACCAGATAGCTATCCCAGTACTGACGCATCGAATCAGCAGAAAGCCCATGCCCGCCGACACCGCTTAACCGACTCCATGATTCAGACGTTGTATCTTTTGAATACACTCCATAGAAAAGCAAAAGATGCTCCAACGGAGTTACCCCATTCTCACGCAGTGCGACGGCCGCTCCTAGCGCCAAATTAGCGCCTGCTGAGTCACCACCGAATGCGAATCGATTGACTTCGAACCCGGCAACCATGCGGTCGCCGATCACCTGTCTGGCTATCGCAACCACTTCCTCGAAGGCCGCAGGGAATGGTTGTTCGGGTGCAAGCGCGTATTCAATTGAAAGGACTGCCACCCCGCTCTCGCGCACTAACTGCCTCAGGGGGGCGTCCCAGTCTTCTAACGAGCCGTGCCTAAACCCGCCGCCATGGCAATAAAACATTAAGCCTGGCGGATAACTCCTGTCGGGCCAGTAAAGTTTGCAGGGCACTTCGCGCCCATTCGCTAGAAAAGCCATTAACTGCTCGAGTGCCAACGGCACGCTGCTTGCCGAGACGAACTGCGCTATTCGCTGTAAATAAGCTCTCACCCCTGAGATCCCCTCTCCTTTTGGAGGAAATAATCCAGCTTGACTCAAAAGCGAAGAAACCCTGGTTAGGTCCGGGTGAACGGCCGATAACTGATCCGTTACGATCGAGTTCGGTAGATAGCTATGTTCAGTATGTTCCATGAGATTATTCTCGTTTGGGACTGATACAAACTCACATTCTCATCATGGCGGCAAAAAGAGCGTCGTAGTCAGATTGCTGTTCGAGCGTAGAGACGAAATCCAGAACGTCGTTCTGTGCACCCTCTCCCAGATACGGGGCCGCCATCTTCCGGAACTTCTTCTCGAAACACTTCCCAGTCATGGGCGTCTCAACCGAGCCTGGTCCAGTAATAATTTCACTAACCAGTACTTCACCAGATTTCAACGTGACGGTGACTCGATTGGCCAAGTGTTTGGGAAATAGTTTCGTGAGTTTCGGGTCTTCTACAACTATCGTCTTGTCCATCAGGGAGATGACGAGAGGATCCGTTATCTTTTCGAGCGAATACGAATCGACGGAAATATCCGCATCAATCAAGGCGCGGGCTACGTTGTAAGGCAAGCTGTGGTCAGCGGTTTCTCTAGTCTGAGGACGCCATTTATCCGATGCATCGGCCAAGACACGTTTGTTGAAGTAGGAAGTTTCGATGCAAATTGCCTGGATATCGAATATGTCATCTATTCGCTTGTTTAGCTCAATCCCTGCCCATACAGCAGTATGTAGCTCTCCGTTGGTAGGAAACGTTTTGGTGAGCGAGCGTTCAATGGCAAAATCTTCGTTTGCAACGGAACCGAAATCGGCAACATCCAGAAAGAAATCGCCCGTGATTTGTTTGCGGAAGCCCATCTCCCCTTCGAATATCGGTGATGGCCCGGTCATTCCATGCCGCGCCATCTGTGCTGAAAATATTGCGTTGCGCGCAGCGTTTGCTGCGGAACATCCCTTCCAGTCCGACAAATTTCCAGAGCGTACCTGGCGCATCGCCAGATGGCCGTTAAGCGAGATGTTAATTGCCTGCTCTATTTGCTGCTCTGTAAGCTTCATCAACTTGGCGGCAGCAACTGCCATCGAGATATTGATGTAATTGACATGGTCCCAGCCCCGCTTATTCAAGCTCGCCGCATCCTGAAATCGCATTTGAATTTCGTACGCGAGTAGAATGGCTGCGATCAGTTCTCGCCCACTCGCGCGCTCCGCCTGTGCAACAGCCAGGCACGCCGGAATGTTGTCACTTGGGTGGCCAGGTTCCAGGCCCATGTAGCCATCGTTGTAATCCAGAAACCTCACCATGACGCCATTGGCAAATGCAGCATATTCAGGCGCAGTTCTTACAGCCGTTCCAAAAATACTGGCTCGACCCGGCACCGAGGCGGCATATGCGACGCTAGCTTGAGCTGGGGCTGCACCATACGCGCCTAATACGCATGCAAGGCTGTCCAAAAACCGGTTACGAACGATAGTGTTCAGCTCGTCTGAGTACTCTGCTGTTGGAAATTCGTACGCATACTTCGCGATGCTCTTTGCTAGCGTATGGCTTCCCATCCCCACCCCCTTAAAATAAACACAGCCCAATAAGTGCCACAAAAAATCCCTTATGCGCCGATCAGGACATAAGGGATTTCAATTAATCGACAGAAACGTTTAGCAGTCGGACGTACTGCTGACCTGCGTGCATGTCTCGCTCAACGATCCCGCCCTGAGGCGTCAGTCTCGGGTAAGAAATCTTTATCATATCGAGCTGCGGGACCGGAATACGTTTTATGAACGCAGGATTCGCCCCATATAACTGTGCGAACGCTTCAGCAGAAAGCGCTTCGCTCTCATGGTAGCGATTGAAATTTTCACGTCCATCAAAATAGATGTCGAAGGTAATCCAGAATGGCCCCGCTTGCTTCGATCTGATATGGCGGCACACTTCACGTAATTTAGGCATTGCTTTTCTCCTCACTTTTATTCTTGCGCCCGAAGGTCAGCCATTCAGTGCTAACTAGTTCGAAAGGATCGTCCAGCTTCACAACATGGTTCAACTTGAACTCGTAAACTTGGCCGCGCGGGATGTCGGCAGGAGAAAAAGCAAATCCGTATGAAGGCAGTTCTTTCCCCATAATGCTGGGATAGTGGAAAAAATACGGGTTGCAGGCCTGGGCAATCGAATTGGCCAGCTCTTGGGTCGCTGCGGTCGAAACGAACAAGATACCTAGTTCAGGAGGTGTCGCAGTGCCCGCTGGGGGCTTGAGGCCGGTGACCGCATTCCAACCGTACATACGGAGAGAGATATGAAATTCCCCGAGTTCTTGTGCAGGAATGCACTGGCGCGTGCGCACATAAAGTGCTTCCAACAGGCGATCATGGAATCCATCGATATCCGCGAGTACGTCCGGGTCTTGCACGCCAACTAGCATGAGCGTCTGGTACAGCCCTGCTGCGGCGCCTTCCAGTTTCATGGTGTAGGGTTTAGGATCCCACCGCGAACCCGTCACCCGAACTACGCGTTCATCCAGCATTTGATACTCAGCGTCCTTTACGTCGAGGACTCCGCCTGGCTCGATAAGACGAAATGGGTCGCTGTTCTCGTAGAGCATGTGCCCAGAGACACTCTTGGCGGTGCAGCGATTATTCAGACTCAGTGGCTCTACTTCGAAACCGTCCTTGTCAATCGTGAGCAAAACCCCGGAGCCCGCCGTAGGGTTGTCGGCGCAGTGCACGCCACACTCTGCGATCTTCCCCGCGTGCCATGAGGGTCCCCAGGGCGCTCCCTTCCAGATGGGAAACGCTGCGATAACGGCGGTATCGGTCGCCCTGCCGGCCAGGATGATGTCTGCGCCATCTTCCAGGGCAGCCACGAATGGCTCGACGCCCAGCGCGGCGACGATATGCTCACAGGAGTCGATAGTGGCGTCATCCAAAGACTGGGACGGCGGAAGCGGAGTGATACGCCCTTCCGCGTTCAGCCTCTTAATCGTTGTCTTATCCTGTTCGCAATGAATCAGTGCGATTCTAGGCGTGATATTCAGTTCACCGGCAACCTCGAGCACAATATCGCGAGTCCATGCCAGGTTCAGATCGCCGCCTGCCTGTCCGGAGGTCCCTACTATTATCGGGACACCACTATCGGCGTGGGCTTGCATCAAAATTGTCAAATCGCGTTTGACCGCGCCGCGATTGTTCTTGGATATCCCCAACGCCAAATATGCCGCACCGCTATCGGTCGAGCCGGCGTCCGTAGCGATTGCCTGAGCCCCCTGCTCCAGCCCGTATGCTATTTCATCCTCACGTACGCCAGCGCCCAAAGAACCACAGGGTACGATAATTCTAATCGCGTCTTTCAAATTCCGATTCATAAAAATATCTCTTGAACTATTAGTAGGTACGCAACACACCGTGCCTGAGCACAGCTACTTGTTGAGTTATTTAACCAGCGCAGTTGGCGGGACCTGCGATCAGGCATTTCGAAGAAGGCATTTCTCCATTAAGTACCGATGCAACGCAGTTGGCCGCTACCATGTTCGTCCGTTGCAAGCCTTCATGTGTCGATGCACCTGAATGCGGAGTGGCTACGACATTCGGACGGCGGACCATTTCCTTGGTTACTTCAGCAAGGCTCGCATCCAGTTCGCTTTCGAAGACATCAAGTCCAGCCCCGGCGATATCTCCTGCTTTCAGTGCCGCTAGAAGCGCCTGATCGTCGACAAGACCACCGCGAGCCGTATTGATTAAGAAAGCGTTCTCTTTCATCAGCGCTAAGCGGTCAGCGTTGATTAGGTGACGTGTATCGGGTTTCAACGGAGCATGAATGGACACGAAGTCGCTGCGCTGTAAAAGTGTTTCCAGCTCAACGTACTCAATGTTCATCGATTCGCCATAAACGAATGCGGGCCGTGGCGTATTTACCAAGATGGTCGTATCGAACGCTTTTAATCTTCTAATGACATTTCTGGCGATACGACCTAATCCGACGATGCCCACCGTTTTAGCGTAGAGATCGCTGCCAAGAAGGATCGAGGCAGGTCCATCTATGAGTTGCTGTTGAGATTCCCGAAGACGATGTGCCGCCGCAAGCATCAGAGCCAGGGTGCGATCCGCTACGCTCTCTTCGTTACCTCCGGTGGCGATGGTTATGACCTTCCCTGTTTTGGCTGCCGCGTCGAGATCGATCTTTTCGTAGCCCACGCCTCTACGTGCAATGACCTTGAGCCGAGGTAGCGATTCGAGGAGGCTTGACGTCACGTTTGCATGGCCGACGATCCAAGCATCCGCTTGGGCCAAAACCGAGATCAACTCTGCCTCTGTCGCGGCGGCATCTGCCTTATCGTCAGGCAGGCGGGCTAAAGTGACCGAACAACCATGCCCCTCCAGGTATCTGATCGCCGCATCGTCGAAAAACTTTGGTGTTACAACCACTGACTTTCCGTTACTCAGCATAAGCTCACCGTTTAACTTCGCTCTGCATACTGGGGTTCTCGTTCAAGGGTTAAAACGCGTAATCGACGTACACTCTGAGCTCTTTGCCGTTCACCACATTGTTTGGTTGAGCGGACACGAGCGCGACGAAATCTTCGTTAATCCAGTAGCGCGTATAAATCATGCCAACCGAGAGGCCTTGATAATCCGGCTCTTCAAATCGATAATTCAGCCGGTATTCCGCCTGACTTTCGTGAATGTCTGTATTGACTCCGGAAAATGGATTGGTCGCATCGAATTTGCCTCGCTTGAATAGAACCATCGCATTGAAGCCATCCAGCGAAATCCCAGCGATAGATTTCCCGTCAAATTCATACTTTCCGGCTATCTGCCAAGTCTGCTCGTCGTCGTTATTGAAGTCGTTACCCGAGCGAGTCCAGGCATCCATCAGGCCGTCAACGTTTTCGCCATGATCAAAAAAGGCGTAGCCAAGTTGCCCGTTAGTCAGCTCGGCGCGTGTTTTTGAATAAGAAAGTCCAAAACTCCAGTGATCAATTTTTAGCCCTAGATTCAGGTTGAGCCAGCTTGCTTTGTCATCGTAGCCGGCATTCCCATCTAGCCAGTCACGGTCCCAGATGCTGCCGCCTCGACGGAAATCGTAGTATTGGGTATCAAAAACGGCGCCGCTGTTTTCACCCAATGGGGCTCGTAGTGTCAGACCATAGTTGGTGTTTTTGTTGAAATCTTCAGCGACACCCTTGGCAAACTTCAGGGCGAACAGTTTGGCATCGTACGTAACACTGAATGTCTTGATGTCGTCTACTTCAAATCCGCCTTTACTCAGTATCCGTTCAAAATCCTCCCGGTCCCGAGGAGACACTCTATTGACGTAAGCACCATCAATATTCAATACACCCGGCAATGGGCCAATATCGAGCCCGTCAACTTGAATCTGCCCTCTAGCCCCTTGAAGGCTCCCCGGCACCGCCCGTGTGTCAAGGGTGACTACCGTACCGGCATCGAACCTTCCGCGGCCGGCTTGAAGCGCAGCGGACCAGTTATCACCGGCATGGCGAAGTTTCAGGCTTGCCTGGCCTAACTTCGCAAATCCTTTACTTTCGCCGGACGTGTCATCGAAAAGATCCCGGTTTTCCGGTCGGGCATCAATTTTTGCGACGCCATAAAGAGAGGCGTCAAAGCCGATGCTGTCTTGCCAGTAACCCGAGTTATAGTCTGCAACTAAACCGAGGGCCGTACCGCCGAGACGGCTTCCAAATGGAAAGCCGCCGAAGTCGTCTTCGATGATGCCATTTTCAATTCTGGTATCGATATGTACAGCTCGCAGATAAACATTGAACTTACCATCGTTGTTGGTTCTGTTGTAATCGTGGATGTTGGATGCAAAAACCTTGGCGTGTGCACCTAAAACTATCGCCGATATGATTACCGATATAAGTTTTTTTGTTTTCATTTCCTGATCCTTTATATTTATTTTTTGCAGCAGGAACCCGCTGCCGCCGGTAATCACCGGAAGCGATGTTTCACATCAATTCGTTATTAGTTGCTAGGAAATAGCCCCGGTAATGGAGGCACCCACAATTAGAACCAGCGATGCGCAGATAGCTGGCAACAGCGCAAACTTCTGGAGCTCTCCAATCTCCTTTTTAAGAAGCCCGCCTATCACATAGATGGCCGCGATCAGTGGGCTGAGCGCATGTACGGGTTGCCCAAGCATGGAGGCTCGCGCGATATGAATTGGATCGACTCCATATTCAGCTCCAGCGGCAGCAAGGATTGGGACGATCCCAAAAAAATAAGCGTCGTTAGACATGAAGAAGGTGAAAGGTAACGACGCGAACGCAGTAATTATCGCCATATAACTACCGGCAGCTTCTGGGATAACGGAAACAAACGATTGGGACATTGCGTCCACCATCCCCGAGCCCGTCAGAATGCCCGTAAACACACCGGCGGCGAAGATAAGTGTGGCAACCGTAACCGCATTCTCTGCGTGTGCTGCGATGCGCTTCTTCTGCTCTGCCAGCCGTGGATAGTTGATCAGCAACGCTAGGGCGAAGGTAACCACCATGACGACTGGCAACGGCGCCAAACCAGTACCCATGGCCCCAGCCATTCCAAGCATCAGGAAAAGATTGACCCAGACGAGTTTTGGCCGCTGATGACTCCGATCAATCTCCGGTATCGCCACGTCTGTTTCCGACGCCAGCATATCTTTGCCAGGCGCCCAACCCAGGCGCTTTCGTTCTCTTATGCCTAGCCACCACGCAACGCCTCCGGCATAGACGAGTCCTAGCAAGGCGGCCGGAATAAGCCCTACGAAGACATCCATCACATCCAAGTGCAGAGCGCTGGCTACACGGGCCGTAGGGCCGCCCCAAGGAATGATATTGATCATTGTGTTGGTCAGAAGGATAAGCAGCGCAATAATCAGTGGATTCATTCCGATGCGAAGATAAACAGGCAGAAATGCCGTCACTACGATAAGTACGGTACTGGTTCCATCGCCATCAAGAGAGGTCACCGCGCCAAGAAAGGCCGTCGCCAGGCTGATCCGCAGGGGGTCGCTGCCGGCAAAGCGTGTTATTACTCTGACGATCGGTTCGAAAAGCCCCGCGTCGTACATGATTGAGAACAGCAGTATCGCGAACACCAGCATGATCGCGATCGGAGCGACTTGGCGCATTCCATCCATGATCATGCCGCCCATGTCGCCACCCAGCCCGGCCAAGAGTCCATAAACTACTGGGACGAGAATAAGCGCTACCACGGCAGACAATCGTCTAGTCATGATCAAGGCCATAAAGGTAATGACCATCCCGAAACCAATCCAAGCCATATCACCATCCTTCTTATTTTTAGAAATATGCGATTCACTCGTCCGGTGATCACAGCGCAACAGTACATATTGATTATCCGTGCGTAAATCTTGATTTTTTCAGTGCATATTTACTTTTTTTATGCATGCATGATTAAATCGATCGCTGTCGAGATACGACGGGAACGATGAGGAAATCTGTAAATGGCCAGGGCGGTTTACCTATGAGCGACGATCATCTGTATCTGACAGCAGAGGAAGCGGCTAGCCGTCTCGGTGTGAACCTGCCAACTCTGTACGCTTATGTAAGCCGTAAGAACATCCGATCGGTCAAAGTCGAAGGATCTCGAAAGCGACGATATTGGGCCGCCGACATCGAAAGGCTGTCCAAGGGCGAGCAGCGAACCAATATCGCCGCACAGCCGGCACTAGACCTGGGCAATCAAAGCAGTGCCATCACCCTGTTGACGGACAACGGCGTCTATTACCGTGGCGTAAGCGCCGTAGAACTGGCCGACTCAGCGTCCGTTGAAGAAGCGGCGGAGCTCATTTGGCAATCGTCGGGAGCCTTTTCAAATTCGCTCCCCGTGATGCCTGAAAGCACCCAGGCACTGCTTGAGCTCTACCGTGATATGACCGTCTCAGAAAAAGCGATTGCGCTTTTTCCGTTGGTTGAACGAGAGAACCCGCGATCATTCGACCTGTCGCCCGACGCTTACGCCCGGACTGGCGCCGATGTCGTACGCATCCTGGCATCGCTTATCGCGGGCCGCGGAGCTCCTAGTACAAGGCCATTGCACGAATTCTTGACCGCGGAGTTGGGCGTAGACCCAGCGTATCGGGACCTGATCAGACGCTTAATGGTCCTGTTCATAGACCATGAATTCGATCATTGCACTTATAGCGTCAGAGCTGCGGCCCGAACAGGTGTGACTCCCTACTATGCGGCGATCGCAGGGCTGACTACATATCAAGGCAGGCGAACCGCTTACAGCAGACACCAGGCAGCCAACCGGCTGCTCTTCGAAATATGTACCGCGAAAGACCCTACTCCAGCCCTTCTGCAGCACTTCAGCCAGAGCGGTGAAATACCTGGGTTTAACCATTCCACCCACAAAGTGGTGGATCCCCGCGTTGGCAATCTGATGGCTGCGTTGGTAGAAACATTTGAGGCGGATCAGGAGTTCAAAAATCTGCTCAAAGCCGCTGAGGTGGCCAACGAGTTGGTTCGTAAACCACCAGAGTTCGTTCTGCTGGCCAGCTTTGTGGGAAGAAAATGCAATCTTGTCGGAGAGGAGCTAGCGTTGGCGGGGATTGCCAGGACGATCGGCTGGATTGCTCATGCCAGCGAACAATGCCAACAACCTGCGGCCCGTCAACGTGCTAACTACACCGGCAAGCTTCCATGATGGGTGACGAGGCGATGCCCCTTTGCCGCGTCCGCCTCGTCCTTCGTTAACCAGCAAACCTACCCTCCACGAGACAAGTCGATCGCCCAGCGGCTCCACCTAAATGCTCGAAGATGAAGGCGCCCGCTCTTCTGTAGGCGTCCTGGGCCTCGACGCTCCGTGAGCCAACGCCCCCTGCCCGCCTCGATGCAATGAATAGTTTACATTGATGAATTTCGTACAGATTTACGGCATTAAATCAATAGCATAAATTCAATCAAGCTATGGCGTAACCGGGCGGTGAAGTAGCGCGTCAGGTCCTGTCGGAACAGCGCATCACCAAGTACAGAACAATCAACACTCGGCCTGTCGACCTGATGTCCTTGCTCGGGCAGAACAACGCTGTATCCGGCTAAAAAACAAATGCCCAACCGAACTTGCAAGCCACTTTTTTTCGAGTGACAGGTAATAGCTGGCAATTCGGTATGGGTGATATTCGACTCTGCTCTCATCTAAGTTGGCCGGTCGGCTGGCTTTCAGATATTGCTCTGATGGTCTCGTATAGAGGCAAACTCTAATGCCGATTTATCGATCTTTTAAAGTTTCACGGATTCTGGCGCGCATTGGGCTATGCGCATCCATTGTGGTTTTACCTAACGTAATGACCGCCGATGAACTACCAGTAGGCCCCTCCGCAGGCGATATGGACATCTCGCCATTTTATCGATGGCAGGACGAGATGCCCGCGTTTCCCGGTGCTGCGCTGAGGAGCGAAACGCTCCAGCCGCAGAAAGAGATCCCGGCGGCCTCTGAGGCGATTCGCATCCTCTACAGCTCCACGGACCAGCGTTGGCAGTCAGGGTTGATTCCTGTCAGCGGAACACTATTTCTGCCAGCGACCCCTACCCCATCTGAAGGTTGGCCACTTTTGGCATGGGCCCACGGCACGCTTGGCATCGCTGACATTTGCGCGCCTTCCTGGACCGGCTTCAAAGCGCGTGATGCTGCATACATCAATCGTTGGCTAGAGCGTGGATTCGCCGTCGTTGCCAGTGACTATCAAGGCTTGGGAGGTCCGGGACCTCACCCCTATTCGGTCTGGCAAGCAGAGGGACGCTCTGTTCTCGATGCGATTCGCGCAGCCCACGCCGTTAGGCCTGGGCGTCTATCAAGCCGGGCTTTCCTCGCTGGGCAATCACAGGGCGGGGGCGCCGCTTTAGGAGCGGCGATACTTAGTGCTAGCTATGCACCAGATCTAACGATCCTCGGCGCGATTATCACAGCTCCTAACAGCACGTTCCCCGAAGGGCCGGTCGCGGTTCCGCCACGCTATTCCAATACCATGTTCCTGTCGTTCGCCACCGGAGGGTTGCGCGGAGATGGGCCGGCAATTGAGGACATACTTTCATCTCAGGGGCTTGAGCTTCTCGACATCGCCCGACGGGGTTGTACGCGTGATATCGCTCTCAAAGCCCGAGAACTCAAGGTTCGCTCGTTTACCGACCTCTTGGCGATTACTCGCGACCAGCTTGACGCGCTGCGTGTTCCCACGACCGACATGCCATTGGCCGAGATTCCATTTCCGCTATTGATCGCCACAGGCCAGGCCGACGAGACGATTACACCCAAAAGGCAGCATGCCGTGGCGGCAGCATTGTGCGCTGCTGGGAATCAGGTTACATGGCGGGTTTTCGATGGATTGGGTCATGACGGCGTGCTGCATGGCTCGTTGAACGAGGCCTTCGCTTTTGCGGATGCACAACTTGCCGAACAGCAGTACACGCCGAATTGCTCGAATATCCAGCCTCCTGGGCCTCCCGGTGAGAAAGATCCCAGCGCACCCTTTAACGACGATTGATAAGGGGTGCGCCCCTGGACTCGACAATGACAAGACACGGCATTCGCAAAACCACCTCCTGGCTCGTCCTCATTCTGTTGTCCGCCGGGGCCGCGGCATTGATGCACCAGTTGAGGATGCCTGCTGCTTTTATGCTCGGCCCTATGATCGCGGCGATACTGGTTGCTTTGAGCGGAGCCGGCCTTCGCCTGCAACGAAACTTCTCGCTCGGCGCGCAAAGTGTGATGGGCTGTCTGATAGCGGGATTCATCACGCCTAGCTTGCTCGCTGCGTATACAGATCATTGGCTTGCGTTGACGACAACCAACATCGCAACCATGGCCATTATCGTAATTGTCAGCGTGATCATCGCGCGTTGTCGGTGGCTGCCCAACACCACCGCGATCTGGGGGCTCTTCCCAGGCGCGGCATCTGCGATGGTGCTATTAGCCGATACCCACCATTCCGATCCGCGTGTCGTCGCGATGATGCAGTATTCCCGTATCGTGCTGGTGTCGGTTGCATCAATTTCCATGGCCTCAATTCTCGGTCAAACGCATGGGACTGGCGAATCGGCATCCGGCCCGGCTGGGCTAGCGTGGTCTTTATCTGCGGAATACGGGCCTATCCTCGCCGGGCTCGGCCTTGCGTTTTGCGGCTATGCGGTGGCTAAGCTGACCGGCAATGGCGCTCTCGCGCTTCTGTTTCCTGCATTCGGCGGAACGGCATTGCAAGCGGCCGGTTTGATCAGCATCGAGGTGCCGTCATTCATTTTCATCCCCGCCTTCACGATAACGGGCTGGTACGTGGGTTTGATGTTCACTCGTAGCGCGCTAAGACATTGTCTGGCGCTGTTGCCAGTAATGCTGGCGGCGATTGCAGTGGTCATTCTCGTTTGTGGCCTGCTAGCCCTCGTGCTGGCTCGTATGATTCCGGACATCGGCTTGCTTACAGCCTATCTCGCCCTGAGCCCAGGCGGCATCGAAACCATCGTAATCATCGCCAGAGACGCCGATGTGCTTCTGCCACTGATACTGGCATCGCAGTTTTTGCGCTTGCTCATGGTGCTGTCGATCGGGCCGGGAGTGGCAAGAGCGGTTGCTGACTGGCAAAGCCGGCGACAGTCGGCTGAGTTGTGACGATCGGGCGTGTCGTACTAAACGCCTCGCAGTTGGGTGAATCCTTGATGTCCGTGCTTGCTCGCGCCTTGATCGCTAGCAAGTCGGCAGTACGATTTCAGCTGCCAAACCGCCTTCATGGCGGTTACGCAGTGTCAGCGTTCCACCATGCTCAAGCACCGTTGCCCGTGCGGCGGGCAATCCTAGACCTATCCCCCCGGTGTCTTTGTTTCGAGAGCCCTCTATGCGAAAGAATGGCTTGAACACGCACTCCAGATGCTCGGTCGCGATACCGGGGCCTTCGTCCAGAACTCGAATCTCGACCTTGCCAGCACCAGCGACAAGCTCAACAGTGCATCCGCCGCCGTACTTGATCGCATTGTCCAACAAGTTGGTGACCGTCCTCCTGATTCCAATAGGGCGACCCACATAAACGAGGCGGTCAGGACCGAACAATGGGATGTCCACTCCGGAGTCTTTATAGTCGTCTACGACGGTCTGCAGCAGCGCAGCGAGGTCGAACGTCGTGGCTGGCTCTAGCCTCGCATCATCCCGGAAGAATTCCAGAGCGCTGTTTACCATTGCGCGCATCTCGTCCACGTCCCGGAACAGTCTGGCCTGCTGCTCCGTATCTCCGATAAATTCACCGCGTAGACGCATACGAGTCAGGGGTGCACGAAGGTCATGTGAGATAGCCGCGAGCATCTGCGTACGGTCATTTATGAAGTGCTGCAACTGAGCTTGCATGGCATTGAACGCCACAATGGCCTGACGGATTTCCCGCGGACCCTCCACGGCAATCGGAGGTGATCTGAAATCCGTTCCAAAACGTCTCGCGCCCTGGGCGAAACGTTCCAGCGGGCTCGCCAGATGCCGCGTGGCAATCAGAGCGACGACAATCGTCGACAACAACACCGTGACCATCACGATCAAATTTCTTGGCACCACATCCAGCCCCCAGTTACGAGTAGGAGCCGAGAACATCACCCAGGAGCTGTCACTGAGCTCGATCAACAACACGTAACCTTTAGCCACATCAGGCGCAGGCCAATCGCTCGGTACGTACGCCTCGATCTTTACGTCAGACTGCTTTAGCTGACGACGCAAGATCTGCTCACCGGCTCTGAACTCAGGGTCATCCAGCTTCGGCATTCCTGCATCGTCATGCTTCTCGAGCCATTTGACGGTGAGCATCTCATCACTGGCTGCCTTCGCAATTCCAGGCCTTTGCTCGGGTATCGCAGCGCCGACTATCCGGGTAATGGTCGCGCACCTTTCGAGCAAACCCGTTTCCAGCAACGGTGGACGAGCCCAGATGCCGGCCAACTGACTGAGGAGCCCATTGAGCGCCAATGCGGTCAACATGGCGGCCATCGTAGTCAATGCAATCCAGCGAGCCACCGTATCGCTGGAACGATGGACCGAAGCCAGCATGCGGCGCACTAGATTCATCGTTTCACCGCGACCTGTGGGGTAAATAGATAACCGCCATTGCGGACAGTACGAATCATTGGCGTTTCAATAACATCACTTTCCAGCTTGCGCCGTAGACGGCTGACTTGAACATCGATGCTTCGGTCGTAGGCTTCGTGAGCCTCGCCCCGTGTCAGGTCGAGCAACTGTTGTCGTGTCAGGACTCGCCGAGGATGCTCAGCGAATACCAGGAGCAGCTCGAATTCTCCGCCAGAGAGCGGGATCATTACGCCCTCCGGCGACCTAAGCTCGCGAAGCGCCACATCCAGCTCCCAACCGGCAAACCCCAGGATAGGCCGGGGCTTGTCGTTTCGTGCGTTATTGATGCCAGCGGTACGCCTGATAACAGCACGGACCCTGGCCAGAAGCTCCCGGGCATCGAATGGCTTGGTCAGATAGTCATCGGCACCCAGTTCCAGGCCTACGACGCGATCACTGAGTTCGCCCATTGCCGTGAGCATGATGACCGCTATCGCATAGTCGGCTCGCAATCGCTGGCAGAGCACCAGGCCATTCTCGCCGGGGAGCATCACGTCCAGGATCACAAGATCAGGCAGTTGCTTCTCCAGCGCCTGCCACAATGCACGGCCGTCTGTTGCCACATCCACGACATAGCCATGTTGCTCTAGGAATTTCTTTAACAGGGCGAGGACTTCAATGTCGTCGTCCACAAGTAATAAACGGATCATGGCTTCGTACACGGCACGCAGGAAGGAATATCTAAAACCATTGCGCGCCGCCCGTCATATATTTCAATTTGGGAATATTGTTTCCTCACAGAAGCGATAAGGAAATCTTCAGGAAAAACCGCTCAGGCAGCATCGCGAAAAATCCTCACCGAGATTGCTCGCATGCCAATCCTGAAGTCCGCATTGACACTTCGTATAACCGCTCTAAGCGTCGCCGCCGCATTGACCGTTGGCTGTGCAAGCACGCCACCTTCCCTCGCGACGTCGAGCTGCGCGGTTGAACCCGTTTCGGTCTATGACCCAGTGGAACCGCTCAATCGCGGCATATTCGCGTTCAACCGCACTGTGGATGACTACCTACTGGCTCCCGTCGCGCGCGGTTATCGTCACCTTCCGGGCGTCGTTCAAGACGGCGTTCATAACTTCGTCGCCAACTTTGGCGAGCCGAAGGTATTTATCAACGACCTATTGCAGGGCAATGCGAAGCGATCGGTGAGAACGGTGGGACGCTTCGCGCTGAACAGTACGGTTGGTTTACTCGGACTCGTCGATGTTTCCGGACGGTTGAATATCGAGCGGCACGAGTCTGACTTCGGTCAGACCTTCGGCGTATGGAATCTGGCCAGTGGTCCGATCGTTGAGCTGCCATTGCTGGGTACATCCAACCTCAGGGACGCTGCGGGGAGACTCCTGAGCTCCGTGGTTTCGCCGTTGAATTCCGACAGCGATACGATTGAGACACTCGGCACGGTTGACAAGGTCGGAGGGGTAATCGATGGCCGGGCGGAATCATTGCCCTTGACCAGCAAACTCGAGAAAGAACCCGACTACTACCTTGCATTGCGTGACGAGGTAGCGAAACGGCGTGCCAACTTCGTTATCGAAGGCAAAACCGGATCCACCGACGCTGCAACGCGAAACTGTATCGAGGAAAGCGACAGTGACTGATACAACGATGCGGCTTCATCGCCGGCTACGAGCACCTGACTCGAACTCGTTGCACTATCGCGAATTCGAACTCAACCTCACGAACGACAAACGTCACCTGATCCTCAGCCGCTACACGGAATTCTATTGCCGCGAACGACCCGGCTGGGATCTCGTGCATCATCACCAGGTGCCTGTGGCGAGTCTGATTCGCTGGATCATCAGCAACAGCGATGCGGAAAAGAATTAAAGACGCCCGAGCACGCCGTGTGCATCGGATCGCGAGAGTGGGAATAACAAGCGGAGCGGATCATTTGGCTGCATTACGGCTCGAATGGCCGCTTCGTGTGATCTGTCGTAACGCCTCTTGGGCGAGCTTCGCATTGACGCGGCGCTAGCGAGCCCCAAAAACAGGCAGGCTTCGCCTCATGCATTCACTGCAATGTTGATTCCGTTACACCGGAGCCGTGAGCTTCATCGATTCACGAGCTGCAAACCCTTCCTGAAAGCTTGCCAATTCTGGCGCTCCATGTCG
This sequence comes from Pseudomonas sp. YJ42, assembly GCF_047225135.1. NCBI lineage: Bacteria > Pseudomonadati > Pseudomonadota > Gammaproteobacteria > Pseudomonadales > Pseudomonadaceae > Pseudomonas > Pseudomonas sp. YJ42. The sequence goes on along the minus strand of NZ_CP178378.1, from coordinate 456,403 downwards.
CCACGCCAAGTCGGCGAAGCGAAAATCCAGGTAGCCCAATGCGCAAGCGACCGCAATTTGCGCAATGTTCAGTGACCCCTGAAGCTCCGTAGCCTGCTGTTCCAGCGTCATCAATGCGCGACGCACCTTGCCCAGCTGACCTTCGACCCACTCATCCCACTGCAGCTCAGCCGGACGCACGGCGCGCTCATATCGCACCAGGAGCGCGGCTTCCATCAGGCCGTCCGCCAACGCTGCCAGGCGTAGGGCGCGCCATCTTTCGGCCGCCTCTGCCGGGTACAGCCGAGGCCGGTCGTGCAGGCTGTCGAGGTATTCGCAAATCACGCGGCTGTCATACAGCACCTCGCCGAGATCAGTCAGTAGCACCGGAACCTTGCCAAGCGGATTGAGCGCATTGACCTGGTCATTGTGGGTAATCGGCAAAACAGCGGTATCGATCAGCTTCATCCGCTGAATCAGGTCGGTTTCAATCGCTAGCACACGGACTTTTCGAGCGAAGGGCGATGCGGCGGCATAGGTTAGTTGCATGATTAGGCCTCACTGCAAGAGTTGTTCGAGTGACGGGCAAAGCTTAGGCTTCGCCGCAGTTCAATGAAGGGGCGCACCATGGTCATAGACAAGAAGATCAACGCGGCCTCCGTGCGCATGAAATCGCTGGACCCGCTCGATCGCTGCCTGGAGTTGTTGCACTTTGGATTCCGTGGGCTGACCGTCGAGGCGGACGCGTTTCTCGGCGCCCAGGGTTTGTCCCGTGTACATCACCGTATCCTCTATATCATTGCCCGTGCCGAGAAGATCAACATAGGGGAACTGACATCCACGCTTGGCGTCAGCAAGCAAGCGATACACCGGCCGCTGACGCATCTTTTCGAGCGTGAGCTTGTGTGCTACACGCGCCAGCCGGAGCGCCATCGCTACAAACTGCTGGCGCTCACCGAACAGGGTGAGGCGTTGGAGCACCAGGCCACCGAGCTGGAGCGCGAGACACTGCGCCAAGCCTTCGCGCACACCGATGGCCCAGGCCGGGAAGCCTGGACGGCGGTGATGCTGGCCCTGGCCGAACGCCTCAACTAAGTGGCTCAGGTGATGCGCTCGCGTACCACGATGCACTTTGCCAGCGGCTGGATCAGCGCTTCTGTCGCCTCTTCGCATGAGACCACACTGGGGCTTACCAGCAACGGATCGCAGCGCCCGGTTGCCACCAGATCGAACACCTTGGGGATGTGCGGACGCACATTACATACCCCTACCGATAAGGTGACATCGCGAAGGTACATGCCAAACAGCGGAATTTTCGGATCCTCGAAAATGATGCCGATGCACGAGCAGTGCCCGCCCGGGGCCAGCGCCAGAAGCGCTCGGTGCAGCGCTTGGGGATCGCGCGTGGCCGAAACCACTACGTCGTAGCGCTCATCCAGTACCCTGTCCAACTCAACGTTCGCACCGCTTTTCCGAGCCAGGTCCAACCGATAGTCGCTGTCATCCAGATAGTCGACCTCAGCCGCCCCTGCCGCAACCGCCATTTGTACCGCCAACACGCCGAGGCTCTCGGTGCCGCCGACGACCAGCACTCGCGCATCGTCGCGCGTGGCGATGGGGCGGCTGGCTGCGACCCAAGCATCCGTCAAGTTGTCGCTGGCGCTGGCGACTGCCAGCGGGTTCAAGCCGGGCGGCAACGGCACCAGCATGGCGTCTGCGAACGGGACATGGACGACCTCCGAGAAAAGCCCTCCCCAGTTCCCTCCCGCCGGCACGCCATAAGCGGCGTGACGTGGCACCGCGGTACAGGCGGTGAATCGTCCTGCACGGCATTGCGGGCACTCACCACAGGCGATCTTCCAGGGCACCGACACCAGGTCGCCGCGCCGCACGCCTCGAACCTCCTCGCCGACCTCCAGCACTTCGGCCACGCATTCATGACCTAGCGCGAAGGGCGGTTTGAAGGGCGTCACGCCAGCGATCAAGCGGCGGTCGAGATCGCAGGACGCGGACGCGATAGGCCGCACCAGTGCGCTGCGCGGGCTACCGAGCGCTGGAGACGGGGCGTCCACCCACGCCAGCTGCCCTCCCCCAAGAACCATCAGTTCTTTCATCGCCTCAGCCTCTGATCGCGAAGGTGGTCGTGGCTTTGGCGTATAGCGTTCCAGCATCGTCAACCACCTGGGCGTCGCAGATCGCCAGGCTTCGGGTGCGATCAACGACCCAGCCATCCACGCGATAGGTCTCACCCGCGATCAGGGGGCGTAGATATTTGACGTTCAGGTCGACTGTCGAATGCGCAGTCGTGGCTTCCAGCATCGAGAACAACGCCAATGCCGCCGCGCCGTCCAGACAGGTCGCTGCGAAACCACCATGTACGCCGCCGGCTGGGTTGAGATGACGCTCGTCAGGTCGAGCCTCAAGCCTGATGCGCCCTGGCGTCACGTCCACGGCGGTCATGGCCATCGTATGACCAATGGTAGGCGCGGCAATCTCACCGCGGATCAGCGCGCGCAGGGCCTGCAAGCCCGAAGTCTCCGATTCAATCATGCAACGTCTCCATAATCGCAATGGCGTTGTGATGGGCTGGGTGCAAAACCGCCGGAGCCTCAAAGAGCCGGCGCACGCCAAAGCTGGTATCAGCCTCTTCAACGGTCACAACGAGAAGGCTCGTGAACTTGTGAAGCAGCTGCAGGCGCGATGACTAGCGCTAACCTATACGTTGTACGTGCATCAGGTCAACATTGTTGATGTGATGAGTCTTCTATTCACGCAGGCGGGTCAAGACGCCGCAATTTGGAAGCACTCGTCATGTCCCGACGGCACTGGCGGTAACCCGCACACGCTCCTGCTGATGGTCGGCCTGTCGTCCGAGTCGCCATCCCAGGCCGGCCCAAAGCAATGCGCAAACCGCTCCGATCATTGCGCCCAGACCGGCGCCCTGCCCTAGCATGTCCAGCAGACTCTTGGCCCACCCACTGACGGCGTCACCGCCGCGATAGACCACCGTATCGATAAACGTCTTGGCCTTGTATTTGCTCTCGGCATCCAACGGTGCAAACAGCATTTCCCGTCCCGGCCGGACGAATGCGTATTCGCCGATGCGTCGGACAATCATCAGGGTCGCGAGCAGAGCGAATCCGGGTGCCAGCGCGAGGCCAACGAACCCGATGCACATGAGTAGCGGCACGACCGCCAGCAGCACGCGCACCCCCAGTTTCTGCGCGATACGTCCGGTGATGAACAGCTGCGAGAGTAAAGCGCCGACCTGCACGATGACGTCGATGGTGCCGAAGACCCGGACCTGCATCTCGCGATCGGGGAATTGTTCGGCCACCAAGCGAGCCTGCTCGAAGTAGAGAAACGTGGTCACGGTCGACAATAGCACCACGAATCCAGCGATCCCCAGTAAGTACGGCGACCTGAGCACCGACGTCAGTCCGCTGAACGGATTGCCGGGCAGCGGCTGTCGGGGATGTTCCGACGGCGCGGCGCCGGGCCGGCCAGCACCGCCCACTTCACGCCACCGCATCAGCGCCTGTTTCAATACAAGCGTGACGCCGAGCAAGAGGGCCGCCACGAACATCAATCCCGCCTCGCCAATGACGCCGATGAGCAGCGCGCTCAGGGCCGGTCCGAGCAGCCCGCCGACGCTGGCGCCCGCCGCGATGAAGGCGAACAGGCGTTTGGCCTGCTCGTTGTCGAACACATCCGCCATCAGGCTCCAGGCCACGGAGACAACGAAAAGGTTGTAAACGGATATCCATACGTAGAAGACGCGGGCCAGCCAGATGCTGTCTGGCTGAAATTGAAACAGCTCGACGAATACCAACAGGTTGATGGCAAAGAAGCCGTACACCCAATTGATGAAGCGCAAACGTGGAACCTTGGAGCTGAGCCAGGCGAACAGCGGAACGGCGGCCAGCATGGCCAGGAAGGTGACGGTGAATAGCCACTGGAGATTCTCGACGCCTGCCGCGATGCCCATCGATTCGCGTATGGGACGCAGCATGAAGTAACCGGCGAAAAGGCAAAGAAACAACAGAAAGCCCGATAGCGCCGGTTGTAGCTCTTGGTCACGGGCATTGATAGCGAGGCTTAACCGGCGCAAATAAGAAGACGTGCTCATGGGAACTCCACGATTAAGACAGCAGGCGACTGCTAGGAGCGTCGGGCACGGGCGGCGCCCATGCCCGCCAAGCAATCAGGGATAGGTAACGCCCGTTAGCTGCTCGGAGACCGCCCAAAGCCGGTCGGCATCTTGCTTGTCGGTGGCGGTTGGCGGAATCTTTGCCAAGCCCAACGGCCCGCGTTTTTGATCTTCCCCGATCGGGCCGTAATAGGCGCCGCCGACAGCCTCTGGAGCAGTGGCAGCATAGAGCGTCGACAGCGCCCCCTGAGCCGCGGAGTGGTATTCGTCGCGATCCTTTGCCCAGCGCTGGCCGAATTCGCTGTTCAACCCGGGACCACGTGCGATTAGCTCGGTCACGGCGACGCCCGGGTGCGCAGCAATGGCCTGGACACCCCACCCGGCGGCCTCGCTGCGCCGCTGCAAGGTGAACATCCAGTGGAGGATGGCCAGTTTCGACTGCGCATAGGCCGCCAGCGGGTCATATGCCTGCTCGGCCTGGAGGTCGTCGAAGTTCATCTGCCCGCGAGCGGCAGCAATGCTCGAAACGCCGATTACACGAGCATCTTGACTCTCCTGCAACAGCGGCAACATCAGACCGGTTAGGGCGAAATGCCCCAGATAATTGGTCGCCAGCTGCATTTCGAAGCCGTCGGCGGAAGTGCCGCGTTCGGGCGGCGCCATGATGGCGGCGTTGTTGATCAGCACATCGAGCCGCGGCAGCCGTTGATTGAGACGCTGGGCCAGGCCTCGTACGGAAGACAGATCGGCCAGGTCCACGGCCTCGAATTGCACCTTGGCATCGGGCACGGCCGCCTGGATACGGGCGATGGTCTGTGCACCACGCTCCGGATTGCGGGCGGCGATGATGACCTCAGCGCCCGCACGCGAAAGTGCTAACGCGTCCTCATAGCCCATTCCGCTGGTGCCGCCTGTGATCAGGACGATGCGCCCCTCCTGGGATGGCATGTCACTGGCTGACCAATCGGGGGGCGGTGCGACGCGGCCAGCGGCCTCAATGCTCACTGCAGCTAGCAACGTGGCGCCAGCGGTCAGCGTGCGCACCAGCTTGATAACGCGGCTTTTACTGTCCGCCATGTCCATCACTAATGTTCTGTTCCACATGACTGAGTTCTCTATTGAAGTAGTGACTAGCGCCGCCAGACCTGTGACGGCATGTGTACACGACCCACAGGCCGCTACCGCGCGCATGGGTAAACCGGTCCGATGCGCGATACTCCGTCTCTTCGCCAGCGACAACGGCATCGCCCGGAAAGCGATCTCGCACTGGCTTTGGCCTCTACTGCAGCAGGCACGAATCGGCCTGTTTCAGAAAACTGACGGTTTCTGTTTTTCCTTCTGAAGTCAGGTACGTCATTTGCGCTCGCACGAGCTCGCACACTGGCGGCGTCGGTTCCTCGATGCGAATGACCTTGGCGATATCCAGTTGCATGCCGTATTGATAGGCGGGGACATCGGCCTGCTCTGCGGCGCTTAGCGGTGAACCGCTTAGGGTGCTGATCGCCATGAGGCTGGCGATCGACAAGTTACGGATGTTCATATGGACTCCTGGACGGCTGGTGACCCGCAGCCTTGACGGTTTTGCCGAAGACGGCTTTGCGAATGAGGAACGGCATCAATGCGGCGCTGGCGGACGCAAAGCCGGAGTTGACGCTCGATCAATGACAGGGCTGTCGGAGGTGATACGACTGCCCGGGAACGGACTGTCGGCGGCGTTGAGCTAGCGTTCGCGCAATCTCTGCAGGCTGGACACTTCGTGGACAACCGCCCCGTGACGGCACCTGCTGCGACCACTACGGTCCGGGCGCGCTTTGAAGGGGGGTTCAAGCTGGGCTGCAGGTCGAGGGCGGCCGCGTTCAGGGCATTGAGCGTGAAGTGTTCGGTGATTTCGGCGAGCGGGTTGGGATGCGCTCGCGATGGCGCCTCGATGGCTTGGGCGCGGCTATTCGGGAAGCTGGCGGTACCAATGCCGAAAGGCGTGGCGACCAAAGCAGGCGGAACCTGTATCCGATTGGCCGCCATGCTGGCTTGGCGATCCCGCCCTGAACCAGGCCAATCACGCACCGCATTTGGCATTTCCACGTTGATTCTCCTCACCCTAGGTGTGGATGCACTCTAGGGCGGGAGGGCTGACGTCAAGGTGACAGTTGGCTAACAGGAAGATATCAATCGCTGGCGTTTGACGACGTGCGCCCGGACGGCTCGGATTGATCGGTAAGGGTTAACGGATGGTTTCGCTCGTCAAGGAAAATCCGATGGTATTGACCCCGTCCTCACTGCGCGCGAAGACCTGTCCTCCATGCATGGAGGCCACCGCTCGCACGATGGACAGCCCCAAACCGTGGTGCGCGTCACTCCGCGTCCTGGCCGCGTCGGCGCGATAGAAACGTTCGAACAGGCGCTCCAGATGCGTACTGTCAATGGGCTCGCCCACGTTGGAGACGCTCACCTCGGCCTGCATGCCGTCACGGACCAATCTCACCGTGATGGTGCTTGCCGGAGCCGCATAGCGAACCGCATTCTGCAGCAGGTTTGCCAGAGACCGATGAAAAAGGCGTCGATCGATCCGTACGTGCATGTCACCTTCGATGACCACTTTCAGGTGTTTGCCGGCCAGGGCGGGCTCGAGATAATCCACTGTCTTCGCCGCCTCCTCGCAGAGCGAAACATCGCTCAGCTCGGTGGCTCGCTGCCCGCTCGCGGCACCAGCCAGGAACAGCATATCGTTGACTATGGTGCCCATCCGCTCCAGTTCCTGGAGATTCGATTGCAGCAACTCCTGGAGCTCTGTCAGATCGCGCTCGTGTGCCAATGCCACCTGAGTCTGGCCGATCAGGTTTGTCAGCGGAGTACGCAGCTCATGTGCAACATTGGCATTGAAGCCTTCGAGCTGGCACCAGGCCTCCTCTTGGCGAGCGAGAGCGCCGTTGAACGACACCGCCAGTTCTTGCAATTCGTGAGGCAGCGCCTCGGTATCCAGTCGCTGCTTCGAGACCCCCGGTGGCAGGCTGTTCGCCTGGCTGCTCAATCGCCTGACAGGCCCCAGGCCGAAGCGCGCGACCCAGTATCCGAGCAATGCAACCAGCACCACACCCAGCGCTGAAATAAGAATCAGCGTTTCGGTGAAGTTGTTCAGAATCTCCATGGCGGGGGTTGAGTCCAGGCCTACGGCAAACTGCAGTTCTGGACGGCTGCCCATGGCCGGGATGGTTTTGAGCAGTACCACCATCGGGTGATACCGGTCAGCGAGTTCCATCCTGAAAAAACCATCCGGGCGCTTCGACCAGTCCCGACCATCGGGCATCGGCCCGCCGTAGCTATAGTCCGGGTTATCGACCAAGACCCAATAGCGCACCCGTTGATCCGAGGGCGTCAGGCCATCGAGCTTCTGACGCAAGCCGACCCAGAACGCCGGCGAATCGTATTTCGCAAGCACGGGGTCGAGTACCGAATGACGCAGTATCAGCTCACTATGAACCTGCTGCTCGAGCGACTGTTTCAAAGAACAGCGCAACAGTACCGCGCTGATCAAGGTGATCAGCATCACAGCCAGACCAAACATCAGCGCCAATCTTCTGGCGATCGATCCCTTCATCTGGCGACACCGCCGTGTTTGCCATTCTCTTCGCGAATTTCCAACACATATCCCATGCCGCGGACGGTGTGCAGCAATTTGCGCGGATAAGGCGCATCGACCTTAGCACGGAGGCGCATGATCGCGACCTCGACCACGTTGGCATCACTATCGAAATTCATGTCCCATACCTGCTCGGCGATCATCAACTTGGAAAGAATCTCTCCCTGATGCCGCGCCAGAAGGCTCAGCAGACAGAACTCCTTGGCCGTCAGATCCAGGCGTGTCCCGGCACGCATGACCTTGCGCGCCTGCAAGTCCAACTCCAAATCATCAATGCATATATGGGTCAGATCGGCTGCGTCACTGCCGCGGCGACGCACCAACGCCTGGATTCGTGCGACCAGCTCAGCAAATGAAAAGGGTTTCCCCAGGTAATCATCAGCGCCCTCTCGCAGTCCTCTGACCCGGTCATCCACCGATCCCCTGGCCGACAACATGATGACCGGAGTCTTCTTCTGCAAACGCAGGCCCTGCAGCACGCCATAGCCGTCCTTGCCCGGCAACATGACGTCGAGGATGACCACGTCGTAGTCGATCTCCAGCGCGTAGTGCAGACCATCAATGCCGTTACTCGCCACGTCGACGATGTAGCCGAGCTCCGTCAAGCCACGATGAACATAAGAGGACGTCTTTTCTTCGTCCTCGACGATGAGCAGGCGCATGCGGCAACTCCTTTGGCGAAATCGCGGAACAGGCCGCAAGAGGCCCGATCCGGTCGTACGTAACACTGCAACCTACTAAGCGACGATAATGGCTCACTAGCCAAAGAGCCGTAGTTGGCGTTGTTGCGCAGCGGCCAGCTAGGGTCTATTCCATCCATCAGGTTAGGGGATGATGGATGTCGGGAAGCTGACCGCTTCATAACATCTTCGTCAGAAACACACTGATGCCGGTCCCGCGTCGCTGCGTGAAAGCGTTATCAGCATCTGGCGCCATTCGATATGGCCGGCCTTGCATAAACGGGCGCGCGAGGGCTGATTATTTCTGTACGAGCGCGATGCGATAATCCACCGATCTCTGGACGGCCCGTACGACCGACCGTACAGTTTCGGCGGGTCACAGGAGAGCCGCATGCGCCAACCCAATCTGAGTGACGTTGCCCTGTTCAGCGCTGTCGTAGAAGCCGGCGGGTTCCGATCCGCCGCGCAGAAACGAGGGATCTCCGCTTCTTCGCTAAGCGACGGCGTGCGACGTCTCGAAAGCGATGTCGGCGTACGGCTGCTCAACCGCACGACCCGCAGCGTAACGGCAACCGCCGCCGGAGCACGCCTGCTTGAACGTCTACGCCCTGCCCTGCTGGAAATTCAAGCGGCCTTCAACGACCTGGATGACGATGAGCATCGCCCGATCGGAACACTCAAGCTGAATGTTCCAGTTCCTGTTGCGCGTTACATACTGCCGGATCTGCTGACGCGCTTCCTGAAGCTCTACCCCGGCGTGAACGTCGAGGTGGTAATGGAAAATACCTTCATAGATGTCATCGCTGCGGGCTACGACGCTGGCGTGCGCTATGAGGAGAGCTTGGCGATGGACATGATCGCCGTGCCGATCGGTCCTCGGCGCCAGCGCTTTGTGGCAGCCGCTGCGCCGGCGTACCTAGCGGCACGAGGCACGCCACATCACCCCGCTGAACTGGAACATCACGACTTGCTCGGCCACCGTTTCGAGAGCGGTAAGGTCGGCGTATTCGAGTTCGAGAAGGACGGCCGCACGTTCAGAATCCCTCCGCGCGGCCAGTTGCTCACGTCCTGCCACGATCTAAAGATCCGTGGCGCCGTAGCCGGGCTCGGCATCCTCTACACCTTCGAGGAGTTCATCCGCCAAGAGCTGGCCGACGGCAGCCTGGTGCCCATCCTTGAAGACTGGTGGCAGGCCTTCGACGGCCCATTCCTGTATTACCACGGGCGCCGTCACATCCCGTCACCGCTGCGAGCGTTCGTGGATTTCATCAAGGCCGAAGCCAACGCCTAGTCGCCCGTACGGCATCTACTACCGAACCCGCTCCCATTCGATGTGAACTCTGGTTCCGTCAGGGCGACGGAAATCTTCGATCATTCGTTCACCCTCGACCCTTAGCTGCAGTTCATCGCGGGTACGCACCGCTCCTACCCAGTTCGGGAACGTTGACCCCAGGACGGTGTTGCCGCTGAACTCACCGTTCTGGTCGACGCTGTAGCGCCCGAAGAAGCCGATCCCGCCGACCATCGCCGCCCGATTCTCCTCATCCGTGCCTTCGCCACGTACCTCGGAGGCGAATTTCGGAACGCGCGGGTCGGTCAGCACCTCGACGAAGGTCAGCTCCTTTGTGAATACCAGCCAGCCATGCGGGTTAGGTCCATAGGCATTCGACCTGACGCCTTGTCGCTCGGTCGTTGCGCTGACCATCGTCCAGGTTCCGACCACATGATTGTTCGGCTCGGCGAGCGCTGCGTTACGTGCGCAAGCGGACAATGCCACTACCCCGCTCAAGACGATTGCGAGCATTATCATGTTCATAATTTGTACCTGCTGCATTCCTCGAATGTCGTACCTGAAGACAGTGCCTTCTCGGCAGGCTCTTGATGAAGAGCCTGCGTCTGGTCATTGGGTCACGAAGGGCATTTGTCGGCGAACAGCGCCTCGGCTTTGTAGGCGTTGAGCTCTTGCAAACGCTTCGTCAGCGCCGCATGGATGTTGTCGTATGCAGCGCTACCGAGCGCGAGGCGAAACGGCGGGTTGGGCTGGTCAATGGCGCGCATCATGACTTCCACCGTACGCTCAGGATCCCCCTTCACCGGGAAGGATCCTGACCGCAGTGCGGTACGCACGTTGTCAGCCGGCGTACCGGCATAGTCGGGCCGTGCCTGGGCATAATCGATGCCTGCGCCGAAATGCGTGTCGGTTGGTCCAGGTTCGGCCAGCATAAAGTCGATTCCGAATCCGGCCACCTCCTGCGCGACCGCCTCGATGAACCCTTCAATGCCCCATTTGCTTGCGTGGTACAGGCTGAACCCGGGGTAAGCCACCTGACCGCCTTCGGATGAAATCTGAACGATGCGCCCACCGCCCTGCCTGCGAAGATGAGGCAGTACCGCACGGATGAGCTGGATACTGCCCGTGAGATTGGTCGCCAACTGCCGAGCGAGCTGTTCATCGCTCAGCTCTTCGGCGGCACCGACCAGCCCATAGCCTGCATTGCTGACAATGACGTCAATGCGTCTAGCCTGCGTAAAAGCCGCATCGACTGCCTGCCGAATATTGGCCGTATCGGTGAGTTCCAGCGCAAGGGGATGCAATTGCTCCGGGTAACGTGCCTTTAGATCGTCCAAGGCGCTGAGGTTGCGTGCTGTCGCGATCACGTGGGTCCCTCGCGTCAGCGCACGCTCCGCAAGTACGCGTCCGAGGCCAGAAGATGTGCCAGTGATAAACCAGGTCTTGGTCATGAAGCTCTCCTCACAATGATTGAGAGCTTCATGCTAGTCCTGCATCATTGCTGCCAGAATCCCCACCAAACAGAACGTGCTGGTGAGAGAAATTCACCAATGAAAAGACCTTCCTGGAACGACCTGGACGCCCTCGCCGAGATTGTGGCGCGTCGCAGCTTTCGCGAAGCGGCGGACTCGCTTGGCGTGACCCGCTCCTCCCTCAGCCATACGATCCGCGCGATGGAGCGGGATCTCGGGGTGCGCCTACTGCATCGGACAACACGGAGCGTATCGCCTACCGCTGAAGGTGAACGGCTGATCGCCGGGATGCGGCCGCTGATCAACGCCATGGATGCAGTTCTGTCCGACCTCGCGCCCTCTCCAGCGCAATTGCGCGGCGTGCTCCGCATAAACGGCAACGAAGGGGGGATACGAACGTTGTTGTCCAGCGTGGTGCCGAAATTCATCGAGCAGTATCCTCGCGTAGAACTGGATCTGGTCACTGACGGCGCGCTGGTGGACATCGTCGAGCGGGGGTTCGACGCTGGCGTCCGCTTAATGGAGGCAGTGCCACGTGACATGATCGCCGTGCCTCTGGGGCCTCCCGTGCGGTTCATTGCAGTCGCCTCGCCGGCCTACCTGAGCAGCCAGCGTCCGATCAATGAACCGGAGGCCCTTCGGGAACAATGTTGCATTCGCCAACGGCTACCGAGCGGCAAGCGCTACCGCTGGGAATTCGCTCGTGAAGGCAGAACGGTTTCAGTCGATGTGCCGGGGCAACTTACCTTGGATAACAACACGCTGATGGTGGAAGCGGCCATCGATGGGTTGGGCATCGCCTATGTTCCGCAGCCTTATGCGGACGCTGCCATAGCCGAGGGCCGGCTGGTAGCCGTCCTGCTGGACTGGTGTCCTCCCGAGCCAGGACTCGCCCTTTACTATTCGGGGCACCGGCAAATACCGACGACGCTGCGCGCTTTCATCGATGTACTGAAGGCAGTACAAGCGAGCTAATTCGATGCGGAGACGATAGGGTCTTGAACGCTCCGCCGCCAAAGCGCCCTCGGACCTGTTACGGCGAGCGAGTGGCGACTGGGCACCGGAACTTCCCACTAATAGGCAAGCTCGGCAGGCTCCACCGCCATGCCTTGCGCGCGAAACCCGTCCAGCACACCGTCAGGCACATCGGACTCGGTGATCAATTGATGAATGCCTTTCGCTGGGGCTACCGAAAAGGCTTCGACGGCGCCCAGCTTATCGGCCGTAACCGCCGCGACGACATAACCGGAGCGTTGGATCATCGCCCGTTTGGTTGCGACTTCGGCGAAGCTGGACACAGTAATGCCGGCTTGCGCATGCAGCGCGCAGATACCCAGGAAACAGAGGTCGGCCTGAATCCCCTGAAGCATTTCAACCGCTTGATGACCGGTAACGGCCATAGCGTCCGGGGTCAGCTCTCCTCCGATCATCAGCACTCGCACCCCCTCATAGCGGCCAAGGGCAATCGCGACCTCGGGCGAATTGGTGACCGCGGTAATCTTGATGTCGATTGGCAAGGTGCGGGCAATATTCAGCGTCGTGGTGCCCGAGTCGAATATGACCACTTGCCCTTCTTGTACATGCCGCACCGCTTGGCGCGCCAGGTCTCGCTTGATATCGCTGGGTTGTTGGGCGCGCGTGAGGTAATCCTTGCCCGAGTCGCTTGAGCGCGGCAGGCCTCCACCATGAACACGTTGCAAAAGGCCGGCGCGGCCCAATTCGTTGAGGTCACGGCGAATCGTATCTTCTGACACCTTGAAGTGCTGGCTGAGATCGGAAGCCATCACCTTGCCCTCGCGCTCAAGCATGAGCAGGATCTTCTGGCGACGAAGCATTGGCAGTTTGCCGTCTTGTTCTGGAGCGTGCATGTTTTTGCCCGGTTATTGACGTAAGCGCATCCTAGGGCGTCAGAGGTTGCGGCTCAAGACGCACGCACAAATCACCTTACAGGGAGGCACTTGTATCAGACGCAGCTCGGATGGTTGCCCAGGAGCGGTGAATAAGGCCGGTATTTGGCCGAACGCGGCCCACCCATACAGGCCGCGGCGGCGACCATGCCCAGCGCGTTGTTATGGCCGGCTCGCGCTGCCAGGTGCTCAGCGCCAGACTGAGCAACAGCACCGGCAGCACGCCGAAACATCACCCTTGTTCGCGGCTTGTCAGGAATCGACGCAGGGTTTGGGCTACCGGACCGACAGGCTCGTCCAGACGATGCGCTAGATAGGCCTCATGGTTCACCTCGCCGTTTCGGCCGAGATTCGCGATACCAAGACGGACCAGTCGCCCCGCGTTCAGGTCCTCCTGCACCAGCCATGCCGGCAGCCTGCCCCAGCCGAGGCCTGTTTGGATGAGTACCAGCTTCGCTTCCTGGGTGTTCACCCGACAGGTATGTGGCGAAAGCACGCCAAAGGTTCGCCCTTCGGACAGCGGGCTGGGATCCGTCAGCACGATCTGGAGATGATCAGCGAGTTCCGGCAATCCTAGCGGAGTTTGTTCGGTTAACCGGGCCAGCGGATGGTCCGCCTGCACAACGGCAATCTGCTGAACCGCGCCGATCGCTTCGAGCTGGATTCTTGGGTTTCGAAAATCTTCGCCGACGATGATCGCTAGCGTGCAGCGCTTGTCTTCCAGGGCAGCCAGGGGGCCACCCAGAGGCTGAGATTCCAAGCGAAAGGTAGTCGACGGGTACTCGGCTCGTACCCTGCGCATTGCCTGCGCCACCGCGGCGATCGGGTAAAGCGTATCCACGACAATCGCCAGTTCCAGCTCGACCCCTCCAGCGAGCGCGCGAGCACGGGCACGCATGGCATCCGCTCTGAGCAGCAAGTCCCGCGCGTTGGCCAGCAGTGCCTGCCCCTGCGGGGTCAGCGCCGGACGATAGCCGGTGCGGTCGAACAGTTGCACGCCCAACTCGGACTCGAGGTTGGCAATGGCATGGCTGACCGCCGATTGCACCCGCAGCAGTCGAGTCGCGCCAGACCGGAAGCTGCCGCTATCGACCACCGTGACGAAGGTTCTGATCTGATCAAGGGTCATTCCATCCAACATGATCTTATCCATCGATCGGGTTGTTCGGTTTTTTATCACTCTTGCGGAGCGTTTTAAATGGATAGGCTTGCCTCATTCCAACCTGAACGAGGCGACGATCATGGCGAAAGTACTGGTTCTCTACTATTCCTCCTACGGCCACATCGAAACCCTTGCGCAATCAGTCGCCGAGGGCGCGCGCCAGGCTGGCGCGCAGGCGGTGGTGAAACGCGTACCCGAGCTCGTCCCTGGGGCTGTGGCCGAAAAAGCGGGATACAAGCTCGATCAACCAGCCGATGTGGCTAGCGTGGCGGAACTGCCCGAATACGACGCGATCGTTATCGGGACGCCGACGCGTTTCGGCAACATGGCTTCTCAGATGAAAAATTTTCTCGACCAGTGCGGCAGCTTGTGGTTCGAGGACCGGCTGGTCGGCAAGGTCGGTAGCGTGTTCACCTCGACCGGCAGCCAGCACGGCGGCCAGGAGAGCACGCTACTGGCGACGCACACTGTTCTGCTCCATCTGGGCATGATCATCGTGGGTCTGCCCTATAGCTTCAAAGGCCAATTGCGAATGGACGCGATCACCGGCGGCACCCCGTACGGCGCTTCGACGCTGGCTGACGATGGTAACGGCGGCGATCGGCAGCCGAGCGACAACGAGTTGCAAGGGGCCCGTTTCCAGGGCTGGCATGTCGCTCGAGTCGCCGAGGCGCTGGCCGCATCGCCTGTCGGAATACCCCAATGAATGCCACCGCGGCGAGTACGCGGCCCTCCTCGCTCGTCTGGTTAGTGTTGGGCTGTGGCGTGGTGGCGGCCTTGTATGTGGGCAAAGCCGCCATCGCGACGCCCGCGCTTCAGGCTGACTTGAATCTCAGCCTTGCCGAGGTCGGCTGGCTTACCGGGATATTCGCAGTGCTCGGGCTCATTGGCGGTGCGCCGGCGGGTGCACTGGTGGCGGCTGTTGGTGACCGACGCACACTGCTTATCGGTCTGGGAACGATGACGTTCGCAGGCGCAGCGGGTGCCATGGCCGGCTCGTATCCGATTCTGCTGGGCTCGAGGCTGGTGGAAGGGTTCGGTTTTCTGCTGACCATCGTCGCCGGTCCGGCGCTGCTGCAGCGCGTCACGACCGGCGCGCAGCGTGACATGGCGTTTTCACTATGGAGCTGTTTCATGCCATGCGGGATCGCCCTCGCGATGCTAGCCGGGCCGCTGTTCCAGACCTGGCAATCATTCTGGTGGTCGAGTTCGGGTCTCGCCGCTGCGGCGGCAGTAATGGTGGCGCTCTGTGCGCCGCGAGGCGGCTCGCCAGGCGACTTTGCACCGGGGCGCATGATCGAAGGCATCCGCCGGCTGCTTTGCGCCAAAGGCATCCTGTCACTGGCGATCGGTTTCGCGCTGTACAGCCTGATGTTTTTCGCCCTGTTCAGCTTTCTTCCGGTCCTGTTGATGGAGCGTATGGAGGTGTCCTATCGAAACGCCGGTCTGTTGGCCGCGCTGGCGAGCGCCATCAACGTCAGTGGCAACCTCGCCGCCGGTTTTTTGATGGCGCGCGGAGCCGATCGCGCATCGCTCATAGCCGTTGCAGGCGGCATCATGGGGGCGTCGGGGATCTGCATTTTTCTGGGGTTCCTTCCGGCCCTGCCGACGCTGCTGTTGTGCCTGCTCTTTTCCGCAGTTGGAGGGCTGATTCCTGCCACCTTGTTGGCCTGCGCACCGCTGCTTGCAGCTCAGGCCGCGCTGGTACCGATTGCGGTCGGTCTGATCATGCAGGGAAGCAATCTCGGGCAACTGATTGGTCCGGTTGCGGTGGGCAGCGCAACGGCAGCGTTCGGCTGGAGCGCAGCCGGTGCGGTGGTGCTGATTGCAGCAATCGCGATCAATCTAGTCGCGCTGCGTCTACGTCCCGTCTTCGCCGCGGCGAAACGCGACGCTGTTACGGCGCGCTGAACCGGTGGCAACGATGACCGATCCGCGGTCGCCCGGTGTTATTTCATTCCCAGGCGCTCGCGCATGTCCGCCGTAATCCGTTGTCCCGTCTCGTCGATACCGATCCAGGGGTCGTCATCGCCCTGCTCTTCCAGCCGCGGAATAAGGTTGCGAATGGTCCAGAGATTGGCGCCCTTGAGTTCGGCCAGCTCGTCGCGATGAATCGGCACCGACACACCCAGGCCTTCCCGGGCGCGTACCGAGTAAGCTGCGACCGTGCTGGCGCCCTTGCTGTTGCGCAGGTAGTCGATGAAGATCCGCCCCACGCGATTCTTCGGCCCGCTGACCGCCGAGAAATGCTGCGGCAACAACTTGGCCATGTACTGTGCGATGGCTTGGCTGAACGCCTTGACCTCGCCCCAGCCGTGGACCGGTTCGAGCGGCACCAGAATATGCAATCCTTTGCCGCCGCTGGTCTTGAGGAAGGATTGCAGACCGATCTCATCGAGTAGCGTCTGGGTCAGCTGCGTGGCTTCGATCATGCGCTTCCACGGCAGCGCCGGATCGGGGTCGAGATCGAGGACGAAGCGATCGGGATGATCGAGCACCGGCGCCACCGCGTTCCAGGTGTGCAGCTCGATGGTGCCCATCTGCGCGGCGCTGACCAGCGCCTCGGGCGTGTCGATGGTCATCAGCGCGGCGTGGTCGGGAAACAGCGCAGTATCCAGCTGAGTGATGTGCGGGATGCTCAGCTTCTCGGTGTGTTTCTGGAAGAACAGTTCGCCATCGATGCCTTCCGGTGCCCGCACCAGTGCCAGCGGTCGGTGGCGCAGATGCGGTAGCGCCCAGGGCGCCACCTCGGCATAGAAGCGCGCCAGTTCCATCTTGGTCGCGCCGATGGATTTGTCGATGACGCGCTCTGGATTAGAGATCTTGATCGTACCGGCGGTATTCTTTGCCGTGCCGCCCCTGGGCTTGTGCGATGTCGCAGCCTTCTCCGCCTTCGCCGGGCGCTCCTGGGTAATGGCTTCAGCGGGCTTGTCGGAACGCAACCCGTGAAATACCGAATGGCGAATCACACCCTGGCGGGTCATTTCCGCGTAGGCGACTTCACACATCAGCTCTGGCTTCAGCCAGTGCGCGCCCCGCACATCCGCAGGAGGTGGTGCCTTGGCCAGTGGGCTCTTGTCGATTTCCAGCGGTTTGAGTTTGGCGTGCAGGCTCTTCAGCGTGACCTGATTGAAGCCAGTGCCCACCTTGCCCGCATAGTGCAGTTCGCCTTCGTCGTTATGCAGCCCGAGCAGCAAGGCCCCGAAGCCGCTGCGCGCGCCTTTGGGATCGGTGAAGCCGACGATGATGAACTCCTGACGGTTCTTGCATTTGACCTTCACCCAGCTGTTGCTGCGCTTGGAGACGTACGTACTGCCGGCGCGTTTGCCGATCAGCCCCTCCAGCTTCATTTGGCAGGCGCTCTCCAGCACACTCTCCGGCTCCTCGGTGAAATCGCCGGAAAATCGCAGCAGTTCGTTGTCATTCTTCTCAAGCACCTGTTCCAGCGCCGCCCGGCGCTGCTCCAGCGGGACTTCGCGAAGATCCATGCCATTCAGGTACGGTAGGTCGAACAGGTAGTAGACGATGGTGCCGCTGCGCCCGACCTCGAAGGCGTTCTGCAGCGCCTGGAAATCTGGCGTTCCGTCCTCGTTGGGCACCACCACTTCGCCGTCCAGCCAGGCCGATTCCAATCCGAGCGCCGCCAGCGCTTCGGCTTGCTGTGGCATCTTGGACGTCCAGTCGTGACCGTTGCGGGTAAATAGCTGCACCCTGCCGGATTCGATCCGAGCCATGATCCGATAACCGTCGAACTTGATCTCGTAACGCCAATCGCCATCGGGCACCGAATCGACCAACGTGGCCAGCTGCGGTTTGATGCTGTCGGGCAAGGACGCGGGTCTGGCGCCAGACAAGCTGGCTTTTCTGGATTTGCTCTTGCGTGCGGCGGGCGTTTTGATCGGCTTGGCATCGGTTTCGAGTTTCGCCTTGCCGCGTTTGCGCGGAATCAGCGTGCGATCGCTGAGCACGCTGTCGGGCTGTTCCCTGACGATGTCGTACTCCTGCTCGGGCCGTGCCGCCTCATCGTTCGACTTGATCAGAAACCACTGTTCCTTGCCGCCGTCCATGCGGGTGCGCACCAAGTTCCAGCTGCCGCTGAGTTTTTCCCCTTCCAGGGTGAATTTCAGCTTGCCCTTGCGGTAACCCTCCTGTGGGTCGCCCTGCGGAATCCAGACACCGCGATCCCACACGATTACATCACCGGCACCGTAGTGGCCTGCCGGAATGGTGCCTTCGAAGGTGGCGTAATCGAGCGGATGATCTTCGACATGAACGGCCAGTCGGCGCGATTTAGGATCAAGCGACGGGCCTTTGGGTACCGCCCAACTTTTCAGCGTGCCGTCGAGTTCGAGCCGGAAGTCGTAATGCAATCGGGTCGCGTCGTGCTTCTGGATGCAGTACTGCAGTGCGTGGCGGGCGCCGCTCCGCCCCTTCGCCTTCGACTCACCATCGGGTTCGGGTGTCGCGGCAAAGTCTCGCTTTCGATTGTATTCGTCGAGGGCCATGGCGCAGCTCCGTGATTTGCGCAAGCGAGCGGCTATTCAAGCGAGCCCGGATCTGACGCAGGATCGGTCGGCCCGCCGTGGCTGGAATGGCGGCCGGGGCTCACCGAAGAGTCCTTCACGTCTGGATCCGATTCGCCTTCGGTTTTGGGCGGTGTACTGACGACGTCCCCATCCTCAGTCACCGTGCGGCCCTTGCTGTCCTTGTGCGTCTCAAGCGTCTCCTGCGGAGTCGGGTTGCCCATAGGGCTGGGCCGGGCGCCCTTCTCCTCTTCGGGCGTGCCGGCGGGCCATTGAGCGAACGCGGGTAATGAAGCCATGGCGCTCGCCAACAACAATATTTTTATCAAGTTCATGAAAGGTTCCTCTGTGTGAAATGCTCGCGCTCGAATCGGCGCGGCCCATGAAGCCGCCTTTTTCGCCGGAGCGCGTAGCGACGTCGGTCTACAAGCCCAACGGCGGGGCTTACTTCACGAACCGGTCTTCTGCCGAGCGGTGGCAAAAGGGTATTTACAACGGTGTAGGGCCTGCTAGCGTTGAGAAAAGTCGGCGCACAGCTGCGAAGGCTGACTGCGAGCAATCTCGCGAAATATGAACGTGGACATGTAATGGGAGGAAGGGTCATGGCTTCACGTCTACCTCTGTTGACGATCGAAAACGTCCTTCGCAACTACCTTCATCCCTTCCGCTGCGACTGCCATGCGCAGCAGGACAGCCGAGTCACCGTTCGGCTCTACGAGGAGCATCTGGACGGTGAGGAGCTGACCGTATTCGGCATCACAGACGATCAGTGCCGCGACGCGGCCAATCTGGTGCGTCTCGCCCAAGAACTGCGCTTTGAACTTTACGCGACGCGGGGCGGGCTAATGACCTCGTCACTTCCCGCGAAAGTCGCCGAGCGGTAGTTACCGCTCGGCAAACATCCTTGCTATCAGCGTTTGGCCTCGGTGTTCGGCGCTTGTGCGCGGGTCAGATAGGCCTGAGTGAGTTCCGCCAGGTGGCTGCGCATCCATTCGGCCATGGCGACCTCCTCGGCCAGGATGCGGGTGCAGATTTCCGCAGTCTGGGTGTCACCGACCGCCTTGGCAGCTGCGATCAGAATTTCGTAAGAAGCAATTTCGAGGTTCTCGAAAACGTAGCCCATCTGGGCCCCTTTGACGATTTCGTCGTTGACCATCATGCCGCCCATGGCCTGCCCCATCGCCATCATCTTGCCGCCCAGATCCTTTAAGCCCGAGTAGGATTTGTCGTACCGCTGAAGACAGGATTCGATCAACTTGGCCTGATTCTGAGTCTCGGTGATGTGCTGCTCGATACGCGCCTTCAATTCGGGGTAGTGCTCGATGCGGCTCGCCTGCTTGGTGAGCATTGATTCGGCCTGGGCCTCCATCGCGTGAGCGTCACGCAACCACTCGATCAAACGTTCGACGCGGACATCGTTCCCGGTTTGTGCACTTTGCATGGCTGTCTCCCACTGGTTCGGATAGCGATGAGGTTTTGCACCTCTTATCTAGTGTGAAAAGAGCCTTTCAAGGGAGTTCCAAGCTTCCGACTGGCTGCACGTTAACCATGAACTTTGCAAGGGCGACATCAGTCATTTGATGCACCCACGAAGCGGAGCTGGCTTTATCGAAATTCTCAACATCCCCCTGCGATGGGAAGCCTACATAACCGAGCCCGCGCTGCGCACGCTGCTGGCAGCGGCCTCCGTTGTGGTACTGCTGAGCGTGTTCAGTCGTGTACTCACCGCCGTGATGCTGCGATTGGGCCGCAGTTTTCTGTTTACCAAAGCCGTCTCCGAGCAGCTGGAAAAACCCGTTCGGGTGCTACTGCCGCTGCTTGGCCTGCAGGCCGTGCTTGCGGCGGGCAGCGATGAGCCTGCATTGATGGACGCCGCCAGACGCATCACCACTTTGTTGATCATCGCCTGCTTCACCTGGCTGGCCTTGCGCCTGCTGCGCGGTGTCGAGCATGCCGTGCGCTTGAAAAACCCTGTGGATGTGATCGACAACCTCCGCGCCCGGCAGATTCAGACACAATCGAGGGTGCTGCTGCGCACCCTGGGCTTCTTCATTCTGTTGGTCGGTGCCGCTGGCATGCTGATGACCTTTCCCGCCGCACGCCAGTTCGGTGCCAGTTTGCTGGCCTCCGCCGGACTGGCCGGGCTGGCCGTCGGTTTCGCCGCGCGTCCGGTGCTCGCGAACTTGATCGCCGGCATCCAGATCGCGGTCACCCAGCCGATTCGGCTGGACGACGTGGTGATCGTCGAGAACGAATGGGGCCGTATCGAGGAAATCACCGGCACCTACGTTGTCGTGCGGATCTGGGACGATCGCCGGCTGGTGGTACCGCTGCAGTACTTCATCGAAAAGCCATTCCAGAACTGGACGCGCCGCAACTCCAGCATCATCGGCTCGGTATTTTTCTGGGTCGATTACTCGCTGCCACTCGAGCCGTTGCGCGAAGAACTGCGGCGACTCTGTCAGGAGGTTCCTGAGCTTTGGGATGGGCGCGTCATCGTATTGCAGGTGACCGATACCAGTGAGAAATCCATCCAGCTGCGGGTGCTGGTCAGCTCATCGGACTCATCCCGTAACTGGGATCTGCGCTGCCACCTGCGTGAGAGCCTCATTGGCTTCGTCCAGCGCAAATACCCTCAGTGCCTGCCGCAGTTGCGTGCCGATCTGAGCGTCGGGCAGAAGCCGAGCGTCGATCATTCGGTGCCGGAACGCGTGGAACCGGAGCGTCAACCTCCGGTTTGATGGTGCTGTGTCGTAGCTGAGTCGTGCTGCTATACGGGGCGTCGCGCAGCGGACTGTCGCCTCTCGGTGCGTAACGGATGGCTGCGTCGGCTCATTCGTGCTCGCGCAACTTGCGCAGCAGTTGCTCGTACTTGCTCGGTAACTGCTCTAGCCCGTAATGCGCAGCCTGCTTGCGGATCTCCACCCGATCACCTTCGAACTGAACCGTCTCGCTGATGCTGACTTGGCGTTCGCCTTGCATCAGCGCAAAGGCGTAGCACTGGGTGCCGCCGGGATCCTCCTCACCATCGTCGGCGACTCCGGTGTTGGCGATGGCAATGTCGGCGACGCTGGCATTCAGTGCGCCGACCGCCATCTCGGTGGCGACTTCTTCGCTGGTCAGGCCAAAGGTCTCGATGGTTTCAAAACTGACATGAAGCAGCCGGTTCTTCGCTTTCGGCGAGTACACGACGAAACCGCTATCGAGCACCTGACCGCAGCCGGGAATGTCGCCTAACAACGAGGCCATCAGGCCACACGTACAGGATTCGGCAGTGGTCAATTTAATGTGTTTGTCGCTTAAAAATTGCACGATTTCAGCAAGGTCTCGCATGGTCTTGCCTCCGACTGGCAACGGTAATACACCCAAGTTCGGTCAATTTTCGGAACCGAGGTGCCTTCGCAAAGTTCCCCTAGGCTGTTTGCATCAAAACTTGAGAACTAATTCATAGCGGTCCGGTCTTTTTCAAGGTAGGGCCGTGCGAGCCCTATGCCGCGAAACAAGCGGCCCTAACAAGAAAAATCACTCTTGCCGTGCTCATGGTTTGCAGCTCCCCAGCGGGCGCTGTGTGGAAACAAACGTGCTCGTGACCACCTTGGCGCAGATGCCGGTCACTTGGGGAAGATTCTTATGAGTATTGCTGCAGTGAATGCCCGGCCTGTCCACCTCAACACAATCCAACGTCTGGAGACGCCCATCGAGCGTCCAGTGCTGCAGCTTCGCAGCACGCAAGACGACAAAAAGAAGATCCTCTTCGTCACCTCGGAACTGACCGATCTGGTCAAGACGGGTGGACTTGCAGACGTGTCCGCTGCCCTGCCCCGCGCATTGGGAGATCGGCACGATGTCCGGGTGTTGATCCCAGGCTATACCCAAGTCATGCAGTGCCCCGAACCAATCCGCATCGTCGGCAGTGTGCTCTCGCACGGCGATCTACCTTCTTGCCGGATCGGCCGCCTCGATATGCCCGACGGTCTGATCATCTACGTGTTGATCTGCCCTGAGCTCTACGAGCGCGATGGTCTGCCCTACAGCGATGAGCACGGTCACGACTGGCCGGACAACCCGGTGCGTTTCGCCCGCCTGTGCATGGCCGCCGCGGATATCGCCGCAGGCACGGCCTGCATCCGCTGGACCCCCGATCTGGTCCATGCCCACGACTGGCCGACCGGGCTGACCCCGGCGTACATGCATTGGCGAGGGCTGCACACACCCAGCATCTTCACCATTCACAACCTGGCCTACCAGGGCAACATCGACATGAGCCTGCGCCGGGCGCTGGGTATTCCGCTCGAAGCCTGCGGACCTGAGCGGATGGAATTCTACGGTGCGCTGTCGCTGCTCAAGGCCGGTATCGCCTACGCCAATCATGTGACGACCGTCAGCGCTACCTACGCTCAGGAGATCACCACGCCGGAATTCGGCTGCGGCATGGAAGGCTTCCTCAGCATGAAAGCTCGCCAGGGCCTGCTCAGCGGCCTGCTCAATGGTATTGACGAAAGTTGGGAGCCACAAAGCTGCTCACACCTGGTCAGCCCGTTCGGTCCCGATGACTGGTCTGGTAAAAAAATCAACGCGGCGCATGTCCGTGAGCTGTTCGGGTTGGACGAAAGCGACGGTCCACTTTTTTCGGTGGTGTCGCGGTTGGTGCACCAAAAGGGCATCGACCTGACCATCGAAGTGGCCGAGACGATCGTTCAGCACGGCGGCCAGTTGGCCATCCTGGGCCGTGGCGACCCGCATATCGAAGACGAAGTCAGACGCTTGGCCGAGCGCTTCCCCGGCCGTGTCGGCGCGCATATTGGCTTCAACGAGACCGATGCCCGTCGGCTGTTCGCCGGCAGCGACTTCCTGCTCATGCCCTCGCGCTACGAGCCTTGCGGCCTGAGCCAGATGTACGCCCAGCGCTTCGCCTCGTTGCCCATCGCCCACCGCACAGGTGGGCTGGCCGACAGCATTGACGACGGCGTGACCGGCTTTCTGTTCAACGAGGCCACCACGCAGAGTTACCGCCACGCCGTGGAACGGGCATTAGCGGTGCATCAGCGACCGCAACTTCTTAATGCAATGCGCTGCCGCGCGATGGGCAGTGGTTTTTTCTGGCGCCACGCGATCGAACCCTACGACCGGCTGTACCAGCGGTTGCTGGGCGGACGGCGCGAGGCCCGTGCCATTTTTTAACGAGGGTGATCAATGCAGAACAGGCCTGCCCGCAACGGGCAACACGGACCGGTACTACTCGATGCGTCTCGTACCCGGTTCAGGCTCTGGGCACCCGACGCGCAAAGCGTCAGCCTGGTGATCGTCGGCGGCGATACGCTGCTCATGCAGGAAGGCGAAAACGGTTGGTATAGCACCGAGGCAGAGGCTGGACCCGGTACGCATTACGGCTTTCTGATCGACGATGAACTGACCGTGCCTGACCCAGCGTCTCGCGCGCAGTCAGCCGATGTGCACGATCCGAGCATCGTCGTCGATCACGACGCTTATCAATGGCGCAACCGCGATTGGCGGGGCCGCCCATGGCACGAAACGGTTCTCTACGAGCTGCATGTGGGCGCCTACGGCGGCTACACGCAAATCGAACAGCGACTCCAGACGTTGGCCGAACTCGGGGTCACGGCGATCGAGTTGATGCCGCTCGCCGAATTCCCCGGCGAGCGCAATTGGGGCTATGACGGCGTTCTGCTCTACGCGCCGGAGGCGTCATACGGCACGCCCGAGCAGCTCAAGCACTTGATCGACACCGCCCATGGCCTCGGTCTGATGGTTTTCATCGATGTGGTCTACAACCACTTCGGCCCGGACGGCAACTACCTGCACCGTTACGCCAAGCATTTCTTCCGCCACGATCAGCAGACGCCCTGGGGTGATGCCATCGACTTCCGTCGCCCGGAGGTGCGGAGTTTCTTCATCGACAATGCGCTGATGTGGCTGATGGAGTACCGCTTCGATGGTTTGCGCATGGATGCCGTGCATGCCATCCCGGATCGTTCGTTTCTCACCGAACTGGCCGAGCGAGTGCGCGCAGAAACCGAGCCCGGGCGCCATGTGCATCTGGTCCTGGAAAACGAGGACAACCGCTCCAGCCTGCTCACACAGGGCTTCACTGCCCAATGGAACGACGATGGACACAACGTCCTGCACGCACTGCTGACCGACGAGCGTCAGGGCTATTACGCCGACTATCACCAGGATTCGACCACCAAGCTGGTCCGGTTCCTCGGGGAAGGCTTCATTTACCAAGGCCACCAGAACCGCCGTGGCGAATCGCGGGGCGAGCCCAGCGGGCATCTGCCGCCGACGTCGTTCGTGCTGTTCCTGCAGAACCATGACCAGACTGGCAATCGCGCCTTCGGCGATCGTTTGATCAGCCTCACCGATCCCGATGCGCTCAAGGCGGCGACGGCCGTTCTGCTGCTCTCGCCGATGATCCCGCTGTTGTTCATGGGTGAAGAATGGGGCGCCCGCGAGCCATTCCTGTTCTTCACCAGCCACCACGGTGAGCTGGCCGATGCCGTGCGCGAAGGTCGCCGCGGCGAGTTCGCCGAGTTCGCCGAGTTCGCCGACGAGCACACCCGCGAGCGCATTCCGGACCCTAACGCGGTGGAGACCTTCGAAGCGTCGAAACCCGACTTCAGCAAGCGGGTTCAACCGGAACACGCCGAGTGGCTGGCGTTGTATCGCCAGTTGCTGGAAATCCGCCATCGCGAAATCGTGCCGCGGCTGGAGGGCTCGCAGTTCCTCGGCGCACAGGCGCTCGGAACCGCCGCTGCCCTTGCCCGCTGGCGTCTGGGGGATGGCAGCGAGCTGCGTCTGGAGCTGAACCTCAGTGATGTCGACGTCGCGGTCGACCCACCGAATACCGGCGCCCGTCTGCTGCACGCCAGCCGTGCCGGCGCAGCCGAACCCCATGCAAGCACGCTGCAAGCGCGTTCCGCCAAGCTGTATCTGGAGACTGTCAATGAGCGATGAACGACTGAACCGTCTGGCCAAGGCAGCGGGTCTGTCCATCGACTGGGTGGACGCCGATGGTCGCGACCAACGGGTAAGCCCGGAGGTGCTGCGTGCGGTACTCGGAGGGCTGGGCCTCGCCGCCGACAGCGAGAGCGACATCGAAACCAGCCTGGAAAAACTCGATGCCATCAACGGGACTTCCCACGTACCGCCCTTGATGACCCTGGATCAAGGCGCACCCCTGCAACTAGGCCGTTATTTCGAGCCGGGCACAGCCTATGCCCTGACGCTCGAAGACGGTCACCAGCACCAGGGCACACTGGACGATCAGGCACATCTGGCAGCGATCGATACACCGGGCTATCACCACTTGGAGATCGGGGGACAGCAGCTGACGCTCGCAGTCGCACCGCATGCCTGCCCGAGCGTCGAGGATATCGCCGGTCCCAACGCCTGGGGTCTTACGGTTCAGTTGTACGGCTTACGCCGCCCGGGTGATGGCGGGCTGGGCGATACCCTGGCCCTTGAAGCCATTGTGCGCAATGCAGCCGCCCATGGTGCCGATGCCCTCGGTATCAGTCCTATCCATGCGATGTTCACCGGTAATAGCGATCAGTACAGCCCCTATTCGCCTTCGAGCCGCTTGTTCTACAACATCCTGCACTGCGCACCGGAGGCGATACTCGGCGACACACCGCTGCGAATCGCCATCCAATCCTGCGGGCTGACCGAGGAGCTGCAACGGCTGGAACAATTGGAGCTGATCGACTGGGGCGCAGTGTCCAGCACCCGTCAGTGCCTGTTGCGGACGCTCTATGACGACTTCGTCACCGGTGGCAATGCCCAGCAGGCCGACTTCGAGAGCTTCCGCGAAGCGGGTGGCGAAGCACTGGAAAATCATTGCCGTTTCGAAGCGCTGCACGCGGCCCTGCTTACCCCTGAAGGCGATCCGCAGCATTGGCGCGACTGGCCTGAGCAATATCGCAGCCCGCAAAACCCTGCGGTGGAACAATTCGCCCAGGAGCATGCCGACGAGGTCAGTTACTACGCCTTCTGCCAGTGGCTGATCGCGCGTGGCCTGGAACGCGCCCAGACCGCCGCGCGTAGCGCCGGAATGAAGATTGGCCTGATCAGCGATCTGGCGGTGGGCGCCGATGGCGGCGGCAGCCAGGCCTGGAGCCGACAGGATGAGGTGCTGGCGGCACTGAGCGTCGGCGCACCACCGGACATCATCAACCGTCAGGGTCAGAGCTGGGGTATTTCCGCCTTTTCCCCGTGGGGCCTCAAAGCCCATGGCTACCGGGCGTTCATCGAGATGGTTCGCGCCAACCTAGCGCACGCCGGCGGGATGCGGATCGACCACGTCATGGGCCTGATGCGATTGTGGGTGATGCCGGCCGGCGCTGGCCCCATGGAGGGCGCGTATCTCAACTACCCCGTCGATGATCTGCTGCGACTGCTGTCGCTCGAAGCGTGGCGGCGCCGTGCGGTGATTCTGGGCGAAGACCTCGGCACAGTGCCTGAGGGACTTCGCGAAAAACTCGCCGCTCGCGGCCTGCTGGGCATGCGCGTGCTGTTCTTCGAACGCGACCACCACGGCAACTTCAAGGCGCCTGGGGAGTGGCCGCGCAGCGCCCTGGCGACCTCCACCACCCATGATCTGCCGACCATCAACGGCTGGTGGCGAGGCCACGACATCGACTGGCGCATCCGCGTTGGCCAGCACCAGGAACACGAACGTCCGGCTCAGCTGGAGGAGCGCGAGCGGGAACGTGCCGGGCTGCTCCGTCTGCTGCGCGAATATGCACCGGAGGTTCAGGGCGATCTAGCCGACGCCGAAGTGCTGGCCGACGCCTGTGGGGCCTTCCTCGGGCGTACGCCCGCGCCGTTGGTGCTGTTTCCGGTGGAGGATGCGCTGTGCCTGCTGGAACAACCGAACATGCCCGGCACCACCGATACCCACCCCAACTGGCGACGCCGTTACCCCGGCGACAGCGCCACTCTGCTTGACGATCCTGCTTGCACGCGCCGCCTGAAAATCCTGGCAGAGGCCCGCGAGCAGACCATTGGGAATGACCATCGATGAGAGACCTTAGCGCCACCCTGCGATTGCAGTTCCATCGAGACTTCACCCTCGACGACGCGACGGCGCTGGTCGACTACTTCGCCGACCTGGGCATCAGCCACCTGTACGCATCGCCCTTGCTCACCGCCCGTCCGGGATCGATGCATGGTTACGATGTCATCGACCCCACACGCATCAACCCGGAGCTCGGCGGCGAACCGGCTCTGCGTCGTCTGGTCGCCGCGCTGCGCGCCAAGGGCATGGGCCTGATACTCGATATCGTCTCCAACCATATGGCCGTTGGCGGCTCGGGTAATCCCTGGTGGCTGGACGTGCTCGAATGGGGCCGTCGCAGTCCGTATGCACAGTTCTTCGACATTCAGTGGAACTCGCCCGACCCCCTGCTCGAAGGCCAGCTGCTGATTCCGTTTCTCGGCAGTGATTACGGCGAAGCGCTGCAGGAGGGCAAGATTCCCCTGCGCCTGGATGCCGAGACCGGCGCGCTCTACGCCGAGCACTACGAACATCGCTTCCCCATTACTCCGCCCAGCTATGGCGAAGTGCTGCGGCTTACCGACAACCACGAGTTGCGCGCCCTGGCGCAGCATTTCGATGCCTTGAAGACCGAGCCGGCGCCCTATCAAACGGCCCGGCAGCTGCGCGCCGATCTGGCTCGGCTGCTGGAAGACGACGCAGTCAGGCATACCCTCGAAGCCGCGCTCAAGCACTATGACTCGACCACCGAAGAGGGTTTCAAGCGCCTTCATGGCCTGCTGGAACGCCAGAACTACCGTCTCGCCAGCTGGCGTACCGCCGGCGATGACATCAACTGGCGGCGCTTCTTCGACATCAATGAGCTGGGCGGTCTGCGTGTCGAGCGTCCGGTGGTGTTCGAGGAAACCCACGCGAAAATCTTCGAGCTGATCAGCGAAGGCCTGGTCGACGGGTTGCGCATCGATCACGTCGATGGGCTGGCCAACCCACGCGGTTATTGCCGGCAGCTGCGCCGCCGGGTCGATCGGCTGAACGCCGCGCGGCCTGCCGAAGCGGCGCAGGCGCGTGTCCCCATCTATGTCGAGAAGATCCTCGCCGGGGGCGAACGCCTGCACGACGACTGGGGCGTGGACGGCACCACCGGCTATGAATTCATGAACCAGGTATCGCTGCTGCAGCACGATCCGGCAGGAAAATCGGTGCTCTGCTCGCTATGGAGTGAAATTTCCGAGCGCCCGGAAGACTTCATGGAAGAAGTGCGCCTGGCACGCCAACTGGTGCTTACCGGGCCCTTGGCAGGCGACTTCGAAACCGTGGCGCAGGCCCTGCTACAGGTGGCGCGCTACGACGTGATGACCCGTGACATCACCCTGGGCGCCATTCGCCGGGCGCTGCTGGAGCTGATCGTGCACTTTCCGGTGTACCGAACCTATATCGGTGCCCATGGCCGGCGCGAGGCGGACGAGCCGTTCTTCCAGCAGGCGCTGGCGGGTGCACGCACCACCCTCGGCGAGGCGGACTGGCCGTTGCTGGATCTGCTCGATCGCTGGCTCGGTGGCGAGAGCCTGCGCTCGCTGCCTCCGGGTCCGGCCCGACGAATCCGTCGCTACGCCTGCACACGCTTCCAGCAGCTCACCTCACCGGCAGCGGCCAAGGCCGTGGAAGACACTGCCTGCTATCGCTCCGGCGCCTTGCTGTCGCGCAACGATGTCGGCTTCGACCCGCAGACCTTCAGTGCGCCGGTGGACGCTTTTCATGCCGAGTGTCTGGCCCGCGCCGAGCATTTCCCGCGCAATTTGCTGGCCACCGCGACCCACGATCACAAGCGCGGCGAAGACACCCGCGCCCGGATGACGGTGATCAGCGAGCGTGCGGAGTGGTTTGCCGCCAAGGTGCGTCATTGGCGACAACTTGCCTATGGGCAACGACAGGAGCTTGCCGAAGGGCCCGCGCCTTCCGCCGGGGACGAGATGCTGCTGTTCCAGATTCTGCTCGGAAGCTGGCCGCTGGATATGGATGCGAATGACCGCGAGGCTGTCGAGGCGTACGGCGAGCGGATCATCAAGTGGCACGAAAAGGCCGTGCGCGAAGCCAAGCTGCGCAGCACCTGGACCGATCCCAACAGCGAATATGAAGGTGCCTGCCAGCAGTACATCAGAGCCCTGCTGCTCGACGAGCAATGCAAGACCCTGCGCACCGAGATCGCCGCTGCGGCGACGGAACTCGCGCCGGCCGGCGCCCTGAACAGCCTGACCCAGACCTTGCTGCGCATGACCACGCCTGGCGTCCCTGACCTCTATCAAGGCGCCGATTACTGGGACTTCAGCCTGGTCGACCCGGATAACCGACGGCCCGTGGACTTTGATCGGCGCCGCGCCACGTTCGACCTGCACGCGCAGCCCGCCGAGCTGCTCACCAATTGGAAAGACGCCCGCCTCAAGCAATGGTTGATCGCCCGAACCCTGGAGCTGCGCCGTCAGCAGCCTCGGCTGTTCACCGAGGGTCGTTACCTGCCGTTGAAAGTCGAGGGTGAGCACGCCGATCGCCTGATCGCCTTCGCACGGGAATTGGAAGGCACCTGGCTGATCGTCGTCGCCGCACGGCTCGCCAGCAGCCTGCTCGCCGACAGCCCTTCGCCGCAGATTCCGGCTGAGCGCTGGGGCGACACCGTCGTGCAACTACCCGATGCGCTGAGCGGTCACGCAATGGAGCGACTTTTTGACGGAATGACAGTCACACCCAAACAGGCGGGTGTACGTGTAACAGAGATTTTGCAACCACTGCCCTTGGCGCTTTTACAGCTATCTATCCCAGTTCAACAGGAGAATCAGAACGATGACTAAAGACGAGAAACGCATCCGCGAATTTGCTTACGACATTTGGGTATCGGAGGGGCGCCCACACGGCCAGGACGAACGTCACTGGGAGATGGCTCGGAAATTGGTCGAAGCAGAAAATGGCAAGTCGACCGAGAAGCCTGCAAGTCGCTCGCGCAAGACGGCCACCAAACCAACCGATGCGACGCCTGCTGCAAAACCCACCAAGGCCGCCAAGCCCGCGCAAGATGCCAAGCAGGCCACCGACGTCAAGCCAGCAAAACCAGCGGCCAAAAGCACTGCGCGCCCCAAGGCCAAGGCTGGTACAGAAGCCGCCGAAGGCACCCCTGCAGGCGTGAAGAAAACCCGCGCCCCACGAGCCAAGAAAGAAAGCTGAACGTTACGCCGCGATCCCGATCCGGCTGTCGAGCGCCAATCGTGACTGCGGCTTTCCAGTGTCTTAACCGCCCGACCAAGAGCTGCCATCGGAGATTTCATGAGTAGAAAAAAACCTGCGGCGCCTCAGATTCTGATCCCTTCGCGTATACGCGAAGGACTTCCCTTCCCGCTTGGCGCTACCTGGGATGGGCTGGGAGTCAACTTTGCGATCTTTTCCGCGAACGCGACCAAGGTCGAGCTGTGCCTGTTCGATACCGATGGCGAAACCGAGCTCGAGCGCATCGAGCTGCCCGAATACACCGACGAGATCTGGCATGGCTACCTGCCCGACGCCCATCCGGGGCAAATCTACGGCTATCGTGTGCACGGCCCATACGAGCCCGATGCCGGTCATCGTTTCAACGCCAACAAATTGCTGATAGACCCCTACGCCAAGCAATTGGTGGGTGAGCTGAAATGGTCCGAGGCCCTGTTCGGCTATACGATCGGACACCCCGACGCCGACCTCAGCTTCGACGAACGCGACAGCGCCCCTTTCGTGCCCAAGTCCAAGATCATCGACCCGGCTTTCACCTGGGGGCATGACCGTCCCGTGCAGGTGCCGTGGGACCAAACCATCATCTACGAGACCCATGTGCGTGGTTTCACCATGCGCCATCCCTCGGTGGCCGAAGACATGCGCGGCACCTTCGGCGGTTTCAAGACGCCGGAAGTGATCGATTACGTGCGCAAGCTCGGCGTCTCGTCGATCGAGTTCCTGCCGATCCATGCCTTCGTCCAGGACCAGCACTTGCTGGAAAAGGGCATGAGCAATTACTGGGGCTACAACAGCATCGCCTTTTTCGCTCCGCACCCGAAGTATCTGGCCAGCGGCAAGATCAGCGAATTCAAAGAAATGGTCGCGCACCTGCACAATGCCGATCTTGAGGTCATTCTCGATGTGGTCTACAACCACACCGCCGAAGGCAACGAGCTGGGCCCGACTCTGTCCATGCGGGGCATCGACAACGCCTCCTATTACCGTCTGATGCCGGACGAAAAGCGCTACTACATCAACGACTCCGGTACCGGCAACACGCTGGATATGAGCCACCCATGCGTGGTGCAAATGGTCACCGATTCGCTGCGCTACTGGGCGCAGGAGATGCACGTCGACGGCTTCCGTTTCGACCTGGCGACCATCCTCGGCCGCCAGCACGATGGCTACGACGAACGCCACGGTTTCCTCGTGGCCTGTCGTCAGGACCCGGTGCTGGCCAAGACGAAACTGATCGCCGAACCCTGGGATTGCGGTCCGGGTGGCTATCAGGTCGGCGGCTTCCCACCTGGTTGGGCGGAGTGGAACGATCAGTTCCGCGACACCGTTCGCTCGTTCTGGCGCGGCGATGATGGGCAGTTGGCTGATTTCGCCAGCCGGCTCACCGGTTCAGGTGACCTGTTCAATCAACGCGGCCGTCGGCCCTTCAGCTCGGTCAACTTCGTCACCGCCCATGACGGCTTCACGCTCAAGGACTTGGTGTCCTACAACGAGAAGCACAATGAAGACAACGACGAGAATAACCGCGACGGCAGCGACAACAACATTTCCTGGAATCATGGCGTAGAAGGCCCGACCGACGATCCAGAGATCACAGAGCTGCGCTTCCGGCAGATGCGCAACTTCTTCGCCACGCTGTTGTTCTCTCAGGGCACGCCAATGATCGTAGCGGGCGACGAATTCGCCCGCACCCAGCACGGCAACAACAACGCTTATTGCCAGGACAGTGAAATCGGCTGGGTCAATTGGGATATTCCGGAAGACAGTCGCTCGTTGCAGGCCTTCGTGCGCAAGTTGATTCGGCTGCGCCAGCGTTATCCGATGCTGCGCCGGGGACGATTCCTGGTCGGTGCCTATAACGAAGAGTTGGGCGTCAAGGACGTTACCTGGCTGGCTCCTCACGCAGAAGAGATGACCGTCGAGCATTGGCAGGACGGCAACAATCGCTGCATGGGCATGCTCCTCGATGGCCGCGCACAGCCGACGGGGATCCGCCGGGCTGGCTCGGACGCGACGCTGCTGATCATCGTCAACTCCCATCACGACGTCGTCAATTTCACGCTGCCGGAAGTGCCCCAAGGCATCTACTGGAACCGCCTGATCGACACCAACAACCCTAATGCGCGGCCCGAGCAATTCGAGTTCAGCGATGAGTACGCGCTGACCGGCCGTTCGTTATTGCTGTTCGAGCTGATCAAGGAAGAGGAATAAACGTCGATCAAGGGAACGGCTCCGCGCAACAAGGTCAGGGCCCCGGTTTACGGGGCCTTGGCGCATCTGAAGCCAGTCGCGGCGCGGGCGCGTCATCGGCACTCAATCGTTGGTTGGATACCGACGTGCGGTAGTGAACGCCACCTCCTTCCCTTAGTCCCAACCCCTGCGCGGCATTCACGCAACCCGACGGATTTGTCCTGCCGGCCGCAGGCAGATTGTCCCATCCGTGACGGATCACTCGCATATGGC
The DNA here is from genome assembly GCF_047225135.1 of Pseudomonas sp. YJ42. Taxonomy (NCBI): domain Bacteria; kingdom Pseudomonadati; phylum Pseudomonadota; class Gammaproteobacteria; order Pseudomonadales; family Pseudomonadaceae; genus Pseudomonas; species Pseudomonas sp. YJ42. The sequence goes on along the minus strand of NZ_CP178378.1, from coordinate 422,871 downwards.
TTCGACCCGGCTGATCGTTTCACTTGCTCTACTGACCTTCTGTTCCGCCACTGCCCTGCCCGTTCTGGCCGGTGGCAGCATCACCAACGCGACGCTGCCGGCGACCAAACCCGGTAGCGTGCGACTGCTCGTGAATCGGACAGGCTCCGGCAAGGCAATGGACGTGCACAACGATACGGACGTGCCGGTCGAAGTGGTGCTGCGCTTGACCCGCATGGTTAATGTCACTGGTGTCGGCAAGGGTGTCGTTCGCCAGACTGTGCCCGCACGCACCCGCATGCGCGTTGCTACCTTGCGCAAACGCCAGCCTGGTTATCCGCTGATGTATCAGCAGTCGTTCAGCTATTCATTGATCTACTCACCAGAGCCGGGGAAGAAAGGCTCGGTGGGCGGTTACGCCTATGCGCTTCCTTGGAAAGGTGGCCCTTTCCGTATTTCCCAAGGCGCCGGAGGAGATTTCAGCCACAACTCGCCCAAAGGCCGCTTTGCTGTAGATGTCGCCATGCCGGTGGGCACGCCAATCGTAGCGGCACGCGCGGGTACCGTACTGGAAGTGCGCAATAACCAGGGCGGCCGGCTGCCTGATCCGGCGGGCAACTATGTGCGCATTCTTCACGACGACGGCAGCCACAGCGCCTATCTGCACCTCAAGCGCGGCTCAGTGCAGGTGCAATCGGGGCAGCAAGTCAAGGCGGGCGCCCTGCTCGGACGCTCCGGCAATACCGGGCGCAGCACCGGCCCGCATCTGCACTTCGTGGTGCAAAAAGCCTATGGCGATTCGATGGTGTCGATCCCCTTCCGCTTCTCCCAACCGGTCAATGCCCTGCCGAACTTCGCCCGCAACGACCCTTGAGCTACAAAACGATCAGCGCTTCCAGGCGAAATTGAAGGTTTCGTCCGCGGACATGCGCTGCAGGTGGTCGGCCACCACGGTTTCCATTTGAGCCAACTGTGCTTCGTCTTCGGTTTGCACCTGTGCGGTCAAGCTCCCGTCGCCTGCGGTCAGCAGACACTGGGCGTCGCCAAACGCGATATGGCCTTGTTGATCGTCGAAGCTGACCTCGAATTTGTGACTCCAATGCTTGCAAAGCCTGCGGATCAGGCGACTTGGGTTGGACGTTTCGATCTGTACGGTGGAACTGTGCATGTTGACTTCCTGATTAAGGGCCGATCGCTCAGCCAAACTGGTAGGCCGACAAAGTCGTTTGCATGACCCGGTCGGAGAATATCTTGCGGCCCGAGCTGTTCGCTCCGGCGCCTGCTGCCACCATGAGCGGCAGCAGATGCTCTTCGCCACGAGGTGGATGACACAGACGCGCCGATGGCGCCTCGGTCCATTGCTGCAGCAACGCGTCGCGCTGGGCTGGCGCGGCGCTGACGGTTTCGCTCAACCAATGATCGAACGCGTCCGAAATCGGCGCAAAACGCGAGTCGCCATAGCCTTGCATGTTGTGAAAGCTCATGCCGCTGCCAACAATCAGCACGCCCTCGTCGCGCAAGGGCGCGATGGCGTGACCGATATCGATATGGGCCTGAGCATTCAGGTCGCTGCGCAACGACAGCTGCACGACCGGCACGTCCGCATCCGGAAACATCAGCTTCAGAGGAATGAAGACACCGTGGTCGTAACCGCGCTGTGGATCTTCGCCAGCAGCGATTCCGGCCTTGCCAAGCAGATCGACCAAGCGCGTCGCCAATGCAGGATCGCCCGGCGCCGGGTAGCGTAGCTCATAGGTATGCGCTGGAAAGCCGCTGTAATCGTAGATCAGTTCAGGACTGGTGCTGGCGGTGACCATGACCTTGCGCTCCAGCCAGTGGCCGGACACCAGCACGATGGCACGCGGTCGCTGTGGCAGCGATGCGGCGACGCCTTTGAGGAAGGCGGCCATCTTGTCCCAGGCATCGACCGGATTCCACTCCATGAAGAAGCAAGGGCCGGCGCCATGCGGTACGAACAGGGTGGGCATGCGCGTCGATGGTGCGTCTTCGTGCTGGCGGGTCATGTCATCGTCGTCCTCGCGTGTGAGGTGACAAGTATGGATTACACTTCGTATGGCCTTAACAAGGCAAAACGCCTCAACAGTTCTAACTGAGAGTAGGAGCCAAGATGCTCGACCGAATAACAGGAATGCGAGTGTTCGCCCGGGCCGCCAGCGCTGGCAGCCTTTCCGCCGCGGCGCGGCATCTCGGGCTGTCTCCTGCGATGGCGACCAAACATGTCGATGCACTTGAAGCCCGGCTCGGCGTCAAACTGTTCCATCGCAGCACGCGGCGCCTGAGCCTCACGGCAGCTGGCAGCAGCTATCTCGAAGCATGCCTGCGACTGCTGCCGGAGATCGACGAGGCCGAAGCGAGCATCGCCTCGCAGCGGGTCGACGCCTCTGGCCTTCTGCGGATGAACGTGCCGCTATCGTTCGGCGCTCGCTTCATCGCTCCGCTGATGCCGGGGTTCAGCCGGCGCCACCCGGCCGTGAAAATCGAGTTGGGACTGACCGATAGCCAGGTCGATCTGATCGATGGGAGCTGGGACATGGCCGTACGCATCGGCCGCCTCACCGACAGTCCGTTGCAGGCCAGGCGCCTGGCGGACTGCCCAATGCTGGTATGCGCTTCACCCGGCTATCTGACGGAGCATGGTGTACCGAAGCGGGTGAGCGATCTATCTCGGCACAATTGCCTCGGCTACAGCCTGTCAACCTTGTCGGGTGGCCGCGAGTGGGCATTCGGCCCGGCCGGTGAATTTCGAGTGCCCATCCAAGGCAACCTGATCGCCAACAACGGGGCGGCTCTGGTAGCGGCTGCGGTGGGCGATCAGGGCCTGATCTATCAACCGCAGTTCATCGTTGCCGCTGCTTTGAGCCGCGGCGAACTGGTGACGATAGAGCTGGACCAGCCATCGCTTGGGCTCGGCGGCATCCATGTGGTTTATCCCCCCGATCGCCGCCCCCCGGCCAAAGTGCGAGCGATGATCGACTATCTGGTCGAAGCCTTCTCCGGCGAGTTGCCCTGGGCCTCGCCGCGCACCTGACGTGGCTCGCCCCCTTCGGCATCGCTGCCGGCCGCTTGTCCTTCTCGACTGATCTCCCCGCCAAAACGCCGCGGCAGAGGCCGCGCATGCGCGGCGGATTGAAAAAAAGATGAACCGCGAAAGCCTCGATTAGTCCGAATGAAGGTGCACCTGTTCGGCGCAGCGTGCCGTTGGACGACTCGCCGGCCAAGCCCGGGCCGATCCGCAGGAACGCCGACCGGTTCTCGACCGGCTGACCTACAAGCAGGACGTCACCAATCATCCATACCGTTCGAGTCCAACAGGCTGGAACGGTGCGTTACGGAGTAGCCATGAAAGCTGTCGTTTATCACGGTGTCGGCGATATCCGCCTTGAGGACGTAGCCGAACCACGCATCGAAGCCCCTACCGACGCCATCGTTCGCATCACCGCCTCGGCCATCTGCGGCACAGATCTGCACTTCGTTCGGGGCACCGTCAGCGGAATGAAGCCCGGCACCATCCTTGGCCACGAGGCCGTAGGCATCGTCGAGGAATTGGGTGAAGACGTCCGTAACCTGCAAGTCGGCGATCGGGTGGTGGTTCCGTCGACCATCGCCTGTGGCAACTGCTCCTATTGCCGCTCCGGCTATTTCGCCCAGTGCGACGTCGCCAACCCGAACGGCAAGGAGGCCGGCACGTCCTTCTATGGCGGCCCGTCCCAGACTGGGCCGTTCCATGGCATGCAGGCCGAGAAAGCACGTATCCCCTTCGCCAATATCGGTCTGGTCAAGCTGCCGGCGGATATCAGTGATGATCAGGCGATCCTGCTTTCCGACATTTTCCCGACCGGTTATTTCGGCGCGGAAATGGCCGAGATCCGCTCGGGCGATACCGTGGCCGTGTTCGGCTGCGGCCCGGTCGGCCAATTCGCCATCGCCAGTGCCAAACTACTGGGCGCTGGGCGCGTCTTTGCCATCGACCAGTTCGAGGACCGCCTGCGCATGGCGCAGCGCCAAGGCGCGGAAGTCATCGATTTCAATCGCGAGGATCCGGTCGAAACGTTGAAGCGGCTCACCGCCGGAATCGGTGTCGACCGCGTGATCGATGCGGTCGGCATCGATGCCGAACATGGCTGCTGCGGCGGCAAGCCGGCCGACGGTGCGCAGTCCGGTCAGGGTGCCCAGTGGCAGCCCGGCGACGGCCCATCGCAGGCCCTGGAATGGGCGGTGCAGAGCTTGGCGAAGGCCGGCACCCTGTCCATCATCGGCGTCTATCCACCAGATGCGATGACTTTTCCCATCGGCATGGCGATGAACAAGAACATCACCATGAACATGGGCAACTGCCATCACCGCAAATACATTCCGCGGCTGATCGAAATGATCCAGGCGCGGCGCATCGACCCTGCGAAGATTCTGACCCAGATCAAGCCGATGACCGACGCCATCGCGGCCTTCGAGGCGTTCGATCGGCGCGAGCGCGGCTGGATCAAGGTGGAATTGCAACCACAGCGGGGCCATTCCGCCGGGGCTGGATCGGAGGAGAACGTGGTCGATCAGGCGGTTGCCGACACCTTCCCCGCCAGCGATCCAACCAGCATGCAGAGTCCCGGCAGGTAGCAGGAGAAAGCGATGGCGGCCATCCATATCGGAATATCGGGCTGGCGCTACGCACCCTGGCGAGGCGACTTCTATCCCAAGGGCCTTACCCAGAAGAACGAGCTCAGGTTCGCCTCGCGTGCGGTAAACAGCATCGAGATCAACGGTTCCTTCTACGCGCTCCAGCGACCTGAGCTGTACACCGGCTGGTACGACGAAACCCCGAAGGGCTTCGTCTTCAGCGTCAAGGCGCCGCGCTATATCACGCATATCCTGCGCTTGCGCGATGTGGAGAAGCCCATCGCCAATTTTCTTGCCTCTGGCGTACTGGCGCTCAAGGACAAGCTCGGGCCGATGCTGTGGCAGTTTCCACCTTCGTTCAAGTTCGACGCAGCGCTGTTCGAAACCTTTCTCAAACTGTTGCCGCACGACACCGAGGCAGCGCTGGAAATGGCCAAGGGATGCGAGGCGCGAATGGAGGGCCGCAGTTATTTGCAGATCGACCGCAAGCGCCGGCTACGCCACGCCGTGGAAATTCGTAACCAGAGCTTCGTTGACCCCGCGTTCGTTGCGCTGCTGCGCAAGTACAAGGTCGCACTGGTCGTGGCGGACACCGCCGGCAAATGGCCCTATCGCGAGGATCTCACCAGCGATTTCGTCTACATCCGCCTGCATGGCGCCGAAGAGCTCTATACCAGCGGCTACAGCGAAGAGGCGCTGGACAACTGGTGCCAGCGCATAACGCTGTGGAACCAGGGCGGGCAACCCGACGACGCCCATCTCATCTCGGACGATAAGCCCCCATCACGCCAGGCGCGGGAGGTGTACTGCTATTTCGACAACGACGTGAAGGTCCGAGCGCCCTACGATGCGCGGCAGCTGTTGCGCCGGCTCGGGCTGGAGGAAAACCTGGAGACCACTCCGGGCCACCTGGAAGGAGCACTGGCTTGAATCTGGACAAGAATCACCCACTGGACAGCAGCGACCTGGACGCCCACATGTCCACGGCGGTCAACGCAGTCCGCCTGCTTACCGTCAACACCCACAAGGGCTTCACCGCCCTCAATCGCCGATTCATTCTGCCGGAGCTGCGCGAGGCGGTCAGGGCGGTCTCGGCCGACGTCGTATTTCTTCAGGAAGTGCTGGGCACCCACGAGAAACACGCCTTGCGCTTTCACGACTGGCCGAAGATGTCGCAGTACGAATTTCTCGCCGACAGCATCTGGACCGACTTCGCCTATGGCCGCAACGCGGTCTACCCGGACGGCGATCACGGCAATGCGCTGCTGTCGAAGTTTCCGATCACGCGCTACGAGAACCTCGACATTTCCATCGCCGGGCCGGAGCGCCGCGGCTTGTTGCATAGCGTGCTGCAGGTGCCGGGCCATGAGGAGTTTCATGCCATCTGTGTGCACCTGGGCCTGCGCGAATCGCACCGACAGCAACAGCTCGGTCTGCTGTGCGAGCTCCTCGACTCGCTGCCCCAGGGCGCCCCGGTGGTGGTCGCCGGCGATTTTAACGACTGGCGGCTGAAGGGCGCTCAGATCCTGGATCGTTGCGCCGGCATGCATGAGGTATTCGCCGTGTCCCAGGGCAAGGTGGCCAAGACCTTCCCGGCGCGTTGGCCGATGCTGCGCCTGGACCGCATCTATGTGCGCAACGCCACGAGTCATAAAGCACGGATTCTCGGTAACAAACCCTGGACGCACTTGTCCGATCATCTGCCCTTGGCGGTGGAGATACACCTATGAATTTTCACTGGAGAGACGGGAATCGTCTTCAGTTGCTGGAAAACGGCGAGGAGTTCTTCCCCGCCGTGTTCGAGGCCATTGCGGCCGCAGAAAAGGAAGTCCTGCTGGAAACTTTCATTTTCTTCAAGGACAAAGTGGGCCAGGAGTTGCAGAAAGTCCTGATCGCTGCCGCCGAACGCGGCGTCAGCGTCGACGTCACTGTAGACGGCTATGGCTCGGCTGACCTGAATGGCGACTTCGCCGCGGCGATGGCGCGGGCCGGTGTACGCATTCATATGTTCGACCCGGGCAAACGGCTGCTCGGCAAGCGCGTCAACGTGTTCCGACGCATGCACCGCAAGATCGTCGTGGTCGATGGCCAGGTCGCCTTCATCGGCGGTATCAATTTTTCTGCCGATCACCTGGGCGATTACGGCCCGGCAGCCAAGCAGGATTACGCGCTGCAGGTCGAGGGGCCCATCGTCCACGACATCCATCGCTTCGCCCTCAGCACCATCGCGCCGAACCAGGCGAATCGGCGCTGGTGGCATCGACGGGTGCGTACGCAAAGCAACGGCTACGTTGGTGTCAGTCGGGGCGAAGCACGTGCGCTGTTCGTGACTCGAGACAACCACAACCACCGCAACGATATCGAGCAGCATTATTTGCAAGCGATTCGTGACGCTCGCTCGCGCCTGTTGATCGCCAATGCCTATTTCTTTCCCGGCTATCGGCTGCTGCGCGAGATCCGCAACGCCGCTCGGCGCGGCGTGCGGGTGCGGTTGATTCTGCAGGGTCAACCGGATATGCCGATCGCCAAGTTCGGCGCGCGCATGCTGTACAACTACCTGATGAACGACGGCGTCGAGATCCATGAGTACTGCCGCCGGCCGTTGCACGGCAAGGTCGCGCTGGCCGATTACGAATGGTCAACGGTGGGTTCGAGCAATCTCGATCCGCTCAGTCTGTCGCTCAACCTAGAGGCCAATCTGATCATTCGTGATCATGCGTTCAACCGCCAACTGCATGAAAATCTGGACCGTTTGCTGCAGGAGGATTGCCGGCGCATTCCGCTGGAACGCATGATCCGCGGTTATTGGTGGCGCGCACCGCTAGCCTTTTTCATCTTCCATTTTCTACGGCATTTTCCGCAGCTGGTCGGCCTGTTCCCAGCACACCGCCCCAAGCTGCAGCTGATCGACCCGGAGCCGCTTGAGCCCAGTCCTCCGGCACCCTTGCAACGAGACCATCAATGAGCGAGACCCAAGACGCGTCACGCAGCGGTTGGCGGCGACGCTGGCCGCTGATCAAGAAGATCCTGACCTATGTCTTCTTCGTGCTGGTCGCCGGGCTGCTGGTGGGCTTGGCGCGCAATGTCGACTGGCCTGAGGTCTATCGGACGCTGAGCAACTACAACGCCCGTACGCTCTGGCTCGCAGGCGCCGCCACCTTCGGCAGCTACGCCGTGTATTGTAGTTTCGACGTCCTCGGCAAGCGCTACGCGCAGCACAATTTGCCGGTGCGCCAGATCGTGCCGGTGACCTTCGTCTGCTACGCCTTCAACCTCAACCTGAGCGCCTGGGTTGGCGGCATCGCGCTGCGCTATCGGCTGTATTCACGATTGGGTTTGCGCGCTTCGCAGATCACCCGAGTGTTCACGCTCAGCGTGCTCACCAACTGGCTCGGCTATATCTGGCTGGCTGGATTGATCTTTTCGTTGGGCTGGATCACCCCGCCAGAGAGCTGGGAGATTGGCGATACGGCGCTGCGCATGCTCGGTGCCGGCTTGCTGCTGCTCGCGCTGGTCTATCTTTGGGCGTGCGGCTTTTCCAAGCGCCGCCACTGGACGATACGCAAACATCAGATCCACCTGCCATCACTGCGATTGGCTGCCTTGCAGATGCTGCTGGGCGCTGCGAACTGGTCGCTGATGGCACTCGTGGTCTATTTCATGTTGTCGCAACAGGTCGCCTACCCCACGGTGCTGGGGATCCTCATGATCAGTAGCATCGCCGGAGTGATTGCCCACATTCCGGCGGGCCTGGGTGTGATCGAAGCGGTGTTCGTGGCAGCCCTTGGCGGCGAACTCAGCAACAGTACGATCGTAGCCGGCCTGATCGGCTATCGCGTCGTGTATTTCCTGGTGCCGCTGTGCTTGGCCACTATGCTCTACGTCGTGCTCGAAGCCCGGGCGAAGAAGTTGCGCTCCGGAAACGAGGCTCAACCCAGCGAAGAAAAAGCGCCGGGAGACCATCCGTCCAGCGCTCAAAAAGCCGTCAGCCGCTAAACGAGACGAATAAAAATAAGCCGGGACGATTGTCCCGGCTTCTGTCTTTCCGGCGTCCTGTTGGACGCCTGGGCATTACACCTGCGGTCGCAGGATGATCACGCCCAACGGTGGCAGTGTCAGCGAGAGCGATACGTCCTGCCCATGCGCCGGGACCGACTCGGCCAGCATGCCTCCGCCATTGCCCACGTTCGAGCCGCCGTAGCACTCGGCATCGCTGTTGAAGATTTCCAGCCAGCGGCTGTCCACCGGCACGCCGATCCGGTAGCCCTCACGCACCACCGGCGTGAAGTTGCCCACGACCAGCAGCGGATGTCCGGTCGAGCTCTTGCGCAGCCAGGCGAACACGCTATTGGTGCGGTCATCGCCGATAAGCCACTGGAAGCCCTGCGGGTCGCTGTCCAGCTCATGCAATGCGGGCTCTTGTCCGTACAGGCGATTGAGATCGCGCACCAGGTTCTGCGCACCCCGATGATCGGCCTCATCGAGCAGATGCCAGTCCAGTTCGCGGTCGTGGCTCCACTCACGCCATTGGCCGAACTCGCAGCCCATGAACAGCAGCTTCTTGCCAGGGTGCGTCCACATGAACGACAAGTAGGCACGCAGGTTGGCAAACTTTTGCCAGCGGTCACCGGGCATCTTGTCGATCAGCGAACCCTTGCCGTGCACCACTTCGTCATGCGAGATCGGCAACACGAAATGCTCCGAATAGGCGTAGACCATGCCGAAGGTAAGCTTGTCATGGTGGTACTGACGATTGATCGGATCTTCCTGAATGTATTTGAGGGTGTCGTGCATCCAGCCCATGTTCCACTTGTAGGCAAAGCCCAGGCCGCCCTCGGACGTGGGCTTGCTGACGCCCGGGAACGCTGTGGACTCCTCGGCGATGACCAAGGCTCCAGGCGTCTCGGTCGCGACCACATCGTTCAGATGACGCAGGAACTCGATGGCCTCCAGGTTCTCCCGACCGCCATGACGGTTCGGAATCCATTCGCCTTCCTTGCGTGAATAATCGCGATAGAGCATCGAAGCAACGGCATCGACCCGCAGCGCATCGACGTGGAATTCACGCAGCCAATGCAGCGCCGAGGCCAGCATGAAGCCGTGTACCTCGGTGCGCCCCAGGTTGTAGATGTAGGTGTCCCAGTCCTGATGGAAGCCTTCGAAAGGGTGCGCGTACTCGTAAAGCGCTGTGCCATCGAACTCGCCCAGACCGTGGGCGTCGGTCGGGAAATGCGCCGGAACCCAGTCGAGGATTACGCCGATGCCGGCGTTGTGGCAGGCATCGACGAAGGCGGCGAAATCATGCGCAGTACCGTAACGAGCGCTGGGCGCGAATTGCGACAGCAGCTGATACCCCCAGGATCCGCCAAAGGGGTGTTCCATGATTGGCATCAGCTCGATATGGGTGAAGCCCAGGTCCACGACATAGGGAATCAGCCGTTCGGCCAGTTCGTGCCAGTCGTACAACCGACCATCGTCACCGCCCTCCCGGCGCCAGGAGCCAGCATGCAGTTCGTAGATGGTCATCGGTGCCTGCAGCGATTGCCGCGCAACCCGCTGCTGCAACCAGGCATCATCTTTCCATTCGTACTCCAGCGGATGCGAGATCACCGACGCGGTGCCCGGCGGCAACTCGGTGGCCAACGCCACGGGGTCGGCCTTGAGCGGCAATATCCCGTGTGGGCCGAGAATCTCGAACTTGTAGCGATCACCGGGTTGCAGACGCGGGATGAAAATCTCCCAGACACCGGCGGGAAACCGCAGACGCATCGGATGCCGCCGCCCGTCCCAGTCGTTGAAACTGCCGACCACCGAGACTCGCCGGGCGTTGGGTGCCCAAACGGCGAAGCGCACGCCCTGCACGCCTTCGACTTCCATCGGTTGCGCACCGAATACGCGGCCGATCTCCCGGTGGTTGCCTTCGGAGAACAGGTACATGTCCATCTCGCCGAGCTGTGGACCGAAGCTGAACGGGTCTTCGGTAACCTGCTCGCCGCCGGCCCAGCGAATCTTCAACAGATACGGCTGCGGGTTGGTCAGGCGGGTAAAGAAGAATCCGGGCACCTGACCCTGCTCCATCGCGGCCAGCACGCGGCCACCGGAGCGCTCCAGTACCTCGACGCCGAGCGCATTGGGCAGATAGGCGCGCACCACCAGCCCGTCCCCGTCCGGGTGTGGGCCGAGTATGGAAAACGGATCGCCATGTTCGGCGCGAACCAGCGCATCCACATCGGCATCGCTGGGTAGCAGGGTTTCCCCAGGCATGGTTACGACCGGTCGATCAATCATTAGGAACCTCCATCGGAAATCTGTTGTGCCAGAACTGCAAGCCCCTGCAACGGGACGGACAGCCAGGCCGGGCGGTTCTCTGCCTCATAGGCCACTTCATACGCGGTCTTTTCCAGGCTGAACAGGGCCAGCGCGGCGTCAGCACCGGCGGCATCCTTCCAGGCGTGCGGCAGTTGCGCGGTAGCCTCGCGATAAGCCTCGAGGAAGACGCTGCGCGCGCTCTGCTGGTAGGTTTCGGAAATCGTGCGCCGTGCCAGATCCGCGGCTTCGGAGCTGTCGCTGATCTGGGCATTGCGCAGCGTCATGGCGCTGGCGTATTCGAAGGAGCGCAACACGCCGGCCACATCTTTGAATGGGCTCAGCTTGCTTCTGCGCTCGTCGAGCGAGCGCGCCGGCTCACCTTCGAAGTCGATGAAATAGGCATCGCCCTGGGCGACCAGTACCTGGCCGAGGTGAAGATCGCCGTGCACCCGGGTCCGCAGCCCCCCGACGGTACGTTCTGCCAACCGTTTGACCTCAGCCAGCAGCGGCTTGCGTTGTCCAAGCAACTGATCCACAAGCGTCGCTGCCTTGCGGTCCAGATCGCCCCGAAGGGCTTGCAATAGATCCAGTGCGCGCTCTACTTGAGCCGATATCACCTTGGTCCATTCCTTGGTGTCGGCCGAACGCGTCGGCTCGCTGGCGAACGCCGGATCGTCAGTCTGTGTCGCCAGGGTCATATGCATCTCGCCCAGCCGTTGACCGAGCAGGCGATTGAAGGCCTCAAGCTCCTCGAGGGCGCTGAACTGGTTCTCGTGCAGAGAGACCCCGCCGGCGATCTGGTCGCGAACAGCGCGATCCAGCGTGTTGAGCGTCCATTCCCACGCGTCGCCCTGGTTGTCGAGGAAGCGCTGTACCACCATCAACGCGTACTGCTCGCCCTGTTTGTCGACCCGGGTGACCTGTCCGAGCATCGCCGAGATGTGCATGAAGCCCTGCTCGGTCAGGAAGCGGCCCATCTCCAACTCCGGGTGTACCCCCGCCGAGACCCGGCGCAGTACCTTGATCATTATGCTGCTGCCGATGATTGCCGAGCTGTTGGACTGTTCTGCCGTGAGGTAACGAACCTCGGCATCGGCCGGCAATTCCACCTCGGCCAGTTTGTCCATCGGCTCGAAACGGATCTCCCCTTCGCCGCAAGGCAACACTTGTTCTTCACGCAGCGCCTGGATAACGCCCAGCACGAACTGGTTCAGCGCGAAGGCATCGGTCAACAGGCCGACCTGTGGGCCACGGCGCACCCGCGCCATGGCCAGCTGTTGCGGCAGCGCAATGTCGAAATCGCCTTCGTCGAGGAAACCCAGCGGCAGCTGATAAAAATCGGTGCGCCCTGCCGTTTCCACTGCAATCTCACTCAACAGCACGGGCCTGTGGGTATCGCCGAAGGGCACGCTGTAGCAGATCTTGATCGAGTCGATGGTCGCGTCCTTGCTGGCGAACCAGCGCCGTTTCGGCAAATACGCCGGTAACGACTCGGTCTCGAGAATGCGTTTGTTCGCGGTGGTGAGCGTGTCCAGACGTTTGAGCACAAGCGTTTGAAAGTCGGGCATGGTTTCCACCGGTGCCTGGTGCCAACTGGGCATCTGGTGACTGGTCGCCAACTGAAACCAGTAGAAGCCATAAGGTGGCAACGTCAGCAAATAGGGTAATTGGCCGATCGGCGGGAAGGCACTTCCGCCAACCATCTCCACCGGCACCATGCCGGCATAGTGAGAAAGCTCGAGCTCCGCCGCCTGAGCCGAACGCGAAACGTTGGCGACGCAGAAAATCACCTCGGTTTCCCCGCTGGGTGTCGTGTATTCGCGCAGATAGGCCAGAATGCGGCGATTGCTCGGCGCAAGCATCTTCAGCGTGCCGCGGCCGAACGCCTTGAATTGCTTGCGAATCGAAAGCAGACGGCGCGTCCAGTTCAGCAGCGAATGCGGATCGCGCTGCTGCGCCTCGACGTTGATCGCCTGATAGCCGTACAGCGGATCCATGATCGGCGGCAGTACCAGGCTCGGCGGATCGGCGCGGGAAAAACCGCCATTGCGGTCTACGGACCATTGCATGGGCGTGCGCACGCCATCACGGTCGCCGAGGAAGATGTTGTCACCCATACCGATCTCGTCGCCGTAATAGATCACGGGCGTACCCGGCATCGACAGCAACAGACTGTTGAGCAGCTCGATGCGGCGGCGGTCGCGCTCCAGCAGCGGCGCCAGGCGCCGGCGAATACCGAGATTGATCCGCGCGCGTTTATCCGAGGCGTAATAGTTCCAGAGGTAGTCGCGCTCCTTATCGGTCACCATTTCGAGGGTCAACTCGTCATGGTTGCGCAGGAAGATCGCCCATTGGCAATTCTCTGGAATATCGGGTGTTTGCCGGAGAATATCGGTGATCGGAAAACGGTCTTCCTGGGCCAGCGCCATGTACATGCGCGGCATCAGCGGAAAGTGGAATGCCATATGGCATTCATCACCCGGGCCGCCATCTTCGCCGCCGAAATACAGCTGGGTGTCTTCCGGCCACTGGTTGGCTTCGGCCAGCAGCATGCGGTCGGGGTAATTGGCATCGATCTCGGCACGGATCTGTTTCAGCACCACGTGGGTTTCGGGCAGGTTCTCGTTGTTGGTGCCGTCACGTTCGACCAGATAAGGAATGGCATCCAGCCTCAACCCGTCGATGCCCAGGTCCAGCCAATAGCGCATGACGCTGAGTACCGCCTTCATCACCTGAGGGTTGTCGAAATTGAGGTCCGGCTGGTGCGAATAGAAGCGGTGCCAGAAGTACTGCTGGGCGACAGGATCCCAGGTCCAGTTCGAGACCTCGGTGTCGAGGAAGATGATCCGCGTGCCGTCGTACTTGTCATCCGTGTCGGACCAGACATAGAAATCGCGGGCTGCCGAACCTTTTTTAGCCTTGCGCGCGCGCTGAAACCAGGGGTGCTGGTCCGAGGTGTGGTTGATGACCAGTTCGGTGATGACCCGCAGGCCGCGTTTGTGCGCGGCGGCGATGAAGCGCCTCGCATCGGCCATGGTTCCGTAGTCGGAATGCACGCCGCGGTATTCGGCGATGTCGTAGCCGTCATCACGCCGTGGCGAGGGATAGAACGGCAATAGCCAGATGGTGTTGACGCCGAGGTCGGCAATGTAATCGAGCTTCTCGATCAGACCTTGGAAGTCGCCGACGCCGTCGTTGTTCGAGTCGTAGAAAGATTTGAGGTGGACCTGATAGACCACTGCGTCCTTGTACCAGAGAGGATCCTTGATAAAGGCGGCTGGTTTACGCGCTTTGGCCATGTTCTCGTTCCTTTCATGACCTCCAGAACCCGCTCCATCAAGGCATCGGGTGGAGACTCAAAACGTGCATCAGTACTAGAATATGGATTAACTAATACATATAACGTGCTGATATTTAAAGGTAAGCAGACACTTCCAAGAATTTACTTTAAGTCAGGATCCGGGGCGTCGGCGGTGAGCCGCCAAATGCCGAACGGCAGGTGCCAGGGTTCGATGCGCATCCACTGTGTCTTGCCGTACCAAGTCCAGCGATGCCCATTCATCAGGTCTTCGCCACGGGTTTCGGCATGGTCGGGCAGCCCCAACTCCCACAGTGGAAGTTCGAAATGGGCTTCCTGAGCGTTGTGTGGATCAAGGCTGATAGCGATCAAAATGAAGTTGGAGCGGTCCGGCGTACGCTTGCCGAAATACAGAATGTTGTCGTTGTAGGCCGTGTACGCGCTGAAGCCGAGGTGGGTCTGCAAGGCCGGGTTCTGCCGACGGATGCGATTGAGCTGAGCGATCTCGGCAACGATGTTGCCTGGCGCGTGATAGTCGCGCGGACGGATTTCGTACTTCTCCGAGTCGAGGTATTCCTCCTTGCCCGGAATCGCGGCGGACTCGCACAGTTCGAAGCCCGAGTACATCCCCCACAGCCCCGAGCCCATGGTCGCCAGTGCGGCACGGATGAGGAAACCGGGGCGGCCGGAGTCATGCAGGAAGAACGGGTTGATATCGGGCGTGTTGACGAAGAAGTTCGGCCGGTAGCAGTCGCGCAGCGGGGGCTCGTTGAGCTCAGTGAAATACTGGCTCAACTCCGCCTTGTTGTTGCGCCAGGTGAAATAGGTGTAGCTCTGGTTGAAGCCAACCTTACCCAGACGCGCCATCATTGCCGGGCGGGTGAACGCCTCGGAAAGGAACATGACGTCCGGATCGCGCTCACGGATGTCTGCAATCATCCATTCCCAGAACGGCAGCGGCTTGGTATGTGGATTGTCGACGCGGAAGATCTTCACGCCCTGCTGCACCCAATGCCAGACCACGTCGCGCAAAGCGATCCACAGGTCCGGCATGGCGTCCTCGGCGTAGAAATCGACGTTGACGATGTCCTGGTATTTCTTGGGTGGGTTCTCTGCGTAACGGATCGTCCCGTCCGGTCGCCAGGAGAACCAGCCCGGGTGTTCCTTCAGCCAGGGGTGGTCCTGGGAGCACTGAATAGCGAAGTCGAGCGCGATTTCCAAGCCGTGCTCACGTGCAGCGGTCACCAGCTCGCGGAAGTCTTCGAGCGTGCCCAGCTGCGGATGCACGGCGTCGTGACCGCCCTCCTCGCTGCCTATGGCATAAGGGCTGCCCGGATCGTTTGGCCCGGCCACCAGGGTGTTATTGCGGCCTTTGCGGTGCTGCCGGCCAATGGGGTGAATCGGCGTGAAATAGAGCACATCGAAGCCCATGTCGCGGATCGATGGCAGGCGCTTATGCACATCACGGAAGGTGCCGTGGCGATTCGGGTCATCGGTTTCGGAGCGCGGAAACAACTCGTACCAACTGGCGAACTGGGCCAGCGGCCGTTCGACTTCGAGGGGGAAGACCTGGCTCTGACTGCAATGCTCCCGTGGGTCGGCATCGGCCATGACTGCGGCTGTTTCTTCGGCCAGCAGAACCGACACGCGCTCGTCGTCCAGATGCGCCGTGCTCAGGCGGTGCAGCAGATCGTCGATGATGGCCTTGACTTCACCTTGGGCACGGCTGCTGGCCCGTTCCAGGAGCAAGCGGCCTTCCTCCAGTTCCAGTTGCACTGGCACACCGGCGGTATGCTTCTTCGATAGTTCGTAACGGTAGGTCTCGTAGATATCCCACCAGGCTTCGATCATGAATTCATGGCCCGCGACCTGCGTCGGGGTGAAATGTCCTTCCCAGCTGTCATTGCCGATCAGCTTGAGACGAGCACGGCGCCAGGTGTCTTCGTCCTTGGTCCGCCAGCAAATCGCGGCGGCGAGCTGGTCATGGCCGTCGGCGAATATCTTGCTGGTTACGTTGACCGGATGGCCGATGATGGCCTTGGCAGCGAAACGCCCACCGTCGAGCACCGGCTCGGTCGACTCGATGGCGATACGCGGCATCTTCAATGCTTGTTCCAGTCGAGGGTGAATCGTTGCGTGGGGCTGTGTATCGGTCATCGAGCGGGCTCCTGAGGCCTAAGTCGTTGCGATACGGCAAACCAACCGCGGCGGAGGCGGCAACCGTTCGGGTTGGATTTACCGTGTGAAAACCCGCGCTGCAGGCTTTCATGGGCTCTGTTCTTCCGAACCAACGGAGGCTGTAAAAGTTCAGCAGAACAGACCGCAGCGGTGCAGCCGAATGTCGCCGTACGACGACCGTCGGAAACTGCAACGCGGGATCCAAGAAAGGTGTGTACTCAAGCGAGGAGCGATGCGCAGTTGCCGCCGTTGTTCTGGCGTCCGCTCGCCCTTGGTTGATTGCCGATTAAACATTCCGACTGATGGGAGGCCGTCATGACTCCGCATGCCCGCCCCGATGTGCCCCAACCCGACCCTGTCGTGCACGACAAACCGGGGGATTTGCCGCAGGTGCCCTGTCCTGACGATATCGACGACTACAAACCCGGCACGCCATTCGGTGGGCAGGCTGTGGCTGACGAAGAGCCAGAACCCACTTGAACGGCTACGCGCCCATGACCAGCAGCGGGTTGTAGCCGCTGCGCGCGTACTCGTCCTGCTCGGCCAGCAGCATGTCCAATGCCAAACTGGCGAGATCATCGGCGACCGGGTCGGCGCGTCCATGCAGCTCGCGCTGCATGATTTTCAGATAGCTATGGCACTCGTTGCAGGCCTCCGCCTGGACCGGCAGGAAAGGCTTGCCCTGCTCATCGTCGAGGGTCAGATAGAGCAGCTTGCCGCCGGTATCGCATGCGCTGCAGGTAATGCGTTCCAGATGCCATTCGGTCGCACACAACGCGCAGTGTAGGTAGCGCACACCACTGCGATGGCGCTCGTTGTGTACTACGCTGGCAACAGGTGCAGCGCCGCAACACGGGCATAGCGCCTTCGCCTCGCCCGTCGGGCGCGCCGGCACAGCGGACATTCCAATGGCCAGACGCACCCAGGCGACCTGCAACGCCGCAGCCACAAATGGCAGCAAGGCACGGGTCGTCTCGTTGCCGGGGCGCATCTCGAACACATCGTCAGCCAATGCATAGAGCTGCTCGGGGGACATCTCGCGCAATCGAGCGAGCAATGGCCGCTGGCGCTCCCCTACGTGCAATTCCACCGCATCGAGAATGGCAAGCAAGTCCTGCTGCCAGAGCACATCGCGTCGCAATGCCTGAAAGCCCAGGGGCGGCATGCGGTGTTTCAGCGCCTGGTCGAACGCGTCCGCCGCTGGACGCCAGGCCGGCTCTCGTTCGTTCAGGACTTGGTGCTGGGCCTGTACCAGGCGCGCCATGAACGCGAGAAACTCGTCGAGCGGCGGCACCTGCAGAACCAGTTCCCTCAATCGGGTCGCCCGTTTGCTGAAGACCTTGGCATCCGGCAACACCACGTGGGGGGCCTCCATGATCCCGGAAGGTGCACTTCCATAAGCGTGGTTCACTGCAGCTCCTTTCATCGGCGGCGCTCCTGTACTTCGCTGGTGGGCGACGCGCTTTGCGAATCGGTTTTACGGTTGCGCATGACGTCCTCGTACCACAGCCCGTGATGATGTCGCGCCCAGGCATGGCTAACGCGCCCCTGCGTCATGGCACGCACCGACCCTTTGACCCAGATGGCCGCATAGATATGAATGATCAAGGTGATGATCGCGATGAAAGCCGCAATTGCATGGATCATCACCGCCCAGCGCAACGCCCAGACCGGCATGCCGTCGGCGATCCAGGGGCGCCAAAGCACGATGCCGGTAATCAGCAGCACCGGCACGGTGGCCAGGAAGAGCCAATACACCAGCTTTTGTCCGGCGTTGTTCTTGCCCACCGGAGGGAGGCGCTCGTCACGGTTGCTGAGCACATCGCTGATCTGTCGCATCCATTGGACATCATGGCGTCTAATCAGGTTGTCGCCGAAAAAACGCACGGCCTGAATGACGAAGAACAGCGACATGAACACACCGATATAGGGGTGCACGATTCGCGTCGGCTCCGGGCCACCGAACAGTGCGGTAAGGCCGAAGAAAGCCGGATAAAACAACGCCAGCCCGCTCAATGTGAGCAGCACGAAGCTGATCGAGATGAGCCAGTGATTGACCCGTGTCCACCAGCCGTACCGCAGGATGCCGTGGTTGATATTGGAATGGCTCATAGCTGGTCCTCCCCACGCCGATCGAGCGCGCGATCTTCCGCTGCCAACTCAGGATCCGGATCGTCTTCGGGCTCTTCCTTCGGCCCCTTCATCACGTAGTGGAAGAACCCGGCCAGTACCGATACACCCAGCGCCACGGACATGATCGGCTTGGTCACGCCCTTCCACAGCTCCACCGTCGGGCTGATGTGCGGATCCTTCGGCAGGCCGCTGTAGAGCTCAGGCCTGTCAGCATGTTGCAACACATAGACGACGTGGGTGCCGCCCACACCGGGCGGATCGTAGATGCCGGCATTGTCGTAGCCGCGCCCCTTGAGATGCGCGACCCGGTGCGAACCGTAATCGAGCATGTCCTCCTTGGTGCCGAACATGATGGCCGAGGTCGGGCAGCTCTTCACGCAAGCCGGCTCGAGCCCATTGAACACCCGGTCCGAGCACAGCGTGCATTTGTAGGCCTTGTTGTCTTTCTTCGAGATTCGAGGAATATCGAAAGGACACCCGGCTACGCAGTAGCCGCAGCCGATACAGTGCTCGGAATTGAAATCTACGATGCCATTGGCGTACTGCACGATCGCACCGGGCGACGGACAGGCCTTGAGGCAGCCCGGCTCGGCGCAATGCATGCAGTTATCCTTGCGAATCAGCCACTCGAGATTGCCCTGCTCATCCTCGTACTCGCTGAAACGCATGACCTCGAACGACTCCGGCGACAGGTCCTGCGGGTTGTTGTAGGTGCCGTCGCATTCGCCAACCTCATCACGCAGGTCGTTCCATTCGGAGCAGGCAACCTGGCATGCCTTGCAGCCGATACACACCGATACATCGATCAGCTTGGTGACGGCATCCACGCCCCCGTGCCGCACCTGCGGCGAGGGCGTGGTGGTCGCTGAGCGGGCGATGATGTTCTGCATATTGATCTGGTCACCGCGCATCAGACAGCCCCTCCAATCTTCTCCACGTTCACCAGAAACGACTTGAACTCTGGTGTCTGCGTGTTTCCGTCACCCACGAAGGGGGTGAGGGTGTTGGTCAGGTGTGCCTTCTTGGCCACACCCTTGAAGCCCCAATGGATGGGAATGCCGATCTGGTGCACCGTCCGGCCATCGATCTGCAGCGGAATTAGCCGCTTGGTCACCACCGCGACCGCTGTAATGAAGCCCCGCTTGGACGTCACCCTTACCCGATCGCCTGCAGCTATGCCCAACTCCTCGGCAAGTACGGTACTGATCTCGACGAATTTCTCCGGCTGGGCGATGGCGTTGAGCCGGGCATGTGTCGTCCAGTAGTGGAAATGCTCAGTGAGGCGATAGGTCGTCGCCGCATAAGGGAAATCCTTGTTGGAGCCGAACGAGTCGCGATCCTGCTCGAACACACGGGCGATCGGATTGTGCAGCGCCAATGGATTGTTCGGACTCAGCGGGTTCCGGTCGATCGGGGTTTCCATGGGCTCGTAATGTTCCGGGAACGGTCCTTCGTTCAACCACTGCGAGGCGAAAAGCTGCCCGCATCCGGTCTGCGTGACGATGAACGGACCGACGCCCTGGGAAGGTGGCGAAGTCAGCGGGAAGTCCGGGACGTCCGCCCCCGTCCAGCGCTCGCCGTTCCACCAGATGAATGCCTTGTTGGGTGCCCATGGTGTGCCGTCGGGCCGCGCCGAAGCACGGTTGTAGAGCAGCCGGCGGTTCATCGGCCAGGACCAGGCCCACTCCAGCGTATTGCCGGTGTTATAGGGATCGGAGTTGTCGCGCCGGGCCATCATGTTGCCTTCTTCGGTCCAGGCGCCTGAGTAGATCCAGCACCCGCAAGCGGTCGAACCGTCGGCGCGAAGCTCGCTGAAGTCGTTGAGCAGTTCACCCTTGCGACGAACGACGTTACCGGCATCGTCGGTCAGGTCGACCAGCGCGCGGCCGTTGTACTCTTGCGCCAGTTCCGCCGCTTTGGGGAATTTCGGATCCTTGTAATTCCAGGTGAGATTCAGAATCGGATCCGGGAAAGCGCCGCCCTCCTCCTGATACAGATGCTTCAGACGCAACATGACCTCGCCAAGAATCTCGGAATCGGTCATCGACTCGCCAGGGCCAGGTACGGCCTTCTCGTGCCATTGCAGCCAGCGCGAGCTGTTGGTGATGGAGCCGTCGTCCTCGGCGAAGCACGTGGTGGGCAGGCGGAAAACCTCGGTGCCGATCTTCGACGGATCGACATCATGGTATTCGCCGAAATTCTTCCAGAACTCGCCTGTCTCCACCTTCAGCGGATCCATGAGTACCAGGTACTTGAGCTTCGACAGGCCATCCATGACCTTGGCCTTGTTCGGGAACGCGGCCAGGATGTTGAAGCCTTGGCAGAAGGCGCCGGTCATCTTGCCCAGGGTCATGTCGTTGATGGCGTAGAGCACGTCATAGATCGGCACGGACAGCTTCGGCAACCAGTCGTAGCACCAGTCGTTTTCAGCGGTGGCGACATCGCCGTACCAGTCCTTCATCAGGCTGACGAAGAAGCGCTCATAGAATTTCCAGTACGACACCTCACCTTCGACCAGCGGCTGTTTGATCCGCGTCTTCATGTAGTCGGCGTAACTTTGCAGATTCACCGATGGCAGGTTCAGGTAGCCCGGCAGCAGATTGGATAGCAGGCCGATGTCCGTCAGGCCCTGAATGTTGGAATGCCCACGCAATGCGTTCACGCCGCCGCCCGGCATGCCCATGTTGCCGAGCAGCAGTTGCACCATGGCACCACAGCGGATCATCTGCGAGCCGATGGTGTGCTGCGTCCATCCGAGCGCGTAGAGGATGGTCATGGTCTTGTCCGGCGCCGAGGTCTGCGCCATCAAATCCCAGATTTCCATCACTTTGTCCCGCGGCATGCCGCAGATATTCTCGACCTGCTCGACGGTGTAACGGCTGTAATGCTGGCGCATAAGCTGGAACACGCAGCGCGGGTGCTCGAGCGTTGGGTCGGAGCGAGCGAAGCCCCGCTCGTCCAGCTCGAAATTCCAGGTCTCGCGGTTGTAGGTCCGGTCTTCGGAGTTGTAGCCGGTGAACAGCCCTTCCTCGAAGCCGAAGCCTTCTTTGACGATCAGGCGAGCATCGGTGTACTCGCGGACGTACTCGTGAGCGTAGCGGTCGGATTCGATCAGGTAGTTGATGAAACCGCCGAGGAACACGATGTCCGTACCGGTCCGGAGCCAGGCGTGATAATCGGCAACCGCTGTGGTTCGGTTGTAGCGAGGGTCGATGGAAATCAGGATCGCGTTGCTGCGCTCCTTGGCATGCATGACCCAACGGAAGCCCACCGGATGCGCTTCGGCCGAATTGCCGCCCATCGACAGGATGACGTTAGCGTTGGCAATGTCGACCCAGTGGTTCGTCATGGCACCGCGACCAAATGTTGGGGCAAGACCTGCCACCGTTGGTCCGTGTCAAACGCGCGCCTGGTTGTCGATCTGAAGGATGCCAAGTGCCCGTGTGATCTTCTGCGTGAGATAGGCCGTCTCGTTGGTGCAGGCTGACGCCGCCACCATCGAGGTGGTCAACCAGCGATTGACCAGCCGCCCCTGTTCGTCATGCGTTTCGAAATTCTTGTCGCGATCGTCCTTCATGTGGCGCGCGATGCGTGTGAAGGCTTCATCCCAGCTGATGCGCTTCCATTCGTTGGTGAACGGCTCGCGTACTTCCGGGTATTTGACCCGGGACTCGCTCTTGATGAAGTCCAGCACACCCGCTCCACGTGGACAGAGCGAGCCGCGGCTGACCGGGTGATCCGGATCGCCTTCGACGTGATAGATATCGTCGATGACATTGGCGGCACCATCGCCGCGGGAGTAGAGCAACATGCCGCAACCTACCGAGCAGTAGGTACAAATGTTGCGGGCTATCTTTGCGCCGGTCAGTTTGAACTGACGAATCGACGCGACGGCTTCATCAGGCGCAAATCCCATCATGGCCATGCTCGATGCGCCTACACCTGCCGCACCGAACTTGAGGAACTGTCGCCGGGATACTCGCACGGTCATCGGTATCTCCTGTTACTCGTTATGTTCTCCCCATCTGAATCATCGACTGCAGGCGCTCTGGGATGGTTCCTGCAGGGCGATCGATGAGTCGGCGCCTGTTCGCTGCGCTCGTTCAAGGCTAGCTGGAGATTCGGCGATGGAAAGGTCACCTGTCGAGTCAGGCGTCAAGCCCCTTCAACAGGCGCGCCGAAATGCCCTGGCGCGTCGATGCGTAGTCGGACCAGGGATCCTCTCGCATCTGCTCCAGGCGCTCGTGCAGGTTGTGAATGGTCCACTGATCCGCCCCGGCGATCTGCTCCAGCTCATCGCGCCTGATAGGTACGGAAACCGGCAATCCCGGTCTCGCACGAGCCGAGTAAGCCGCCACGGTGCTGGCGCCCCTCTGATTGCGCAGGTAATCGACGAAGATCTTTCCGACGCGATTCTTCGGCCCCATCTTTTCCACGATCTTTTCGGGCGCCTGTGTGGCGAGGCGCGCCGTCACGCCGCGCGCGAATTCGTTGATGCAGTCCCAGCCCTGGCGACGGTCGATTGGCACCACCACGTGCATGCCACGCCCGCCACTGGTTTTGAGAAACGCCTTGAGGCCCAGGCCGGCAAGCAGCTCCAGGGTCATCGACGTCGCTTCGATCATGCTCGACCATGGCAATGCGGGATCCGGATCGAGGTCGAAAACGATCCGATCCGGGCGATCGATACGGTCGCTGCGGGCATTCCATGTATGAAATTCGACGGTGCCCATCTGCACCGCCTCGACGACAGCGGTGATGTTGTCCGCCTGGATCAGACGCGCATGTTCAGGGTCCAGTGATTTGTCCAGGACGCGCATGTGCGGCATTTTCAAACGCCCGCAATGGCGCTGGAAAAAATTCTCACCACCCACCCCATCCGGAGCACGGACGATGGACAACGGCCGGTTGCGCAGATGCGGCGTCAGCCAGTCGCCGACGGCCAGATAATACTCAGCCAGTTGCAGCTTGGTGCCGCCGCTGCGTGCGTCGATGACCCGTTGCGGATTGCTGATACCAATGCCACCCACGTCAGGGCGGGCGCTCTTGCCGGATGCTGCGGACATGGCTACCTCATGAGGTCAGCTGGCCTTCTTGCTGCTGGATTTGCTAGCCGTGCTCTTGCGTGCAGCCGGCGCCTTGCTGCCGGATTTGCTTGCGGTCGACTTGCTCGCCGTCTTGCCCTTGCCGGAGGCACTTTTGCTCGGTGTGCGTTTAGCCGGTGCGGCCTGTTCTTCGTCGGCTTCCTCCTCGTCTTCGACCTCATCCGCAGGCGCGGCTTTCTTGGCGGTCTTGCCCGCCAGGCTGCGCTTGAGCAACTCGGTAAGGTCAATGACATCGGCGCTGCGACGGTCGACGGCTTCTTCCGGCCCGCCGACAGCCTCGATCTTGCCTTCGCGGGCCTTGGTTTCCACCAGATCCATGATCTGGTCCTGGAAGGTGTCCTTGTACTGCTCGGGATTCCATTCTTCGCTCATGTCCTCCACCAGGCGCTTGGCCATCTCCAGCTCGCGAGGATTCAAATCGGTGGTTAGCGCCTCGTCCTTCATCTCGAGGTATTCCACGCCGCGGACCTCATCGGCCCAGCGCAGCGTATTCATCACCAGAGCCTTGCCCAGCGGCATGACCACTGCCAGGTGCTGCTTGTTACGCAGCACAACGTTGGCGATACCGACTTTGCCGGTCTGGATCAGCGTTTCGCGCAACAGCGCATAGACCTTCTCGCCCCGTCGATCGGGCGTGAGGTAGTACGGCGTATCGATGTAGAGAAAGGATATGTCCTTGGCATCGACGAAGGCGACGATGTCCACCGTCTGGGTGGCTTTCGGATGGGCTGCCTTGATCTCTTCGTCGCTGATCACGACGTAATTGCCCTTCTCGTATTCCACGCCCTTGACGATATTCTCACTGTCGATGTCTTCGCCCGTGGTCTTGTTGATGCGCTTGTAACCGACCCGATCCATGCTGCGTTTATCCAGCCAGTCGAAGTCGATTCCCTGGCGCGTGGTGGCCGGCACCAACGCGACAGGGATATGCACCAGACCGAAACTGACCGCGCCCTTCCAGATCGTGCGAGGCATAGCCTTTCTCCTGTTTGCTGTTGGTCAGCCGTTCACCACCGTCCCGCCGTTCACATGGATCACCTGACCACTGACGTAGGAGGCGTCGCTGCTTGCGAGATAGACATAGGCCGGTGCGACTTCGTCCGGCTGGCCAGGGCGCTTGAGCGGTACGTTGGCACCGAATTCGGCAACCTTGTCCGCATCGAAAGTGGATGGAATCAGCGGCGTCCAGATTGGCCCCGGCGCAACTGAGTTCACCCGTATGCCACGTTCGGCCAGGCTCATCGACAGCGCCCGGGTAAATGCCACGATGGCGCCCTTGGTCGAGCTGTAGTCGATCAGCATCGGGTTGCCCTTGTAAGCCGTCACCGAACTGGTATTGATGATCGAGGCGCCTTCCTTCAGATGAGGCAACGCGGCCTGAGTCATTTGGAACATGCCGAACACATTGGTGCGGAAGGTTTTCTCCCACTGCTCCTGGCTGATGTCCTCGAAAGACTTTTGCGGATGCTGTTCCGCGGCGTTGTTGACCAGGATGTCGAGCTTGCCGAACTTGGACAGCGTCTCGTCGACGACCTTGCGGCACACGTCGCGATCGGCCACATCGCCGGCGAAGGTCAGACATTGGCGGCCATGACTTTCAACGACGCGACGGGTTTCGTTCGCATCCTGATCCTGATCGAGATAAAGAATCGCCACGTCGGCCCCTTCCCGGGCAAAAAGCACCGCGACCGAGCGGCCGATGCCGCTGTCGCCGCCAGTGATAATGGCGACTTTGCCTTGTAGCTTTCCGGCAGCTTTGTAGTTTTCGCCACGGAACTCAGGTCGCGGATTCATCAAGCCCTCTTTGCCGGGCTCGGGTTGTTCCTGAGGGGGTAGGGTCTGGTTTTCGTCGGCCATGCAAAAATCCTCCGTCAAGGTGAATAACCTGTCTTCGGAGGACTTGAGCCGCGTGGGAAAAGTTTCTGTGAAGCGATGAGAGGGCCGCGGTATGGCCCTGCTCAGTCGACGCGAAGCGCGACTCGACCGCGCGGTATGCCACTTTCAACGTACCGATGCGCTTCGACCACGTCATCGAAACCAAACACCTTATCGACCTGAGGTGTAATCAACCGATCGACCGTGAGCTGGTTGATATGCAACAGCGCGCGCTCGACCGCTTCGCGATTCTGCTTGATGCCCAACTCCGGCTGCCCGGTGAAGTCGCATAGGCAGTGAAGGAAGAACTTGAAGTTCTTCTTGAAGGCCGCACACGCCGGAAATGCCGTTTCG
The DNA here is from genome assembly GCF_047225135.1 of Pseudomonas sp. YJ42. Classification (NCBI taxonomy): domain Bacteria; kingdom Pseudomonadati; phylum Pseudomonadota; class Gammaproteobacteria; order Pseudomonadales; family Pseudomonadaceae; genus Pseudomonas; species Pseudomonas sp. YJ42. Next base: position 397,011 of record NZ_CP178378.1, on the reverse strand, counting down.
TTGCCGCCGTTGAGCCCGTAGAGGATAAGTTTGCCACGCGGCGCGATAACGTCACCCAGAAGCTTCATCTGCGAGCCGCCACATGCATCGAGCACCACCTCGACGCCGGCACCGCCGGTAATCTTCTGCAGTCGTCCGACCAGATCCTCCTCTTCGGTCACGATCACCGTTTCGGCGCCCAGTTCGCGCAGGAAATCGCGGTCCTCGGCCGTCTCGCACGTGGCGATCACTCTTGCACCCAGCGCCTTCGCAACTTGGACTGCGGTCGGGCCGGTGCAATGGCGCGCCTGCGTCACCAGCACATATTGGCCGGGCTCGAGCTGCGCCAGTTCGACCAGCGCGAAATAAGACACCAGCGCCGGCGTGTAGTGAATGGAGGCTTCGATCGGTCCGAGCATGTCGGGGTAGTGAACGAGCGAGGTGTGCGGCAGCAGTGCATGCTCGCCGTACAGGGGATACTGGTTCAGGTCATGGGCGGGGAAGCTCGCCACCTGGTCGCCGATGGCGAAACCGTTCACCTCGTCGCCCACCGCCAGCACTTCGCCAGCGATCTCACTACCAAGCCCGGACGGTAGTCGCGCATGGCGCGGCGCAAGATCCTGCCGCCAGAGCACGTCGTTCCAGCTGATGCCGATAGCACGAACGCCGATCAGAACTTCGCCGGGACCTGGCCGTGGAACGTCCTGCTGCTCATAGCACAGGACCTCGGCCGGGCCGAACTGGTGGAAACGAATGATACGGGACATTGAAAGACCCCTCGGTTTACTACTGTGTTAGTGACTCTATCTGCACCTTCGGCACAACTCCAGCCGTGATTCCCGCATTCCGCTCGATAGTTGCCATGCGCAGGAATGATGGTGTTATGTATGTAAAGCCGCATCACAACCTGCAGGTTTGTGTAATTGCAAAGCGGAAATGGACATGCCGACGTCACGCCGATCTGTCTAGAATGCAGTCGCAACCTGAAGTCAGTCGCGCCCTTCGTCTGACCCCCGCTTGAAGTGAAAGGCATGAATCGCAACGACCTTCGCCGTGTGGATCTGAACCTGCTCATTGTCTTCGAAACGCTGATGCATGAGCGCAGTGTGACGCGAGCGGCCGAAAAGCTGTTTCTCGGTCAGCCGGCGATCAGTGCCGCACTGGCGCGGCTGCGCACCTTGTTCGACGATCCGTTGTTCGTGCGTACGGGTCGCAGCATGGAACCGACCGCTCGAGCCCAGGAAATCGCCAGCCTGCTCTCCCCCGCGCTGGACTCGATCTCCACCGCGGTCAGCCGTGCTTCTAGCTTCGACCCGGCCACCAGCGAGCTGGTGTTTCGGATCGGCCTGACCGACGAAGTCGAATTCGCTTTGCTGCCACAACTGCTCCGGCGCATCCGTGCCGAAGCGCCGGGCGTGGTGCTGGTGATACGGCGCGCCAACTACCTGTTGATGCCGGGCCTGCTGGCGTCCGGCGAGATATCGGTCGGCGTCTGCTATACCCAGGAGCTGCCAGCCAACGCCAAGCGCAAGATATTGCGCAGGCCGAAACCGATGCTGCTGCGTGCCGACAGCATTCCGGGCCGCATGACCATGGAAGACTACTGTTCGCGTCCGCATGCCATGGTCTCGTTCGCCGGCGACCTGAACGGTTATATCGACGAGGAGCTGGCGCTGCACGGCTGCAAGCGCAAGGTGGTGCTGGCCGTACCGCAGTTCAACGGATTGGCAAGCCTGCTGGCAGGAACAGACCTGGTCGCAACCTTGCCGGACTATGCCGCATCTGCCCTCGCCGCCAATGGTGGTGTGCGCGCCGAGCCGCTGCCATTCGAGACCAGTCAGGACTTCGAACTGTCCATGGCCTGGCGTGGCGCGCAGGACAACGATCCCGCTGAACGCTGGCTGCGCTCGCGTATTCAGATGTTCGTCGGCGACCCGGACAGTCTCTGAAGCTCCAAATCGCGAAGAGTTTCACCGACCCTACCGGACCGTAATCCACCAACCGTGAGTCCGCACCGCCCCGATCCTCATCGAGGTTCGGATGCGCTGGCGACACCACCTAATAGGTACCGGCGCCTCGTCCGCCATCGATGAAGCCATCGGCAACATCATCCTGGATGATATTCATATTCGCCTTGTTCGATTTCTGCATCGCAGGGCCAGCCGGCACACTCCCGCCATCGATAAAAACCCGAGTTGCGGAGTCAAGCATGGAACGTTCACTCAAAGCCTTGCGTTACCCACTGGTTGCGGTTGCCGCTGTCCTCGTTGGCGCATGCGGCCAAGCGCCAGAGGCCACCGAAGCGGCAATGCCGGCGCCACAGGTCAGCGTGGCTGAAGTCATCGAACAGCAAGTCACCGAATGGGACGAGCTCACCGGCCGCCTGGAGGCTCCGGAGTCGGTGGAGATTCGCCCGCGAGTGTCCGGCTTCATCGACAAGGTTGCCTTCGAGGAAGGCGCACTGGTCAAGAAAGGCGATCTGTTGTTCCAAATCGACCCGAGGCCGTTCGAGGCGCAGGTGAAGCGCCTGCAAGCCGAGCTGCAGCAGGCCCGTGCTACTCAGCAGCGCACCGCCAGCGAAGCTCAGCGTGGTGAGCGTTTGCGCGCCAACAACGCTATCTCCGCCGAGCTCGCCGATGCCCGCGTCAGCGCCGCCAGCGAAGCGAAATCCGCCGTTGCTGCCATCCAGGCGCAACTGGAAGCCGCCAAACTGGATCTGAGCTTCACCCGTGTGACGGCACCGATCGATGGCCGTGCCGGGCGTGCCCTGATCACCGCCGGGAACCTGGTCAATGCCGGCGAGGCCTTGCTGACGACACTGGTTTCCACCGACAAGGTCTACGCCTACTTCGAGGCCGACGAGCGCACCTACCTGAAATACCGCGAGTTGGCACGCGAAGGCGCGCGGGGGGAAGAAACGCCCGTTTACCTCGGTCTTTCCAGCGAGGACGGTCATCCGCATCTGGGTCATATGGACTTCATCGACAACCAGGTCGATCCACGTACCGGCACCATTCGCGGCCGCGCCGTGTTCGACAACCGTGACGGGCGCTTCACCCCGGGGCTTTACGCGCGTCTGAAGCTGGTTGGCAGCGCCACCTACGAGGCGGTGTTGATCAAGGACGTCGCGGTGGGAACCGATCTCGGCAAGAAGTTCGTGCTGGTTCTGGGCGATGACGGCAAGGTGAGTTATCGCTCCGTTGAGCTGGGGCCGAAGCTCGAAGGTCTGCGCATCGTGCGCAACGGCTTGCATGAAGGCGAGACCATTGTCGTCAACGGCCTGCAGCGTGTGCGTCCGGGCAGCCCAGTACAACCGCAGAACGTACCGATGGCTGATGCCGACACCCTCGCTGCGCTACGCGAGCAAAACCGTGCCATCACGGCAGCGTTCAAGACCGAAGTCGTCGAGCACAACGTGGCGCGCCGTCCAAGCAGCTGAGGCATGCGTTAACCCCCGTAGACCGTGCGCCTCGGCGCACCCTTAGAAAATCGATTCCGTCAGGGCGCGCCATGCGCGCCCTCGCCCCCGGAGTGCGTCATGAATTTTTCTCAGTTCTTCATTCAGCGGCCAATCTTCGCTGCGGTGCTGTCGCTGATCATCCTGATCGGTGGCGCCATCTCGCTGTTTCAGCTGCCGATCAGCGAATACCCCGAAGTCGTTCCACCCACCGTCGTGGTGCGTGCGAACTTCCCCGGCGCCAACCCCAAGGTGATCGGCGAAACCGTCGCCTCGCCGCTGGAGCAGGCCATCACCGGCGTCGAGGGCATGCTCTATATGTCCTCCCAGGCGACCGCCGACGGCAAATTGACCTTGACCGTCACCTTCGCCCTCGGCACCGACCTGGACAACGCCCAGGTGCAGGTACAGAACCGCGTGACCCGCACCATGCCGACGCTGCCGACCGAAGTACAGCGCCTCGGGGTAACGGTGGACAAGGCCTCACCGGACCTGACCATGGTGGTCCACCTGACCTCGCCTGACGAACGCTACGACATGCTCTACCTGTCCAACTACGCGGCGCTCAACGTCAAGGACGAGCTGGCGCGACTGGACGGTATCGGTGACGTGCAGCTGTTCGGTATGGGCGATTACTCGCTGCGCGTCTGGCTGGACCCGAACAAGGTGGCCTCGCGCAATCTAACCGCGTCCGACGTGGTCAACGCGATCCGCGAGCAGAACCGCCAGGTCGCTGCCGGCTCGCTCGGGGCACCACCGGCACCGGGCGCGACCGACTTTCAGCTGTCGATCAATACCCAGGGCCGTCTGGTCAACGAAGAGGAATTCGAGAACATCATCATTCGTGCCGGCGAAGACGGCTCGATCACCCGCCTGCGCGACATCGCGCGCGTCGAGCTGGGTTCCAGCCAATACGCCTTGCGTTCGCTGCTCAACAACCAGCCGGCCGTGGCCATCCCGGTATTTCAGCGTCCGGGCTCCAACGCCATCGCGATCTCTGACGCCGTGCGTGCGCGCATGGCCGAGTTGAAGAAAGATTTCCCGGAAGGCGTGGATTACGAGATCGTTTACGATCCGACCATTTTCGTGCGTGGATCCATCGAGGCGGTGGTGCACACCCTGCTTGAAGCCCTCGTACTGGTAGTGCTGGTCGTTATCCTGTTCCTGCAGACCTGGCGTGCCTCGATCATCCCGCTGGCCGCCGTGCCGGTATCGCTGATCGGTACCTTCGCCGTAATGCACATGCTTGGCTTTTCGCTGAACGCACTGTCGCTGTTCGGGCTGGTGCTGGCGATCGGGATCGTGGTGGACGATGCCATCGTCGTGGTGGAAAACGTCGAACGTAACATCGGCCTCGGCAAGTCTCCGGTCGAAGCCACCAAACAGGCCATGAAGGAGGTCACCGGGCCGATCATCGCCACAGCGCTGGTGCTCTGCGCGGTGTTCATCCCGACGGCGTTCATTTCCGGCCTGACCGGGCAGTTCTACCAACAGTTCGCACTGACCATCGCGATCTCCACGGTGATCTCGGCGTTCAACTCGCTGACCCTGTCGCCGGCATTGGCCGCAGTCCTGCTGCGTCACCACGACGCTCCGAAAGACGGCTTCTCGCGCTTGCTGGACAAGCTGTTCGGCGGCTGGCTGTTCGGCCCGTTCAACCGCGTGTTCGAGCGCGCCAGTCACGGCTACGTCGGGGCGGTAAGGCGCATCCTGCGTGGCAGCGGCATCGCGTTGGTGGTCTACGTCGGCCTGGTCGCTCTTGGTTACATGGGCTTCGCCAATACCCCGACCGGTTTCGTGCCCCCTCAGGACAAGCAGTACCTGGTGGCCTTCGCGCAGCTGCCCGATGCCGCCACCCTCGACCGTACCGAGGATGTGATCAAGCAAATGTCGGAAATCGCCGGCAAACACCCTGGTGTGGCGAACACCGTCGCCTTCCCCGGCCTGTCGATCAACGGTTTCACCAACAGCCCGAACAGCGGGATCGTCTTCGTCACCCTGAAGGATTTCGATCAGCGCAAGGAGCCGAACATGTCGGCCGGGGCCATCGCCGGTGAGCTGAACGGTCAGTTCGCGGGCATTCAGGAAGCGTATCTCGCGATCTTCCCGCCGCCTCCCGTGCAGGGGCTGGGCACCATCGGCGGCTTCCGGGTGCAGGTGCAGGACCGCGGAAATCTCGGTTACGAGGAGCTCTACAAGCAGGTGCAGAACGTTCTCGCCAAGAGCGCCGACTATCCGGAACTGGCCGGACTGTTCACCAGCTATCAGGTCAACGTGCCGCAGGTGGACGCCGACATCGACCGCGAGAAGGCCAAGACCCACGGCGTACCGATCGATGAGATCTTCGACACCATGCAGGTCTACCTCGGCTCGCTGTATGCCAACGACTTCAACCGCTTCGGCCGTACCTACCAGGTCAACGTCCAAGCCGACCAGAAGTTCCGCCTGGCACCCGAGCAGATCGGCCAGCTGAAGGTGCGCAACAACCGCGGCGAGATGGTGCCGCTGTCGACCTTCGTCAAAGTCAGCGATAGCGCCGGCCCCGACCGGGTCATGCACTACAACGGTTTCCTCACCGCTGAAATCAATGGCGCCGCGGCACCGGGCTACAGCTCCGGCCAGGCGGAGGCCGCGATGGAGCGCCTGCTGAAGGCCGAACTGCCCAACGGCATGAGCTATGAATGGACCGAGCTGACCTACCAGCAGATTCTGGCGGGCAACACGGCAGTCTTCGTCTTCCCGCTCTGCGTGCTGCTGGCCTTCCTGGTGCTGGCTGCGCAATACGAGAGCTGGAGCCTGCCGCTGGCGGTGATCCTGATTGTGCCCATGACCCTGCTGTCGGCGATCACCGGCGTGATTCTGTCCGGTGGCGACAACAACGTGTTCACCCAGATCGGACTGATCGTGCTGGTCGGACTGGCGTGCAAGAACGCGATCCTCATCGTCGAGTTCGCCAAGGACAAACAGGAAGAAGGCATGGACCGTCTGGCCGCTGTTCTGGAGGCCTGCCGGTTGCGGCTGCGGCCAATCCTGATGACCAGCTTCGCCTTCATCATGGGCGTGGTGCCGCTGGTGTTGTCCTCCGGCGCGGGCGCTGAGATGCGTCATGCCATGGGTGTCGCGGTGTTCAGCGGGATGCTCGGCGTGACCTTCTTCGGGCTGCTGTTGACCCCGGTGTTCTACCTGGTGATTCGCGCCTTCGTCGAGAAGCGCGAGGAGAAAAAGGCTGTACTGAAGGAGTCCCATGCATGAAAGCTGTCTTACTGCTTGCCGCGATCTTCACCTTGAGCGCGTGCGCCGTCGGCCCGGATTACCGGACGCCCGAAACGGCTCCAGCCAAGATTGAGCGAGCCAACGCCGAGGGTTTCGACCGCTCGCGCTTCGAATCCGCCTGGTGGCGTCAGTTCGACGACTCGACACTCGATGCGCTGGTCGGCGAGGCATTGTCGGAGAACCGTGAGTTGCGCATCGCCTTCGCCAGGTTACGCGCGGCGCGGTCGATTCGTGATGACGCGGCCAATGATCGTTTCCCGACCGTGACTGCCGGTGCCAGCGCCGAGTACGGCAAGGCTCAGCAGCCGGGTACTAGCGAGGAGCGCAGCAATATCGAGCGTTACGATCTGGGTCTGGACATGGCCTGGGAGCTGGATCTGTTCGGGCGCATCCAACGCCGCATCGAGTCCAGCGAGGCACAAAGCGAGGCCGCAGAAGCCGAGCTCTATCAGCTACAGGTCAGCCTGATCGCCGAACTGGTGGATGCCTATGGCCAACTGCGTGGTGCACAGCTACGCGAGCGTATCGCCCGGGAAAACCTCGCCAATCAACGCGAGTCGCATCAGCTGACCGAGCATCTGCGCGAAGCCGGTATGGGCAGCGAATTGGATGTGTTGCGTGCCGATGCTCGTTTGGCCGCCACCGAAGCCAGCTTGCCGCAGCTGCAAGCGACACAGACCCGCGCACGCAATCGCATCGCCACCCTCCTCGGCCAGCGTCCGGAGCAACTCAGTGTCGACCTTTCGCCTCGCGAGCTGCCGGCAATAGCCAAGGCATTGCCGATCGGCGATCCCGGCGAACTGCTGCGCCGCCGCCCGGACATTCTTTCCGCCGAACGGCAACTGGCGGCCGCCACCGCTAACGTCGGCGTGGCGACGGCCGATCTGTTCCCGCGGGTAAGCCTGTCGGGCTTCCTTGGGTTCATTGCAGGTCGTGGCTCGCAGATCGGCTCGAGCGCTGCACAAGCCTGGGGGGTGGCGCCGAGCATCAGCTGGGCGGCATTCGACATGGGCAGCGTCCGGGCTCGCTTGCGCGGTGCCGAAGCGGATGCCGAAGGCGCGTTGGCGAACTACGAGCAGCAAGTTCTGCTCGCGCTGGAAGAATCGGAAAATGCGTTCAGTGACTATGCCCGTGCTCAGGAGCGGCTGCTGGCGTTGTTACGCCAATCCAGCGCCAGCCGCGCGGCTGCGCAACAGGCCCAGATTCGCTACCGGGAAGGCACCGTGGACTTCCTGGTGCTATTGGATGCCGAGCGTGAGCGCCTCACCGCCGAGGACGCCCAAGCGCTGGCCGAAGTGGATCTGTACCGTGGAATCGTCGCGCTTTATAAAGCGCTGGGCGGCGGCTGGCAGCTGGCCAGCGGTTGACCTGAAACAGCTCTGCGCCGTTGCTTCGGCGCAGAGCTGCGAGGCAAGCAGCAAACTGTGATCCATGCCCGCTCCCGTTCATCCAATCATGAATTTTGCGAGAAAGCGCTTTTGGTGGTTCGGCTTATTTGGCATAACTCCCCGTTGAAGCTCAATCGCGTCCTCGGACGCAATGCCAACCAACCAAAATAAAGAGCCTTTCAATGATCAAGCCGATCATCACCCTCGCCGGTCTGGTGCTGGCGCTAACCGCGACCGCCGTCGAGGCCGAGCCGATTGTCATCAAGTTCTCCCATGTCGTCGCTGAAGACACCCCCAAGGGCAAAGGCGCGCTGCTGTTCAAGCGACTGGTCGAGGAACGTCTGCCCGGCCAAGTGACCGTCGAGGTCTATCCCAACTCCACGCTGTACGGCGATGCCAATGAGCTGGAAGCCCTAAGCAACAATGATGTTCAACTATTGGCACCCTCGTTGGCCAAGTTCGAGAAGTACACCAAACAGGTGCAGGTATTCGACCTACCGTTCCTGTTCGACGACCTGGAAGCCGTCAACCGCTTCCAGAAGCGCGCCAAGGGGCGTCAGCTGCTGCGTTCGATGGAAAAGGAAAACATCACCGGGCTGGCATACTGGCACAATGGCATGAAGCAACTGTCGGCGACCAAGGCACTGCGCCTGCCGGGCGATGCAGCCGGTCTGGCGTTCCGCATCCAGCCTTCGGCGGTGTTGGAGTCACAGTTCTCCCAAGTGGGTGCGACCACTAAAAAGCTCCCCTTCGCCGAGGTTTTCGCCTCGCTGCAGAACGGCACGGTCCAGGGCGCGGAAAACCCTTGGTCGAACATTTACAGCAAGAAGATGCACACCGTGCAGCCCTACATCACCGAGAGTAATCACGGCGTGCTCGACTACATGCTGGTGAGCAACGCACGGTTCTGGTTCGGCATTCCGCACCTGATCCGTACCGAACTGGAAGGCATCATCGATGAGGTGACCTACGAGGTGAACCGCGCCGCCGAGGAAGCCAACCAGGCCGACCGCGAGCGCATCCGCAAGGCGGGCACCTCGGAGATCATCGAGCTTACCCCCGAACAGCGCGAAGCCTGGCGGGAAGCCATGCGGCCAGTATGGAAGGAGTTCGAACCGGTAATCGGCGCCGACATCATCAAGGCGGCACAGACGGTGAATCGCAAGCAGCGTCAGTGATCGAGCACAGCAGAAAAAACCAGGCCTCGGCCTGGTTTTTTTCGCCTGGTGATTATTGCGGATCCAGCTCGGTATCCAGTTGCTGGATGTCCCAACCGCCACCCAGCGCCGCGATCAGCTGCACGCTGGCGGTCAAGCGATCGCCCAGTAAAGTCAGATTGGTGCGCTCGTTGTTCAGCGCGGTGGTCTGCACCGTTGCCACGCTGAGGAAGTCGACGGTCCCGGCGCGATACTGGTTTTCGATCAGCCTTAGTGACTCTTGCGCCGCCTCCAGTGCTTCGCGCTGTACGACTGCTTCCTCGGCCAGCACACGCAGTTGCACAAGGCTGTCCTCGACCTCGCGGAAGCTGTCGAGCACGGTCTGCCGATAGGTAGCCACTGTCTGGTCATAGCTGGCTTCGGCCTGTTCCAGTTCGGCGCGACGTGCGCCGAAGTCGAGCACGGTCAGCGCGAGTTGCGGGCCCAGCGACCAGAAGCGATTGGGTAGGTTGATCAGGTTGCTGAAGCTGCTGTTTCGATAGCCGCCGCTGGCACTCAGGGTCAGGTCCGGATACCAGGCCGCTTCGGCCACGCCAATCTGCGCATTGGCGGCCATCACCTGACGCTCGGCCGAGGCGATGTCCGGACGGCGCTCCAGCAATTGCGATGGCAACGCCAGCGGCACGTCGGGCAACTGTGGAATATCGCGGCGCTCGGCGATGTTCAGTTCCGACGGTGGCACTCCGATCAGCACCGCAATAGCGTGCTCCATCTGCGCGCGCTGCCAACGCAAGTCGATGGCCTGCGCCTGGGTACTTTTCAGTTGCGTTCGTGCCTGGCTGACATCTGATCTAGGTACGATGCCGGCCTGGTACTGGTTGTCTGTCAGACGCAGGGAGCGCGCGTACGCCGCGACCGTCTGATCGAGCAAGCGCTGCTGCTCGTCCATTACGCGTAGCTGCAGATAGGTCTGTACCAGCTCGGACTGCAGGCTCAAGCGAACCGCGGCCAGGTCCGCCGCGCTGGCTTGCATGTCGGCGCGATTGGCTTCCAGATTGCGCCGCAGCCGGCCCCATATATCCAGTTCCCAGGATGCATCGAGCCCTACTTCATAGCTTTCGCTCACCCTGCTGCTACCAATGCCCGTTTGCGTGCTGCTGGTTGAACTGCCCTGTCCACCTCGCGATACGCCGCCACTGGCCCCAACCACTGGAAACAGCTGCGAACGCGCGCCACGCACCAGCGCGCGTGCCTGTCGATATTGCGCCTCGGCGGCAGCCAGATTTTGGTTGGAGACGTTCAGCCGCCCGACCAGCGCGTTCAGCTCGGCATCGCCGTAGAGCGTCCACCAATCGCCGCGTTGCAATACATCAGACGGAGTCGCGCTCTTCCAACCTTCGGCCTGTTTGAATGCTGCAGCCAGCGGCAGCTCAGGGCGCTGGTAGTCGGGGCCCAGGGTGCAGGCGCCCAGCGAAAACGCCATCACGAAGAGGGCCAGCGGGCGCACGGAATACTTCGAACACAACGAGGTCATAGCGGATTTTCCAGGGCGGCGTCGGTACGTATACCGCGCCAGCTATTGAAACGATGACGCGCCCGGTCCAGGTACAGGTAGACCACCGGCGTCGTGTAAAGCGTGAGCATCTGACTGAGCAACAAACCGCCGATGATGGTCAATCCCAGCGGTTGGCGCATCTCGGCACCTTCCGCGCCGCCCAATAGCAAGGGCAACGCGCCGAGAATGGCCGCCATGGTGGTCATCAGGATCGGGCGGAAACGTAGCAAGCAGGCCCGGCGGATCGACTCGGCTGGGGACAGTCCATCGTTACGTTCGAACTGCAGGGCAAGGTCGATCATCAGAATCGCGTTCTTTTTCACCACACCAATCAGCAGGAACAGTCCAAGCAGCGAGATGAGGCTGAACTCCTCTCGCGTCAGGATGATCGCCAACAGCGCGCCCACACCGGCCGAAGGCAGCGTGGACAGAATTGTCAGAGGGTGAATGTAGCTCTCGTAGAGAATGCCGAGCACGATGTACACCAACAGCAAAGCCCCCAGAATCATCAAGGGCTGGCTTTCCTGCGTGGACTTGAACACATCTCCGGTGCCGCCCAGGCGCCCCTGGACTTCGCTCGGCATGCCGATGGCGGCAACCGCTCGTTCGATGGCCCGTGTCGCCTGATCGAGGCTGACATCGGGGGCCAGATCAAAGTCTATGTTCTCGGCGGCGAACTGCCCGTCATGGCTGACCCGGTCCTCTTCCAGGCTGCGTTCGTAACGTGCGAAGGCTGCCAGCGGAACACGCCGGCCATCGCTTGTGATCACCTGCATCTGCTCAAGCACTTCGGGATGCTGGGCGTAACGCGGATCGATTTCCATCACCACCTGATACTGATTGAGCGATTCGTAAATGGTGGATATCTGCCGCTGGCTGAAGGAATTGTTGAGCAACGCGGTGACCGTGCTCATGTCGATACCGAGCCGCTTGGCGGCATCGCGATCCACCTTCAGGCTGATCTGCTGTGCGCCCTCGCCTTCATTGGCATCGATGCTGGTTAGTTCCGGCAGCGCCTTCAGCGCTCGGGTGACCTGCGGCACCCAGGTGCGTAGATCGTCCAGGTCGCTGGCCAGCAGGTTGTAGGAGTACGCCGAGCTGCTCTGCCGACCGCCACCGAACTGCAGGTCCTGATCGGCCATCAGGAACATGCGCCCGCCGGGCACTTTCGGCTGGTTCTTGCGAATCCGCTCGATCACTTTCTGTGCGGAGATCTTGCGCTCAGCCAGCGGTTTGAGCCGGACGATCATGAACGCATTGTTGATGCCGCCCTGGCCGCCGATGAAGCCCGCCACGCTTTCCACTCCTGGGTCGGCCAGCACCGCCTTGCGAAAGACTTCCATCTTCGGCTGCATGACCTGGAACGACAGCCCGTCGTCGCCGCGGATAAAGCCGGTCAGCTGGCCGGTATCCTGCTGTGGAAGGAAGGTTTTGGGAACCTGGATATACAGGAAGACATTGAGACCGATGGTCGCCAGCAAGGTAAAAAGCGTGATGCGGTGATGACGTAACGCCCATCCGAGGGACCGGTTGTAATGCCGCAAAAGCCATTGGTGAGCGTCGTGGCTCCAACGATGCAGGCGGCCTTCGTGCTCAGGCTGATGTGGCTTTAGCCAGCGGGCGCAAAGCATGGGTGTTAGCGTCAGGGAGACCAGCAACGAGACCAGGATGGCGGCGGCCAAAGTGATGGAGAACTCGCGGAACAGCCGCTCCACGAGCCCGCCCATGAATAGGATCGAGACGAACACCACCACCAGCGAGAGGTTCATCGACAAAAGGGTGAACCCTACCTCACGGGTGCCGATATAGGCCGCACGCATCGGCGGTACGCCTTCGTCGATATGCCGCGCGATGTTTTCCAGCACCACGATGGCATCGTCCACCACAAGGCCTGCGGCCAGGATCAAGGCCATCAGCGACAGCACGTTGAGCGAGAAGCCGAACAGGTACATCACGGCAAACGTGCCGACCAACGAAACCGGCACCGCCAGCGCCGGTATCAGTGCGGTACGCAACCGTCCCAGGAACAGAAACACCAGGACGATGACCAGGCCCACCGCGATCAGCAGAGTCCGTTCAGCCTCGTGCAACGTTGCGCGAATGACCGGCGAGCGGTCCATCGCCACCGCCATGTTGACGCTGCCAGGAACGATGGCCTGCAGTGCGGGCAGCTCGTTGCGAATGCCTTCGATGGTCTCGATGATGTTGGCACCGGCCTGGCGATTGATCACCAGCAGCACGGCCCGGTCGTTGTTGAAAAAACCGTCGTTGTAGCGATCCTCAACACCGTCGCGGACCTTGGCCACGTCGCTCAGGCGCAATGCCGCACCGTCTTGATAGCGAATGATCAGCGGCAGGTAGTCGGCCGCCTCGTGCAGCTGATCGTTGGCCTGCACCTGCCAGTGTCGATCATCATCTTCGACCATGCCTTTGGGGCGGCGCACGTTGGCCGCAGCGATGGTCTGACGGACCTCGTCTAGGGACACACCGTATTGTTCCAGCTGCTGCGGCTGCAGCTCGACGCGCACCGCCGGCAGCGAACTGCCACCAACCTGCACTTCGCCGACACCCGGAACCTGCGAAAGCTTCTGCGCCAGGATGGTCGAACCAATGTCGTAGAGCTGCCCCTTGTTCAGCACTTCGGAGGTCAGCGACAACACCATGATCGGTGCCTGGGCAGGATTGATCTTGCGATAGGTCGGCATGCTGCGCATACCGCTGGGCAGCAAGTTCCGTGAAGCATTGATCGCCGCTTGCACGTCTCGGGCAGCGCCATTGATATCGCGCTCGAGGTCGAACTGGATGATGATCCGCGTCGACCCCTGGCTGCTGCGGCTACTCATCTGGCTGACACCGGCAATGCTGCCCAGCGAGCGTTCCAGCGGCGTCGCCACGCTCGATGCCATGATTTCCGGGCTCGCCCCTGGCAGGCTGGCCTGCACCGTGATGACCGGGAAATCCATGTTCGGGAGTGGCGACACCGGCAACAGCCCGAAGCTGACTCCACCTAACAACAGGATCGCCAGACTCAGCAACATGGTCGCCACCGGGCGGGCGATGAAGGGCGCCGAGAGGTTCATGGATGCGAACCGGAAGCACGAAGCGAGAAGTGGGACGATAAACCGAAGCCCTGCCCGAACCGATCCCTGCACCTAGGACGCGTGCAACCCATCCGAGAAATAGCCACGGGATCGCATAGCGTTGCTGGCCAAATGTTGCCGGTCATACGCGCGCCTCCTGCCCTGCCGCATCCTTGCGGGCAAAGCGATTGCCCAGGCGATCGAAGAACAGGTAGATCACCGGCGTGGTGAATAGCGTGAGCAACTGGCTGAGCAACAACCCGCCGACCAGCACCAGCCCCAGCGGCTGGCGCAGTTCTGCACCCGAGCCGGACGCCAGCATCAGCGGTACCGCACCGAACAGAGCGGCCAGGGTCGTCATCAGGATCGGACGGAAGCGCAGCAATGCTGCCCGATAGATGGCGTCTCGCGGGCTCATGCCCTGTTGCCGTTCGGCTTCGAGAGCGAAGTCGATCATCATGATCGCGTTCTTCTTGACGATACCGATCAGCAGAATGATGCCGATGATGGCGATCAGCCCCAGGTCGTTACCGGTCAGCAACAGCGCGAGCAAGGCGCCGACTGCGGCCGATGGCAGCGTCGACAGAATGGTGATCGGATGGATATAGCTCTCGTAGAGCACGCCCAGCACGATGTACATGGTCACCACCGCCGCCAGGATCAGCAGCAAGGTGCTCGACAGCGATGCGCGGAACGCCTCGGCGGCGCCCTGGAAGCGGCTCTGGATGCCGGCCGGCAGGCCGATCTCGGCTTCGATGCCTTCGATGACTTCCACCGCTTTGCCCAGCGACACACCGTCGGCCAGGTTGAATGACAATGTCACGGCCGGGAACTGGCCAATGTGATTGATCAACAATGGTGCGCTGCGTTGCTCCAGGGTTGCCAGGCTCGACAGTTGCACCGGGGTGCCTCCCTCGCTCTGCACGAACAGTTGTTCCAGTGCCTGCGGCCCGATACGGTTGCCCGCCTCCGCCTCGAGCACCACGCGGTACTGGCTGGCCTGGGTAAAAATGGTCGAGATCTGGCGTTGACCGAAGGCGTCGTACAGCGCATCGGTGATCGCTGATATTCCGATACCCAGCCGCGCCGCGGCGTCGCGGTCGATATCCAGATAGATCTGCAGACCATCGCTCTGCAGGTCGCTGGCGACGTCAGTCAGCTCAGGGCGTTCGCGCAGGGCCGCGACCAGGCGTGGCGTCCACTCCTTCAGCAGCTCGCCATCCGGTGATTCGAGGCTGAACTGGAATTGCGTGCGGCTGACCCGGTCCTCGATCGACAGATCCTGCACCGGTTGCATGTACAGCTCGATGCCCGGCAGTTTCGCCAGCTCCGGGCGCAGCCGATCGATGACCTGGCTCGCGGTGACGGCGCGCTCGGCGTGAGGCTTGAGGTTGATCAACAGGCGACCACTGTTGAGGGTCACGTTGTCGCCGTCGACACCGATATAAGACGACAGGCTGGCCACCGCCGGATCGGCGAGAATCACGCGGGACAACGATTGCTGCCGTTCGCTCATCGCTCGAAAAGAGATCGACTGCGGCGCCTCGCTGATGCCCTGGATCACGCCGGTGTCCTGCACCGGGAAGAAGCCTTTCGGCACAGCCAGATACAGCACCACCGTCAGCCCCAGGGTCACCACCGCGACCAGCAAGGTCAGCGCCTGATGGCCCAACACCCAGGTCAACCAGCGCGCGTAGCCGCCGATGAGGCGCTCGACCCAATCCGGCTTGGATTTCTCCACCGTGGCTGGCTTTAGCAACTTGGCGCACATCATCGGCGTCAGCGTCAGCGACACCACCAACGAGATCAGGATGGCTACCGCGAGGGTGATGGCGAACTCGCGGAACAGACGCCCCACCACGTCCTGCATGAACAGCAGCGGAATCAGCACGGCGATCAGCGACAGCGTCAGCGAGATCAACGTAAAGCCGATCTGCTTGGCACCTTTGAGCGCGGCCTGCAGTGGCGTCTCGCCCTCCTCCACGTGGCGGGCGATGTTCTCCAACATCACGATGGCGTCATCGACCACGAAACCGGTCGCGATGGTCAGGGCCATCAGCGTCAGGTTGTTCAGTGAGAATCCGGCAAGATGCATCACTGCGAAGGTGCCGATGAGCGACAGCGGCACCGCGATGGAGGGAATGATGGTCGCCGACAGACGCTTGAGGAACACGAAGGTGACCATCACGACCAGGAAGGTGGCCATCAACAGTTCGTGCTGCACATCGGTGATCGCGGCGCGGATGGTCTGCGTGCGGTCGGTGAGCACCACCACATCGAGACCGGCCGGCATGCTGGCGGTGACCTCGGGAAGCAGCGCCTGAATACGCTCGACCACCTCGATCACGTTGGCACCGGGCTGACGCTGGATATTCAGCAGCACGGCCTGGCTTTGATTGGCCCAGGCGGCGAGGCGCTCGTTCTCGGCGCCATCGATGATGTGAGCGACATCCTTCAGTCGCAGTGTCGCGCCATTCTCATAAGCCAATATGAGATTGGCGTATTCCTCCGGCGTTTTCAGTTGATCGTTGGCATCGAGCATCGATACCCGCGTCGGGCCGTCGAAATTGCCTTTGGGCTGGTTGACGTTGGAGCTGGTCACCAAGGTGCGTACATCGGCGAGCGACAAGCCGTAGGACGCGAGCGCCTCCGGATTGACTCGAATGCGCACCGCGGGGCGCTGCCCTCCGGCGATACTGACCATGCCCACGCCGCTGATCTGCGCGAGCTTCTGTGCCATGCGCGTATCGACCAGATCGTGGAGTTCCGGTAGTGCGAGGCTTTCCGAGGTGATCGCCAGCGTCATCACTGGTGTATCCGCCGGGTTGACCTTGTTGTACACCGGAGGCGCCGGAAGGTCGTTCGGCAGCAGGTTGCTGCCGGCATTGATGGCCGCCTGGACCTCCTGCTCGGCCACGTCCAGCTCGACCTCCAGCGAGAACCGCAAGGTGATCACCGACGCGCCGCCGGAACTGGTCGAGGACATTTGGGTTAGCCCGGGCATCTGCCCGAACTGGCGCTCCAGCGGCGCGGTCACGGCGCTGGTCATCACCTCTGGGCTGGCTCCTGGATACAGCGTCATGACCCGAATGGTCGGGTAATCCACCTGCGGCAACGCCGAAACCGGCAGCATGCGATAGGCGATCAACCCGGCCAGCAGGATCGCGATCATCGTCAGGGTGGTCGCCACCGGCCGGAGAATGAAAAGCCGCGACAGGTTCATCGCGCCGGACGCTCCTTGGCGCTCTGGGTATCGACTTTCGGATTTGCGGCCGCTTCTTCGGCGAGCGTCTGGCGATCCACCACTTCGACTTCGCTGCCGTCACGCAGGCGATCGGTGCCTTCCATGACGATCCGCTCGCCGACACTCAGCCCTTTGGTGACGACCGTCTTGTCACCATTACTCGGGCCCACCTCGAGCACCCGCAGCTCGACCTTCGAATCCTCCCCGACGACGTAGGCATAGTTTCCACGCGAGCCGAACTGCAACGCCGCTGACGGAATCAGAATCGCGTCGTCCAGGGTTTCCACGCGCAGGCGAATGTTGACGAACTGGTTGGGGATCAGCAGCTCCGCCTCGTTATCGAAGCGGGCCTTCATTTTCAGCGTACCGGTGGTGGTGTCGATCAGGTTGTCGAGGCTTTCCAGTACGCCTTCGCCGAAGAGCACCCGCTCGCCACGGTCCCAGGCCTGCACCGACAGCTCGTCGCCGCGACGAAAACGCGAAATGACCGGCGGCAGGTCGCTTTCCGGCAAAGTGAAGCTGATCGCCATGGGCTGAGTCTGGGTAATGACCACCAGCGGCGTGGTGTCGTTGGCCGCGACCAGGTTGCCCTGATCCAGCTGGCGCAAGCCGACGCGGCCATCGATCGGCGCGCGAATCTGAGTGAACTGCAGGTTCAGCTTGGCCTCGTTGACCGCCGCCTGATTCGCGGCGAGTGTGCCCTGGTACTGGTTGACCAGCGCCTGCTGCGTGTCGAGGGTCTGCTTGGCAATGCTGTCATCTGCAAACAAGCCCCGATAACGCTTGAGGTCGACCTGCGCGTTCTGCAACAGCGCGCGATTCTGCTGCAGCGTACCTTCCGCCTGTTGCAGCGCCACCTCGTAGGGGCGCGGATCGATCACGGCGAGCAAGTCGCCGGCCTGCACCCGCTGGCCTTCTTCGAAGCGCACTTCGACCAGCTCGCCAGCCACACGGCTGCGCACATTTACCGTGTTGAGGGGCGTAACGGTACCCAGCGCCTTGGCATAAACCTCGAACCGGCCCTGTTCGACCACCGCGACCCGTACCGGTGTCGGGCCACCGAACGCACCGAAAGCCGGACGCCCGCCAGGTTGCTGTTTCGGTTTCTCGGCGGCGGTTGGCCATAGCCACCAGAGCAGCAGTACGATCGCGATGATCACGCCGCCGATGATCAGCCAGCGCCATACGGAGCCGGTAGAAGAAGTGTTTGCCTCGGACATGAACGGGGTTCGCTTGGAAATGAGCGTGAACCATAAGCAGTCGCACGCCGCTCGCAAAGGAGATTTACGGCATTTTTACGTATCCGGAGTTGTCCTGAGCAAAACGGACCGCAAAACCTGCGATCAGGTCCCAGGAACCATGCTTGAGCCTTCCAGTCTATGTATCGTTCTCCGGAGCGCTGGCGAGCGAGACTCAGCGGAACTGCTCCGACGAGCCACTGCATCTGGTCGACATACCGCTATTCATCAGGCCACCCGATAATGGTCTGCACAGGATCAAGGAATGAACGCATCACTGGTTATCCTGGCGCTGACTGTCGCCAGCTTTCTCCTCGGTTTTCTACGCGACCTGTTCATTGCCAAGGCCTTCGGCCTGAGCTGGGAAGCGGACCTTATCTTCGTCGCGCTGATCCTGCCGATGTTCTTCGAGAACTTCCTCGGTCTTGCCCTGCGCGATGCGATGATCCCGTACCTGCAAAAGCTGCGTAGCCAGTCCGAAGCCCTGTTTGAGACCGTCAGCCGCTGGCTCTACTGGCGGGTAATGCTTATGGGCGCAGCTGTCAGTGGCGTCGCCGTCGTCGGCAGCTACTGGATTCTCAACCTGCTGGCGCCCGGCTGGACAGACGTTCAAGTTGCCTCCGGCCAGATCGTGTTCTGCGTCGGCGCAGCGCTCATCGCCGTTCAGGCTGTCCTGTATTGCCAGGGGGCGCTGCTCAACATGGATGAAGTGTTCATCCTGCCGATGACGCGCACGGTACTGCTCAACGCCGGCGCGATCATCGGGATCCTGCTGTTCCAGCCCACCGGCATGGTGATCTTCATCGGCATGCTGCTGCCCCAACTGGTGTTGATACTGGTGCAGCATCGGCGCATCGCCTATCTGCGTGGAGCCAAGACCGTAGAGACGACGGGGCATGCGGGCGGCTTCGGCCTCGCATTCGCGCCGGTTCTGCTGGCCGCCGGGGCGCAGCAAGGCTGCATTCTTGCCGAGCGCATGTTCGCTTCCTTCCTGGATGAAGGCAGCATCACCATGCTGTCCTTTGCGTTCCGCATCGTCACCATTCCGCTCACGCTCTATGCGCTGTCGGTGTTAGCGGTGCTCTTTCCTCGTTTCGTCTCGAGTTGGAACGACGACGATCTCAGCGGCCACGCCGCAGTGATACGCAAAGGATTGCTGGCCACCCTGCTATTCCTGGTGCCGGCGGCGGTGGTGCTATGTTCGTTCCCGCAAACGGTGGTATCGGTGCTACTCGAGCGAGGTCAGTTCGGTGCACCGCAAACCGACGCGACGGCATCGCTGGTGATCCTGTATGCGCTGGGCCTTCCTGCAATGGGGCTGGCGCTGCTCTGGGGACGCGCGCTCCTGGCTCAGCATCAGTCACGTCTGTTTCTGGTGATCACGTTGATCAGCTCTGCCCTGACGATCGGCCTCGACGCACTGCTCTACGCTCCGTACGGTGCAGAGGGCCTGGCGTTCGCCTTCTCCTGCGGCGCGACAATGCAGGCATTGTTCATGGGACTGTACGTCTATCGTGCGTCGCCCACAGGGCTGGCGCCGGGCGTGCTCTTGCGTTGGCTCGCCACCGCGGCTGCAGTCGCCACGGCGTTGCATTGGCTGCCCGCGCCGCAGGGGTTGCTGCAGTTGTGCCTGTATATCGCGCTGGTGCTCTGTGCCTTCGCTGTCGGCGTAGTGCTGCTGGGTGAGCGAGACCTGTTCAAACCCACCTATTGGTCGATGAAGAAAGCCTGACGGCTCCGTGCTCCGAGATGGGCTCCTTGCTGCAACCTTTGTCTACAGACACAATAAATGCTATGTTTGCGTCTACAGAATCAAAGCAGGCACATAAGCCATGACAGCAATTCTCCCAGCACCGGCGTTTACGAAGGATCAATGCGCAACGGGCCTGCGAGCCGCGGTGAATATTCTTGAGAAGTGGCAGGCGACCACCGAACAGGCTTGCAACATCCTGCGGATCTCGCGCAGCACCCATGCGCGCGCCAAGTTGGGTGGCGCCAGTTGGTCGGTGAACCTCGACCCGGACCAGATGCAACGCATCAGTTTCGTGCTCAACATTCACGCCGCGCTACGGCTGGTTTTCGATAACCCGGAAAACGTCTACGGTTTCCCTGCCATGGCCAACCACAACGAGTTCTTCAACGGACGCTCGCCGTTGGAGATCATGGCCCAGGGCGACATGATCTCCTTGTACGAATCGTTCCGGCGCATCGATAGCCTACGGGGGGCTCAATGGTAGCGCTGGGCGAGTTGCCGGAGCGGGCTGACGCCCAGCTGCAGGCGTATCGGCTGGTTAACTCGAAGTTTCCGCCTATTGCCTTGTTCGATGATGTTGCAGACGCGGCCGAATTCGACACGCTGTATCAGTTGCAAGCCCTGACGAACCCGAGACTCCACAACGAGACCGGGCGCCTCGAGCTGATACCCCGTACGGAAATCCCCTTCGGCATTCCGGGCTGCTCATACGCAACCAGTCCCTTTACCCATGTGAACCCCGCGGGGTCGCGGTTCAGCGATGGCACCTTCGGCGTGCTTTACCTGGCCAGCACGATGGATACGGCCCTTGCCGAAGTGCGCTATCACCAGGACCAATATTGGTCGAAAGTTCATGGCTTGAATTACGACCGGTTCGTCTTCCGCGGCTTGTCGTGCCGATTCAACGAAGCCGGGATGCTCGACGCAACGTCCGTCCCGATGACTGACCCCATCTACGATCCCGATGATTACGCTCAAGGCCGTCGCCTCGGACGCTCGGTGAAAGCCTCCGGCAAGCCCGGCTTGCGATACCGCTCGGTACGCAAAGAAGACCAGGAATGCTGGGCGCTGATGACACCAAAGCCGGTGCTGTCCATCGTCCAGACCGCTCATTACGAAATGATCTGGAACGGTCGAATTTCCAGCGTCAGTCTCGTCAGCGCGATTTAAGCGCGCCATAACAGCAAGCGCTCATAAATCCAGAAAATCTACTGGGTTCAGGCCGCATCGCCCTGACCGCAAGCGGCGCGCCTATTGGCTCCATTCCCATCGCGCGACCAGGCTTTATCGTCAAAATCAGACTCAGCGGTAAATTCCAAAACCCATGGGCAAAACTTCATAGCGACAGGCAAGGCGGCCTGGCCGGGCGCTCTTCGATACTCGGGACACATCAGAACAAGAGTCCCGTATGAACACCTACCAACCCACTGCCAAGAACGGGGTCGGCCAGATAGGACGGTCCCAGCGTCGCGTCGAGGACGCGGCGCTACTGCGCGGGCTGGGCCGCTATGCCGACGATGTCGCCGTTCCACCCGGCACGTTGCACGCTGCCATTGTCCGCTCTCCTCATGCCCACGCCCGCATCATCTCGGTAGACATGGACGCTGCGCTGGCCATGAAGGGCGTGCATGGCGTCCTCACCGGAGAAGATGTCAAACGCTGGGCAAATCCGTTCCCGGTGGGCGTTCGTGCGCCCATGGAACACTGGTGCCTGGCGATCGACAAAGCCCGTTACGTTGGCGAGCCGGTCTGTGTGGTGATAGCCGAAGACCGCTACCTGGCCGAGG
Source organism: Pseudomonas sp. YJ42 (assembly GCF_047225135.1). Classification (NCBI taxonomy): domain Bacteria; kingdom Pseudomonadati; phylum Pseudomonadota; class Gammaproteobacteria; order Pseudomonadales; family Pseudomonadaceae; genus Pseudomonas; species Pseudomonas sp. YJ42. The sequence goes on along the minus strand of NZ_CP178378.1, from coordinate 375,100 downwards.
ACGCGCTGGATGCCGTGCGGGTCGAATACGAACCGCTCCCGCCGATCATCGATCCGGAGGCCGCGGCGGAAGACGGCGCCCCCGTGCTTCACGAAGCGGTCGGCAGCAACGTGGTCAACGAACGACACTTCCACTATGGGGAGCCGGAGCAGGCGTTCGAAACCGCCCCTCACCGGGTCTCGATCAAGGTCCATTACCCGCGAAACTCCTGTACGCCCATCGAGTGTTACGTGGTGCTGGGGCAATACCAGCCCGCCACCGGCACTTATGACGTCCTTTCTAATTTTCAGGGCCCCTATGCACTGCACTCGGTGATGGCGCGTGCGTTGAACGTACCCGGCAATCGTCTGCGCCTTCGTACGCCGCCAGACTCGGGTGGTAGCTTCGGCATCAAACAGGGGGTTTTCCCCTACGTGGTGCTGATGGGGTTGGCGGCACGCAAGGTCGGCGCACCGGTGAAGTGGGTCGAGGACCGTCTGGAACACTTGCAAGCCTCGTCCAGCGCAACCAATCGGGTCTGCGAGATTCAGGCAGCGGTCGAAAGCGACGGGCGCGTGACCGCCCTGCACTATGACCAGATCGACGACTGCGGTGGCTACCTGCGCGCGCCGGAGCCGGCTACCTTCTACCGCATGCACGGCAACCTGTCGGGTGCCTACGCCATCCGCAATCTGTCGGTGCGCAATCGCGTCGTGCTCACCAACAAAGTCCCAAGCGGTCTAAACCGCGGGTTCGGCGGCGGCCAGGTGTATTTCGCGCTCGAGCGCCTGATGCACAAGGTCGCCAGCCAGCTGGGACTGGACCCGTTGCACGTCATTCGCCGCAATCTCGTACCAGCGGGCGTCTTTCCCTACCGGGCCGCTGCCGGGGCCCTACTCGACTCCGGCGATTACCCCGCGACGGTCGATCTCGCCGTTCGTGAGGGTGGGCTCGATGAACTGTTACGGCGCCGCGAACAGGCCCGTGCCGAAGGCCGCCTTTATGGCATTGGCTACACCGCGGTAGTCGAGCCGTCGATATCCAACATGGGCTATATCACCACGGCGATGACGCCTGAGGAACGACGCAAAAGCGGGCCTAAGAACGGTGCGGTCAGCACCGCCACGGTCAGCGTCGACCCGCTCGGTGGCGTCACCGTGCATATTTCATCAACGCCCCAGGGTCAGGGGCATCAGACCGTCGTGGCGCAGATCGTCTCGGAGGTGCTGGGCGTGGCGCTCGACAGCATCAACGTCAATGTCGAGCTGGACACCGGCAAGGACGCCTGGTCGATCGCATCCGGCAATTATTCCAGCCGTTTTGCCGGTGCGGTTGCCGGCTCTGTCTACAAGGCCGCCGTGAGAATTCGCGAGCGTATGGCCGATATTGCGGCGTCGATGTGGGACGTGCCGGCCGATCAGGTGCGCTTTGCCAATGGCAAGGTGTTCGTCGAAGGCGGCCCCAACCAAGCGTTCCATCGTATCGCGGGGTCCACCCACTGGTCGCCAGGCCTGCTTCCCGATAACGAGGAAGGTGGGCTGCGCGAAACCGCATTCTGGACGCCGCCGCAGCTGACCGCTCCGGACGACAACGACTGCATCAACAGCTCGCTGTGCTACGGCTTCATCTTCGACTACTGCGGTCTTGAGGTGGACCGGATCACGGGCGAGGTACAGATAGACCGCTACGTCACCTGTCACGACGCCGGCCGCATCCTCAACCCGATGCTGGTCGACGGACAAATCCGCGGGGGCTTCACCCAGGCGCTCGGCGTGGCGCTGATGGAAGAATTCGCGTATGGCGAAGACGGCAGCTTCCTGTCGGGTACCTTTGCCGACTACCTGGTGCCAACCGCTCCCGAGGCTATCGAGCCGCTGATCCTGCATATGGAAACGCCCTCGCCCTTCACTCCGCTTGGCGCCAAGGGCGTGGGCGAAGGCAACAACATGAGCACACCGGTGTGCATCGCCAATGCCATGGCCGACGCACTGGGACGTTCCGACATCAAGCTGCCGCTGACGCCTTCACGGGTCCGCACCATGATCGGCATCGACGAGCCGCCTCCGCCCGAAGGCGTCACGCTGAACAGTCCACGGGTGGCGGGCGGCTCTGCCCTGCAGGCCCAGGATTCGGTCGAGATTCCGGCACCGCCGCAGGCGGTGTTCGACGCCCTGCTCGATCCGGAAACACTCAAGGCGATCATCCCCGGTTGCCACGCGCTCGAGCTGGAAAGCGAGCACCACTACCGCGCCGACGTGACAGTGGGCGTTGGCATGATTCGCGCGCGCTTCGCCGCTCGCGTCGGGCTTACGGACCTTGAGCCTCCGCATTCATTGCGGCTGTCCGGTTCAGGCAACAGCCCGATGGGCTCCGCTACCGGCAGCGCCAAGGTGACCTTCATCGAGTTGGAAAGCGGCTATACGCGCCTGGATTACGCCTACGACGCGGCGGTCAGCGGCAAGGTCGCCGCGGTCGGCGGACGCATGTTGCAGAGCGCTTCGAAAGTGATCATCGGCCAGATATTCACACGGCTAGCGCATCGACTGACGGGCAAGCCAGTGGAAACCAGCCTGTGGCAGCGGCTGCGCACGTTGCTGGGTCTCGGAGGTGAGAAATGAAACCCGCCGCATTCGATTACATCCGTGCCGCTGACAAGCGCGAGGTGCTGCAGCTACTGGCCGAACACGGCGAGCAGGCCCGCATCATCGCAGGCGGGCAGTCACTCATGGCGGTGCTGAACATGCGCCTGGCACAACCCAAGGTGCTGATCGACATCAACCACGCCAGCGACCTGCATTATCAGAAGCTGGAAAAAAACCGCCTGGTCGTGGGTGCTGCCGTGCGCCAGGTGGAGCTGTTGGACCGCTCCAGCCTGGTCCATGAAGTGCCCCTGCTGGCTCAGGCCATGCCGTGGATCGGTCATTTCCAGACCCGCAACCGGGGCACCGTCTGTGGCTCGGTCGCCCATGCCGACCCTAGCGCCGAGATCCCGCTGTGCCTGGTCACGCTGGGCGGCACGGTGGTACTCGAATCACTCAAGGGTAAACGTCGAGAGCTGCCGGCCGAGCAGTTCTTCCAGGGCGTGCTGACCACAGAAAAACGCCCAGACGAGCTAGTCGTCGAAGTGCACTTTCCGCTGCTCGAACCCGGTGTCAGCTATCGCTTTCGTGAGGTTGCGATGCGCCATGGCGACTTCGCGTTGGTTGCGCTGGCCGCCTGCATCAGACAGGACCACGTAGACCTTGGCATTGGCGGCGTGGCTGATCGCTCGGTCCTACGCCGGTTGCCATTGGGCGCGGAACTCAAGGACGCACTCAACACATTCGCCTGGTCGCTTGGCGCGCAGGACGATGTACACGCCAGCGCGGCGTACCGGCGTCAGCTGGTGCGCGAGCTAGGCCAACAACTGATCGAAGGTACCGACCATGCACGCGCCAGCTGACCAGCGCTTCCCCGTCAAAGTGGAACTCAACGGCCGCCAGCGCGAAGCCCTGGCCGAGCCTCGCATGCAGCTGTGCGACTTTCTGCGCCACGAGCTGGGCGCCACCGGCGTGCACGTGGGCTGCGAGCACGGCGTGTGCGGGGCTTGCACGGTACTGGTAGACGGCGTGGCCTCGCGCTCATGCCTGATGCTGGCGGTACAGGCTCATGACCGCCGCGTGGACACCGTGGAATCGCTGGCCCGCGACGACATCATGAACGACCTGCAACAGGCGTTCAGCCGTCATCACGCCTTGCAATGCGGGTTCTGCACCGCCGGGATCCTCATGTCATGCGTCGAATTCCTGGAGCGTATGCCGAATCCGGATGAAACGCAGGTCCGCGACATGCTTTCCGGGCATCTGTGTCGCTGCACCGGCTACACCGGCATGGTCCAGGCGGTACTGGAAGTGTCACGACAACGACAAGAAAACACCGTGGAGAACGACAACCATGTTTGACCTTGGACGCAGCTTTCTCGCCGCGGTCGAGCGCCGACCGCACGCGATCGCGATCAGCGATGGCGAGCTCAGGAAAACCTACGAGGCCTGGTTCGATGACATTCAGCGCGCGAGCTTCGGCCTCGAGCAATTGGGCCTGACGAAGGGCGACCATCTGGTCACCGTCATGCAGAACCGTTGGGAAATGGCCACGCTGCACTGGGCCTGCCAGTTCAGCGGGATCATCATGACGCCCCTGAACTGGCGCTGCACCACAGAGGACCTGACATGGTGCCTCAAGGACGCCGAGGCTCGCGTGCTGGTCTATGACGACTCTGGGCGGAGCGCCGTGAAGGGATGCGCAGTCGAGAATATCCGCTGTATCAGCCTCGGCGGGCCAGTGGGCGACAGCGTCATGAGTTTTCAGCAGCTCTGCGCTCAGCCACCGAACGAAACGATCCTGCGTGCCTCCCCTGAAGACTGGTCGCTCATGCTCTACACGTCAGGCACGACCAGTCGGCCCAAGGGCGTGCCCCGCCGCCATCGCGCCGAACGAGCCTCCGCCGTGGCGCATGTGGCGCAGAATCTCTACGGCCATGAGGAGCGCACCCTGGGCGTCATGCCGCTGTATCACACCATGGGTGTGCGTTCCCTTCTGTCGATGGCCTTGCTCGACGGTCACTTCGTGTGCGTGCCCAAGTTCGATGTCGAAGCAACGCTGGGTGCCATCGAGCGCGAGCGCATCACCAACCTGTATCTGGTACCAACGCTGTATCACATGCTCATCGAGCATCCCGCCTTCAACCCCGAGCGTGTCGCCAGCGTGACCAAGCTCGGCTTCGCTGGCGCGCCGATGAGTGATGGCCTGATGCAGCGGGTCGATCAGGCGTTCAAGCCGGAGCTGTTCGTCAACCACTACGGCAGCTCCGAAATCTACACCTTCACCATCGACCAGAAGGCCAGCAGCAAGCCGGGTTCATCCGGGCGCAGTGCGCTCAATCAGCGCATCCGTGTCGTCGCACTGGGCAGCACCTCGCCGGACGACCTCTGCAAACCGAACGAGGAAGGTCAGATCATCGCCGACCTGGCCAGTGATGAAGCCTTCGAAGGCTATTGGAAGCGCCCCGATTCCGACGCCAAGGCAATCCAGGCGGGCTGGTACTTCACCAGCGACACCGGCTTTTTCGACGAGGATGGCGACCTCTTTGTGACCGGCCGAGTCGATGACCTGATCATCACCGGCGGCGAGAACGTCAGCCCAGCCGAGATTGAAAACGCGCTGTCGCTGCACCCGGCCGTCGAGGAGGTCGCGGTGGTCGGGCTCCCCGATGAGCAGTGGGGCAAATTGATCGCAGCCTTCATCAAATTACGCCACCCGGTGACCGAAGCCGAACTGGACGCCCATTGCGTCTCCTCGGGACTCGCTCGTTTCAAGCGTCCACGCCGTTACGAATTCATTGACCAGATCCCCAAATCCCCGGTCGGCAAGATCTTGCGCCGCATGCTGGTGGCGCAATACGGCTCCGAAACCGTCAGCTGATCCCCTTCACAATGAGGAAACACGATGAATAACCAGCAGATCGAACAATTTATGGAAACCCAATTCGACGGCTTCACCGTTGAGCTCAGCCTCGACCGCGAACGCGCCGATGTGATTCTGGGTCGCCCGCCGTTCAATGTGATCGCCATGAGCCAACGCGACAGGTTGCGCGAAGTATTCGAAGCCCTGGATGCACACAACGGGATTCGCGTCGTCGTGCTGCGCGCCCAGGGCGAACATTTCTCCAGCGGGGGCGACATCAAAGGCTTTCTCGAGGCCTCCCCGGAGCATGTCTCCAAGCTGGCCTGGAACGTCGCGGCACCGGCGCGCTGCACCAAGCCGGTCATCGTCGCTAACCGTGGCTACACCTTTGGCGTCGGTTTCGAGCTGTCGCTGGCATGTGATTTCCGCATCGCGTCCGAGACCACCCGCTACGCCCTTCCCGAGCAGAATCTCGGCCAGATTCCAGGGTCCGGCGGCTCCGCTCGCCTGCAGAAAATCATCGGCATCACTCGCACCAAGCACATGGTCATGCGCGCCAAGCGCATTACCGGTCAGCAGGCCTACGACTGGGGCATCGCCACTGAATGCGTACCGGACGGCGAGCTGGAAAGCACCGTGGACGCGCTGGTCGACGAACTGCGTCGTTTCTCGCCCTTGGCCCAGCGCACCGCCAAGAAGCTGATCAATGACAACGAGGACGCGCCGCTGACAGTCGCCATAGAAATGGAAGGCCACTGCTACAGCCGGCTGCGCAGCTCGGCAGATTTCAAGGAAGGCGTCGAGGCGTTCCACGGCAAGCGTCAGGCGGTCTTTCGTGGTGAATAAGCGCCGCGGCGGGTAACTCTCACACGCGTGCCGTCCACCGCGGGCGGCGCTCGGCGAACGCACAACAACAAAGCGAAGGCGTTGCCATGTCCCAGAACCTTTCCCATCCGGCAGTCGATATAGCCGCCACCACCGGCGAGCCGACGCTGCGCCGAGCATTCAATTCCAAATCCATCAGCGCCGGCGTGGTCGCTGCCCTGTTCGGCTGCACCGGCCCGGCACTGGTGGTGATCAACGCCGCTGAAGCCGGCCGTCTGAGCAATGCGCAGACGGTCGCCTGGCTGTTCGCAATCTACGTCCTCGGCGGGCTGATCAGCCTGTTTCTGGCGCTGCGCTATCGACAGCCAATCTGCGGCGCCTACACCATTCCCGGCGCGGCGATCCTCGCCGCATCGCTGACCGTCATACCGTTCAGCGATGCGGTGGGTGCCTTCATCATGAGCGGCCTGCTGGTCTTCATACTGGGCATCACCGGGCTGATCGGAAAACTGATGCGCTGGCTGCCGATGCCGATCGTGATGGCCATGATTGCCGGCGCACTGATCCGCTTCGCCACCGGCGCGATCGATTCCATCGTCAGCGCGCCGCTGATCGCCGGCGTCGCCGCACTGAGCTTCTTCCTGGTCACACGGTTCACCCGTGCGGTGCCGCCAGTGCTGGTCGCCGGCGTGATCGGGCTGGTGATGGCCTTCGCCCTGGGCCAGCTGCAACCGGCGGACGTGAACATCGCCTGGGTGATGCCGGCCTTCACCGCGCCGAGCTTCTCGCTCGATGCCTTCCTGGCCATCACCGTTCCACTGACGGCGCTGGTGATCGGCGCGGAAAACGCCCAGGCCACCGGAGTGCTGATGGCCGAAGGATATCGCCCGCCGGTCAACGCGATGACGGTTATCAGCGGCATCGGCGGCGTGCTGGCCGGGCTGCTCGGTGGTCACAACGCCAATATCGCCGGACCGATGACAGCCATCTGTTCTTCCGAGCAGGCCGGCGACGATCCGCGCCTGCGCTACGGCGCGGCGATCGTCAATGGGGTGCTGTTCGGGCTGTTCGGATTGTTCGCGGGGCTGGCGGTGCCCTTCATTCTGGCCTTCCCCAAGGCGTTGATCGTGGTGGTCGCCGGGCTGGCCATGATCGGCGTGCTGCTGGGCGCGCTGCAGCAGGCATTCCAGAAAGGCGGCGTCTGTCAGATCGGTGCATTCGTGGCGTTGGCCGTTGCGATGAGCCAGTTCTCGTTGCTGGGCATCAGCTCGCCATTCTGGGCGCTGCTGTTCGGCGTCGCGGTGTCCGCGCTGCTCGGTGAAATCCGCGCTGAACGGCGCCAATAGCCCCTGCGCGAACAGCTAGAGCACTGCCTGATGGCCCGTATCAAAAATCGTTAATGGCCAGGCCATCCGACAGGCAGCAAGATGAATCCGCCGCCGATGCCCTGCATCGGCCGAGCAGACAACCGATAAGAAAAACAACGGTGAACCGTCATGATCCTTCGCCAGACCTCCGGGTTGCCGGCCCGTCTCGCCGCCTCCAGTGCTCCTATCCCAGGCTCGAACTGCGCGTACGCCCGCCCTCCGCGCAGCGCCACCAAGTTCCGGCCTCAAGCCGCCACCGTGCAGGACTGACCCCATGAGAAAATTCGTCAATCCCGCCTCTTTCGTCGCGCTCTGCTGGTCGGCGTTCCAGATCTACATGGTTTACGGCACGCCGCTAGACCTGATCGTCGCCGTGCCGATCCACATCATGTTCGGCCTGGTGCTGACCTTCATCACCCACCCGCTGCGCAAGCAGGACCTCGGTCATTTCAACGTGGTGCGCGCCTCGGACTACTTGCTGGCCACCGTGGCGGTCGCTATCGGCCTGTTCTACCTGTTCAACGCTGAACAGCTGACGATGCGCATCGCCATGGTCGATCCGCTGCGGCCGATCGACCTGGTGATCGGCATCACCACCATCGCCCTGGTGATCGAGGCGGTGCGCCGCGCCCTGGGCTTGGGTCTGACCGTGGTCATCCTGGTGTTTCTGGTCTACCAGTTCATCGGCCCGCAGCTGCGTAACATCCCGATGCTCGGCATCATCGGCCACGATGGCGAGCCGACCCGCCTGTTCCTCGAAACCTTCCTTGATGTGCAGGTACTGCAGAACGAAGGCGTGTTCGGTATCCCCAGCATCGTCTCCTACGGCCAGGTCTTCTACTTCCTCCTATTCGGCGCCTTTCTCCAGTTGTTCGGCGGCGGTCAGCTGTTCATGGACCTGTCCGTGCTGCTGGTCGGTCGCTTCCGTGGCGGCATGGCCAAGGTCTCGATCGTCTCCTCGACGCTGTTCGGCTCGGTCAGCGGCAGCGCCACGGCCAATGCCGCGGTAATGGGCATGTTCACCATCCCGGCGATGAAGAAATCGGGCATGAGCGCCGAGCAGGCCGCAGCCGTCGAAGCGGCCTCCTCCACCGGCGGCCAACTGATGCCACCCGTCATGGGCGCAGCGGCCTTCTTGATCGCCCAGTTCATGGGCATTCCCTACGCCGAGGTGGCGATCGCTGCGCTGATTCCGGCGCTGCTGTTCTACGTCGCGCTGTATTTCGTCGTCGACCTGCTGGCGCGGCGCAAGGGCCTGGCCGGCCTCAAGCGCTCGGAGCTGGGCACTACCTGGAACAGCGTGCTCAAGCGGTTGTACCTGCTGGTCCCGGTGTTCGTGCTGGTCTACCAGATCATGGCCGGCCGGGCGCTGAGTTCGGCGACCCTCGAGGCTATCTGGATCACCCTGGTGTTCGGCCTCTGCACTCGCGTTTGGGAAGGCTTTCGCGCCGAGGGCGGGCATGGCGTGTTGAAGGCTGCGGGCTCGGTAGTCAGCGATTCGATACAGGCGCTGGACTCCGGTGCGCGCGGTGCCATCGCCGTGGCCATCCCCTGCGCCGGAGCCGGCATCGTGGTCGGCATCGCCTCGATGACCAACCTCGGCCTGACCTTCGGCAGCTTCGTCACCGCGCTGTCCGGCGGCATGCTGATCCCGGCGCTGCTGCTGGTGATGTTCATGGTCATCGTGATGGGCATGGGCATGCCGACCACTGCGGCCTACATCATGGGCGCCATCCTCGCGATTCCGGCGCTCGACAAGCTCGGCATCCCGGCGCTGTCGTCGCACTTTTTTGTGCTGTATTTCGCCGCGCTGTCGATGGTCACGCCACCGGTGGCCCTGGCCGCGTTCGTCGCAGGCGGCATCGCCAAGGCGGATGTCTGGAAGACCGGCTGGGTGGCGTTCCGCTACAGCCTGGCCGGGTTCCTGGTGGCCTTCGCCTTCGTCTTCAGCCCAGCGTTGCTGCTGCAGGGCGACTGGCAGGCCATCGTTCCCGCCGTGGTCACCGCGGTGATCGGCTGCTACGCCCTGGCCGGGTGTGTGGCCGGCTACCTGCGCGCACACAACTCGCTGCTGGAATCGGCGCTGTTGCTGGTCGCCGCTGCTTTGCTGATTGCACCGGTGCTCAAGGCGTCGCTAGGCGGGCTGGTCCTGCTCTGCGCGGTCTGGGTGTGGCAGAGCCGCAAATCCAAAGCCGCGCGGGCGGGCTGTGTGCTGGGACGATCCGGGGTCTAGCGCCACGGGATCAGCTGAATTCAACCAAGGAGAACAACAAGATGAAAAAGATCCTCGCGAAATACGCGGCAGTTGCCCTGCTGGGCACCGTCGGCCTCTGCGGCGACGCGCTGGCCGCCGAACCCGTGAACGTCAAGTTCGCTGCCGGCCCCACCGGTACCACCTGGTACGCCTACGCCGGCGCCCTGCGCGGCGAAATGCTCCAGCGCCTGCCAGAAGGCTCAACGGTCGATATCCAAGGCACGCCAATGGCAATCGCCAATACCAAGCTGCTGGCGGCCAAGCGCGCCGACATCGGTCTGATATTCCCCCCGGTGGCCGCCTGGGCCCAACAGCCCTTCGGCCCATTCGACCGCAAGATCGAAAACGTGCGCGGGTTGGTGGGCGGCATCGACCAGTACTACCAACGCATCACCGTGCAGACTGACAGCGATATCCAGTCCATCGCCGAGATCAAGGAGAAGAAACTGCCAGTGCGCATCGGTACCGGTCCGCAGGGCAGCCTGAATGAATACATCGCCAAGTTGATCCTCGAAGCCAACGGCCTGAGTTATGAAGACATCGAGTCCTACGGCGGCAGCATCGGAAAATCGAACCTGAGCATTCTGCAGGACCAATTCGGCGACAAGAAGCTGGACATGATCATCGGCATCACCACGGCCGGACACCCGAACACCGCGCAACTGTCGATCACCCCCGGCCAGCGCTTCCTCAACCTCAGCGAGGAAGCTATCGCCTATCTGGAGAAGTTCGGATTCGTACGCGCCACCATGCCGGCCAACATGTTCGAAGGTCAGGATGCAACCGTAGAAGGCGTCGGCTTCAGCACCTCGCTGTACGCCACGCAGTCGATGTCCGACGATGACGCCTACGCCATCACCAAAGCCGTCATGGAAGGCCAGGACGCCCTCAAACGTTCGTTCGGCTCGATGAAGGACTGGACCGCCAAAGGCTCGGCGCAGCCGGCCAATCTTGCCGCCCCGCTGCATCCAGGTGCACGCAAGTACTACCAGGAAGCGGGACTGCTAGAGTGAATCCGACCTGCACGGGCCCGGTCCGTGCAGCCTTTGTCAGCCGACTCAGCGAGGCCCCGATGACAGAAGACAACAGACCCGACGGCGGCCAGGCCATCGTCGAGTTGCTCCGGCGCAACGGCGTCGACAGAGTGTTCACGGTCCCTGGAGAAAGCTTCCTGCCCGTGCTCGACGCGTTGCACGACGCCCCCGACATCGCCCTGGTAGTTTGCCGTCATGAAGGCGGGGCCTCGATGATGGCCGAGGCCTACGCCAAGACCACCGGACGCCCCGGCGTCTGCTTCGTCACCCGCGGGCCGGGCAGTGCCAATGCGTTGGCCGGGCTGCATGTCGCCGCGCAAGACTCGACGCCGCTGCTGATATTCATCGGCCAGGTACCGCGCAACTTCCAGCAACGCGAAGCCTGGCAGGAAATCGACGTCGGCGCGCTGTTCGGTTCGGTGGCCAAGTGGGCTACTGACATCCAGGAGGCCGCGCGTCTGCCGGAATACTTCTCTCGCGCCTTCAGCACCGCCCGTTCCGGACGACCGGGCCCGGTGGTTCTCGGCCTGCCGGAGGATCTGCTGTACGAACGCATCGAGCCGGTCCAGGTCGGCCCTGCGCCGATCAGCCAGGGCTACCCAGCGCCACAAGCGATGACCCGGCTGCGTGAGATGCTAGCCGAAGCCCGGCGACCATTGGCGATCTTTGGTGGCTCCGGCTGGAGCGCCGAGGCTCGTCAGCAATTGCAGAGGTTAGCCGAAACCCAGGGCCTGCCGGTGGCCACCGCCTTTCGGCGTCAGGATCGTTTCGATAACGGCCACCCCAACTATGCCGGTGACGCGGGTCTGGGCATGAACCCCGAACTCGCCAAACTGATCGATGAGGCCGACCTGCTGATCGCCGTCGGCACCCGGCTGGGCGATATCACCACCCGTCATTACGAACTGGTGAAGGTGCCCAAGCCAGGGCAGAAACTGATCCACATCCATCCCGACCCGCACGAGCCCGGACGTGTGCGGGTACCGGATCTGGCGATCTGCGCCGCGGTGCAAGGCTTTGCCGAGGCGGCCGCCGGGTTCGAATCAAGCGATATCTCTGCCGAGCGCCAAAGCTGGCTGGCGCGCGCGCGTGAAAGCCGCGTCGCCTGGCAGCAGCCGACCGAGCTGCTCGGACCGGTACAGCTCGGCGAGATCGTCGCCTGGCTGGGACGCCGGTTGCCGCCCGAGGCGGTGATCAGCAATGGCGCCGGCAATTACACACTCTGGGTGCACCGGTTCTACCCGTTCCGCGGTTGGGGCAGCCAACTGGCACCGACCTCCGGTTCGATGGGCTATGGCCTGCCCGCAGCAATCGCTGCCAAGCTCGCCCAGCCGTCACGACCGGCGGTGTGCTTCGCTGGCGACGGCTGCTTCCAGATGACCTGCCAGGAACTGGCGACCGCCATGCAGTACGGTGCCAACGTCATCGTAATCGTGGTGAACAACGGCTCCTACGGCTCGATCCGCATGCACCAGGACAAGCACTACCCGGGCCGCCGCTATGGCACCGATCTGGTCAACCCGGACATGGTTGCCCTGGCTCAGGCATACGGCGCTGGTGCCACGCGGGTGGAGCGGACCGAAGCATTCGCCGAAGCGTTCGAACAGGCGCTGGCCGCGGACCGCCCGTACCTGATCGAGCTGGTGTTGGATCCCGCGATCCTGCGTCCCTGAAAACCTCCCCGGTAGGCCTGCCCTTGCGGCGATGGGCAGCCGCACTGAGGCGTTTGCACTGGGCCTCCCGGCCGCAGGCCAACCGACAGCTACCGCTACGCCAAGGTCAGATCGCAGGGCGTCCGGGCGCCTTTTCGACCAGATGATCAGACATCGCCGATGCTGATGGCGAGCATCAGAAAACCCTAATAGGCAGACTTGTTCGGCGCTCCTAGCATGGCCAAAACAATAACCACGAGAGAACTCGCCATGCCGTCCATGCCCTCCTCCTCGGTCGATTCCACTGCAGCTACCCAGCCGGTTGGCGCCAGTCTGCGCGGCTGGCTGGATCATCTCCAGAAGACTCAGCGGCTGAGCGTGATCCGCCCGGGTACCGAGCTTCGCTTCGGCGTTGCGGCCATCGCCAATCGCTTGGACGGTCACAGCGCGTCGCTGTTTCTGCAACCCGATGGGCACATGATTCCGGTGATTTCGGGGCTGCTCTCGGACCGTCAATGGATGGCCGAGGCGATGGGCGTCGAGCCCAGCCAGGTCCTGGCCCGCTTCGAGCAAGCTTGCCTCGAGCCCTCGCCCTGGCAGGAAGTGACCGAGCCCGCCTGTCAGCAAGTGGTGCATCACGAGGTCGACCTGCTCACGCAACTGCCCATCCCCACGCACAACGAACACGACAGCGGTGCCTACATCACGGCCGGTTTGCTGATCACCCGAAATCCACGTACAGGCGTGCAGAACGTTTCCATCCATCGGCTGCAAGTCAGCAGTGCCAATCGTCTCGGTGCTTTGTTGCTGCCACGCCATACCCTGGCCTATTTCCAGGAGACCGAGCGCAACAACGAAGACCTCGAAATCGCCGTGGTGGTCGGCTGCGACCCCCTGACGCTCATGGCCTCGCAGGCTATCGTGCCCATCGATCACGACGAACTGGAAATCGCCGGTGCGCTGCGGGGCCGGCCGCTGCCAGTGGCGAAATGCGTGACCAACCGCATTCGGGTGCCGGCCGATGCTGAGATCGTCATCGAGGGTCGCCTGCTGGCCAACACACGCGAGGAAGAAGGCCCGTTCGGCGAATTTCCGCAGTACTACGGCGAGCGCGCCGAGCGCCATGTGATCGAGGTGGACGCCATCACCCACCGCCAATCGCCGATGTTCCACACCATCGTTGGCGGTGGCCTGGAGCATTTGCTGCTCGGCGGCATTCCGCGCGAAGCGACCATGCTCGCTCACCTGCGACGCAGCTTCCCGTCGGTGCGCGATGTGCATCTGGCGCGCGGAGGGGTATGTCGTTATCACCTCTACGTGCAGATCGACAAACGCTCGGAAGGGGAAGCGAAGAACGTGATTCTCGGCGCGCTCGGCGGCCACTACGACATCAAGCACGTGGTGGTGGTCGACACCGACGTCGACATACACAACCCCACCGAGGTCGAGTGGGCGGTGGCAACACGCTTCCAGGCGGATCGCGATCTGGTGCTGATCCACGAAGCCCAGGGGTCCAAGCTCGATCCCTCCACCCGTGACGGCGTCGGCTCGAAGATGGGCTTCGATGCCACCGTGCCGTTGGCGGCGCCACCGATGCGTTTCAAGCGCATCCGAGTCCCGGGCGAAGCCGAAGTGAACCTTGCCGATGTCTGCCAACCGGCCGGCGACGATTGGGAACGACAGTTCAGCCAGGCGTAGCAGAACCGAACGACCGAGGACGCTAGCCATATACCGATTCCGTGGCTGGCGCGGTGTGCAGCGGCGGCCGTAGACAGCCAACTGAAGCCACCGCCGAACACCGAGCCGCTACCGGTCACCGCACTCAGCCCCTTCGATCGGCTGATCGATCCGAACAAGTCATACCCGACAGGAGAAGCCCATGCAGGTCCGACACTTCATCGACGGAGAGTGGTGCGAGAGCGGTCAGTGGAGCGACAGTCTCGATCCGGCCAATGGCGAGATCATCGGCCGGTTTGCCGATGGAGGATTGGCCGAAGCCCAAGCCGCCGTAGACGCGGCGTCACGCGCGTTCGTAGCACCGCAGTGGTCGCAGAATCCGCGTCTGCGTCAACAGATCCTGCTGGAATGGGCAGCGGCGCTCGGCAGTCGTCAGGAGGAGCTGGCGATTCTGCTCACGCGAGAAAACGGTAAGGCGCTTGCGCAATCGCGCGGCGAGGTGGCGGGTGCCATCTCCGAAATTCTCTACTACGCCGGCTTGGCTCGTCATATTCCAGGTCACGTACTGGAAGTGGCTCCCGGCGAATTTTCCACCATGCTTCGTGAGCCCGCGGGGGTAGCCGCGCTGATCATTCCCTGGAACGCCCCGGCCGTTCTGCTGGTGCGAGCATTGGCGCCTGCGCTGGCGGCGGGCTGTACCTGCGTGATCAAACCGGCAGCACAAACTGCACTGTTCAACGCCGCATTTCTCGAACCTTTGTTGCAACTGCCTACGCTGCCGCGCGGTGCCGTCAATTTGTTCGCCGAAACCGGTCACGCCGGTGCAGCGTATCTGGTCGCCTCACCCGAAGTGGATGTGCTCAGTTTCACCGGCTCGACAGCAACCGGAACACGGATCATGCAGGACGCGGCTCCGACCATGAAGAAGCTGTCGTTGGAGTTGGGTGGCAAATCTTGCTGCCTGGTGCTTGAAGATGCGGACATCGCCGCTGTCGCGCCTAAGCTTGCCGCCGCGTCGACGATCATTTCAGGCCAACAGTGCACGGCTGCCCGCCGCGTATTGGTACACGCCAGCCGCCTGGCGGAAATGAAAACGGCGCTCACCGCCGCGCTTTCCGAGGTCCGCCTCGGCCATGGACTGGAGACAACCACACAGATGGGGCCGTTGATCGACTGGCGTTCTCGCGACCTGGTGGGCCAGCGCATCGCCGAAGCGATGGACAGTTGTGACGAGGTACTGCTTGCCGGCAACCAGCCGGGTGGCCCGCTGGACGCCGGCGCCTTCCTCTCTCCAACGCTGATCGCCCATCGCGACAGTGCGGCGTTCTTCTGTCAGGAGGAAATCTTCGGCCCCCTGCTTGTCGTGGAAGCATTCGAGGACGACACCGAAGCGGTAGTACGTGCCAACCATTCGGCCTTCGGCCTGGCGGCGAGCATCTGGACACGGGATGGCGCTCGCGCCATGCGCCTTGCCCGGGTGCTGCGCAACGGCACCGTATGGATCAACGACCACAACAAACTGTTCGCCGAGGCCGAAACGGGCGGCTACCGCAAAAGCGGGCTGGGACGATTGCACGGCTACGATGCGCTGCTGGATTTTACAGAGCTCAAGCACGTCTACCAGAATGTCGGCACCCTATAGGTCGCCAACTTGCCGAGGTTCAGAGATGGAACTGCGCCAACTGAGATACTTCACCTGCCTGTATGAAGAGGGCTCGGTCACCAAGGCGGCGCAGCGTCTGAATATCGTGCAGCCCGCCCTGTCGATGCAGATCGCCAAGCTGGAAGAGGAACTCGGCCAACCGCTGTTCGAGCGCACGCCCAAAGGCATGACGCCGACCGAGGCAGGCGTACAGGCCTATCGTCTGTTCATGCCGATCCTCGGTGAGCTGCTCGAAGCACGGCAGACGTTGATCGACCGTAGCGGCAAGATTGGCGGACGAATCAACGCCGGGCTGATCGCTTCGGCTGCCAACCAGGCGCTGGCCAGCACCCTGGCCTACTTCGTCGAGCACCACCCGGACGTCGAGCTTCAGGTCAGCTACGGCTACAGCCAGGACCTGATCGATCGCGTGTTGTCCGGGGCACTGGACTTCGCCGTTATCAACCAGAGCTTCCAGCAGGAGCACCTGAACCGGATCGATATCCTCGACGAAGAGCTGCTCGTCGCAACCGGCGCCACGACCCGATTGCGCATGCAAACGCCCGTGCCGCTCGCCGAGCTGGCTCAACTGAAACTGGTGCTGCCGTCCCGCCGCCACGGCTTGCGCATCGTCATCGATCAGGCCCTCGCGGTGCATGGCATCGAATTGGCCCCGCATCTCGAGCTCGACGACCTGACCGTGATCGAGAGTTTTCTACGTCGCAGCGACTGGATCAGCCTGCTTCCGGCAACCGTCTTACAGCGCGGCCTCGAGGAAGGCGCTTTGCGCGCCTATCCAATCGCCACCCCTGGCATCACCCGCCGCATGGTCTGCGTACATGACAGCCGCCGCCCCCTGACGCCTGCCGCCACGCTGTTCATCGACATCATCAGCAAGACGCTGGGCACCGCTCTCAACGCCATCCATTTCTATAAGGAAGGCGCGATACAGGACACTGAACATGACATCAGCTAATCCGCGTCCACAGCGGCTCATCATCGGTATATCCGGCGCCTCTGGCGCGATATACGGCGTGCGTCTACTGGAATTGCTGCGCGACACACCGATCGAGACTCATTTGATGGTCACCAAATCGGCGCTGATCACCCTCGCTCACGAAACCGGCCTCTCGTGGTCGGAGCTCAAGACCATGGCGACGGTGAACTATTCCAATCAGGACATCGGTGCGGCCATCGCCAGCGGCTCGTTCAAGACCATGGGCATGATCGTGGCCCCGTGTTCGGTGCGTACAATGTCGGAAATCGCCAGTGGCGTGACGTCCTCACTGCTCACCCGCGCCGCAGACGTGATCCTGAAGGAGCAACGTCGTTTGGTGTTGATGGTTCGTGAGACGCCGTTGCACCGGAACCATCTACGCACCATGACCGAACTGGCTGAACTCGGCGCGGTAATCGCACCACCGGTCCCGGCGTTCTATGCGCGCCCAGCTTCGATCGACGACATGGTCAACCATACGCTCGGACGCGTCCTCGATATGTTCGATATCGAGCTGGGCATCGTGCGGCGCTGGCGTGACGAGCCCGAAGCCGTCCCGACGCTCGATGACATCGAGGCGTTGAACGCCTCCGAGAATGCGTGAGATGAGGCAGCTGTCAGAAAACCAGCCGGGCTCCGCCAGCCTAGGTTTGGAGTATCGCCAGGTAGTCCTCGATCAGATCGAGGGTCCGATCGCGGGCCTGGTTCTGCGGAAAGTGTCGGCAGTTATCGAGAAACTCGACGCGGCTGTCAGGCACAAGCTGTTCGATCAGTTCCAGCTGCTCGGCCGTTGCGTATTCGTCATCGCGTCCTTGTACCGCCAGAATCGGCAGTGCGATACGCGGCAGCTGATCAAGCAAATTCCAACCGCTGAATTCCGACCGCAACCAGGTATCGCTCCACCCGCGGAACGCACAATCGGTGTTGTCGCCATGATGGATGGCGAGCCGCTCACGCAAATGGCCGGTGCGAAACGCATCGAGGGTTCGCCGGATGCCGGCGAGGCTCGCTTGCTCGACGGTCACGTGCGGTGCCAGGGCTACCACACCCCGAACACGTGGATCATTGCGCGCCGCATAAGCCAGCGCGATCGAGGCGCCATCGCTGTGGCCGACGAGCACCACACGCTCGAGCGCCAGCGAATCGAGTACGCGTGCCAGCTCGTCCGGGCCGGCCACGCTCAAGTAGTCCAGCCCACGCGGCAACGGCACCGGGCTCGATGCGCCGTAGCCCTGGCGGCTGTACGCGAGTACTGGCCAGCGCGTCCTGGCAGCCAACGCCTCGGGAAAATCCTTCCACAGCGCGACGCAACCCAATCCCTCATGCAGCAGAACGAGCGTCGGGTGGGTCGGATCCGTGGTATGCAGCAATCGGTATTCGAGTTCCGCCGTACCGATGTCGAGAACAGAGCAAGACATTTCACAGGTTTCCTGAACACAACGAACCCGAAGGGTAACCGATTGCCGGCGCCCACCAGTGCGTTGTCAGCAGCCAGGGGAAAACGACATGCAACATCTTGATCTGCGGGTGATCGAACAGGCCCTGCAATGGGTAGCAAACGGGCAGGATGTGTGGTTCTGCACGGTGCTGTCGACCTATGGCTCAGCACCACGAGCACCAGGCGCCCTCCTCGTTGCCCGCGCCGATGGCGCCCATGCAGGCTCGCTGTCCGGCGGCTGCGTCGAGGAGGAGTTTCTTGCCAGCTTGGCGCAGGGCGAGCTGCAAGCGCCCGCGCAAATCGTGCGCTACGGCGAGTCGGACGATGATCGGCGCCGTCTGCGGCTGCCCTGCGGGGGCATCTTGCAGATACTGGTGGAACATCATGCGCCTAGCGAGGCATGGCGAACCCACCTGTTAACACTCCAGGCAACGCTGCAGGGCCAGCGGCGTTTGCTGCGCCGCGTGGATCTGACCAGCGGATTCGCTGAGTTGCTGCCGGACCATGGCGGCGAGCAGACATGTATCAAGGGGGAACACGTGGAAATCCGTGTCGGCCCAGCGCTACGACTGCTGCTGGCCGGCGTATCGCCAGTGGCGCAAGCCTGCGCCAGCTTTGCCCGCACGCTGGGTTGCGAAGTGATCGCCTGCGATCCGCGCGAGGACATGCAAGGCATGCTGATCGAAGGCATTGCGGTGCAACCGGTGTTACCGTCCGTGTTCATCGCCTCCGGTGGATGTCACGAAGCCACCGCCGTGGTCGCGCTGACCCATGATCCGCGTATCGATGATCTGGCGCTGATGGAGGCCGTACGAACCCCGGCGTTTTATATCGGCGCCATGGGCTCACGACTCACCTCAGCCAAACGGGCCGAAAGACTGCAACGCGTCGGCGGGCTTACCCAGGAAGAAATCGAACGTATCCACATGCCCATCGGGCTCGACCTGGGTAGCAAGACGCCCGCCGAAATCGCCCTTTCGGTGATGGCTGATGTGCTGCGCGTTTATCGAGGCAAGGCGCGGGATGCGCTATGAAGCGCGCCGGGAATGTCTGGTCGCCTTGCCAGCCAGCCAGCCAGCCAGCCGACGATCGAGGATGTCGTGATACATGGCTCGATCGTTGATCCATCCACAGCCGCCGGCCGTCATGGTCCCGGCCTTACATCGAGGTGCTAAGGATGTCCATTGCCCAACGTGTATTTCATGGAAAGTTCGGCCGGGTTGCGCTCCTCGACATGGACAAGCCGCTGGTCACCCACTCGCATCACGAATGCCATGTGTTGGTGAAGGCGGCCGGGGCGGATACCTTCTTCAACGTCAATGGCCGCCAGGTTCCGCTCACCGACCGCAGTGCTGTGCTGGTCAACGCCTGGCAGCCGCACTATTACGACTACCAACAGGGCGCCGAGTACACACAGATACTGGCGCTCTACATCGAGCCGGCGTGGCTGGCAGACGCTCAGCAGTCATTGGCGCTCAGCGGCCATCCCGAGTTCTTCTCCCAGCCCTGTATCGAGCTCAGTGGCAAGAATCGGGCGATGGCCGACCGGCTGATCGCCGAGGCTTACTCGTCCAGCCTCGTTCCACTGGAGCGTATCGAGTTTCTACTGTTCGACTTTCTGATCGAGCTGATCGAGGACTTTTCTCAATGGCAACACCTTCGCCGATTGGGACTTCCGCCTCGACAGGGGTTCGCCGATGCGCGCATCCGCCGAGCCTGCGAATACCTGCAGACGCACCTGGACGACCCGGATTGCATCGCAAACGCCGCGTTGGCTGGCGGCTTGTCGCGTGCACATTTTTTTACCCTGTTCCGACAGAACACCGGTATGACGCCCATGCTGATGCTCAACGATGCACGCATGCGTCAGGCCTTCTCTTGGCTGGAGCGTGAACGAAGCGGAACCTTGGGTAAGCTCGCCGAGAATCTGGGCTTTTCCGAGCAAGGGCATTTCACGCGGTTCTTTCAACAGCACATCGGCGCCTCGCCGAGCCAATACCGCCGGGTCGTGGACAGTTACCCGTCCGATCTACCCAAGTAAGGCTCTCACTCTGAAACGCCGCCCCACCGGGGCGGCATCTGACTCAATGCTGATGATCCGCCTTGCGAAAACTCAGCGAGGTGAACATACCGCGAACGCGAGCATCCGGATCTTCGCTGGCGATGCTCGTCGAGGCGCCGATTACGTTGAACTCCCGGTTACGCACCGGAACGACGGCCTTGCCCTGGGCGTCGGTGGTCGCGACGACATGATCCGGGTCGTTGATGTAGTCACCGAACAGCTCGATGCCTTCGGCGGGTTTGCCATCGACAAGCACCTGTACCGGCAACGCGTCGCCCATATTCAGCGATAGCGGATCGACCTGGGGCACGATGACCAGCTTGAGTTTATCCAGCGCTGGCAGCTTCGCGCCCTCTTCGAGCAGCGCAAGGCTGTATTTGTAATAGCGCCCGGAATCCAGCGCGCCGGGCACCTGGCTTTCACCGACATTGCGCCATGTTTTATCCGGGGCTTGCGTCCAGTAGCCGTTGTCCAGCGCCACCGCGATCACGGCTGGCGGCTGTAGGGGTTGCAGCCGTGCGTGGTCACCGAGACGCTCGACCGTGACCGGGATTCGCCCGCCATGCAGGTCGGTCGCCCAGGCGC
Organism: Pseudomonas sp. YJ42; assembly: GCF_047225135.1. NCBI lineage: Bacteria > Pseudomonadati > Pseudomonadota > Gammaproteobacteria > Pseudomonadales > Pseudomonadaceae > Pseudomonas > Pseudomonas sp. YJ42. The sequence goes on along the minus strand of NZ_CP178378.1, from coordinate 354,146 downwards.
CGGAGATTTTCTTGGCGTCGTAGGCGTTGTCTTCGGCGCCATGACCGTAGATCACCTCGATATTGCCACGGCGCTCCTCTGTCCACATGCCATGAGCCGAGGCCTGTCCAGCCATCAACATGGCTATCAACGCCGCGGCGATTTTTGCGTGTTGCTTGTTCATTCGTTTTCCTTGCGGTCTCGTGGGCCTGGCTCGCGGATCGAGCCGGGGCGGTCGTTACAAATTCAGTGACAGGCTTAAACTGAGGTTGCGCGGGTCGCCCGGCATCACCCAGACGCTGCTGTAGGAGCGCTCGTAATAGGTACGATCGAAGGCGTTGTTGAGGTTCACACCCAGGGTCAGGTCCGGTGTCGCCTTGTAACGTGCGAGCAAATCCACCGTGGTGTAGCCGGGCAGTTCGAAGCCACTGTCCGAAACGTTGCCGGACCGGTCGCCGACGTAGTTAACGCCACCACCGAGCTCCAGGCCTTGCAGCCCTCCGTCGAGGAATTCGTACACGCCAAGTAGGCTGCCGCTGTGTTCTGGCACGTTGAGCAGACGGCTGCCGCGCTCGATGGTGTTGTCCTTCGTCACCTCGGCGTCGACGTAGGCATAAGCGCCGATCAGGCGTATCTCATCGGTGATTTGGCCGGTCAGTTGCAGATCGATACCCCGGCTGCGCACTTCTCCGGCTGCGATCTGGCTGCTCGTATCGGCCGGGTTGGCGGTGAGCACGTTTTCTTTGGTCAGGTGGAAGGCAGCAATGGTCATGCCCAGGCGGCTGTCGAGCAGATCCAGTTTTAAACCGGCCTCATAGCCAACCCCCTCCTCCGGATCGAACGGCCGGTTAGCGGCATCGGCACCGCTGTTGGGTTTGAACGATTGCGAAGCGTTGGCGAATACCCCGACCTCGGGTATGAACTGGTACAGCGCGCCGATACGCGGGGTGATTTTCTCGTGCGTCTGCTCCGTGCGCTTGCCGTTGATTTCGTTGTCCAGACGATGCTCGTAATGGTCGTAGCGAGCGCCGATGACGCCGAAGAGTTTTTCGGTAAAACGCATCTGGTCTTGCAGATTCAACGAGCGGGAATGGACCAGCTCATGACGGTCAGTGCTACGCCCGCCCGGACCGATGCTGAACGGTGGTCGCGGCTGGCCGTAGACCGGTTGGTAGATATCGATTTGCGAAATCGGCTGGGAACGCATCAGCCGCTCGCTCTTGGCATAACGCTCGTATTCCGTGCCGATGAGCAGGTTGTGCTCGACGCTGCCGGTATACACCAAGCCACGCAATTCGAGCTGGGTGATGCTGTCCTGCCAGTCGAAGTCGCGATAGCGGTACTCACGGTTGATCGTACGTGCATCGGCGAAGCTGCTCGCCTCGGTGGCGCCGCCGTTCAGCCGCCCTTGCTTGTAATGGCTGGCTAGCCGAACCGTCCAACTTGTGTTCAGGTCATGCTCGATCTCGGCCTGCAGACTCTCGTTGTTGTTGCGGATATCGCCGTCGCCAGGCTCACCCAGGAACGTCGAACGCGATACGCTGCCGAGCCGGTCGTTCGGCGCAACCACGCCTCGGTCGAATACCTGGCTGCTGCGGATCACCTCCGCTTGCACCAACAAACGGGTTTGCGGCGACAGCTCCCAGCTGAACGCCGGTGCGATGAATTGGCGTTCACCGGAGCGGTAATTGCGGAAACTCTTGTTGTCCTCCACCGCCAGATTCATCCGGTAGAGAACCTTCCCGTCTTCATCCAGCGGCGTATTCACATCCAGGCTGCTGCGGTAGCGATCCCAGCGACCGGCACTCAGATCCAGACGGGCGAACCGATCGTACTCCGGACGCTTGCTGACGATATTGATGGTGCCGCCCGGGTCGCCACGACCATAAAGGCTGGACGCCGGACCCTTGAGCACATCGATGCGCTCGACGTTCGATGGATCCTGCGGATTCATGTAGCCGCGGTTGACGCTGAAGCCGTCCTTGTAGAACTCCGAAGTGGTCAACCCGCGGATGCTGTATTCGTACATGGTCAAGCCGCCAAAGTCGTTCTGGCGCGCTACACCTCCCGCATAGTCCAGCGCCTTCTCGATCCGCGGGCTGCCGAGGTCATCAAGGACCGTGGCGGGAATGACACTTACCGCCTGCGGGACCTCCTCAAGCGGACTGTCTGTTTTGGTTGCACTGGCCGAACGCCGAGTGCGATAGCCCCGGGCTTCGTCGTCCTCTCGATCCGCCGTGACCACCACCTCTTCGAGCACCGTGGTTTCGGCCTCTTGCGCCCACGCCGGCATGGCGGCCAAGCCCGTCATTGCCGCCATGCCGATAAATCCTGTTGAAACTCTTTTACGCATCACGACCTCTAACAGATGTTATATCGTAACATTTGATAGAAGCGTTTCGTTGCTGTCAAGATCGCGTGGTGCGCTGGGTCGGGTGTTGGTCAACCCTCTCGTAATGCGAGCCGGATTGAGCAAACGATCTATAACGAGAACTGCCTCGTCTGGTCTACCCAGCGGCACCCTCGTCCAGCCGACGGCCGCACCCGAGCGGCGTGAGTCTCCAGAGCGTAGGCCGTACCCAGCGAGCGACTCTCCTGACGCGTGTTTGTAAGCGCTACGTAGCAGCGGCTATCACTCTGTTCTTGCCTGCCGCCTTGGCGAGCAATAAGGCAGCATCGGCTCGATGAAGCCCTTCCCGAAGCATCTCGTCTGCCCCCAGCACTGACGTGCCAATGCTGGTTGAAAGGCGTGACGGAAACCCCACAGATGCCATGCGCACCGCGTGACAAAGACGTTCGGCGATGGGCGTGATCTCACTCTCGTTCCTCACCGGCGCCAATACCACGAACTCCTCGCCGCCCAACCGACAAAGGATATCGCCCTCGCGCAGTATGCTGGTCATTGCTTGCGCTGCCAGCTTCAGCGCTTCATCACCGGTGGCGTGGCCGTATCGTTCGTTGATCCGTTTGAAGTTGTCCAAGTCACAGTACGCGATACCAACCCTGTGGTTTTTCGGCAGATTCGAACGAATGACATCGAACAGACGCGTCAAGCCCAGACGGTTCCAGGTGCCTGTCAAAGGATCGATCATGGCCATGCGCTGTTCGCGCCGAAGTGCTTCGCGAAGCTCGGCGATCTGCGCTTTCTGGCTGGATACCCGTATGTAGCCTTCCGCCAGATGCGCCCATTGCCGCAGATGATCGATGCACAGGTCGTTGAGGCTCCGCGCTTTCGAATCGAGCAGGCAGAATGCGCCGATACGGTGCCCGGCGATGATGAGCGGCTGGCCTGCAAAAAAACGGACGCCGAGAGCCCTGAATGGGCTATTGGATAAGCGATCGTCAACCGCACCATCGGCGATCACGAGTGTTTTATCCATCGGCGCATTCTGTAGCCATCTGGCTATCTCGTCGTTGTCGCCAACGCCCTTGAGCGTCGTTCCTGCTGCCAATCGCCCCAGCTCGTCACCGAATATCGAGAGCAGTACCGTATCGACTGACAGGAGGCGCCTTGCCAGATCGCAAAGCGTATCCAGATAACCGTCCACCGACGTTTCGACCAAATCGGCCGTCTCGGGCGTGGGGAGATGCTGCTTCTCCACGGGATAGAGTGATGGAAACATAACAACCAATGCGTTACCCAAAGGGCGAATTTTGTTTATCGATTCACGTGCAGGATGACCGATAACCAGAACGACGGAGGGTCGCCATGCGCGACGCCGCAAACGCGGCCAGACACAAGGTGCGCCGCGCATAACACACGCGGCCGCCTTATCTGATTGAAATCAAAAGCGCCCAGTCACTGGGCGCTCTGTATAGCTTTCAGGGCGTCTTGTTCCGCTAATCGGTCACATACCGATTTGCGAGACTTCTTCGCTGCTCGCCAAGTTGCGCGCCCTTTCAATCACCACGGTCCTAAGCGCCTGGACATTTACACCCAATCGCTTTTTCGACACGGCCAGCCCGTACGCCGCAATCTCTTCGCTGGTCAGGCCCGCGCCCGTTTGGCCCACCTCAATCAACAGAGCCCCGCCTTTCAGTAGCGCGACCTGCAGATTCAACCAGGTACCACCAGCGAGAGGCACAACGCCGTGCGAGCTGACTATGCTGGATCGCTCCAGCAAAGGAGACTGACCGACAAGCGACGCCTCCCGCTCCAGCGTAATGCTGCTGCCCAGGTCCGTGGCCGAGTACAGCCCTTGCCCCCTCAGCGGTTGGCCAGGATCGCGGTCATAAAGCGCCAGGGTGTTCGTGGAGGCCGGTTCCAGTCGGGTATCCTCGAGCGTGAGGCTCAGGATTGTTCCCATGCTGAGGGCGGATCCTCGTACAACCGTGGCAGCCTCGCCTGAGCCCTGCGGCGGTTCGGAGCGTTCCGGGACGATGTTGTACAACGTGTCTGCAAGTACCGGCCAAGGACCGATTGAGGTCTCAAGTACAGGTCGATTGGTGGAGCGATCACGCGATAGTTCAGTGCCATTGGCGCCGCTCGGCTCTGCAATCAATCCCGCCGGAACATAGTACGGCGCCTGGATCGTTGCCTCGCCAAACACGGGCGAATCAGCCAAGGTGTAGTTGTCGGCATCCCCGCCAGCCAGTTGCAGTTCCACAGCGACCGTTTTGTTCTGCCCTGCTGCCGGGTCGCTGAACGCCGCGGTACCTGAAGCGCTGATATCGTCGCCGGTAATCACTCCATTGAGCTTCGTATCGCGGATGACGGCAGTGCCATTCCCGTCGTAGACCTTGTCAGCGATATTGACCACCGCGGTGATGGTCTTCCGATCGATATCCGCTTTACCGATCTGCGCACCGGTGTCGAAGGCGTAATTGTTCGCCTCGTCACCAGTCAAAGCGATGCCCGAGCCGCTTACCGATTTATCCTGGCCCGCATTCTTATCGACGAAGCTGCCGGTCGAGCCACTGGTGTTCACCTTGCCGGCATCACCAGCCACCACGCCGATCAACTGCACATTGCTGAGATCTGCGCCGGTGGTGCCGTCGTAGACCTTGTCGGCCACATCGGCCGTGGCGGTCAGGGTCTTCTTGTCGATGTCGGCGGTGCCGATCTGCGCACCGGTATCGAAGGCGTAGTTGTTCGCCTCGTCGCCGGTCAGAGCGATGCCCGAGCCGCTCACCGACTTGTCCAGGCCTGCATTCTTGTCAACGAACGAGCCCGTGCTGCCACTGGTGTTGACCTTGCCCGCATCGCCGGCCACCACGCCGACCAGCTGCACATTGCTGAGGTCTGCACCGGTGGTGCCGTCGTAGACTTTATCGGCCACATCGGCCGTGGCGGTCAGGGTCTTCTTGTCGATGTCGGCGGTGCCGATCTGCGCACCGGTATCGAAGGCGTAGTTGTTCGCCTCGTCGCCGGTCAGAGCGATGCCCGAGCCGCTCACCGACTTGTCCAGGCCTGCATTCTTGTCAACGAACGAGCCCGTGCTGCCACTGGTGTTGACCTTGCCCGCATCGCCGGCCACCACGCCGACCAGCTGCACATTGCTGAGGTCTGCACCGGTGGTGCCGTCGTAGACTTTATCGGCCACATCGGCCGTGGCGGTCAGGGTCTTCTTGTCGATGTCGGCGGTGCCGATCTGCGCACCGGTATCGAAGGCGTAGTTGTTCGCCTCGTCACCAGTCAAAGCGATGCCCGAGCCGCTTACCGATTTATCCTGGCCAGCGTTCTTGTCGACGAACGAGCCCCTGCTGCCGCTGGTGTTCACCTTGCCGGCGTCGCCGGCCACCACGCCGATCAGCTGCACATTGCTGAGATCTGCGGCCGTGGTGCCGTCGTAGACTTTGTCGGCCACATCGGCCGTGGCGGTCAGGGTCTTCTTGTCGATGTCGGCGGTGCCGATCTGTGCACCGGTGTCGAAGGCGTAGTTGTTCGCCTCGTCGCCGGTCAGAGCGATGCCCGAGCCGCTCACCGACTTGTCCAGGCCTGCATTCTTGTCGACGAACGAGCCCGTGCTGCCACTGGTGTTGACCTTGCCCGCATCGCCGGCCACCACGCCGACCAGCTGCACATTGCTGAGGTCTGCACCGGTGGTGCCGTCGTAGACTTTATCGGCCACATCGGCCGTGGCGGTCAGGGTCTTCTTGTCGATGTCGGCGGTGCCGATCTGCGCACCGGTATCGAAGGCGTAGTTGTTCGCCTCGTCACCAGTCAAAGCGATGCCCGAGCCGCTTACCGATTTATCCAGGCCTGCGTTCTTGTCAACGAACGAGCCCGTGCTGCCACTGGTGTTCACCTTGCCGGCATCACCAGCCACCACGCCGATCAACTGCACATTGCTGAGATCTGCGCCGGTGGTGCCGTCGTAGACCTTGTCGGCCACATCGGCCGTGGCGGTCAGGGTCTTCTTGTCGATGTCGGCGGTGCCGATCTGCGCACCGGTATCGAAGGCGTAGTTGTTCGCCTCGTCGCCGGTCAGAGCGATGCCCGAGCCGCTCACCGACTTGTCCTGGCCTGCGTTCTTGTCAACGAACGAGCCCGTGCTGCCACTGGTGTTCACCTTGCCGGCGTCGCCGGCCACCACGCCGACCAGCTGCACATTGCTGAGGTCTGCGGCGGTGGTGCCGTCGTAGACTTTATCGGCCACATCGGCCGTGGCGGTCAGGGTCTTCTTGTCGATGTCAGCGGTGCCGATCTGCGCACCGGTATCGAAGGCGTAGTTGTTCGCCTCGTCACCAGTCAAAGCGATGCCCGAGCCGCTTACCGATTTATCCTGGCCCGCATTCTTGTCGACGAAGCTGCCGGTCGAGCCACTGGTGTTCACCTTGCCGGCATCACCAGCCACCACGCCGATCAACTGCACATTGCTGAGGTCTGCGGCTGTGGTGCCGTCGTAGACCTTGTCGGCCACATCGGCCGTGGCCGTCAGAGTTTTCCTGTCAATCGTCCCGATGTCGCCGCTGACGCTCGAGGCATCGACTTGATAGCCGTAAACCTTCACATCGCCGTTGGTTGCTTCGGAAACCTGGACATTGTCTACGGTGACCCCTTTGCCCGCCCCGGCGTTTTTGTCTGCGTAATAAGCGTCACCGAAGGAGATGACATCGATGGTGTCTCCGTCGATGGCACCACTCATTGCGAAGTGAGTCGAGGCATCGACGGTTGCGTCCGTGTTGCCGTCATAGGTCTTGCGAACCTCTCCGGTCAATTCGACCGTGACCTTCGGTGCGTAGGTATAGACATGGCCGTTGCCAGTGCCAAGTATTGGCTGACCGTACCCAGTGGCGTACTGCTTGAAGTCGATGTCGAGCCCGCCCCGCACGTCATCCCATGGATTGGTCGAATACGTGAGCCAGCGACCACTGCTGTTGGTTGCGAGCAAGGCGTTGGCCCCAGCGTTGTTGACGAAGTTCCGCGCCGCAACCAGCACCACGGCGTCACCGCTACCCTGGGCGGTGACGCTACCGCCAGCGTTGATGACCACATCGCCCTCGCCCGCCTGGGCGATGACATGGCCGGTCGCGTTGCTGTTGCGCAACTCGCCGTCGATCCGGATGTTGCCGTTAAGCAACGTCAGGTTGTCGTTGGCATTGAAACCGAACCCGGAGGCGTCCACGGTAGTGGTACCGCTGCCATCCTCGCGGCCAATGGTAAGGTTCTTGATGCCTACTAGGCTGCTGATGTCCGTAGCCGGCGCACTCGCATCGAGGAAGATGCCGCCGCCGGCGTTGCCACTGCTGCTGTTCAGATTGATATTGGTCGTCGCGTCGTAGGGCTCCAAGCGGATGCTTGCCGTAGACAGGTTTTGCAGCGTCGCACTGGTGAAATCGACATTATTCGCCCTGAGTGTCAGCAGGTCGTCGCCGGTGTCCAGATTGACCGTACTGGTGAAATTGATCGCGCCGTTGGTATAGATCGAGGCGCCCCCGAGCATGGTCAGCGGCGTGTTGAAATTGACATCTCCACTCAGACTGAGCAGGCCACCCAGCTTTTTCTCTCCAGTGGACGAACCGAGTTGCTTGGTGATGCCACCAGGAATGGCATCGCCGAAGTACAGGCGCCCATTGCCCAACGTGATGTCGCTAAGCAGCGTAGCGCTATACCCATTGCCGCCGAATGACAGATAAAGATTGCCGTCATGAGTGGTGATGTCAGCGCCCTTGTTGATCACCAGGTTTCCGGCACCACCTTTGTTGACCCCGGCATCCGAGTCCACGGAAATGCGCACATAACCGCCATTGGTCTGGAGCGTGCCGGCCAAGGTTGCCCCGTCCGCGCCGAGAACGGTGATGGTGCCCGCACCTGGCGTGCCGTTACCGATCTGATCGACGAGATGTGCCGGGATGTCCGCCACGTCTGGATTGTCACCTGGGCCATGAGCGATCAGATTGAAGACACCCAGATTGCCGGTCAGCCCAGCGGAATTACTCTCCCCGATGGAGCCAGTACCGCCCCCTCCGGCTTGCAGATAGATGCTCCCGGTGCCGAATACCTCCAAGGTGTTCTCGGCGTTTTCAAACGTAATCATGGTGCGGGTGCTACCGCTGTTAACCACTTCCGCGCGGAAACTGACGTCTTCCTGCATGGAGATCTTGCCATCACCGCCGTTCTGGGCGAGATCACCGAAGTGAATACGCTCGGTCGCCTGCAGCAGTACGTTAGCCGCCTGAGCTTCCAGCGCCTTTTCAGTGACCGTGGCGCCCGTAATCGAATCCCCAGCGTTGCCGCCGCCGACAATATCGATCCGCGTCGGATCGAGCAGCAGATCGCCCGTGCGACCCTTGGCGGCGCGAGCATCGGTCAGGCCGGCGTAGTGCAGCGTCTGCTTGCCAGACACCTCGGCCTTGCCGCCGTCGCCGCCCTGCTCGCCGCCGCGCACGGAAATTTTGCCGGCAAAACGGTTGTCACCGTCCGACCAGGCGACCACGGTGCCACCATTGCCGGTGCCAATGGCGTCCGCCTTGAAAGTAGCGTCCTTGCTCACAGTCACCTGGCGAGCGTTGGCGACGCTGGCGTCCCGTCCCTGCCAGCCACCGCCGACTTTTATAGTTCCGCCGTCAGTAGCGCCGCTGGCATCCAGCGTTGCGTTGGCGACGGAAATGTGTTCCCCGGTCACTACGATGTCGCCGCCCTGGCCCTGGTCCGAGGAGACATCGAGCCTGCCCGCCACCTGGGTCAGACCGCCCTCTGCGTCTCCATCGAGCAGAATGCGTCCGCCGCGCTCGACGAGCCCTTTGGCCTCGATAATGCCGGTATTGTTGATAACGCTGTTGAGCGCGGCGTCGGCCGATCGCGCACTGAGCGCAACCATTCCGCCGTCGGCGCTGATGTGCCCATCGTTCTGCACCAGGGCATCGAGCACGCCTCGCTCGACATTGACGCTCACCAGCCCGTCGCCATGGAAGTCGAGAGCAACCTTGTCACCGGCCGCCAACACCGCGCTACCGCCTGGTGTATGGATGCCGCCGCTGTTACTGACCTGCGGACCGATCAACGCGACTACACCGCCCTCCGCAGCGTTGATCGTGCCCTGGTTGATCACGGCACCGGCACCCGTTCCCGCGTTCAACGCAGTCTTGCCGGCCAGGAAATCCTCGTCGCTGATCTGCAGTGATGAAGCCACCAGGCCACCGACATTCACTTCGGCGCCGCGGCCGATCACGACCCCGTTGGGGTTGAGCAACCAGACCTGACCGTTCGCATCGAGCTTGCCCAGGATCTGACTGGCGCTACCGCCACCGATCACCCGGTTCAAGGCGATGCTGTCGGCGCCCGGCTGATGGAAGGTGACGCCTGAACCGGCGCCCACATCGAAGCTGTTCCAGTTGGTTACCAGCTTGCCGCTGGACTGGTTGATCACCATCTGATTGCCGTTTTGGGAAATAGCACCGCTACCGCCGACTATCGTCCCTCCGGTAGGGAGATCGGCGGCATGGACGGCGCCGATGCTCAGCAGACCCAGGGCGGCTAGAAAACCAACGACACCACCGCGCTTGCCACGGGCAGCGGTATGTTCGGAAACGGCAACGAAAGCCTGTTCGGCTTCGCTCCAGACAAGGCGGTAAACATGGTTCAACGAAGCGCTCTTCATGCGTTATTCCTTTTTCGAAAAGACCGATACGGTGATGTCAGAAAGCCAGCGATGCCTGTAGCCAGGCGCGCCAGTCGCTTGAGCGTCCGTCGGCGTCCAATCCGGAGATGCCACGGCCTGGGTTGTTGTCCAGAGTGCGAGCCACAGCGGTGCGAACAGTGAAATCGCCCACCCATACATTGGCCCCAAGACCTACAGCGTGCAGGTCGTAGCGGTTGGTATCGCCCGCGTTGTTGATCGAGCCCGCCCATTCATCCTCGTGCAGCCAGATACGGCCGGTGTCGACGAAGCCGAGCGTCTGCAGCTTGACCCCCGGAAGCCCCAGGTCGAGATTGCGCCGTAGCTCGAGGGTGGCCAACCAGCCCTGGTCGCCGGACGCCTCGCCCACGGGATAGGCACGCACTCCGGCAGGGCCGCCCAGGAGGAATTTCTCCGATGAGTCCAGATTGCCGCTAGCCCATTGCGCGGAAGCGCCGGCGAACAGCGTCCAGTCGCTTGCCGCCCCAAGGTTCTGCAGACGCGACAGTCGCAGATTGAGCTTATGGAAGCCGCCATCACTCTGGGCTCCCATGCTGTCGGCGAATTCATCGCCACGGTTGCCGGATAGATCAAGCTGGCCGACAGTCAGAGCGATTCCAGCATCGGTAACGCCGCCCCCACCCAAGCCATCGAAGCGGTTACCAGAAAGCGCGACGTTGAAGTTGTTCAGCTCCCGGTCGCGCAAGTTGATGCCCAGCGCCCGATCTTCCAGAGCCTTGTATTCGTACGTCCCGGAGAGATTGAGGTTCTGCAGGCGCGAGCGGATCAGTGGATAGCTCAGGCCCAGGGATCCGCTCTCGGCGGTGCCGCGCAGGTTCAACGGGCGGAATTGCTCCTGGTCGACGTGATAGCGCAGGTACGACCCTGCGGCATGCAAGCGCAATCCGCTCGCCGTCAGCGGCAGGCTATAGCCGGCACCCACCACGGTGCTGCCGGTGGTCTTGCTGAGACCCAGGGAAAACTGGTCGCCGATACCCAGCGGATCAGCGAGGTTGAATTGAGCATTGGCGCGAGCACTGCCCGTGCTCCGGTTTCCGTAATTGTCGCCCGACACGCCACCGCTGAAGACCGGCCCTTGCTTGGCGCTGATCAGCAAGCGGCTGCTGCCGGGCTCGGTGCCGCGCTCAAGGGCGGATTGCGCGGTTATGCCGGGCTGGTCGTTGATGAGCAGCAGCGCACGTTCAAGATCTTCGGCGCGCAGTGCTTTGCCTTGGGGCAGCGCTGCCTCGGCAATGCCACGCAGGCGACCGGTCGAGCTGCGAGTCGCCCCGCCAACCTCGATGCGCGCCGCATCCGATTGCAATTTTCCCTTGGTCAGCGCGATTTCCAGATTGCCCTCGGTCAGGTCCTGACGCGGCAGGTACGCTCTGGCCAACACATAGCCGCGACCACGTAGATAACGGGTCAGGCTGTCGGTTAGCTGTTGGAGCCCGGCGTGGTCGAGCGTCTTGCCCACCATGGGGCTAACCAGACGCTGCAGATCTTCAGTCTCGGCCAACTCCGTGTCGCCGGAAAAGCGAATCGAGCGAAGGGTCACGCGCAAACCGGACTGCCCTTCGCGCACGGCATCGGATGGCAGTTCGAACGCAGGCGGCGGCTCGGTGGATTGCGGTGCGGATGGCTGGCTCTGCTGATGCTCGTTCAGCAACTGACCGGCATCCGGCAGACTTTGAGCAAATATCCAGGGCGCAGCAGCCGATCCAGCCAACGCAACGCTCCACCGCAGCAGACGCTTGCCCACATAAACGAAATCCTGTTCACGGACTGCCATCGCCAAACTCCATAAAAACCGTAATGAATGCCCGTCCCGGGTGTTCGGCCGGTCGAGTTGCGGCGAATTATGCGTAGAGTTCAGCAGCGCAAAGTTTGCGAGAGCGGACGTGAGCTTTGCTGCAGCGGATGGTCGAGGATTAATCCGTTGCGGCCTGACGAACGGCTATGACGCAGGGGGGCACGGTACCGAGCGTGGCGCCTATTAGTAGCGCGCCCTGACTGTCATGCCTGCCATGCGGGGCTCCCCTGTAAGCACACCGTAATCGCCCGCGCCAAGCAGGGCATAGACGGCACTGACGGAATGGCGGTCGAACAGGTTGCGCACCCAACCTTCGACCTCCCAGCCACGGTCCGAGCGGCGCAGGCCAAAGCGCAGATGGGTCAGTCCGTAGCTCGGCTGATAGCTGCCCTCACCACCTTCGAGGGTGCCGTAATAGCCGCTTCGGAAGCTGTAGTCGACGCCGCCAAAGCTTTCCAGCCCCGGCACCAGCGGTTGCCAGTAATCGAGCCCGGTCGACACATTCCATTCGGGTGCGTTGTACAAGCGTTTGCCGCTCAGGTCGCACACCCATTGGCCCCTCGCCGGGTGGGCAAGGCGCGTTGCGAAACGCGCCATAACGCGCATCGCTCCAGGCGACGCCCAGCCGCAGGTCAGTGCGAGGATGCACGCGCCAAGCGGAGTCGAGCTCGATTCCCCTCAGGCGCACCGCGCCGACGTTGATGAGATTGTCACGCAACGGAGGCGCGAAGAGCGTGGCCGGAGGGCTATAGGTCAGCGCCTGATAATCGTCGACATCCGTCTGATAAAGGGTCAGGCCGGCCCGCGCACGGTCGTCCCAGAAGCGACTTTCAAGTCCCAATTCGAACGATGTGGCCCGCTCTGAGCCGAACGTCGGTGCTGCCGTAGGGCCCACCACGTCGAAATTGATCCCACCCGTTCGGTATCCGCGTGACCAGCCAGCCCGGCCCGTAACGGCATCGGAAAACTGGTATCTGAACCCGAGTTCACCGGTCAGGTGTCGTTCTTCGATGGAGTCACGCCGGTAATATGCTCCACCCAACGCAATTTGCCGAAGTAACTGACCGCCACCCTGAATGACTGGCGGCAGACCGTTCAGAGAGGCCAGGTCCGCAAGCTCCCGGGACATCCAACCTTGCTTGTGTTCGCGCCCGTAGCGAAGCCCTCCCTTCAGTTCGACGCGCTCAACGGGACGCCACGCGAGCGCTCCGAACACCGCGCGGCTTTCCGACTCCTGTGCACCGGCATAGCGCTGACTCGCCCCGTTGAGCAAGGACGTCGGGATCTGGGCTGGATTTTGAAAGCGGATGCCGAACAACTGCTCGATTTCATCCAGACGATCACCGACGAACCAGGCAGCCGCATCGTCGCCAAAGCGGACAGCGGTCTCACGCCGAGCGTCCTGGCTGAGGTAATAAGCACCCGTTGAATAATCCAGGCGCGGACCGACCGACCCGCTCAAGCGCAGCTCCTGACTGAACTGCCGGTGCCGCAGATCGACATTTCCCTCGGCGACCCTAAGCGGCGTACTGTCGCCATCTCGCTTGCTGAGATAAGTCCAGTCACGATGCGCGCTGATGCTGGTCAGCTGCATCGTCGGCGCCAGCGCCCAGTTCAGCTCCAGCGAAACGGCATCCTGCGACACCCGACTGCCGGTCGGCGCGTCATGCTGGACTTCCCGCTTCTTCGGGTCGGTCGCCGGCAGATCGTAGCCGACAAAAGCGGCCCGGCGGCGTGTCTGGTCGCTGTAATGGCTAGCCATCAGTACGCTTCCCGAATCATCCGCCCGCCCATGCTCGCCCACCAGACGCGCACTGAACGCCTCGGTGGGGGTCCACAGCAGCTGTCCCCGCAGCCCTTGTTGATCCTTGTCGTTCAGCCCCGCGCCGCTGTAACGATTCTCGACGAGCGCATCGCGCTCGGTATGAAAGACGCTCAGCCGACCGGCCAGCACCCCGTCCTCCAACGGCCCTGAGAAACTTCCGCGATGCTGCCGCAAGCCCCGAGAACCCACACTTGTTTCGCCACGTGCCTCGAACTCCGGACTCGGTGGTCGGGTCACGATGTTCAACGCCCCGGCACTGCTGTTCTTGCCAAACGCGGTGTTCTGCGGCCCACGCAGCACCTCGACTCGCTCGATATCCAGCCAGTCGCCGAGGGCCATGCCCTGACGGCCGAGATAGACTCCGTCAACGAAGACCCCAACGCTGCCTTCCAGCCCATCGTTGAAGGCCGTCGCGCCGTATCCGCGCATCCCGAAACCGATATCACGGGCGTTGTGGCCAGACAGTACCAGACCCGGGACGCGTTGCTCGAGGAGGCTGGGCGCGTGTCCACCAGGGCGCTCCACGGCCTCTCCCTCGACCAAGACGACGCCACGCCGCGCGTCCTCGTGCAAGGAACTGTCAGCGTCTGCGGTGACCGTCATGTCGTCGAGCAACAGCTCCTCTCGTCGAGAATACCCGGCATCGCCTGAAGGTACGGCCTCCGCCATGGAGGCAGATGAGACTGCCAGCATCACGAACAGCATCATTACGCGCGAAGAACTCAAGAGCCAACCTCGGTAGTGATCGTTTGCCTTTGACGACATGCCCGCTCATCTATGCAGCGAAGCAGCTCACCGTTCGAAGCCGGTTTGATCAGCACGGCATCGAACTCGACCTGTTCTGGGTAACCAGACGGCCGTCGCGCGGGCGCCGCCGAATAAAGCACCACCGGTGTCCCTGGCCACTCTCTACGCACCTGACGCAGGAACTCCCAGCCGTCCAGATCAGGCATCATCTGATCGGTGACGATCAGGTCGACGGGATCATCGGCGAGACACCCAAGCGCCTGGGCAGCGCTGGTCGCCGTCGAAACTTCGAAGCCATATCCGCCCAGCAGATCGGCCAGCCATTCCACGTTCTGCTCGATATCGTCAACCAGCAGGATGTGCCGCCCCGCTCCGTCCAGTGCCGTTGGTGGACCGTCCGAAGCGGAAAAATCGATGTCCTGCTCGGCCGCGCAGGCGAGCTGCACCGTGAAGCTCAGCCGGCTTCCGCCTTCTGCGGGCGCCTCGATTTCCAGTTCGCTGCCCATGCGCTGCAGCAAATCCTGGACGATCGATAACCCAAGCCCACTGCCCTCGTACCGCTGCGCGTTGCGACCACGCCCGAACGGCCGCATCAGTTGCTCGCGGTCCTTTGGATCGAGTCCTATGCCGGTGTCGGTGACGCAGAAGCGCAGTTGCACCTGATTCGGACGAATATTGTTTACGCAGCACACCTCGAAGCGGATGCTTCCCTCGGTGGTGAACTTGGCCGCATTGGCCAGCAGATTGATGAGAACCTGCCGCAGCCGCCGAAAATCGGCATGTACCAGTACCGGGAGGTCCTGCGCGAAATGGGCTTCGAACGCGTTGCGCTGGCGGGTAGCGAGGAAAGCGGCCTCGTCCTCCACTTCACGCAAGAAGCCATAGAGATAGCCGGGTGCGAGCGACAATTCCATTTGTTGCAGCTCGCCAGAGGAGAACTCCAGCAAGTCGTCGATCAGTTCCAGCTGCCGCCGCGTGTTGCGCTCGATCTTCTGCGGATAGTCATGCAGCGCCCCCGTCTGTAACAAACGGGCATATTGGATCACGCTCACCAGAGGCGAACGCAGATCATGACTGATCCGAGCGATCAGCCCGCTGCGCGCGCGCAGCGATTCGCGCAGCTGTTCGGTACGCAGGGCCACCGTTTGCTCGAGGCGTTCGTGCTCGGCCTGTTTGAGATGGTCGAGGTCGAGCAGCGCTCGCTTTTCCCTGGATCTGGCGCGGCTTACCTCGACCGCAAGGGTACATAACAGCAGTAAGACTCCCGGTAAGGTCGACGCCAGGCTGTAGCGCTGCTCAGGCGATTGCCAGGGAATGCTGCTCAGTTCGAAAAAATAGCGAGCAGCCAACAGCAACATGAATATCAACGGCAGCAACCAGGCCAGCCAGTCGTAGCGCACACCTCTACGCCAACCGACCAACAGCGTCAGCGGAAAAAGCAGATAGATGCCTTTCATTACCATCAGGGCGGCATCGCCTCCCTGGGCCGGGTCTATCAACGACCATAGGCGTGCACCCGCATGCGCAACGAATTGCAGCCCGAACAATACACCGATGGCTCTGGGTAACTGACCGACACGCAGTACCACTGCGGCGTAGCCCAGAAAGCATGCAAACGAGATCACGCTGGCCAGCACCGTCAGCTCTCGCGTCCAACTGAGCGCCGCCGGCCAGAGCACCAGATAGCCATTCAGAACACACGTCAGCAGAATGTAAGAACTGACGGCGCCGGCATGCACCACGACCAGGCAGGAGCGGAAGATCGCACCGATCATCAGGCTGAACAGGGCCACCAGACATACGATGCCAAGGGTGATTCCGTCCCACAGGTCCGTGGACTGCCGATGTTGGAAGCGCGCCAGATCGGACCAGAGTTGGGGGTTGATCAATATCTGCGTACCGCTGGCGACCCGAGCGACCAACACGACCGATTCACCAGCCTCCAGCGATACCGGGAAAAGCGGCTGCCGCGCCGGATACGACCATTCGTTGAGCGGATAAGCGCTTCCCGCCCGCATCGATTCCCAGCCACCCGGCACCGGTTTATAGACGCGCACGTCTTCCAGACGCGGCGCACCCACCGTCAGCCAGCGCGAGCAGCTGCTCGATCCCTCGTTCTTCAATTCCAGGCGGAACCAAAACGCCGAGTGGGTATAGCCCGCAGGCGGCACCTCCGCCTGGGCGCCGGATTCACTTTCAAAACGCGCCAGAACGCGGGCTAGGCTCAACGTCCCGCTACGGTCTTCGATCATCCGAGTAACGGGCAATAGTTCGACGTGTTCGTCTTTACATGCGTCCACGGAGACCGTGCCATGCGCGAGGCCCGAGATCGAAAGACAGAACCCGAGCAGCAGACGGCAAAACCGCGACCCAATCATGCGGAACGGACCGAGTCGGCCTCGCAGATGCCGTGGATTTGTTGACGGAACTGGGTAGGCGTAATCCCCAGCCACTGGCGGAATGCTGTGGTGAAATTGCAGGCGCTGCGAAAGCCGACCAGCTCGGCGATATCCTGGATGCTCATGGAACCGTCGGTGAGCAGTTTCTGACCGCGACGCAAACGAGCTTCGCGGATATAGCCGAAAACGGTCGTGCCCAGGTGCTCACGAAAAATCATCGACAAGCGCTTCTCGTGTGTCCCTACCATCCGAGAAATGACCGACAACGACGGCAGATCGTCCAGCCTTTCCTCAACCAGACGCATCGCCGCCCGAAGAATCACCTGATCGGGTTGGTCTCCATCGGTCGTCTCGTGAAAGGGTGCGGCGCAGGGCTCATCACGCCATGTCAGTTGCAGATGGATGCGGATCCGAGCGAGCACTTCCTCTGGTTCACAGCACTTGAGTACGTAATCGACTCCACCCAAGGTCAATCCCTCCAGCCGCTCTTCCAACGAACCCGAGGAGGTCAGAAACAGAATCGGAACGCGGCGTGTCACCGACGCTTCGCGCAATAGGCGACACAGACTGAAGCCGTTCATCTGAGGCATCCTGACGTCCAGCACGATGAGATCTGGTCGAGTGGCCAACGCTCTCTGATAGCCCTGGTAGGCCTCGGTTGCCACCGAAACTTTCCATGCCTGCGCTCTGAGAAGCGTGAGCAATCCTCTGAGTTCATTCGGCGTATCGTCGATCACCAATACATGCGGCGCGCCTTGCTGTGGCAACCCGGTCTTCTGAAGATCCACCATGCTCCCTGCCTCTTCATTGTGTGGATGTCACGTATTCACAGCGGCATCACCCAAAGCGTGAGCGAAGACGCGCCAGTCATTTGATTCATCGAGAAAACGGGCTGATCTTATCGGGCCGATCATGCGCGTGCCATTTTAAGCTGTCGGCAGCCTAGCGGTTTACTGAAGACTTATCGCGCTGATTGGTGCGATGTCTGCAAACGACGCCAAACGCTCCAACTCACGCCGAGAAGGCCGACTCCTCACTCACGCCGTGCGAAACCCTCATGGTTTCCGAGTGGCTCCTATACTGGACTGGCGGGCCACTCATCAGGAGATCGAATCATGCGTCGTATATTGCTATTCATCGCAGCCGCTGTCGTCAGCACGCCGCTCTGGGCAATGCACTGTCCCATGGACATGGCAAAGATCGACGAGCAACTGGCAACGAATCCACCAAGCGATCCAGCCGTTCTGACGCGAGTCAAAGAGCTTCGCGCCGAGGGGGAAAAATTGCATAAGGCGGGCGAGCACGAACAATCGCTCGAAGCGCTGGGAGAAGCGCAAGAATTGCTCGGCATGAAACAGTAACTATTGTCACCGCGCCCTACCGAGCAGTTGCTCTGTCAGAAGTCGCTCGGTGGGCTCGATCAGCTGTCTTCGTTGCCTTTCTCCGTACAACGAACGCGCAGCTCCTTACGATCGAAATTCTCTTCGCTACTCAACGTTTCGTAACCCTTCGGACAAACCGCGCGCGCACGGGCCTCGCAACCCGGCTGTCCGGCTGCCTTGTTGCAAGCGAATACATATTCATCGGTACCGTCCGGTGGCGGTACCGTTTCTATTCCACTGCAACCAGCCATGAACGCCGTCAGCCCGGCTATTACAGCGTATTGCTCGGTCAGTTTACTCATCGTCAGTCCGAATATGATGCCAATGGAACGTGACGCCCTGGCCAGGCGATACGCAATGTGGCTGAGCGCAACGACACGTCGCAGGTGCCGGCGCACGGCGGTGCTGCTGACGTGAGTGGCGAAACAAACCTCGAAAGATATCCGGCGAGCGGCCCAGCGACACTAAAGCGCGTGCAGAGCGCCTAGCGCGCCAACGCTAGCGCGGGTTGGGCGCGTCATCCATCTCGGCGTTGTCCAGGTCGATGTCGGGGGTCTCACGCTCGATAGGCGCGCCATCGTTGCCATCTCGTGGACGCTCCAGCTCATTGCCCGGCAACTCATCGACGCCCGGCTGATCGTCAGGGTTTACATCGGTGCGTCCAGGACTCAACGGCGGTGCCGAACCGGGAATCACCACCCCATCGTCTTCGTTCTCGGCACGGGTGCCGGTAGGCAATTTGCTCAGCGGTTGGCGATCTTCACGCTCGATGCTCATCATTCACCTCTCTATTGCCCTGTACAGGTAAGAGGATCGACCAGCCTATGCGTTCAGGCGGATGAGCTGCCATTGGTCACTGTACGGGCCTGCCGGCCGTAGAAACGAAAAAACCGGCTGCAAAGGCCGGTTTTCGAGATGTCGCAACTATCGGATACGCCACACGTTTTGGTGCCCGGAGCGGGAATCGAACCCGCATACCCTTTCGGATGAGGGATTTTAAGTCCCTTGCGTCTACCAGTTTCGCCATCCGGGCAGGACGGTGAGCGCGATGCTCGATCGCGGCGCAGGACTATAACCAGCCACCCGTCGAGGTGCAACCCGAACGGCACGCCGGAGATGGAAGAGCTGCGTTCAGCGCGATAGGAACCAGGATCAATCCAGTGCTCGGATTTGGTTGTGCAATGGCTAACTCGGGAATTCAATGCCGACGACGTATGCCTACGAGCAACCAGAACACAAGACCAAGAACGGGAAACAATGCGATGCCAATGGCCCAGAGCGCCTTTGCACCTACCGTTCGGTCGCTTTTAAATACGCTGATGACGGCAAGTAAATCCAGGGCGATCACAATCACGGCCACGGCAATTGCGACATAACTCATCGCGTCAGACATGCAGCTCTCCTCGCTCGGCTCATAAGGGTATGAGTCTTGCTCACCTCGCTGCAGTTCCGTTAGCGGGCTCTCGATCAAGCCTTGGACGACCAGACACCTCTGAGTCGGAAGCGCCAGAATACCCAACCCGCCGAATCGAAGGCATAAAAAAACCGCAAGCTTGCGCTTGCGGTTTCTTCACTAATGGAGGCCGATGTCGGAATCGAACCGGCGTACACGGATTTGCAATCCGCTGCATAACCACTCTGCCAACCGGCCTCAAAACGATGACGCCGCATATTGCGGCGTAATCGTCAACAAACTGGAGCGGGAAACGAGACTCGAACTCGCGACCCCGACCTTGGCAAGGTCGTGCTCTACCAACTGAGCTATTCCCGCATCGTCTTGGTGACGGGCGCCATTTTATAGTTTCAGCGCCCCCCGTCAAGCCTTTGATTAAAAAAGTTTTTTATTTCTTTTCTGTAGGACTTAGGTGGGGCCAGGCGGCCATCAGGTAATTGATCATCGACCACAAGGTCAATGCGGCAGCGATGATTAGCAATGCATAGCCAAGCCCTACCCAAACAGTTACCAGTGGCGGGTTGGCTAAAAGGATCACCAGCGCCACCATCTGCGCCGCCGTTTTCCATTTACCCAGGCTGGAGACCGCCACCTGGGCCCGCGCGCCCAGTTCCGCCATCCACTCACGTAGAGCCGACACCACGATCTCGCGTCCGATGATGATGGCCGCCGGTAAGGTCAGCCAAAGGTTCGAATGTTCTTCGACCAGTAACACCAGTGCCACCGCCACCATCAGCTTGTCCGCGACCGGATCGAGGAAGGCACCGAATGGCGTGCTTTGCTGGAGCCTACGGGCGAGGTAACCGTCCAGCCAATCGGTAAGCGCGGCAACGGTAAACACGGCGCTCGAGGCTAAATAGCTCCAGTGGAAAGGAAGATAGAACAACAGGACGATAATCGGTATCAGCAGTACACGTAGCACGGTGAGAATATTTGGAATGTTCATCGATACCACTGATCCGCAGATTTAGGAGGCGATTCTACTCACTGTGCAGAGCCGCATAAATCGATTCGGCGAGCTTTTTGCTGATCCCGGGCGCCTTGGCGATTTCATCGAGACTGGCACGGCAGAGTTCTTGAAGACCACCAAAGTGCTTGAGCAGTTCGCGACGACGTTTCGGTCCGATGCCCGGCACACCCTCCAACGTAGAGGTCGTTCGCGTCTTTGCGCGGCGTGCGCGATGGCCAGTGATGGCGAAACGGTGAGCCTCGTCGCGTACTTGCTGGATCAGATGCAACGCCGGGGAATCGCCAGGCAGCGTGAATTCATGCGCGGCATCATTGAGATAGAGCGTCTCCAGACCGGGTTTACGCGTCACGCCCTTGGCCACGCCCAGCAGGATCAGCTCCGGCACGGCAAGCTCCTGCAGGACCTCACGGGCCATGTTCAACTGTCCCTTGCCGCCATCCACCAGCAATATGTCGGGGAGCTTGCCCTCCCCCTCGGCGGCTTTCTTGAATCGCCGTGAGAGCGCTTGATGCATCGCTGCATAGTCATCACCCGCAGTGACCCCTTCGATGTTGTAGCGGCGGTAATCGGACTTAAGCGGCCCTTCCGGACCGAATACCACACAGGACGCGACCGTAGCCTCACCGCTGGAATGGCTGATATCGAAACATTCCAGGCGGGTGGGCAGTTCGTCCAGCTCCAACGCCTCGGCCAGGGCCTGGAAACGGGCGGCCAAATGTTGACGGTTCGCCAACCGCGCCCCGAGCGCCTGCTCGGCGTTGGTCAGGGCCAACTGCTGCCAGCGTGCTCGGGTTCCACGAACGCGGTGGGTGATCGTCAACTCGACGTCACGCAGCTCTGCAACCGCGCTGATCAAAGTATCGAAGTCTTCGTGAACCGTATTGACGATCAGCTCTGCGGGCAGATCGCGTTCCATGGAACTGAGGTAGTACTGCTCCAGAAATGCCTGGAGCACATCGCTGACGCTTTCTTCGATGGCGACCTGTGGGTAGAAATTCTTGCTGCCGAGAACTCGCCCGCCGCGCACGCTGATCAGGTGCACGCAGGCACCGCCTGGGCTCACCACCGCGGCGACGATATCGACGTTACCGCTGCCGCCTTCCATGCTCTGTTGATCTTGCACGCGACGCAGAATGCCGATCTGGTCGCGAATCTGCGCGGCGCGCTCGAAATCGAGCGCCGCCGCTGCCTTCTCCATGTTCTTCGACAGCTCCTCGGCCAGGGCATTGCTGCGCCCTTCCAGGAACATCACCGAATGTCGGACATCTTCTGCATATTCCTCGGCGTCGACCAGCTTCACGCAAGGTGCCTTGCAACGCTTGATCTGATACTGCAGACAAGGTCGGGTGCGGTTGCGGTAGTAGCTGTCTTCGCATTGGCGCACGAAGAAGGCCTTTTGCAGCAGACCCAGGCTTTCGCGAATTGCGCCGGCGCTGGGGTACGGGCCGAAATAACGTCCCGCCTCCTTTTTTGCACCGCGATGAATACTGAGCCGAGGAAATTCGCCGCTCGAAAGAAACACGTAGGGATACGACTTATCGTCGCGCAGCAGGATGTTGTAAGGCGGGCGCCACTGTTTGATCAACGTCTGTTCGAGCAGCAGCGCTTCGGTTTCATTCGCCGTGATAGTGGTTTCGACCTGCGCGATGCGGGCCACCAGCGCGGCGGTTTTAGGCGCCTGCCCGGTCTTGCGGAAATAACTTGCCAGACGCTTTTTGAGATTTTTCGCCTTGCCCACGTAGAGCAGCTTGGCGTCGGCATCGAACATCCGGTAGACGCCGGGACGTCCGCTGCAGGAAGCCAGAAAAGCGGAGGAATCGAAGCCGCTCATCAATTGATGGTGTCGACCATGCCGTGACGGACGGCGAGCAGCGCCAACTCGACGTCGCTGGTCACCGAAAGCTTTTCATAGATGCGGTAACGGTAAGTGTTGACCGTTTTCGGCGACAGGCAAAGCTTGTCTGAAATGGTCTGGACCTTCTGGCAGTTAGCGATCATCAGGGCAATCTGGATCTCCCGCTCGGAGAGAAGATCGAAGGGTGAGCCGTTGATCTTCGGCTGAAACGATTTAAGTGCCAGTTGCTGGGCGATCTGTGGACTGATGTAGCGCTGCCCGGCAAAGACCATGCGAATCGCCTGGATCATCTCGTCGAGCGCCGCGCCTTTCGTCAGGTAACCGGCGGCGCCCGCCTGTAACAGTCGCGTAGGGAAGGGATCTTCTTCGCAGATAGTGACAGCGATGACTTTGATGTCCGGGTGGCTGCGCAGGAGCTTACGGGTGGCCTCGAGGCCGCCAATGCCCGGCATTTTGACATCCATCAGCACGACGTCCGGCTTGAGCTCCCGCGACTTCTTGAGCGCAATCTCGCCGGATTCCGCCTGTCCGACCACCTGTAGGCCATCGATATCGGCAAGCATCCGGGAAATGCCTGTGCGCACTAGATCGTGGTCATCGACCACAAGCACCCTAATCAAGCAGACACCTCTTTCTGTGCAAATTCAAAGCTGGCTGACTGCTCGCTTCGCAAGCGGCGGACTTTAACAAAAAACACATCGGCTTACCCAGACCATACATCGCGTTATGGCCATATGGCATCACCCCTCCGCCCACAGCCTGCTCCTTTATGGGAGCATCAGAGGCCAGATGCAAGCCTGACTCATTGATCAACATAGCCTGAAACCGGCGGTGCCGCTTTTTGTCTGCCCGCCTCGTCAGCCCTGGGGTTGCTGCCCGAGCTGAATCGCTCGTGGGTCGTCTGACTGACAATCGGCTGCTCAGGAATTTAGGGCAGCGTATGGGTTGATCGCACCTGCGATCGAACAGGAGTCATGGCTGGCGCAGAGCTCGGCTGTACCACGCGCGACTTTGATTGACCGTACGGACCAGCCAGAGCATGACCGGCACTTCGATCAGTACGCCTACCACCGTGGCGAGCGCCGCCCCTGAGTCGAATCCGTACAGCACAATGGCGACCGCTACCGCCAGCTCGAAGAAATTAGACGCGCCAATCATCGCAGAGGGGCCGGCGACGTCATGGCGGACCTGCCATTTACGATTCAGCCAATAGCCGAGGCCCGCGATGAATAACGTCTGCAAAAAGACTGGCACCGCCAGCATGGCGATGATCAATGGTTGTTCGACGATCGCCTCGCCCTGGAACGAAAACAACAGAACCAGTGTGACCAACAGTGCCGCGATCGAAAACGGCGCGCTGCCAGTCAGCGCTGCCTGGAATGCCGCTGCCCCTCGCCGGATCAGCCGGGCACGAATGAACTGGGCGATGGCCAGTGGGATCACGATATACAACAACACAGAGAACAACAGCGTATCCCAGGGCACCGGAATGGATGACACACCCAATAGCAAGGCCACGATCGGAGCAAAGGCGAACACCATCACCAGATCATTGAGTGCCACTTGGGTGAGGGTGAAATTCGCGTTGCCGTTGCAGAGGTTGCTCCAGACAAAGACCATCGCCGTGCAAGGCGCGGCGCCCAGAAGAATCAGCCCGGCCATGTAGCTGTCCAGCTCGGCTGCAGGTAGCCAGGGAGCGAACACATGTTTGATGAATAGCCAGCCGAGCAACGCCATAGTGAAGGGCTTAACGGCCCAGTTGATAAACAGCGTGACGCCCATGCTCACGCGCTGGGCATACACCTCGCGCAGCGAAGAGAAATCGATCTTCATCAGCATCGGAACGATCATCACCCAAATCAGCAGGCCGACCGGAATGTTTACATGGGCGATTTCCAGCCCGCCCACAGCACGCGCAGCGGTCGGCGCATAGAGCCCGAGCAGCGTTCCGGCGACGATGCAGCAAAACACCCAGACCGTCAGAAAACGCTCGAAGAAACCGAGCGACGGCGCCCCAGATCTTTTGTCGACTTCACATTGACTGGACATTCGGAATCCTGGTTTCGGGGTAACAACTGACATACGCTGTTTGATATGTTTATAGTCGCAAAGCGTAGCGCTTTCGGCCCCTTAAGCATAGCCGTCTTAGATCCTATGCTGATTGATCGAAGACAACGAAACCTTTACCTAATATGCCGAAACCAATATATTCGCTAAACCATATCTTCTCGATGGCACCGACTCTCGATGATCGAGCACTTGACCCCTACCACCGTTTTCAAATGTCTGGCCGACGAAACCCGTGCGCGGATGACGTTGCTCATCGCCCGCGAAGGTGAACTGTGCGTCTGCGAACTGACCTGTGCCCTGGATGAGATCCAGCCCAAAGTCTCCCGCCACCTGGCGCAGCTCCGCAATTGCGGATTGCTGGCCGACCGGCGCCAGGGCCAGTGGGTGTACTACCGCCTCCATCCGCACCTGCCTGACTGGGTTCATCAAATGCTTCAGACCATCCTCAACGCCAACAAGCACTGGCTGGCGTCCAGCAGCCAGCGTCTGGATGCCATGCGCAACCGACCTGAACGCACCTCTGTATGTGGCTGAGCGAACAAGGAGCCCACATGACCGATACCGATCTGCAGTCGCATTTACCCAACATCGAAGACGAGTCGTTCGCCCTTCCCGACCTGGAAAGGCTCGGTTATTCAGGTGACCTGCCCCATCCGCCGCGGATTCTTCTGCTGTACGGTTCGAACCGCGAGCGCTCGTTCAGCCGTCTGATGGTCGACGAAGCCTCGCGTTTGCTGCGGCGGCTTGGCGCCGAGACCCGTATTTTCGATCCGTCAGGGTTGCCATTGCCCGACGACGCGCCAGACACGCATCCGAAGGTCAAGGAGCTGCGCGATCTGATGACTTGGTCGGAAGGTCAGGTCTGGTGCTCTCCGGAGCGGCACGGTTCGATGAGCGCTGTATTCAAGGCGCAGATCGATTGGGTTCCTCTCGCCCTTGGCGCTGTTCGGCCCACGCAAGGCAAAACCCTCGCGGTGATGCAGGTCTGCGGCGGCTCGCAGTCGTTCAACGTGGTCAATCAGCTGCGCGTGTTGGGCCGCTGGATGCGTATGTTCACCATCCCCAATCAGTCGTCGGTGCCCAAGGCATTTCTCGAGTTCGACGACGCTGGCCGCATGAAGCCGTCCGCCTTCTACGACCGACTGGTTGACGTCATGGAGGAGCTGATGAAATTCACCCTTCTATTACGCGGCCGTCAGGACTATCTGGTCGATCGCTATTCCGAACGCAAGGAGTCGGCTGAAGCTTTATCCCGACGCGTCAACCAGCGTTCCATCTGAGCCACGCGCCACTTAGCGAGACCTGAATGCTCAATACCGTTGCGCTGTTCGCCGTCACCGCCGTTGCGGAAATCATCGGCTGCTACCTGCCCTATCTCTGGCTCAAGCAAGGCAAGAGCATCTGGCTGCTGGTACCCGCCGCCCTGTCGCTGGCCCTGTTTGCCTGGTTGTTGTCGCTGCATCCGACCGCCGCGGGGCGGGTGTATGCCGCCTACGGTGGCGTCTACGTTGGCGTGGCGATGCTCTGGCTGTGGCTGGTGGACGGCGTGCGGCCAACCTACTGGGACCTGCTCGGCTGCGCCGTGGCCTTGCTCGGCATGGCAATCATCATGTTTGCCCCACGAACGACCTGAATCATATAGATGGAGTGGCTTTCATGACGATCAAAGTAGGCATCAACGGCTTCGGCCGTATCGGACGTCTGGCCCTGCGCGCCGCCTGGGCCTGGCCAGAGCTGGAATTCATCCGCATCAACGACCCGGCCGGCGATGCCGCCACTCATGCCCATCTGCTGAACTTCGATTCGGTGCATGGCCGCTGGCAGCACGAGGCGCGCAGCGCTGACGACTGCCTGGTGATCGAGCGCAAGCGGATCCGAGTGACCGCGAACAAGGCGATCGCAGACACCAACTGGTCCGATTGCGATCTGGTGATCGAAGCCAGCGGCAAGATGAAGACCGTCGAAATTCTGCAAGACTATTTACGGCAGGGCGTGAAACGCGTCGTGGTCAGCGCGCCGGTCAAAGAAGCCGGTGCTCTCAATATCGTCATGGGCGTCAACGACGAGTTGTTCGATCCTGCGCAACACCGTATCGTCACCGCCGCGTCTTGCACCACCAATTGTCTGGCACCGGTGGTCAAGGTGATCCACGAGCATCTGGGCATCCGTCACGGTTCGATCACTACCATTCACGACCTGACCAATACCCAGAGCATCCTAGATCAACCACACAAGGATCTGCGACGGGCGCGCGCGTCGGGCATGAGCCTGATCCCCACTACCACCGGTTCGGCGACAGCCATCGCAGAGATCTTTCCCGAACTACGCGGCAAGCTCAACGGCCACGCAGTGCGTGTTCCGCTGGCGAACGCCTCGCTAACCGATTGTGTATTCGAGGTGGAACGCCCGACTAGCATCGATGAGGTCAACCAGTTGCTGCAGGCGGCCGCGAGCGAAGGCCCCCTCCGGGGCATCCTGGGTTACGAAGAGCGCCCACTGGTTTCCATCGACTACCGTACCGATCCGCGATCCTCGATCATCGACGCGCTGTCGACCATGGTCGTCAATGGAACTCAGGTGAAGCTCTACGCCTGGTACGACAATGAGTGGGGCTACGCCAACCGTACCGTTGAACTAGCGCGCAAAGTCGGCCTGACCGGCTAACGAACCGACAACGATCGGGCTCGGCCTGATCGCGGCATTCGCTCAGCTCCGCCACGAATCGCACCGCTAGTGCAACGCATCAGGACTTCTTATGCACGCCCTCACCCGCCTTGCACCGGATGTTCGCCAGTACTTGCTGGTCACCGGCAACTATTGGGCCTTCACGCTGGCCGACGGTGCGCTGCGCATGCTGGTCGTGCTGCATTTCCATACGCTCGGCTATACGCCGCTGCAGATTGCCGCGCTGTTCCTGTTCTACGAGATATTCGGGGTCGTCACCAATCTGATCGGCGGATACCTGGGCGCGCGACTCGGACTCAACCGCACCATGAACGTTGGCTTGGCGCTGCAGGTAGTGGCACTGCTGATGCTCACCGTACCCGCAGCGTGGCTGACGATTGCCTGGGTGATGGGTGCGCAGGCGCTCTCCGGCATCGCCAAGGATCTGAACAAGATGAGTGCCAAAAGCTCGATCAAGCTGTTGGTACCTGAGGATCGACAAGGCACGCTGTATAGGTGGGTGGCGGTGCTCACCGGCTCGAAGAACGCGCTCAAGGGCGTGGGCTTTTTCCTCGGAGGAGCCTTGCTCGCAGGCATCGGCTTTCGGGGATCGCTGCTGGGCATGGCCATCGCATTGGCGGTGATCTGGATCGCCAGCCTGTTCCTGCTGAAAAAAGACCTGGGCAAGGCCAAGGCAAAGCCGAAGTTTCGCGAGCTGCTGTCCAAGAGTCGCGCCATCAACGTTCTGTCAGCCGCACGGCTGTTTCTGTTCGGTGCGCGTGACGTCTGGTTCGTGGTTGCACTGCCGGTCTATCTATCGTCTGTGTTTGGCTGGGACTTCTGGCAGGTTGGCGGCTTTCTCGCGCTCTGGGTGATTGGCTACGGCATCATTCAGAGCTTCGCCCCCGCCATCACGGGCAAGCAGCGCGACCAGGTTCCGGACGGCCGCGCGGCGTTCATCTGGGCGTTGCTGCTGGCCGGTCTACCGGCGGCCATTGCTCTGGGAATGGGCAGCGGCATGTCGACCGAGACGGTGCTGCTGGGCGGCCTCCTGCTATTTGGTGCGCTGTTCGCCGTGAACTCGTCGCTGCACAGCTACCTCATCGTTTCCTATGCCAAGGCCGACGGCGTGTCGCTGGATGTTGGTTTCTACTACATGTCCAACGCCCTCGGCCGGTTGCTGGGGACGCTGCTGTCCGGCTGGATCTACCAGCGCTACGGCCTGGAGGCTTGCCTGTGGGTCTCGAGCAGCTTCGTGCTGCTGGCAGCCCTGATTTCGACGGGCCTGCCTCGGCATGGTCAGGCAGGCCCATCGGCCGGCTGATCAGCGCTCGGCTGGACTCACAAAATCCGGCTCGTGTCGTTCAGGTCGACCCGCGCACCGCTGTCGGACATCGTCCGGGCGGCGCATCAGCCGGAACGCTGCCGGTATCACGAACAACGACAGCAGCGGCGCGCTGAGCATGCCACCCACCATTGGCGCGGCGATGCGGCTCATCACCTCGCTGCCGGTCCCCGCGCCCCAGAAGATCGGCAGCAGACCGGCAACGATCACCGCCACCGTCATTGCCTTGGGCCGTACCCGTTGCACGGCACCTTCACGAATAGCCGCATATAAGCCGGCGGCGTCGTCCTTTCCGACACGCTGCTGCTCGATCCAGGCGTTCTTCAAATAAAGCAGCATGATCACGCCGAACTCCGCAGCCACTCCCGCCAGTGCGATGAAACCGACGCCGGTGGCCACCGACAGGTTGAAGCCCATCAGATAGAGGAACCACACCCCGCCGGTGAGGGCGAACGGTAGCGTCAGCATGATCAACAGCGCTTCATCGAAGCGACCGAAGGTCAGATAGAGCAGCACGAAGATGATCAACAGGGTCGCCGGAACCACCAGCTTGAGGCGTGCGTTGGCGCGTTCGAGAAACTCGAACTGGCCCGAGTAGCTGAGGCTCATGCCCGGCTGCAACTTCACCGTGGCATCGACCGCTTCGCGCAAGTCGGCCACCACCGAGGCGATGTCACGACCTCGCACATCGATGTACACCCAGCCGGTGAGCCGCGCATTCTCGCTGCGCAGCATCGGTGGTCCGTCGCTGACCTGGACCCGCGCCACACTGCCCAGCGTGATCTGACTGCCTTTTGGCGTAAGAATGGGCAGCTGCTCCAGGGCGTCCGGCGAGTCGCGCCATTCCCGCGCATAGCGCACGCTGATCGGATAACGCGCCAACCCCTCCACTGTCTCGCCGATGACGGCGCCGCCGATGGCGCTGGAAACGATCGACTGCACGTCGGCGATATTCAGGCCGTAGCGCGCGGCATCCTGACGATCGATGTCGATGTCGATATAGCGCCCACCGACCAGCCGTTCGGCCAACGCCGAGCTGACGCCTGGCACAGCCTTGGCGACCGCTTCGACCTGCTGACTGATGCGGTCGATTTCCTCCAGATTGGCACCGGCGATCTTGACCCCGATGGGGCTCTTGATTCCCGTGGCGAGCATGTCGATGCGGTTACGGATCGGCGGAATCCAGATATTCGTCAGGCCGGGCACCTGGACCGCGCGGTCCAGCTCATCCACCAGCTTTTGTGGCGTCATCCCGTCACGCCATTGGTCTCGAGGCTTGAACTGAATAGTCGTCTCGAACATCTCCAGCGGCGCCGGATCGGTAGCGGACTCGGCGCGTCCGGCCTTGCCGAACACTCGGGAGACTTCCGGCACGGTACGGATCATCCGGTCGGTCTGCTGCAGCAGCTGAGCGGCCTTTTGTGCCGACAGGCCGGGCAGTGCCGATGGCATGTACAGCAAATCGCCCTCATCCATCGGCGGCAAAAACTCCCCGCCCAGGCGCGTCATCGGCCACAGCGTGGTGGCGAGCACCAGCAGCGCGACGGCAATGGTTGTCTTCGGACGCTCCAGTACCGCCTCCAGCGCCGGGCGGTAGATGCGAATCAGGCCCCGGTTGAGCGGATTACGCGACTCGTCAGGCAGGCGCCCGCGAATCCAATAGCCCATCAGCACGGGCACCAGAGTCACCGAAAGCCCGGCCGCCGCCGCCATCGCATAGGTCTTGGTGAACGCCAGAGGCCCGAACAGCCGACCCTCCTGGGCCTCGAGCGTGAACACCGGGATGAATGACAGGGTGATGATGAGCAGGCAGAAGAACAGTGCCGGGCCCACTTCCTGCGCTGCGGCGATCATCAGGCGCCAGTGTTCCTCGCCTTCCAGGGTTCGGCCCGGATTGGCGTGGCGCCAGGCTTCAACCCTCTTGTGCGCGTTCTCGATCATCACTACGGCGGCATCGACCATGGCACCGATGGCAATGGCGATGCCGCCGAGCGACATGATGTTGGCGTTGATGCCCTGATAGCGCATCACCGCGAAGGCGATCAGCACGCCGATCGGCAACGAGACGATGGCCACCAGTGATGAGCGCAGATGCCAGAGGAACATCCCGCACACCAGCGCGACGACCACGAATTCCTCCAGCAATTTGAACCCGAGGTTCTCCACCGCGCGGTCGATCAGCTGGCTGCGGTCGTAACTGGTGACGATCTCCACGCCCGCCGGCAGACTCTTCTTCAATGTATCGAGCTTGGCGTGCACCGCGGCCAGGGTTTCCCGCGCGTTCTTGCCGCTGCGCAGGATGACCACACCGCCGACGGTTTCGCCCTCGCCGTCGAGCTCGGCGATACCACGGCGCATCTCTGGGCCGAGCTGGATGTGCGCAACGTCACCGAGCATCACCGGCACACCGGCCTCGCTGAGCCGCAGCGGGATGTTGCGAAAATCATCGAGCGTCTTCAGGTAGCCCGAGGCACGCACCATGTATTCGGTTTCAGCCAGTTCCAGCACGGCACCGCCGGCTTCCTGATTAGCGTTGCCGATGGCTTCGATCACCTGCGCCTGGGTCACCGCAACGCTGGCCATCTTCAGCGGATCGAGCACCACCTGATACTGCTTGACCATGCCGCCGATAGTGGCGACTTCAGCGACGTTGGGCAGCGTGATCAGCTCATACTTGAGAAACCAGTCCTGCAGGCTGCGCAGTTGCGCCAGGTCATGCGTACCGCTGCGATCGACCAGTGCGTACTGGTAGATCCAGCCGACGCCGGTGGCATCCGGGCCGAGCGAAGGCTTGGCGTTGGCCGGCAACCGGCTCTGGACCTGACTGAGGTACTCCAGCACCCGTGAGCGCGCCCAGTACAGATCGGTGTCGTCCTCGAACAGTACGTAGACGTAGCTATCGCCAAAGAACGAATACCCGCGCACCGTCTTCGCCCCCGGTACCGAGAGCATGGTGGTGGTCAGCGGATAGGTCACCTGATTCTCGACGATCTGCGGCGCCTGGCCCGGATACGGCGTGCGGATGATCACTTGCACATCGGACAAATCCGGTAGCGCATCGATGGGCGTGGTGCGAAGCGCCCAGATGCCCACAGCTGTCATTAGCAGCGTTGCCAGCAGAACGAGGAAACGATTGACTACCGACCAGCGAATCAGCGCGGCGATCATTGCTGTTGCTCCTGCTTCTGCAGACGCTCGATCACCAGACCGCTGGAGGTTTCGCGCACGGCGAAGTCCACCCGGTCCTCTACTGCCACGTCGTGCAATAGATGAGGGTTGGCCACCGCGAAACGCATGGTCATACCCGGCATGCCGAGGGTATGGAATGGACCATGCGAGATCTTCGCCGACTGTTCGTCGAGCTCGACGATGCGTCCTTCCGAGGCGTGCAACGCGGGGGCCGCGCTGGAAGCGTCGAGAGCGGGCTTAGGCACTTCGAGTGTCGCGGCGGTGAGCCCTCGCAGACTGGCCTCGGAGTCGATCAGAAATTGCCCGGACGCCACGACCTGTTGACCTTCCTCGAGCCCCTGGAGAATCGCCGTCCGGCTGCCACTGTCCGCCCCCAAACGAACCTCGACGGGCCGGTAGCGGCCGCCCGGCTCGGCCACCATAACCAGGGCCCGCTTGCCGGTACGGATCACCGCCTCGCTGGGAATCAGCAGCACCGGTTCGGTGCCGGCATCGGCCAGGGTCACGCTTGCCGTCAGGCCGGGACGAAGAATCCCGTCAGGGTTGGGCAGTTCGATGCGGACACGTAACGTGCGGCTGGCGGCGGTGGCTTCAGGTAACACAGCGGTCACGCTGCCCTCG
The DNA here is from genome assembly GCF_047225135.1 of Pseudomonas sp. YJ42. Lineage (NCBI taxonomy): Bacteria > Pseudomonadati > Pseudomonadota > Gammaproteobacteria > Pseudomonadales > Pseudomonadaceae > Pseudomonas > Pseudomonas sp. YJ42. Next base: position 321,773 of record NZ_CP178378.1, on the reverse strand, counting down.
ATCGCTTCGCCGCCCAACGCCGACAGCCGGGCGCTGGCGTTCTGGCCGACACGTATCGCCCGGCCCTGTGCTTCCGGGACGGCGACTTCGAGCCAGACGCTCTGCAATCCGTTGATCGACGCCAGCGGAGCACCGGCCGATATACTCATCCCTTCACGTACGGCCAGGTCCTGCAACACGCCACCGATGGGTGTGTGAATAGTCAGTTGGGTACGGACCTTGCTGCTGCGCTCCAGCTGGCGGATGACATCTGCGGGCATACCCGCCAGACGCAAGCGTTGACGAGCACCGTCGAGCAGGGCCGGCTCGCCGACACGCCGCAGGGCAAGAAACTCCTCCTGCGCGGCCGCCCACTCGGGAATCAGCAGATCGACCAGCGGCGCACCTTTTTCCAGAACATCACCCGGCGCGAGGCGATATACCCGCTCGACGAATCCCGCCGCACGCGCTTGCACGAGTGCCACGTCGCGCGCGTTATAGCCCAGTACACCAACCGCCTCGACCCGGCTGGCGAGTTCGCCCCAGGTGACTGTCGCCAGCCGCACGCCGAGGTTCTGCGTCACGCTCGGATCGATGCTGATGCTAGCTGCATCGCCGCTCTCATCGGCGTAGCGAGGCACCAGTTGCATGTCCATGAATGGCGATTTACCCGGCTTGTCGAATTTATGCTGCGGCACCATCGGGTCGTACCAATAGAGGACTTTTCGAGTGGACGGAGCCGCCCCGGTTTGCGCCGACGCATGCGGCATGACCGAGTGGGATTGTTCCTGTGCCAACCAGTAACCGCCGGCAGAGCCGGCCAGTGCAGCCAAGCCGATCGCTATGATGGTTTTCGCTGATATCCGGCTCATTGGGCGTCTCCATAGGCGAAATTCAGGCGGGCGGCCGCAACGGCTTGCAGGCCCTGCAGATCGATCTGTTTCAGGCGGGTTTCGATCAGTTCGCGACGGGCGGCGAGCACGGCATCCAGCTCGCCAGTCCCGGCGCGATATCCGGCCAGGGTCAACTCCGCCCGCTCGCGGGCCAGTGGCAGAAACACCTCGCTGGTGCGCACCAGGGCGCGTCGAACTCGTTCGAGTTCGGCCAGATCACCGGCCAACTGCTCGGCGAAGGCTCTCCGACTGGCCTCGCGCTCGGCTTCGAGCTGGTTGAGTTGCGCGTGTGTTGCCGCTATGCGCGGGCTTTGCCGTGAGCGCTGGAAAATCGGCAGGTCGAAACTGAACACCAGATTGACCATGTCGCCATATTCCCGGCCACGCTTGAGGTAGTCGACTTCCCAGCTCCAGTCCGGCTTCCTGTCGGCCGTGGCTTCGCCGATGCGCGCTTGTGCCTCACGCAACATCGGCTCATACGCGGCAAGTTGCGGATGGCGGTACAACCGCTCCATGAGCGCTTGCTCGTTCACGGCCAAGCTGGGCAGGTCGCCGCTCAGCGGATTCTGGCCCGCATCGCCGATCCAACGTGCCAGCGCCGCGCGCGACTGGCTGCGCAAGCGCACCAGTTCGTCCTCACGCTCGGCTAGCAAAGCCGCCTCCTGGCGGGGTATCACGCTGTCGGCGATCTGCCCGCGGCGTCCGGCAATCCTTGCCTGCACGGTCTCGGCCAGCAGGCGGTTCTCATCGAACAGCGCCTTGAACAGTTCGAGCTTGCGCTCGATCGTATGAGTGGCGATCCAGGCCTGTGCAGTGGCCTGGCGCACTTTGAGCTTCTCGACCTGACGCTCCGCTTCGGCACGGCCAACACTGGCTTGCGCGAGTTCGACACGGGCATTGCGCTTGTCGCGGTTGGGGACGTCCTGCATCAAGCCGACCATCCGCATGGTCATGCCCTCCTCGCCGAGACGCCAGGCCGCGCCCCCTTCGATAGGCAGGTTCTGCACGCCAAGCAGCAACTTCGGATCAGGCAGCTCACCCGCCGGCGTAGCATTCTGCCTGGCTGCGATCAGTTTCGAGGCTTCAGCCTCGAGCGAGGGTGAATGCTGCTCGGCGAGCTGCAGCGCCTGTTCCAATGTCAGTGCGCCAGCCAGCGTTGGCAACAGCATGGCGCCGCAGCACACCACCACGCCAAGCAGACGGGGGTGCAAGTATCGGGATTTCATCTTGAAGATTCCTATGAAGCCGGTGTGCCGCAAGGCACACGTACTGAGCCCATCACCTCGACAGTGAAGGGCTGCTCAGGTCAGCGGAGGAATCAGACGCGGGGTGGACGCCAGTGGTTGTCGTCGACAGGGGTGGGAATGGCGTCCGGGAAATAGACGGCCATTTTCAGTGGTGCGCTCGCGGGCATTGGACGGGCCATATCCAGCAACAGCATGCTGCCGGCCTTGCACTGCTGGCCGCTCGGACACGGCGCTCCGTCATCGTCGTGCGTATGCCCGGAGTCGTCGGCGGCGTTCATGGCCGGGCTGTTCGCATGCGCCAGATGGTCTGCGGGCGCTGCCATGGCGCTCATCGAGCCGCCCATCTGGCAGGGTTCGGAACCCAGCTCGAAAGCCGCCATCCCGTTGACGGGAAGCACCAGACTGATCAAGAGAACGAACCACAACCGTAGACGGCGTTTCATGGCGCGAGTGTATCGGTTCCGCTTGGGCTGGGAAACTGATCCAGATTAGTTTTGGCCGTTTCCTCTCGCACAGGCTTATCGTTGAGCAGGTGACTCAACACCGAGCGCATTTTCCCGGCCTTGACCGGTTTGTTAAGCACGGGCACGCCCAACCCCTGAAGCTGGCGGCGGCATTCATCGCTGCGATCGGCGGTGACCATGACCACGGGTATCGCTTGACCGTAATGTGCACTTAGCGCCGTCACCACGTCCCACCCCGTCACACCATGATCGAGATGGTAATCGGCAAGTATCACCTCCGGAGGCGAGCCGCTCAGCACGGTCAGCGCCGCCGCTTCGTCAGTGGCGGTCAGGACTTCGCAGCCCCACTGCCCCAGCAATGCCGCCATGCTGTGCAGAATGCTCAGCTCGTTATCCAGGACTAACAGGCGCCGACCCGGCAATGGGTCGCCGAGCACTGGCCCCATCATCGGCGCTTCAGCAGGTGGCGCCGCGGGGTTGTCGGCCAAGGGTACATCGATGCTGAAGACCGAACCCCGTCTCGGTCGCGAGCGCACCTGCACCCGGTAATCGAGCATCGTCGCGATGCGATCGACAATGGCCAGGCCGAGCCCGACCCCAGCGCGCTCGGCAGCACGCTGCACGCCAAGTTGGTTGAATTCAAGGAAGATCGCCTGCAACTGATCCGCTTCGATACCCCGGCCCGTATCCCAAACCTCGATGCGCAGAAACTCGCCACGTTTGCGCGCGCCCAGCAACACCCGCCCGGCGTCCGTATAGCGGCAGGCGTTGCTGAGAAAATTGCGCAGAATTCGCGTCAGCAACCTGAAATCGCTGCGCAGCGCGTAGGCCGGGACGAAGTGCTCGAAGCCGAGCCCTTTCGCTTCGGCTACGGACTGGAATTCGGAGACCAGCGGCAACAGCACTTCGTCTAGGCGGTAGATATCGATGTCTGGCTTGATGGCCTGTTGGTCCAGCTTGGAGATGTCCAGCAAGTCGGCCAGCAGGTCCTCGGCGCCTTCCAGCGCCTGATGCGCGCGCTCGACGAGGTTCTGCTCGGCATCCGGCAAGCCGCGCTCGCGCAGGGTCGAAATCAGCAAGCGTGCGGCGTTCAACGGCTGCAGCAGGTCATGGCTGGCGGCAGCCAGGTACTTGTCCTTGCTGTGGTTGGCCGCCTCTGCCGCATCGCGTGCCTTGCGCAGCTCCAGGGTACGTTCTGCAACACGCTGCTCGAGCTGCTCATTGAGTTGCAGCAGACGCAGCTGAGCCAGTTTGCGCTCGGTGATATCGGCGACGAAGCCCTCGACCAGCCCTTCCTCATCGGGTTTGAGCAGCAAGTTCATCATGACGTCGATGGTGCTGCCGTCTTTGCGCCGCAACCGAGTCTCATAGCCGAAGAGACCACGCTGGGTACTCAAAACCTGACGGATCTGCTTCAGCTCCTCTTCACCGCCCATGAACAGGTGGTGGGATAGATCGGTCAGCGCCCAGAGCGTCTCGGCGGGGCTGGCATAACCGAGCATTCGAGCCAGCGCCGGATTGGCGGCTCGGATACCTTCCTGCAGACTCGCCTGGAAAATGCCGTGCACGGCATGCTCGAACAGCCATTTGTAGCGATTTCGCTCGGCTTCCAGTTCCTCCAGGCGTGCCACCAGCTCTGGGTAATGACTCTTGCGCGCCGAGTGCGTACCAAGGCCGAGCAGTCCGGCCAGCGCGTCGGACCGGTCAGAGTGCTTCGGCATACACCACTTCGACGTCGCGCTGGGTCGAGGAGCGCGGGTTGGTGAGGATGCAGGGGTCCTGCATGGCGTGCTGGGACAGGAAAGGAATATCCGAGAGACTCACGCCGTGAAGCCCCAGGGTTTCATTGAATCCGATGGCCTGCTTGAGCTGAATGACATGGTAGACCAGACGGTCGCGAATTTCTCGATGCTGCAGGCCGCGGGTATCGATACCGAAGGTCTCGGCAACCACTTTGAACCGATCAGGCGCGGCGCTGTAATTGAACGCCACCACATGCTCGATCAATACCGCGTTGCACAACCCGTGAGGCAGATCGAGGAAGCCGCCGAGGCTGTGTGACATGGCGTGCACCGCGCCCAGAATGGCATTGGAGAATGCCAGCCCCGCCTGCATGCTGCCGAGCATGATTTTCTCCCGCAGCTGGATGTCCGCTGGATTGGCGATCATCTGCACCAGATGGCCGTTGATCAGTCGCATGGCTTCGAGTGCATGCGGATCGGTCAGCGGACCATGGCCGGTGGAGACGAAGGCTTCGATGGCATGGACCAGCGCGTCGATGCCGGTACAGGCGGAGAGAAACGGGTCCATGCTCAGAGTGGTTTCCGGATCAATCAGCGATACATCGGGTACGGCGCCCTTGCTGACGATGGAAAACTTCATCCGCTCTTCCTGGTTGGAGATGATCACGAACTGCGAAACGTCCGCCGACGTGCCCGCGGTGGTCGGGATCAGGATCAGCGGCGGACTCGGCACCCGCAGCGTATCGACGCCTTCGAACTCGAGGATGCTGCGTCCATGAGCGACAGCAATGCCGATACCCTTGGCACAGTCCATCGGGCTACCGCCGCCCACCGCGACGATGACGTTGCAACCCTCGTCGCGATAGACCTCGGCACCGATCATCACCTCCTCGGAGCGAGGATTGGCGGACACCTGGGTAAACAGGCAGTACTCGATGTCCTGATTCGTCAGGCTGGCCTGAATATCTGCTACCCAGCCCGCAGCCACGACGCCAGGGTCCGACACGAGCAATACCTTGCGGGCACCGAAGTTCTTTGCGTAATTGCCCACGCTGTGGCGACACCCGGCACCAAAGACGATTTCGGGTGAAACGAATTTGCGTTGCAGGCTGATATTGGGGCTCATACTACGGCCTCGGTTATTGTTATACGTCCGGCAAGCGTACTGCTTTCTGCCATCAAAGCAATCCGCAAAAAGTCGCTAGGCTGGGAAGCGAACCGTTCTCACAACTGCATCCCGATGCGCTGTACAGCGTCGTACGCTCAGCCAAGCACACCCTGATAGAAGCGACATTCGCGCGCCAACGCATCCGCCAGGCTATCCGCCTGTCGGAAACCGTGACGTTCTTGCGGGTAGAAGCAGTACTCGACCCGAATGTTGCGCTGGCGAAGCGCTGACACCATCAATTCGGTCTGTGCCGGAAGCACCACGGCGTCCAGCCCACCCTGAAAGAAGATCACCGGAACCCTGATCCGCCCCGCGTGGTGCAACGGGGTGCGCTGACGGTAACGCTCGGCATGGCCCTGGGGATCACCGATCAGCCAGTCCAGATAATCCGCCTCGAACTTGTGGGTGGCCCGCCGCAGCGCAAGTGGATCGCTGACGCCATAAAGGCTGGCGCCGCCGCTGAAGCCAGCGTCGGAGGTGAGCGCACAAAGCGCGGTATAGCCGCCGGCGCTCGAACCGCGGACGAAGGTGCGGGCCGGGTCGACCTGCCCGCTCACCGCCAGTGCGGTGACGACCGCGCTGGCATCTTCCACGTCGACCACGCCCCATTGCTCGTGCAGGCGTTGCCGGTAGGCTCGACCGAAACCGCTGCTGCCTCGGTAGTTGACATCGGCCACGGCAAAGCCGCGCTGGGTCCAGTACTGGATCCGCGGATCGAATACCGGGTAGCAGGCCGAAGTCGGCCCGCCGTGCAGGAAGACCACTAGCGGTGGTTTCTCCCCCTCCAAACTCCGACAGTCGGCATTGCAGGGGGGATAGAAAAAGGCATGCGCGGTTTCGTCGATTCCAGTGGCGAAAGTGAACGGCTGGGGCCGCGACAGCTGCTCGGCCGGTAGCGGCTGCTCGCCACCTGCGATGATCTCGGGCCGGCCGGTCCGGCGTTCTATCGCCAGCACCGTTGGCACTCGATCGACGGCAGCGGCGATGCAGTAATAGTGCTGTTCATCGGCAGCCAGTTGCCGACAGCGGGTGAAGGCCGTCGCAAGCTGGCGTTCGCGGCCCTCGTCGTTGCGTTCCAGCAGCAGGCCGTAACCATCGACCATGCGAGTCAACAGCAGACCACCCTCGCTCAGCGGCAGGTAGCTGATCGTGCCCAGTTGCCAGGGCGCCGGCGCATGATCAAAGGGCGCCTGCGTCTCTCCAGCTTCGGGCGCGGCCCCATCGTTCGCAACAGCGAACTCCGGCACCAATCGGCCACCCTCCTCCCTCCAGGGCTGCCACCAGCCGGCCCTGTCGCTCAGGCAGTAGAGCGTCCCGTCCGCGGCGAAGCGTGGCTGTTGCAGCGACTCGCCGCCTTCAGCCCCGGCCAGGCGAATCGGCGTTTGCCAGGTACCGTCCGCATCGCGCTCGGCCATCCACAGACTGGTAGCGGTCCAGGGTTGTTCGGGGCGCTGCCATTGGATCCAGGCCATACGCCGGGCTTCGGCATCGAGCGCTGGCGACGAATAGAAATCCGCCCCCTCGGCGAGGACACTGCGCCCACCGGATTGCACCGAGAAGCTGACCAGCCGGTGCTCCACCCGCTCACCAATATGCGCTTCTTCAACCGCCACAATGGCTGTCTGGCCGGAATCGAACTGAAGGTCGCCGTAGCGGCAATCGGCCTGCTGAGTCAACATACTGGGTCCTGCAGCCTGATCGGCAATAGACTGAAGATGGATCTGCTGATCCCCTTCATTCACGAAAGCCACCCCCCGATCCGTCAGACAGAAGGCCCCACCGCCGTATTCGTAGACCCGGCTGCGCAGCGATAGGCCAGCCGGCGTGATACAGACGGCCCGGCCCGCGCGCCAGTGCCATAAGGTGCAGCGAGCATCCGCCGGCTGGTATTCGATCCAGAACACACCACCATGGCCGGCGCGAATCTCGGCAAAATCACGGCTCGCCGATGCGGCTTTCTCGGCGCTCCAGTCGCTGGGCCAGAAGCCGTAGGGGATTGCGGTCTTGGTCATCTCGATTTCGCTCAACAGGCATCGTTCGGATCGAACGACCTTACACCTTGAGGATCAACTTCGATGCCTTCTCGTTGCGGAACGTCAGTTCATCCAGACCGAGAGGTGCCTGCTCGGCTTCGGTCCGCGCGGCGAGGATAGTGCTGTGGTGTGGCGACTTGCTGCAGACCGGGTCGGCATTGACGGCATCGCCGGTGAGCATGAACGCCTGACAGCGGCAGCCGCCGAAGTCCTTTTCCTTTTCGTCGCAGGACTGGCACGGCTCGGGCATCCAGTCGAAGCCGCGGAACTTGTTGAAGCCGAACGAGTGCTTCCAGATCTGCTCGATGCTTTGCTCGCGCACGTTGGGAAAGCTGATCGGCAATTGCCGAGCGCTGTGACAGGGCAGCGCCGTACCGTCGGGGGTGATGTCGAGGAACAGGTTGCCCCAGCCGTTCATGCAGCCCTTGGGGCGCTCTTCGTAATAGTCAGGCGTGACGAAGATCAGCTTGCAGGGGTGGTTCTCGGCAGCGAGTTTGTCGCGCCACTCATTGGTGATGCGCTCGGCACGCACCAACTGCTCCTTGCTCGGCAGCAGCCCGGCACGGTTGAGTTCGGCCCAGCCGTAGAACTGGCAAGTGGCCAATTCAACAAAGTCGGCTTCCAGCTCCAGACACAGCTGGATGATGCGCTCGATATTGTCGATGTTGTGCCGATGGGTGACGAAGTTCAGCACCATCGGATAGCCATGGGCTTTCACCGCACGCGCCATGGCGAGCTTCTGCGCGAAGGCCTTTTTCGAGCCGGCGAGCAGGTTATTAACCTCCTCATCGGCGGCTTGGAAACTGATCTGGATATGGTCGAGCCCGGCGGCGGCGAATGAAGCGATCTTCTCTTCGGTCAGGCCGATCCCCGAGGTAATCAGGTTGGTGTAATAGCCGAGGTCACGCGCCGCTTTGATCAGATCGGCCAGGTCCTGACGGACCAGTGGCTCACCGCCGGAAAAACCCAGCTGCGCCGCACCCATCTCGCGCGCCTGGCGGAACACTTCGATCCACTCGGCGGTGCTCAGCTCATCCTGGTTGCGGGCGAAATCCAGCGGGTTCGAGCAGTACGGGCATTGCAGCGGGCACCGGTAAGTGAGCTCGGCGAGCAACCACAACGGTGGGCCTGGCTCGAAGCCCGGTTTAGCGAAGCTCGATCCAGAACCGTTCAACGGCCACCTCCAGAAACGCGACGATATCTTCCTCAATCCCCTCTGCGTCTGGGTAGCGAGCCTGCAGATCGGCCACGATGGTGCCCAGGTTACGGGCGCCGTCCACTTCGGCCAGGACAGCAGAAGCGCTCTCGTTGAGTTTGATCATGCCTTCCGGGTAGAGCAGCACGTGGCAGTTCTGCGCAGGTTCCCATTGGAAGCGAAAGCCGCGGCGAAAGGCTGGGATCTGGGTCAGTTGGATATCGCTCATGGTCCTCTCTCTCGCCAATGTTGCATCATCGATGGCCGGTGAGTTGGTAGGCCTGAAGCCCATCCCACGCCGGACCTCACTCCTACCCTGCGCATGGCCGTCACAAGGTGATCCCGCGATGCCACACACGCTCGCTGGTCACCGTGTGGTACGGCGGGCGGTCCAGTTCATAGGCCATGCTCATGGCATCCAGCATGCTCCAGAGTACGTCGAGTTTGAACTGAAGAATGTTCAGCATGCGTTCCTGGCTTTCTCGAGTCTTGTAGTGATCAAGAGTAATGCGCAAGCCGTGCTCGACGTCGCGGCGCGCCTCCTTCAGACGCTTGCGGAAGTAGTCGTAGCCGGACGCATCAATCCAGCTGTAGTGCTGCGGCCAGGCATCCAGACGTGACTGATGGATCGTCGGCGCGAACAGCTCGGTGAGGGAGCTGCTGGCCGCCTCCTGCCAGACGGCGCGCCGGGCGAAATTGACATAGGCATCGACGGCGAAACGTACACCGGGTAGCACCAGTTCCTGGGACAGCACCTGCTCACGATCCAACCCCACCGCTTCGGCCAGTCGCAGCCACGCCTCGATACCGCCCTCTTCGCCCGGCGTACCATCGTGATCGATGATGCGTTGGATCCACTCGCGGCGAGTCTCGCGATCCGGGCAGTTGGCCATGATCGCGGCGTCCTTCACCGGTATACACACCTGATAGTAGAAGCGGTTCGCAACCCAGCCCTGGACTTGCTCGCGGGTCGACCGGCCTTCGTACATGGCGCGGTGGAACGGGTGATGGATATGGTAGTAGTCGCCCTTGGCGCGCAGCGCCTGCTCGAACTCGGAACGGGTCATGGCTGGCAGGGTCATGGAGCTTCCTTACGCATGTTGTACGGGTTGTTCGCCCCGGGCAGAGCCCGGCGTGCATCAGCGACGGGGTGCCGAGCGCCGCTCGTGTTACAGCTCGATGCTCATCCCATCGAACGAGACTTCGATTCCATGCGCGTCCAACTCCCCTCGCTCGGGGGAGTTTTCATCGAGGATCGGATTGGTGTTGTTGATGTGGATGAGGATCTTGCGCGCAGCAGGCATGCCATCGAGCACCTCGATCATGCCGCCGGGGCCGCTCTGCTGAAGATGACCCATTTCGGTGCCGAGCTTGGTGCCGACTTCACGCATGAGCATTTCGTCATCGCGCCAAAGGGTGCCGTCGACCAGCAGGCAATCGGCGCCACGCATGATCTCCAGCAACTCGGCGCTGACCTTGCCCAGACCCGGGGCGTAGAACAGCGTACCGCCGGTTTTTTCATCGTCGATCAGCAGGCCGATGTTGTCGCCCGGATGTGGATCGTTGCGGTGCGGCGAGTAGGGAGGCGCCGAGCTGCGTAGCGGGATCGGCGTGATTCGAAGATTCGGGCAGGCCGGTATACGGAAGCTGCGTTCCAGCGCAATGGGGTTCCAGCGCAGGCCACCGTTCCAGTGTTCGAGCATCTTGAACAGGGGAAAACCGGTGCTGAGGTCCTGATGGACCATCTCGGTACACCAGACTTCGTGCGGACAGCCTTCGCGCAGTGTCAGCAGTCCGGTGGTGTGATCGATCTGGCTGTCCAGCAGGACGATGGCGCCAATTGCGGTGTCGCGCGGTGCACGGGCTGGCTGCAGTTTCGGAAAGGATTCCAGCTGGACACGGATATCCGGTGATGCGTTGCAAAGTATCCAGTGTTCGCCGTCGTCGCTGATGGCGATGGACGATTGGGTACGGGCCTGCGCGCGTATGGTACCGGCGCGCAATCCTGCGCAATTGGCACAGTTGCAGTTCCATTGAGGAAAGCCGCCGCCAGCAGCCGAACCGAGAATCTGGATGAACATGGGCAGCTCCCTGAAAACGAAACCCCGACCTGAGCCGGGGCGGATAACTCAGCGATTAGCGAAGTACATGGTGACTTCGAAACCGATACGTAGGTCAGTGAAAGCGGGTTTGGTCCACATGGCTCGATCCTCTTCTTATTGGCTGACGGATTATCCCGACGGCCCCATTAAGCACCCATGTCAGCAGAAAGCAGAATGGTACTTTGGAAGGAGACAACACGCTGCCTTGGTAGTGCCTGGCACTTGGACCTAACACCTTCTTTAATTCGTCGGAAAGGCGATCGTAGAGCCCTTGGCGACCGCTCGCGCCGCTCAGGGCAGCGTCGAGGTCAGCGCACCACTGACGAGGCAGGTCCCAGACGGATCTGCCGCAGGCATCGACACAACAGCTCCGGTACGCGCCCCATGCACCGCCACGAGCGGTCGCGAAACGCCGGATTGCGGCTTATCGCGGAGCCAAAAAAAAACGCGGCCAGAAGGCCGCGCTGCGTTGACGAACCACTGAGGCCGCACCCAGTCAGCCTGTGATCCCCGCACTCAGGTGCGAGCAAATGATGCCGGCGCGCTGGAGCGAACGCGCCGGGTCCTCCGAGGTCGATCCCCGCGGCTTAGAAGAAGCCCAGCGGGTTGATGTCGTAGCTGATGAGCAGGTTCTTGGTCTGCTGATAGTGATCGAGCATCATTTTGTGGGTTTCGCGGCCGACACCCGACTTCTTGTAGCCGCCGAACGCAGCATGCGCAGGATACAGGTGGTAGCAGTTGGTCCAGACGCGGCCAGCCTTGATGCCACGGCCCATGCGGTAGGCACGGTTGATGTCGCGAGTCCAGACGCCGGCGCCCAGGCCGAACTCGGTATCGTTGGCGATCGCCAGTGCTTCGGCCTCGTCTTTGAAGGTCGCCACGCCGACCACGGGCCCGAAGATCTCCTCCTGGAATACGCGCATCTTGTTGTGGCCCTTGATCAGGGTCGGCTGCACGTAGTACCCGGAAGCCAGACCACCTTCGAGCTTCTCGGCGGCACCGCCGGTGAGGATCTGCGCGCCTTCCTGCTGTGCGATCTCCATGTATGAAAGAATCTTGTCGAACTGCTGCTCGGACGCCTGGGCGCCGACCATGGTGTCGGTGTCCAGCGGATTGCCACGCTTGATCGCCTTGATCTTCTTCATCACCACTTCCATGAAGGGCTCGAAGATCGACTCCTGAATCAGGGCACGCGACGGGCAGGTGCAAACTTCGCCCTGGTTGAAGAAGGCCAGTACCAGACCCTCAGCGGCTTTCTCGATGAACGCGGGTTCAGCATTCATGATGTCTTCGAAAAAGATGTTCGGGCTCTTGCCGCCCAGCTCCACGGTGCTCGGAATGATGTTCTCAGCGGCGCAGCGCATGATGTGCGAGCCCACCGGGGTAGAACCGGTGAAAGCGATCTTGGCAATGCGGGTGCTGGTCGCCAGCGCCTGCCCTGCTTCCCGGCCAAAGCCCTGGACGATGTTCAACACACCCGGCGGCAACAGGTCACCAATCAGCTCGGCGAAGACCATGATTGACAGCGGCGTCTGCTCGGCAGGCTTGAGCACGATGCAGTTACCAGCGGCCAAGGCCGGCGCCAGCTTCCAGGCGGCCATCAGCAGCGGGAAGTTCCAAGGAATGATCTGACCGACCACACCCAGCGGCTCATGGAAGTGATAGGCCGCGGTGTGCTCGTTGATCTCGGCGGCGCTGCCTTCCTGGGCGCGGATGCAGCCAGCGAAGTAACGGAAGTGATCGGCAGCCAGCGGCACGTCGGCATTCAGGGTTTCACGCACGGCCTTGCCATTGTCCCAGGTCTCGGCGATGGCCAGCTGTTCCAGGTTGGCTTCGATGCGATCGGCGATCTTCAGCAGAATCAGCGCGCGGTCCTGTACCGATGTCTTGCCCCAGGCATCGGCAGCGGCATGTGCGGCATCCAGGGCCTTCTCCACATCCTCCGCGCCGGAGCGCGGGAACTCGGCGATCACTTCACCGTTGACTGGCGAGGTGTTGACGAAATACTCACCCTTGACCGGCGGCACGAATTCGCCGCCGATGAAGTTGCCGTAACGCGGTTTGAAGGAAATGACGGCGCCTGCGGTACCGGGTTGGGCGTAGATCATGATGGGCCTCTCTTTCTCTGCTTGTCAGAGCCTGCGCCGGAAGGTGCACAGGGCATGGACCGATCTTAGGCAGCGCGCTCAGGCCTACGGTATGCACCCATGGCAGCGGAGAACTCCTCATTTGGTAGTAGATGCCAACGGCGCTGGCCAGCGCCCTGAGGGTGATTCAGGCGTCGTCCAGAGCCATTTTTCACTCATGAAACCGTGGAGTGTGGTTCCCCGCGGGCAGTCGGGATTGAGCCTAAGCAAGGGCGGACAGGCCGTATGTCTCTCGTGTTCGGCTAACCTCTTCGCCTGAGTCAATCGAAGCCGCATGGAACGTCAGGCCACTGAATTGCGCGGCGCTGTAGTTAACCGATCCGTAAAAACAAAAGGCCGGCTGTTAGCAGCCGGCCTTTCGTTTGGAGCCGAAGATCAACGCTTGGCTACGACCTGGTCCTTCGGCAATTTGAACGTCCAGACCATGCCGCCCTGGTTGAAGTCCTTGATGCGCTTGGCGACTTCACCGCCCCACAGCGGGACAGCACCACCCCAACCGGAAAGCACGGAGACGTACTGCTCGCCATCCATTTCCCAGGTGATCGGCGAACCGATCACGCCAGAGCCGGTGTTGAACTCGTAGAGTTTCTTGCCGGTCTTGGCATCGAATGCCATCAGGTAGCCTTCCGGATTGCCGGTGAACACCAGGTTACCCTTGGTTGCCAGCACACCCCCCCAGAGCGGCGCGTAGTTCTTGTAGCGCCAGACTTCCTTGCCGGTCTTCGGGTCGATGGCGCGCAGCACACCGATGTATTCCTCGTTCAGCGGATGGATGGTGAACCCAGCGCCCAGATAGGCTGCGCCCTTCTTGTAGGCGACGCCTTCGTTCCAGATGTCCATGCCCCACTCGTTGGATGGTACGTAGAACAGCCCGGTGTCCTGGCTGTAAGCCATCGGCATCCAGTTCTTGCCGCCAAGGAATGACGGCGCGACGAACACCGACTTGCCCTTGTCCGCATCGCCTGGCGCGCCCGGACGGTTGGCATCGTCGTAAACCGGGCGACCGTCCTTATCCAGGCCCTTGGCCCAGGTGATCTTGTCGACGAACGGGAAACCACGGATGAACTTGCCGTTGGTGCGGTCGAGCACGTAGAAGAAGCCGTTACGGTCGGCGGTGCCGGCAGCCTTGATGGTCTTGCCGCCGTCCTGATAGTCGAACGAAACCAGCTCGTTCACGCCGTCGAAGTCCCAGCCGTCATGCGGCGTGGACTGAAAGTGCCACTTGATCGAGCCGTCGTTCGGGTCGAGCGCCAGACGCGAAGACGAGAAGAGATTGTCGCCCGGGCGCAGGTGCGAGTTCCACGGTGACGGGTTGCCGGTGCCGAACAGCAGCGAATCGGTATCCGGATCGTAGTAGCCGCCCAGCCAGGGCGCGGCGCCGCCGGTTTTCCACAGGTCGCCCGGCCAGGTCTTGCCGGCTTCACCGCCGGAGATGCCATTCTCGACCTTCTTGCCGTCCTTCATCACGTAGCCCATGTGCCCTTCCACGGTCGGACGGGTCCACACCAGCTCACCATTCTTGGCGTCGAACGCCTGGATCATGCCGACAACACCGAATTCGCCGCCCGCCAGACCGGTGATGACCTTGCCCTTGACGATCATGGGCGCGGCGGAAATCGAGTAGCCCGCCTTGTAATCAGCGACGGTTTTTTTCCAGACGACCTTGCCAGTGTCCTTGTTCAACGCCACCAACTTGGCATCCAGAGTCCCGAAGATCACCAGGTCGCCATACAGCGCGACACCGCGGTTGATCACGTCACAGCAAGGCATGATGCCGTCGGGCAGGCGCGCATCGTATTGCCAGAGTTCCTTGCCGGTACGGGCATCCACGGCAAAAACACGTGAATAGGAGCCGGTCAGATACATCACACCGTCTTTGACCAGCGGCTGCGCTTCCTGCCCACGCTGCTTCTCACCGCCGAGGGAAAAGCCCCAGACCGGGCGAAGTTGGCTGACGTTTTCGGTGTTCAGTTTGTCCAGTTGACTGTAGCGCTGCCCCTGCGGGCCCAGGCCGTTGGTTACGATCTGATCGGTGGACTTGGCGTCATTGAGAATATCCTGATCAGTGACTGCCCAAGCCGACACGCTGGACATCGCCATGGCGGCGCATAGCGCGGTCAGGGCGAAGGGCTTGCGAAGACCGGTGTGCTTCATTGCGGCTACCTCTACGGGTTCATTGTTATCGTCGCCGGGAAGTTTTCCCGGTCTGCTGCCGATTCTTCGTTGCAGGCCCTTTGCCAACAATTGCACGCAGTACCCATTTTCCTCCTCCCTTGGTAGCAATACCGCCACGTAGGCCGCGCCAACTCGGCGTTGGAAGGTCCTGGCCGGGCGGGACCCGACACCGAAGTCGCAACCCAGGGGCCCGAAAAGACAATTCCTCGCGACGATAACAGTCCGTAAAAAAGCGGTTCCTCAGCTCACAAGGACATGAGCCATGTGTCGTTCCCTGTTCCTTATCTTTGTCCTGATGCTGGCCGCTGAAAGCCAGGCGGCGCCAGCGATTCGTATCGGCTTGAACTACCCGAGTACCGGCAACTACAAAAGCGAAGGTCTCGAGTTGCGTCGCGGCGCCCTGCTCGCTGTCGACGACATCAATCGCGAGGGTGGCGTGCTCGGCAGGCCGCTGGAGCTGCTCAGCCACAATTCGGCGGCACGCGATGAAAAGGCCAGTGCCAACATCGATCGCTTCGCCGCTCAGGGTGTTTCCATGGCCTTCGGAGGTGCCACCAGCGAGGAAGCCATCGCCGCAGGGCAACGGGCGCGCGAGCTGGGCCTGTTGTTCTTTCCGACGCTGGCCTACGCCAACGCCATCACCGGCCGCGATGGGCAACGCTACCTGTTCCGCGAAACCAACAGCGCCTGGATGAGCGCGCGCGTGCTAGGCGAGTACCTCAGCTGGCACCTGCCCAACCGCCGTTATCACTACATCTGCCTCGATGACAGCTGGGGCCACAGCATGCAGCAGGCGCTACGCGAAGCCACTCGCAGCCGCGATCGTGCGCGCCACGGCTTCAGCCGCATCAGCGTCAGGGGCGCGCGGCATGACGAATATCTCGCGGCCTTGAACAAGGCGGCCGCCAGCAACGCCGACGTGCTGGTCGTCGTGCTGCTCGGGCAGGACCTGGTGCAGATGATGCGTCTCGCGCACGACATGCGCCTCGATCGGCGAATGCAGATCATCGTGCCCAACCTGACTAGCAGCATCGTCGAGCAAGCCGGCCCGCAGGTCATGGAGCATGTCATCGGTACCACCGCCTGGACCTGGCAGGTGCCTGCGTTGGTCAAGAGCGCTGATGGCCAGGCCTTCGTTGACGCCTACATTGCCCAGCATCAACGCTACCCGGACAGCACCACCGCCTCGGCCTACAGCGTCGTTCGAGAGTGGGCCGCGGCCGTTCAGCGAGCCGGGAGCCTGGACAGCGAAAAGATCATCTCCGCGCTGGAGGAACACCATTACAGCCTGCTCAAGGATGACCAGTACTGGCGCGGCTTCGACCATCAGAACGTCCAGAGCATCTATGCCGTGCGGGTCCGCTCGCGCAGCGACATCATGCAGGACCGGTTCAAGCAGGACTATTTCAGCATCATCCACCGCATGGGCGGCGAGGAAGCGGCGCCCAGCCGTGACGATTGGCTGGAGGAGCGCGGCGACGACCCAATCCTGCGATAATCGTCGGCCTGTCGTGCCGGATACCCCTCAGGCTCCGCCTCTTTTCAACGTCAGCAGGCCCAGCGGGCGCTGACGCTTTTCGTTTTCGCCAGGTGATCGCTGCCGCCCCGAACCGCGGTCGGGGCGGTGCCTGAGCGCAGCACCGCGCAGCGCTGTGGGTGCCATGACGAGGCGCGGGGGAGCGGTATCGGCAGGTCCCGATCATTTGCCGCAGGATGAGCAATGAAGCAACGATGGCCAGCGTTTCCCTGGGTCTGTTTCGCCATGTGTGTCGGCGTCATGGGCACCGCGCTCATTTCACCGCTGTACCCGCTCTATCAGCAGGCCTGGCAGCTGCGCACCAGCGACGTCTCGCTGATTTACGTGATCTACATGCTCGGTGCACTCGCCGGGCTGCTGTTCATGGGGCGGCTGTCCGACACGCTGGGGTTTCGCCGCGTGATGCTGGCGGGCCTGCTGCTCGGCTGGGGTGGCACCTTGCTGACGATGCTGGCGTGGAATCTGCCGAGCCTGAATATCGGTCGCTTCGCGGTAGGCCTGTCCTCGAGTTTGATCGTCACCAGCGCCTCGGTGGGCCTGGTGCAGATCTCCCGTGACGGCGCCTCGCAGCGTATTTCCACCCTCACCAGCTTCCTGCTCGCCTTCGGTTTCGGGCTCGGGCCCTTGACCGGCGGCGTTATCGGCCAGTGGATGCCGCACCCGCTGACGGTCACATACCTGCCTTCGCTAGCGCTCGGGGTGCTGGCCGTCTATGCCTTGATGCGCGTGCAGTTGAAGCACCACGAGGCTAACGCGGACGCAGTGCTCGATTGGCGAGCCTTCATCCCGCGCTTGGCCTGGGCGAAGCGCAGCGATTCGCTGGCCTTCCTGCTGACCTGTGCCTGCCCGTTCTTCGCGTTCGGCGTGTTCGGGCTTTATGCATCCATGGCCCCATTGTTTCTGGAAAAGATGATTCCCTGGCACGGTCCGGTGGTGAGCGGGACGTCCATCGGGGTCATTCTGCTGGCTTCGGCCATTACGCAGCTGGCATGCGCACGGATTAACCTGCGTTGGTGCGGCCTGCTCGGTCTGCTAGCAGTGGCACTCAGCAACGCCATGCTCGTACTCAACTTCAAGCTCGGCTCGCCAACCGTATTCATCATCGGTGTCTGCGCAACGGCAACCGGGCATGGCCTGTGCCTGCTAGCGGGCATTAGCATGGTCAACCGCATCGCCAGCTCGGCCGAGCGCTCCGGACTGATCTCGACCTATTTGGTGTGCGGCTACGTCGGCAGCATCGTGCCCCTGCTCGGCGCGGGCTGGATTGCTGATCATTACGGCCTGCCGGTGGCGGTGACAGCGCTGGGATTGGGTGTGATGGTGATCGCCACGCCGCTGGCGGTGTGGTTTTTCGTCCATCCACGAGTGCGCGATGCCTGACGGTGCAGACCGCTGGATTCCCCGGCGCATCGGCCAACGCTGCCGAGGCAGCGGTCAGACCTCGGCCGTCAGCCGATAACCGACACCGGCCTCCGTGACGATGAATCGCGGCGCCGCGGGATCATCCCCAAGCTTGCGCCGCAGGTGCCCAACCACCACGCGCAAATAATGGGTATCGCCGCTGTGACTCGGCCCCCAGATATCCTTCAATAGCTGCTGTTGCGTGACCACACGGCCGAGATATCGGCCCAGCTCCGCCAGCACGGCGTACTCCTTGCGGGTCAGGCTGACCTCCTGGCCGTCGAGGCTCACCCGCCTGAAGGCAAAGTCGATGCACAAGGGGCCGGACACCACCTGGCTCAGCACCGATTCCTGGCCCGACGCCTGGCGCAACAGTGCGCGGACGCGGGCGAGAAATTCGTGAATACCGAAGGGTTTGGTGACGTAATCGTTGGCGCCACCATCGAGCGCGGTGACCTTTTCCGCTTCGCTGGCACGTACCGACAACACCAGCACCGGCACCTGGCTCCATTCACGCAGCTCGCGCAATACCTTCTGGCCATCCATGTCTGGCAGGCCCAGATCGAGCACCACCAGGTCGGGCTTCTCAAGCGCCGCACGCGCCAGGCCTTCGGCACCGGTCGCGCTTTCCAGTACGCGATAGCCCTGAGAACCGAGGCTGATGCGCAGGAATTTTCTGATCTGCGGCTCGTCGTCAATGACCAACAGACTGGCTTGCTGGCTCAAGAGCGGTCCTTTTCGAATTCCGGTTGAGGTTGCAACGGCAGCTCCAGAACGACACTGGCGCCGTGACCGTCGAGGCCATCGCCGACCGAGACGCGGCCTCCATGGGCGCCGATCATGCCCTGGCAGATAGCCAGGCCAAGGCCGGTTCCCGGACCGCCCCGGTCGCCGCGCGCGGCGGTGTAGAACATGTCGAAGATTCGCACGCGCTCGGCCTCGGGCACGCCTGGCCCTTCGTCGCTGACGATGAAACGCAGGTGATCGGCATCCACCTCAACCTCCACCCGCAAGCGTCCCTGTGGCGGCGAAAAGCGCGCGGCGTTCTCCAGCACGTTGACCAGCGCCTGCTCGATCAGCGCTGGATGGACATAGAGCAACGGCAGCGAATCGGGGATCGACACCTCCAGCTTCAGCTCAGCGAGCACACGCTGAAGACGCTGCAGTGCGCTGGCGACGATATCACCCGGTGTGGTCCAGTCGCGGATCAGTTTCAGGCCGCCGTGCCCCAGGCGGGTCATATCGAGCAGATTCTGGATATAGCGATCCAGCCGCTCGGCCTCGTCCCGGGTCGCGTCCAGCAGTTCCTGCCGATCGGCTTCGCTCATGCTTCCACCCAGCGTCGCCAGGCTGTCGATGGAGCCGCGCATGGCGGTCAGCGGCGTGCGCAGATCGTGGGAGACGGAGGCCAGCAAGGCGCTGCGCAACTCCTCGGTTTGTCCATGCAAACGAGCGGCTTCCAGCTCTTCGGCCAGCATCGCGCGTTGCAATGCCTGCGCCAGCGGATGGGCGAGCGCGGCGATCAGCCGACGCGTTTGCGGTCGCCCCGCATGGGTCTGCCGGATGCCAAGCAGGCCGAGGGTGCGCGTCTCGCCATTCAGAGGCAGCCACCACCAGTGGCCGCTCGGCAACGTATCGGTGCCCTGCCCGGCGGGCTGGCCACGCCGCCAGGCCCAGTCGGCCGCCGCCTGCTCCTGCTCGGCGAGCACCTGCATGTCGCCGTTGAACAACCATTGCGCATCCTTGCCGCGCGTGACGACCACCGCCTGCACCCCGCGCAGCTGCTGCAACTGACGCACCGCCGCGACACCGACCGCCTGCACATCGGTGGCGGCACTGAGCTGGCGCGAGAGATTGAGCAAGGCTGCGGTTTCCGTCTGGGTCTGGCGCAACGCCTGATACTGCCGACGCTGACGGCTGGCTAGGTTACCTGTCAGCACCGCCATCAGCAGGAAGAATAGCAGCGTGAGCACGTCTTCCTGCCGCGCCACGATAAAGGTGAAGGTGGGCGGGATGAACAGAAAGTCGTACAGCAGAAAGGAGGCGCCAGCACAGGCCAACGCCGGGCCAAGGCTGCTGCGCACGGCGACCACCAGTACGGCGGAGAGAAACACCAGGGACACATTCGGCAACTCGAGGTAGCGCGACAGCAGCAGTGCCACAGCGGTGGCGACGCCCGTCGCCATGGCAGCGAGCAGGTAGTTGCGCCAGTCGAAGGCTACCTTGGTCGCTGCGGTGCTCATCGCATGGACCGGTTGCTGGGAAAGGACGCTGACTTCCAGCCCCTGTCCTGCCCTGATGAGCTGTTCGGCAATGGTGCGCCTAGACCACAGGCTCCATGCCTTGCGCATACCCTGGCTGCTGCCGACCAGCATCACCGTGGCCAGCCGCTCGGTCGCATGCTCCAGCAGTGTTCGCGCGATGTGCTCGCCCCGCAACTCGACTACCTCGCCACCGAGACGTTCGGCAAGTTGCTGGGCGGACTGAAGAAAGCCCAACTGCATCTCGCCGCGACTGGTGCCATTGCTGACGTGGACTACCGACCAGGGCAGATGGCGCCGCTCCGCCACGCGGGCGGCGTGGCGCACCAGGCCTTCGGCGGATGCATCGCCGTCGATCCCCACCAGCAAGCGGCCGCGCATGACCGGCGCCGTTTCGCCCAGGCTTCGCGAGCGCCGCAGCAGATCTGCATCCACGCGTGCCGCCGCGGTCTGCATGGCCAGCTCGCGCAGCGCGGTCAGGTTGGTCTGGGTGAAAAAGGCATCGATTGCCGCCCGCGCCTGCTCCGGCACGTAGACCTTGCCTTCGCGCAAGCGCTCAAGCAATTCACGCGGAGGCAGGTCGATCAGCAGGATTTCGTCGGCGTTGTGCAGGACCCAGTCCGGAACCGTTTCACGCACCTGCACGCCGGTGATCGTACGGACTTGATCGTTGAGGCTTTCCAGATGCTGCACGTTGACCGTGGTGTAAACGTCGATGCCCGCCTCGAGCAATTCCAGCACGTCCTGCCAGCGCTTGCTGTGACGGCTGCCAGGGACGTTGCTGTGTGCGAGCTCATCGACCAGAACCAGACCCGGACGCATCTGTAACAACCCTTCCAGGTCCATCTCATCCAGCGTCACGCCGCGATAGTCGCTGCGGGTCAGCGGTTGTTCCGGCACCCCCACCCGCAGCGCTTCGGTGTCAGCTCGGCCGTGCGACTCGACCACGCCGGCCAGCACCTGCCTGCCGAGGCGCAATTGTCTCTGCGCCGCCTGCAGCATGGCGTAGGTCTTGCCCACGCCGGGCGCCGCGCCGAGAAACACCTTGAGTCGGCCTTGCCCCTGGTGGGGCTGGTCATCCAGCAAGGCATCGGCGTGCGGGGCATCGCTCATTCGGCTCACTCGTCTCGTTCGGGCCAGCGATTTTCCGCCATCGCGAGGTTCAGAGCCAGCACGTTGACCACTGCCGGCCCTACCAACGGCGCTTCGAGGTTGGCCTGGATCAGCTGCTCCAGCTGTGCTGATGCCAGTCCACGGGCCGCAGCGACACGTGGCAGCTGGTAACGCGCCGCGGCCAAGGTCAAGTTCGGATCCAGACCGCTACCGGAGGTGGTGACCAGCTCCATTGGCACCGGCTGGTCGGGGGTGGCGTTCCAGCGGCTGGCGTTCCAGCGGCTGGTGTTTGCGCGCACTTGTTCGAGCAGTTGCGGATTACTCGGGGCCAGGTTGCTTGCGCCGCTGGCTACCGTCGCGTAGTCGGCGGCCGATGGCCGTGGCTGGAACCATTGCGGCCCATCGAATGGCTGCGCCAGTAGCGTGCTGCCTCGAATCTGGCCGGATGCGTCACGCACCAGGCTGCCGTTAGCCTGGTCGGCAAAGACCAGCTGCGCTACTGCAGTAACCGTCAAGGGATACAGGATCCCGGTAATCAGACTCATCAGTAGCAGCGCGGCGATCGCCGGACGAATGTGCTTGAGCATGTGTTATCTCCTGAGGTCGCGCCGATCCCGACGCAGCAAAGTCAGACCAGGCCGACCGAGGTGAGAAAAAGATCGATCAGCTTGATGCCCAGGAACGGGGCCACGAGGCCTCCGACGCCGTAGACCAGCAGGTTGCGGCGCAGCAGGCTGGCCGAATCCGCAGCTTTGACGTTCACCCCTCGCAGGGCGAGCGGAATCAGCCCGACGATGATCAGCCCGTTGAAGACGATGGCCGACAGGATCGCGCTGGCCGAGCTGTGGAGGTGCATCACGTTCAGCGCCGAGAGCTGCGGATAAACGCCGATAAACAGCGCCGGAAGGATCGCAAAGTACTTCGCCACGTCGTTGGCGATGGAAAAGGTGGTCAGCGCGCCGCGGGTCACCAGCAACTGTTTACCAACCTGTACCACATCCAGCAGCTTGGTCGGGTCAGAATCCAGGTCCACCAGGTTCGCGGCCTCGCGTGCTGCCTGGGTACCATCGTTCATCGCCATGCCGACATCGGCCTGGGCCAGTGCCGGTGCGTCATTGGCGCCATCGCCGCACATGGCGACCATCTTACCTTCGGCCTGTTCCTGACGAATCCGCTGCAGCTTCTTTTCCGGCGTCGCTTCGGCGATCACGTCGTCGACCCCCGCCTCGGCCGCAATGGCGGCGGCTGTCAGCGGATTGTCGCCGGTGACCATCACGGTGCGTATGCCCAACTGGCGGAGCTCTGCGAACCGCTCGCGGATACCCGGCTTGACCACATCCTTGAGATGAATCGCGCCGAGTAAACGATCATCGGCACACACCAGCAACGGCGTGCCGCCGCTCTGGGCAATGGATTGGATTTCCCTCACCAACACCGGCGGCACCTGCTCGCGGTCGATGCCCAGATGGGCCAGCACCGCATCCACCGCGCCCTTGCGGTAGCGTCGTCCTTCGTAATCGGCGCCGGAGAGCCGGGTTTCAGCAGTGAACGGGATCGGGCTGATCTCCTCGCCTTTGGGTTCTTCCGCCGGCGACAGGGTCCGCAAGTACTCGACGATGGATTTGCCTTCGGCCGTGTCGTCAGCCAGGGATGACAATAGCGCCGCCCAGGACAGTTCGGTGGCGGTAACCCCCGGCGCCTTGACCATGGCGGTACAACGGCGGTTGCCAAAGGTGATAGTCCCGGTCTTGTCCAGCAGCAGGACCTGCACGTCGCCGGCAGCCTCGACGGCACGCCCCGACTTGGCAATGACGTTGAGCCGCACCAGGCGATCCATGCCGGCGATACCGATGGCCGAGAGCAAGCCGCCGATGGTGGTCGGAATCAGCGTGACCAGCAGCGCCACCAGATAGACCAGTGGCAGGTCGCCACCGGCAAACCGGGCGAACGGCTGCAGCGTGGCAACCACCAGCAGGAAGATCAGCGTCAACCCGATCAGCAGCACGTCCAGGGCCACCTCGTTGGGCGTCTTCTGGCGCTTTGCCCCTTCGACCAGAGCAATCATCCGATCCAGCGTGGACTCACCCGGATTGTTGGTTATCCTCACCAGTAACCAGTCCGAAACCATCCGCGTATTGCCGGTCACGGCCGAGCGATCACCGCCGGATTCGCGGATCACCGGCGCCGACTCGCCGGTGATAGCCGCTTCGTTCACCGCGGCGATGCCCTCGATGACTTCACCGTCGCCCGGGATCAGCTCACCGGCCTCGACACGTACCACGTCACCGCGGCGCAAGTGGCTGGCCGGCACGCTCTGGTAGTCTCCCGACTCGGTCCGCAACCGGGCGGCGAGACCATCGGAACCGGCCTTGAGGCTGTCGGCACGGGCCTTGCCCCGGCCTTCGGCCAGTGCTTCGGCAAAATTGGCGAACAGCACGGTGAACCACAGCCAGAGCGCGATCTGTACCGCGACACTGGTGCTCACCGCGCTGTCCGGCACCAGACACAGCGCCGTGGTCAGGATAGCGGTGAGCTCGACCACCAGCATCACCGGCGAACGTGCCAGACTGCGCGGGTTGAGCTTGACGAATGCCTGGCGCAACGCCGGTGTGCACAGCGCGGCGAACGACGTGGAGGTTGGCTGCTGGGCACTGTCGAGTGCCGTTTGATGGGTAGTCATCGTGACGATCCTCAGAGGCCTTGCAGAAGGGAGAAGTGTTCGGCGATCGGTCCCAGCGCCAGCGCGGGCAGGAAGGTCAACCCGCCGACCACCAGGATCACCAAAGTCAGCAGCACCACGAACAGCGGCCCGTGGGTGGGAAAGCTGTTGGCATCCACCGGCGCGCGGTTCTTCGCCGCTAGGCTGCCGGCAATTGCCAGCACCGGCAGGATGTAGCCGAAGCGGCCAAGCAGCATGGCGAACGCGATCATCAGGTCGTGATAGGTCGTGTCGGCGCCGAACCCGGCGAAGGCCGAGCCGTTGTTGCCGGTGCCGGAGGTGTAGGCATAGAGGATCTGACTGAGGCCATGTGGCCCCGGGTTGCCGATCGACGCTGCCGGGCCGGACAGGCTGACCCCCAGGGCGACCAGGACCAGCACGCCGACCGGCATCACCAGCAGTGTCGCCACCAGCAGCCGGACTTCCCGCACTTCGAGCTTCTTGCCCAGATATTCAGGCGTGCGGCCGATCATCAGGCCCGCCAGGAAAACTGTGATCAGGACGAACAGCAGCATGCCGTAGAGTCCCGCGCCGACGCCGCCAAAGATGATCTCGCCGAGCATCATGTTGACCAGCGGCACCATGCCGCCCAGCGGGCTGAAGCTGTCGTGCATGGCATTGACCGAGCCGTTCGAGGCCGCACTGGTGGCGGTAGCCCAGAGCGCCGACGCGGCGATACCCAGGCGGCTCTCCTTGCCCTCCAGCGAGCCACCCTGCTCGATTGCCAGGCCTGCCAGCGCCGGGTTGGGCTGATGCTCGGCCACCAGCGTGATGCCGAGCCCGAGGACGAACACCAGCAGCATGCAGCCGAGGATCGCACGGCTCTGGCGCAGATCACGCACGTAATGCCCGAACATGAACACCAGGGCCGCGGGAATCAGGATGATCGAAACCACCTCGAACAGGTTGCTCCAGGCCGTCGGGTTCTCGAAGGGATGCGCCGAGTTCACGCCGAAGAAGCCGCCGCCATTGGTGCCCATCTGCTTGATCGCGATCTGGCTCGCGGCCGGCCCCAGGGGTATGGTCTGGTCGGCGCCCTGCAGGGTCGTCACGTGGACGTAGCTAGCAAAGCTCTGTGGAACGCCCTGCCAGACCAACAACAGCGCCAGCATTAGGCTCAGCGGAAGCAAGCCGTACAGCACGGCGCGGGTCAGGTCGACCCAGAAATTGCCAACTTCCTTCGAGGAACGGCGCGTGAGCGACCGGCAGAACACCACCAGCACCGCCAGGCCGACCGCCGGGCTGATGAAATTCTGCGCGCCGAGGCCGAGCATCTGGCTGAAGTAGCTCAGCTGAGCCTCGCCGCTAT
This sequence comes from Pseudomonas sp. YJ42, assembly GCF_047225135.1. Classification (NCBI taxonomy): domain Bacteria; kingdom Pseudomonadati; phylum Pseudomonadota; class Gammaproteobacteria; order Pseudomonadales; family Pseudomonadaceae; genus Pseudomonas; species Pseudomonas sp. YJ42. The sequence continues at coordinate 296,288 of NZ_CP178378.1, read as the reverse complement.
AGGCCTGCCAGTTGGTGTTGGTGACGAAGCTGACCGCCGTGTTCAAGGCCAGCGGCCAGTCCATGCCGGCCACACCTTGCGGATTGAGCGGCAGGTTGCCCTGCCCCATCAGGATCGCGAACAGCGCCATCAGGCTCGCGGCGGTCAACGCCAGCAAGGCCAGGCTGTAGTGTTTCCAGTCCTGTTCTCGCTCGGGATCGATGCCGGCGGCGCGATAGCAGAGCCGCTCGACCGGCTCGAGCACCGGCGTCAGCCAGGTGCGCTCACCCTCCATGGCTCGGAACAGATAGCTCCCCAGCCAGGGCGCAGGTACCAACACAAGAGTAAAAAAGGCCGCGATCAGCCAGTAGTCGTTGGCGTGCATGAGCCCTCCTAGCTGCGGTCGGCGCGAAGCAGCGCCGACGACAGGTAGAGGAACAGCACGATGGCCAAGCTCAGCGAGAGGCCGTCAAGGAAGGACATGGGAAAACTCCGTTTTACGCGTCTATGCGGTACGGAGATTGTCTGAGCGGGGGATGTAAAGATTCGATTGCAGAGGCACGCAAGTGGCGTAAAGAAATCGTATTTTTCGCCGGCTTGGCGGAGGTGGTTCGGTTGAACGAATCAGCATTCGACGCGGCCCTCAACACCGCGTCGAGCCCAGTTCGGTTACTCGGCCTTATATAGCTCGGGCAGCTCGTAACGCAGACCGTAGCGGTTGAACACTTGTTCGACGCTGCCATCCTCGATCAGCCCTTCCAGTTCACCTTCCAGCGCATAGGCCAGCTGACGGTTGGACTCGTGCACCGCCATGCCGAGATCCCAGGCCTGACGGCCCATGTTCGGGTAGGCGTTGTCGGCCGCTTTCAGATGTTGGTCGCCAGCCTGCTTGAGCATCCAGTCGATTTCGCCGCGCATGGCCATGGTCGCGTCCACCTCACCGGCCTGCATCGCCGAGAATGCGGCTTGCGCCGTCGGGTAATGATGGAGCATCTTGGCGATGCTGCCGTTGAAAACCGAGGATAGGTAGAACGAGGGCACGCTCTCGATTTCGACGCCAACCGGGTGGAAACGCAGCACACCGACGCTCGACAGTTCGTCCAGCCGTCGATCGTCGTACGCTGACTGCCAGCGCTCGCGCTGATAGGGACCGAACATCACCACCTGTTCGTTGACCAGCTCGCCCACGTCATTGCGCTTGACGGCGTATTCACGGTCATAGGGCACACGAATCATCACGTCGGCCAGAATGTCCGGCCGCAGGTAGTGGCCTTTCCAGATGAAGTTGCGCAGGTCGTCATCCAAGGTTTCGCCGGGTGTGACCCAGAGCACCTCGACCTTCAGCCCGAGTGCCTTGGCCAGGGTATTAGCGAGATCCACATCGACCCCGCTCGGCTTGCCATTGTCCATGAAGCTGTAGGGCGGGAAGTTCTCGTACATCGCCACCTTGAGCACGCCCGAGGCGATGATGTCGTCGTAGGCGCGCACCTTCGTCACCCCGGCCTGCGCCAGCGCGCACCACAGCGACAGGCACAGGACAGCTAGCAACTGGCGCATGGCGATCACCGCTTGGCAGCTTCGCTTTCAATGTAGGTCCGGATCGCCCAGAGCGCTTCCTGGCTGAGGTAGTCGGCCATGCGCGGCATATAGACGGCGCCGTCACGAACCGCACCGTTGATCACGCGCTCCTTGAACCATTCATCTCCGTCGTAGCTGGCCTCCAGATCACGCAAGTCGGGTGCGATACCCCCGGAAATCGCCTCGAGACCATGACACCGAGCGCAGTTCTGGTTGTAGGCGGATGCACCGATCTCGACGGCCTTGTCGTGATCTTCGCTGGGCGCGCGGTAAGGATTCTCGTCGACCCACTCTTCGCCCAGGGTGGTCAATCCCTTGGTTTCGACTTTCTGTGGTGTTACGTCGCCGTGGGCCAGAGCCATGCCTGTAAAGCCCAGCAGACCAGCAGCGAAGAGAGCGCGCAGTGCGATTTTATTGTTCATGACTACCACCGTTAATTTCGAATACCTGAGCAAGGCAACCCCAGTCGGAGCGCATGGTGGTCATCTTGGAGTTTGAGCCTCAACGGCAGAATGGTGCTTTGGTTGCCTGCGCCTACTCCCTTGGTAGTAGGGCCTCTTGACGCCTTCGCGCAACACCGATGTAGCGGCTCGAAAACACAGGCTGATTGGGAAATTTTCCCTGAATCAGCGGGAGCTTTTCCGTATCAGCCGCCGAGGCCGCCTTCCAATAATCGATTCGCCTGGCCGGTCGCTCACCGCACGCAACCGCATCGTGAGCGCAGCGCCCGGCCTCGTTCGAATCGACCAAGGGAAACCAACCATGACAACAAGAGCAACCCTGGGCAGCAGACGCCCTCTCGCCATTGCCGTGCTGGCTGCCAGCCTCACATCCACGGGTATGTCATATGCCAAGAACGTGACGTGGGAAGACATCGCCAACGACCACCTTTCGACCGGCAACGTACTGCAGTACGGCATGGGCACCAATGCCCAGCGCTGGAGCCCGCTGGCCCAGGTGAACGACGAAAACGTCTTCAAGCTGACACCCGCTTGGTCGTTTTCCTTCGGTGACGAGAAGCAGCGGGGCCAAGAATCCCAGGCCATCGTGCATGACGGTGTCATCTACGTGACCGGCTCCTACTCGCGGGTCTTTGCGCTCGACGCACGCACCGGCAAGCGCCTCTGGAGCTACGCGCATCGGCTGCCGGCCGATATCCGCCCGTGCTGCGACGTGGTCAATCGCGGAGCGGCCATCTTCGGCGACAAGATCTACTTCGGAACACTCGATGCGCAGGTGGTCGCGTTGAACAAGGACACCGGCAAGGTCGTCTGGAAGAAGAAGTTCGGCGATCACGGGGCGGGCTACACCATGACCGGCGCGCCGACGCTGATCAAGGACCAGAAAAGCGGCAAGGTCCTGCTGATTCATGGCAGCTCCGGTGATGAGTTCGGCGTCGTCGGCAAACTGTTCGCGCGCGACCCGGACACCGGCGAGGAAGTCTGGATGCGCCCCTTCGTCGAAGGCCACGTGGGCCGTCTCAACGGCAAAGACAGCACCCCGACCGGGGACATCAAGGCACCCTCCTGGCCCGATGACCCCAACTCGCCCACCGGCAAGAAAGAAGCCTGGAGCCAGGGTGGCGGCGCGCCTTGGCAGAGCGCGAGCTTCGATGCCGAAACCAACACCATCATCGTCGGTGCGGGCAACCCGGCACCCTGGAACGGATGGGCGCGCACTGCCGATGGCGGCGAACCGAAGGACTATGACAGCCTTTATACCTCCGGGCAGGTCGGTGTCGATGCCAGCACCGGTGAAGTGCAGTGGTTCTACCAGCACACGCCGAACGATGCCTGGGACTTCTCCGGCAACAATGAACTCGTCTTGTTCGACTACAAGAACAAGGAGGGAAAAACCATCAAGGCGACCGCTCACGCCGACCGCAATGGCTTTTTCTACGTAGTCAATCGCCAGGACGGTAAGCTGCAGAATGCCTTCCCCTTCGTGGACAACATCACCTGGGCCAGCCACATCGACCTCAAGACTGGCCGGCCGGTGGAGAACGAAGGTCAGCGCCCACCAAAGCCGGAACCCGGCGAGGCGCACGGCAAATCGGTAGAGGTTTCACCGCCCTTCCTTGGTGGCAAGAACTGGAATCCCATGGCCTACAGCCAGGACACCGGCCTGTTCTACGTTCCCGCCAATCACTGGAAAGAGGACTACTGGACCGAGGAAGTCAGCTACAAGAAGGGCAACGCCTATCTCGGCCAGGGTTTCCGGATCAAGCGCATGTACGACGATCACGTCGGCATTCTGCGGGCCATGGACCCCGCCACCGGCAAGGTCGCCTGGGAGCACAAAGAACCACTGCCGCTCTGGGCCGGCGTCCTCGCCACCAAGGGCAACCTGGTGTTCACCGGCACGGGTGACGGCTACCTGAAGGCCTTCAACGCGAAGACCGGGGAGGAGCTCTGGAAATTCCAGACCGGCAGCGGAATCATCGCGCCGCCGATCACTTGGGAGCAGGACGGCGAGCAGTTCATCGGCGTGACAGTCGGCTACGGCGGTGCGGTGCCGTTATGGGGCGGTGACATGGCTGTGCTGACCAAGCCGGTCGCCCAGGGTGGCTCGTTCTGGGTCTTCCGTATGCCTAAGTGGGAAAACCAGACCGCTCGGCGCTGACCCAGCCATCCGCTATAACGATGACGGTGCGTCAGCAGGGTTGGCGCTCTCACGGCGCCCCGCCATCGCCCTGGCCATCGCGATAGATGGCTGCGCGTTTCCCTCGATGATTTCGGAGCCACCATGGACCTGTCCCGCTTTTTACTACTCACCGCGCTGCTCGCCAGCGCACCGCTGCAGGCTGACGACGAGCAGCCGCCGCTCATCAACGGTTGTGTCATCCAGCCAGAGAGCAAATGTCCCCGTGTCGATCTGCGCGGTGCCGATCTGAGCAATCAGGACATGCGCAAGATGGATCTGGCGGGGGCCGATCTCACCGGTGCCAACTTGCGCCATGCCAACCTCGATCTGGCCAACCTGGAAAAAGCCAACCTGACCGGTGCCACCCTCACCCGCGCCAGCCTGCAACAAGCCAACCTGCGCCTGTCGATCCTGACCGATGCCCAGTTGGTCGCCGTTCAGGGCTGGGGGCTGTTCGCCCAGGCCGCGCGCTTCGACGGCGCTAACCTGACCGCGGCGAACCTGGAATTTGCGCGCTTGAGCGGAGCGAAAATGCATGGCGCGAACCTTACCGCAGCCAACCTGGAGATGGCCTGGCTGAGCAAAGCCGATCTCGATCACGCTGATCTGACCGATGCCAACCTGCAGGAGGGCAAGCTTAACGACGCCAATCTCGCGAATGCGACCCTGACCGGAGCACGTCGCCACTACGCCACTTTCCAAGGCACCCATATGGCGGGCTGTCTCGATTGTCCGACCAACTGGGAGAAGTGATTGGATCGCGGTAATGATGACCGCTGCTTGAGCTTTAATGAATGCAACGCACGCCGCTTTCGCTGTGCGGATTAGCAGCTTTTTTAAGTGGAGTTCCCGTCATCATCCGCATCCCCCAAATCACCCAGTTCGACAGCCTGCCCCGCTTCGAGGGCCTTGCCTTGGATCGTATCGTCACCCCGGCAACACCCGAGGCGTTTCGCCAGGCAGTCGAGGAGATCCTCTGCCATTCGAAAATCGGTTTCGATACGGAGTCAAAGCCCACGTTCAAGGTGGGTGAGATTTCCAGCGGGCCGCACCTCATTCAGTTCGCTACACCGCAAAAAGCTTATCTGTTCCAAGTGGGCACGCCAGGTGCGGTCGAAGCCGCCAGGCAGGTCTTGGAAGCGGAGCAGGTGTTGAAGATCGGCTTCGGCCTCGCGTCCGACCGCAGTCGTTTGCGCACCCGGCTTGGGATCGAACTGCGGCACAGCCTGGATCTCGGCTCGACATTGCGCTATCAGGGCAAGAAAGGCCAGGTCGGGCTTCGCGGCGCCGTAGCGGCAGTGCTGGGCGTCGGCATCAGCAAGTCACGAAGCGTATCTACCTCCAACTGGGCGAACAACAATTTGTCCTGCGCGCAGCAGCGCTACGCCGCCAACGATGCTTATGCGGCGCTGATGGTGTTTCTCGCGCTGGAGATGCAATCGAACACATCGTGCTTGGTTCCCGTGACTCGGCCGCTGGAGACCAGTTGAGCAAGCACTCTGCCTGAAGTGGGCGTGCAACCCGCTGCTGCTCCTGACGTCTACTTGTGACAGTCCTAACGGAGGTAGATGTGGAAGGTATGTTTTTCAGCGGTTGGTCGACCCTGTTTCGAACCCTGGTAATCGGGGTATTGGCCTATATCAACCTGATCGTCCTGCTACGTATTTCCGGCAGGCGCACGCTATCGAAGATGAACGCCTTCGACCTGGTGGTCACGGTGGCGCTGGGCTCCACCTTCGCCACCATTCTGCTGAACCGCAACGTATCTCTGGCGCAAGGCACGTTGGCTCTGGCCTTGCTGATCGGTCTCCAGTACCTGGTGACCTGGTCGAGCGTCCGTGCCGGCTGGGTCCGCAAACTGGTGACCGGCGAGCCGGCGTTGCTGTTTTACCAGGGGCAGATGCTGAGTGGTGCGATGCGCGCCGCACGCGTGACGGAGGATGAGATCCGCTCGGCCATCCGTTCCAGCGGTTTCGCCGCAATAGGTGAGGTTGAAGCTGTGGTGTTGGAAACCGACGGCAGCTTCAGCGTGATGATGGCTGGCTCCGGCGACAATCGTTCCAGCCTGTCCGACGTCATGGCGCCCGGCCCGCGCGAGGTCGAGATCGGACCGGCCTAGATCCAAGTGCAAGCACGAGGAGGAAATATGCAGGTTCTGGTAAACATCGACGTCGCCGACCTGGATCGCGCCGTCAGTTTCTATCATGACGCGCTCGGCCTACAGCACGCGCGCACGCTGTTCGAGGGAACGGTGGCCGAGATGCTCGGTACCTGCTGCCGGCTTTACCTGATCGAACATGCCGAAGGCGAGGCCGCTACCGCCAGCCAGCAGGCCATACGCGACTATGGACGGCCCTGGACGCCAGTCCATCTGGATTTTGTCGTGGACGGCATCGCCACGGCATGTGAGCAAGCGGTCGCCGCGGGAGCGCACCAGGAAACGCCCATCCGTGACTTCCCTTGGGGCGAGCTGGTGACGCTGAGCGACCCCTTCGGCAATGGTTTGTGCCTGATCCAGTTTCCCGGCGAGCCGTATGAATGACAGCGTGGCTCACCGACCATATCCCCAGCTACACTCGCCCGCTCCATCATCGCTCAAGGACAACGACCATGACCCAGCGGGGCAGCTGTTTGTGCAAGCGCGTGACATACGAAATCAACGGACCGCTGACCGACGTCCTTAACTGCCATTGCAGCATGTGCCGCAAGTTGCATGCCGCGGCGTTCCGCACCCGCGCGCGCGTGGCCAGCCGTGACTGGAAGACGCTGAGTGGCGCCGAGTCGATCAAGTTCTACGAGTCGTCGCCGGGTGAGCACAAGGCCTTCTGTTCGGAGTGCGGCTCGAGCCTGTTCACTCGTTTCGATGAGTATCCCGAAGTGCTTGGCTTTCCACTGGGAACGCTGGATACCGACCCGGGTGTGAAACCCACCCGGAACGTATACGTCGCGAACAAGGCACCCTGGTTCGATATCACCGACGACCTGCCCTGCCACGACCAGATGTAGCCACTGCGGCGCCTGCACCCATGGCGGCGAACGACAAGAAAGCGAAACGCCACCATTTCGCTACTACTCGCTGCAGCGCATCAGGTATCGTCCTCGCTTGAATTTCGCGAACCCTATGCCGGGTATCGATTTGCCAGAGGACGGCCCGATGTTCGCCTGCTTGAATTCAGGTTGGAGTGTTTCAGCCCCCGTACTGATGACCGTGCTGGTAGGCTTGGGCGTCACGCTGTTGGCGCGCTGGGTCGTGCATCAGCGTAGATTCGCCGGTAGCGCAGCCTTTGCCTGGCTGCACATGGCGATCCTCTGGTGGCTAGGCGCTGCAGCGCTCGAGATGAGCGCCCAGCAGCCGGACTGCAAAATGTTCTGGGCGAGCATGGCCTGGCCCGCGATTCTCGGTGTGCCCACCTTCTGGGCATTGTTTCTCTGGCAGTACGCCAACAACATCCATACCCGCCTCCGACCCATGTCGATTGTCGCCTGGTCGGTGATGCCGGTGGTGTTCTGGTTGATGTCGCTGAGCAACCCCTGGCACGGGCAGTTCTATGGCGTCGACAGTGCACCTATCTCTTCCGACCCCGGTGCGCCGATCGTCTACCGGCACGGCCCGCTGTTCTATCTGGCCGCCGCCTATGGTTATCCGTTCATGCTCTTCTGCATCGCTATCACGCTGCGCGCGGCCGCGCAGAGCAAGGGCTTGCACCGATGGCACTATGTGGTTTTCCTGGTTCTGACGACTACGCCCTGGTTAGCCAATATCGGCTACGTCGCCTTCGGCTGGGCGCTGTTCGGCTTCGACCCGACGCCGTTCAGCTTTGCGATCGCCCTCATCGGCTTCGGCTGGCTGATCAGCGGCTTGCGGCTGTTCGATCTGCTGCCGGTGGCACGCCACCTGCTGCTCGACGCCTTGATCGACCCGGTATTGGTGATCGATCCGCAGCGCCGGGTGATCGAGGTGAATCCTGCCGGACTCAGGCTGGTTAACCTGGAGCGCGATTGGCAAGGTAGCGCGCTGGTCGATTGGCCGCTGATCGGCGCAGAGCTGGACGGCATGCTACACCAGGCAGAGGCTGGCCACGCGCCGCAGCTGCTGAGCATCGCTGCTCGCCAGTACTTCGAGGTACGTGTGCGTGAGATTTCCCGGGTTTCGAGTGAAGGAACAGTCGTGCTCGGGCAGATGCTCTACCTGCGCGATGTCACCGAATTCCAACGCAGCCAGTCGCAACTGGCCGAGGCCCTGGCGCTTAGCGAACAGCAGCTGGAAACCATCTCCGGCCTGCACGAGACGCTACGCAACCAGGCGCTGCGCGACCCGCTAACCGGATTGTTCAACAGGCGCCATCTGCAGGATTTCTTCGCCCAGGAGCTTGCGCGTGCTCAGCGTGACGCTACCCCGATCGCCTTGGCGATGGTCGACCTCGATCACTTCAAGCGTTTGAACGACACCCACGGTCATGCCGCCGGTGACGATACGCTCAAGGGCGTTGCTAGCTTTCTGCTTGGTGCTTTGCGCGCGACCGACGCGGTCTTTCGCGTCGGTGGGGAGGAGTTTCTTCTGGTGCTGCCCCGCAGCCAGCCTGAAGAAGCACTGGAGAAGCTGACCCTGCTCTGCCAGCAATTCGCCGCGCTGTCATTGCAGACACGCGCAGGCACTCTGCAACTGACTATGTCGGTCGGCCTGGCGCATTATCCGTCACAGGCCAGCGACCTGGACAGCCTGATGCAGCTCGCTGACATCCAGCTTTATCGTGCCAAGGAGCGCGGGCGCAATCGCGTTGCGACCGCTTGCCTGGAGGCCCGGCACGGGGCTCAGTGACCGACCACCACTTCACTGATCTGCCTGACCGGTGTCAGATCGGTGTAGTTGGCGATATCGGCGACGATCTCCTCGGCATGCGGGCCGATTCCAGCCTGAAAGGCTTCCAATGATTCGCAGAATATGTGGCACATCGCGATATAGGGCGCCGGTATGGCGGACGCACCTGCAGATAGCGCCTTGTCGATCGTGTAGTACAGGCACGCATCGCCCATGCGGGCCTTGAGCAACGGTAGATGGGTGTCGCGGTAGTAGTCGTGATCGAATCGCGCACCGGGGGTGTTGGGGTACATCACGCTGACTTTAATCATTGCAACAACTCCTCGATTGCGGGCCTTCCCGCGATGACTGAGATTGCGACTATGGCACGAGCGCCCTTCTGACAACCATGCCGGTGTTCTGCGGGTTGTCGCCTAGCCGGCGGCTCGGTCGCCAACCCGCAGAACACCGGTATCGATAGCCAGGTGAACCAGCTCGGCGTGGGAGCTAACCTGCAGCTTGCTTTTGAGCAAGGTCAAGTAGTTGGAAACAGTCTTACCGCTGATGCACAGTCGCTCGGCGATCAACCGGGACGGAGTGCCCTTGGCAAGCATCACGAAGATTTCGAACTCTCGCTGAGTCATCGCTTGCAGGCGTGGGTCCTGAGCGTTTGCGGCGGCTGGATTGCGCGCCAACTGGGTTGCCAGGGGTTGCTCGATATAGGCATAGCCGGCCAAGGTACGCCGTACCGCGTCCACCAGCACCTCAGGCGACGAGTTTTTGGTGATGTAGCCAACAGCACCTGCGTCCAGCGCTTGGCGCACCAATGGCAGCTCATCGTGCATGCTGAAAAACAGCACCCGCAGTTGCGGCAAGCGCTGCAGCAATCGTCGGGTGGTCTCTACGCCACTGATGCCCGGCAACCCGACATCCATAATCACCAGGCTGGGTGGGGAGTCATATGCTTTGAGCAGCGCTTGCTCACCGTCGCAGGCTTCGATCACCTGCGCCTCGGGCAACAGCACACGCAGCAGTGCGGCGTAACCTTGTCGCACCACTGCGTGATCATCGACGAGCAGTATCTTCATCAGACCGAGGACTCCTTGTATGGAACGTCGAGATAGACGATCCAGCCGTTACCTCTGCAATGGGCGGCAATCAGGAATCCACCCAGTGCGCGAGCCCGCTCTTGCATCGAGCGCAGGCCTATGCCCGGCTGCCGCCCTTCGTGGTTGCCGACGCCGTTGTCACGGACCAGCAGCCTTAACCTCTGTCCGCTCAGGCGCAGCCGCACACACACAAAGCTGGCGCTGGCATGCTTGGCTACGTTGGTCAGTGACTCCTGAAGCAGGCGATACAGATGTTCCTTGACCGTCAGCGGCAGGCTAGGAAGGCGCCTGTCCACTCGCAGATGCAGCTCGACACCTTGCGCGCTCTGCCACTGTTCGGTCAGTAGGCATATGGCCTCGGGCAACTCCAGATGATCGAGCATCACTGGGTAGAGTTCACGGGTCAGCCGCCGGAATCCGTTCTGCAGTTGCTCGCAATGTTCATCGAGGCAGCGTGCGGTGCTGCTGACCAGCTGTGGTTGGTCATTGATCGCTTGCAGCAGGCACGCCTGGGCACGGATGCCGGCCAGGTACTGGCCCAGATCATCATGCAGTGCCTGAGCGAGCTGGGTCCGTTCACGTTCCTGCAGTGCCAGCAATGAGCGGGTCAGCTCGTCATTGTCCCGCCGGACGTGTTCCAGCGAGCTGACCATATGGTTGAAATGCCCGGCCAATTGCCGGGCTTCGAGCATCGAGTGAAGCTGCAGACGCGTATCCAGCTGACCGTGCGAGACACGACCGAAGGCGGCCAACAACTGGCGCAACACCTCCGAAGCCGGTCGAACGGCCCAGCGGATCGCCAGAAGGCTCAACCCAAGCGCGATGCCGAACAGCACCAGCAGCTGGCGCAAGGAATCGCGTACTTCCTCGATTTCATCCCGCGGGTCGACACTCAGTCGCAGTGCCCGGCCATCGGGCAAACGCACGATCAGCGGTTCCGGGAGCGCGTTCGGATACAGCGCCGCTTCGAGCCAGCTACGCCGCTCTGCCAGCCGCGGCGCATGGATAACATCGCTGTCCAGCCAGTGCACCTGTACGTGGCGCAAGTGACGGGTCAGATCGGGTTGCAGGTCGGACGGGTCGCGCTCCGCAACCTCCTTGAGATAACGAAGAATCGCGGCCGCAGCATTCAACTCTCGTTCGACATCATGACTGGCCTGACGCAACAGAACGGCCATACAGACAGCCGCCACAAGGCCGAAAAATAGCGAGACCAAGAGGCTGATTCGCCAAAGCGCCGACATCTGCATCGTCTCGGGCCGGAGGTTCATAAGGCCTACGCCTTACTTGACCACGAACGCACCTTCCATGCCTTTGTTCTGCAACCCCTCGCAATAGAACGGAAAGCTACCGGGCTTGACTGGCACGAAGAAAAGCTCGGCTTCTCCGGCTTCTTCAAACTCCAGTTCGACCAGGGTGATTGCCTTGATCTCGACGCCGCCGGCCTCGACCTTGCGTAGGAAAATCGAACGAGCGAATTCCGGTGCCTGGAACGCACAGGCCTTCTGGCCATCGGCGATTACCTTGAGCTGGTAGGCGACTCCGGTTTCCAGCTGATACGTCTTTTGCGAGACGGCGTAATCGCTTTCGTCGGAACCGAAACTCAGATCAGGCAACGCCTGTGGGCGCAGGGTCAGGTCGCCGGCGGCATGAACCTGATCGAAACCGATAAGACTGCCGATTAACAACATATTGAGGATCAGTGCTCTGCAAGGCGTCATGGAAGGCTTCTCTTTTTATTGTCGACGAGCGTCATGCTAGAACGCATCGCCAGCGGCCAGGCTACTACCTTGGTACACAACGACTGGTACTTTCTGCATATTCCCCCGCCTGTCCCAGGTTCCTATGCTGGCCGCAACGCCATAGGAGTCGCCCATGCCCCATCCTTTGCTACGCGCCGGTTGCCTGTTGGCACTGAGTTGCTGCGCCGCGCTGGCGAGTTCCGCTGCGATCGCTGCCGACGCGCTCGATGTGCGGATCGCCTATCTGGGTTACCGCCCGGACCCGGGTCCGCTGCTTTCGAATGTCATTCCTGAACCGGCGGATGCCGGGCAGCGCGGCGCGGAACTGGCGATCATCGACAGCAACACCACCGGGCGCTTTCTCGGCCATCGCTATCAACTGACCGCGCGCAACAGTGATTCGCCTGAGCACTTGCTCGACGAGGCGCGCAAGTTGCGTGATGACGGGCTAAGGCTGTTCGTCGTCAACGCACCGGATGCAAGCCTGCAGCAGCTCGCCGAAGCCTTGCCGGACAGCCTGCTGATCAACGCCGGCAGCGCCAGTGACGATCTGCGCACAACGATCTGTCTGGCCAACGTGCTACACACCCTGCCTAGCCGTAGCATGCTCGCCGACGCGCTCGGTCAGTTTCTTGCCGTACGCCGCTGGAACCGCTGGCTGCTGATCGTCGGCCCGACCGCCGAGGACCAGGCGTTTGCCACCGCCATGCGCCGCGCGGCCAAGCGTTTCGGCCACAAGATCATTCTCGAGAAGCCCTGGACCTTCGACAACGACCAGCGCCGCAGCGCCCAGGCTGAAATGCCGCTGTTCACGCAGGCCGACGACTACGACGTGGTGGTGGTGGCCGACGAGCGAGGCGACTTTGGAGAATACGTACCCTACCAGACCTGGTTGCCGCGGCCGGTGGTCGGCACGCAGGGGCTGATTGCAACCGGCTGGCACAAGACGGTGGAGACGTACGGCGCCGCTCAGTTGCAGAAGCGCTTCGAGGCACTCGCCAGCCGCTGGATGAACGACCGCGACTTTGCTGCCTGGATCGGTGTGCGCAGCCTCGCCACCGCGATCACCCGGCTGGGTAACACTGACCCAGCCGCCATTCACCAACTCTCCCTTGGCGAAACGGTGCCGGTGGATGGGTTCAAAGGTCGCAAGCTGACCTTCCGGCCCTGGAGCGGTCAACTGCGCCAGCCAATTGCGCTTATCCATCCGCGCGGTTTGGTCTCCAACTCACCTCAGGAAGGCTTCCTGCACCCCACCAGCGAGCTCGACACGCTGGGCTTCGATCGGCCCGAAAGCCAGTGCCGATTGAGCGACAAGGAGCGGTGACCAGTGCTAGCCAACCTAACCCGCGTGGCGCTGGCCCTGATAGCCCCTGCCGCCTTTGGCCAGACCAGCGACCTGAGCTACGAGTCTTACGTCGATAGCGACAAGCGAATCAAGTGCCTCTACGGCTACGCGGCGCAGAAAACCGGCGATCACGCCTCGGCGCTGAAGATCTTCGAGGACTGCATACATCGCTGGAACGACGTCTACTCATTGATCTGGTTGGCGCAGATGTACGAGTCCGGCGTCGGTGTGCCATTGAACCTGGAAAAAGCCGCCGCCCTCATCAAACGCGGCGCAGAGCAACCGGACTCCGCGGCCTACGTCAGTTTGGCGCGCTACCACTGGGGCGTTGCGCTCACTGAAGGCCGCGGCGTCGCAATTGACAAGGCAGCCGCACGGCGCTGGCTACTGCGCGCCTCGAACGACGGACAGACCGAAGCCGACGAATACCTGTTGCGACTGGATAACCCCGCTGCCCCTAGACGCTAACGCGCCCTACAACAAGAACGAGATCCTACAAATGAATCGAACGCTCCTAGCCACTGCCATTGCCTGCGGGCTCGCCTGGACCAACGCTTCCGCGCTGGCGGCCACCGCCTATGTTTCCAACGAGAAGGACGACACCATCAGCGTGATCGACCTGGACACGCTCGAAAGAGTGGAGACGCTGGAGGTGGGCCAGCGCCCACGAGGCCTCACGCTGTCGCACGACAACAAGCTGCTCTACATCTGCGCCAGCGACTCGGACACGGTTCAGGTCATGGATCTGGCGACGCGCGGGATCATCAAACAGCTGCCCTCCGGCGCGGACCCGGAACAGTTCGCGCTGCACCCCAACAACAAATGGTTGTACATCTCCAATGAGGACGATGCGCTGGTGACCGTGGTGGACGTGGACAACGAACAAGTGCTGGCCCAGATCGACGTGGGGGTGGAGCCCGAGGGCATGGCGGTGTCGCCGGATGGCAAGTGGGCGATCAACACCAGCGAAACCACCAACATGCTGCATTGGATCGACACCACCAACAACACCTTGATAGACAACACTCTGGTCGACCAGCGCCCGCGCCATGTTGAATTCAGCCGTGACAGCAAGACGCTCTGGGCATCGTCGGAGATAGGCGGAACGGTCTCCATCGTGGACGTCGATCAGCGAAAGATCATCAAGACGATCGACTTCGAGATCAAGGGCGTGCATCGCGACAAGGTCCAGCCCGTCGGCATCCGACTCACCGCCGACGGCAAGTACGCCTTCGTCGCCCTCGGTCCGGCCAATCACATTGCGGTGGTTGACGCGAAAACGTTCGAAGTACTCGACTACCTGCTGGTCGGTCGGCGTGTCTGGCACATGGCGTTCACTCCCGACGAGAGTCGACTGCTGGCCACCAATGGTGTCAGCGGCGACGTTTCGGTCATCGATGTGAACGCGCTCAAAGTGGTCAAGTCGATCAAGGTTGGCCGTTACCCCTGGGGCGTGGTGGTCGCGCCATGACCGCGCTTCAGGTGGAGAATGTCGGCTTCGCCTACGGTGCTCGGGAAGCCTTGAAGCATATCGACTTCAGTGCTGCAGCGGGCCGCTTCACCGCACTGCTCGGCCCCAATGGCGCCGGCAAGTCCACGCTTATCGCATTGCTCACGCGACTTTACGACCTGCAGCAGGGCGAAATCCGCGTGGCCGGCTACAGTCTACGTAACCAGCCCCGCGAAGCGTTGCGACGCCTGGGCGTGGTGTTTCAGCAGACCACTCTGGACCTTGATCTCAGCGTCGAACAGAACCTGCGTTATCACGCCGCGTTGCACGGCCTGCCGCGCAGTTTGGCGAACGACCGCATCGAGTTGGAGCTGAACCGTCAGCAGCTCGGCGAACGGCGCAAGAGCAAGGTACGCGAGCTCAATGGCGGTCACCGCCGGCGCGTCGAAATCGCCCGGGCGCTGCTGCACAAACCCAGTCTGCTGCTACTCGACGAAGCCAGCGCCGGGCTCGATCCCATCAGCCGCAGGGCTCTCAACGACCACGTACGTACCCTTTGCCACGAGGATGGCATGAGCGTGCTCTGGACAACCCATCTGCTCGACGAGGTACAGGCCGACGATGCGCTGATCGTCCTCAACCGCGGCCAGCTCGTGGCGCAAGGCCCCGCCGATTCGCTGTCTGCCATGGATGGCAGCCTGGAGCAGGCCTTCGACCGCCTCACTCGTAGCCCGGAGGTGGTCTGATGCGTGTAATAAAAACCCTGCGTCCTGCCACGCACGGCAAGCTGGAGGCAGGGTCGTGATCGCCTATTGGGAATGCCTGCGTGCCATCGTCTGGCGCGAGTGGCTGCGCTTCGTACAGCAGCGCTCGCGATTCTTCAGTGCCCTGGTGCGCCCCCTGCTGTGGCTGGTGGTGTTCGCAGCCGGATTCCGTGCGGCGCTGGGCATCGCCATCATCGAGCCGTACGAAACCTACATCACCTACGAGACCTACATCGTGCCTGGCCTGGCCTGCATGATCCTGCTGTTCAACGGCATGCAGGGCTCGCTGTCGATGGTCTACGACCGCGAGATGGGCAGCATGCGAGTGCTGCTCACCAGCCCCCTGCCACGCGGTTTCCTGCTGGCGAGCAAGCTGGTGGCGACGGCATTGATATCACTGCTGCAGGTGTACGCCTTTCTCGGCATTGCCTGGCTCTACGGGGTGCAGCCGCCGGCTGTCGGTCTGCTGACGGCGCTGCCGGCGCTGCTGTTAGTGGCGCTGTTGCTCAGTGCGCTGGGGCTGTTGCTATCCAATGGCATTCGCCAACTGGAAAACTTCGCCGGCGTGATGAATTTCGTCATCTTCCCGATGTTTTTCCTATCCTCGGCGCTTTATCCGTTGTGGAAAATGCGTGAGGCCAATGAATGGCTGTACTGGATCTGTTCGTCCAACCCGTTCACCTATGCCGTGGAACTGGTGCGCTATGCGCTGTACGAGCGACTCAACGCGGTGGCGCTGGCGGTCTGCCTGGGCCTGACGCTGCTGTTCAGCCTGCTCGCCGTGCTCAGCTTCAATCCCCAACACGCGGCGTTACGCCGCGCAGCCTGAGGAAGCTTTACTACTTTGGTACCGATTTGCCTGTCGATTGTAGGATTTCAAAACAACGCTTATTGCTCTGTAATGTGGTCGACAGACGGACTGGGAAATAGAAGAAAATGCCGAGCCTGCCGGGTTTGAGGCTGATCGCCGTTCACAGGGGGCGGCCGAGGATGTCTTCCGTTGTACAAGCGTCGTCATTCGTCGATGCAGCTTCCGCCACGGTCCCGACACCTGCCCCAGCTCGCGCGCTTTGTTGGCGTCCTTCCGCCGGTCTGGGAATATGCGCAACCCAATCGCCCCTCCCTGATCGAAACCGCCTCGGTGCGCCGCCTGGCGCTGAGCGAGCTAGGCTGCAAAGAACGAAAATCCACCCCAGCATAATCACAACAATAAGGTGACCGGCCATGTACAAGATACTGATAGCTGATGACCACCCGCTGTTTCGCGAGGCCATTCAGAACGTCATCCGGGACGGTTTTCCAGGCAGCGAGATTCTGGAAACCGCCGATCTTGATAGCGCGCTGGCGCTGACCTTGGAGAACGACGATCTGGATCTGGTCCTGCTGGACCTCAACATGCCCGGCATGCATGGCCTCAACGGCTTGATCAACCTGCGCAACGAAGCGCCGACCATTCCGGTGGTCATCGTTTCCGCCGAGCAGGACAAACAGGTCGTGCTGCAGGCCATCACCTATGGCGCCTGCGGCTTCATCACCAAATCCTCCCCGCGCGCGCAGATGACCGAAGCCATCGAGCAGATCCTCAACGGTAACGTCTATCTGCCGTCGGACATCATCCGTAGTCAGAAGGCCACCACCCGTCGCGCGCAACACAATGAACAGAGCATCCCACCCGAGCTTCTGCAGGCGCTGACACGCAAGCAACTGCTGGTGCTGGAGCGCATGACCAAGGGCGAGTCGAACAAACAGATCGCCTACAACCTCGACATCGCCGAAACGACCGTCAAGGCCCACGTTTCGGCGATTCTGCGCAAGCTAAACGTGCACAACCGCGTACAGGCCATTCTGTCGGCGGGTGATATCGATTTCACCGCCTATCTGCGTCGCTGACCGGCAACAGCACGTCAGTATTCCTTCCGGTCAGCGGAGCCATTGCGAATGGCCGTGTTCCAGCATGTGGCACATGGCGGTCTTGAGCTTCATCGGCCGCACTGGCTTATGCATCAGCATGTGGCCCAGCTCACGCACTTGCTGCTTGAGTTCATTGCTGTAATTGGCGGTGATCATCAGCACCGGTAGCGGGCTGGCGCGGCGCGCGTTGACCGTGGCGACCACCTCGACGCCGTTGCAGCCGTTATCGAGATGATAATCGGCGATGATCAGATCGGCGTCGGCATGGAAGTTATCGACCTGCCCGGCCAGATCTTCTTCCGAAAGCGCGGTGATCACCATACAGCCCCAGCCTTCGAGCAAAGTACGCATGCCCGCACAGATCGCGGTGTCATTGTCGACTACCCAAACCCTGGCCCCTTTGAGGCGTTCCAGCAGCAGGTCCGAGGAGCTCGGCTCCTGCCTGGCCTTGGGCGCACGCTTCGACAGCGGTACTTCGATGGCGAATACCGAACCGCGCCCCGGCTGCGAGCGAACCAGGATCCGGTGACCGAGCATGCGCGCGATCTTGTCGACGATTGCGAGCCCCAGGCCAAGCCCGCGGTCCTGGTTGGGACGCACCCCCTCGCCTCGTTTGAATTCGTGGAAGACTTCTTCCAGGCGATCCTCGGCGATACCAACCCCAGTATCCCAAACCTCGATGGACAGGCTTTGCCGCCGACGCCGGCAACCGAGCAGCACGCGACCTTGAGGGGTATAGCGAATCGCATTGGTCAGCAGGTTGCGCAGAATCCGTGCCAGTAGCTGGATATCGCTGCGTACCAGCGCCGAGCATGGGATGAAATCCAGCTGCAGGTGCTCGGCGCCAGCGATCTGGCGGAACTCCACAGCCAGGTTTTCCAACAGCTCGCTGACGGCGAAGGGAGCGATATCCGGCTTGATCACACCCGCGTCGAGCTTGGATATATCCACCAAAGTACCGAGCAGGTTCTCCACATCCTCCAGGGAATTACTGATGTTGCGAATCAGGCCGCCGTTCGGCGCAACGGGTTGCTCGAGCAAAGCGCTGGTGAATAGCCGTGCGGCATTGAGTGGTTGCAACAGGTCGTGGCTGACCGCGGCGAGGAACTTGGTCTTGGATAGATTCGCCAGCTCCGCTTCACGCTTGGCTTCGCGCAGGCGGGCTTCGGCATGGGCGCGCTCATCGATTTCACACAGCAACTGCTCATTCAGGCTGGTCAGCTCCGCGGTACGCTCGCGCACGCGTTGCTCAAGGTTCTGATAGGCCTGATGCAAGGCTTCAGCGGTGCGGCGGCGGTCGGTGATGTCCTGGATCAGCACGAAGATGCCCGCCACCTCGCCATTGGCCTGCCGATTCGGCACATAGGAGCGCAGCATGTACCGCTGCTGGCCCGAATGGTTGGGCTCGGCCATTTCGAAACTGACGTTCTCACCGGACATGGCGCGTTCGATATAAGGTTCGAGCTGCTGCCAATGTTCCCCGCTGTGGATCTCACGCAGCGACTGACCGAGCATGCCGTCGCTTGGCCAGCGATACCACTCTTCGTAGACCTTGTTGGTGAACTCGTAGGTCAGATCCGCCGAGACGTAGGCGATCAGCGCGGGAACATGATCGGTGATCAGGCGGATCCAGCGTTCGCTCTCGCGCAGCGCCTCGGCATGCCGGTAGCGCTCGGTAATGTCGGTGAACGTATTGACGAAGCCGCCAGTGGGTAACGGATGGGTGCGGACTTCCAGGGTACGGCCATCGAACAGGTGTTGCTCTAGCTCGCTCAGAGGATTGCCCCGGGCATCGCGGCTGTTGGGTGTCAGCAGTTTCAGTTCACTGTCGGCCATGACCTCTTCGAACGGCCGGTGCGCCTCGATCGGTGCCAGGCCGCAAAGCTCCAGAAAACGACCGTTCCACAGCTCCAGGCTGCCATCTGCGCTGACCATGGCGACGCCTTGGGACAGGTTGTCCACGGCGCGCTGGAGCAACCGCGACTTTTGCGCCAGGGCCTGCTCGCGGCGCATGGTTTCGCTGACCTTGACCTCGGTAATGTCGGTGTAGAGCATTACCAGGCCGCCCTCACGGGTCGGCCGTTCGCTGAGTTGCACCCAGCGCCCGCTCTGCAGACGGTAGACGGTTGGCTCGTTGGCCTTGCCGCGATGCTCTTCGGCGATCATCCCGCTGCTTTCAGCCAGTCGTTTGAGTTCCGAAAGCCGCGTGCCGCTGTTGATGCGCGCCCGAGTACGGCTCCACAACGACTTGAAGCGCTTGTTGAACAGGACGATGCGCTGATCCTTGTCGAACAGCACGAAGGCATCGGAAATGCTCTCGATGGCGTCCACCAGATGCTGATGTGCGGTTTCGGCGCGCATTCTTGCGTCGCTGAGCAGGCGGTTGCTGGCTTTGAGCTCCGCCATCGCCTGGTTGAGCGCATCGGTTCGCTCGCGCACCTGTTCGGCCAGTTCGACCGAGTGCTGGAAGGCCGCGTAGGATGCATCGCGCCCGGAGCCGCTGGACTCGATGCGTTCGATCAGCGCGGCGTTGATGCGCCGCAGCTTGTGGTTCTCGCGTTCGAGTTCGGCCTGTCTGAGGCGTAGCTCAGCGAGCGCTCCTTTCTCCAGCCCGTCCTCCAGGCCGACCGATGGCGACGCCGGTGAAGGTCTGGTTGATGTGCATGCCATTGAACTGCTCTCCGTAGGTGTTGAAGCCGATCACCTGTTGGCGTCGGAGAAACGCGGACATCTGCTGCGTCGAACCGTCGCCTTCGATTTCCAACCGCCGCAAAAAGCAATCGCAGCCGATGGTCAGCAGTGGCGAGCCGAGGCGCTGTTCGAGCCGTTCGAACAACGCCTCGAGATTCGGCATCATCGGCCCGGGTTGCATGGCGGTCAGGACGATGCCGTTCTCCACCGCGCAGTAGAACGTCAGGCTGAGGTCTGCGTTGACCTTCTGTATCGAGCGCACGTAGTAATGCTCGTTGATGCGCACCGCCAGCGGGTGGGCGGCGAACAGCCGGTGGTCGAGGTCATTGACGTTCACGCCGATAAGCCGGGCGTATTCCTCGGCGGCGGGCTCGGCGTTCAATTCATAGACGCGCCGGGCATGACTGTCGGCGTGCGTCACCACGAGCTTCTCGCTGCGCGCCAGCATGTGATGAGTGGTGAAGACCTCAAAGTCCAACCAGGTATTGACCAACACGACGATGGCTGCACCGCTGTGGAACTTGCCGTCGTAGTAGACATGGGTGTCAGCTAGATGATTATCGTCGCCCGCCGAACCGCCGAAGTGAGGAATGCTGCCGAAGGCGGCACTCAGGGCCGATAGCACGATTTCCTCGCGGCTGGACAAACCATCGAGCAGCGTCAGGGCGAAGCTGTGGTCCTTGATCGGCGCCAGCGAGTTGCTCCGACAGTCGCTGCCGAGTCGCTCGACCAACTGCTGAGCGTCGATCAGCCCGAAGCGATCCATTTCGACGATCAGCTCGCTGGCAATGGAAAAACTGCGGTGATCGAAACCAATCGCCGTGACGCAACTGCGCCCGTAACCCTGCGAGGTGATCTCACCGGCCGAGGTGCATCCCACCACCCTTACGCCGCCGAAGTACTGCTTCAATGCATCACCCAGCGCCGGCAGGTCATATTCGGCCGAGCAGAAGAACAGGACAAAACCCAGGTGCGGATGAATCAGCTGACGCGCCAGATCCTGCGCCACCGTCTCGGCGTCATGGGCTTCGGACATCGCTGTGCGTATCGCCTCGCCGTCTTGTTCGATCACGCACCGCACCCCATACACCGATATTGGATGACCTCATTCTTGGTCAGGGCATTCGGCACGAAAATGCTACTTCAGTACCGGTGGTGCCCTGCCAAGGTCGCGATGCGACAAACGCACTCGGTAGTCATCGGCGTCGGAACCCCAGGCCGTCCCGGGACGCTTGAACGCTTCGCCCCGAAGATAGGCCTGCGTCAGCCTGGGCCTCTCGCAGCGAGTGCTGTTTCGGGGCCAACGATTCGTGCAGAAAAAAGAAACCCCGCCGTTTCGGCGGGGTTCGTCACCGGCAGGTCGCGCAGGACCTCCGGTGCGTGCAGCAGTGGGATTTACCAGTTCAGCACGGCGCCCACCGCGAAGGTATTGGTGTCTTCATTGAGACTGCTTCCAGCAGCCGCGTCGACTTCATACTGGTTGTACTCGGCCACCAGTTTGAGGTTGTCGTTGATGGTCCGGAAGTAGGCGATCCCACGGGTTTCATAATCGGCCTCGCTACCCAGCGCCACCACGTTGTTGCCGTCGTCCTGGGTCTTGCCGTACGACAGCGCGAGGCGGTTCTTGCCAAAGGTATAAGAACCCTGCAGCAGATAGCCGTCACTGTCGGTTTCGCGTAAAACCGGCTCGAGGAAGTTGTTGGTGAAGAACGGGCTCATGCCCTTGGCCTGGAACCCGGAGGCGGTCAGCGAGACCCCACCCATCTTGGCTTGTACGCCGTAACCGAGGCCTTTGGAGGTTACTTCATCCACGGTGGAGTCGGTATTGTCAGAGGTCTGATAGGCGCCGTTCAGCCAGGAGTATATCTGCGCGCCACCGACATCGAACTGGTAGGTGATTTCCGACTCGAAGCGCGGATTGTCCTGGTACGACTGGCCGCCGTTGGTGGTGTCGTTGTTGGTGTCGACCGGGTCCATGATGCCGGCGGCCACGCGCAGCCCTTCCATGACCGGCGAGCGGTAGGTGATCTGCGAGGTCGGGAATGGATAGGGGTACCCGGTGCCGATGTTGCCAAACGAAACGCCGGCACCATCCACCAGACCGAGAGCGTCGGCCGAGTTGCCAAAGCTGGCCAGCATCTCGTCCATGAAAATGTTGGAGCGAGCAAACAGACCGAAATCCTTACCGATCAGGACCTCGCCCCACTCGCTACCAACGGTACCGTAGAACTGGCGTACGTCGATGGCGGTGGCCGTGCCGTTGGTATCGCTGTCGTTGATGGTGACCCAGAAAGATGAACGCGCACCAAGCTTCAGGTCACCGACCTGCTTGCCGAAGTTGAAGCCGATCCAGTTGGGCAGGAATCCCATCTTCACCCGCGACTGGCGGCGGTCGTTCAGCTCGCCTTCGCGGTCGACGTCGCTGTTGACGAAGAAGGCGTTCACATAGCCGTCGGTGGAAAAGGTAGTGTCGTCCTGGTCATACAGGACAATTTCAGCCATGGCCGACTGGCTCAGGCTCATGGCAATCGCGCTGGCCAGAGCCAGGGGCAAAAAGGTGGTAACCGCTTTCTTCTTGTTGTGCATGGCGCTCTCCGCTGATGTGACGACAGGCAGTCGTGTCGAGGCGGATTATCGAAAGCGCAACCGCGAGGCCATACGCTGCTATGGCGGCAATTGGCTACTTCTTTGGCCGCTAGCGTTGTCTTGCGCTTTAAGCACATGCCCGTCATGCCGGAGGAACTAGCGCCTAGGTAGTACGCCGTCACGCTTAGGTATGCCCAGGCAACACCATACGGGCCTGTCCGTACGGCCAAATCATGGCGTTTGGATCGATTAAAGATGGCGAGGATCCGCGCGGCAATGGCGCGAGAACGGCGCAGCAGCGGAGCGGAATCAGGACCAGTCAGGGGCCGGCGCGGGTGCGTTGGCAACCACGACCCAGCCCCCGGTCGCAGCACGCAGGGCATCCAGGGCTGCGGTTAGATCGTCGCGTCGCAGGCTGCACATGGCGGCGGCAACCTGCGCGGGATGCGCAACGTCATGCCCTGCCAGGACGCTCTGCCAGGCCTGCTCTGCCCGGGCGTGCAGCTCTGTCGGACTGACAACATGCCTGTCGCTCGCTTCGCGGGCGGCACGCTCGACGATCTCGGTGGACTGCTCCGCCAGCGTCGTGGCGAAGTCCAATAGGAAGGTCTGAATATGGTCAAGAATCGCTTCGGCGGACGCCACTGGCGACTGCACCGCGAAGAGCATGCCGGCGTGGCCACCCAACTGACAGAAGCGACTGAAAACCGCATACCCCAGCTGCAGCTCGCTGCGCAGGCGGCGGAAGAAGGCCCCTTCAAGCAGACGCGCTAAGACACGCCAGGCCGCTTCGCATGCGACCGTGCGGTCCGGCAGCGGACAAAACAGCAGAAAGGCCGTTTCGGACATGGGCACCCCGCCGCCGATATCGTGCCAACGCCGGCCTGCGCAATGGCCGGCCATTGCGACGGGTGCGCTCGAGGGCGTTCCCGGCAGCCTGCTGATCGCATCCGCGAGCGAGTCACTGAAGGCCGGTGCAAAGCCTATCGCCAGACCGTGCCATTGCGCCGATTGCCAGTACCGAGACAAGGCTAACGGCTCCGTCAATACGGCATCCCGACCGGCGTTCCGGGACACGCTCGCGAGCAGCCGAGGCAAGCGTTTGAGGAGTTGACGGATCAGCATCTCACCGTCACCGAGCGCCACCTCACGCTCGGCAAGCCGATCGCCCAGAGGGAACGATTCCGCGGGCGGCTCGAGCAGCAGCCGCGATATGTCGCCGAGAATCATCGGTATGGCCTCGGCGAAGCCTTCGAGTGATAGACACCAGCCCTCTCCCAGATCCTCTAAACGCAGCGTTACGCCGGCCTGCTGCGCGGCCCAGATTCCCGAGCGCAAGGCATGCGACAGTGCGTGCCATAACCCCGACGGTGGCTGCCCGGCAGCGAATCGCCAATGCACGAACAGCGCCCCACGATCGCTGGCATCACCCGGCCCAAGCCGCCGTAGCGCCGGCGTGACCGAACGGGCCCCGTGCGTCGCGGCACAGGGCTGCAGCCACGGATTGGGTGCCGGCTGTTGCCAGCCCCAGGAGTGCGGTTCTGTTGGCGACGGCGTTTCCAGTCCCAGGCGCAGCGGAAAACCGTCGGTTTCGATGGCTTCGCAGGCGGCGGTGTCAGCGGTTAACACCAGCGGGCCGGCCCCGATCATCTGCCTCAAGAGCGTACCCAGCGCCTCGCGGATCGCCACTTCGTCGCTGTCGTTGGCCCAGGCCAGCGGGTCCGCCCAATGGCGTAGCTTGGCCAGCGGCTCGGCACCCTGCAGGCTTCGCTGACGGATGCTTCGATACTCTTCGCGACAGGGTTGCCAGCGTGCCTCGTCCGAGAAGAAGCGCAGCCAGTCGAGCACCGCGTCGACAATCCTCGCTCGCTCGGCTAAGCCTCGCGCGGTCAGCATCAGCTCGATGACCACCACGCCCTGCCCCGCATGCCAATAAGGCACGCGCAACTTCAACGATTGGCACAGGTCTGCCGCGCGTAGCCGCTGGACAACACTTTCAGGCGCCTCGGACGCTATCCAACTGGCAAAGTGATCCAGTGCTGGCACGCCGTGCTCAGGCATCGCGTCAAGGGCGAACAGGAGATTCAGCCGCGGCTGAGCGCTTGCGATCTGTAACCGAAGCCAGCTATCACGATTGCAACGCAAAGGCTGCACGGCGCGGGTGACGGCGCCGCCCGCTGTGAGCGTGTCGTCCGCCAGGGCCGCGAGCCGCTGCAGTTCGGCAACGCTCTGCGGTCCGGCCAACAACAGCTCCATCTGTCCACACTGGTAGAAGCGCTGATGAAAATCGAGCAGCATCTGCTGAAACTGCGGATCCTCCACCGGTAGCGTGTCCCGGTTGCCGGCATGAAAACCGCTGAGCGGGTGAGCAGGATCGAAGGCTGTGCTCAATGCGGCATCGCAGAGCGTTTCGATGTCCTGGGCGCGGGCGCGGTATTCGGCATGCAACACCTCGCGTTCGCGCAGCTGTGCAGAGGGATCGAGCAGCGGATGCGCCAGCATATCCAACAGACGCCGCAAAGCTGCTTCGAGCTTGCTGGCCGGGAGCTGGAAGAAGAAGTCGGTATGACGTTCGCGAGTCGAGGCATTCAACTGCCCGCCGCACCCCTGAACGAAAGGCATCAGGCTTTGTGCCGCGCCATAGTCACGACTGCCGAGAAACAGCAGGTGCTCGAGGAAATGGGCCAGCCCTGGGTAACTCTCGGGAGCGTCATGGGAACCGGCATGAACCCGCACCAGGGCGGCGGCCTGCGCGCCGTGCGATAACGGTAGCAGGCGCACCCGCAATCCTTTGGTCAGAGCCACTTGTGGAGGACGCTGCGTCGGATCGGAAGTCTGGAGCATGGCGTCATCGTGTTCCGGCTGAGGTCGCTAAGCATCGCGCCGAGTCGCGGCCGACACAATGATGCTTAAGCATCGGACCCTGCGCGCCGTTCAGCAAGCCGGCTGACGGCCGTGTCGGTGGTCGTTAGGTATCCAGATGCCCGTCGAGAAGCTGCAACAGGCGGCGCTGCATCAGCTTGCCCGAAGTGCCGAGGCAGGCAATCGAGGCCCCTCTAAAAACTTCTTCCGAAAATTCTGTCCCCTCGCCTACCAACGCCAGCGGGCAGTCGATGCCCAGCGAGAGCTTGGCCATTTGGCGCATTAGTACCGCGCTCGGTGGGGCATTGGCATAAAGCACCAGCGCACGCGGACGAGCCTTTTCGCAAACCAGCGGAAGCTCATCGAGAGGCTGTCCGAGCCCCAGCACATTGACGGCTACGGTGTCGCTGGACAGCAGCAGACCGGTGATCAACAGCTCGAGCTCTCGACACGGTCCTGGCAAGGCCGCTAGCAAGACGCGCCTTTCTGCCTGGCTGCTGGCAATCTGCAACCGCTGCAGCACGCGGGCGCGGAGGAACGCATCGAGAAATAGCCATTCGCTGGTCTGGCCATATTCGCCCTGACGCAGCAGCAGCTGTTGCCACACCGGAAGCAACACATCCTGAAAGACCGCCGCCTGCGGATAAAGGGAGAAAATCTGCCCGTAAAGCTGATCCAGTCGGGCCCCATCGAAACTACTCACGGCGTGCTGCACCTGCACCATCCATTCGCTCCATTCACCTATCGCTTCCTGCTGCTCCACCGGTAAGGCGGCTCTGGTTGCAGCATGGCGGGAAAGAATGCTGCCCACCTTGCTGACGGCGACGCCACGGTCGGTCCAGGACCGGATGCTGCGAATGGATTCAATATCGGTCAGGGAATAAAGGCGATGGCCACTTTCGGTGCGGGTGGGCTGGATCAGACCATAGCGCCGCTCCCAAGCGCGCAGCGTGACCGGGTTGACGCCCGTCAGACGCGAGACTTCCCGAATCGGGAACAGCTCTTCCTGCCGGAGCGTGTCGGAAGAAAGCCGTGTGGATACCTGGGCAGGTTCGGTCATGACGCGGGCAGCTCATGCAGATGATCGGCGCATTGTAGCCCAGGCCCGAGCCGTTCAGACCGTGCTGAAATACGCAGTTCGGCTCGCTCCAGTATCGACCGGCCGCTCTGCGCCACGCCAGACCGTGCCGTCCCGTCCGAAGTTGATCTAGAATGCCGCGACCACGAATGAGGGGCCTCAGATGATCAATGCCAAGCTGCTGCAAAGGATAATCGACGCCTCGAACGATGGGATCGTGATTGCCGAGCAAGAGGGTGAGGACACCATCTTGATCTATGCAAACCCAGCCTTCGAACGCCTGACCGGTTACGCCGTGGAGGATATCCTCTATCAGGATTGCCGCTTCCTGCAGGCAGACGACCGCGCCCAGCCCGGTGTCGCGGCGATTCGCGAGGCGATAAGGAGCAGCCAGCCCTGCCGCCAGATCATCCGCAATTACCGAAAGGATGGCAGCGCGTTCTGGAACGAGCTTTCGATCACACCGGTATTCAACGAAGCTGACCAACTCACCTATTTCATCGGTATTCAAAAGGACGTCAGCCTCGAGGTCGAGACTGGACAGCGGGTCGTCGAACTGGAAGCCGAAGTGCAGCAACTCAAAAGTCAGCTCGACGCACTTAAACGCTAACCGCCTCTGGTCGTCCTTTATCCATTTGCCCTTCAGCCGGTCAAACTGTCGCCGATACGCTTGAAGCATGGCCGATGTGTCAGATCGCCCTGCTGCGAACAGATAGTCAACCATTAACCACCGCCTAGCTGAACGGCGGATGCATTCGGACCCGTATCCTTGACCGCCTACGCTTTCGCCGAAAACGCAACGGTAATGCTCGCTCTCTGCTGGCTGCTGTCCTATACCGCTCGCCAGTGGGGACAGCGCCATCACCGCCGGGCAAAGTGCATGGCGGGCCTGTGGTTCGGCGGCGCCTGCATCGTCGGCATGCTGATGCCGCTCTCCATGCAGTCGGGAATCATCTTCGACGCGCGCACCGTGGTGCTGAGCATGGGGGCGCTGTTCGGCGGCCCGATCGTCGCCGGTATCGCCGGCGTGTTGGCAGGCAGCTACCGGTTGTGGCTCGGCGGCTCGGGCGTCTGGGTCGGGTTGCTCAACGTAATGCTGCCAATCGGTCTGGGGCTCGGCTATCGATATTTTCATCAGCGCGGACAACTGGCGATCGGCTTCCGGCCGCTGCTGCTGTTTGGCCTGCTGCTGCATGCTTGCGTCGTCGCCACCCTGCTGCTTTTGCCAGCGCCCTTCGTGGCACCCACCATCGATCAGGTCGCGGTTCCGATGTTGCTGGTGATGCCGACCGCGGTGGTGTTACTCGGCCTGATGCTGGCCGACATGCTCAATCGCGCGCAGATCGAACGCGCGATGCACCTCAGCGAAGCTCGCTTGAGGGCTATTACCCAAGCGATTCCCGACGTGCTGATGGTGCTCGATGAGGATGGTCGCTACCTTGAAGTGATCGCCAACGATGCCGCCGTTTCCCATGGCACTGACCCAACGTTGGTGGGCAAAACCCTGGATGACCTGCTTCCAGCATCGCAGGCACAGCGTTTTCGTGAATTCATCCGCAGTACTCTCGCCAGCGATTCGCCCGGCCTTTTCGAATATTCCATCCAAAGCGCTGGCGGGCTGAAGGTCTTCGAAGTACGGGCACAACGCCTGACATTGGCGCAACCGTATAAGCCGGCAGTGGTCTGTCTGAGCCGCGATATCAGCGAGCGCGCCAATGCCGAGCAGGAGCGGCGCATCGCCTCGATCGCATTCGAAAGCCAGCAAGGCATGATCATCGCCGACGCGGAGAATCGTATTCTGCGGGTGAACCAGGCATTCAGCGATATCAGCGGCTACAGCGCAGCGGAAGCCATTGGTCAGGACACTCGTCTGCTCGCCTCCGGACGGCACACTCCCGACTTCTACCAGGCCATGTGGCGCAGTATCGAGCAGACCGGCGCCTGGCAGGGGGAAATCTGGAACCGGCGCAAAAGCGGTGAGATATACCCCGAGTGGCTGTCGATCACTACGGTTCTTGACGCGCACGGCAAGGTGTCGCATTACGTAGCGGCTTTCACCGACATCACCGAGCGCAAGGAAGCGGAAGAGCGCATTCATCACCTCGCCTTCTACGATCCACTGAGCGGCCTGCCTAACCGCCGTTTGCTGCTTGATCGTCTCAAACAGGCGTTAGCAGCATCCAATCGCAGCCAGCGTTACGGCGCATTGATGTTCATCGACCTGGACAATTTCAAGAACATCAACGATTTGCATGGCCATCAGGCGGGCGACCTGCTGCTTTGCCAGGTCGCCGAACGACTAAGCAACGAGGTCCGCACGATCGACACTATCGCCCGGCTCGGCGGCGACGAGTTCGTGGTCATGCTCGAAGACCTGGACTTACGGGCGGAATATGCGGCAGCCCGGGCCGAGCAGATCGGAGAAAAACTGCTCGCGGCGCTCAGCGCGCCTTACCGGCTGGAGTCGCTACTGTTACACAGCAGCGCCAGTATCGGCGTAGTACTCCTTAATGCCTGCGACGGCGACGCCGAGGAGCTGATGAAGCGCGCCGACATGTCCCTGTACGAAGCCAAGCAAGCTGGTAGGAACGCGCTGCGCTTCTTCGACCCGCGCATGCAGCAAGCGGTGCAGGAACGTTTGCGTCTGGAAGAGGAGATTCGCCGCGGGCTCGACGCCGGCGAGTTCGTGATTCAGTTCCAGGCACAGATCGAACGACATCGGGGGCTCGTCGGGGCGGAAGTGCTGGCGCGATGGCAGCATCCGCAACGCGGCCTGCTGTTCCCTATCCACTTCATCGGACCGGCCGAGCGCGCTGGACTGATCGAAGCGCTGGATTTCGTCGTACTGACCCAGGCCTGCGAGCAGCTTGCCGCTTGGGCCCACCAGCCGGGCCGAGACGAACTGACGCTGGCGGTCAACCTCAGCGCGAGCCTGCTGTATCAGTCCGACTTCGCCCACCGCCTGCTCGAGTTACTGGAGCGCACTGGCGCCGACCCACGACTACTCAAGCTCGAGATCACCGAATCATTGCTGCTGGATGACATGGAAGAAGCTGTGGTGCGGATGAACATCCTGAAACAGCACGGCATCCGCTTTGCGATCGACGATTTCGGCACCGGTTATTCGTCCATGGCCTACCTGCAGCGGTTACCGCTCGATCAGTTGAAGATCGATCAGTCCTTTGTCCGCCAGTTGGCCGAGGACCCCAGTAGCCAGATGATCGTCCGGGCCACCTGCGCGCTCGCCGCGGGGCTCAATCTGGAAGTCATCGCTGAAGGGGTCGAGACAGAAGCGCAACGCTCGTTGCTGATTGCCAACGGCTGCGAGATGTTCCAGGGCTACTTGTTCAGTCGCCCCGTCCCACTGAACGAGTTCGAAGCGCTGCAGCTTGTAGTCGTGGCGTGATCGCAGGCTTCCGTAGCGGGAGCCGCGCTCGCACCTGACCCACCGAGCTGCAAGCTGTGGCTGGCCTCCTACAAGGCCTGCGGCGCCCTCCGGCAGAGCGCGACCAGCGCCTGCACCCAGCTTTCGTGCGTATTCAGGCAGGGAACCAGCTGCAGGTTTTCACCTCCCGCGCCAATGAATTGCTCACGGCCGCGATCACCGATTTCCTCCAGGGTTTCGATGCAGTCCGCAACGAATGCCGGGCACATCACCAAGAGCTTTTTCACGCCCATAGCCGCGAGCTCTTCCAGGTGCGCTTCGGTATAGGGCTCGATCCACTTGGCGCGGCCTAACCGTGACTGGAACGAAACCGACCACTGTTCCGGGCGAAGCCCGGCGCGCGTGGCGAATGCCGCGCCACTCTGCATGCATTGGGCGCGGTAGCAATTGGCGAGCACCTCGCCTTCGGCTCGCTGGCAGCAGTCCGCGCTTTTCAGGCAATGCGAGCCCGTCGGGTCGGTCTTGTGCAGGTGGCGTTCGGGCAAACCGTGGAAGCTCAACAGTAGATGATCGAAATCCTGCGCCAGGTACGGCCGAGCACTATCGACCAGCGCGTCGAGGTATTCCGGCTGGTCATAGAACGGCTGCAGGATCGAAAGCTTGATCTCGAGGCGCTTCTCTCGGATCACACGCTGCGCCTCGTCAATGGCGGTAGTCGTGGTGCTGTCGGCGAACTGCGGATACAGCGGCGCAAAGGTCACCTGCTTGATGCCCTGCTTCGCGAGCTTGACCAGCTTACTCTCGATCGATGGCTCGCCGTAGCGCATTGCCAGTTCAACGGGACCTTCAGTCCAGTAAGGACGCACTGCATCGGTCAGGCGCTGGCTGAGCACGACCAGTGGCGACCCCTCCGGCCACCAGATCGATGCGTAGGCATGAGCGGATTGCGCCGGGCGTTTGACCAGAATCAGCGATACCAGCAAGCGGCGGATGGGCCATGGCAGATCGACGACATAGGGATCCATCAGAAATTGATTGAGATAGCGGCGCACATCCGCGACCTCGGTAGAAGCCGGTGAACCCAGGTTGACCAATAACAACGCCTGCTCAGTCATGCATATTCCTGACTACTGATTAAAGAATCACGCCGCCAACCCGCCGCGGGCGGCGCATTTTTACACAGCTGACTGCGGCTTGCGCAGGTCCGCCAATGCCGCATCCAGCTCGACGAAGCGAAAGTGAAACCCTGCTGCCCTCAACCGCGCCGGGATTGCCTTCTGACCACCGAGAATCAGCCCGGACAACTCACCCAGCGTGCCTCTCAAGGCGAGCGCCGGAACCGGTAATATCGCCGGACGCCCTAGACTGCGCCCCAGGGCCTTGGCGAATTCGGCGTTGCGCACCGGTTGCGGCGAGCAGGCATTGTAGGGGCCGTGCGCAGCCGGCTGCCGCAACAGAAAATCTATCAAGGCGATTTCGTCGTCTATGTGAATCCATGGCATCCATTGCCGGCCGCTACCCTGACGACCGCCCAGCCCCAGCCGGAACAGTGGCATCAGACGCTGCAAGAATCCTCCGTCTCGGGCCAACACCAAACCGGTGCGCACCAGGACAACGCGGATTCCGAGGCGCTTCGCGCGCATGGCGCTTTCTTCCCAGGCTCCGCAGAGCTGGCTGGCGAAATCGTTGCCGGCAGGGCCATCGTCTTCGCTCAGCTCGCGCTCGCCCCCATCGCCGTACCAACCCACTGCCGATCCGGATATCAGCACCTGCGGTTGCTTCAATTGCCCGGACAGCCATTCGATCAGCTGCTCGGTAAGATTGATCCGGCTGTTCCAGAGCAGCAGGCGGCGCGAGCGGGTCCAGGGGCGATCTGCGATCGGTGCACCCGCCAGGTTGATAACCGCATCCAGCGGAACTTGATCCATCTCCTGCAACTGACCGACGCCCGTCACCCCCTCGCCACAGCGCTCGGCCACTCGCTCCGGCGTACGGCTCCAAACCCAGAGCTTATGCCCCTCTGCCAGCCAGTACTGGCAGAGCTTTCGCCCGATCAGGCCAGTCCCACCGGTCAGCAATATGTTCATGATGGCGACCTCCTTGGTTCAGCGAAGGACCGCTCCTGCCCCGGAGGCTGGACGGCCATGTACTTGATAATAGCCTTGTACAGGCAGGGTTAATATGCACAGCTTTTAGCCGCACTTTGGGGCGCGCCGTCCCACTCCGCCGCGCAAAATCGTCGCCTCGGCGTTGCCGCCGGCTTCTTTGCGGCAAATCCAAAAACCTGTGATACCACGCATGATCATTCGGGCGAGGTCATTGAGACGATTGACTTGTACAAAGGCGAACCTAGAATGGACAAAATTGTACATATAAGTATTCCTGTACAATAAATAGTTGAGGCCAGCCCAATGCTTACTCCGTCACGTCCTGTCATCAAGATTGGTATCAGCGCCTGTTTGCTGGGCAGTCCTGTACGTTTCAATGGTGGTCACAAGGAATCACGGTTATGCAGCGAAACGCTGGCTCGTCATTTCGAATTCGTGCCGATCTGTCCGGAAGTGGCCATCGGCCTGGGTACACCACGCGAGCCGATTCGGCTGGTCGGCGAGCCCACCAATCCTCGTGCCGTCGGTACCGTGCATCCGGAGCTGGACGTCAGCGACGCGCTAACCGCCTACGGCGAGCGGATCGCCGCTGAACTGGATGACCTCAGCGGCTACATCCTGATGCAGAAGTCCCCCTCCTGCGGTATGGAGCGGGTGAAGGTTTATCAGGCCAATGGTCATCCGGTTGACGGCGGCGGATCCGGTCTGTTCGCGCGCGCCCTCATGCAGGCATGGCCGGATTTGCCCGTGGAAGAAGACGGCAGGCTCAACGATCCGGTGCTGCGAGAAAACTTCCTGTCGCGGGTCTTCGCCCACGCCGAATGGCAGCGCCTGCGGGATACTGGACTGACGCGCAAGGCACTGGTGGATTTCCACTCACGTTACAAGTATCAGCTGATGGCGACCGATCCATTGCAGTACAAGGCACTCGGTCGGATGGTCGCGACGATCGGCAAGATGCCGTTGGACGAGTTCGCTCCCACCTACTTCCGCCAATTGATGCAAGCCTTGAAGAAGACCGCGTCGCGCGGCAACCACAGCAACGTGTTGCAGCACCTGAGCGGCTACTTGAAACGTGACATCGGCAGCGAAGATAAGCAGGAGCTGCAGCACCTGATCACTCAATACCGCGAAGGCGTCGTGCCGCTGGTGGTGCCGCTGACGCTGCTCAAGCATCACTTCCGCCGGCATCCGGATCGCTATGTTGCCAATCAGGCCTATCTGCAGCCGCACCCCGAGAATCTCAGCCTGCGCAACGCAATCTGACGCGACTGGAAACCAAATCTGAAATGACTCAACTGCTCTGGCTGCGCAGCGACCTGCGCGTTGCCGACAATACCGCCCTGGCCGCGGCTATGAATGCCGGTCCCACCGTCGCCCTGTATCTGATTACCCCCGCGCAATGGCTCGCCCATGACGACGCCGCGTGCAAGATCGATTTCCAGCTGCGCAACCTGGGCGTGCTCTCCACGCGTCTCGCCGAGCTGAACGTGCCGTTACTGATTCGCCGTGTGGAACACTGGCAGGCGGCACCGGCGCAGATCGTCGATCTGTGCCGTCAGTATCAGATCGACACCCTGCATATCAACGATGAGTACGGAGTGAACGAGCAACGCCGCGACGAGGCGACCGCCGAAGCACTTCGCAATACCCCTACGAGACTTCAGCGGCACCTGGATCAGTTGCTCTTTGCGCCAGGCAGTGTGAAAACCCTCGCGGGCGATTGCTTCAAGGTCTTCAGTCAGTTCCGCAAGGTTTGCTATTTGCGCCTGAGCCATTCGCTGCCGCGCTGCCTGCCAGTGCCCGCCCCGCAAGCCTGGATACCCGTTCCTAGCGATCCGGTACCAACGGCCGTTGCAGATTTCGCCTCGCCCAGCGACGTATTACGTGGGCGCTGGCCCGCAGGTGAAGAGGCGGCACACAAGCGCTTGGCATCGTTTGCCGAGCATGGCCTGGCCGAGTACCAACAGCGTCGCGATTTTCCCGCTCAATCCGGTACCAGTCGGCTGTCGCCATACCTGGTTGCGGGCGTCATTTCGCCGCGACAATGCCTACACGCCGCGTTGGCAATGAACCAGGGCGAGTTGGACAGCGGTAATCCGGGTGTTGTCACCTGGATCAACGAATTGCTCTGGCGGGAGTTCTACAAACACATCCTCCATGGCTATCCGAGGGTTTCGATGGGTCGGGCCTTCCGTAGCCAAACCGAGGCCCTGCCCTGGCGCCACGCACCCGACGAGTTGGCGGCCTGGCAACAGGGTCGCACCGGCTTTCCGATCATCGATGCCGCCATGCGTCAGCTGTTGGCGACCGGCTGGATGCACAATCGACTGCGCATGATCGTCGCCATGTTTCTGAGCAAGAACCTGCTGATCGACTGGCGCGAAGGTGAGCGCTGGTTCATGCGGCACCTGATCGATGGCGACCTCGCCGCGAACAATGGCGGCTGGCAATGGAGCGCCTCGACCGGCACCGACTCGGTGCCCTACTTCCGCCTGTTCAACCCACTCAGCCAATCGGCCAAATTCGATCCGCACGGTGACTTTCTGCGGCAATGGTTGCCGGAGCTGGCTCACTTGAGCAACCGAGACATTCACGACCCGCGCGCTTCCAGCGGGCTCTTCGGTACCCCCGGATATCCGCTGCCGATCGTGGATCTGACGACGAGCCGCGAGCGCGCCCTGTCCGCCTTCAGGAATCTGGGCGAGCGACTGTGATTCATCCGTTCTCGCTGCGCTGAAGCCAATGCCGGTTTGTCGCACCGATTGGAATCGACGTGACGCGGTGTTTTGATTGCGCCTTGAGAAGCGAAGAGCTTCACCATGAACAATCGACAGGAGCCGAGCCCATGATCCCTGCCCCGCTGATCGAGGCACTGCGCCAAGCCCGCCATATGGTGGTATTTACCGGTGCTGGCGTCTCGGCAGAGAGTGGCATTCCGACATTTCGCGACTCGCTTACCGGTCTTTGGGCGCGTTTCGATGCCACCTCGCTGGCTACACCCGAAGCTTTCCAAGCGGACCCCGCGCTGGTCTGGGGCTGGTACGAATGGCGCCGCATGAAGGTCCTGCAGGCTCAGCCAAATGCGGCCCACCTGGCCATCACCGAATTGGCCCGACAGGTGCCCCGTCTCACGCTCGTTTCACAGAACGTCGACGATCTGCATGAGCGCGCCGGTAGCACCGAGGTCGTTCACCTTCACGGCAGTTTGCATCAGCCGCGCTGTTGCAAATGTGGCGAATCCCCGAAGCAACCGCTGGACATGCCCAACGAGCCGGAAGGCGGCCGTCGGCTGCAACCGCCAAGCTGCACCATTTGCAGCGGCCTGTTGCGTCCCGGTGTCGTCTGGTTTGGCGAAAACCTTCCTGCCGCTGCCTTGAGCGCCGCCCTCCAAGCCGCTGAAACGTGCGACCTGCTGATTTCGGTCGGCACCTCCGGCATGGTTTATCCCGCCGCAGAAATTCCTGGGCTTGCCTGGCGTGCCGGGGCGGTCATCGTCCACGTCAATCCCCTGCCCCATAGGCAGCACCGCGAACGGGAATACACCTTGGCTGGCCCAGCGGGCGAACAGCTGCCGGCACTGGTCGCGCAGGCGTTCGGGGATCGCTGAGCGCCGTTAAAGGCTGACCGAGCCGATAGATTGTTGCAGCTCGATGGTCTGCGGATTGGCGAACAGCTCGCGGGAATCGCCAACCTCATACACCTTACCGTGGTGCATGAACACCAGCTTGCAGCCCACTTCACGGGCGAAGCGCATCTCATGGGTGATGACCATCACTTGAGACCGGCAATGCCCGCCACGATCAGTGCGATCGACAGGAGCTTGAGCGGCGTCAGCGCCTCGCCCAGCAGCAAGGCACCCAGCAACACCGTGCCCAGCGTGCCGATACCGGTCCATATGGGATAAGCGATGCTCACCGGCAGATCGCGCAGCGCCAACGTCAGGAAATAAATCCCCGCGCTCGCGCCGACGACCACCAAACCACTGGGAAGCAACCGAGTGAAACCCTCGGCATACTTCATCGACATCGCGAACAGCACTTCGAAGCCAGCTGCCAGCAGGAGGAATGCCCAGCCGCTGGCCATCAGAAGTCCATCGCCAATTGCGCCAGACGCCGCTGCGCAGCCTGGTAGGAATCTTCGAATGCCATTCCACCGAACTCGTCGTTTTCCACTGCAACCACCTCGACGTCGGTAATGCCGATCAGTCCCAGTACATCGCGCAAATGGGTATCGGCATGATTGAGGTGGGCGTTCACACCGTCCGGACCGTAGCCGCGATCACCTCGGGTGGTAATGATCAACCCGCGCTTACCCAGGACCCGTGGTTTGTACTGGCTCGTCGGGTCCTCGGGGGTGAAGTCGAAGGTCCGGCCGATGCGCACGATCTGGTCGATCCAGGCCTTCACCCCACTGGGAACACCGAAGTTGTACATGGGCGCGGCGATGACGAGACGATCCGTGGCGAGCAACTCATCAACCAGCTCATCGCTGAGAGCAAGGTCCGCCTGCATCGTCGAGGAACGGGTAAGGGGGTCGTGAAAGGCGGCTGCAACCCAACCTTCGGTTACTGCGGGTAATGAAACGCGCCCTACCTCCCGATGCGTGATCTCAGCGCCATGCTGCTCGGCTGTCAGCGCCTCGAGGAAGTGGTCGAGCAAACGCCGAGAGTGTGAACGCTCG
Source organism: Pseudomonas sp. YJ42 (assembly GCF_047225135.1). NCBI lineage: Bacteria > Pseudomonadati > Pseudomonadota > Gammaproteobacteria > Pseudomonadales > Pseudomonadaceae > Pseudomonas > Pseudomonas sp. YJ42. The sequence continues at coordinate 259,573 of NZ_CP178378.1, read as the reverse complement.
CCTCGTGGGCTACCTTGCACAGCTAGAATTTTTTTCATCAGTGACCTCCATAAGCCGCGCCAGTGCGGCTGTAGGAGCCAAGTTATTTGCTGCCAGCCCGGACGACAAATGAGCAATACTCGTCCGGAATGAATTCAATTCACCTGAGCATCGATATGTTCGCGAATCTGCCTCTCACTGCATTACGCACCTTTGAATCGGCGGCGCGGCTGAAAAGTTTCAAGTCAGCAGCCGAGGAGCTCGCGGTAACGCCCACTGCCGTTTCCCATCAGATCAAGCTGCTCGAAGGCTGGTTGGGGGTACCGTTGTTTCAGCGGATGGCCCGCGGCGTACGGTTGACTGACTGCGGCGAGCGGCTGTTTCGCAGTCTGCATGGGGCGCTGCTGGACGTCGTGCAAACGGTCGACCATTTGCGCCCCCAACCCAGTACCGGCAGCCTGACGTTGTCCACGACGCCGGCCTTCGCCGCACTCTGGTTGATCCCGCGGCTCGGGTACTTCTATCAGGCTCACCCAGGCATAAAGGTGCGTGTCGAGACCAGCACCGAACTGCTCGATCTGCATCAGGATGCCAGCATCGATCTGGTGATCCGCTATGGCTATAACGATCACCCCAGCTTGCACAGTCAATGCCTGCTCGACGAGTGTTTCGGCGTTTATGGCGCACCGGGCCTGCTGGCGTCGCTCGACCCAACGCGCCTGACCCTGATTACCGTGCGCTGGCGCAATTCGCAGCTCTATGATCGCAGCTGGAAAGCCTGGTGCGAGGCTGCGGGCGAGACATGGATGGACACCGCCGAGCTGCGTGAATATGACGAGGAGCATTACGCCTTGCAGGCCGCCATTGCAGGACAGGGTCTGGTGCTGGCGAGCAATGTGCTGGTGTCGCAGAGCCTGGCAATGGGGCTGTTGCAGCCCTACCGCAGCGAAATTACCGTGTCCGGCGCCTCCTATACGGCGCTCTGCGTCCCCGGCCGCGAGCGCCACCCACCCGTGAAGGCCTTCCTCGACTGGCTGACCAACGAATCCTGCAGCCGCTGAACCCGATCAGGTTAGCGGCGTAACCACCGCGGTCTGATACGCCGTACGCTGCTGCAATCGCTCATACCAGTCGCGCAGGTGCGGCTGATCCGGCCGGTCGATCGGCATCTCGAACCAGGCATAGGCGAAACATCCCAGAGGAATGTCGCCCATGCCGAATGAGGTGCCGGACAGATAGGGCTGCTCTGAGAGCGTCCGATCGGCGATCGCCAGCAACTTGCCGCATTCCGCCAGCGCCGCCTGCACCACCGCCATGTCGCGTTGTTCCGGTGCGGTACGCACGATGTTCCAGAACAGCGGACGGAAGGGTGCGGCCAAGGATGACGTTACCCAGTCCATCCATTTGTCCGCCTCGGCACGCCGGCGCGGATCGGCATTCCATAGCGGTTCTGCGCCATATTGCGCGGCGAGGTAGCGGACGATGGAGTTGGACTCCCAGAGCACCAGCTCGCCGTCTTGCAGGCAGGGCACCAGGCGATTCGGATTCATCGCAGCATATTCGGCCTCACCGACTACGCCGAAGGTGCCACCGGCGTCGATGCGTGTGTAGGGCACACCGAGTTCTTCCAGACACCACAGCGCCTTTTTCACGTTCGTTGAATTGATCCGACCCCAGAGCTTCACCATGCATCTACCCTCTCATCCGCCAGCGCTGCGCGCCAAAACCTGCACCCTAGCGGTAAACCGGTGACATCAGCTAGCACTGCGATGCGCCATCGGACGGTATATCGCTACCGACTCCTCCCCCTGCCAGCCAGCAGCCGAGTTGCACCCTGGGGCTTGTGCGTGTACCAGAACACCCGACTGACGCCACGGGTGATCGCCACATAGGCCAGGCGCAAAGCCTCGTCGGCCATGGCCTGATCGTAGCTGTTGCGAAAGAACCCACAGTAGGCATACAGCGCGTTGCGCAGAGGGTGACGCTCAGCTGGCAGGCAGTCATCGACGATAATCGCAACCTCCGCCTGCAGGCCCTTGGCGCGGTGAATGGTGTAGGTCTTGACCGGCAACTTGCGGTCCAGCTGCGCCTCGATGGCCCGCAAGGGTTCGTTACGCCGGCTGAGTACCAATACCGCATTGCGGTCCGCGTTCGGTCGCTTGCCGACATGTTCGCACTGGGCCTGGATCTCGCGGACCAGATCAGGCAGTTGCGTCTTCACGTCGAAACGGGTGATCAGCTTCACCCCATGGTCTCCCGGCTGCGTCGCTTTGGCCGCCTGGCTGGTCTTTGCCTGCTTGAACGCCACGTCGCCCAGCACTGCCTCGCCGTCGCGGATGATGGGTTCGATCGAGCGGTAGTTGGTTTCCAGCATCAGCACCCTGCTCTTCTTCGACGCGCCGCGCCCGGGGAAGTACTTATCGAAATCCATGAACAGTTCCGGCGAGCTGCCACGCCAACCATAGATCGACTGCCAGTCATCGCCGATGGCCATCAGACTCACCGTTTCGCCCTGGCGGGCCAGCGCACGATGCAGCGCCTGCAGCCACTGCACGATCTGCGGCGAGATGTCCTGGAATTCATCGATCAGTAGATGGCTGAACGGTGCCAGGGCGGCGGGCGGCAGGCCGCGATCGGCCAAGCGTTTAGTCAACCCCTGGAAGGCACCGTTGAAAGTGGTCAGCCCTTCACGCTCAAGAAGAGCCTGGAAATGCTGCCAGAACAGGCCTAGCGCTTCGATGAACGCACGTTCAGCTGCGGAGCAGTCCATCCGGTCCGGTTGCATCTGTTCGATCCGGATGCCGATGCTCTCGATAAAACCGGCTTGCACGTAGAAGGCCTCGAACAACGGTACCGCGCTGAACTCGCCGACCAGTTTGAACTTGTCGAGCGGCGCTTTGGGTACGCGCTTGCGCTTCGACTCGTCCGGCAACGGCAGCTGCAGCAGCTCGTGCACCCGCGAACGGAAATCTTGATCTTCGGCGTAGCAGTTCTGGTAGGCCTGTTTCAGCAGACGCTGCTGTGCCGGCCGCAGACGCGCGGTGGTCAGTGGATTGTCCAGGTCGGTGGGTGATGCGCCCTTCTCGTCCAATTGCTCGAACCAGACCGGCTTGCCCAGCACGTCCTTGGCCAACACCGCCATCGCCGAGTGGAAGGTTCGCACGCATTGGCGCGCACTGGCCGGATCGAAATCGAAGTTCCAGAAACCCAGCACCCGAATCAATTGCTCGCGCAGTTGCGCGCAGGAAGCATTGGTAAAGGAAATCACCGTCAGCCGCTCTGGCGCGATGCCCATGTGACAGAGCATGAAGACCACCCGCAACACGAGCGTGGTGGATTTGCCCGAGCCGGCCCCAGCAAAGATCCGCGTCACCGGGCTATCGCTGAGGATCATTGCCCATTGTTCGTCCGAAGGCGCACAGATCACGCCCGCTTCGACTGCACGGCCGACTCGCAAGCGCATTGCCTGGACCTGCGGGTCGTCGACTACGAGCTTTGCCGGCCCGTAAATGCCTTCGCTAGCAGCCTTGCGCGATGCAACCCGAGGCTTGACGGTCTTCTCCCCGGCCGATTGCTTGGGCGCGCGACCGACCTTGGCCGGCGGGGTGCCGGGCTTCTTGGTGGCGCGCTTGGCTGTACTGGTGGTGGCACTGGGCCAGCGCCGCAGCACCAACTCTTCCTCCGACTGCAAATAAGCCGATGTACGAGGGAAACAACGTGTCAGGGCCCCTGACAGCAGAAGCTTGTAGCGCTTGACGGCAGACAACATGAAAAACCAACCGGTGCATCAACAGGTGATTGTTATGGTAAGGGTTTTTCGCCGCCGGCTGGCGTCCACGCAAGGGATCGATCAACTAACGTTCGTCAGATTAACGGCACGCCATGCGGGGTCTGGGCACTAATGAGGACAACCATCTGTAGCACCCGGCTCAGGAGTGCTGCTCACCACAGGTCGTTATGTTCAGAATCGGTTTCGCCTGCATGTACCGCCATCCCGGCCACAGCGAGTCGCTGAAGGAGCTGGAAACCATCGAACGCGCCTTCAATCCGCGTTCGACCACGCTGCGCTGGCTCAACAGCGTGTCGCAAGACGTGGCACGGGAAAAGCTCAGCGACATCATCGAGCACAACCTGACGGCACAATCGCGGCTGCTCGACTACGTCGGCACGCTGCCAAAACAGTTGCACATGCTGCGCCTGAGCAGCGATCTACTGCCCTTCTACAGCCACCCCGAAGCCGCAGACTTTTACCGCCAGCCCGACGTGCGCAAAATGATCGAGAATGGTTTTTCCAGAATCGGCGCCGCTGCCAGGTCACTGGGCATCCGCCTTTCGCTGCACCCCGGCCAATACTGCGTACTCGGCTCGGACAAACCGCAGGTGGTGGAAAACAGCCTGGCGGAGTTCGAGTACCACGCCGACATGATCCGCATGATGGGCTTCGGCCGGCAGTTCCAGGACTTCAAATGCAACGTTCACATCGCCGGTCGCCTGGGTGTAGAAGGCATACGGGCGGTATGGTCGCGCCTGTCCCAGGAGGCCCGCTACAGCATCACCTTCGAAAACGAGGAGAAAACCTACGGTGTCGATGACTGTCTGGCGCTGGCCGATCTGGCGCCAGTTGTGCTGGACATCCACCACTGCTGGATCAACGAGGATGACTACATCGACCCGCACGACCCACGGGTGGAGCGGATCATCGACAGCTGGCATGGCGTGCGGCCGACCATGCATTACTCGCAGCCGCCGGAAAGCCTGATGGAACTGGGCTTCGACGCAGAGCAAAAACTTGAGATGCCGGCTCTGCTGGCAAAGGTCAGCAAGCGCGACTTGTACAGCCATAGCAAGCGCATGTGGAACGACTGGACCAATCAGTATGCTCGGGAATTTCTCGACCGGTTCGACATGATGTTCGAGGCCAAGGACAAGAATCTTGCGACCTTGAGCTACTACGCCGATTACCTAGCGGACGAGGGCAACGGCAAAAACCAGTAAAGCCGTCGCAACACAAGGACCTGCGGGAATCGTTGCGGGGAGGTGGGAAGATGGTCGGCATTCACTGCGCCCCGGCCTGCCTGGACGCCGCTTCCCGCTCGGTGTAAGCCCTGCGCAACCCACGTGACGGTTTGCGCAGGGTATGGAAGTCAGGAGTTTCTGACTTGAATGTGCTGCTCCCTGCGCTTGGCCAACAGGTCAGCCGCGACCAAAGCCAGTAACGGCAACACACCGACCTTCAGCGCGAGCTCCCATGATCCAAGGAAACCGATAAGTACCGCTCCTACAACCACGATTATGGCTATGCAATGTGCACAGAAGCGCCACAATTCGAGTGCAACGACCTGAGCATTCTGGTTGTTGATCATACTGAGCCCCTCTTTGTTGTTGTAGTAAGCCTTGTATAAGGTTCAGCGTAGCTACCCTGAGCACATGCGCAAACACAATTTTGTTTCAAAAATGTGTCTAGGACGCAGGTTCCAGCGATCTTCCCCAACAGCTCGAACGAAGCCAAACGGCTCGATAAGGGTTGCCAACTCCATCGTCGCCCAGCTTCGGTGGCATACGACGACGTATCGATGATCGAACGAGTCGTCTGTTACTCGCCGAGAATCTTCCCCAACGCGCGCTGCAGAATCTCGACGGTACGGTCCAGGTTTCTCAGCTTTTCCAGTCCGAACAGGCCGATGCGGAAGGTCTGGAAATCAGCCGGTTCGTCGCACTGTAGCGGTACGCCCGCGGCGATCTGCAGCCCTTGCTCCGCGAACTTGCTGCCATTCTTGATTCCGCTGTCGGTGGTGTAACACACCACCACACCAGGCGCCTCGAAGCCAGTCGCCGCAACGCTGTTGAAACCTTTCTCGGCAAGAAGCGCCCGCACCCTGCGACCCAACTCCTGCTGCTGCGAACGAAGCTGCTCGAAACCATAGCCTCTGGTTTCGAGCATGACGTCACGAAACCGCGCCAAGGCGTCGCTCGGCATAGTCGCGTGGTAGGCATGCCCGCCCTGCTCATAGGCCTGCATGATCTGCAGCCACTTCTTCAGATCGCATGCGAAGCTGCTGCTCTGGGTTGCCTCGACACGCAACCGGGCCGCCTCGCTGAGCATCACCAATGCGCAGCAAGGTGATGCGCTCCAGCCCTTCTGCGGCGCGCTGATCAGCACATCGACACCGCTGGCCTGCATGTCCACCCAGAGCGCGCCGGAGGCGATGCAATCCAGCACGAACAAACCGCCAACCGCATGCACCGCCTCGCCCACCGCCTGCAGATAGTCGTCCGTGAGGACTATCCCAGACGAGGTTTCCACGTGCGGCGCAAACACTAGATCCGGTTTCTGTGCAGCAATGATGGCAACCACCTCGTCAATAGGCGGGGGCGTGAATCCAGCCTGGGGGCTCTGGCTTTGCGGTCGCGCCTTGAGCACGGTGGCGTGCGAGGGAATACCTCCCATCTCGAAGATTTGGGTCCAGCGATAACTGAACCAGCCATTGCGAATCACCAGACAGCTGCGCTCATGTGCCAGTTGGCGTGCCACCGCTTCCATGCCGAACGTGCCGCTGCCGGGCACCACCGCCACCGCGTGGGCGTTGTAAACGGATTTGAGGGTGGCGGAAATATCGGTCATCACGGTCTGGAACGACCGGGACATGTGATTCAGCGAGCGGTCCGTGAAGACGACCGAATATTCGATCAGCCCATCAGGGTCGACGAGCGGGTAAAGGTCCGACATGGAGATGACTCCGCAACAAGAGAGCTGACTTCGACCCTGCCCGAAGCCCGACCGCTTTACAAGCACTACCAATCCTTGGTTCTTCGCTCACCGCCGCAACGAAAAGACAAAGTCGTTATGAAGCCATCTCGCCGATCATGCGAACGAGGCGAGCACGGAATCAATCGAGCCGATTCGGATAAGTTCAAACATCAACTTACCGTTTGTCGGATTTGCATCAATTAACGGTTGATCAACACGTTATCAATGTTCAAAAAAATGGCGCCATTAATTAACCAGGCGCCAGATTTAGCTGGCTCAGAGCGCACCTAATAGTAGCCTTTCAATATCAAAGCGATCACACCCAGACAACCGGACGTATTATTGACGTCGGTATCCGGTCGAACGTAGTTCCATCTATTTATAAAACAAATTATAAAGCTACCCAACGAAGCGGGACTGCACCCATCCGCTCTTCTGTTTCGCCAAAGGGTTCGTTCTGCCTGTGGGATTTCACCTGCTTTCACAGCGCTGTTCTCGATATCCCGTCTTCATTTAAACGCCGCGCTTTTTGCGTTTGAAAGTTCATTGTCATGGTGAGTCAAATGCCCATCACAGCTTTTCCGAGCGTCCGCAAAGGCCTCATGTCCGCCATCGCCCTAGCCGCACTGTTGGGCTTCTGCCCTGGCGCCAACGATGTTCAAGCAGCCACGGTCAACGGCACCAGCACATCGGCAATTTCCTACTCGGCGCTGATCAACAAGTTCACCAATACCTACTGGCTGAATGGCTCCTGGCGTGCCTCGGCGGGTGTTTCGGTCGCCGCTACCGCGCAGAACATTGCGGCATTTCGTGTCGGCACCGCCGTACGGACAGCCGACGGCCAGATACGTACCGTCACGTCGGTGAAGCCCGCCAGCGGTGCGCTGACGATATTCATGAACGGCCCAGCACTGAATGGTGCGGTGGTCGGCTATCCCAACCGACTCAGTGTTAGCAACGTACCCGCCCCAACGCCGGTTACAACCGCGCCGAGCAACACCGCAGTCGCTGCGCCAAGCTACGCCGCGCTGATCAACAAATTCACCAACACGTATTGGCTGAACGGTTCCTGGCGCGCCTCTGCTGGCGTATCGGTCGCGGCCACCGCGCAAAACAGGGCCGCTTTCGTAGCGGGCGCGTCGGTGCGCACGGCGGACGGCCGGGTCCGCACGATTACCTCGGTCAAGCCCGCCAGCGGCGCTCTGAGCGTGTTCATGAGCGGTCCTGCGCTCGACGGCAACGTGGTGGGCTATCCGAACAAGCTCAGCCTGGTGGCTGCGCCAACGATTCAGCCCGCCGCGCCTTCCGCTCCGGTCGCAGAAGCAGTGCTGCCTGCGTCCGGTCCGGTGCAGCTGGTAGGCGTTGCGCTGTCCGGGGCCGCTTTCGGGCCTTCTGTGCTGCCCGGCAAGCACGGCACCAATTACATCTATCCGGCCGAGTCGTATTACAAGAAGTACGCCGAGCAAGGCCTGAAGCTGGTTCGCCTGCCGTTTCTCTGGGAACGCATACAACCGCGGCTGAATACGGAGCTCGACGCCGCGCAAGTGGCACTGTTGACCCAGTCGCTCGATTTCGCGCAGAAGTACGGGGTCAAGGTCGTGCTCGACATGCATAACTACTACCGCTACTACAAGCAGCCGATTGGCTCCGAGACGGTGCCCATCCCGTCGTTCGCCAACACCTGGAAACGCATCGCGCAGAAGGTCGGTAGCCACCCAGCGCTCAGCGGTTACGGCCTGATGAACGAGCCGAACACCAAGGGCCTTTGGCCTGAAGCGGCACTGGCCGCAGCCAAGGAAATTCGCAAGGTCGATAAGACCCACTGGATCTACGTTGCCGGCGACCGTTTCTCCAGCGCATGGCATTGGCCTCAGTCCAATACTCAACTGATTGCCGATCCCTGGATGCGCGACCCTGCGAACAAGCTGATCTTCGAAGCCCATATGTATCTGGACCGCGACACCTCGGGCCTGTACATCGACAAGACCGAAACCTTTGCGCCGGACCTGGGAATCAACCGCGCCAAACCCTTCGTGGACTGGCTGCGAACCAACAATCTGCGCGGTTTCATCGGCGAGATGGGCGTACCGAACTATGCGCCCGACGCGATCGTCGCCATGGACAATCTCCTCGGTTATTTGCGCGAGAATTGCGTGCCGCTCACGTACTGGGCCGGCGGCCCATGGTGGGGCAAATACATCCTCGCGCTCGACGTATCGGGGGGCGCTGAACAGCCCCAACTGCCGGTTCTGCGCAAGCACGCCAATACACCGAATAGTTGCGCTGCGATTGGCGAACCGATGTAACCTTCTGCAAATACGTCATTGAGGGCCTGCCACGTATTGCGTGCCAGGCCTTTTTTGCGCCCGGTCTCGCGCTCGCTGCAAACCACCCTTGTTCACCACAACCTCAGGCAAACGGAACCATTCAATGGTCAATGGGACGAATTCCTTGTGCCTGGTTTCAGGTACCGGAAAGGTTGGCATGACGTGGACCTGAAAAACGCCGAGGATCGGGTATGACGGAAGGCATCTTGTTGGGAGCGACGGGCCTGCTCGTCGTACTGACCCTTTTGCCACTCTGGAAGCATCCCGCCTGGTGGGTGCGAGGGCTGGATTTCCCTCGCTTGCAGCTGTGCGCACTGGCCTTGGTACTGCTGTTGGCCCAGGCATTGCTGTTGTCTTACTCCGAGCCGCTGCAGATCCTGATCTCGCTGGCAGCTGCCGGCTGTCTCGGCTACCAGGCCTGGTGGATCATTCCGTACACCCGGTTATGGCGGCCCGAAGTAAAGTCCGCCGACACCAGTCGCACCAGACCTCGTATCCGTGTCATGGCGGCCAATGTACTGATGCCGAACCGTCAGGCCGACATGCTCAAAAGTCTGGTCCGCGAACATCGACCCGATGTACTGGTGACGCTCGAAACCGATGACTGGTGGGAGACGCAGCTCGAAGAGCTGACCGAGGAATATCCCCACTGCATCCGATGTCCGCTCGACAACCTCTATGGCATGCATGTGTGGTCGCGACTGCCGCTGGAAAATGCCGAAACCTGCTTTCTGGTCGAGGAGGATGTCCCATCGATGCATGCGCAGGTCCGGCTGAACGACCGGCTGGCGATCCGCATGCATTTCCTGCATCCGGCGCCACCCAGCCCCACGGAGAACGACGAATCCACCGAACGCGATATCGAGCTGCTGCTGGTGGCCAAAAGCGTTCAGGACGACGAGCCCGACACACCGATCATCGTGACCGGTGACCTCAACGATGTCGCCTGGTCGGCCAACACACGCCTGTTCCGCAAAATCAGCGGATTGCTCGACCCGCGGGTCGGTCGTTGCATGATTAACAGCTTTCATGCCCAGCACTGGTACCTGCGCTGGCCGCTGGACCACTTGTTTCATAGCCACCATTTCCAGCTGGTGCGTATCCAGCGATTGCCATCATTCGGCTCGGATCATTTCCCCGTATTGGTCGAACTGCAGTACGACCCCGCCTCCGAGCAACAGAGCCTGCAAGGCGACGCAGCAGACGAGCAGGAGGCCGCGCAAAAAATGGGTGAGAAAGACCTCAGCGAATCCGATGTGCCTGAGCCGGAAAAGCGCTGAAACCGGTTTCGCCTGCCCTATTACTTGGGGCCAACGTTCAAACCTCGTCGACCCGGTTGAACTGCACCGCCAGACGCATCGTTTCGTGAGACTCGAGCGCCAGCAAATCATTGGCGAGGTCCCGCGCACCGTCAATTTCGGCTCGGCGTGCCAGTGAGCGATACAGATCCATCACCTGATTGTGAATGGTGAAAACTTCATAGGAAATTTCTTCAACGCTCATCGCCGCGTACGGCATGGCTTGGGGCTGGCTGCGAATCACCGGATTGCGCGCCACGTAGTCATAAATCCAGGTACGCAGAGCTTTCGGATCAGCGTGGCGCTCCACACGTTCAATGGTATTGGCCAGGACCTTTTCGTGATCAGCGAGATAGGCCAGCAACCATCGTGCTCGCTGTTCTTCGTGACGCAAAGCGCTGCGTCCCAGGCATCTGGAAAGCTCTCGGTGGGTATCGCGGGTCCAGTCGATGAGGTCTTCGAATCGTTCAATTTTCATATTCCTCTCCACGCCTTTCGATGGTACGCAGCCACTCGCTGACGAGTAGATGCCGCGTCCGCAGACGGCTCACCCGAATCCTCGAACAATGGCCTTACGGTCCATGGTTGAAGATTAGTCATGACTGGCTGAATAGGCTGCCAACAAGAGCGTGTCGAGCTGTATCAGGGTTTTACCGCTCGCCGCCACCTTCCGACTGCGGTGCCGTGAGGGTCTACGCTGCTAGAAGGCAGTGCAACGCTCCGACTAACAGGATGGGGCTGGCGAACCAACCACATCGCATGACAGAGGGACAGCGACATGGCGACCACTACGCTCGGCATCAAGCTAGACGAGGCTGCCCGTGATCGACTCGAGGCAGCCGCCCGGCAGGTCGACCGCACGCCACAGTGGTTGGTAAAACAGGCGCTGCTGAATTACCTCGAACAGCTGGAAAGCGGCACAGCCCCTCTCGGCGCCGCCCCGGTGGAACACGTCGCCGATCATATGGACGTAGAGATCACATCCGATAGCCAGCCGTTTCTCGAATTTGCCGAGAGCGTGCTACCGCAGTCGGTGTTGCGCGCGGCTATTACCGCAGCCTACCGCCGTCCGGAGCCGGAAGCGGTGCCGGTCCTGCTGGAGCAGGCGCGCCTGTCGCCGGAAAGGGCCGAAGCCACGCACCGGCTGGCCTTGCGTATCGCCGAGAAGCTGCGCAATCAGAAAAGCGCTGGCGGACGCCAAGGCCTGGTGCAGGGGCTGCTGCAGGAGTTCTCGCTGTCGTCCCAGGAAGGCGTGGCACTGATGTGTCTGGCTGAGGCCCTGTTGCGCGTGCCAGACAAAGGCACGCGCGATGCGCTGATCCGCGACAAGATCAGCACCGGCAACTGGCAACCTCACCTGGGCAACAGCCAGTCGGTGTTCGTCAACGCCGCGACCTGGGGCCTGATGCTCACCGGCCGGCTGGTCGCCACGCATAACGAATCCAACCTCTCCTCCTCGCTCAACCGCCTGATCGGCAAGGGGGGCGAGCCGCTGATCCGCAAAGGCGTGGACATGGCAATGCGGCTGATGGGCGAGCAGTTCGTCACCGGCGAAACCATCAACGAAGCCCTGAGCAATGCGCAGACCATGGAAGCCAAAGGCTTCCGCTATTCCTACGACATGCTCGGCGAGGCGGCCCTGACCAGCGCAGATGCGCGGCGCTATCTGGCCTCGTACGAGCAGGCGATCCATTCCATCGGCATGGCCTCGCGCGGGCGCGGCATCTATGAAGGCCCGGGAATCTCGATCAAGTTGTCGGCGCTGCATCCGCGCTACAGCCGTGCGCAATACGACCGCGTGATGGACGAGCTGTACCCGACCTTGCTGTCCTTGACCGAACTGGCGCGGCGCTACGACATCGGCATCAACATCGATGCCGAAGAAGCGGATCGCCTGGAGCTGTCGCTGGATCTGCTGGAGCGGCTTTGCTTCGAACCCTCGCTGATCGATTGGAACGGCATCGGCTTCGTCATCCAGGCCTATCAGAAACGCTGCCCCTATGTAGTGGATTACCTGATCGATCTGGCCAAGCGTAGCCGCCATCGGCTGATGATTCGCTTGGTCAAGGGCGCTTACTGGGACAGCGAAATCAAGCTGGCACAGGTCAACGGCCTCGAGGGGTACCCGGTTTACACCCGCAAGGCCTACACCGATGTGTCCTTCATTGCCTGCGCACGCAAGCTGCTCGCCGCGCCCGAGGCAATCTACCCTCAGTTCGCCACCCACAACGCCCACACCCTGGCCGCGGTGTACCACCTCGCCGGCCAGAACTATTACCCCGGTCAGTATGAGTTCCAGTGCCTGCACGGCATGGGCGAGCCGCTCTACGAACAGGTGGTCGGCAGGGGCGAAGGCAGACTCAACCGGCCGTGCCGTATCTACGCCCCGGTCGGCAGCCACGAAACGCTGCTGGCTTATCTGGTGCGGCGTCTGCTGGAAAATGGCGCCAATACCTCCTTCGTCAACCGCATTGCCGACAAGAGCATTTCGCTGGAAGAGCTGGTGGCCGATCCGGTGGTAACCGTCGAACAGATGCTCGCGGCGGAAGGCACGCTTGGCTTGCCTCACCCGCGAATCCCGCTACCGCGCAACCTATACGGTGAAGGTCGCATCAATTCGTGCGGCATCGACCTTGCCAATGAACAGCGCCTGGCCTCGCTCTCCTCCGCCCTGCTCGCCAGCGCCCATCAGCGCCATACGGCGGCGCCTCAGCTTGGCTGCGAGACGGTTTCGACGATGCCGGTCGAGCCGCTGCTCAATCCTGCGGATCAGCAAGACGTGGTCGGTCAGGTGCAGGAAGCCAGCGAGGAGGATGTCGACAATGCCCTGCGTTGCGCAGTGGAGCATGCTGCTGCCTGGCAATCCACTGCGCCGAAAGAACGTGCGGCGGCGCTGTTAAGCGCTGCCGATCTGATGGAACAGCGCATGCAGATGCTGATGGGCGTGCTCATTCGTGAAGCGGGCAAGTCCTACGTCAACGCCATCGCAGAGGTTCGCGAAGCAGTGGACTTCCTGCGCTTCTATGGCGCCGAAGTGAACGGCAATTTCGATAACGACACCCACCGCCCAGTCGGCCCGGTAGTTTGTATCAGCCCCTGGAACTTCCCGTTGGCGATCTTCACCGGCCAGGTCTGTGCCGCACTGGGCGCCGGCAATACGGTGTTGGCCAAGCCGGCCGAGCAAACCCCGCTGATCGCCGCGCTTGGGGTGCAGATACTCCACGATGCAGGCATTCCCAGAAGTGTCTTGCAGCTGCTGCCCGGGCGCGGCGAAACCGTTGGTGCGCGCCTGGTGAGTGATGAGCGCGTTCGTGGTGTGATGTTCACCGGTTCTACGGCGGTCGCCTCGATCCTCCAGCGCAGCATCGCCGGACGGCTGGATGAGCGCGGGCGGAGCATTCCACTGATCGCCGAAACCGGCGGCCAGAACGCGATGATCGTCGACTCCTCGGCACTGGCCGAGCAGGTGGTGATGGACGTGATGAACTCAGCCTTCGACAGCGCCGGTCAGCGCTGCTCGGCATTGCGTGTGCTCTGCGTGCAGGAAGACGTTGCCGAACGGGTCATCGGCATGCTCAAGGGGGCGATGGCCGAAGCACGCATGGGCAACCCGCAGCGACTGGCGGTGGACATCGGTCCGGTTATCGATGCCGAAGCGCGGGACAATATCGAACGGCACCTACAGGCCATGCGGGACAAGGGCCGCCGGGTGCATCAGATGGCTCGCGTCGACGAACAGGAATGTGCCCATGGCACCTTCGTGAAGCCCACACTGATCGAGCTGGAACGCCTGGACGAGTTGCAGCAGGAGATCTTCGGCCCGGTGTTGCATGTGCTGCGCTATCGCCGTGCCGATCTGGACAAGTTGCTGGACCAGATCAACGCCGCCGGATACGGATTGACCCTGGGCGTGCATACCCGCATCGACGAAACCATCGCCAAAGTCATCGACCGCGCCAAGGTTGGCAATCTATACGTCAACCGCAACATTGTCGGCGCAGTGGTGGGTGTGCAGCCATTCGGCGGCGAGGGGCTCTCGGGCACCGGACCCAAGGCCGGCGGTCCACTGTATCTGTATCGCCTGCTGTCGGAGCGGCCCTACGATGCATTGCTGCGCGCGCTGAACTTCGGTGGTGCTCAGACATTGCCCGAGGTGCAGCAGCCTCCGGCGCAAACCGCTGCCGCCAAGCAGTTCAGGCAATGGGCGCACGACAATGGCCGAGGCGAACTGGCCGCATTGTGCGATCGCTACGCCGAGCAATCCCAGAGCGGCACCACGCGGCTGCTCAACGGGCCCACAGGGGAACGCAACAGCTACAGCCTGCTGCCACGCGAATATGTGCTGTGCCTTTCCGAGGATGAACGCGATCTACTGACCCAGCTAGCGGCAGTGCTGACCGTCGGCAGCGAAGCTGTACTGGCGGATAACCCATCCAGCAGCAACCTGATCGGCCAGCTGCCCCAAGCCGTGCAAGCCCGAATCATCCGCGTCGCGGATTGGACCAGTGACGCCGTACGCTTCGATGCGGTGCTGCACCATGGCGAGCCCGACCAACTGCGTGACGTCAACCAGCGACTGTCCCAGCGCAGCGGCCCTATCGTCGGCGTGCAAGGGCTGGCGCCGGGCGAAACCGATATCCCGCTGGAGCGGCTGTTGATCGAGCGCGCCCTGAGCATCAACACCGCGGCGGCCGGCGGCAACGCCAGCCTGATGACCATCGGCTGAGCCCCGAACGCACCGCAGCCCTGATGAAGTACGCGCAACCAGCGTCGAAAGCGGGCTTTGTGTCTCCCGCAGAGCCAAAGTTTCGCTCCGACGCAAGCCTCTCATGCCAAGCCATAAACATGACAAACCAGATGCAAAATATGATGTAAACTAACTGAATATGAAACGTATCTTCACTGTATCAAGACATAGTAAAGCCTGAGACACCACCTCTGGCTGGCGCTCCCCCATCAACAGATCGTCAGTACGCCGTACTGCTGGGGTCGGCCATCTACTAGCAGCTTGCCCTCGTCACCCTCGTGGCAACCGAGCAAGGCCCGTCCCAGCGGTGAATGCGGAGAAATGACCAGCACTTCGGTTTCGCCCACTTTTACCTTCAGCCCTGCGGCGTCCGGACCTAGGAAAACCCACCGGCAACCACTCGCCAGTTCAAGCGAAACCAGAGCACCCAGCCGAATCGGCTCGCCCGTCAGATCGCGCATAGGCAGGTTGCGATAGCTCGCCAGCGCCGCTTCGATTTCTGCGACCCGGCGGCGCTGGCCGTCCGCCAGGTACGCCGCTTCCAGCCCGCGGGTGTCGTATTTGTTTTCCGCCTTGCTTTCGGCATGAGTGGCCGCCTCGTGAGACGCCCTCAGTGCGTCCTCGGCGATCCTCAGATCGGCGAGCAGCTTGTCGATGATCAGCGTCTGCAGATGAATCTTATCCATGCGGGCTCGGGTGAGAGGAGTGGCCGGCTAGCATGGCATCGCAGGCGGCGGAGAGCCATGACCCAGTGCTGTTGTGACGCGTCGCGCTGGCCGTCCGAGCGCAACGACGCCACTATGGCACGCCCGATCCGCAACGTGCCGGAGTCGCCGCGCGGACCGCTGCAGCCAGATGATGCTAGACGAACCACCGGAGCTTATCGATGACACTACGCGCAGTATTTCTGCTGCTTGCCGTTTCGGCGAGCGGTGCGGCATTTGCCGACGGCCAGGCACTGACCGTAAGGCTGAACGGCATCCAGCATGACCAAGGGGCTGTCCGGGTCGCGCTGTTTTCCGACCCGAAGAGCTTTCGCAAGGTCGACAAGGCTTTCGCCACACAGGAGGCCCCGGCGGCGAGAGGTACGGTCACGCTGCTGTTCGAGGACGTGCCCGCCGGCCAGTACGCCATCATGGTCTACCACGATGAGAACGCTAACGGCGAGTTGGATCGCCGCTTCGGCATGTTTCCCACGGAGGGCTACGGGCTGTCCAACAACCCCAAGGTGATGGGCCCGCCGACGTTCGAAGAAAGCGAGTTCGCGGTAAGCGGCACAGCGCCGACCGAACTGGATATCGATATTCGCTACTAGCCGCTGCCGGTCCCGGCGGGCAGATCGGCGTGTCGGTTCGGTGCCTGAGCGAGTCCCGCCGGATCGCCAGCCACGCGCATGCCTGGCCCGGCCAAACCAGGGCCACACCGTCACCAAACGCCTGCAACGAGGCGTCGCGGGGAGCGATTGCAGCAATAGCCGATGGTCGGGCGGGCAATGAACCGAAGCTGACAGGACGCTGTCCAGACAGAAGCGTCCGGATCAGCTGCAACATGCGATTTTGTCAGCCGGCCAACATATTTTTTTTACAAAAGAGGAAATTTGCCGCAGGCGACAGGGCGAGACGCTGCTTATACTGACCACCCAACCCAATCTGGAGCCACACCCGTGAATAAAGCCGAGTTGATTGAAGCTATCGCAGCCTCCGCCGATGTTCCGAAGAGCACTGCCACCCGTGTACTGGATGCCTTCACCGAAAGCGTGACCAATACCCTGCAGAACGGCGACAGCGTGACGCTGGTCGGCTTCGGCACCTTTGCCGTCAAAGAGCGTGCTGCGCGTGACGGTCGCAATCCGCAGACCGGCGCGACAATCAAGATTTCCGCAGCCAAGCTGCCGGGCTTCAAGCCGGGCAAGTCGCTGAAAGATGCGGTGAACTAAGCACCTCATTCGAAAACCGGGCCGCTGACGTCCCTTGTGGACGCAGCGCCTGATCAAAACGCCCCGCTGCTCCCCTCTTCGTCTACTCTCGCAAAACCGCTCTCCAGAGCGCCTGCTGCATTTCGATCTGAACAACCATCTCCCTGTGAATCCCAGCACCTTGCGTGCTCATGGGACGCTGCCGCTGTGCCTGTGGCGTTGCAGACCGGCTTCAGCCCTCCGAACCGTACAGTGTTGCTCGGTGGGCTGCAGCGGCACGCCTCCAGCCCACCCTAGGTCTATTTGTCGCGATCGACCGCGAAGCCCGCCCACGCTTGGCGCGACGGCATGATCTCCAACCGATTGATGTTGATATGCGCAGGCAATGTGGCGACGTAAAAGATCTGCTCGGCGATATCTTCTGCCGTCAACGGTGTGGTGGTGCTGTAAAGGGCATCGGACGCCGCCTGATTGCCCTTGGTACGGACCAGGGTGAATTCGGTTTCGGCCATGCCCGGCGCAATATCGGTGACGCGCACGCCGGTGGCGATCAGGTCGCAGCGCAGGTTGTAGCTGAATTGCTGAACGAAGGCCTTGCTGGCCCCATATACGTGGCTGCCGGGATACGGCCACTGCCCTGCCACCGAACCGATATTGACGATACTGGCGCCCTTGCCCGTATCGATCAGCGTCGGCAGCAGTGCATGGGTGACATTGACCAAGCCGGTGATATTGGTATCGATCATGGTGTGCCAGTCGTTCAGATCGGTCTTCTGCGCAGGCTCCGGGGCCAGCGCCAAGCCCGCGTTATTGACCAGGCAGGTCACGGCCCGAAAGGCTTCGGGCAACGCGGCGATCACTTCCTTGACCGCCTCGTTCTTGCGCACATCGAGCGTCGCGACATGAACGGGTACTTTACCGTCCAGTTCGGCTTTTAACGTTTCCAGGCGCTCCGAGCGGCGACCGGTCAGGACCAACGACCAACCGGCTTCGGCAAATCGGCGAGCCGTAGCGCGCCCGAACCCGGATGTGGCGCCAGTGATGAAGACGACCTTGCTATTCATGCTGTTCCTCTTTCGATTGACGGTACTCGTAGAAGCGCCGTGGTGGTAATCGGTGAGCTATGGTCTGTCGACCGGCAAAAAAATTCGAGTGCTTTCCACGCTGTACGGCAACTCCGATACGCCACTGTTCAGCCGGGATTCGCTACGGCGGCACCCTTGCCGTGCAAAACAACCCGTTGAGAGAAGTGAGTAAAAGCGGAACTGCTGCAGCGCCGGCGCGTTTATCCACTTGAGCCCGATGAGCTACACGCACAGCTGGTCGTTCTGCCCGGCCCGTCAATCCATGCCTTCAGCGCTGGATGAACAGACCTGGCGTCTCACCGTTTCGTATGGGTTCGTCTGCCGCTTATCTCCAATTGATACAAAGCAAAACGCTGGCACTTTCGCTCCAAAGCCCAGCGTTTTCGTGTGGCATCCATTGACGGCCGTAAGAATTAATCCCCCGTAGAATACAGTTCATCTTTTCGGCGGATACACAGTCACAAGCGCGCCGGCTAGAACTCAGGCCTCCTTCACTCAAGGAACTCTGAAATGCAGACAAGAAAAACAATCCTGGCAGCGGCCATTTCAGTATTACTGGCGAATCACGCCTACGCCGTCAGTGAATCGACGCAGGATCAGACGGGCAGCGACAACTATGCCGATGTGATGCAGCAAGGCGACGAGGGCAGCATTACGCAAGTACAGAACGGCACAGGCAATGTTGCCTACACCGACCAGAGCGGGGTCGGTCTTACGGCCAACAGCAACCAGACTGGCAACGGCAACATCTCCACCATCGAGCAAACAGGCTTGAACGGCGAAATCACTGTCAGCCAGGACGGTGCTTACAACCTCGCTACCGTACTTCAGTCTTCAGCAGAAGTTGGCCATTCGGCATCCATCTCGCAAGTGGGTACGAGCAATCTGGCCTATATCGAGCAGCTGGACTTCAACGCAAACAGCGCAGCTATCAGCCAGAACGGAGAGAACAACTCAATCGAGGTGTTTCAGGAAGGCTTCCTCGTCAAGAATTACAGTGGGATGCAGAACGGCTCTGGGAACACCGCCTATATCGAACAAATAGGCGATACTCATGCGCAGACCGAGCAGACCGGTACGGATAACGCCATCAACCTCACTCAGGATGGCTTCCCCTTCGGCGCCACCGCAACGATCAGTCAGAACGGTACGGCTAACCAGGCGACGCTCGACCAACGTTCACCCGGTCGCTACTCCTCGGGTACCGTTGAGCTGATTCAGATCGGCACGGACAACGTCGCGGATGTCGTGGAGTCTGCCGGCTTCGGCTCGTTCTCCTTCACGCAGAATGGCACCGGCAACGAGCTGACCGCACAGCAAAGCGGGCGTTCGACTAGCGTAGAGGGGAGCTCCACTGGCGATTACAACCGGGTGGATATCCGGCAGGACTTCGACGGCAGCAGCCTGATCATCGACCAGAACGGAACCGCCAACGAAATCGATGTGGATCAGACCGGCTACTACAGCTCTGCCAACGTCGGTCAGATCGGCACCGAGAACTACGCGTCTGTCGTGCAGACCGGCACGCTGGATAGCCCGCAGAGTTATAACGCTGCGATCATGCAGAACGGAACGGGCAACTCGGCGTTCGTGACTCAAGGCCCGTAAAGGATTACCGCCCAGCCACCTCGGCAAGCCCGCTGAACGCGGGCTTTTTGCTGTCAGTGGCTACCTCGACGTATGCCTGATGCAATTCAAGCCCCTTCCAACGCCTGAGATACGACTCGCTCCAGATCGCTGAAGAAGAACGGCTTTTGCAAGGTGGGGATGTCGGAGAATCGCGGGTCCATGCCATCGGCCCCATAGCCGGTGGCAAACAGCAGCGGGATGTTGCGGGCGATGAGCTGTTCGGCGATCGGAAAACTGGCGACGCCATCAAGGTTGACATCCAGCACGGCCAGATCGAAAGACCCGGTCTCGGCCGCTTGCAGCCCATCGGCGAAGCGCGACAGAACTTCCACGTGTGCGCAGCCGATGTCGCTCAACATATCCTCTAGCAACATGCCGACCAGCACCTCGTCTTCCACGACCAGAACCCGGAGATGTTCAAAACTTCTCTCGCTTCTAGTATTCGCGCTGTGATCGATCATGGCAGCGGAACCTCGATGTCACAGGTCACACCGTCGACCGGATAAGCCAGTCGTACCTCGGCATCGAGTTCACCCGCCAGACCGTACTCGAGCAGGCGCGATCCGAACCCCTTGCGCGCCGATGGCGAAACCGGGGGGCCGCCAACCTCCTTCCAAAACAGATGCATGGACTTAGAGGGTGTGACCGTCCAATGAATGCGAACGAAGCCCCTCTCACTGCTCAGCGCACCGAACTTCGCAGCGTTGGTACACAGCTCGTGAAAAGCCATCGCCAATGCCAACGCAGCTTTAGGTTTCAGGCGCTGGGGCGGCCCCTCGATAACGAAGCGCTGGTGACCTGGGGCCTGAAACGGCGCCACCGCCTGATCGATGATGTCGTTCAGACTGGCAGCCTGCCAGTTCTCCTTCGACAGCACGTCATGAGCCTTGGACAGTGCGATCAGGCGTCCTTCGAACCAGCGATAGCCTTCGCTGATCTCGTTCCTCCGGAAACTTTGCGCGGCGATCGACTGTACGGTCGCCAGGGTGTTCTTGACCCGGTGATTCAATTCGTTGAGCAGCAATTGCCGATGATCCTCGGCCACCTTGCGCTCAGTGATATCCACCAACATGTTCACCGCGCCGATCAGCTCGCCAGCCTCGTTGTGTAACGGTGCGGGGTACGCCAGGAATGGTACCCGTGTACCATCCGGTCGCTCGGCCAGCGCCTCCGCGCCATGAATCGCGCGGTTTTCGGCGAGCGCAATGGCCATTGGACAGGTTGCGTGAGGCATCGGCGTACCATCTGGCCAGTACAGTCGCCAGGTGACGCACCACTCGTCGGTGCCGATGGCCGGTACGCGGCCCGCCAATTTTACGCAGGCCTGGTTGAAGTAGGTGACCTTACCGTTCGCGTCGGTGGTATAGACAGCGCTGGGCAGCGCATCGAGGAGGTCGGCCAGCCGGCGCTCCGCCTCACGTGTCGCTGCCTCTAGGCGTTTACGATCGGTGATGTCGCGCGTCACCGCCAGCTGCACGAATCCGCCTGGAAGCCCGCCGGGCGTGGTCATGGGAACCGCATGGGTCTCCATATGCCGACGGGTACCGCCGAGGCTGATGATGTCGAATTCCCAGTTGAGCTTTTCGCCTTCACAAACACGCCGGTGCTGTTCTCGCCAGTATTGGCGGTGCTCGGGCACGATCAGATCGAAGACGCTCAGCCCCTCCACATCGGATGGTTTTTTCGCATCCAGCATGCGCAACCCCGCCGGGTTCATCTGCACCAGAGTGCCGTCCTGATCGACGACCTTCACGCATTCAGGGGTGTTTTCGACGATGGAGCTCAGCCATTCGACGCTGCGTCGGCGGTCGGCATTGCACTGTCGGGACGGCGTGTTGCCTTGGAAGCAGATGATTGCCCCGGTGATCTGCCCGGTATCACTGCGCATTGCCTGAATATTGGCAAGCACCGGCATTGGTTGTTCATCGGGCCGTTCGATGAGCAGCGCAACGTCTTGGCTGGTACGCCCCGTACGGATCGTCTCCGCCAGCGGTGTATTGGCGAATGGCTGCGCCTCGCCGTCCGCGGACAGGATACGAAGCCGACCGTAAGCTTCCAGCCCGCGACCACACAGTTGGCCAGCGATTCGGTTGTAACGCAGCACCGCGCCGTCGGCATCAAGCGTGCAGACGCCGATCGGCAGCATGTCCAGTAGCGCTTCATCGAAGGGCAACGGGCAATCGGGTCGGTTGCCGACCTGATTCACGCCGGGACTATCAGTACTCAACATCTATAGTTGTTCCAAGGTCACAGTTAGGTCTCGCTCTGTCAGTGAATCCAGGCACCGCGGTGTGCGGACTCACCATCGCCGTAAGGATGCAAGCCAGCCAACACTGTGCATTTATGCAGACCCACTATGCGGCAACCCGCATTGATGTGGATAAATTTGCACTCTAGGATCAGGAAAGCTCAACCGACCAGCCTTTATTCAATAACGACAATCGCTAGGACCCACCATGACCCAGTCAAGTGCCATCCCCACAGTCAAACTCCTGATCGGCGGTGAGCTGGTCGAGTCCTCCACCCGCGAGTGGCGCGACATCATCAACCCGGCGACGCAGGAAGTCCTGGCCCGCGTGCCCTTCGCCACCGAAGCGGAAATGAATGCTGCAGTCGCCAGCGCCAAAGAAGCCTTCAAGACCTGGCGCAAGACGCCAATCGGTGCACGCTCGCGGATATTCCTCAAATACCAGCAGTTGATTCGCGAAAACATGAAGGAGCTGGCCGCGATCCTCACCGCCGAACAGGGCAAGACCCTGCCGGACGCCGAGGGCGACGTGTTCCGCGGCCTGGAAGTGGTCGAACACGCTGCCGGTATTGGCAATCTGCAACTCGGTGAGCTGGCCAATAACGTCGCCACGGGAGTCGACACCTATACCCTGCTGCAGCCGTTGGGCGTTTGTGCCGGCATCACACCCTTCAACTTCCCGGCGATGATCCCGCTGTGGATGTTTCCGATGGCCATCGCCACTGGTAATACCTTCGTGCTCAAGCCGTCCGAGCAGGATCCGATGGTCACCATGCGCCTCGCTGAGCTGGCCATGGAAGCGGGCGTACCGCCGGGCGTGCTGAACGTCATCCACGGCGGCGCCGATGCGGTGAACCTGATCTGCGACCATCCGGATATCAAGGCCGTGTCTTTCGTTGGATCGACCAAGGTCGGCACTCACGTCTACAACCGCGCCAGTCTCGCCGGCAAGCGCGTGCAGTGCATGATGGGTGCGAAGAACCACGGCATCATCCTGCCCGACGCGCACAAGGAGCAGACGCTCAACAACCTGGTCGGTGCGGCGTTTGGTGCGGCGGGTCAGCGCTGCATGGCTCTATCGGTGCTGATTCTGGTCGGTGAAGCGCAAAGCTGGCTGCCGGATCTGGTCGCCAAGGCCAAGACATTGAAAGTCAATGCGGGCGCCGAAAGCGGCACCGATGTCGGTCCGGTCGTCTCCTGTGCCGCACTCGATCGCATCAGCTCGCTGATTGAACGCGGCGTCGCCGAAGGTGCCGACCTGGTCCTGGACGGCCGCAACCCGCAGGTCGCAGGTTTCGAGAAGGGCAACTTCGTCGCGCCGACGATCTTCTCGGGCGTCACGCCTGAAATGAGCATCTATCGCGAGGAGATCTTCGGCCCGGTGCTCTGCGTGATGCAGGTCGACACCCTCGACCAAGCCATCGAATTGATCAACGCCAATCCCAACGGTAACGGCACCGCCCTGTTCACCCGTTCCGGCGCCGCGGCGAGGCATTTCCAGGAAGAAATCGACGTGGGCCAGGTAGGCATCAACGTACCGATCCCGGTGCCGGTGCCAATGTTCTCCTTCACCGGTTCGCGTGCCTCCAAGCTCGGCGATCTCGGCCCGTACGGCAAACAGGTCGTGCAGTTCTATACCCAGACCAAGACCGTTACACAGCGCTGGTTCGACGAGAGCGAAGTTGGCGGATCGGTCAACACCACCATCAACCTGAAATAACCGCGGCCGGCGCCGTGGTCGTCGATCGCGGCGCCGCCAATCGCCCCTATAACAAGAAGGAAACGGCCATGCATATCGGTTTTCTCGGACTCGGCAACATGGGCGGGCCCATGGCCCACAACCTGCTCAAGGCCGGTCATCAGGTCTGTGTATTCGACCTCTCCGCTGCGGCAGTCTCCAACCTGGTCGACGCTGGCGCGAAGGAAGCCACCTCTCCCGCCGCCGTCGCCCAAGCGGGTGTCGAGGTGATCATCACCATGCTCCCGGCGGCCGCCCACGTGAAGCAGGTATACCTGGGCGAGGACGGCTTGCTCGCCCACGTCCCGGCCGACGTGCTGCTCATCGACTCGTCCACCATCGACCCGATGAGTGCCCGCGAAGTCGCCGCCGCTGCGGCAAAAAACGGCAACCCGATGCTCGACGCCCCGGTCTCCGGCGGCACCGTCGGTGCGGCAGCCGGCACCCTGACCTTCATGGTCGGCGGCAACGAGGCGGACTTTCAGAAGGCCCAGCCAATTCTCGCAACAATGGGCAAGAACATCGTCCACTGCGGCGGCAGCGGTAACGGCCAGGTTGCCAAGGTCGCCAACAATCTATTGCTTGGCATCTCCATGATCGGTGCCGCCGAGGCCATGTCCCTGGGCGTCTCGCTGGGAATGGACCCCAAAGTTCTGGCCAGTGTGATCAACTCGTCCAGCGGGCGCTGCTGGAGTTCCGAGATCTACAACCCGTTCCCCGGCGTGGTGGAGAACAGTCCGGCCTCGCGCGGCTACAGCGGCGGCTTCGGCACCGATCTGATGCTCAAGGATCTGGGACTTGCCAGTGAAGCGGCCAAACAGGTGCGCCAGCCGGTTATCCTCGGTGCTCTCGCGCAGCAGCTGTACCAGGCCTTCAGCACGCAGGGCAACGGTACCCTAGACTTCTCCGCGATCATCAAACTCTACCGTCAGGAGGATTGAGCATGACCCAGGCAGAAGCGCCGGTATTGATCGAGGTTCGTAATCGCGTCGGCTACCTCACCCTGAACCGTCCGGCTGGGCTGAACGCCATCACCCTGCCGATGGTCCGCAACCTCCATCGTCAACTGCAGGACTGGGCTGACGATCAGGACGTGGTCGCCGTGGTATTGCGTGCCATTGGCGAAAAGGCCTTCTGCGCCGGCGGAGACATCCGCTCGTTGTATGATAGCTACCAGAACGGCGAGGATCTTCATCGCGTCTTCTTCGAAGAGGAATATGCTCTCGACCAATACATCCACGCCTATAGCAAGCCGCTGCTGGCTTTGATGAACGGCTTCGTTCTCGGCGGCGGCATGGGACTCGTCCAGGGCGCGTCGTTGCGGGTGATCTCAGAGCGCACGCGCATGGGCATGCCGGAAGTAGGCATCGGTTATTTCCCTGACGTCGGTGGCAGCTATTTCCTGCCGCGCCTGCCGGGCAACCTCGGCATCTACATGGGTCTGACCGGCAACCATATCGATTCGGCCGACGCGCTCTATGCCGGGCTGGCCGATTACTGCGTGCGCCATGAGCGTTTCGCTGAGCTCGAACAAGCGTTAGACCGTCAGGACTGGAGCACCCCGCCGGTTCAGGCGCTGACCAATCTGCTGGTATCGATGGGGTGCACCGAACTGCCGGATGCCTCGTTCAAAGCGCTTTTCCCGGCCATAGAAAAACACTTCGGTCATGACAACGTCGCGGCGATCCGCGAATCGCTGGCAGGTGAAAACCGTCCGGAATATCGCGACTGGGCGGCCGAGACGCTCAAGACCATCGACAGCCGCTCGCCTCTTTCGCTCGGCGTCACGCTGGAAATGCTTCGTCGCGGACGCGCACTCTCACTGGCCGATTGCTTCCGTATGGAGCTGCATCTGGACCGCCAGTGGTTCGATCAGGGCGACATCATCGAGGGCGTTCGCGCACTGATCGTCGACAAGGACAAGAACCCACGCTGGAACCCGCCTACGCTGAGTGAGGTGACGCCTCAGCGGGTTGCCGATTTCTTCGCGGGCGTCTGAGAGGAAACAATCCATGCAAGACATCGAACTGAGCGAAGAACAACGGATGATCCGCGACATGGCGCGCGACTTCGCCCGCGCCGAAATCGCACCCAAAGCCCAGGCCTGGGAGCAGGCCGGCTGGATCGGTGACGAGACCGTGACCCAGCTGGGCGAGCTCGGTCTGCTGGGCATGATCGTTCCCGAGCAATGGGGCGGCACCTACATCGATTACGTCGCCTACGCGTTGGCGGTCGAGGAAATCTCGGCCGGCGACGGTGCCATCGGCGCGTTGATGAGCATTCACAGCTCGGTCGGCTGTGGTCCAATCCTCAAATACGGCACGCCGGAACAGCAGGACGAATGGCTGCCGGATCTGGCCGCCGGGCGCGCCATCGGCTGCTTCGCCCTTACCGAACCCCAGGCCGGCTCCGAAGCGCACAACCTGCGCACCCGCGCCGTGCTGGAGAACGGCGAATGGGTGATCAACGGCGCCAAACAATTCGTCAGCAATGGCAAGCGCGCGAAGATCGCCATCGTCTTCGCAGTCACCGATCCGGAACTGGGCAAGAAGGGTCTTTCGGCTTTTCTGGTGCCTACCGACAACCCCGGTTTCGTCGTAGATCGGATGGAAAGCAAGATGGGAATCCGTGCTTCGGATACCTGCGGCGTCACCCTGCGCGACTGCCGCATCCCCGAAGCCAATCTGCTCGGCCCACGCGGCAAGGGACTGGCCATTGCCCTGTCGAATCTCGAAGGTGGGCGCATCGGCATTGGCGCCCAAGCGCTGGGCATCGCCCGCGCGGCGTTCGAGGCGGCGCTGGGATATGCCCGCGAGCGCATCCAGTTCGACAAGCCGATCATCGAGCACCAGAGTGTGGCAAACATGCTGGCGGACATGCACACCCGCCTCAACGCCGCGCGACTGCTGATCCTGCATGCGGCGCGTCTGCGCAGCGCCAACCTGCCATGCCTATCCGAAGCCTCCCAGGCCAAGCTATTCGCCTCGGAAGTCGCCGAATACGTCTGCTCCAAGGCCATGCAGATCCACGGTGGCTACGGCTATCTCGAGGATTATCCGGTCGAGCGTTACTACCGCGACGCACGCATTACGCAGATCTATGAAGGCTCCAGCGAGATTCAGCGGCTACTGATCGCTCGGGAGCTCAACAACTATGGGCTGTGAAAGATCGCGCATGGAAAAGCGGCGCGCGGACTCATCTGTTCGTGGCCAGGCTCGCGAATGCAACCTGGAGGGCCAAGGGAGCGCTAGTTCAGCGCGAAATCATTAAAGCTGGCGGGTAAGACCCGTTAAAGACGACAAGCAGTCAGTAATCCGAGTTATGGATGTCGAGCCATATCAGCCGCCATCCACACAACAATAAAAAGGATACGAAGATGCTCAAAGGTACGATGCAGCAGACCCCGCTGATGATCAGCGGCATCCTGACCCACGCCGCCCTCGCCCATCGCGATCGGGAAATCGTCTCGCGGCTGGTAGACGAACCTCTCTGGCGTTATGACTATGCCGGGCTGGCGAAACGCGCAGGCCAGGCGGCCTCGATGCTGCGCAGTCTGGGCGTCAAAGCCGGCGACCTGGTCTCGTCCATGGCCTGGAATACGCATCGTCACTTCGAGCTGTTCTTTGCCGTACCGGGCATCGGCGCCGTGCTCCACACCGCGAATCCGCGGCTGTCGGATGACCAGATCATCTACACGTTGAATCACGCCGGCAGTGGCGTGTTGCTGTTCGATCGCAGCTTTCTCTCCGTGGTCGAACGCGTTCGGCCACGGCTGGAGCACATCCATACCTTCATCATGCTGTCGGATGCCCAACGCACCGAACCCGGCGAAGTAGGTGCGCAGAGCTACGAGACCCTGATTGCCCAAGAAGAACCGATCACCGATTGGCCGCAGTTCGACGAGAATGCCGGCGCCATGCTTTGCTACACCTCTGGCACCACCGGTCATCCGAAGGGTGTGGTGTATAGCCACCGCTCCGTCGTCCTGCATGCCATGGCCGCGGGACTCACCGGCGCCTTCGGCTTCTCGGCGTTCGACTGCATCATGCCCTGCTCCTCGCTCTATCACGCGACCGCGTGGGGCGTGCCCTTCACCGCGGCGATAAACGGCTGCAAGTTCGTCCTGCCGTGCGACAAGATGGATGGAGCCAGCCTGCAGGAGCTGATCCAGAACGAAGGCGTGACCTTTTCCGGCGGTGTGCCGACCATCTGGACCATGTACCTCAATTATCTGGAACGCACCGGCGAGGGCACCGGCCAGCTCAAGTGCCTGGTCATTGCCGGCTCGGCGGTACCCAGGGCGCTGGCCGAGAAGTTCGAGACCCGCTATGGCGTCAGTGTCCGCCAGCTCTGGGGCATGACCGAAACCAGCCCGCTCGGCGTGGTCGCCACCCCGACGCCCAAGTTGGCCGCCCAGGGCGAAGCGGCCACCAACGAGGCCATCTGGACCCGCCAGGGCAGGCTGCAATTTGGCATCGAGCTCAAGATCGTTGACGAAAGAGGCAATGAGCTGCCCCACGATGGCACCAGCTCCGGCGCGCTGCTGGTGCGCGGCCCCTGGACGGTCGAGCGCTACTTCCGCAGCGACTCCAGCGCACTGGACCAGGATGGCTGGTTCGACACCGGTGACATCGCCACCATCGACCCCAACGGCTACATGCGCATCACCGATCGCAGTAAGGACGTGATCAAGTCCGGCGGCGAATGGATCAGCTCCATCGATATCGAAAACATCGCCGTGGCCTGCCCCGGCGTGCGAATCGCGGCGGTGGTTGGTGTGACCCACGAAAAATGGGAGGAGCGCCCGATTCTCATCATCGAAGCCCACGATGACGCTGAAGTGTGCGCTGAAGCCATTCTCGCCTATCTGGAACCGCAGATCGTCAAATGGTGGATGCCCGACGCGGTGATTTTCGACAGCGTTCCGCTAACCGCCACTGGCAAGATCGACAAGAAGACCCTGCGCGACCGCTACCGCAACCACCTGCTTGAGATGAGCGCGGTGGGCAGCTAAACCGCCAGGGTTGCGCCCATCCTACGACCACCACAGTTGGATCTCGCTTCGCCGAGCCATCTGCCCGTTCGATGCGCTAAGCCTCGGGAGCTACCGATGTCGATAGACCAATCACAACCCCGCCAAGGTCCCCTGCTCGGCCTTCGGGTGCTCGAATTCGCCAGCATCGGCCCCGGCCCGCACTGCGCAATGCTACTGGCCGATCTCGGTGCCGAGGTTATCCGCATTGAGCGTGAAGGCGGCAACGGCTGGCCCAATCCGGTGGCGGATCGCGGCCGCAAGCGAATCACACTCGACGTCCGTACGGACACAGGGCGCGAACGATGCCTGACCTTGGCCGAAAACGCGGACGTGTTGATCGAAGGTTTTCGCCCCGGGGTGATGGAGCGACTGGGCCTTGGGCCGGAGCAGATGCACGAGCGCAACCCGCGCTTGGTCTATGGCCGAATGACCGGTTGGGGCCAGACCGGACCACTGGCCAAGAGCGCCGGCCATGACATCAATTACTTGGCGATCACTGGCGCGCTGGCTGCCATCGGCGGCCGCGAAGGTCCGGCGATCCCACCGTTGAATCTCGTTGGCGATTTCGGCGGAGGCTCGCTGTATCTCGCGTTCGGCATCATGGCTGCCCTCTGGGAGCGGGATCGTTCGGGAAAGGGGCAAGTGGTCGACGCCGCCATCGTCGATGGTGTGTCGTCCATGATGACCTTTTTCGCCGGGCTCCTGCCCAGCGGCGCCATCTCCCTGGAGCGAGACCGCAACCTGCTCTCCGGTGCCGCCCCGCACTACCGCTGCTACACCTGTGCTGATGGACGCGACATTGCCGTTGGGCCATTGGAGCCGCAGTTTTTCTCCGAGCTGATGCAGCGCATCGATGCGCCGGAGAGCCTGCGCCAAGGCTGTTCCGACCCGGACCGCTGGCAGGAACAGAGCGAGCAACTCGCCACACTGTTCGCCAGCCGGAACCAAGCCGACTGGTGCGCGCTGCTCGAAGGCACCGATGCCTGCTTCGCGCCGGTACTCACGTTGGAAGAAGCCGCGCAGCACCCGCACATGCGGGAACGCGGCGTGTACCGCGACATCGACGGCACCCTCCACGCCGCACCCGCCCCGCGCTTTTCGCGAACGCCGGGGGCAATCAGGGACTCGGCAGAGGACACGAAAGGCTGGGATTGAACGAGAGGTGAGGTCATCACCCTTCCGCTTCGCAAGCCAGTGTCATCTGGAATATCGACGCAGCCTAAGATTTAGCCCCGTAGGTGAGCGTCAGCCCACCAGGGCCATGGTTGCGCCCCATTGTGGTGGGTTTCAGCCCACCCGGAGCCAAACGGCTTGCGCATCAATATCGAACAGAGGATTCACTCCCCCAAGTTGCGCGCAATTACCAATCGCTGAATATCGCTGGTGCCTTCGTAAATCTGGCAGACACGTACGTCGCGGTAGATGCGTTCCACCGGGAAGTCCTGCAGATACCCATAACCACCCAGCGTCTGGATCGCTGCCGAGCAAACCTTCTCCGCCATTTCCGAGGTAAACAGCTTGGCCATGGAGGCTTCGACCAGTGCAGGCTGGCCGGCCTCGCGCAGTGCGGCAGCGTGCAGCACCATCTGCCGAGCGACGGTGATTTGGGTGGCCATGTCGGCCAGGCGAAAGGCGACGGCCTGGTGTTCGGTAAGGGCTTTTCCGAACGCCTCACGCTCGCGCGCGTAATCGCGCGCGGCTTCGAAGGCCGCTCGGGCCATTCCCACGGCCTGGGCGGCAATGCCGATGCGGCCACCTTCCAGATTCGCCAGTGCGATGCGGTAGCCCTCGCCCTCCTCGCCCAAGCGCTGCGACTCATGCACGCGCATCTCTTCGAACGCCAGTTGGCAAGTGTCGGAGGCGTGCTGGCCGAGCTTGTCCTCGATCCGTACCACGTGATAACCCGGTGTATCGGTCGGCACGATGAAGGCGCTGATGCCACGCTTGCCGGCGTCCGGGTCGGTCACGGCGAAGACAATTACCGTGCCGGCGTGTTGGCCCGAAGTGATGAACTGCTTGGCGCCGTTGATAACGTAACCATCGCCGTCACGTCGGGCGCGGGTGCGCAAGCTGCTCGCATCGGAGCCGGCATGGGGCTCGGTGAGGGCGAAGGCACCGATCTGCGAACCGCTGGCCAACGGCGTGAGGTAGCGCTGTTTCTGTTCATCATTTCCAAAGCGCAGGATCGGCACGCATCCGACCGAGTTGTGCACGCTCATGATGGTCGAGCAGGCGCCGTCTCCAGCCGCGATCTCTTCGAGTGCCAGCGCATAGGCGATATACCCGGTGTCGCTGCCGCCCCACTGTTCCGGGCAGAGCATGCCGAAGAAGCCGAGCTCAGCCATCTCGGCAATCGCCTCGGCCGGGTAACGATGCTCGCGGTCCCAGTCGGCGGCGAAGGGTTTCAGCCGTTCCTGGGCGAATTGTCGAGCCATGTCGCGAATACTGGTCTGGTCATCATTGAGCAGCATGGCAATTCCTCAGTCGAGTAGTTCGACGGCCATGGCGGTCGCTTCGCCACCGCCGATGCAGATGGCCGCAATGCCCTTGCGCAGCCCACGGTCGCGCAGCGCGGCGAGCAGCGTGACGAGAATGCGCGCACCGGATGCACCGATCGGGTGGCCAAGCGCGCAGGCGCCGCCGTTGACGTTGACCTTGGCGTGATCCAGACCGAGCTCGCGCATGGTGACCATGCTGACTACGGCGAAGGCCTCATTGATCTCGAACAGATCCACCTCGTCGAGACGCCAGCCGGTGCGCTCCAGCAGCTTGTGGATGGCACCGATGGGCGCGGTCGGGAACAGGTTGGGCGCATCGGCGAATACCGCGTGGCCATGGATCACCGCTTGCGGCTTCAGGCCGAGCTTTTCGGCCCGGGAGCGTCGCGTCAGCACCAGCGCGGCGGCGCCATCGGAAATCGAGGAGGAGTTGGCTGCGGTAACAGTGCCGCCCTCGCGAAACGCCGGCTTGAGAGACGGAATCTTCTCCGGCATTGCCTTGGGCGGCTGTTCGTCATCGCGCACGGTGCGCTGCTCACGACCCTGCGTGACCTCCAGCGGGACGATTTCACTGGCGAAACGGCCAGCGGTAATGGCGTCGCGCGCCCGCTGCAGTGAGGTCACCGCGTAGGCATCCTGCTCCTCACGGCTGAAACCATGATTCTGCGCGCAGTCCTCGGCAAAGGTACCCATCAAGCGTCCCTTGTCGTAGGCGTCCTCGAGGCCGTCGAGGAACATGTGGTCAAGCACCTTGCCGTGGCCCATGCGGTAGCCGCCGCGGGCCTTTTCCAGCAGGTACGGCGCGTTGGACATGCTTTCCATGCCACCGGCAACGATCAGGTCGACGCTGCCAGCGCGCAGCGCGTCATGGGCGAGGATCGCCGCCTGCATGCCCGAGCCGCACATTTTGTTCAGCGTGGTGGAAGCGGTTGCCTTGCCTAACCCGGCGCCAAGCGCGGCTTGACGTGCCGGTGCCTGGCCGAGGCCGGCTGGTAGCACGCAGCCCATCAGCACCTCCTGCACCTGTTCGGCTAAAACACCGCTGCGCTCCACTGCAGCGCGAATCGCCGCCGCGCCCAGCTCCGGCGCGCTGAGGCTTTTCAGATCGCCCTGGAAACCGCCCATGGGCGTGCGGGCCGAGCCCAGAATCACGATTGGATCGTTGTTCATTGCTGTCTCCGATTATTTCGCGGCCATGCGCAGCGCACCGTCGAGGCGGATCACTTCACCGTTGAGCATGTCGTTTTCGATGATATGGCGTACCAACGCTGCGTATTCCGGCGCGCGACCCAGCCGCGGAGGGAACGGCACGCCTGCGGCCAGTGAGTCGCGCACTTCCTGAGTCATGCCGGCCATCATCGGCGTCTCGAACACGCCGGGGGCGATGGTCATGACCCGAATGCCGTGGCGTGCCAATTCACGTGCGGCCGGTAGCGTCATCGCGACCACACCACCCTTGGAGGCCGCATAGGCAGCCTGGCCGATCTGGCCGTCGTAGGCCGCGACGGAGGCCGTATTGATGATCACGCCGCGATTGCCCTCGGCGTCCGGTTCATTCCTGGCAATGGCCTCGGCAGCCAGGCGCAGCATGTTGAAAGTACCGATCAGGTTGAGGCCGATGACCTTGCCGAAACTGTCCAGACCATGCGGCCCCTGACGACCGAGTATTCTTTCGCCGCTGGCAACGCCGGCGCAGTTGACCAGCCCGTGCAGCGCGCCGAACCGCTCCACCGCCTCATTCACAGCCCCCTGCGCCGCAGCTTCGTCACATACGTTGGTGATCACACCCAGGGCATTGGTGCCCAACGTCTCGCAGCGCTCGTTCAGCAGCTTGGTATTGATGTCCGCCAGCACGACTTTCGCACCGGCCAGCAGCAGTATTTCGGCAGCCGCCGCGCCCAGCCCGGAGGCGCCTCCGGTGATCAGGAAAACCTTGTCTTGAATGTCCACAGCACAACCTCTCGAAAGCGTCCGAGATCGCCGCCGCAGGCACCTATGGTCAAGGCCGGTGCCCAAACGATCCCCTTGGCGGCATCTTCATCAGCCCGATCGGTGCGGACAATGGTCGTTCTTCTCAATCTGGCTGACCGTTTTGGCCAATCTGACCTGACTGAAGTCTAGACCGTACCCAGAATCAGTCGGCGGTACTGGCCGGGATTGGTCCCGGTCCATTTGCGGAACGCCTTGTAGAAGGAGCTGACATCGGCAAAGCCGAGGCGATCGGCGATTTCGCCATAGGTGATGGCGGCATCGGCTAGCCACAAGGTCGCCATTTCCTGCCGCACCAAGTCCTTGATGGTCTGGTACGGCAGCCCGGCTTCGGCCAGCCGACGGCGCAGGGTCGACGGCGAAACGCACAGTTCTTGAGCCAGCAGGTGGCTGGTCGGCCATTGCTCGGCCGGCAGCCCGCGCAATTTCGCCTTGATGCGGCTGGCCAGACTGGTGTCATCACGATACCGGACCAGAATGTTCGCTGGCGCCTGGGCCAGGAAGCCATGCAGTTCGGACTCACTACGGCGAACGGGCAGACCCAGCACCTCGGCGGCGAATATAAGGCGCGTGGTGGAACGCGAAAACCGCAGGTTGTCCGAAAACATCACGCGATAGTCATCGCTGTAGTCAGGCTCGTCGCAGCGCAGCTCCACCGCCAGCAACGGAATGCGCCGCCCGACCAGCCAGCACGCCAGCCCATGCAGCAACATCCAGAAGGTGAAGTAGGTAAATGCCCGTCGTGGCGACGTATCGCGCTCCAGCAGCACGATCTCGGCCAGACTTTCGCTACGGTTCAGTTCGCCGCGGAAGGCTTCGAAGGTTAACCCGAAGAAGTCCAGCGCCACTTGCATCGCACTGTCCAAGGTCGGCTGCGCCATCGCTGCGCGGCAGACGAAGGCAAAGCTGCCGACTCGCATTCGCCGCGCATCCATGCCGAAGAATTCATCGTCGAAATGCCGTGCCAGTCGCCGCCAGAGCTTGCTGTACTCAGTCACATCGACCCGCGCCTCCGAGTCGTCGAGCGCGATTGGCGAAAGTCCGAGGTTATCCAGCAGGGCCTGAGCAGGCAGCACCGGCGTGGTAAAGGCCAGCAGTGCCTCGTGCACCAACTGGACCGAAATGGTGCCCTTATCCTCGCGGATCATGCGCGCCCCATCATCTGATCCTGGCTGCTGGCGGCGACGGCGCGGAGAAAATCCCAGCACACGCGCATCCTCGCCAGGTCCTTGTTTTCCACGGGCATCAGCATCCAGAACGTACGGGTGAACTCGATTTCGTCGACCAGCACCTCCTTGAGCAACGGCTCCTTGCGTGCGGAGAATGCGGGCAGTATCGCGAGCCCGGCCCCGGCGGCGACGGCTTCCTGCTGCGCAAGAATGCTGGTACTGCGCAGCGAATGCTGACGGGGGCGAACGATCTCGTCGAGGAAGAACAGCTCCTTGCTGTAAAGCAGGTCCTCGATATAGCTGACGAACACGTGGTGGCTCAGATCTTCACGGCTGCGGATGGGCGGATGTTGAGCGAGATAGGCCTCCGACGCGTAGAGCCGCAACACGTAGTCGGTCAGCTTGGTGATCACGTAGGGGCCACGTTCCGGCCGTTCCAGCGTGATGACGATGTCCGCTTCATGGCGCGCCAGACGCACCGAGCGCGGAACGGCCAGCAGATCCACGCCGAGGTGCGGGTAGTCGCGGGTGAGCGTGGCCAGTTGTCCGGCCAGCATCAGCGTGCCATAGCCCTCGGTCGCGCCGATGCGGACCTGACCGGAGAGTTTGTCAGCCGTCAGGCTCGGCTGTTCGATGGAGGTAATGGCGCTTTCCATCGCCTCGGCTTGGGTGAGTAATTCACGACCGGCTTCGGACAACCGATAGCCCGCCTTGGCGCGGATGAACAGCTGCCTGTCCAGCGCCTTTTCCAGTGCCTGCACCCGGCGCGCGACCGTGGTGTGATCGACCGCCAGGCGCCGCGCCGCCACCGTCAACTTGCCCGCGCGCGACAGTTCGAGAAAGAAACGCAGGTTGTCCCAATCCACCGTAGGCTCCAGATCCGTGAGGTCATCGCGCACGCCAACAGGGCCGGCTGTGCAAAAAAACAGAATACATCTGCATATTAGTCGCATGTGTTTACTATTTTTACACTGCTAGGCTCGTTCATCGAACCCTGCTCGCCTTACGGCGTGCACATCATTCCAACGAGAAGGAACCGACATGAGCCAGAAGATCCAGCTCGAGATACGCGACCACACCGCCCTGCTGACCATCGCCAACCCGCCGGCCAATACTTGGGACCGCGAGTCGCTGGCCTTGCTGGAACAACTGATCGGTCAGCTCAACGACAATCCGAACGTGTATGCGCTGGTCATCACTGGCCAGGGTGAAAAGTTCTTCTCGGCCGGTGCCGACCTCAAGCAATTCGCCGACGGCGACAAGGCCAGCGCCCGCGAAGTAGCCGAGCGCTTCGGCCATGCCTTCAATGCGCTGACGCGTTTTCGCGGCGTTTCCATCGCGGCGATCAACGGGTACGCCATGGGCGGCGGCCTGGAATGCGCGCTGGCCTGCGACATCCGCATCGCAGAGGAACAGGCGCAAATGGCCCTTCCCGAAGCGAGCGTCGGCCTGCTGCCCTGCGCTGGTGGCACCCAGAACCTGCCCTGGCTGGTGGGCGAAGGCTGGGCCAAGCGCATGATTCTCTGTGGCGAGCGCATCGATGCACAGCGGGCCGAGAAGATTGGCCTGGTCGAGGAAGTCGTCCCACGCGGACAATCGCTCGAGGCTGCGCTCAAGCTCGCAGCAGGCGTCAGCGCACAGAGCCCGTCCTCCATCAGCCGCTGCAAGCGCCTGGTGATGAATGCACGCAACGAGACCCACGCCGATGGCTGGGCCTCCGAGCGTGAACTGTTCGCGGAACTGTTCGATACCCAGGATCAGAAGGAAGGCGTCAATGCCTTCCTGGAAAAACGCCGCCCGAGCTGGAAAAACGCCTGAGCAACAAGGCCCTGCGCGGCTGCAGGGCTATCTCACCGCTAGACAGCTTCGCCCCGGGGGCGGGGCTCCCCACAGACCGTATCTACCGAACGTCGCATGCGGGACCTCCCCGATTGGCGTGCGCTTGCTCACCGCGGATTTGGCACCCACACCGGCCCGCTTTCGTGAGAGGCGCGCCCCGCAGCGAATGCCCACCGGACCGCCCAACCCTGGCCGCTTCACCCGGGTAACTCTCCTACCATTGGCGAGCTACTGCTGTGCGATCGGTCCTGCCTGGGGACCCGGACGCCTCCTGTCTCCGCTTCCGGTCGCCTTTTACTTGAAATTGCGTTTGATCAGCCGCTCCAGCCAACCCACGATGCCGGAGCGGAACAGCAGCACGCAGAGCACGAAAATCACGCCCAGAATCACATGCACCCACTCGCCCAGCGGCCCGTTGGATAGCGAGCTCTGCAAAGTCACCACCACCGTCGCACCCACGATCGGACCGAGAATAGTGCCGACGCCGCCCAGCAAGGTCATCAGGATCACTTCGCCGGACATGTGCCAGTGCGCATCGGTCAACGAGGCGAGCTGGAACACCACAGTCTTGGTCGAGCCGGCCAGGCCGGTCAACGCCGCAGAGATGACGAATGCCAGCAACTTGTGCGCATCGACGTTGTAGCCGAGCGATATCGCCCGAGGTTCGTTTTCGCGAATCGCCTTGAGCACCTGGCCGTATGGTGAGTGAATGGTGCGCTGAATGATGGCGAAACCGAACACGAACACCGTTAGCACGAAGTAGTACAGCGCCATGTTGTTCTGCATGTCGAACAGGCCCAGCAAGAACCCGCGCGGCACGCCCTGCATACCGTTTTCGCCGCCTGTGAACGGCGCCTGCACGAAGACGAAGAAGGCCATCTGCGCCAACGCCAGGGTGATCATCGCGAAATAGATGCCCTGCCTACGGATCGCCAGCAGTCCGAAGATCAGCCCCAATATTGTCGATGCCAGCGTGCCGGCGAGAATACCCAGCTCGGTGCTCAGGCCGCTGTAGCTGCTGAGCATGTAGCCGGTGATATACCCGCCACAGGCGAAGAACGCCGCGTGCCCGAAGGACAGCAAGCCCGCATAGCCCAAAAGCAGATTGAAGGCGCAGGCGAACAACGCGAAGCACAGCAGCTTCATCAGAAACACGGGGTAAACCATCATCGGCGCCACCAGCGCCAGCCCCAACAGCACCACGTAGAACATGTATTGGCGGCGCATCGCAGCACGGCGGCGCTCGCGTTCGGCGTTGGCTCGCGTGGCCACCGGAGACGCTTGAACGCTTTCTTGAGTCGACATGTTCACGTCTCCTTACCAAACAGGCCGGCGGGGCGAACCAGCAGGACCAGAACCATGATCACGAAAATCACCGTGTTTGCCGCCTCGGGATAGAACACCTTGGTCAGTCCCTCGATCAGCCCCATGGCGAGCCCCGTAATGATCGCGCCCATGATCGAACCCATACCACCGATCACTACTACGGCGAACACCACAATCAACAGATTCGAGCCCATGCCCGGCGTCACCGCGTAGATCGGCGCAGCCAGCACGCCGGCAAAGGCAGCAAGCGCCACACCGTACCCATAGGTCAGGGTGATCAACAGCGGTACGTTGATGCCGAAGGCCTGCATCAGCTTGGGGTTTTCGGTACCAGCGCGCAGATAGGAGCCCAACCGGGTTCGCTCGATCATGTACCAAGTGGCGAAGCACACCGTCAGCGCTGCAACAATGACCCAGCCACGGTAGGTCGGCAGGAACATGAAGCCCAGGTTATGCCCGCCCTTGAGCATGTCCGGCATTGGATAGGATGAACCCGAGACGCCGAACAGTTTGACGAAGCTGCCTTCGACGATCAGCGCCAGGCCGAAGGTCAGCAGCAGGCCGTACAGATGATCTTCCCCAGCGATGCGGCGCAGCAGGCCGCGCTCGATTCCGATGCCAAGCAGCCCGACCAGCAAGGGCGATAGCAACAGTGCCGCCCAGTAATTGATGCCCAGGTAGTTCAGCCCGAGAAACGCCGCAAAGGCGCCGAGCATGTACTGCGCGCCGTGGGCAAAGTTGATGATGCGCAGCAGGCCGAAGATGATCGCCAGACCAAGGCTCAGCAGCGCATAGAACGACCCGTTGATCAGGCCGAGCAGTAGCTGCCCGAACAGAACGCTCAGGGGGACGCCGAAAACGAGAGTCATGATTCACTACCCAAGGAATTTTCCGGGGTACCCAGCCGCTCTGGCGAGAGCCGGCCAGGTAAAGGCACGGATCGGGCGAGTCAGTTCTTCGCCGCCATCTTCTGGCACTGGCTTTCGCCTATAGGCCGGAACGCTTCATCGCCAGGGATGGTGCTGACCATTTTGTAAAGGTCCCACTCGCCCTTGGATTCGGCTGGGGTTTTCACCTTGACCAGATACATGTCATGCACCATGCGCCCGTCCTCGCGGATGCTGCCGTTTTTGGCGAACATGTCGTTGATCGGCGTCTTGGCCATCTGCGCACGAACCACTTGAGCATCATCACTGCCGGTTTCTTTCACGGCGTTGAGATAGTGCATGGTCGCCGAGTAGATGCCGGCCGGCACCATGCCCGGCATGCGGCCGACGCGATCGAAATAACGCTTGGCCCAGGCGCGGGATTCCTCGTTCATGTCCCAGTACCAACCGGTGGTCAGCATCAGGCCTTGGGTTACGTCCAACCCCATCGCGTGGATGTCGTTAAGGAACACCACCATCCCGGCAAGTTTCTGACCGGACTGGGTCACACCGAACTCGCTGGCGGTCTTGAGCGAGTTCACCGTGTCGGCGCCGGCGTTTGCCAGGGCGACCACGTCAGCGCCGGACCCTTGTGCCTGCAGGATGTAGGACGAGAAGTCACTGCTCGGGAACGGATGGCGAACGGTGCCGACCACGCTCCCGCCCTGAGCCTCAACGACTTTGGTGATATCGGCCTCCATGGCGTGACCGAAGGCATAGTCGGCGGTGAGGATGAACCAGCTCTTGCCGCCATCCTTGAGCACTGCATTAGCGGTGCCGTTGGCCAACGCGAAGGTATCGTAGGTCCAGTGAATATGGCTGGGCGAGCAGTACTCGTTGGTAATGCTCGATGCGGCCGCGCCGGAAATCAGCGCCAGCTTGCCGCCCTGCTCCACGACCTTGGCCGCCGCCAGCACTACGGAGCTGGCCACCATGCCGGTCACCATGTCCACATTGCGCTCGTCGATCCACTGCCGCACGGTGTTGGCGCCCACGTCGGGCTTGTTCAGGTCATCAGCGTTAAAGGTCACGATCTTCTTGCCATTGACCGTGCCGCCGAAGTCTTCGATCGCCATTTGCAGTGCTTCGAGGCCGCCCGGGCCGGACAGATCACGGTAGGTTCCGGACATATCGGCGAGATAGCCGATGCGGACTTCGTCGTTGCTAATTTCGGCCTGCGCGGCACCGGCGATCATGCTGGAAACCAGAACGGCAGCTGCGGTCTTCTTGATGGTTTTCATATTCACCCACTGTGTTTGTTTTTGTTGTTGTGGCTCTTGGTGTATTGGCCGGCGTGCACTTCGAACCGGCGGGACTTCCTGACGAAAAGGCCGTCAGACCCCCAGACAGCTATTCAAAAACTCCTTTTTCGAATCCAGTTCTGCAGCACTGATCTCTTCGATGATCCGGCCGTGCTCCATCACGTAATGACGATCGGCCAGAGGGGCGGCAAAGCGGAAGTTCTGCTCCACCAGCACGATGGTCAGCCCGCGTTTCTTCAGTTTGATCAGCACTTCGCCGAGCTTCTGCACGATCACCGGGGCCAGGCCTTCGGTAATCTCATCGAGCAGCAGCAGGTTGGCGCCGGTACGTAGAATGCGCGCCATGGCGAGCATCTGCTGCTCGCCGCCGGACAATCGCGTGCCCTGGCTGAAACGGCGCTCATACAGGTTGGGGAACATCTCGTAGAGTTCGTCCAGCCCCATGCCACCGCTGCGGACAGTGGGCGGCAGCAGCAGGTTTTCCTCGACACTGAGGCTGGAGAAGATGCCTCGTTCTTCGGGACAGTAGCCAACGCCGAGCCTTGGAACCTGGTGGGCAGGCATGCCGATGGTTTCGTTGCCGTTGATCACGATGGAGCCGGTGCGTCGCCCGACCATGTTCATGATTGCGCGCAACGTCGTGCTGCGACCGGAACCGTTGCGGCCGAGCAGCGTGACGAGCTCGCCCCGCCCGACGACCAGATCGACACCGTGAAGAATATGGGACTCGCCATAGAAAGCATGCAGATCATCCAGTCGCAGCTGGTCGCGGTCGGCCATGGGCGTCATGGGTGCACCTCTTCTGCGGCGGCTTCGCTGCCCATGTAGGCCTCGCGCACCTGGGGATTGGCCGAGACGGTGTCATAGTCACCCTCGGCCAGCACCGCGCCGCGCGCCAGCACCGTGATGCGGTCGCAAAGCCGACTCACCACGCTGAGGTTGTGCTCGACCATCAGCACCGTGCGATTCACTGCGGCTCGCCGTACCAGCGCCACGACCATGTCGACGTCTTCGCCCCCCATACCCTGGGTGGGTTCGTCGAGTAGCAGCACAACCGGATCCAGCGCCAGCGTGGTTGCAAGTTCGAGCGCCCGCTTGCGGCCGTAAGGCAGTTCGATGGCGAGCGTCTGGGCAAAGGTTTCCAGATCCACGTCCGCCAACAGCTGCATAGCACGGTCGTCCAGTTCACGCAGAATCCGTTCGGATTTCCAGAAATGATAGGAATTGCCCAGCTTTTGCTGCAGCGCGACACGGACGTTCTCCAGCACGGTCATGTGACCGAACACCGCCGATATCTGAAATGAGCGCACGAGGCCCAGCCGGGCAATCTCGTTGGCTTTCATCGAGGTGATCGGTTTGCCGCGGTAGAGAATGTCGCCGCGAGTGGGCGTGAGAAATTTGGTGAGGAGGTTGAATACCGTGGTCTTACCGGCGCCGTTGGGGCCGATCAGTGCATGGATGTGTCCCTTCTGTACGCGCAGATCAACGGAATCCACTGCGGTGAAGCCGCGAAATTCCTTGGTCAGGCCGCGCGTTTCCAGCACGAACTCTGGTTCCATTGGATGCCCTCTAACCTTGATTATTGTTGTTGGTTATGGCGCAGGTCGCTGCGTGACCTTTACGTAAACGATAACAACCACTTACGACTCGAGGCAAGCTGCAATTTCAAACGGCCGATTGACTTCTGGAGTCAATGATTCGAGGCCGCCCGAACGGAATTCCTCATTGAAGGTAGCCTAAAAAACCGGGCCACAACGGCCCGGCAAAGATCAACGAGGAGGGGTTGCGGTGTTGCGCTCTCCGGTTACCAGAGCGCCAGGGTGTAGCTGAGGATCAGACGGGTTTCGTTCAGGTCGGAGCCGAAGTTGCTGCGCACGGTCGCGTTGCGCACTTTCATGCCAAAGTTCTTCAGCGGTCCACTCTGCACCACGTAGGCGATATCGGTGTCACGCTCCCACTCCTCGCCTTCCCCACCGGCGGCCAGGTTGACGTTGTCACCGGACACGTAACGAGTCATCAGGCTCAACCCTGGCACGCCCACAGCAGCGAAGTCATAGTCGTAGCGAACCTGCCATGACTTCTCATCTTCGTTACCGAAGTCATTGATCTGCAAAAGGTTGATCAGCATGTTGTCGCCACCGCTGACATATGCAAAGCCGGTGTCGCCGCTCATCTTCTGATAGCCACCGGTAAAGCCATGGCCGCCGAGCCGGTAGGTGAACAGCGCGCCGAACGCGTTGTTGTCGACGTTGCTGCCGCCGTCGTCGGTGGAGCGCACGTAGCGCAGATCGGTTTTGAAGCTCTGGTTCTCACCCAGCGGCATGATATGGACCAACTGCATGTTGTGCTGGTCGTAGATGCCGTCCAGTCCGCCGTAGTAGTAGCTGCCGGTCAGTTCGGGGCTGAACTGATATTTGCCCCCAGCAAACAGGAACTCGTCGCTGGTCTTGGTGCTACCCAGCTGGATATTCCGTGCGCCGCCATTGAATACTGCCATCTCCTCGTAATCGGACGAGTCGCGATAACTGGTGCGATCGAGCCGCCCCGCATCCAGGGTCAGCCCTTGGACTTCTTTGCTCTGCAGCCAGGCACCGCGGTAGACGTTGGGGAGCAGGCGGCTGTCGTTGCGCATCAGCACCGGAATGATCGGCTGCAGGGTGCCAACGTGCAGCGTGGTGTTTGATAGTTTCGCCTTGGCGGTCAGCCCCGCGGTGCCGTAGTCATCCTGGGCGCGCTTGGTCTCCAGGTCGCGCTGCAGAATGCCGGTGCCGGAACGATCAGGGCTGGAGTCGAGCTTGACGCCCAACAGGCCGATGGCGTCGAGGCCGAAGCCGACCGGCCCGTCCGTGTAGCCTGATTCGATTTTCATGATGAAGCCCTGAGCCCATTCGTCGGCCTTGGACTGGCTCGCACCGCTTTCGCGGAAATCACGGTTCATATAGAAGTTGCGAAGCTCGACGGCCGCCTTGCTGTCGTCGAAAAACGCGGCTGAAGCCATCGTCGAGGCGCCCAGGGCGGATGCCGTCAGGCTGCTTAGGATGAAAAAACGGCTCAGGGGTTTCAGTTGCATAGTCATCTCTCTTGTTATTGTCTTGGTTGATGCAGCTGTGAGCCCGACCTGCTCCAGCCGGGGCTCGTATCTACCGCATATGCGGCAAATCCAGGGCTGTCGCTCAGCTCGCGGCAGGCTTGGGCACGCGGCCCAGCAAATAGAATTCGTCGTTGGGCGGTGTGCGCGCCATCGACACCAGACGGTTGGATAGACCGAACAGCGCGGCAATCGCGCCGATGTCCCAGATGTCGTCCAGCGTGAAGCCCAGACTCTCCAGTCGTGTCTGCCAAGCGTCATCCAATACGCCACGCTTGGCAGCCAGGTGCAGGGCGAAATCGAGCATGCCCCGCTGGCGTTGGCTGATCGGCGCGGTGCGATAGTTGACGGCGACCTGATCGGCGATCAGAGGATCCTTGGCCAGGATGCGCAGGATCGCGCCATGGGCCACCACGCAATACAGACAGCCATGATCGGCGCTCACCGCGACCACGATCATCTCTTTCTCGGCCTTGGTCAGGCTGGTGGACTCGCGCTCCATCAGCGCATCGTGGTACGCGAAGAACGCGCGAAATTCAGCAGGCCGATGAGCCAGCATCAGGAAAACGTTAGGAACGAAGCCTGCCTTCTCCTGCACGGCGAGAATACGCTCGCGTACATCCGCAGGCAGCGCGGCGAGATCCTCGACGAGCGGGAAACGACTGATCGATTGAGTCATGTGGCGCTCCGTATCGTTGCGATCGACAATGCGAGCGGCCGGTGCTGCTGACCGGCACGCCGCTGCTTGGTTACTCAGCAAGGCCCAGCTCAGCGACGCTGACTTCGCGCATCTTGAATTTCTGGACTTTGCCGCTGATGGTCATGGGAAATTCGTCGACGAACTTGATGTGGCGCGGCGTCTTGAAGTGGGCGATGCGCCCCTTGCAGAACGCGCGCAGATCGTCCGCCGTAGCCTCATGGCCGGGATGCAGCTTGACCCAGGCGACGATCTCTTCGCCGTAGGTCTTGTCCGGCACCCCGATCACCTGCACGTCAGCCACGGCCGGATGGGTGAAGAGAAACTCCTCGATCTCGCGCGGATACACGTTCTCACCGCCGCGAATGATCATGTCCTTGTTGCGCCCAACGATCTTCAGATAGCCCTCGTCGTCCATGATCGCCAGGTCGCCGGTGTG
The DNA here is from genome assembly GCF_047225135.1 of Pseudomonas sp. YJ42. NCBI lineage: Bacteria > Pseudomonadati > Pseudomonadota > Gammaproteobacteria > Pseudomonadales > Pseudomonadaceae > Pseudomonas > Pseudomonas sp. YJ42. The sequence continues at coordinate 215,591 of NZ_CP178378.1, read as the reverse complement.
CATCCAGCGCGCGCCGTCGATGGCACCGGCGGTGGCTTCCGGGTTGTTCCAGTAGCCCAGCATCACGCTGTAGCCACGGGTGCAGAGCTCGCCGATCTGCCCGCGCGGGACGATGCGGTTGTGCTCGTCGACCACCTTGCTCTCCAGATGCGGCTGGGTACGCCCGACGCTGGTCACGCGGCGCTCGAGGTCATCGTCGGCACTGGTTTGAGTGGACACCGGGCTGGTCTCGGTCATGCCGTAGGCGATCTGCATTTCGGCCAGGTGCATGTCGTCGATGACCCGTTTCATCACTTCGATCGGGCAGGTCGAGCCAGCCATGATGCCGGTGCGCAAGCTGCTCAGATCCAGTGAGGGGCGTTCCGGGTGGTCAAGCATGGCGATGAACATGGTCGGCACACCGTACATCCCCGTGGCTTTTTCTTCGGCCGCGGCCTGCAGCGCCGCTAGCGGTTCGAATGCCGCGCTCGGATAGATCATGGTGGTACCGTGGGTGACGCAGCCCAGGTTGCCCATGACCATGCCGAAGCAGTGATACAGCGGCACCGGAATCACCAGCCGGTCGTGCTCGGTCAGCTTGAGGCTCTCCCCGACCATGTAGCCGTTGTTGAGGATGTTGTAGTGGCTGAGCGTCGCGCCCTTCGGAAAACCGGTGGTGCCCGAGGTGTACTGGATGTTGATCGGGTCGTCGAATTGCAGCTGCTCGCTGCACAGTCGCAGCTGCTCGGGTCCGACCTGATCGGCCATGTCCATCAGCCCTTTCCACAACAGCATGCCGTCCACCGGTGTGTCGCACAGGCTGATCACGCCGCGCAGCTCCGGGAGCATGTGACTTTGCAGGGCGCCAACGGCCGATCGCTCCAGCTCCGGCAGCAGCTCGTTGAGCATGGCGTGGTAATCGGAGGTTTTGAAGGCATCGGCGCAGATCAGCCAACGGCAGCCGGACTGCTTGAGCGCATACTCGAGTTCGTTGAGGCGATAGGCCGGGTTGATGTTCACCAGGACCACACCAATCTTGGCGGTCGCGAACTGGGTGATGCACCACTGAGCATTGTTCGGCGACCAGATGCCCACCCGTTCGCCCGGCTGCAGACCGAGCGCCAGCAGTCCCCTTGCGCAGCGGTCTACCTCATCGGACAGCTGGGCCCAGGTGTAGCGCAAGTTCTGATGGCGAACGACCAGGGCCTCACGCTCGGCGAACCGCTCGACTGCCCGATCGAACGCCGCACCGATGGTCATCGCCAACAGAGGTTTGGTCTGCGGACCGCAGGTGTAACTCGGAAGACTCATGTCGGACTCCTCAGTCTTATGTTTGTTATGAGGCCTTGCCGTCCGGGGATATCGATGAGTTGACAGTTATCCCGGCGTTTGATTACGTTAACGTAAAGGTAACAGCGTGACAACCCACCGCACCCTACACCTAAAGTCGCTGTTGGAGCGTGGTGAGCGAACAGGCCGGACGACAGGCGTTATCAACGTTTCGCGACGTCCGGCAGTCGAATCAGAACAACTACAAAACAGAACAGGTGGCACATGAACTACTCCGGCCTCAACTTCGCCCTCGGTGAAACCGTCGACATGCTCCGCGACCAGGTGCGCGGTTTCGTGGCTGACGAGCTGGCGCCCCGCGCCGAAGCCATCGACCGTGACAACCTCTTCCCCAGTGACATGTGGCGCAAGTTCGGCGACATGGGTCTGCTCGGTATCACCATAGACGAGGAATTCGGCGGCGCTGGCATGGGTTATCTGGCGCACGTCATTGCCATCGAGGAGATCAGCCGCGGCTCGGCTTCGGTTGGACTCTCGTACGGTGCGCATTCGAACCTCTGCGTCAACCAGATCAACCGCAACGGCACACCCGAGCAGAAGGCCAAGTACCTGCCCAAGCTCGTTTCAGGCGAACACGTCGGCGCCCTGGCGATGAGCGAGCCGAATGCCGGCTCCGACGTGGTCTCGATGAAGCTGCGTGCAGACCGCAAGGGCGATCGCTTCGTGCTCAATGGCAGCAAGACCTGGATCACCAACGGCCCGGACGCCAACACCTACGTGATCTATGCCAAGACCGACCTGGACAGAGGCGCCCACGGCATCACTGCGTTCATCGTCGAGCGTGACTGGAAGGGATTCTCGCGTGGGAACAAGTTCGACAAGCTCGGCATGCGCGGCTCCAACACCTGCGAGCTGTTCTTCGATGACGTCGAGGTGCCGGAAGAGAACGTGCTGGGCGTCGAGAACGGCGGCGTGAAGGTACTGATGAGTGGGCTGGACTACGAACGCGTGGTACTGGCCGGCGGCCCGGTTGGAATCATGCAGGCCTGCCTTGATGTGGTCGTGCCCTATATCCACGACCGCAAGCAATTCGGCCAGAGCATCGGCGAATTTCAGTTCATCCAGGGCAAGGTGGCCGACATGTACACCCAGCTCAATGCCAGCCGCGCCTATCTCTACACCGTGGCGCAGGCCTGCGACCGCGGTGAAACCACCCGTAAGGATGCCGCTGGAGTGATCCTCTACACCGCCGAAGCGGCAACGCAAATGGCCTTGCAGGCCATCCAGATCCTCGGCGGCAACGGCTACATCAACGAATTTCCCACTGGCCGACTGCTGCGCGACGCCAAACTCTACGAAATCGGCGCCGGTACCAGTGAGATTCGCCGGATGCTGATCGGCCGCGAGCTGTACAACGAAACCAAATAAGTTCGCCGAATAACGGTGGGCTGAAGCGGAACGTCGCTCGGCCCACGCTACGCAAGATACTCAATTCGGAGTGAGCCGCATGGCTATCCTGAATACCCAGATCAACACCCGCTCCCCCGAATTCGCCGCCAATCGCGACGCTATGCTCGAGCAGGTGGAAAGCCTCCGCACCCTGCTCGGCCGTGTCAGTGAAGGCGGTGGCGAGAAGGCCCAGCAGCGTCACATCGCCCGCGGCAAGTTGCTGGTACGCGACCGCATCAATGCCCTCCTCGACCCCGGTTCGGCGTTTCTCGAAGTCGCGCCGCTGGCGGCTTACAAGGTTTACGGCGAGGACGTTGCCGCCGCTGGCGTGGTCGCCGGCATCGGGCGCGTCGAAGGCGTCGAATGCATGGTCATCGCCAACGACGCCACGGTAAAAGGCGGCAGCTACTACCCATTGACCGTGAAGAAACACCTGCGCGCCCAGGCCATCGCTCAACAGAACCGCTTGCCTTGCATCTACCTGGTGGACTCGGGCGGTGCCAACCTGCCGCGTCAGGACGAGGTTTTCCCGGACCGCGAGCACTTCGGCCGCATTTTCTTCAACCAGGCCAACATGAGCTCGATGGGCATTCCGCAGCTTGCCGTGGTGATGGGCTCCTGCACTGCCGGCGGCGCGTACGTGCCGGCGATGGCCGATGAAACCGTCATGGTGCGCAACCAGGCGACGATCTTTCTCGCTGGCCCGCCCCTCGTGAAAGCCGCCACCGGCGAAGTGGTCACCGCCGAAGACCTGGGCGGCGCCGACGTGCACTGCAAGACGTCCGGTGTGGCCGACCATTACGCCGAGAATGACGAGCATGCACTGGCTATCGCCCGTCGCTGCGTGGCCAACCTCAACTGGCGCAAGCTCGGCCAGCTGCAGAGTCGCGAACCACGCGCGCCGCTGTACGCCGCCGACGAGCTGTACGGGGTGATCCCGGCCCAGGCCAAGCAGCCTTATGACGTGCGCGAGGTGATCGCACGGCTGGTCGATGGCAGCGAGTTCGATGAATTCAAGGCCCTGTTCGGCACCACTTTAGTTTGCGGCTTTGCCACGCTACACGGCTACCCCATCGCTATCCTGGCGAACAACGGCATCCTCTTTGCCGAAGCGGCGCAGAAAGGTGCGCACTTCATTGAGCTGGCCTGTCAACGCGGCATCCCGCTGCTGTTCCTGCAGAACATCACAGGCTTCATGGTCGGGCAGAAGTACGAGACCGGCGGCATCGCCAAGCACGGCGCCAAGCTGGTCACCGCGGTGGCCTGCGCTCAGGTGCCGAAATTCACCGTGGTCATCGGCGGCAGCTTCGGCGCCGGCAATTACGGCATGTGCGGACGCGCCTATGATCCGCGCTTCCTGTGGATGTGGCCCAACGCGCGCATCGGCGTGATGGGTGGCGAACAGGCTGCAGGCGTACTGGTACAGGTCAAGCGTGAGCAGGCTGAACGCAGCGGACAGGAGTTTTCCGAGCAGGACGAAGCCCACCTCAAGCAGCCGATTCTCGAACAGTACGAACGCCAGGGACACCCCTACTATTCCAGCGCCCGGCTATGGGACGACGGGGTTATTGACCCGGCGCAGACACGCGATCTGTTGGGCCTGGCACTCTCGGCCAGTCTCAACGCGCCGATCGAGCCGACCCGCTTTGGCGTATTCCGGATGTGAGCGGCGCTCACGCCCCCAGTGATCGAGGATTTGCCGTCATGACCGATTTCACCACCGTACAACTGGAAATGGATCCGCGCGGCTTCGCCACGCTCTGGCTCAATCGACCGGAAAAAAACAACGCCTTCAACGCCGAGATGATCCGTGAACTGGTGCTCGCCATCGATCAGGTGCAATCGGACAAGAACCTGCGCTTCCTGCTGCTGCGCGGGCGCGGCAAGCATTTCTGCGCGGGGGCCGATCTGGCCTGGATGCAGCAATCGGCGAAGCTGGACTTCGATGCCAACCTCACCGATGCCCGTGAACTGGCTGAAATGATGTACAGCCTCTACCACTTGAAGCTGCCGACGCTTGCGGTCGTGCAAGGCGCGGCCTTTGGCGGCGCAGTCGGGCTGATCGCCTGCTGCGACATGGCTATTGGCGCGCAGGACGCACAACTGTCGCTCTCGGAAGTGCGCATCGGCCTCGCGCCAGCGGTGATCAGCCCCTTCGTGGCCAAGGCCATCGGCGAACGGGCCGCGCGCCGCTATTCGATGACCGGCGAACGCTTCAGCGGCGAACGCGCTCGCGATCTTGGCCTGCTGTCGGAAACCTATGCCGCTGAAGCGCTGGACGACAACCTCTGCGGCTGGATCGACACGCTCCTGCTGAACAGCCCGCAGGCCATGCGCGCCAGCAAGGATCTGATGCGCGAAGCCAGCAGCGGATCGCTCAACCCGGCGCTTCGCCGCTATACCGAAAACAGCATCGCCCGTATCCGCGTCAGCCCTGAGGGGCAAGAAGGCTTGAATGCCTTTCTGGAGAAGCGCAAACCGAATTGGATACAGGAGCCACAACAATGATAACCACCCTTCTGGTGGCCAACCGCGGCGAAATCGCCTGCCGCGTGATGCGCACCGCCAAGGCCATGGGCCTGACCACCGTCGCCGTGCATAGCGCCATCGACCGTGACGCACGCCATGCGCGCGAAGCCGACATCCGCGTCGAGCTCGGTGGTGCCAAGCCCGCCGAAAGCTATCTGATGATCGACAAGCTGATCGCCGCAGCCAAAGCCAGCGGCGCCCAGGCGATCCACCCGGGCTACGGCTTTCTGTCCGAGAATGCTGATTTCGCCCGTGCCATCGAAGGCGCCGGGCTGATTTTCCTCGGCCCGCCCGCCTCGGCCATCGACGCCATGGGTAGCAAGTCAGCCGCCAAGGCGCTGATGGAAAAGGCTGGTGTTCCGCTGGTACCGGGCTACCACGGTGAAGCCCAGGATGTGGAAACCTTCCGCGCTGCCGCCGAGAAGATCGGCTATCCGGTGCTGCTCAAGGCCACCGCCGGCGGTGGCGGCAAAGGGATGAAGGTCGTGGAGCGCGAAGTGGATCTCGCCGAAGCACTGCAATCGGCCCAGCGTGAGGCGCAATCCTCGTTCGGCGATTCGCGGATGCTGGTGGAAAAATACGTGCTCAAACCACGCCATGTGGAGATTCAGGTGTTCGCCGACCAGCACGGCAACTGCCTGTACCTCAACGAACGCGACTGCTCGATCCAGCGGCGCCATCAGAAGGTCGTCGAAGAAGCACCAGCGCCAGGCCTCTCCCCCGAATTGCGCCGAGCCATGGGCGAAGCGGCGGTCAAGGCGGCGCAGGCCATCGGTTATGTCGGTGCTGGCACCGTGGAGTTTCTGCTCGATGCGCGCGGGGAGTTCTTCTTCATGGAGATGAACACCCGCCTGCAGGTCGAGCATCCAGTCACCGAAGCCATCACCGGTCTCGATCTGGTCGCCTGGCAAATCCGCGTCGCCCGCGGTGAACCCCTGCCGATCAGCCAGGATCAGGTACCGCTTAACGGCCACGCCATCGAGGTGCGACTGTATGCCGAAGATCCTGACAATGACTTCTTGCCGGCCACCGGTACCCTCGACCTGTATCGCGAATCCACTGAGGGGCCGGGTCGTCGGGTCGACAGCGGCGTGGCTGAAGGCGATACGGTTTCGCCGTTCTACGACCCCATGCTTGGCAAGCTGATCGCCTGGGGCGAAAACCGCGAAGAGGCGCGTCTGCGGCTGCTGGCCATGCTCGGCGAAACCTGTGTTGGCGGTGTGCGCACTAACCTGGCGTTCTTGCGGCGGGTGGTTGGGCATCCTGCCTTCGCGGCGGCGGAACTGGATACCGGCTTCATTCCCCGGCACGAAGCCGAACTGATGCGCCAGCCAGGCGAACTGGCGGATGCGTTCTGGCAGTTGGCCGCTGAGCTGTACATCGAAACCGAACCGGCCAAGGTACGCAGTGATGACGTCCACTCGCCCTGGTCGGATCGCGCCGGTCTGCGCTTCGGAATGCCGGCGCGGATTGGCGTGCACCTGACGTGTAACGGTGAAAACCGCCTGGTGCGGATGGATGAACCGGCCATTCAGCGCGAACCTGCAGCTGGCGGGGTACGCAAGCCGAAGGCAATTCGCCAAGGCCACACGCTCTACCTGGAGTGGGACGGCGAGCTGCACGCGGTAACCGGATTCGACCCCATCGCCGAAGCCGAAGCCAGCCATCAGCACCACGGCGGCCTGACGGCCCCTATGAATGGCAGCATAGTGCGCGTCCTGGTCGAGACCGGGCAAAGCGTCGAAGCCGGGGCCACGCTGATCGTGCTTGAAGCGATGAAGATGGAGCACAGCATCCGTGCGGCAGAAGCCGGCGTGGTGAAAGCCGTTTACTGTGCCGAAGGCGAGATGATCAGCGAAGGCACCACGTTGGTGGAGCTTGAGTGATGACCGTTACCGACGGCTGGCAGATCCGGGAGCACCTGCCAGTGGCGCCCCCCGGTGATAGCCTGCGGAACGTCGGTGCTACCCTTTGCAGGAGCGAGCTCGCTCGCCAGCCAGGCCCCTCGCGAGAACGCCCTAGCAGACCAATTCGCTCCAACAGAAGTACAAACGCCGCTCAATGGCTACATGCGGAAACGACGCACAAGCCCATTCAGGCCCACCGCCAGGCGCGAGAGCTCCTGAGTCGCCACGCTGGTCTGCTGGGCGCCAGCGGATGTTTGCACCGAAAGATCGCGAATGCTGACCAGGTTGCGATCGATCTCACGGGCGACCTGCGCCTGCTCCTCCGACGCACTGGCAATTACCAGATTGCGCTCGTTGATCCCAGCCACCGTCTCGGCGATCCGCACCAGGGCGACGCCAGCCGCCTCGGCTTTATCGAGTGTGCCCTGGGCGCGAGCGGCACCCTGTTGCAGCGCTTCAACCGTCCGCCCCGTGCCTTGCTGGATGCTACCAATCATCGATTCGATTTCGCGGGTCGACTCGCCGGTACGTTTGGCCAACGCTCGTACTTCATCCGCCACGACAGCGAAACCACGCCCGGCATCGCCGGCGCGAGCAGCTTCGATGGCCGCATTCAGCGCCAGCAGATTGGTCTGGTCGGCAACGGCACGGATCACATCCAGTACTCGGGTGATGTTATGGGTCTGATCGGCCAGTTCGCCGGCGCGTGCCGAAGCGCTGACGACGTCATCCGCCAACGCCTGAATCGACGCGATCGCCTCTTCGAGCTGCTTACGCCCCTGCTGAGCCGACTCGCTGGAGGCCCGCGACGCTTCAGAAGTGGACACGGCATTGCTGGCCACCTCTTCGACTGCGCAAGTCATTTCGTTCACCGCAGTGGCCGCCTGCTCGATCTGGTCGTTCTGCCGCTGCAGGCCCTGGGTGCTGTCCAGCATGACAGCGCTCATCTCTTCGGCCGAGGCGGTCAATACATGGGCCGAATCGTTGATCTGGCCGATGATGTTACGCAGGTTGATCTGCATTTCGCTCAACGAGGCCAACAGTTCGGTCGCTTCGTCATTGCCATCGACATGCACATCATGGGTGAGGTCGCCTTTGGCTATCTGATTCGAAACGGCGACAGCCCGACGCATGGGCCGGACGATACTGGCGGTCAACAGCAGGGCCAACGCAACGGTCGAGACCAGCGCAATCAGGATCACCGAGGCGATCACCATCTGCGCCTTCTGGTAAACGGAAGTAGCCGCCTCCACTGCATGGTGAGCGCCCTCTTCGTTGAAGGACCGGAGCTTCGACAAGGCCTGCTCGAACTGGTGGCTAAGATCGCTAACCCGCGCCTCAGCCCTGGCGGCCTGCTCGGCACTCGGGTTGCTATCAAGCACGCGCTGCCGGTCCTGAAGCGCCTGCGGATAATTCGCGTATACCTCCTTGACGATGCTAAATGTACGAGCCTCGTCGGGGTTGGAGATGTGATTCTCATAACGAACCATCAGGCGACCGATTTCAGTCATTGCCGCGGCGATCTCCTCACCACTCTTACGAAGCGTTTCGGCATCGTGAAAAGCAAGCTGACGCATGGATTCGATCCGTACGTGAGCGAAGTTCAGCGCCATATCGTCAGCGGCCGCCTGGCTTGGCATCCAATCGGAGTCGATTTCGCTGCCTGCGGCACGTATCGCCGCCATCTGCATCAGACTAAACAACCCAAGCGCGGTCAGCAGTACAGCGACAAGCGCAAAGAACAACAGCGTACGGTGGGAGATCTTCAGTTTGCGTAGCATGGCGGTTCTCGAACGTGGTGCCCCGCCAAGGAGCGGGTCTTCCAAAGTTATCTGCCATGCTGCTGGGAACTTGAGGGAGCAGAGTCGCCGTATGACCCATGGGTCTCCCCAACTTACCGGGACGGCACCGGCACTTGTTCATGAGGACAATCGATGACTACAACCACCGCAATGCCACGCCGGGTACGCCTGGTTGAAGTGGGCCCCCGAGACGGGCTGCAGAACGAAAAGCAGCCGATCAGCGTGGGCGATAAGGTACGCCTCGTGGACGACCTGAGTGCCGCCGGCCTGCATTACATCGAGGTCGGCAGTTTCGTGTCGCCCAAGTGGGTCCCACAGATGGCTGGTTCGGCCGAGGTATTCGCGCAGATCCGGCAGAAAACCGGGGTCACTTACGCCGCCCTGACGCCCAACCTGAAAGGGCTCGAGGCCGCCATCGAAGCCGGAGTCAGCGAGGTTGCGGTGTTCGGCGCCGCTTCCGAGGCTTTCTCGCACAAGAATATCAACTGCTCCATCGAAGAAAGCCTAGCGCGCTTCGCGCCGCTGATGGCAGTCGCACGAGAGAACGGCATCCAGGTGCGCGGCTACGTGTCCTGCGTGCTCGGTTGTCCCTACGAAGGCGAAGTGGACCCCAAGCGCGTCGCACATGTCGCTCATGAGCTGTTCGCCATGGGCTGCTACGAGGTGTCGCTGGGAGACACCATCGGCACCGGCACACCGGGCAAGACCCGGCAGCTGTTCGAGACGGTCAGCCGTGAGGTCCCGCGCGACAAGCTCGCCGGGCACTTTCATGACACCTACGGCCAGGCGTTGGCAAACATCTATGCCAGCCTGCTGGAAGGCATCTGCGTGTTCGACAGTTCGGTTGCAGGCCTGGGCGGCTGCCCATACGCCAAAGGCGCCAGTGGCAACGTGGCCAGCGAGGACGTGCTCTACATGCTGAACGGCTTGGGCATCGAAACCGGCGTCGATCTCGACGCCCTGATCGCCGCCGGACAACGCATCAGTGACGTGCTGGGACGACCCAACGGCTCACGAGTCGCTCGTGCGCGCCAGGCGGCGCAATGACGACAAAACGCCCGCTTGCACCGGCGCGTTCCGGTCCTATGGTTTGAGTGGCGGCACACGGAAAAACACGAGGTTCATATGAACAAGCTCTATCCCAACGCCCAGCAAGCGCTCGATGGCCTGATCGAAGACGGCATGACGCTCGCCGTGGGCGGCTTCGGTCTGTGTGGCATTCCTGAAGCGCTGATCGAAGCACTACGCGACACCGGCAAGAAGGATCTTACGGTGATCAGCAACAATGCGGGTGTCGACGGCTTCGGCCTGGGCGTACTGCTGGAAACGCGCCAGGTGCGCAAGATGATTTCCTCCTATGTCGGCGAGAACAAGGAATTCGAACGCCAGTACCTGGCCGGCGAATTGGAACTCGAATTCACGCCGCAAGGTACCCTGGCCGAGAAGCTGCGTGCAGGCGGTTCCGGCATTCCCGCGTTTTTCACCCGCACCGGCTACGGCACGTTGATCGCCGAAGGCAAGGAAACGCGCCAGTTCAATGGCGAGTGGTACGTGATGGAAGAATCGCTCACCGCCGACATTACCCTGGTCAAGGCGCACAAGGCCGACAAGGCGGGCAATCTGGTGTTCAACAAAACCGCGCGCAATTTCAACCCGCTCGCAGCCATGGCCGGTAGGGTCTGCGTGGTGGAAGTCGATGTACTGGTCGAAACCGGCGAAATCGACCCCGACCAGGTCCATCTGCCCGGCATCTATGTGCAGCGCATCATCCACAACCCGAACGCCGAGAAGCGCATCGAAAAACGTACGGTGAGGAGCTGATCATGGCCTGGACACGTGAACAGATGGCGCAACGCGCCGCGCAGGAATTGCAGGATGGCTTCTACGTCAACCTGGGGATCGGCCTGCCGACGTTGGTGGCCAACTATATTCCGGACGGCATGGATGTCTGGCTGCAGAGCGAGAACGGTCTGCTCGGCATCGGTCCGTTTCCCACCGAGGAGGAGATCGATCCGGACCTGATCAACGCTGGCAAGCAGACCGTCACCGCCCTCCCCGGCAGCGCCTTTTTCGACAATGCCATGAGCTTCGGCATGATCCGCGGCGGTCATATCAACCTGGCGATTCTTGGCGCCATGCAAGTGTCGGAGAAAGGTGATCTGGCCAACTGGATGATCCCCGGCAAGATGGTCAAGGGCATGGGCGGCGCAATGGACCTTGTCGCCGGGGTCAAACGCGTGGTGGTGCTGATGGAGCACACGGCCAAGGGCGCGCACAAGATCATCAAGCAGTGCGATCTGCCGCTGACCGGCGTCGGCGTGGTCGACCGTATCATCACCGACCTGGGCGTGTTGGACGTCACGGAACAGGGACTGAAGCTGGTCGAACTGGCTGACGGGGTCACCTTCGAGCAGATTCAGGAAGCGACCGGCTGCGCGATCCAACGCTGACGCAACGAGCGCTGGCTAAAAGCCACTGGGCATCGGGCCAGCGCAGCGTGTAGCCTTGGCTCGTTTCACATAAGTACAAGCGCCCGGTTCGTCGCGAGCCGCGGGTGGACAGGCAAGACTGGATATATTCATGGCAAAGCAGACCTACAGCATTTCCGATTTAGCCAACGAACTCGACATCACCACCCGTGCCATACGCTTCTACGAAGAACAGGGCATGCTCTCGCCGACACGGCGCGGCCAGGAACGCATCTACACCCCCAAGGACCGCGTCGCGCTCAAGCTGATCCTGCGCGGAAAACGCCTCGGTTTCTCGCTCGCCGAATGCAAGACGCTGATCGAGCTGTACGATCCCAAGGCGGGCAACCAGAAGCAGCTCAACATCATGCTCGGCATGATTGCCGAACGCCGCCAGCAGCTTGAGCAGCAACAACTGGATATCCAGCAGATGCAGCTGGAGCTCGATACTGCCGAAGAGCGCTGCCTCACCGCATTGAAAGCGACCCTGGGCAAAGAAGCGAGCTGAATGCCCAGCGCACGGCGAGCGCCTAGCGCCGTCTCGGTAACCGTCCCCCCGTTCTTAGCCGCAGCGACTCGCCACAACCACGTGGTGGGGTCGCCGTCTCGGCGTGTCCAACGCACTCGCCGTCCAGACCAAAAGACACTTTTCCAGATTATTGGACATACAAAATAATCCGCGCTCAGCATGTCCAGCCTGCTGGACAACACTTTCACCAGGTTGTTGGTGAAATGGCTCTGGGACGCGCGTTTCAACGTATTCATCGGGGCAGGCACAGAACCTGCTAGGTGATAAGCGCTAGAGGCCAGAATATCTGGCGGACGAGCGACCGGATGTCACTCGCCCGCCTCCACTGCGCAGCGCCACACCGGGCTGCACCTTCTGGTTATCCAAAACAACAAAAACAAGGAAACCTGCGATGTCAGTAAAGAAAAAGCTATCCCGCCTCGCCTGTGCCATTGGCGCAACCACACTTCTCAGCGCCACCCTGTTAAGTGGAAACGCGATGGCCGCCGAGAAGATTCGCTGGCAGGTGCCGTTGGCCTTTCCATCCCATCTCGTCGGCCTGACCACGCCGGTCAAGCACCTGTCCGAGTCGCTCAAAGCGATTTCCGGTGGCGATATTCAGCTGCGCTATTACGAACCCGGCGAACTGGTCCCGCCATTCGAGATCATGGATGCGGTGAGCAACGGCAAGTATCCGGCCGGCTACACCTGGATCGGCTACGACCAAGGCACCATCCCAGCGCTGCCGCTCTACTCCGGTGCGCCCTTCAATATGGAGCCGCCAGCATATCTGGCCTGGTACTACGAGGGTGACGGCAAAAAACTGCTCGAAGAGATCTACGCCAAGCGCAACATCCACCCCATGCTGTGCAGCATCATCGGCCCGGAAGGCGCCGGTTGGTTCGCCAAGCCGATCGAGAAGCTGGAAGACATCGACGGCCTGCGCATCCGCTTCGCCGGTATCGGCGGCAAAGTGCTGGAGAAGCTCGGCGCCTCGGTCACCATGATTCCAGGTGGCGAGATCTATCAAGCATTGGAACGCAAGACCATTGATGCCACCGAGTTCTCGCAGCCGGCGATCGACAAGATGCTGGGCCTGGATCAGATCATCAAGAACTACATCATGCCGGGCTGGCACCAGACGTTGACTACCTCACACCTGCTGGTGAACAAGGGCGTGTGGGACAAGCTGGAGCCGCAGAGCCGTGCGCTGATCGAGATGGGCTGTGAATCCGCCACGCTCAAGGGCTTCGCCGAAAGCGAGTGGGCCCAACCGACCGCACTGGGCGACTACGAGAAGCAGGGTGTGGAGGCTCAGGTGCTGCCCGAAGAAGTGTTGCGCGAGCTTGAACGCGTAACCAACGAGGTGCTCGACGAACTCGCCGCCAACGACGAAACATTCAATCGAGTCCTGACCAGCCAGCGCGCGTTCATGAAGCATCACTCGGTCTGGCACAGCAAGGGCTATCTGCCACGCGATTACTACCAGTACGACTGATCGCTGCGCACTGACTCCGGTGCCCTGATAAGTAGGTGCGTCAGTCAGGTTCGAATGCTCGAGCCCCGATCAGGCGTTTCGATCGAGGCGTCAGGCAGCGAAACTCGTTGACCTAGCCAACCAACCAGGGCGCTGACGGCACGGCTTCGGTCGTGCCATTTCTTCATGAGTGCCGGATTACCGAGGTGGCCGTGTCCGTTCTTCCCGTTTCCCCTGACGATGCAGTGCCCACCGCCCATGCGGATGCACTGCCGCACAACAAATTTTCCCATTGGCTGGACAAGGCGCTGGTCGCCATCGGCGAAGCCAGCGCCTGGATCTGGCTGCTGGTGCTGGCGGTGGTGCTGACCAACGTCTTCAGTCGCTTCGTGCTGTCGCGCGGCTCGATCGCACTGGAAGAGCTGTCCTGGCACCTGTTCGGCGCGGCTTTGATGCTCGCGCTCGCCTATGCCGTGGTGCGTGATGACCATGTACGCGTCGATGTGCTACGCGAAAAATTCACCCTGCGCAGCCAGGCCATCATCGAGCTGCTATCCATCCTGTTCCTGGCTCTGCCGATCGTGCTGCTGATGGTGGATGCGCTGATTCCCTTCGCCTACCAGGCCTTCATCCACAACGAGCGTTCGCAGGCGCCGAGCGGCCTGCCGCACCGTTTCATCTTCAAGAGCGTGTTGCCGCTGGGCCTGACCCTGGTCGCCCTGGCCCTGCTGTCGCGGGCCACGCGTTGCAGCACCTTGCTGTTCAATTTCCCGCGGGCGTTGTCAGCCCCGACGAATGACCGCAACCGCGGCCATTCGCAGCCCTGATGGAGTAGTCGTAGTCATGGGTCTGGAACAAATTCTCGTCATCAGCATGTTCGCCTCGTTCATGGGGCTCCTGCTGCTTGGTTTCCCGGTGGCCTGGTCGTTGGCCGGCACCGGACTGCTGTTCGCCGTATTAGGCCATGTGCTGATCGAACACTTCGATGCCGACCTTTGGTTCACCTGGGACGGCACCATCGGCGTGCTCGATGCGCGCATCTACGGCATCGTCGCCAATGAACTGATGGTCGCCCTGCCGCTGTTCATCTTCATGGGCATCATGCTCGACCGTTCCGGCATCGCCGAGCGTCTGATGCACAGCCTGGTACGGGTCCTCGGTCCGTTGCGCGGTGGCTATGCAGTCACGGTGGTGCTGGTGGGCATCCTCCTGGCCGCCTCCACCGGCATCGTCGGCGCTTCGGTGGCACTTTTGGGCATGCTCTCGATCGGCCCGATGCTACAGGCCAAGTACAACAAGAGCCTGGCCGTCGGCACCGCCTGCTCGGTAGGCACCCTGGGGATCCTGATCCCGCCGAGCATCATGCTGGTGTTGATGGCCGACCGCCTCGGCACTTCGGAAGCCTCGGTGGGCAAACTGTTCATGGGTGCGCTCATCCCCGGGATGATGCTGGCGCTGATGTACATCCTCTATATCGTCATCGCATCCTGGCTGAAAAAGGATTTCGCGCCTGCACCGGCCAACCGCTCGAAGCTCGACGCCCGCGCACTGCTCGACGTGTTCTGGGCCGTGGTGCCGCCCTTCGTGCTGATCCTCGCCGTGCTCGGGTCGATTTTCTTCGGTATCGCTACTACCACCGAAGCCTCCGCCGTCGGCGCGTTCGGCGCGGTGCTGATGGCGGCCTGCAGTCGCCGTCTGAACATGGCCGTGTTCAAGGAGGCGCTCTATCAGACCAGCCGCACCTCAGCCTTCATTTTCGGCATATTCATCGGTGCCACGGTGTTCGCCGCCGTGCTGCGCGGCCTAGGTGGAGACGACGTGATTCGCGCGGCACTCACCGGCCTGCCCTTCGGCCAGACCGGGGTGCTGCTGACGGTGCTGTTGATCACCTTCCTGCTGGGATTCTTCCTGGACTGGGTGGAGATCACCCTGATCATTCTGCCGCTGGTGGCACCGGTGCTGTTTTCCATGGGTGTCGACCCGCTGTGGTTCGCGATTCTGTTCGCGCTGTGCCTGCAGACCTCGTTCCTGACGCCACCGGTGGGTTTTGCGCTGTTCTACATCAAGGGTGTATGCCCGCCCGAAGTGACCACCCGCGACGTGTATTTTGGGGTACTGCCCTACATCCTGATCCAGTTGATCGGTCTGGCACTGGTGTTCTTCTATGCGCCTCTGGCCACATGGCTGCCCAACGAGGTGTACGCCCAGTAAAAACTACCTGCGTTGGCAATACTGCGTTGAAACCGGCCTCAGAAAGCCGCTTGCGGCTAACGCGCTTTAGCGCGGCCCGGAGGGCGAACGACGTGAGTAATGCTCATTTACATAAAGTAAACTCGTACGCGAGCTCGGTCCGCTTCTTCGGCCGTTTGACTCGCTGCGCTCGCCCTTCGGGCCAGCCTTCGGCTGTTACTCCCGCTGGTCGTTGCGCCTTGTCTTGCCTGCCTCGCTAACGTTTTTCCAGCCTAGCTGCTCCGGCCCGGCTACCTTGCTTGAGGCAGCCGGGGCCTCCCATAATCGGCCGAACCCAAACGGATTTCTCTGCCCATGGCGATTGCGCGCAACGACCTCGACCACAACGGCCTGATCATCGGCGTTTCGCCGGAGCGTTTTCGCGCGGTGGCGATGCCGTTGCTGTTCGATCACCTCAATGCGCAATGCGAAGGCACCATCGCGGTCAACCGCCAGGCGCGCATCGTCTGGATCAATGACAAGTACGCCGAGAAGGTCGGCATCAGCGATCCGCGTAGCGTGCTCGGCAAGGAGATCGAGGAAGTGCTGCCGGCCAGTCGTCTGCGCGAGGTGGTGGAAAGCGGCCTGCCGAGCATGCTCGACCTGATGGCATTCGGTGACGAACATTTCGTGGTGACCCGTATCCCGCTGCGTGACGAGGACGGCACGCTCGTGGGCGCGCTGGGGTTCGTCCTGTTCGACCGGGCGCAGCATCTCAAACCGCTGATGTCCAAATTCAACATCCTGCAGACTCAGCTGGTCGCCACCCAGAACGAGTTGGCCAAGGCCCGCCGCGCGCGCTACACCATTGCCGGTTTCATCGGCACCAGCCCCGCCGCCAGCGAGGTCAAGCGCCAGGCCCGGCGCGCCGCACAGCTCGATGCCACGGTGCTGATCCGTGGCGAAACCGGGACCGGTAAGGAATTGCTGGCCCAGGGCATCCACAACCTGTCGCCGCGCGCTAACGGCCCCTTCGTCGCGGTCAACGTCGCGGCCATTCCCGAAACCCTGGTGGAAGCGGAGCTTTTCGGCACCGCACCCGGTGCCTTTACCGGCGCCGATCGCAAGGCACGGATCGGCAAGTTCGAAGTCGCCAACGGCGGTACCTTGTTCCTCGACGAAATCGGCGATCTGCCCATGGCGCTGCAGGCAAAGCTGCTGCGTGTATTGCAGGAACAGGAAATCGAGCCGCTCGGTTCCAACCAGGTCAAACCACTCAACGTACGGGTGATCGCGGCCACCCATATCGATCTGGAAGCCAAGGTCGCCACCGGGCAGTTTCGCGACGACCTCTACTACCGGCTCAATGTTCTCGCTCTCAAGGTGCCGTCACTGCGCGAACGTGCCAGCGATATCCCGGCCCTGGTCGAACACCTGCTCGATGACATCGCTAATCGATCCGGCCAGGCGCCGATGGAGCTCACCGCCGACGCCGTGGCGCTGCTCTGCGGGCAACCCTGGCGTGGCAACGTGCGCGAATTGAGCAACCTGCTGGAGCGCGCACAACTGAACGCCGACGGTCTGCCGCTGGAGTCGAGGCATCTGCTGCCCCTGCTTGGCGAGCAGACCCACCGGGTCGCACCGCCGGCGGAGCGAGCATTGTCCGCGGTCGAACTGCCCACGCTGGAAGATTCGCCCTTGCAGCTGCTGGCCGAAAGCGTTGCACAGGCCGAGCGCCGCGCACTGCAACATGCGCTGCGCGCCTGCAAGGGCAATCGCCGCCGTGCCGCTGTCGAACTGGGAATTTCTCGAGCGAGCTTGTATTCCAAGCTTCAACTGCATGGATTGAGCGAGCGGTAGGTCGCTGCGATAGCCACGCGGACCCAGCCGCGTCGCATGCGAGCCGTGAGTTCGAATCTCACCGCCCCATCACTTATGGATTATCGGCCCTTCTGCTATTTTCGGTTGCTTTGGCCTCTGCGGAGCCAGATACGCATCGCTGGCGCGATGCACTCCAGCGGCGTGGCCATGCAGGAGCGCAGGCACGGACCGGCCGTGCCGACGGCAGCCATGGGTTTCGCCGCGCTAGTCGATCATTGCGCCAGCCAGCCGCCATCCACGTTCCAGGCCGCCCCGCGCACCTGCCGAGCGGCATCGCTACAGAGAAACAGCGCCAGGTCACCCAGCTCTTCAGGCGTGACGAAATCCAGCGAGGGCTGTTTCTCCATCAGCAGCTCACGGGTCGCTCGGCTCGGGTCGCCATGGACCTGCGCCTTGCTATCGATCTGCTGTTGCACAAGTGGCGTCAGTACCCAGCCGGGGCAAAGCGCGTTGCAGGTAATTCCAGTGGTTGCCGTTTCCAGCGCAACCGTTTTGGTCAGCCCGATCACACCATGCTTGGCCGCCACGTAAGCAGCTTTCTGCGCGGAGGCCACCAGGCCATGTACAGAGGATATGTTGATGATCCGCCCCCAGTTGCGCTCACGCATGCCCGGTAATACCAGGCGCATGGTATGGAACACCGAGGACAGATTGATGGCGATGATGCTGTCCCAGCGCTCGACCGGGAATTTCTCGACCGGAGCGACATGCTGGATGCCTGCATTGTTGACCAGCACATCAAGGGAACCGAAATCACGCTCGGTCTGGCTGACCATGTCGCCGATCTGTTCAGCATCGGATACATCGGCCGGGTGGTGCAGCACGCGCGTGCCGTACCTGGACACTTGGGCGACAGCCGCCTCCACATCGCCGAAGCCGTTGAGCATCACGCTGGCGCCCGCCTCCGCCAGTTTGCAGGCGATGCCCAGGCCAATGCCACTGGTCGAACCGGTGACCAGGGCGGTTTTGCCTTTCAAGATCATGGCTGTCTCCGATAACGGCGAATGACGGTCAGGGCATTGGTGCAGAAGGCACCTTGCTGACAATCAGAATAGCGGCTGCCACGAAGGGCGCTGTGCGGGGCTATGGCAAAGCGGGACGGCATATGGCCGGCGGTCGCTCCCCCAGAACGTTCGAGTAAGGCATTCATGCAGTTTTCCTTATTGTTCTAATCACCCGCACTCCAGTCGGCCCCGCGTTGCGGTGCGACTGGGATAACAAGCGGGACAGTGGGAAACCAAGAGCGAAAGCCGTGCCAAGCTTAACCGAGCGCCGACGAACACCCGAATTGCACGGGTTGGGTGCGGCAGAGTCAGTCCCTCGCTGGCCTGGTCCACCGGATCCGCCAAGCCGAGATGTCTAGAAAATTGAACATGCTCACCAGCCAGCACACTTTTGTCGAAAGCAATGTCCTGCAAGCTGGACAGAGCGCCGGCGCCACGCGATGGGAAACCAATTCTCTGCTGTCGAAATCGGCGAGCGACGCGAAGCATATGACGCACGACACCAAATATCTGGCTTCGATGTGATTCAAGCATCTCGCAACTAATCCTCACATCCGTTCCAAAACAGCACGTGCCTGCAAGCTCGGCCATGGCTTGCCGCTCAGACTCCTCCTTACTCAATCCAACAACCACGAGGACGCTGTCATGGCCTTCGCTAAAGCTGAACCTGGCAAGACATTGCTGGACGCTAGCAACCACACCCTGATCATGATCGACCATCAGTCGCAGATGGCCTTCGCCACCAAGTCGATCGATGCCGTGTCGCTGCGCAACAACGCGGCTTTGGTCGCCAAGGCCGCCCGCGAATTCAAGGTGTCGACCATTCTCACCACGGTTGCCGAGAAGAGCTTTTCCGGCCCGATCTTCGACGAGATCAAATCGGTCTTTCCGGAACAGCACGTGATCGACCGCACCACCATGAACACCTGGGAAGACGGACGTATTTCCGAGGAAGTCAACGCGTTCGGCAAGCCCAAGATCGTCCTGGCCGGCCTCTGGACCTCGGTATGCATCGTCGGACCGGCGCTGTCGGCACTGGACCAGGGCTTCGAGGTGTACGTGATCGCCGACGCCTGTGGCGATGTCTCCACCGAAGCCCACGACATGGCCATGCAGCGCATGATCCAGCTCGGCGCGCGGCCGATGACCTCGCTCCAGTACCTGCTCGAACTGCAGCGCGACTGGGCCCGCGGCGAAACCTATGACGAAACGGTCAAGACCGCTATCGCGAACGGCGGCGCTTATGGCCTCGGCCTGATCTACGCCAAGAGCATGTTCAACGCCTCCGAAGGCCATTGAGCGGCAGCCCGACCCACTCTGGGTCGGGCTACTTCCACCCAACCAATTGATCTTAGGAGCACGGCATGAACCTTCGTTCGACCGATGCGGCGCTGCTGTTCCTGCGTCTGACCGGGTCGGCCCTGCTGCTATTTGTGCACGGCCTGCCCAAGCTGCTCGATTTTGCACATGAATTGACGCTTATCGAGGACCCGCTTGGGCTCGGTGCACCACTGACGCTGAGTCTGGCCATCTTCGCCGAGGTGTTGTGCCCGCTGCTAATCGCAGTGGGGCTGTTCACCCGCGCGGCATGCGTACCGATTCTCGTGCTGTTGCTGATTTCGCTGCTGCTGGTCCATCCGCAATGGACCCTGGCCGAGGGTCAGTTCGGCTGGCTGCTGCTGATTCTGTTCACCACCGTGCTGCTCGCCGGCCCCGGACGCTACGCCGTCCGCCTGCGATTGGCGGCGCGCCACCCCTTGTTCGCTTGACCGAAATGGAGTTCCACCGATGAAACCCACCGCGCACCTGCTTGGCGCCCTCGTCATGAGTAGTTCACTCGCCACATTCGCCGCCGGAAGCCCCGGCGTCGAACACCAGACCCAAGCCTTTCTTGACGCCCTCGCCGCAGGCGGCGGCCAGCCGCTGGAAACCCTCTCGCCGAAGGATGCCCGAGCGGTATTGACCGGCGCACAGGCAGGCATCCAGGTCGACACCTCCGGCGTCGCCGTCGAGGACAAGACCATCAAGGTTGACGGCCAGTCGATCAAGCTGACCGTCGTCCGCCCGGAAGGCGCGTCGGGCACGCTGCCCGCGTTCATGTTCTTCCACGGCGGCGGCTGGGTGCTGGGCGACTACCCGACTCATGCGCGACTGATTCGCGATCTGGTGGTCAATTCCGGTGCAGCGGCCGTCTATGTCGACTACACCCCGTCGCCCGAGGCGCACTACCCCACCGCGATCAACCAGGCATACGCCGCGACCCGTTGGGTGGCCGAGCACGGCAAGGAAATCAAGGTCGACGGCAAGCGCCTAGCGGTCGCCGGTAACAGCGTCGGCGGCAACATGACCGCCGTCGTGGCGCTGATGGCCAAGGAAAAGGGCACGCCTGCTCTGAAGTTCCAGCTGCTGCTATGGCCGGTCACCGACGCCAACTTTAACAACGCTTCCTACAATCAATTCGCCCAGGGCCACTTCCTAACCAAACCGATGATGGAATGGTTCTGGAACAGCTACACCACCGACGCAACGGAGCGCGCGCAAATTCACGCCTCGCCGCTACGAGCTACCACCGAGCAACTGAGCGGCCTGCCGCCAGCGCTGGTGCAGACCGCTGAGTTCGACGTTCTGCGCGATGAAGGCGAAGCCTATGCACGCAAGCTGGACGCCGCCGGCGTGACCGTCACCTCGGTGCGATACAACGGGATGATTCACGACTTCGGCCTGCTCAACGTCCTGGCCACAGTACCGGAAGTGCAATCAGCCATGCGTCAGGCCGGCGATGCCCTGCGCCAGCATCTGAAGTGATTTCGATTCGGGCGGACCGCCTGCCGCGACTCGCCCGCCCCTTCGAACTGGCTGGAGCATCTCGCCATGAGTGATTCCAACATAAGCGTTTCCAGCGGGCCTGCTTGCGAACAATGCCTGTCCGATATGAGTGCATCTCAGGCCCATGACCTGGTCACGCTGCTGGTACGCCATCGCGTCCAGCATGGCCGACACAGCGACTACGAACGCTGGCTACGTCGCACCGTCACCACCGCAGCCGGTTATCCCGGTCACCTCGGGGTAGACGTGATTCGCAGCGAAGCCGACGGTAACCACCTGTTCACCTCGGTGCTGCGCTTCGCCAACCCAGCACAACTGCAGGCCTGGCTCGAGTCGGATGATCGTCGCCAGCTGATCGCCGAGGTCGGCCCGCTACTGGCCGATGGTGACGTCACGGAGATCAACCAGGCCCGCGAGTTCTGGTTCAACCCGACCGAAAGCGGCTTCGTGCCGCCACGCTGGAAACAGGCGTGCATCACTTTCCTGGTCATCCTTCCGCTGAGCCTGCTGGTTCCGTACCTGTGGCAGCCGGCATTCGCTGCCCTGCCCTGGCTTGGCGGTTACCTGGCCAGCAACGTCGTGATCACGCTGAGCATCGTGTTGCTCGTCGTTTACCTATTCATGCCACGCGTCACTCGCTGGTTCGCCGGCTGGCTGAACGCGCATTGAAGAGCCAGACATCATGTCCCAACGACCCTTCGACCCGGACCGCCGCCGATTCCTTGCCACCGGCTCGCTGCTTGGTGCGGCCGGTGCGCTCTGGTCCACCTTGCCGTTTGCAGGCACTGCTGGCGGTTCCAAGTCCTTTCCCTCAGGAGCGCATATGAACGCAGATCTGATCCTCCACAATGGTCGCATCCACACGGTCGACCCCGAAAAACCCCAAGCCACCGCGGTGGCGATTCGGGGTGGCAAGTTCGTGGCCGTTGGCAGCGATGCTGAGGTTATGGCGCTGCGTGGCGCCGGCACTCAGATCGTCGATCTGCAAAAGCGCACGGTTGTTCCCGGGCTGATCGACTCGCACCTGCATTTGATTCGCGGCGGGCTTAACTACAACCTCGAGCTGCGCTGGGAAGGCGTGCCTTCGTTGGCCGATGCCTTGCGCATGCTAAAGGCGCAAGCCGAGCGCACGCCTTCACCGCAGTGGGTGCGCGTCGTCGGCGGCTGGAACGAATTCCAGTTCGCCGAGCGGCGCATGCCGACGCTCGAGGAGATCAACCAGGCCGCGCCGGACACGCCGGTATTCATCCTCCACCTCTACGATCGAGCCCTACTCAACCGGGCCGCGCTGCGCGTGGTCGGCTACGACCGCAACACGCCGAACCCACCGGGCGGCGAGATCGTCCGCGATTCGGCCGGCAACCCTACCGGGATGCTGATCGCCCGACCGAACGCGATGCTGCTTTACTCCACGCTGGCCAAAGGGCCGAAGCTGCCGCTGGAATACCAGGTCAACTCGACCCGGCAGTTCATGCGCGAGCTCAACCGACTGGGCGTCACCAGCGCCATCGATGCAGGGGGCGGTTTCCAGAATTACCCGGACGATTACGAAGTGATCGAGCAACTGGCCAAGGAAGGTCAGCTCAGCGTGCGCATCGCCTACAACCTGTTCACCCAGAAGCCCAAGGAAGAGATCGAGGACTTCAAGCGTTGGACCGGTTCGGTCACCTACGGCCAGGGCACCGATTTTTTCCGCCACAACGGTGCGGGCGAAATGCTGGTGTTCTCCGCGGCCGACTTCGAAGACTTCCTCGAGCCGCGTCCGGACCTGCCAGGGAACATGGAAGCTGACCTGGAGCCAGTAGTGCGCCTGCTCGTCGAGAACCGCTGGCCGTTCCGGCTGCACGCCACCTATGACGAATCCATCAGTCGCATGCTCGACGTCTTTGAAAAGGTCGACCGCGAAATCCCCTTCAATGGTCTGCCCTGGTTCTTCGATCACGCCGAGACCATAACTCCGCGCAACATCGAACGTGTACGGGCACTCGGCGGCGGCATCGCGATCCAGGACCGCATGGCTTTCCAGGGTGAGTATTTCGTTGATCGCTACGGTGCCAAGGCGGCCGAGCAGACCCCGCCGATCCAGCGCATGCTTGCCGAGGGCGTACCGGTGGGCGCCGGCACCGACGCCACCCGCGTATCCAGCTACAACCCCTGGACCTCCTTGTACTGGCTGGTCAGCGGCAAGACGGTTGGCGGGATGGAGCTTTACCCACAAGGTCTCTCGCGCGATGTCGCCCTACAGCTCTTCACCCATGGCAGCGCCTGGTTCTCGAGCGAGCAAGGCAAGAAAGGCCAGATCCGGGTCGGGCAGCTGGCCGACCTGGTGGCACTGTCGGCAGACTATTTCAGTGTCGACGAAGAACAGATCAAGTGGCTCGAATCGGTGCTGACGGTGGTCGATGGCAAGGTCGTCTACGGCTCCGGCGAGTTTGATCGACTGGCGCCGCCGTCACTGCCGGTGCTTCCGGACTGGTCCCCTGTGGCCATGGTGCCGGGCCACTGGAAGCCTTCGGCGCCGTTGATGACGAGCATCCACCAGTGCAGCGGCCCCTGCGCCGTGCACAGCCACAGCCATGAGCGAGCACGCTTGTCGAAGGTTCCGGTCAGTGACTTCCAAGGATTCTGGGGCGCCTTCGGCTGTTCCTGCTTCGCCTTCTGACCTTGGGCTAGTGTCCCTGCGCGTCGGACCCATCCGGCGCGCAGCGTTTTGCCGTCCGTCAGGCCGGTGCGCTTGCTATGCTTGCGCGTCCCCGTCAGCCGTCGAACGCAGCCTTATGAAGCGTGTAGCCATCGTCCTTTTTGATGACGTCCTATCGCTGGACGTCTTCGGCCCTGCCGAAGTGTTTTCGATTGCCAACCGGTACCTTGCCCCCGCCGATCACTACCAGCTCTGCACCATTGGGGTAGCCGAGGCCGAGATTCGGGCTTCCAATGGCATTCGCCTGCTGGCAGATCACAAGCCCGACGACATTTCAGAGCCGATAGATCTGTTGCTCGTGCCAGGCGGGCCGGGGGCCTACGACGGTGATCATTCGGCGTGGCTACCCTGGCTGCAGCAGGCCTGCGATGCAGCCAGCAGCTATGGCTCGGTTTGCACCGGCGCGTTCATTCTCGGCGCTGCGGGCCTGCTGGATGGTTGCCAGACCGCGACCCATTGGAATTACAGCGAGCGGCTTGCCCGGCGCTTCCCACGCGCACGCGTGGAAACCGACCGGATCTACGTGCGCGACGGCAAGCTGATTAGCTCAGGTGGTGTCACTGCGGGTATCGATATGGCGTTGGCTATCGTCGAGGAGGATCACGGCAAACCCGTAGCGGTCAGCGTGGCCAAGGTGTTGCTGGTGGCGATGAAACGCCAGGGTGGTCAGGCGCAGTTCAGCCCGTTGTTGGCCGATGTGGCCAGGGAGGACTCACCCGTAGCGCGCGCGCAGCAATATGCGCTCGGCAATCTCGAGCAGGAGCTCAGCGTCGATAGCCTGGCCTCAGTCGCAGGACTCAGCCCGCGCCATTTCGCTCGCACCTTTTCCAGCGAGACCAGGATGACCCCGATGGATTTCGTCCATAGCGCACGCGTCGACCGTGCCCGGCAGTTGCTGGAAAGCAGCGACCTGCCCCTCAAGACGATTGCCTATCGCTGCGGATTTCGCAGCGTACGCTGCATGCGCATTCAGTTCTGCGAGCGTCTCGGCTTGACCCCGGCGCAGTATCGCCATCAGTTCGGCTGAGTTGTCCGTATCCGGCCCCACCAAGTCCGTCGACGTCCCTATCCCACCGTTTGCCTAGTCGTACGATGACGCCATCATTGACCCGCTTCGGAATGCCGAGTCGGTCAGTCGGTGGGCTTGTAACGCCCTGTTGAGAGCGAGCCGCACCGCCGCCAGGCGCAAGGCCCGTAGCGCCATCTCGGACAAGGGAGACGCATCGGATGAGCAGTCATGTACGCGCACTTGATCTAGCATCAGTTTCAGGTCGCCGTGATCGGTTATCAGCCTGGCAGGAAGAACGCGCCAAGGCATTGATCGAGGCCAGCCTGGGCCGCAGCCTGTCGATTACTCAACTGGCCCGCGAATGCGCCCTATCCCGTTGTCACTTTTCTCGTGCCTTTCACGGCAGCACCGGTCTTTCACCGCAGCAATGGCTGACCCGCAGACGTATCGAGCGAGCACAACAGCTGTTACTTGGCGACAACCTGCTCACGCGGATTGCCCAGGATTGCGGGTTCGCTGATCAAGCGCACTTCTCTCGCGTGTTTCGCCGCCTGGTTGGCAGCACGCCCAGCCAGTGGCGGCTAGCCGTACTGCAGGACAACCGGGTGGCGAACAAGCGGCCCGGCCAGCGCGCCATCGACGCACCGGCCGGAGACCGTTACCGCGTTACTTACCGATAAGAGTGAAGTAGCTGGTCATCAGGTTGCGGTAGTTGGGGATGTGGTTGGACAGCAGGTTACCCAACCCTTCGATGTCGTTGCGCCAGTCGCGATGCAGCTCACAGGCCACCGAGAACCAGTTCATCAGCTGCGCACCGGATGCGCTCATGCGCGCCCACGCCGCCTGCTGCACCGTCTTGTCGAAGGTGCCGGAAGCGTCGGTGACGACGAAAACCTCGAAGCCTTCAGCGATAGCCGACAGCGTCGGGAAGGCGACACAGACGTCGGTCACCACACCCGCGATGATCAGCTGCTTGCGACCGGTGGCCTTGATCGCCCTGACGAAATCTTCGTTGTCCCAGGCATTGATCTGACCAGGACGTGCGATATAGGGCGCATCCGGGAACATTTCCTTGATCTCCGGCACGATCGGACCGTTCGGGCCCTGCTCGAAGCTGGTGGTGAGGATGGTCGGCAGCTCGAAGAACTTGGCACAAGCGGCCAGCGCCAGCACGTTGTTCTTGAAGTCGCTCGGTGTGAAGTCCTGAACAAGGGAGATCAAGCCGGCCTGATGATCGACCAACAGTACGACGGCATCGTCTTTGTTCAAGCGATTGTAGGGTTTGCTCATGGGTATCTCCTTACTTTGGGATGGGTCAACCGCGCGGCGCGGCCAACATGTGGCGAATCTGAATGGATGTGTTCGGGTCCTGAAAACGACGTGCTTCAGCCTCGATACGTTGTTCAGCGCGGGTTACCCGACCGTGGTGACGCAGGTGCTCAAGCCAGGACTCGTCAAAGAAGAATTCCTGCCAGCGCCGCGGGTCTTCGCTGTCCTGCACCAGGCCCCAGGAAAATGCGCCGTTGCGTGTTCGCATACGCCGAACCTCCTGCATTGCGTGGCGAAAGGCACCGGCATCGGCGGGCGCGATGCAGTAATCGAGAGTAATCATCACCGGGCCGCGTTCCTGGTCGAGCGCGTCGTCGAGCAGCGGCGTTGGCCAGTGCAGCGAGGGCGCCAGGTCATCGGCTTCAGTGGCAGGTAGCGGAAAGCGCCAGCGTGCAAGCACGCCGAGGATCAGCAACCCACCACCACCGGCAAAGGCGGCGGTCAGTGAAAAATGGCTGGCCACGGCACCCCAGGCGATCCCGCCCAGAGCCGAGCTGCCGAAGAACACCAGGATATAAACCGACAGCGCTCGGGCGCGAACCCAGGCTGGCACCGAGGTCTGCGCCGCCAATTGCAGGCTCGACAGCACAGCGATCCAGGCCATGCCGCTGATAAGCATCAGCGGGGCGAGACCCACCAGCGAGCGGATCCAGGCCAGGCCCAGCAAGACGCAGGCGTAGGCCAGGCTGGCGAACAACACGATCTGGTCGCCGCTGTAGCGCACCCGCAGCTTGGAAAGAAACACCGCACCGATCACCGCGCCGAGCCCTACACAGCCGAGCAGTGCGCCGTAATCCAGCGCCGTGCCACCAAGCGCCTGGCGAACCAGAACCGGTAGTAGCGCCATGCCGGCCGAGGCGCCGATGAAGAATGCGGCGGTACGCACCAACACCGCCTGCAACGCGCTGGAACTGCGCGCATAGCGCATACCGGCTCGCATCGCACCGAACAACCGCTCGGCGGGCAGCACCGACTGTTGCGGCGTACGCCGCCAGGCCAGCAGTGCGCCGATCACCGCGAAAAAGGAAACCGCGTTGAGCGCGAAGGTCAGCCAGGGGCCGCTCAGACTGACCAGCACACCGGCAATCGCCGGGCCGATCGCCCTCGCGACGTTGACACCGAGACTCGACAGCGCGACCGCCGCCGGCAGCGATTGTCGATCCACGATCTCCGGCGCCAGCGCGGACCAGGCCGGCATCATCAGCGCGGTGCCGATTCCCATCGAGAAGGTCAGCACCAGCAGCAGCGTCACGCTCATCAACCCGCCCAGCGCCAGCACGGCCAGCAGCAATGCGGTGGTTGCCATCCACAGCTGGACTGCGAGGAGATACCGACGCTTGTCGACAATATCGGCCAGGGCGCCAGCCGGCAACGCCAGCATGAAGACTGGCAGCGCGCCGGCGACCTGCACCAGCGCAACGGCCAGCGGGCTGGCGGACAGCGAGGTCATCAGCCAGCCGGCACCGACCTCGTGCATCCAGGTGCCGATGTTGGAGGCGATGCTCGCCAGCCATAGCCAGCGAAACACCTTGACCCGCAACGGCTGCCATGGCGAAGCCGTCGCGCTGCGCATCTGGTCCATGGCCAGTCAGCTCGCGACGAACGCTAGCAGGTCTTCGTTCAATTGCTGCGCATGGGTTACGGCAAAGCCGTGCGGGGCGCCTTCGTAGACTTTAAGTTGCGCGCCCTCGACCATGGCCGCGGCGAGCTTGCCGGTGGTTTCGAGCGGGACGATCTGGTCGGCATCGCCGTGGATGACCAGCAGCGGCACATCGACCTTGGCCATGTCCGGACGGAAGTCGGTCTCGGAGAAGGCCGTCACGCAGTCCAGCGTGCCCTTGAGCGAGGCCATCAGCGCGATGTTCAGTGTCTGCGTCAGTACGCCGTCGGACACCTGCTGGCCCTGGTTGATGCCATAGAAGGCCGGTGCGAAATCGGCGATAAACTGCGCCCGATCTTTCAGCAGCCCGTCCTTGATGCCAGTGAAGACCGACGCATCAACGCCCTGCGGGAAGTCGGCGCTCTGGCCGAAGATCGGCGTCACCGCGCCGAGCAGCGCCAGCTTGGCGACGCGTGCGGTACCGTGACGGCCGATGTAGCGGGTAACGTCGCCGCCGCCCATGGAGAAACCCACCAGCGTAACGTCGCGTAGGTCGAGGTGCTCGATCAGCTGGGCAATGTCATCGGCGAAGGTGTCGTAGTCATAACCGTTCCACGGCTGGCTGGAGCGGCCGAACCCGCGACGGTCGAACGCGATGGTGCGGTAGCCCCGGCTGCTCAGGTACTCCATCTGGTATTCCCACATATCGGCATCCAGCGGCCAACCGTGGCTGAACAGCACTGGTTTGCCAGTACCCCAATCTTTGAAATAAATCTCGGCGCTATCGCGGGTTACGAACGTGCTCATGAGAAACCTCCAGGTCGGTGTGGAATAGGTCCTCACTATCGGCGCAACGGCAAATCGGGGATTGCACGCATGTGCTGCTTTGCTTTCGGTACCTGCCGCAGCGCTCCGATGCCAGGCAGGCCGCCGGCTTCGAGCGGACGATTGTCGGCTCGAAGCCGACGCTTGCGAGCACATTGCGTCAAAGCAGTGGGAAAGACGCGGCAGGGCAGCAGACCCAGCCGCAAGGTGCGGATTCAAATGGGGTACTGACGAACCGTCAGATCGGTGCGGCCATGGATTGACGAATGTGCTCGCGCAACCAGGTTTCAGCCGGGTCGCTGTCGTAGGCGCCGCCCCCAAACCATCGATAGCTCGGCCTTGTTGATCTCGAAGGGCGCGTCATCTGCACGCAAACTGCCATCGTCGGCAAGGATGCACGCCGCGTAGTCGGGCACGGTGGCGATCATCTCGGTATTACGCCCGCGCGGTTGGCTCCATCTGCCGGCCGCTGCGAATCAACAATGGATCATCGAACGGGTCACGCAAGCGACTCAATGCGGCACTGACGGTCAATTGCGTGATGAACAGTTTTTCACCCACCCGGGTCAGGTTTCGCTCGTTCATCAGGGCTTCGAAAATCACAAGCAGACTCATGTCCAGGTGGCGCAGTTCGCTTCTGTTCATCGGTCGTCCAGGTATGCGGCTGGTCCTGCCATTCGAGCACACCGACACGGACTGTCCTTGAATATTTGTGCTCATTTCCCCTCTCCCATGGTCGCGGTTGAGACCGTCAGATTTCTCTACTAGGGTGCCGATGAGTAGCGGTTGAATAAGCGTGAATATGAGTGAAACAAGGTGAGTAACGGCATGATTCAGCTAGGTGAAGCATGGATCTCCGTAGAGCGGCGCGAAGCGTTCCGCGACGGTGCCCCCGTACGGCTTGGTAGCCGCGCATTCGATATTCTCGAGTCACTGCTTGCAGCCCCCAATCGGCTAGTGACCAAGGAAGAGCTGATCGACGCCGCCTGGCCCGATACCGTGGTCGAGGAAAACAATCTGCAGGTGCAGATCTCGACGCTGCGAAAAGCGCTCGGTCTCGATCGCGATCTGCTGGAAACCGTCTCGCGCCGTGGCTATCGATTGAATCTGGTGCATTCGGTGCCATGCGGTCCGGCAGCAGTCGTAACCGCAACGACCGCCGCGCCGGGCATGGCCGACGTGCATGTGATCGATGACGAACCGGCGGTGCGCGCCGCCCTGGTGCGCCAGTTGCGCGCCGCCGGCATTTCCGCGGTCGGCTATGCCTCGGCAGAAGCCTTCATGCAGGCCTGTACCTTCGATGCGCCAGGCTGCTTGCTACTCGATGTGCGCTTAAGCGAAGGCAGCGGTTTCGATTTGCAGCAAGAGCTCGCCCGGCGCGACGCGCCGTTCCCGATTCTGTTCATGACAGGCTACGGCACCATCGAACTCTCAGTTCGTGCAATGAAGGCAGGTGCCGAAGGCTTCCTCACGAAACCGATCGGCGAAGCGCAACTGCTCGATGCAGTACGTGAAGCCATGTCACGGGCACGTCTGCGCCATGCTCAAAGCCTGCAATTGGCATCGCTACGATCCTGCTTTGCGACCCTGAGCGAACGGGAAAGACAGGTATTCCTGGGCCTCATTGCAGGCCAGTTGAACAAGGAGATCGCTGTCCGACTCGGCCTACAGGAAGTAACGGTCAAGGTGCATAAAAAGCACGTCATGACAAAACTCGGGGCGCGCACTCTGGTAGACCTGGTGCGAGTGGGGCGCGCCCTGGAGTTAATCTCGGATCCCGCGCCCTACGTCCAGACGGCCTGATCGCACAATGCGGATCTTTGCCCCCTGTCCGCTCCCTGTCGAAGGTCGAACATGCCAGTCGTTTGTGTCGTGGATGACGCGCACTCCATCCGCAAGAGTGTCGCCAATTTGCTTAAGTCAGCCGGTTACGAGCCGGTCTGCTTCGAGTCTGCCGATCTGTTTCTGGCTTCCCCCTGGAGGCAACGTGCCGCCTGCGTGCTACTCGATCTATGGATGCCCGGTATGCACGGCCAGGATGTGCTGGTTGTGCTGCATGCAGCCGGTGACAGGGTGCCGGTGATCTGCATGTCGGCGCATGCCAGCGAAGCGATGATCAGCCGGGCCTTGGCCGGCGGCGCCGTGCAATTGCTGAAAAAGCCATTCACCGCCGACGCCCTGATCGAGGCGCTAGGCGCAGTTTTGAAGGGGCGCCCATGAACGTGCCGACACAACTTGCGTCTGCCGTACCGCTGGTAGTGCCGACGGCGATGCCAAGCTTCAACGACGCTTGGCTAGCCCGCCTGCAATGGCACCCTATCGACGGTTGCTGCGAGCTGACCCGTTGGCGCGCGCACGATGCGCCGCTCGGCCGAGGCTGGCTGGTACTGCGTGCCAACCAGCAGTCATCCCTTTGGGGCCTGGCCCGGCTCGATCGAGAGTACGCAATCGGCCCACGTCTCCAGCCCAGCTGGGCCGTGATACCGCTGGCGCGTCTGAGCATGCCGGACGGGCCTGTATTGGTTTTCGACGACGACGGTGGCGTTCCGCTGTCGGCCCTCTCGAGCACGACGCTTCCGATCGATCGCTTTCTTCAGCTCGCCATCGAGGCGTGCGTCGCACTAGCCCAGGCACATCGGCATGGACTGGTTCACCGGGATATCCGCCCGCATAACCTGATACTGAGAAATGACGGCACAGTGAGGTTGACCGGTTTCGCGTTCGCCGCACTGCGCGACGAGTCGCTGGACGAAGGCCTGCCACGCTCCGAGAACAGCCTTCCCTACCTCGCACCGGAACAGGCCGGCCACTCATCGCACGCCGTCTCGCCGCTTGGCGACTTGTATGCCCTAGGCATCAGCCTTTTCGAATTGCTGGCTGGGCAAAAGCCGTTCAGTGCGCAGAATCCGGTGCAATGGCTGCACCAGCACCGTGCGGTCCAGGCACCCTCCATTTTGGTGTCGCGTCCTGGCGTGCCCGCAGCGATCGACGACCTGCTACTGGCCCTGCTGGACAAGCAGCCCAGCCGCCGGCCGGCTAGCGCGGACAGTGTCGCGGCGGAGCTTCAGCGTTGCCTGGGCGAATGGCAGGCAACCGGTAGCGTGCGCCGGGCATTGCCCCGAACGCCCGAAAGTGGAGCCGCGCTGGTCGGACGCAGCGTCGAGCTGACCAGCCTACAGGCGGCACAGGCCCGCTTGAGCCGGGGGCAAGGCGGCGTGGTGTTGATCCATGGCGAGGCAGGCATCGGCAAGACCTCGCTGGTGCGCCAATGGCGCGCCAGCCTGGACAGGGAAGCTATTGCGTTCGCTGGTGGCAAATGCGAGCAGTCACGCCATCGCCTGCCCTACGCGGTCCTCTCTACCGCGCTCGGCTCTTTGTTTGCGCATTTGGCTGGCGGAACGTCGGAAGCCGTACGCCAATGGGGCGAGCAGCTACGAGCAGCCGTCGGCGAGCACGGCGACATGCTTGCGCGGGTCATACCCGAGCTCGAGTGGTTGACCGGTCGACTGCCGCCCGGTAGTAACTGTCCCCCGGTCAGTGAAGCTCGCCGACACCTGCACGGCATGATCCAGCGAGTGCTCGCCGTGCTCGCGACTGATAGCCGGCCGATGGTGCTGTTTCTCGATGACGTTCAATGGATAGACGGTGAATCTCAGGGTTTTCTCAGCGAACTGTCATCGCCTAATTTCAGTCATCTGCTGCTGATCCTGGCCTACCGCGACCGTTGCGAAACGAGCGGCGTCGATTCGATCGCATCCGATGCCCGTTGGTACACGCTGGGGCCGAGAACGCTGAATATTGCGCTGCGGCCGCTGACGCCACGCCACGTTAACGAACTGCTGCAACGCACGCTGGAACTGCAGCCGCAGGAGCATCAGCTGCTGGCCGGCCGCTTGTGCCGGCGCGGCAATGGC
This sequence comes from Pseudomonas sp. YJ42, assembly GCF_047225135.1. Lineage (NCBI taxonomy): Bacteria > Pseudomonadati > Pseudomonadota > Gammaproteobacteria > Pseudomonadales > Pseudomonadaceae > Pseudomonas > Pseudomonas sp. YJ42. The sequence goes on along the minus strand of NZ_CP178378.1, from coordinate 182,924 downwards.
AACCCGCTCTATGTGACCCAGTTCGTAGCCATGTTGCGCGATTCCGCGACGTCATGCGTCGCCGCTAACCAGGTCCCGATGCTAAGCGACGTGGCAGCGCTGATGGAGTCACGACTGGAGCAGCTTCCTTCAACTACGCGCGAGGCCCTTGGCGCCCTAGCGATCCTCGGCAATCCCACCCCGCTGGAGAGTCTCGCAACCGTCTGCCAAGTCGGAGTACCGCAGCTGCTAGCTCTGCTGCGCCCCGCCCTTAAAGCCGGTCTGGTCAACGAGCAGCGCGAGGGACTTTCATTCACCCATGATGTTGTCTGGGAGTCGGTACTGGCTCGTATCCCCTGCGTCAGCGAGACGCAAATGCGCGTGGACTTCGCACAAGCGCTGCTGAACCGAATTTCTGCTGACTCCGACTCGGAGACAGTGTTCTGGGTCGCCGCACATGTTCTGCGCGCTGCGAACCTGCCGATGGGCGAAACGCAGAAGGTCGCGTTTCTCGAACTGTTGATCCGCGCGGCACGTCTGGCCATGGCATCCGCGGCTGCCCAGACAGCGCTCGAATACCTGACCACGGCCGAACGGATGGTGGAACCGGATAGCGCAGCGGGCCGCCAAGTGGCCTTGCTGCTCGCACAGGGCCTGATCCTGGGTGCGGACTTGGCCGCTGCCGACCAGCAGATCGCACGCCTTCTGGTCAGTACCGACGATCCGCTGGAGCGTGCCGAGTTCTATCGTCTGCGCTGTGAAATCCACTCTCTGCGGGGCGATTATCGCAGCGCCATCGGCACGGTTATCGAAGGCCTGGCTCTGTTCGACGCCGCCGTGCCGCACGAACCCACCGCACAACAGGCAAAAGAAGCATGGCAGGCCTTGCAGGCAGCGTTGGACGGGCGCCCTGCCGCCCTGTTCACGGAATTGCCCCCTATTACCGACGCCCACGCCCAGGCTGTGCTCGAATTGCTCGCAGCACTGATGATTCCCGGCTCGTTCGTGCAGCCGAACCTGATGCTACTGGCTAGCAGCCGTATCGCCCTGCTCACACTGCATCACGGTATGAGCTCAGCAGGTGTGCTTGGCCTCGCCTGGCTGGGGGTCATCAGTGCCGATCGGTTCGAGCGGTATCGTGAAGGCCTGGAATACACCACCGCTGCGCATGCCATCGCGAGCAAGCCCGGCTATTCCTGCAACCGGACGGCGGTTCTGGTAGCGCTAGACCAGGTCAGTGTCTGGACCCAGCCACTGCCGTTCGCCCTCGAATGTGCCGAAGCAGCCTATCGCACCAGCCTAGACCAAGGCTCGCCAACCTTCGCCTGCTACGCGAACAACCACATCGTCTCCGACCTGCTGGTGATGGGTGCGCCCATCGAGCGCATGCTCCGGCACATCGACACGGGGCTGGTGCTGGCTGGCGACCTGGAATTTCAGGATGCGCAAACCATCCTGCATACCCAGGCACGCTATATCCGCCGGCTGGCCGGCGACGGAACAGGTGGCGTGCCGATACCGCCCGATCTGGAACTGGCACAGCGGGTCGCTGCCAGCCAGATGGGGCCGCTGCGCTTCTGGTGGTTACTGTTCGAGGGGCTGATCCGGCTGCTGGAAGGCGACGCCGAGGCGGCCGCGGTGCAGTTGGACGAGGCCTGGACACTGGCCTGGTCGGCACCGGCGCATGTTCACCTTGTCGACCTGGCGATGTTCACCGTCCTCAACCGTGCCGCGCTGCAGACCTCGACCGGTCAGCCGCAGTCGTTCGACCAACCGATGCATTTGCTGCGTCTGTGGGCCGAACTCAACCCACGCTATTTTGGCGACCGCCTGGCGCTGGCGGAGGCCGAGCTCCTGCGCCTGCAAGGCCGCCCTCTGGAAGCTCTGCGGCGTTTCGACGAGGCTATTGGCATGGCCGAGCAGTGCGCTGCGGTTCATCTTCAGGGCCTCTGTCACGAATTCGCGGCGCGCTGCAATGCCGACCTCGGCCTGACGACCAGCGCCCGCAGCCATCTGCTTCAGGCTCATGATGCCTGGCGTCGCTGGGGCGCCCATGCGCTGGCCAAACAGCTCGAAACCGAACACCCATTTCTTTGTCAGCCCTCCCTCGGGCCGATTGCAGGCCGCACGTTGCCGGGCGGAGCCCAACTGGACATGCTGTCCATCACGCGCGCGTGTCAGGCGCTTTCGCGGGAAATAGAGCCCGACACGCTGGTTTGCACCCTGCTTGAAAATGCCGCCGTGCATGCCGGCGCCACCTACACTGCGCTGCTGCTGCAGGAAGGCGACATCCTGCGAGTCGAAGCGGTGGGCCAGGCCAGGGACAATGGTGTCGGCATCGCCCTTCGCCCAAGTATTCTTCCGGTCGAAGCGGTTCCGCTGAGCCTCGTATTAAGGGTCATGGGTTGTGGCGAGCCGATGGTCTTCGATGGTGCCGAGGCCCTGCGCCGGTTCGGCGAGGATCGCTACCTGGCCGATGTCGAGAATGGTTCGTTGCTGTGTCTGCCGTTGCTCCAACGCAGCGCCGTAATCGGCGTGCTCTATCTCGAAAATCGCCTGACACCGGGAGCCTTCGATCCGACACGCGTCGATGTGCTGCAGCTGCTCGCGGCACAGGCGGCGATATCGCTGAGCACCGCACGGCTGTATACCGACCTGCTTGCGGAAAACCAGCGACGCCGCGAAAGCGAGGGTACCCTCCGACGTACCCAAGCGCTGCTGGCTATTGGTCAGCAAGTCAGTCGCTACGGCACTTTCGTCTGGAAATACCAAAGTGATCGCTCGTTCTGGACTCAACGACTACTCAACGAACTTGGGCTCGTCGTGCCGAAAGACGATTTCTACCGGCACGATCCAGGGGTGCTCGTGCATGCCGAGGATCGCCCCCTGTTCATCCAGGTCCTGGAAGGTGCGACGGTGCGCTTCGAAGCCTTTCGACTGGAGTTCCGTACGGTCTCGCTCGACGGCTCACCGCGGCACCTCGAGCTGGCCGCCGAGCCGGACGGCACCGATGCGTTCATCGGCGTGGTGCTGGATATCACCGAACGGCGCCAGACCGAAACCGCATTGAGGACCGCACGGGCGGAAATGGACCGCACATCTCAGGCCACTATGCTTGGCGAGATGGCCGCTTCGATCGCTCACGAGATCAACCAGCCCCTGGCCTCGATTCTCTCCAATGCCGGCGCCAGCATCCGCTGGCTGGAACGACCGCAGCCCGAGCTCGGCGAAGCGCTGGAGGGGTTGCACGACATCCACACCGAAGGCCAGCGGGCGGCCGACATCGTGCGCGCCATGAGGGCGCTGGCCCGGCAGGCACCGATGGTGCGCAAGCCAATCGCCCTGGACCGGGTCATCCGCCAGGTGGTGGCGATAACCCGCCCCGATCTGGATGACCGCCACATCAGCGTCATGTTGCACATCGGTTCTGGGAGCTCGAGAGGCCTCGTTGAAGGCGACACGGTTCAGTTGCAGCAAGTCATTCGCAATCTGATAACCAATGCCGTCGAAGCCATGCAGGCGCTGCCTCCGCGCACCCGTTACCTGGGCATCCAGATGCAGGTTGCAGCCGGGGACATGCTGGTGATGATCGAGGACTCCGGCCCCGGAGTACCGCTCGACAAACAGGGTCGGATCTTCGAGGCGTTCTTTAGCACCAAGGCGACTGGGATGGGGATGGGCCTTTCGATCTGCTCGTCGATCATCGCTGCTCACGGCGGCAGGCTCGGTTTTACACAAAGCCGCAACGACAGGAGCCTGTTCTACTTCACCCTGCCCCTCTACCGACCTGCCTGAACGCTTAAGGTCGTTTAAGGAAAAGCAAAGGACTCGCCGATCGCGCCAGCCGCAAGCTGTCTCCACTTCTCACGGAGACACGTCATGAATACCGCCACGCTGGATACCGAGACCTACCACCTCGCGCTTAGCCTGCACGCTGTACTCGAGTCGGACGAACGCTCCGACCCCGACACGCTCTGTCAGGTTGGCCGACGTCTATGCCAGCACCTGCTGGAGCGCTACCAAACCCAAGCTTCGATTAGCCAAGCGCGCGTCGCTCTCGCGCCTTGGCAAGAGCGCAAGGCCAAGGAAATCCTCGCGGGTAGTGTGCATGCCAAGCTGTTCATCTCTGACGTTGCTGAGCAGTGCGCGATGTCCCGAAGTCATTTTTCCCGTGCGTTCAAGAAAGCCACCGGAATGTCGCCGCAAGATTGGTCTTTGCAATGGCGGGTTCGCCGCGCTCAGGAGCTGCTGGCCGATGGCTCACTTCCGCTCAGCCGGATAAGCCTGGAGTGTGGCTTCGCTGACCAATCTCACTTTAGCCGGATGTTCAGCAAGCTTGTCGGCACCACGCCCAAACGCTGGCAACGAGAGCACTTACAACTCAACAACGATTGAGCGGTCGCTGGCTCTTGGGGTATGTCCGTTGGGGTAGCTATTTCTGAATGAATATCGCGCTACCAATGTCCACATTGCCGCTTCCGTAAGGCCAAATGCTGAAGCCTCACAGATACGCCAGGAGTTCGGTGTACGTGGCGGTGACGGGCTGACCCGCGCCTCACGACTGAGAGCGCCACGGCTTAGGCGATGGAAACTGCGTCTTACGAACCTATACGAGCATGGCCACTTCTATGCCGAAGCGGACTTGCCAAACATCGCTCGTGTGAAGCGATGCCCGCATCCGTCAAACAGACAATGGTGCACATCTTGCTGCCTTTAGGGGTTAGGTCCCGAAAGCGAATTTCGGCTCATTGCGCTGTATGGATAGGCTGAATGCACACTACGAGTCTTTCCTATCGAGAGCTAAATCGAGCATTGATTCGCCTAGAGCCTCACGTCCCCGCTCTATCAGAATAGTTGCAGCGCTTTGGATATCCCCTAGCTCCTTGTTCTGGCTCAGCTTGAACTTGCCAGTGAGCCGAGTGATCTCGATCTCCAGACCGACGATAGCCAGCATCATCGAGGCAATGTATTCCTTCGGTGCGTCGGTCATTTTCCATGGCTTGGGTTCAGAGGCCTCATGCGTACGAGTCAGTTTGGCGACGAGCCCTCGCACATAACGCTCGTCATCCCGAATCCTGATACGGCCGTGCGCATGTACCACCTTGTAGTTCCAGGTGGGTACCTGCTTGTGGTGTTCTTGCTTGCTCAGATACCAGTTAGGCGAGATATAGGCTTCCTCTCCCCGAAATACGACGAGCACCTCATCACCGTTCCGGACGCCTGTCCAAACCGGGTTATTGCGCGCGACATGGGCATGCAGCGTCCCAAACGCACCTGCCTCCGCGACCAATTCGAAGGGAATGTGATTGGCGTCCAAACCGCTTTCGCCATGTGTAAAAAGGACACCTAAAGGATGCCGTCTGACGAGCTGGAACATGGCGTCAGTCGAAGGGGGATCGAAGTGCTCTGGAACGTACATATCACCACCCGTGGGTTGACGGGACATCGTTAGAAAATGAGGAATTGGCCAGGCATCGCCGGACATGCAGCTGCAGGTATTGCGGCCATCTCAGTGCGAAAAATCATCGTCATGGATATTAGTCTCCCCGCCTGCCGAGCCCTAAAGCCATTGCGACAGGAGCATGGATGCCGGATGAAACGTCGCTCGACAGGCTTCGAAGCAACGAGGGATCAGACTGGCCCCTTACCACCAAAGCCAAAACTTCTCGACAACTCGGTACCTCCTTTGGACGTCACGCTCAGCGCCCTGGAGTCCAGATGACGAGTGACCCAGCCACGTTTAAGCATTAGCTCCAACAACGCCGCGCCCAACGCACCGCCGACATGCGGCGATCTCTCGCTCCAGTCCATGCACGGATACGCCAGGCGTCTGCGCTGACGGAGCACTGCGTCGATATCGATCCCCCGCCTCGCCAACGCTTCGGTTCCCACCTCGGTGAGTTTGTAGTCCCTGCCTTGCACCTGTATCCAATTCGCTTCAAGCAAGGCGTCGTGCAGCTTGACCGCGACCTCACCCGCGCAGTGGTCGTAACAGGTTCGCGCGTGCCTCAAAGCGGAGGGGGTCGAGGGCCGGAACGCCGCCGCGGAGCCATTGGCCAGAGACAACAGCGCCTCCAGAACCCGAGCCACCTGGGTACTGGCCAATCTGTAATACCGATGCCTGCCCTGCACATGCAGCTCGACCAGGCCCTGTTCACGAAGGCGCGCGAAATGGCTGCTGGCGGTGGAAGCGCCTATGTCGGCGACGGCCGCCAGTTCGGTCGCAGTGCGAGCGTGTCCATCGAGCAGGCTGCATAGCATTCGCGACCGGGCTGGGTCGGCAATGGCGCCTGCCACCGCGGCGAGATATGCGTCAGCGGTATCTACATCCATAGTTCGGCTACCCCCGAAGTATTCCGTGTCGCCGTCATCATACTCAGGTTCAAACCACTTGAGCGGCGGCAGGAATGAACCAATCCTTTTTCGGCAGGAAAGTCGTAGCGGCAGCCTTTGTAACGGCCTTGCTCGGGTGGGGAATAGGCTTCTACGGCCCGCCGATATTTTTGTACTCCGTCATCCAGAGAACTGGCTGGTCCGTGCAACTGTGCTCCGCGGCCGTCACCGTGCATTTTCTGGCTGGCACCCTGGTGGTCGTGAACCTTCCTAGATTGTACAAACGCTTTGGCATCCCTCGGATCACTGCCTTGGGCTCCCTGCTGCTTTCCTTGGGCGTGTACGGCTGGTCAATTGCACGCGAACCCAACGAACTGTTCATCGCGGCAACCCTCAGCGGCCTGGGATGGGTAACCTTGGGCGCCGCGGCAATCAACGCGATCATCGCGCCATGGTTCGTCACCAAGCGTCCCGCAGCTCTGGCAATGGCCTATAACGGCGCCAGCATCGGTGGCGTGGTTTTCTCGTCTGCCTGGGTCTATCTGATCAACCAGCTGGGCTTTTCGCAGACCGCATTGCTGATAGGTGTGCTGACCATCAGCACCATCGGATGCCTCTCGCTAAAGGTCTTCGGTGTTCTCCCAGAGCACCTCGGGCAACATGCAGACGGAGCCGAGGTCAGACTTGCCGAGCTGAATGCCCCGCCAATCGCATCGGCGATATCTCTCTGGAGCAACCCCCAGTTCGTCACCCTGGCGGCCGGAATGTCTCTGGGCCTGTTCGCGCAGATCGGGCTGATCGCCCATATGTTTCTGCTGCTGGCTCCCTATCTCACCGAGCAACAGTCCGGCCTTGCGATGGGATTGGCAACCGCGAGCGCCATTGCAGGCAGATTCCTGGTGGGTTGGTGCATGCCCGCGAATGCCAACCGACGAACAGTCGCTTGCATCAGCTACGCGAGCCAGCTGGCGGGTTGCCTGATCATGGCAGCACTGCATACCCATCCCATCTTGTTGTGGATAGGCATCGCCATGTTCGGCGCAGGTATAGGCAACGCCACGTCCGTGCCTCCGCTCATCGCACAGGCCGAATTTCCCAAACATCAAACGCAACGCGTGATCGCACTGATCGTCGCGACATCACAAGGCTGCTATGCATTTGCCCCGGGCCTGTTCGGAATCCTGACATCGCTCACCGACGGGCCGGGCTCGGCGATGCTGCTGTTCGGTTTCGCAGCCGTTCTTCAGGCAGCAGCCATCCTGGTTTTCATGCTTGGCGACAGTTCGACTCGAAGAAAAAACATGGTTCAGCGTACGGAAAATTGATCGCACTAATCCCCAATCATCTAGCCGGCCTCGGTAAGCAACCAGTCACGGAAGGCCTGCACCTTCGGCAGCTCGCCATTCTCTGGACGATAGACGACGTAGTACGCCTGCGTCAGGGGGCAATCCAGGCCTTTGTCAGCGAAGGGGCGGATGAGGTGGCCGGTATTCAAGTCCTCCTTGACCATCACACTGCGCGCCAGTGCCAGCCCTTGCCCCTCCATCGCTGCCTGCAGGACGGCCGCCGAGTTGTTGATGCGCAGGCCATGATCGCTCTTCACATGGTTGAAGCCCGATGCATCCAGCCACATTCGCCAAGTTGGGTAGTCGCCATAATTTGCCATCGACAGGTCGTGGATCAGCGTGCAACGCGACAAGGCGTCGGCGGGCAATCGTCCGCTCTTCAGCAATGGATAGTTCGGCGAGCAAACCGGAAATATGACTTCGTCCATCAAACGAACGGCGCTTAAACCTGGCCAACTGCCGGAACCGTAGCGTACGCCGACATCGATACGCTCAGCCTGAAAATCCACTGAACGCGAATTGGTATCGAGCAACACATTCAGGTCTGGATAGGCCTGCTGAAACCGCTCGATACGGGGCAACAACCATTTTGAAGCGAAGGCGGGACTGACCGTGATGGTGAGTTCCGCGTGCACACCGGCGTCCTTCAACCGAGCAAAACCCAGCCCCAGTCGTTCGAAGCCCTCGCGTATATCAGGCAGTGCCGCACGCGCTGCATCGGTTAACACCAGGCGTGCCCCCCCACTTGCAGCGCGAGTGAACAGAGCGATCCCCAGCCATGACTCGAGGTTGCGCACCTGCTGCCCTACGGCTGCAGGGGTGACGTTCAACTCGGCTGCTGCGGCAGAAAAGCTCTGATGTCGCGCAGCCGCTTCGAAGGCGCGCAAGGCATTTAGGTACGCAGGCGTAGCCATTGAAAGTTTTTCTTTCTCGGAAAGCGAAATCTTATGCGTTGTCGGCAGTGTCTGGCAAATCAACAATTCGCAGCAGGTCGGCAAACTAACGTTACGCGAAGAGCCTTTGTCGGCCACCATTCCTTGCGCTCAGTAACACTGAGGAGATCAGAGTATGAATAGTTTTTCTAACAAGGTTGCCATCGTCACCGGCGGCGGTTCGGGTATCGGTAAGGAAGTCGCCAAGCGTCTGGTCACATCCGGCGCTTCGGTGGTTATCGGCGGACGCGATGCGGCCAAGCTGACCCAGGCAGCCCGGGAAATCGATGCCAGCGGTCGCCAGATACACACCCTGACCGGCGATATCGCCCACCCCAGCACTGCCCAAGCATTGGTCGACGTGGCGGTACGCGAATTCGGCGGCGTCGACATCCTGGTCAACAATGCGGGCGTGTTCAAACCCAAGCCGTTCCTCGAGGTGAATCCTGACGAGTATGACTGGTTCCTCGATACCATCCTCAAGGGCAAATTCTTCATGGCACAGGCGGCAGCCAAAGCCATGCTTCAACGCGGCGGCGGCGCTATCGTGCAAACGGGTTCGTTGTGGGCCATCCAGGCCATCGGTGCGACGCCTTCGGCAGCCTACTCCGCAGCCAATGCCGGTGTGCATGCGCTGACTCGCAACCTGGCCATTGAGCTTGCCAGCTCGAACATCCGCATCAACACCGTGGCCCCGGCTGTGGTCGAGACGCCGGTATACGGTACATTCATGAATGCTGAACAGGTCAAGGAAGTACTGCCGACGTTCAATGCCTTCCATCCTTTGGGGCGTAACGGCCAGCCGGGCGACATTGCGTCAGCCATCCTGTTCCTCGCCTCAAGCGAGGCTGCCTGGATTACTGGCATCGTGCTGCCGGTCGATGGCGGCGTAACCGCCGGCCGTCACTGAAGGAGTTTGCTCGATGCAGGATTGGAATGAATATTTTGGCGGGTTGATGAACCGGGCCGGTGAGTTCGCCCAATTCGCGCCACAAACCATGCGCGGACTGAACACCATGGGTAGCGCACCGGCCAAACATCTTGATCCGAAAACCCACGAGCTGATCGCGCTTTCGGTGGCCGTTACCACCCGCTGCGACGGCTGCATCGCGGTTCATGTTCAGGATGCGCTCAAGCATGGTGCGACCCGAGAGGAAATCGGCGAAGCCTTGGGCGTGGCCATCGCACTGAACGCGGGCGCTGCCCTGACCTACAGCGCTCGAGTATTCGATGCCATTGGGGCTTTCGGCGAGCCCTGATCTGCAATGGGCGCCTCTAAGCGCCCGCTTCTTATCAGCTCACCTTCTTCCTTCGAACAACGCCGCGATATGGACCAACTCTGCGCCATCGGAGCGTGTAGAGATATGCCATAGCGAACCGGGATGCACCGCCGAGGCGTTGCTATGTCTCGCTCAGGAACTTCCAATCTGCTGGAGTGATATGCCCGCGCCGCTCCCCCGCGGCCGAATGGCTATCGCAAGACAAGCCACCACCGCCGACGCAATCAGTGCATTAAGGGAACTTGTAGCGGTCAGCGTGGCGCCAAATAGCGGCGTGCCGATAGCCTGGCCAATCGCAAGGACAAGAAAGGGAATGCCTAAACCCAGGTCGGGACGGTCCGGAAGCAGGTTGATGCCTTGGATCAGATAGGCTCCCGTCGAGACGATATAGGCAGCGCCAAATACGCCCATAGCTACAACGCCGGAGATGGCCGACATGGAAGCTGTTGCCAGTCCTACGGTGCCAAGCGCCATTCCCAGCAGCGCAAATCCATGGACTCGTCCCGTACCGAAGCGGTTGACCAGAACACCAGTCAGCGATCCGCTGATGCCTGCCACGCCCAGCGCTATCCAGGCCCATGCAATACGGGCGTCGGTAAAGCCGAATTCATTGCGCAAGATATCCGCCCCGAACGTCCAGATGGCAGTGCTGGCCAAGCCCATCAAAAAGGCGCTCACGCTCAGCGCGCAAAGACCTGGCCGACCGAAGATCGCGAGGGAAAAACGCTGTGGGGCGTCGCCATTGGCGCGCGGCGGGACGGCGAACCAGAGCCACACCGTTACGCCTGCACCACACAGCGCGAACATGGCGTAAAGCTCGCGCCACGCACCAGCGGCCGTCAAGGCTGCCGTGCCTGAAAATACGATGCCTGCGGCCGTTCCGGCGTTGATCGCTCCATTGGCTTTAGGGCGGTCTTGGTCACCGAACCGGGCTGCAACCGCGGACGCGAGCGGAGGCGATGTCAGGCCAGTACTCACGCCTCCAAGCGTAATGCCTAGGCCCAGCGCCCAACCCGACCATGCAAAAAATACGAGCCCCATGCCAACGGTAGCAGCCAGTCCGGCCAAGCAAGCGATAGTGCGCGGACCGAGTTTGGCAGCGCTTAGAAATGCGAAGACGATACCGACGCAGTAAGCGGCAAAAGCACTGCCACCAATCCACCCGGCTACGGCTACATCGAGCGTCAGTTCCTCGCGGATTTGCGGCAGAAGGAGCCCATAGGCAAAACGTGCGAGACCATAGGAAAGCGCTGTCAGGGCGAAGGCTGCGGCGATGAGATTCAGGCCGCGGCTCATGAGTGCTCTACTCGGGCATGTTCGAGAAGCGACAACGCGGCAGCCTTGGCGTCGTCAATGACCGAAACACTTGTCACACTGGCCGCAGCAGTGGCGCCTTCGAACAGTAACCAGACTTGGGTGGAAAGCGCCGGGCTCTCATACCCAAGGGCGCTTTGAACGCGTTTTTCAACTTCGTTACGGAACTCACCCTTCTGCTGAAGAACCAGTGACACGATTGCGCCGCTGGCTTCGGCGTATTCGCTGCGCGCGCGCAGCAGCATGCATCCTCGCGCGCCGTGCTCTTCTATCCACTGCCGCAGCGTATCGAAAAGCGACTCAACCGGATTGACGTCCGCTGACTGCGCTTCGAGTTGCGTCATGAATGCATGATGCCTCGCTTCGAGCACCGCGATAACCAGTCCGTCTCGTGAGCCGAAGTGCTTGTAGAGCGTGCGGGTGGAGGCACCGGAAGGCGCGAGCGCACGATCGATCCCGATTCCTCGGAACCCCTCTGAGTCGAACATGCGGGCCGCGCCCGCGATCATTTCTTCACGTTTGTCCATGGGCTCAGTGTAAAACGATCACTTTACACGTCAAGCTTGCTACGGCTCTCAATGCCCATATGCCAACTCGCGCCCTACCGCGTGCCGCCTGGAGCAGGCTCCAACTCGCCACAAGAGTCGATTGAAAGGATTAGGCAAGGCCCCAGAGGGGCTGGCATCGGTGCGTTGGGCACGGTGAAGTCAGGACGCGCGACATCGTTGCGCTCCTGCTCGCTTGTTCCGGCTAGAAACAGGTGCGCTACCCGGCGCTTTTGGCCTGGCTGATTATACCTAGTTCATCAGGTCGCAAAGTCAGCACCGAAACGCCAGAAGCGGTCACGGCAACGGTGTGCTCGAACTGCGCAGAAAGCGATCCGTCCTTGGTGACAACGGTCCATCCGTCTGCCTTGGTTCTGACATTCCGCGCGCCTCGATTGAGCATCGGCTCGATGGTAAAAACCATGCCCTCTCGCAGGACGAGTCCGGTGCCTGGCCTACCGAAGTGCAGCACCTGAGGTTCCTCATGCATCTCGCGGCCGATGCCGTGGCCGCAATATTCGCGCACCACCGAATAACCGTTGCGCTTGGCATGATGCTCGATTGCCGCCCCTATATCACCAAGCCGGGCACCTGGACGAACCGCCCGAATACCCTTCCACATGGCTTCGTAGGTAACCTGGACCAAGCGTTTGGCGGCTGGGCTGACTTCTCCGACAAGATAGGTCTTGCTCGAATCGGCGATATAGCCATTTTTCTCCAGGGTGATATCGAGGTTGACGATATCGCCATCTCGAAGCACTTCCGATTGCGATGGAACGCCGTGACAAACCACGTCGTTGATCGAGCAATTCAGCACGAAGCCGTAGCCATATTGACCTTTGCTGGCCGGCCGGGCTTGCAGTTCCCGGACAATGAAGTTCTCGACCATTTCATCAATCTGAAGCGTTGACATGCCAATCAGTGGGGTTCGATCCAACAGCTCGAATACGGACGCGAGCAGCCGGCCGGATTCAGCTAGCAGCGCCAGTTCCCGCGGTTGCTTGATCATAGGTAGTTCATGGTCAATGGCTGAGCCGAGACCCCGGCGCCGCTGAGCTCGCGTTGGATGATCTCGTTGAAACTGAGCGTAGGGTTGGTCTCACACAGCATCCCCACCTTGATCCAGAAGGCCGCCTGCGCGTTGATCGAACGGCAGGAAACCTTCGTTGCCCGGCGCAATTGATCGTGTAGGTCGTCGTCGATGTTCACAATACCCATTGGCTTCTCCATATATGTTTCGTATATGAATAGCATATGTTTCGCTTACTTAAAAGCCAAAAGCAATTTTGGACGCTGAGACACGCCGTGGTAGTCGCTATGGAATGTGTCAGGGGTGCGATTCGAGCGCTTGAAGGCGGCGATGGCAGCTGAAGCTAAGGCACTCGGCGAAGACTACCCCGACATCATCGTGGTAATAGTCATCGGTCATTGAGCAAGCGGAGCTGGCGATGAAGCGGCTACGCCATCGCCAGAAAGGGTCAGCTCCACGAAGCGCGGAAGCCGACCGTAGTGAGAGGCCAGGTCGGTTCAGCCGGCCAACACGCCATCGACCAAGGCTTTGGCTTCTTCCTGGATGCGCTTGAGGTGCGCCTCGCCTTCGAAGCTTTCCGCATAAATCTTGTAGACGTCTTCAGTGCCGGACGGGCGTGCAGCGAACCAGCCATTGTCGGTGACTACCTTGAGCCCGCCGATCGCCGCGCCATTGCCCGGCGCCTTGGTGAGAATCTGTTTGATCGGTTGGCCAGCCAGCTCAGCTGCCGTGACCTGTGAGGCGCTGAGCTTACCCAGCTTGGCCTTCTGTTCGCGATCAGCCGGAGCATCGATACGCTGGTAGACCGGCGCACCGAAACGCTCGGTGAGTGTCTGGTAGCGCTCGCCCGGATCCTTGCCGGTCACCGCGGTGATCTCGGCGGCCAACAGGCCGAGGATCAGACCGTCCTTGTCTGTCGACCATGCGCTACCGGTCTTGCGCAGGAACGACGCGCCCGCAGACTCTTCGCCACCGAAGCCGAGGCTTCCGTCCATCAAGCCATCGACGAACCATTTGAAGCCCACTGGCACTTCCACCACTTTGCGCTCGATACCCTGGGCAACCCGGTCGATCATTGAGGAGGACACCAGCGTCTTGCCAATGCCGGCTTGCGTGCTCCACTCGGGGCGATGGGTGAACAAATATTCGATCGCCACGGCCAGATAGTGGTTTGGGTTCAGCAGCCCGACGGAACGCGCGACGATGCCATGGCGATCATGGTCGGTGTCGCAGGCGAAGGACACGTCGAAGCGGTCCTTGTTTTCGATCAGCCCGGCCATGGCGTGCGGCGAACTGCAATCCATACGGACCTTGCCGTCCCAGTCCAGACGCATGAAGCGGAACGTGGGATCGACACGCGTAGACAGTACCTCGAGCGGCAGCCCGTAGCGTTCAGCAATGCGCGTCCAGTAGTGCACGCCGGCACCGCCGAGCGGGTCGACGCCAAACTTCAGACCCGAGCTGCGAATCGCCTCCAGGTCGATTACCTGGCCCAAGCCGCCGACGTAGTGATCGATGAAATCGAATCGTTGAGTGGTGGCAGCCTTCAGCGCTTGGGCGTAATCCATCCGCTCGACGCCCGTGAGCCCGGCCGTCAGCAGGGCATTGGCGCGATCCTGAATCCACTTGGTCACGCCGGTATCAGCCGGACCGCCATTGGTGGGGTTGTATTTAAAACCGCCGTCAGCGGGAGGGTTGTGCGACGGGGTGATGACGATGCCGTCGGCCAGACCAGTACTACGGCCAGCGTTGTACTCAAGAATGGCGTTGGAGATGGCCGGTGTCGGCGTGTAGCCCGGCTCGCCATTGGTTTCGCTGCAGCCGGCGTCGATGCGTGTCTCGACACCGTTGGCCGCCAGCACTTCCAAAGCGGAAACGAAGGCCGGTTCGGACAACGCATGGGTGTCCATGCCGACGAAGATCGGGCCGTCGATACCCTGCTCGCGCCGGTAGTCACAGATCGCCTGGGTCACGGCAAGAATGTGCCACTCATTGAAGCTGTTTTTCAGCGAGGAACCACGATGGCCGGAGGTGCCGAACGCGACCTGCTGCGCCGGATCGGAAGGGTCGGGCCGCTCGCTGTAATAACGCGAGATCAGTCGCGGGATGTTCGTCAGGGTGTGTTCGTCCGGCAGGCGTCCTGCATTGAGGTCGAGACTCATCTGTCGTTCCTTTGGATAAAGTGGAAAGTATCGCCTCAGGCAAAACCGTGTGCCGCATGGGAGGCAATCAACACAAAAAGGCATCGTTCAACGCCGTTCACTAGGCGCTAAGACCATCATCCCTTGGGCTTTGGTTCCCCGTGCGATCGGACCAATGTTCACGCTCGCCGGCGGCGCATGATATTGCCTGTTCCTTCTTCATCCAAACGCCGCTATTTCTGGGTCTGCTGGGGGCTCGCCTTCCTAGACGAAGCTGACGGAAGCCAGGGAATAAACCATGACCCTGAACCCGCCTCGCTTTCGGCGATCAGAGCGAATCCCTGCACGCTCTCGCATCGTCGGGTATTGAGTTGAGCGATTGTGCCGCCGTCCAACGAGGGCGTATCGCCGGGCGGGTGCGATACGCTGTATCAGGATCAGGCGTCAGCACACCAGCTGACGCCTGATCAGCGATATCAAGCCGCCTTGGCAGCCGTCGAAAGGCCCGCTGGGCGCTGCTCCCGGAACGCGAGCAGGAACGTCAGGAAGACGCCGAGTGCGAATACCGCGGGGAACAGCCAGATGCTCTGCCAATCGTGCCCGTCGGTTACTGCGAAATGATCGGTCACCTTGCCCGCTACCCAGAAACCGATGAGCATGCCGACGCCATAGGTGGCCAATGTGATCAGCCCTTGTGCCGAGCCCTTGAACGTCTCGCCCGCCTTGGCGTCCGTGTATATCTGCCCGGAAACGAAGAAGAAGTCGTAGCAGATCCCGTGCAAAGCGATACCTGTGACCAGCATGAACAGCAGATCACCATTGTTGCCGTAGGCGAACAGTACGTAGCGCAGCGTCCAGGCCAACATGCCCAGCAGTAGCGTCTTCTTGATGCCGAAACGCTGGATGAACAGCGGCAGCAACAGCATGAACAGCACTTCGGAAATCTGCCCCAAGGTCATCTTGCCGGTCGGATTGTCGACGCCGATTTCGGCCAGAAACGGGTTGGCGTTCTGGTAGTAGAACGCCAGCGGGATGCAGATCAACACCGAGGCGAGAAAGAAAATGGCGAAGCTGCGGTCCTTCAGAAGCTTGAGCGCATCCAGCCCGAGTATTTCCTTCAGCCCGCCCTGCTCTCGTCGTGCCAGCGGTGGCGTGCTCGGCAGGCTGAAGCTGTACAGCCCGAGCAACGCCGACGCGATGGCACACATCAGGAAGGTGTTACGCAGCGCACCGGCCGCGATGGCCTGTTGGGAATCCCAGCCGAACAGAAAGCTGATGACCAATCCGGCGATGATCCAGCCCACGGTGCCCCATACGCGGATTTTCGAGAACTCCTGCGCCGGGTCGCTCATCTGCCGGAAGGCCACGGCGTTCACCAGCGCCAGGGTCGGCATGTAGACGATCATGTAGCCCAGCACGAAGGGGTAGAACGCGCTGAAGTCAGCCGCCCGATAAAGCTGGAACAACAGCACGGCGCCGACCAGATGGAGGATGGCCAACAGGCGCTCGGCGTTGAAATACCGGTCGGCGATCAGGCCGATCACGAACGGAGCCAGAATCGCGCCCCAGGATTGGGTCGAAAACGCCATACCAATCTGGCCACCTGTCGCGCTCAGGTTGTTGGCCAGAAAGGTGCCGAGGGTAACGAACCAGCCGCCCCAGATGAAGAACTGCAGGAACATCATCAGGCTCAGCCGTGCATTGAGTGTGCTCATGGTCTTGTCCTTGTTTTAGTGCACGTCTTGTCAGTGAGATACGCCGTCATCGAGGCCCAACAACCGACGGTTTCTCGAGGCGCTGCTCGCAACGCCGGCAAAATCGTCGAAGGCTCGCGTGGCGCGGTTGATCAAATGCCGTCGAATGAAAGAAGCGCCCTCCTCGGCCCCTTGCGCTGCATCTTTGAGGCAGCACTCCCATTCGAGTACTGCCCAGCCCTCGTAACCGTACTGCGTCAGCTTGCTGAATATCTGTTTGAAATCGACCTGGCCGTCGCCCAGCGAGCGGAAGCGCCCAGGACGCTCGACCCAGCTCTGATATCCCCCGTAGACGCCCGAACGGGCGTCCGGGCGGAACTCTGCGTCCTTGACGTGAAACATGCCGATGCGCTCGTGATAGCGATCGATGAAACCGAGGTAGTCCAACTGCTGTAGCAAAAGGTGGCTCGGGTCATAGAGGATTTTCGCGCGCGGGTGATGGTCGACCGCATCGAGGAAGCGCTCGAACGAGGCGCCGTCGTGCAGGTCCTCGCCGGGATGGATCTCGAAGCACAGGTCGACTCCGGCTTCGTCAAAGGCATCGAGAATAGGCCGCCAGCGCCGCGCCAGTTCGGCGAAGCCCTCCTCGATCAGACCACTCGGTCGCTGTGGCCAGGGATACATGTAGGGCCACAACAGTGCGCCGGAAAACGTCGCATGAGCGGTGAGCCCCAGGCGCCGACTGGCTTTAGCGGCTAGCAGCAGTTGATCCATGGCCCACTGGGTACGAGCCTTTGGCTGACCACGCAGCTCCACCGGTGCGAAATCATCGAACAGGTCGTCGAATGCCGGATGCACCGCGACCAGCTGGCCCTGCAAGTGAGTCGAAAGCTCGCTGATTTCGACGCCCGCCTCGGCGCAAAGCCCTTTCAGTTCGTCGCAGTAGGTCTGGCTCTCGGCGGCTCTTTTCAAGTCCAGGCATTGCGTGCCAAGCGTAGGTAGCTGAACCCCGCAGTAGCCGAGCGAGGCGGCCCAGCTCACAAGGTTTGCAAGCCCGTCGAACGGTGCTTGCGTGCCAAGAAACTGCGCAAGAAAGATGGCCGGACCGCGAATACCCCTGGATGTGTGGGTGTGCTCCATATTCATACCTGCCTTTCGGTAGCTGCGAATGCCGTCCACTTGCTGTCGCTGCGATGGCTGGCAAGGACCGTCTCGATAAAGGCCATGCCGCGCAGGCCCGCCTCGATGCCGGGGACATCGGGCGTCGCTCCCGATCGGATGGCAGTGGCAAAATCGCTATAAAGGTTGGCCATTGCCTCGAGATAACCCTCCGGGTGCCCAGCGGGCAGGCGCAGGCGTCGCAGGGCTTCGTCACATAACCAGCGCTGATCGACCCCGGCGCGGAGCAGGCGTTGGGCTTCGCCAAGCGGGCGATGGACCAGGCTATTCGGTTCCTCCTGGCGCCATTCAAGACCGCCGCGCTCGCCGTACAAGCGCAACGTCAAGGCGTTCTCTTCGCCTGTGCAGACTTGACTGGCGATGAGCACGCCGCTTGCGCCTCCGTCGGTCTGGAACAACACAGCACCGTCATCGTCGAGCTGCCGTCCTGCGACATGCACGCCGAGATCCGCGCACAGCCGCTCGATGCGTTGGCAGCTGACGAACTCGGCAAGATTGAAGGCGTGCACGCCAATGTCGCCCATGCAACCGCTCGGCCCGGCCTGTTCCGGCTCCCCGCGCCAGACAGCTTGCTTGTTGCCCTGCCCGGCCTGGTCCTGGCTCAGCCAACCTTGGGGATACTCGACATAGACCTTGCGCAGACGGCCAAGCACGCCGGCTCGCACCATCTGTCGCGCCTGCCAGACCATGGGATAGCCTTGGTAGGTATGCGCCAGCCCATACAAACGTTCGCTACCGGCCAGTGTGGCGGCCAAACGCTGCACCTCGGCGAGCGACAATGCCGCCGGCTTCTCGCTAAACACATGGAAGCCCGCCCGCAGCGCCGCTTCGGCAATAGGTGCATGCAGGTGATTGGGCGTGACGATGGCCAACAGCTCCATGCGTTGGTCCTCCGGCCGCGCCTGCTCTTCGGTCAGCAGCGCCTCCCAGGATCGATAGCAGCGCTCGGGGCTCAGATGCAGTGCTTCACCGCTTCGTCTGTTGTTCTCAGGGTCCCGGCTGAAGGCACCGCAGACCAGTTCGATCCGGTCATCGAGCCGCATTGCCTGACGATGCACCTGGCCGATGAATGCTCCCTCGCCGCCACCCACCATGCCCATCCGGACCCTCGCCCGACTGGCTAAAGCCATTTCCATACTCCGTTCTAATTGTTTTATGATCAATGTAACCGGTTACATTGATCAAGAAACTAGCACCAAAGCCTGTGCTGTCAAGAAAGATTGAATAGAACGTAGCGCGCAGACCGTAATCGTCATCCGAACGTGGCAAGTCGTTGCAACTACCCACGCATGAGCCAAATCGCTGCGTTACGCTATCGACTTGCCGGCGGACCGATCACCACCGGATTGATCAACGAGGAGCTATGCCGAACATTCGCAAGGTGGCCGAACTGGCGGGGGTTTCTGTTGCCACCGTATCGCGCACGTTGAAGTCTCCTGAGAAGGTTTCGCCGCAGACCCGCGATCGCGTGCATACGGCAGTCGAGCAAGCCGGCTATCGCCCTAATCTGATGGCTATACAATTCCGTTCCCGCAGGACCCGCAACCTTGTCGTGCTGGTGCCGGTTATCGCCAACGTATTCTTTGCCCGCGTCATCAGCGGCATACAGGAAGCCGCGCAGGCCTTCGATTACCGCGTGCTGCTGTGCGATACCCGGGGCCGTGAGGAGGTCGAGACGGCCTACGCGGAGCTGGTCCACGCCCACCAGGCCGACGGTGTCATCCAGCTTCGGGCGTTCAATCCGTTCAGCGAGACCTGTCGTCACGGCGACGACCCGCCACCTATGGTCAACGCTTGCGAAGTGCTCGATACGCCGCCCTGTCCCACTGTTCGTCTGGATAACCGTGCCGCCGCCCGCACGATGACCGAACACCTGCTCGCGCTGGGCCATCGCCGCATCGGCCTGATCAAGGGGCCGCAAGGCAGTCCATTGACACGTGACCGGATCGCCGGCTACGAGGATGCACTCAGCGCCGCGGGCATTGCAGCCGACCCCGAACTGCTCTGCCGCGGCAACTTCACCTTGCAGGCCGGCTATCAAGCGGCAGACCAGCTATTGCGTTATCCGAACCGTCCCACGGCGATCTTCTGCGAGAACGATGAGATGGCGATTGGCGCCATCCAGCGCATCCGCCAATCCGGCTTACGGGTCCCGCAGGATATGTCGGTCGCCGGATTCGATGACATCCCCTTCGCTGCCTTCTGCGATCCGCCATTGACGACCATCGCACAACCCGCCGAAGCGTTCGGCCGGCAGGCGGTCGAGATGCTGGTGGCGCAGTTCGAAAAGCGCCCTCTCGAAACACCTCATGTCGTCCTGCCTTACGAGCTGGTCGTGCGCGGCAGCACGGCCGCCGCGCCTTGCTGAGCCTGGGAGCTTGCGCCAGTAAGCGTCGGGCCGTCAGGACATACGACCGCTGTCGGACGTTCGAGCGCTCGATTGGCAACGTTACCCCATGTACGCAGGTACCTGTTGCCCCGGCTGGGGTTCATCGCGCTGTCAGCTCGATCGATTCGAGGCTCGGTAGCAGCTTGTCCAAGGTCAGCGGGAAGTCGCGCACGCGGATGCCCGTCGCGTTGTACACCGCGTTGGCTACCGCTGCTCCAGCACCGCACACGCCCAGCTCACCGAGCCCCTTGCTACCCAGCGGATTGGCATTCAGGTCGGGCTCCCCGATGAAAACCACATCCATATCGGCTATGTCGGCATTGGTCGGCAGCAGGTATTCGGCCAGGTCATGGTTGACGAAATGCCCGTATCGCCCGTCGAGCACGGTCTGTTCCAGCAGCGCCGCACCTATGCCCCAAGCCATGCCGCCGAGTATCTGCGAGCGTGCTGTCCTGGCATTGAGGATGCGCCCGGCATCGATCACCGAGAGCATTCGGCGCATGCGAATCTCGCCGGTATCGATGTTCACCGAGACTTCGGCGAAATGTGCCCCGAACGAATGCTGGGAAAAGTCCTTATACGCATCCCCCATCGGGCCGACGCTCGCTTCGGCCCGTAAGCCGGTCGGCGCAACCCGCCCTAGCAAGTCGGCCAGCCGCTCCCGGTGCTCGCCGATGCCAACGGTGCCATTAACGAATCGGAGATCGTCCGGGTTGGCGTTTTCATAAGGCGAGTCAGGCCGGGCGTTAGCCGCTTCGACGATCAAGGATCTCAACTGCAGACAGGCCGCATCGACCGCCGACGCCGCGCTCGATGCGCCCCATGAGCCGCCCGAGCCTGATGTCCGCGGGAAACGCGTGTCGCCCAGCCGAACCTCGACTGCCGACATCGGGACGCCGAGCCGCTCAGCAGCGACCTGGGTCAGGATGGTATAGGTGCCCGTGCCGATGTCGGTCATGTCGAGCCGGACGCTTACCCGCCCGGTGGCGCTGATTGCTACACGCGCCGAAAAACGGCCCAGGTAGTTCGGACGAATCGCCGCGGCCATCCCCATACCGATGAGCGTCCGCCCTTCTCGGATCTTCGCCGGGGTTGGGTTGCGCCGCTCCCAACCGAAGCGCTCGGCGCCGGTACGCATGCATTCGATCAATGAGCGAGAAGAAAACGGAACGCCGCGCTCCGGATCGACCTCGGGCTCATTACGGACCCGCAGCTCGATCGGGTCGACCGCCAACCGCACGGCCAGTTCGTCCATGGCGCATTCGAACGCCAGCATGCCAGGCGCTTCGCCTGGCGAGCGCATCCACTCGCCCCGGTTGAGGTCCGTGCGCACCAGGCGGTGACGGGTCAGGCGATTGGGCGCGGCGTACAGCGAGCGGGCAAAGATTGCCGTTTGCTCGCAGAACTCCTCGACACGCGAAGTGGCCGACCAGACGTCGAAACCCATCGCCTCGAGCCGGCCATCGCGGTCCGCCCCTAGGCGTACCTGATGCACCATGGCGGCGCGGTGACCGGCGTTGGCGAACATCTGCTGTCGGGTCAGCGCCACCTTGACGGGCCGCTCCAGCTCGCGCGCCGCCAGTGCGGCCAATATGCAATCGGCGTGGGGGATCAGCTTGGCGCCGAAACCACCGCCAACGTAAGGACTCACGACCCGCACCCGCTCGGGCGCAATACCAAGGGTGGCCGCTACTCCCCCTTGGGTGTTGGCCAGCGTCTGCGTGGAGGTATAGAGCGTCAGACCGTCGCTCGACCAGACCGCCAGCGCCGCGTGCGGCTCCATCGGGTTATGGCTCTGGTACGGCGTGCTGTAGCGGACATCCACCATGGAAGCCGCCTGCGCGAACGCAGTCTCGACGTCGCCCATGGCGCTATCGGTCTCGAAGCCGGCATTGGTTCGCACCGGCGTGTACGCCTGTTCCAGACGGGAACGCAGATCGAACTCGCCTTGCTCCGTGGCATAGCGAACCCGTATCAGACCCGCTCCGGCCCGAGCGGCTTCGAAGGTTTGCGCGACCACCAGCGCCACTGGCTCATCGTAATAATGCACATCGGCGGTCGCCAGCATTGGCCGCGCACGGGTGAAGGTCTCGGCTGGCGTCGGGGTCACCGGTGGGCCGAACGATGGCTGGTTCGGCGCATTGCGATGGGTCATGACATGGAGCACACCGGGTGCCCGCTCGGCCTCGCGGGTATCGATCTCGACGATACGTCCCCTCGCAATCGCCGCGCCGAGAATGTAGCCATAAACCATCCGCTCCACATCGCGATGTTCATAGGCATAGGTGGCTCGCCCGGTCACCTTGAGTCGGCCGTCCACTCGGTTTACGGGCTGCCCGATGGGCCCTTCATTCGCAGCTGTCATTAGGGTACTCGCTCCGTACGGGTGGCCGCCGCCAATGTCTGGCGCACGACTCGCTTGGCCAATGGAATCTTGAAGTCGTTGTCGCCGCGCCCTCTTGCTTGCGCCAACGCAGCGTCGGCGGCGGCGACATAGCTCGCGTCGGTAGCCGGTTGCCCAACCAAACGCTGCTCCGCCTCGCTCGGCCTCCAAGGCTTGTGCGCGACGCCGCCGAGTGCGATGCGAGCGTTGCGCACCTCGCCGCCACCGGTCTCGACGATGACCGCCACCGATACCAGCGCAAAGGCGTAGGACGCCCTGTCACGTACCTTGCGGTAGAGCTGCTGACCATCTGGCGCGGGCGGCAGAGTCACCGCGACGATGAGTTCACCCTGCGCCAGGTCCGTTTCGATGTGCGGCGTATCGCCGGGCAAGCGGTACAGACGCTCGATCGGAATGCGGCGCGGCGTGCCGTCCGACCGCAGGGTTTCGATGCTGGCGCCCAGCGCAGTCATGGCCACCGCCATGTCGGAAGGATGCACGGCAATGCAGGCGTCGCTGGCTCCGAGCACCGCACATACGCGATTATGCCCCTGTAACGCCGAGCAGCCGGCGCCAGGCTGACGTTTGTTGCACGGCATGTTCGTGTCGTAAAAATAGGGGCATCGGGTCCGTTGCAGCAGGTTTCCGGCGGTGGTCGCCTTGTTGCGAATCTGCCCTGAGGCGCCCGCCAGCAACGCTTGGGTCAGCAATGGGTAGCCGTCGCGCACGCGCTGATCGGCCGCTAGATCGCTGTTGCGCACCAGCGCCCCGATACGAAGGCCGCCTTCAGCGGTTTGCTCGATCCCGGTCAGCGGTAGTCTGCTGATGTCGACCAGCTGAGAGGGCCGCTCGATGGACAGCTTCATCAAGTCGATCAGATTGGTACCACCACCGATGAAGCGTGCTTGTGGGCTCGCGGCAACGGTGGCAGCTGCCTCTGCGGGACTGGAGGCACGCTGGTAGTCGAACGAAAGCATGCTCAGGCCTCCTCCGCCGCGTCGCGAATGGCGGCGACGATGTTGGGATAGGCGGCGCAGCGGCATAGATTGCCGCTCATCCGCTCGCGGATTTCCATGTCGGTCAGGGCGGGACTCGCGCGCCCGACATCCGCCGTGACATGGCTCGGCCAGCCGGCCCGGACCTCCGCCAGCATGCCGACGGCGGAGCAGATCTGCCCCGGCGTGCAGTAACCGCACTGGAAGGCATCGCGTTCGATGAACGCCTGCTGCAGTGGATGCAGGGTTTCCCCGTTGGCAAGGCCCTCGATGGTGACGATGTCGTCGCCTTCATGCATCACCGCCAAGGTCAGGCACGCGTTGATTCGCCGGCCGTTCACCAACACCGTACAGGCACCACACTGGCCGTGGTCACAGCCCTTCTTGGTTCCGGTCAGGCCAAGGTGTTCCCGCAGTGCATCGAGCAATGTGGTCCGCGCATCGAGCGCCAATTCGTAATCGCTGCCGTTGACCAGCAAGCGGAATGATGCGGCGTCGACCGGAGCGGCAGTTGGAGATGCAACTTCAGGTCGAGCCAGCGCGCGCACACCGGTGGTGAGCAGCAAGCCGGCGGCAGCACCGGCCTGCAAAAGGGCTCGGCGGGTCGTTCGTGGGGTGTTGTTCTCGTCCATGGTTGTCTCCCGAAACAAGCGGTTGCTCGGGAGTGTCGTGGATCGATGTGCAGCGTTCTTTCAACTATGCGGAAGAATGTCAGCATCCCGGACGCGATGACGCCGATAGAGGTGCGGCGTGGTACCGGTCAAACGCCGGAACGTGGAGGTGAAATGGCTTTGACTGGAAAAGCCGAGCTCGAGCGCCATGAGGCTGATCGGCATTGCACTCGACTGCAGCAGCGCTTCGGCGCGGCGCACGCGGCGCTCCAGCACGTAGGCATAGGGCGCCATGCCAGTTTCCGCCCTGAAGTGGCGCGAGAATGTATCGACCGGCATGCAGGCCAGTCGCGCCAGGTCGGTCAGCGAAATGTCGCTATCGAGTCGCGACTCGATGTATTCCGTCAGACGTTTCACCAGTTGGGGCCCGAGCCTCCGCCGGCGCTTACCCGGTGATTCGTCGGGTCCGCCATTTGCCAAGCGAAGGCTCACCAGGCTCACGAGATGCTCCAGATAGACCGAATCCGGCAGATGCCCGGCACTGACTTCGGCCGCGAGCGAGCCAATCAAGCTGCGGACCACCTCATCGCTGCCGTTGACCCGGATCGGTCGATCCAATAGCGCAGAACATCCCGGAAGATCCAGCGATGGATCCAGCCACAGGGCGCTGTAGACCAAATCCGCCTCGTGAAAGTAACCGGAGCGTTCAACACCGGCGGGCACGAAGGACAAAGCCCCCGGACGGTCGCTGCCCTGATAGATGCGCCGGGATTCGCTGTAAATCTGCGTGGTCGTGGTCATGCCGCGCTCGGTCAGCACGATGACATGGCTGGGCGCGGTCCATTGAATCTCCGCCTCTTTGCAGGCCCACCGGCGCCGGTCGAACGTGACCAGACCGCCGAGCAGCGACAGGGTACCAAGGCCCGTACCCTCTGCAGCAGCAGCTCGCAGCGTTCCGTTACCCAGAAGCGGCTCGAGCGATGCGGACTCAGCTGCAGCCATGCAAGGGCCCTCCTCGGATCAGCAGTTGCGACATGATGGTTGCTCTTAGGCTTTATACACAGCGCATCTTGAACGGCTTATTACGAGCGATGGGGTCAGCAGTTTCGAGAAGAAGCCTAGCCCAGATTGGCTGAAACGAACCTGAGCTCGTCAGCAGACAATCATCGAACGGGCCGCGCTGCTGGCTTCGGCGGTTTAGCCAGCGCGCAGCAGCCGGCCGTTTGCTTTAGATCCGGTCAGCCATCAGTGCCCTCTGGCAGTTTCGCGATCACCTTGATTTCGAACTGGAAGCCGTAGAGCCAGGTCACGCCGACAGCGGTCAGCGTCGGGTGCGGCGCGCTTCCCCAGAACTCGGGTACGACCTTCCAGATGGTTTCGAACGTCGATTGCGGATCGACCATGAACACGGTGACGTCAACCACGTCGTCGAAGGTGCAGTTTGCAGCCTTCAGGATCGCATTCAGGTTCTCGAACGCGAGCCTTACCTGAGCCGTCAGATCCGGCTCCGGCGAGCCGTCTTCACGGCTACCGACCTGCCCCGAAACGAACAGGAAGCCGTTGGCGCGGATCGCCGGCGAATAGCGGTTGCGTTCGTAGAGCGCCTGGCGCCCGGGTGGGAAAACAACACTGCGCTGGGTCATGGGGTTACCTCCGTCTATAGGCCGTCGCCGGCCTGTGATTCACGATGGGTTGAATCTAAGGCGGGCATACCTGGCGGATAAACTGGCGCGTCCAGCCAACACTGTTTGTAGAATCCAAACAATCCCCGAGGCTGGAGCAGAGATGGACCGTTTTGATGCGATGAAGGCATTCATCCGCGTGGTTGAGACCGGCAGCTTCACCAAGGCAGCCGAAACCCTGCATATGAGCAAGACCACCGTGTCACAACTGGTGCAGCAACTGGAGGCCAGATTGCGTGTCAGGCTGCTCAACCGCACCACCCGCAAGGTCAACGTCACGGCCGACGGTGCTGCCTACTATGAGCGCGTAGTACGGCTACTGGCCGACATGGACGACGCCGAAACCAGCCTGTCCAGTGCCTCGGCACTCCCTCGGGGTCGTTTGCGCGTGGACGTGCCCAGCCCCTTTGCCCGGATGATTCTGGTACCAGCGCTGCCTGCGTTTTACGCTCGGTATCCGGACATTCAGCTGGACATGGGCGTAAGCGATCGCACGGTCGATTTGATCGGCGAGAACGTGGACTGTGTCGTGCGCGGCGGCGAACTCACCGACCAGTCACTGATAGCGCGGCATGTCGGCGACCTACGGCTTGGGGTCTACGCGGCGCCGAGCTACCTGGAGCGGGCCGGCACGCCCTCACATCCGCGGGAGTTGCAAGACACGCACCACCGGATTGTGGGTTTCCTCTGGGAACGGGCCGGCAAAGTCGTCCCGTATGCCATGCACGGCAACGGAGAGAACATCAAGGTGCTCGGTCGCTATCTGCTCTCGGTCGACGACGGCAACGCTTACCTCGCGGCCGGCCTGGCCGGGCTGGGTGTCTTATGGCTTCCGGATTACATGGCCAGGGATCATCTGGCACGCGGCGAGTTGATTCCCCTGTTCGAAAGCTGGCAACTCGATTCGATGCCGATGTATATCGCGTTTCCCCCGAACCGACATGTCAGCGCCAAACTGCGCGTGTTCATCGATTGGATCGCAGAGCTGATGGCGCAGCACGCACCCGTAGCCGGCCGGCACGGTCGATAACCAAGACGCTTGCGCACGACCACGACTGCAGGCAATCAGGGCAATAACGTCGCCAAGGCAGACAGCAACAACAGTACCGCCAGGCTCCGATTGAACATTACCCGCCGTACCCTGGATCCCAGGAGCGCTGCCGCACCTCGTCCGAGGATCGCCCAAGCGCCCAGGCACGGCAGGGAAATGCAGAAGAACACCAGTGACAGCTGCGTCACGTCATCCCAGCGCTCCGCGCCGGGGCGGGCGAATACGCTGATGACCGCAATGGCCATCATCCAGGCCTTGGGATTGACCAGTTGCAGGCCTGCCGAGGCTAGAAAACCGATACGCGACCCTGCCACCCCATCTTCCACGCGCTCGGGTTCCGGACTCGTGTAGATCTGCCAGGCGAGATAGCTCAGCCAGAGGATACCGAGCCCCTTCATCAGGCTCTGCAGCAGAGTGTGCGTCGCCACCGCATCGCCAACGCCGAGGCCAACCGCCAGCACCACCAGCGCGGCACCTGCGCAGCCACCCAGAACGATTGGCAAAGCGCCAAGCACGCCGAAGCGCACGCTGTGGCTGAGCACCAGCACATTGGTCGGCCCTGGCGTGATGGATGCCACGAACGCAAACAAGGCAAACGGCAGGAGTTCGATCATAACGAGCCCCCCCGGCGGCAGTGATTGTGCAACGGCCTATCGAAATTATCGCTCATGTCGTCCGACTCCTGAGTAGCGTCGGTGCCAGTCTGAGCAGCCAGTAATCAGTCGTCTGGAAGATTCGAGCAGCGCGTGCGGTAGTGCGCCGGGGTCAGGCCATAGGCGCGCCGAAACCACCGGCCAAGGTGGCTTTGGTCGGCAAATCCGAGGATGGAGGCGACCTCGGCGGGCGCTTGCCCTCGGGCCAGCAGATAGCGCGCCCTGGCCAGCCGCAACTGGATGAGATAGGCATGCGGTGCGAGCCCAAACGCCGCCTTGAACGCGCGGGACAAGCGAAAGCGACTGACTCCAGTCACCGCAGCGAGCTCATCCAGCCCGATGTCCTGATCGAAATGCGCATGCAGGTATTCGCGCGCACGAATGGCCACCCGTGGCAGCCGCGGGTCGTCCTGTCGCTCCTGCCGCCAGCGAAGGTGGCCGCTCAGGTTGAGCAGCAGCGTATCCAGCGCGGTTTGCCGCACGATGCGCAGGTCGCATTGCTCCAGCGCGTGGAATGCGTTCGCGATGGCACTCAGCAGCTGGGGGCGCTCCGTCAGGGTTCTATCGAATCCAGGTTCACCACAGGCTAGCGGCGTATCGTCAAGCGTACGCAACTCCCGCGCGAGCCAGGCCGGCTCCAGGTAAAGCATTGAATAGGTGAACCCGCCGTCGACAGGTGCATCACCGTCGTGGATCTCACCGGGCTCGACGAGAAAGATCTGGCCGGGCGTGCTCTTGTGCAACGCACCCCGGCAACTGAATTGCTGAACGCCCTGTTCGGTGAAGCCAATCAAATAGCTGTCATGCCAGTGAGGGTCGAATGCATGGCCCTCGAAGTGCGCACGAATGGTCTCGATGCCGGTATCGGCATCCTGGCGAAGGGTGATCCAGCTACGATCATCGGTATGCATCGAGCACTCGGGGCAGAAGTATCAACGTGCGAAGGGTGATCCTAGTACGGAGTCAAACTCATGTCTGGAACATTCGTGCGGGCGCTCAGCCAGTGTGCTCTTCCCCGCCACCCAGTTCGCTTCGCAGGCATCGTCGAAACAACTGATGCAGCGGCAACTGCTGCGCGCTGTGGCGGCTGACCAGCATTAGTTCGCGATAGAAGGTGGCACTGCCGAGTGGCAATATGCGAACCGTCGGTTCACGCTCCAACCAGAGTCCGGCTTTGGGCACCAGCGCCACGCCCAGTCCGCTTTCAACCATTTTGACGATTGCGTCGAGCTCGTCGAGTTCGAGCCCCGGGCGAACCTCCAATCGGTGTTTGCGCAGGAAATGACTGACCTGTCGGCCACCGAACGAACTGCGGTCGTAACGCACCAAGGGATGATCGGCGAGCAACTGGAACGGGTCGTCGCCTTCGGTTTCCAGGGGCGCGATCAAAACGAACGGCTCCTGCTGGATCAGCTCGACATGCAGTTCCTTGGGCAACGCAAACGGGGGGCGGATCATCACCGCCAGGTCGATATCGCCCGCATCGACCTGTGACAGCAGGTTCAGCGAAACACCCGGGACGAGTTTGGGCGCAACGCCTGGGGCCTCACGCCGCAAACGCAACAAAACCGGCGGCAGCAACCCGGTCTGCACCGTGGCGATCGCGCCGATACGCAGCTCGCCACGGTATTCAGTCAGCGACTCGGGCTGGCCCATCTGTGCGAACGTCTCAAGAACCTGCTCGGCCAGCGGCAACGCGCGCAACCCGGCGGCATTGAGATGCGCCGAACGCCCGGTTCGATCGAACAAACGCAGGCCTAAGCTCTCTTCGAGATTTTTGATCTGGGCGCTAACGGCCGATTGTGTCAGACCGATCTGGTTGCCTGCCGCCGCGAAGCTGCCGCACCGAGCGATCGCCAGGAAGGTTTTTATCTCGCGAATCATGGGCACCGTTCCGATCGATTTTTTTGAGGCTCGGATCAAAACATATCCGTTGTTGGCGGGTGCGACAAATAGACCAGAATGGATGCTGTCGTTCCCACAAAAAAAAAAGGAAGTCCCGATGAGCCTCTCTCCCTTTCACCTTGCGATCCCCGTTTACGACTTGCCAGCGGCCCGCCATTTCTACGGAGAAGTATTCGGTCTTGCCGAAGGGCGCTCGTCCGAGCATTGGGTCGACTTCGACTTCTACGGGCATCAACTGGTGATCCATGAACACCCGAAGACCCAGTCCCAGGATGCCGCGCACACCAACGCGGTAGATGGCCACGACGTGCCGGTGCCGCACTTCGGCATCGTGCTGAGCTGGCCGGAGTGGGAAGCCTTGGCCGAGCGCCTACGCTCTTTGGGCACGCAGTTCGTCATCGAGCCTTATGTGCGCTTCCAGGGCCAGGTCGGCGAGCAAGCCACCATGTTCCTCTTCGATCCCTGCGGCAATGCACTGGAATTCAAGGCATTCAAGGATATGAGCCAGCTGTTCGCCAAATGACCGCGTTCGCAGCCCGATGCCAGGCTGGGGCGGCGCGCAGTAATAGTCGCGCCTAGTCCGGTATATGACATGCGAGCAAGGGTCGATTCGAGTCGGAGGAAGGATAACGGCTCGCCTCCAATGACCACCCAGCCTTACGCCCTGCCGAGACGAATCAATGGACTCCCGTAAACCTTTGGATGCGATGGCCGTTGGTCTGATGCTGCTGCTCTGCCTGATTTGGAGCGCGCAACAGATCGCGCTGAAGGCGACCGCAGCGGATTTCTCCCCTGTGTTGCAGATCGCCCTGCGATCGGGCATCGGAGCACTGCTGGTCGCGACATTGATGCTCTGGCGTCGTGAACGACTGACCGTCGCGCAGGGCATGTGGAAGCCAGGGTGTCTGGCCGGTATCTGCTTTGCTCTAGAGTTCCTGCTGGTTGGCGAGGCCGTGCGGCACACCTCTGCCGGACATGTCGTGGTATTCGTCTACACCGCGCCGGTGTTCGCGGCCCTCGGCCTGCACTGGAAGCTGCCGAACGAGCGCCTCGCCCCGCTGCAGTGGGTTGGCGTAGGGCTGGCCTTCGTCGGAATCGCTGTGGCCTTCCTACGCGGCGCCGACGCTGAGGCCGGGTTAACCAGCGTGCTGTGGGGCGACTTTCTTGCCCTGCTGGCCGGCGCGGCCTGGGGCGCAACCACCGTGCTGATCCGCGCCTCTCGGCTCTCTTCACTGCCAGCAACCCAGACGCTCCTGTATCAGCTGCTGATGGGTTTCGTACTGCTGCTTCCTATCGCCGCTCTGATCGGTCACACCACTTTCAATCCAACTCCGCTGGTTTGGCTGAGCCTGGGCTTCCAGTCGCTGATCGTCTCCTTTGCCAGCTTTCTACTCTGGTTTGCCTTGCTGCGCCGCTATCTCGCGTCGCGGCTTGGTGTGTTGTCCTTTCTCACGCCATTGCTGGGCGTTGCGCTCGGTGCATGGCTGCTGGCCGAGCCGGTCGAGCCCAGCTTCATTGCCGGGGCGATTCTGGTGCTGAGCGGGATCGTACTGGTCAGTGGCTATGGCTGGATCGCGTCGGTATGGAGCCGGTAGGCCGCGCATGCGGCTAATCTCGGGCGTTCACTTCCGAAGCGCGTAGACATATGCCTCGACTGTCTGGCCGCTGGCCAGCTGCACGACGGTCGGTGTGCGCATGTAGGCGTCACCTTCGAAGGCGTCGAGTCTTGCCCAGTGGTCAGGCAGCTGATCGGAGCTGAAAACCAGGCCCTCGATGGTGTCGCCCTGCTCCCCCAGGTCGAGCCCGGGGAACCCCATCGCGGCGCCCCAACCCTCTTCACGCAGCGTGCCCGTCACGCTCGCCGCTTCCCAGGAGCCAGGCACGTCGGCCAGGATGTGTTCGTTCGGCCGTCCGGGTGCCAGCGAGCCGTAAATGAAAAGCCGTTCCATCTCCAATCCCCCCAAAGTGGCAGGCGCCGCCCAGCCAAGATTATCGTCAACATGTCTAATCACCGAGCGATAGGACGCGCTATCACGCACTCGCTGCGGCCTGCCATTCCCGCGGACTGGCACCGGTCTTCCGGCGGAAGGCACGGGCCAGCGCCGACGGGCTCTCGTAGCCGACCTCGTCGGCGATCAATGCGATCGGTCGTCCCTCGCGCAAGCGCTTCTGCGCCAAGCTGATACGCCAGCTGGTGAGGTAATCGGCCGGCGTCTGTCCGACCACCGCGCGGAAACTGGCGGCAAAGCTGGCCCTGGACATGTTCGACTCCGCCGCCAATTCAGCCACTGACCAGGCACGCTCGGGTTCGGCGTGCATCAGCGTCATCGCGCGTGCCAGACGCAGGTCCGCAAGACCGGCCATCATCCCTGAGGTCATGGTCTGACTGGCCATCAGGTGGCGCAGCATCTGCACGATCAGCAGCTCGAAAAGCCGCCCCATCACTGCCTCCCGGCCGCAATAACTGGCAAGCGCCTCCTCGAAAAGCCAGTTCAGCGCGCCATCGAGAATCGGCGCTTCGGCAACCGGCAGCAGCAGTACGTCGGGCAATGCGGCTGCCAGCGGATTGTTCACCCCGCCACTGAAGCGCAACGTCGCGCAGACCAGTCGTGCATGTTCGGATTCACTGGCAATCATCCGGTGACGATAGGGTCGTGGAAATACCATGACGGTCGGCTCGGTCAGCTTGACCTCGCTGTTGTCCTCCAGGCGAAGGGTCATGCTGCCCTCGCGCAAAACGTGGATGTAGCCCACCTGATCGGCCGTTTCGAAAGCCGCTACACCGCACAATTCCCCGCTGTGATAGAGCCCTGCACTCATGCCGAAGTGAGTGAGCAGGCTAGATAGACGATCCATGACAAGCCTCGATTAGACGATCAGTTGCATATTGTCGACGATTTGAACCCAAAGCAACGTTCCGCCTGCGCATTATGTCCCTGCACCTACGCATGCCGCTCACGAAGTCCTGAGCCATTTCCAGTGTTGGTGCTCTGGTCCGCTGAACGCAACCAGCGACCGACACGCGACCCCGAATCATCTCATCGAAAAGGTAGATCAACGTCATGACCACTGCATCCAAAACCCGCAAAACCATAGCCTCCGCTCTTTTCGCCGTCTCCACGCTGGGCAGTGCCATCGGCTTCGCCGCCGACAAACCCACCGTGATTCTGGTGCATGGCGCCTTTGCCGAATCCGCGAGCTGGAACGGCGTAGCCGCTCGGCTGATCGACCAGGGCTACCCGGTGGTCGCCGCAGCCAACCCGCTGCGCGGCGTGGCGAATGACGCCAAGTACGTATCGAACATCATCGAGCACACGTCCGGCCCCATCGTGCTGGTCGGCCACTCCTATGGCGGTAGCGTCATCACCAATGCGGTGAAGGGCAGCAGCAAGGTGAAGGCGCTGGTTTACGTCGCGGCGTTCGCTCCGGCAGCTGGCGAAAGCGCTGCCACGCTGGCAGGTAAGTTTCCCGGCGGCACCCTGGGCCCGACGCTTGCGGCACCGGTGCAACTGAGCGATGGCAACCAGGACCTGTACATCCAGCAAGACAAATTCGCCGAGCAGTTCGCCGCGGATGTCGCACCGGCCGAGGCGGCACTCATGGCGGCGACCCAGCGCCCGATCACCGCCGCGGCGCTCAACGAGGAGAGCCAGCAGGCCGCCTGGGACTACGTGCCGTCCTGGTTCGTTTACGGCACGGGTGACAAGAACATTCCCGAAGCAGCGCTGAAGTTCATGGCCGACCGTGCCGGGTCGAAGAAAACGGTGAACATTCCCGGCGCATCCCACGTCGTGATGACTTCGCATCCAGACGAAGTGGCTGCCCTGATTGTCGAAGCCGCCGAAGCTACGACCAAGTAACCAGCCTGGCCTCGTGCGCCGTTCGATGAGCTCGCCTCATCGAACGGCGTTTTCATTCCAGCAGGAGTGCTTGCGCGTAGCTGCGCGGTTTCGCCAGTTGATGGTTTGCCGACTCACACTGAACGGGCGATATGCTCGCGCAGCCACTGGTGCGCCGGGTCGCGGTGGGAACGTTCGTGCCACAGCATCGCCATTTCATACCCCGGCACCTCAACCGGCGGTTCAACGAACCGCAGCGCCGCGTTGTCGCGTACCAGTCGCCACGGCAGCATGGCGACCAGATCGGTACTCGCCAGCGCCGCCATCACGAACAGAAAATGCGGAACCGAAAGCGCCACGCGGCGCGACAGACCGGCAGCCTGCAACACCTCGTCGGTCACACCACGAAAGCCACCGCCATCCGGCGAAACGATGACATGCGCAAGCTTGCAGAACTGGCTGATCGACGGCCGCTTGCGCAGGCCTGGATGCCCTGCTCGCCCCGCCAGCACATAGCGTTCGGCAAACAGCAAACGGCGATGCAAACCCGGTGGCGAGCCGTCACTGGTATGGAAGGCGAGATCGATAGTGCCTTGCTCCGCCTGTTTGGCGATACGCGGCGGAGCCATTTCAATGACGGCCAGTTGAACACCAGGCGCCTGGGAATACAGCCCTGCGAGCGCCGGCATCACGATTGTCGATTCGGCATAGTCGGTGGCTGCGATCCGCCAGGTATGAGTTGCCCTGGAAGGATCGAAGGGAGCCGAAGGCGACACCACCTGCCTCAGCGCCTCGAGTACCTGACGTAGCGGCTCGCGCAACTCCTCCGCTTTCGCGGTGGGTCTCATGCCCCGCGGGCCGGGCAGCAACAGCGGATCGCCAAAGAACTCGCGCAGCTTGGCCAGGTGCACGCTCACCGAGGGTTGCGCCAGATTCAGACGCTCCGCCGCGCGTGTCACGTTGTGCTCAGCGAGCAGCACATCGAGTGTCAGTAGCAGATTTAGGTCGAGCCTGTGGAGATTACTCATTGCAATACCTGGAATTTCAATTATTCATTTTTAACATAGCCGAGCACGGGCGACCCTAGGCACTCACCTACTCGCTCACCCTTCTGATGCACCAACGGAGCTCAGCCATGAATATTCTTCTTGTTTACGCCCACCCTGAACCCCAATCACTGAACGGCTCTCTGAAGGACTTCTCGGTCAAGCGGCTCGAAGCGGCAGGCCATGACGTCCAGGTTTCAGACCTCTATGCAATGAAGTGGAAGGCCTCGGTCGACGCCGAAGACAATCTGGAGCATCCGATCGATGCGCGCTTCGAGCCATCGCTCAGTTCCAAGCAGGCGTACGAGAACGGCAGCCAGCGCGCGGACATCGCCGCGGAACAGGAGAAACTGCGCTGGGCCGATGCGGTGATTCTGCAATTCCCGCTGTGGTGGTTCTCGATGCCCGCCATCCTCAAAGGCTGGGTCGATCGCGTGTATGCGTACGGCTTCGCGTATGGCGTCGGGGAGCATTCCGATGCGCGCTGGGGCAACCGATACGGTGAGGGCACGCTCGCAGGCAAGCGCGCCATGCTGGTCGTCACCACGGGCGGGTGGGAGTCGCATTACAGCCCTCGCGGAATCAATGGCCCGATGGACGATGTGCTGTTTCCAATACAACACGGGGTACTGTGCTACCCGGGCTTCGACGTTCTGCCGCCCTTTGTCATCTATCGAACCAGCCGGATGGACGAAGACCGTTACGCAACGGTCTGCCATCACCTCGGCGAGCGGCTCGATACGCTGTTCAGCACCGCACCGATTCCCTTCCGCCAGCAGAACGCCGGTGCCTACGAGATACCTGCGCTCACCCTGCGCGATGAGTTCGCGCCCGGCGAATCGGGCTTTAAAGTGCATGTCGCTCGCGAATAGATCGGGCGACCGCTAAGGGCCACATCGTTTTTGTAACGGGGAACCGACTCGGAGGGGCTAAACAAAAGCGACGATCTACCGATAACCCGGCATGCCAGGCGAAACGTATCTTTCGGTACGGTCTCGCGGCATCAAGCCAACCGATTCTTCACCCTGCCCCGTTCAGCGCGGCGGGTGCCAAGGTCGGTATCGCCCATCTGCAAGCGGAGCCCCACCGTGCAACTGATCGATAATCGAGCGCTGATCAACGATGCCCTGAGCCAGTCTGCGGAGCTCACTGGAGGTCGCTTCGATCATCGCTACTGGTTGAGCAAGGTGGCGGACGTGAAGTTGCTGATCATTTCCAAGCCGGAAGTACTGTTCGACCTGTCGGTCAAGGTCTACATTCCGCTGCCTCCCGGACAGAAGACACCACTCACCTACGGCGACGGCTGGTTCAATTGGCACTTTCTCGGTAGCAAAGGCGCGATGATTACTATCGCCCGGGAGATTCTGACCATCGCCATGCGCAATCGGGCATCCAACTCATCCGTGCTGCAGGTCTGGCTAGCCCAATTGGTGTCGTTCAAGCACAGCGACCATACCATCGCCGTGCTTGAACCCGAGCCGCATAAGGACCTGGTGGGGCACTAGGCCGGTTCGCCCGAACCGAGCGCCGCTTCCTCGTAATCCAGTTC
The DNA here is from genome assembly GCF_047225135.1 of Pseudomonas sp. YJ42. Taxonomy (NCBI): domain Bacteria; kingdom Pseudomonadati; phylum Pseudomonadota; class Gammaproteobacteria; order Pseudomonadales; family Pseudomonadaceae; genus Pseudomonas; species Pseudomonas sp. YJ42. The sequence goes on along the minus strand of NZ_CP178378.1, from coordinate 147,048 downwards.
GCGCAGCAGCGTCTGCAGCATCTGCTCGTCAATGACGTAGCGTTTGCGCATCCGATAGAGCTCCTTGCGCTGCACCCCGATGGCCTGCATGCGAATGTCGCGTTCCAGGGCCATCGTCTCGCGGGCCTGGTTGGTTCGCTCGTGGTGATCCATCAGAGCTTCGATGTCCTTGCGGTAGGACTCGGTAACCCGCGCCGTCACTTCGCTACGAAGCAGCACTTGGTCAGGGTCATCGACGGGGTTGGCCTGCTTCCAGTTTTCCAGCCAGCTGACGGCTGCCTGGGCGGCCGTCCGGCGGGCCTTCTTCAGCTCTTCCCGGTGCAGTTCGACGTCGTTGTTGGGCAGCTTCTTGAGAAAAAAAGGAATCCCCAAGGCCCCCACTAGCAACGACAGGATGATCACCGCCGCGGCGAGGAAGATCATCAGGTCGCGGCCCGGGAACGGGGTATCGCCGATCATCAGCGGGATCGACAGCACGCCGGCAAGGGTAATCGCCCCACGTACGCCCGCCACTGCGCTCAGCGCGGAAAACAGGGGAAGCGGCTTGGGCTGCACCGTTCTGCCGAGCAGACGAAGCACACGCGCTTCCCCCCAGTGATAGGCGAAGACGAACAGGAAGCGGATCACCAGCAACAGCGCCATGATGGCCAGCGCGCTGAATATCAGCATCGGCATCCGGTAGGTCTCGTGGCCAGCGGCCTCCCAGACGCGTTCGACGATGCGGGGAAACTGCAGCCCCAACAGCAGGAAGACCAGGCCGTTGAAGCTGAAATCGAGCATTTCCCAGATGCTGCGGTTGAGAATGCGCGTGCTGGTCTTGACCGGCAGCATGTCGATGCGGCTCTGTACCATCCCCGCCGCCACCGCCGAGAGAATGCCGGACATCCCGGCATGCTCGGCCAGGAAGAACGCGGCGAACGGCAGCAGCAGGATCATTACCACATAGGTCGACGGATCGAACAGGTCGCGTGCCGTCATCCACTGCTTGGCCTTACCGACCGCCCAGCTCAAGCCGGCGCCGATGGCCAGCCCGCCGAGGGCGATGACGAAGAATTCACCCGTCACGCTGATCATCGAGAACGAGCCGGTAATCGCTGCCGCCAGCGCGAACTTGAAGGAAACCAGGCCGGTGGCGTCGTTCATCATCGCCTCGCCTTCCAGCTGGTGCGCCATATGCCGCGGGAGTCTGCCCTGGGCAATGGCGATCACAGCCAGCGCGTCGGTCGGCGACAGAATGGCTGCCAGCGCGAAGCTTGCACCGAGCGGAATGGCGGGCAACAGCCAGTGAATGAAGTAACCGACCACTACCAGGATGATCAGCACGAGCACCAGTGACATGGCGGTCATTTCCGCGCCGTGCTCGGTGAACTCGCGCTTGGGAATTTTCCAGCCGTCGTAGAACAGCAGCGGCGGAATGAACAGCAGCATGAAAATTTCGGGTTGTAGCTCGACCCCCATGCCGAACGGCGGAAGCGCCAGCACACTGCCCATGATGATCTGCAGGATCGGCAGCGGTAGCGGTACGACATTGGCCAGAACGCGGCTTGCACCCACCGCAAGCAACAGCAGGAATATCAGGTAGAGCGTTTCCATGGGGCCGGCGGGCTCTCTGTAAAAGGTAATAGACGGGATGCACGCAACAGATGCGCATGCGAAAAAGTATAGCCAGGTGTTTGGGTATAGCCGCCTCGTTCGTCAGATCTGATCGGACTAAAACCAACGAAGCCGCGTTCGGCGCTTTGTAGCATCAGACGTCGCACCCGCAGGCAACCGTCACTCGCGATGACAGGATTATCGGTCGCCAGACTCACCACCTGTCGGATGTCCGATCCGCTGGACACCATGTCCAGCCTGCCTGGCATTTATTACCGTTCATGTCCCCTCCGCTGGACGGCCGGCGCGCGGGCGAAAACTCCATCTACCCTTAGGTCCGTGGCGCTAGAGCGGCGCACCGGCGCTCAGCGACCAGTTATCGGGAGCGGGGCCGTGAGCGGCTGCGCCTGGCATGGCTTTGGCTCTGATCGATACGCCTGGCCGCTGCCGTATCCTCCGCCCGGGCGCTCCCGCGTCGTGGCGTCTGCACGAGGCACGACAACAACAAGAAGAAGGAAGCCCACATGAAAGCACCCCGTACAACCCGCGCACGCCGCGCCGGGTCGTCGCGTCTGCTGCTGGCCGTACCTGCCTTGCTGGCAGTGGCGATTGCCCAACCCACCTTCGCCGCCAGCTGCAGCGAAATGACCGGAACCCAGATTCCCGCCGCGGCGATCGCCCTGCCAACCTCTGGGGCCCGGGTGATGTCTGCCACTTCGGTGCCAGGCGGCGGTAGCGCACCGCAGACCTTCGGCCCGTATTGCGACCTGAACGTGGAAGTCGCGCCGGTCGACCCGAGCGCACCAACGATCAAGATGCGCATCGCGCTGCCTGAACAGTGGAACAGTAAAGCGATGATGTATGGCGGTGGCGGCTACAACGGCGCCATTCCCAACGTCGCCGGCAATGTCCCGGCCGGACCTGCCAACCAACCGACGCCGCTGGGCCGTGGCTATGCCGTGTTCGGCAGCGACTCGGGCCATGTGGCCAACCCGATCAATCCCGGTGATTTCGCCTGGAATGGAGAAGCGCTGGCCAACTACGCCCATGACGCGCTGAAAAAAACCCGCGATACCGCGATCTACCTGATCGAGCGCCGCTACGGCCAGCAGCCGGTTCGCAGCTATTTTGCCGGAGGTTCCACCGGCGGCCGTGAGGCGCTCGCGGTGGTGCAGCAATGGCCTGAGGATTTCAATGGGGCCATCGTTCTCTACCCTGCCTACAATGCGGCGGCGCTGGACCTGCAGTTCGGCCGCATCACCCGTGCGCTGGCCGCTCCCGGCGCCTATCCCAGCCTGGAGAAGCGCTCTGCATTGCTGGAAGCCGCGATGCAGGCATGCGACGGGTTGGATGGCGCCATGGACCGTGTGATCAGCAACCAGGCGGCATGCAACGCCCGGTTCGATCCGGCCAAAGCCAAACTGAACGGCCGTCCATTGCGCTGCCCTGCCGGCGTCGATACCGGCGACAGCTGCCTGTCCGATGCGCAGATCAACGCCTTGAAAATCTTCGATACGCCGATCCGTTTCAACCAACCGCTGGCCAGCGGCGAGCTCGGCTACCCCGGCTTCAACACCTGGGGAACGGATCTGGGCCGGCCCGGCGAAGGCCTGCAGGCGATCGTCAACCGGCTCGGCCTCAACACGCTGCAACCCGATTACCCGATGCCGGTGCACGGGACGGGCTTCGCCGAGGGCGCGCCCTACCACTCCGGATTCTGGGATGAGTGGGTGCACTACTTCGTGACCCGCAATCCGGCGTTCAACTCGCTGACGCTGGATCCAGCCAACCTCGGTCCATGGCAGACGCGAGTCGACGCCCTGTCGCTACGCCAGGATGTCAACCAGACGGACCTGTCGGCCTTCGTCGCCAATGGCGGCAAGATTCTCATGGCCCATGGCACCTCGGATCAGCTTGTCAGCACCCGCGCCACGGCCGAGTACTACCAGCGCGTGCAACGGGACATGGGTGTCGGCCAGACCCGCAGGTTCATGCGTTATTACGAGATCCCCGGCTACGCCCATGCCGCCAGCACGGTATTCAACGCCGCCTGGGATTCGTTGACGGCGCTGGAAAACTGGGTCGAACAGGGCATCGCGCCAAAGCGGCAGGTCGTCACCGACACCGTCGCGGTGCCCGGCCGTACCCGGCCACTTTGCGAGTACCCCGCCTGGCCGAAATACAAGGGCCGCGGCGATGTGAACGACGCCTCGAGCTTCGTCTGCGTGAAAAGCCAGAAAGGCCGGCACTGAGCTGAGCCGTCGGGCGGACCTAAACCATCAGCTGCGAGCCTGATAGCTCGCCGCTGATGGATGCCTGTCCCGAACCCTATGCCGTGATCGTGCCATGGGCGATACGAGCGCGGCAGCACCGATCCGACGCGGGCTGCAGGCAGATCGCCGTGCCGTCCGTGATATTGGACAGCAATGAATCCGCCGTTCTGAGCATGCCCAATTCGTCGGACAACTTCAGCTGCCCAGAAGCCATGAAGCTGCTGTCCAGATTGACGGGGCACACCGCTCTGGCTCGCTCCTTTCAGGCACTACCTGATGCTTTTTTTCTTGAGCCGTCAGTGCTGGCACGGCATTCGCTCTAACCCAACCCATCGAAACCAAGCGATCACTCTGCTGGCATAGAGGCCCTTCACGCGCGGCTGGCTATAGAACAAGAACAGAAAAGGATCGCCCACCGCTTGCGATCCGCCCCACCCGCCTGCGCGCTCACGGTTGCCAGCACATCGGCACGGCGTCAGCGCCGTGGAAGAACTCCGTCGTTGATTCACCCGCAACGCTGCACCCATAACAACAAGAGGAAACACCATGCATCATGACCGCAAGACCATCTGCCAACTGCTGTGCGCAGGCGCCGCTCTGAGCATCGCCGGGCCAGCCAGCGCGGCCTTCATCGACGACAGCAAGGCGAGCGTCGAGCTGCGCAATTTCTACATGAACCGTGATTTCCGCCAAAGTGGCGCGTCCCAGTCCAAGGCCGACGAGTGGGCTCAGGGCTTCATCATGAAGATCGAGTCGGGCTACACCGATGGGCCGGTCGGCTTCGGCATCGATGCTCTCGGCCTGCTCGGCGTCAAGCTCGATTCAAGCCCGGATCGCTCCGGTACCGGCATCCTGCAGCGCGACCGGGAGACCAACCGCGCCCAGGACGACTACGGCTCGGCCGGTCTGACGGCCAAGGCCCGGATCTCCAACAGCACCTTGCACGTCGGCACGCTGCAACCGGTCGTCCCGGTATTGATGCGCAACGACAGCCGCCTGCTGCCCAATACCTATCGCGGAGCCTGGTTGCAGAGCAAGGAAGTCGACGGACTCACGCTCGATCTCGGCAAGCTCGACCGGATCAACTACCGTGACTCCTCCGATAATGAAGAAATGACCGTTTTCAACGGCGGCCGACGCAACATTACCTTTGGCAACAAGACCACCAGTGACGAGTTCCTGTTCGCCGGAGGCAAGTATCAGTTCAGCCCGGAACTGACCGGTAGTTATTACTACGGCGGGCTGGACGGCATCTACGATCAGCACAACGTCAATCTGGTGCATGTGCTACCGATCGGCGACAAGCAGAGCTTCAAGACCGACCTGCGCTACGTGCGCTCCACCGATGATGGCGGCAGCAATGTCGACAACAATGCCTTCGGCGCCCTCTTCACTTACCGGATCGGCGGACACGGCTTTACCGGTGGCTACCAGAAAATGAGCGGCGACACCGGTTTCGCCTACGTCAGCGGCGGCGACAACGCGCTGATAAACCTCCTACAGATCAATGACTTCGGCAACCAAGATGAGAAGTCATGGCAAGTTCGTTATGACTACGACTTCGCCGTACTGGGCGTTCCCGGCCTGAGCCTGATGACCCGCTACGTCACGGGCGACAACGTTGATCGCGGAGCTGGCCTGAGCGAAGGCAAAGAATGGGAGCGCGACACCGACATCGCCTATGTGGTCCAGAACGGTCCGCTGAAGAACTTCGGCATGAAGGTGCGCAACGCCACTGTGCGCAGCAACTTCGGCGCCGATCTGAACGAAACTCGCCTGATTCTCAGCTATACCCTGGCGCTCTGGTAGTCGAAGGGCGCACACCGCCCCCTCCCCGTTGACCTTTACCGGGCCGCCATGGCCCGGTTTTTCATTTGGATCAACTGCGGAGAAAGGCCAGTACACGCTGGGTGAAGTCGTCACCCGCCTCGACGCAGGACAAGTGCGCCGCCTCCAGTTCCACCAACTCGGCACCAGCGATACGGTCCTGCATGAAGTGTCCATGTTCGGGTGTGGTCACCGGATCCTGGTGGCCGCAGACGATCAGCGTGGGAATCTTGATCGCGCCAAGCTGCTCCCGATAATCGGCGTCGCGCACCGCCGCGCAGTTGGCCGCGTAGCCGGCCGGTGTGGTGTTGGCGATCATCTGGGTGAGACGATGGGTCTGAACCGGCTCGCGTCCGGCGAAGGTCGGCGTGAACCAGCGGGCGATCGAGGCATCACGCATGTCGCGCATGGCCTGTTCGCCGCCTTTCAGTACGGTGTCGATGCGCTCGTTCCACACCTCGTCGGTACCGATCTTCGCGCCGGTGTTGCAGATCACCAGCCGCGTCAGCCGCTCGCCCGCGTTGATCCCAAGCCACTGGCCGATCAGCCCCCCCATGGACAGGCCGCAGAAGGCGAAACGGTCGGTCCCCAGGGCATCTACCAACTCCAGCACGTCACGGCCAAGCTGCTCGATGCTGTATGGCCCCGGCGTAGCGGCTGAACCGCCGTGCCCGCGGGTGTCATAGCGCAATACGCTAAAGTGCTCGCTGAAGGCCGGCACCTGCGCGTCCCACATTTCGAGCGTGGTCCCAAGCGAATTGGACAGTACCAGGACCGGCGCGTCGACCGGGCCATCGAGACGGTAATTCAGTTCGCCATCGGCGAGTTTTACGCTGGGCATTTGAAAGCCCTCCTCGAGTTGAGAGGTAACGATAGCCGCGGAGCGAGACAGGCGCAGTGCCTGCAATCGAAGCATGGTCACGGCGCGGCAAAAGCCCATCGAAGCGGCGCAAGCCATGCTGGGCTAACGCCCACCCTAGGGAATTGGCGTTGCAGCCGTTGTAGGGTGGGCCGGACGACGCTCCGCTTCAGCCCACCATAGAACCGTAGGATGGGTGCAACCCATCAACCTGATGATCGTGCAGTGATCAAGCACAGGCCGGGCACATAGTCGGCCGCCATCCAGGCACGCCTGATGAGTTCCCTGGGGGGCCGTCAGACCCTTTCCAGTGCCAGCGCTAGACCCTGTCCCACGCCGACACACATGGTCGCCAGGCCAAGCTTGCCATCGGTCTTCTCCAGCGCATGCACCGTGGTCAGCACCAGCCGCGCACCGCTCATGCCCAGTGGGTGGCCGAGGGCGATGGCGCCGCCCTGCGGGTTTACCTTGGGGCTATCATCTTCCAGTCCCAAATCGCGGGTGACCGCCAACGCCTGTGCGGCGAAGGCTTCGTTGAGTTCGATCACGTCGAAATCGCTCACGGCTAGATTCAGCCGCTCGCACAGTTTGCGTACCGCCGGTACCGGCCCGTAGCCCATGACCCGCGGCGCCACGCCGGCACTGGCCATGCCGAGTACCTTGGCGCGCGGGGTGAGGCCGTACTTCTGCACCGCCTCGGCGCTGGCGAGAATCAGTGCTGCCGCCCCGTCGTTAACGCCTGAGGCATTGCCCGCCGTGACCGTCTTGTCCGGGCCGTTGACCGGCTTGAGTTTGGCCAGTGCCTCGGCTGTGGTATCCGGGCGGGGGTGCTCGTCGGTATCCACGACGGTGTCACCCTTGCGCCCCTGAATGACAACAGGGACGATCTCTTCAGCGAAAAACCCCGCAGCCTGCGCCCTGCCAGCGCGCTGTTGGCTGCGCAGGGCGAAGGCGTCCTGATCCTCACGGCTGATCTGGTGTTCTTCGGCGACGTTATCAGCGGTCTGCGGCATGGCATCGACGCCGTACATCTCTTTCATCTTCGGGTTGATGAAGCGCCATCCGATGGTGGTGTCCTCGATCTTCTGCGTGCGGCCGAACGCCGTATCAGCCTTGCCCATCACGTAGGGCGCGCGGGTCATGGATTCGACGCCACCGGCAATCGCCAGCTCCATTTCGCCGCAGGCGATGGCACGGAAAGCGCTGCCCACGGCATCCATGCCCGATGCACAGAGGCGGTTCAAGGTCACGCCCGGCACGGTTTCCGGCAACCCGGCCAGCAGCGCGGCCATGCGCGCCACATTGCGGTTATCTTCGCCGGCCTGGTTGGCACTGCCCATGAAGACCTCGTCGACCGCGGCCGGATCGAGCCCGGGATTGCGTTCGAGCAGCGCCTTGATCGGGGTTGCCGCCAAGTCGTCTGCACGTACCGCAGCCAGGGCGCCACCAAAGCGGCCGATGGGTGTACGTACCGCATCGCAGATAAAGACGTCGCGTGTCACTCGTCACCTCCAGATTGTCCGTGGGCGGCGGCGGTGCGGGCTTCCAGGGCACGCAGAGCCTCCAGTTCAGTCTTGGTGGGCGGTGCTGTTTCGCTCAGGGTGTCAGCGAAACGGATGGCCCAGCCGGTGTTCTCGATCACCTGCTCGCGGGTCACGCCCGGGTGCAGCGAGGTCACCACGAATTCGTTGGACCCGGCTTCCGGCTCCATGATGCATAGGTCGGTGATGATGCCCACCGGCCCATCGCCTGGCAGGCCGAGCTGCTTGCGGTGGTCGCCGCCCTCGCCAAAACCGACCGAGGTAATAAACGCCAGCTTGTCGACGAAGGTGCGGTGCGACTGCTTGAGAATGATTAGCACCTGCTTGGCCGACCCCGCAATTTCCGGCGCTCCGCCCGCCCCTGGCAAGCGAACTTTCGGTTGGTGATAGTCACCGATCACCGTGGTGTTGATGTTGCCGTACTTGTCCACCTGCGCAGCACCGAGAAAACCGACATCGATACGCCCGCCCTGCAGCCAGTAACGGAAGATTTCGGCGGTGGGCACCACGGTGTCGGCGGTCTCGGCCAGTTCGCCGTCGCCGATGGACAACGGCAGCACCGAGGGCTTGGCACCGATAGGGCCCGATTCGTAGATCAGCACGACGTCCGGTGCATGGGTCAGGCGCGCCAGATTGGCAGCCTTCGACGGCAGGCCGATACCGACGAAGCAGACGCTGCCATCGCCCAGGCGGCGGGAGGCGGCCACGGTCATCATTTCGTTGGTCGAATAGTCCATCACTTGGCCTCCTGCTGCGCGGCCAGCTTGGCCTGGAATGCTTCAAAGTTCTCGGTGCCGTGAATGAATTCGTCGACCCAGGCGGTGAAGGTCTCGCGGTGGCGAGCGATCGGATCCCACTGCTGATAGAAGCGGTTGTCGCGCTCGTAATAGCCATGCGCGTAGGACGGATGCGCTCCGCCCGGTACCTGGCAAACGGCGCTCAGCGCCCAGGTCGGCAGTACGCATGCGTTCATCGGCGCCTGCAAATCGTCGACGACTTCTTCGACAGTGACGATGCAGCGCTTGGCAGCCAGTGCTGCCTCCTTCTGCACACCGAGAATCCCGGCAATCAGCACGTTACCCTTGCGGTCGGCCTTCTGTGCGTGGATCACCGTGACATCCGGGCGCACGCTAGGCACGGCCGCGAGCTTTTCCCCGGTGAACGGACATTCGATGAACTTGATCATCGGGTTCACGTTTGGCAGGTCGGAACCCAGGTAGGCACGCAGCACGGCAAACGGCAAGCCGGACGCTCCGGCCACATAGGCGTTGGCCAGGTCGGCGTGGCTGTGTTCTTCGATTTCCAGCGGCTGCGGCCAGCCTTTTTCCACCGCGTCACGCAGGCGATGCAATGAGCCGACGCCAGGATTGCCGCCCCAGGAAAACACCAGCTTCTTCGCGCACCCCGCACCTATCAGCAAGTCATAGACCAGATCGGGCGTCATTCGGACCAGGGTCAGGTCCTTCTTGTTCTGACGGATGATCTCGTGCGCGGCAGCGGTGGGAATCAGATGGGTGAAACCTTCAAGGGCAACGGTGTCGCCGTTGCTGACGAAGCGATCGATTGCTTCGTCTAGGGATAGGAGTTCGGCCATGGTCATGTCTCGTATTGATGTCCTAATCACGAACGAATCCGTGTCTGAGGCAAACACTAAACATCGAGCCGGCACAGAACAATCCGATAATCGATTCACCGTTCGATTATCGAACAGAACATCTGATTACCCGAGCACGTTATTCCCCCATTGAATTGTCGGCACGGGCTCGATCAATGGAACAGTCGGGTGCTCAGTTCCTTGCTCGCCTCCAGTAAGACCGGCAGGAAGCGCGTTTCCAGTTCCTGCTTGGTCACCCGGCTGGCATGAGTACCGACATTCAGCGCAGCCAGCACCTGACCGGCGGAATCCTTCAGCGGCACGGCCAGCGAACGCAGGCCGACTTCCAGTTCCTGGTCGATGATCACCCAACCCTGCTGGCGGATTTCCTCGATGGACGCTCGGATGGCCTCCGGCGTGTGTAGCGTGCGGCTGGTCTTGATCTGCAGATTGGCATGTTCCAGATAGTCTTCCAGCGCCGCGTCATCCAGCGCAGCCAGCAGAATCCGTCCCATGGAAGTGCAATAGGCCGGCAGTCGGCTGCCCACGCTGAGATCGACCGAAATCAAGCGTTGCGGCGTGGCCGAGCGTGCCACGTAGAGCACCTCGTCGCCCTCCAGGGTCGCCATGGAACAAGCCTCATGGAGCTGATCGCTGAGGCGGTCGAGGATCGGCTGTGCGGTGACCGCGAGAGGCGTTGAAGACAGATAGGCGTGGCCCAGCGTCAGCACCTTGGGCAGCAGCGAGTAGGTACGTCCATCAGTGGTGGCGTAGCCGAGCTTGATCAGCGTGTGCAGACAACGCCGTACCGCCGCGCGGGGGATCTCGGTACGATGGCTGATCTGGGCAATGGTCAGATGGCGCTTGCGCTCCTGAAACGCGTGAATCACCGCCAGTCCGCGTGCCAATGAGGTCATGAAGTTCGGGTCGCCGGTCAGCGCTTCGATTCGCTTGGCCGGCGACGCAATGATGGCCGGTGCCATCGGAACACTACGAGGACAGGATTCGTCGTTCATGGGCGGACAGCCTTGTCGGAATGCGGTGTTCGATTATCGTCCAGCTGATCGATAATCGCAAAATCCGCTCTAGATCAGCGCTCCGCCATAGCGGGCCGGTTACGGCAGCTGCCAGCTGAAATTGAAGTTGAAGATCAGAGTGCCTTGACGCGCCGCAGAACGAGCCCCGATAGGTCTGGTTCGATGGGATGGCGTCAGATCTGGCTCATCGCCGAAGCGATGCTTTGCGCCAGCATGTCCTGGTTGAATGGTTTGTCGAGTCGGGGAAGACTACCGGCCAGGCCGCTCAGGTTGTCGGCGTAACCGGTGGCGAGAATTATCGGCAGCGCCGGATACCGCTGCCTGATGACTTCGGCCAATTGTGATCCGGTCATCTGAGGCATGGTCTGGTCGGTCAGCACCAGATCGACGGCGTGCTGCGCCAGTACTTCCAGAGCAAACTCCGCTGAACTCGCCTCGTATACATTGCATTCGAGCTCTTCGAGCATCGCGGCGGTCGTCATCAGCACCAGTGGATCGTCATCTACCACCAGAACATTGAGCGCCACCGGCCGCCGTGGCTCAGACACGTCAAGTACGGCTCCTTCAAGCGGCATACCGGCGCTTGCCGCAAGCGGCAGCCACAACTCAGCAGTGGTGCCACGGCCCTTCTTGCTCTCGAGCACCAGCCGGCCACCCGATTGCGCGGCAAGACCGTGGACAATCGAGAGACCCAGCCCCGTACCCTTGCCGACATCCTTGGTGGTGAAGAAAGGCTCCATCGCCTGCGCCAGTGTCGCCTCGTCCATGCCTTCGCCCTCGTCCGTCACAGCCAGGCATAGATAGTTTCCCGACGCTAACGGCCCGTCAGTCGAATCGAGCCTGTGCTCCCGCGCGGAAATCGTAACGGTACCGCCTTCCGGCATCGCGTCCCGGGCGTTGACCGCCAGATTGAGCAGCGCCATTTCTAACTGATTGACATCCGCCAACACCGGTTTGAGCGAGAGAGGGAAACGGGTTTCGATTTGAATTCGCGGACCGAGCGATTGCCGAAGCAGGTCAGCCATACCCTGCACCAAAGCCGGCACCTCAACGGCTTCAAGGTGCAGTTCCTGGCGCCGCGCGAATGCCAACATACGCTGGGACAAGGCGATGCCGCGCTGAGCGCCATGAATGGTGTTATCGAGCAACGGGACGATCGTAGGGTCATCCGCAACCCGTCGACGCACGATTTCCAGCCCGCCCAGAACGGCCATAAGCAGGTTGTTGAAATCGTGGGCGATGCCGCCGGTAAGCCGGCCGAGCGACTCCATCTTCTGTGATTGAAACAGCGCCTCGCGCGCCTTCTCCAGTTCGCGCTGTGCCTCGACGCTTTCGGTGATATCGCGGGTAACCTTGGCGAAGCCAATCAGGGTACCGGTATCGCTGCGGATCGGGTCCACCGCCACGTTGGCCAAAAAGCGCGAGCCGTCCTTGCGCACACGCCAGCCCTGGCTCTCGAACCGCCCCTCCTGCAGCGCGGTTGCAAGGCCGCGCTGGGGGGCGCCGTTTTGTCGGTCCTCCTCAGTGAAGAACACCGAATAGTGCCGACCGATAATCTCCTCGGGCAGGTAGCCCTTGATACGTTGAGCCCCCTGATTCCAGTTGGTCACCACCCCTTCCGGGTCAAGCATGTAGATGGCGTAATCAGTGACGCTCTGAACCAGCAAGCGGAACTGCTGTTCGCTCTGTTTCAGCGACTCCTCAGCCAGCTTGCGCTCGGTCAGGTCCCGGGTGATCTTGGCAAAACCGAGCAAAGTACCGGTAGACGACCAGATCGGATCGACCACCACATGACACCAGAAGCGCGTACCGTCCTTGCGCACGCGCCAGCCTTCCCCTTCAAAGCGCCCTTCGGCCGTAGCGGTATCAAGCGTGCGCTGCGGCATTCCAGCAGCACGATCGTCGTCGGTGTAGAAGCGGGAGAAGTGTTGGCCGAGGATTTCAGCCTCTTCGTACCCCTTGAAGCGCTTCGCACCCGCGTTCCAACTGGCGACTCTGCCATCGGGGTCGAGCATGTAAATGGCGTAATCGGTCACTGCGTCGATCAGCAGACGGTATCGATCCTGCACGTCTATCGGCGCATTCGAAGATCCAACCTTATGCATGAAAAATATCCACAGCCGACTAATTCAGTCGGGATTATGACCAGCCCCATGGAGAAAAGAAAATTACAGGAGGTTCTCTAGGCCACAGGCTGGGTATCGAGAGGATCGTTTGTGCCCTTTCGCTGACGAATCATCCGCCACGCCACTAAACCCGCTCGAAGCCAGGCAGAAGCGGTACGCGCTGCTCAAGAAACTCCAGCAACAGACGCGCCCGCAAGGGCTGATAGCGTCGCTGGGGATAGATCAGAAATGCCTCATGGATTTGCCCTCGCCACTGGGGAAGCATCCGTACCAGCGCGCCCGACTCGATCAGATCACCCACCAGCCAGGCCGGCGCGAAGCCGACCCCGGCACCGAGCAACAGGCTTTCACGAATCGCCAATGAGCTATTCGCCGTATAGCGGCTCTGCGGGGTGATGCGAGCCGTCGCTCCATTTTCGTGCGTCAGCTCCAGCGTTTCGCCCGCCGCCAGCCAGGCGAACCGGAGATAGGGTAGCGCGAGAATATCCTCGGGCCGCTGTATGTCGGCGGCCGTTTCGAGAAGCTCCGGCGCGACCACCAGATACCTCGGTGACGTTGCCACCCGGCGCGCCACTGCATCGAGCGGAAGGTCGCCGCCCAGGCGCAACGCAACATCGATGGATTCCTCGGTTAGATCGACGAAACGGTCATTGAAGCTCAACTCGACATCGATTGCCGGATAGCGCCGCATGAACTCCACCATCAGCGCATTCAGACGGAGCACACCCAGACTGACGGGCACATTGACGCGCAGATGACCTTCCGGCCGCTCAGTCTGCCCCCTTACCTCCGCCACTGCCTCGTTGTATTCGTCGAGCACGCGTCTGGCTCGTTCGTAGAAGCGCTTACCCGCCTCAGTGGGCACAAGGTGGGTGGTAGTGCGATTCAGCAGGCGTGTACCTAGATGCCTTTCAAGCGCCGCCACCGTCTTGCTGACGGTCGGCTGGGTCGTCCCGAGCTCACGCGCCGCCGCTGAAAGACTGCCCAGCTCCACGGCCCGAACGAACTGATGCATTGCGCCTAGCGTGTTCATGGCATTCCATTTTCGAATGATCGGCATGCCATTCTGCGCTCTACCGTAGCCAATCGGAATAACCCAACCTGACCGGACTTATCCCTGTCTCGGAGTCACCCAGTGAAGACACAGACGCTTCTTTCATCCGCTGTAATGTCGCTCGGCCTGCTTTGCATCACCGCGGCAGACGCCAACGCAACCTGGTACAGCACCTGGACCGCCGCGCCGCAGCCGATATGGCGCTCCAGTATCCCTCTGCCGACTGGATTGCCGGCCACACTCGAAAAACAGACCATTCGCCAGATCGTTCGTGTCAGTACGGGCGGCAATCGGGTCCGGGTCGTGCTTTCGAACCGGTACGGCACGGTACCGCTGACCATCGGCGCGGCATCCGTGGCGCTGACAGTAGAGGGTGCCCGCGTAAGTCCCGATTCTGCGCGGGCGCTGACCTTCGCCGGCCACAGCGCAGTGACGCTGCCGCCTGGCGCAAATTGGACCAGTGACCCTGTCGAGCTTGTCGTACCGGCGTTAACCCGACTCTCGATCAGCTTGTACCTGCCGGAACCAACGCCCCCAGCCACGATGCACTGGGATGCCAGACAGACCGCCTACCTCGCTCCGGGCGATCGCGTCCAGGCAACGGATCTGCCATACGACTCGACATTTACGTCTGGGCTGCTGGTCACGGATGTGTTGCTCGAAACCCCGTCCCCAGTTCGTACGATTGCGGTGTTGGGCGACTCCATCACCGATGGCAACGGGGCCAGTCCGGATGCATTCAAGCGGTGGCCGGACTTCCTCGCGGAGCGTGTGGCCAACGACGGCATCGCCGTGCTGAACGCCGGTATCTCCGGGGCACGTCTGCTCGAAGATGGGATGGGTGACAACGCGCTGGCGCGCTTCGAACGCGACGTCCTGAGTAAGCCGCATATCGAAACGGCCGTGGTGTTGCTGGGAATAAACGATATCGCCTGGCCTGGCAGCACCTTCGCGCCGGATGCGCCCGCGCCCAGCTTCGAAGCGTTGATAGCCGGTTATCGGCAGTTGATCACGCAAGCGCATCTTCGCAACGTTCGCATCGTCGCGGGGACGCTGCTGCCATTCGAAGGTGCGCTACCGGACTCCCCCATCCACCACTATTACTCACCGGAGAAAGAGCGTCTGCGTCAGCAGGTCAATGAGTGGATTCGCACCAGTGGCAGTTTCGATGCGGTGCTGGACTTCGATGCCTGGCTACGTGACCCCACTCACCCGACACGGCTTCTCGCGCGGTACGACTCGGGCGACAGGCTTCATCCCGGCGATATCGGCAATCAGGCGATGGCCGAACGAATCGATTTGCAACTGCTGCTCGGCAAATCGCCACGCGACGCTCGATAGCGTGGCCATTGGCGGCCCCGCCTCAGCGTGCTTGCGCAGGCGCCGCAAACCGCGATTTCCGCAGCTTTGATCTCTTCAGCGCAAAAGACCTGGATACCCCTGTTCAGCGCGCAAGGTATCGGCAATGGCCTGGGCCGCCACCGACAGTTCGTGGCCGGGCTTGGTCAGAATACCGACCGGCTTTTCGATCACCGGATCACGTAGCGCCACGCAGCGCGCACCGAGTTCCAGCATTTGCGCACGGCACAGCGCCGGTACGGCACTGACTCCCAGACCGCTGGCGACCATGCGGCCGACCGTGGCCAACTGATGACTCTCGAACTGCACCGGCAGCTGGCGTCCGCGCTGGCGCAGGTGGTCTTCGAGCATGAAGCGCACGGTGGAAGGCCGCTGCAAGGTGATGAAGGGATATCCGAGCAAGGCGTCCCAGGCGATCTCGGGCTGAGACGCGAGCGACGATTCCGCCGGCACGACGGCAACGAATCGATCGGTGTATAGCGACGTGAAGGTCAAAGGTGCGCTCGGCTCAGGCTCGAACGCGATGCCCAGCTCCACCTGACGATCGCGGACCATTTCCATTACCTGTTCGTTGATCACGTCATGCACCGTAACGCTGATCGAGGGGTATTGATCGCTAAAGGTTCGTAGCACCGCTGGCAGCAGGTTACCGGCAAACGAAGGCATCGAGGCCAGCGCCACCCTGCCCTGTTTCAAGGTGAAGCGCTGGCGCAACTCATCCTCGGCGTTGTCCCAGTCGGCCAGTAGCCGTCGCGCTAGAGGCAACAATGCTTCGCCCTCCGGCGTGAGGCTGACGGCCCGCGTGGTTCGGCTGAACAAGCGGCCACCGAGCCCATCCTCCAACGCCTTGATGGTCAGGCTCAGAGCCGATTGCGAGAGATGCAGGCGCTCGCAAGCCTGGGCGAAGCTAAGCGTGTGAGCCACCGATAGAAAGGCGCGTAATTGTTTGACGGTCATGGAAGTGTCCGAGCGAATAGACGTACCAACGCCGTAGATTATTCTGTTTTTCCAATTAATAACGCTTAAAAATCAACTTAACAAATCATATCTCTGCAGGAACACTCGACGGCAACGACTCTCACGTCCTCCAACAACAAGAAGGAATGGTTTATGGCTGGTTTCGACAAGCGCGTGAATTCCTACGCCGAAGCCCTCGACGGTCTACAGGACGGCATGACCGTACTGGCCGGCGGTTTCGGCCTGTGCGGTATTCCAGAAAACCTGATCGCCGAGATCAAGCGCAAAGGCACTCGCGACCTGACAGTGGTCTCCAATAATTGCGGTGTCGATGGTTTCGGCCTCGGCGTGCTGCTGGAAGACCGGCAGATCCGCAAGATGATCGCCTCTTATGTCGGCGAGAACGCCTTGTTCGAAAAGCAGCTGCTCAATGGTGAGCTGGAAGTCGAGCTGACGCCTCAGGGCACGCTCGCCGAGAAGATGCGCGCTGGCGGTGCTGGCATTCCGGCCTTCTATACTGCGACCGGTTACGGCACCCCCATCGCCGAAGGCAAGGATGTGCGCGAGTTCAATGGTCGCCCGCACATCCTCGAACACGCCATCACCGGAGACTTCGCCATCGTCAAGGGCTGGAAGGCCGACCGCTACGGCAACGTCATCTACCGCCACACAGCGCAAAACTTCAATCCGCTGGCCGCCGCCGCCGCGAAGATCACCGTGGTCGAGGTCGAGGAGATCGTCGAGCCCGGCGAGATCGACCCCACCCAGATCCACACGCCTGGCATCTACGTCGATCGCATCATCTGCGGCACCTTCGAAAAGCGCATCGAGAAGCGCACCGTCCGCGCCTGATCAAAAGAATAAGAGGAACAGACCATGGCACTTTCCCGCGAACAAATGGCCCAGCGCGTCGCCCGCGAATTGCAGGACGGCTACTACGTGAACCTTGGCATCGGCATCCCGACCCTGGTGGCCAATTACGTGCCCGAGGGCATGGAAGTGATGCTGCAGTCGGAAAATGGCCTGCTCGGCATGGGCGCCTTTCCGACCGAGGAAGAACTGGACGCCGACATGATCAACGCCGGCAAGCAGACCGTTACGGCGCGCGTCGGGGCCTCCATCTTCAACTCCGCCGAGTCTTTCGCGATGATCCGCGGCGGGCATATCGATCTCACCGTGCTCGGTGCGTTCGAGGTCGACGTACAAGGCAACATCGCCTCCTGGATGATCCCTGGCAAACTGGTCAAAGGTATGGGCGGCGCGATGGATCTGGTCGCCGGTGCCGAGAACATCATCGTGCTGATGACGCACGCTTCGAAGGACGGCGAGTCCAAGTTGCTACCCAAGTGCACCCTGCCGCTGACCGGCGCTGGCTGCATCAAGCGCGTACTGACCGATCTGGCCTATCTTGAGATCGAGAACGGTGCCTTCGTCCTCAAGGAACGCGCACCGGGCGTAAGCGTTGAGGAAATCATCGCAAAGACCGTCGGCGAATTGGTGGTACCGGACCATGTGCCGGAAATGACCTTCGGCTGATCCAGTGCCGATAAAGGCCTCGCGATGAGAAATCATGCGAGGCTTTTCCCGTTTATAAGATGAGAGGAAAACCGCCATGCAAGACGTCGTTATCGTTGCCGCCACCCGTACCGCCATCGGCTCGTTCCAGGGCGCATTGGCCAACATCGCCGCGCCGGATCTGGGCGCGGCCGTGATCAAGCGTCTGCTCGAACAGACCGGACTGAATCCCGCCGACGTCGATGAAGTCATCCTTGGCCAGGTATTGACGGCTGGTTCCGGTCAGAACCCCGCTCGTCAGGCTTCGATCAAAGCCGGCCTGCCTCACGCCGTGCCGTCCTTCACGCTGAACAAGGTTTGCGGTTCCGGCCTCAAGGCGCTGCATCTGGCCACCCAGGCCATCCGTTGCGGCGACGCCGAGGTGATCATCGCTGGCGGCCAGGAGAACATGAGCCTGGCGCCCTACGTCCTGCCGAAAGCCCGCACCGGCTTGCGCATGGGCCATGCTGAGTTGGTCGACTCGATGATCAGCGACGGCCTCTGGGATGCCTTCAACGACTTCCACATGGGCATCACCGCCGAGAACTTGGTCGACAAGTACCAGATCAGCCGCGAAGCCCAGGATGCCTTTGCCGCGTCCTCGCAGCAAAAGGCCGTGGCCGCCATCGAGGCCGGGCGTTTCAAGGACGAAATCACGCCTATCGAGATTCCGCAGCGCAAAGGCGAGCCCCTGCGCTTCGACACCGACGAGCAGCCACGTGCCGGGACCACCGCCGACGCCCTGGCGAAACTCAAACCGGCATTCAAGAAGGATGGCTCGGTCACCGCCGGCAATGCCTCCAGCCTTAACGATGGCGCCGCCGCGGTGCTGCTGATGAGTGCCGACAAAGCCAAGGCGCTCGGCCTGCCAGTGCTGGCGCGAATCAAGGCCTACGCCAACGCTGGCGTCGACCCGGCCATCATGGGCATCGCGCCGGTATCGGCGACCCGTCGCTGCCTGGACAAGGCCGGCTGGTCGTTGGACGAACTGGACCTGATCGAAGCCAACGAAGCCTTCGCCGCCCAGGCGCTGTCGGTGGGCCAGGAGCTGGGCTGGGATGCGAGCAAGGTCAACGTCAATGGCGGCGCGATCGCTCTGGGGCACCCCATCGGTGCATCGGGCTGCCGCGTGTTGGTCACCTTGCTGCACGAGATGATGCGCCGCGACGCCAAGAAGGGCCTCGCCACGCTGTGCATCGGCGGTGGCCAGGGCGTTGCGTTGGCGCTGGAACGGAGCTGAAGCGGCGCGGTTCAGATTCAAGCAGGCCTTCATCCCCGCTGTTCGGTCGCGTAGACGTCCGGGCAGCGGTAGTTACAGCAACTCGCTTCAGCAAGCGCCGCCAGGCTGCCGCGTTACTCCTGCGGCCGGCGATATCCAAAAGAAAAACAAACAGGATCCAACGATGCTTCACACCATCACAGCAATGAGCGTGAAACTGGTTCAGCGCTATCTTCCCTCACCGTTCGTATTCGCCATTCTGCTCAGCCTCATCGTGCTCGCCGCCAGCATGCTGGTCACCGGTCAGGGTTTGCCTGCCATGGCTAAGCACTGGGGTACGGGCTTCTGGAACCTGCTGACCTTCGCCATGCAAATGGCCCTGATCCTGGTCACAGGTCATGCCTTGGCCAGCGCGCCCTTGATTCATCGTCTTCTCGCCGGTTTGGCGCGAACCGCCAAGACACCTGGCCGCGCCGTGGTATTGGTCACCCTGATTGCACTGGCCGGCTCCTGGATCAACTGGGGCTTTGGCCTGGTCATCGGTGCCGTGTTCGCACGCGCACTAGCGCGGGAGGTCAGGGGTGTGGATTACCCGCTGCTGGTCGCGGCGGCCTACTCCGGCTTCCTGATCTGGCATGGTGGGCTGTCCGGCTCCATTCCACTGTCCCTCGCCACCGGTGGCGCGGACCTGGAGCGCATGAGTGGCGGCGTCGTGACCGCTGCAATAGGCGTTGGCGATACCCTGTTCACCCCCATGAACCTGACCATCATTGCCCTGCTCGTCATCGGCCTACCCATCCTCAACTGGGCCATGCATCCGAAGCAGCCGAAGGTCGCCGACCCCGCTATGCTGCTCGATCCCGCACACGAGCCATTGCCTCGCAGCACCCTGGCGCAGCGCCTGGACGACAGCCGTATCCTCAACCTGATCATCGTCGCGCTGGGTGTCGTCTACTTCGGTTACTACTTCGCCGAGAACGGCTTCGCGCTGACCCTGAACATCGTCATCGGTCTGTTCCTGTTCATCGGACTGGCATTGCATGGCTCGCCAGAGCGCTACATGCGCGCGGTGCAGGACGGCATCGGCGGGATCAGCGGTATCGTCATCCAGTTCCCCTTCTATGCGGGGATCATGGGCATGATGGTCGGCGCCAACGCTGACGGCCTATCGCTGGGCAAGCAGATCACCGATACCTTCGTCGCCTGGTCCTCGGCCGACACCTTCCCAGTGCTGGCCTTCCTCAGCGCCGGCCTGGTCAACGTCTTCGTGCCATCCGGCGGTGGCCAGTGGGCCGTGCAGGGTCCGATCATGCTACCAGCGGGCCAGGCACTCGGTGTGGCACCCGCCGTCACAGCCATGGCAATCGCCTGGGGCGACGCCTGGACCAACATGATTCAGCCGTTCTGGGCGCTGCCGATCCTCGGCATCGTTGGCCTGGGTGCGCGCGACATCATGGGCTACTGCCTCCTGATGCTGGTCTACTCGGGACTGGTGATTGCTGGCTGCCTGTATTTCTTCGGCTGACACATACGAGCCAATCTTCAGCCTCACGTAGGGTGGATCACGCTTCACCGATCCACCGAGCGGCGCCACGGTGGATGTAAAAGCGACATCCACCCTACGGAGCTGAACCTCTTCGGCTGCTAGTGACCGGCACTTTGAGAACGGACGGCCTTCATGAAAAACCCCGCAAAAGCGGGGTTTTCTTTGAGGCCGAGCTGATCTGGCGAAGCAGCGCGTCAGATCAGGCTACGATCAGATACGGAACTGCCGGACCAACCCACCCAGACGTTCGCCAACATCGGCCAGATTGCGCGCGGTGCGTGCGCCCTGCTGGGTTTCCTCGGCGACATTTTCCACCGCCGTAGCGATCTGGTGCACGCTGCGGTTGATCTCTTCAGCGACCGCGGTCTGCTCCTCGGCGGCGCTGGCGATCTGCGCGTTCATACCGTTGATGGTGGCGATCAGGTGCGCAATGGCATCCAGCGATGCACCAGCCTGGTTGGCCTGCGCGCTGCTGGCGTCACCCGCCTCACTGGAACGGCTCATGGCGGCCACGGCCTGCTTGGTCCCGGTCTGCAGGCGATCGATCATGCCCTGAATTTCTTGGGTGCTCTGCTGGGTCCGGCTGGCCAGCGCGCGAACTTCATCGGCGACCACGGCAAAGCCGCGGCCCGCTTCACCAGCCCGCGCAGCCTCGATGGCGGCGTTCAGCGCCAACAGATTGGTCTGTTCGGCGATCGAGCGGATCACGTCGAGCACGCCGACGATGGCATGCACGTCCTGTTGCAGCGCGTCCAGCGACGTACCGCTGGTGCGGATTTCTTCTACCAGCGAGTGAATCTGACGAATGCTGGAGTCCACCACGGACTTGGCCTGTTGGCCTTCCTGGTCGGTCTGCTGTGCGGCTTCGGCAGCCCCCTGAGCGCTGTGTGCGACTTCCTGGGCGGCGGCGGACATTTCGTTGATCGCCGTGGCGACCTGATCGGTTTCCTGCCGCTGGGTTTCCATCGCGGTTTCGGAACGCTGCGCCTGTGCCGCTACTTCGGCGACCATGCCCGTCAGTTGCCCGGTCATCTCCGCGACCTGGCTGACCATGGTGTGGATCTTGCCCACGAAGCGGTTGAAAGAACTGGCCAGCTGGCCCAGCTCGTCGTTACGGTCTTCCGGCAGGCGGTGCGTCAGGTCGCCTTCACCGGCAGCGATGTCGTCCAGTTGCGCACGAATCACCTGGATCGGCTTGACGATGGAGTTGCTGATGACCACGCCAGCGATGCCCAGCGCCACCAGCATCACGCCGGCGATCCCGAGGATGCTGGTCAGGATCGAATTGACCCGGCTATCGATTTCCTTGCGGACCTCGTCCAGCGCCAGTTCGATACCGTCCAGATTGACTGCCGTGCCCAACGCCATGTCCCACTTGGGCAGGTAGTAGCTATACGCGAGCTTGGGTACCGATACTTTTTCGTTGCCGGGGAGCGGAGAAGAATAGTTCACGAAATAGGTGTTGTTCTTGGCTACCGCCACCAGCTCACGGTTGATGTAAACACCGTTCGAGTCGCGGCGATCGTTCAGATTGGCACCGACATCCACCGGGCTGTCGCCACGGAACAGGCGGACCACGTTGGAGTCGTGACCGAAGAAGTAACCGTCCTTACCGAACTTGATCTTCGACAGAATGGCGATGGCCTGAGCACGGCTGGCCATATCACCCTGCGCCGCAGGCTCGTAGAGGTGAGCGACACTGCTCACACCGATGCGTATGTAATCCTCGAGCCGGGCACGGCTCTCGTCGATCATCCGCTCGCGAGTGCTTTCCAGCTCCTCGTCGGCAAGCGAGTGAAGGATTTTCGCCACCGCGCCACTGAGTACCAGAGCAAACAAGGCAACGGGTATCAGTGCGAGCAACAGCACCTTCAGTTTCAGGGTCATGCGCATAAGAAGCTCTCGATGAATGATCGGTACTCATTCATCGGCTGAGCAGTTAAATACTTCAGCACCCGCATGCAGAAAACCCCCGATCACCCCGGCTTCTGTGATCAAGGTCAACTTGTCGATCAGTATCAGCGTTTGGAGCTGGCGTTCCGACTATGCGTCCGCTGCGGAAGGTATTCGGATGACACGGCCTGAATCGACATTTCCTACATCGCCACGGGAAGGAACGCGACGGCGTGGCCGTGGCAATTTCCGGCCGTTGTCGAGCCATGCGCTAGCTGCGAGTTCACTGCGCTCAAGCGCTTCTTTTTTTCTGTATGTGACGACACGTCACGGCGACACCATCCGTCTTCGCTTGCAGAGGCTTTGGAAGCCCCGTTTCGCTTGATATCAGGGGCGATATCCACTCGTCCGGGTAGAGCCCCAGCCGGATGAGCGGCGCAACTTTTTCTTACAACTCCGTGTCATTGTTAACAGACAGAGCCGAGCATTCCGTGCAGTGAAAAGGACTGGGTCTGCCGCAGCGCCGCCCTAAACGGCCTGCAACCGGGAGAGTTTCAGCGGCGCGCCGTTAGATTGCGGTTTATCGGGCTTCGCGATTCATCCGTACAAAACACCGCTCTATTCCGAAGGGCGGTCGTGGATGTTCAGGGATAAGGAAATGGACGATGCTCTTCAACTCCATGGTTTTCATCGCCGGGTTTCTTCCGGTGGTTCTTCTGGGTTTCATTGTTCTAGCAGGTTCCGGTAGGCAGCGTTACGCAGCCATCTGGCTGACGTTAGCGTCGCTTGTTTTCTACGGCTGGTGGAATCCCGCTTACGTGCCGCTGCTGATGGGCAGCATGGTGGCGAACTACTTTATCGGCGGCTACCTGATGCGCCGGCCCTCGCGGACGGGTTTGATTCTTGGCGTCGCCGCCAACGTGGCACTGCTCGGCTACTACAAATACACCGGATTCCTGTTCGGCACGCTCGATGCCACCTTTGGCCTGGGCTGGTCGGTAGGCGACATCATTCTGCCGCTGGCAATTTCCTTCTTTACCTTCCAGCAGATCGCCTACCTGGTAGATGCCCATGACGGTGAGGTGACCGAGCACGACTTCGTCAACTATTGCTTGTTCATCAGCTTTTTTCCGCAGCTGATCGCGGGTCCCATTACCCATCACGGCGAGATGCTCAAGCAGTTCAACGACAGCAGCACCTTCCGCCCGCGACTCGACAACATCTCGCTGGGGCTCACCATATTCCTGCTTGGCCTGTTCAAGAAGGTGATCATCGCCGATCCGTTGGGGGCGAAGACCTCCCCGATCTTCACCGTAGCCAGCGACGGTATCGTGCCGGCCTTCTACGATGCCTGGTTCGGCGCCCTCACCTATACCTTGCAGATCTATTTCGATTTTTCCGGCTACAGCGACATGGCCATCGGCCTGGGACTGTTGTTCGGTCTGCGACTGCCGGTCAATTTCAACAGCCCGTTCAAAGCGCACAACGTCATCGATTACTGGTCGCGCTGGCACATGACCCTCACGCGCTTCCTGACCGCCTATATCTACAACCCCATCGTCATGCGGATCACACGCTCGCGCATGGCCGCCGGCAAACCACTGCCGCGCCGCGGCAAGATGAGCCTGAGCACCTTCGTCGTGCTGGTCGCCTACCCCACCGTGCTGACCATGTTCGTCTCGGGCGTCTGGCATGGCGCGGGCTGGCAATTCGTCGTATTCGGCCTGCTGCACGGCTTCTATCTGGTGGTTGCCCACGGCTTCAGGGCGCTCAAGGCGCGCAAAGGCCTGCCAATGGACAGCGAGAACGTCCTCTATCACGCCGCGGCCGTGCTGCTGACGTTTCTCTGTGTCGTGGTCGCCATGGTGTTCTTCCGCGCCGACAGCGTTGCGACTGCGATGACGATGCTGTCCGGCATGGCCGGACTGAGCGAGCAGAGTGTCAAGTTCGACAAGTCTGACTACTTCCCCGTGGTGATTCTGCTCGCGTTCGTCTGGCTGATGCCCAACGTGCAGCAGTGGATGTCGCGCTTTCGCGCCGCGCTGGATGCGCAACCTCGCGAGCACTGGCTGTTGCGCTGGTTTCCGATTGCTTTGTGGAGCCCGACGCCGGTGATTGGCTTAGCCGTAGGCGTGCTGGGGTTCTTTGCGCTGGCCGTGGCGTTCTCTGTGGCTCCAACCGAGTTTCTCTACTTCCAGTTCTGATATTCAAAGGAGTGAATGGCTAATGGATCAGCTTCTCTGGCTACCGCAGCATACTGACCTCAGTGCCGCCATCGGCGAGGCCAAGCGCGCTACCGATCCGCTCGCACGGCTCGTCGAAGCCATCCGGCTGGCGGGCTATCGTCGCGACTTCACCCAAACGATTCGCCTGGACCGGCTGGCAAGCGAAGGGCTGCATGCCATAGCCAACAGCGAAACGCCCACAGCGGGATTGCGCTCCCTGCGGATCGCGCTGCTGTCATCACATACGGTGGACCACCTCGTTCCGGCCATCCGGGTCGCCGGCCTGCAGCGGCGCCTGGCGATCTCGGTAAAGGTTGCGCCGTATGGCATGTACCGTCAGGCGTTGCTCACGGAAGACGCTGAACTGGCCCGCTTTGCTCCGCAGTTGATCGTGCTGGCGCTCGATGCCCGCGACGCGCCGCTGCGGCTGCCCCTGGATGCCTCGCAGGAAGAGGTCGAGGCGGCGGTGACCGAGCGTGTCGACGAGTTGCGCCTGCTTTGGCGCCGCGCCCGCGAGCGTTACGCCGCGCAGGTGGTGCAACAAACCATCGTACCCGCCGACCCGCCGCTCTTCGGCTCGTTCGAGGCCCTGGTGCCGGCCTCGCCCGGTGCCGTGATCGAGTGCTTGAATGCAGCCATCCGCGCCGCGGCCCGCAAAGACGGCGTGCTGCTGATGGACCTTGCCTGGGAAGCGGCACGTGGCGGCTATGGTGATGGCTTGGCCGAACCGCTGCGCTGGCACCAGGCCAAGCAACTGGTCAGCCCCAACCTCGCGCCGCTGTATGGCGACCAGTTGGCTCGCATCGCCGCGGCGAGCGTCGGCCTGTCGCGCAAATGCCTGGTGCTGGATCTGGACAACACGCTGTGGGGCGGCGTGATCGGCGACGACGGCGTCGACGGCATCCATCTCGGCCAGGGCTCGCCCAGCGGCGAGGCCTATCTGGCGTTCCAACGCTATGCGGCCCTGCTGGCCCGGCGCGGCATCATCCTTGCGGTGTGCAGCAAGAACGACCTGAGTGTGGCCGAAGCAGCCTTCAACCACTCGGAGATGGCACTCAAGCGCAGCGACATCGCAGCGTTCGTGGCGAACTGGGAAGACAAGGCCGGCAACCTGCGGCGCATCGCCTCGATGCTGGACATCGGCCTGGACAGCCTCGTCTTCGTCGACGACAACCCGGCCGAGCGCGACATCGTGCGGCGTGAGCTGCCGGAGGTCGCGGTGCCCGAGCTGCCGGACGATGTAGCCGACTATCCTGCTCGCGTGGCGGCGGCCGGCTACTTCGAGGCGGTCTCCTTCACCTCGGACGATGCCACCCGCGGGCGCAACTATGCACTGAACGCCGAGCGCAAGGCAGCGATGAGCCAGGCGACCGACATGGAAGGCTACCTGCGCGGGCTGGAAATGGTGCTGACCGCCACCCCGATCGGCACTGCCGAGCTCGCCCGCAGCACTCAGCTAATAAACAAAACCAACCAGTTCAACCTCACCACCCGCCGCTACAGCGAGGCAGAAGTCGAGCGTATCGCCGGCGATCCACGCTCGGTGGCGCTGGCGATCCGGCTGGCCGATAAATTCGGCGACAACGGCTTGATCAGCGTGGTGCTGGCGCGCCCTGATGCCAGTGTTGGGGCGGATGAACTTCTGATCGACAGCTGGCTGATGAGCTGCCGGGTGCTCGGTCGACAGGTCGAAGACGCGGTGCTCGAGGTGCTCGCTCGCGCGGCCGTCGCAGCCGGCTATCGCGCGCTGATCGGCGAGTATCGCCCGACCGAGCGCAACGGAATGGTCGCCGAACACTATCCGCGGCTCGGATTCGCCCAGCATCCAACACCTGCCGATGCGACGAGCGACGCGACCTTCTGGCGCTTCGCACTCGACTCTATCCGCACTTCCCATCATTTCATCGAGGTATCAGCATGACCGAAGCAGAAGTACTCAAGGCGCTCACCCCGGTTTTTCATGACGTATTCGACGACGACAGCATCGTGCTCTCACCGGACATGACCGCCAACGACATCGAGGGCTGGGACAGCCAGACCCACGTCATGCTCACCGTTGCGGCCGAACAGCGCTTCGGCATCAAGTTTCGGACCGCCGAGCTGGAATCGCTGCGCAACGTAGGCCACTTCGCCCAGGTCATCAGCGCCAAACTCGAAGGAAAATAGCCATGGCCCATACCGCTGAATTTCCCAAGGACGGAAGCACCATCGAAAGCGGAAAAGCAAGCACGGCCAGCGCGCCGGGCCAGGTGCGTTCGCGGTATCTACTGTCCTTGTTCGCCGGCTTGTTCGGTGCGTTGGCCCTGTTCTGTCTAACGCTGCTGGTGCTGGACCGAACCGGCAATCTGCCGCCGCCGGCCTTCTCGAACATCTCCTGTGCGGACGAGAAGCTCAGCTTCATGCGCGACAACCCGATTCAGTCACCGAACCTTCTGATAATCGGTTCGTCTGTGGCCTGGCGTCACGTCGACGGTAATGTGCTGGTGCAGACGATGCCGGAACTCCGCCCCATGAACGGCGCGTTCTGCGGTCTTTTCGCCAATCAGTCCACGTACGTGGGCAATTGGTTGCTCGATCGCGAGCCCAGCATCCGCAGCGTCGTAATGATCGCTGACCCACAGGATTTCGCTGGCTGCTGGCGCGTGCCGACTGCCGTGTTCAACCGCGAGCACGTCGATCCCTACGTCTATGAAAAAGCATCTCCCTGGAGCCACTACCTGCGCTATTTCTCACCGAAGTCACTGGTACGCAACGCACTGACGGTGAAGGCCCAACGAGCCGGACAGATCGAGTGGGATCCGCTGGTATTCAACCGGTTCGGCGATGGCCCGCTGGATACCCCCAACACTCGCGAGTTGTTATATGGCCGTCCGGAGCCGCTGGATCGCAGCTGCTTCAAGGCGCTAAGGGACATGGGCACACGCCTGCAGCAGGAAGGTCGACGGCTGATGGTCGTTTCAACCCCGCTGCATCCGGAATGGAAAGAGAAATACGACCCGGACGGCACTTTTCTGGCCGACTTCGACAGGCGCGTCCTGAACTCTATCAGTGCCACCGGTGCTACCTACTGGAACGCCGACAAGGATTGGAAAACACCGGTAACCTCGTTCGTCGATGCTGTTCATTTGCGCTGGTCGGCGGCCCAAGAATTCACCGCCGCGCTCGCCGAGCAGATGCGCAACGCAGCGACCGGCCCGGCACCATCGATGGAAACCGCCCGGGTGCCCTGATAAATCGGCGCGAAAAAAGCCCGGTTGCCGGACCGGCAACCGGGCTTCATGAGAACCGCTTCAGCGCGAAGCGGGTAGCACCCGACCGCGGCATTCGCCGAACCCGATTGCGCCATACCCCTCGCGCTGGCAGCGCGCCCTGAAGACGATCTCATCGCCGTCTTCGAGGAAGGTACGGGTTTCGCCGCTCGCCAGTTCCAGCGACTGTTTGCCGCCCTGGGTGATCTCCAGCAGGCTCCCGCAGCTATCGGTGGTCTCACCGGACAACGTGCCGGAGCCGAACAGATCGCCCGGCTGCAGGCTGCAGCCGTTGACGCTGTGGTGGGCGATCATCTGAGCCACGGTCCAATACATGTTGCGCGTGCTACTCAGGGTGATGCGCTGCGCCGGCAGATCCTTGTCGCGCATGGCCTGGGTCTGCAGCAGCACCTCCAGCTCGATGTCCAGAGCGCCCTGCCGCTGATCCTTTTCGTCATACAGATACGGCAGCGGCTGAGGATCGCCTTCGGGACGCGCCGGCTGCGCGCAGCGGAACGGTTCCAGGGCCTCGGGCGTTACCACCCAGGGCGAGACGCTGGTGGCGAAACTCTTGGACAGGAACGGCCCCAACGGTTGATATTCCCAGGCCTGCAGATCGCGCGCCGACCAGTCGTTGAGCAAACAGTAACCTGCCACGTGAGCACCCGCTTCGCTGATCGAAATCGCCTCGCCTCGGGCATTGCCTTCCCCGATCCAGATTCCCAATTCCAGCTCGTGATCCAGGCGCTTGCTGGGGCCGAAATTCGGCTCGCTGGCGCCAGGCGGCAGCGTCTGGCCATTGGGCCGCTTGACCGTGGCGCCGGACACATCGATGGTCGATGCACGACCGTGATAGCCGATGGGTACGTATTTGTAGTTCGGCAACAAGGGATTATCCGGGCGGAACAACTTGCCGACGTTGTTGGCGTGGTGGATGCCCACATAGAAGTCGGTGTAGTCGCCCACCTTGGCCGGGAGATGCATCTGACATTGGCTCATCGGCTGCAGCAGGGTTTCGCCCATGGCGCGCAGACGATCACGGTGCTCGCAGGTCTCGGCGAGCAAGCCTTGCAACGCCTCGCGCAACGCTTTGCGAGCCGACGCCCCCAGCGCGAAGAAGGTGTTGAGGCTGCTGGCGCTGGCGGCCTTCGCCGCTTCGGCGGCGCGCCCTTCGAACAGGCCTGCATCGCAAGCTGCGGCCAGGTCGAGAATGCAGTCGCCGATCGCAACGCCGCCGCGCGGTAGCCCGCCGTTCCGGCTGAAGACCCCCAGCGGCAGGTTGGCGAGGGAAAAGTCCGAATGGCCATTAGCCGATTCGACCCAACTGCGTAGTCCCTTTTCCGCGGTTATGTTTTGTTCGGTCATGGTCTGTGCAGTCCTGTTATTTCTGTTTCTTGTCGAAAGTCTTGGCCAGGCCAGCCCAGCAGCTGTCGTAATCGTCCTGCAGTTGCGGGCTTTCCAACGCCTGGCGCGTGGGGCGAAGCACCTGGCCGGTTTCGAACATGAAGGCCATGGTGTTCTCGATCTTGTGCGGTTTGAGTTCGGCGTTGATCGCCTGTTCAGTCGACACGTGATCCGGGCCGTGGGCGCTCATGCAGTTGTGCAGCGAAGCACCACCGGGCGAGAAACCGTCGGCCTTGGCATCGTAGGCGCCATCGATCAGGCCCATGAATTCGTTCATCAGGTTGCGGTGGAACCACGGCGGTCGAAAGGTGTTTTCCGCCACCATCCAGCGTGGCGGGAAGATCACGAAGTCGATGTTGGCCATGCCGTGGATGGCGCTGGGCGAGGTCAGTACGGTGAAGATCGAGGGATCCGGGTGGTCGAAGCTGACAGTGCCGATCGTGTTGAACCGGCGCAGATCGTACTTGTAGGGCACGTTGTTGCCATGCCAGGCGACCACGTCCAGCGGCGAGTGCCCGAGCTCGGTGGCCCAGAGTTCGCCGAGGAATTTCTGCACCAGCTGAACGGGTTCGTCGCGCTCTTCGAATTGCGCAACGGGCGCCAGGAAGTCACGCGGATTGGCCAGGCCGTTGCTGCCGATCGGCCCCAGATCCGGCAGACGCAAGGCACAGCCATGGTTCTCGCACACGTAGCCGCGGGCAGTCGTGTCCAGCAACTCGACGCGAAAGCGCATGCCGCGCGGGACTACCGCGATCTCAAGCGGGCCCACCTCGAGCACGCCCAGTTCGGTGACCAGCTTCAGCGCACCTTGCTGCGGCACCAGCAACAGTTCGCCATCAGCATTGAAGAAGACTCGCTCCATCGACACGTTCGCCGCGTAACGATAGATGCTCGCTCCCGCCGGCTGGTCGGGCTCGAAATTGGCCGCCACACACATCAGACCATCGAGGAAATCCGTCGCGGTCTCAGGGAATGGCTCGGGGTTCCAGCGCAGCCGATTGGGTGTGACCGGTCCCAGCTCGCTGCCGAGCTGACGATCCAGACGCTGATACTGGCCATGGTTGGCCGAAGGACGGATTCGATACAGCCAGGCCCGACGCGCTTCGCTGCGGGGCACGGTGAAGGCCGTGCCGGAGAGCAACTCGGTGTAGAGGCCGTACGGCACCTTCTGCGGGGAGTTCTGGCCGACCGGCAGCGCGCCCGGCAAGGCCTCGCTACTGAATTCATTGCCGAAGCCGGACAGATATCGAGCAGTTTCACCAGATTGTTGTTGTCGTTGCATAGCTGTATCTCTTTAGCGTAATGCGTTTACGCAAAAAGTAATTTGAACTCACCGAGGCGTCAAGCTATAAACAGCGCCTTCAGAAAAGTGGCCGCAGACACAGGACAGCTGAACTCATGGCAGACAGCAACGCGGATACGGCGCCTCGCCGACAGAAAGTACAGGCCGCCGAGGTGGGCACGGACATCCTCACTGCATTGGCCGAACTGGCTCCTGCCACGTCACTGTCGCGCCTGGCCGAACACGTCGGCATGCCCGCCAGCAAGGTCCATCGTTATCTGCAGGCGCTGATGGCCAGCGGCTTCGCCGAGCAGGATCCGCTGACCAATCACTACGGCTTGGGCCGCGCTGCCTTGTTCGTCGGGCTGGCCGCGCTGGGCCGGCTGGACGTGGTCAAACTGGCCACGCCGCATCTGGCGCAACTGCGCGACGAGCTCAACGAAACCTGCTTTCTCGCCGTCTGGGGCAACCGCGGGCCGGCCGTCGTGCATGTCGAGCAGGCGGTCCGGGCCGTCACGCTGGTGACGCAGGTGGGCTCGGTGCTGCCGCTGCTGGGTTCGTCCACCGGTTTGGTGTTCAACGCCTTCATGCCGAATGCGGAAACGGCCGAGTTGCGCGAGGAAGAAATGAAGCTCCCGTCCGCCCCTTCCTCCACCGCCCTGTTCGCCACCATGAGCGAACTGCAACGCACCCACATCCAACCCGTGCACGGCCTGCTGATGGCAGGCGTCAACGCACTGTCCGCGCCGCTGTTCAGCGGCAATCAGCGGTTGGCGGGCGTCATCACGATAGTCGGCGCCGAGCCAGGCTTCATGGCAGAGGTGGATGGCGAAGCGGCGCAGCGCTTGCTGGGCGCGGCTAGGAAAATCAGTGCCCGGATGGGAGCGGGTTCGTTCACTCCATCGGCGGATGAATGAACCGCGGGAACGAACCACCGGATACCAGGCACCAGGGCACGTCGCAGAAACATAGGGCGTGGAGCTTGGCGGCAGCTTCCCACCAAAGCAGATGACGGGGCGAGCAGTGAAGCGACATCTGCACCACACCTTGCTCGCCACCACCCATAGCCCGCACCGCCCTGGCACCTATAGCGTAACCACGACCTTGCCAAACTGCTCGTTCGATTCAACGAAGCGATGCGCTTCAGCTATCTGCTCGAAGGGAAGCACCTTCGCGATCACCGGACGCAGCACACCTGACTCCAGACCGTTGAGAATAAAGGTCTTGGCCGCCTGGAGACGTGCGCGGTCAGTGGTGATCTCGTGCACGAGGTAACCACGCAGAGTGAGCGACTTGCTGAGCACCGTGAATAGCGGGAACGGCGTTGGCTCCGGGCTGAGCCCACCGTATTCGAGGAGAATACCGCCTTGCGCCATCGCTTCGGTCAACGGCTCGAACAGCGGGCCGCCAATAGGGTCCAGCACTACCCGTGCACCCCTTGGGCCTGTGATTTCCTTGAGACGGACAGCAAGATCCTCCTCTGCCATCGCAATCACATGGAGGGCACCGGCCGCACTCAAAGCGGATCGTTTGGCTGATGTGCGAGTGACGGCGATTGGCGTTGCGCCCACCAGATTGGCGATCTGGATAGCCGCCAGGCCGACGCTGCTGGAGGCTGCCGTCACCACCACGAAGTCATCCTTGCCGAGCTCGGCGATGTCCACCAGCGCGCCGTAAGCGGTGAGGTACTGCATCCAGATCGCCGCAGCCTCCTCCCAGGCAAGAACAGGCGGATGCTTGACGATCAGTTCGGCAGGAAACAGCGCCAGCTCGCCATATGCGGGCCAACGGACCATGGACTGCGGCGGCACTACACTGACCGCGTCCCCTGGCTCCAGCCCTTCCACCTCTTCACCCACACTCTCGACGATGCCCGCCGCCTCCAGTCCAAGCCCCGAGGGGAAGATGGCTTGCTCGATATAACGCCCCTCGCGCAACAGCGTTTCCGCCCGATTGATTCCCAACGCCTTCACGCGTATCCGGACTTCTCCCCGTCCCGGCTTCGGTATATCCACCTGCTCGATGCATAGGACTTCGGGGCCGCCATGTTCGTGAAACCGCACTGCTCGCGTCATTTCCTGCCTCCAAAATAGAAACCAAATGGATGCAATCAACTATCCCAAGCCCGGATATGCGTGATAAATGACGGATAAGATAAAACACTCGAAACCAGGAGTTTCCAATGGACCGGCTCACCAGCATGGCGGTATTCGTCAGGGTCGTCGAACTCGGGTCTTTCGCTGCCGCAGGCAACGCTCTGGACCTTTCCGGGCCTATGGTGGGCAAGCACATTCGCGCGCTCGAAGAGCGCCTCGGCGTGCGGCTGATTTCCCGGACCACGCGGCGTCAAAGCCTGACGGGTATCGGCAATGCCTACTACGAACGCTGTCGGGCGATCCTCGCGGAAGTGGAACTGTCCGAGGCGCTCGCCGCTGACCATATGGCCGAGCCAAGGGGGAAGCTGAGAGTCACGGTGCCTGTACACTTCGGTAGACACTGCGTCGCGCCGGTTCTGCTGGAACTGGCCCGGCAATACCCCGCCCTCGAACTCGATATCTCTTTCAACGATCGGCTCTCGGACCTGGCCGAAGACGGCTTCGACCTTGCGATCCGCACCGGCGTCCCGGCGGATAACACCAACCTGGTGGCGCGACGCGTTGCAAGGCAAACCATGGTGGTCTGCGCCGCCCCCGGCTATCTCCTGGAACATGGCCAGCCACAGCGGATCGAGGACCTAAGCGAGCATCAAGCCATCGCCTATCGACGCTCAGGCCCGGTGGCGCCCTGGCTATTTCCCCACGATGGTCAAGCACCTCTGGAAATTCTGCCCCGTTACCGCCTATGCCTGGACGACCTCGACGCGATAGCTGACGCAGCAACCACTGGCATCGGCCTGGCCTGGCTTCCCTACTGGCTGGTACATGAACGCATCCTTGCCAACACACTGGTGCAGGTGTTTCCCCAGCAGCCAGGCCATCTCTACGATGTGTACGCGCTCTGGCTGCAAACCCCACGGCTACCGTTGAGAGTGCGTCTCGCCGTCGATGCATTGGCCGCACAGCTGCCAGGCAGTGCCCCACTCATCCGCGACGTCGAATGAATCTGCAGACACATCGGTCGGTCCGTCATGCCTCGGGCAAAACAGACGGAACAAGACCGCTACGAGCACCTGCTAATCTGCCAGTCATTTCATCAGTCGCACGGCTCGGATGGGTTCTGCGCTGAACGATCGTATTCGAGATGACACGTCAGGGAGGTTGCGGACATGAATGCAAAGCAGCGAGAGGCGCTAATTGGCACGCTGAAGGTTCGCTTCGAGGCGAACATGTGCCGGCATGAAGGTATTGAATGGCCTCAGGTGTGTACCAGGCTGGAGGCTTCGCCGGAAAAACTGCAAGCGCTGCAGAACATGGAGAGCACTGGCGGCGAGCCAGACGTGATAGCTCGCGATACGGACACGGGCGAGATCATCTTCGTCGACTGTTCTGCCGAAAGTCCCGCTGGCCGTAGAAGCCTCTGTTATGACCGGGCGGCCCTGGACTCAAGAAAGGAGAACAAGCCGGCCAACTGTGCTACCGAGATGGCTGCCGACCTGGGCATCGAGATTCTGACGGAAGCCCAGTATCGGGACCTGCAGAAACTAGGCTGCTTCGATGCCAAGACCTCCAGCTGGGTGCAAACACCCTCTGCCATCAGAAAGCTTGGGGGTGCGCTCTTTTGTGACCGTCGCTATGACTGTGTTTTCGTTTATCACAACGGCGCGCAATCTTATTACGCCGCGAGGGGGTTCCGCGGCGCGTTGGTGGTCTGAGCAGGCGGCCAGCTTGGATGTTTGGTGTGTGGATTTAGGGGAGCGGACTCGTCTGATAAGCCCAGCTGTCACCATGTTATATTCACCAAACGTGAAACAAATAGGTGGAACCTGGCGCCGTGAACACACTTCGTGATCAATTGCCATTACCGGAAGACCTGCGGGTTTTCCTCACGGTAATTCGCAAACAGAGCTTTGCCGGGGCTGCGGATGAGCTTGGGGTATCCCCCGCCTATATCAGCAAGCGCGTCCAAATTCTGGAAAGCGCACTGAAAGCGCGGCTGCTGCACCGCACCACTCGCCGTATCGCTTTGACTGAGGATGGCGAACGCGCTCAACGCTGGGCCGTGCGCATCCTGGGTGATTTGGACGACCTGTTCGACGAACTCTCGCAAGCACGGCAGACCCCGAGGGGATTGCTGCACATCAGCAGCTCGTTCGGATTCGGCCGTAACCACGTCGCGCCAGCCATTTCCTTATTGGCGGAGAGCTATCCTGAATTGGAGATCCGCCTGGAGGTGTTCGACCGCGTCGTTGACCTGGTCGGCGAAGGGTTCGACCTTGAGATTCGCGTCGGCGACGACCTGCCGGGGCAGCACATCAGCAAACGCCTGGTGACCAACAAACGGATTCTCTGCGCCACACCCGAATACCTCGCTCGGCGCGGCACGCCGCAAAGCCTCGACGACCTCCAACGCCACGATTGTCTGGTATTGAAAGAGCGTAACAACGCATTTGGCGTCTGGGCGCTGGATCGTGCCGGCAAGCAGCATAGCGTTCGCATCAGCGGCCCGCTGTCCTCGAACAACGGAGAAATCGTGCTGCAATGGGCGCTGCACGGTAGAGGGATTTTGCTGCGCTCGTTATGGGACGTGAGGCCGCTGCTGGAAACTGGCGAGTTGGTACAGGTGCTACCGGACTACAGCCAGAGCGCGAACGTCTGGGCAGTCTACCCGACGCGCCTGTCCAACTCGGCCAAGCTAAGGGTCTGTGTGGAATTTTTAGAAGAACACTTCCGCGCGATTTCACTGTAATCCGCACAGTACTGTGCGACGCGCCGACGCGAATGACGTCTCACAGGCCCCGCTGGGCTGGTTCGCCCTGGGCCAAGCCGGGCCGAAGCCAGGGCCGGACCAGGGCATTAATCAGGCGAGCCAGGGGTTGGCCTGCAGGTGCCGGATCTCGAACGCCTTGATCTGATCGGTGCGCTGCAAGGTGCTGCCAATGGCGTCCAGCCCGAGCAAGAGGGCTTCTTTGCGCAACGCGTCGATGGCGAACTCGATCGACCATCCTTCCTGAAGCACTATCTTCTGTTCGCCGAGGTCGATGCGAATCGTCGCGAACTCAGGCCGGGCGACCAGTTGCCCGACCTCACGCAGTTCCGCATCGCTCAGCTGGATCAGCAACAGGCCATTGCGCTGACAGTTATCGAAGAAGATCCCAGCGAAGCTGGTTCCGATCAATGCGCGGATGCCGAGCTGCTTGAGCCCCCAGACCGCATGTTCGCGGCTCGAGCCACAACCGAAATTGGGCCCGACGACCAGAAAACTGGCCTCGTTCCAGGGCCGCTGATTGAGCACGAAGTCCGGGTTCGGCTCACCGTTCGGCAGCCAGCGCAGATCGAAGAACACGCCGCGATCGAGACCGTTGCGGTCAATACCCTTGAGGAACTGCTTGGGCATGATCACATCGGTGTCGACATTGGCCGCCAACATGGGGGCAGCCGTGCCGCTAATGGTAACGAAGGGTTCCATCTCAAGCCTCCTCGGACAACGAACGAACATCGGTCAAACGGCCCGACACCGCAGCGGCAGCGACCATCGCAGGGCTCATCAAATGCGTACGCGCTCCTGCCCCCTGACGGCCCTCGAAATTCCGGTTGGTACTGGACGCACAGCGATCACCGGGAGACAGCACATCGTCATTCATCGCCAGGCACATCGAGCAACCTGACTGGCGCCATTCGAAACCCGCATCAAGAAAGATTTGGGCAAGCCCTTCGGCTTCGGCTTGGGCACGTACCTGGGTGGAGCCAGGAACGACCATGGCCCGTACGTGAGCCGCCACTTTGCGGCCACGCACGACACGCGCCGCATCGCGAAGATCCTCGATCCGCGCGTTGGTACAAGAACCGATGAAGGCGTGGCTGATCTCGATATCCGACAAGCACTCTCCCGGTTCGAGGCCCATGTAACGCAGGGCGCGCTGAATATCCTGACGGCGGCCGGCATCGGGCTCATTCAGCGGGTCCGGAACCCGGTCACTGATGGCAGCCGCCTGATCGGGACTCGTACCCCAGGTGACCATGGGCTCCAGCGTGCCGACATCCAGATCGATGTCGGCGTCGAATTCAGCACCCGGGTCGCTGTAAAGCTCACGCCAGCGCGCCACGGCCTGTTCCCAGAGCGCGCCTTCTGGTGCACGGGGTTTGTCCGCGAGATAGGCGTAGACCTTTTCGTCCGGCGCCATGAAGGCGCCACGCGCACCCGCTTCGACCGCCATGTTGCAGATCGTCATCCGAGCTTCGACACTCAAGGCTTCGATCGTGGGTCCGGCAAATTCGATCGCGTATCCGGTCGCGCCAGCCGCACCGATGCGGCGGATCAGCGCCATGATGATGTCCTTGGACGTCAGGCCGTTACCGAGCTCGCCCCGCACGTGCACGCGCATGGTTTTCAGGCGCTTGTAGACCAGCGTCTGGGTTGCCAGCAGGTGTTCGATTTCGGACGTGCCGATGCCAAAGCCAAATGCACCCAGCGCGCCATAGGTGGTGGTGTGGCTGTCCCCTGCTGCGACCACCATGCCGGGCAGGATGAAGCCCTGTTCAGGGGCGACGACGTGTTCGATGCCCTGTCGCTTGTCCAGCACATCGAACAGCTCGATACCGAAGTCGCGACAGTTCTCCCCGAAGTAGGAAACCTGCCGCGCACCGCCTGGATCGGGCATCGTGGCGATACGGTCCGGGCTCGTTGGGTTGACATGATCGACGACTGCCAACGTGGCTGCCGGGCGCCAAACCTTGCGGTTGGCATGCCGCAGGCCGCTGAAGGCCTGAGGGCTGGTGTATTCGTTGGCGACTTGGCGGTCGATGTAGAGCAATACATGGCCTTGGTCGTCGAGGTTGCAGACCGTATGGGAATCGATGTGCTTTTCGTAAAGAGTCCTGGGGCGATTCATGGCTGTTCTCGCTTGAGCTTGTTATGCGAGTGTCCGAAGACACGGCACCTACTGCTAGACCTGCTCGGCAAGATCATTGAATGCAATTCGTAACTCAATATCGTATCTGAGTTTCTTGAATTCATGATTCGTGAATAATCATTCCATACTGAATGGTTGAACGGCTCACGAACGTTCCGGCAAAACAAAGCCCAGCTCAAAGGCTGGGCTCGTTTTCTGTTCTGGAACGGATTAAGGGAGCGGATTACCCAGACCCGGCTCATTCGGGTCGAACTCTGGCGCTTTTCCCGGCTGATCGGTGGGCCTTGTGCCATTACCAGAACCTGGCTGGACGTCTGGATTATCCGTGATGAAATCAGGCTCAGGGGAATGACTGGGGTTCTGGTCCTGCCCCGGCACGGGCTGCTGGTCATGGGGTCTGTCGAGCGGATCGATACTCATGAATCACCTCCGGTCGAGCCGTGAATGGCTCACAGATTCGAGGCTGTTTCATTCGATAAGTGCGGGCCGCATGTCGCGCAGCAACCGATGCGCCGCCCCATGTATCCAATGGCAATCGCCCCGATCGACCGAACACTGAGCTCATTACGCCGGGCGCTCGACTGACGCCTCCTCGTGGCTTTGTGACGAAGTTCCCTCCTCGGCAACCGCGCTCTGCTCCACGGATGCAATGATCGCCGAGCTCGCCAGGGCGTTGGGCATGACGGGCTGATGCAACGGTGCGTCTTCACGCAGATGGTCACCTTTCACCTTTCGCTGGCTGACCGCGACCGCCAGTAGCGCCGCGCAGACGGCGAGATAAGCATAAAGCCAGGACGAGCCATACAGGTGCATCACGCCCCCGGCGATCAGCGGACCGAGACAGGCCCCGGCGCCGAACGTCAGCAATACCATGCCCGCCAACGGGACTCGCAGCTCCGACTCGATGTTGTCGTTGGCCAAGGCAGCGCCGAGCGGGTAAAGACAGAACTGAAAAAAACCTACCGATGCGCTGAAAACCAGCAGCCACGGCAGTGTCAACTGGACGATCCCCGCTAGCGGCAGGCACGCGATGGATAAAAGTAGCGCAACGACGCGAATGAGGCTGGCGCGCGGCAAGCGATCGGAAATCCAGCCGAGCGGCCATTGCGCCAGCAGGCCTGCGCCAATCGCCAGCGCCATGAACTGTCCTACTTCTGCGGTCGATAAGCCCAACTTCCTTGCATAGATCGCGGACAAGCCGAAGAAGCTGCCGTTGATCATGCCGGACACCAGGATGGTGGCGAGCGACAGAGGAAGCCGCCGAAGGAACAAGGTGATCGAAATGGGTACGGGCTCCACCGCAGCGGGATGCAGGCTACGGGTCAATGCGACCGGCACCAGGCACAGCGAGAAGGCTATCGCGACAACGATCAGCACCTGCGATCCGAGATCGCCGTTGACCGTCAAGGCAAGTTGCCCAAGCGCCATCCCTACGTAGCTGGCGACCATGTACAAGGCCAGCGCCCGGCCTCGGTGCTCGCTATGTGTCTGCTCGTTCAGCCAGCTCTCCAACACCATCAATTGGCACATCGTGGCCGCACCCATGACGCAGCGTAACAGCAGCCAAATGCCGAGATTGTCGAAAAACGCGTGGGAAAGCACCACGGCAGCAATGATGCCTGCGCAGGCCGCGTAAGTCCGAATGTGCCCCACGGTCTGAATAAACCGGGAACCGATACTCGCCCCCAGCACCATGCCAAGCGAGTTGGCCGCCATCAGCGCACCGCCACCGAGTCCTTCGCCACCATTGCCGGCCATGCTCAGTGCCAGGTACGTCATCATCAACGTAGCCCCGAACTGCATTAGCACCGTCGCCAGATAGAGCGCACCGAAGCTTCGTGCAAGCATCAACATGTTTTTGATTTCCAGCTGAAATGAAAAGCGCCGCCGCCCCTGTAAAGGAGTGGCGGCACGTTATCGCTGCAACATTACTCGAGCCCGTGACGAGCCTTCCAGTCGCCTGGGTGGACGACGTAGCCGAACAGTGCCTGCCCCCCATAAACCAGCTCAGTTCCCTCTGGAATCCATAGCAACTGGCCGGGACGGACGCGATACACCTCGCCGTTCGCCTTCAGCTCGAAAAGTCCTTCTATGACGAAAATCACCTCATCGTAGAGGAGCGTCCACGCCACTTCTGCACCTTCCCAACGTGCGAAGCCGATGCCCATGTTCGATGAGATCTCGTTGCTCACCGCACGCGCCACATAGGCCGCGCCAGGCGGGCCGCCTCGCAAGGTGAATGCCAGATCCTCGTGATCGATGTGCAACACGGGGGATTGCGACGCGGGGCGGATCATAGCTCGCCCCGGCTATTCCAGGCGGCCAGGCGAATTCGCGAACGCACGCCCAGGCCGAGAAACGGTTCAGGAGGATTGAGCGAAGGCATCCCGGTGACCGTGCGAATATCGTTCAGCTGAGAGGACTCCACCCCGGATACAAGGTCAGCCAGGAGCGTTCCGGAGATGGTGCCCCATGCCGCGCCGACCCCATTGTCGCAAGCAGAGGCATACACCCCTTTCTCCAGCTCGCCGAAGAAGTTGGTGAAGTTACGCGAGATAGCGTACACACCGCCCCAGGTATGACTGAAGGGCACAGCGGCCAGCTGCGGGAAGCGCTTCAGGAACGCTGCACGATGCGCTTCGCGGACCTTTTCGCGCATGCCGTCGCTCGTGCTGCGGCCATATCTGGGCACATGCTTGTAGGTGTTGCGGATGATCAGCCGACGGTCCTGCGTCATACGCACCGTTGTGCCAGCGTGGTCAGCCGGGGTAAGGCCCCAGTCCAGCTGCCCGCCATAGGCCACCATTTCGTCGTCCGTGAGCGGGCGCGTCCAGCTAGCGAAGGTCATCACCGGCAGCAAGCGATTGCGCAGATAACCGAACTCACGGGTAAAGATGCTGGTTGCCAGCAACAGTTGATTGCAGTGCGCTGTGCCCTGCCGCGCATGCAGCAGCCATCCCCCCTTCCCGTCCCGCTCCAACCGATTGATGGGCGACTCTTCCAGCAATTCCACATTTGCCGGCAAGGCGTTGGCCAGCCCGGCGACCAACGCCGCCGGCTGCATGAGATAACAGCCCGGCGTGAAGATCGCGCCGCTGTAATGATCGGTCCCAAGGGTCTTTGCCAGCGCTTTTCGTTCGACATCCTGAAACGGCTCGCCGAGATCGGAGAGCAGATGCCGGAAATGTTCGAGATAGGCCAGGCCTCGCTCGCCCACCGCCCCTTGATACTTACCGGCGTGGGACCATTGGCACTCGATGCGATGCTGCTTGACCAGCTGCTCGAGCTGGCTGATCGCAGCACGGTTGAGGCCAAGCAATCGCTGCTTGTGAAGCGGATCGGGATGCTCCAATGCGAACTTGTGCGGCAGATCGATCACAAAACCCGAGTTGCGACCCGAAGCACCGTAGCCAACGCGCTGAGCATCAATCAGCAGGATGCGCGCCTGAGGGTTGAGCACCGCCAGCCGCCGGGCCGCCGCCAGCCCGGCGAAGCCGGCGCCTATAACCGCGTAGTCGGCGCGCTGCTGACCGTCGAGCCGTTTGATTGCCGCCCGTTCCGGCAGGTTGGCGTACCAACCGCATGTGCTGTCGTCGTGCGGCAGGTTGATTGTTGTAGTCATCAGGATTCCCTCAGGCAACCGCACGATCAGTGGTATGGCACGACTGCAGCCAGGCATTGCGCTGGGTTTGCGCTTCCTTGCCGAGCAGTACGAACCCGCGCAGATGACCCTGCGTGTCGTAGAAGCCGGCGCTCATGCCATCGGTTGTGGCTGTGCATTTCCAGTCTCCCTCACAGCCTGGTGCAGGCGGCAGCACGCTGAGTGGCGCGGCCGGCGTCTTCACCATGATCGGCATATGCGGATAGCTGACCTGAGTCGGCTGGCCGAGCAAGGTCCGGCTGAGCGCTTGCACGCCTTGGTTGATGGGCGCGAGGTACGGCAGCAACTGCCCATCGATCTCGATACAATCACCCAGAGCGAAGACGCCCGGCTGCGAGGTGCGCATGTGGTCGTCCACCTGGATACCGCGGCCGATCGCCAACCCGGCGCACTCCGCCAGGGCGACGCTTGGTCGAAGCCCAACAGCCGACAGCACGATGTCCGCCTCCAGCTGCATGCCATCGGCGAGGAGCAGCCGATAACCAGCATCGGTCTTATCGACACGCTTCAGGGTGTTCTGCAGATGCCATCGCACCCCCTGCGCCTGCAAAGCGTTTTGCAGTTGCGCACCGACTTCCTGGGGCAGCAGCCGCTCCATTGGCCAGCGCCCCAGCCCGATGACACTGACCTCGAAACCACTGGCGGCCAGGTCATTGGCAAACTCGCAGCCGATCAGGCCGTCACCGAGTATCGCAATGCGCCGCTTGCCGACCAGGGCGCTGCGAAACGCCTTGTAATCCTCGAGGTTGTTCACGCTGACGATGGCTTCCCGGTTGCCGTCGATCGGCAGGCGAATCGGTTGCGCACCGCTCGCCAACACCAGCTGCCCGTAGGCCAGATCGCCCAGGTTGGTATGCAGCGTTTTCGTAGCGGTGTCGATACGCTGGACCTCACAGAAGGAACGCACGCTGATCTTCAGGCGTTTCTCGATGGCGAACGGTGCTTCGCCGCTGAGCGTCTCGATGCTCTTGCCCTGTGCCAGGCCAATCGACAGCGCGGGCTTGGAATACAGATGACCGCATTCGCGGGTGATGACGATGATTTCCACTTTCTCGTCAGCCTTGCGCAGCGCCTGGGCGAGACCGTAACCCGCATGGCCGCTGCCGATGATGACGATGGGCTGCTGCGGTTGCGCAAACGTCGGCGGCACCGGAACGGGCGCCTCGCTGACGGCTGCCACCACCTCGCTGACGTCTAGCATCTCGAAATCGCCCTTGTCCACCCCGCATTCGGGGCACAGCCAGTCCTCGGGCACGTCTTCCCAGCGTGTGCCAGCCGCGATACCGTCCTGCGGCCAGCCCTTCGCCTCGTCGTAGATCAAGCCACATACAACGCACAACCATGTCTTGAACATGACGGTCACTCCTGCGCTACGCGAATCGCCACGTTCTTGGTGCGAACGTAGCTGTACAAAGCCTCTTGCCCCTTCTCACGGCCGAACCCGGACAGGCCGACCCCACCGAAGGGCGTCTCGATGCCACCGGCATACCACTCGTTGATGAATACCTGGCCGGACTTCAGCCGGCGCGCGCAACGCATGGCCCGGCTCAGGTCCTGGGTGAACACACCGGCGACCAGACCGAACTCCGTGCCGTTGGCGATTTCGATTGCCTGCTCTTCGGTATCGAACGGAATGATCGCCAGCACCGGCCCGAAGACCTCTTCCTGCGCGATGCACATGTCCGGCGAAACGTCGCGGAACACGGTCGGGCGCATGAAGTGGCCGGCGCGATCATTGAAGGCCTCGCCGCCGGTCGCGACGACCGCGCCCTCGGCAACAGCGCGCTGGCAAAGGGTCTGAATGCTGTCCAACTGACCGGCGCTGATCACGGGGGTCAACTCGGAATCATCCTGTCCCAGACCGACCTTCAAACCTTCGGCCAGTTGAACGACGGACTCGATCACCTCTTCATAGATGTCGCGCTGCACCAGCAGACGAGACATCGCGGAGCAGACCTGACCGGCGTTGAAGAAGATGCCGCTCTTCACGCTGCTCAGCAGTTGCGCCAGGTCGGCATCAGCGAACACCAACGCGGCCGACTTGCCACCCAGCTCCATGACGCTGGGGATGGCCCGCTCCGCCGCGGCACGCAGAATGCTCTGCCCCGTCGGCACCGAACCGGTAAACACGATCTGGTCCACCGAGGGGTGGGAAACGAGGTGCGCGCCGATCTCACGGCCGCGCCCGCAAAGCAAGCTAACCGCACCACGCGGCAGGCCACCCCGATTGATCGCCTCGATCAGCATGCAGATGCCCAGCGGTGACAGTTCCGGCGACTTGACGATCACCGCGTTGCCGGCCGCGAGGGCGGGCGCCAGGGAGCGCGCGCAGATCGAGACAGGGAAATTCCAGGGGACGATCTGCACGGATACACCCATCGGGTCATAGACCGTGAAGTCCATGTAGTCGTCGCCCAATGGAATCGAGGCGCCTTCGATCTTGTCGGCCATGCCGGCGTAGTACTCGAAGTAGCGCGCAGCTTCGATGAACTCGTCTCGTGCATCGCTCAGGCTCTTGCCATTTTCCTGGCAGAGCACCCAGGCGCCCTCTTCGGCCACCGCGCGAATTTCATCGGCAATCGCCAGCAGCCAGCTGACGCGTTGCACTGGGCGTGCCTTGCTCAACGCCCGGTCATCCGCACAGCGCCGAGCCGCGACCAGTGCCCGCTCGGTATCGGCGATGCTGGCCTGGGCAATGGTCGCCAGGGGCTCTCCGTTGCCGGGGTTGTTCACGGTCAGGTGCCTATCGCTGTCGCACCACTCACCGTCGATGTAATTGAGCC
The DNA here is from genome assembly GCF_047225135.1 of Pseudomonas sp. YJ42. Classification (NCBI taxonomy): domain Bacteria; kingdom Pseudomonadati; phylum Pseudomonadota; class Gammaproteobacteria; order Pseudomonadales; family Pseudomonadaceae; genus Pseudomonas; species Pseudomonas sp. YJ42. Next base: position 103,004 of record NZ_CP178378.1, on the reverse strand, counting down.
AATGGGAAGCTAACGAATTCATGTGACTGTCCTCAGACCGACCGTTGAGCGGCGAGGAACTCGCGTGCCGCCCATTGGTGGAAGTGGTGAGTGGGGACGTCCATTTCAGGAGAGAACACGCCGCCGGTGTAACCCGGAGAGTGCCGACCTTTCTGCATGCCTTCGACCGAGGCGATGTCCTCGGCGAATACCACCTTCCAGGACTCCAGAACGGCGTTGCGGCAGCCCGCGTACTCGTCCTGCAGCGCTTCGTCGCCGACGTAGAACACACGCAGGTGCTCCAGGGTGCGACCCGGCGCGATTGGCTCTAGCTGCATGGCGAAGGCGTGATCAGCCTGGATGCCCAGCAACACGTTGGGGAAGAACGCCACGTACTCCGCGTTTTTCAGGCGGTCCTGCGGCCAACTCGGAAATTTCGGCAAGTGCGTACCGGCGACATCGGACAGGTTGTAGGCATAGCTGCCCTGTCCGGCAAAGCGTTCGTCGAAAAGGATGTTGTAGTGGTCTTCCAGACGGGAATAGGTGTTCAGGCTGGGGTGGACCCACGGCAAGTGGTAGGCCTCGCAGTAGTTCTCGACGGCCAGTTTCCAATTGCAGGCGATATCCAGCGTGGTCGCGTCTTGGGCGGGACGGCTGCGCAACAGCGACATGCCTTCCTGGCCCAGGAACTGCGACCAGCGCGCAGTCAACGGAGCGAGCATCGCCTCCAGCGGCTCGGCGTCACCGGACAGGTTGACGAATACCATATCCATCCAGATGGCACTGCGGATGGGCTTGAGGCCGTGCTTCTCGCAGGCGAAGCGCTCGTCCTTGTGCTGGTTGATGCCGCCGACATGCGGCGTGCCGCGCAGGCTGCCGTTCAAGTCGTAAGTCCACGAGTGATAGGGGCAACGAATCACGCCTTGTACTTCACCGGCCTGCTCCACCAGCTTCATGCCACGGTGGCTACACACGTTGTGGAACACCTGCACCAGCCCTTCACGGTTGCGCATGAGCAGCAAAGGCAGGCCCATGAAATCGACGGGCTTGACCGATCCGTTTTTGGTCAGGTCGCTAGCGAAACCGACGCACGCCCAAGTGTGGCCGAACAGGGTGTCGCGCTCGTATTCGAAAATGCGCTGCTCGGTGTAGAACTCGTTGCTCAGGCCAGTCGCTTGATGGATGGGGCCGAGTACGGTTTCCAGCTGCTGGATCGGGATACGTTGAGAGATGGCGTTGTTCATTGTTTTGTCTCCCCTCATGGGCTTGTTTTCTATTCTCGGAAGGCACGCAAGCCGTATCCGTTGTCGCCGAGTGTGGAAAACGCACACGACTGCCACAAACGATTTTTTCTCGCCCAATTAGTGAGAAATTTGCATGAATTACTTTTCTGGCTTTCCTGCATTCATGAGGGAGTCGAAAAAGAAGCGGTTCTCTTATTGATTCCGATAACTCATGAATCAATGAAAATAAATAAGTTGTGCCGCCAGAGTCCCGAAGTTCATTTTGTCGCGGCAAGCGGGGCCCAAAAAAACACAAGCACACCGCCCACCTGACCAGCCGAAATGTGGCGAGACGCCACCGTGAACGGTTGGTTTGCAGCAGAGCCCGCGTGACGAGAGGGCGTTCTGCAGGCACTCATCGCCATGGCCTTGCTCTACGCAGGCGGGTTGAAAACGATCCAGATGGCGTCGATCGCCGCAGGTCTACCCATCGCTGTGTTCATCCTGATCATGAGCGTTGCTCTGATGCGCTGTGTGCGCCTGGAAGGCTTCACCGGGCTTCACGGCCGTTGGCCAAAGCCCCGGCGCCCCAGCCTCAGGCCCATCCCGCAGAAGACAAGGGCATGGCCGTCGCCTTGACGCTCGGAGGCGCTAACCTCGCCGTCGTCTATGCGCAAAAGGCCAATTAGCCTCCAACGCACCACGCAGCTCGTTGCCCCAGGGCCGCCGATGTTGAATCGGCGGCCCTTTTTATGTCTGCGAGAAGGATGTCAGGGATGGACCGGCAATTGATCCATCAGCCAGGCATGGAACAGCCTGACGCTCGGGCGAGCACGGCCCCGTTCCAACGGCTCGAGAAGGCAGAACTGAGCATCCGTGATCAGCGAGGCTTCGATCGGACGCACCAGGTCGCCGCTCTGCAAATGGCTATCGACCAGATTCAACCACCCCAACGCAATCCCCTGCCCACTCAAGGCAGACTGGACCAACATCGAATAACTGTTGATATTGATCCGGCGCTTCGGCTCCGGAGGCTTGCTTCCGAGTCGCTCGAACCACTCGTTCCAGCCGATCCAATCCCTTTGCGAGTCTTCGAGCCACAGCCAGGTGCATCCAGCCAACTGATCGATATCACGCAGCTCTGGGTGCTTCGCCAAGTACTCGGGACTGCACACCGGGAACACCTCCTCCCGGAACAGAGGAGTCACCAACATGTCGTTCGGCGTGCTGCGGCAGTAGTAAAGCGCGAGATCGCATTCCAGACGTGAATAACTCTTCACGTGGTCATGGGCGATGATGCGAAGATCGATGTCCTCGTTCGCACGCTGAAACTCTGTGACTTTGGGCAACAGCCAAAGCGAGGCCATTGCCGTACTGGTAGCCACCGTGACCTGCTGCGCGCCTCGCCAGTGCCTGATCTCACCTGTGGCCTTGGCAACATCGAGCAAGGCCGATCGCACCGTTTCATAGTACTGAATCCCGGTCGGCGTCAGGCGCATCGAGCGAGTCGTCCGCTCGAACAGACCTTTGCCCAGATACTCTTCCAACAGCCGAACCTGCCGGCTGATAGCACCTTGCGTAACGTTCAGTTCACTTGCCGCCGAGGTAAAGCTCAGATGGCGGGCAGCAGCTTCGAATGCCACCAGGCTGTTGAGTGGGGGAAGCGGCTGGATCTTCATGATTCACGGTCTGGGAGTTATTTTTTGTCGAGCAAGCTTATCGCGTCGTGACTGAGAGCTACAGCAATCGCACTCTCTCCAACCTACGATTTATTTTGGACCGTCTCAGGCTGCTCGCCACCGGCAGCAGCTGACCGCACGGCTGCCTGTCAGATGTGATCCGCAGCCAAAGCGGGTGCGATTTTTGTCGGCTCGACTACGGCAGCAAGCAAATCCATATATCGCCAACGACAATTGTCCGACCGCAGCTTTTACTTACATAACAATTAACTTGATCATGGAATATTTTATGCGGGTATAGTCCAGACCTGCGATTACCCACTAAAGAGAAACCCGAATCCGCCAGATACAAAGAGACATACCACTGAAGTAAAAATAAAAACTCCTCATATAAGAACAAAGACGATTTCTGCAAATAGAACCTGAGCTCAATTGCCTCTTGCCCCCCTAACTATCGAAAAGAACCGTCATATCTCCGGCACGCCAAACGCTGTCGGCCGTGACGCATTCAATGAGCAAGATTCACCTTGCCTCACTAACTCTACCTCATAACGATTTTTCATGAGGTAGGTGCGCGAGGGATCGTTCCTCGACACATCCTGCGCTTCCACCAAGGCATCCAAATGCGCCTTGTCGCCATCCACGCTGGCTCTAGCATTGTTAACTGAATGAGTGGTATCGAGGTGACTGAGCGCTCCTGCCAGCGCTGCGACGATGACTTCCCGACCTTGCAGCAATGGGGTATTCAAAGCCGGCTTTTTGGGCAGCAGGACGAAAGTCGGAAACTGCATTCTCTGCGAACGCCGATGCGAGAAGGCCGTTATCCCGCAAATCGATACCGGCAGAAAATCGGTAAAATGTTCAACCACCGATAGTTTATCAGCTACTTCTGAAGATATATGAACAGCATGTTAACGCCTCATGCGAAGTGAGTCTCCGTGATACAAGTTGCTTACCAACTAACAATTACTCACTTTGGAAGCCATCAGGCATAGCGCTTTAGCAGCCTAGTAGTCGGTAATGGTCGTACCAGCAATAGTCTCGGCGAACCCCATTCCGAACACTCGTGCCGGGGTTTCAAAGCCGGGTCGTCGATTACCATGCAGCACCCGGCGAGCAGCCTCCACCGCTGCCAAAGGTGTATAGCTGTAGCCGTTCTGGGTCTCGATTACTGATCGAACAATCGTTCCGTCAGCATCTATTACTTCAGCCACCGCGCGGGCAGGATGACCATCTCGCTCTTGAATACTTGGGCCATCCGGGAGTCGTGACAGATCACCTGCAGGAAAGGCATCGCCGGTTATATGCACAAACATCGCAATGTTCGGAATAGCAGTAGAACGCCAGCCGGTGACCAAGTCACCGAATGATAGTGGGGCACACAATGCCAAACCCTGGCCAAAATCGAAGTGCCGCGGTTGCGCATCCGGTGTTGCTAAAAGCTGTCCATCCACTCGCGCCATTAATCCAGTACCAACGATCTCCCTGGCACTCATAGCAGATCCCCGTGACATGGAGCCAGCCACCTGTAGCGCAACTCTCAAGGCCTGCGGGTTCTGCACACGACGAGCGACATGCATCGCCAGGCAATCCGTCGGCACCACGTCCCAGCCGACCCCTGGCAGTAACATGACCCCAGCCTCGGAAGCCTGGGTTCCCAGCCGCTCCGCCAGCCGATAAACGTTGATCTCAGCCGTGATATCCAGATAGTCGACCCCGGCCTTGATGCAAGCGTGCATCAAGGGTTGCGCCGTTTGAGCGAAAGGTCCTGCAAAATTCAGCAGTACCTTGACGTCTTTCAATACGTCTGCCGACAACGCATCCATACCAAACACCCGATGCGGGAGATCAAGCTGCTCAGCAAGTGACTCCAACTTTTCGGCCGTTCGTCCAGCGATAACAACGTCCAGCCCCATCGCTTTGGCATGCTCGGCGGCCATGCGACCGGTGTAGCCCGTCGCGCCGTAGATCATCAAGTTGCTCATGGCTTGTGCTGCCAGTTTTTGTAGACGAACTCCAGGCTGTACCCGTCAGGGTCCATGACGTTAGCAGCGAAGTAATTCGGGTCATAGTGCAGACGCGCGCCCGGTGTGCCTTCGTCGACCGCGCCGTGGGCTAACGCGGCCGCATAGGCCGCCTCAACTTGGGCTTTGCTGTTTGCCATAAAGCCGACATGTACAGCGCGGCCTTCAATGTCACCCTTTCGCAACCAGAAGAACATGCGGCCGTTGGCGCCAAATCCTTTCAGATCTGGATGCCCGGGCGGCCCGTCCTTACCGTCGTAATCCAGGCGCGTAGTGATATCGAGCGGCATCAATGCCGCTTCGTAGAAACGAATGGAGCGCTCGATGTCGCTCACAGAAAGAAAAATATGATCCAGCATGATGGAAACCTCTGATCGTTTAAATGATGTAGCCAGGTAAGGCGCTTGTACCCAAGGTCTCTTGGAGCGACGCAAAGACCGCGTCCCGAAAGGTCCCGAAGCTCCCGACATTCGTCACGTCGAGCTTGAGCGCAACAGTCCTGCCGCCAGCCCGTTCGATGCCTCGCACCACTTGTTCTGCGGCCTCTGGATGGTGGTAGTAAGTGAGGATGACCCCTATGCCGCGGCGGGCGGCGTGTTCCGCTGCACCGGCCCTGATCCCTCGACTGCCTCCGGTAATGACGATGACGCCGATAACGTGCTCCATGGCTAGGTGAATGGACCTTCACACTAAGGGGCATGGTCATCTCGAACGCAGCCGTTCCTACTCCAAACCTGCCTGTTTCTGCTTTTTGCTTGCGCTGCTCCTAATCCGACATTCAGCATGGTCGGCATGAACGATCGATTGAATGAATTGCGCGCCCTCGCCGCCAAGGCCGAAAACCGTCGCACAGAGACGGGCATTCCGCGTGTTGCCATGGTCCAGGGCACGATTCCCGAGCACATGCTGGCAGCGGTCTACGACCCGATGATCAACCTGATCCTACAGGGCAGCAAAACCATGACCGTGGGCGACAGCATGCTTCGATATGACCCCGCGACCTATTTCGTCATGTCAATCGAGCTGCCGGCAGTGGGCTCGGTGCACCCTGCTGCATCAGGCGAACCCTACCTGGCGGTCAGCCTTACGCTTGATCCCACAGTGATATCCACGCTGCTCGCGGATTTGCCAAAGCCAGCTGCGCGCTATGAGAGCGACGCTGCTTTCTCGGTGGCCGCCGTTACGCCCGAGCTGATGGACGCCTGGGTGCGTATGCTGCGATTGATAGGCAACCCCGATGCCATTGCCGCCCTCGCTCCGGCGTACGAGCGCGAGATTCTGTTTCGTGTGCTGCAAGGTCCCCATGGCTGGATGCTTCGGGAAATAGCGGCACCGGATACCGCCATGGCCCGGGTCAACCTTGCGATTCAGTGGATTAGGCAAGAATTTGCCGAACCCATCAGGGTGGAATTCCTGGCGCAGAGAGCGGCAATGAGCGTCTCGGCCTTTCACCGTCACTTCAAAGCCGTGACGACCCTGAGCCCATTGCAGTACCAGAAACGTGTTCGTTTACTTCAGGCGCGAATGCTCATGCTGACAAGCGGCAAAAATGTTACAGCCGCGGCCTTCGACGTCGGATATGAAAGCCCGACGCAGTTCAGCCGAGATTACTCTCGGGTATTTGGCCTTTCTCCTGCGAGAGATACCGGTAGAATTCTCGGCGAAACGAAAGCACTTAAACGCCAATGGGTAGATAGGAACAGAGAGGAATCCTTGAGTCGTTTACATGACGACGGATAATAAAAGGGCAGCAGTCGGCCATGATTGCCTTTTGCGACTGGCTGCATACGGCCCCAAAGCGGCCGTTGTGAGATCGACACGACGAGGGTACGGCGTGCGCAAGCTGGCGCTTCTCTGACGCTCTGGTTTTTCGTCGGCACCGGTGACAGTGGTGTGCCGCCAGCACGTGCAAGGCGCCGAGCCATGCCGGTGCTTGACACCGGACGGGCACTCGGCTCAATACCAGGTGTAGCAGTAGAGCCTGCCTACGTACCACCAGCTAAATCCCATTGCGGTAGTTGCGCACGACGGTCCCGCTAAAAAATCGCCTTTTATTCTGTAAATTGCTTCGACGAGAAAACCTTAGGCGCCGAAATAAATTGAATAGTGGCTAGTTAAGGTTATTTGCTGTACGTTGAAGGCATACGCTAAGTTTTCTCCCTAGCGTGTATTTCTCGCCTGGCTCGTCTCACATTTTTATCCGCGTACGTGGATGAGATAAATTCCCGAATTCGACGGAGTCTCCGCGCGGCGCTCTGGTCATCGCCGGAGACTAAAGTTTGTTTGACTAGTACGGGTTCTAATTTAAGCTGTTTTCTCAGTTTTGCATGTGGATTTGCTTAAGGACAATAATGATCTTAGTAGTGGATGATGACTTATCATTTGCCGAGAACTGCGCGATGTTGCTGGAGTCTTTTGATTTTGAGGTAAGCGTGGCTTTTAGCGGAACCGAAGCGTTATCCAAAATAAAGTTACTACAGCCGGATCTGCTGATCTCTGACTGTTGTATGCCTGGCCTTACAGGTATGCAGCTATGCGAGAAAGTTAAGCACGCACCGGCTAGTGCTCAACTCCCCATTCTATTGATGAGTGGCTCAATGCAGTGCGACGTGGCAAAGAATGGTCATTACGATGCTTTCATCAAGAAGCCTTTTTCAGTTGAAAGTTTATTGATGAATATAAGAAAGTTACTCGATATGAAAGCCGGCGCCCTACGCGGGACCAACCAGGAACTTAATTGAAATTATCCGTTTTTATATTATCTAATTTAGAAGAAATATTGCAGGAGTGGGAGGGTTTTGCCTCGACTATGGAGCCACTCCGCAATGCTGACCGAGTAGAGTTGCGGGACCACGCTTCTGCGCTGTTACATGTTATCGCGTTGGACCTGGATACACCCCAGGCAGAGCAAGAAAGCATTGCCAAATCCAGAGGTCTTGCCCCACAAGCCACCGAAGACACAGTCGCTGAAGATCACGCTGCACATCGCATGGCGGCAGGTCTAAACAGCGACCAGGTCATGGCTGAATTCCGAGCGCTGCGCTCAAGCGTTCTTCGACTGTGGGCTCGACATATTGAAGTAACCACACCTAGTGAAATTCAGGACATGGTTCGCTTCAATGAAGCAATGGACCAAGCCCAGACGGAATCCATGACGCGCTATACAAAGATACTGCGCGAGGCCCAGAATCTTTTCCTTGCCATCCTCGGGCACGATGTACGGACGCCCTTAGGCGCCATCAGCATGGGTGCCCAAGTGCTGCTCCTCGACCAGACCTTGCCATCCAAAGCGCTTAAAGTTGGGCTTCGCATTTTCAACAGTTCGCAGCGGATGGACGAAATCGTGCGCGACCTGCTGGACTTTTCGACAACTCACCTTGGCGGGGGGATACCAATTGATCCCCACAATGTCGACCTGCTCGATATCTGTCAGAGCGTCGTTGAAGAAGCTAGGACTTTTCATCCAGATCGCAAGATTCTTCTGACGACAGATGGCCATTTGATTGGCGCATGGGATGGTGCCCGTATCGCCCAAGCGTTTTCCAATCTTCTTAGTAATGCTGTTCAGCACGGCAAGCCAGATGGCGTCATTTCGGTATCTATCTCGGGATTGCCGGGTGAGGTCAGGTATACCGTTAAAAATGAGGCCGAGTTAATTCCGGCCGCCAAGCTGCGTACGTTGTTTGATCCCGTCAAGCGTTATGTAATTCGACCGGCGAGCGAGCGAGCTGCGGCGCGGACGCAGAATTTGGGACTCGGCTTGTATGTCGTGAAAGAGATCGTCAGTGCACACGAGGGCACTATATCGGTTACATCCAGCGAAAGTGACGGTGTGATCTTCACCATGACTCTGCCGCGCCTGATACCACATCGCAGGATCGATGATCAGTCGGTTGAGTAATGAAACAGTCCGGAAAGTCGGTCCGCCGAAAGCGAAAGGAATCCGATAGCGCATAGAAAATCGCTAAGTATAGAATTAATTCTGCCACTCTAGCAGCAACGGGGAGTTCGAAGACGCTGAAGTTCACCTTTCTATATTAGTGCGATGCCCTCGCTCCACTAGTTTGATGCTTACCAAAGCACGCCGGGAACTTTCGCGGTGCGTAATAGCCCTTTCGCTTAAAACGGTAGCAGCCGCTGTGATTGCTGGAAGGCCTTGGCGTACGATAGCGGAGCTGCCGGAAAACACTGCGGTTAGACCCGTTATAGCTGCCCGAATCTTCGGCAAGCTGCGCTGGGCGAGCTCATAACTCCCGCCATCGGTAGGTGCAGGGTCACGGATCATCACCAGTTTCAGTACCGCGAGGATGCGATCGACCTGTTAACTGGGACAGGCTATATTTTGACTATTACTTTGGCAGCTAGCTCGGGCGCAACGTTTCGCCAGCAGAGCCCAGCATGTTCGCCCTCCCCCACCCCGCGCACGACAAGGGCTTGCTGATGCAGGCCTCGAACCTTTAAGAGCATTGGCAAGGTTCTACCGGTCCAACGGCCATCCTTTGGTCCTTACATTCCCTCAACGACAAAAAATGCAGCGCCAACCCGCCGGATATCGGCTTGCGGCAGTTATGGATCGCCTTCTACAGTGATCACTTATCTCTGTGCAGAAGCCTGCTCTCATGCTCACCGACGCCCTCGCCCGCTTCCCTCGCCTTGAGTTGGTTGCCGCAGCCACACCTCTCGAACATTTACCGCGTCTGTCACGTCACTTGGGTCGGGATGTCTGGATCAAGCGCGACGACCTCACCCCGCTGGCCCTCGGTGGCAACAAGGCGCGCAAGCTCGAATACCTAGGCGCCGATGCCCTGGCCCAAGGTGCCGAAGTGTTGGTCACCGCCGGTGCCATCCAGTCCAACCATGTACGCCAAACCGCGGCGCTGGCGGCCAGGCTCGGTCTGGGTTGTCTGGCGCTGCTGGAGAATCCGCTGGGTACCACCCAGAGCAATTACCTAAGCAACGGCAACCGCGTGCTGCTCGACCTTTTCGGCTGCGAGATCGAAGCTGTCGCCAATCTGGACAACGCCGACGAACTGCTAGAGACCGCCGCCGAGCGCCTGCGCAACGCCGGACGCAAACCTTACGTGGTGCCCATCAACGGCTCCAACCCGCTCGGCGCACTGGGTTATGTGCGTGCCGGCCTGGAGCTGGCCGAGCAGATGCACCGCAAGGGTGAGGATTTCGCTGCTGTGTTGCTCGCCTCCGGAAGTGCCGGAACCCACAGTGGTCTGGCCTTGGCGCTGGAACATGCACGGCCAGGCAGTCGGGTGGTCGGCGTCACCGTATCGCGCCCGGAGGCGACCCAGCGGCCGAAGGTCGAAGGCCTGTTGGAGCGCACCGCCGATCTGCTCGGTGTCGACGTGCCGGCGGGGCTTCAGATCGAACTCTGGGACCAGTATTTCGCGCCGCGCTATGGCGAGCCGAATACCGGCACCCTGGCCGCCATCCGCCTGCTTGCCGAACAGGAAGGCGTGCTGCTCGATCCTGTATACACCGGCAAGGCCTTCGCCGGCCTGCTCGACGGCATTGCCCAGGGTGCCATCCCTGGCCGGGGTCCGCTGTTGTTCCTGCATACCGGCGGTGCCCCGGCGCTATTTGGCTATCATCCATGGGCACTGTAGTGCGTTACATATTCCAAAAATAGCGGACATGATATTTTCTAATTATTTTATCGAATAAACCTACACGCTTAGAGTTGACCGACACTCACCTGCCCATCCCGAGGCCCACCATGAAATTCACAACGCTGCGTCGTCGTTTTCTGCTCGGCACCCTGAGCCTTCTGCTCGGCTCCAGCCTGTTCTCCCCGGTGTTCGCCGCCGATCTGCTGGATGAGGTAAAGGCCAACGGCACCCTCAAGGTTGGACTGGAAGGCACCTACCCGCCCTTCAACTATCAGGACGAAAGCGGCCAGTTGACCGGCTTCGAGGTCGACTTCGCCAAGGCGCTGGCCAAGGAGTTGGGAGTCAAGGCCGAGTTCCAGCCGACCAAGTGGGACGGCATACTCGCCGCTTTGGAATCCAAGCGCCTGGACGTGGTGATCAACCAGGTGACCATCTCCGAGGAACGCAAACAGAAGTACGATTTTTCCACGCCCTACACCGTCTCCGGCATCCAGGCACTCACCCGTAAGGCTGATGCCGACAGCATCAAGAATCCCGCTGACCTGGCTAGTAAGAAGGTCGGCGTCGGCCTCGGCACCAACTACGAGCAATGGCTCAAAGAGAACGTGCCACAAGCCGATATCCGCACCTACGATGATGACCCGACCAAGTTCCAGGACCTCAACGTCGGTCGCATCGACGTGATCCTGGTCGACCGCCTGGCGGCCTTCGAGATGGTAGAAAAAACCGGAAATCGCCTAGCCGTGGCCGGTGATGCCTTCTCCCGCCAGGAGTCCGGCATCGCGCTGCGCAAGGGCAACCCGCAACTGCTCGCCGCCATCGACGCGGCCATCGCCAAGCTGCGCGCTGACGGCACTCTGAAACAGCTCTCCGAGAAGTGGTTCAAGGCTGACGTCACGCAATGATCGATGACAGCCTGCAGTTGGTGCTGGACTCGCTCCCCTTCCTACTGAAGGGCGCGTGGTGGACCGTGGTGCTGAGCCTGGGCGGAATGTTCTTCGGCCTGCTGCTGGGCTTCGGCCTGGCCCTGCTGCGACTGTACGGCTACTGGCCGCTGCAGTGGCTGGCTCGGATCTACGTGTCGTTCTTCCGTGGCACGCCGCTGCTGGTGCAGCTGTTCATGATCTATTACGGCATGCCGCAACTGGGCATCCAGCTCGATCCGCTGCCGGCCGCGTTGATCGGTTTCTCGCTGAACATGGCGGCCTACACCGCCGAGATTCTTCGCGCCGCCATCGCCTCCATCGACCGTGGCCAGTGGGAAGCGGCCGCCAGTATCGGCATGAGCCGCGCACAGACTCTGTATCGGGCCATCCTGCCGCAGGCCGCACGCACCGCCCTGCCGCCTCTGGGCAACAGCTTCATCTCGCTGGTCAAAGACACCGCCCTGGCCGCCACCATCCAGGTGCCAGAGCTGTTCCGCCAGGCGCAGCTGATCACTGCTCGCACTTTCGAGATTTTCACCATGTACCTGGCCGCCGCGCTGATCTACTGGTTGCTGGCCAGCGTGCTGGCGTACTTCCAGGGTCGCCTGGAAGACCGGGTCAACCGCCACGAGCAGGACGCCTGATGATTACCGTGCGTAACCTGAAAAAATCTTTCAACGGCCAGGACGTCCTCAAGGGCATCGACCTCGACATAGCTCCCGGTGAAGTGCTGGCGATCATCGGCCCCAGCGGTTCGGGCAAGACCACCCTGCTGCGCTGCCTCAATCTGCTGGAGCAACCCAGCGGCGGGCAGATCAGCGTCGGTGAGATCCACATCGACGCCGATAAACCGCTCAAGGCGCAGCAACGGCTGATTCGCCAGCTGCGCCAGCACGTCGGTTTCGTGTTCCAGAACTTCAACCTGTTCCCCCATCGCACCGCCCTTGAGAATGTCATCGAAGGGCCGGTGCAGGTAAAGAAGGAGCCGCGCGCCCAAGCGCTCGAACGCGGCCGCGCTTTGCTGGCCAAGGTCGGCCTGGCCGGCAAGGAAGACGCTTACCCCAAGCGTCTCTCCGGCGGCCAGCAGCAGCGCGTGGCGATTGCCCGTGCACTGGCCATGCAGCCGGACGTGATTCTGTTTGATGAACCGACCTCGGCGCTCGACCCGGAGCTGGTCGGCGAAGTGCTCGCCACCATTCGCGGCTTGGCCGAAGAAAAACGCACCATGGTCATTGTCACCCACGAGATGAGCTTCGCCCGTGACGTGGCCGATAGGGCGATCTTCATCGATGACGGAGTCATCGTCGAACAAGGCGACGCCAGGCAGTTGCTTAGCGCGCCGCAACACGAACGCACAAGGCAGTTCCTCAGCAAGTTCATCGGCGACCATCCAGCGCACTAGACCAGGCGCCGTCCGCTTCCTTCCCTTTCAAGGGCATGGGCATTCCATGCCCGAGTTTTCCGAGGTGAACTGTCGAAACGGCTTGTTGCTCAGTAACGGCGCTAATGAAGGTGTACGTGCCAGCAGCTTCAGAGGATAGCTTGAAGTAGTCAAAGCGCTGGGAGCGGGGTGCACCGCTGTCGTAACGCAACGCGGTAAACACGCCTGCTCCTCTCAACGGCCCCCGCAGCTGCAGAAGCAGTATCTGCAGCCAATGGGTGAAACCTTGACGGCACTCGATGCTAAATGCCGATCAACCCTTCAACGCCGCTTCGATCGCAGCAATGTCGATCTTTTGCATGCCCATCATTGCTTCGAACGCGCGCTTGGCCGCTGCTTGATCAGGGCTGGTATAGGCGGCCGTCAATACGCGTGGCGTTATTTGCCAGGACAGGCCCCATTTGTCCTTGCACCACCCGCATGCGCTTTCTTCGCCGCCGTTACTGACAATCGCATTCCATAAGCGGTCCGTCTCGGCCTGGTCGTCGGTTGCAACCTGGAACGAGAACGCCTCGTTGTGTTTGAACGCCGGCCCCCCGTTAAGCCCGAGGCAAGGAATGCCCATCACCGTGAACTCGACAGTGAGCACATCGCCCTGCTTGCCCGACGGAAAGTCGCCTGGCGCGCGATGGACGGCGCGCACCGCGCTGTCCGGGAAGGTTTCGGCGTAGAAGGTTGCGGCCTCCAGTGCGGTGCCGTCATACCAGAGGCAAACGGTGTTTTTGCTGATCATGTTGGGTCTCCATGCTTGGCTGATAGATGAGTTCGTGAAGCCGCGGCAGGGTACTGCTTATCCCCCCCGCGCTCGCCTCGAAGCTGCCGATAGACAACGCTAGTAACAGACTAGAAATAGCGCCAACCGCGGATCTACCCGGCCACCATCGCATCGCCGGTAACGGCCTGGCTTTCAAGCGCCGCGAATGCCTCTGCAATGGTTGGCGGTGCCTTGGGCCGGGCGTACATCGACTGCAGGTACGCTTTCAGCCGAGGCGCGCCCTCGAGCATCTTCTCCTCGTTCGCCCAGTCCAGCGTATAAGCGGCGTTGAAGTCGGCCACGCTGATCCGGTCGGCAACCAAGAATGCGCGGTCCCGCATGTGTCGCTCGAGCACCGCCACCATCTCCAAGCATTCCTGCTTCGCCAGCTCGATATCCTGAGGCAACCGTTTCTCTTCCGGGTACAGGAAAGTGTGACGCACGATGCGCCACAGGGGCTGCTCGATCTCAGTCATCAGAAAGAAAATCCAGCGATACATCTGGGCCCGATCCTCTACCGACTCCGGGATGAAACCCGCCTGGGGATATTTCTCAGCCAGATAAAGCTGAATCGCGGCCGACTCGGTTACCACGAGGCTTCCGTCGACCAGCACCGGGACTTTGGCGGCGGGGTTGAGCGCCAGAAATTCCGATTGTCGGTTTTCACCTTCAAGGATGCCCACCGGGAGCATCTCGTAGTCCAGGCCTAGCTCGTTGAGTAACCAGATAACGCGCAACGCGCGGGTCGGGGGTGTTCCGTACAGTTTGATCATGGTCAGCTCCGTCGGTTTAGATACCGCAATTTCGATAACTGCTGGTCTAGTCGTACGGGCGTCTGTGAAATCGACACGTCCGAAAATTTGTCGCGTCCGATTTAACCAATGGATGCATAGCGCTACAGGTGTGTCGCGTATCGGCTATGTCTTACTGCTCCGAGTCGTCTGGCAACGTTTCGATAGCGTGCCGGTGGCCGATCGAAGCGCATCTGCCTGATTGTCGGACCGTTGCGCGCACAAGAGCCTGGCAATAACCAGGCTCTTGTGTGGTCGCGCTCTTTGTCTGGCGTCGACTCCAGCGCTCGCGCACCGGGCCGTCGACCTGGGCTGGGGCACTCGCTCGGCGTTGATCCTCCCCTACTCTCGTCTCGACAGGGGGGAGGACTTCAGCCAGCGAGCAACCGGTGAGATCAACCGCGGCGCGCGTCCAGACTGAAACGACCGCCACCGAACGCCACCACTTGCAACAGCCCACCCGCCATGGCGAGGTTTTTGAAGAAGTGAATGAACTGATTCTGATCACCTAGCTGGTGATGGAACGCCAGCGCGGTCACCACGCTGAACAATGCGAGACCCGCAGCTACCAGTCGAGTCCGATACCCGAGCACCAGGGCGATGCCGCCAACCAGTTCGATCAGAATGGCAAGCGTGAGAGCCAGCGCCGGGAACGGCAAGCCGACGGATTCGATATAACCGATCATTCCGGCAGGCGCGCTGACTTTCGAGAGCCCCGACAGAATGAAGATGGCGCTCAGCAGAACGCGTCCGGCGAGTGCCGTCGAAGCGGAAGCGGCAGTGGCGTTGTGGGTGGTGCTGGAGCCTGCGATTGAATGGGTCATGTCGTATTCCTCTGAGTGGGCCACCACCTTGGTGAGCCGCAATGAGGAAATGATGCACGGGAGCCTCTTAACTAAATAGCCGTTAAATTTAGATGATTAGCTTCCATAAAATAGAACAGAGCTGAAAGGGACGGCCGACTTGATCGGTCGACGATGTGCAAGCAGAGCAAGCTAATCTTTATGGGCACCCACTTCACCCTTCACCCTTCACCCTTCACCCTTCACCCTTCAACAACAGGCGCGGGATAACCATCGTCCTAGTGGATGACAATTGGTCGTCTAATTATAATTGGTTTTTCAAAAATCGAGATCTTTGTAACATGGAACCAATGATTAAAAAAATAGCAAGCACGCTGAAGACCATTATTAAACATAAATTTCGGGCCACAGCAATATTAGTAATACTTGCATTCACCCTTTTCGGCTATTGGCTTATCGATCTCCTAATTGATGGAGATTACTTTACTAAATATAAAGAGCTAGATCCGTTTGCTAAAGAATTAGTCTCGATAGAGGGCTGGTGGCTTGAAACCCTAATAGGGGGTTGCGTCCCAATGTTCCTTGTTTTTGGCATACAGTTCTATTTGCTTAAATTTGACTTAGAGCCGGAGAAAAGAGAATTCATTTTTGCCGCCCTTCCGTTTATACCTAAACTAAAGTGGCTCACGAATAAGCCCATTATTTTTATGCTCGGCACAAGCTCAATATTTTTAGGAATGGTGTTGTATCTCGGAATTGAGGGGAACACGAAATACTTAGCAGCCTTGTTCATACCGGCATTATTGTTTTTATTTATTTACTTACTGAGAATAAGCTCATCACAAATTTCATCAAGTGAGGGTTTTTCCAAGTTCACTCATAAAAAATGTGTATCCATTGGCTGGGCCTGCATTGTTCTTTCTTTTTCCTGCTGGGTATATGCCGATGTTATTTTGCCTTTCAGTGACGCACTGAAACTCTGGAGTGAGCTCAACAAAAGCTAACAAGACGTATGGACAAGTCCCCACAACCAGTAAGAAAAAGCTTTTACGATCCTATCGTCAGCGCGGATGCATTCATATATCCGGCGTGTTCCGGGCGATGCCCTGGCATTCTATAGTTCGCGCAACAGAGGCCAGGCGATCAAACGATCAAACGATCGCGAAAATCATCTTTGTTATTGGTCTTGTTCTGCTACTGGACTCGCATGTTCCGACAGCCTCGCTCTCACTACACCAATAAACCTTGATAACCCGCAGCTCTTGGCAGCGACGAGCTTAACCCGCATTTAAGCAAAATCAGAATTCATCAAGTAACGCTCCATTACGATGGTTCGCTCCTCGCCGTGAAAGGCCTCGCGTACAACAGAGTAGCCAAGCTTTTTATAGAAGCGTTCTGCTGTAATCGAAGATGGAACTCGCAAGACTTCGATCCCCAGGCCCCTCGCTGTTTGCTCGAGGGTGCTCATGAGTTGGCTGCCAATACCTTGTCCGTGCGAGGACGGCTGGACAAATACGGTCCTGACAACTTGGCCATCGAGGCTGGCAGTCCCAATAACTTTGCCCGCTTCTAGTGCGACAAAAACCATGCGCTTGGATATCAACGCTGCGACAGCGTTCGGCGAAAAACTTTTCTCGACCTGCTCGATTACAGCCTGAGCATAATCCTTGGCGTTGGTGGTTCTCAGGGCTGCGATGATGACTTCGCTTATGCCTTCAGCATCATCTTCGTTGGCAGTTCTAATCTCGATTGCCATCCATCCCTCGCCAGACATCGCCGCTATTCTCCAAACAGTCCGTCCCAACACCAATAGCGTATGTGAAGCCGCCAGAACTTTAAGCTGGCGCTCATTTGAAGAAGTGACTTGGCGTCGTCCCGAACTGTTTTTTGAACATGGTGGCGAACGCGCTAGGACTGTCGTAACCCAACGCGCCTGCCACGTCGATGATTTTCTCGCCTACGGCGATGCGCTCAAGCGCCAACAGCAGCCGCGCTTGCTGGCGCCACCGACCGAACGTCATGCCGGTTTCCTTGCGAAAGAGCCGCTGGATCGTCTTCTCGTCGAGATTCAGCCGGTCGCTCCACGTCGACAGCGTTGAACCATCACTCGGGTCAGATTGCAGGGCCGAACAGATCATTTTGATCCGTCGGTCGACCGGCTGGGGCAATTGCAGAGGCAAAGTCGGCAACAGGGTGAGTTCATCGAGGATCAATCGCATGAGCCTCGCCTCGCGCGAGTCATCCTCGTAGGGTGCCGTTATCGCGACCGAGCGCTTGATCAGCTCGCTCAGAAGCGCGGAGATGCTTACGGCTCGGGTTTCATTCGGCAGTTCACGAAACAGATCAGGCCGCACAAAAACGCTACGCATCTTCACCGAGCCAACGCAGCGAATCGAATGTATCTGCCCGCTCGGCATCCAAATACCCCGGCTGGGCGGTACGGTCCACTGGCTCACTGCGGAATGCACAACCATCACGCCTTCGATGGCGTAGATCAGTTGGTGCTTGGCGTGTGAGTGGGGTTCGATAAACCAGCCTTCCGGATAATCGGTGGCGCTGCTAATGACTGGCCAGGGCACTTCGTCCACCGCAGCCAATAATTCTTTCAACGGCTTGGGCATAATTCCCTTTTTGCGAGAGCTCTCGCCCATATCAAGCGAGACAGACAATTTATTGGAAACCTAGGATAGCGCCAGGTCCCGTGGCCAGACAGCAACACTGAAAGGAGAACGCGATCCGCGATCCATACGGCGCCTGATTTTAACGGCTGCCGAGCCGCGAATGCCGACGCCTTGCTGTATGGCCTGGTCGGACACTCACCCTAATGTTCCCTTCCCTGTGCGGATGATTTGCGATGTCCAGCAGCATTACTCCCTCGGCGACCGCCTCGGTAGCCAGCCAAGCCAGTCCCCTGGTCATGCGCGTGATCGGTGCTTGCGCCTTGGCGCATCTGATCAACGACCTGATTCAGGCCGTGCTTCCCTCGATCTATCCCATACTCAAGGCCAACTACGGCCTTACCTTTACCCAGGTAGGGCTGATTACACTGACCTTTCAGCTCACCGCGTCCTTGTTGCAGCCTTGGGTCGGCTACCACACCGACCGCCATCCCAAGCCCTGGCTGCTGCCAGCGGGCATGGTCTGTACGCTGCTCGGCATCGTCATGCTCGCCGTTGTGGGCACCTTCCCTGCGATCCTGATCGCCTCGGCGCTAATAGGCATCGGCTCCTCGACCTTCCACCCGGAAACATCGCGCGTGGCACGTCTGGCCTCGGGTGGTCGTTATGGCCTCGCACAGTCGACCTTTCAGGTCGGTGGCAATGCCGGCAGTGCCTTCGGCCCGCTGCTCGCCGCAGCCATCGTCATTCCGTACGGGCAAGGCAGCGTTGCCTGGTTCGGCCTGTTCGCGGTGTTCGCCATCCTGGTGCTCTACGGGCTCAGCCGCTGGTATCGAAATCACTTGAATCTGTTCAAGCTCAAGCAGGGGGGCAAAGCGACCCATGGGCTTTCCAGGAGGAGAGTGACCTTTGCGCTGGTGGTGCTGGCGCTGCTGGTGTTCTCCAAATATTTCTACATGGCCAGCTTTACCAGCTATTTCACCTTTTACTTGATTGAGAAGTTCGATCTGTCCATCGCCAATTCTCAGCTTTACCTGTTCCTGTTCCTCGGTGCCGTCGCCGCTGGCACCTTCTTCGGTGGCCCCATCGGAGACAGGATCGGCCGCAAGAAAGTGATCTGGTTTTCGATTCTTGGCGTCGCCCCTTTCACTTTGGCGCTGCCCTACGTCGATCTGTTCTGGACCGGGGCGCTGAGCATGATTATCGGCTTCGTACTGGCCTCGGCGTTCTCTGCCATCGTGGTCTTCGCCCAGGAACTGGTGCCGGGCAACGTCGGCATGATCGCCGGCGTCTTCTTCGGGCTGATGTTCGGTTTTGGCGGTATCGGCGCGGCACTGCTCGGGCATCTGGCAGATGTCCACGGCATCGAATACGTGTATCGGCTGTGTTCCTACCTGCCACTGCTCGGAATTCTGACGATTCTGCTGCCGTCGACCAAAGGGGTGTGAGCCGTGTGTTCCGCTCCAGCGAGCTAGCAGCTACGCAGATCGAGGTCGCCATATGCTCGGACGAAGAGATCCACGGCGGCGGCGACACGGGATTCGCTTGTCGGCATGACGGTATTCGAGTCGAGGCTGCCAACGGCCAATAGCAGGAATTGCGAGGCCGCTTGCGCAGGATCGCTACAACCTGTGCAGCGGGACAATACCTTTTCAAGCTGCAAGCGGTACGGGCGGTGGCGGCGCCGCCACTGTTTGGGTGGAATGCACGCAGACTGCGAAAGAATGCGCGCAACCGTCAGCGAAGCCGGATGGGTGGCGTGCCGAACCAGCGCTTGCGCAATTGCGTTCAGCTGCATGCGTAACTGCCCATCGGGAGCATTCACCGATACCGCGTCGGGGAGTTCATTCAATCCGTCATGTACGACGGTTCGAAACAGCTCGGCCTTGCTGCCGAAACACGCATACAAGGTTCCCTTCGTCACGCCCGCGGCTTCAGCGATTAAAGCCATGCTGGAAAGCTCGTAGCCGAGCGCGGTGAAGGTATCGCTCGCCGCCTGGATCATCTCTCGCCGCTTGGCCAACCGGGCCTGTTGCGATCGATCGGGAGCGGGCACAGTCTGGGCCAAAGAATTCACCTGGAAGAATCCCAACGACGGAACAGCGCGCTGGCATTGACGCCGCCGAACCCGAACCCGTTCGACAAGGCGTACTCGATCGGCATTCTTCGCGCCGTCAGGCCAACTAGATCCAGGCCGTCGGCGGCCTCGTCGGGGTTGATGAGGTTCAGCGTGGGCGGGACGATCTGATCGCGTAGCGCCAGCACCGTGAAAATGGCTTCGATTCCACCGGCGGCGCCGAGCAAATGGCCGGTACTGGATTTGGTCGAGGTAATCGCTGCGCCCGACCCTGTCCCGAACAACGATCGAATGGCGCCTAGCTCGCCCCGATCGCCCACCTGGGTAGACGTCGCATGGGCGTTGATGTGCTGCACCTCGCCGGGAGCAATACCGGCCTGCCGCAGCGCCTGCTCCATCGCGCGTCGGGCGCCGCTGCCATCCTCAAGGCCGGCCGTCAGGTGATAGGCATCGGCGCTGGTGCCGTAACCGACCAGTTCCGCCAGAGGCTGCGCGCCGCGTGCCAGCGCATGTTCCAATGACTCGATTACCAGCAGGCCAGCGCCCTCAGCCATAACGAAGCCCTCGCGATCACGATCGAACGGGCGCGACGCTTGCTGCGGGCGGTCATTGAAACCAGTGGACAGCGCACGCGCCGACGCAAAGCTGCCGAGCGTGACGCGGTGAATGGCAGCCTCGGTCCCGCCGCACACCGCAATGTCCGCTTCGCCGCTGCGGATCATCCGGGCGGCATCGCCGATGGCTTGCACCCCTGCTGCGCAGGCGGTTACCGGCGCGCCGAGCGGCCCCTTGAAACCATGCTGGATGGACACGTGGCCGGCCGCCATGTTGGCGAGAAAGGAAGGTGCGGTGAATGGCGAGAGCCGACGAGGTCCGCGTTGGTCCGTGGTGCGCACCGCCTCGGCGATCGCATCGAAACCACCCACGCCCGATGAGATAATGGTGGCGGTTCGCTCGCGTCTTGCCTCGTCGGTGGGGTGCCAACCTGCCTGGTCAAGCGCTTCGTGTGCGGCCACGAGCGCAAACTCGATGAAACGATCCATCTTCTTGCGATCTTTGGCAGAGATGTGGCGATCTGGGTCGTAGCCCGCCTCGCTGTCCTCGGCCAAGGTCGGTACCTGACCCGCGATGGCACAACCGGTGCCCTCCGATATATCGCCAGGCAACGGACGGATGCCTGACTGCCCTGCCAACAGACGGGTCCATACCGCCTCCGTTCCACATCCCAGGGGCCCGACGACACCTGTGCCCGTCACTACGATACGGACTGAATTTCCACTACTCATTTCATACCTCGCTTTCAAATGGTCGACACACCATCAGGCTATGCAGATGACGGCCTGCGTACTGTCCTGCGGGCTCGCCCCTAGGAGCGGCACCTCCAACGGCTTAGCCGCGGGCGCTCAGATCAAGAATCAGGCAACTAGTCGAGCCGATGGCATAGAGGCGGTCCTCCACGTCGTACAGACGCCCCTCGGCGACAGCGGTCGATCGGCCTACATGCACCACCCTGCCCTCCGCGCGCACGGGCCCGACACCGGCGCGCAGTGCACGGATGTAAGTGATCCGTAGGTCAGTCGTCGTATAGCCCTGCCCTGCCTGGAGTCGGGTATGCACCGCGCAGCCCATGCAGGAGTCCAGAAGCGTCGCTGCGTAGCCGCCATGCACGCTTCCCAACGGGTTGTAATGGCGCTCGTCCGGGGTGCCCTGGAACAGGAAATAGCCTGACGCCCAGTCCACCGGTACGAAGCCCATCAGCTCGCCCATCGGCGGCCGCGGCAGTTCACCCCGACCAATGGCATCGAAGAATGCATGAGGCGTCATCGCGGCGGCCTCAGCGAGCGGCACGGTACCGAGCGTTCCCAATTGGGCGCGAGCAGCGTTCTCTGCATCCAGCCAGGTGGCCAGACGTTCTTCACGTTCTGCATAGTTCATGGCGAGTCCTCGACAGATGGGCGGTTGCAAGCCTTATTAAATTATGGTCAACATATAAAACACATGATAACCATCATGTAAAGCACGCTGCATCCATCTATCGAGGAAAGCCCCATGCCACGGCCGCTATCACCACCACACCACGCCCCCCATCCTCATGCTGCTGACAGCGCCATGCCCATGCCGACTGATTCGGCAAATCTCTAGAGACATTCCATGCACATCGCCTACACCCACGAAACGGCACTGATCACCGGCGCTTCCAGCACCGAAATATGGGAGCGCAGCGGAGGCGGCCTCGACCACGTGCCGGCGCAGATGGTGATGGAAGTGGAAGCGATGGTGAACTCCGCCTTGTGCGGGTTCGACCTGGGCGAGACAGTCACCCTGCCGTCGTAGCCGGACGCCGAGGACTGGAACCGCCTGCTAGCGGCACGCGCGGCGTTGGGGCCGAATCTCTCGCGTAACCAGCCGGCACCGCGCGACAGAGCGAATGCCTAGGACTGCGGTATATCCGCGCCAGTCAGCTTCAGCAGGCTGGCGCGGGTGTCCTCGAGCAAGCGGTCGGACAATTGCGGATCGACCACACTGCGCGACAACATCAACGCGCCTACCAGGGCGCTGAGCACCATCGCCGCGTGCTGGTCATCTTCAAGGTGGGCGCCAATCTGCGCCAATCGGTTGCTCACCGACTCGTCGGTGACCGGGCTGGCCTGACCACGCTGGCCCAGCTCGGCCGACAGAGTGGGAAACGGGCAGCCCTGCGCCGGGGTGGCGCGGTGGCCTTTCGACAGGTAATGACGAATGAACGTGGCCAGCGGTTGGTCGCCTGAGAGGCTGCTGGTGGTGATTTCGTCGAGCTCACTCGCGCAATAACGCAGTGCCTCCTCGACCAGCTCATCCTTGGATTTGAAATGGGCGTAAAACCCACCGTGCGTCAAGTCCAGCGCTTTCATCAATGTCTGCAGGCCGGTGGCGTGCACACCGTCGCGACGAAAACGCCGTGCGGCCTCTTCGACGATGCGTTGGCGGGTCTGGGCTTTGTGATCTTCGGAATATCGCATCAGTGCCTCGATGATTCATATGCTACCCGTCATGCTACGCCTTTAGGCTGGTTGGGCAAGTCCACAGTCGCGGCGAATCCCAAGCGGTGGCAGCGAATAACAAGGGCGGCCTGGGCGATCACGTCAGCCCCCATCGGCCTGCGCCCACGGCGCGGCGGCGAAGCGTTCGGCCAGGTATTCGATCAACGCTTGCACGCGAGCCGGACGGCTGCGCCCTGGCGGGGTCACGATGTGCAGCGCGATCGACTCGACTTGCCAATCGTCCATCGCCGTCTCCAGCGCTCCCGATTGCAAGTCTTTCCAAGCCAGAAACTCCGGTTGCAGCGCCATCCCCAGTCCCGATCGCAATGCCGGTGCCAACGCCTCGGCATTGTTGGCCAACAGCGACGCGGACAGCGCCTGGGCGAACTCTCCATGCCGTTTATGGCGAAACCGCCAGTTGTTGCCACCGCGAGAGTAGCTGTACTGCAATATGCGATGTCCGGTCAGATCGCGTGGGTGGCCGGGACGCCCATGGCGCTCGAAATAGGCCGGTGAGCCAACCAGCAGGACGCGCACGGCGCACAAGCGCCTGGCCAACAAGCTGGAATCGGCCAGGGTCGAAATCCGCAGTGCCAGATCGACCCCTTGGGCAACCAGATCGACCATCTCGTCGCTGAAACTGACGTCGAGCACCACGTCGGGATGACGCGCCATGAATTCCGGCAGGAGCGGCGCGAGGTGCGAAACACCGAACGACATCGGTGCCGCAATCCGGATGGGCCCGCGCAGGCTGGTTGATTGCTCGGTTACCTCGGCCTCCACCGCCTCGCCCTCGGCCAGGATGCGAGCGGCGCGCTCCAGCGCGGCATGCCCGCTTTCGGTCAGCGACATCCGCCGTGAGGTCCGGTGGAAGAGCATGGTTTTCATGCGCGCTTCCAGTCGCGTGATGGCCTTGGAAATGGTGGCTTGCGACAGGCCCAGCTCGGCTGCGGTCCGGGCGAAGGAACCCGTTTCGGCCACCTTGGCGAAGATCGCCCAGGCTTCGAGATCCGGTAGCCTCTTCATAACACGCCTCGAATTAATTCGATCATGACCATTCCTGACTTCCTCGCGGTTACTTAGCAGGCGCCTGATATTAATCTAATAAATGGAAAGTATCTTATTCCATCCATTCCATTCTAAAGATTGTTCCTGCTGCCTATAGTGGCTCCATCGAAAACGAATCGACCTGGAGAAACAGCATGATCGAACATCGCCCTTTTAATACCCTTGGTGGCGCCCATCACGGTTGGCTCGATGCCAAGCATCATTTTTCGTTCGCCGAGTACCATGATCCGGAGCGCGTGCACTGGGGAGCACTGCGGGTCTGGAACGATGACACCATCGCTGCCAACACTGGCTTTCCACCACATCCCCACGCCGACATGGAAATCATTACCTATGTGCGTGAAGGAGCGATCACCCATGAGGACAACCTCGGCAACAAGGGTCGCACCGTGGCAGGTGACGTACAGGTAATGAGTGCCGGCACCGGTATTCGCCATTCCGAGTACAACCTCGAATCGGATGTCACGCAGATCTTTCAAATCTGGATCATCCCCGACCGCCGTGGCGAGCCGCCAGCCTGGGGTTCCAAACCGTTTCCCAAGGATGACCGTTCCGGCCAGTTCGTGGCCTTGGCCAGCGGACTGAAAGGTGACGAGGATGCGCTGCCGATCCGCGCCGATGCGCGGGTGCTAGGCGCAACTCTGAAGGCCGGTGAGACGATCGAGTACCGCTTCGCCGATGCTGACCGCTACGGTTATCTAGTGCCGGCCAAGGGCAAGGTGGAAATCAACGGCGTGGCGCTGGAGACGCGCGATGGCGCCGCTATCCACGGCGAGACGCTCATCAGGGTCACCGCCCATGAGGACGCCGAACTGGTGCTGGTGGACGCCGCAGGCTAAACGGCCCTGGGCATGTAAGGACGCCCAGTCGGTCGAAGATGGCAGATGTTCGCGCGATGCAGCGATGCCGGGCAACCGCATTTGGCATCGCTGGGGTCGTAGGAAACGCGGGATTGCTTCGAGATAGCGGCAGCCGATCATGCCCGGCTGCCGTCTATCGATCAGTCGGTGGTACTTAAAACGCCACGCTGAATCTGATCACGCTCGATGGATTCGAACAGCGCCTTGAAGTTGCCTTCGCCGAAGCCACTGTCGCCCTTGCGCTGGATAAATTCGAAGAACACCGGCCCCAGCAAGGTGCCGGAGAAGATCTGCAGCAGCAACCGCTGTTCGACGTTCTCGGAGGCGCCATCGAGCAGGATGCCGCGGGACTTTAGCGCTTCCACCGGTTCGCCGTGGTTGGGCAGCCGCCCTTCGAGCATCTCATAGTAGGTTTCCGGCGGTGCAGTCATGAAAACCGTGCCACTGGCCTTCAGCTTGTCCCAGGTCTGGATCAGGTCGTCGGTGAGGAAGGCGACGTGCTGGATGCCTTCACCGTTGAACTGCATGAGGAACTCCTCGATCTGCCCCGCCCCCTTCGACGACTCCTCGTTGAGCGGGATACGGATCATGCCGTCCGGCGCGGTCATAGCCTTGGAAGTGAGGCCGGTGTACTCGCCCTTGATGTCGAAGTAGCGAATCTCACGGAAGTTGAACAACTTCTCGTAGAAGTCCGCCCAGTAGGCCATGCGACCGCGGTACACGTTGTGGGTCAGGTGATCGATGATTTTCAGCCCGGCACCCACAGGGTGACGATCGACACCTTCGAGGAAGACAAAATCGATGTCATAGATCGAGCTACCTTCGCCGAAGCGGTCTATCAGGTACAGCGGCGCACCGCCGATGC
Organism: Pseudomonas sp. YJ42; assembly: GCF_047225135.1. Lineage (NCBI taxonomy): Bacteria > Pseudomonadati > Pseudomonadota > Gammaproteobacteria > Pseudomonadales > Pseudomonadaceae > Pseudomonas > Pseudomonas sp. YJ42. The sequence goes on along the minus strand of NZ_CP178378.1, from coordinate 77,255 downwards.
CCTTGATCGCAGGCAAACGCAGTTCCATCGGGCCGGTAGGCAGCTCGATGGCCTGAGCACCCAGCTCCAGCGCACGGGTATAGGCCTTCTGCGCATCTTTCACACGAAACGCCATGCCACACACCGACGGGCCGTGCTCGGCGGCGAAATACGCCGCGACGCCCTTGGGCTCGCGGTTGACGATGGCGTTGATTTCGCCCTGACGGTACAGCGCCACATCTTTCGAGCGGTGATTAGCGACATGGGAGAAACCCATGCTCTCCAGCACCGGTTCGATGACGTTCGGGGTGGGCGAGGCGAATTCGATGAACTCGAAGCCCATGAGGCCCATTGGGTTTTCAAACAGGTCGGCCATGATTTGGCTCCTTGATTAACTGTGCATGAGAGGGTCGACGCGAAAGCGTCAGGCCGGTGGTGCACAGGAAATGCCCCGAACGCTGCGACCGAGGTGGTCGCCAAGCGTGAGGCGGAAGCCAAGGATTTTCATTCAGCGACTCACTGGGGCTTCGCTGATCATCGGATAGAAATCAGCGGATCGCGGCGCCACCACCCTGCTCTGCCGGGTCAAGGTGAAACGGCGCGACTGCTTATGCTCATCAGCGTGACAGCACTGAATAGCCGGAACCGTGAGGCCATTCATCTCTCTGGACGCCCAAGCGCTCCGGAGCCGACGAGGCGAAGGGGTACGGTAGTAGGTGTGTGCATCCATATTCTTTGCCACGACTGCATGTTGGGGCGCGCTATTGTGAACGCCATTCTTATTTTCGCGTAATCAGATTACGTTTAGCGCAATCTGCGGTAGCCATGCTCGACTGTCAAGCCTTTATCGGTGTGGTCACCACAGCGCCGACGATCACGCCACTCATCCACTGCTGAGAACGAGTTGCCGCACGACGATGCCAAACCTTATGACAACGACAAGCCACATAAGGAACCATCATGAATCGACTTTTCGACAAGGCCACTCCCCAGAATGTGCATGGCTGGGAACGCAGCGCGTCAGTCGCTGGCGGGCTAGTGCTGTTGGGCAAAGGCCTGCGCCGCGGAGGCATAAGCGGCCTGCTGCAGCTGGCAATGGGCGGCATGGCATTGGCGCGCGGGATCAGCGGACGCTGCGAGGCCAAGCGCATCCTGACCGAGGTCGAGCAACGGACACGGCATCAGAACGTGACGGATAAGCAGCGGTACAGCCACATGCCCCTCGATTCGGAAGTGCACAGCCCCGACTTCGCAGAGCCTGAAGTGACGCTGCCCAACACCACGCCGATGGGGCATGAAACGCATCCAGGGGAGCCGCGCAGAAGTACTTGATACGGCACTGGGGCGCCACGGGATTCGCTCATTTCGATGAGGCGCCAGTCAGGGTCGGCACAGGCAGCTTGTCGGCTTATTTGCATTTCTGAGCGCTAAAGCCGACCTCCTTTAGCCCTGCCGCCGAACGGCAATTGTCGATCTTTTGACGGCATGCTATCTATGCGCCGTGATTCCGTCACACCTCGTAACATTTCTAAGGAAGACATCATGGACATGACGAAAATGGACACAGAAGACGCTGGCCAGTGGGGAGTCGTTTACTCCTACGGCAGCGTGCTGGCAGTGTTTCAAAACGAGCAGGATGCCCAGTACGAAGCCGCTAGCTTTGGCGGTGCGGTCGTTCGCATAGCGCGAAACCTTTTCACTGCGGTCAGCGAAATGGGTGCAACCGCTACATTTGGCAATCAGTCCCGACCGGCATGATTCAATCGGTTAACGTGAACCGCCTCCCCATTCACGCAAGAAGGACCCAGGGCGTCCAACCACGCCCCGACTTGGCCTCTGGCAAAGGCATCGGCACCGAGACTGGCGGCGTCGAAGATAAGGGACGGGACTCATGGTGATACGGGACCAGACCGGTCCCGGTTCGCTGGAACTCGACGAAGCTGTAGCCGTCTGCCCAGATTTCCGCCTCGTCTTGAAGCTTGTTCATTGTTCCTGAACCTGCTGAACGATCCCATCCGGCTGGCTGCGCAACTGGCCCCGCTCCATCACTTTCTGACGCTGTTGGAAAACGAGGTCCAGGGCGCGGCTGGGCTGTATCTCGATATCGTCGAAGGTGATCAATTGCCCTTGCTCGACGGCCCGTTTGAGCACGGTGTTGCGCAGCAGACCGATGGGCACATGGTCGAGTTCATCGGCGAGCCGCACCGCTTCGCCGCGCACATCGAAGCCGCCAATACCCCGGCTGATCATGTCGCCCGCCCACATATCGCGCTTAGCGATGGCCGCAACACCTAGGGTGGGCTCAGTGGAGTTGTTCAGTAGCACGCCGCCGCCGGCCAGAACACGGCGCACTGTCTTTCCGACCTCGAGTGAGCACAGATGAAACGGGCGTGTCAGCACGTAATACGGGCCGGGACCCAGTTTGAAGTACTCGATCGCCGGGGCTTGCTCCTGGTCGTGACGGCAGACCAGAAAGACCCCGCCAGCCGGGTAGCCGCTTGGCAGAAGGTAATCGACGATGGGTTGGCCGATGCCATCAGCGATCAGCCCAAGGATATTGCCGCTGCGGTTCAGATCGGTAGAAGCCAGGCCTTCCAGGCCACGTCGAGTAATGGTCGCGCCGAAACCATTGCCGACCACCACCTGCTCGATCTGCACTTTGGTGCCATCGGTGAAGGAGGTGGTCTGCTCGATGCTGATGCCCTGCCGCTTGGACCAGTAGACCATTTCTTCGCGGCTCGGGTCGTGGTTCAGGTAGCCCTTCATGTTGCCGTATACGAGCGGCTGAAAGCCCATTTGCAGGGCCTCCTCGCGTAACGCGGCCAATGACCCGGGCTGGTCGCCTTCGGCTTCGGTCAACAAACCCTTGCCGGCCAGATAGGACCCAGTGGTGACCTGGAGTTCAGCATTGACGGTAACGACCGGCAATCCGGCTTCGAATGCCCGCTCGATCACTTCCGTCCCGAAGAATACGTCCCCAGTGCACTCGACGATGATGTCCGAGTGAGCAATGAGTTCGTCAATGGAATTCGTCAATGTTTCCGGCAAGGGGAAATCGCCTAACGTGCCGATACTTCTGCGGGTCAGGACCCGGCTGACGTGCAGGTCCTTATAGTGCTGCATGATCAGCCGAACGAAACAGTGCGAGATCATCCCTGTACCTGAAACACCTACGCGTCGAACAGCTGAATCGGTCATCACGGAATTCCATTCGCTAAACGTGTAGCTCAGACCGTTACATTCGGAAAAAGTTTTCACCCTGAACGGTTCAGCGTTGGCCTGCTCCTTGCGCAATCGCAAATCGGGCCAGGCTAGGCCCTTCACCGCCAATCTGTGGATAGGCTCTGAACGGTACACGGCTGGGTGCCGGCCCGAAGGGCGCGGACGGAACGTCGTTCATCTGCCTGATCACATGGCGCAGCTCGTCGCGCCACGGCTTGGGCTTGATGCCAAAGGTACTTTCGATCCGACTGCAATCGAGCACCGACCAGGCCGGTCTGGCCGCAGCGCGCGGCAGGCTCCCGCTGGTCACCGGCAGCACCTTGGGCGCCTTGTCGATCAAGCCAACCCGCTCGGCTTCCCGGAAAATCTCGACAGCGAACTCAGCCCACGAACAGGGCGACGTGCCGCTGTAATGATAAAGCCCCCATTCGAGATCGCCGTCGCGGCAGTAGCGCAGCGCCAACTCGATCAGCACCCGCGCAACACTGCGTGAGCGGGTCGGGCAGCCGATCTGGTCACTGACGACTGAAATTTCGTCGGTCTTGCGGCCCAAACTCAGCATGGTCTTGACGAAGTTGTTGCCGTGCTCACCGTAGATCCAGCTGGTGCGCAAGATCAGGTATCGGTCCAATGTCTCGCTGATGGCGATCTCCCCTGCCCGACGCGTTTCGCCATAGACGCAGATCGGCACTGCCGGGTCGGATTCCCGATAAGGCACCGAGGCTTCGCCCGAGAAAACGTACTCGCTGGAGAGGTGGAACAATGGAATCCCGAAGTGCTTGGCGGCCTGAGCCAGATTGGCTGCACCTTCGCTGTTCACCGCTTCGGCATGAGCGACCTCGGCTTCGGCATGATCGAGGTTGGTATAGGCCGCCGCGTTGATGATGAGCGCCGGCTGGTACTGTTCGATCGCCCGATTGATCTGCGCAGGAAGGGTTATATCGAGATCCTGATGCGTCAGCCCGATGGCCTCCAGCCCAAAGCTGGCAGCTTGATTGACCAGACAGCTGCCCACCTGGCCTCCGGCGCCACACACCAGGACACGCATGTTCGACTTGGGTTGAGGTGCAAGCGCCGAGCCCATGGTTTCCTGCGTCACTGTAAGCTCACTTGCTACAGCGGTTGGCGCATCGACCGGAGCCTGTGAAGGGTCAGCTGCCTTCAGAACAGCACTCGACAACTTTGGGATCAGTTCGCGCACGCTTACACCCAGCGCCTCCACCGGTGCGTCGGCCGCTTCTGGCTCTGGCGAAAAGCGCACGCTTTCAAGCAGGCCATTCACAACAATCCTGGCCTTGGTAAATTGACGGCGCCGCAGCATCTGCAGGACTTGCCCCATGCGTGAGAACAGCAAGCCCAGGATACGGCGCTTGCGAAAGTATTTACGCGCCACGAAGAGTTCGTTGCGCACCAGATGCCGATGCAACGCAACCCGCTTCGGATCCGTTTCCCGGAGGATATCGATGGCACCGCTGACCCGCCGCACATGCAGCACCCTGCTCGCCGCCACCAGATAACCCGGTACCTCCTGGCTGATGCGCAAAGTGAATTCGGTATCGTCGCCCCACATGAACATGGGTGCGATAGGCAGGCCATGCTGTTGCAACGACGCCCGAGGCACGAGGATCGAAACGAAAGTAGCCGGACGTACGGGGATCACCCCGATGTCGAGCAGTGCCGGCCAATTTTCATAATCAATCGCATTGGTACGTTCATCGATGCGGGGAACATTAGTCAGCAGCCCCTCGTCGGTATGAGCCGTTGAAATGAGGAATGAGCATGGCTTTTCACGCTCCCGGAGCCGCTCATTAGCCTCTACCAGCTTTTCCAGAGCATCCGGTTCGGGGATGACGTCATCATCCATCATCCAGACAAAATCGGCTCCTTGCTGATAGGCGATGCGAAACCCGGCACTGAACCCCCCCGAGGCACCGGTATTGCGCGACAGCACGTATACCTTGAGATTTGCAATTCCTGAGTCGAGCAGCATCTCCTCAGTTCCGTCATGGCTGGCGTTGTCGACGACGATGATGGCGTCGCATGGCCGGGTCTGAGCACTGATGCCATCCAGGCAACGCTTAAGCAAGCCTTTACGCTTGTACGACAATACGACGGCGTATATCTGATCCATAAGTCGCTTGATCCATGATCGAGAGGCAGGTGTCATTCCGGTCTGGCGTTTGAGCACAGCGCTCAGCTCGGACCGAGGAACGCGAATGAGGTTCAGTGCCCCGCAACGAAATGAAGCAAAAATCGAACGTGACCTATTGACACGCGCAAAGAGCGACCGTTTCAGCCGTTTCGAAAGGGGCCCAAACGCCGTACTTGCCTGGCTAAGCCGCACCGGTAGCGGCAATGCGCGCCCGTCGCCAAAGCTTCTCGAACTCGGCTGGCCCGCCCTGTTCAGATGCTGGGCAGCCTGGCGACGGCAAACGATCCAAGCGTCCCTGGTGAACACAGCGTTAGATACACCCGCCCGCTGAACATCGGCACAGGCTGCTCCCTCCATCAACTTCATTTCGGCTATACGTTGCCCAGACGTTGGAGACACCTCGATGACCCAGAATCCGCAACATAACCGTCGCGTTCACCTCGCCTCCCGTCCCAACGGCGCACCGACGCCCGATAACTTCCGCCTGGAAACCGCTCCAGCCCCTAAACCCGAGGACGGCCAGTTGCTGCTGCGCACTGTTTACCTGTCCCTGGACCCTTACATGCGCGGACGCATGAGCGCCGGGCCGTCCTACGCCGCGCCCGTGGAAGTAGGTGATGTCATGGTCGGCGGCACGGTCAGTCGGGTCGTCGAATCCCGCCATGCGGATTATCGCGAAGGTGACTGGGTGCTTAGCGGCAACGGCTGGCAGGACTACGCCGTGTCCAGCGGTGAAGGCCTGCTCAAGCTCGACCGGGAAATGCAACATCCCTCCCATGCCTTGGGTGTGCTGGGCATGCCGGGCTTCACCGCGTACATGGGCCTGCTCGATATCGGCCAACCGAAGGCCGGGGAGACGCTGGTGGTTGCCGCAGCCACAGGCCCCGTTGGCGCTACTGTCGGCCAGATCGGCAAATTGAAGGGCTGCAGGGTTGTCGGCATCGCGGGCGGGCCCGAGAAGTGCCGGCATGCGGTCGAGACGCTTGGCTTCGACGCTTGTATCGACCACCGCGCGGACGATTTCCCGCAGCAGTTGGCCGAACGCTGCCCGAACGGTATCGACGTGTATTTCGAGAATGTCGGTGGCAAAGTCTTCGATGCGGTGTTGCCGCTGCTCAATACCAGCGCACGGGTACCGGTCTGCGGGGTGGTCTCGCAATACAACAGCACCCAGCTGCCAGATGGACCGGATCGCCTGCCGCTGCTGCTCGAAACCATCCTGAAGAAACGCATGCGCATGCAGGGCTTCATCATCTTCAACGACTACGGCCATCGCTACAGCGAATTTGCCCGGGACATGAGCGCCTGGTATGCCGAAGGCAAGATCAAGTATCGCGAGCAGATTGTGCAGGGATTGGAAAACGCACCCGAGGCATTTATCGGCCTGCTCGAAGGCAAGAACTTCGGAAAGTTGGTGGTGCAGGTGGGCGAGGCCTGATAGGCCTGTCGTTGTGCTTTATTGTGGCAGGCTAAAACCACCCTATGCCGGACAGGCTGGCGTGGAGCGTCGCTTGTTTTCAGCAAAGCGCTCATCTGCACCCCAAGCGGATCAGCCCGTGCTCAGGCCTGTCGACGCATCGCAGCGGCGTGCATCTCTGGCCTGCCCCGTGGGCGGCGGACGCACGCCGGGAATCTGATTAGCCAGGCGGATTTTCAGGAACTCGGTTACGTCCGCATTCAAGGCCCGCCCTCCTCCGTAAGGAAAATTGTTGTCGTTGACGACCAACAAGGTGCGCGAATCGAGTGGTAACAAGCTCTCGATGGTCGCGTAGGGGAACGTGAAGGTGCGTTTGCCGTCGCCGTTCAGGTCATCGGGGTCGGCCAGCCGCATGAGGTCGACCACCTCTGTCTTGGGCACTTCCGCGCCACTGGCGACACCGCGGATGTCGATCAGGTAGATCTTCTTGAATGGAGTGCCGTTAGTGGCCGTCGCGCCATTGCGCTCGATAACCAAAAAGCGTGTCTCGTCGATCGCAGTCATTTCGCCGATGGCGAGTTCGGGCTCTTGCAGCCGGTAGAGCAACACCTTACCGGTGTAACGCTCCTGATTGATGTCGAACTCGTTGATGCGCAAGGTACCGGTTGCATCACCGCTGACGGTCTTCTCCAGCAACGCGTACAGTCGGTCCCCAATCGGATTGATCGCCATGCCTTCGAAACCGCCTGAGCCTTCCAGGTTCGCGGTTGCGCTTCCAGCCACCACATCGACATGCTGCGGCGCGTAGACGCCTGGCAGTGAGATGGCGCTGCGGGTGACGGTGCCCGACGCATCGGTCTTGATCAGGTAGGGTCCGAACTCGTCGCCAAACCACATCGCGCAATTCTTGTCACGGCGCACCGATTCGATGTCCAGGTCAGCGCCTGTCAGCAAGCGGCCGAACTCGATTGCACTGTCAACGCGTGGCCTGGAGTCGTCGTTGTAATAAAAGCGGTAATCGGCCTGTATCGGCAGCTCGAGCTTCTGGTTGATGTCGTTCAGAGTGAGGCGCGACGCGTGAGTGAAGCGAGCCAGTGGCGCACCGCTGAGATAATCGCTCGCACTGACATTCCCGCTCCCGCCCTTGGCCGAGCGGAAATCAGGCCGCACGCTATAAAGCCGCAACAGCGTATCTGCAGAGTTTGTCTGACCACCGAAGCCGTTGTCGGTCATGAATATGAAGCTGTTTTCATCCGCACCCGGCAGCACGGCGGAAAAACCCTGCACAGGCTGACGATTCTCATACGGGGGCACGAAGGTGCCGTAGGGGTTGGCGTTGGCCATCTGAGCCGATGTCGGACCGTCAGAGAAGGTGTCGGCAGGCATCATCGCCCAACCCACCAGGGTGTTGCTGCCGGCCATCGCAGCGGTGGAGATCGCAGCGGCCAGCGCCACGACCAGCGGCTTCGAGATTCCCATGAGCAGTGTCTCCATCCGGCGGAGCCGGCTAGCTGACGCTAGACCACTCAATTACGCGATGCAACTGGCCTCAAGCTGTCGTACTAGGCCACCCCGTGTCCACGTGCCGCCTGGGCGAGATGGAACCATGTAGGCGTATCCAGCTGCAGATCGGCTCCCTGCAAGGCCTCCTCGATGCGCTCCCAGCGCAGGCTACCGAGGATCGGCACTGGCTTGCCTGGCAGTTTACGCAGCCAGGCCAGGGCGACCTGATTGGCTGTGACGCCCAGCGCCGCGCCAACCTCTTCGAGCGCCTGCTGCAATTGAGGGCCGAAACGTCCACCTCCCATCGGTGACCAGGCCAGCACATGCAACCCTTCGCTTTCCATGGCGTGCAGCCGCCCATCCCACGCCGCCGACTGCGCCTGCAATGACAGCTCGATCTGGTTACAGCGCAGGGGCAGCTCGCGGGCCAGTATCTGGCAGTGCAGGAGTTCGGCGTTGGATACGCCAAGCCAGCCGATCTTGCCGCTGCCGACCAGATCGTCCAGCGCCCGGGCAACCTCGTCGACCCGCAGCAAGGGGTCTGGGCGATGTAGCAGAAAGCCATCCAGGCGTTCCACGCCCAGCCGCTTCAGCGAGCCCTCCACCGCCTGGGTGAGATAGTCCGCCTGGGTGTTGTAATGCTTGACCTGCCAGCGCGACCGGTCCTGCGCAGCCGGCACGATGTCGGCCTTGCCGATCAACTGGATCTGCTCGCGCAAGGCAGGGCGCAATTTCAAAGCGGCACCGAAATGCGCCTCGCATTCTCCCGCACCATAGATGTCGGCATGGTCGAAAGCGGTTACGCCGCGTTCCACGCAGCGTTCCAGGAAGCCGAGCAGCGCCTGAGGCTGCGCCAGTTCGGGGTATTGCATCAGGCGCATCATGCCCAGCAACAAAGGATGTTCGACGACCTTGTTCAAGTGATCTCCGCGATTCATCAGTGATTGAGGCAGGCGGCAAGGTTAACCGTGCCGAGGTTTGGACGTCGTACTGACCGAGCCCGCCACGCAAGGTTCGGCTCCGCTCGGTTGCACCAGTCGTTTTCAGATGGGCGACGGCAGACGAATCGCCCCAAAAAAGGGAGCGGGTTACGAGTACCGCACCCTTGTGGTTCGCGTGGACAAATAAGTCCGGTATGTAGGGTGAGCTCCAGCCCACCAAATACGGCAGTCAGCCCCGGCGCACTACCCGCTACACACCGCTGGCACGCAACCTGCTATGGGACAGGTATCGCCTGCCGAACGATTCGGCAGCGCATCCCGCCGGTCAACGAAGACCATCAGCCGCGAACGGCACGGGACGGGTGCTACGAGCAACGCCGCTCGAACCATCACCTCACAATTCTTGAATACCAGGCAAAGGCGCCTGGAGCTGCCCGACAGCTCCAGGCGCCTTTTTGTTTTTGTACGACGACGCCGAACAGGGCTTCGACGGAGGAACCGGTCATGAACGCAATCGTCACCCCGATCAAGAGTGAAACGCTGGTGGTCATCGGCAATGGCATGGTGGGGCATCACTGCGTCGAGCAGCTGGTCGAGCGCGGCGCCCTTGGCCAGTACCACATCCATGTCTACGGCGAAGAACGCCAGCGGGCGTACGACCGAGTTCATCTCTCCGAGTATTTCGGTGGCCGCGACGCCGAATCGCTGGCCATGTGCGAAGCCGATTACTACGCGGCCCACGGCGTACACATGCACCTCGGCGTGCAGGTGTTGGAGATCGACCGCGAGCGCAAGGAAGTGATCACCCGCGAAGGTCACCAGCCCTACGACAAACTGATCCTGGCGACCGGCTCCTACCCGTTCGTGCCGCCGATTCCAGGCGCCGAAGGCCACTCGCGCCTGGTCTACCGCACCCTGGACGATCTGGATTCGATTCGCGCCGCTGCCAACAACGCCAAGCGCGGCGTGGTCGTCGGTGGCGGCCTGCTCGGACTGGAAGCGGCCAACGCACTCAAGTCGCTCGGCCTCGAAGCCCATGTCGTCGAGTTCGCCCCGCGGCTGATGCCGGTACAGCTCGATGACGAAGGCGGCAAGGCGCTCAAGGCCCGTATCGAGGCGCTGGGCGTCGGCGTGCACCTGTCCCGCGCCACGCAGGAAATCGTCATCGGCGAGGAATACGCCTACCGCATGAACTTCCAGGACGGCGAATACCTGGAAACCGACTTGATCGTGTTCTCCGCCGGCATCCGCCCGCAGGACGCGCTCGGCCGCAGTGCCGAACTGGAAATCGCACCGCGCGGCGGTGTGGTGATCGATGCTGACTACCGCACCAGCGATCCCTCTATCTATGCCATCGGTGAGTGTGCCTCCTGGAACGGCATGGTCTTCGGTCTGGTCGCACCGGGCTACACCATGGCGCGCAACCTGGCCGCCCTGCTCTGCGGCGAGCCGCACCAGCTCTTCAGCGGTGCGGACATGTCGACCAAGCTCAAGCTGCTCGGTGTCGATGTCGGCTCCATCGGCGATGCCCACGCTGCCACGCCAGGCGCCAAGAGCTATCGCTTCATCGACGAAGCCAACGCCAGTTACCGCCGCCTGGTGCTGTCTGAAGATGGCAAGCGCGTCATCGGCGCCGTGCTGATCGGCGACAACAGTTATTACGACACCTTGCTGCAGTACGCACAGAACGGCATCAAGCTGCCGGCCGATCCGTCCAGCCTGATCCTACCCCTGTCCGATGGCGCACCGACGCTGGGCGCCGATGCCCTGCCGGACACCGCAACCATCTGCTCCTGCCACAACGTCACCAAGGGCGCAGTGTGCTGCCAGGTGGACGCCGGGATCACCGATCTTGGCGAGCTGAAAGCCGCGACCAAGGCCGGCACCGGCTGCGGTGGGTGCTCGGCCCTACTCAAGCAAGTGTTTGAGCACGAGCTGACCGCCCGTGGCATGGAAGTCGACAAAAGCTTGTGCGAACACTTCGCCCACACCCGTCAGGAGCTGTACGGCATCGTCCGGGTCGAGGGCATCATCAGTTTCGAGGAGCTGCTGGCCAAGCACGGCCGCGGTCACACCGGCTGCGATATCTGCAAGCCGGCGGTGGGCTCGATCCTCGCCTCCTGCTGGAACCAGCCGATCACCGACCCCGGGCTGATTCCGCTGCAGGACACCAACGACACCTTCATGGCGAACATGCAGAAGAACGGCACCTACTCCGTGGTACCGCGCATCGCCGGTGGTGAAATCACCCCAGACAAGCTGATCGCCCTCGGTGCGGTGGCCAAGAAATACGACCTCTACACCAAAATCACCGGCGGCCAACGCATCGACCTGTTCGGCGCTCAGCTGCATGAGCTGCCAGACATTTGGGGCGAGCTGATCGAGGCCGGTTTCGAGACCGGGCACGCCTACGGCAAGTCGCTGCGCACGGTGAAATCCTGCGTCGGCAGCACCTGGTGCCGCTACGGCGTACAGGACAGCGTCGGCATGGCGCTGCGCCTGGAGGATCGCTACAAGGGTTTGCGTTCGCCACACAAGATTAAATTTGGCGTTTCTGGCTGTACCCGCGAATGCGCCGAGGCGCAGAGCAAGGACATCGGCGTGATCGCCACCGAGAACGGCTGGAACCTCTACGTCGCTGGCAACGGCGGCATGCGTCCGCGCCACGCTGAGCTGTTCGCAACAGACCTCGATGACGAGACCCTGGTGCGCTACATCGACCGCTTCCTGATGTTCTATATCCGCACCGCGGACAAGCTACAACGCACCTCGGTGTGGCGCGAATCCCTCGAAGGCGGTCTCGACTACCTCAAGGAAGTCATCATCAACGACAGCCTGAGTCTCGCTACCGAGCTCGAAGCGCAGATGCAGCTGGTGGTCGATCGCTACGAATGCGAGTGGGCCAACGCCATCAAGGACCCGGAAAAGCTCAAGCGCTTCCGCACCTTCGTCAACGACCAGCGCGGTGACCCGGACATCCACTTCGTCAAGGAACGCGGCCAGCGCCGACCGGTACACGCACACGAACTTCACCTGATTCCCGTAACCGAGGAGGTGCTCTGATGAGCCAGTCCAACGCCGTACGTGTCGATTCCGTTCAACCCGCCAGTTGGCGCGCCCTGTGTAGCCGCCGCGATCTGGTGGCCAATTCCGGTGTGGTTGCCTGGCTCGACGGCGAGCAGGTCGCCCTCTTCCACCTTCCCGAGACCGAGGCCGGCGAGCAGGTGTTCGCCATCGCCAACAAGGACCCAAAGTCCGGCGCCAATGTCATCGGCCGCGGCATCGTCGGGCAGCTCAAGGGCGATCTGGTTATCGCCTCGCCGCTGTACAAGCAGCACTTCCGGCTGCAGGACGGCACCTGCCTGGAATATCCCGAGCAGCGCCTGCAGGTTTGGCCGGTGCGCCTGAACGGTGAAGCGGTGGAAATCGCCGCAGCCTGAGCCTTACCGCAGCGGGCCTTCTGTGCGGTACGCCAGCACCGCCCAGGCCCACGAAAAGAGAAACCCGACCTCAGTCGGGACCGGATCGCCAATACAGAGAATCGAATATGTCCTACATCATCCCTTCGGAATTCGTCACCAAAATGGTCGACGCCGGTGAATCCAAGATTTACATGTCTACCCGGGACACCTTGATTCGGGCCTTCATGGCCGGCGCGATCCTCGCCCTCGCGGCGGTCTTCGCCATCACCATCACGGTGCAGACGGGCTCGCCGCTGGTAGGCGCCATGCTCTTCCCGGTCGGTTTCGTCATGCTGTATCTGATGGGCTTCGACCTGCTGACCGGCGTGTTCGTGTTGACGCCCCTGGCGCTGCTCGACAAACGCCCGGGCGTGACGGTCAATGGTGTGCTGCGCAACTGGGGGCTGGTATTCCTCGGCAACTTCGCCGGCGCGCTGACGGTGGCCGTGATGATGGCCTTCGTCTTCACCATGGGTTTCTCAACCGACCCCGGCGCAGTGGGCGAGAAAATCTCCCATATCGGCGAAGCACGCACCTTGGGCTATGCCGAATTCGGCGCAGCGGGCTGGACGACCATCTTTCTGCGCGGCATGTTGTGCAACTGGATGGTGTCGATGGGTGTGGTCGGCGCAATGATCTCCACGACGGTCAGCGGCAAGGCCATCGCCATGTGGATGCCGATCATGCTGTTCTTCTATATGGGCTTCGAGCATTCGGTGGTGAACATGTTCCTGTTCCCTTCGGCCATGATCCTGGGCGGTGACTTTTCGGTGATGGATTACATGATCTGGAACGAAATCCCCACCGCGTTGGGTAACCTTGTCGGCGGCCTGGCATTCACGGGTCTGACGCTCTACACCACTCACATCAAAACCGCACCCAAGCGCGCCCTGCGTTGAGTAGCCCAGCGAACCCCGGCCCTCCCTGGGTTCGCTGCATTTCATGACCGCACAACTCACGGTTTCGGTGGGCCAACACACCGACAAGGGTCCCAAGGAAAGTAATCAGGATTTCCACGGTGCCTATATTCCCAAAGAACCGCAGCTGAGCAGCAAGGGCATCGCCCTCGCCATCGCCGATGGCATCAGCAGCAGCACCGTCAGCCATATCGCCAGCGAATCGGCCGTTACCGGATTCTTCGCCGACTACTACTGCACCTCCGACGCCTGGTCAGTCAAAACCTCTGCGCAGCGGGTGTTGATGGCGACCAACTCCTGGCTGCATGCGCAAAGTCAGCAGAGCCAGTATCGCTACGACAAGGACCGCGGCTACGTCTGCACCTTCAGCGCACTGGTAATCAAATCGACCACCGCGCACATCTTCCACGCCGGCGACTCGCGCATCTATCGCGTTCAGGGCAAGACGCTAGAACAGCTCACCAACGACCATCGTCTCTGGCTATCCGAAGAAAAAAGCTACCTGAGTCGGGCCCTGGGTATTCATCCGCAGCTGGAAATCGACTACCGCGCCGAACGGGTGGAACTCGGCGATACCTTCATCCTGGCCACTGATGGGGTATACGAGTTTGCCAGCGCGCAGTTCATGAGCGAGACCATCGCACGACATGCAGCCGATCTGGACGCCGCCGCGAGGGAGATCGTCAACGAAGCGCTGCAACGCGGCAGCGACGACAACCTCACGGTGCAGATCCTGCGCATCGAGCAGCTTCCGATTCAGGCCCCGGACGAGCTCTACCAGCACCTCACCGAACTGCCCTTCCCGCCCATGCTCGAGGCACGGGCGCGGTTCGATGGCTACACCATCGTTCGCGAGGTGCACGCCAGCAGCCGCAGCCACGTCTATCTGGCGACCGACGACGACAACGACACGCCGGTGATCATCAAGACGCCGTCGATGGAGCTTCAACAAGATGTGGCCTATCTCGAACGCTTCCTCACCGAGGAGTGGGTCGCGCGACGAATCAACAGCGCACATGTGGCCCAGCCGTGCCGGCAGATGCGTAAGCGCAACTTTCTCTACAGCGTCAGCGAGTTCATCGATGGCCAGACCCTTACGCAGTGGATGATCGACCATCCGCAGCCGGACCTGGAGACGGTGCGCGGCATCATCGAGCAGATCGCCAAGGGCCTGCGCGCCTTTCACCGGCTGGAAATGCTGCATCAGGACCTGCGCCCCGAGAACGTCATGATCGACGCGACCGGCACGGTGAAAATCATCGATTTCGGCTCCACCCGAGTTGCCGGCATCATGGAGATCGCCTCGCCAACCGAACGCAGCGAGTTGCTCGGCACCGCTCAGTACACGGCGCCGGAATATTTCCTTGGCGAGAGCGGCACGCCTCGCTCGGATATGTTCTCGCTGGCCGTCATCACCTATCAGATGCTGACCGGCAAGCTACCGTATGGCTTTCAGGTCGCGCAGTGCCGCACCCGCGCCGCGCAGAACAAGCTCAGCTACAGCTCGATCCGCGAGCACGACCGCGAGGTGCCGGCCTGGATCGACGATGTGCTGCGCAAGGCACTGCATCCTGATCCGTACAAACGCTACGAGGATCTATCGGAATTCGTCTTCGAGTTGCGCCACCCCAACAAGGCCTTTCTCAACAAGGCCCGGCCGCCGCTAATGGAGCGCAACCCGGTACTGTTCTGGAAAGGGGTATCGCTGGCGTTAGCCATTGCCCTGGTCGTACTGCTGGTGCGTTGAAGGCTGCCGCCCCACCGCGGGCGATCTCACTCGGGGCGCTGCGGCGCGTAGACGTTGAGCGCAGGATCGGTGATGCCATCTTTCGAAGGGTCGAGAATCCAGCGCAGCTGGGTGACCAGTTCCTCGCAGTTCTCACCGCGTTGCAGCCAGTCCTGGAAGGCAATTCGCGATGCCGTCAACGCCACTTCGGCTACCTGCTCAGTCTCTGACGCCCGATTGCCAGGCTGCCACTGGTCAAACACAGCCTTGAGTGCCTGCTGCGCTTCCTCGGCGCCCAGCTCCCCATCCGACCAGCGTGAAGTGATGTCCTGAGCCTTCTGCAAGGCCGCTACCGTGGGGTTCGGTGATTCCATCTTGAGCTACCTCCCGCAATTCGTTGTATAGCTTGGAGTCTGCATGCGTCGCTGAATTCGTCTCCGCCCATCAGCGCCGTCTCTGATCGTACCGTTGATCCGTACATGCTCCATGCAATAGTGCCGGCGGCGCCTGCCCGTGGTCGGATCAACAAAGCCCACCGCCCATCGGAGCTGCGGCATGTACCTGACCCAGTTGCTGCTTCCCCTTTATGACAATGACGGACAAGCGCTGCCCAAGGCCCTTTTCGCCGAGGTGAGGAACGAGCTGGTGGAGCAGTTCGGCGGGCTCACCGCCTATGCCCGTGCGCCCGCGAACGGCCTGTGGCGCGATGATGACAGCCGAGCGGTGCGCGACGATCTGGTCATCTACGAAGTCATGATCAGCGAACTCGACCGTATCTGGTGGACCAACTACCGGACCTCGCTGGAAGCCCGGTTCCGCCAGGAACAGCTTCTGATCCGGGCCCACCCGGTGGAAGTGCTGTAACGTCGTCCCTGAGCACGGCCAGCGTTGGCCGGAACGAGCTCGACCTAGCATGAAATGATGAACATTCAGTGAACCTACAGCGCTCCCTGCTGTCAGTCCTGTCTGCAGGACCATGTGGGGCCTAGGCTCAACCGGAGAGAACGCATCCTCCCGCTCACCCATCAGCACATCCGACCAGCCAGCTGCCGCCCGTAGCGGCAAGCTGACGGCACAGTGCCAGCTCCGGATCCGCTTTTGTTTCGGCCCGTTCATCGGGGCCATCATTCTTTTGTCAACGCGAAGACCACCATGTCCATATCCCGTCATCTTCTCGCCCTTCTCACCCGTGTTTCGGGATCTGCCACGCAGCGCCGCGCGTTGCGTGGCAGCCTGTTCGGTACCCTGCTGGCCGTCATCGTGCCGGCCCATGCGCAGCAAGCGACCAATGAACGCTGGGTCAGCGACAGCCTGACCACTTACGTACGCAGCGGCCCAACCGACGGCTATCGCATCGTTGGCTCGCTCACGTCCGGCGAGAAGGTCGAATTGCTCGATACCCAAGGCGATTACAGTCAGGTTCGTGGCGCAAATGGCGACCGAGTGTGGATCCGCAGCGCTGATCTGCAAGAGATGCCCGGCCAGGCGGAGCGCTTGCCTGAGCTGGAGCAGAAGGTTGCCGAGCTCAGCGAAGAGCTGCGCACCATAGACGACAGCTGGAAGACCCGGGTACAGGGCATGCAGGAGACACTCGACTCCCGCAAGGCGCTGATTGATGAACTAGAAGCGCGCCGCCAGGCGCTGGATACCGCGCTCACCGCAACCGAATCGGATCTGCGCGATGCCCAGGCGCGTCTCGGCGACGAAAACAATCAGGTACTGATGCGTTACATGGTCTATGGCGGCAGCATCGCCGGCGCAGGCTTGCTGGCCGGGCTGATCATTCCGGTGATGACACGCGGCCGCAAGCGCAACGACCGCTGGTTCTGAGCAAGCTGAAGAGTCGCCGGTGCGGTTAACCCCTGCTTACCCGGCGAGAGTGCAGGCCGGCTCGACCCGCGCGCGCTCGGCGCGCTCAAGTACCTGTGCCGCAGTCATCGGTCGATCAAGCAGAAAGCCCTGGAGCGTTTCACAACCGAGATCTGTGAGGAACGCCTGCTGTTCAGGTGTTTCCACACCTTCGGCGACTATCTCTAGACCCAACGCTTTGGCCAGTGCAACGATCGCCGAGACGATGACCGAATCTTCGTTGCCAACGCTCATTTCCTTGACGAATGCGCGGTCGATCTTCAGCTCGCTGGCGGGTAACCGCTTCAGGTAGAGCAGACTCGAATAGCCCGTTCCAAAATCGTCGATGGAGGCCTTGACGCCAAGATTCGTGAGTTTCTCCAACGTCTCGATGGTCACTTCCGGATTACGCATGGCAACGGTTTCGGTGATTTCGAGCGTCAGCTGGACCGCCGGAATGGCATAGCGATCGAGAATCTCGGCCACCATACCCGGCAGATCCGGCTGGTCGAACTGCACCGCTGAAAGGTTGACCGCGATCGTCCACTGGCTGAAGCCTTGTAGATGCCACTCGCACAACTGTCGGCACGCCTCCTCCAGCACCCATTTTCCCATCGGGATGATCAGACCGGTTTTCTCAGCCAGCGGCAGAAACGCATCAGGGCTGAGCAGGCCACGTTTCGGATGCTGCCACCGCAACAATGCCTCGAAGCCACGTACGGGACCGGCGGGTGCCTCGAACTTCGGCTGATAATGCAGGCGTAACTCACCGCGCGCTTCGGCCAGCCGCAAGTCATGCAATAGCTGCAAATGCTCCGCGGCGTTGGCGTTCATTGAAGGTTCGAAGAAGCTGTAGCCGTTCCGGCCGGCGCTTTTGGTGTGGTACATGGCGGCGTCGGCGTGCAGCAGCAGATCACGGGTGCCCTCGCCATCATTGGGGTATATCGCAATGCCGACGCTGAGCGAGACACGGAGCTCGTAGCGCGACAGCTCAAAAGGTTCGTCGATGCGCTGCACCAGCTTGTCGGCCAGTGTCGCTGCATCATCCGGGCTTGTAACGACCGCCAGCAACACGAACTCATCTCCGCCAAGGCGTGCGAGTGTGTCCTGGGCGCGAATGCACGAACGCAACCGTTCAGTGACGCTAACCAGCAGCTCATCACCGATATGGTGTCCATAGGCATCGTTTACGGCCTTGAAGCCGTCCAGATCCATGAACATCACGGCAAAGCAGGAGCGCTCGCGCTTGGCGATCTCCAACGCCTGACTCAGGCGATCCTCCAGCAGGAGTCGGTTGGGTAAGCGGGTGAGGTTGTCATGCAATGCCAGCTGGACCAGCTCGCTGTTGGCCTTCTCCAATGAAGTCGCCAGCAACGATGTACGCGATTGCATTCGGCTATCCAGAATCGAGACGATCAGCGTGATGGCCAGCACGGCCAAGGTCAGCACGATCACCAACAGCGCCAGCCAATGGGTTTCCACACCCGTGATGGAAGCCCCGCAAAAGCTACCTTCGGGAAAGCGCGCCGCTGCCATGCCGGTGTAATGCATGCCGGTGATCGCGAGCCCCATCACCAGGGCGGCCAATGTACGCCAGAGTTTCAGGTGGGCCAGATTGCCGCGCAGGCGAAACGCCAGCCACAAAGCGGCTGCCGAGGCGAGCACGGCAATGGCAACCGAGGCAATGAACCAACCCGTGTGATAGTCAATGCCTGGCTGCATGCGCAGCGCCGCCATCCCGCTGTAATGCATTGCGGTAATTCCGGCACCGATCAACAACGCCCCCACCCCGATACGGGACCAGGGCAGCTCACGCTGACATACCAGCCACAGCGCAACGGCAGAGGCAGCAATGGCAATCACGAGCGAGCCGGCAGTGATCAGCGGATCGTAGCCGAGCGGAATCGGCAGACTGAACGCCAGCATGCCGATGAAGTGCATCGACCAGATTCCCAGGCCCATAGAGAAGGCGCCACCGGCCCACCACAGGCGCGCCGCACGACCTTCGGCAGTCGCGACCCGTCCCGCCATGTCGAGCGCGGTATAGGAGGCAAGCACAGCGACGACGAACGAGAAAAACACCAGGACGTCGTTATAGCTACCAACTAGCATGGTCAGGTTCCTGCGTGGGCTGCGAATGTTCGGTCTGGATCCGAGACGAGCGGCGCTCCGCCCGGACAGCCCCACGAAGAGGCCACGGTGAACCCGCAACGTGGCCGCCGCACCAGTTCATCGTTCGCTTGGAGATTTTCTGAAGTTTGCAATTGAAGCAGGTGCCGAACGGTTGTTCGACCTGCCTTGGCCAAAAGGCGGCGAAGTGTACCTGCGGTTCGGTGGACCCGCTATTTCCTAGGAAAAATATCTAGCTAGAAGTTGCAGGCCGGAGGCTTAAGCTTTTTTCTCGTCCGGCTTGTCGGTGGCAATCAAATCGAACCCCCAATCGCCGTACAGGTACCAGTCGTCACCCATCATCTCCGCAGGATGCTGAGTACGACCTGCGCCGTTGCCGCAGGCAAGCGAATCCGCTGGACAATATCGATCGCATCCCCAGCAGATGCGCTCGGGATGCGGAGGATTCATCGGGAATTTCTTGGCCATCTCAGGGGCCTCGTCTTGATCTCAATCGAGCCTTCAGACTAGCCAGGCGTCCTTTGCAGGGACTTGATCAGGCTCAAGAACGCAGCCCTGGACGTTCACACCAATACCTCGCTCATCTTGAGAATGTGAGTGATCGCGCCCGACCGGGCATCCCACACGTAGCGCAGATGTGGCCCCTGCACCGGCAACGAGACCGCCCGCGGACGAAAGGCCGCGACGCATTCGTGCCCTTCCAACCGCACACTTCGATAGAGCAAACCCCAGGTCTTGCCGTCCCGTTGCTCACGGGCGAATGCCTGACTATTGCCATAGGCGGCCGGATCGGGTTGGTGCAGCTCGGGCATGTCGCGCACGTCGATCAGCGGTTTGACGACCTTGTTGACGTACGCGCGCATGGTGATTTCGACGTTCGCCTCGCGGGTGGCTGCCAGAAAACGCTCTTGATGGAATTTGGTCTCGGCGATGGCGGCATCCAACGAACTGGCACAGTAATAGACACCGTAGCTGCCGTCGCTGAAGCGGCTGGCATTGCCGATATGGGTAAAGGCCGCCATCACCGCAGTCGAACCCGGCCCGCTGACACGGTCACCCGGCGCGACGCGCTGCAGGGCGCCCAGTTCCTCGCGCAGCCGATCGTTGGTCATGGCTTCCAGCGCGAAGGCGATCTCCAGGTCATCCGGGCTGAGCGTGTCCTCGAACACGTCCAGTGGCGGGAACGAGCTGTTGATGATGCGATACGCTCGCCGCCAGGCCGGCAGGATTTCCTGCATCAGCCCCGCACCCAGTCGAGATAGCGACGTACATCGGCCAGATCGACCACCTGCCCACCGAGCATGTAATCGAGCGCGCTCACGCCATTGAACGGCGCGGCATCATTGGGCTTGTGCACCCACTCATATGCCCGCTCCGCCTGATTGCTGAAAAGGATACGCAGCGCCTTGTGAATACCCATCAGGTAGGAAATACGCTCCAGCGTATCGCGCGGCAGACGAACTTCAGGAAGTTTCTTGTACTTGAAGTAAGTCGTATTACCCACCGAGCCAAGCAATATCCGCTGCTGCTCGGCGCTGCAGTTCCATAACCGCATGAGGTTGAAGAAGAACGTCAGCGCGACTCGCCCTGCCTCGGGCGAAGCAGTGTCTGGCTTGCTGACCGCCTGTTCGAGTTTCATTTCCGCTCCGCCTGGTTATTGCCACAGGACACAGATTACTCCATATATGAATAATCTCAACGTTTAACTACGCATGCGGATAGCATTAATTCCGAACTTGACGATAGACGCACAACAGAACGGGAATAGTGCAAGGTCATCAGAGAATGGCCGGTCGAATGGTTTGCTCGATCGACTCGAGGCGACGCAAGGGGGTAATCAGCTTTTTAGAGCGCCACCGCAGCTCGATCCCTGTCCAGCGGTACAGGCGTAGCAGTGATCACGCGTGACGATGGAGTTACCGTCCAGCCTCAAGGGCGTCAGCAAATCGCGCAGGTGCGCGCGGTCCCGGCTGATGAGCTCGGGAAGCGACATCGGCAGGTTGAGCATCTGATTGAAATCACAGTCGTACAGGTAGCCCTGCCAATCGACGCTCACCAGGTTGCGGCACATCACCGCGCCGAGATTTTCAGGCCGATAGCTGTCGCGCAGGAGTTGCATGTAGTCATTGAACTGCCCCCTGCTCACCAAGGTACTGCCGAAGCGCGCGATCGGTTGATTGGTGATGGTCAGCAAGTGATTGAAGCGGATGCCGAAATCCTCGGCCAGATGCGCTTTGTAGTCGGTTTCCAGCTGCGCCTGTGGCGGCGGCAACGACGGCCCCTGCGGGTTATAGACGAGGTTGAGCACCAGCCCACGGCCCTCTTTTCCATAGCCCAACGCGTTGAGCTGACGCAGCCCGGCAATACTCGCCTCGAACACCCCATCGCCGCGCTGCTTATCGACGTTTTCCTGCGAGTAACACGGCAGTGATGCCGTCACTTCAACCCCTTGTTCAGCAAGGAACTCGGCCAGATCCTCATGACCCGGCTCGCTCAGAATGGTCAGGTTGCAGCGATCGATCACCCGCAGCCCTTCGCGGCGGGCATGCCGAACGATCTCGCGAAAGCGTGGGTGCATCTCCGGCGCGCCGCCAGTCAGGTCGAGTGTCTGCACCGGGTGCGCCTCGATCACCCGATGCAGCAGGGCCAGGCTCTCGTCGGTCATCGCCTCCTTGCGCGTCGGCCCTGCGTTGACGTGGCAGTGCAGACAGCGTTGGTTGCAACGGTAGGTCAGATTGACCTGCAATGCCTCCAGACGACTGCGTCGGATCGGCGGAAAGCGCAACGCATCGAGCAGCGGTAAAGTGTCACGCATGACAATGTTTCAACCTTCAAGACGTCTCAAGGAAGCCGACGCGTAGATCGCTCGCAATCGGCAACCGTTTCATCAGCGTAGTCAACGCACGCGCAAGGTTCTGCCTTTGCTTCCAGGGGAAACCGATTTGACCTCAGATCCTGCCATGCCCTGCCTGGTCCTGCTCTGTAAAAGACCTGCACAGGGCCACGCCAAGCAGCGACTGGCAGCGACACTCGGGCAGAATGCCGCGCTGTCCATCGCTCAGGCACTGCTCGCCTGTGCACTGGAGGACCTTCAGCAATGGCCCGGCCCGGGGGCGATCGCACCGGACCACGAGCAACATCTGAGCTGGGCGCGATCGCTGGCTGGAGGGGTGCTCTGCATGGCGCAGCCAGACGGCAATCTCGGCGAGCGCCTGAACGAACTGGACCGCACGCTACGCGACCAAGGCCAGCGCAAGCTGATCTTCATCGGCAGCGACTGCCCTGCCCTGCGCCCCGCCGACTACCTGTACGTCGCCCAGCTGCTGCAGCGGGTCGACACCGTGCTGTTCGCCGCCCGTGATGGCGGCGTCGTACTGATGGCCTCCAATCGCCCCTGGCCAGATCTTTCCCGCCTGCCCTGGAGCACTGATCGACTCGGCCATGCGCTCGAGCAGTTGTGCCGACGGGCAGGTCATGAGGTCGTCATTGCGGGCGAGTCCTTTGATATCGACCATGAGCAAGACCTGCTGCCCCTTGCCGCGGCGTTGCGCGAAGACAGGCGCCCATCGCGTCGAGGCCTACGCGCGGTGCTCGAAGCACTTGGGACTCGTCACGATGCCTGAGCAGAGCGCAATCAGCGTGATCATTCCATGCTGGCGCGACGAGCAGGCGCTGACGCAACTGCTGAGCAGCCTCGTCCCGCTTTTCCAAACGACCGAGGTGAATGGCGAAATCATCGTCGTGGATGGCGCCAGCAGCGAGGCGTGCCGATTGCTCTGCGCGCGCCATGGCGCATCCTGGCTGCCGACCGCGCCCTGCCGCGGTACGCAGCTTCGCTTGGGCGCCAGCCATGCGCGGTATCCAGTGCTGTGGTTCCTGCATGCCGACGCCCAGCTACACGGCAACCCGTTGCCCTCGATGCTGACGGCGATCGCCGACGGTGCGGTGGGAGGCTATTTCAAGTTTCGCTTTGCCGGCCGAACCGGCTGGCAGGGCGCGCTGCTCGAGCGCCTGATCACGTTGCGCACTCACTTCGGCGTGCCCTACGGCGACCAGGGGTTGTTCGTAACGGCGGAGGCCTATCAGCGCTGCGGCCAGCACAGCCCTTGGCCGCTGTTCGAGGAGGTCGAACTGGTGAAATGCTTGCGCCGAAATGGCCGGTTCGTACGGATGAATGACGGCGTCCGCGTCGATACACGCCGTTGGCAGCGCGACGGCTGGTGGCGACGCTCGCTGCGCAATCGCCTGCTGGCGCTGCAGTTCGCCTGCGGCGTGCCCGTCGGACGCCTCGCCGAGCGCTACAGCGCGCCTCGCTCCGACCGATCGGGTGGCTAGAGTCAGCTAATCAGAACAGCCCGAGCTGCTCGTCGATCAAACCACTGAAGCTGTCGCCGACGAAAGGCAGAATGGCATCGGCGATGGGCTGCAGCTGGCGTGTCACGTAGTGGTCGTAATCGATTGCCGCGCGCCGCACTTCCAGAGGCTCCGGGCCGCCCACGGTAATCAGATAGCTGATCCAGCCACCATTCTGGTATTGCCGCTGACGGCCCTGCTGCAGGTTGTAGTCATCGGCAATCCGTGCGGCGCGTACATGTGGCGGGACGTTGCGTTCATAGTCATCCAGGCGCCGGCGCAATCGCTTGCGCAAGATCAGCAACTCGTCCAGCTCACCGTTCAGGGTGCGGCGTACATAGTCGCGCACGTAGTCCTGATAGGGTTCGCGGTTGAAGATGCGCCGGTACAGCTCCTGCTGGAACTGCTGGGCCAGGGGCGACCAGTCGGTACGCACCGTTTCCAAGCCCTTGAACACCAGCCCGTCGCTGCCGTCCGGGCGGGTGACCAGGCCGGCATAGCGTTTTTTGCTGCCTTCTTCGGCGCCGCGAATGGTCGGCATCAGGAAGCGCTTGAAGTGGCTTTCGAACTGCAGCTCCAGCGCACTTTGCAGGCCGTACTCACGCTGAAGATGCTCGCGCCACCACCCATTGATCTGCTGCACCAGTTGCCGGCCGATGCGCGCCGCATCCTCGTCGCTGTGTGCCTGCTTGAGCCAGACGAAGGTGGAGTCGGTGTCGCCATAGATCACGCTGTAGCCTTCAGCTTCGATCAGCTCGCGGGTGCGGCGCATGATTTCGTGCCCGCGCAGGGTGATGGATGAGGCCAGGCGCGGGTCGAAGAACCGGCAACCGCTGGAGCCGAGCACGCCGTAGAAGGCATTCATGATGATCTTCAGCGCCTGGGACAAGGGCTTGTTGCCCTCGCGCTTGGCAGCTTCGCGCCCTTCCCAGACACGCTCAACGATGGCCGGCAGGCAATGCCGGTCGCGTGAGAAACGGGCACCGCGAAAGCCCGGTACCGAGTTGCTGTCGTCAGGATTGCGCATGCCTTCGACCAGCCCCACCGGATCGATGAGAAAGGTGCGGATGATCGATGGATACAGGCTCTTGTAATCCAGCACCAGCACCGATTCGTACAGGCCCGGCTGGGAGTTCATCACGAAGCCACCGGGACTGGCTTCCGGTGGCCGCTCACCGAGGTTGGGCGCAACGAAGCCCTGGCGATGCATCAGCGGGATGTAAAGATGCTCGAACGCGGCCACCGAGCCACCCATGCGATCGGCGGGCAAGCCAGTGACCGTGGCGCGCTCGAGCAGAAAAGTCAGCAGCTCGGTCTTGTCGAAGATCCGCGTGACCAGTTCGCAATCCTTGAGGTTGTAACGCGCCAGCGCCGGCTTGTCCTCGGCGAACATACGGTTGATCTCGTCCATGCGCTGATAAGGCGTATCGATCGCCTTGCCCTCGCCGAGCAACGTCTGCGCGACGTTCTCCAGGCTGAACGAGGGGAAACTCCAAGTCGCCGAACGCAGCGCCTCGATGCCATCGATGATCAGCCGCCCCGCCGCTGCTGCGAAGAAATGATTGCTGCGGCTGCCGTGTTCGCGCCAGGCCATCTCCTCACCGCCGCGCCCCAAACGCAGCGGCACCTGATAGCGCTGGGCCTGTTCGCGCAGTACACGCAGATCGAACTGCACCAGATTCCAGCCGATGATCACATCCGGATCGTGCCGCGCCAGCCAATTGTTCAAGCACTCGATCAACTGCTTGCGGCTGTCGCAATATTCCAGCTGGAAATCCACCGTACTGGCATCGCCGTTGGCCGGGCCGAGCATATAGACCTGGCGCTGGCCGCAGCCCTCCAGGGCAATGGAGTACAGCTCGCCGCGCATGGTGGTTTCGATATCCAACGAGACCAGCCTGAGTGGTGGCCGATAATCCGGTGCCGGCTTGATCTGCGCCTCGACGAGAACGCCTTGCGTATCCGGCCGGCCGGCAAAGCTGACCGGTGCGGTGATAAACCGCTCCATCAGATAACGCTCCGGCGGTCGGATGTCCCCCTCGTAGACGTCAAGCCCCGCCCCGCGCAGACGCTTGTCGAGATTCATCAACTGGCGGTGCTGTTTGCAATACAACCCGACCACCGGCCGATGGCGGAAGTCGGTCAGGCTCAGCGGACGCAGCTCGACGTCGCGCTCGCCCTTGAGCAGGATTTCAACCTTGCGCTGCTGTGCCGCCGGAATGAAGGCAACCGACGGTTGGTAAGGCACGCGCAGACGACGCGGGCCGGTATCGGTGGCCAGCCAGAACTCCACCTCGGTACCGGCCGCCGTGTCGCGCCAGTGTCGGGTCAGGACAAAGCCCTGTTGCAGATTCACCGTCCGCCGTCCTTATTCTTTCGGGGCGCCCATTCTACGTGGCAACGTCCAAGCGAAGGCGACAAACGAGTCGAACCAGCTCATACGACGTCGAACAAGATACAGAAGGTGTTAAAGATCTTCGTTCGTCAGCAAGAATAGGCTTTGACAAGCGGTCATACCCTAACAATACTCATCGAGGTTGTACGACAACATCACCCTACAATAACAATGGATAGTCGCATGCCCCCTTCTCCACGCCCGACCGCCAAGCGCGTTCTGCCGTTGTTGCGCCACGCACATAGCCCGCCTCGACTGAATCGCTGACCCCTCGCGTATCGCCTGACCGCCTATCCCGGTGGAACGGGCTCGCTCGCCCATAAAAACTTCACGTAGGACGCACGCCATGACCACAACGAATGACGATTCCGCCAACGACCCACGCAATGCCCGCCGAGCCTTCCTGAAAAACTCGCTGATGGTGTCGGCTGGAATCGCCTCGATGGGCAGCCTGGGCCTGCCCCGGCTCGCCTTGGCCGAACCATTGACCCAGCGCTACCCGGATGAACTCGTCGAAATCCTCGATGAGAGTTTCACCAAATATCGGTTGTTCAACGCCAGCGTCGAGAAGATCGCCAGCGGCATGCGCTGGGCCGAGGGCCCGGTCTGGGTCGGCGATGGCCGTTACCTGCTGGTCAGCGACATTCCGGAAAATCGCATCATGCGCTGGGATGAGATCACCGGTTCGTTCGACATCTATCGCCAGCCCTCGAATCATTCCAACGGCCTGAGCCGCGATCTGCAAGGACGGCTGCTGGCCTGCGAAGGCTCGACCACCAATGACCAGGGCCGTCGCGTCACACGCACCGAGCCGGACGGCAGCATCACGGTGCTGGCCGATCAGTTCGAAGGCAAACGTTTCAATTCACCGAACGATCTCGCGGTCAAGCAAGACGGATCGATCTGGTTCACCGACCCGCCTTTCCAGACCAGCAACTTCTACGAGGGACACAAGATTCAAACCGAGCTGCCGGATGCCGTCTATCGCATCGATGGCGAAACCGGTGCCGTGACCCGCGTGATCGACTCGATCGCCGGCCCCAACGGACTGTGCTTCTCGCCCGACCAGAAGACGCTGTATGTCGTCGAAGGCCGGGCAAAGCCCAATCGGCTGGTCTGGGCCTACCCGGTCAACGCGGACGGCACGCTGGGCGAACGTCGCAAGCACATCGAGGCGCCTGCCTTCGGCGCGTTGGATGGCATCAAGTGCGACGAGGATGGCAACCTGTGGTGCGGCTGGGGCAGCTCGGGCTCACCGGAAGCCGTGACCGCCGATCTGGATGGCGTGATGATCTTCAATCCACAGGGAAAGGCGATCGGGAAGATCAGGCTGCCGGAGCGCTGCGCCAATCTCTGCTTCGGCGGCAGCAAGGGCAACCGGCTGTTCATGGCCAGCAGCCATTCGTTGTACGCGCTGTACGTCAACACGCGTGACGCGGCGTTCGGCAAGTACGGCGCCTGACCGAGCCTAGGCGGAGGTGGCCGATCCGGAAGCCACCGCCGCTACCAACCAGGTTCTCAAGCGACCGAGGTGTCCTCACCGAGATGAATCACCCGCGCCGCGCGCAGCATGCACTTGGCCATTTCCGGCGGCGAGAACTTGGTGAGGATGTCATTGGCGCCGGCGGCCTTGGCCTTATCGGTGCTGATGGTGCTGTCGAGAGAGGTATGCAGCAGGACGTAAATGGACGCGTAATCCGGATGCTTGCGCAGCGCCTGGGTGAATGAATAACCGTCCATTTCCGGCATCTCGATATCCGACACCACCACATTGATCGCTTCGTAGCTGTCCTTCAGGCTGTCGAGCTTCTCGAAGGCCTCGCGAGCGCTGCGTACCGAATGGCAGGTAACGCCCATCTTCGTCAGCGCCGACACCGACATGTGGATCGCCACCTGGCTGTCGTCGACGATCAGGGCGCGCGTTTCGGTCAACAGTTGGGCATCCTGATCATCGAGATGGGAAATGTCCGCCTCGCCGGGAACCGGCGCAATGTTGTGGATGACCTTTTCCACGTCGAGGATCTGGATCAGTTCGCCGTCCACTTCAGCGGTACCGGTAATGAAGGAATTGTTTCGCGCGCCGTAGGGCGGCGGCAGGATCTTCGATGATTGGATGTGCACGATCTTGACCACCGCCTGCACATGCAATCCCTGCTTCGAACGACTGATTTCGGTGACGATCAGGCAACCGCCTTTGGGATCCTGCAAGGGCGCCATGCCGATGGCCAGGCTCAGATCGATGACCGACAACGGCTGGCCGCGCAACGTGGCGACGCCTCTGACATGAGGGTGCGACTCTGGCAACCGGGTCAGCGACGGCGTCGGAATGATCTCGCTGACCTTCAACAGGTTGATCGCCATCTGCTTGCCGCTGCGAAGCGTGAACAGCAGAAGCGATAAGGCGTCGGTGGCGGATGCGTTGTTCATGAATAGTCCTGTGGGAAAGCCGGTCTCTTGGCGTAGATATCACCCTCGCCAAAGCTTGTCGGCCATTTCGGCAGAATCTTCAATCGAAACGGCTATGCCCGACGAACGCGAGCGCAGCCGCTATCAGCAACGCTCGAAAACCGCTGCGATGCCCTGCCCGCCGCCGATACACATGGTCACTAACGCATAGCGGCCCTGTATGCGCTGCAGCTCATGGATGGCCTTGACGCTGATAATCGCACCGGTCGCGCCCACCGGGTGCCCGAGGGAAATACCGGAGCCATTGGGATTGACCCGCGCCGGGTCCAGCCCGAGCTCCTGCATTACGGCGCAGGCCTGGGCGGCAAAGGCTTCGTTGGCTTCGATGACATCGACCTGCTCGAGGCTGATGCCGGTGCGCTCCAGCACCTTGCGCACCGCCGGCACCGGGCCGATCCCCATGTAAGCCGGGTCGACCCCGGCATGGGAGTAGCCGACCAGTCGCGCTATTGGCACCAAGCCCAGCGCTTTAGCCCGCCCGGCCTCAGCCAGCACCAGCGCCGCAGCGCCATCGTTCAGCCCCGACGCATTACCAGCGGTCACGGTACCGTTTTCTTTCTTGAAGACCGGCTTCAGCGCCGCGAGGCGCTCGGCGGTGAGATCGGCGCGGATGTGTTCGTCGACCTCGAACTGGATGGTCCCCTTGCGGGTCGCGACGGTCACCGGGACGATCTGCTCGCGGAAATGGCCCTGCTCCACTGCGCGAACAGCGCGCTGTTGGCTTTCCAGCGCGAGCGCATCCTGCTGCTCGCGGCTAATGCCGTAGCGCTCAGCGACGTTCTCCGCAGTCACACCCATGTGAAACTTGCCCCAGGGATCGTGCAACAGGGTGTTCATGTAGTCGATCGCCTGGCTGTCGCCTAGGCGTGCGCCCCAGCGCATGTCCGGCAGGATGAATGGACCGCGGCTCATGCTCTCCGCGCCGCCACCGATGGCCACGTCGGTATCGCCGAGCAGGATGGACTGCGCCGCCGAGATCACCGCCTGTAGGCCGGAGCCGCACAGGCGGTTGACGTTGAAGGCCGGGGTTTCCAGCGGAATGCCCGCGTCCACCGCGGCGACCCGTGCCAGGTAGCCGTCTCGAGGCTCGGTGGGTATCACATTCCCCATCACCACGTGGCCCACGGCATCGGCGGGCGTACCGGAGCGTTCAAGCACGCCGCGGCAGACTGTGGTTGCCAAGGTGATCAGATCGACATCCTTCAGCGCGCCACCAAAGGAGCCGATCGGGGTGCGCACCGCACCGACAACGACGATTTCACGTTCAGCCATGGAGTCCTCTTCGGAGCAAAGGGTCAGGCGCGCCGATCCGGTCCGGCGCACGGAATCGGCCGATCCTAACGAACTCAGGCAAAGGAACAATAGCCATGTGCGCAGAACCGCTGTGCAGCGTTGCAGAACCGGCCGGTCAGGTGGCGTTTACGATCAGCCGCTCCGATACGGCCAGATCGTTGATCCTCAGGGTGCCGGTAGCGGCCTCGGAGCCATGGCGTCGGTTACGATCAGACCGTCGTGACCGCGGCGCCCGGCCTTTTCGGCCCTCTTGCGCGCACTGACGGTCGCCACGCATTGATCCTCGTTGTTGAGTATGACGATGCATTCCAGGCACTGGATGCATTCGTCATAGTCGATGCGGCCATCGCGTTTGATGGCGCCGATCTCGCAGTGGTTCTTGCAGTGTTGGCACGGCTTGCCGCAAGCATCGATGCGGGTGAGCCAGGCGAACAGGTGGAACTTGCCGAGCATCGCCAACCCAGCCCCCAACGGGCAGACGTAACGACAGTAGAACTTGTGCACGAACAGCCCGAGGCCGAGCAGAATCACCGCATAGAGCACGAACGGCCATGAGCGCACGAAGAACAGCGTGATGCTGGTCTTGAAAGGCTCCACCTCGGCGAGCCGCTCGGCCAGCGTCAGCGAGTAGAACGCTGTCGGCACCAAGCCGATCAGGATCAGGTACTTCAACCATTGCAGGCGCTGATGATTGCGATCCGATATTTTCCACTGACGGATGCGCAGACGCTTGGCGACCCAGCCGAGCATCTCCTGCAGCGCACCGAACGGACACAGCCAACCGCAGAACACACCGCGCCCCCAGATGAACAGGCTGACGAAAGTGAAGCTCCAGAGCATGAAGATCACCGGGTCCATCAAAAACACCCGGATATCGAAATCCTGTCGCAACGCTAGAAGCAGCGTAAAGATGTTTACCACCGACAGCTGGCCCTGGGCGTAGAGCCCGATAAAAACCAGGGTGAACAATAGAAAACCCGCACGGAAGAGATGAAAGCCCTTGCTGTGGCGGCTGATGCGGTGCTGCCAAATGAACACGGCGGTCAACACCAGCAACGACAGTCCCACCAAGCCGACCTGCCACCAGCGTTCATGCCACATGCGCAACCAGACCGGAACCGGCTCGGCAGCGACCTGCGCCTGCTGGATGTCGAACAGTGCGGGATCGAGCCGAAACGCTCGGCTGAAATGGGCGTTGGTTTCCATCAGGTGGTTGCGCCGCAATTTGACGTTGAGCCGCAGACTGGCCGGCTCGACCGGATTGAACGCGCTGTGGGCCTTGATACGGAATATGTGCGCTTCGCTCGCCTCCACCGGCACGTTCAACGCGTCGAGGACCGCTCCATTGTTGAAGTTCATGTCATGCAGTTCGATCGCATGATCGTTCTGCATCAGCACCAGCCGATCCGGTGCGGTAGCCGGCACGAAGTCGTCCGGCACGTGGCGATACATGCCGGATGACATCACCAGCAGCGCCTGCTCGTTGGGTAGCAGCTCCTCCCTAAGCCGTTGGAATCTCGTCTCGCCCAGCAGGTTACGGCCGATACTCGGCGCATTCAGATAGGCGAAATACAGGTCGCTGAAAGGTTCGTCTTCGGCGTCCGCCTCGAGGTCCTGATAGCCGTCAAGCGAATGGCCTATGGCCTCCTCGACCTCGTCGTCGCTCAGCGTCCAGTGCTGGACGAAGCCCCGCTCCAGCAGCTCGTTCCAGCCGAGCGGTTGATATACGTCTGGTTTGGCGGTGGCCAGCGGGCCACTGACGAACCCATCGAGCAGCTGCCGTGCGACGTTCAAGGCGGAAAGCAGAACGGTTTCGTTGAGGATCACCACCGAGACCGTCGCCTTGCTGACCCCGTCGATGCGGGTCACCGAGTCGCTGTCAGCTGTGGTCCGTTCACGATTGCCCACGACGATGGGCCTACTGATCGATTTCTGCCGATATTGCTCGACGAAGTCGAACAAGGACTGCTCGCCAAGCCCGTGCAGAAATACCGGCTCATGATGTTCCAGCACCTTGATGCCAGCCAATACACCCTGCGGGTCCATGCCGATCAGCAGCCGTATCGGCTTGCCGGAAAAACCCTGCAGATTGGAGTAATCAGTGGACTCGAAGGCGTAACCGAGCAGCTCGTCGAGCTGATACGCACGGTAAACCGGCGGGTTCTCCTGCTTCGGCTCGATGCGCGTCGCCCTGGGAAACAACTGTCTGATCTCGGTCTCCAGGCCCTGCTCATCTGGCGCCTGAGCGTAGAGCATCGGACTGACGACCAGGACGCAGAACAACACAAGCGTACGTACGCACGGAAGGAGGCTGACGCTTCGAGTCATGGGTGCCTCTGGGCTTGTCGTTACGCCCCATGCTAGCCAGCGACAGCGCCGACACCATGCGACTTGCAGGT
This sequence comes from Pseudomonas sp. YJ42, assembly GCF_047225135.1. Taxonomy (NCBI): domain Bacteria; kingdom Pseudomonadati; phylum Pseudomonadota; class Gammaproteobacteria; order Pseudomonadales; family Pseudomonadaceae; genus Pseudomonas; species Pseudomonas sp. YJ42. The sequence goes on along the minus strand of NZ_CP178378.1, from coordinate 45,053 downwards.
GGTAAAGGCTGTACTTCAGTCTAGGTTTGGTGGCGCCGATAGCGGGCCGGTGAGCTGTGCGCTGGCAGGTTCACGTTCATCGCGCGCATCGCCACCGTCGGGAACGATGCGCCGCTGCCTCGGCCCAATCCAGACAACCCAAGGAGGTCCAGCGATGAGCAAGGCCGTCAAACCGGACGCCGAACAGCCCTACTTCGACACGCCCGCGCACATCCCCAGCGGCAGCGATCACCAGATCCCTCACAGCCACCGGCTGGTCTACCGCGATCACGAGGTGATCGTGCACATTACTGGGTACGAGTATGAAACTTACGGCGAGACGCTCTGGGCCGTGGGCGCGGAAGTGGTGAAAGACCGTGAAATCGTCGTTCCGGTAAGCGTCGATCAGACGCAGCACTACCGCAGTTTCGACGAAGCGCTCGAGCGCGGCTGCGAGATGGGACGAAAGCTGGTCGACTCGCTGTAGCGGCTACACCCTGCCCGGTTGCTATACAGGCCGGGCCTGATTTCCCTACGGAAGGAACATTTCGATGAACGACGCAACAGTACGACACGACGAGAATGCGCACCGCTACGTGCTGAACGTCAATGGCCAGGACCTCGGTTTCGCCGAGTACCGTGAGGAAGGCCCGCGCCAAGTGTTCACTCACACTGAAGTGGACCCGAGCCTCGCCGGGCAAGGAATGGGCAGCAGGCTGATCCACGAATCGCTCGACGATGCCCGTCGACGCGGCAAGCGCGTCGTGCCGGTATGCGGTTTCGTCGCCGACTATGTGAGCAAGCATCCTGACTGGAACGACATCATCGATACGCCCTCGCCGTGAAAAAGGCCGGCGCGGAGGAGAATTATCCCGTTTGGCCGAGTACTATTCGCGCCCCGAAACAGGCGCCCCCTGATGAGCTGCACCAACCACAAGATCGACCAGCTGCGCCGAAAAATCCCAGGCTTCGCCTGCGAACCCGGCTGCCACGACTGCTGTGGACCGGTGACGGCATCTTCCGAAGAAATGGCGCGACTGCCTCACCGCAGCGACGCCGAGCACGACGCCGCCCTGGCGCACTGGAACTGCGTACACCTAGGCCCCAACGGCTGCGAAGCCTATGCCGAGCGTCCGCTGATCTGCCGGCTGTTCGGCACCACCGCGAGCCTGCCCTGCCCCCGTGGCCGCGGCCCGGAACAGGCCACTGCGGCCAAAGTGGAAAAACAGGTGCACCAGCTTATCGCCAGCACCCGCCAGGTGCTGGTCTAGCCCGGATCATCCAACGAGAAAAACAGATGAACGACGAACTGCAGATCGAGGACCTTCAAGTCGGCGACGGCAAGGAAGTGGTAAAGGGTGCCCTGATCACCACTGAGTACCGCGGCCAGCTGGAAGACGGCACCACTTTCGACTCCAGCTACGCACGTGGCAAGCCATTCCAGTGCGTGATCGGCACCGGGCGGGTAATCAAGGGCTGGGACATCGGACTCATGGGCATGAAGGTGGGTGGCAAACGCAAACTCTTCGTCCCCGCCCACCTCGCTTACGGCGAACGTCAGATCGGCGAGCACATCAAGCCGAACTCCAACCTGCTGTTCGAAATCGAGCTGCTGGAGGTACTGACTCGCGACGATTGACGACCGCGGCGTTGCCGCAGTCGTCAATGCTGGTCACGCCAGCGCAGCCTCCGGACGCGAGCCGGTCATCGAGGTAGCCGAGCCCAGCGACTGGCTCACCACATCGCCGATCATGTCCGCGGTTATTGCGCTCAGGGTCCAGCCGAGGTGCCCATGGCCGGTGTTGTAGAACACGCAGGCCGAGCTGCCGCGGCCGACCTTGGGCATCATGTTCGGCATCATCGGACGCAGCCCCGCCCAGGGCACCACGCTCTGGGTGCTGACGCCGGGGAAGCACTCGGCGACCCAATCCACCAGGGGGCGAATCCGATCAGCGCGGATGTCACGGTTGTAGCCGTTGAACTCGGCGGTGCCGGCCACTCGGAGGCGGTTGTCGCCGAGGCGGCTGGTGACCAGCTTGGTTTCATCGTCCAACAGGCTCACGGTCGGCGCGGCAGCACGGCTGGCCTCGTCATTGAGGTTGACGGTTATCGAATAGCCCTTGACCGGATAGATGTTCACCCGATCGCCCAACTGAGTGGCCAAGGCACGGCTGGCTGTACCGGCGCAGATCACCATGCCATCGAACTGCAGGGTTTCGTCGCCTCCTGGCGTGCCGAGAATGACGCTGGCCTGCCTGCCATCTGTCGCCACGCCCTTCACATCCTGGCCATACCGGCACTCGACGCCTAGGCGGCTGGCCGCTGCGGCGAGGCCGTTGGTGAATAAGTGAATGTCGCCGGTGGAATCGCACTCGGTGTAATAGCCACCGTAGTATTGCCCTGCAAGCGTCGGTTCGATGGCTCGCATCTCGTCCGGCGTCACGCTGCGGCGCGGCAGGCCACCCTGGGCTAACAATGTGGATACCTTGCCCGCGTGGTCGAAGCCGGCCTTGTCGCGGTAGATGTGCAGGATGCCGGCCTTCTTCAGGTCGAAGTCGATGCCCTCTTCCTCGGCCCAGGCGAACAGGTGCTCACGCGCGGCGATGGCCAAACGTGCGGTTTCGATGGTGTTCTGACGGTATTGCGGAATGGCACCGATGAACTCGGCGAACCAGGACAGCTTGTGCCAGCTGGGCTTGGGATTGACCAGCAGAGGCGCGTCGCTCTTGAGCATCCACTTGATGCCCTTGAGGATGGTCGACCAATGCGTCCACACCTCTGCGTTCGACGCGGAGAGCTGGCCGCCGTTGGCGAAGGAGGTTTCCATCGCCGCGTAGCGATGCTTTTCGAACAGGGTAACGGCGAAACCGCGTTTGGCCAGCGCATAGGCGGTAGTGATGCCGGTAATACCGCCACCAATGACAGCGATCGTTTTCATTTTGAGGCTCCAGAACGTCGGGGTTAGAGCTCGTCCGCTATTGCAGATCGAGCGCCCCCTCTGTTCTGGACCTGAGAGTTTCACGAACAGCCATTGTGTAGCGGCGTTCGTTTGCTCCTTCGGTGCAACGGGCGACGACTGCCCGTCGACTCTTCAGAGTTCAAAGCGGTGGTATCGGTCCTTTTGCCTGAGAGTTTCCGGGGCGGTTGCTCCTTCGGCGCTGCGACGGCGTTGCCGCTGCAGTCTCTCCCGATACCACTTCATTGCGCACCAGCGCGCTCCACGTCGCTCTGGCCGCTACAAATCAGATGGCAAAGGTGCCAGAAATTTCGGCGCACGGCACCCGCTTTTTTTTTCAGGCCCACTGATGGAGCCGTAAATCCATCTCACCCACAGCGCGAAATGCTCCTCAAGGGCCTGTCGCGTATGTGTCTCCCGCACGGGCAGGCCGCGGAAACTGGGCTACGTACGGCTTCAAGCTCCCACGATGGAAATCAACCGATCGATATCGACGGGTTTGGTCATGTGCACGTCGAATCCGGCGTCCAACGCTTTTTCCTTGTCGCTCGGCTGCCCCCAGCCGGTAATCGCCACCAGTCGAACGCAAAACGTCGAGGGCTGCGAACGAATCATCCGTGCCACCTCATCGCCACGCAGGCCGGGCATGCCGATGTCCAGCAGCACCACTTCCGGCTTGAGTTGCTGATAGCGCTCAAATGCCTCGTTGCCGTCGAAGGCCAGATGCACCTCATGGCCTTCCAGCCGAAGGACCTCAGCCATGGTTTCGGCGATATCCCGGTTGTCATCCGCGACGAGGACCCGCCGCGCATGGATCGCCGCCTTGCCCGGCTCGGCACGCTGCCCGTCGCTCGGCAATACCGCGAGGGCCGGCAGAGTCAACCTGAACTCCGCGCCCTGCCCCAGCCCTGCGCTGCTGACGCGGATATCGCCGCCATGAAGATTGGCCAGCCCCTTGGCCAGTGCCAGCCCGATGCCCAGACCCGTGTTGACCTGCGTCCGGTTTGTGGGCACCTGGGCGAAGCGTTCGAAAATCAGCTTGAGGTGTTCACGAGCGATGCCCAGGCCGTTGTCGGCCACCGAAATCATGGCCGTCCCACCCATCAGTGTGGCGCTGATACGAATCCGCCCACCCTGCGCGGTGAACTTGGCCGCGTTGTTGAGCAAGTTGACGAGTATCTGCTCGAGTCGAAGCGGGTCGGCCTCCAGCATGATCGGTTGCGCCGGCAACTCCACGATCAACTCGTGCTGTTTTGCCTCGATCTTGGCGCGAGCGGTTTCGACGGCTGCCTCGATGACCGCTCCAAGATCCAGCGACTCCTTGCGCAGCACCAGCTTGCCGAGGGTGATACGGGAAATGTCGAACAGGTCGTCCAATAGCAACGCCATGTGCCGAACCTGCCGCTCGATGATCTGTTGGCTGCGCAGCTTCTGCGCTTCGGACGCGCCGGGTGAACCGAAAAGGCCCGCAGCCAGACGTATCGGTGCGAGCGGATTACGCAGTTCGTGAGCCAGCGTCGCGAGGAACTCATCCTTGCGCCGGTCAGCCTCCAGGATGGCCTGTTCCTGGTGCTTGGCTTCCGTCACGTCAGCGAACCAGACGGCGATGCTCTGCTCGTACGGCGTCGCCACCAGACGTACCCAGCGATCGCCGCCGAACGCCGTACTGCGCAGCTCCAGATCATGCGGTTGTTTATAAGTAGCCACCGCCACCAGCGTTTCCATAACCCGAGAATTGGCGTTGGGGCCCAGCACTTCGCTCAAAACACGGCCGGTCAGTTCCGTCACCGATCCGCGCAGAAAGGCGGCCCCCGTCGGGTTGATGAAGGCCAACACGAAGTCCGTCACCTGTCCCGTCGAATCGTACAGCGTGGAAAGAATGCTGAACGGCACCGAGGACGAATCCAATGCAATCCGTAGACGCTGCTCGAACATGCCGGCCTTGGTCTGGGCTCGTGCTCGATCGATGAAGACGGCCGCGAGACCCGCCGCGAGATCGGCCAGGCGTATCTCGCGCTCCGTGGGCAAACGACTGTCCATGAGTTGCACGGTCAACACACCGAGAACGCTGCCATCGCTGTGCCTGATAGGCGTGGCATGCACCGAGCGGAACCCCTCGGCACGGGCGAGTGGGACGAGCGCGGCAAAACGCGGATCGGCTTCGGCATTCGCGACGGTCACTCGACGGCCTTCCAGGACGGCCGCACCGTCTACGCTGCCCTCAAGCGAAAGGTTGTTCAATTGCAACAGCGAGGACGCCGAAAAGCCTTTCGAAGCCTGAACGCGCAACGAGGAATTCCCCTCCCGGGTGGTCAGCAGGCCATGCTCGGCACCATGCAACTCGCACAGCACCTCGACAATCGCCTGCAGTTGATCGTCCAGCGTCGGCAATTGCAGCAACTGATTGCTGAGCGCCTGTAGCGATTCCAGATCGCTGACCTGCTCGGTGAGGTCCTGCTGAGCCAGCTCCAGCCGCGCCAACATGCTGTCACGCTCGGCTTCGCTCGCCTGGCGCGCCTGCGCTGCGGCGGCTAGCGCCCGCCCCACCTCGCGCACTTCCTCGATCTCGCTCTCCGGTGCCTGGTGCACCGACTGACCTCGACCGATGGCTTGGGCCGCCCGCCGCAACTGACGCATCGGGACATTGATCCGCCGCGTCGCGAACAACGCCGCAGCGACCGCAAACAACAACGAGAGCAGCAGCCCACCGCCGTAGAACGTGAAGGCCCTGACGGCGCCGGCTTGAACCTCGTCGGTGGAAACCCCGGTCGCCACCACCCATCCCGAGGGAGACAACCGCACAAACGCCGTGAAAACGGGCAGGCCTTCCACAGTCATGGTCATACCCATGCCTTCTTCTGCCTTATCTTCCTGCAGCAACTTCGCCAGGGTCGGAGAAGCGGGCAGCCCCAGCGTCTCAATATGCCGTTGAGACCGGGCGATTCGTGAACCACTGGCATCCAGCACAGTGGTCACCCAGCCCTTCGGCAACCGCCGATTGTTGATGACGTCTGCGATGGCGCCGGGTTCGAGCACTGTCGTCAGGATGTAGCGGATAGTTGCGCCATCATGTACCGGTACGCGCAAAGGAATGCCCCACGCGCCACCAGGCCCTTGCGCCATGTTGCCGATCTGAGGCTCTCCCGTGCCAAGCATTTCAACGAAGCTGCCAGGCTCGGCTATCACCTTCGACTCCGGGGAGTTATGCGACGAAACGCGCCGAACGACCTCACCCTCCGGCGTGATGATCAGCAGCGAATGCCAGCTGGGAACCGTCGGTAGTACACGCAGAACCATCTCGGCAAAGCTTTCGACGTCGCCTTCGTCGAGCAAGGGCGACTGCGACAGTGCCTGCAACAGGTTCATCGAGCGCACCAGCTCGATCTCGATAGCCGTAGCGGCCAGGCGCGTTACCTCGAGACTGCGTTGCTTGGCTATTTGCTTCTGCTCGCTGACGATCGATACCAGCCCCAGGCCGGCGACCAATGCCAAAGGCAGGATTCCGGCAAGCGCGATGGTCAGCAGACGACTGCGCAACGGTACCGAGCGGGCCGGTTTCGCTTCACTTGCGTGACTCAAAATAGCGTTACCCCTGATGCCTCGGCCAGAGGCATGAATATCGTGATATGCACAAACAGTGCGACGTCGACAGTGCTCAAGGTGTCCGACGTTGCGGGAACAAAGCGGTGCTGTGTCGAATGAATGCTTTAGCTTAAGCGATTCGTGGCAGCGATCCGTAAACTCCAATAGATTCGCGCCAGGCGGTCCACGCATTAACCGCCCCACCCGGTACGCGCACGGCATTTGATAGACCATCCAAAAAGGAAACTGACATGCTGGAACTCCGGCCCGGCTGCGAATGTTGCGATACCAATTTGCCGCCAGAATCTGCCGAGGCAGTGATTTGCTCCTTCGAATGCACCTTCTGCACGACGTGCGCCCAGTCCAAACTCGGCTTCGTCTGCCCCAACTGCGGCGGTGAGTTGGTCGCTCGTCCACGCAGGCCCGTCGAGAAACTTGCCGACAATCCCGCCTCCACCCAGCGCGTATACAAGCCGCAGGGTTGCAACCCGGAAAACCGGGACACTTAAAAAGGAACGAGCTCGTGCAATTGAACGCCATCCCCTTCGGCACTACCGACTGGTCACTGGTTCAACCCAGCGAACATCCGGGCGAAACCGGCAGCGCGCTCTGGCGCACCTGCCATTTTGGCGACATCCGCGTTCGGATAGTCGAATACAGCGCGGGCTATCTCGCCGATCACTGGTGCAGCAAAGGCCATATCCTGTTCTGTCTCGAAGGCGAGCTGCATACCGAGCTGGACGATGGCCGCACTTTCATCCTCAAACCTGGCATGAGCTATCAGGTTGCCGACAACGCCGAAGCGCACCGCTCATCCACCGCGGTCGGCGCCAAGCTGTTCGTCGTCGACTAAGCAATCTCTGGACAGCAAAAGGCCCGCGTTAAGCGGGCCTCATAGGCAGAGCAACTGGTTCGGGTTAGTCGGGGAGCCTGAAGGTAATGAAGCTCGCCCGTCCGTCCCGCAGGACACGCATCGACACGGAGCGGTTCTTCGGCAACGCCTTGACTACCTTGCTGAAGGTTTTAACCGAGTCGATCGCCTGGTTGTTGAGATGCGTGATGACATCTCCCGGGCGCAGGCCGATCATCGCTGCAGGGCCCTGGCTGACCTCCCTGATGACCACTCCCCCGCTGATTTCGAGCGCCTGACGCTGCGCATCGGTCAGCTCGGTCACGGATACACCCAGGCGATTATCGCTGCTCGTGGCGCCGCCCGGGCCGCCGGCTGACGCCAGAAGATCGCCATCTTCGGGCAGTGCCCCGATCTCCAGTGTCACCGTCTTGCGGTCGCCCCCACGGACCACTTCGAGCTTGGCCGTGCTGCCCGGCTTCATCGCGCCAACCAGGTGCGGCAGATCGCCGGACATGTCGATGGACTTGCCGTTCAGGCTCAGGATGACATCGCCAACCTTAAGGCCGCCCTTGGCTGCCGGGCCGCCGTCCATGACCTGCGCAACGAGCGCACCGGCTGGACGTTCGAGACCGAACGACTCGGCCAGATCCTTGTTCACTTCCTGAATGACCACACCGAGCCAACCCCGGCTGACCTTGCCGTCTTCACGCAGTTGATTGGCGACATCCATGGCGACATCGATCGGGATCGCGAACGACAGCCCCATAAAGCCACCGGAACGGGTGAAGATCTGCGAGTTGATGCCGACCACTTCTCCATCCAGATTGAACAGCGGGCCGCCCGAGTTACCGGGGTTGATCGCCACATCAGTTTGAATGAAGGGCACATAGCTCTCGTTCGGCAGGCTACGCCCAGTCGCGCTGACCACCCCAGCGGTGACTGTGTGATCGAAGCCGAACGGCGAGCCGATAGCAACGACCCACTCCCCCGCCTTCAACTTCTCGGAATTACCGATCTTCACGATAGGCAGATCGTCGCCATCGATTTTCAACAGGGCGACATCGCTGCGCGGATCGGCGCCTACCAGCTTGGCCTGCTGCTCACTACGATCAGGCAAACGCACCATGATTTCATCGGCATCGGCGACCACGTGGTTGTTGGTCAGGATGTAGCCGTCCTCGGAAATGATGAAACCGGAGCCCAGGGACTGCGCCTGGCGCCGGCGATCCGGTTGCTGCGGCATGCCGCGCTCGAAGAAGTCGCGGAACATCGGAGGTATGCCCTCGAGATCAGGCATCTGCATCGGCCCGCCGCGTACCGGCGTGGACTGCTTGGTGCTGATATTGACCACCGCCGGTGAGGCGCTCTCGACCAGCGGTGTGAAGTCCGGCAGCTCGGCATGAGCGACGAGCGTCTGCGCCAGCAACGCAACGCCAGCCACGACAGCCAGGAATTTTTTTTGAACGATCACGGTGACGGGTCTCCCCACGAAATGTTTAAACCAACCTGCTTTCGCACGATGCCAAAGTCTAGGTTAAAAAAGCAGCGGACCGCCGCGGCTGCAACAGCTGTCAACTCAACAACCGGGCCGCGGCGGGTCCACCCAATGGAGCCGGCTGTTCCATCAGCCTGAACAGGACTTTACGCTGCTGACGGTCAGCTTCGTGTGAAGCGGACGTAAAGGGAAAGTAAGGTTTTCCCCCGCCATCACGCCAGAGCTGGCACCGATGACGGCCGTTGTCACGCCAGAAGCGGACTTCACGTGAAGTCCGCTTCAGTTTTCCGACATCGGCGGGCTCGGTCAGCGCCGCCCGCCCAGTGACGTTCAGTCGGCGCCGCTGGCTTCGCGCACGAAGTCCTCGTAACTGCGCAGGCGGCGTCCCAGGATGGTTTGCAAACGCTCCACAGCCCCTTCGCCCCCTTGCATGCCGTGCTTCTGGATACCCACCATCATCAAGCACATGTCATAGGCCATCCAGGATGGGCCGAACGAAGCCATTTGTGCTTCGAAGGCGGCCACGTCATCACCGGCATAGGCGATCTCCCGACCCAGAGCGGAGCTCCAGACCTGCGCCGCAGAGGCGCCGGTCAGCACGTCCGGGCCGACAAGATCCAGCGTCACCGGCTCGAGCGCACCGGGGGCCTTATCGCGTCGGAGCAACTCGGCGACGGCGATATCCGCAATGTCGCGTGTATCGATCATCGCGACGCCCGCTGAGCCGATCGGCATCGGATAGACGCCATAGTCCTGAATGACCTGCTGAACCATGTACTCGTTCTGCATGAAGTAGGCCGGGCGCAGGATGGTGGCAGGTATGTCGAAGCTCTCGATCATGCGCTCGACGGTGTGCTTGCCGGTGAAGTGAGGCACGTTCGTGTACTTCTCGGCATGGATCACCGACAGGTAGACCACGCGTTCGATGCCGGCTTCCTGCGCGAGGTTGAGGGTGATAAGCGCCTGCGTCACCTCGTCCGGCGTGACGGCATTCAACAGGAATAGCGTTCGCACCGAAGAAAGCGCGGCGCGCATCGACGGCACGTCGGTCAGGTCTGCGACGACTTCGGTGACACCTGCCGGGAAGCTGCCCTTGCCCGGTTGACGAACCAGTGCGCTGATGTCCGCGCCTACAGTGGCGAGGCGTTGAATGATGAGAGAACCGATTGTGCCCGTGGCGCCCGTAACAAGAATGCTCATGTGAATCTCCAGTATTGGATGGGATGTAAAGGTGGGTTAGCGCGAGAAGTCCGCAACGACCTTGCCGAATCGCGAGGCGGTGCGGTTGCGTTCGATGGCCAGAGGAAGGTCGGCGACGCTGACGACCTCGCTGATGTGGGATTGCAGCGCGCCACTTGCGACCTCGGCAGCCAAAGTCTCCAGAAGCGAGGCGTCCGGTGTGTTCATGAACCACAGGCCACGGCGGCCTGCCGGCGTGCGGGCCAGGATGTCGGGCGATGTGGTGCCGACGATGGCGCCGTCCGCCGTCAGGACTTGCCATGACCGATCGAGGACTTCGCCCCCGACGTAATCGAGCATCAGATCGATGCTCTGGGCGATGTCCTCGAAGCGTTGACGTTGATAGTCGATGACATGGTCGGCGCCGAGACTGCGGACATAGTCGAGATGAGCCGAAGCCGCCGTGGCGAACACCTCGGCGCCTAGCCTTTTGGCGAACTGCACGGCAAAGCCACCCACGCCACCTGCCGCACCATGAATCAGGATCCGCTGACCCTGACGGATCGGCCCCGCATGGTGCAGGCTCTGCCAAGCCGCCACGGTTGCCACCGGGAGTGCCGCGGCCTGGACGTCGTCCAGCGTATCCGGCGTGCGGGCCAGGTTCGCCTCGGCGACCGCCACGCACTCGGCATAAGCGCCGAGCCCGCCTAACGGCCCCATGACTCGGTCACCGACACGAAAGCGAGAAGTGTTGGAACCGACCGCCTCGACGACGCCTGCCAACTCGATGCCCAGCACAGCCGGCAATTGCAGTGGAAAGGCATCCCGCACATAGCCCTCGCGAACTTTCCAGTCGAGGCCGTTCACCCCGGCAGCGCGAACCCGAACCAAGACTTCGCCCTGTGCCGCTTCTGGCATGGAAACATCCGCTACCTCGACGGCATCAGCGCCGCCGTAAGCTCGGATGAGTAAAGCGCGTTGCATGGTGCTCATGGTGGTCACTCCTTATTGATCAGTGGTGACCAGACAATAAGCCGTTGCACATACAAAACGCAGATCACAAGATGAAGACACCTCGTCTCATATTTGGAACACCTATGGACATCAACGCACTGGTCGACTTCGCACTCGTGGCCACCAACGGCGGGCTGGGAAAGGCCAGCCGCGCGAGCGGTAGGTCCAAGGCGACCCTGTCACGCCGCATCGCCGATCTCGAGGATCAACTTGGTGTGCGGCTGATCGAGCGCAGCGCCCGTGGACTAAAGCTCACCGCGGCCGGCGAAATGTTGATGGCCCGAACCGAGGGGCCCATGAGAGAGGTGACGGAAGCCATGACGGCCACTCGCGAGGGGCTATCCATCCCCCGCGGCCATCTTCGTATTGCTTCTCCGGTGCTGTTCTCACAGCTCGCCATGGGGCGGATCGGCGCCGAGTTCTGCGCCGCTTACCCGGAGATCACCATCGAGGTCCTGGCGGAGGACCGCCTGGTTGATCTCGTCGAGGAGCAGTACGACGTTGCCATTCGGGTCAACCCCAGCCCGGATAGCGACCTGGTTGGCCGATGCTTCGCCAAGGACCGACTGATCGTAGTGGCCGCGCCGTCCATCGCGATCCCGCCGCCCGGCGCGGCCAGGCAGATACCCGGCATTGTCTTTTCGAGCTTTCAGCCAACCAGTTGGAGCCTCGACGAGGGGCGCCTGATCATTGAGCCCGTGCCGAGGTTGAGGTTTTCCTCATTCCTGATGATCCGCGACGCGGCTGTCGCCGGCGGCGGTGCGGCGCTCATTCCGCAGTCCATTGCATGGAACCAGCTGGCGCGTGGGGAACTGGTTCAGTGGGGCACCGTGTCCGGTGCCGAAACATCGCTCTGGGTCCTACACACATCCAGGCGCCTCGCTGCACCGAAGGTCCGGGCGTTCGTTGAGTTTCTGTGTGATCGCTATCCGGGAGCGTCTCTTGTGTTGACGGATTAGTGTTGGAAGCAGGGCGGCTATCGGGCCAGGAGCGGACAGACTTTTTTGAAGGATCGGCCTACTCTACTTAAGCCATCTAGGGGGAGTGCGATTTCCAGCATGCTAGATGTCGTGGCGCGATGCGGAGTGCTTTACGGGCGTTCCCGCAATCGCAGAGCACTCTCAGCGCGCGAACACCTCTTTGCTCATGAGTATGTCTAATCGATAGACATGAGCCGGATAGGCAAGTATCGAATTCATCCGCGTTATGTCTCTGAATATTTTTCCACCGCCACCTTCCACGTGGGCCTGTCTTCCTGCCAGATTCGGGAACGCTTCGAATACGCCGAAAGTCGTCTGCGAGTACCGCACGCCATACCAAGGTCCGGTAGCCGGCTCCTGCTCAACACAGGCGAGAATGTCCCTTAGCATCTGCACGACCTGATCCTCGCTGCCAGGGATGGCCTCAATGTGAATATAGAAGGCTTTGCGACCGTCATCGCCCTGTTCGCCACTAACCTGGACGCCGTGGTGGGGCAATACGGGTGCGGACGGAGCCGGGAATAGAACAGGGCCTGGTAGGGTTGTGTTGTCAGTCATGATCACCTCCTATCGAGAGGCTTCAAATATAGAGTCGGCATGGCTGGGTGGAGCGCTGGATTCATCCGTTTTCTAGCCTGATCATCCAGAATCAACTCACGTCGCTCAGTCCGCATGGCAGGATCAGGGTATGGCCGAGACGCTACTTGAAATTGTTCGCCGCCATACCGAAGGGGCGTGTGCACGTGACGGTGTTGCATCTACCGCTTGCGGGCTTATTGCTGTTCGCAAAACCGCGGCTACTTCATTGGAGCATACGCTGCCACGGCCGCTGTTGTGCCTGGTGCTGCAGGGCAGCAAGCGCGTTTCCATTGGTAACCAGCAGCTGGATTACGCTGCTGGCGACTCCATGCTGATCACTGCCAACCAGCCAATGGTCAGCCAGATCATGCAGGCGAGCGCGAGCATCCCTTATCTATCGCTCGCACTTGATCTGGACCTTTGCATAATCGCCGATCTGGTGCTGGAAATGCAGGCGCAGGCGTTAAGCGTCAAACCTCATGAACATACTTCAACATACGAGCAAGTCGCCGACACAGCGTTGCGTTTGATGCAACTGCTTGACCGTCCGGCCGCATTGGCCATGCTACATCAGCAATTGCTGCGCGAAATCCACTACTGGCTACTCACGGGTATGCACGGCGCAGCGATACGCCAACTCGGCACGCCTGACAGTCATGTTCATCGCATAGCCCGCTCCGTTGCGGTACTGCGAGCCGAGTACGCCAACGCGCTGCCGGCCGAACGGCTGGCTGCCGTGGCGGGTATGAGCCGCTCTTCGTTTCACCAACATTTCAGGGCAGTCACTTCACTCACACCGTTGCAATTCCAGAAGCAATTACGATTGATCGAGGCGCGGCGCTTGATCGTGTCTGAAGGCAGGTCATCCAGTAGCGCAGCGTTCGAGGTCGGTTATGAAGGTGCTTCACACTTTGCAAGAGACTACCTACGCATGTTTGGCATATTACCTGGCAAGGATCGGCTAGAAACCAGCAAACCGCGTCGCCAGGAGTAACGCCAATTGTCGCTAGATGCGGGAAGGATGCCTCCGCCATCTGCCGCTTTTGCCGATCGCGGTGACAGTCAGCTATCGGCCGATTCTGTTGAAAAAGCAGGTTTAGCGGCAGCCAGGCGGTCGGATGTACCGGCTGTCGAAGTGGCTGCAAGCCACTTCAAGTTGCCTTTCGGCGTTTCGCTGAGCGTCATTGCTCAGCTCTGAGGGTTAATTTGAGGGTTTCTGCTCGCAGCAGGCGTACCTATCCCATTAATGGTGGCCCTTGAGGCAAAAGCTTGGCCATGCGGCGCAGATTCTGCACCGTCGCCGCCAGGGTGAATTCATCAGTCGCACCCGTCAGACCGCGCAGCCGTAAGCGATCAAGTTTCATTATCCGCTTGAGGTGGGCGAATAGCATTTCCACCTTCTTTCGTTCGCAGCGAGAGACTAGGTATTCCGGTGTCTTGGCGATACGTCGAGCCACGTCGCGGGCAGCCTCATGGATGCTGCGGACGATCTTCCGAGTCGGCGTGTTGGGGCAGCACTTCGCTTTCAACGAGCAGGTGGCGCAGTCGGTTTGGCTGGAGCGGTAAATGATGGTGTTGGCCTTGGTCACCCGCGATCTTTTCTGGGTGAAGGCGCGCCATTCACTGCGTAGTGGTTTGCCGGCTGGGCAGCGATATTCATTGGCTTCCTGGTTCCAGTGGAAGTCGTTACTGGAGAGGCTGTCGTCCTTGCGCTCGGTCTTGTCCCACACCGGAACATGCGGCTCGATGTCCTTTTCTTCTACCATCCAGGCCAGCATCGGGGCGATGCCATAAGCGGTATCGCCGATAAGGCGTTCCGGTGTGAGATCGAACTGCGCTTCGACACGCTCGACCATCGTCCTGGTCGAATCGACTTCGGCGGTACGGTGCGCCGAGGTAGCTTCCACGTCCATGATCACACCGTGCTCAGTGTCGATCAGGTAATTCGTGGAGTAGGCAAAGAAGGCCGGGCCGCCTGGTGCTGCTGTCCAACGGGACTGAGGATCGGTGAGCGAAATTTTCTTAGGAAGAGCCTCAGCCAGCGCCTCTTCATCAAGGGCTTCGAGGTACTCGCGCACGGCGCGACTGCTGAGCTTTGGATCGTTCCAATCGACTTCATTACCCGCCATGCCACGTTGGCGGCTAGCATCGGCCTTGATGATGCTGGCGTCCACAGCGAAGCCTTCGCCTTTGACCAGGCCAGCCGCCATGCAGCGGCGCAGCACCTCATTGAACAACCAGCGGAACAGGCCACTGTCACGAAAACGGCCGTGTCGGTTCTTCGAGAAGGTCGAGTGATTGGGTACTTCGTCTTCCAGACTCAGCCGGCAGAACCAGCGATAGCCAAGGTTCAGGTGCACCTCTTCGCACAATCGACGCTCGGAACGAATGCCATAGCAGTAGCCGACGACGAGCATACGCACCATCAATTCCGGGTCAATCGAGGGACGCCCGATGGGGCTATAGAAATCCGCCAGGTAGGCGCGCAGATCACTGAGATCCAGGCATTGGTCGATGCTGCGCAGGAGGTGTTGGGGCGGGACGTGATCTTCCAGATTGAACGAGTAAAACAGGCGCTGCTGCCCTCCCGGTAACTGTCCCATCATGCTGTTCGCCCCCACGCTCACTGACAGAGCAATTTTGCCGAAGGCATGGGGAAGCAGCTACTTTTTCAACAGAATCGGCCGAAAGCAGCCAGTTGCGAAGATCAATCTTTGGCCGAATTCAGCCCGCCCCGCGACATCACTGGCTCTAGCAAGCCGTCAAAAAAATCAGGCGATGCAAGCGAGACAATACGAGGAAAAATGACGCAAAGGCGGCCCAGCGGCCGAAGCCGCTAACACCCATCGGCAACCTGGTTAGGTCTCAACCACCGCCTAAAGCGTGCTATCAGTCAGCTCGGCATTGGCTGCAGCGTTTCGTACACGCTGCCAATCATCCGCCAATGTCAACGCCGTTTCAGCACGTTTGAGCGCCAGCTCAGCCTGCCGATGCGCCGCGACCATGGTCGCGGCATCGCCAAGCCGTCCCAGCGACGCCAATGCCTGTTGCAGGCACAGCCCCACTTCGACGATCGCTGCGCCGTCGCGGGCGATCGGTGTGAAGAAATCGTTCAGCATGTCCGCCTCGCTCAATGCCGGGGCAAACACCCGCTCGAACTTCGGGTTCTCGGGCGCTGCACGCCGGCGCAGGTGCGACAGCACGCGAACGCCGCGGCCGATGACGTCAATGGCGGTGCCCTGATCGTTGATCCCTGGCGACAAGGCGCGAGAAGCGATTTCCGCCATTACGGTCATGCCGAAACGCGGGTCGCGCTCGAAGGTCCGTTGCGCGCCGATGACGAAGGCGGTGCGCAGCGCGCCGTCACATTTCTCATCGATACCGATGGACCAGGCGATCGGCTGGGTGGGCTCCACGAACACGCCGGGCAGCACGCAGATATAGACCGAGCTGTGCGCCGACCGGGTCAGTTCGCCAAGCGCAGGCATGTCGATGTGTTGCACGAAGCCGACCTTCTCGGCGTACAAGGGACGCGCACCTGGTAGCCCCCTGGGGTCCACCTCAAGCGGGCGTCCGCCGAGATAGGGCTGTTCCATGCGCTGGCACAGTGCACGTGTCGCAGCGCGTTCGACCCTGGCCGTGGTTTCCGCGACTCGGCCCAGCCCTGAAAGCTGATCGATCCAGCGCAGCAGCGCATAAATAACCAGAACGACCACGATGATCGTCGCCGCGAACAACACCACACGCCCTTGCGCACCATAAAGTCCCGTGCTCAGCGCGATGATGCCGACCAGGCTGAAAATGAACGAACCGATGAACGTCGACAGGGTGTTTTGCGTAGTGGGGTCTTCCACCAACAGCGAGATGGCGCGCGGCGTCACGTTGCTGGTCGCCGAACCGTAGGCCGCGACCATGATGCTCAACGAGAAGGTGGTCACCGCGAGCATGCTCGAAGCCAGTACGTTGAGAATGTTATCGACCGCGTCTGAGCCAATCTTGGTGGGGACGTCGTCGGGGATATAGGGCGCCACCGCCAGGGCCACCAGCGCAGTCGCTACACCCAGGACGGAGAACAGGCTGGCCCTGAACCAGGGTCGTTTGCTGATACGGATGAGAAACCACTTCCAGCGCTCGACCATCTGCCACTCCAATCCGTAGGTTTCAGTACAGACAAGATCAGACCCAGGCCGTTGCGCAAGATTGGAAGTTTGTTGTCCTTAGCCGCAATCGGGCCCTCAATGCTCCAGGAAACGAGCAACCATTGCCGGCAGCTCCCGCATATCGCTGATGACCGCCGACACCCCCAGCTCACGCAACGCCTGGTCGTGGCCGGCCGGAATGTGGCTGGCGCCAGTGAAACCAATCACCTGCATCCCGG
The DNA here is from genome assembly GCF_047225135.1 of Pseudomonas sp. YJ42. Lineage (NCBI taxonomy): Bacteria > Pseudomonadati > Pseudomonadota > Gammaproteobacteria > Pseudomonadales > Pseudomonadaceae > Pseudomonas > Pseudomonas sp. YJ42. Next base: position 28,058 of record NZ_CP178378.1, on the reverse strand, counting down.
CGGTGCGCGCCGCCAGCACACCGGTCGGGCTGTCTTCGACCACCAGACAGTGCCCCGGCGCCACCCCCATGCGCTCGGCAGCCAGTAGATAGACGTCCGGAGCCGGTTTGGGCGATGGCACCATATCGGCACAGAAGATGTTCCCCGCGACGCGCTCGGTCAGCCCGGCGCGACGCAGCGACGCCTCGACGTTGTGCAGACGGCTGTTGGATGCCACCGCCAGCGGCAGATCGATGGCAAGCAAGGCTTCGCGGACGCCCGGAATCGCCTGGACCTCCTCGGCCACCACCTTCTCGCTTTGCCGACGCAGGTCGGCGTCGAAGGTGGCGGGCATTTGCAGGTCGAAGCGCTTCTCGATGAGATCGATGATGCTCGGTACCGTCAGGCCGAAGGTCCCTTCCAGGGCCTCGCCCAACCGGTCAGCGGGTACATGCAGGCTCAAGGCCTCGAACAACACGCGGTGGCTGATGATTTCGCTGTCGACGATCACGCCATCGCAATCGCTGATCAGCAGCTCGATAGTGGCCATCGGGTCTCCTGAGTTGGGGCGCGGTCGGCAGGATGCCTCCGAATGCGCAGACAGCCGTTGGACTGCGACAAACCCGTCGAGTTTAGCGGCGCATCCGTGTCACTTGGCGAATCGCTCAGCGAATCCCCAGCAACCGATCCAGCGACCACCAGCCCGCCCCGCGACCGATCACCACCAGCATCAGGCCGATCCACGTGAGATGGGTGGGCCAGGCGTCAGGATAGACGAACACCTGAATCACCAACGTCATGCCCAACAGCGCCAGCGCCGATAGCCGCGCCAGCAGGCCCAGCACCAGCAGCAGCGGAAACAGGTGCTCGGCGTAGGTCGCCAGGTGCGCGGCCAAATGGGGCGAAAGCAGCGGCAACGCGTATTCGGTCTCGAACAGGTCGTAGGTGCCCGGTTTGATCGTCAATATGCCGCTGACTTTGGTCCGGCCGGAATAGAAGAACACGGCGGCAATCGCCAGACGGGCGACCAGTGACAATGCGGAGTCGCTGACAACGGCCTGCAGCCAGGCAGCGACGCGATTCCAGCGTTGAAGCCAATACGATGGGGCGGTGGTTGAGGTGCTGTGTGGCGTGTCCATATCAATCGCCTCGGTTGTTCGTCGTGCCGCTGGGGTCAGCGGCAAATACGCCGGCCTCGAACAGGCGTGCCAGCAGGTCGTTGAAGTCCAGATCGGGTTGGGCTTGCAGTGCCAGGGTCGACGCTTCGTCCAGTCGGCATCGCGCGGCGCACGCATCGAGAAACGCGCAACCGCCAGCCCCCAACGGCTGCCAGACAACGCGCCCATCCCGACGGCACAGCACCGCGCCTTCACCCTGCCAGACCAGTGATCGGGGCACGTCCAGCTGTTCGCGGTTGCAGCGCCAGATGGTGAAGACAGGCAATGCGAACCACTGCCAGCGTGCTGCGGCGCTTGGTCTGAGGTGCAGTTCGGCGAGTTTTTCCGGCGCCTGTGCGGCGAATGCGGACAGTGTCAGCGGTGCCTGTTCCGCCGCGCTGAACGCTTCGATCCAAAGCCGGTCGAGGCGTGCCACGCCGGCCAGATAGGGCAGTTCCCGTGCAGGCTCGAAGGACTGCAGGAAGTCTGCGAAGCCGACGCCGTATTCGATCAGTTGCGCCAGTACTGGGGGCGAGCGCCTGACATAGTGGGCGGCCGCGGCGGCGAACCATTCGGCACCGACCAGCCGCTCGACCGTTGGGAAGTTGGCCCGCAGCGCATCCACGCAGCCTTTCATGACCGTATTGCGATAGACCGCGAAGCCTGGCTGAGCCGTGAGCGCCGCGATCACGCCATGCGCTTCGTTGGAATCCACCGGTTCGACACCCTGCAGGGCCTCGACGAAGGCGTCCTGGAACTGTCCCAGCGACACGCTCATCCTACCCTCCTCTGCTGATCCAGCAATCGCTGCGCGCAATCGCGCTCGCCCAGCAGGTCGGTGAAAGCCGGTAGTTGATCATCACGTTCGATCAGCGTGGGTCGCGCGCCGATTCGTTCGATCAGTCGTTGATACAACGCCCAGACCGCCCCGGTGATCGGTGCGTCGTGGGAATCGATCAGTAAACCGGAGTCGCTTTGCGGATCCTGGCTATGTCCGGCCAGGTGTACCTCCAGCACGGCTTGAGCCGGGAAGCGATCGACATAGGCAAACGCATCGAAATCGAGATTATGCGCGCTGACATAGACGTTGTTGATGTCCAGCAGCAGGCCACAACCACTGCACCTGGCCAGCTCGGCGAGAAAATCAATCTCATCCCACTCGTGCCCCTCAATGCGCATGTAATGGGTGGGATTCTCAACGGCGATCTGCCGGCCGAGAACATCCTGAGTGCGTTGGACGTTATCGACGATCCGCGCAAGCGCGGCGTTCGTGCGTGGAAACGGCAGCAGATCGGGATGGTACTGACCTCGCCAGACGGACCAGGCGAGGTGCTCCGAAACAAGGGCTGGCCGAATGCGTTCGGCCAAGGTTTTGAGGCGTTGCAGATGCGACTCGTCCGGCGGGCAATCCGCTGCCAGCGATAACGACACGCCGTGCAGCGACAGCGGATGCTGCGCCCCAACTGCTTCCAGCCAGTCCAGACGAGGGCCGCCGCTGAGCATGTAGTTCTCCGGGTGCACCTCGAACCAGAGCCCGGAGGCGGTGCAGGCATGCGCCGCCTCGTAGTACTCGGGCTTGAGACTGAGACCGGCCCCCAAGTGAGCTGACATGATCATCGGCAGCCTAGGCGATCAGGATTCGATAGGCGTCAACGAGCCCATGCCCTTGGGGGTCTCGATCGAGGTGCAGGTGCCGGCCGGAACGTTCTTCCACGCGTTGCCCTGGTAATCCATTTTCGACGTGCCAGCGCAGCTTGTTCCGGCGCCCGCTTTGCAATCGTTCTGACCCGCAAGCGCGACGCCATAGCACTTCTCCATGGCGCCTTCGGTTTTTTCGGCCGCCGTGGCGCCGGCGGCAAGGGATGCGAGAGCAACGGCAGCAGCGGTAAGAGCGAGAGTATTCATGTGGTTCTCCATTCGGTTCGCAGATGCGACCAGCGGGTTTGCTGGCCACTCAATCGATAGTTCGTAAGGTGCGGGGTAACGGTTACAGGGCGGAAAAATATTTTTGAGATTTTTTTCGGCCGGCCCTACCGTATCGACGCCTCAAGCTGATGGGTCATTGAACCCAGCGAATCGCAGCAGCGAAAAATTCTCTTCTCTTGTAACCAGAGCACCCGATGGAACGAACTACCCACCATGAGGCATTGAAGGCGCGCGAGATCCGCCTGCAAGCGCTGCTGTTGCGGGGATTGGAGGGTGACGAGGCGTGTTATCGGCAGTTCCTGACGTTGCTCGGTGCGCATTTGCGCAGCTTTCTCAGGCGCAGATTGCACTCGGCGGACGTCGAAGATCTGCTGCAGGAGGCCTTGCTGGCGGTGCACAACGCGCGCCATACCTACCGCGCCGACCAACCGCTGACCGCTTGGGTGCAGGCCATTGCGCGTTACAAGCTGATGGATTATTTCCGCGCCTATGCACGACGCGAGGCGCTCAACGACCCGCTGGACGACGACGCGATGCTGCTTGCCGAAGAGGATCACCACGCCGAGCAGGCACAGCGCGATCTGACCCGGCTGCTCGAACAGTTGCCGGATAAACAGCGCTTGCCGATTCTTCACGTGAAGCTGCAGGGACTGTCAGTGGACGAGACTGCCACACTGACGGGTTTGTCCGTATCGGCCGTCAAGGTCGGCGTGCACCGTGGCTTGAAGGCGCTGGCCGCCCTGATTAGAGGTTCCCGATGAAAACCGACGACCTGATTTCAATGCTTGCCAGCAATGTGCCGCCCGTCGAACCTCGGATCGTCGCCAAGCGCTTCAGTCTCGCCGTTGTGATCGGCCTGTTCCTCGCTCTGCTGGTATTGCTGACGCTCTTCGGCGTGCGCCCGGACCTCGCCGACGTGGCCGCCAAGCCGCTGTTCTGGGGCAAACTGGCGCTGCCCGCTTCGCTGCTCGGTGGCGCCTTGATGATGACCAGCCGCCTGGCTCGGCCCGGCGTACGCGCTGGCGGCAGTTGGGCGGCGATCGGCCTGCCGGTGGGTGCCGTGTGGTTGGCGGCGGCGGGTCTGCTGCTCAGCGTATCGGCCGAGAGTCGCTGGACACTGGTGCTCGGCAGTACCTGGCGAAGCTGTCCGGTCAATATCGCCGTGCTTTCAATACCGGCGCTCTTCACGGTGTTCTGGGCCATGCGAGGCCTGGCCCCGACCCGGCTGCGCCTGGCCGGAGCGGCAAGCGGCCTGTTGGCCGGCTCGATGGCGACGCTGGCCTACAGCCTGCACTGCCCGGAGATGAGCGTGGCCTTCTGGGCGGTCTGGTACGTACTGGGCATGCTGGTACCCACCGTCATCGGCACCCTGTTGGGGCCGCGACTGCTGCGCTGGTAAACCGTTACGACGCGCATTTCATTCAATACCGACGCAACGCCCCCTCCTATCTTCGCGCTGTAATCCCTGCGTGAAACTAGGAGTTTCGATGAGCCTGTTCCTCTCTATGGCCGCCTTTGCGCTGGCCTCTTCCATCTCACCCGGCCCGGTCAATATCGTCGCGCTGAGCAGTGGCGCCCAGTTCGGCCTGCGTGCCGCCATGCGGCATGTCAGCGGCGCCACCATTGGCTTTACCCTGCTGCTGTTGCTGATCGGTCTCGGGCTGAGCGAAGTCCTGGGGCGATGGCCTTGGTTGACGGAATCCATCCGGCTGGCCGGCGTCGCATTCCTGATTTACATGGCCTACCGGCTGGCGCGCGACGACGGTCGTCTGAACACCCAAAAGCCGGCGCTGCGGCCGACGATGCTCTACGGCGCCATGATGCAGTGGTTGAATCCAAAGGCCTGGCTGGCCTCGGTGGCCGGAATGGGGTTGTTCGCGGCCGCCGGTGATCTGCCTTCGGTATGGCGCTTCGCGGCGATCTACTTCGTGATCTGCTACGCCTCGTTGGCCTGCTGGGCCTATGCCGGCACCTTTCTGCGGCATTACCTGAACGATGCCGCGCGGCTGCGATTGTTCAACCGGGTGATGGCGGCCCTGCTGATTGGTTGCGCGGTCTACCTACTGGCGTTCTAACGTGTTGGTGTTCTAGCCGGTCGAAGGTCAAGCGATAGCGAGCACCAGGCCGGTCGTCCAATACATCCGCCTAGGCACGACGCTGGCCACGGTAGTGCCCAGGCGTTGCCGCCAGTAGCTGTTTGAAGGCGCGCTGCAGATGCGCCTGGTCGGCAAAGCCCGCGGCCAGCGCCACCTCGGCGATCGGCACGCCACGGCGCAACTCCGCACGCGCGAACTGAACCCGACGGTTGGTCAGATAGGCGTGCGGCGTCATTCCGTAATGCTTCCTGAACGACCGGATCAGGCTCGATATCGACACACCGGCCGTCGAGCAGATTTCTTCCAGCTTGAGGGAACGCTGGTAGTTGTCGGCAATGAATTCGGCCGCACGCCTAAGCTTCGGATCGCTCGCCGGCGCCGTGGTCTGCATCCCCAGGCGCTGATGCATGGCGCTGAAGAACTCCACCGCGGTGCTGTGCTTGTGCAAATGGTCGGCATGGTCATCGGTCAATGCCGCATGCAACTTTCTGAAACCGGCTTGCAGCTCCGAATCACGCGTTAGAATCGGCGCGAAGCAGCGAAACCCCGCACCGCCCATGCCCAGTTCATCCTGCAGATCACTCAGCCAGTCGGCATCGACATACAGCATGCGGTACGCCCAGGGCTGATTGCGAATCGGGTTGCAGGCATGCACGTCACCTGGATTCATCAGCACCAGCGTGCCCGCATCGATGCGGCACTGTTGATCGCCATTGATGTAGGTACTGGTGCCGCTGTCGATCAAGCCGACGGAAAAAGTCTCATGGCTGTGCCGCGCATAGCAGACGCGACGTCCGTCCGCCACGCTGCGCGACTCGATGAAAGGCAACGAATGGTCCCGCCAGAAGCTGGAGCCAGCAAGCGGGCGCTGATCTGTGGTGTTTGGCTGATGCATGACGGGGCTGATACAGGCTGCTACGAGAAGGTTCAGGTTAGCCGAAAATGGCGCTCTTGACCGCAGCGCAGGGCGCCATCGTCGAGCAAATGCCTGGTTCTATTCGCCAGACGCCTCTCGTCGCGGTTCCTGAACGATCACATTGACCACCAGTCACCTCTAGTAGCCATCCACTGCTAGGAAACCGGAGCAGGCTCAAGCATCAGCTGCGCTACCCGAGCCTCTGTTCCTAAGCCTCGGCATAAAATAACCCGGAGGCCTGATGACCGAATGCACGATTCACTATGACGGCGCCCCTCTTGTCGGCGAAGCCGACACCCCGCTGATCGATTTCCTCGCCAGGCACGACATTGACCTGCCCCACGTCTGTTATCACCGTGCGCTGGGCTCGCCACAGACCTGCGATGTCTGCTGGGTACAAGTCGACGGAGAACTGGTGCGCGGCTGCACGTTGAAGGCCCGCGACGGGCTGGAAATCACCAGCCAGATCGCCGAGGCCAAGGCGGCCCGCGAGGAAGGAATGGACCGGCTGGTGGCCAAGCATGAGCTGTATTGCACGGTCTGTGAGCACAACACCGGCGACTGCACGTTGCATAACACCTATGCGCAGATCGATCCACCGATCCAGCGCTACGAGTTCAAACGCAAGCCCTACGAGAAAGACCACTCCAATCCCTTCTACACCTACGATCCGGACCAGTGCATTCTCTGCGGCCGCTGCGTCGAGGCCTGCCAGAACGTCGAGGTCAACGAGACGCTGTCGATCGACTTCACCATGGAGCACCCACGCGTGCTCTGGGACGGCGGTAAGCCGATCGACGAGTCGAGCTGCGTCAGCTGCGGCCACTGCGTCACCGTTTGCCCCTGCAATGCGCTGCTGGAGAAGACCATGCAGCCGGATGCCGGCCCGTTCACGTCGCTGCCGCAGGACATCAAGCGGCCGATGATCGACATGGTCAAGAAGCTCGAGGAAACCATTGGTGCCCGCCCGATCACCGCCATCTCGAAAATGGACATGCACTGGCGCCAGCCGGAGATCAAGCGCACCAAGACCGTGTGCACTTACTGCGGCGTGGGCTGCTCCTTCGAGATGTGGACCCGCGACCGGCACATCCTCAAGGTGCAGCCGGTGGTCGATGCGCCGGCCAACGGCATCTCCACCTGCATCAAGGGCAAGTTCGCCTGGGACTTCGTCAACGACCCGAAACGCCTGACCACCCCGCTGATCCGCGAGAACGGCCAGTTCCGCGAAGCCAGCTGGGACGAGGCGCTGGATCTGGTCGCGCATCGGCTCATGCAGATCCGCGACAGCCACGGGCCGGACGCCATCGGCTTCATCGGCTCGAGCAAGGCCAGCAACGAGGAGGCCTATCTCACGCAGAAAATCGCCCGCGCGATCATCGGCACCAACAGCGTCGACAATTCCTCGCGCTACTGCCAGAACCCGGCCACCAAAGGCCTGTTCCGCACCGTCGGCTACGGCGGCGATGCCGGCACCATTGAGGACATGGAGAAAGCCGACTTGATCGTGATGGTCGGCAGCAACCTGTCCGAGAACCATCCGGTGATCGCCTCCAAGCTCAAGGCGCAGAAGAAACACCGCGGGCAGCAGTGGGTGGTGTTCGATCCGCGCAAGCACGAGATGGCCGAACGCGCCGATATTCATTTGCGACCCAATTCCAGCACCGACCTGGTCTGGGCCTCGGCCCTGTCGCGCTACATGTTCGAACACGGCTATGCCGATCAGGAATTCCTCAGCGCCCGGGTCAACCAGGTCGAGGAATACCGGAAATCGCTCGACCCCTTCACCATGGATTTCGCCGCCGAAGTCACCGGCATCGCCAAGGAAAAGCTGATCGAGGCTGCGGAGCTGATCGGGCAGGCCAAGTCGGTGTGCCTGCTCTGGGCCATGGGCATCACCCAGCACAGCCACGGTTCGGACACCAGCACGGCGCTGTCTAACCTGCTGCTGGTTACCGGCAACTACGGCCGGCCCGGCACCGGCGGCTACCCGATGCGCGGCCACAACAACGTGCAGGGAGCCAGCGATTTCGGCTGCCTGAAGAACATGTACCCCGGCTACGAGAAGGTCACCGAGGAAAAGAACCGCAACAAGTGGGCCAAGGCCTGGGGGGTTTCGCCTGAGTCGCTGTCGCTGGAGAAGGGCAACGACAACTTCACCATGGTTCAGGGTGCCGACGAGGGCTCGGTCAAGGCGATGTACATCATCGGAGAGGAAACCGCCTTCTCCGACGCCGACAGCAAGAACGTGCACAGCGGCTTCGAAAGCCTCGATTTCATGGTGGTGCAGGACATCTTCCTCAGCCGCACCGCCGAGTTCGCCGACGTGGTGCTGCCGGCCTGCCCCTCGGTGGAAAAGGACGGCACCTTCACCAACACCGAACGGCGCATCCAGCGCTTCTACCAGGTAATGCCGCCGCTCGGCAACAGCCGCCCGGACTGGCAGATCCTCACCGATCTGGCCAAACGCATGGGCCACGACTGGGGCTACAGCCACCCGAGCCAGATCATGGACGAGGCGGCCAGCATCGCCACCCTGTTCCAGGGCATCAGCTACGAAAGGCTGGAAGGCTGGCAGTCGCTGTTCTGGCCGATGCAAAGCGACGGCAGCACCACTCCGCTGCTCTACACCGAGCGCTTCCACACCGATGACGGCAAGGCCGTGCTGTTCCCGCTGGAATGGAAGGAGCCGGCCGAAGCGGCGGATGACGAGTACGACATCATGCTCGACAACGGGCGCATGCTCGAACAGTTCCAGAGCACCAACCAGACCGGCCGAGGGCCGCGTATCTGGTCGCAGGCGCCGAACTGGTTCGTCGAGGTCAGTCCGGAGCTGGCTGCCGAGCGCGGCATCGAGGACGGCACCTGGGTGCGCGTGATGTCGCGACGCGGCTCGGTGGAGGTTCGTGCCACCGTGACCGACCGGGTCGCCGGCAAGACGCTGTTCATGCCTATCCATCAGGGCAAGCCCGGGCTCAACCTGCTTACCGGAGAACACCATGACCCCGACGTGAACACGCCGGCCTACAAGGAAACCGCGGTCAGACTGGAGGTCCTGCCCGAGAAGGGCGAACCGCCGCTACCGCCGAACAGCTTCCGCCATGCCAAACGCACGCCGAACGAGGGCGTGCCCGTCGAGGTGAAGTGGTACCGCGACGACTACGTCGCCCCGCCCGCCCAAGCCCCGCATCCGGAGAGATTCTGATGGCCCAACGACTGAACTACGACGTCCCGCCGACGCCGATCGGCCCAAGCGCGCGTGAAGAACTCGATACGCTGCTCGAAACCCTGCACCAGCGTGGCGTGCTGCGCTTCGCCAATGATCTGGCAGGCTCGCACGACCGCTTGCTCAAGGTGCTGGTCGACGGCCTGAGCAAAGAAGGTTCGCTCAACGCCGTGCAGAACCTGTCGATCCTGGGCATGGCACTATCGCGCATCGAGCCGGCGCAGTTCTGCAAGGTAGTGTTCGCCTTCCAGGAGGCCTTCCACGCCGTCGGGCACTACAAGCCCGACGGCAAGCACGACGAAGCCCCAGGCGTCACAGGCGCTTACAAGATGCTGCACGACGATGAGTTGTGGGCGGCACTGATGCCTATCATCGAGGGGTTGAAGAGCTTCGCGGGCGGGCTGGACAAGGAGCCGGAGAAACCGATCACTGCCTTCAGCGGCAAGCGGACCGAGCAGTGAGGCGTCGACAGCGCTTTCGCTATTGCGGTCGCACGAGGGGCACAACGCTCGCGTCGCAGGGACGTAGAGCGTCGCGCCCTACGGACCGAATCAGAGAATCTCCAGCCCCTCGCACTTGTAATCGCCAATGAAGATATCGTTTTGCAGAACTTCACCGTCGAGGTTGAAGCAGAACAGGTAGCTCTCCGTACGGTCGCCGATTTCCACGCTCTTGAGCCCGATGCACTCCTCCGGGTGACCCGGCAGGATCTTGAACGAAGAAATGCCGCGCTCGGGGATGCGCTCGCCCACTTTCAGCGTACGAATCTCGCTGAAGTCTTCGTTGGCGATGATCAGCGTGTTGGCGCCGCGCTCTCGCTCGTCCACCGCCTCGTCGAAGGGTTCGTTCGAGATCTTGCGCGGGAAGAAGAGCCACTCACGGCGATACGGATGCCATTCCGCCGCTTCATGGATGACGTAGCCATCGGGGCCGACGCCGAGCGCGTCACGGATGCGCTGGTAGCGATCCGCCCAGTTAACGCTGCGCACGCCGTAGTTGCGATCAAGCATCTTGACCCACTCTTCAGCCGGCCTCTTGCCGTGGCTGCCAATCACGAGTTGATCGTTCCAGAGTGTCGCCCATTCGCTCTTGAAACCTTTGAAGGCTTCGTCACCGCTGCCGGTCATGAGAATGTTGCGCGGCACCAATTGATTTTGATCGCGGACTTCGCAGACCAGCCCGGTGCGATCGTCGAAAGTGACCAGGCGTTTGCCGAACATCACCAGTTCGGAAAACTCCGCGCCACGCCCGCCTTCGGCAATCAGGCTGACCAACTGGAATTCGCCCCCCTCTGCCTCCGGTATATCCTCGAACCGGTACCGAGCCAGGCCGGTTTGCGGGTCCATATGCCGATGCAGACGATCATGGCGCAGGGTCGATTGCCAGGCGATCCGCCCGTCTTGCTGCTCCACCTGTGAAGCGTGATCCTCATCGGTAATGATCGCGAGCAGGTACTCGGTTGTGGTGCTGTCGTAGCGTTCAAGTCGCCGAATGTCGAAATGTTGTTCACTCATGGATAAATGCTCGATTGAGACGCGGCGCCGGTAGCACAGCGCATGGGGGGATCGTCTGGGTTCGGACAACACGAGCGATGCAAGTTTCAGTGACGGCTCCCGTGCCTTTGATTGCCACCAGGCTTTCACGCAAACTGCGCAGCAGCTTCGTCCGTTTCGTTGTCGAAGCCTCACAGTACACGACGATCGGAACGGCATGATTTTTCAACTTTTTCAGCGACACTCACCGGTCGGCGACGCCTTATCGGCAGCACCGCTTACCCGCCGCGCCGCAGCCATTATCGGCGGCGCTCTGCTGCTTAGCCTGGCCGGCTGTGGCATTCAGCGGCCAGAAACGCCCGCGCCCCGGCCCGATGAGGTACGGGCGAAAATCGTCCGGCTGATCCCCAGCAACATCCCGGATCGCCAAGGCTGGGCAATGGATATCTACACCGCCTTCGATGCGCTGGATATCCCGCCGAGCAACGAAAACATCTGCTCGGTGTTGGCCGTCACCGTGCAGGAATCGACCTTTCAGGCGACGCCTGCCGTGCCAGGCTTGGCAAAGATCGCGCGCGAAGAAATCTACCGCCGTGCCGCCCGGTTGCATGTTCCGCGCTTTGTGGTCAATGCGGCGCTGGACGTCCGCTCGCCTAACGGCAAGACCTATAGCGAGCGCCTGAATGCGGTGCGCACCGAACAACAGTTGAGTGCGATTTTCGACGACTTTCTCAGCATCATGCCGCTGGGCAAGCAGTTGTTCGGCACGCTCAACCCGGTCAAGACCGGTGGCCCGATGCAGGTCAGCATCGCCTTTGCCGAAGATCACCGGTGGGACTATCCCTATGAGCGCAAGGGTTCGATCCGCGACGAAGTGTTCACCCGACGTGGGGGCATGTACTTCGGCATCGCTCACCTGCTCGATTACCCGGCCAGTTACACCCAGCCGCTGTACCGCTTCGCCGACTTCAATGCCGGTTGGTATGCCAGCCGTAACGCTGCTTTTCAGGCCGCGGTAAGCCGCGCCAGCGGCATCAAGCTGGCCCTCGATGGCGATCTGATCATTCACGGCAGCAGCAAAGCCGGACAGACCGAACGCGCGGTTCGCTCGCTGGCGAGCAAGCTGGACATGAGCGAAACGGCAATTCGCAACGCGCTGGAGCGCGGCGATACCCACGGCTTCGAGAAAACCAGCCTGTATGAACGCGTGTTCGCGCTGGCCGAAAAGCGTGCAGGCAAACCGCTGCCGCGCGCGGTGCTGCCTGGAATTCGGCTGGAAAGCCCGAAAATCACTCGCAATCTGACGACGGCCTGGTTCGCCAACCGCGTCAACGATCGGCACCTGGCGTGCATGAAGCGCGTAGGCAATTAGCCAAGACACAGGCGACCCAGGCGGGTCGATGCCCAGCCGGGCGGCCCGTTTCGATTCGCCTGGCCAGCATGGCTGCGGAGCCTGGCATGGGGGCTTCACGCTTGTCGAACGAGGGATGGCGAAACTGGGACTCGGCATCGTTCGTGGCGTACTGCCCATCCAATCTCAAGACGATTCAGAGTGCCCGGTCGAAAAACGTGTCCAGCCCGCACCGCTGCGCTTGGGTCACGGTGTAGGCACGCACCTCTTCGGGCCAGTCGACTGCCTTCACCACGCTCAGGCTGCGAAGCATGGGAAATAGCGTGATGTCGTCCCAGCATGGGTGCTGATGAGTCGGCGTCAGATCGACAATGTCTGGCAGTCGCCTTAGCTGTGCATCCGCGTCACGCGCCTTGGCCTCGGTGTTGGCCAGCGCCTCATCGAAGTCGCCGACGGTTTCGGTTTTCTTGCTGCGGAAATGCTCATAGGCCGAGGGGCTGGCGAACTCCTCAAGGCCGATCTGCGTCCAGCGGGGATAGCCGAGGTATTGCAGGTTCGGCACGAACGGCTCCAGCCACTCGCTTAGCGCAGGGGTGTCCGGTTCACCAATCATCGGCTGGCCATCTAAAGCGTCGAGGTATTTGACGATGTCCATGCTGTCAGCCATGGGCGTGCCATCGTCACGCACCAGCACCGGTATCTGATGCTTACCGATCAGTTGAGTGATGGTCTGTTCGTCATCGGCTGGCAACACCACACGCTCGGCTTCGATCCCTTTCAGGCTCAATACCATGCGCACTCGGGCGCTGAAGGGACAGTGGTCATAGTAGTAGAGCTTCATCGGTCACATCCTCAATCGGAGTTTCGAGCAGGTGACCGGCAATCCGGGCATCCGTTTGATCCTGCGTCGGCAAACCGACGAGAGGAGAACGGTCTTGGTTGCGCGTGTTCTGTCCTGCCCGATGGTCAGGAACCTGCCCGGATCGGGTCGTTCTACTGGCTAGTACCTGACGTTGCGTGAGCGCACAAAGCCGGCAGGCCGCGGTGCCGAGCAGCCTGTGCTCACCGTCGCGCAGAGAAACGTCGACAGATCAATCAATCGATTCAGCCGAGGAGAAGCCAGCCATGCCAGCCTTATCCGCAACCCCCAATTGCTGCTGGACCGCCAGCGCACCGCACGGCGATTTCCCACGCCTGACCGGCAACAGCGAGTGCGACGTGGTGGTGGTTGGCGCCGGCATTGTCGGGCTGAGCGCGGCGATGACCCTGTGCGAAGCCGGCAAATCCGTCGTGGTGCTCGAAGCGCGCGAGGTCGGCCTTCAGGTCACTGGGCGCTCCACCGCAAAGGTCACCACTCAGCATGCACTCATCTACCGACACCTGATCGATACCTTCGGCCAAGAACTGGCACAGTGTTATGCCGACGCCAATCGCGAAGCCGTAAATCGCATTCGTCACTGGGTCGAGACCCTCCAGATCGACTGCGACTACCAGCACCAGTCCGCCTTTGCCTACGCCTGCTCCTCGGATTGGCGGGCGGCCATCGAGCAGGAAGCCGAAGCAGCACGCTGCCTGGGTTTTGCCGCCAGGCTTCTGGAGCGTGCTCCCCTGCCCTTCGATACCGCCTGTGCCCTGGAATTTCCGGATCAGGCGCAGTTCAACCCGACCCGTTATCTCCTGGGGCTGGCCAATGCGGTGCAGGCGCGCGGTGGACGCATCCACCAGCAAACCCGTGCGCGGAGCTTCGAGCACAAAGGGCGTTGGCAGGTCGGTTTCGAGGGTGGAAGTATCGATGCCGAACAGGTGATCCTCGCCACGCATATGCCGGTCGAGACGCCAATCGATCTCGTCAGCCCTACCCAACCGCGCTGCCATGTAGCGATGGCCTTCCGTCCACAAGGGGACGCACATTTGGAGGGGATGTTCATCGGGGTCGACGAGCCGACGCATTCGATCCGCATGGGTCACGACCCCGAAGGCCCCCTGCTGATCGTCCTGGGTCCGCGCTTCAAGACTGGCCAGGACGGCGACGTCGCCCGGCGCTTCGTCGACCTGGAAAGCTGGGCACGAGGCAACCTGCCGGTCAGCGAACCCGCCTGGCGTTGGTGCAACGAAGACTACGACACGGCCGACCGCATGGCGTACGTCGGCGAGCCGGATAGCGAGAAAGCGCCCGGTTTGTTCGTTGCCACCGGTTTCAATGGCTGGGGCATAAGCAACGGCACCGCCGCCGGGCTGGGCATCGCTCGCCAGATCATCACTGGACGCCGGCCATGGAAGCATCTTTACGATCCAACGCGGCCCTCTCCGGATGATTTCAACCAGAGCACCGACAGTCAGTCGCAGGTCGAAGAGCTGGAAGCAATAGGTCATGGAGAAGGCGGTGTGATCACCCGTGGCGATGAGAAGATCGCCGTATGGCGAGACGATTCCGGTACGCTGCATAGCGTTTCCGCAGCGTGCACGCACATGGGCTGCACCGTGACCTGGAACAACGCCGACCGCACCTGGGACTGCCCTTGCCACGGCTCGATTTTCGAGGCCAACGGCGGGGTCATCCATGGCCCGGCCGTACAGCCATTGGCAGCCAAGACGCTCTGATTGACGGCAAGCCCTAGATTGCCGGGCGCGGCTCAGTACAGCAGATCCACCGGTCAATTCGCTGGATTACTCGATGGCCAAGGCCGGCAGTCATCCATCACCCGCCGCGTGCGCTTAGCCGCTAATTCCCATGCCCGCCAGTACGAATGCACCGACCGCTACCACCGATCCCGCCACGATCGCCGCTCCATCCCGCGTGGTGATACCCAGGCCGAACAGGCAGATCGCCGAAAACGGTGCGGTGCTGGCGAACGGCAATAGCTCCAGCGGTGGCACCGAAGCTGTCAGCAGTAGGCAGATAATCGCGATGACTTTCAGAAACGCTTTGCGCGTCGCCCACGTCAATCGATTGCGGCTGATCTTATCCAGCCAGCGCACCACCGGTCTTATCTTGTTCAGACCTTTTTCAAGTTTGTCGCCGCTCACTGAGCGACGGGCAATGAAACCCGGAATCCAGAAATGATCACGCCCGAACAGTAGCTGCACGGCGAACATCGCGATGATCAGCGCCAACAGGGTCGGCAACCCGGGAATGCCGCCTACCGGGCTAATCTCAAGAATCGCCGGAACGAATAAAAACAGCCCGAAACTTCGCTGACCGATCGTTTGCTGTATATCGCCAACCGACACCTTTGCCTGACCATCGCCGAGGTCGATGACCTCGTTGATGACATCTTCCAAGCAATCGGGCTGCTGCTCGTTGGCATCGACCATTTCGGTCCTCCTCGTCTCAGGTGGCTTGAAGCGCCAAGCGTCAACCTGACCGGATCGTTTCGCGGAGTGACGTGCGGTACTCAGCAGCCCGCACCGTATCAGCTCTGGCTCGGCCTGGCCGGTTTGAACCATGCGGCACAAGCCCTATCGCCATAAAGCTCATTGTTTTTGGGACCGTGCCTGTTGGGGATGATTCTCGAGCTACGGACCATGCATATGTCGTTTCGTCGTGCTCAACATGGGTAGACGACCTGACCGCGTCCGTAGACCTTGTGCACCGACAGATGCGAGAGGGTCCGGCTCGGTTCGCTTGCCAGATCTGCGTCGCTAAAAACCAGCCTTGCGGGTCAACAGGTCGATAAGCGTCAGGGTGAACATCAGCAGCAGCCAGAACCCGGCACCCAGCGCAAAGAAGCGCACCAGCGCCGAGTGCTGACCCAGCTGCATGAAACCGAACAGCAGCAGTGCCGCCTGCCCCGCCGCCCCGAGCAATGCCCAGTCGGACCAGGCTGGCAGCCATAGGGCCAGAAGCACATTGGCGGCAAGCAGCGAAATCAGACCGAGGTAGGTCAGCAACAGGTTGCGAAGACTCATGCGGGCCTCCCGAGCAGGTACAAAGCGGGGTACAGCAGAATCCAGATGACGTCGACCAGATGCCAGTAGAGGCCGACCATCTCCAGGGTGATGGCGCGCTCGGGCAGCTTCATGTGGCCGAAATGAATGCGAGCCGCCATGCCCAGCGCCAGCACCACGGCGATCGACACGTGCAGCGCATGCAACGCCGTGGAGTACAGGTAGATGACCATGTAAAGCCGCGAGCCCGGGTTTTTCAGCGGCGACTCGTTGGGCGAGCCCGGCAGCAGCCCTTCACGGTACTCCCAGGCGTACTCGAAGCCCTTCAGGCCGAGAAATCCCAGCCCCAGCAAGGCCGCCAGCACCAACCAGAGCTGCACGTGCCGGTGATAGTCCTGGCGCGAGGCCTTGACCACCAGGCTCATGCACAGGCTGGCGGTCAGCAGCAGCGCGCTGTTGAAACCGGCCAGCACAAAGTGCAGATGATGCACCGCCTCGGCGACGGCCCGCGGGTCATGTAGGCGGTAGTAGCTGATCACCAGAAACAACGCGCCGAACATCATGATTTCCGTGGCCAGGAACAGCCACATGCCCAGATAGGTCGCCTCGCGCTGCTGCGAGGCGGTACTGAACTGTTCGGCGAGGTATCGCTTACGAACGGCCATGAGTCGCCTCGGGCGGATACTCGTAGGCTTCGAAATCAACGATCGGTGTTTCGACGAAATTGTGCGTCGGTGGTGGCGACGACGTTCGCCACTCCAGCCCGGCCGCTTCCCAGGGGTCGTCATCGGCGATTGGCCCGTAGCGCAGCGACCAGAGCAGGTAGAAGAACGGCAGGATATAAGCCACCGCGAGAATCGCCGCGCCCGCCGAGGACAGCACGTGGAGGAATTGAAAATCCTCACCGTAGCTGTGGTATCGCCGTGGCATACCCAGGTAGCCGAGCAGGAATTGCGGGAAGAACGTCAGGTTGAAACCGAGGAAGATCATTACCGCGGCGATTTTGCCCCACAGCTGGGAGTACATCCGCCCGGTCATCTTCGGCCACCAGAAATGCAGCGCGCCGAAGAACCCTGCCACCGCCGCGCCGACCATGATGTAGTGGAAATGCGCGACCACGAAGTAGGTGTCGTGAACGTGCACATCGGCCGCCAGCAACGCGAGGAACAGACCGGTCACCCCGCCCACCACGAACAGACCGATGAAGGTCACCGCGTACAGGAACGGCGCATTGATGGTCAGGTTGCTTTTGTAGAGCGTCGCGGTCCAGTTGTAGACCTTGATCGCCGAGGGGATCGCGACCAGGAAGCTGAGCAGCGAAAACACCATGCTGGCGTACATCGACTGGCCCGCGACGAACATGTGGTGCCCCCAGACCATGAAGCCGATCACCGCGATCGCCAGGCTCGAATAGGCCACGAAGCTGTAGCCGAAGATGCGCTTGTGTGCCGCCGCCGTGACCAGTTCGCTCATCACGCCCATGGCCGGCAGGATCATGATGTACACGGCCGGGTGGCTGTAGAACCAGAACAGGTGCTGGAACAGCAGCGGATCGCCGCCCAGCGTCGGGTCGAACACGCCGATATGAAACAGGTGCTCGGCGGCGACCAGTATCAGCGTGATCGCGAGCACCGGCGTGGCCAGCACCAGGATCACCGAGGTGGCGTACAGCGACCAGCAGAACAGCGGCATGCGGAACCAGGTCATCCCGGGCGCGCGCAGCGTGTGGATGGTAACGATGATGTTCAGCCCGGTAAGGATCGAGGAGAACCCGGTGATGAACACGCCGAGGATCACCGCCACCACATGGCCGTTGCTGAACATGGTCGAGAGCGGCGTGTAGAAGGTCCAGCCGGTGTCCACGCCGCCGGCCAATAACGCGAAGAGGGTGAACGCGCCGCCGCCCACCAGCAGGTACCAGCTGAACAGGTTCAGCTTGGGAAAGGCCATGTCCTTGGCGCCAATCATGATCGGGACGAGGAAGTTGCCAAACACCGCCGGGATCGACGGAATCAGAAAAAACCACACCATCACCACGCCATGCAACGTGAAGGCGCGGTTGTAGCCATCGGCGGTCAGCAGGTCGCCTTCCGGCGTGATCAGCTCGATGCGGATCGCACTGGCCGCCAGCCCGCCGAGGAAGAAGAACGCGGTGACGGCGATCAGGTACATGATCCCGATGCGCTTGTGGTCGGTGGTCATGAACCAGGTGCGCAGGCCGTGCTCGTCGGCCAGGTAGCTGGGGCGCTGGTTCGCGGCGGGGTTCTTCTGGCTCAACGGGTGGAACTCCTGTGCCGAGGTAGGCTGGTTTCAGGGTTGGTCAGCAGCATCCTGCCCTCCTTCACCAACGTGTCCTAAAGACTTGATATAAGCGGTCAGACGCAGCACCGCTTCCTCATCCAGCACGTTGTCGAAGCTGGGCATGATGGGCTCGAAGCCGGCCACGACCTGCTTGTTCGGCAGCAGGATGCTGTCGCGAATGTAGCCATCGTCGGCCAGCACCGATTCACCGTTCTGCAGCGCCACCCGACGGCCGTAGAGGCCAACCAGATTCGGCGCGTGAGCGACATTGGCCGCACCATGGCAACCGCTGCAGCCAAACTGACGGAACAGCGCGCCGCCCTGATCGGCCAGGCTTTCCGACGTCCCGGCCTGTTCCAGCCACGCCGCGTATTCCTGCGCAGGCAAGATCACCAGATCCGCCAGCATCCGAGAATGGTCGGTGCCGCAATACTCGGCGCAGTAGGCCTGGAAGCGTCCGGTCTTGGTTGCTTTGAACCAGAGCTGGGTGTAGCGGCCGGGCAGCAGGTCCTGCTTCACCCGCAGGGCCGGAAAATACAGGCTGTGGATGACGTCCTGGGAGATCATGTTGAGCTTGATCGGCTGGTCGACCGGCACGTGCAGCGTATTGATCTCGCGCTGGCCGCCGGGGTGCTGGAACTTCCACATCCACTGCTTGCCGACCACCTGGATTTCCATGGCGTCCGGCGGTGGCGTGCGCACCTCGTAGTAGAGCTTGGCCGACACCAGGTAGATGACCATGGCGCCGACGAAGGGCAAGGCGATCCAGGTCATCTCGACTTTCATGCTGCCGCGGGGGCGATGATCCCGCGGCACCTGTGTGCCCTTGCGATAGCGGAACGAGAACAGCACCAGCAGGACGAACACCGGCACCACGAAGAACATCATCATTCCGGTGAAGGCGAAGACCAGCCAGTCGACATTCCCGGCGTAGTTTGAGGCCGTTTGCGGCCAGAAGCGGACGAAGGCTTCGTTCATGCGTCAGCCTTCGACTTGCGACGCTCGCGCCAGAGGGTGACTCCGATGAAGCCGCCCAGCAGCAGAGTGGTGCCGATGCCACCGACCTGCAGCGCACCGATGACCAGGTTGTCGTAGCCACCAGTGCGTGGGTTGTAGTGATAACAGAGCAGCAGCAGCTGGTCGCCCAGCGAGCCTATCTTTCCTTCCCCGGCGTCAGTCAGCGCCAGGCGCATGTCATCCGGTTGATAGCCGAGGCCGTACAGCCAGCGCACCAGTTTCCCTTCAGCGCTTAGCGTGGCGATCGCCGAAGCATGGGCGAACTCGCCGATCTCCGGATCCCAGCTGTAGGTGAAGCCGAGCGCCTCGGCCAGCGCGGCACCAGCAGCCGGATGTGAAGGGTTCGGCTCTGGACGAGTCGCCGGGGCGACCTCGCTGAGAAAGTGCACGTGCGGCGAATCCACCAGCTGCGGCCAACGTTTGCGCAACTTGGCGCGCTCGGCCTCCGCATCCTGCGGGGTTTCGCGCGGGTCGATACTGAAGGCGATCACCTCGTAGTCTTTGCCAAGCTCGAAGGACAACGCCGACAACAGGTTGAACAGGCTCGAAAGCTGCGCGCCGCAGACGTTCGGGCAACGATAGTAGACCGGCGCGAGTATCACCGGGCGCGCCCCGAATAGCTCGTCGAGGGTGACGTGGTCGCCGTTCACATTGGTAAAGCGCAGCTTCAACGGCACCTGCGCGCCGGGCTTTTGTTCGATGCCAGCCGCGGCGAAGGGATCGAACGGTGCGTCGGCCATCACTGGCCCACCGTACTGCAGGACGAGGACAGTCAGAAACAGGGTGGCAAGGTAGCGTGGAAAGCGAGTCGTGGCCTGGGGGTGTTGAGTCGGCCGCCATGGTTCGGGGGCTTTGCGCCAAGGCAGGCGCATACACACAGAAGATCCGTAAGATGGGTGCCACCCGTTCGTCGTCGCCCCGTCCGGGTACAGAGATCGATGCATCACTGCTGCGCCCTCCCCCTGGCTTGTTGCTCACGAGGCGGCATTTTTTCACCCGGTTCGGGCTCTGCACGTGAAGGCCAGCCACGTTGGGCCAACAGCACAATGCCGCGATCCACCGGGATACGCGCCAGCCCGGCCTCACGATCGACCCAGCCGTAGTGCTCGATCAATTCGCGCCCCGCCACCACGACCTCGTTACCGCCTGCCCGCGGGTCGTTCTCCAACCGCGGCTTGGGCGGTTTCTCCGTGCGTCTCTCAAGCGCGGTGACCGGCTTGTCCGGCTGCAGGTCGTACCACCAGAGCAAGCCAGCCACCCCGATGCCCGCCACCAGCAAGGCGGCGAAAATGCCGAAACCGATGATCAGTAGAACTTTGACGTTGGCGTCGTGATGCTCGAAGCCGTCTTCTTTCGAAACCGGATCCACCGGCACACTCATGGCGTTCTCCTCGGCATCATTCCTCCCGGCAGTAAGGCCAGAGCCAGCAGCCCGACGCCAGCCATCCAGGCGCAGACCAGCGCCAACCCCAGAACCACGGGTTGCATTGCCTTCAATTCCGGCAAGCTCAACCAGACACCTTCGACCAACCCCAGCACCAGTGTCGTTGCGGCCAGCGCCGTCAATGCCGGGCGGCGCTGTGAGAACGGCCAGAGCAACGTGATGAAAACCAGCGACTGACCGGCGCCCAACAGCCAGGTCAGCCACAACCAGACACCCTCGGTGCGGTGCTGATACCAGCGAATTTCCTCAGGTAGGTTGCCGTACCAGATCACCAGGTACTGCATGAAATGCAGGTAGAGCCACGCCAATGCCGCGGCGGCCAGCATGCCGCGCAGCACGCCCGGCCGATCGCGGCCCGACCGATCGCGGCCACGACTGAGCACCAGCAAGCAGCAGAAGGCGATGCCAGTGAGCATCAGCCGACCGAACCAGACCATGCCAAACAGGCTGGATGTGAAATGCGGGTCGAGCGACATCGCCCAGTCCACCGCGGCCAGCGATGTGGTCAATACCAGAGCGATCAAGCCCAGACCGGCCGCTGCGGGCCGATTGAGGCTTAGCGGTAGCACCCATTTCGCCAAGGCCCACCACGCCGCCAGATACAGCACTGCGCGCACCGCAAAGCTCGTCCAGGCAAGCCAGAAACCACGGAAGCCGCCTTCGTCGGTGCCCACCCATTCGTAGAGCGCACCGGCTCCCGCCAGCACCGGGAGCGCGATCAACGCCAGCATTGGCAAGGCACGCGCACTGAACAGCGTCCATGGCCATAACTGGTCCCGCGCATTGCCACTGACCAGCGCCACGCTCAAGCCCAGACACAACCCACCCAACGGAATGCCGGCCAGGCCCAGCAGACTGGCCAGGCTCGCCGCCACCGCCTCGCGACTGGTCAGTAGCAGGCACGCCAACAACCCGAGCACGCCGAGTCCGACGCCGACAAATGCCACTCTACGAGCGCTCATGGCAGGCGCTCCAGCGTGTCGCGGTCGATTTCAGGCAGGCCGCCAACCTCGGCGCGACGGCTGAATTGCAAGGCGCGGATATAGCCGACGATGGCCCAGCGATCGGCGGGCAGCACGCGTGCGGCATAGCTGTACATCTGGCCGTAGCCATGGGCGATGACGTCCATGAAATGCCGGTCGGGCGCCGCGATGAGCCTGGGCTCGGCAACATCCGGCGGCCGGGGAAATCCGCGATTGACCACGGTGCCATTGCCGTCGCCCGCTACCCCGTGGCAAGGCGAGCAGTAAATCTCGAAGCGCTCCCGACCACGCTGCATGAGTTCCACCGTCAGCGCTGGCCGCTCGGCCAATACGGCTTCCCAAGTGAGATCCCCACGGGCAACGGTGCCGGCAGGCGGCACCTGGTTGACCTCACCGTCCGGAAAGAACCTGCTGGGCTCCTGCGCATCGGCACGCGGCTGCTGAGCCATGTCATCACAACCGACAAGGCCCAACAGCAGCGCACAGAGCAACAGCCAGCGAATCATGCCGGCACCTCTGTCACTGACATTGCGCGTTCGGCCAGCCAGACTGCTGTGCCGGTCTGGTCGTACAGCGGATCATCAGCGCGGATACAGAGCAGAAAGCGATCATCGGTAGCCCGCCCGAACGCGCTCGCCTCATGCAGCGGGTGCCAGAGCAAGGGCAACCGGCACAACCAGAGCAGGCCGAACACGGCGAATATCGTCGCGAAGCTGACCATCAGCAGAAAGGTCACGATGCTGAAGCTTTGCAACGCGATCAGTGGCCTTCCGCCGATCTCCATCGGATAGCTTAGGTTGGCGTAGATCTGCATGCCCAGGCCGATGACGATACCCACCAGCGCCCCGACCACGCCAAACCCGTAAGGGCGATTGCTGCGGTGCTCGAGCAATTCTTCTATCCCTTCCACCGGAAACGGGCTGTAGGCCTCTATTCGCCGATAGCCCGCCGCCCGGGCAGCGCGCGCGGTATCGAGCATCGCATCGGGATGAGCGAAATCAGCCAGCAGGCCGTAATGGCGCTTACTCATTGGCGCCTCCCCGGTAGCGATGCAGCACCTCCTTGAGCTCGAAGGTCGAGATCATCGGCAGGAAGCGCATGAACAGCGAGAACGGCACCATGAACAGGCCGAAGGTGCCGATGAACAGCGCCCAATCCCAGAACGACGGGCTGTAGGCCTGCCAGCTAGAGACCAGGTAATCACGCGTCGGCGGCTGGATGATCAGCATGTAGCGCTCGCACCACATGCCCACCAGCACGCCCAGGGCGATGATCAACATGGCCCGACCGTTGCGCCGCACCGCCGGCCACCAGAGCGCCTGTGTCACCACCAGATTGAAGAAGATTGCCGTCCAGAAACTCCAGGCCGTGGGCCCGGCGATGCGGTTCATGGTCACCAGGATTTCGTGCTCCTTGCCCGAATAAAACGCGATGAAGGGTTCGGCGAAATAGCCGTAGCTGGTCATCCAGCTGGTCGCCAGCAACAGCAGCCCGAGCTTTTCCAGGTGGCTGTCAGTGATCAGCTCGTGCCAACCGAAGAACCGCCGCAATCCGAGCGCGATGACGATAACCATGGCGAAACCGGAGAACACCGCACCGGCGACGAAATACGGCGGAAAGACGGTCGAGTGCCAGCCCGTTTCAGGCGCCAAATCGAGCAGGAACGAGTAGCCACTGGACACCGAAAACACCAGCGGTACCGCCAGCAATGCGATGAATCGGTAGGTGCGGCGCCAGTGGCTCCAGTGCGAAGCCGCGCCCCGCCAGCCGAGCGCGAGCAGCCCGTAGAAATACTGATAGTGCCGCTTGGTGGCGCGATCACGCGCCGAGGCGAAATCAGGGATGGAGCCGACATACAAGAACAGCAGCGACACGCCGAGGTAACCCAGCACCGCGAAAAAGTCCCAGGCCGTCGGGCTCTTGAACTGTGGCCAGAGCTCCATGGTGTTGGGGTATGGCGCGGTCCAGTAGAACAGCCAGGGCCGTCCCAGGTGCAGGATCGGATAGACCCCGGCGCAGACCACGGCCATCAGCGTCATCAACTCGGCGAGGCGGTTGAGCGAGTTGCGCCACGGGCGGTTGAGCAACAGCAGCAAAGCCGAGATGAACGTGCCGGCGTGGCCGATGCCGAGCCACCACATGTAATTGAGAATGGCGAAGCCCCAGTTCACCGGGATGTTGTTGCCCCAGACACCAACGCCTCTCCACAACGCCACCGCCGCGGCGACAACGAACACACCCAGCAGCAGGCAGCTGAGAGTGAACAGCAGCCACCAGGCCCGCCGGTAGCGGTTGAAGTCGGTCGGCAGGTCGAGCACCCGCTCCGACACCGCGCCAAGCGGCATCCCTTGCGGCAGGAAATGCGGCGCCTCAGGCATCACGTTCCCCCTTGGCCGAGCGCAACTCCAGGGGCTCGGCATCGCCCGGCAGGGCTGCCGGCTCCTCGACCAGGCCCAGATAGGTGGTCTTGGGCCGGGTATTGAGTTCTTCGAGCAACGCGTAGTGTCGTCTGGTGTGGCGTTCGCGGTTGACCTCTGCGTTCGGGTCCTGAAGGTTGCCGAAGACGATCGCCTGGGTCGGACAGGTCTGCTGACAAGCTGTTTTCACCTCACCATCGGCGATCTCGCGGTCTTCGATACGGGCGGTAATCCGTGCTTCGCTGATGCGCTGCACGCAATAGGTGCATTTCTCCATGACCCCGCGCGAACGCACCGTGACATTGGGGTTGCGCTGATGCTGGATAGAGGGCGGATCGTCCTGGGTGAGGTCGAACCAATTGAAACGACGCACCTTGTACGGGCAGTACGAGGAGCAGGTGCGCGTGCCGATGCAGCGGTTGTAGATCTGCTCGTTCAGCCCATCCGGGCCGTGCACCGTCGCGTTCACTGGGCAACCCACTTCGCAGGGCGCCTGGTCGCAATGCATGCAGGGCACCGGCTGGAACGCCGAGGTCGGTTCGCGGGGGTCGCCGCCGTAATAATGATCGACGCGCAACCAGTGCATGCTGCGTCCCATCTCGACCTGTTCCTTGCCCACCACCGGTATGTTGTTTTCGGCCTGACAGGCCACCACGCAGGCGTTGCAGCCGATGCACTGGTCCAGATCGATGACCATGCCCCAAGCGGTATCGCCCTGCTTCGGTGGTGGATAAAGCGTGACCTGCTCCGGCTTGGGTGCGGCTTCGTCGAACGCCACCTCGCGCGGGTGACTGCGAATCAGCTCCTTGCCGTGCAGAACGTGATGCGGCTGGGTCGACGCCAGCTTGGTATGGCGCGCCAGCCGGGTCAGCTGCGCACCCTCACGCTTCCAGGGTTGGTCC
The DNA here is from genome assembly GCF_047225135.1 of Pseudomonas sp. YJ42. NCBI lineage: Bacteria > Pseudomonadati > Pseudomonadota > Gammaproteobacteria > Pseudomonadales > Pseudomonadaceae > Pseudomonas > Pseudomonas sp. YJ42. Next base: position 2,962 of record NZ_CP178378.1, on the reverse strand, counting down.
GCCGTGCGCAGCGGCGAAACATCGTAACCAAGCCCATCGCCGACTCGTCCCGCACGAGCACGCCCGTAGCCGCCGAAAAGACTCAGCGTATCATCGGCCTGGCCCGGCATGATCCAGGCAGGTCCCTCGGCCACGTCGCGCCCGAGCGTGACGCGCAAGCGGTCGCCGCTGGCGATGCCTTCCCGCTCGGCCAGCGCCGGCGAAACGCCGATGACGTTATCCCAAGTGAGCTTGCTGATCGGCTTGGGCAGTTCCTGGAGCCAGCCGAGATTGGCGAAGCGCCCGTCCCAGACGCTCGGGTCGGGCCGGAACAGCACACTCAGGCCGACCGCCTCGGAAGTAGCTGAAGCGTCCCACCGCGGCGCGCTCGCGCTGGCCTCGACCGATGCGAAGGCACTGTCGCGGATGAACCCGAGTTCCAGCGCCCGACGCCAGGCATCGTCATTCAGCATCTGCCAGGTTTGCCGCATCAGCGTCAGGGCGTCTGGCGACAGGTCGCCCATCATCAGCGCCAGCACCTCGGCCTGGGTGCGGCTGCTATAGAACGGGCGCACCAGCGGTTGTGTCAGGCAGACGCCGCCATCAGCGGCGCGGCTGTCGCACCAGCCATCCAGTGCGTGGGTCAAGGGCAGATGCCAATGACTGAGAGCCGCCGTTTCGTCGTAATAGAGCCCGGCATGAATACGCTGCGGAACCCGCTCCAAGGCGTCGGTGAAGGTCAACCCCCCCGGCGCCGTGTGCGCTGGATTGCAATCAAGCATCAGCAGGGTTTCGACCTCACCAGCCAGCATCGCCGCCACCAACTCCGCCAGACCGGAGACGCGCTGCCCTCCGGCTTCGAGCCAGGTCACCGGTTCGGTATAGAGAACGGTCTTGCCGAAGTTGCCGAGCCGTTGATTGAGCCAATGCACCGCGGCCTGGACGTCCAATGGCGCAAATTCGCCAGCGGTGATCAGGCAACGACCGCGACGCGCCTGCAGTTGCCTGGCCAGCTCATCGATCCAATGTTGCGCATCGGCTGGCAGGCTCGTCGCAGCGCCACCGCCAAACGCCGCCACCAATGCCTGCACGTAAGCGCGTAGTTGGGACGGTTCGACCCGCCGCCGATTGACCGCCTTGGCGCCGGTTACGGTGGACAAGGATTCCACCACGATCAAGCGTGCCTCGCCCTCACCGCGTGCCGCCCGCCGCTTGCGCTCGCTCCAGGCAATCGCCTGTGGTAGTTCACGTGGGCCGGGGCCGAGCCAGTCATGCTCGAAGCTCACCACCCACTCGGCATCTTCGAATCGATAGTGGGTTTCCAACGGACGTCCCAGCGCTCGTTCGCTGGCGGCGTAGGCTTCGCCTTCCCAAGGTTCGAAGCGGTACAGCCTCGCCTGCGGCCAACGCTCGATCATCGCGGCGAACTGACGCTGCAGAGTCGGCGAGCTATTGGCGCCCATCAGCACATGCAAGCCACCGCCTTGCGCTGCGTCGGCACGGGCTGCCTGCTCCACCGCCGCACCCTGAAACGCATTCCAGGTACTGATGTGCCCTTCGTAGCGAGGTGCCTGGGAGCGGTCTGGATCGTACAGTTGCAGAATAGCCGCCTGGGTGAAGGCGGTTGCGGCGCCCCGGCTGAGCGGATGGTCGGGGTTTCCCTCGAGCTTGGTCGGCCGACCAACGTGGGTCCGTCCAAGCACCGGTTGCGCGTAACCGGCAAACGGAACGGCGCTCGCGTACCAGCGCGCCTCTCCGGGCGTTACTTTCTCCGGTTGCATGACGTAGGGCACGCCCTGCTCTGGCTCCTGCCCACATCCCGCTAGCCCGGCCAACGCCATGGAAGCACCCATCAGGTGGAGGAAGCGGCGACGGTCCATCTCCGGCGCGACGCTGGGAAATTCGGCATCGACGAATGCGGCGAACGCCGGTTCGTCAGCCAGCTGTTCAAGGCTGCGCCAATAACGCGGCCCGTGCTGGCCTTCAAGACGTTGGCGGATGGCGGCGTAGTCGAGCGGCGTGCGATCCATGGGTTACCTGTGACAGACATAGCAGTGGGTCAGGTTTTCGGTATCGATGTGGTGCTCCTTGATCATTTCCTCGCCCACAGCACGACGGTCGTGCTCGGTTTTCCACCCCATGGTGGTCACCGCATCGCGTGGCCGCAGGCGCGGCGCGGGATCTTGATGACAGTCCAGGCACCAGCTCATGGTGAAACTCTCTGCTCGATACATAAGCGGCATGGTGTCGACTTGGCCGTGACAAGTCTCACAACCGACCCCGGCGTTGACGTGGACGTTGTGCTGGAAATAGACGTAATCGGGCAGCTCGGCTACGCGGTTCCAGCGCAAGGGCCGGTGCTCGACCAGGCTTTGACGCACCGACGCAAGCATCTCGGCGCCCGTCCAAATCTGTGAATGACAACTCATGCAGGTATCGGTTGGCGGCAGCCCCGCCACGGCGCTGGTCTCGACGCTGTCATGGCAATACCGGCAGTCGATCTTCAGCGCGCCAGCGTGATGCTCATGGCTGAAAGGCACCGGTTGGCGTACCAACCAACCCTTGCCGCTGTTGTAATCCGAACGGTCGAGCACCACGAGTGCCACGAATAGCCCAGCCAGCCCGCCGAACAGGATGAGCAAGGCCAGACGCAGCCACATGTCAGCCGAACGGGGAAAAATCTGGGCCATGTCCTACTTCTGTTTTTGTATCCATCTGTTCGGCCCCAACGGCTCTGATGAGTTCAGCACTCAACATAACGGCTCGGGAAATTCGCCGATACCAAGCCACATGCCGGCTTGCCATGATCGGTTCGCAGGCCAATCGTGGAGCACCGTTCGAATACGAAAAAGAACTAGCACTTGATAAGCAATGAACAGCCGAGGCGCCTGCTTAAAATATTTACAAAGGGCTACAAAATATTACATATCGATTAAGGCAATATATGCTTATAAAAATTCTGATGGCGCTATTAAAGAGCCTC